>NZ_CP064873.1:0-2400000 GCF_019056515.1 Microbacterium paraoxydans
ATGTCCTCACCAGCCCAGCCCGAAGTCCCGATCTGGACCACGGTGCAGGAGCTGCTGGAAGCCGACGACCGGGTCACCCCCCAGCTCCAGGGGTTCCTCAGTCTCGCGGTACCGGCCGGCGTGATGTCGGCGACGCTCTACCTCGAGGTGCCGAACGACCTCACCGCGGCCCAGATCAACAAGCGCCTCCGGCTGCCCATCATGGAAGCCCTCGCGCACATCGGCGAGGAGGTCACCTCGTACCGGGTCGTCGTGAACCACGAACTGGCCGAGCAGCCCACCGCCCCCATCGCCGTGGCGGACTTCGGTCGGCAGGAACCGGTGCGCGCCGAGTCCCCGATGGAGCAGCCCGCGGCCGTGCGCCACGAGTCGCGCCTCAACCCGAAGTACACCTTCGACAACTTCGTGATCGGCCAGTCCAACCGGTTCGCCCATGCCGCGGCGGTCGCGGTGGCCGAAGCGCCGGCCAAGGCCTACAACCCGCTCTTCATCTACGGCGACTCCGGACTGGGCAAGACCCACCTCCTCCACGCCATCGGCGACTACGCGCAGTCCCTCTATGCGGGGGTCAAGGTCCGATACGTGTCGAGTGAGGAGTTCACGAACGACTTCATCAACTCGATCGCCAACAACCGCGGTGCCGCGTTCCAGGCGCGTTACCGCGACGTGGACATCCTCCTCATCGACGACATCCAGTTCCTCCAGGGGCGCGCGGAGACGCAGGAGGCGTTCTTCCACACGTTCAACACCCTGCACGATCACAACAAGCAGGTCGTGATCACGAGCGATGTCGCGCCGAAGCACCTGACCGGCTTCGAGGACCGCATGCGCAGCCGCTTCGAGTGGGGCCTCATCACCGACGTGCAGGCACCCGACCTCGAGACCCGCATCGCGATCCTGCGCAAGAAGGCGCAGAGCGAAGCCCTCCACATCCCCGACGAGGTGCTCGAGTACATAGCCACGGTCGTGTCCTCGAACATCCGCGAACTCGAGGGCGCACTCATCCGCGTCTCGGCGTTCGCGAGCCTGAACCGCTCGGCCCTCGACATCTCCCTCGCCCAGACCGTGCTGCGGGACATCATCGACACGGCCGAGGACAACATCATCTCGCCGACCGACATCATCACGGCGACCGCACAGTACTTCAAGCTCACCGTCGACGATCTCTACGGCTCCAGCCGCTCGCAGCAGATCGCCACCGCCCGGCAGATCGCCATGTACCTCTGCCGTGAGCGCACCAGCCTCTCCCTCCCGAAGATCGGGCAACTCTTCGGCAACCGGGACCACACGACGGTCATGTACGCCTACAAGAAGATCAGCGAGCTCATGAAGGAGCGCCGCTCGATCTACAACCAGGTGACCGAGATCACCACGCAGCTCGGTCGTCGCTGACGCCTGCGCGCACGAGAGGGACGCCATCCGATACCGGACGGCGTCCCTTCGGCGTTTGACAGGTCCCTGACCGCCAGAAAAATGCGTCTATGCACATGTGGATAACTTGTGGATGACCGTGGAACGCGCCGACGCAGATGTGTGTCGATCGGGGAAACCTGTGGATAACCGCGGGACGGTCGAATCGTGATGGACTCTCATCCACCCGCGGATTCCTCAGCGTCTCCACAAGTGACAAGTGTGTAGTTCCCTACTCGCGCTTGCTTTCCACCGACTTATCCACAGTATCCACAGGTGTTAACACCGTTAAGGAGTTAAGTCATTCAGGGTGCGATCCGATCACCAGACGGTGGGGAGAACCGGTCCGGGGCATGACAAGTCCTCCGGCGTAGGGAAGCGCAGGACTGTGGGGCTAGCATGGGATTCCCTGCACAGGCAGGGCCCGACGACGACCCGTCATGTTCGACGACAAGGGAGCACCCGTGAGGTTTCAGGTCAACCGCGATGTCTTCAGCGAGGCTGTGTCCTTCGTCGTCAAGCTGCTCCCCCAGCGCAATCCGCAGCCGATCCTCGCCGGAGTGCTGATCGAGGCCGACGGTTCGGGACTCACGCTCTCGGCCTTCGACTACGAGGCCTCCGCACGGACCACCATCGAGGCGACGGTCGAGACCCCGGGCACGATCCTCGTCCACGGCCGCCTGCTCTCGGACATCGCGAGCCGCCTCCCGAACGCCCCCATCGAGATCGCCGTGGAGGATGACGGCGGGATCGCGGTGACCTGCGGCTCGGCGCGCTTCACCCTCGCGGCCATGCCGGTCGAGGAATACCCGTCGATTCCCGAGGTCTCCGGATCCTCCGGCGTCGTCCCGGCCGACGAATTCGGCACCGCGATCGCCCAGGTCGGCTTCGCCGCATCCCGTGACGACGTGACTCCGGTGCTGACGGGTGTCCAGCTCGAGGTCACCGGACACACGCTCAGCCTCGTCGCCACCGACCGCTACCGGGTCTCGCTCCGCGACGTGCCGTGGGATGGGGAAGCCGTCGAGGCGACCGCGCTGGTCCCCGCTCGTACGCTCGTCGAGGTCGGCAAGACCTTCGGGCACGCCGGCACGATCCAGATCGCTTTCTCGGGGGCCGGAGACCGCGAGATCATCGCGTTCACCGCCGGCAACAAGACCGTGACCTCGCTGCTCATCAAGGGCAACTTCCCCCCGGTCCGACGCCTCTTCCCCGAGCAGACCGACCACTACGCTGTCGTCAACACCGCCGACCTCATCGAGGCCGTCCGCCGCGTGTCCCTCGTGCTCGACCGCGCCGCGCCGCTGCGCTTCACGTTCTCGACCGACAGCGTCACGATGGACGCCTCCGGCAGCGAGCACGCCCGCGCCTCCGAGTCGGTCGACGCCATCCTCTCCGGCGGCGACGAGGTGACCCTGGGGCTCAACCCGCAGTACCTCATCGAGGCGCTCGGCGCGGTCAAGAGCGAGTTCGTGCGAGTGACCTTCACCTCCAGCGACAACGCCAACAAGCTCAGCCCCGTCCTCATCACCAGCCAGACCTCGGTCGACCAGGCGGGCCTGGACTCGTTCAAGTACCTGCTGCAGCCCAACCTCCTCCTGCGCTGAGCGCGAGCTCTCGCCCCGAGGGAGTGTCCGACCCGGAAGGTAGGCTGGCTCCGTGATTGTGGAGCACCTCAGCCTGGTCGATTTCCGCAATTACGCGACCGCGGAACTCGCCCTGCACCGAGGGCCGAACGTCCTCGTCGGGCGGAACGGCCAGGGCAAGACGAACCTCGCCGAGGCCGTGGTCTTCCTCGCGACGCTCGGGTCGCATCGGGTGTCGTCCGACGCTCCGATGGTGCGGGACGGCCAGGACTACGCGGTCATCCGTGCGCGGCTCTCCCACGGTGAGCGGCGTGTGCTCGTCGAGGTGCAGCTCAATCGGCAGGGGTCGAACAAGGCGCGCATCAACGGCTCGCCGTCGAAGACCAACGAGCTCCCCCGCTACGCGCACGTCGTCCTCTTCGCGCCGGAAGACCTCCAGATCGTCCGTGGAGACCCGTCGGCTCGGCGCCGGTTCGCCGATCAGCTCCTCATCCAGCGCACCCCGCGCCTCGCCGCGGTACTGGCCGACTACGATCGCGTGCTCAAGCAGCGCAACGCCCTTCTCAAGTCGGCGCGGGCGCGCGGCATCCGCGGTGAGGCCTTGAGCACCCTGGACGTCTGGGACGACAAGCTCGTCTCGCTGGGATCGGAGATCATCACGGCGCGACAGCGGTTGGCCGCCGACCTGCAGCAGCCGGTGGCCGATGCCTATGCGGCGATCGCGGGCGCCGATCACCGACCGCAACTGGACTGGGCCCTGTCCGTCGCCGGCAGCGATCCGGAGGACGACGACGATCGGGACGCCGCCGACGGCTCCACTCCCGTGGATGACGTGCGCGGAGACTCCCGCCGGATCGCCGAGATGTTCCGCGCCTCGCTGGCGGCGAAACGATCGAATGAGCTCGACCGCGGTCTCACCCTCACCGGACCCCATCGGGACGACTTGGTGCTGCGGGTGCGCGACCTTCCCGTGAAGGGCTACGCCTCGCACGGTGAGTCCTGGTCGGTCGCGCTCGCTCTGCGGCTGGCATCCGCCGAGCTGCTGCGCAGCGAGTCTCCCGCCGGCGACCCGGTGCTCATCCTCGACGACGTCTTCGCCGAGCTGGACGCCGATCGGCGCCAGCGCCTCGCCACCCTCACCGCGGGCTACGAGCAGGTGGTGGTGACTGCCGCGGTGGAGGAGGATATCCCCGATGTGCTCCACGCCCACGTCGTGCGCATCGCAGCGGGCACCATCACCGACGAGCGCGACCGGTCGCAGGAAGAGGAGGGTGCGCAGGATGACTGACGTCGTCACGGACAGCGCAGCCCCGGCGGAGGCGCCGGAGACCGTCGCCACCTATCTGCGGCTGCGCGGGCTCAAGCCGAGCGCCAAGAACTGGAAGCGCAAGCGACGGATCTCGGTCGACGACGACAACGCGCCGTTCACTCCCGGACGCGATCCGGGAACCCTCGGTGCGGTCCTCGACACCCTCACCCGTGAATCCGGCTGGGAGACGACGCTCGCGCGGGAGGACCTCGTCCGGCAGTGGGCCGACCTCGCCGGAGCGGACACCGCGAAGCACTCGGAGCCGGTGTCGCTCGAGCGGGGACTTCTCACCGTGAAGTGCGATTCCACGGCGTGGGCGAAGAACCTGCAGTTCATGCGTGCGACCATCCTCACGGAGATCGGACGACGGTATCCGGAGGCGGGGGTGGAGAACCTCCGCTTCATCGGACCGGACGTCCCCTCGTGGAAATGGGGTCCCAGAGCCGTTCCAGGGCGGGGCCCGCGCGATACCTACGGGTAGGGCACCATGCAAGGGGTCCGAAACGCTCAGAGGGCCACACGCGGCCGTTGAGCGGCATTTCGACTCGAAACCCGGCTAGAATGGGAGTTCGAGATATCGATCTGGAGAATGCCCTCTGATGACGCCTGAATCCCCTGCTGACGAGACGGAACCGAACAACGACGCTTCGTCGGGCTCACAGGCCGGAGAATCGGCGGCACCCGCACCGAAGAAGCAGCAGCCCGGTGAGTACGGCGCCGACTCGATCCAGATCCTCGAAGGACTCGAGGCCGTGCGCAAGCGCCCCGGCATGTACATCGGCTCGACCGGACCCCGCGGCCTGCACCACCTCGTCTACGAGATCGTCGACAACTCCGTCGATGAGGCGCTGGCCGGCTACGCCGACACGATCCTCGTCACCCTTCTCGCCGACGGCGGCGTGCGCGTGGTCGACAACGGGCGCGGCATCCCCGTCGACCCGCACTCCTCCGACCCGTCGAAGTCCACGGTCGAGGTCGTGCTCACGATCCTGCACGCGGGCGGCAAGTTCGGCGGCGGCGCCTATGCCGTCTCCGGCGGTCTGCACGGCGTCGGTTCCTCGGTCGTGAACGCCCTCTCGACCCGCTTCGACGTGGAGGTCAAGCAGAAGGGCTTCGTCTGGCGGCACAGCTTCGCCGAGGGCGGCGTCCCGCAGCAGAAGCTCGAGAAGGGCGAGGCCACCGAGGAGACCGGGACGAGCATCACGTTCTGGCCGGACGCGGAGATCTTCCAGGAGACGGTCGAGTTCGACTACGACACGCTCCGCACCCGGTTCCAGCAGATGGCGTTCCTCAACAAGGGACTGCGCATCGAGCTGTCCGACGAGCGCCCGGAGTCGGCGTACGAGACGGAGGAAGACGGCCAGGCGGTCACGAAGCAGCCGAGCGACGTCTTCTTCTACGAGCGCGGCCTCGTCGACTACGTCGAGTACCTGAACAAGGTGCGCCACGCCGAGGTCGTCAACGAGGAGATCATCGCCTTCGAGTCGGAGGACACGGCGCGCAAGATCTCGCTCGAGGTCGCGATGCAGTGGACCACGTCCTACACGGAGAACGTGTTCACCTACGCGAACACGATCAACACGCACGAGGGCGGCACGCACGAGGAGGGCTTCCGGGCGGCGCTCACCACGCTCGTCAACCGCTACGCCCGTGCGAACAACCTCCTCAAGGAGAAGGACGACAACCTCTCCGGCGACGACGTGCGTGAGGGGCTGACCGCCGTCATCTCGATCAAGCTCGGCGAGCCCCAGTTCGAGGGTCAGACCAAGACCAAGCTCGGCAACACCGAGGCGAAGGCCTTCGTGCAGAAGGTCGTCGGCGATCAGCTCGGCGACTGGTTCGACCGCAACCCGACCCAGGCGAAGAACGTCATCCGCAAGGCGATCGACGCGGCGACGGCACGCCTCGCCGCCCGCAAGGCGCGCGAGACGGCTCGACGCAAGAGCGTCTTCGAGTCGGCGGCGATGCCCGACAAGCTCAAGGACTGCACGAGCAAGGACCCGTCGATCAGCGAGATCTTCCTCGTGGAGGGCGACTCGGCCGGTGGTTCCGCGGTGCAGGGTCGCGACCCGCACACGCAGGCGATCCTCGCGCTGCGCGGCAAGATCCTCAACGTCGAGCGCGCGCGTCTCGACAAGGCGCTCGGCAACAAGGAAGTCCAGGCGATGATCCAGGCCTTCGGTACGGGCATCGGCGAGGAGTTCGACATCGAGAAGGCGCGCTATCACAAGATCGTGCTGATGGCCGATGCCGACGTCGACGGCCAGCACATCACCACCCTGCTGCTCACGCTGCTGTTCCGCTACATGCGCGGACTCATCGAGGCCGGCTTCGTGTACCTCGCGATGCCGCCGCTCTACCGCCTCAAGTGGTCGAACGCGGCACACGAGTACGTGTTCAGCGACGCCGAGCGCGACGCGCTGCTGGCCTACGGGCTGGAGAACGGCAAGCGCATCCCGAAGGACGCCGGCATCCAGCGCTACAAGGGTCTCGGCGAGATGAACGCCAAGGAGCTCTGGGAGACCACGATGGACCACACCACCCGGACGCTCCGCCAGGTGACCATCGAGGACGCCGCCGCCGCGGACGAGATCTTCAGCGTGCTGATGGGCGAGGACGTGGAATCGCGTCGGAGCTTCATCCAGCGCAACGCCAAGGACGTCCGGTTCCTCGACATCTGATCACCGCGGGGTCCCTGAGCGTGTGCCAGGGGATCCGACGCCTCGACAAGCTCAGCCAACCAGGAAAGACACATGACTGACGAAGAACGCCCCGACATCACCGAGGGCCACGAGCACGGCAAGATCGACCAGGTCGATCTGCAGTCGGAGATGCAGCGCAGCTATCTCGACTACGCCATGGCGGTCATCGTCGGCCGTGCTCTCCCCGATGTGCGCGACGGTCTCAAGCCGGTGCACCGCCGAGTGATCTACGGCATGTACGACGGCGGATTCCGGCCCGACAAGTCGTTCTCCAAGTGCGCCCGCGTCGTCGGCGAGGTCATGGGTCAGTACCACCCGCACGGCGACTCGGCGATCTACGACGCGCTCGTCCGTCTCGTGCAGCCGTGGTCGCTCCGGTACCCGCTCGCTCTCGGCCAGGGCAACTTCGGCTCGCCCGGCAACATGGGCGCGGCGGCACCGCGGTACACCGAGACGAAGATGGCCCCGCTCGCGCTCGAGATGGTGCGCGACATCGAAGAGGACACCGTCGACTTCGCCGACAACTACGACGGCCAGACCCAGGAGCCGACGGTTCTGCCGTCCCGGTTCCCGAACCTCCTCGTCAACGGCTCGGTCGGCATCGCGGTCGGCATGGCGACCAACATCCCGCCGCACAACCTCCGCGAGGTGTCCGATGCCGCGCTCTGGGCGCTGGACAACCCGGACCTCCCCCGGGAGCAGCTGCTCGACGGGCTGATCCAGCGCATCCCCGGACCGGACTTCCCGACCGGCGCGCAGATCCTCGGCACGAAGGGCATCCACGAGGCGTACCGCACCGGCCGCGGCTCGATCACGATGCGCGCGGTCGTCAACGTCGAGGAGATCCAGGGGCGGACCTGCCTGGTCATCACCGAGCTGCCGTACCAGGTGAACCCCGACAACGTGGCGGTCAAGATCGGCGACCTCGCGCGCGACGGCAAGATCACCGGCATCGCCGACATCCGCGACGAGTCCTCGGACCGCACGGGTCAGCGCCTCGTCGTCGTGCTCAAGCGCGATGCCGTGGCGAAGGTGGTGCTGAACAACCTTTACAAGCACACGCAGCTGCAGGAGAACTTCGGCGCGAACATGCTCGCGATCGTCGACGGCGTGCCCCGGACGCTCGCGATCGACGGCTTCATCTCGAACTGGATCGCCCACCAGATCGACGTCATCGTGCGACGGACGCAGTTCCGGCTGAACGAGGCCGAGAAGCGCATGCACATCCTGCGCGGCTATCTGAAGGCGCTCGACGCGCTCGACGAGGTGATCGCGCTCATCCGCCGTTCCCAGACGACGCAGGATGCGAACGAGGGTCTGCAGAAGCTCCTCGACATCGACGAGATCCAGGCCGATGCCATCCTGCAGATGCAGCTCCGTCGCCTCGCCGCGCTGGAGCGTCAGAAGATCATCGACCAGGCGAACGAGCTCGAGGCGCTCATCGCGGACTACAAGGCGATCCTCGCCGATGAGGGCCGGCAGCGGACGATCATCCGCGAGGAGCTCACCGCGATCGTCGACCGGTTCGGGGACGAGCGGCGCACGCACATCCTGCACGGCTTCGACGGCGACGTGTCGATGGAAGACCTCATCGCGGAAGAGGAGATGGTCGTCACCGTCACGCGCGAGGGCTACATCAAGCGCACGCGCAGCGACAACTACCGCTCCCAGCACCGCGGCGGCAAGGGCGTCAAGGGCGCCCAGCTGCGCGCCGACGACATCGTCGAGCACTTCTTCGTCACGACGACCCATCACTGGCTGCTGTTCTTCACCGACAAGGGCCGGGTCTACCGCGCGAAGACGTACGAGGTGCCGGAGGCCGGGCGTGACGCGAAGGGCACGCACGTCGCGAACCTCCTCGCACTGCAGCCGGACGAGAGCATCGCGCAGGTCCTCGACATCCGCGACTACGCCGTGGCCGACTACCTCGTCCTCGCCACGCGCGACGGCCTGGTCAAGAAGACCCGTCTCGACAACTACGACACCAACCGCCAGGGCGGCGTGATCGCGATCCGGCTGAACGACGAGGACGAGCTGGTCAGCGCTCTCCTCGTCAACGCCGAGGACGACATCCTCCTCATCAGCCGCAAGGGCATGTCGGTGCGGTTCCAGGCGACCGACGAGGCCCTGCGCCCGATGGGTCGCGCCACCGCCGGCGTGAAGGGCATGAAGTTCCGCGAAGGCGACAGCCTGCTGTCCGCTTCCGTCGCCGCACCCGGGAAGTACGTGTTCGTCGTCACCGACGGCGGCTATGCCAAGCGCACCGCCGTCGAGGAATACCGGGTCCAGGGGCGCGGCGGATACGGCATCAAGGTCGCCAAGTTGAACGACGATCGGGGCACTCTCGCGGGTGGTCTGATCGTGTCCGAGGACGACGAGGTCTTGGTGGTTCTGTCCAGCGGCAAGGTGGTACGCTCTGCCGTGGCCGAGGTCCCCGCCAAGGGTCGCGACACCATGGGAGTGGTGTTCGCCCGCACGACGGAGGCCGACCGCATCCTCGCCATCGCCCGGAACGGCGAGCGTGGTCTCACCGAAGAGGAGACCGAGCCGGATGCCGATGCCGAGGCCCCCCAGACGACTGAGACACCCGAGGATACAGACGCATGAGCACAGTGGCCGACAAGCTGGCGAAGAAGTCGACACGGAAGACCGGCGGTAAGCAGGTCCGTCTGCGCCTCGTCTACGTCGACTTCTGGTCCGCCGTGAAGCTCTCCTTCCTGGGAGCGGTCGCACTGGCCGTCGTCACGATGGTGTCGTTCTTCCTGATCTTCCTCGTGCTCCAGGCCACCGGCATCATGTCCACGGCCGACGAGTTCGTGCGCAGCTTCACGGACGGCGCCATCCCGCTGTCGGAGCTCGTGGGTCTGCCGCAGGTCATGGCGTTCGCCGCCGTCGTCGCGATCCTCAACCTCATCGTGTTCACGGTGCTCGGTGCGGTCGTCGCGGGCATCTACAACCTGGCCGTGAAGGTCACCGGAGGGCTGCTCGTCGGCTTCATGTCGAACTGAGCCTCCGAGACCCCGCCTTTCCGCCGAAACCCCGGCCTGCGCACCGACGCAGGCCGGGGTTTCGGCGATAGAGCGGGGTTTCGGCGGGGTAGGGAAAACCCGAACGGGAGTGTCCGGCTGACTCGGTGGGCGAGGTCGTGCGGCGGCCCTACCGTGGAAGCATGACCACACAGACTGCGACCCTCGAGGCCGCTGCGACCGGGAAGCCGCCGCTGCGCATCCCGCTCACGATCCTGCACCTCGCCGGAGTCGGGGTGATCGGGGGCGGCATCTTCGGGATGCTCGGCGGCCTCCTCGGCACCGGACTCGGACTCCTCTTCGTCTTCGGCGTCGGCATCGTCGTGCTCGTGGGCCTCGTGTACGCGCTCTTCGGCGTGGGCTGGTTCGAGATCGCCCGCGTCGCCGGCCTGTACCGCGTGCCGAACACCCCGCTCCGGCTCCAGCCGCGGGACCGTCCCGGCTTCGGCGGCTGGCTCCGCTCACTCGGGCGGCAGGCCATCGACGGACGGATGTGGCGCGCGGTCGCGGACTTCGCGATCACCGCCGTCCTCGGCTTCGTGGTGCTGCGGCTCTTCTGGGCCCTCCTCTGGTCGATCATCATCGCCTTCGCGCCGCTGACCTCGGCCGAGACGATCATCGGTCCCTTCGGCGGCGGGCAGATCCCGGTGTCCTGGGCGCCCCTGATCGGCATCCTCGGTGCGCTCGCCTCGGCCGCCGGCATCATCGGCCTCGCCCTCCTGGCTCGCACGCTGGCGCTGGCGATCGTCGCCCGGGCCCGGGAGGTCGAGCTCACCGAGCGTGTGCGGGCATCCACCGCCCAGCGGGAGGGAGCGGTCCGCGCCGCCGACCTGGAACGGACGCGGATCGAACGCGACCTCCACGACGGCGTCCAGCCGCGGCTCGTCTCCGTCGGGATGACCCTCGGGCTCGCGCAGCAGAAGATCGACACCGATCCCGACGCCGCGAAGGAGCTCATCTCCGAGGCGCACACGTCGACCAAGGCGGCGATCACCGAGCTGCGGCAGCTCGCGCGGGGCATCCACGCGTCGGTGCTCGACGACCGCGGCCTGGACGCCGCACTGTCGGCGCTCGCCAGCCGCTCCCCCATCCCCGTGCAGTTGGACGTGCGGATGGACCCTTCGACAAGCTCAGGGACCCAGGGTGGCGGCTCAGGGACCCAGGTTTACGGCTCAGGGACCCAGGGGCACGGCTCAGGGGCTCCGCGGCCGGGGCGCGATGCGGAGGCGGCGGTGTACTTCTCCATCGCCGAGTCGCTGACCAATGCGGCGAAGCACTCCCGGGCCAGCGAGGCGCGGGTCACGGTCCGGCTCCGCGAGGGGAACACCCTCTGGGCGCGGGTCGAGGACAACGGCATGGGCGGCGCCCAGGTCATCCCGGGCGGAGGCCTCGACGGCATCGCGAACCGGATCCTCGCCGCGGGCGGGACGTTCCGACTCGACAGCCCGCAGGGCGGTCCGACCAGCCTGGAGGTGAACGTGCCATGCGCATCCTGATCTGCGAGGACTCCGTCCTCCTGCGCGAGGGGCTCGTGCGTCTGCTGGAGGACGCCGGCCACGAGGTGGTCGCCGCCCTCACCGACACCACCGACCTCCGTGCCACTGTGGCATCCACCTCCCCGGACCTCTGCATCCTCGATGTGCGGCTCCCGCCCACGTTCACGGACGAGGGCATCCGCGCGGCGCTGGACCTGCGTGCCGTGCACCCGGCGCTCGCCATCCTCGTGCTGTCGCAGTACGTGGAGGAGCGCTACGCGTCCGACCTCATCGCCGCGCAGGGCGGTCCGCTCGGCTACCTCCTGAAGGACCGGGTGGCGGATGTCGCCGAGTTCATCGATTCGGTGCAGCGGATCGCCGACGGGGCCACGGTGCTCGACCCGGAAGTGGTGGCTCAGCTCCTCACCCGGCGGAACCGCGACGACCGCATGATGCGGCTCACCGAGCGGGAGCGCACCGTGCTGGCCCTGCTCGCCGAGGGCAAGTCGAACCAGGCGATCGCCGGCCTCCTCTTCCTCTCGGCGGCGAGCGTCGAGAAGCACATCACCTCCATCTTCCAGAAGCTGGGCTTCGAACAGGACGAGTCGGGCAACCGCCGCGTGCTCGCCGCCCTCGCCCACCTCGAGAACACGGGCGGCACGACGCCGCCGAACGGCCAGACAGGAGTCACACGATGACCACCGAGAACACGGGAGCACAGGGCGGCCACACCCCGATCACTCCTCCCCCGCCGCCGTCCGCGGCTTCCCCCGCGTCGGCGCCCGGCGCGCCCGGACCCCGGCGCTCCTCCGGAGCGACCGCCGTCATGATCGTCACCGCGGTGGTCGGTGGGATCGCCCTGCTCGGAGCCGGAGGCACGGCGGCCGTCGCGGCGACCGGCACCCTCCTCTCCTCCAGCCGACCGGATTCGGTGCAGACGGTGGACGTCGACGGCGTCACCGCGATCGATCTCGACGCCGACGCGAGCATGGTCCGCATCGACTTCGGCGATGTCGACGCGGCGGAGCTCTCCGTGACCAACGGCCGCGGTGCGTGGACGTTCGAGCGCGAGGCGGACGAGCTCGTCGTCCGGAGTCCTCGACCGGCCTTCGGCTGGTGGTTCGGCAACTGGTTCGGCGACGACGAGCGCGCGGTCCTCACGCTGCCGGAGGAGCTCAGCGGCTCCGACCTCGACGCGAGTCTCACTCTCGATGCCGGCGCTCTCGACGTCTCCGGTGAGTTCGGCTCCCTGGAAGTCCAGATCAACGCCGGATCCCTCGACGTCTCCGGTGCGGCCTCGGCCTTCGACGTGCAGATGAACGCGGGACGCGCGGACGTCCTCCTCGACGGCGTCGATCAGGCGGATCTCGGCATCGCTGCAGGCGATCTGACGGCGGAGCTGACCGGCGATGCGCCGACGACGACCACGATCGACGTGAGCGCCGGATCGCTGAATCTGACCCTTCCCGACGTGGAGTATCGGATCAGTCAGGACGTCAACGCGGGTTCGTTCGATGCCCGGGTCGACGAGTCCCCGAGCGCCCGCCGCACGATCGACGTGTCCGTGTCGGCCGGCAGCGTGGACGTCAGTCCGGGACGGTGACCGGCCGAGGGCGAGGATCCCGGAGGGGGTCCTCGCCCTCGATTCGGATTTTCGGCGAAACTCCGGTAAAGTTCTGGAGGTTGACGGGGCTATAGCTCAGGCGGTTAGAGCGCTTCACTGATAATGAAGAGGTCCCAGGTTCAAGTCCTGGTAGCCCCACCCTTTCAATTCAAGAATTCCCTCACGGGGCCTTAGCTCAGTTGGTAGAGCGCCTGCTTTGCAAGCAGGATGTCAGGAGTTCGAATCTCCTAGGCTCCACCATCCTCTCCCTCACCGGTCGGTCGCCGTGAGTTCATGCGGTGCCGTGTTCAGGCGCTCGGCGCCGTCCGCCGTCACGACCACGATGTCCTCGATGCGGGCGCCCCATTCGCCGGCGAAGTAGATGCCGGGCTCGATGCTGAAGGCCATGCCCTCTCGGAGCACGAGGTCGTTGCCGGGGGCGATGTAGGGCTCCTCATGCACCGAGACGCCGATCCCGTGACCCGTGCGGTGCAGGAACGCCTCGCCGAGCCCCGCCTCCGTGAGAACCGAGCGGGCGGCCGCGTCGACCTCCGCCGCCGTGACCCCGGGCCGCACCGCGTCCACGGCCGCCTGCTGCGCGCGGACGAGGGTGGCGATGCGATCGGCTGCCACCGGATCGGGAGTTCCGACCACGTACGTCCTCGTGCTGTCCGAGTTGTAGCCGCTCGGCACCGCGCCGCCGATGTCGACGACCACCACGTCGTCCTGCTCGATGACCCGGTCGGAGACCTCGTGGTGCGGGTCGGCGCCGTTGGGCCCGGAGCCGACGATGACGAACTCGACGGTCCGATGCCCCTCCTCCACGATCGCCGCGGCGATGTCGGCGGCGACCTCCCGCTCGGTGCGGCCGGCGCGCAGCCATCCGGGCACGCGGCGGTGCACGGCATCGATCGCCGCGCCGGCTCGGCGCAGCTCGGCGATCTCCTCGTCGTCCTTGGTCATCCGGCCCTCGCGGAGGACGGGTGTCGCGAGCTCGAGCCGGGCCTGCAGCCGCTCCCCGATCGGGACGACGTGCAGCGCGGGAAGCGCATCCGACACCCCGACGCGGGAGACGGGACCTGTCGCCGCGGCGACGAGGGCGTACGGATCGTCGCCGTCGACCCAGTCGGCGACGGTCAGTCCGAGCTCTCCGACGGCCGTGCTGCGCACCTTGGCGAGCTCCATCCGCGGGACGATGACCGTCGCCGCGCCCTGCGGCGGCAGGACGAGGGCGGTCAGCCTCTCGATGGTGTCACCCTCGACGCCGAGGAGGTACTGCAGGTCGGGGCCGGGGCCGACGATGATCGCGTCGAGGCCAGCCTCCTGGGCGCGCTCCTGCGCGCGTGCCAGACGGCGGGCGTAGACGGCGGCGGAGAAGGGAAGGGTGCTCACAGGCACCACGCTAACGCGAGCGGCCCCGCTGCGTCAGACCCACTTCGGGATCAGCTGATCGCCTGGCGGATGCGTCCGGCGAGGAACTCGAGGTCCTTCTCCGTGAGCGCGGTCACCGCGTACGCGGTCGGCCAGACGGTGCCGTCATCGAGGTTGGAGATCGGCTCGAACCCGAAGGTGCCGTAGCGGACCTTGAACTTGCTGGCCGGCTGGAAGAAGCACAGCACCTTCCCGTCGCGCCCCCACGCCGGCATGCCGTAGTACGTCCGGGGCACGAGTTCCGGCGCCACCTCGGAGACCAGCTCGTGCAGCTTCTCGGCGAGCAGCTTGTCCTCGTCGGTGAGCTTCGCGACGGCCTCCTTGAGATCGGCCTCTCCGGCGGCCCGCAGCTCCTCGGGCGACTTCTTGGCCCGCGAGCGTCGGGTGCGGGCCTCCTTGGCGGCGGCCTGCATGGCCTCGCGCTCCTCGGCGGTGAAGTTCTTCTCGGTGTCAGCCATGATGTTCCTCTCGTGGGCCGGATGATGCTCCCAGCGTAGGGACGGCCCGTGATGTCGGGCTTCTCGATTCGTGATCGATCACCCCGATCGTCACGCGGCGGGGGACGGCCCGAGACCCGGATAAGGTGTGACGCATGGACCTGCGCGTCGCCGCATACGGGGTCGTCACCGATGAGGGTGGGCGCCTCCTGCTGGCGCGGTGGACCGAGGGCCGGCGCGTGGCGTGGACGCTCCCGGGCGGCGGCCTGGAACCGGGCGAGGCGCCGGAGGACGCGGTGCGGCGGGAGCTCCGCGAGGAGACCGGGTACACGGTCCGGGTCGGACAGCTCCTCGGCATCCACTCCCGTGTCATCCCGGCCGGACGGCGCGTGCAGAAGTCGTCCGACCCCCTGCATACCCTGCGCATCGTCTATCGGGCCGAGGTCACCGGGGGGAAGCTGCGCTGGGAGACGGAGGGATCCACCGATCGCGCCGAGTGGTTCGCGCTCTCCGCGGTCGCCGGACTGCAGCGTGTACGGCTGGTGGACATCGCCCTGCGGATGGCCGGCCTGCTCTGAGGATCCGGCGACGGTCAGCGCTCTTCGGGCACCGAGATGTCGGCGACGGTCGCGCCGTACGCCGCGATGAGGTCGTCGGCGTCGACGAACAGGCTGTAGCCGTGCGCACCGGCACCCATCGCGATCCGCTCGCCGACGATGGACTCATCGGCGTAGACCGGCCACTCGGTGGTGCTGCCGATCGGGACGATGGTTCCGCGCTCGTAACCGGTCGCTGCGAGAGCGAGCTCGGGTTCGGGCAGACGGAGCTTGTTCACTCCGACGACGGCGCGCAGCTTCGGCCACGAGATGGACCGCCCACCCGGGACCAGCGCGAACAGATAGGTGTCATCCGAGCGCTTCACCACGAGGGTCTTCACGATCCCGGACGGCGGGATGCCGAGGATCTCGGCGGCTTCGACGAGGCTACGCGCCTGCGGCCGCTCGCGGATCTCGATGTCGAGTCCGCGGGCGGCCGCAGCATCCCTCACCCGCGCGTGCGGGTCGGGAGTGGTCACGCGTCGGGAGCCGACAGCGGGTCGTCGGCGACCCAGAGCTCGTCGTCGGCCCGCAGCGCCTGCCAGGCGGCGTAGAGCACGCCGACCGCGGCGGCGGCGCCCAGGACGATGGCGATGACGGATCCGAGGCCCGGACCCTTCTTCTGCGAGACGGCCTTGCGGGCCTTGTACTCGACGCCGTGGCGCTTCGCGTTCGCGACGTCCCAGGCGGTCAGCGCCGTACCCACGACCCCGCCGACGATGGGGACGACCTTGTCGTCCACCACATGCTTACCGGCCTTCACCGAGCGGTCGACGACCGGGGCGACGCGGCGGTTGTAGGTGTCCTGGACCACGGGGACGATCTGCTCGCGATTGAAGTTGCCGAGCTGGCGACCCGCCTCACGAGCGACGTCGGCGGCGTGGCCGACGAGCACCTGCTGGTCTTCCCACAGCTGGTTCGCGTCCTTCTGAAGACGACGAAGCTGCTTCTTCCGCTTGCGGCTGAGGCTCACGATGCTCTCCTGTCCATTGGAGTACGGGTTCCCCATCTTGCCACGAGAGGCTGGATGCGGCGAGGGAATCGCCCGCCCCTTGCATCATCGGCTCCCGCGTTGTACGCGCCCGGCCCGCTCACCGGAAGCTCTGCGAGAATGAACGCATGGTTCACGCTTCCCACGTCGCAACTCTGCACACCAACCACGGTGACATCGTCATCAACCTCTTCGGCGACCACGCCCCGAAGACGGTCAAGAACTTCGTCGGTCTCGCCGACGGCTCCCAGGAGTGGACGCACCCCGCCACCGGCAAGCCGGGCGAGGGTCCCCTCTACAAGGACGTCATCTTCCACCGCATCATCCCGAACTTCATGATCCAGGGCGGCGACCCGCTCGGCCAGGGCGTCGGCGGTCCGGGGTACAACTTCGACGACGAGATCAACAACGAGCTCAACTTCAACGAGCCCTACATCCTCGCGATGGCCAACGCGGGCCTCCGCCGCAACGCCATCACCGGCAAGGTCGAGGGCACCAACGGCTCGCAGTTCTTCATCACCACAGACCCGACCCCGTGGCTGCAGGGCAAGCACACGATCTTCGGCGAGGTCGCCGACGACGCATCGCGCAAGGTCGTCGACGCGATCTCCGCGGTCCCGACGGCGGCGGGCGACCGCCCGATCGAGCCCGTGGTGCTGCAGTCGATCGACATCGTCGCCGCCTGACGACTGCGACGGCCGATCCGGATGACGACGCCCGAGTTCACGAACAATCGTGAGAACTTCTGCTACCGGCATCCGGATCGGCAGTCCTTCGTGCTCTGCCAGCGGTGCCTTCGCACCATCTGCCCCGAGTGCCAGACGCCCGCCCCGGTCGGCGTGATCTGCCCCGAGTGCATGGATGCCGAGCGCAAGAACCGCACCCCCGCTCAGAAGAAGGCCGCGCGACGCTGGCGCGGCGGCGGCGCCACGACCATGGGGGCCGTGCGCAGCGGCAAGCCCGTCGTCACGTACGTCCTGCTGGCGGTGACGTCGTTCATCGGCCTCGTGCAGCTCATCCCCGGGCTCAACGCCCCGATCATCCAGGCTCTCGGCTTCTACGCGCCGTTCCTCTACCCGAATCTCTCCCTCCTGCCGTTCGAGCCGTGGCGACTGCTGACCGTGCTGTTCGTGCATGGGGGCTTCGTGCATCTCGCCCTGAACATGCTCGCCCTGTGGATGCTCGGGCAGAACCTCGAACCGATGCTCGGTCGTGTCCGCTATCTCGCGCTGTACCTCATCAGCGGTCTCGGCGGATCCGTCGCGGTGGCCGTCCTCGCGCCGGAGACGTGGACGGTCGGCGCCTCCGGGGCGATCTTCGGGCTCCTGGCGTCGCTCCTGATCATCGGGCGCCACATCGGGGCCAACGTCACGGGCATCCTCGTGATCCTCGGCATCAACTTCGCCTTCGGGTTCTTCGCCGGTGGCATCTCCTGGCAGGCGCACCTCGGCGGGGCGATCACGGGCGCGCTCGTGGCCCTCATCTATGTCCGCACGAAGCGCCGCGACCAGCGGACCTGGCAGATCGTGTCGCTCGCCGCCCTGGTGGTGCTGTTGATCGTCGTGGTCGCCGTGGTGCCGCCCCTCATCCTTTTGGCCTGATCCCGATTTGTTAACAGGGTTGTTAACGCCTGTGAATAACATCGGTGTAATTCTCCCCAGTGTGGGGATAACCTGTGGATAACGTCCGCCTCTCGGACAGACGAAAGAACCCCTCGCCGCGGTGGCGAGGGGTTCTTGTCGTTGCGGCCGGTCAGCGCCAGCGTGTGGTCATGAGGAATCCGATGAGGGCGATGCCCAGACCGATGGCCAGATTCCAGTTGTCGAGGCCGGGGATGGGGAACTGCATGCCCGAGATGTAGAAGACGAGGATCCAGGCGAGGCCGAGGAGCATGAAGCCGATCATCACCGGCTTGAACCAGACGGCGTTGGGAGCGGCGTCGCCCTCGGCGCGCTCGACGGCGGGTTCTTCGGTCTTGCGGTCACGTGCCATGCCGTCATTGTACCCGGGAGACCTCGGCGCCGACGAGACGTGAGGACGCGGATCGGCGGTGCCCCGACTCCTGCTGCACAGGTCGGGCGGATATGATCACGCCCATGACTGCATCTGTCGTGCCTGGGGGGCGGCGCGGACGGCGGCAGCGACCCCGGTCGCGCGCCACGTTCGCGAGTGTGCTCGGCGAACTCCTCCTGACCGCCGGCGTCATCGTACTCCTCTTCGTCGCCTGGCAGATGTGGATCGGCGACATCATCATCGCCGCCCAGAAGAACGAGGAGGGTGCCGCGATCTCGCAGCAGCTCGCCGCGGGCGAAGCCCCCGAGCTCCCGCCTCTCATCGAGACGGACGACGGCGAGACGGTCTATCAGGCGCCGGTCCCGGCGGCACCGGCCGACGGCGAGTGGTTCGGGCAGATGCACATCCCGCGGTTCGGGGCCGACTACAACTTCGGGATCTACGGGGGGACCAGCCGGGCGCGCACCCTCGATCAGAAGGGCATCGGGATCTATACGCAGTCGAAGATGCCCGGAGAGGTCGGCAACTTCTCGCTCGCCGGCCACCGCACGACCTGGGGCAAGCCGTTCAACCAGCTCGACAAGCTGCACGTGGGCGACGCGATCGTGGTGGAGACTCCGGACGGGTGGTACACCTACCGGTTCCGCACCCTGGAGTACGTGAAGCCGACGCAGACCGACGTGCTCGCCGACGTGCCGCAGATGCCGGAGCAGCAGACGGGGGAGCAGTACATCACGTTGACGGCATGCTCGCCGCTGTACTCGCTCGCCGAGCGCATCGTCGCGTACGGGGTGTTCGAGAGCTTCCAACCGCGAGCCGAGGGACCCCCGCCGGCCCTGACCGAACCGCCACCGCCGCCGGCCGCGCCGTCCGTGTGACCCCCCCAGGAGAGAGAAGACCCATGTACGCCGCACTCTGGCGCCTGCTTCCCGGCCCGTGGTGGCTGCGCGTCCTCATCCTGCTCGTGGTGATCGCCGCGGTGCTCTACGCGCTGTTCTGGTACGTGTTCCCCTGGGTCAGCCCCCTCATCTCCCCCGGCGAGGTCGACGTCGAATGACGCGCGTCCTGGTGGTCGACAACCACGACAGCTTCGTGCACACCCTCGTCGGCTATCTTCGGGAGCTCGGGGCGGACACCACCCTCGTCGAGTCGGACGCGACGGACGCCGCGGCGGTGGAACGGATGCTGGACTCCCACGACGCCCTCCTCCTCTCTCCCGGGCCCGGGGCCCCCGTCGACGCCGGGGTCTCTGTCGAGGCCGCCCGGATCGCGATGCGGCGCGGCGTGCCCACGCTCGGCGTGTGTCTGGGACATCAGGTCATCGGAGCCGCGCTCGGGGCGCCCGTCCGGTCGGCACCTGCGGTGATGCACGGCATGGTCTCGGCGGTCCGTCACGACGGCTCCGCGCTGTTCGCGGGGCTCCCGTCGCCGTTCGACGTCGGGCGCTACCACTCGCTCGCTCTCGCGGCGGGCGACCTGCCCGCCGACCTCACCGTGACCGCCACCGCGCCCGACGGCACCGTGATGGCCCTCGCGCACCGGACATTGCCGCTGCACGGGGTGCAGTTCCACCCGGAGAGCGTGCTCACCCGGGGTGGCTATCGACTGCTCGCGAACTGGCTCGGGCTGTGCGGCGACGAGGAGGCCGTCTCCCGATCCGCGCGCCTCGATCCGCTGGCGCGCTGAGCCGGCGGGTCCGGGTCAGGATCCGGTGCAGTAGCGGAGCTCGACCGACGACCCGACGGGAACGTCTCCCGGCGCGACGGACATCGAGTGCACGGTCGCCGGATCCGACGCCGGGCACTCCGGTGCCTCGGTCGGCACCGGGGTGAGCCCGATACTCTCGAGCTCCTCGGTGGCCGAATCCATGGACCAGCCGACGATGTTCTTCAGCGTCACCTTGCCGCTGGCGACCTCGAGGTTCACCACCGTGCCGGGGGCCACCTCGGCATCCTCTTCTTCACTGGCCGTCATGACGGTGTTCGCGGCAAGACCCTTGTCGTTGCGCTGGGTCACGGTGCCGAGCTCGAGTCCCGCGTCCTGGAGCGCCTTCGTGGCGGCATCGAGGGACAGGCCCTCCAGCTTCGGTACGACGACCGTCTCCTCGCCCGAGGACACGTAGAGCGTGACGGTCGAGCCCTGCTCCACGGACACCCCGCCCTCCGGATCCGTGCGGATGACGTTGCCCTCCGCGATCGAGGGACTCGACTCGATGACGATCTTGGACGAGAGGTCGAGTTCCGCGAGGTCGTCCTGCGCACGTTCCGAGGCGACGTTCGTCAGATCCGGGACGACGCGCGAGGTGCTGGGCACGTCGGCGGGCCGCATGCTGATGGTCCAGACCCAGAACAGCACGGAGGCCAGGAGCACCGCGAGCAGGGCGACGCCGGCCCAGATCCACGCGACGGGCGGCCCCGACTGCGTGCGGGCCATGGTGGTGTCGGTGCTGAGCTGACGGAGCGATCGCGCCGTCTCCTGCGCCTGCCGCGGATTGGGTCCGTAGAGCTCGCTGGTCAGCGCGCCGATCTGCTTGCGCGTCGGTGCCGCACCCGTCACCGCCGCGTCGAGGGCGGCGCGGAAGTGGGCGGCGTCCGGATACCGCTGGTACGGGTCCTTCGCGAGGGCGCGGAGCACGATCGGATCGAGGGCCGCGGGAGACTCCTCGTTGACCTCGGAGGGCGGCACCGGCGTCTCGCTGACGTGCTGGTAGGCCACGGCCACCGGGGACTCCCCGCGGAACGGCTGGCGTCCGGTCAGCAGTTCGTACAGCACGACCCCGGTGGAGTAGAGGTCCGCACGCGCGTCGACGGGCTCGCCCTTGGCCTGCTCGGGGGAGAAGTACGCGGCGGTGCCGATGATCTGCGTCGTCTCGGCGACGGTGGAGGAGGAGTCGGACACCGCGCGCGCGATGCCGAAGTCCATCACCTTCACCTGACCCTTGTCGGTGACCATGACGTTGCCGGGCTTGATGTCGCGGTGCACGACGCCGGCGCGGTGCGAGTAGTCGAGCGCTTCGAGGATGCCGTCGACATAACGCACTGCGTCCTCGACGGGCACCGGACCGTCGGCGATGATCTTCTTGAGGAGCGTGCCCTTGACGAGCTCCATGACGATGTACGGCGGCTCGTCGGAGGAGCTGTCGACCGTCGAGGGGTCGCCCGCGTCGTACACGCGGACGATCGATGGGTGCGACATGCGGGACGCCGACTGCGCCTCGAGACGGAACCGCGTCCGGAAGCTGGTGTCGCGGGCGAGCTCGGGATCGAGGATCTTGATCGCGATCTCGCGGCCCAGGGTCAGGTCGTACCCGCGGTACACCTTCGCCATCCCGCCATGCCCGATGAGCTCGTCGACGCGGTACCGGCCCGCGATGACTCGTGGCTCTGTGGACACGGATGAACCCCCTGGAATCGACTGCGGCTGGACTGGCTATTCAGGCTACCCTTCGGTGCTCTCCCCGCTGTCACCCTCGCCGTCCTCCGGAGCGACGATGGTGACGGACAGGGGCGGCGAGGCGTTCGACGTCCGCTGGTCCCCACCCGAGCACAGGCCCTGGTAGGTGGCGATGAGCTGCTGGCCCACGGCGTCGCCGACCGTCACCTGCGCGTTGCGCTGGGTCGGCTGGAAGTTCGGGCCGCCCGCGGCGAAGGTGCCGTTCTGCAGCGAGACGACGTAGCCGGACAGGGTCGTGCCGCTGGGGCACGTGAAACCGGTGCCCCAGGAGATGGTGACGGTGCTGCCCGCGACCGGGTCCCCGGTGATCGTCGGCTTGTCCGTGGGCGTCGGGAGCGGTGTGCGGCCGGCGTAGACGGTCAATGCGATCGGGGTGGTCGTCGCGACGTTGCCCGAGGGCTGCACGCGGTAGACCTTGCCCACCTCGCCGTCGCTCGGCGCGGGGTCGCCGTCGGCGCACGTGATGTCGCTGAAGCCGGCCTCCTTGAGCGTCGCCGTCGCCGTGGCGCAGTCCATGTCGGTGAGGTTCAGCGCCGTCACGTCGACGCGCGTCTCCTGAGGAGTGGGCGGCGCGGAGGGCGTCTCGGACTCGACCTGGGTGGGGGTGCGGCTCGAGCTCCCGGTGGGCTTGGGATCCGCGTCGTCGGTCTGGGGTCCTAACAGCGCCCACAGCGTGCCGCCGGCCACGATGAGCAGCAGCACGAGCAGCGCGATGAGCGGCCACGTCCAGGCGCTCTTCTTCTTCTTTTTCTTCTCCTGCTCCTCCGCGGCGGCCTCGTCGGTGGGAAGCTGCGCGGTGGTGGGGAGGATGCGTGTCGTGCCGTCGTCACCGGTCGCGGTGAGCATGCGCGTGGCGTCGTCGTCGCCGGCGATGCCGCCCGTCGCGATGGCGGGCACGGCGATGGCCGCGGAGTTCAGGTCGCCGCGACGCAGGGCCTGGGCCGCGCGGGCGACCGTGGCCGAGGAGGAGGGGCGATCCGCCGGCTTCTTGGCGATCATCGCCATGACCAGGTTCTGCACGGGGATCGGGACCGTCGGCGGCAGCGGCGGCGGCTGCTCGTTGATCTGCGCCATGGCGATCGCGACCTGCGACTCGCCGGTGAAGGGGCGCTTGCCGGCGAGGCACTCGTACGCGACGATGCCCAGCGAGTAGGTGTCTGTCGCGGGGGAGGCCGGGTGACCCGACGCCTGCTCCGGCGACAGGTACTGCACCGTGCCCATGACCTGGCCGGTCGCGGTGAGCGGGACCTGGTCGGCGATGCGGGCGATGCCGAAGTCGGTGATCTTCACACGGCCGTCGGGCGTGATCAGGAGGTTCCCCGGCTTGATGTCGCGGTGCACGAGGCCCGCGGCGTGCGCGGCCTGGAGCGCCGAGGCGGTCTGCGCGACGATGTCGAGCGTCTTGTCCGCGCTCAGCGAGCCGTCCCGCTCGAGGATCGTCGACAGAGCCTCACCCGGCACGAGCTCCATGACGAGGTAGGCGCTGCCGTTCTCCTCGCCGTAGTCGAACACGCTGGCGATGCCCTCGTGGTTGACGAGCGCGGCGTGACGCGCCTCCGCGCGGAACCGCTCGAGGAACCCGGGGTCCCCCATGTACTCGTCCTTGAGGATCTTGATGGCGACGGTGCGACCGATGACGTGATCCGTCGCCTCCCACACCTCGCCCATGCCGCCGATCGCAATACGCGACTGCAGCTCGTAGCGACCACCGAACGACACACCCTGCGTCGGCCTCATCTGCCCAGCACCGCCTCTATGACCTTCTTCGCAATCGGAGCGGCGATGGTGTCCCCGCTTCCTGATTGACCCTGTCCGCCGCCGTTCTCGACGACGACCGCTACCGCGACCGCGGGGTCGTCCGCGGGGGCGAACCCCGTGAACCACAGCGTGTGCGGCCTGTTTCCGTTCTCCGCCGTTCCCGTCTTACCGGCTACGTCGACCCCGTCTATTCTTGCACCCTGCGCCGCACCGTTTGAGACGCTCGCGACCATGGCGGAGGTGACGTCGTCGGCGACGTCGGCGTCCATCGCGCGCCCGAACTCGGTGCTCTCGAACGACCGGATCACCGAGAGGTCGTTGCCGATCACGGCGTCCACCATCTGCGGGTTCATGACCACGCCGTCGTTCGCGATGCCCGCCGAGACCATGGCGATCTGCAGCGGCGTCGCGGTGACCTGTCCCTGCCCGAACCCGGTGAGCGCGGTCTGCGCGTCGTCCAGGCCCTGGGGGTAGCTGGAGGGCGTCGAGGTGAGGGGCGTGTCGAAGCTGCGGTTGAAGCCGAACTTCTCGGCCATCTCCCGGATCGTGTCGTCGCCGAGCTCGACCGCGAGCTCGGCCATGGGGATGTTGCAGCTGAGGCGGATCGCCTCGGCGATCGTGACGGTCTCCCCGGGACCGCAGGCGCCTCCCCAGGCGTTGGAGACGCGATTGTTCGAGCCGGGGAGCGTGTACGACGTCGGGTTGGGCAGCGTCGACTCCGGCGTCCAGTCTCCGCTCGCGTAGGCGGCGGCCGCCACGACGATCTTGAAGGTCGAGCCCGGGGGGTTGAGGTCACCCGCGATCGCCCGGTTGGAGAGCGGCTTGCCCGGATCGGCCACCAGCTCGTCGTACGTGGCGTTGGCCGCGTTCGCGTCGTGCGTCGCCATGCGGTTCGTGTCGAAGCCCGGGGTGGAGGCCATCGCGAGGATGCGTCCGGTCTTCGGGTCCATCGCGACGACCGCTCCCTGCAGGCCGTCCAGGGCCTCGACGGCGGCGCGCTGTGCGGCGGTGTCGAGGGAGAGTTCGACGCTGAAGCCGCGCTGAGGCTGGCCGGAGAGGATGCGCTCGATCTCGGCGAAGAAGGCGTTCGAGCCGGTCCCGGAGAGATCGGCGTTCATCGCCTCCTCGATGCCGGTGGCCGAACCCAGGGCGGGGTTGAAGTACCCGGTGACGGGTTCCCACAGGCCCGGGTCGGTGTACACGCGCTGGAACCGGTACTGGTCGTCGCTCGGGACCGAGTTGGCGATGGCGGTGCCGTCGACGATGATCGCGCCACGCTGGATCTCGTAGCTGTCCAGCCGCGTCCGCTTGTTGTGCGGGTTCTGCGACAGGACATCGGTCTCGACGACCTGGATCCAGCTCGTCGCGGCGAACAGCGCGACGAACATGAACAGCATGACGATGCTGAGTCTGCGGAGCTCTTTGGTCATGTCAGCCGATCACCACCCGGGGCTGACGGCGGACGCCGTCGGAGATGCGGAGCAGGAGCGCCACGATGAGCCAGTTCGCGACGAGGGAGGAGCCGCCGGCGGCGAGGAACGGCGTGGTCAGACCCGTCAGCGGGATGACCCGCGTCACGCCGCCCACCATGATGAAGACCTGGAGGGCGATCGTGAACGACAGTCCCGTGGCGAGCAGCTTCCCGAAGTCGTCCTGACCCGCGAGCCCGATGCGGACGCCGCGGCTGACGAACACCATGTAGAGGCAGAGGATCGCGAAGAGGCCGATGAGGCCGAGCTCCTCGCCGAGGCTCGTGATGATGTAGTCGCTGTGCGCCAGCGGGGTGATCTCCGGGCGGCCCTGGCCCCAGCCGGTGCCGATGAGGCCGCCGCGGGCGAGACCGAACAGTCCCTGCATGGGCTGGTAGCCGGCGACGTCGGGGTCGACCTTGGAGGAGTCGAACAGGAACAGCCAGTTGATGAAACGACCCTGCACGTAGCTGAGGATCTGCGAGGCGGCGGCGACGCCGGCCACCACGAGGCCGAGACCGATCAGCACCCAGCTCGTCTTGCCCGTCGCGACATAGAGCATCGCCACGAACATGCCGAAGATGAGCGTTCCGGTGCCGAGGTCGCGCTGGAAGACGATGATGCCGAGCGAGACGAGCCAGACGACGAGGACCGGACCGAGTTCGCGCATGCGCGGCCAGGTGATGCCGAGCACCCGCTTGCCGACCGAGGTCAGGCTCTCCCGCGTGCGCACGAGGTAACCGGCGAAGAAGATCGCCAGGCAGATCTTGGCGAGCTCGCCGGGCTGGAAGGCGAACATGCCGCCCAGCGACACCCAGACCTGGGCGTTCGCGTCGGGGATCCGCAGACCGGGCACGAACGGCAGGAGCAGCAGGAGGATGCCGGCGAGGCCGAAGATGTAGGTGTACCGGAAGAGGATCCGGTAGTTGCGCAGCAGGATGACCACCGCGATCGCACCGGCGAGCGAGATGGCCGTCCAGGCGAGCTGCTTGGTGGAGTAGGCGTTCCACCCGGTGTTCCCGAACGCGATGTCGATCCGGTAGATCATCGCGACGCCGAGGCCGGTGAGCAGCGTCGCGATCGGGACCACGAACGGGTCGGCGTCGGCGGCGACGAAGCGGAGCACGACGTGCAGCGCGAAGGCGAGGGCGGCGAGTCCGCCGCCGATCGCCAGGATCATCGGGTCGATCGTGCCGAGAGCGCCGAGCTGGACGAGGGTGAGGGCGGCGCCGCTGATCGCGCAGGCGAAGAGGAGCAGCCAGAACTCGCGGTTGCGCTGCGTCTGAGGCATGCGCAGTCGGCGCAGGGCCTTGATGACGGTGGTGTCGGCTTGGACGTCGGTGCTCATCCGGCACCTCCCGACGGCGTCTCGCTCGGCGAGGGGAGCGGGGTGGGCAGCGGCGTCTGCTCGATGATGTTGGCCTCGGCGCCGGAGCGGAGCCGGTCGACGATGGCCATCGCGTCCGAGAGCGAGCGGGCGCTGATGGTGCGCTCGACCGAGGCCCGCTGATACGGCGGTAGATCGGCGAGGAGGATCTCGGTGTCATCGACCGGGGTCGACAGGGTGATCGGACCGATGTTCTGCTGAACGCCCTGGAAGATCACCACGCTGTCCTCGTCGGCGCCGATGAAGTAGCGCGTCTGCGTCCAGCTGTATGCCGCGAACGCGGCGAAGCCGAGCATCGCGAGGACGACGACCGCGCCGGCGATCCAGCCCAGTCGGCGGCGCTTGGCGCGACGGCGATCCTCCTCGATCAGCTCCTCGAGGTACTCGGGCGCCGGCTCGAAGTGGCTCGGCTCGTTCGCGGCCTGCCGCACCGGGTGCAGCCAGTTGCTCCGCGGCGCGCGGACCGGCGGCACGTAGACCCCGGACGGGTTCGACGCCGCGCCGACGATCGTGGCCGTGCCGGAGTGGACGGGGTGCTGTCCGCCGACGTCGACGATCACGATCGTGACGTTGTCCGGGGCGCCGCCGTCGAGGGCCTGCTTGAGGAGGTTGTCGGCCGTGCGCCCCGGCGCGAGCCCGAGCTGCATGGCCTTGAGGATGCGGGCCTCGTCCACCACGCCCGAGAGGCCGTCGGAGCACAGCAGCCAGCGGTCGCCGGGCTGCGCGTGCATGACGAACATGTCGAGCTCGGGGTCGGCGTCCATGTCGCTGAGCACCCGCATGAGCACCGACCGACGCGGGTGGTATCTGGCCTCTTCCGGGGTGATCCGGCCGGAGTCGACCAGTCGCTGCACGAAGGTGTGGTCCGCGGTGATCTGCGTGAGCGCGTCGTCGCGGTAGAGGTAGATGCGCGAGTCGCCGATGTGGCCGATGACGGCGTACTCGTCGACCATGATGATCGCGCTGAGCGTGGTGCCGAGCCCGGCGAGCTCGGGACGATCCTTCGCGGCGCGGATGAGGTCGCCCGCGGCCGTCGTGGCGGCGGCCTGGAGGGCGGCCTGCGCGTCCTCCGTGGAGGAGTACGGCTGATCCAGCGGCTCCATGCGCTGGATCGCGATGCTGGAGGCGACGTCGCCGCCCGCGTGTCCGCCCATGCCGTCGGCGACGACGAACAGGTTCGCCCCGGAGTACCCGGAGTCCTGGTTGTTGGAGCGGACCTTCCCGGTGTGGGAGATCGCGGCGCTCGAGCCTTCGAAGACCATGCCGGCGTCAGGCCCTCAGCTCGAACGTCGTCGCGCCGACCTTGACCGGGGTGCCGAGGCTGAGGGAGACCGGGCCGCCCGTCACCCGCTGGCCGGCCACGAACGTGCCGTTCGTCGAGTCGAGGTCCTGGATCGCCCACGTGTCGCCGCGGAGCAGGAGCCGGGCGTGATGGCTGGACGTGTAGTCGTCGCGGATCACCAGGGCGGATTCGCTGGAGCGGCCGATCGTCATCGCGTCGGAGCCCAGGGGCAGTTCGAGACCCGCCTTCGGTCCGGACGTGATCACGAGGCGCTTCGCCGTGGCCACGGTCGCGGGGCCGGTCGACGGTCGCGCCGACGAGGGACGGGGCGGGGCCGCCGGTGCCGCGGCCGGAGCGGCGGCGGGTGCTCCCGCTGTCGCCTCCGCGGGGAGCTTCCGAGCCCGCACCCCGAACAGGTCGGCGCGCAGGGAGTAGACGACCCCGAACACGAAGAACCACATCAGCACGAGGAAGCCGATGCGGAGCAGGAGCAGGACCAGTTCACTCATCCGAGGGCTCCGAACACGCGGGTCGCGTCGTCGTCGGGGCGCGACGACCGCGACGGGGTGGCGACGGGGACGATGCGGAACACGAGGTCGGTACGACCGATCGTGATCGTGGTGTCGGAGGGGAGCGCGGCCTCGCGGAGCTTCTGCCCGTCGACCTTCGTGCCGTTGGTGGATCCCATGTCGCGGAGCATCGCGCGCTCGCCGTCCCAGAGGATCTCGGCGTGACGACGGCTGGATCCCGCGTCGGCGATGGTGATGTCGGCGTCGGAGCCACGGCCGATCACGGTGCGGGCACGGGTGAGGGTGTGCCGGCGTCCGTCGACGTCGACCACGGCCTGCCAGCTCACGCGTCCTTCGACGGTGCCCGAGGTGACGCGCACGGTGCCGGTGGCGACCTTGTCGTCCGCCTCGAGTGTGAGGGACAGGGGGCCGGCGAAGCTGTAGCCCTGCGACTTCGCGTGCTTCGTGAGGAGTGCGTGCAGCTCGTCCGTCAGCGCGCCGCCGAGCCCGCGCATGCGCTCCGCGTCGTCGGGGCTCAGGCGCACGACGTAGTTGTTGGGCGCGATGATGCGGTCACGGCTCACCACGGCCGCAGTGGTATCCGCCTCGCGTCGCAGCGCCGAAGCGATCTCCACGGGCTGGATGCCGCTGCGGAAGGTCTTCGCGAACGCGCTGTTCACTGCGCGCTCGAGACCCTTCTCAAAGCTGTCAAGTAGTCCCACTGGGCTCCTCTGGCATGCCGACCGGTAGGGACATCGTAGCCAGGTGACCTGGGGGAACGCCGCCGACGCCCCTGCCGGGGTGTGCAACGCGGGCGAAAACGCGTGATATCCTCGGAAAGTTGAGTTCTTCGGAGCGAGACGCTCGCGCGAGTGGCGGAATGGTAGACGCGCTGGCTTCAGGTGCCAGTGTCCGTATGGACGTGGGGGTTCAAGTCCCCCTCGCGCACAGCGAGACATTCATGAAAGAGTCGGTCAGAGTCTGACCGGCTCTTTCTGTTTCCCCGCGAACGCTTATCGAACGGTCTGCCGCATGAGCGCCTGGATGCACACCGTCGGACTCGTCCTCGTCCGCATCGTCTTCCCCGGCGCCCTGGCTCTGACCGCGTTGCTGCTCCTCTGGTACGGCATCGGCGTTCTGGACGAGACGCCCGGGTTCGCCTGGGTGATGATCGCGACGGGGGGAGCAGGGTTCCTTCTCTCCCTCTTCCTCCTCTGGCGTCTCAACAATGCCCGCGGTCGCGAGGATTTCCGGTGGTACGTCGTGCCGGAGGACGGGGCGGAGGAGTCCGTCCCGCCGGAGCCGATCTCGGCCGAGGAGAGGGAGCGCCTCACCCTCGAGCTGGACGAGGTGAACCGTCGGTGGCGGGAGGCGCTGGAGGCAGGTTTCCTCTCCGGTGGCTCGCTCGCCGCCCACGAGATCCGCGCGGAACTCGAGGAACGCGCCACGGCGCTGCGCCGTCGACTCGAGGCGCCTTCCACCCCCGATCGCTGACCTGAGTCCTCATCCTGGGGGGACGAAAGTCGCCCTGGAGTTCGCTGATCGCTCGCCTTACCCTCGGCGGTATCCCAGCTCGGGGAGCGGGTGAGCCGGGATCTGGACAGGGGAGTGTTCATGCGGGGTTCTCTGCGCACGCGGTCTGGTCGAGAAGAGAAGATGGATCGGAGAGCGCGACGACGGCCACGGTCATCACCGCGGACGTCGTGGGCGGTGGCGACCATGCTCGCACTCGTGCTGGGATCGCTCGTCGTGCCCGTGGTGCCCGCGACAGCAGCCCCGGGCGACCCGGCTCAGCTGTACCTCGGCGTGTCGTATGAAGGACCCGTCGTCGGGTCGGACAAGGATCTGACCGCCCCCACCGAGTGCCCGGCGAACTCCGTCCTCACGGCCGTGCGGACGGAGAACCGCTCCGCGGACGCGCCGGGCTCCTCAGCGAACTCGATCCTCACGCGCTTCAGCCTCCAGTGCTCGTCGATCACCGTGAGCAATGCGGGGGTCATCACCTCCACGGTTAACCCCACGTGGATCGAGGGGCCGGTCTACGACCAGGGTCGCGGGAACGTGCAGACGGCGACGTGTCCGGCGAACACCTTCGTACACCGCATCACCGGCACCACCTTCGTCGGCGACAACGGCGCGCGGTGGCCCTCGTCCGTGCAGATCACGTGCCGTCCGATGACTTTCACCGCCGCGGGGGAGCTGCGGATCGACCTCGCGGCCTCCGCCACCGTCCTCACCGCCGGGCAGAACTTCAACACGAACGGCGGCCTCAACACGCCGACCCCTCGATGCGGCCCCGCCGGGACCACCGGGACGAGCGACATCGTCGTGCGCGGCTACCGGGCGCAGAGCGGTGGCGAGGGCATCGACGGGTTCAACCCCTCCTGTACGACCATCCCCGACGACTTCGGCGATGCGCCGGCCAGCTACGGCTCGGTCTCCCAGGAGCTGAACGCGGCGACGTATCTGGGCTGGTCGGCCGATGCCGAGACGGCGATGCAGTACAGCGCGAACGCGACGGGCGACAACGTGGTCGGCGGCACGGCCCCGAACCAGACCATCAACGACGAGACGGGGGTGGCGTCGTTCGGGCCGATCATGGCCAGCGTGACGAACACCTATTCGGTGTCGGTGCTGGCGTCGAACAAGGTGCCGGGAGTGCCGGCAACCCTGGTCGGCTGGATCGACTTCAACCGCAACGGCGTGTTCGACGCGAACGAGGGCGCCACCGCGACGGTCCCCGCGGGCACGGCGGACGGCTCATCCGTGACACTGAACTGGTCCGGCATCGCCTCGCAGACGGTGGGCGGGCAGACGTTCGCCCGATTCCGCATCCAGAGCGGGACGGGGTTGACCACGGCGACGCCGACGGGGACGGGCGGTCCGGGTGAGGTGGAGGACTACGCCGTCACGATCACGGCTCCGGCGCCCTCTCTGGCGTTGACGAAGACGGTCACGCCGACCACCGCCAGCGCGGCGGGGGACACGGTGACCTATCCGTTCGCGGTCACGAACACCGGCAACGTCGCCGTCTCGGGGCTCGGCATCCGCGAGTCCGCGTTCAGCGGTACGGGGACGCTCGGGGCGGTGAACTGTGCGGCGACGACGCTCGCCGTGGGGCAGAACACCACCTGTACGGCGGCGTACACGCTGACCCAGGCGGACATCGACGCGGGCACGGTGACGAATACCGCGCTCGCCACCGGAACCTCCGAGGCCAACACCGGCGTGGAGAGCAACCCGAGCACCGCGACGGTCACGACGACCCGTACCCCGGCGCTCACGGTCGTGAAGTCGGCGACCCCGTCCGGACCGGACGACTTCACGGTCGGACAGGTGATCGACTACTCGTTCATCGTCACCAACACGGGCAACGTGACCGTCTCGAACATCGCGGTGAACGAGACGGCGTTCACGGGCTCCGGGACGCTCTCGGCGGCCGTATGTCCGACGGCACCGCTCGCCCCGGGCGCGCAGGCGACCTGTACCGCGAGCTACACCCTGACCCAGGCCGACGTGAACGGGGGATCGGTCAGCAACACGGCGACCGCCACCGGTGTGCCTCCCGGGTCGCTGACGCCTCCGGTGTCTCCGCCGTCGACCGTGCGCGTGCCGGTGGACCCGGCTCCGGCGATCTCGCTGGAGAAGCGCTCCGAGACGACCGCGATCACCGGCGCCGGGCAGACCATCGACTACTCCTTCCTCGTCACGAACACCGGGAACGTGACCCTGACGAACGTCAGCATCGACGAGGAGTCCTTCTCCGGCACCGGAGCCCTCGACGTGACCTGCCCCGCCGGCGCCGGATCCCTCGTTCCGGGAGCGCAGGTGACCTGCACCGCGAGCTACACCGTGACGGCCGCGGACTACAACACCTCGGCGCTCACGAACACGGCCAGCGCGACGGGAACGCCGCCGACGGGCGCGGCACCCGTGTCGTCGCCGTCCACGGTCGAGATCCCCGTCACCGCCGCCCCGGCGCTCACGGTGGCGAAGTCGGCGGACCGCACGGAGATCACCGCGGCCGGACAGACGATCACCTACTCGTTCCTCATCAGCAACACGGGGAACGTGACCATCGACGACGTCGGGGTGACGGAGACGTCGTTCACCGGCACCGGTACCGCTCCCGTCATCACCTGCCCCGCGGCCGCCGCCTCCCTGGCCCCGGGTGCGCAGGTGACCTGCACCGCGCCCTACGTGGTGACCCAGGCCGACATCGACGCGGGCGGGGTGACCAACACCGCGACCGTGACCGGCGAGCCGCCCACGGGCGAGCCGCCGGTGTCGCCGCCCTCGACCGTGGTCGTCCCCGCGGACGAGACGCCCGCGATCACCCTCGTCAAGACGGCCGACCCGACGACGATCACCGCCGCCGGGGCCACCGTGGACTACGCCTTCCTCGTGACGAACACGGGCAATGTGACCCTCACCGACATCACCGTGACCGAGACCGCGTTCTCCGGCACGGGCACGGCGCCGGAGATCACCTGCCCCGCCGCCGCGGCGGCACTCGCTCCGGGCGCCCAGGTGACCTGCACCGCGTCCTACGAGGCGTCGCAGGCGGACGTCGACGCGGGTCAGGTGACCAACACCGCCACCGCGACGGGCACGCCGCCCCGCGACCTCGAACCGCCGGTGTCGGCGCCCTCCACGGCGATCGTCACGGTGCCCGGCGCGCCCGCCCTCACGGTCGCGAAGACGGCCGACCGGACGGAGATCACCGCCGCGGGGGACGTCATCACCTACTCGTTCCTCGTGACGAACACGGGCAACGTGACCATCGCGGACGTGACCGTCGACGAGGTGTCGTTCTCGGGTACCGGTGCGACTCCCGTCGTCACCTGCCCCGCAGCGGCCGCGTCCCTCGAACCCGGAGCTGAGGTGACGTGCACGGCGACCTACGAGGTGACGCAGGCCGACATCGATGCAGGCGGCGTGACGAACACCGCCACCGTGACGGGCGACCCGCCCGGAACCCTCGAGCCGCCGGTGTCGCCGCCGTCGGAGGTCGAGGTGCCGTCGATCCAGACGCCCGGCATCACGGTCGTGAAGTCGGCCGATCCCTCCACCGCCGCCGGCTACACGGTGGGGACGGAGATCACCTACACCTTCGTGGTGACGAACACGGGCAACGTGACCCTCACCGACGTGACGGTGGACGAGACGGCGTTCACGGGCTCGGGAGAGGTGTCGGCGATCACGTGTCCCGCGGGGGCCGCATCGCTCGCGCCGGGGGCGCAGGTCGAGTGCACCGCCACGTACACGCTGACGCAGGCCGACATCGACGCCGGGCAGCTGTCGAACACGGCGACGGCGACGGGCACGCCGCCGTCGGGGACGCCACCGGTGTCGCCGCCGACGACGGTGGAGATCCCCGGCGACCCGGCCCCGGCGCTGACCGTGACGAAGACCGCTGACCGGACGGAGATCACGGCAGCGGGGCAGACGATCACCTACTCCTTCCTCGTGACGAACACCGGGAACGTCACGGTGCGCGACGTCACGGTGGAGGAGGGCACCTTCACCGGTACGGGTCCTGCCCCGGTGGTGACCTGTCCGGCGGGTGCCGCCACGATGGTTCCCGGCGCGCAGGTCACGTGCACCGCCGAGTACGTCGTCACCCAGGCCGACATCGACGCGGGTGGGGTGACCAACACCGCCACGGTGACGGGCACGCCGCCGTCGGGGGAGCCGCCGGTGTCGCCGCCGTCCGAGGTCGAGGTGCCGTCGGAGCCGTCGCCGGGGCTGACGGTGTCGAAGACGGCGGACCGGACCGAGATCACGGCCGCGGGCCAGACGATCACCTACACGTTCGTCGTCGCGAACACCGGCAACGTCACTCTGACGGACATCGAGGTGACGGAGGCCTCCTTCACCGGTACGGGGACTCCGCCGGTGGTCGAGTGCCCGCCTGCGGTGTCCTCGCTCGCACCGGGGCTCGACGTCACCTGCACCGCGGAGTACGTCGTCACCCAGGCCGACATCGACGCGGGCGGAGTGACCAACACGGCGACCGCCACGGGCACGCCGCCGTCGGGGGAGCCGCCGGTGTCGCCGCCGTCCGAGGTCGAGGTGCCGTCGGAACCGTCGCCGGGCCTGTCGGTGGTGAAGTCGTCCGACCGGTCGACGATCACCGCAGCGGGTCAGACGATCACGTACTCCTTCCTGGTCACCAACACGGGCAATGTGACGATCGCGGACGTGACGGTGGACGAGACGGGCTTCACCGGCACCGGCACGGCTCCGGTCGTGACGTGTCCGGCGGGCGCCGCGTCCCTCGCGCCGGGAGCCCAGGTCACCTGCACCGCGCCGTACGTGGTGACGCAGGCCGACCTCGACGGCGGCGGGGTGACGAACACCGCGACCGTGACCGGCACGCCGCCCTCGGGCGAGCCCCCGGTGTCGCCGCCGTCGACCGTCCTGGTCCCCGGTGACCCGGCTCCCGCGCTGACCGTGGCGAAGACGGCCGACCGCACCGAGATCACCGCGGCGGGCCAGACGATCACGTACTCGTTCCTCCTCGCGAACACGGGCAACGTCACGCTGACGGATGTCGGGGTGGACGAGGTCTCGTTCACCGGCACCGGCACCGCGCCGGTGGTGACCTGTCCCGCGGGGGCGGAGTCCCTCGCTCCGGGAGCGGAGGTGACGTGTACCGCGCCGTACGTCGTGACGCAGGCCGACATCGATGCGGGTGGCGTCACCAACACCGCTACCGGCACGGGGACACCGCCGTCGGGGCAGCCGCCGGTCTCGCCGCCCTCGACGGTCGAGGTGCCCTCGGACGGGTCGCCGGCCCTCACGGTGGCGAAGACCGCGGACCTCACGAGGATCAGCGCCGCAGGGCAGACGATCACGTACTCGTTCCTCATCACCAACACGGGCAACGTCACGATGACGGATGTCGGTGTGGACGAGGTGTCGTTCTCGGGGACGGGAACCGCGCCGGTGATCACGTGTCCGGCCGCGGCGGCCTCGCTGGCCCCCGGTGCGTCCGTGACCTGCACGGCGCCGTACGTGGTCACGCAGGCGGATGTGGATGCCGGGCGACTCACGAACACGGCCGTCGCGACAGGAGAGCCGCCGACGGGTCCGCCGACCAGCGAACCGCCGCTCACGCCTCCGTCGACGGTGGAGGTCCCCGGTGACCGGAACCCGGCGATCGCCGTGGTGAAGTCGGCCAGCCCCGACACGGCGGCGGCCTACGTCGTGGGCCAGGACATCACCTACTCCTTCGTCGTGACCAACACCGGCAACGTCACGCTGACGGATGTCGCGATCACCGAGGGCGACTTCTCCGGGACGGGTGCGCTGTCGGCGATCGACTGCCCGGCCGGGACCGCGTCGATGGCCCCCGGGGCCCAGCTCATCTGCACGGCGACGTACGTGCTGACGCAGGAGGACATCGACGCCGGCCAGGTGACGAACTCCGCGACCGCGACCGGTGTGCCGCCCGGGGACCTGCAGCCCCCGGTGTCGCCGCCGTCCGAGGCGCGCGTCCCCGCGCTGCCGACCCCGGGCGTCAGCATCGTGAAGTCCGCGACCCCGGCCGTGATGACCACCGTGGGGGAGACGCTGGAGTACTCCTTCGTCGTGACCAACACGGGCAACGTGACGCTGAGCGACGTGGCGGTCGAGGAGACGGAGTTCTCCGGAGAGGGCGACCTCTCGGCCATCTCCTGCCCCGATGAGGCCGCGCGCCTCATCCCCGGGCAGACCGTGACCTGCACGGCGACGTACACGACGACGCAGGCGGACGTCGACTCCGGCCGGCTGACCAACACGGCCACGGCCACCGGCACACCGCCATCGGGCACGCCGCCGGTGTCGCCGCCGTCGACCGTCGAGGTGCCCTTCGACGGGACGAACGAGCTTGCGATCGAGAAGCGCGCGACGACCGTGGACGTGAACGGCAATGGGATCGTCGACCTCGGCGACCGGGTGGAGTGGACGATCGTCGTCAGCAACATCGGGGCGCAGACGGTCTCCGACATCGTCGTGTCCGATCCGACCGCGGGCCCGGTGACCTGCCCGGCGACCAGCCTCGCCTCCGGGGAGCGGATGACGTGCACCGTGCCGCCGCACACCATCGATGCCGCCGACGTGCGTCGCGGTGAGGTCCGCAACGTCGCAACCGTGAGCGGGAACACGCCGGGCGGGCCGATCGATCCGCCGACCTCGCAGACGGTCACCCGCGTGGTGCCGACGCCGCCGACCGGGCTCGCGGTCACGGGTGGGACGCTCGCCGCCGGCGGCCTGCTGCTGGGCGGAGTGATGGTCCTCGCCGGCCTGGGTCTCGGCCTCACGCGGGTGCGACGGCGAGAGGAAGAGCAGGAACAGCGCTGACCGAGCGTCGTCCGTGGCGGGTGCGTCCACCCGCCACGGGCGATCCCGGTCGAAGGAGGAGCCCATGATGTCCACACGCCACCGCAGCACTTCGCGCCTCGCGGCACCGATCCTGATCCTCGGTCTCCTGCTCAGCGGTTGCTCCCCCGCCGCCGAGGAGCCGGCCCCGACGCGCACGGCCGCGGAGGGGGCGCCGCAGATCCCCGGTGAGGACGAGGGGGTCGTCGGAGCGACGAGCGTGCCGGAGGACGTGCCGGACGCCCCGGAGGTGCGCGCCGGGACCCAGATCACGACCTGCACCACGGAGGACGACGGCGGGACGGCGGAAGGCGTGGTCGGCAATCCCACGGACGCGGACGCGACCTACGTCGTGACCGTGTTCTTCACCACCGATGCGGCCACGGTCGTCGGGTCCGGTCAAGCGACGGTGGAGGTCCCCGCCGGCGAGGAGGCCGACTGGTCCCTCACCGCGGACTTCGTGCCGCCGAGCGACCTCCGCTGCGCGCTGCGCGGAGCGGGCGCCGCGTCCTGACCCGATCCCGGTCGCGGGGCCGCTACGACACGGGCACGTAGCGCGCGAGCGGCTCGAAGGGCGGCTGCGAGGAGAGGTCCGCGACAGCGGCCGCGCCGACCGCGCAGGCCGTCTGCAGGGCCGCTCGCGGGGAGAGTCCGCTCTGCAGGGCGAGCACGAGCGCGGCGCAGAAGGCGTCCCCCGCGCCCACGGTGTTGACGGCGCGGGTGGGCACGCCGTCCGCCCGGGCGATCTCCTCGCCGCCGCGGAACAGGGCCGCGCCCGCGGCGCCGTAGGTCACGGCGACGAGTGCGGCATCCGCCAGCTCCGGCATCAGCTCGCGCTCGGTCTCGTTCACGATGAACAGATCCACCCGCTCGAGCAGCGCGTCAGGGAGGGGCCGTGCGGGGGCGGCGTTGACCGCGACGAACCCTTCGGCGCGGGCGACCACGTTCTCGACGACGGACAGCGCGATCTCCAGCTGCAGCAGAACGGCCTCGTCCGGCGCGAAGGCGACGCCCTCGGGGGAGACGAGCTCGTTCGCGCCGGGACACACCGCGATCTGGTTCTCGGCCTCGGCGTCCACGACGATCAGCGCGGTCCCGGTGGGTGCGGCGACCTGGCGGAGATCGGTGGTGTCGACGCCGGCCCTCGCGAGCTCCTCGCGCATCCAGGCGCCGTCGGCGTCCGCCCCCACCGCGCCCACCATGCGGACCCGCCCTCCCAGCTTCGCGGCGGCGACGGCCTGGTTGGCGCCCTTGCCGCCGAGGTCGCGGGAGAGTCGGCCCCCGGCGACCGTCTCCCCGGCGGTCGGGAGCCGGTCGACGAAGGCGGTGAGGTCGACGTTCGCGCTTCCGACGACGACGAGGGCGGGGGCGAGGACGGCGTCCGGCTTGACGTTCATGAGAAAGAGTGTAAACGTTTACGCACACCCGATTGCAAAGGAGCACCCCATGCCCGTCCCCGTCCTCCTCGACTGCGACCCCGGCCACGACGACGTCTTCGCCATCTGGCTGGCGGCCGGGAACGAGCAGATCGACCTCCGCGGCGTCACCACCGTCGGCGGCAACGGCTACCTGGAGCACACCACGAGGAATGCCCAGATCGCCCTCACGGTCGCGGGCGTGACCGGCGTGCCGGTCGCGGCGGGGGCCGACAAGCCGCTTCGCCGTGAGCTCACGCCGGGGGCCTGGATCCACGGCGACAACGCCCTCGGCGGACCCGTCCTCCCCGAGCCCACGGTGCCGCTCGACCCCCGGCACGCCGTCGACTTCCTCGCGGAGACCCTGAACGCGTCCGCGGAGCCGATCACGGTGATCCCCACAGGCCCCCTGACGAACATCGCGCTGCTGCTCCAGCAGTACCCGGAGGCCGCCCGCAACATCAAGGAGATCATCTGGATGGGCGGATCGACCGGGCGCGGCAACGTCGGCGCCTACCCCGAGTTCAACGCCTGGGCCGACCCCGAGGCGGCTGCGGTCGTGTTCGCGTCCGGTCTGCCGCTCACCATGGTCGGACTCAACATCTCCCATCAGGCCCTCATCACCGAGGAGGTCGTGCAGCGGATCGCGGCGGTCGGCAACCGCACGGCGGCGTTCGGTGTCGAGCTGCTGCGCTTCTTCTCCGCGTCGTACGACCGGGCCGAGGGGATGCCGGAGGGGCCGCTGCACGACCCGATCACCGTCGCCATCGCGATCGATCGCGCCGTCGCCACCGTGCAGCGCTGCCACGTCGACATCGAGACGGCGGGCGAGTTCACGGCCGGTGCGACCTGCGTCGACCTCCACGACATGCTGGGCAAGGAGCCCAACGCCGACATCGCGCTGACCCTGGACGTGCCGGCCTTCTGGAATCTGGTGACGGATGCCGTCGCAGCGCTGGCCTGACGATCACGCGCCCGGCGGGGGAGACGTCGACTCCGCCACGCGCAGAGTCGGCGTCACGCGCCGCAGGGCGTATGGCGTCTCCGGATCGTCCATCCGCCGCACGAGCGCTTCCACCGCTTCCGCGGCGAGCTCGTCGAACGGCTGGACCACGGTCGTGAGCCGCGGCTCGCACACGTCCGCCAGCATGGTGCCGTCGAACCCTGTGATGAGGATGTCGCCCGGGACGCGCAGGCCTGCGCGCTTCAACGCGGCGATCGCGCCCGCGGCGACCAGGTCGTCCCCCGCGACGATCGCATCGGGAAGCGGACCGCGGGCCCGCAGCCGCGCGACGGCGGACTCTCCGAAGGAGAGAAGGTACTCGCCGAACACGTTCTCCTCCACCGGCAGCGACCGCGCACGGACGATCGACTCGAACGCGGCGCGGCGCTCGCGGCCGACCGACGTCACGTCGTTGCCCGACACGAGGACGATGCGAGAGGCGCCGCGGGAGGCCAGATGGTCGACGGCGAGCCCGATGCCATGATCGTTGTCCACCCCGACGAAGTCGGCATCGAGGTCCAGCACCCGCCGGTCGACCTGGACCAGCGGGAGCCGCTGGGCGGTGTCGGCGACGGCGTCGAAGGACAGCTCCGCGTCGGACGGAACGACGAAGACCCCCTCGACACGGCGCTCGACGAGCATGCGCAGGCGGGCGCGCTCGCGGTCGACATCGCCGTGCGAGTCCGCGATGACGAGATCGAACCCGCGACGCTGCAGGTGGTCCTCGAGCCGGTGGACGAGTTCGCCGTAGAACGGGTTGCTGATCACCGGGACGACGACGCCGATGGTCGCGCCCGTGCCCTCGCGCAGACCGCGGCCGATGAGGTTGACCCGGTAGCCGAGCTGCTCGGCCACCCGCGCCACATGCTCCGCGGTGGCTCCGGACACGCGCTCCTTGCCGTTCAGCGCGCGGGACACCGTGGCGATCGACACCCCGGCCGCGGCTGCCACATCGTGCAGCGTCACCGACGGCTTCCTCATCCGCACCTCGACTCCCGACGGGCACCGACATCGGCGCCTCGACTCCCAAGATAAGCCGCGCGTAAAGGATTACGCATTCCGGCGCCCCCGCACCGACACGAAGAAGTGAGTACGACATGCACACCACCGCCCTCCGGCCCCGAACGGCCGTCGCGCCCCTGATGGTCGCCCTCCTCGCGGCCTGCCTCGCGTTCCAGCTCAACGCGAGCATGCTCAGCCCGGCGCTGGTCACGATGGAGCGCGAGCTCGACGCGACGGCCTCCGAGATCGCCGCCACCCAGACGGTGTTCTTCACCGCCGCCGCCCTGTTCACCCTCTTCCTCCCGCGGCTGGGCGACCTCATCGGACGGCGCCGGGTGCTCGTCGGCATGCTCGTGGTGATGGCGGTCGGCTGCGTGGTCGCGGCGCTCGCGACCAACGTCCCGATGCTCTTCGTCGGCCGCCTCATCCAGGGTGTCTCCGGTCCCGTCGTCCCGCTGTGTCTGATCATGCTGCGCGCGGCCGTCAGCGACCCGAAGATGTACGGCACCCTGCTCGGCGTCGTGACAGCCGTCAACGGCGGGATCGCCGGCGGCGACGCGCTGCTCGGCGGCTACCTCGCCACGAACCACGGTTTCGCCTCGATCTTCTGGACCATGGCCGGCGTCGCTGTGGTCGCGGCACTCGTCGTGCGCCTTCTCGCCCCGGAGACGATGGCGGAGGACCGCCCGCGCATGGACTGGTGGGGGTCGTTGCTCCTGGTCGTCTCCGTCGGATCGATGCTCATCGCCCTGAACGAGCTCGGGAAGCTCGCAGAGGCGGACGTGCTCCTGGTGGTCGTGCTGGCCGTCGTCTCCGTGGTGTCCTTCCTCGCGTTCTGGAAGCTCGAGGGTGCGCTGCGGGACCCGCTCGTCTCGCCCGCCCAGTTGAAGCAGCGTGCCACCTGGGCGCTCTCCGCGACATCGTTGCTGACACTCTCCGGGATCTTCGCGGTGATGAACGGCGTGGTCCCTGCACTGGCGCAGGACACCGCGATGGGACTCGCGATGAGCGCGGAGGAGGTGTCGTTCTGGATCCTGATGCCGTACGCGCTGGCGGGCCTGCTGATGGGACCCCTCACCGGACGGCTCGCCGCGACGGTGGGCTACCGGGCGATGCTGCGGATCGGGCTGGTCGGCACGATCGTGGTGCTCGTGCTGATGGTCGCGAACGTCGGAACCTCGTCGCGGATCATCCTGCTGTTCCTCTCGGTCGCCGCCGGCATCACCTACGCCGGCATCGGCAACATCATGTTGAACGGCCTGGGGGTCGTGCTGTCGCCCACGGAGAAGCCGGGCTCCCTCCCCGGGCTGAACACCGGTGCGATCAACCTCGGGGCCGGGCTGAGCTTCGTCGTGATCTACGCGGCCCAGACGTCGTTCGGCGGCAGCGGGGACGCGGCGGGTGGCTACGTCGCCGCGCTCCTCACCGGTGCCGTCGTGCTCGCCGGCGCGCTGACGTTCTCCCTCTTCATCCCGAAGCCCGTCCATGCCGAGCTGACCCGCTGAGGCGGCTCAGCTGAAGAGGATGAGGACGTAGACGGCGAAGGTCGCCAGGTGCGCCGCGCCGTGCATCGCGGTGACCCGCTTCGCCGCGAACGTCGTCAGCGAGAGCAGCAGCGTCACGGCGAGCATGAGGAGGTTCGCCGGCGACTCGGCGAGCACCACCTCCTGGCCGGTGAGCATGCCGATCAGGAGGACCGCCGGGATGGTCAGGCCGACCGTCGAGACGAGCGCGCCGTGGCAGAGGTTGTTCACCCGCTGCGCCTCTCCGTTCAGGGCGGCGCGGATCGAGGTGATCGACTCGGGGAGGAACACGATGCCCGCGATCAGCAGTCCCGCCAGGGCGATCGGAGCGCCGAGCCGGCCGAGACCATCGTCGAGCAGGGCCGCCATGTCGTGCGAGAGCAGCACGATCGGGACGACCGTGACGACGAGGAGCACGAGGCGGGTCAGCACCTCGACGCGGTGGGCCGCGAGCACCTCGCGAATGGGGGTCCGGGGTTCTTCCCTCTCCGCCGCACGGACCGGTCGCAGCCGCTCGTCCACCTCGGTGAAGTCATCGGCCTGCGCACCCATCTGCCGGAACAGGAAGAACGCGTAGAGGGCGAGGGTGAGCACGATGATCGGGATCTCCTGGCCGATCGTGTACGCACCGTTGTCGCCGATGAGGCCGGGGAGCCCGAACGCCAGGGCGACGAGGACCACGAGCATCGACAGGTACGCGGACGTGCCGGTGCGGTTGTGCGCCATCCCCCGATGGCGGAGGCCGCCGAGGAGGAGGGCCAGACCGATCACGAGGTTGAGGATGATCATCGACACGGCCATGACCGAGTCGCGCGCGATCGTGGCGTGCTCGCCCGGTCCGAGCATGACCGCCGAGATGAGGATCACCTCGATGAGCACGATCGACAGCGTCAGCACCAGAGAGCCGTAGGGGTCGCCCAGTCGGTGGGCGAGGGCCTCGGCCTGCTTCACGACCCCGAAGGCGCACACGAGGATGACGGCGACGATCGCGAGGAGGGCCACCACCAGGAGCGGCCCGGGCACGGGCGGCGCGAGCAGCGGGTGCAGGGCGAGCAGGGCGGCGAACGCCCCCCACCCCAGCGCCACGCGCAGCACATCGGTGCGGGTGATGAACGACTGGATCATGACGGACTCCTTCATGAGTCAGTCGTCGTGTGCGGGTACTGCTCCCTCGTCCGCTGCTCCGGGTGCCGGAGACACCTCGAGGATACCCGCGCTCCCGGAACAGCGGCTGAGCAGAGCCGGACTCAGCCCTGCGGGGCGTCGTTCCAGGACCAGATGTCGTCGCCGCGCAGCACCGCGTCGGCCCCGCCGTCACAGTAGATCGTCTGCCCCGCCATGTGGGTGTTGGCCGGACTGGTCAGCCAGACGAGCAGCTCGGCGATGGAGGACGCCGGCTGGTGGTAGTTCAGCGGCATCGGCACGGCGGCATCCACCATGGCCAGGCCCTCGGGCGAGTCGAGCAGGCCGGCCGTCATCGCCGTGGTGACGGTACCGGGGGCGACGGCGTTCAGCGGGATGCCCGCTCCCGCCCACGCCGGGGTGACGCTCTCGCGACGGACCCAGCGCGACAGGGCGCGCTTGCTGGACGAGTAGTTGAGGAACCCGGCCTCGGGCGTCGCGGCCAGGCGGTCGCCGATCTCGATCGCGCGCGCCTCGTCGCCGGCGAGGGCGGCGTCGACGAGCTCGGGCGACACCGGCTGCAGCGAGGCCATCGACGACACCACGGCGGCGCGGGGTGCGTCGGCCAGGCTCAGCGTGGGCTGCAGCGCGGTCAGGAACTCCGTCACGCCGAAGAAGTTGATGGACACCGTCTTCGAGATCGGAGCCGAGATGCCGGCGCAGGCGATGACGGCGTCGATCCCGTCGTCGGCCGCCTCGACCACGGCGCTCGCCGCGGTCAGCCGCCCCTCGTGGGTGGACAGATCTCCGTCGACCTCGACGCCGGCGAGGTCGACGCCGATGACGGTGTGGCCCTGAGAGCGGAGCAGTTCGGCGGTGGCGGCGCCGATGCCGGATGCCGATCCGGTGACGACATAGGTGCGGGTCATGAGGTTTCCTCCTTGATGGACACGACCGGCGGCGTGCCGGACAGTGCGGTGACGAAGCGGCCGAGCTGGCGGCGGAATCCGTCGATCTCGTCCGGTGACCAGCCTGCGAGCGCATCGTCGACCATGCGATGGCCGGCCTCGACCAGGCGCGCATAGGCCGTCCGGCCCGCGTCCGTCAGGCGGACCTCGACCGTGCGTCCCGAGCGCACGGGGTCCACGACGCCGTGCGTCGCCATGCGGGCGACGAGCTTCGACGTGGTCGGCCGCGACAGCGTCGCGTGCGCGGCCAGGTCGCCGAAGCCCATCGCACCCCCGTTCATCCCGAGCAGGTAGAGCGCGCGGATGGCGGACGGATCGAGGGCGACGTCGACGGCTTCGGCGACCTGACGTTGCAGGTCGCTCTCACTCCATTCCGACACCACCCGGACGAGGGCCAGGTGGATGCCGGCGACGTCTTCGCCGGTGGTCATGTGTCCAGGGTACGCCTCAAAGTTGCCTCAGGCAACAGTTGTGATGTACCCCGCGCTCGCCGTGTCCTCCACGAGCGCGAAGAAGTGTCGACCGCCCGCGCGCCGCGCGCGCCGCCACCGGCGCTGCTGCCCGTCGCCGTAGTCGAGCACGATCCACGCGGGCGCAGGCGTGCCCTGCGGGCCGAGGACGAACGAGCACGCCCCGAGGCCGGGGGAGGCGAGCTCGGCGACGAAGCGGTCGTCCCCGGGGGTGAACGGCGCCGTGTCATGGAGCTCGGCCGGCTGCAGGCGGAGGACGGTGTCGGCGTGTTCCTGGGTCTCCGTGCGGAGCCGGCGCCTCATGCGGCACCGCCCTGGCGTGCCGCCCACTCCCGGGTGTCCCGAAGGCCCTGGGCATCGAGGTAGGCGCGGATCACGTCCGCGGTGAGGCGGATCTGCGCCTCCGTGCCCATCGCCGCCTGCATGACGCCGATCGCGGGCGCCGGCTTGCCGTCCACCCGCTCGAGCGCCTCCCAGACGATGTCCTCGCGGCCGCCGCGGCCGAGGGCGTGCGGCATCGAGGTGAACCCCGTCCTTCGCTGATCAGTGGGTCGTGTCTCTGGCATGCGTGTTCCTCTCTCGGGGCGGATGGGCAGGCTCGCGCCGAGGGACGGGGGTCCCTCGCGAGGCGCACGTCGGACGGCGGGGTGGTCTCCCCGGGGTCGGTGCGCGTGGTGCGGTGGCGCGCGCTCCGCCGGCGGCCCGGTGAGGGGCGTGCGGAGCGGTCGGCCTGGCCGGTTGCTGTCCTCCGACGGTACCACGTTATTTTTAGTCATTCAAAAGAAGTGCCGAATCGTCCGCACGCCGGGTGGGGTCCTGAGCGATTGCCGCGTGCGTTTTTCTCCCGTTCAGCGGGAAATTTGACTTCCCTGTGCTTCCGGGTATGGTCGGGGGTTACGCCAGCCAGTCACAAAGGGGAAGCGCTATGTCAGGAAAGTCCACACCGGGTCGCGCAGGGAAGAAGGCGCCGCAGCTCTCGCTCAAGGAGAAGCGGGCGGCGAAGCGCGCGAAGAACGCCCCGGACGAGTTCCTCAAGCCTCGCAAGGGCGCGAAGAGCTGAGGACTCCGGCCCGGTGGGGGTGGCGGTGCTCCGCCGCGCCCACCGGGGCTACCGGGGCGACGGCGACCTGTCAACGGGCCTTGTCCTCAGCGCGGATCCGACGCACTCTGGAGTCCCCGCTACGAGAGGAGCGCGTCATGTCGAATCCGGAAGCCTTCATGTACCCGGACGAGCCGTTGCTGTCGGAGGAGGCTCTGCGGCTCGCGGAGGAGGACGACGTCGATTCCGACGAGGAACCGTCCCGCGAGGGCGTCGCGGCGCATCTCGCCGAACGGGGCGGCGACGACCCCGACGCCCTGCAGGACGTGCCCGCCGGTGGCGCCGGTGCGGACGCCGGTGCCGGAAACGCGGCCCGCGTCGACCCGTCGTCGAAGAACCCGCCGGAGCCCGCCTACGAGTCGACCCACAGCAAGGAGCCGGGCGTCGGTCCGCGCCACGAGGGCGCCTGAGCCGGCGCTCAGCGGAAGAGGCGGGTGATCCCGCTCTCCACCTGCGCGAGCTGGATGAAGACGAGGCCGCGCCAGAGCGGACGCAGCGGTGCCTGCAGTGCCCGTCGCACCGGACCGCGGGGCCCGGTCTCCCACGTGATCGTCGCGCGGAGCTGCGTCCCTCCCGCGGCCGGTTCGAGTGCCATCGTGAGGGTGCGCGGATTCGCATGGGGCGCGTCGGGGTACTCGAAGCGCCAGGTGAGCGCCCCGTCCTTTTCGTCCCGGATCACGCAGAGGCGATGGAATTCGGGCTTGCGGCGCAGGGGTCGTCCGTCCGGCGATGTCGTCGGGGCGAACGCCTCCCAGGGGCCGTCACTCCCGGCGGGGAGGACGCCGGCGACGCTCTGCTCCCACTCCGGGAGCCGTTCAGGATCGGCGAGCACCGCCCGGACCTCGGCGTCGGCGGCCGGCACGAACATCGAGCGGGACCCGGTGATCCCCCCGGCGGCCGGCTTTCGGCCCGGCTGAGGGGAGCGCGCGGTGCCTTCGACCTCGTCGAGCTGGGCCGTGAGGTCGTCTTCCGTCACGGCCAGCCGGCCGAGGATGGCGGCGATCAGGCCGCTGGGTTCCGCGAGCAGGGCGCGAAGTACGGCGGCGGAGTCCCCGCGGCGACCTCCTTGGGATGCGGCTCGGAGCACCGCGAGGGCACGCTCGGTCCAGTCGTAGCCGTCGGTCTCGTGGAAGACGATGCGACCCGGACCCACCGCCGGGGCATCGATCCCCATGGCGAGGAGCTGCCCCGCGTGCTGCGCCTCGACGGCCGCCCGGGCGGTATCGAGGCGGATCCCGGCCCTCCGGAGCACCTGCCCGCCGGTGTCCGCATCGAGCGTGAGAGCGAGCAGCAGATGATCGATGTCCGCGTCGTGCACGCCGAGGCGCGACGCCTCCTCCATCGCCGCGAGCGACAGCGTGTGCATGGTGGCAGCCGCCTGCGTGAACCGGCTCATGCGTTCCTCCGCGGCACCGGGATGCTCGGATCGATGCGGCGGCTGTGCTTCTTGTGCACGGCCTGCCGCGTGACGCCGAGGGCATCCGCGATGGTCTGCCAGCTCATTCCGGCGCGGAGCGCGGCCTCCACCTGACGCAGCTCGAGGGCGTCGGCGAGGCTCCGCAGCGAGGCCACGGCGCGCAGCCCGGCACGCGGATCGGTCGTGTCCGCCGCGGTGCGGGCGATGTCGAGGGACTCCATGCTGTCAACCTACGTTGCTTGCCGAAGCCCTGTCAACCCGGGTTGCTCCGGGGCCCCTCGACGGGCCCGTCAGGCGCCGGAGGGGTGCAGCACGACCTTGATGCAGCCGTCCTTCTTCTCCTGGAACGTCCGGTACAGCTCCGGGGCGTCCTCCAGCGCCGCGTGATGCGTCGTCAGATCCATCACGCCGAGCGGGTCGGATGGGTCCTCGACGAGGGGAAGGATGTCGTCGATCCAGTTCTTCACGTTGCACTGCCCCATCCGCAGGCTGATCTGCTTGTCGAACAGGGTCTTCATCGGCAGGATGTCGGCGTCGCCCGCGTACACGCCGCTCAGCGAGACCGTGCCGCCTCGGCGGACGGCGTCGATCGAGGCGTACACCGCCGCGAGCCGGTCGACACCGGCCTTGTCGAGCATCTGCCGCGCTGCGGGATCGGGCAGCAGGCCCACCGCTTTCTGCAGGAACTCCACTCCGCTGTTGCCGTGCGCTTCCAGCCCCACCGCATCCACCACGGCGTCGGCGCCACGGCCTTCCGTGGCATCGCGGATCTCCTCCACGGCCGTGTCGGTGAGATCGAGCGTCTCGATGCCGTGCCGCTCGGCCATCGCGCGCCGCTCCGCCACCGGTTCGACCGCGATGACGCGGTGGCCGCGGTGGCGGGCGATCCGGCTGACGAACTGTCCGACGGGTCCGAGGCCCATCACCGCGAGGGTGCCGCCTTCGGGGAGCTGCGCGTACTCCACGCCCTGCCACGCCGTCGGCAGGATGTCGCTGAGGAAGAGGTAGCGCTCATCGGGCAGGTCCGGCGCGACCGGGATGTGGTTGTAGTCAGCCAGCGGCACGCGGAGGTACTCCGCCTGCCCGCCGGGGACCTGGCCGTAGAGCTTGGTGTAGCCGAAGAGCGCCGCGCCGCTGCCGTACTTGCGCACCTGGGTCGTCTCGCACTGCGATTGCAGCCCGCGGAGACAGAAGAAGCACACGCCGCAGGCGATGGTGAAGGGGATCACCACGCGATCGCCCGGCTTCAGCTTCGTGACGTTCGCACCGACCTCCACCACGACGCCCATCGGCTCGTGTCCGAGGATGTCTCCACGGTCGAGGAACGGCCCCAGGAGCTCGTAGAGGTGCAGATCGGAGCCGCAGATGGCCGACGAGGTGATCCGGATGATGGCGTCCGCCGGCTGCTGGATCACCGGGTCGGCGACCTCCTCCACCGTCACGTTCCGCTTGCCCTGCCAGGTGAGTGCCTTCATCATGTCCTCCACGTCTCGATGTCCGTCGTCCCTCCACGCTCTCGGGCGCGCCGCAGCATGGCCACCCGGTTGACAGGCCCTGGACGACGTGCGACCCCGGGACTCAGTGGAACGGGCAGCCGCGCCCGGAAGCGGCGGCGCGCACCCGCGCTCCGGACGTGGGCTTGGTGGGCAGGCGGCGGCGATTCACGTCGAGCCCCTCGTCGAGCACCGTCAGCTCCGGGTCGCTCAGGACGGCGACGGCGGCGGAGAGCCCGGCGATGACGAGCTTCTCGCCGGGGCAGCGGTGACCGGTGGCGACGTCGCCCCCGCCTTGGGGGACTAAGGTCGTGATCTCCTCGTAGTCGTCCACATCGGTGAACCGCTCGGGGGCGAAGCGCTCCGGGTGGGACCACGACCGCTCGTCGGTGTTCGTGCCGAGGATGTCGAGGACGACCCGGCCGCCCTCCGGGATCGTGACGCCGTCGATCTCGACCTCGGCGACGGTGCGACCAGGCAGCATCGGCACGAACAGTCCGGTCCGCCGCACCTCCTGCGCGAACATCGTCGCGAGCGTTCCACCCACGAGCGATCCCCGCTCGGCGGTCTCGGCGGCGATCCGGGTACGCCACTCGGGGTGGTCGTGCAGCTGCTTCGCGGCGAAGGCCACGAACCGCGCGGCGGCGATCATCGGACGGATGCTGTTCTGCAGCTCGACCCCGGCGACCCGGGCGGGCAGCAGCTCGCCGTTCTCGTCGCGATGCGCGGCCCACAGGGCGAGCGCGGTGCCCTCCGGTGCCGTCAGATCGCCGGCGCGGACGGCTTCGATGAGGCGACGCGCGTGCCGGTCCGAGAAGATCCGGTTCGCGAAGGCCTCGACGTAGGCGGGGGAGTAGGGGGCGCCGAACCCGTCCACGATCTGCGCGAGGCGCGCGGCCCAGCGGGTCTGCGCCGCCGCCGTCCCCGGCAGTCCGGCCCAGCGCATCATGGCGCGCCCGAAGGCGCCGACGGCCGCGTCGTAAGCGCTGCGGGTGCCGCCGGCACGCCAGTCCTCACGCTCGGCCGCCCACTCCCGTTCGAGGAACGGTGTGAGCCGTTGGACCTGCGCATCCTCGTACGCGGCTTCGACGAAGGTGGCCTTGCGGTGGCGGTGGGCGGTGCCGTCGAGCGCGTGCACGGACCCGTGCCCGAACAGGGGCTCGCGGACGATCCCCGGCATGGCGCCGGCGCGGGCGATGCGGCTCTCGTCGCAGAACAGCTCCACCCCCTCGGCACCGCGGACGAAGGCCGCCGGGTGCCCGAGGAGGCGCATCGGGGCCGACCGGGCGCCGGGGCGGGCTCGACGCCAGATGTGCTCGCCGAAGTCGTAGCCGCGGGTGAGCAGCGACGGCGAGTCCTCGTGCAGGACCGCGTCGACACCGTCGGACAGTCGGGAAGTCAGTCGCTGAAGCATGATGCGACCCTGACACGGGATCTCGACGGGGCCCAGGGGGAAGCATCCTCGAGACGTTTGTGCTAGCCGGACGGTCGGCTCTGCGGATGTCAAGCACCTGTCCGACCGTCTTCCGGGGCGCGCAGGATGAGGTCGGAACGGAGGAACCATGGCCACCAACACCCGCGACCTGACGTGCACCACCCATGACGTGTTCCGCGTGCTGGCGAGCGGCTGGCTCTACCCCGCGTGGGTGGTCGGCGCCTCCCGTATGCGCGACGTGGACGACTCCTGGCCCGCGGCCGGGGCCCAGCTGCACCATTCGGTCGGCACGTGGCCCACGCTCCTGGACGACACCACCGAACTGGTGGAGTGGCACCCGCCGCACCGTGCGGTCATGCGGGCGCGCGGCTGGCCGGTGGGAGAGGCGCAGGTGACGATCCGCGCGCGGACGACCCCGAGCGGATGCCAGGTGCGCATCGATGAGGAGCCGGTCAAGGGCCCGGCCACGATCCTGCCCCGGTTCCTGACCACGCCGATGCTCCGCTGGCGGAATGCGGAGACGCTGCACCGTCTCGGCTACCTGGCCGAGGGCCGCGCCTCCTGACGCGGGCTCTGCGCATCAGGCTCCGGCGCGCATGAACTCCTCGGCGGCGCGCACCTGCTCCGCCGAGGGGCGGATGCCGGTGTAGAGGACGAACTGCTCCAGCGCCTGTCGAGTCGCGACCTCGGCTCCCGAGATCACGGCCTTGCCTGCAGCGCGCCCGGCCGCGATGAGCGGCGTCTCGGCGGGCAGCGCGACGACGTCGAACACGACCGCGGCGGCGTCGATGGCCGGCTCCGGGAAGGCGAGGGTGTCGGCCTCCGCACCTCCGGCCATGCCGAGCGGGGTGACGTTCACGATCACGTCGGCCCTCGCGTCTCCGACCTCGGCGCGCCAGGCGAACCCGTACAGCTCGGCGAGGGCGCGGCCCGCCGTCTCGTTCCGGGCGACGATGGTCACGTCCGTGAAGCCGGCGTCGCGGAACGCGGCGGCCGTCGCCTTCGCCATGCCGCCCGAACCCCGGAGGAGGACCGACGACGCCGGGTCGAGGTCGTTCTCCGCGATCAGCTGCGCGATCGCCGAATAGTCGGTGTTGTGGGCCGTGAGGACGCCGTCGTCGTTCACGATCGTGTTGACGGAGTCGATGGCCTGTGCCGAGGGGTCCATGCGGTCGACGAGCGCGATGACGTCCTCTTTATAGGGCATCGAGATCGCGCACCCGCGGATGCCGAGGCCGCGCACCCCCGCGATGGCCTGCGCCAGATCGGTCGGCGCGAACGCCTTGTAGATCCAGTTCAGACCGAGGGCCTCGTACAGGTGGTTGTGGAAGCGCGTGCCGTTGTTGCTCGGCCGCGCGGACAGCGAGATGCAGAGCGTCATGTCCTTGTTCAGCATGGTCACCGAATCAGGCTACCCCTGCGTCTGTCAAGGTCCATGGCGGGAGATCGCGTCCTCCCCTATGGTGAAAGTGCATGCAAGGGGATCGATCGTCTACGCCTCTCCCCAGGAGGCGGAGGCCCTCCCCACGGGCCGGGCGATCCGTGCATGCGATTGGGCCCTCTCGAGTAGTTCAGTCCCCAATGAACTCCTCGAGAGGGCCGCTACCCGGCCGTCCGCCACGAAGATTTTCAAATTTGTCCCCCAAAAGGGGGACAAGAAGCGCGCGGAGGGGTTAGGCTGTTTCTGACGCACCCTCCGGTCGTCTTCGGCCCTCATCGCTCCCCCCGCGGTGAGGGCCACACCATTTTCCGGGCGCGTCCGCTCATGCAACATTTGGATTACCTTCTCGCAACGGCTATTCCGCCGGGGGTCCCCTCCACTAGCGTTAGCGATGTCGGTGCACCCCTGCGTCGGCTTCTACATCAGCAGAACAGGCAGTACATGAGCACCCAGGGCACGGTCAAGTGGTTCAACTCGGAGAAGGGCTTCGGCTTCATCTCCCCCGACGACGGAGGCGCTGACGTCTTCGCGCACTACTCCGCCATCCAGTCATCCGGCTACCGCTCTCTCGAAGAGAACCAGCGGGTCGAGTTCGATGTGGCGCAGGGTCCCAAGGGCCTGCAGGCAGAGAACATCCGCCCCGTCTGAGGCGGAAGCAACACCGGGAACTCCCCGTCGGATCCACGCGCAGGCGCTGACCCGGCGGGGAGTTTCGTCTTCCCTGACGGCCCTGGAGCCGGTCAGGGCAGCAGGAGTGCGCGCAGCTCGTCTACGGTCGAGACGCGGAACGCCGCGTCGTCGCCCTCGTGCGGGTCGCTGAAGCCCCAGCCGACGAAGATCACGGGCACGCCGTTGGCGAGACCGCCCTCGACGTCGTGGTGCCGGTCGCCGACGAGGACCGGGCGGGAGGTGTCGGCACCGAGCGCGCGCAGCCGTCGCAGCGCCTCGGCCACGATGTCGGTCTTGGACGCGAGCGTGGCCTCGTCCGGCGTGGCGCCCACGGTCGTGAGGAACGACGGCCGCAGTCCGAAGTGATCCACCAGGGCGTCGACTTGATTCTCCGGCTTCGAACTCGCCGTCGCCTGGGGGACGCCCGCCGCGTGCAGGTCGTGGATCAGCTCGGCGACCCCGGGGTACGTCTGCACGTCGGTCGTGTACCCGTCGGCCTTGCCGAGGGTGCGGTAGAACGCCACAGCCTCGGTCGATTGCTCCGGTGTCATCCCGGCCTGGTCCTGGAAGGACTGGAACATGGGAGGGCCGATCCAGTGCACGAGCTCCTCGCGCGTCGGCGCCGGGTGGCCGAAGTGCGTCAGGGCGATGTTCAGGCGACGCAGGATCCCGACCGAGGCGTCGACGATGGTCCCGTCGACGTCCCAGAGCACACACGAGTAAGGCGAAGAGGGCATGCCTCCAGCCTAGGGTCCCGCGAACGGGTGCCCGCCCGTCCTGCACAGGTGTGCACGAAACGGGTTTCTCCACCGAACGCGGGAAGGCCCTTCACGCCGATCTAGAGTCGTGACAGCCGCGGGATCACGGGTGAGAATGGGGGCATGTACGTGTCGGTGGAAGTCATCACGATGCTGGCGACGGCCGCGACGACTCTCGTCGCGATCATCAGCGGATTCGGCTGGATGATCGGTCGGATGGACACGCGGTTCGCCGCGGTGGACGCGAGGTTCGCGGCCCAGGACGCGAAGTTCGACCGGATCGAGCACGAGCTCACCGAGGTGAAGATCGCGATCGCACGGCTGGAGGGTCCGCGGCCGCGCCTGGTCTCGACGCGCTGAGGTCAGAAGAGGCGGGGGATGCCCGACTCGATGCCCTTCATGTCGTCGTAGTCGAGCACGAGGCAGCGGATGCCGCGATCCTCGGCGAGGACGCGGGCCTGCGGCTTGATCTCCTGGGCGGCGAACACGCCCTGCACCGGGGCGAGGTGGGGGTCTCGACCCAGGAGCTCGAGGTAGCGGGTGAGCTGCTCCACGCCGTCGATGTCGCCGCGGCGCTTGACCTCGACCGCGATCGCCGCGCCGTCGGCGTCGCGCACGAGCAGGTCGACGGGGCCGATGGCCGTGGGGTACTCGCGACGGACCAGGGTGGCGCCCTCGGCGACGCGGTCCACCTGTTCCGCGAGCAGGCGCTGCAGGTCGGCCTCGACGCCGTCCTTCTGCAGACCGGGGTCGATCCCGAGCTCGTGGCTGGAGTCGTGGATGACCTCGTAGATCTGCACGCGGAGGGCATCGCCGGTCTTCTTGTGGGTCACGCGCCACACCTCGACGACGCCGGCGCCGGCCTCCTCCTCGCCCGGTTCCTCGGTCGCGAGCACACACGGCGGGCTCATCCAGTTCAGCGGCTTGTAGCTGCCGCCGTCGGAGTGCACGAGCAGACTCCCGTCACCCTTGTGCACGAGCAGGCGGGTGGCGAGCGGAAGATGGGCGTTGAGTCGGCCGGTGTAGTCGACCGAGCAGCGGGCGATGACGAGACGCACCCGACGAGCCTACTTCGTCGTCGCCGGTCACGCGGTCAGAGGAACGCGTCGAAGAGTCCGAGCTCCGTCGCGGCCGAGCGGGCGATGAGGAAGCCGATGATGCCGATGATCCACGCCGTGTTCTCCGCGCCCGTCCGCTCCATCCAGGCGGCGAAGCGCTCCAGCGGACGCTGCACGAGCGGGGCCGCCACGAGTCGGAGCACGAGGAGCACGAGCGCCGGAGCGATCATCAGCGCGCAGTACCCGGCGAGGGAGAGCACCCGGAGCGGCGTGTCGACGCCGGCGTCCGCGAGCATCGTCATCGCCACGATGTACGGGAGCATCGTCGCGACCTCCACGAGCCCCGCGGCGATGGCGACGGCCATGACCGCGAACCCCCGAGTCTGCGGGTCGAGCAGGCGTTCCCGCCACCGAACGATCCGACCGGGACGCGCAGCGGCCGTCGCGGCGGCGGACGGAACGGGAGGGGATGCCGGGGCGTTCGGCCCGGACAGCGGTTCGCCGGCCGGTCCGCCGGGGCCGGTCGCCGCGGTGGTGGCCGCGGGCGCTCCGACCGGCGCCGCCTCCGCAGGCTTCGTCGGCATCACGAAGGCGGTGACGAGCAGCGCGGCACCGACGACGAGACGGGTGATCATGCCCGCGGGAGAGCTCAGGAAGTCGGAGGCGACGTCGACGAGGTTCACCAGCCCCCAGAGGAAGAGGAGACCGACCACGAGATAGAACACGGCGATCGTCGCGAGATAGAGGAGGATCCGTCCGGCGCGTACGCGTCCGGGGTGCAGGAGGAGGAAGACCGGGATGAGCAGCGTCCCGACGCTCAGACCGTCGATGAGCGCGAGCACGGCGAGGGAGAGGGGCAGCGGCAGCCCGCCGAAGAGTTCCATGCTTCCACGATCCCGGCGGCACGCCGAGCGCGGATCGGGCGAAAGTCGGGGTCGTCCGGATGCCCTCATCCTTTGGTCGGATGCGACGCCGATCGCGCCGTGGTTGCATGAGGACATGCACGATCCGGCCGACGGAGGGCCCGCCGCCTGGTACCGGCGGCACCGGTGGTGGGTGGACCCGCTGGGCATGGCCGCTCTCGCGACGGTCATGGCGGCGCTCGGGTTCCACGGCATCTGGGGACCCTTCTCCCTTCTACCGGAGGACGTCTCGCCGTGGTGGGCCCTGGTTCTCGCGATCCCGGCCTGCGCTCTCGCGCTCGGCAAGCGGCGTCATCCGTGGACGGTGCTCGCGCTCGTCGCCGGGCTCTTCGTCGCCGACCTCCTCACCGTCGGCGGCGTCGGGACACTCGTGGTGCTGCTGGATGTGCTGTGGACGGCGGCCTTCCTCGCCGGCCCACGCGGGCGCCGCGTGCTGCTCGTGCTCCTGGGCGCGGCGACCGTCGTCCTCTTCCTCGCCGCCCTGCTCCTCTCGGCGGCGACGCCCGCGGTCGCGGTCCTGTTCGCGGTGCAGTTCGGCGCGATCTTCGGTACGGACTACTGGTGGGCGGTGGCGGTGTCGCAGGCGCACGAGTTGGCCGACCTGCACCGTCAGCGGGCGGAGGACGCCGCAGCGACCGCCGCCCGCGATCGGGCACAGGCCGTGCAGCGCGAGCGCGAGGCGATGGCGCGCGAACTCCACGATGTGGTGGCGGGGCACGTGATGGCCATGGCCATCCGGGCGGAGGCGGCGCTCGCCGCGCCCGCGGCACGGTCGGACGATCGCGCCGCGCTGCAGGCCGTGCGCGATGCCGGGCTGGACGCGCACGGAGCCCTGCGCACCATGATCGGGGTGCTGCGCCGCGGCGACGGGGCGCTCGCGCCGACCCCGGGATGGGCCGACCTCGAGGGCCTCGCCGCGGAGGCCCGACGCTCGGGCTTGGACGTGCGCCTCGCCGTCGAGGATCCGGGTGCGCTCGGCGGCGGCGGAGAGCAGGCGGTCGTGCGGGTGGTGCGTGAGGCGTTGGGGAACTGCGTCCGCCATGCGAACGGCGCCGTGGTCGACGTGGCCATCGGCCCTGTCGACGGTCAGGCGCACGTGACGGTGCGGTCGCGAGGCGGCGCGCCGACCGTCACCGCCGGGCAAGGCGGCGAGGGGTGGGGGCTGCAGATGCTTCGCGAGCGCATCACCGCGCTGGGCGGGACGTTCCGGGCCGGTGCGGAACCCGACGGCTGGCTGGTCGAGGCGCGACTGCCGGTGGGGGGCCGGGCATGACCGCACCGACCGTGCTGCTCGCCGACGACCACGGCGCGATCCGGGCCGGCCTGCGCATCATGCTGGAGACGCACGACATCACGGTCGTCGGGGAGGCCGCCGACGGCGAGGTGGCCGTGCGCAACGCCGCAGCGCTCCGGCCGGATGTCGTCCTCATGGATCTGCGCATGCCGGGACGCGACGGGGTCTCGGCCACCCGCGAGATCGTCGAGCGCGGACTGGGGGATGTGCTCGTCCTGACGAGCTTCGACGAGGACGAGCTCGTGCTCGCGGCGATCCGGGCGGGAGCGGTCGGATTCCTCCTGAAGACGGTCGACGCGCCGACTCTCGTCCAGGCGGTGCGTGCTGTCGCCGCCGGAGAGGGAGCGCTGGATCCGCGGGTCACACGCCGCGCGCTCGCCGCGGTGGCGGCGTCCACCCCGGAGCCGGCGCCGATGACGACGTTCGCGCTGCCGGAGCTGACGCCCCGGGAGCGCGACGTCCTCGACGGGATCCTGCAGGGGTGGTCGAACGCCCAGCTCGCCGCGCGCCTGCGGATCTCCGTCCCGACGGTGAAGACGCACGTCTCGAACGTCCTCACCAAGCTCGGCGCGCGCAGCCGGTCGCACGCGGCCGCGCTCGTCCGCGGGGTCGAGGACTGAGTCAGCCCTCGACGGTCGGAACCGCCGGTGCCTTCTCCTCCGCGCGGAGCGGGCGGGCGGCGCCGGAGAAGAGCCCCGAGAGCACCACGAGCGCGACGAGGATGAAGAGCGTGTTGAGCAGCCCGATGTGCTCGCTGATGACCCCGAGCACGGGCGGGCCGCCGAGGAACGCCACGTATCCGATGGTCGCCGCCGCGCTCACCCGTGCGGCGGCCTTGGCCGGATCGTCCGCCGCGGCCGACATGCCGAGGGGGAAGCCGAGCGACGCACCGATGCCCCACAGCGCCGCGCCGACGAGGACCAGCGGCAGCGTGGGCGCGAGGATGAACAGGAGGATTCCGGTGGCGGCGGTCGCGGCCAGGATGCGCAGCACCAGCACCCGGCCGAAGCGGTCGACCAGCGGTCCGCCGAAGAGGCGCACCACCGTCATGCCCACGGAGAAGACCGCCAGGGCGACGGCGCCTGTGCCCTCCGCGAAGCCGTGTCCCTGCTCGGTGCCCAGGGCGATCCAGTCGTTGGCGCCGCCCTCCGCGAAGGACATGCCGAGCATGACGGTTCCCAGCAGATACGTGCGCGGTTCGCGCCAGGCCTCGAGCGCGGTGTGCATGCGCTGGCGGAACGGGGGCTTCTCGTGGTCCTCGGGGTCGAGGGCGGCCTCGCGCACGGGCACCTGGAAGAAGCAGACGACAGCGATCACGGCGATGAGGACGCCCATCGACACCGCGTGCGTGCCGACGTCGACCTGGAGGGCCGCGGCGAGGGCGCCGATGCCGGCGCCGAGCACGGTGCCGAAGCTGAAGAACGCGTGGAAGACCGGCAGGATGGTGCGGCCCATCTGCTGCTCGATGGCGGTGGCCTCGACGTTCATCATGACGTCGACGCAGCCGTTGCCGAAGCCGAAGAGCACCATGCCGATGAGGACGACCGGCACGGAACCGAAGACGGTCGCGCCGAGGCCGACGAGCGCGATGCCCGTGGCGAACGTGAGCATCGCCAGGAGCATCCCGCGCCGCGCACCGGTCCGGGCCATGACGGCGGGGCTGGTCGAGATGCCGAGGATGGACGCCACGCCCATGCCCAGGAGGATCAGGCCGACCTGCGCATTGTCGAGGTCGAGCGCCTCCTTGATCCCGGGCACGCGGGAGGCCCAGGTCGCGATCGAGAGGCCGCTGGCGAGGAAGATGGCGAAGATCGCGGTGCGCCAGCGCACGAACTGCGAACGGGAAAGGGCGGTGTCCATGGCGGACAGCCTATCGAATCGATTCGACCTTGCGCGACCGAACCGGGCTATCCTCGGAGTATGACCAGGGAGACGCCGCGCCGGCCCACGATCGCCGATGTGGCTCGCGAGGCGGGGGTCGCCACCTCGACCGCGTCGGTCGTCTTCAGCGGCAAGGCCAAGGTCGCACCCGCCACCCGCGACCGGGTGCTGGCCGCCGCGACCGACCTCGGCTACACGGGGCCCGACCCGCGCGCCGCCTCCCTCCGTCGCGGACGCAGCGGCATCGTGGCGGTGGTCCTCGAGGGGCATCTGCGCGCGGCCTTCCTCGACCCCGTGACGACCGCCATGATGGACGGCCTCACCGACGGCCTGGCCGACCTCAGCGCCGGAATCCTCCTCATGCGCGACGAGCCGGGCGAGGACGGCTCGGCCATCGCGAGCGCCCCCGTCGACGCGGTGGTGCTCATCGGCTGCTCCGGCCGCACCCGCGCGTCTCTCGAGATCGTGCGCGGACGGGGCCTCCCGGTCGTCGTCATCGAGGGGGACGCGGGGCTCGACGTCCCGCGCATCACCCTGGACAACGTCGCCGCCTCCGCCGAGATCGCCCGGCACGTGCGCGACCTCGGACACCGGGACGTCGCGCTCGTCACGCTCTCGCTGGACGCCGAGCGCGAGCGCACCCTCATCACGCCGGAGCGTCTGGCCCACGCCACCGTCGACGTGACGGTCGACCGCCTCGCCGGCATGCGGGAGGTCTTCCCCGACGCACCGGCGATCTCGGCCTCGGGCAGCCTCATCGACGAGGGCATCCTCGTCGGGCGGATGCTGCTCACGGATCCCGACACCCGCCCGACCGCGGTGCTCGCGCAGAGCGACCTGCTGGCCGTCGGTGTGATCCGCGCCGCGGAGGAGCTCGGACTCCGCGTTCCCGAAGACCTCTCGGTCGCGGGTTTCGACGGCATCCCCCTCGATGGCCTCGGCGATCTCACCCTCACCACGAGTGTGCAGCCGGCGGTCGAGAAGGGGAGGGCGGCGGGAGAGCAGGTCGCCAGGATGCTGCGCGGTGAGCCGGGCATCACGCAGGACCTGCACTGCGTCTTCCGCGCCGGCACCACGACCGCGCCGCCTCCGTCGCGCTGACCGCGCGCACCGGTCAGGAACGCGCTGGCCCGAGGGGAAGCGTCGCCGGCGCGTAGTCGAGGATGCGGTAGCGCCCGCACGCGACGACGTCCGTGGGCGTCGCGGCGGTCGGCAGGTTCCACGCCACCGTCTGCGCGTCCTCGACGAGGAACGACACCTCACCCGCCGCGAAGTCGCGGCGGTCCACCAGCCACGCGTACCCGTGGAGCTCGTGGTCGACCTGCACGAGCCGGGCCGGGTCGGTCGCGTGCAGCTTCGGCAGCCGCACGGTCCAGAACTGTCCTGCCCCGGTGCGCCCCGACGAGTCCACCCAGTCCGTGACGCAGGCGAGGTCGGGGTCGGGAGCGCTCGCCGCCTGCACGATGCGGGGTACGGACGCGGCGCCACCGACGAGGAGGACGACGGCGACGACGGCGGAGACGACCCGCGTCAGCGTGGCTCGCCGCGTCCGGACGCGCGGCACGGTGAGGAGAGCCAGGATCGGGGCGAAGACGAGCGGCTGCAGGTATCGCGCCGCGTGCGTCCCCGCCGCGATGCCGCCGACGAGCACGATGAGCGGGAGCGCCCAGGCGGCCGTGGCCACCAGGCGGTCACCGGCGTCCGACGCGTGGGCCGTCCGCACGACCGCGAGCAGCGTCAGCGCCAGGACGGCGACCGTGCCGAGCACCCCCCCGGGGGACGACAGCCGATCGATCGCGAGGCCGGCGTAGTACGCGGCGGAGTGGATCCATTCCGCGGGCTGGATGTAGCCCGCGCCGGAGTTCGCGATCCATGCCGAGAAGGGAATGCGACCGAGGAAGCCGAGAATGCTGCCCCCGACCAGCGCGGCGATCAGCGCGAGACCCCGGCGCCGGACCGCGAGCGTGGTGAGACAGAGGCCGCCCAGGACGAGGGAGAGGGGCACCGCGGCCCAAGCGGCGAACAGCGGATTGCTGAGGGTCGCCACCGTCGCGACCATCCCCAGAGACACGGGCAGTGCCGCACCCTTGCGGGGGCGATCGAGGAAACGCCGACACAGGCCGACGGCGAGCAACACGCCCACGACGGTCGCGGAGTAGTACGTCGTCGTCAGCACCAGCGATGCGAGTTCGAGCGCGTCGCGGGACGGCGAGGACTCCGTGACGATGAGGAGACAGAACACGGCGAGGGCGCCGACCGACCAGGCGACCGGTGCGCGACCCTCGACGCACCGCCCGGCGACGAGCCGGATCGCCCCGTAGAGCGCGAGCACGTTCACGACCGCATTGACCGCCAGCACGCCGTTCACGTCGAACGGCAGCACGGCATCGAGGGCCGTGAACACCGCGATCTCGGGCAGGAAGAGCACGCTGGACAGCGCCCAGTCGCCCCCACCCCCATCCAGGATCGATCGGCCGACGAGGGCCACGATCAGCGAGTCCCCGTCGTCGAACATCAGGAGCGATCGGGGTGACGTCGCCAGGTGTCCCACGGCGAGGAGCGCCAGCGCCAGCGCGCCCGCCCACCCCGCCAGCTCGCGCCCCCAGACCCGCCGCATGCGACCACTCTGACACGCGATCTCGAAGCTCGCGGGGCCGACAGGCGCCTCGGCCCGGTAAACTGTACGGAGACCGCCCGCCTGAGCCACACGGCCGACGAGCCCCGAGGAGCCGCGTATATGCTGATGCTCCTCGCAGTGTTCCTTCTCGGGTCGCTCTTGATGCCCGTCCTGGTGCGCTGGCTGGGAGCTCAGGCTTTCGCCGTCGCCGCCCTCGTTCCGGCCGCCGCGTTCGTGCATGCACTCGTGCTCACGCCGCAGGTGCTCGACGGCCCCGTGCCGTTCGTCTCCGTGCCGTGGATCCCGCAGCTCGGACTGAACCTGTCCATGAACATGGACGTCCTCGGGTGGGTCCTCACGCTCATCGTCACGGGCGTCGGCGCGCTGGTGCTCCTCTACTGCCGCTGGTACTTCCACGACGAGGCCGCCGGCATCGGGCAGTTCGCGGGCGTCCTCCTCGCGTTCGCGGGGGCGATGTACGGTCTGGTCCTCACCGACGACCTCGTGATGCTCGTGATGTTCTGGGAGGCCACGAGCATCCTCTCCTACCTCCTCATCGGTCACTACCGCCGCCGTGCCGCCAGCCGACGCGCCGCGCTGCAGGCGCTCCTCGTGACCACCCTGGGCGGACTGGTGATGTTCGTCGGCGTCGTGCTGCTCGTCGTCGACACCGGGACGTCGAGCATCCGGGAGATCCTCGCCATCGCGCCGACCGGCCCGATCGTCGATGCGGCGATCGTCATGCTCCTGATCGGCGCCATCAGCAAGTCGGCGCTGTTCCCCTTCCACTTCTGGCTGCCCGGCGCCATGGCGGCCCCCACCCCGGTCAGCGCCTACCTGCACGCCGCGGCCATGGTGAAGGCCGGCATCTACCTCATCGCCCGCTTCGCGCCCATCTTCGCCTTCAGCCCGACGTGGCGGCCGATCGTGCTCACGCTCGGCATCCTCACCATGCTGCTCGGCGGCATCCAGGCGCTGCGGGAGACCGACCTCAAGCGCGTGCTCGCGTTCGGCACCGTGAGCCAGCTCGGCTTCTTCGCGGTCGTCGTCGGCTACGGCACGCAGGCGGCGGCGCTCGCCGGCATCGCCCTCGTGATCGGGCACGCGCTGTTCAAGTCGGCGCTGTTCCTCATCGTCGGCGTGATCGACCGGCAGCTGTCCACCCGTGACGTGACCGAGCTCTCCGGCGTCGGCCGCCAGGCACCGGTCATGGCCACGACCGCGTTCATCGCCGTGGCGTCGATGGCCGGCGTGGCCCCGACCATCGGATTCGTGGCGAAGGAATCGACGCTCACGGCGCTCCTGGACGACGCCCTCGGCGGCTCGGTGTGGGGCCTCGTCGCCCTGATCGGCGTCGCTCTCGGATCCATGCTCACTGCGGCATACGGCGTGCGCTTCCTCTGGGGCGCGTTCTGGACCAAGCGCGATGCCGAGGGACAGCGGCAGCCGGACACGGTCTGGCCCGACCCGCCGGTGGGTTTCCTCTCCGCGCCGATCATCCTCGCCGGAGTGACGCTCGCCGCGGGTATCGGTGCCCCGGCCCTCGACGTCGCCCTGCAGCCGTATGCGCTGACCGCGACCCCGGGACTCGACCACGAGGGGGCAGCCGTCGAGGGACCTGGTCACCTCGCCCTCTGGCACGGCCTCGAGCCCGCTCTCGGCATCTCGATCCTGTCGATCCTGCTCGGCATCGGACTCTTCCTGCTCACGCGCCGGACCGGGTGGGACCGCCGCCCCCGCCTGCTGCCGTTCACCGCCGCCGACGCCTATTACGTGGTGATGCGCGGCATCGACAGGCTCTCGGTGCTGAGCACGACGCTCACCCAGCGCGGCTCGCTGCCCGTCTACGTGGGGACGATCTTCGTCGTCTTCGTCGCCGCCGAGGTCACCGCGCTGGTGGCGAGCGACATCGACCGCTACCAGCTCTCGCTGTGGCACACGCCCGCCCAGCTCGCCGTCGCCCCGATCATGGCCGTCGCCGGCGTCGTGGCGGTGCGTGCGCGCAAGCGCTACACCGGCGTCGTGCTCGCCTCGGTCACCGGTCTGGGCATGGTCGTGCTCTTCGCCACCAGCGGGGCACCGGATCTCGCGCTCACCCAGATCCTCGTCGAGACGGTGACGATGGTGACCTTCGCGCTCGTCCTGCGCCGACTGCCGGCGCGCATGGGCGAGCACAACGCCTCCGTGAGCCGCATCCCGCGCGCTCTCCTCGGCATCGGCGTCGGCCTCACCATGGCGTTCGTCGCCGTCGTCGCGACCCAGTCCCGCGTGGCCGACCCGATCTCGGCGATCTTCCCGGAGATCGCGTACGAGATCGGCCACGGCAAGAACGTGGTCAACGTGGCGCTCGTCGACCTCCGCGGCTGGGACACGATGGGCGAGCTCTCCGTGCTCGTGCTCGCCGCGACCGGTGTCGCCTCACTCGTGTTCGTCACGCACCGCGCCGATCTCCTCGCCGCCACGAAGACCCTGCCCCGCTCGGTGCGGAAGTCCGCGCGCAGTCGGCCACTCGTGGAGACCACGGACGGTGTGCGCTTCCAGACCGCGGAGAACCGCTCGGCGCCGCGCGCCTGGCTCGTCGGCGGCCAGAAGATGAAGCCCGAGAACCGGTCGATCCTGCTCGAGGTCATCGTCCGCATCCTGTTCCACACGATCATCGTCGTGTCGATCTTCCTGCTCTTCGCCGGGCACAACCTCCCCGGCGGCGGCTTCGCGGGCGGGCTCGTCGCCGGCATGGCGCTCGTCATGCGCTACATCGCGGGAGGGCGCTGGGAGCTGGGCGCTGCGGCGCCGACCGATGCCGGTCGCCTCCTCGGCACGGGTCTGATCCTCGCCGTGGGCACCGCGGTCGTGCCGCTGTTCTTCGGCCTCGCGCCGCTCACCAGCACCTTCTGGGAGTGGGAGATCCCCGGCATCGGACACATGGAGTTCGTCACCTCGACGATCTTCGACATCGGCGTCTACCTCGTCGTGATCGGACTCGTCCTCGACGTGCTCCGCAGTCTCGGTGCGGAAGTGGACCGGCAGGCGGCACAGCGCACCGGCGCGGGCGTCGCCGTCGACTTCTCCTCGCGGGCAGGGGGGAACGGCTGATGGACGTCTCGCTGGCCCTCATCGCGATCATGGCCGTGCTCTTCGCGTGCGGCGTGTACGCGATGCTGGAGCGCAGCCTCACCCGCGTCCTCATCGGTTTCCTCCTGCTCGGCAACGCCACGAACCTCCTGCTGCTCATCGTGATGGGCGTGCCGGGCAACGCGCCGTTCTTCGGCACCGAGGGCGACCTGAGCGACCCGCTGCCGCAGGCCCTGACGCTCACCGCCATCGTCATCACGTTCGCGGTCTCCGCGTTCCTGCTCGCGCTCATCTACCGGTCGTGGCAGCTCGGCCAGGCGGACACGGTCGAGGACGACGAGGCCGACATCGCGCTGCGCGAGCGCACCGACGCCGACGAAGACCTCATGGACGACGAGTCCGAGTCGGGCGACGACGACGCCACCACCGACTTCGTGGGCGTGCAGACCGCTCCGATCACCGTCCTGCACATGCGCGACAACCCGGCGATCCACGATGACGCGCCGTACGACGCGCCCTTCGTCCCCGAGCCGGAGCCCGAACCCGATGGCGCCGCCGACGGCGCTGCAGACCGGGACGACGACACGACAGACGGGGAGGGCAGGCCATGACCACGCTCGTCCCGCTCCTCGTCGCCCTGCCGCTCCTCGGTGCGGCGATCACCCTGGTCTTCGGTCGCAATGCGCGCCTGCAGGTGTTCGTCACCGTCGCGACACTCGCGGTCGTGTCCGTCATCGCGGCGGTGCTGCTCGTCGTCGTCGACGCGGGCTCCCCGCTGGCGGTCTCGGTGGGCGGGTGGCCGGTGCCGTTCGGCATCGTCCTCTACGTCGACCGTCTCGCCGCGCTCCTGGTGCTCGTCTCCAGCGTGGTGCTGCTCGCGGTCCTCCTCTTCTCCATCGGTCAGGGCGTGGCCGACGGGCCGGACGAGACCCCGATCTCGATCTTCAACCCCTCGTACCTGATCCTCGCCGCCGGCATCTTCAACGCCTTCATCGCCGGCGACCTGTTCAACCTGTACGTCGGGTTCGAGATCCTCCTCGTGGCCTCGTACGTGCTGATCACCTTGGGCAGCACGGAGTCGCGCATCCGCACCGGCGCGGTCTACATCGTCGTCTCGCTCGTCTCGTCGATCCTGTTCCTCGCGTCGATCGCGATGATCTACGGCGCCCTCGGCACGGTCAACATGGCCCAGATCGCCGAGCGGATGGCGGAGCTGCCGCAGGACACGCAGCTCGTGCTGCACCTCATGCTCGTGGTCGCCTTCGGGATCAAGGCCGCGATCTTCCCCGTGTCGTTCTGGCTGCCCGACTCCTACCCGACGGCCCCCGCGCCGGTGACCGCCGTGTTCGCCGGCCTGCTGACCAAGGTCGGCGTGTACGCACTGATCCGGACGGAGACGCAGCTCTTCGCCTCGAACAGCATCGACACGCTGCTGCTCATCATCGCGCTGGCGACGATGATCGTCGGGGTCCTCGGCGCCGTCGCGCAGGCCGAGCTCAAGCGGATCCTGTCGTTCACGCTCGTCAGCCACGTCGGCTACATGATCTTCGGTCTCGCGATCGCGACCCCGGCGGCGATCGGCGCGACCGTGTACTACATCGTCCACCACATCGTCGTGCAGACCACCCTGTTCCTCGCGGTGGGACTCATCGAACGTCGGGCCGGCAGCACCTCCATCCTCCGGGTCAAGGGTCTGCTCAAGATCGCTCCCGTGATCGCGCTGCTGTACTTCATCCCGGCGATCAACCTCGGTGGTCTGCCGCCGTTCTCCGGGTTCATCGGCAAGTTCGCCCTGTTCGAAGCGGCCGCGTCCGTGGGCACCCCGCTCATGATCGTGCTCATCTTCGGCGGCATCATCACGTCGCTGCTCACCCTCTACGCCCTCATGAGGGCCTGGAACCTCGCGTTCTGGCGTGAGGAGGAGGACTCGACCGAGACCGAGGGGCGCATCTCGTACCTCACCGGAGCCCCCGCCGCGGATGAGCAGCAGGAGCGCCGGCACATCCCCAAGATCATGACCGTGGCCACTGCCGGGATGGTCACCGTGACGGTGGCCCTGACGATCTTCGCCGGACCGCTGTACGCTCTGTGCGACCGTATCGGGGCGGGCCTGCTGCAGCCGGTCAACCTCGTCCAGCTGGAAGACGAGGTGGAGGGATGAGCCCCGAGACCAAGAGCGTCTGGCGGGACATCGGCATGCAGCTGCCGTTCCTCGCCTGGCTGATCGTGCTGTGGATGCTGCTGTGGGCCCAGTTCACGGTGCTCTCCTTCCTCACGGGACTCGTGGTGGCGATCTTCGTGACGCGGGTGTTCCGCCTGCCCACGGTCGAGCTCTCCGGGCGCATCAACCTCTGGTACGGCGCGCTGTTCGTGGTGCAGTTCCTCTTCGCGATCCTCCGTGGCGCGCTCTCGGTGACCGTGCAGGTGTTCGACTTCCGCCGGCAGCCCGGCACCGCCATCATCGCGGTGCCGCTCCGCTATGCCGATGACCTCGTCATGACGCACGTCGCCGTGGTGTCGTCGCTCATCCCGGGCTCCCTGGTGGTCGAGGCCGACCGCGACCGCGGGATCCTCTACCTGCACGTGATCGGCGTGCGCAGCCGGGAGGACGTCGAGACGCAGCGGCAGGGCGTGCTCGGCTGGGAGAAACGGATCGTCCGGGCGCTCGGCAATCCGACCCAGTACCGGGCGCTCAAGGCCGACGAGCGTGCCGGCCGCATCGACCCCGCGACGATCGGCGGTGCCCGATGAACACCCTGCTCCTCATCATCCTCGCCGTGTTCGGCGTGGCCGCGATCCTCGCCGTCATCCGCATCGTCCGCGGTCCGTCGATCCTCGACCGTGCCGTCGCCGCCGACGTGCTGCTGACCGAGGTCATGTGCGTGCTCGGCGCCGAGATGGCCATCAACGGCCACACCCGCAACATCCCCGTGCTCCTCATCATCGCGGCGGTTGGTGTGTTCGGATCGATCGCGGTCGCCCGGTTCGTCGCGAGAAGGGACAACACGACACCATGAACGTGTTCGGTCTGATGATCCCTGATGCCGTCGTCGACGTGGCGGTGCTCGTGCTCATCCTGCTCGGGGCGATCCTCTGCCTCTCCGCCTCCGTGGGGCTCCTGCACTTCCGCGACGTGCCCACGCGACTGCACGCCGCGACGAAGCCGCAGGTGCTCGGGCTGCTGCTGATCTGCGTGGCGATCGCGCTGTCGCAGCGGTCCGTCGGCGGTGTGCTGTTCGGCCTCGTGCTCGTCGCCCCCGTGGTGCTCATGCAGTTCGCGACCGCGCCCCTGTCCGCGCACATGGTGGGCCGGCAGGCCTACCGCAACGGCACGATCGAGCAGCGGGGTCTCGTCGTCGACGAGCTCGCCGAGTCGAAGCAGACCCCTCCCGCCGCCGGCTGACCGTTTCGAGTCGCGCACTGTGCTCCATTTCGGCCGCAGATGCCGCACAGTGAGCGATTCGAAGGGCTAGGTGCGGGTGGCGAAGGCCTCGATGAGGCGGGCGGCGGGCTCGGAGTCGCTGATGAGGGTGCCGTGTCCGTGGTCCGGGATGACGGCGAGCTCCGCCCCCGGGATGGCGTCGAGGATGTCCTGGCACCAGCTCATCGGGGCCAGCGGGTCGTCCTCGCCGCGCAGCACCAGCACCGGGCAGGCGATGCGCACGAACGCCTTCTCCGGCTGATGCACGATGGTCGCCCGCATCTTGCGGATCAGGTGCGGGCCGCCGCGGAGGTACTCGCGGGCACCGCGCCAGATCACGAGGGGGCGCTCGCCCAGGAGGTCCTGGAGGAGGTAGCGGGCCTGGGCGCCGATGTTCCGTTCGGCCTTGTCGACGGTCGGGCCCGCCAGCACGACCCCGGCCACGAGGGACGGATGCCGGGCGGCGAGTTCCGCCGCGATCTGACTGCCCATGGAGTGCCCGATCACCACGACGGGGTCGGCGTCGACATGCCGGAGATAGGCGGCCACCAGGTCGGCGTGCCGCTGCATCGTCAGCGTCCGCGTGGGCTCCGGGGCCTCGCCGAAGCCGGGGAGGTCGAGCGCGATCACCCGCCCCTGCAGCCGCTGGGTGAGGTCGAGGTAGACGCTGCGCCCCATGCCGATGCCGTGCAGCAGCAGGTAGGTGGGCGGACCGTCGCCGAAGGTCTCGGCGATCAGGGTCGCACCGCCGTGCTCGAACTCGAGGAGGGTGGCCGGCGTCCCCTTCGGGGCGAGGTAGCTGGTGGGCACCTGTCCACGCTAGCCGAGCACCCTCCACCCGCCTCTCAGCCGGCGGGCGTGAGTGTCAGGGTGTCGACCGCGGCCGCCTTCACGGCCTTCGGCGTGAACGCCCAGTGACGCTGGACCCCCGTCGACCAGTCCTTCGTCTGATCGACGTAGTGCGCGTGGAACGCGTGACCGGAGGCTCCGGTCAGGTGGATCCAGGTCGAGCCGTCGAAGTCGGCGAGGTCGACGACCATGCGCATGGAGGGGACGGTGGTGGTGGCGTACGAGACGCCGAGCTGCCACCCCGTCGCATCGACCACGGAAGCCCCGCCGCCCACCGGATAGGGCCCACGGTTGAAGAGGGCCTCGATCGGGGCGATGCCGGAGGAGCCGAACGTGTCGCTGGTGAGGGTGAGGGCGTGCAGGTCGCCCCAGTTCCAGCGCGCCACGTCCGTGCCCTGGATCCCGGACAGCTCGTCGTACGCCTCCTCGGCCGACAGCGCGAGCATCTCGTCCCGGCCGTCGACATCGAGCTCGGGGTTGCTCCACAGCGGGTCGTCCGGGTCCTCCAGCATCGCGCCGACGACGGTGAACAGGCGGCCCTGGCCGTCGATCGGGAGAGGCTGCTCGCGCTCGGCGAAGATGTTCTGCACGAGGTTCGACCACAGAACGTTCGCGTACGCGGCCCCGGCGGACGACGCGCTGTTCTGCCCGTCCCACCCGCGCAGCAGCTCGACCGCGCGCTGCGGACCCGCTCCCTCGACCTCGACGTCGGCCATCGCGGCCACGAGCTGCGTGCCGATCCACATCTCGCCGTCCATCTGGATCTCGCGCATGTCGTCGGCCGTCAGTGGCCCGGCGGCGGCCCGGCGTTCGATGAGGTGGGCGATGCGGGCGGCGCGGTAGCCCTGGTCCCAGTCCCGCGAGAGGAAGTGCTCGTAGTCGTCGGTGACGATGGCGTTGTTGGCCGTGACGATGTATCCGGAGCGGGGGTTGTAGGACACCGGCAGCTCCTCGAACGGGATGTACCCGGTCCAGTCGTAGCTGCTGTCCCATCCGGGCTGCGGCATCCAGCCGTCGCCGGCCCCGCGGATCGGGAGGCGGCCGGGGGTCTGGTAGCCGATGTTGCCGTCGACGTCGGCGTAGATGAGGTTCTGCGCCGGCACGTCGAACAGGGAGGCCGCGCGGCGGAAGTCCTCGAAGTCCTGGGCGGTCGACAGCGCGAAGATCGCCGTCGCCGTGGTGCCGGGGTCGAGCGCCGTCCACCGCAGGCTCACGGCGTACTCGGCATCGTCGGACCCGGGGGCATCGGGCACGGTGCCCTCCGCTGTGAGCCCGGGCGTCGGGTCGTCCGCGATCGCGGTGAAGTCGTCCGTGAGGCCGGAGATGATCGGTCCGTGCACGGTGGAGCGGATGGTGAGCTCGATGTCGTCCCCGCCGGCGACCTCGATGGTCTCCGTGCTCTCCTCCAGCGGCACGAGCTCGCCGTCGCGCCAGTAGGAGTCGCCCTCGATGCGCTCGACGTACAGGTCGGTGACATCGGTGGTGAGGTTGGTGAAGCCCCAGGCCACGCGCTGGTTGTGGCCGATGACGATGCCGGGCAGTCCGGAGAAGGAGAACCCGCCGACGTCGAACGGGCAGTCCTCGTCCACCGTCGAGCACTTGAGCTGCACCTGGTACCAGACCGACGGGAGCGAGGCGCCGAGGTGCGGGTCGTTGGCGAGCAGCGGCATCCCGGACTCGGTGAGGTCACCGGAGACCACCCAGGAGTTAGAGCCGATGCCCTCGCCGACGTCGCCGACGAGCATGCTCGCCGCCTCGATGACGGAGGACGTCTCCTCCCACTCCACCGTGGTGAGCGCCTGCTGCGCCTCGCCGTCGCCCTGAGGCGTGGGGAAGGCCGCAGGCTCGGCGCCGGGCTCCAGCGGCGGGACGGTGGAGATGGTGGGCACGATCACCGGGTTCCGATCGAAGGGGTAGTCCGGGTAGAGCGTGCCGAGCAGGGCCTCCACGTCGGCGTCCGGGTCGTCGGCGAGCTGCCCGGCGAGCAGTGCGCGCTCGGTCTCGTCCTCGACGTTGGTGCGGAGATCCCAGGCCATCGCCTTCAGCCACGCCACCGAGTCCGCCGGCTCCCACGGCTCCGGCTCGTAGTCGGGGTTCTGCAGCCCGAGGACCGCGTACTCGAGCGACAGCTCCGCGCCCGAACGCGAGGACAGGTAGGCGTTGACACCGTCCGCGTAGGCCTCGTAGTAGCCGCGGGTGACGTCGTCCATCGCCTCGACCTCGGCCTCGGCGGTGGTGCGCCAGCCCAGGGTGCGCAGGAACGCGTCGGTGCCGGCCTGGGATGCGCCGAACAGCTCGGCGACCCGCCCGGAGGTGACGTGGCGGCGGAAGTCCATCTCGAAGAACCGGTCCTGCGCGTGCACGAAGCCCTCGGCGAAGAAGAGGTCGTCCGAGGAGTCAGCGGTGATCGAGGGCACCCCGCTGGCGTCGCGCTGCACGGTGACCTCCGCCTTCAGGCCGTCGAGCGTCGTGGTGCCGGAGGTCTGCGGGAAGGAGCGCTGGATCGTCCACGTCACGAAGAACGCGGCGGCGACGGCCACGATCACGACAGCGGCGACCACGAGGAACGCGATGCGTCCGATGCGGGCACCCAAGGAGAGGCGCGGGGGAACGGCGGACGCCGGCGAATCGGTCATCATCGTCGAGAACTCTTTCGGGTAGCCAGGTGGGACTCAGTCCCACCGAGCCCCAGTACGCGTTTCACGGGTACGCGCTCTCGCATCATAGCCTTCCCGCGCTCGCCGCGGGACGGACCGCGGCGAGCGGGAGGCTCAGCCGATGAGGCTGGGCTGCAGATCCCGCAGCGTGCGGCGATGCGTCATGCGGGTCACCCCGATCATCGCCAGCAGCAGGGCCCCCGCCAGCCAGGCGCCCAGCACCGCCAGATCCCAGCCGGCCCGGGCGTAGTCGCCGCCGTACATGAGCTGGCGCATGGCGTCGACGACGTAGCCGAGGGGCAGCACGTGATGCAGCGCGGCGAGGGGAGCGGGCAGGGTCTGCCACGGGAACGTCCCACCCGCGGTGACGAGCTGGAGCACCATGAGGACGAGCCCGAGGAACTGCCCCACGGAGCCGAGCCAGACGTTGAGGGCGAGGATGATCGCGGCGAACGTGGCCGAGGCGAACATCATCACCCCGAGGGTGCCCAGCGGATGATCGAACGTGAAGCCGAGCGTGAGCGCCAGGATGCCCATCAGCCCGAGCATCTGCACCGCGCCGAGCATCGCCGGCGTCAGCCAGCCCGCGAGCGTGATCCGGATCGGGGAGTGCAGCGCCGTGACCGCGCGGCGGGAGATCGGCTTCACGATGAGGAACAGCGCATAGATGCCGATCCACGCGGAGAGGGCGGCGAAGAACGGGGCGAGGCCCGCGCCGTAGTCCTCGGCGGAGGCGACCTTGTCGCTGGAGACCTTCACCGGGTCGGCGATCGTGTCGGCCTGCAGTGAGCGCAGGTCGGGGGTGGAGGCGGGGATGGCCTGCACGCCGTCGGCGAGGCCGTCCCGCAGCTCCGAGGTCCCGGAGGACAGGGTCTGCAGACCGTCGCGGAGCTGGGCCGCGCCCGCGTTCGCCGCGGCCGCGCCCGTCGCGAGGGTGCCGGCGCCGCCGGCGAGATCACTCGCCCCCGCGGCCAGCGAGGCGGAACCGGCGGCGAGCTGATCGACCTTGCCGACCGCGTCCTGCACCTGGGCGTTGCCCTCCTCGATCCGGGTGCCGAGAGGATCCAGGCGCGCGAGCACCGCGTCGATCTCCTCAGGCGCGAGTCCCTGCTCGGTGAGGACGTCGGTGATGTCCGCGCGCACCTGCGGCAGCGCATTCGTCGCCTCCTGCACTGCGGCTCCGGCCCGGTCGGCGACGTCGGCGAGCTGGCGGTTGCCGGCACTCACCTGCTGGGCGCCGTCGGCGAGGGTCTGCGCCCCGGAGGCGAGGTGCGCGGAGCCCTCGGCGAGCTGCGCTGTGCCGTCGGCGAGGGACGTGCTGCCGGAGGCCGCGGTGCTCGCGCCGTCGGCGAGCTGCGTGGCGCCGTCCGTCGCGGAGACCAGGTTGTCGCGCACGTCGCTGAGCCCGGTCAGCAGTCTCTCCGCGGCCTCGCTGCCGACCATCTCGGCGACGGAGCTGCGGATCTTCTCCACGGCCTGCGAGCCCATCGACGAGGCGAGGTAGTTGTTCGCGTCGTTCGTCTCCAGCTCGATCCGGGCCTGGTGCGGGTCGTCGCCCGCCGCGGAGGTGAGGGCGGCGGAGAAGTCGGCCGGGATCGTCACGGTGAAGTCGACCACGCCGTGCCGCAGGGCGTCGGCGGCCTCGTCCTCGGTCATGCGCTGCCAGTCGAAGGCGTTGCCCTCGATGAGGTTCTCCGCCACGTCCTCGCCGTAGTTGACGGTCTCGTCGGTCGCCGGCTCGGTACCGGTCGTGGGCGCGGGAGCGCCCTCGTCGTCGACCACGAGGGCCACGGGGACCTCGGAGAACTTGGCATACGGATCCTGGTTCGCCCAGAGGTAGAGGCCGCCGTAGAGGATCGGCACGCAGATCAGGGCCACGAGGGCGAGGATGCCCATCCGGCTCGCGCTCAGGCGGCGGAGCTCGGCGGCGATCATGGCGGGAACCTTCATCGCGCTTCTCCTTCCTCATCGGTCGTGGGTTCGCCCTGGTCTGGGGCGTCATCGTCGGTCGCGGATCCGTCCGCCGCCACGCTCTCCTCCGGCGTGTCCGCCGCGGGTTCCGGACGTTCGAGCACCAGGGGCTCGATCGGTCCGGACGCATTGATCGCATCGAACTCGTGCATCCGCTCGAGGGCGACGGCGGCGGAACCGCCGACGATCACGAGCATCGCGTACCCGCGGTCCGCGAACTCGGCCGCGATGCGCCACCATCCGTCCGGGCTGCCGCCGTGACGATCCGGGGCGACGAGGACGATGCCCTCGACGTCCTCGCGGAGCACCGCGAGCTCGCACAGGATGCGCACGCGCGCGGCCGGGTCGACCGAGCCGATGGGGACGGAGGCGAGCTCCTGGTACCCCACCCGGCCGAGCCAGCGGCGGGCGTGGAGCGGGGTCGCGCCGCGTCCGGCGAACATCAGCTCCTCGCCCACCACCCCGGCGACGGTGATGTCCGGGTGCGGGTCGCTCACGTCGGGGGCGTCCACGAGCGCGACGCGGCGGCGCAGCTCCTTCGGGCTCGCCGCCGCATCGATCGTGACGCGGCCCGTGTCCGGACGCATCCGCCCGCTCGCGATGAGGCCGAGCACGGTCGGCCGCTGCTCGGTCTCCGCGAGGGCGTAGCGGACGGCGCCGGAGTGGAACTCGAGACTCATGGACGGAAGCGCCTGGCCGGCGCGGCCCTTGCTGACCTCGTGCAACGTGATCCTCATGCGCGGACCTCCTGGTCCTCGGCGGTGATGTCCTGGTGAGTGGAGAGCAGTTCGTCGGCCTCGCGCCAGGAGAGCCCCGCGATGCTGAGCACGGCCCGGACGGCGACGTCTCCCGCGCCGCGGCTCTGCGCGTCGGTGCGGGAGACGACGGTGCGCGCCATCTCCTCGATCAGTCGGGCGAGCGTCGGGGCGGCGAGGTCCGTGCGGAAGCTGCCGTCCTCCTGTCCCCGTCGTACGAGGGCGGCGACGCTCCGGCGCAACGGCGCAAGGGCCGCCGCGGTGTGCTCGACGTGCGCCTCGTCGAGGGCGAGCGCGGCGGCGACCTGGATGTGCCCCGCCTCCTCCCAGAGCCGGGCGGCCAGTCGGGCGAGAGCGAGGCGGGCGTCGGGGTCGTCGATCGAAGCGGCGATGGCGTTGAAGCGCTGGGCGCCGGTGGAGACGAGTTCGCGGATCAGGGCGTCCCGATCCTCGAAGTGCCCGTAGAGGGTGCGGCGGGACAGGCCGGCGGTGCGGGCGATCGCGTCGAGGGAGGCGTGCGGGTCGGTGGCAAGGGCGCTGCGAGCCGCGGACAGGATGCCGGCGCGGTTCTCCGCAGCGTCGCGACGAAGGGCGCGAGTGGTCATCCCTTCATGGTAATAACGTGCACAGCTCTGTGCAAGATAACTCAGCAACCTCGCAGCGTTCCGGCCGTGCGGAAGGACGCGGAGGTTCCTTCGGGCCGCGCTGTGTTATGTTACGCGTCGCGCTTCGGCGCATCTCAGCGGAGAGACCGGTCCGGACCGGGACTCCGGCGGGATCGGTCCAGGGAACGGCGGGGGGACGCCATGATCGAGAAGAAGGATGATGTGCGCGCGGGGAGTGCGACATCGGTGGCAGGGGATCGGCACCGCAGTCTGCAGGACAGGCTGACGGACGCGATCGTCTCGGGGGCGCTCGCGCCGGGGACACGGCTGGACGAGCGAGACCTCGCTGTCGCACTCGACGCCCGGCCGGCCGAGGTGCTCCGCGCCCTCGACCGCCTCGCCGCGGTCGGGCTCGTCGCGGTGCGCCGCGATGGCACGCGGTGGGTGACCGCGCTCGACGGCGACCGGGCGCGTGACGTGGTGGCCTTGTTCGGCGACGTCTGGATCGGCTCCGTCCGGCGCACGATGACGGTGCTCCACGCCGACGACCTCGCGTACCTGGACGAGCTCGTCGACGATGTGGCCCTGGCGGTCCGGTGGCGGGACGGAGCCGCGTTCGGCGGAGGCCTGCGTGCTCTCGCCGTGGCCTTCGCCCGGATCGAGGGCAACACGGAGCGTGCCGAGCTGGTCGGGAACCTGGGCATGCTTCTCGCGTGCGTCGCCCGTCGCGCGGGGAGTGTCTTCGACTGGTCGGATGTGCGCGCCGCGGTCGCACGGATCGCCGTCGTGCTCCCGGGACGCGACGCCGCGGCGATGCGCGCCGCCCTCATGACGCTGTTCGATGACGTGCTGCCGGGGATCGTCGACCGCGCGGTGGCACCGACGCGTCCGCTCGCCGCCGCGTCCTGATCGCGGCCCCAGGGAGGGGCGCCCGGTGAGCCGCGGCGCCCCGTGCGCTCAGTCGGTGCCGGAGTCGAAGGCCGCGCGCTCGGAAGCGGTGTCGACGGCGTCCGCGAGATTCTCGTCGGCCTCCGAGATCGAGCCGTGCACCGATTCGGTGATCTCGGCCGACTCGCCCGCGGTCACCCGTCCGACGAGCTCGCCCGTCGCGCCGCCGACGAGGCCGAGGCCCGCATACTGCTCCAGGCGGGCGCGGGAGTCGGCGATGTCGAGGTTGCGCATCGTGAGCTGGCCGATCCGGTCCACCGGGCCGAACGCGGCGTCGCCGACGCGCTCCATCGACAGCTTCTCCGGCCCGTACGACAGGTTCGGCGAGACGGTGTCGAGGATCGTCCAGTCGTCGCCGCGGCGCAGGCGGATCGTCACGGTGCCCGAGATCGTCGAGCCGACCCAGCGCTGGATGGACTCGCGGAGCATGAGCGACTGCGGCTCGAGCCAGCGGCCCTCGTACATGAGGCGGCCGAGGCGGCGACCCTGCTCGTGGTAGGTGGCGAGGGTGTCCTCGTTGAGGATGCCGTTGACGAGGCGCTCGTACGCGATGAAGAGCAGCGCCATGGCCGGAGCCTCGTAGATGCCGCGCGACTTCGCCTCGATGATGCGGTTCTCGATCTGGTCGCTCATGCCGAGGCCGTGGCGCCCGCCGATCGCGTTCGCCTCCTGAACCAGGGCCACCGGGTCGCTGAACTCGACGCCGTTGATCGCGACCGGACGGCCGCCCTCGAACGTCACCGAGACGTCCTCGGTCTCGATGGCGACGGACGGGTCCCAGAACTTCACGCCCATGATCGGGTCGACGGTCTCCAGCGACACGTCGAGGTGCTCGAGCGTCTTCGCCTCGTGGGTCGCGCCCCAGATGTTCGCATCCGTCGAGTACGCCTTCTCGGCCGAGTCGCGGTACGGGAAGCCGTGCGCGACCAGCCATTCGCTCATCTCCTGGCGACCGCCGAGCTCCGTGACGAAGTCCGCGTCGAGCCAGGGCTTGTAGATGCGCAGGCGGGGGTTGGCGAGCAGGCCGTAGCGGTAGAACCGCTCGATGTCGTTGCCCTTGTAGGTCGAGCCGTCGCCCCAGATGTCGACGCCGTCCTCGCGCATCGCACGCACGAGCAGGGTACCGGTGACCGCGCGGCCCAGCGGCGTGGTGTTGAAGTAGGTCTTGCCGCCGGAGCGGATGTGGAAGGCGCCGCAGGAGAGCGCGACGAAGCCCTCCTCGACGAGCGCCGTCTTGCAGTCGATGAGGCGCGAGGCCTCGGCGCCGTACTCCAGCGCGCGCCCGGGGATCGAGGCGATGTCGTCCTCGTCGTACTGTCCGAGGTCACCCGTGTAGGTGAAGGGGACGGCGCCCTTGTCGCGCATCCAGGCGACGGCGACGGAGGTGTCGAGTCCTCCGGAGAAGGCGATGCCGACGCGCTCGCCGACGGGCAGGGACTGGAGGACCTTGGACATGGCTCCCAGTCTATCGGCGGCGGCGTGTCGTCCCGTCTCGCCTCAGACGAGCCGCGTCATGACGCCGAGCGCCGCATAGGTGCCCAGCGCGCGGCGATCGCACGTGACGAGCGGGACGCCGGCATCCCGTGCGGCGAGGCCGACGAGGCCGTCATAGACCGCCCCGCCGGAGATCCCCGCATCGGCGAGAACATCGACGGCGGTGAGCGCGGTGTGCTCCGCGAGTGACACCGAACGGGGAAAGGCGGTGCGGATGGCGAGCGCGGCGGCCGCCGGGGTCAGTCGAGCTGGGGGTGGCAGGCGGGTCAGGACGGAGTACGTCTCTGCCGAGGCGTGTCCGGCGAGGCCGAGGGCCGCACCGGCGCAGAAGGTCTGCACCGCGCCGTGCGCCGTGTGGTCTTCCACGAGAAGAGCGACCGCGGCACTCGTGTCGAGGACGAAGTCAGCGCTGGTCGGCAAGGCGGAGCTCGCGAACGTCATCAGGTGTGAGGGTGGTGCCGGAAGAGCGGATGACGAGGCGGCCGTCTTTCTCGACGAGGTTGTCGGGGGCCTCGATCTCGATCCGGATGCCGTTGCCGTCGAGGACGAGGTCCACCGGCCCGGGGACCAATCCGACACGCTCGCGGAGTGCGGCAGGGATCACGATTCGTCCTGCCTTGTCCATGGTTGCCTTCATGCCGAGAGAATACCATTCGGGTGGGTGGAACGAGTGTCGGCTGCGGGAAGTGAGAGAGTGGGCGCACGGGAGGTCGGACATGGGTGGAGCGATTCTGTGGGGAGCCGTCGCGGCGGCGCCCCTGTTCGTCGGCGCGGTGCTCGCGATGCTGCGCACCTGGCCGCCGCGGTGGCTGGGCATCGTGCTGGGTTTCGGCGCCGGAGCGCTGATGGCCTCCATCGCCTTCGAACTGTGGGAGGAGGGGCTCGACCGGGGTGGTCCGATCCCGCTCGTCACCGGCGTCGCCCTCGGAGCCCTCAGCTACTACATCGCCGCCCGCATCCTCGACGCCAGGGCCGCGAGGAAGAAGGGCGAGGCCGGGGGAGGCCAGCTCGCGGTGGGCGCCCTCCTCGACGGGATCCCGGAGCAGCTCGTCCTCGGCATCGGTCTCGCCTCGGGGGAGCCGGTGAGCATCGCGCTCGTCGTCGCCATCCTCGTCTCGAACCTCCCGGAGTCCATCGGCTCCGCCGCCGACCTGCTCGACGGCGGCGTGCGACGGTCCAGAGTGCTGCTGCTGTGGGCCGGCGTCGCCGTGGTGTGCGCGCTGGCGACGGTCGCCGGCTTCGCGCTGGCCAGCGTGACCGGCGAGGTCTTCCGTTCGGGGGCGAGCGGTTTCGCCGCGGGCGCCCTGCTCGTCATGCTGGTGGACTCGATGGTCCCGGAGGCGCAGTCGAAGGCGAAGGAGTCCACGGGGCTGGCGACCGTCCTCGGATTCGCGCTCGCCGCCGGTCTCGCCTTCGCGTCCTGAGCGGAACGCGCGCTCGGCGGCTCAGACGCCGCCCGTGCGGGCGTCGCGGCGGACGCTGCGTCCGGTGATGCGCTCGATGCGGAACGACAGCGGGAGGTCGCGGTCGTCTCCGGCCCACGGATGCACCCGCGCCGCCGCCCCGGCCGCGTCCTCCTCGGGTACCTGCGACAGGACACCGTGCATCAGCACGCTCCAGCCCAGGCCGCCGATCGGATCGTGGTAGTCGACCTCGAACGAGACCTCGGCCGACTCGCGGGAGAGGGCCGCCAGGTGGCCGTCCGGAGATGTGCGCAGGAGCAGCTCGTGCCCCGAGACGACGAAGTTCACCGGATGGATCTGCACCAGGCCCTCGTCGACGAATCCGATGCGGCCCACCGTGGTGGTCGCCAGCAACTCGTAGGACTGCTGCTCGTCGAGTTCGTGGATCATGCGGACGCTCCCTCCCCCTGTGCCGCCAGTGTAGCCACGGCGCGTCGGATCATCGAGGCGTCCGACCGGAATCACCCGGTGAGCGTCAGTCCGACCACCGCTCCAGCTCGGCGGTGAGCGCAGCGAGGTACGCGGGAGGGCCGGCCTCCGCGAACCACAGCCACAGCTCCGCGGCGTGCACCGGGTACCACGCGCGGACCCGGGCGGGATCGGCGCCGTAGCCGTCGATGAGCGCCCGCTCCGACCGCGGATCCTTCCGGGCGGCTCCCCACGCGGCTCGCGCCAGCTCCCGCAGCGGATCACCACGGTGGGACGCCTCCCAGTCGACGACCCCGGAGATGCGGCCGTGCTGCGCGAGCAGGTTGCCGTCGGTCCAGTCGCCGTGGCAGAAGACGGTCCCGGACGACGGCGGGATGCGCAGCGGGAGGGGAGGCGCACCGGCGGCGCGATACCGCTCGATGATCATGGCGTCGTCGGGTGCCGGAAGAAGGTCGTCGGGTGGGTCGAGCCGATGCAGGGCGCGGAGCAGCGGTGCCGACGAACCGAGGCCCAGGATCCGGGCGTCGGCGGCGGCGTCGTCGAGGCGGGTGCCGGGGAGCGCCGTCATGAGGATCGCCCCCGGCCGCTCCTCGACCACCTCGGGCACCGGGAGCGCGGAGCCGACGAGTCCGCGGAGGGCCCGCAGCTCGTTGTCGTGCCGTGCCGGATCGGCGAGGCGCTTCTCGACCAGCCGGCGTCCGCCGTGCTCGACGAGCCGCACCGCGCCGACCGCTCCCTGCCTCATCCCGTCATCCTCGCACCGGGCGGGTGGTCACTCGAAGCCGGGATAGTCCTGCAGCCGCTCCTCGAACTCCGCGCGGTCGGCCTCGCTCAGCACCTTGCCGGCGATGACCACGAGCTGGAGCCCCTCGACCGGCTCGCCGGTGCGCGCACTCTGCGCCTCCCGCGAGGTGCGGAAGCCGCCGTCGGCATCGTTCGACAGGTCATAGATGTTCGCGTAGAAGCGCAGCGGGTCGGGGTAGTTCTCCGTGTAGTACTCCCACGTCGTCTGCGTGCGCGGGTCGTCACTGCCGTAGAGCTTGGCGATCATGGACGGGTCGATTCCGGAGTTCGCCGGGTCGTTGAAGGAGTACAGGTTCCACAGGCCGTGCGCGGCCACCACCTCGTCGATCGCGGCCATCACCTCGAGCTTGCGCGCGTAGCCCTGCACGGGCTGCTCGGTCGCCCAGGCCGCCGAGGTGTACTCCGACAGCATCGACTCACCCCCGTACCCGTTCCGCTCCGGTCGCACGTCCTCCTCGCCGACCTGGACCCAGGTGAACCCGAAGTCGGCGCTGAGCCGCTCGCGGATGTCGGCGAAGAGAGCCTCGGCCTCGGCGCGCACCTCCTCCATGGACTGCTGGGTGAGCGCTTCCTGCGGGGCCGTGCCCTTGATCCCGGGGTAGGCCTCCGCATGCCGCTGCTCCGCGGTCTTCACGCCTTCGTAGTTGCCGGACGCCGAGGTGCGCAGTGCGCTGAGCGCCCCGACGCTCGCGACGTTGAACAGGATGGTGAGGACGAGCGCGATGATCCCGAGCCGCCGTCCGCCCGGGGTGAAGAGCGCGGCCACGATCACTCCCAGCACCACGAGCTGCAGCGTGATCATCGTCACGCCGTACAGCAGGTCGGTGCCGCCGACCACGAGCGTGCCGAACAGGATCAGGACGAAGAGGATCGCGGCGACCAGCGCGATCCAGCCCAGGGCATTCGCCGAGGGCTTCTTCTCCTCGGGCGGCAGCGGGGAGAGGGCGGGCGGCGTGGGACCCACCTGGTGCTGCCGCCGGGCGCCGCGATAGCCCCCGGGCGGCGGGACCGGCGGGGCGCCCTCGGTGCCGCCCACATACCGGGCGCGCTGTCGCTCGTGATCGCTCACCATGGCTTGTCCACCCCGGTGCCGCCGGGCTCATCGCCCTGCTGCTGATCGCGTTCCTGCGTCCCCTGCTCGAGCTTGTCCTGGAGATCCTGCAGCTTGTCCTCCGACGGCTGCGGCTCCTCCTGCTCGTCCTGCGGCTCCTGCGGCTGCTGTTGCTGCTCCTGTTCCTGCTGCTTCTGCTTGAGGCGGTCCTCGGTGCTGTCGAGAGTGTCCGTCATGTCGCGCTCGGGATCGGGAGACTGCTGCTGCGCCTCCTCGCTGTGGCACTCCTCCGGGGTCTCGACCGTGATCGTCAGCGCCTCGCCGTAGAGGGTGGTCGCCCCGGCACCGTCGCCCTCGGCCCTGGCGGCGTCGCCCATCCGCTCGACCACGAGGGCGAGATTGATCCGGACCGGGCAGACCTCGAGCCCGGTGGCGAGATCCAGGGCACGCTCCAGTTCTGCGCGGGAGGCGGGGAGTTCATCGGCCCCGGCCAGTGCGGTGCCGATGTTGTACGGCGCCTTGAACGGCTCGAACCAGTTCAGGACGTCCTGTCCTCGCGCCGAGGACTCGGAACCCGCGAAGTCGTCGACGACGTAGGCGGTGATGGCCTGATGGGCGAACGCGTACATGCTGAGCAGCTTGCCGACGAAGAGCAGCGCGGCGAGGGTGAGCGGGATCGTCCCGATCGCGACCCAGCGGCGGATGAGCCGGCGACGGCGGTTCGAGCGGAGGAGGTCTGTGGCGGCCTCGTCCCGGGCAGGCATCACGACGCACCTCCTCCCCTGTCGTCGGCGTCTGAACATCCTATCCGCGGCCAGCGGACGGGAGGCTCCAGACGACGGACGCCGGCCCGAGGCGATCGAGGCCGGCGTCCGTGCGTGAGCGGTCCGGTTACTCCGCTGCCCTGACGCGGAACGTGTCGAAGGCCACGCCGAGCGGTGCGGTGGCGCTCGCAGAGCGGCTGCCGCTGAGACCCACGCCACCCGCCGGAAGCGGGGCGGCGTCGGTCGCCCGCAGCTGCCAGTCGGCGGGCTCCGCGGCATCGGTCGCCCAGAGCTTCGCGACGAGGGAGGCCTTGTCCGCCCCCGTCACGGCCGCCTTGAGCGTGTAGGTGGTGCCCGGGGTGACCGTGACGCCGTTCAGTGTCCGGGTCGCGAGGACGGTGCCGTCGCGGTGCGCCACGAGCCAGACCGTGCCGTCGGGGCGGAGCCAGGCGCGCACGAGATACCGGCCGGCGGACGAGTCCCGGGCGATGACCCCGATGTACGAGCCTCCCGTGCTCGACGGCTGATCCACGCGGAAGGTCGTCTCCAGCGCCGGGTTCGGCACCGACGGGGCGTTCAGCGTGGCGTGGCGGGTGTCTCCCGCGGCCAGCTTCAGCTGCCCCGAGCCGTCGGCGACGCTGGTCGCGGCGGCGGATCCGCCGGCGATCTTCCAGGCGCCGACGGCGAGGGCTTCGCCCCAGCCGGGACCGGCCGTGCGGTCGAACTCGTCGCTCGCGAGCGGCACGGGCTCCGCCACCACGGTTTCCCGGGTGGTCGTCGCCGAGCCCCCGACGTCGTCCGTCACGGTGAGGGTGACCGTCCGCGTGCCGGCGGTCGCGTAGGTGTGCGTCGCCGACGCGCCTTCGCCGGTCGTGCCGTCGCCCCAGTCCCAGCGGTAGCTGCGGACGGCGCCGTCGGCGTCCGTCGATGCCGACGCGTCGGCCGACACCGTCAGCCCCGAGGTCGAGAGCGTGAACGAAGCCGTGGGCAGCGCGTTGGCGCCCTGGACGACGACCGGTTTCGTGACCGATCCCATGAGGCTCTGGCTGTCGGTGATCGTGAGCGTGACCGCGTACGTGCCGGGCTTCGCGTACGTGTGCGACGGCGTCTTGCCGGTGCCCGTGGACCCGTCGCCGAAGTCCCAGCGGTAGTCCGAGATCGTGGCGGAGCCGGGCGGCACGGACGTGCTCGCGTCGAAGGTCGCGGTGAGGCCGCTTGCCGCGGCCGTATAAGCGGCGACGGGGGCTGTGGAGCCATACCCGACGCTGTAGTGGGTCTTGACCTGTCCCGCGGTCAGGCCATACGGGTAGACCGCGAACTCATCGACATTGCCGACCAGGTGGGCATCGCCGGCAAGGTTGGCAGGGGCGGCAAGCGTCTTGGTCGGCTCATTCGCCCAACCCTTCAGCCTGCCACCGCCAATCTTCCAGTACCCGTTGAAGTCCTGCGCTTTGGTGACGGTAGGGAGCTGGCCGTCGAGCTTTCCGTCGATGAAGAGCTTCATTCCCTCGGGGCTCACCGACGCGACGACATGATGCCAGCGGTTGTCGTTGTATGCCGTCGCGGTCGTGAGCACTTTGGTGCCGTCGTTGTATACCCCGAAGTTCAGGCGGCCATTGTCTGACATGTAGACGGTTCGGTCGTAGTTCTTCGAGAAGAAGCCAACGGCCGAGCTCTCGAAGTCGAACAACACGCCGCCCGCGGTCGTCGAGGTCTGGAACCACATCTCGGCCGAGAACGATGCTGGCGCCGCGGCCTTCGTGGTCGTGTCGACTCGTCCGGTCTCCGTCCCGTCGAGGGCTGTCGCCCCGGCCACGCCCTTCGGCACGCCTGATGACCGAGGCGTCGCTCCTGAGCGGATGAGCGGGCTGTTCGTACCTGCCACATCCTGCGCGACGGTTCCCAGCGGGTAGTACAACTGGGGGCCGTCAGCGAGCACGGCGTTGGAGTACGCAGGTGTGGACGCGGCCGCCGTGGCGGTCGTCGTCTTGCTCGAAACCGTGTGGCCGTTGCTGTCCGTGGCGGTGAAGGTGTACTGCTGCTGTGCGCCGACCGGAGCCGTCGTGTCCTCGAAGCTGACTGCGGGCAGGTTCCACCACGTGGAGTCCACCTTGGTGGTGAACAACGGGGTGGTCGAGTCGGCGCGGCGCAACTCGGGTGTGAGCGTGAGATCGTCACGGTCCCAGTTGGCGGGAATGGTGACCTTCACGCGCCCGGGGGTGAGCGAAGTCGCGGTCGGCACCCACTTGTCGCCGGAGAGGCGCGGTCCGTCCTTCGGGCCCTCTGGAGGGGTGGTCGAGAAGCGGACGAGTCCTTCGAACTGTCCGTTGTCGACGGAGCGGAACTCGCCGCCGATGGAGATCATGTTGCCGGTGCCGGTGATCGACAACCCGGCCTGACCGAGTCCTGTGGTGGTCCCGACCGCCCAATCGGGTGACCAGGCGTACGGCGACGGGGCGGGCGTGCCGCCCCAGTCCTTGCGACTGGGCGCGGTCGGCGCGGGTGCCAGCGTTCCGCGAGCATCCGCCGTGTATGCCTCGGAATAGCGGTGTACGCGCGGAGCCTGCTCCGGGTGGAGTCCCAGAGTTTCGCATGAATGCGTGTGGCTGGTCGTGTAGACGACCTTTCCCGTGGAGTAGACGCCGTAATGGTCGCCGGGGCAATCCGCGATCCAGCGCACCTTACCGGTGCCGGCCTCGGCGGCGAAGGTGCCCTCGAGGCTGCCCGTCGCGGCGTCGGCGAAGCCCCACCCGGTGCCGTACACGCCGGTGGCATCGGCCGCGAGACCGAACGTCCCGGCCTTGCCGGCGTAGATGCCGGAGCCGGCGCCGTTCTTGACCGTCTTCGCCAGCTCCCACTCGGTGTTGAGGGCGCCCGTGGTCTTGTCGACGGAGGCGCTGCCGCGCATCTCGGTGTTGCCGTTGACCTGGGAGAAGCGTCCGCCCACGATCGTGTCCGCGCCGGCAGGGTCCATGACCATGGCATCGACCTGGAGGTCGGTCTGCGGGGCCCACGGACGGAGGGCGCCGTTGGTGGTGTCGAAGGCGGCCAGGTTCTTCCGCGGCGTGCCGTTGGCCTGGGTGAACAGGCCGCCCGCGTAGACCGTCGTGCCCGACGTCGCCAGCGCGTAGACGCCGGATCCGCCGATGGAAGGCACGAAGCCCGGGACGAGCTCGCCGGTCTTCGCATCGATCGCGGCGATGTTCCAGCGGTCCTTGCCGTTGACCTTGTTGAACGAGCCGCCGATGTAGATGCGGGTGCCGTCGGGCGAAGCGGCGACGGCCTTGATCACGCCGTTGACCTGCGGAGCGAACGGCAGGAGCGCGCCCGTGTCGATGTCGTAGGCGAGCACGTTCGCGCGCGCCGTCAGCGCGGTCCCTGGTGCCGCCTTCGGCTCGCGGGCGTTGTCGAACTTGCCGACCGCGTACACGGTCGAGCCGATCGTCGTCTGCGCCCAGACGTACCCGTTGTCGATCTGCACGGTCGGGATCGGATCGGATGTGACGACGTTCTCATCCCGCTGCAGCAGCGGAGGCAGTCCGCCCGGATCGTCGGCCGCCGCGGCGGCACCGACGCCGAGGGCGACCAGCCCCGCGGTGACCATCACCCCCACGATCACCCCGGCCACGCCCGTGCGTGCGCGCTTCCAGACAGCACTGTTCCCCATGTGTGTTCCCCAGTCATTCGATGGCCGACCCCACGTCGGCACGTCATCGTCGGACGATCGACCGCGAGAGCTCCCCCAGAGATGCTCAGACCGCGGCGGTTCGTTCCGACGAACCCCCGCCGGAGGCACAGAAGCCTCCGGCGGGTAACACAATACCATCACCGGACGGGGAGTACACGCCGTACCCGCACGGATGCCCGGGGTCTCGGGGCCTGTCAGGGGGTGTCGAGTGGAGCGGGCCGTGCTGAGCGGGGAGCGCGCAGCCCGCGGAGCCGGGCGACCAGGATCGTCGCGCGCGTGAGCTCCACGCCGAGCGCGGCGAGGACGACCAGCGCGGCGACCCAGTACAACTCGATCACGTTGCCCACCTCGCCGGCGTCCGCGTAGGCCGTGGTGCTCGACGGTGCGGCGGGGAGCGACGGGGCGACATCCGCCTCCCGGTGCTCGTACTCGACGCCGAGCTGCCCGGCGATCGTCTCGAGGTTGCCCTCGTCGATGACGGACAGCGCGTCCGCACCCTGGTACTGGATGTACTCGGAGTCACTCTGATCGAGGCCCCCCGTCGTCACGCGCATGGGCCCGCCCTCCGCCGTCCCGTATCCGAAGACGGCTCCGGCGTCGGTGTAGCGCGCGCTGTCGGCGAAGGACTCCGGGGCGGACCCCGTGGTCTGCTCGCCATCGCCGAAGTAGAAGACCATGCGCGAACGGTCCGGCGACGACTCCGCCGCGGCGGCGAGGGTCTCGCTCAGCAGCGGAGCGGCCACGCCGATCGAGCTGCCGCGCGACTGGCTCGTGACCTCGGGGCGCAGCACGTCGAGTGAGCCGAGCAGGGCGGTGGTGTCGGTGGTCAGCGGGATCCTCAGCTGGGCTGCCGCATCCGAGGTGAGGAGGGCGAAGCGGGCGCCGGGGTACTCCTCCACGAGCGCGCGCACGTCGGCGCGCACACCGTCGATCCGGGGGGAGCCGTCGTCCCAGTCCTCGGCCACGATGCTCGCGGTGGTGTCGACGACGAGCACGATGTCGGTGTCGGTCGCCAGGGTCTGCGTGGAGCCGCCGGGGAGCCCCGGCCGCAGCAGCATCACGGCGCAGGCGAGCACCATCACGAGGCGCAGCGCCCAGAGGGACCGATGCACGGCGAGGGCGCGTCGGTCGGTCACGACCTCGCCCCCGGCCCGCGGAGCACGCACGAGCATCCAGACCGCCACGCCGGCGACGCCGGCGCACAGCAGCAGGATGAGGAACACGGGGAGCACGGGCTGGAAGATCACAGGCGCACCCTCCACACCAGCACGACGAAGCCGAGCGCGAGGACCGACAGGACGGCGATCCACAGGTTCGGGGTGTCCGTCCAGACCACCTGCGCCTCGCCGCGCAGCGCCGTGGCCTCCTGCTTCTGGACCTCGTCGATGATGTCCCCGACCGTGGTCGTGTCGCGGAGCCCGTAGGCGGCGCCTCCCGTGGCCTCGGCGGCGGCGGCCAGCTCGGCGCTGACGTCGGCGTCCTTGCCCTCGACCGGGTTGATCGCGAACACCCGCACGTCCTGGGAGGCCGCATACGCCGCGGCCTCATCGAGCGTCACGATCGAGGCACCGTTGATCTCGTTGTCCGTCGCGAAGATCACCGACCGCGACCGGTCGTCGTCCGGGTGATCGAAGCCCATGGTGCAGGCCGCGAGTCCGTCGCCGATGAGGGAGGCGCCGTCGCCGTTGAGCGTGCCCAGCCAGTGCTCCGGGATCTCGTCCACGTAGTCGAAGCTCGACATCATGCTCGCGAGGTGCTCGCGGATGAAGTCGTAGTCGTCGGTGAGGGGGAAGATCTGCACGGGAGAGCTGTTGAAGATCGTCAGGCCGATGCGCTCGCCCTCGAAGCCGTCGAGCAGCTCGTCGAACACGGAGAGCACCTCGACGTCGACCTCCGACATCGACCCCGAAACGTCCAGGCAGAGCATGATGTCGCGGCTCGTGTCGACGGGTTGGATCGTCTGGGCGGACATCGGACGCGCGGCCACGACGCCGGCGACCAGCGCGGCCCCCGCACCGAGGGCGAGCAGACCCGTCAGGGCGACGGCGCGACGGGACAGCGCCTGGCGGAAGGACGGCAGCGCTCGCAGCCGCTCCGCCCTGGCCACGCGAGCGGTGTCCGCCGCGCGCCGGTCCCGGTGACGGCGCAGGCCGACCGCGAGACCGATCGCCACCGCGGCGACGACGACCGCCGCGGCGAGGACCGGCATCCAGACGTTCGCTAGTGCCACGCGCGCACCACCGTCCTGGCGGCTTCGGCGCCGGCGACCGGATCGATGGCGGGTCCCTGCCGGAAGATGCTCGGATAGTAGTGGCGGCCCATCGCGTCGATGAGCGCTGGGTGCACGCCGCGGGAGACGAGGTCGTCGAGGGCGAGCACCGGTGCTTCCAGGCCGCTGTACTCGTTGACGAACGTGCGCACGACGCGGCTCAGCTCCAGGTTGGCCTGCCGCGCGGAGAGATGGCGGTCCCGGTAGTCGTGCTCGACGCGGTCGATGCGATCGAGGTACTCCGAGCGCAGGGCGGACAGCACGTCGAGCGTGGACGGCTGGCCGGCATCCGCGGCCGCTCCGGAGGCGGCGGTGCGGGGGCGCGTGAGCCGGAACAGCAGCCACGTGCCGACGATCAGCAGGACCAGGATGCCAAGGGCGAGCAGCATCCATCCCCACCCGTACTGCGCGGGCGGGTAGAGCTCGTCAGAACCGGGCATCGGACCTCCGGTTCAGCAGGTGCAGCAGCTGCGGAACGGCGTCGTCCTGACCGTCGAGCGCGGCGTGGCTGATCTCCATCCGCGCGAGCAGGTCGGCGAGCCGGGCGGCGTCGGCCGCCCGCTGCGCACCGAGCTCGTTCACGATCGTGCGGTCGCCCTGGATGAAATCGGGGACCTCCCAGAGGCTGTCGACGTCGGCGCGCAGCCGGGCGGAACGGTGGTCGAGCACCGGTTCGGCGTCGCGCAGGGTGAGCCAGAGCACGTCGTGCTGCACGCGCAGGCGGCGCAGCAGGCGCTCGGTCTCCGTGGTGACCGGGGCCTCGTCGGTGAGCACGACGACGATCATCCGCCGCGCGATCGTCCGCGTGACGAAGGACAGCAGGGCGTCGCGATCGCTGGGGGCCGCCGCGTCGTCGACCGCGCGGTCGATCGTCCGCAGCGCGTGTTCGAGGGCGCCCTCGCTGCGCCCCGGCGCCAGCCGGCGGACGCGGGAGGCGTCGCCGTAGACGACCGTGAAGTCGTCGCCGTGCCGGAGTGTCAGCACCCCGAGGGCTCCCGTCGCCAGGATGGCCAGGTCCTTCTTCGAGCGCTCGTCCGCGGCGAGAGCGGTCATCGACCGTCCCGTGTCGACGACGAACATCACCGTATGCATGCGCGTGGCCCGAGACCGCTTGACCAACGGTGTGCCGAGGCGGGCGGTCGCGCGCCAGTCGATGTCGCGCACCTGGTCGCCGTACTCGTACTTGCGCAGGTCCTCGAAGTCGAGGCTCCGCCCGTGCAGCAACGACGCGTAGGCGCCGTCGAGCGCGTGCAGCGACTTGCGGTTCGAGTGGATGAAGAGCTTGCTCTTCACCTGCGTGATGAGGCTGGGCATCGGGCGCGGGATCCCTGGACGTGTCGGCGGGTCAGGGGGTGGGCACGGCGGCGAAGATCTGGTCGATGATCTCCTCGCTGCGGATGCCCTCGGCGTCGGCCTCGAACGTCAGCAGCACGCGGTGCCGCAGCACGAGGTGGCGCAGGGCGCGGATGTCCTCGGGAAGGACGTGGGTCCGGCCGCTGAGGAGGGCGAGGGCGCGGGAGGCCTGGAGGAAGGCGATGCTGGCCCGAGGGCTCGCGCCGTACTTGATGAAGCGGGCACGCTCCTCCCCGATGTACGGCGCGGGATTCCGGGTCACATACGCGATCGACACGATGTAGTTGCGGATAGCGGGGTCGACGTAGATGCGGCTCGCGACGTCCTGCAGCAGGTGCACGTCGTCCAGGGTGACGGCGCTGTGCACGTGCCGGTCGGGGTCGAGCACTCCCGAGTCGATGCGGCTGAGGATCTCGAACTCCTCCGCCGGGCTCGGGTACTCCACGATCTCCTTGAGGAGGAACCGGTCCATCTGCGCCTCGGGCAGCTCGTAGGTGCCCTCCTGCTCGATGGGGTTCTGCGTCGCGATCACGAGGAACGGCTTCGGCAGCGGGTGGATCTCGCCGCCGATGGTGGTCTGGTGCTCCTGCATCGCCTCGAGCATGGCGCTCTGGGTCTTGGCGCTGGAGCGGTTGATCTCGTCGAGCAGCACGAAGTTCGCGTGCACGGGTCCGAGCACCGTCCGGAAGCTGCCCGTCGCGGCGTCGTAGATCTGGTTGCCCGTGATGTCGCTCGGCAGGAGGTCGGGCGTGCACTGGATGCGCTTGAACTTGGCCTTCACGGTGTCCGCGAGCGTGCTGGCGGCAGTGGTCTTGGCGAGGCCGGGCACGCTCTCCAGGAGGATGTGGCCGCCGGCGATGAGCGCGACGAGCAGGCTGGTGCGCAGGCGTTCCTGGCCCACCATCTTCGCGGAGTACGCGTCGGAGATCGTCTGCAGCACGGCACCGGCGCGCGCCATCTCGGCGTCGGTCGGTGCCGCGGAGCCAGCGGCGGGTGCCGGCGCGGAGATCGGCGCGGCGGACGCGGGCGGCGGCGGGGGTGCGGAGATCGTCGGCGGGGTCTGCGCGTCGGCGTCGGTCATCGGTCTTCGTCTCCCTCGGTCACACGCGGGCCCGCACGGCGCGCCCCTCCGCCGACCAGCGTAATCGCATCCGCGCGGACCGACCTCGACCCGCGCGGGCGGCGCGCTCAGCGCGAGCGCCGCCCGCGCATGCGCGTGATGAGCACGCCGAGCAGGCACAGCGCGCCACCCACGAACATGAGCGGGGTGGGCACCTCCCCGAGGATCAGCCACGACAGGAGGATGGCGAGGGCCGGGACCACGTAGGTCGTCGCTGAGGTCTTCCCCGCGGTGCTGCGCTGCAGCACGTACGCCCAGGTGGTGAAGGCGATGGCGGTGGGGAAGATGCCGAGGTAGACCACCCACAGCGTCGCGTCGAGGGGCGCCGTCTGCACGTCGGCGATCAACGCGCCGAGCCAGGGAAGCAGGGCGATCGTGCCGGCGGCCGCCCCGAGCCAGGTCAGCGTGGTGGCGTCGACCCCCGAGGTGAGCAGGTGTTTCTGCAGCAGGGTGCACCCCGCGTACATGACCGCGGCGAGAAGGGCCAGCAGGAGGCCCGTGAGGTCGGGGCCGGTGCTGCTGGTGGAGTTCATGCCGATGAGGACCACCCCGAGGAAGGCGATGGGGGCGCCGATCACCAGGGGGCGGGGGAATCCCTCCCGGAGGAAGAGACCGCTGAAGACGACGACCATGAGCGGCGCCAGGTTCACGACCATCGCGGCGGTCCCGGCGTCGAGGGTCCGTTCGGCGCTGTTGAGGGCTGTCGGTAACTTACGAAGTTTGAAAGTGCGAAGTTGCCAGTGCGGTCGACTCGCGCCGCGGGAGCCATCGAGCGGGGTCGATGGTCTGCGCTGTATGTCGGCAGGTTCTGGGGGTGGTTCCGAGGTGGGCTCGGAAGTCGCCGGTGAGGTGGGCGGCATCGGTCTAGCCGGATCGTGGGCCAGCGCTGCCAGATTGAGTGCGGGGTTGTCGCAGAGCTCTTGCGCTGCATCCTGGAGTCTGCGGCGGCGTATCAGGGTCCCCGGGGGAAACGCCGACGTCTGTGGGCGAGCGGTTGCGTGGTGCGGGTCGACGTGGGCAGGTGGCTGGCTAGGTTCTCCACGGTCAGTATGGTGGGGTCGGTTTCGGCGACGTCGAACAGGCCCGTTCGCAGCCGGCGGCGCGAAGCTCGGCGGCCTGCGCGTCCGGGTTTTGCTCGCGCTTGGAGACTCGGGCGTAGCCGACTTCATGTGCCATGCCGAAAACGGTACCTCTGCCGTTCCGGCGAGGATTGGTTTCGGCAGGGGGTTTCGGCGGATCGGTTCTCGGCGTGTCGTGCACCTGGTCTGTGGACTTGAGTGCTTCGTGGCGGTGGACTTCGGTCATTCGCTGACGCACGCTTCAGCAGCTAGGGGGCTTTGCCCTCTGGGCGATTACCGTCGCTTGGCCGTCAGTCCTTGGTGAAGTCGTACGCCGCGAGTTCTTACAGGTGGGGGTCTGGTCGGAACAACACCTGTCCGGGGCTGTCCGGGCTGGTGAAGAGTCGGATACCGCGGTCTTCGGCGACGATGACCCCGTCGGCCTTGGTGGTGGTGAGGGCTTGCAGTCCTGTACCGAGCTCGCTGCCTGAGGCCCAATTGCCCGAGGGTGCTTGATACACGAGCTGTCCGTCGGTACCTGCTCCGACGAGGCGTCCATCGCTGAACGCTGCGATGAGGACCATTCTCGGTGCTTCCGGCTCGAGGGTGAAGGTCCTGCCTCCGTCGCGGCTGATGTGCAAGCCGGTGGAGGTGGTCGCGTAGATTACGTCGGGGTCGGCGGGGTCGACGAGGATGTCCCATGCGTCGATGCCGGCGCCGTTGTTCCAGCTGTGTCCGCCGTCGTCGGAGCGGTGGACGATACCGAAGTTGTTCACGTAGATGCGGTTCGGGTCGCGGGGGCTGACGGTGAGGTCGTGGAAGTCGGCTTCACCTGCCAGTGAGACGTTCTGCCAGGTGTCACCGCCGTCGTCGGAACGGATGAGTCCGAGGTTGCCGGACCCGAAGTGGCCGGGACTGTTCTTGCCGGGGTGTCCAGAGGCGTAGAGCGCACCACCGGCGGCGGTGAATCCCATCGCGTCGAAGTCGTTTCCGGCGATGGGGCCGGTGAGTTCTGCATCGCGGGTGAGTGCGTCGAGTTGGTATATGCCGCCGTGACTGGCGATGAGGAGGCCGCCGGTGCCCGGGTTCTCGGCGAGCCCGTGAATGTGTTCGAGGGCGACCTGTGTGTCGTGATCAGGGTCGGTGGGCCCGATGCAACCGGTCAGGATCAACATCGCGGTGGTGGCGAGGGTGAGCGCGGTGACGGCGCGGCGATGGGCGGGATGGGCGGGCATATTTTCTCCAGGGCGCAGATGGGCGACACCGGGTGGCCGTCTGTCGGGGACAGCCACCCGGTGGGGAGGGGACATGCTCACCGTTGGGTGAGCATGTCCTCCATCTGCGCGATCTCGGCTTCCTGGTCGTCGACGATCTTCTGCGCGAGGGCGAGAGCGTCGGGGTTCTCACCCTCGTTCAGCTCGGTCTGCGCCATGTCAATAGCACCCTCGTGGTGGACGATCATCTGCTCGAGGAACAGCGTGGAAGCGGTCTCGCCGTCGGCTTCTTCGAGGGCCGTCATGTCCTCTTCGGACATCATCCCGTCGCTGTGGTCCATGCCTCCCATGCCGGTGTCCTGTCCCCAGGTTTCTAGCCACTGGTTCATGGTCTCGATCTCGGGGGTCTGGGCGGCTTTGATGTCCTCGGCGAGGGCGGCGACTTCCGCATCGACATCGTCCTTGGCCAGCAGCGTGTCGGACATCTCGATGGCCTGCTGGTGGTGCATCGCCATGCCCATCGCGAAGGAGACGTCCGCGTCGTTGAACGTCGCGTCGCTCGCATCGGCGGTCGCGCTGCTGCTGTGGTCCATGCCTTCCATGTCGCTGCTGCCGGCGGTGGTGTCACCGCATCCGGCGAGGACGAGCGCCCCGGCGAGGAGGCCGGCGCTGACGGTGAGAGTGCGGAACTTCATGATTACTCCAATGTCGTGAGGTGGGCGTGTGCGGGCGCGTGAAAGCGCCCCGTGTCTGCGAGGGGCAAACACAGTTCACGTACGACTGATGGAGAGGACGGTCAGGTTCGGCGGGCGGACCGGTGCCCGCACCACTGGATACGTAGCGGGTGGCACGATGGCGGTCCGAGGGAGGAGGAAACCCGGCCCGGGGCGGATGGTGAGGACGATCGCTGCGGCGAGGAGCGCGAGCACGCACGCCATGAATCCCATGGCGTCCATATCGCCCGCGCACCCATCTCCATCAGAGCAGGGCGCCGCGGCACCGGGCTGTGCCGTCACGGGGGTTGCATCGTGAGTCCCGCTGTCGTGGTGCGTGATGTGTGCGCCAGCGGTGACGGCTGCGTGGTGTGCCGGGCCGGTGCTGAGCACGTGCATGCCGAGCAGTCCGATCAGCACGCCGAGCACCAGCGTGGAGGTGAACAGGACAGCGCGCAGCAGCGACGGGCGCCGGTTCATCCAGCGACGCGGTTCCGTTGCCCGCATGCGACGTCCTCCTTCCTGCACGACGGGACCCTACAGAGCTGTCCTGTCAGCTCCCCTGAAGTACCGCGCTAGGGGTGACGTCGGGGCGCAGGTCGAGCCGGCGCAGCAGCTGCGCGTTGAGGGCGACGACGATCGTCGATAGCGACATCAGGATCGCACCGACCGACATCGGCAGCACGAAACCGACCGGGGCGAGGATGCCCGCCGCCAGCGGTACGGAGATGAGGTTGTACCCCGCCGCCCACCACAGGTTCTGCTTCATCTTCCGGTAGCTCGCCCGCGACAGCTCCATCACCGTCAGCACGGAACGCGGGTCGTCGCTGGCGAGGATGACGGTGTAGCCGGCCTCGTCAACGGCCACGCGGACGGCGTCGAGGCGCAGCGGAGCGCTGCTGTGAACGGTGACAGTCGATACCCCACCGGCATTCAGGTCAACGCTCACCTGCTCGACCTCGTCGAGGGCAGAGAGTTCTTCGGTGACGCTACTCACGCAGTGCCCGCACGTCATACCCTCCACCAGAATCTGCGTCGTCGCCCCGGCCGGCGCGGCGGTCTTCTGCGCGGGCGCTTCCGGGGCCGCGCAGCAACTGCACCCGGCACCGGAGTCCTTCAGTCCCAGTTCGACACGTTCAATCGTCATCAAGGATTCCTCTCGTCGGAATGGTCAGGAGCGCACAAGCCGGGCGATCGCAGCGTTCGCCTCGCGGACTTTCTCCTCCGCCACCGCCCCGCCCTGCGCGGTGGCCTCGGCAACGCAGTGGCTGAGATGATCACCGAGTAGCGAAAGGGCGACAGCCTCGAGCGCCTTCGTCGCCGCGGACACCTGAGTGAGGATGTCGATGCAGTAGTCGTCGTTCTCCACCATCCGTGCGATGCCCTGCACCTGACCCTCCGCCCGACGCAACCGTTTCAACAGCGCGCCCTTGTTATCCGCATACCCGTGCATGGCGGTCATACTATACCCGAGGGGGGTATATCAACCCCCTTCGGTGCACCCCCTTCCTCGCCCTAGCGTCACCTGCGCCGGGGAGAGCCCCGGGGAAGGGGAAACAGTCATGACTGTCGCAGATCAGATGCTCGCCACCCATCCGAAGGTCGGCTCCGCCGCAGCACAGGACACACTGCTGCGCTGTATCGAGGCGTGCGTGGAATGCGCGCAGGCGTGTACCGCCTGCGCCGACGCGTGCCTCGGAGAGGACATGGTCGCCGAGCTGGTCACGTGCATCCGCAGAAACGCTGACTGTGCCGATATCTGCGCGGCCACGGGCGCAGTACTCTCCCGGCAGACCGAGCCCGACGCGGCGACCGTCCGCGCGCTCCTCGAAGCGTGCCGCATGGCCTGCGCGTCCTGCGCGTCCGAGTGTGAGCAGCACGCCGACATGCACGAACACTGCCGGGTGTGCGCCGAGTCCTGCCGCCGCTGCGAGCAGGCGTGTGCCGACCTGCTGGCCGCGCTGTAACCCGCCGCCGCGCCACAACCCAGGGTGCTGCTGAGCAGCAGCGCGCTCGTCGCACCACCAACCTCACGGGCGGCGCATCGCCGACGACCGCTTGCCCCGTCCTCAGCGCCCGCGCCCGCCACCGATTGCACCAGGAGAACCATGACTTCCAACGAGCAGCACGGAACGCACGCCCACCAGAACCCTCAGGGTAGTGATCACTCGAAGGAGAGCAAGCACGGCTCCGGCGGGCACTCATGGAAGATGTACCTGCGGTTCGGGGCGATGATCCTCACCGGCATGGTCGTCATGTACTGGGTGATGTTCGTCGGCTCCTGGGAATGGAGCCACGTCCGCTTCAGCGAGAGTCGCGTGTTCATGGCCCTCACCATGGGCGGCACCATGGGGTTGGTGATGCTGGCCTGGATGCTCAACATGTACAAGAACACCAAGGCGAACATCGCCGTCGTCGCCGCCAGCGTGCTGCTCATCGGCGGCGGGATAGCCTTCGACCGCAGCCAGATCACCGTCGACGACACCGACTGGATGAGCGCGATGATCCCTCACCACTCGCTTGCCATCACCCGCTCCGAGCGGGCCCAGATCCAGGATGTCCGCGTCTGCGAACTCGCCGCCGAGATCAGCAAGGCGCAGCGGAACGAGATCCTCGAGATGGACTGGCTGATCGACGACATCCAGCGCAACGGCGTCGCCGACACCGTGGAGGAAGCGGAGGCGCGGCCCGCGCCCACCTTCGACCGGACGGCGCAACGCCAGTGCCCCACCCAGTAACCAGGGCGTCTCACAAAACAAAAGCTTTTCAAGACGCCTCTGACATCCCGTGGGTTGAGCACCGCGACCGGCGTGCTTCCGGCATGCAGGGTGTCTCGGGAACTCGTCTCAACGAGAATTGTCTCAGCACTGTCCCTGGTGAGGGTTTTCGAGTCAGAATGATCGGGTGAGGCTTCTCGGATACACCCGCGTAAGCACGGCGGCCCAGGATGCGCAGCTTCAGCTCGACGCGCTCATCGGCGCCGGCGTGCAGAGACGAGATGTGTTCTCGGATGTCACCTCCGGAAGTCGTGCGGCGGTTGAGCGGCCCGGCATGAAGCGTCTCCTCAACTACGCGGAGGCAGACGACACGGTCGTGGTGTGGAGGGTGGACCGGTTGGGGCGCTCCCTGATCGATGTTCTCAACACGGTGAATCTCTTGCGCGAACGTGACGTTCATGTGCGATCGATTTCCGATGGCATCGATCCGGCGACGTCGACGGGGCGGTTGATGCTGAACATGCTCGCCACCCTCGCCGAGTACGAACGCGAGCTCATCGTCGAACGGGTCAATGCGGGCATTGCAGCCGCCCGCCAGAACGGCACGAAGTTCGGCCGGCCCGCTTCCGATCCGGCCGTGATCGCCGAGAAGCTCCAGGTCGTCGCCGACGCACGCAAACGCGGCCGCACTGCAGAAGACGCAGCCCGGCTCGTCGGGTGGAGCCGAGCGACCCTGTACCGGCACCAGCGAATCCACGCCCCGCGCGAGCACGTCCCGATGTAGATGTCATGGATGGCCAGGAAAGGTGGCGGTTGCTTCGACTGCACGTCGAAGACCAGGTGCCCCTCGCGGCGATCGCCCGCGGCACGGGAGTCAGCACCCGCACACTGCAGCGCTGGCACCACCTCTACCGAGCCGGAGGGATTTCCGCCCTCGACCCGCACACTCGCGCCGACGCCGGAAAAAGGCGCACTGCTCCTGACACCGTGGCGTTCGTCGAGTGGCTCGCGCTGACCAAGCCCCGCCCCAGCCTGGCAACCCTGCATCGACTCACCGCCGAGTTTGCACGACTCCACGAGCTTTCCGCGCCAAGCTATGCCACCGTGCGAGAGATCGTGCTCTCCCTCGATCCCGCCCTTGTCACTCTGGCCCTCGATGGGCCCAAGTCATACCGAGACCGGCACGAGCTCGTATACCGGCGCCGCGCTGAACGACCGAACCAGATCTGGCAGGCTGACCACACCGAACTCGACATCCTCATCGCCGGAGCGGACGGGAAACCTGACCGACCCTGGCTAACAACGGTGCTGGATGACTACTCCCGCGCTATCTGCGGGTACACCGTCTTCACCGGCGCACCCTCCGCCCTCAACACCGCGCTCGCACTGAGGCAAGCGATCTGGCGCAAAACCGATCCCGCATGGGCGATGTGCGGGCTCCCTGACATCCTCCACGTCGACCACGGCTCCGACTTCACCAGCCGCCATCTCGAACGCACCGCGGTCGCGCTGCACTTCCGCATCATTCACTCCGCTGTCGCCCGCCCTCAGGGGCGCGGGAAGATCGAGCGGTTCTTCGGCACCATCAACACCGAACTCCTCGCCACCCTGCCCGGCCACCTCGGCCCTAACCACCGCTCGCCCCGACCCGCACTCGACCTCCCCGCCCTAGACCGCGCTATCGGCTCGTTCGTCACCACATACAACGAACGACCCCACCGCGAACTCGGCACCTCCCCTCGAGACGCATGGATTGCGGACGGCTGGCTGCCGCGAATGCCGGACACCCTCGACGACCTCGACGGGCTCCTCCTCACCGTTCCAAAGAACCGGGTGGTGCAACGCGACGGCATACATTTCCAGGGCCAGCGCTACCTTGCACCCACCCTCGCACCCTTCGTCGGGCGCACCGTCACCATCCGCTACGACCCCCGCGACATCTCCGAAGTTCGCGTCTACGACCACGACTCGTTTATTTGCATCGCCGTCGACGAAGCCCACCCGAACCTCCGACTCAGCCTCCGCGACGTCGAAACTGCTCGCCGCGCACGCCGCCGCGAACTGCGCCGTGCGATCAACGACCGCATCCCCACCACAGCTCCTCGGGAAGAGCCACGGGAAGCACCGCCCCCGCGCCGACGGCCGCGGCTGCGCACCTATGAAGAGGACGACTGATGAGCGAAGCATTCATCATCACCAAGGAACACCGCCGCTTCCGAGAGTTCGCGAACGCCGTCCGCAAAGAGCACACCATCGGCATCTGCCACGGCGACGCGGGCGTCGGGAAGACTAACTCCGCTCGCCGTTACGCGAACTGGGATGCGCTTGAACCCTTCCTCATGCGATGGGGACCACGCGGCGACGATGACGCGAAACACTATGCACTCGCCAACCGTTCGCGCGCCGTCTTCTACACCCCCGAGGTTCTCTGCCGACCCAAGGACCTCATGCATGACATTGAACGCTGGGAAAGCAAGGTCGGCGTCTGTGCGGACGAACACCTCCGCACCCTCGATCCCGAACCTCTCCCGCCCGGACGCTCCGCACATCTCGTCGAACTGCTCATCATCGACGAAGCCGAGCGACTCACTGCCACCGCCCTAGAGCTACTTCGCGACAAACACGACCGCACCCACATCGCGATCATCCTCATCGGCATGCCCGGCATCGACCAGCGCTTCCGCCACTACCCCCAGCTCTACAGCCGCCTCGGTTTCTCCCACCACTACCGCTCCCTCGCGCGAGACGAGCTGCTCTTCGTCCTCGACCGCCACTGGAAACGGCTTGGGCGCACTCTCGATCCTGACGACTTCACCGACGCTCAAGCCATCGCCGCGATCGAGCGCATCACCCGTGGAAACTTCCGCCTCCTCGAGCGACTCTTCCCCCAGATCATCCGCGTCCTCAAGATCAACGACCTTGAGACCATCACCGACGATGTCGTAGAAGCTGCCGCTAGCGTCCTCGTCATCGGCACCTAGCGACATCGAACGGTCTCAGAAAACCGCCGTGCATCACCCAACTCCACACACCTGGTCGTCGACGTCGACGAGGCCACCGAAAACGATCGTTATCGGCGGGGCTGGTCTGGCCCTGGTCGCGGCTGATTCCGCTCGGCGCGAAGCTGAGCTTCTACTCGGTCTCGCGCTCTCCGTTCGGTGCGGTCCGCTCGCAGGATCGATCGGATGACGAACCAGAAGAACCCGGCGATCCCTATCGTGGGGATGATGGACCAGACGGCGTTGACCCAGTAGTTGTCGAGGGCCATGCGTTGTTCCTTGGTGGTTCGCGCCAGATGAGGGCGGCTCCGATGATGGCGAGGACGACCGCTGTTTCGGAGCTCCCGACGGTGGAGGTCCAGAACGAACTCGCGGTGGTCGTCAGGTCGATGGTGAAGTGGGTGGCGAACAACACAGCCGCCAGCAAGACGATGAGTGTCCCAAGCCGCACGAGCCGACGATGCCGCTGGAGGGGAGATCGTCGGGCCGAGAGGCGGTTACCCGTGGGCTGTTTGGTCCGGTGTGGTGTGAGGTGGTGGAGGTTCACGAGAACATCGCTCCGATGAGGAAGAAGCTGCCGATAGCGAGCAGGACAGCGAGAACGGTGGCACCGGCGATGAAGACGGACATGTGCCGGAAGGGGTTGCGCCGTTGAATCATGGTCGGGATCTTTCGCGCGTCATCGGGCCGGTGCCAGGACCGTGGTTGTGTCGGGCGTGATCTCGACGATGCCCCTGTCGTCGACGACGAGGAACCGGTCCTCTGCGAGGGCTGTGAAGGCTTGCGCGGCGCCCTGGAGGTGTTCGAGGCTCTCCCAGGTGCCATCGGGCTGCTGTACCCAGAGGGCACTGTCAGTTCCTATCCCGGCTAGCGTCCCGTCCGGTTGTGCGTCGAGGGTGTAGAGCAGCGGGGCGTCGGGGACGGGGGTGAAGGTCGCGCCGTTGTCGGTGCTGAGGAGGAGGCCTTCTTCCGCTGCCGCGTAGACGCCGTTGTCGGTTGCGGCGAGATCCGCGGCCGAGAGGGCGGCCCCCGTCGACCACGTGTCGCCGTTGTCGGCGCTGATGAGCACATCGACGCTGTCGGAGGCGATTCCGAAGAGGGTGCCGTCGGTTGCGGCTGTGAGGGTGTGGAAGTCAGTCGTGCCGTTGAGGGCGATCGGCGACCAGGATTCGCCGTAGTCGTCGCTGCGGATGATGCCGAGGTTCGGGGCGCCGAGGTTGGGCGGCGTCTGGGTACCCGGGTGCCCGGACGCGAACAGCACGTCGCCGTGGACGGTGAAGCCCATCGCGTCGAAGTCGTGGCCTCCGATCGGACCGCTGACGGCGCCTTCAGATGTGAGGGTGAAGATCCCTCCGTGCGTGGCGACGAGGTAGTTCTCTCCACGAGGGTCGGGGGCGATGCCGTGGATGTGCTCGATGACGGGGGGCGCGGCACCGGTGGGGGCGAGCTGTGGTGCGGCGCAGCCGGTGAGGGTCAGGATCGCTGCAGTGAGCGAGAGGGCGGACAGGGGTCTGCGGCGGTTCATGGAACTCCGAAGTAGCAGCGGGATGCGGCTGAGACGCACCCCCAGAGGGTGAGGATGGCGCGGGGTCGCACGCGCGCCCCGTGATGTCGAGCGATGTCGAGTGACGCCGTGGGGCGCGGGTAGATGCCGCGCCCCACGGGTCGGGTCACAGAGTGGCGAGGATGTCTTCCATCTCGGAGATCTCGCTGGTCTGCGCGTCGATGATCGTCTCGGCCAGCGCGACAGCGTCGCTGTTCTGGCCGTTGTCGACTTCCTCCTGCGCCATCTCCACGGCGCCCTGGTGGTGCTGGATCATCTGCTCCAGGAACAGACGCCCGGCGTCTGAGCCGGAGGCGTCTTCGAGGGCCTGCATGTCGTCCTCGGACATCATGCCGTCGCCGTGATCCATGCCCTCCATGCTGGAGGTGTCCGCACCCCACTCTTCGAGCCACTGATCCATCTTCTGGATCTCGGGCTCCTGGGCGGCCTTGATCTTCTCTGCAAGCGCGACGACACGCTCGTCGACGCCGTCCTTGCTCAGCAGCATGTCGGACATCTCGATCGCCTGGGCGTGGTGTTCCTTCATCATGCTCGCGAACATGATGTCGGCATCGTTGGCGTCCGCGGAGGCGGGGGCGGAGCTGCTGCTGCCGCCGTGGTTCATGCCTTCCATGTCACCGCCGGAGGTGGTGCCGGCGCACCCGACGAGGGCGAGCAGGGCGGTGAGGGTGACTGCGGCGGATGCCGCGAAACGGGTCTTCATGATGTTTCTCTCCAAGAGTCGGTGATGAAGCGCCCAGCAAGGATGCTGAGCGCAAGGGCAGTGCCGGCAAGACGCGGCACGCCGGTGATCACGTACGACTGATGCAGAGAACGGTGAGCGAAGGCGGCTTGAATGAGTGCAGAGCTCCGTGAGTCCGGGCGGGCGTCGTGGGCTGTGCGAGCGCGTGGATCAGCTGACGCCACCACCCGGTGGGGCGTGCGAGCAGAATGACGGCGACGAGGAGGGCGAGCACGCACGCCATCCACGCCATCCCGTGATCGTCCGAGCACGTCGCACACCCCGCGTCCGCAGCCGCAGAACCCGGAGCCGACTGCGAAAGGTGAGTGCCCGCATGGTCGGTGCCGGCCGTGTGGCCGGTGCTGGCAGCGGCGAGGTCGCTGTGTCCGACAGCGACCGTGTCACCGTGCCCGGAGGTCATCGCGTGCGTGTTCATCGAGTGCATCGCCAAGAGCCCACAGATGACCGCGACCGCGACCGCGACGACCGTGAGGAGGGTTCGGGTGAGCGTGCGCTGGTCGTGCACGCGCCGCGCGACTGTGATCAACACCGCTCCACCTCCTTTCCTCCAGGGTACGTCGCCGCCGCGACAACGCCTACCGGGTGATGACCGCTTCTGGGGCGAGGTCCAGTCGTCGCAGCAGCTGCGCGTTCAGCGCGACCACGATCGTGGACAGCGACATCAGCACTGCCCCGACCGACATCGGCAGCACGAACCCGATCGGGGCGAGCACGCCGGCCGCGAGGGGGACGGAGAGCAGGTTGTAGCCGGCTGCCCACCACAGGTTCTGCTTCATCTTGCGGTAGCTGGCGCGGGACAGGTCGATCACCGACAGCACTGATCGGGGGTCGTCGCTGGCGAGGATGACACCGGCGGACGCGATCGCGACGTCCGTGCCCGCACCGATCGCGATACCCACGTCTGCCTGCGCGAGCGCGGGTGCGTCGTTCACCCCATCACCCACCATCGCCACCGAGCGGCCCTCGCCCTGCAGCTCCTTCACCTTCGACGCCTTGTCTTCTGGGCGAACCCCGGCGAAGAACCTGTCGATGCCGAGATCCGCCGCCACGGACGCCGCGACAGCCTCCGCATCACCGGTGATCATGACCACCTGCACGTTCCTCTCATGCAAGGCTCGGATCGCCTCCCGGGACTCCGGACGGATCTCATCGGCCAATCGCAGGGCACCGGCCACCGTGCCGTCGACGAGGACGTGCAGGATGATCGCGCCGTCCTCGCGCCACTGATCTGCAACACCCAGCTCGCTCGCGTGCTCCTGCTCGAGCATGTACGGGCCACCGACCTGCACGGTACGGCCGTCGACGCGGGCCTTGACCCCCACCGCCGGCGAGGACTCGAAGTCCTGCGACGCCGCGACAGTCAGGCTCTTTTCCTTCGCGGCGTTGACGATTGCACGAGCGAGGGGATGCTCCGAATCGGCCTCGGCCGCGGCAGCGAGGGCGAGCAGTTCGTCCGCGCTCAGGGAGCCTGCCGGTTCGATGGCGGTGACCGCGGGGGCGCCCTTGGTCAGTGTGCCGGTCTTGTCGAACAGCACCGTGTCCACGGTGCGCATGCTCTCCAGCGCGAGACGATCCTTCACCAGGACACCAGCCCTGGCGGCACGTTCGGTCGCGATGGACACGACGAGCGGGATCGCGAGACCGAGTGCGTGCGGGCAGGCGATCACCAGCACCGTGATCGTCCGAACCACGGCCTGATCGGGAAGTCCGACGAGCGTCCACACGATCGCGGTGATGACACCGGCACCGAGGGCAAACCAGAACAACCACCCCGCGGCGCGGTCCGCGAGGCGCTGCGCCCGCGACGACGAACTCTGCGCCTCCGTCACCAGCTTCTGAATGCCCGCCAGCGCAGTGTTCTCCCCGACCGCGGTGATCTCCACCCGGACACCGGAGTCAGTGGCAACCGTGCCCGCGATCACCTGATCCCCGTCGGCGCGGCGCACCGGACGGGACTCACCCGTGATCATCGACTCGTCCATGCTCGCCGACCCCTGCACGATCCGCCCATCGGCGGGAACGCGACCGCCGGGGCGGACCACGACGACGTCCCCGACCTGCAGATCGGACGGGGCCACTGTGACAGTGGCATCACCCTCGACCTTCTCCGCCTCGTCGGGCAAGAGCGCGGCAAGAGAGTCGAGCGCGGACGTGGTCTGCGCGAGCGAACGCATCTCGATCCAGTGCCCGAGCAGCATGATGACGATCAGGAGCGCCAGTTCCCACCAGAAGTCCAGCTCGTGGTGCAGCAGGCCGACGCTCGCGCCCCACGAGGCAAGGAACGCGACCGTGATCGCCAGGGCGATGAGCAGCATCATTCCGGGCTTGCGGGAACGCAGCTCACTGACTGCGCCCGTGAGGAACGGGGCGCCACCCCAGACATACATCACCGTGCCGAGAACAGGCGAGATCCACATCACCCATGCCGCATCGGGTAGCGAATACCCGAGCAGCATGGAGAACATCATCGAGAACGCGACCACCGGAACAGCCAGCACGAGCATGATCCAGAACAGCCGCCGGAACTGCCCGACATGATCACCGTGACCCCCGTGCCCCCCATGGCCGCCGTGGCCGCCGTGGCCCGCATGGCCGCCATGTGGGGCATGCCCGTCGTGCTGCGCGTGACCTGCGTGCGGGTCGTGTCCGGCATGCGGGTCGTGGCCTGCATGTGAAACGGGTGCCGCGTGATCTGCTCGGGACTCGTGAGCCACCGTCGGCGGCGTCCCCTCGGCATGCTGTCCGTGGTGGTGCATAGAGGTGTGATCCTGCTGGCTCACGATGAGCCTCCTTCGCTTCAGATGCGTGCAGAGTCGGGTGGAGAGACCCGCCGGTCAGCTGGGCTGAGGCGCGAGCGTGTATCCCGCTTCCTCGACGGCGGCCTTGATGAGCGACGGATCAACCGCCACTGCGCTGTGAATCGTCACACGCGAGGTCGCCCCGGCGTTCAGGGAAACGGTCACGCTCTCGACACCGTCAACGGACGATAATTCGTCGGTCACGCTGGACACGCAATGTGAGCACGTCATCCCGTCAACGAAGACGTCCCGGGCGAGAGCCGACTGACTCGTCTCCGCGGCCGCGGCATCAGTCGGGGACGCGCAGCACGCGCACCCTGCGTTGGCGTCCTTCAACCCGAGTTCGATGCGTTCGGTCATTATGCGATCCTCCAGATCTCAGATGGTCAGGAACGGACGAGACGAGCGATAGCGTCATTCGCTTCACGGATCTTCTCCGCCGCAACCTCGCCACCTTCGGCACTAGCCTCCGCGACACAGTGGCTCAAGTGATCGCCCAGCAGCGAGAGCGCGACCGTCTCCAGAGCCCTCGTCGCCGCGGACACCTGCGTGAGGATGTCGATGCAGTACTTGTCCTCATCAACCATTCGAGCGATCCCGCGCACCTGACCCTCGACACGACGCAGACGCTGCTGCAACGCCTCCTTGTTGCCCTCGTATCCGTTCACCCTCTCAGCATACCCCGTGGGGGTATGTGGCGGGGTGGAAGCGTCAGACCTGGGCGCCGAGCGCCACAAGTGGGGGCTGACTCGGCCACCACACGGACTTCTCCACCCGCCCGGCCACGGGACTCAACCAAAAGCGCCTGCCGCAACCCCATTCCGGAGACCGTTAGTGGTGACCTCGGGCTGCTCCCTGACAGAACTACGCCGTAAACGATCGTTTTTGGACGGTTAGTTCTCATCGGCAAAACCCGATATAATCGGTGAATGACGATGACAACTGAGATGACCGCCGCTGTATCGCTGTTCCACTCGCTTGCCGATCACAGTCGCTTGTCGATACTGCGGCGACTGTCGATGGGCGAGGCTCGGGTGAGGGACCTCACCGACGAGCTCGGGTTGGCGCAGTCAACCGTGTCGGAGCACGTGGGATGCCTCCGCGAATGCGGACTTGTCATCGCCCGCAGTGAAGGTCGACAGAACTTTTACTCCGTCTCCACTCCGGAAGTCATCGACATCCTGGAAGCCGCCGAGCGACTCCTCGCCACGACCGGCTACAAGGTCGATCTGTGCAAGACCTACGGGCGTGATGCCCGATGATTGGAACCATCGCGGCCGCCATCGGACTGTTCGCGGCCACGAACATCGACGACATCGTTGTCCTCACGGTGCTGTTTCTCGCGTCGACACGCGGCTCCCTTCCAGGATGGAAAGTCGTTGCAGGGCAATACCTCGGCTTCATCGCTCTCGTCGCGATCAGCGTCATCGCCGCCGCCGGCCTCACCATCGTCCCGGACCAATGGGTCGGATTCTTGGGCCTGATCCCACTCGCAATTGGTGTCTATGGCCTGATCCGAACCCTCCGGCGCCGGGGCGACGATGACGACGACGACAGTGCGATCAGCGCAGGAGGACTGTTCGGAGTCGCCGGCATCACGATCGCCAACGGCGCCGACAACATCTCCCTCTACACGCCGGTCTTCCGCACCAACCCCGTTCCGGACACCATCGTCACCATCATCGTCTTCTTGGTGCTCGTCGCCGTGTGGTGCCTCGTCGCGCGCTTCGTCGGCACCAACAAGACCGTCACAGAAGCATTGGAGAAGATCGAGCATTGGCTCGTGCCCGCCGTTTTCATCGGGCTCGGCCTGTACATCCTGATCGAGTCGGGCGTAGTCCTCCGTCTCATCGACGTTCTGTCATGACCAAGGTCGCCAGACTGGCCGTCGCCGCCGGTGCCATCGCTGCAGCGTTCGCGATCGACCAACTCACGAAGGCCTGGGCACTGTCCTTTCTGGGTAACGGCGAGGAGATTGAACTCGGCCTCGGGGTGAGCCTTCGTCTCGTGTTCAATCCCGGCGTCGCCTTCGGTCTCGGTGGGGACGTGGGAGCACCTCTCGTCGTCGGCATCATGGCACTCACCACCGGACTTCTGGCCTGGATAGTCGTCCGAGCTGTGCGCGGACGCAACATGGGCCCCACCGCTCTTCTGGCCGTCGCGGCCGGTGGGGCGATAGGCAACCTGTGGGACCGCACTACTCGCGCGCACACCGAACCGCTTAGTGGAGAGGTCGTCGATTTCATCGCCGTCGACTGGTTTGCCGTCTTCAACATGGCTGACGTCTTCACCACCCTCGGCCTCCTCGGATGGGCCGTCCTGCTCCTGCTGCACCGCGACCAGGCCTGGGACGCCGAGGCCGTGCGGCCGCTGCGCGAAGCCGTCTCCGACAAGATCCAGACCACGCTCCTCGCGCGCTGAGCAACGAGAAGGGGGCGGGATCGCTGATGCGATCCGCCCCTCTCATGTGTCCGGTCAGACGGTGGCCGGGGCGCGGCCGATCTGGAGCACCTGAGCCGGCGGGGCACAACAGGCACCGCCCAGAGATGCCCCGGAAGCATCGAACAGTCCGGCACCGCCGCATACCCCCGTGTCGGGCAGCACCAGCTCGACCCGTCGAGCGGCCTCGTGGTCGCCCGCGAGCTCCGCGACGACGCTGCGCACCTGCTCGTACCCGGTGAGCGCGAGAAAGGTGGGTGCCCGCCCGTAGGACTTTGCGCCCACGAGGTAGAAGTCAGGCTCCGGCTGGGCAAGGTCGGCAGCTCCCGTCGCGGCGACCGAACCGCAGGAATGCACGTTCGGATCGACCTCCGCAGCGATCCGCACGGGCGCCTGCAACGTGGGGTCCAGTTCCAACCGCAGCTCCGACAAGAACGACAGATCGGGGCGGAAGCCGGTGAGCACCACGACGCGATCGGCGCTGAGTGTGCGGCCATCCTCTGCGACGAGGACCGGCCGGCCCTCCTCCGTCGTGACGCGCTCGACGCGGAACCTGGTCACGAGCGACACCAGCCCAGCGTCGACGAACTCCTTCGCCTTGATCCCCAGCGCCCCACGTGCCGGCAGCTCGTCGGCCTCACCACCCCCGAAGGCGTTCCCGGCGGTGGCGCGGCGCAGCGCCCACGTCACTGTGGTGGTCGGGTCGCGGCGCGCCATGCGGGCCAGCGCGAGGACCGCCGTCACCGCCGAGTGCCCGGAACCGATGACGACCGTGTGCTTCCCCTCGAACCTCTCACGGTCCCGGAAGTCGGGGATGCAATACGACAGCAACCCGGCCGCAGCCCGCTCTCCCAGCGCGGGCAGACCGTCCGCGCCCGCGGGGTTGGGCGAGGACCACGTGCCCGAAGCGTCGATCACCGCGCGCGCCTGCAACCGATACTCCTCCCCCTCACTCGGCTGCACGTGCACGGTGAAAGGCTGATCGCCGCGGCCCGCGTCAACGAGACGGTCACGACCCAGACGGGACACCCCGACAACCCGAGAGCCGTACCGAACGCGATCGCCCAGCTCAGCAGCAAGCGGCGCGAGATAGCCGCTGATCCACTGCGCACCGGTCGGATACCCCGTCGTAGGCGCTGCCCATCCGGTGAGCTCGAGAATCCGCGCCCCGGCCGTGTCGATCAACTCCGGCCACTCCGAGAACAAGCGCACATGCCCCCACTCGGCAACCGCCGATGCCGGGCCAGCCCCAGCCTCCAATACAACGACCGGCAGGTCTCGCTCGACCAGGTGGGCGGCAGCCGCGAGCCCCTGCGGGCCGGCACCGATCACCACGACAGGCAACGCGCTCTCCATCACACTCGCTCCTCAACGCATCGACAGAACTCGATTGATCGAGAATCCTCGATGTATCGACGAATGTCAATGTGACGTGCCAGAATCGTTCCATGCCCACGACGCTCCCACTCCTCCCGACCGACGCGGCGGCGTGCTGCTCGCCCGTCACCGGCGGGGTGCTGACGCCCGACGAGGCCGAGCGGATAGCGCGCACGTTCAAGGCTCTGGGTGACCCCACGCGCGTGAGACTTCTCTCCCTGATCGCCGCATCCAGCGACGGTGAAGCATGCATCTGCGACCTCACCGAGCCCGTCGGACTATCCCAGCCGACCGTCTCCCACCACATGAAACTGCTCGTCGATGCGGGCCTCGCCACCCGCGAACAGCGCGGCCGCTGGGCCTACTACCGCGTCGTTACCGACCCCCTCGAACAGGCCTCTCGCGCGCTGAGCCCGTGAGCGGCGTCCTCATCCGGTCGATGACCACCGCCGACTGGGCAGCGGTGGAATCCATCTACCGAGAAGGCATCGCCACCGGCAACGCAACGTTCGAGACAGACCCGCCAACGTGGGGCCAGCCTTCGACTCAGGGAAACTCACCGTCGGGCGGCTCGTTGCCGAGGACACCGCCGGTTCGATCCTCGGAAGGGTCGCCGCCTCACCCGTGTCATCTCGCGAGGTGTACCGCGGCGCTGTCGAGCACTCGGTCTATGTCGCGCACGAGGCTCGCGGGCACGGCGTCGGCGCCGCACTCCTCGACGCCTTCCTCCAAGCCGCCGACAGCGCCGGCATCTGGACCATGCAGTCCAGCATCTTCCCCGAGAACCCCGCCAGCCTCGCCCTCCACGACCGCGCCGGCTTCCGCGGCGTGGGACACCGGGAACGCATCGCTCTCATGACCTACGGCCCCTGGACTGGACAGTGGCGCGACACGATCCTCGTCAAGCGGCGCCACCCTCGCTGACCGCGTGCCGAAAATCCGGGCCGAAACAGCCTGTCCCGCAACCTTGGTTTCAATACGGGAGCCGTTTACAGCACGCCGCGATGAGGCGCCGTACGTACGTCCCGCGAACGATTGTTTTCGGCCGGGGCGTCCCGACCGAATGGCTTATGGCTCAGCGATCCGGTGTTCCGTCTTCGCTGATACAGTCGTTTTGACATGATCCGCCCTCTCCGCGCGCGCCCGTACAGGCCGGCGAGCAGGGAGCGGCTGATAACGAGGATCATTACTGCGGTCGGCCTAGCCGTGCTCTTGACTGCGGGGGCCTGGCTCGGCGGAAGCCACCTGGATGCGCCGGACAGCTCCGAGCACGTGTCGGTGATGCTGGCTGCTTTAGCTGCTGATGCTCCAGCCTCGGAGCAGGTTGGCGACCCGCCTTCCGGTGACGGGTTTGCAGCCCAGTTCACGGACGCAGCGACAGTCGGTGGCGTTGGTTGCTTGATCGGCGTGCTCTGCTGCGTGATTCTGTTCATCGTGGGCCGAGCGTTCCGCGTTGCTAGGGCGACTTCTCGGGAGACGACCGTCCTGCTCCGCCCGGTGAGGCCGCTGCCGGCGGACGCGCGTGCGGACGTCCCATCGCTGTCCTTGACGCAACTTTCCCTTTCGCGCACCTGACGAGCGCTCCTTCGAACGCCAGCAGCTTTGTGTGGTGGCGTGCTCCTGGCATTCCGTACGGGAGCTTTTAGAGAGTCATTCGTGTCAAGGAGTGTCTATGAAAACGTGGGTAAAGGCGACGCTCGTCGCCGCGGTCGTAGCTGTTCTGCTGATTGTGGCAGGCGTCGTTTATGGGCTGAGCAGTCAGGGGGTTCCATCGGCCGGCACGGATGAGAGCGGTCCGCATGTGCAGAGGGAGAACTCCCACGTCCTGGATGATGGCGGCGAGGGCGCGGTGACAGTGGTGGAGTTCCTGGACTTCGAGTGTGAGGCGTGTGGCGCGTTCTACCCGCTGGTTGAGGATCTCCGGGCGCAGTACGCCGGTGAGATCACGTATGTCATCCGCTACTTCCCGTTGCCCGGTCACTTCAATTCGAAGAATGCGGCTATCGCTGCGGAGGCGGCCGCACAGCAGGGGCAGCTGGAGGAGATGTATCACCGGTTGTTCTCGACGCAGGCGCAGTGGGGCGAGGCGCAGGAGTCCCGAGCTGACCTGTTCCGCGGATTCGCGGAGGAGATGGGCCTGGATATGGCGGCGTACGACGAGGCCGTAGCGGACCCGGCGACGGCGGAGCGGGTGCAGTTTGATTTCGCCGAGGGCGAGGCGCTCGGCGTCAGCAGCACCCCCTCATTCTTCATCGATGGGGAGCCGGTCACGCTAGAGGCGTGGACGGACTTGGGAGACCGCATCGATTCCGCCGTGAACGGCAAGCGGTGAAGCCGCCGCTGGAGACCCGCAGTTTCGCGGGCCACATTTAGTCGCCGAAAGGAAGAATGATCATGGGTGCAGGTCATAGCCACGCGTCGGGAACGTCCCGTAAGCGGCTGGTGGTCGCCTTTTCGATCACACTGTCTGTTTTTCTCATCGAGGTAGTCGGTTCGGTCCTGACTGGCAGTCTCGCGCTTCTGGTGGACGCGGCGCACATGCTCACCGATGTGATCGGCCTGGCGTTGGCTGTGACGGCTGCGCATCTGATGAACAGGGCACCCACTCCCCGTTATACGTTTGGGTTGCGACGCGCCGAGGTCCTTGGCGCTCTCGCGCAGGCGACCTTGCTGTTGGGTGTGGGCTTGTTTGCCCTGGTCGAGGGAATTCGCCGACTGTTCGAGCCTCCCGATATCGCATCGGGAAGCCTGTTGTTCTTCGGAATCGTGGGGCTCGTGGCCAATATCGCGTCTCTGCTCGTCCTGATGGGTGGACGCGGGCTGAACCTCAACATGCGGGCTGCGTTCCTCGAGGTCGCCAACGACGCGCTCGGCTCCGTCGCCGTTATCGTGAGCGCCATCCTGATCGCCGCTCTCGGCTGGTATCAGGCGGACGCAGTCGCCGGGGTCGTCATCGCGATACTGATCATCCCGCGCACTGTCGTCCTGTTGCGCGCCTCCGGGCGCATGCTCCTCGAATCCACTCCTCGCGGCCTGGACCTGGACGAGGTACGCCGACACATTGTTGAGCTTCCCCATGTGGTCGCCGTCCACGACCTGCACGCCAGTCAGGTGTCTACCGACCTCCCGACGCTGAGCGCTCACATCGTCATTGATGACACCGTGACCATGGACGCCTACGCGGCCTTGTTGCGATCGCTGCAGGAGTGTGTGGCCGAGCATTTCCCGGTGAGTGTCGAACACTCCACTTTCCAAATCGAACCCGAATCGCACACTGGAGAACACTTCACCCATGCGTAACAACGCTTCCCGCACCCGCCGAATCGCCCTGGCGGGGCTCGTCATCGCCGCCATCAGTGTCCTCGGCCTCGCCTCCCCGGCCGCCGCTCACGACGGGTTGGTCTCCTCCTACCCCGAGGCTGGCGGCACTATCCCGAACTCGCCGGACGAGATCACTCTGACCTTCAGCGCGGAGCTGACCAATCTAGAGGGTGCAACAGATATCGAGGTTCTCAACGACCAGGGAACCAATGTGGCGGTCGATGCGCCCGCGGTCAGTGGCACCGCCGTCACCCAGCATCTGTCCCCGGATGCCGGCGGCGGGTTGTTTACCGTCCGGTGGAAGGTGGTCTCCAGCGACGGTCACCCCACCAGCGGCGAGTACTCGTACTCGGTTACGGCCAGCACCCCTCCCGCCGCGACCTCACCAGCCATCGCCACCCCGGAGCAGAGTGCCCAGCCCAGCTCGAGTGCGACACCGGAACCGAGCACTTCACCCGCGGAGTACGGAGGCACAGCGTCGGGCGGCGCAGCGATGGGCGACGGGCTGTTGCTGCCGTTGATGTTCGTCTCCTCGCTCATTCTGGTCCTGGGCGTGAGCGCGGCCGGGGTGATCCTCGCCGGTCGCGCCCGTCGGCGACGCGACCGTGCAGAAGGGGAAGCTGGGGCCGGTGAAGAGTGAGCGTCTGCGGCGGTCCGCTCTCGCGGCCATCGTCGCCGCGATCGTCGTCTTCATCGACCAGGCCACGAAAAGCATGGCACTCAGCGAGCTGAGCCAACGCGAGAGAATCCCGCTCCTCGGGGATCTCCTTGGTCTGCAACTCGCGTTCAACCCTGGCGCCACCCTGTCCTTCGGCGCCTCCGCCACCGGTCTGCTGACTGTCTTCGGTATCGCCGTCACGGTGATCCTGGGTATCGCTGCTGCCCGCGCAGGGACCACTCTCGCTGCGATCGGGTTCGGTTTCCTCGTGGGCGGAGCACTCGGCAACCTCATCGACCGCTTGTTTTCCCCACCCAGTTTCGGGGTGGGGCACGTCACGGACTTCCTCGCCTACGGGGATCTCTTCATCGGCAACATCGCCGACATCGCGCTGGGGGTCGGGGCCCTCCTCCTTCTGAGCGCCGCGTGGCGCAGCCGAGAACCCCGCCACCCCGATCCGCCGAAACCAGCCAATCATCTGGCACAAGAGACGACATCACTATGAATGCGACGCAGAAACCCGCATCCCCCTATCAGCGAAACGCTCTCGCGCCCGGGCTGATCGCCGCAGCCATCCTCTTCCTGGCCCCAGCCCTCATCCGGGCGAACTGGGCACCCCTGGTGTTGTTCGTCGCATCCATCCTCGCCCTGATCGTGGGATGGTTCGCTATCCAGGCGCGGCACTGGTGGTGGGTGCCGGTATTCGCCGCGATCGCTGTGCTCTGGAACCCGGTCATGCCATTCCCGTTCTCCGGCGACATCTGGGCCATGGCGCAACCGGCCGCAGCCGTGGTGTTCCTGGTCGCAGGTGGCACGATCAGGGTGGTCCGGCAAGATCCCCTACGATGACCGACTGGCTACCCGTCGAGCCCCCTACGCTCGGGGCGTTGGTCGCGTTCCGCCCTGGACCGTTTCCGCTGCTTCCGGTGCTCGCGGCTGTGCTCGCGGTGCTGTATCTGGCCGGGGCAGTTCGGCTGTGCAGGATGCGACGCCGCTGGCCTGTGTGGCGCGCCGTCAGTTTCCTCACCGGCTGCGCGCTGCTCGCCGCGGTGACCGGTCTCGGGGTGGAGGCGTACGGCTATGCCCTGGTGTCGGTGTTCATGTTCCAGCAGCTCACCCTCATGATGACCGTGCCCCCACTGCTGGTGCTCGGCTCCCCGGGGACGCTGCTTCTTCGTGCCACACCACACCACGGTCTCGGACGACACGTTCTGCATTTCACGCATCGCGGTTTGCGGAGTCGCGTCGTCGGCTGGGTGCTGAGTCCCTGGTGCATCATCCCGCTGTATCTGTTCGCGTTCTACGGCCTCTACCTGGCGAACGCGGCTGACGGGATCCTCACCCAACCCGGAGGGCATCTCATCCTAGAACTGGTATTCCTCGCCGCCGGTGTGCTGTTCACCATTCCCGTGCTTTCCTCCGACCCGTTACCGGTCCGATTGGGACACGGCGCCCGCGCTCTCGACGTGTTCGCCGAGGCCGCCCTCCACGCGTTCTTCGGCGTGTTCCTCATGATGGGGAGCACAATCCTCGTCGCGTCTTTCGTCACTCCCACCCTGGCCCTGGGCCTGGATCCGCTCGAGGATCAGCGGCTTGCCGGTGGGCTGGCGTGGTCGTACGGGGAAGCTCCAACCGTGTTGATGCTGCTGTACGTCATGCACCGCTGGTTCCGGGAGGACAGCGCCTCCGCGGCCGCCACCGATCGCTACGTCGACACCCACGGGAACGCTGATCTCGACGCCTACAACGCCTATCTGAACAGACTGAGCGCCCGTGATCCGGAACCCTGAACCCGCCACACACGGATCTCCTCAGGCGGCACCGTCCTCCGTTGCTCGGCCAGCCGCGAAACGAACCATCCCAGTACCGGGCGCTGTCGTTGTAGCCGCGGTCGCCGGGTTCTGTCTGGACCTCGCCTACCCGGAGACGGGATGGTGGCCTCTGGCGTTCGCCAGCGTCACCGTCAGCTTGTGGCTGCTGCGCGGTCGCTCCCTCCCAGCCTCATTCGTCATCTCCCTCACCTACGGGGCCACGTTCTACGTCACCCACCTCTCGTGGGTGTCCACCTTCCTCGGGCCTTTGCCTTGGGCGGCGCTGTCAGGACTGCAGGCTCTTCTCTTCGCTGCAGGCGGCCCCCTCATCACGCTGGCATATCGCTACAGTCGCGGACGACTGTGGGCGCTTGCGCCCGCGTGGGTGGCGGGAGTCTGGGTGCTGCGGGAGACCGTAATGGGTACCTGGCCGTACGGCGGCTTCCCGTGGGCCCGCCTCGGCGTCGTTCTGGTCGACACCCTGTTTGCCGAGGCGGCCTCTTGGCTAGGAACAACCGGGCTATCGTTCCTGATCGTCTTCCTCTGCGCTGGAGCCTTGGACGTGGCGCTCCGGCGACGCCTGAGCCACCTCGTTGCCCTCACGCTGATCGGCGCCGTCGCCGCGCTCGTCCCCGCATTCCCGACCACCTACATTGGTGATCTACGCGTCGGGTGGGTGCAGGGTAACGGGCCCAGCGCATACTTCGATCCCCGATCGGAAGGCGACATCTTCGATGCACAGCAGACCGCCACTACATCGCTGATCGGTGAGGACCTCGACCTCCTGGTGTGGCCGGAAGGATCGGTCGACAGCGACCCGCTCCGCGAAGCCGATACTGCCGAACGCTTGGACGCCCTCACCCAGACGATCGGGTCGCCGCTGCTGGTGAACTCAGCCACCACACGGGAAGGCTTGACGTTCAACACCTCTCTACTCTGGACCGGAACCACCGCCCCACAGGCGTACGACAAAGCCAACCCGGTGCCCTTCGGGGAGTACGTGCCCGACCGTTGGTTCTACGAGCTCCTCGCCCCAGACCTCGTCGGCATGATTCAAAGGGAATACACGCCGGGCACCAACCTTCCTGCGATGAGTGTTGCGGGCTCGCGCGTCGGCCTCGCAATCTGCTTCGACGTCATCTACGACCGGGTCATTCACGACAGCGCTGTGAAGGGTGCGGAGGTTTATGTGTTCCAAACCAACAACGCCGACTTCCGCGGCACGGACGAGAATTTGCAACAACTCGCCATCGCCCGCATGCGCGCCCTCGAAACCGGCCGCACCGTGGTGAACGTCTCCACCACCGGCACCAGCCAAGTCATCCGCACCGACGGAACAACCGTCGCCGCCGTCCCCGCAGACACTGCGGCCGCGAAGGTCAGCAGCGTTCCACTGCACAGGGGGATCACGCCGGCTGTCATCCTGATGCCCTGGATCGGTCCCGCGATAGGCGGACTGAGCGTATTGATGTTGATGCTCTCGATAGCAGAGCGGCGCCTTCGCTCACGGTCGCCTCACGTTAGATCGAAGTGAACGGTATTCCAGACGAAACCCATTGAACGCGACCGCGTAATTGGTCACTTATCGCTGTATAGTCATCTTGTGCTGACTATTGCTTCTCGTCTCGATGTGATGAATCGTCTAGGTCGCGCGATGGCGGATCCGTCGCGCTCGCGGATCTTGCTCACGCTCTTGGACGCGCCTGGCTACCCGGCGGAACTTTCACGTGATCTCGGTCTGACGCGCTCGAATGTCTCCAACCACCTAACGTGTCTGCGGGGGTGTGGTCTGGTCGTTGCGACGCCGGAAGGGCGTCGTACGCGCTACGAGATCGCCGACGCACATATCGCGGTGGGCCTGCGGCACATGCTGGAAGCGGTCGTCGCCGTCGACGCGGGCGTTCCGTGTGCGGACGAGAAGTGTGAGTGCTGCGCGTGAGTGAGGAGTGCTGCGGCCCGGATGAGCCCCGCAAGCCCCATACCGCCGGTGACGCGTGCTGTGTTCCCGAGCCGGTGCAGACTACCGTGCCCCCGGCTCACGAGGAAGGCGACGCGTGCTGCGGCCCAGCCCTGCCGTCCAAAGACAGCACGGGCGACGATGAACACGAGGTCCGTCCGCCGTGGTGGCGCGACATCGCCCTGCTCCCGTCCGCACTCTCTGGCCTGTTCCTGAGCGCCGGCTACGCGCTGGAATGGGCGGGTATCGAGATCCCCGCGCTCGTTCTGCAGTGGGCTGCTCTGCTGGCCGGGGCATATACGTTTGTTCCCGGTGCGATCCGCCGGCTGCTCCGGGGTCGGCTCGGCGTCGGGCTGCTGATGACCATCGCCGCGATCGGTGCGGTTCTGCTCGGCCACGTCGGTGAGGCTGCGACATTGGCGTTCCTGTTCTCGCTGGCGGAAGCTCTCGAGGACCGCGCGATGGATCGGGCGAAAGAGGGTCTGCGTGCGCTGCTGTCCCTGATTCCCGAGACGGTGCGTGTCTCTCGTCTCGCTGGTGACACGACGCTCCCGGTCACGGATGTCCGTGAGCTTGACATCCTCATCGTCGGGGCGGGTGAGCGCGTCGCCACCGATGGTGTTGTCGTCGAAGGCCGATCAAGCCTGGACACCTCGCCGATCACAGGAGAGTCCATCCCTGTCGACGTGTACCCCGGCAGTGCGGTCGCGGCGGGCTCGGTGAATGGTGCATCGACGCTGCGGATCGAGGCGACCGCGGATGGGCGCGACAACTCGCTCACTCAGATCGTGTCCCTCGTGGAGCAGGCCCACGCACGAAAGGGCGACCGCGCACGGCTTGCTGACCGGATCGCCCGCCCTCTCGTGCCCGTGGTGCTGATCGCAGCGGCCCTCGTCGCCGTGTTCGGGTTCGTCGTGGGAGATCCGTCGACGTGGATCGAGCGTGCACTCGTTGTTCTGGTCGCGGCGTCTCCCTGTGCTCTTGCGATCGCGGTGCCGGTCACGGTGATCAGCGCTATCGGTTCCGCGTCGAAGTTCGGCGTCGTGATCAAGTCCGGGGAGGCGTTCGAGCAGCTCGGCACCATCCAGGCAGTCGCGCTGGACAAGACCGGCACCCTCACACGCAACGAACCGACCGTTGTCGACGTGCGCCCCGCAGGCGGCATCTCACGCGACGAGCTGCTGACCTGGGCGGGAGCAGTCGAAGCGACAAGCAGCCACCCTCTCGCTGCCGCGATCACCGCGGCCGCACCCAGTTCAGCTGCGGCCGTGGACGTGGTCGAAGACGCCGGCCACGGCATCACCGGCCGCGTCGACGGCACCCTGGTCCGCGTCGGCAACGTCCGCTGGCTCGCCCCCGGCGTACTCGCCACGGCCGCTGACGAGATGGCCGAAGACGGCATGACCGTGGTCGTCGTTGAAGCGGACGGCACAATCGCGGGTCTCATCGGCATCCGTGACGAGCTGCGCCCCGAATCCGCAGAGACCTTACGGCTCCTGCAGGATGCCGGGATCAGGATCACAATGATTACCGGCGACAACCAGCGCACCGCCCGTGCGATCGCCGCGCAGGCGGGCATCACCGACGTCCGCGCAGAGCAGCTGCCCCCGGACAAGGCCGCGGTCATCGAACAACTCGCAGCCGGGCGCCCAACGGCCATGGTCGGTGACGGCATCAACGATGCCCCCGCCCTTGCGACCGCGACCGTCGGGATCGCCATGGGATTGAAGGGGTCGGCTGCGGCGATCGAGTCCGCCGACGTCGCCTTCACCAGGAACGACCTGCGACTGATCCCTGGCGCCCTCGCCCACGCCCGTCGCGGCCGCCGCATCATGACCGCGAACATCGTGCTCGCCCTCGCGATCATCGTCGTCCTCTTCCCACTCGCGCTCTTCGGTGTGCTCGGGCTAGCCGGCGTGGTCCTCGTGCACGAGATCGCAGAAGTGTTCGTGATCCTCAACGGCGTTCGTGCTGCGCGGCGCCCTGCAGCCCTGCGCGCCCTTGCAGCAACGCCCGAATCCGTCCGCGTCTGACCCACCCGACCTCGACGACAACCGCGCCACCGATCTGGAGATAGCCATTCAGGCGGCTCTTCGAGGCTGAACAAGTCACCCGTCGGCGACCCATCAGTGGGCGAGCCACCCTGCTGCGCGAAGCGAGAGACCGCGAACGCTTCGAAGCGGGGCGGTAGCACCGGAAGCGGATCGATTCGCCAGCTACATAGTCGGCCGAGTTTCCCGCAAGGGGCTGTCCCTCTATCGAGCGACGGGCCGACGATGAAGCTCACGACGAAAGGAGCAACATGCCTACCGGAGACGTTGAGACCTTCCACGAGGACGGCGCATGGCACAACCGCGTGACCGGCGACAGCTCGACCACAGGCGGCCCGCATCAGACGAAAAAGGATGCCGTGGCCGCGGGGCGTGACCTCGCGAGGGAACGTAAGGTTGAGCACATCATCAAGAACGAGAACGGGCAGATTGCGGAGCGCAACAGCTACGGCAACGACCCGCGAGACGTGAAGGGCTGAGCTGTGCCCCTGCCGGCCGGGCTGCGTCCGCCGCTAGGCGTGGCGTTGGCCCGGCCGGTGGAAACGGTCCCGGCCGCGGATGCGCTGCCCGGCGGGGCGAGGTATGAACCGAAGTGGGATGGATTTCGGCTGCTGCTCGTGGTCGACGACGACATCACTTTGTGGTCGAGACAGGGTAAGAACCTCACCCGCGCCTTTCCCGAACTGGTAGCGGCGGCCGCGCAGCTTCCCAACGGTGTCATCCTCGATGGTGAGGCCGTGGTGTGGTCGGACGACCGCCTGGACTTCGATGCGCTGCTGCGCCGCACGAACGGCAGCTCCAGCACCGTCGCAAAGCTCTCCCGCGCACAGCCGGCATCGTATGTGGCCTTCGACATTCTCGCGATCGCGGATCGTGACGCACGCGATCTACGCCTGGACGATCGGCGCACGTTGCTCGAAGAGTTGGCGCGGGAGTGGTCTCCGCCGCTGAACCTCTCTCCTGTCACCGCGGATGCTGCGGAAGCCGCACGGTGGTTCCGTGCGCTCGTGGCGTCGGGGATTGAAGGGCTCGTCGTCAAGGGCGGGGCACAGCCCTACGTCGGCGGCGATCGAACGTGGGTGAAGGTGAAACACCATGACACGCTGGACGTCATCTGTGCCGCCGTGATCGGATCGCGCGAGCGTCCCGAAGAACTCGTGGTCGGGCTGCCGATAGACGGCGAGCTGCGGATCGTGGGCCGCTCGGCACGCCTGGCGGCGAACACGGCGCGGAAACTGGGCCGACTGCTGCAGGAGCCTGCGGCATCTCACCCGTGGCCGCAGGAGGTGAAGCCGGGAGCCCTGAGCCGTTTCAACCGATCAGGACGAGAGCCGGTACGACTGACGCTCGTGCAGCCGCTGGTCGTCGAGATCTCAGCGGACGTGGCGATGGCGGGCCAGTCCTTCCGCCATGTCGTGCGGTTCGTCCGCGCCCGGCCGGAGATCCCCGTCGCGGAGGTCGAGCCCTCCCGCTGATCCAGGGTCACCAGACGTCGGTCGGCGCCGAAATGCGCTGGCACGCTCCCTGCCATATCCAGCACCGCAGCGTCTCATCGTCGATCGTCACCTCGACGCCCACGGCATCCGCGGTCCAGCGCTTCACCTGCACGACGCAGCGCACGTTCGTATCCCCGAACTGCAGCCACGCGTGACCCCATAGGCGCGTTTGCTCGGGAACGATCGTGAGAGGCTGCCCGTGCAACCGCAGCTGGAGTGCGTCGAGGGTACGCAACGGCCCGCGCTTGCGAGCCTCGCGCAGCTCTCGCTGTTCGCCCCTCTGCGCCGGCAGATGCGGGTAGCGCTTGTTCGTTCCCACCGCTACATCGTGGCGTCAGCAGCGGACGTTCGGGGTTTCGGTTAGCCGGCCCTATCGGTCCATCCCGCGATAACGTGTCCTCTGACGCTTGGCAGCGTCACGTGCAACCCGGGTGGCTTCGGCGTCGCGGGCGGTGCAAGCCGTGGCTTCCGCGGCTCGCGCGCTCTGCCGCTTGCGGGCAGTCTCGGTATCGCGCGCCCGTCGTTGCGTCCGATGAGCTGAAGACACGCGGCGGCGATCGATTTCTTCTGTTCGGCGTGCGAAAATCGTCACTGTAGTCGGACGAGCTGCGCAGGATCTTCAATCGCGACATCGCGTCCACTAACTGCAGGCGGTGCCGCCGAACTGCACCCCTCCGTGGTGTTCGTTGGCGCCCAGCCGGGAGTGGTGGGTACAAGGCTGCTCAGGCCGCGCTCTGAAGGGATGGATCGCTCGCCGTGAGTGAAGCGGTCGAAGTGGTCCTCCGTCAAAGCGCCCCCGATCTCCGATAAGGGTGCTCGAAAGTCGGGGAGGGTAGCGCGAGAGAAAAGTATGATCGCGTTCATGGTCTCGTCGGACACTGTCGATCTCACTCGTCGTCTCACCGCCGCCCTCGGTCCGACTCTCGTTTCAACGCTGGCAGGTTCCAGAGACACGCGAGCTGCGCTCAGTTGGAGCGAGGAAGGTGGGAACCGTCCTAGCCAGGACGCACTCCGGCGCCTCGAGTGCGCCGACGCGGTCTGGCGCACGGTTAGCGGCGCCGAAGGTGACCAGGTGGCCCGGCTGTGGTTTGTCGGCGCCAATCCGTTTCTTCATAATGAGGACACTGCGATCACTGCGATCCGTGACGGCCGATTCGATGAAGTCATCGGTGCTGCTCAGGCGCTGGCGGACGATTCATTCACGGGGTAGGCGGCTGCGATCGGTCGTTGTCGACTAGCGCTCGAAGTGCCGCCCGCATTTCGACTCGAGCTGCTTCTGGCGACAGGTTCCCAGCTAGTATTCGCCGAACGCGATCGACCTCCTCGCGGGCCAGTCGATGACCTCCGAGCTGGTGCCCAACCTCGATCGCAGCCAGCACTCGTCGCGCTTGTGGATCCAAAGACGAGTCATTGTTCATTGCTGTCCTCTGAGAATTGATAGCGAGCCCGCGACCCCGGGGGCACTGCCCACGAACGATCTCGTCATCGCTTTGGCGGTCGTCGCAATCTGAGTCGATGTTCGGCCCAGGCCACCTCAAGTCACCTGTCTGCAATTGAGGCGATGACTGCCGCAACCCGGTGAGGGTCGCGGTGGCCGAGCAACCACTGTGCTGGAGTTAGGTGCCTGAGTTCGAGGGACGGGTCCGTCATGAATGCATAGACACGGTCAGCCGGCCAGGACTTTGGGAATGCCTGTCCTACCACTGCGATGCCCTCGACAACCGTGCAGAATCTGTCGAACTGCCACACCGGATATCGACGTTTACGGTTCACGAGGAAGTAGTAGAGGGAGCCCTGCTGCGCGCGCCGTCGGACCTGGCGCAGGCCGATCATCAGGAAGTCGGCTGTTTCGTCATCGCTCCAGGAATCGATGACGGCTTCGAGCCGAAGCCGGTATTCGACGCGAAGCCGGCGGTTCGACCTACCGGGCGCTATGGTCTGGGCTGCCGCTGACTCACTGTCGGTGAGCGCCTCGGCGACGGACGTTTCAGGCGGCGCGAACAGATCGCCTGAGGTCTCGAGTACGAGGTCCACCATCGTGTGGAGCAGTGCGTCGACGAGCTTCCAATCGCGCCCAGCTTCCGCCGCGGCCTGCACAAGGCGCGTGAACGATTCGAGAACTGCTTCGATCCCCTCCTGGTCCTGGTCCTGGTCCTGGCGGTGGTCCTGGCCGTTGTCGCGATCGCGACTGCTGTCTTGATATGAGAGGGAACCTCCCTCAGGGTCTTGCGGCGCGCCGGGCACTGGACACCTCCGATGCCTCAAGCGCGTCGGCGACGCGGCGCGGATCGTTTCCGCGCATCAACCAATCGACCGGGGAAACTAAGCCGCCGTCTCCCTCAAGGTGCCGGTTCGGGGTCGTCATGAACGAGTTGATCGTCACTGTTGCCCAGTGCTTTGGGATGGCGGGAACAACGGTTGAGGCTCCCGGCACAACTTTGAATTTCGGGCGCCCGGCGAACTGCCAGGACGGGTACCGCAATTGCGAGCCGCATCCCACAGCATGCAGGTAGCCACGGCGGGTGAGCCGTCGCAAGACAGTCGGAGTCACACGCAGCAGCACGTGCGCGGCGTCCGCACTCAGCGAGTCCTCCGACTCAACGCGGTTCGCCAAGGACTCCCCGGGGCGCTCATGGCTGCTTTCGCGCGCTCGGGTGTTCCGCGCTCGAGACTGCGCGCGGAAGCGCGGACCTACTCTCAGACTCCGCGCCACTTGCTTGTCGTACCCGATATAGCCACGACGACGCCATTCGATGGCTACATGCCGACGGAGATCATTGGCTGCGCGTCGGCGATCCGAAGCGTCCCAATCCGTCGGAAGACGAGACGGTATTCCGCCCGACTCGGGGAGCAAGTGTTCGAAAAGCTCCCGAAACGTAGGTCCCTGCGAGTGGCGACGCCGATACTGGGCTATGAAGATCGCGGCGGCCAGCGCCCATTCGTCAGCTGTGTCGTCGCTTGTGAGCTCCTCGAAGGCGTAGCTCCAGGCTGCGGGCGGGGGGTGCTTTGTGGTTCGCCACCAAGCCGACCATGCCGTTTGTGCCACGATCACCCTCACAATCGCGGTCGCACGCGACGGGCCTGCCCTGCGGTGCGACCGCGGTGTCCGAAGGGCGGGCAGCACACGTGCAGAGTGGAGAGGATCCGGCAGAAGTCGATTGTTTCGTATGGCCACCAAAATTATGGCATACCTGTAAGCCCATACCGGTAAGCAATCCCGGAAACGCTAGAGACGTGACTGGGCGCAGGCGGACGAGCGACGTCGAATGGGCTGTGTTCGCACAGAGCCTCGGCGTGCGCCTCCGCCAGCTTCGGCAAGAAGCTGGATTGAGCCAGGAAGAGGTGGCTTCACGCGCGAACCTCAGCCGTTTCATCTATCGGCAGTACGAGAGCGGTGAGTCGAGGCGAGGCGAGCCGATGAACCCGGCGTTGCGTTCTATCATCGCGATCTCGCAGGTATTCGAAGTGTCGATCGACACGCTGCTTCCGCACCCTTTTCCCGACCTTCGCAGTCGTTGAGCCGCTGCTGTCGGGAGACGGTGACCTGGCCCTCTGCTGAGCTTCCAGAGCGCCAGCAGGACTCTCAGATCGATCGGAGATGTGGGCGCCCGGTGGACCGAAGGGGTGCGGGTGACCGGCGCCCACGTCCGGCAGAGTCCGCAGTATCCACCAACCTCCGGAATCCTGCTTTCTCTGACCTGGCGTTCGGAATGCCCTGCGCATTCGAGGGCACCTGCAACCGCGACACCCTCGCAGGCTCTCAATGAGTCACCGATCGATGTGTCAGACACGCTCTAGGTGGTCGGGGACAACCGGCCGTCTTCGAGCAACGCCGCAACGTACGTGGAGCGGGAAACAGCGAGCGCTTCATACCACTTGACGGCTGTGCGAATGTGTATGCCTGTGAGCGCCGCGAGGATAGTGGGATGGAGCTGGCCGGCCAGCGACGTGCGAGCGCCCCTGCGGGTATTCGCAACGGAAAGCCCTGCCCGATGCAACCTCGAGGTCAAGGTGGTGTTTGCGAGGTGGTACCCCGATCGCGTGCCCGGGAATAGCCAGAAGGTGTCTTCGACGGTGTGCTGTAAGCGCTGAGCTTCTCTCGCCTCCTGGGTTGCCAACGCAACGAGCCCGAGTTCCTCTGGCAGGTAGAGCGTCTCCGGGCCGAGGTCGATTCGCGCCAAGCCGTCCGAAGTGTCGATCTGATCCAATGTGATGCGAACGAGGCGATACGGATCGACTCCGTAGAGCAGCAGCAGCGCTCCCGCGAGCTTCGTCCCCGGCGCGAGAGACGCATCGTGCAGGATCTGGTGTAGCAGCGACTTTCGTTCCTCATCTGCTGGTCCTCCTGGTGTGGGGCCGGGGGGCTTCCTTCGGAAAACCGTCAACTCTCTGGCGAGACCGTTCCGCCTTGCCCACCTCAAGAATCCCGTTACACGATGCCGCTCCGTTCCCGTGAGCGCCCACTCATCGAGTTGCGACTGAGTGATATCGCGTAAGGAGATCCTGCGTTGATCGAACCAGCTCAGCAGGTCGATGACGATATACAGCTCACGTCGGCGTGACGTGGTCCGCGACCCCATGATCGGTGCAGGCAGTGCCTGGAGCTCCCGCACGTGCTTCCATCGTGCGTATTGAATGAACGCCGTTCTCTCAGTTGCGCCAGCGATATTCTCTGCGATGTCTGGTATCCACAGTTCGAATCTCCTCAGGTGGAAATCGACTGGCTCGAGAACTCCGTACTCGACGAGGAGAGAGCGAACGTGTCGCGTTGTCTGATCGACTCCGATGTCGTCGAGAGCTTCGTGCGTGATGGGGGTATCGGCCGAGAGCAGCGTCTCTAGTATTCGAAACGATTTCGTGCTGAGGAAGACATGGAGGTCCTTGCCCGCGGAATGCGCCAACAACCCGTCGCGAACTGCCGTCATCTCAGGGTGGAGTGAAAGCGCTTGCGAGGAGAACAGGGACGCAATGATGTTCCTGATCGTGCATCGGTCGCACAGTCCGAACCGCCGAACTCGTCCACGCTCGCCACACACGGCACAGTCATTGAAACTCGCCGGGTGATGGCGCCAACAGTGGTCACAATATGGCGCCCCGTCGACTCGGGCTATGACAGGACGGATGTTGCCGCAGCCTGCGCATTGATGGCCGGGTTTACGTCGACACGTGGCGCAGAGCGGGTTGCCGAGATCGTCTCGGGCGTGTACTCGGCGCATGGCCCCGCAGCTGAAGCATCGCACGACCTTACGACGGCACTTCTCGCAGACAGCGCGCGATGTGCCTGCGAATCGGCATTCTCCTATTAGGCCGCACCTGGTGCAGGTGTCCACTGCGGCGGCGAGACGGCACGATGAGCAGAGTGGCTCCTTGTCGCGCCATGAAGCTACCGGGCGTAGTTTGTGACAGGAACTGCACGTGCGTAGCCTATCCGGCAGCGTACGAGCACAGGTCTGACATAGCGGTGAGCCGTCCGGGAGTCTGGAAGAGACCGGGGCAATCTTCTTGCATTTGCTGCAGCTCTGCGCCCGTGCCTTCGTGGCGCACGGTGTGCAGGTTCGGCCCTGACTCGTTCGGTTCGGGAGTGGCTTTTCCGTCCGGCACACTGCGCATAGGACGGGAGGTAGGTCAGGAGAGTGTTCTCGCAGCTCGAGGTACAGGCGACCGAGAGCGGGGGTGCCGCTGGCCGGGTTGCTCAGCAGGGCTATTGGGTCGGATGCGAGTTCGAGTGCTACCTGAAGCTGTTTGGCGACGTTCGGAGACGCCGCCTCCAGTGCTCGTTCGACCTCCGAAGCGGTCACAGTGAGTCCGGCAGTTTCCGTCGCGGTGACCGCGATCCTGGTGCGTCTGTCGCAGAGACTGCGCCAGCAGGGTCGGCAGTACGCCAATTCGCCCGAACGCCGCGCGTTGCGGACGCTGTTGCCGCACTCCGCACAGTCGAGAGTCGTGCGCGTAAGCGTCTGGGCACAGGAAGGACACATCCGCGCCGACGCAACGCTAACGAGCGAGCGCTTGGGCGTAGCAGAGCATCTCTCGCAGGCGGGCAGGCGAAAGTGTTGCTGCGACGGGTCCGCTTCCCACACGATTCTGTGTAGCGCGCGTGGCATGCGAACATCACCGCGGATGGGCATAGAGGGATCATCCGTCAATGCAGCGAGCAGGCGGCGCGCCTGTGAGGTGCTGGTCAACACCGCAGTAGTGGCTGCCGCCACTGCGTCTGTGAAGCTCGGCTCGGCGTCGGGCGTAAGGATTGCTATGACTTTTTGGACAAGTTCATCAAGTGGGTGCATCTGGGAGGATTTGGGCTCGTTTGGGCCGCGCGCCGCTGGCTCTCAAGGCCGACGACCCGCCGGGGACATCGGCGTTGAGGGCGGTTCCCGTGCGTACGGAAGGGGTGTTGGCGGCGACTGGGCGGATGAGGTCGTCCGCGCTGCACTTCAAGATGTCCATGAGAGCGACGAGCACGTGGAGGTTGAGCCGGTCGGGCTTCTCAGTGACGAGTCGGTAGACCTGGCTGTAGGACATGTCGACGTCCCGAGACTTGAGCGCCCTCTGGATGTCGGCCGCTTTGAAAAGGCGCGCGGAGTTCATCAGGTCACGTAGGCACCACTCGTACTCGATCACTCTCACGATTTAACCGTGTTCAGGCTCTCCTGTGACCTTTCGAATCGCGTCTCGCATCATGCTGTTCATAAAATCCGATGCGAGGTGCGTGTAGATCGCGGTCGTGGACGCGTAGGTATGGCCGAGTTGTTCCTGGATGAACTTTGCGTCGACCTTCTGCAGCGCGAGGCCTGTGGCATAGGAGTGACGGAGCGAGTGGGGGGTCAGCGAGGGGTCGAGGGACAGCTCGTCCCGATAGAACGCGAAGCGGTCAGCGATGTCACGCGGCTTCATTCGGGTGCCTCTCTCGGTGAGGAATATGGTGTTACCGGAGATCCCCGGCTTCGCGAGGAGCGGCCGCACCTCGCTGAGGTAGTCCTGTAACGCCTCGACAGCCCACTCGTAGAGGGTCGCGACTGTGCGACTCTTCGGACCGCTCCCCTGGGAACCTTTGCCCATCCGAACTTGGACAACGCCGATGTTGCCGAACTGCGGTTGTCTCGGGGATCGGAATAGGTCGGTGATCTCGAGGTGGCATGCCTCATTTGCCCTCAATCCCCATGCGAATATCACTTTAAAGAGAGTGGCGTCTCGGTATGCGAGCGTGGCGCCCTTCCTCTTCTCTGTTAGTCGAATGTCTACTTCCCGATCCGCTCGGTCAAAAAGCAGCTGTAACTCATCCGACGAGAGTCCACGACGCCTGGGGTCGCCATCCACTCCCGGAGTGTGCCGAATGGAGTTCTCTTCGTGCACGATCTGGACCGGGTGCGTGCCAAATCGGTCCTCGCACTCCTCGACCCACGCGTAGTGAGGCGACAACAAGTACTCGCAGAAACCACGGATCGAGTATTGATAGTTGCGGCGCGTGGACAACGCTAGCCCCCGCGCTTCCAGTTCCGACGCCCACTCGTCGAACATCCGCGACGACCAGTTCCAAGGCCACTCGTCTACGAACTCTTGAAACGCGCACACCTGCGACTGGCTGCGAGCTACGAACGCCTTCCGGAGGCCGCGGCCGCCACGCATCTGAGCCCCCCACCCCGCGACCATGCCCGCGAAAACTGTCTCCCGCTCGTGTAGAAACTCCACCCCGGGGGTCAGGTGCAGCTTCGCTGAACCGGGGGGCAACTCGTTCGCGGCCATGAGACTCCTTCCGTTTAACGGTTCAATCATGCGTTAAGCGGAAGATTTTCGCAAGAGTGTCCATCCGACGCGGTTCGGGACGTGGCTCACAGTGCAAAGATGTAGGCTGGATGCACCTCGAAGCGCCGGAATTTCTTTCTTTTAAAGGAACTTCGCTCGCTCCAGGTTGTAGATGCAGAACCATCCGACTCCCCACGCGGCGATCAGCAGCCAGTGGCGGCGCTCCGGGAGCCGGATGCCGTGCCGCAGCGCGATGATCGTCAGCACGAGGGTGCCCACGGCCATGCGCAGCAGCGCCAAGGCCCCGGGGTCGTAGTGCGGCCCAGCGCCACGGATCCCGATGAAGGCCGAGGCCCAGAGCACCACCGTCACCGCTGCCGCGAGCAGGACCAGGGCGCCGCGCGATCGCGCCGGCGAGCCCTGCGGGTCGAGCCGCTCCGATGCCCTGATGTCCTGTCGCACCGTCCGATCCTGGCACCGGCCGCCGACATCGGCGATGCGCGGAAGCGACAGCCGTCGTCGCATTCCCGCCAGCGTCGCCGCGGGGCACTGCTAACGTCGAAGAGCAGCCACTGTCCGGGCAGGTCGAGCGTTCCGCTCCCACCGGGGAAGAACTGTCCTCCTCTCCCGGATACGGCTGCGCCCGATACATGACGGAAGAGTTTGAGGACGATACGTGACGAACAGTGAACGAGTAGCGATCATCGGCGCCGGCCCCTCGGGGATGGCGCAGCTGCGGGCCTTCGAATCCGCAGCCCGTGCGGGGGCGGAGATCCCCGAACTGGTCTGCTTCGAGAAGCAGGCCGACTGGGGCGGCCAGTGGAACTACACCTGGCGCACCGGGCTGGACGAGTACGGCGAGCCCGTGCACTCCAGCATGTACCGCAACCTGTGGTCGAACGGCCCGAAGGAGGCCCTGGAGTTCGCCGACTACACCTTCGACGAGCACTTCGGACGGCCGATCTCGTCGTACCCGCCGCGTCCGGTGCTGTGGGACTACATCGCCGGGCGCCTCGCGAAGACGCAGGTGCGCGACCTCATCCGCTTCGAGACCGCGGTGCGCTGGGTGGAGTTCGACGAGGACCGTGAGGTGTTCCGTCTCACCAGCGAGCACCTGCCGACCGGGCGCACGACCACGGAGGAGTTCGACCGGGTGGTCGTGGCCAGCGGGCACTTCTCCTTCCCGAACGTGCCGCACTTCGACGGCATCGAGACCTTCCCCGGATCCGTCGCCCACGCGCACGACTTCCGGGGCGCGGAGGCCCTCGTCGGGCGGGACGTGCTCGTCATCGGGTCGAGCTACTCGGCGGAGGACATCGGCAGCCAGGCCTTCAAGATGGGCGCCCGCTCGGTCACCGCGAGCTACCGGACCGCGCCGATGGGCTACGACTGGCCGGAGGGCTTCGAGGAGCGCCCGTGCGTCGAGCGCTTCGAGGGCCGTACCGTGCACTTCGCCGACGGCACCTCGAAGGAGGTCGACGCGGTCATCCTCTGCACCGGCTACCTGCACAAGTACCCGTTCCTGCCCGCGGAGCTCGCCCTGTCCTCGCCGAACAACGTCTACCCCGACGGGCTGTACCGGGGCGTGCTCTGGCAGGGCAACCCGCGCCTCGCCTACCTCGGCGCGCAGGACCAGTGGTTCACGTTCAACATGTTCGACGCGCAGGCGTGGTTCGTGCGCGATGTCATCCTGGGCCGGATCGCCCTGCCCGACGAGGGCGAGCGCGCCGCGTCCATCGCCGCGTGGCGGAAGCGGTTCGCGGAGATCGACTCGGCGGCGACGGAGATCCGCTTCCAGGCCGACTACATCCGCGACCTGCTGGAGTGCACGGACTATCCGGCGTTCGACCTCGATCGCGTCGTGGAGATCTTCCTCGCCTGGAAGCACGACAAGAAGGCCGACATCATGGGCTACCGCGATCGCGTGTACCCCTCGGTCATGACCGGGACGCTCGCCGCCGCACACCACACCCCGTGGCTGGACGAGCTCGACGACTCCCTCGAACGCTATCTCGAGGCCGACGCGCTCCTCGTCTGATCGCCGACCCACCCCCTTCCGGCCGTCCCACCCCTTTTCGCACGTTCGCGAGGGGGTGGGGCGCACGGGAAGGGGTGGGTCACGGCCGGGCCCGACGCCGCCCGATCCCCACGACGAGCGCGGCCGTGGCGAGGATGATCGCGGCGATGAGGAGCACCCAGAGGGCGACGCCGCCGTAGCCGCCGTTCAGCGCGGGATCGAGGAAGGGGTACGGGTACCACCACGGGTTCCCGGTCGCGGGTGCGGTCACGAGGTTCGCGCGGAGCAGGGTGTAGACGACCCACACGATCGGGAAGATCGCGGCGATCCCCACGGTGCCCCAGCCGAGCGCCCGACGACGCGGCGCGAACAGCACGTCGGCGAGCAGGACGAGCGGGATGACGACGTGCAGCACCTCGTTCGACCAGGCGACCGTGGCCCCCTGCGGCAGCGCGATCCCCCGGAGCAGCGTGTTGTAGACGACGCCCGTGACGATCATGTAGGTGCTCGCGCACACGAGCAGCGTTGCCAGCCACGTCGGCTCGACTCTGGCGTCGCGGTGCGTCAGCCCCCAGATCCCGCCGACGGCCAGCACCACCGCGGCCAGCACGTTGGAGAGGATCGTGAAGAAGCTGAAGAAGTTCGCGAAGACGGTGGGCAGGTGCGCGCCCCACGCGGTGTCCGCGGCGAGGGCGATCTCCAGCGTGCGCACGAGCTGCGCGACGATCGCCGCCACCGCGAGCGCCGCCGCCGAGAGTCGGACATAGGGCCACCACCGCGTCATCGCCACCTCCGTCGCCACTGTAGCGGCCCCCCGCGCCGTCCCCGTTACGCGCTCGACCCCGCGCCCCTCCCGGCACGATGCGGGACCGAAAAGGTGCCTCCGCGGCCCCGGGAAGGTGCGTGTTCCGTCCCGTATCGGCCTTCCCGGGGGCTGTCCGAGGCCTGCCGATAGGATGGGAGCGCCCGAAGAGGGCCAGCTCATCGGCCGGTGCAAACCCGGCGAAAGCCAAGGGGTTACCCATGCCAGGAATCGTTATCGTCGGCGTGCAGTGGGGCGACGAAGGAAAGGGCAAGGCCACCGATCTGCTCGGTGAGCGCACCGACTGGGTGGTGAAGTTCAACGGCGGCAACAACGCCGGGCACACCGTCGTCGTGGGCGATGAGAAGTACGCCCTGCACCTGCTGCCCTCCGGCATCCTGTCGCCCGGCGTGAACCCGGTCATCGGCAACGGCGTGGTCATCGACCTCGAGGTGCTCTTCTCCGAGCTGGAGGCCCTGTCCGCCCGCGGTATCGACGTCTCGCGGCTCAAGGTCAGCGCCAACGCGCACATCATCACCCAGTACCACCGCACACTCGACAAGGTCACCGAGCGCTTCCTCGGCAAGCGCAACATCGGCACCACCGGCCGCGGCATCGGTCCGGCCTACGCCGACAAGATCAACCGCGTGGGCATCCGCGTGCAGGACCTCTTCGACGAGAACATCCTGCGCCAGAAGGTCGAGGGCGCCCTCGACCAGAAGAACCACCTCCTGGTGAAGGTCTTCAACCGCCGCGCCGTCACCTGCGACGAGATCGTCGACGACCTGCTCTCCTACGCCGAGCGTCTGCGCCCGATGGTCGCCGACACGGGCTACCTCATCGACCAGGCCCTGAACCGCGGCGAGGTCGTCGTGTTCGAGGGCGGCCAGGCCACGATGCTCGACATCGACCACGGCACCTACCCGTTCGTCACCTCGTCCTCGGCCACGGCCGGCGGCGCCTCGACCGGCTCCGGGGTCGGCCCCGGCGCCCTCGACCGCATCGTGGGCATCGTCAAGGCCTACACGACCCGCGTCGGCTCCGGTCCGTTCCCGACCGAGCTGTTCGACGAGCAGGGCGAGTGGCTGCGCAAGCAGGGCTTCGAGTTCGGCACCACGACCGGGCGTCCGCGCCGCGTGGGCTGGTACGACGCCCCCATCACGCGGTACGCCACGCGCATCAACGGCATCACCGACCTCGTGCTCACGAAGCTCGACATCCTCACCGGGCTCGAGAAGATCCCGGTGTGCGTGGCCTACGACGTGGACGGGGAGCGGTTCGACGAGGTGCCGGTGAACCAGACCGACTTCCACCACGCGAAGCCGATCCTGGAGTACTTCCCCGGGTGGAGCGAGGACATCTCGACCGCGCGCACCTTCGAGGACCTTCCGCAGACGGCGCAGGACTACGTGCTCGCGCTGGAGGAGATGAGCAACACGCGCATCTCGGTGATCGGCGTCGGTCCGGAGCGCGATCAGGTGATCGTGCGTCACGACCTCCTCGACTGACCGGCATGACGCGGTTCTGGCTCGGGGGCTACGGCCCGGCGATGGAGGGCTCCGCCGAGGGGATCGGCGTGCTGGCGGGCGACGAGGGCCGTGAGGCCACGACGCTCGCCTACCGCGGACCCGTGACGCAGACGCCGTCGCCGTCGTGGCTCGCGACGCATCCGTCCCTCGACGTCGTGTACGCGGCGTTGGAGGGCGACGCCGCCGTGCAGGCGTTCGCGCGCACGGGGGAGCTGGCGCTGACGCCGCTCGGCGATCCGGTGGCGACGGGGGACGGCGTCTGTCATCTCGCGGTGTCGCCGAACGGCCAGACGCTCGTCGCCAGCTGCTACGGCGACGGGCGGGTCGTCCGTTTCGGACTCGCCGCGGATGGTCGTCTCGTGCCGGCGAAGGAGGATGCGGCGGCAGCCCTGCGTGCCGCCCTCTTCGGCGACGGCGACCCGGATGCGGCCCCCGCCACGCCCGCCGGGGACGGCATCGCGGCGGTCGACCCGTACGGCGCCACGGGCCGCGCATCTCACGCGCACGCCGCCGCCTTCCTGCCGGACGGCCGCGTGGCGACGACCGACCTCGGCTTCGATCTCGTCCGGTTCTGGCGCCTGCAGGGCCCCGGGCTCGTCCTCGACCAGGAGGTCGTGCTCCCGCGCGGCACCGGTCCGCGCCACATGGTCGTGCATCCGAGCGGTCACCTGCATGTCGTGACCGAGTACTCCTGCGAGGTCTTCACGCTCGCGGCCGCCGCCGACGGCACCTGGGGTGTCGTCTCCTCGGCTCCGGCCAGCCCCATCGCGCAGGTCGGCGTGGACTTCCCCGCCGAGCTCACCCGCTCCAAGGACGGTCAGTTCCTCTACACCGCCCTCCGTGGCAGCAACACCATCGCGGCGCTGCGGGTGCGCGGCAGCGGCGAGGCCCTGGAGCCGGTCGCGCTCGCCGACTCCGGAGTCGACTGGCCGCGACACCACCTCGTCTACCAGGGCAAGCTCCTCGTCGCCGGTCAGCGCTCCGACACCGTCACGCTGCTCGACCTCGACGAGCGGACGGGAGCACCGCTCGGAGTCCGGCACGAGGCGCAGGCTCCCGCGCCGACGAGCATCCTCCCGCTCCGCTGACTCCTTTCCGGACCTGCGTCCATCCGGGACTTGACCTCAACCATTCTTGAGGTTCTAGCGTCGTCCTCATGACGACCGAGACCGGGCGCACCGCGCCGTCCACGCCCGCCCCGTCCCGCATCCTCGGCGGCGAGTACGTCTGGATCACGATCGGCGCGTGCGCCCTCGTGTTCCTCGGCGCCTTCGAATCGCTGGCGGTCACCACGGTGATGCCGGCGGTCAGCGCCGACCTCGACGGCGAGCGGCTGTACGCGCTGGCCTTCGCCGGACCGCTCGCGACGAGCGTGATCGGCATGGTGGTCGCCGGCAACTGGTCCGATCGGCGGGGCCCCGTGGCGCCGCTATACGCGTCCGTCGCCCTGTTCACCGTGGGACTGCTCGTCGCGGGGCTCGCGCCGACCATGGAGGTCCTCGTCGCGGGACGCTTCGCGCAGGGGCTCGGCAACGGCGGACTCATGGTGGCTCTCTACGTCGTGGTCGCCCGGGTGTACCCGACGTCCCTGCATCCGGCGATCTTCGCGGGGTTCGCCGCCGCGTGGGTCATCCCCTCGCTGATCGGTCCGACGATCGCGGGTGCGGTCACGGAGGTATGGAGCTGGCACTGGGTCTTCCTCGGGGTCGTGGTGCTCGTCGTGCTCGCGCTGCTGATGGTCGTCCCGGCCCTCCGCGGCCTCGCGCGCAGCGGAGACGCCACCACGCCGTGGGCTCTCGGACGGCTGGGGTGGTCGGTGCTCGCCGCCTCCGCCGTGCTCGCCCTCGACCTCGTGGGCGAGGTCCCGGTCGCCGGGCCGTTCCTGTCGGCGGCCGCGGTGGTGATCGCGATCGCGGCGGTGCGCCCGCTCCTTCCGCGGGGCGCGCTCATCGCCCGCCGGGGCCTGCCGTCGGTGATCCTGGTGCGCGGTCTCGGGGCGGCGGCGTTCTTCGGGGCGCAGATCTACCTGCCGTACCTGCTCACCGATCGGTACCTGCTGTCGCCGACCCTCGCCGGGCTCGCGCTGACCGGGGGTGCGCTCGCCTGGTCGGCGGCGGCGACCGTCCAGGGGCGGATGGGCGAGCGCCTGTCGAGCGTGACCGCGGTGCGGGTGGGGACGGTCCTCGTGGTCATCGGGATCGCCTTGATCCTGGCGATCACGGTCACGCAGGCCACCCCGCTGCTCGCCGCCCTCGCCTGGGTCGTCGCGGGTGCGGGCATGGGGTTGATGAGCCCGCGATCCAGTGCGCTCGTCCTCGCGATGTCCTCCCCGGCGGAGCAGGGGTTCAACAGCGGGGCGATGACCGTGGCCGACTCCTTCGGAAGCGCGCTCGCCCTCGCCGTCACGGGCTCGCTCTTCGTCACGCTCGGGCCATTGCCGGAGTGGATGCGTTCGCGGGAGTGTTCGCGCTCGCCGCGGTGATCGGTGCGGCGGCGGCCGTCCTCGCCCCGCGGACCAGGAGTGTGGAGCCCGCTGCGGAGTGATTTGCGCGGGATGTGCGGGCGCCCCTACCCTGGTGAACGGTGTTCAGGTGAACACCGTTCAGGAAGGGACACCCGATGGCATCCACCCCCCGCGACACCTCCGCGACCCTCGGCCGCGTCGCTGTCTTCGCCGCGCTCATCATCGTGCTCGGCACGGTCGTCGTCCCGCTGCCCGGTGGGGTGCCCATCACCGGACAGACGCTCGCCGTCATGCTGGCCGGTCTCGTCCTCGGCCCCCGGGTCGCACCGTGGTCGGTCGCCCTCGTCCTCGTGCTCGCGGCGGTCGGTCTTCCCGTCCTCGCGGGCGGACGCGGAGGTCTCGGGGTCTTCGTCGGCCCCACGGCCGGGTACCTGCTCGGCTGGATCGCGGGCGTCGTCGTCATCGGACTCCTGATGCGCACCGGCCGCCCGACCTGGTGGCGTACCGCGCTCGCGGCCCTCGTCGGCGGTGTGCTCGTCGTCTACGCCTTCGGCATCCCCGTCCAGGCCCTCGTCACCGGCGTTCCCCTCGACCTCACGGCCCTCTCGACCCTGGCCTTCCTCCCGGGCGACCTCATCAAGGTGACCGCGGCGACCCTCATCGTCGTGGCCCTCCGTCGCGCCTATCCCCGGGCCTTCGCCGACACGCGTCCCGCGCGCCCCGCCGTCGTCGCCTGACCCCAGTACGGTCCCGGACGGTCCCGTCGGCACCGTCCGTCCCGTCGACTCCGTCTGTCCCGTCGACTCCGTCGGTCCTGTTGCGGATGCACGACCAGGACACGGCTGCCGGCGGATCGCCCCGTCCCGGTCGTGCATCCGTCCCGAGGTCGTGCATCCGGAACGTCTGCCCGACCCTTCTGACCCGACCCTTCTGACCGGACCCTTCTGACCGGACCCTTCTGACCCGACCTCTCTGACGGGACCCCGAAGAACGACTCGGCTGGGATCGAACCACCCCCGGGCTGGTCCGGGCAGTCCCGGTCGTTCAGGTTTCGGATGCACGACCGGGGCACGGCCGCCGGCGGATCGTCCCATCCGAGTCGTGCGGCCGTCTCCAGGTCGTGCATCCGGAGCGTCGGAATCAGGAACGTCGGAATCGGAAACGTCGGCGGAAGGAACGTCGTGCATCCAGGTCGTGCACCCGGAACATCGGAACCGGGAACCGAACGGGAAGGACGGGCATATCGGCGGACGGGAACAACTCACCCGTGACTCGACGTTCCTCATGAGCGAGACTGGGCCACGGACCGCCGCGGCCACGAGAGGGGCGAGCATGACTGCTGCCGACAAGACCGACGAATACGACCTCATCGTGCTGGGCGGTGGTCCGGTCGGGGAGAACGTGGCGGACCGTGCCGTGCAGGGCGGTCTCACAGCGATCATCGTGGAGAGCGAGCTCGTCGGCGGGGAGTGCTCGTACTGGGCGTGCATGCCGTCGAAGGCGCTGCTCCGCTCGGCCCAGGCGCTCCGTGCCGCGCAGCACGTCGCCGGCGCCGCGCAGGCCGTGACCGGATCCCTCGACGTGCGCGCGGTGTTCGAGCGTCGCGACTCCTTCACGAGCAACTGGTCCGACGACGGGCAGGTGAAGTGGCTGGAGTCCGCCCACATCGACCTCGCCCGGGGGCACGGCCGGCTGACCGGCGAGCGCGAGGTGACGGTGACCGACCAGGACGGCGGCACCCGGGTGCTGCGCGCGCGCCACACGGTCGCCATCAGCACCGGTTCGGATGCGGTCATCCCGCCGATCGAGGGTCTGCGGGAGGCCTCGCCCTGGACGAGCCGCGAGGCGACCAGCGCCGAGGAGCTGCCCGACAGTCTCGCGGTCATCGGCGGCGGCGTGGTCGCGGTCGAGATGGCCACCGCGTACGCCGCGCTCGGCTCGTCGGTGACGCTGCTGGCGCGCAGCGGGCTGCTGGGCGGGATGGAGCCCTTCGCCGGAGAGCGGGTGGCCGACGGCCTGCGTGAGCTCGGCGTCGACGTCCGCACCGACACAGGTACGACGGCGGTGCACCGCGACGGTGAGCGGGTCACGATCACCCTCGACAACGGCGAGACGGTGACCGCGGCGGAGGTGCTCGTCGCGACCGGACGCTCTCCCCGCAGCGCCGACATCGGGCTCGAGGCGGTCGGGCTCGAGCCGGGCCGCTGGATCGAGACGGACGACACCCTCCGCGTCCCCGGGCATGACTGGCTCTACGCCGTCGGCGACGTCAACGGCCGCGTGCTGCTGACCCACCAGGGCAAGTACCAGGCGCGCGCCGCGGGCGACGTCATCGTCGCGCGGGCGAAGGGCGACGCGGTGGACGACGCACCCTGGGGCCGTCACGTCGCCACGGCCGACCACGCCGCGGTGCCCCAGGTCACCTTCTCGATCCCGGAGGTCGGGTCCGTCGGGCTCACCGAGGCGGCGGCGAAGGACGCCGGCACCGCCGTCCGCGTCGTCGACTACGACCTCGGGTGGGTGGCGGGCGCGAGCCTGTACGAGGACGGCTTCGCCGGGCAGGCGCGCCTGGTCGTCGACTCCGACCGCGACGTCGTGATCGGTGCGACGTTCGTCGGCCCCGAGGTCGCCGAGCTCGTGCAGGCCGCGACCATCGCGATCGTCGGCGAGGTCCCGATCGCCCGACTCTGGCACGCCGTGCCCTCCTACCCCACGATCAGCGAGATCTGGCTGCGGCTGCTGGAGGGCTACGGCCGCGACTCGGCCTGATCCGGGCAATCCGATCCCGGTCGCGTGACGAACAGAACGCGCATTGTGTCCCAGATTGACGACCACGCGCGCAACCCCGTGCCGGATGTCGCACCCGTCTTATACGCTCGAACCCACATCCGAGGAGGCAGGACCATGAAGGCTGTACTCGCAGGAAACGTCATCGCCGAGGCCGACCAGGACGACCTCATCCGCATCGAGGGGAACTGGTACTTCCCGCCGGCAGCCGTCGCGCCGGACGTCCTCGTCGAGAGCCCCACGCCGTACACCTGTCCGTGGAAGGGCGAGTGCCAGTACTACTCCGTCCAGGTCGACGGAGAGCTGCACAAGGATCTCGCGTGGTCGTACCCGCACCCGTACCCGTCGGCGTTCGACCGGGTCGGCAAGGACTTCTCCGGCTACGTCGCCTTCGCCCCGGGCGTCGAGGTCTCGGTCTAGTCCCACACGACCCACGACCGCACGTCCGCACGACCGTCGGAGAGACACCCTCATGATCGAGTTCCGCAACGTCACGAAGCGCTTCCCCGACGGAACGCTCGCCGTAGACGACTTCAGCCTCGTGCTGCCCTCCCGCAAGACCACCGTGTTCGTCGGCTCGTCCGGCTGCGGCAAGACCACCCTGCTGCGGATGATCAACCGCATGGTGGAGCCGACGTCGGGAGAGGTCGAGATCGACGGGGAGAGCGTGCTCTCGGGCGACCCGGTCGCCCTGCGCCGGCGCATCGGCTATGTGATGCAGAACTCCGGGCTCATGCCGCACTTCACCGTCATCGACAACGTGGCCACCGTGCTGCGGCTGAACGGAGTGAAGCGCGCGCAGGCGCACGAGCGTGCTCGCGAGCTGCTCACGACCGTCGGCCTCGACCAGGCGCTCGCCGACCGGTACCCGAGTCAGTTGTCGGGTGGTCAGCAGCAGCGTGTCGGGGTGGCCCGCGGGCTCGCCGCCGATCCGAATATCCTCCTCATGGACGAGCCGTTCGGTGCGGTCGACCCCATCGTCCGCGCCGACCTCCAGCAGGAGACCCTGCGGCTGCAGCACGAGCTCGACAAGACTGTCGTGTTCGTCACGCACGACATCGACGAGGCCTTCCTCCTCGGCGACCAGGTCGTCATCCTCGACAAGGGCGCCCGGATCGTGCAGGTCGGCAGCCCCAGCGAGATCATCGAGAACCCGGCCGACGACTTCGTCTCCTCCTTCATCGGGGCCGACCGAGGCCGCCGCGCGCTGCACCTCAAGCAGACCCCTCGGGGGACCGTGGTCGTCGACTCCGAGGGCCGCACGCAGGGGGCGATCGTCGATGCGCCGGAGGGCGTGGTCGACGGAGCCGACACGGTGAAGGCGGCCCCGTGAACTGGGTCGGCGACAACCTCGGGCTGATCCTCGAGCTCACCGCGGTGCACCTGCAGCAGAGCGCGATCGCGATCGTGCTCGGTTTCGTGCTGGCGCTCCCGCTGGGGTGGGTGGCCTGGCGCTATCAGCTCGTGAAGGGTCCGGTCATCGTCCTCACCGGGCTGCTCTACACGATCCCCTCTCTCGCCCTCCTCATCCTGCTGCCGTCGGTGGCGGGCTACCCGGCGCGCAGCCCGGCCAACCTCGTCATCGGCCTGACGATCTACGCGATCGCGATCCTCGTCCGCGCGGTGTCCGACGGCCTGGACTCGGTCGACCCCGCGATCCGACAGTCGGCGGTCGCGATGGGCTACGGCGGGTTCCGCCGCTTCTGGACGGTCGACTTCCCGCTCGCCGGGCCGGTCATCCTCGCGGGCCTTCGAGTGGCGGCGGTGAGCACCATCTCGCTCGCGACGGTCGGCATCCTCGTCGGCGTCACGAACCTCGGCTACCTGTTCACGAACGGCCTCCAGCGCCGCATCCTCGCCGAGGTCTTCACCGGCATCGTCGCCGTCGTCGTCATCGCCCTGGTCATCGACCTCCTGCTGGTCCTCCTCGGGCGGGCTCTCATGCCGTGGACGCGGGCGGCGGCCACCCCTGCCGCTGCGCGGCGGACGATCACGTTGAGGACGGCCGCATGAACGTGTTCACCGAGGCCTTCGCCTGGCTGTTCTCTCCCGACCGCTGGGTCGGGACGTACTCGCTCCCCGTCCTGTTCGGCCAGCACGTCTTCTACACGGTGGTCTCCGTGCTGATCGCCGCGGTGATCGCCGTACCGCTCGGCTGGCTCATCGGGCACACCGGGAAGGGGCGGGAGATCGCGGTCGCCGTCTCCGGAGCGGCCCGCGCGATCCCGTCCTTCGGCCTCATGGTGCTGCTGGTGCTCCTGCTCGGGGTGCTGCGCACGCCCCTCGCGGCGATCATCACCTTCGTCGTCCTGGCGATCCCGTCCCTGCTGGCCGGCGCCTACACGGGCCTGGAGGCGGTCGATCGCCGCACCATCGACGCGGCGCGGGCGATGGGGATGACCGGCTGGCAGGTGTTCTGGAAGGTCGAGGTGCCGCTCGGCATGCCGCTGCTGGTCGGCGGCCTCCGCTCGGCCCTGCTGCAGGTCATCGCCACGGTGACGATCGCGGCCTACGTGAACCTCGGCGGCCTCGGCTGGCCGATCATCCAGGGCATCCCGCTCCGCCGCTTCGACCAGGTGCTCGGCGGCGCGATCCTCGTCGCGGTGCTCGCGCTCCTCGTCGACCTCCTGCTCGCGCTCGCCCAGCACGCCGCGGTGCCCCGCGGTGTGCGCACCCGTCCGCAACGCCGCCGCGCTCGGGCGACCGCCCCCGCGGCCGCACCCGCCTGAACCACAGCATCGTCCCCCAGAGAAGAGGAAGTCCATGTTCACTGCACGAAAGTCCCGCCTCGCCCTTGCCGGCGGCGTCGCGCTCGCCGCCGCCCTCGCCCTCTCCGGCTGCGCCAACAGCAACCCGCTGGACGCGCCCACCGACGACGCCGGCGACGGTGGCGGCAGCGACACCATCGTCATCGGTTCGCAGGCCTACTACTCGAACGAGATCATCGCCGAGATCTACGCGCAGGCGCTCGAGGCCGCCGACTTCGACGTCGACCGTCAGTTCAGCATCGGCCAGCGCGACGCCTACATGCCGGACGTCGAGTCCGGGGCGATCGACCTCTTCCCGGAGTACACGGGCAACCTGCTCGAGTACCTGGACAAGGATGCGACCGCCACGAGCCCGGACGACGTCTACGCGGCCCTGAAGGACGCGCTCCCGGACGGCCTCACCGCGCTCGACTACGCCGAAGCCTCCGACCAGGACACCTACACGGTGCTCAAGAGCTTCGCCGAGGAGAACGACCTCACCTCGATCGCCGACCTCGCGGACGTCACCACCCCGGTCACGATCGGCGCGGCTCCGGAGTTCGAGCAGCGTCCGTACGGTCCCGCCGCGGCCAAGGAGGTCTACGGCGTCGACCTGGCGTTCTCGGCCACCGGTCCCACGACGCTGGAGTCGCTGCTCGCCGGCGAGATCCAGGTCGCGGACATCTACTCGGCCGACCCGGCCTTCCAGACCGAGGACATCGTGGCGCTGGAAGACCCGGAGAACATCATCCTGGCCTCGAACGTCGTCCCCATCGCGTCCAGCGACGTGGCCGACGAGATCGCCGACGTCATCAACGGCATCAGCGCCAAGCTGACCGCCGAGGAGCTCGTCGCCCTCAACGTGCAGAGCACGGTCGACCAGAAGTCGGCGGAGGACATCGCGAAGCAGTGGCTCACGGACAACGACCTCATCTGAGTCGTCTCCCCGCGAAGCGCCCGGCCCTCAGGGGTCGGGCGCTTCGTCGTTCTCGACCGCCGCGTGCACAGCTTCGGAGATCTCGCCCGACACGCCGCGGAGGACCCTGGGCTCACGGCGTGTCGCCTCGGATCTCCGAAGTTGTGCAGGGGTGGGGTCAGGTGCGGGAGTCCTGCTTCGGCACGACCACCTGCTTGACGATGATGAGGATCGAGGCGGTGACGGGCACGGCCACGAGGGCGCCGAGCAGACCGAGGAGCGTGCCGCCGGCGAGGGCGCCGATGACGACGAGCGAGCCCGGCACGGCCACCGCCTTGTTCATGACCCGGGGGGTGAGCACGTACGCCTCGATCTGCATGTAGACGAGGTAGATCGCGGCGAAGACCAGCGCGGCGATCGGGTTCGTGAACAGCGCGAGGATGGTGCCGATCATCCAGAACAGCACGGAGCCGACGAGCGGGATGAGTGTGACGCAGAAGGCGATCGCGGCCATGAGCGGCGGGAACGGCAGGCCGAGCACGGTGTAGAGGATGAGGGCGAGGGTCGCGTTGCAGAACGCGAGGACGACCATCCCCATCACGTAGCCGCCGACCGAATCGGTGATCTGCTGGGAGATGTCGCCGGCGCGGTCGCGGTCGCGGGCCGGGACGAGACGCAGCATCCCCTGGCGCATGGCCGGCAGGGTCGCGAGGAAGTACAGCGTCAGCACGAGCACCACGATCGCGCCCGAGATCCCGCTCGCGATGGACGCGCCCACCTGGAGCGCCCCGCCGCCGATCGTCGCGAGGTTGCCGAAGTCGGAGAGGAACTTCTGCACCTCCGACACGAGGTCCTGGAACTGGTCACCGAACTGGTTGTTGAGGGTGGCGTAGAGGTCGGACTTCGTGAAGTCCTGGATCATGCCGGGGACCGACTTCACGAACCCCGCGATCTGATCGACGACGATGGGCACGATCATCCAGAGGACGAGGGCCACGACGACGATGAGAGCGAGGATCGTCACCACGACGGAGAGCGCGCGGGAGATACCGCGGCGTTCGAGGAAGCGGACGGCCGGGTCGAGGCCGAGCGCGGCGAACAGGGCGAGCGCGATGTAGATGAGGACGGTGGAGAGGTTGTAGAGCGCGCTGCCGATCACGATCGCCCCGAGGCCTCCGAGGGTCACGAGGAACCCGAAGACGAACGGCCGATCGATCCGCGTCCAGAACGAGCGGCTGGGCGTGGTCGGCTCGATCACCACGGGGACGGACGGCTTCGCGGCGGCATCGGGCGCCTCCACCGCGGCTCCGACCAGCGCGGCGTCGACGGGGGCGGGGACGGAGTCCGGGGCGGGACCGCCCTGGCCGTCGTGCGGAGCGGAGGCCGGCGACTGGTCGTTGCTCATGAGCACACGATAGCGGTGCCCCTCGTCGGAGGCCGGGTGATCCGCGGCTCTAGAGTAGGGGCATGACTGCCGCTGAGGATCCGAAGGCCGAACTGCTCCGGCTGCGTGCGAGCATCGACAACATCGACGCGGCCCTGATCTTCCTGCTCGCGGAGCGGTTCCGCGCCACACAGCAGGTGGGCCACCTCAAGGCCGAGCACGCGATGCCGCCGTCCGACCCGAACCGTGAGGAGCAGCAGGTCGCCCGGCTCCGCGCGCTCGCGGAGGACGCCCACCTCGACCCGGAGTTCGCGGAGAAGTGGTTCAACTTCGTCGTGGCCGAGGTCATCCGCCACCACACCGAGGCCGCCGAGGGGCGCTGAGCCCGAGCGTCAGGCCCCGCGCTCGGCGAGCAGCCGGTCGCGCACCTCGCGCCGCAGCACCTTGCCGATGAGCGACCGGGGGAGGTCGTCGACGGCGGTGATCCGGCGCGGCACCTTGTAGGCGGTCAGGTGGGTGCGGCAGAAGTCGCGGAGCCCGTCCATGTCCGCCGCCGCGCCCTCGCGGAGCACCACTGCCGCGGCGACCTCCTCGCCGCCGCTCGCCCGAGGGAGCCCCACGACGGCGGCGGCGACGACGTCCGGGTGGGCTTCCAGCGCGCTCTCCACCTCGCTGGGCGCGACGTTGAAGCCGCCGGTGATGATGAGCTCCTTCCGGCGGTCGACGATGGTGACGAACCCGTCGGGAGAGACCTCGGCGATGTCGCCGGTGCGGAGCCAGCCGTCCGGCAACAGCGTCTCAGCCGTATCGCCGGGGCGCCCCCAGTACCCCTGGAAGACCTGCGGTCCGCGCAGCAGCAGCTCACCGGGCTCGCCCGTGGGCACGTCGACATTGGGGTCGTCGGGGTCGACGACACGGATCTCCGTGCTCGGGAACGGGACGCCGACGGTGCCGGGGCGCCGCGTCGGACCCATCGGGTTGCCGAGCGCGACAGGGGAGGCCTCGGTCATCCCGTACCCCTCGACGAGCAGTCCCCCGGTGGCCTCCTCCCAGCGTCGCACCGTCGCCACGGGGAGGCTCATGGCCCCGGAGATCGCGAACCGCACCGTCGAGAGGTCGACTGTGCCGCGGCCGGCCGCGCGGGCCAGCTGGTCGTAGATGGGCGGGACGGCGGGGAGGAAGGTCGGCGGGCTCGTGCGGGCGGCGTCCGTGACCAGGCTCACATCGAAGGCCGGGAACAGCACCACCTTCGCCCCGATGCTCAACGCGAACGTGAGGCACAGGGTGAGTCCGTAGGCGTGGAAGAGCGGAAGCACGGCGTAGAAGGTCTCCTCGCCGTCGCGGAGTCCTGGCACCCAGGCCCGCCCCTGCATCGCGTTGGCCCGCAGATTCGCGTGGGTGAGGATGGCGCCCTTGGGGATCCCGGTCGTCCCGCTCGTGTACTGCAGGACGGCGGTGTCGCCCAGCGACGGCCCGGGGGTGCGGCGGGGGAGCCGCCGGTGCGACACGAGCTTCTTCCACGGCGTCAGGTGCCGCGCGCGGGGCGTGCCGGTCAGCTTCGCCCGCGATGCCCGGGCCTTCGGGACGGGGAGTCGCAGCAGGAGGCGCTTCGACAGGGGCATCGCCGCCGTGAGGTCGACGCTCACGATGTGGCCGACCCGGAGGTCGTCGGGGAACCCCGCGACGGTGTCGGCGACCTTGTCCCACACGATCGCGACGCGGGCCCCGTGGTCCTCGAACTGGTGGCGCAGCTCCCGCGCGGTGTAGAGCGGGTTGTGCTCGACGACGATCGCGCCGAGGCGCAGGACCGCGTAGAACGCGACGACGTGCTGCGGGCAGTTCGGCAGCACCAGCGCCACCCGGTCGCCCTTCGTGACCCCGAGGTGGCGGAGTCCCTCCGCGGCGCGGTCGATCTGCTCGCCGAGCTCCCGGTAGGTGGTCACGGCACCGAAGAACTCGAGGGCGGGGCGGCGCGCATACCGCCGGATGCCGGCGGCCAGCATCTGCGGCAGGGTCTGCGTCGGCTCGTCGATGTCGGCCGGCACGCCCTCGGCATATGAGCGGAGCCAGGGACGGGAAGACAGCGGCGCGTCGGTCATGCCCTCATCTTCCGACACGGACCTGTGCTCCGCCTCCCCCTTGCGCTCACCACCGTTCGGCGTGCAGTCACCCGTCCGCGAGGACGCTCATGACGATGGCGTCGACCCACTCGCCGTCCCAGCGCAGCGCCTCCCGACGCCGGCCCTCGACGACGAACCCGGCCTTCTCGTAGGCGCGCTGCGCCCGCGGGTTGAACGCGTACACCTCGAGCTCCACGCGATGCAGTCCCACGGTGTCGAAGGCGTGCCGGATGACCGCGCGCGTCGCCTCGGTCCCGTATCCGGCGCCGAACCACCGCGGGCCGGCGAGGGCGATGCGGAAACCGGCCGAGCCGTTGTCCTCGTCCAGGTCGCTGAGGACCACCTCGCCGATGTGCGCGCCGTCGTCGCGACGGAGGATCGCCCAATCCGCCCGGTCGTCCCGGTCGGCGAGCGACCGGAGCCAGGTCTCGACGCCCTCGCGGGTGAAGCGCGCGTGGGTGCCGGTCAGCCGCAGCACCTCGGGCTCCTGCAGGGCCGCCCAGGTGCCGTCGAGATGCTCCGGTCCGAGCGGCACGAGGTCCAGCCGCTCGGTGGTCAGGGTGGGGACGGGAGTGAGGGAGAGCGCCATCAGACGGGGAGCACCCGCCCCGAGACGATGCCCTCGACCGCGCGCACGTACGCTTGGCCGACCTCGTCGTCGGTGACAGGGCGGTGGCCGGGGAAGGTCGAGAAGTACCCGGGGGAGTTCGCCAGCACGTCGGGGGAGACCGCATTGATGCGGATCCCCCGCGGGGCCTCGGCCGCCGCCGTGATCACGAACGACTCCAGGGCGCCGTTGGCCATCGCCGCCGCCGCTCCCGTCGCGATCGGCTCCCGCGCGAGCACGCCGCTGGTGAGGGTGATGGAGCCGCCGTCGGTCACGTGGTCGAGGGCGACCCGCACGACGTCGAGCTGCGCGAGGGTCTTCCCGGTGAAGGCGGCGAGATAGTCGTCGCGGTCGAGATCGGTGAGCGGCTTGAAGGGCACGGAGCCCACGGCGACCACGACGGCGTCGACCGGGCCGACCCGCTCGAAGAGGCTGCGGATGGAGGCGGGGTCGGTCACGTCCACGTTCTGCTCGCCGGAGCGGGACGCCCGCACGACCTCGTGTCCCCGCACGTCGAGGGTGGCGGCGACCACCCCGCCGATGCTGCCGGTCGCGCCGATCACGAGTACCTTCATGCGGATTCCCTCCCAGGACGGATCGAGACGACGGACGGCCGCCTCGCGGGATCGAGTCTCCCATCCCTTCCGGGCGGGAGGGGACGGATGACGGGCGCGTCCGTCAGCGCGGGCTGAACTCGGCGGCCACCACGCGGGTCGCCGCGCCCAGCAGGACGGCGTCGTCGAGCGCGCTCGGCACCACGGTCGGTCCGAGGGAGGGGTGCGAGGCGGCACGGACCGCGGCGGCCGTCGCGTCCACGAACTCCGGGGAGACGATCCCGTCCGGACCGCTCAGGACGATCGTGGGCAGGTCGACGGCGGCGGCGATGACCGAGAGCGACGTGCCGAGCCGGGCGCCGGCGGCGGTGAGCACCGTCGCGTGGTCTGCGCCCGGCGTCTCCAGGCGCCGGGCGATCGCGGGAGCCGCGGCCCACGCGTGGACGCAGCCGTCGCGGCCGCACAGGCACAGCTCACCGGGGTCGCCACCCGCACCGACGTGCGCGAGCTCGCGGGCGCCGATGGAGCGTTCCACCGGGGCGCCGTCGTCGCCGACGACGCGGATCGCGGTGCCGATGCGGGTGCCGATGCGGACGAGCAGGAAGTCGGTGCCGACGGAGCCGAACCGCTGCGCGGCGTCGGCCACGAGATCGGCGTCGTCGAACAGGTGGACGGGCGCGTCGAGGACGTCCGCGAGTCGAGGGCCGAGACCGAGCAGCGCGGAGGAGCCGGTGGGCACGCCGATGCCGATGCCGAGCGCGGGACCGTCGGCGAGGGCCCGCAGCTCGGCGACGAGACCGGCGATGGCGGCGGCGGCGTCCGGGGTGCGCGGCCGGCGGAGGCGGTGCGCGATGCGGCCGTCCGGCGAGGCCAGTGCGCCGACGATGTCGTCGGGTGCGGAGAGGTCGAGTGCGATGACCTGGACGGCACGCTGGTCGAACTCGAGCATCACGGCGGGCTTCCCCGGCCGGGACTCCTGGCTGGGTCCGCTCTCCCGGATCACACCGTCGGCGAGCAGGTCGCGCACGACCTCGGAGACGGTGGGGCGGGCGAGGCCGGTGAGCCGGGACAGATCGGCGCGACTCAGGGCGGACTGCTCCATGAGGGTGCGGAGGACGAGGGCGCGGTTCCGCTCCCGGATACCGCGGGCGTGACCGTTGCCCGGTGGCTGCGCGGCTCGTGCCCGATCCGCGGGGCGCTCTAGGATCTGGGGGTAGCGCACGATGCTCCTCCCGATCGACGCTCGGGCTGACTAAGTTCAATGAATAAACTAACGGACCGAGCGTACGGAGCGGTACGCGCGCTGTCAATCGACGGACCTCGGCCCCGAGAAGGAACCCGCAGATGTTCACCCACGACGACGCGCTGGACACCCAGGCGGCGGTTCGGCGAGCGAACCTGCGACGGGCGCTCCAGCTCGTCTTCCAGGCCTCCGGTTCGCAGACCCGCGCCGGCATCGCGCGGGCGACCGGCCTCACGGCGGCGACCGCGTCGTCCCTCGTCGCCGAGCTCATCGAGAACCGCTTGATCGCGGAGGGTGAGCAGGCGGTGAGCACGGGGGGCAAGCGCGCGACCACGCTCAGCATCGACGCGGAGCACCACCTGATCCTCGTGCTCGTCGTGCAGCCGACCAGCGCGTACCTGGCGCTCGTCGCCCTCGACGGCTCCGAGGTCGAACGACGCAGCATCTCCTACACGATGCAGACCCGGGACCGGGTCCTCGACGAGACGGTCGCGGAGGTCGTCGCCGCAACCGGGTCGCGGCTGCTCGCGGTCGGTGTGCAGGTCCCGGGGACGACGGACGGGCGCACCGTGCTGGAGAGCGTGCAACTGGAGTGGCACGAGGTGCCGCTGGCGGAGCGCTTCGAGAGCATCGCGGGCGTCCCGGTCCTCCTCGTCAACGACGTCGACGCCGAGGCCATCGCGGAGGCCGGGCTGGACGCCGCCCCCTCGGGCTACCGCCTGTTCATCCACAGCGGCGGGGGCATCGGCGCCGCGGTCACCCTCGACGGGGAGCTCGCGCCCGGACCCCGCGACCGTGCCGGGGAGATCGGGCACGTGCAGGTGGTGTTCGGCGATGCCGCCCGCCCGTGCCGCTGCGGGCGGCGCGGCTGCCTGGAGTCGGCGGCCGCGATGGGACCGATGCTCGGCGAGGAGTTCTCGGACGCCCTGGACGCGTCGGCGGTCCGTGCCCTCGTCGCCCGGGCGGATCAGACGCTGATCGACGACGGGGCGCGGGCGCTGGCCCGCGCCATCAAGCTCATCGGGGCGCTGCTCGATCCGATCGAGGTCGTCATCGGCGGCCCCGCGACGGAGCTCGGCCCCCGGTTCCTGGAGCGGGTGCGGGCCGAGAGCGGCTACCCCGCGCGCGGCACCGCTGACATCCCGATCCGGTACGCCGACCCGCGCGTGGCCCCCTCCGCCGGCCCCGCGCAGGCCGCCCTCACCGCCGTCCTCGGCGTGCGATGGAACCCCGAGCAGCTCCGCGCCGGCGGCCCCCGCCCCTGATCCCGCCCCCGACCCGCCCCTGACCACTCCCGTCGGATGTTCCGGCGGCACGATCCGGGTACGGGCGCACGACCGGATCCGCCCGGAACCCCTGCCCGCGCGCCGCGGTCGTGCAGGGGCGCCGGACGGGAACCCGGGGGACGGGAACCGGGACGGGCTACTTCACGCTGCCGGCGGTGAGGCCGCCGACGAGACGCTTCTCGATGAGCATGAAGAGGATGATGACGGGCAGGATCGCGACGATCGAGACGCCGAACACGTACTGCCAGCTCGTCTCGTACTGACCGACGAACTTCGTGAGCGCGACCGACAGCGGCTGGTTCTTGTCCGTCGACAGGATCACCAGCGAGGCGGCGAACTCGTTCCAGCAGGCCACGAACGTGAACACGATCGCGGTGACGATGCCCGGCCAGACGAGCGGGAGGTTGATCCGGAACAGGACCGTCAGGCGCCCGGCGCCGTCGATCTGCGCCGCCTCGTCGACCTCCTTGGGGATGCCGGCGAAGAACGAGTGCATGATCCACACGGCGAACGACAGGTTGAAGGCCGCGTTGATGAAGATCATCGCGGTCCAGGTGTCGCCGAGGCCGAGGACGGTGAACTGCCGGAACAGGCCCGACGTGAGCACCGCCGGCTGCAGCATCTGCGTCACGATCACGAGGAACAGGAACACCATGCGGCCGGGGAACCGGAACCGGGCCGTGTAGTACGCCGCCGGGAGCGACACGAGCAGCACCAGGAGCGTCGCGAACACGGAGATGACGATGGTCGAGACGAGGTTGTACGGCAGCGGCGTCTCGGGCGTCGACCACATCGTGAGGTAGTTCTCCCAGTGCCACTCCACCGGGAGGTAGGTCGGGTCGACCGAGCGGATCTGCGCCTTCGTCTTCACCGATCCGAAGAACATGATGAGGTACGGCAGCACGAAGATGGCGAGCACGAGGAACCCGGCGGCGGTGCGCAGGATCACCCGGGGCAGCGTCACCTGATCCGCGGTGTAGCGGCGCCGGCGGCCGGGGATCGGCGGGGTGCGTCGTCCGCGGGAGTCGGCGGTGGTCACGAGGGCGGTCTCGGTCACGGTCATGATCAGACCTCCTTCATGGGCTTGACGATCTTGACGTAGGCCGCGACGATCGCGATCACGATGAGGAAGGCCACGACCGACAGGGCGCTCGCGACGTCGACCTTCTTCTGCAGCTCGATGTACTTGAAGATGAGCGTCATGATCGTGTCGGCGCCGTAGCCCGGGATCGACCCGGTCATCACCTTGAGGATCGGCAGCGAGTTGAAGACGTTGATGATGTTGATGAGGATCGCCACGGCGAGGGCGCTCCGCAGCTGCGGCAGGACGATCGACCAGTAGGTGCGGGCCGCTCCGGCGCCGTCCATCTTGGCCGCCTCGATCGCGTCGGCGGGGACGGACTGCAGCCCCGCGAGGATCGTGTAGGTCGTGAAGGGCAGCGACACGAACACCGCGATGACGATCGACCAGGCGAACGCCGTCGTCGGGTTCTTCGTCCAGCCGTAGCCCACCGCGTCGTCGGAGAGCCCGATGTCGTAGAGGAACTTGTTGAAGACCCCGAAGTACGGCTCGAGGCTGTAGTAGAAGACCATCGTGGTCATCACCACGGACGCGGCCCACGGCACGATGACCGCCATCCGCACGAGCTGGCGCCCCGGGAACGCCTTGTTGAGGATCTGCGCGAGTCCGAGCGAGATGACGACCGTGAACAGCACGACCGACACGACCCACACGATCGTGCGGACGAAGATCGGCCAGAACTCCGGGAACGTGAAGACGGTCACGAAGTTGTCGAAGCCGACCGAGCCCTTGTCCAGGCCCGAGAGCGAGATGTCGCGGGTGGAGTTGAAGAACATGACGCCGGCGGGGAACAGCACCACGCCGATGATGAGCACCAGCGCGGGGGCGATCCACGGCAGCGCCTGCAGGAGGTCCCGCCCGCCGGGGCGACCGCGCACGGCCGTCCCGGCGTCCGGGGTGCGGGGGCGGCCGGTGGCCGCCCCCGCGAGGTTCGAGGATTCTGTCGTCTGGCTCATGGGGGATTCCCGAACCTCTCCGTTCCGCGGGTCAGCCCGCGTCCACCTGGTCCTGGATCTGCTTCAGCACATCGGCGGCCGGCTGATCCTGGATCTGTCCGAACAGCGACTTGAAGGCGCCGTCCGCTGCCGACCACTTCGGGTTGGTCGACGGGTAGAACTGCGCGTCGGGCAGCACGTCGAGGAACGGCTTGAGGGCCTCCTCGCCGGACAGCTCCTCGGCGCCGGACTTCGTGACGGGGAGGAAGCCCTCCGCCTGCACCCACGGCACGTAGACCTCGGGCGAGTAGAAGTAGTCGAGGAACTTCGTGATCGCCTCCTGCTTGTCGCCGTCGTTCTCGAACGCCATGAGCTGGTCCATGACGCCGAGGGTGAACGGCGAGCCGTCCTCGGTCGGGATCGGGACGATCGAGTAGTCGAGGTCCGGGTTGTTGTCGGCGATCTGGCCGACCGTCGGCGGCAGGCCGACCTGCATGCCGATCTTGCCCTGGATGAAGATGTCCATCAGCGGGGAGCGCTGCGTGGAGCCGGGGTCGGCCTGGGTCGCCCCGGCGTCGATCATCTTCTTGATCTGCTCGGCGCCGACGAGGTTCTCCGGGGTGTCGATGGTGATCTCCGACGCGTCGCCGAAGGATCCACCGCCGCCCCAGAGCCAGACGGCGGCCTCGGCCTGCGCCTCCTCCGAGCCGAGCGGCATGCCGTAGCCCGCGACACCGCCGCCGAGCCCGGACACCTTGGTCGCCGCGTCGAGCAGGGAGTCCCAGTCGGTCGGCGCCTCGACGCCCGCCTGGGACAGGAGGTCGTTGTTGACGAACAGGGCACGCGCGGAGGCGATCATCGGCAGGGCGTAGGCGGTGCCGTCGACCTCGGCGTTGGCGAGGAAGGAGTCCTGGAAGTCGGAGTAGACGTCGTCCGACACGACCTCCTCGACCGGGTAGAGCAGCTCGTCCTCGACGAAGCCCGCGAAGGGGCCGCCGTTGTAGATGTCGGGCGCCTCGCCGGCCTGGACCTTCGTGGAGATGACCTTCTCGAGGTTGTCCCACGACTGCACCTCGAGGTTGACGGTGATGTCGGGGTTGTCCTTCGTGAAACCGTCGATGACGTCTTCCCAGAGACCCTTCGTGGCGTCGGAGTAGCTGGGGACGAGCAGGTCGAGCGTGCTGGCGTCGTCGCCGCCGCCGCTGTCTCCTCCCGATCCACCGAAACCGCAGGATGCGAGCGACAGCGTGGCGACGGCCGCGACCGCTGCGGCCCCGTATCGCCGTGACTTGTTCATGGGCATTGCATTCCTCACTGTGGGTGCTGCTCCAGCGGGCGGGATCCGCTCTCCGGAGAGGGGGGTGGTGCACAGTCGCAGAACACTCCACGCGACGGTGCGTGTTGATCACGCCGCCGAGGTGGTCGCGATCGTCCGAGCGGGGGCTCGGGGGAACTCGTCCCGATTATTTGTCAGGCAAACAAACAAATCAAGATGTTGCTCTCTTGGGACGAAATACTATGATCGGATCACGCCCGAAACAATCACAAGTACGCAACAACTCGTCCGAAAGGCCTCCTCATGACCGATTCGCTGCCCGGCGCGCACATGCGCGAAGAGCTCCGCTCCCAGCCGCAGATGTGGGCCACCGCCGCCGAGCTCACCGCCGAGCAGGCCCTCCTGCCGACCCGCGGGGCACGGGTCGCGGTCGTCGGCTGCGGCACCTCGTGGTTCATGGCCCAGTCGTACGCCGCGCTGCGCGAATCGTCCGGCCATGGCGAGACCGATGCCTTCGCGGCGTCCGAGGCCTTCATCGACCGCGGCTACGACGCGGTCGTCGCCCTCACCCGCTCCGGCACCACGACCGAGGTGCTGGAACTCGTCGACCGCATCAAGGCGCGCACCCGCACGATCGGCGTGATCGGCGACCCCGACTCCCCGCTCGTCTCGCTCGTCGACGACGCGGTGCTGCTGCCGTTCGCCGACGAGCAGTCGGTCGTGCAGACGCGCTTCGCCACGACCGCGCTTGCCCTCTTCCGCGCGTCGCTGGGCGAAGACCTCTCCGGAGCCATCGCCGACGCCACCACCGTGCTCGCCGAGGAGGGCGACGACACCGAGCTGCGCGACGCCGAGCAGTACACGTTCCTCGGGCGGGGCTGGACGATCGGCCTGGCCCACGAGGCCGCCCTGAAGCTGCGCGAGTCCTCGCAGTCGTGGACCGAGGCGTACCCGTCGATGGACTACCGTCACGGTCCGATCGCCATCGCCGCGCCGGGCCGGGTGACGTGGCAGTTCGGAGAGGCACCGGAAGGCCTGGCCGCGGAGGTGCGCGCCACGGGCGCCCGTTTCGAGCACCGGGCTATCGACCCGCTCGCCGACCTCGTGCGCCTGCACCGGACGGCCCTCGACCGTGCCGTGGCCCGCGGGCTCGACCCCGACCAGCCGCGCAACCTCACGCGATCCGTCATCCTGGATGCATGACGCCAGCGATCCCCGGAGCCGAGCGATGACCCCGAACGACGCCGCGGACGCGATCCCCGACGTCGCGAGGGACGAGGCCGGCGAGAAGCTCGCCGCGGTGCGCACGCTCGGCGCCGGGTCGCCCGTCCTGGCCTTCGACGTCGGCGGGACGGACATCAAGTCGGCGCTGTTCGACGCGGAAGGGCGGGCGCTCGGCCTCCGTCGCACGCCCACCCCCACGGCCGACGGCGACCGCACCCCCGCGCTGCTCGACCGGCTGCAGGTGCTCGCCGCGCACCTCCGCGACGAGCATCCCGACGTGACGCCGCGCGCCGCCGGGCTCGTGGTGCCGGGGATCGTCGACGCGGCCGCCGGGGTCGGCGTCTTCGCGAGCAACATGGGCTGGCGGGACGCGCCGCTGCGCGCGCTCGCCGCGGAACGTCTCGGCCTTCCCGTCGCGTTCGACCACGACGTGCGCGCCGCGAGCTGGGCCGAGCACGAGCTGGGCGGCGCGCGGGCCTACGACGACGCGGTGATCCTCGTGATCGGCACCGGCATCGCCGGCGCCCTGCTCGTCGGCGGCCGCCCCTACACGGCCGGGGGCTACGCCGGCGAGATCGGGCACTCGCCGATCGCCGACGGACCGGTGTGCCCGTGCGGTGCCCGCGGCTGTCTGGAGGCCGTCGCCTCGGCGGGCGCCATCGCGCGCCGCTACCGGGAGGCCACGGGGACGACCCCGGACGGCGCCAAGGACGTCATCGCCCGAGCGGCCGCCGGGGATCGGGTCGCCGCCGACATCTGGGACTCGGCTCTGGACGCGCTCACCCTGTCGCTCGCGCAGCTGACCGCCGTGGTCGCCCCCGAGGCCGTGGTGATCGGCGGCGGACTGTCGCGGGCGGGCGGCGCGCTCTTCGACGAGCTGCGCACCCGCCTCGCCGCCCGCCTCAGCTTCCACCGCCTCCCCGCGCTCGTCCCCGCCGAGCTGTCCGGCAACGCGGGCCTGATCGGCGCCGCCCTTCGCGCCCGGGAGCTCGCATGATCCTCACCGTCACCCCGAACCCCGCTCTCGACCTCACCTGGCACGTGGAGCGCCTCGTGGAGGGAGGGACGCACCGCGCCGACACCGGGGCGTCCCGCGCCGGCGGCAAGGGTCTCAACGTCGCGCGGGTCGCGCATGCCGAGGGGGCCTCCGTCCTCGCGCTGACCACGGCCGGCGGTCCGGTCGGCGCGGAGTTCGCCGCGGAGCTCACGGCCAGCGGGGTGCCCCATGTGCTCGTGCCCGTCGCGGCCGACACGCGTCGCAGCATCGCCCTCGTCGACGAGGCCGCGGGCGACACCACGATCGTCAACGAGCGAGGGGTGAACCCGACCGATGCCGAGTGGGGCGGGCTTCTTGCGGAGGTCGTCGACCGGCTTCCCGGCGCCGCGGTCCTCGTCGTCTCAGGGAGCCTTCCGCCCGGGGCGCCGGAGTCGCTCGTGCCGATGCTCGTCGCGGTGGGTGCGGACGCCCGCGTCCCGGTGATCGTCGACACCTCCGGCCCGGCCCTCCTGCGCGCCGCCGACGCCGGGGCGACCGTGCTCAAGCCCAACGCCGCGGAGCTCGCCGAGGCCACCGGGATCGCCGACCCCGTCGAGGACGCGCGCTCGCTGCTGGCCCGCGGTGCCGAGCTCGTGCTCCTGTCGCTCGGTGCCGACGGCATGCTCGCGGTCACCGCGACCGATCTCCTGCACGCCCGACTCGACGAGCCGCTCTCCGGCAACCCGACCGGCGCCGGAGACGCCGCGGTCGCGGCCTGCGCCGTGCTCACCGCGGAGGGCGAGCGCGACCCCGAGGTCATCCTCCGTCGCGCGACCGCGTGGTCGGCAGCCGCCGTCCTCATGCCGCTCGCCGGCGACATCTCCCCCCGCTGGCGCGCGCTCGAGGAGCAGCTTCGCGTCTCCCGCCCCGACCCCGCCTCCTTCCGGAAGGACCCTTCGTGACCCTCGTCTCCGCTCGGGAACTCGTCTCCGCGGCTGCCACCGCCGGCACCGGCATCGGCGCGTTCAACGTCATCCACCTGGAGACCGCGGAGGGCCTCGTGCGGGCCTCCGCGCTCGCCCAGCTCCCCGTGATCCTGCAGATCTCGCAGAACTGCGCCGACTACCACGGCGGTCTGGAGCCGGTCGCCCTCGCGACGCTCGCCGCGGCACGACGCGCGGAGACCCCGGTGGCGGTGCACCTCGATCACGCGGAGCGGCCGGAGCTCGTGGACGAGGCCGTGGCCCTCGGCTTCGGCTCGGTCATGTTCGACGGCGGCGCGCTGCCCTACGACGAGAACGTGGCGGTCACCGCCGAGGTCGCCGCCCGGGCCCGCGCGGCGGGGGTGTACGTGGAGGGCGAGCTCGGCGAGGTGGGCGGGAAGGACGGCGCCCACGCCCCCGGTGTGCGCACCGATCCGGACGAGGCGCGGGCGTTCGTGGCCGCCACCGGCGTGGACGCCCTCGCCGTGGCCGTGGGGTCGTCGCACGCCATGACCGACCGCACCGCCTCCCTCGACCTCGACCTCATCGGCCGCCTGCGTGCGGCTCTGCGTGGCGCCGCCGCGGACGGGACCGACGTGCCCCTCGTGCTGCACGGCTCGTCCGGAGTGGCCGACGCCGTGATCGCCGATGCCGTGCGCGCCGGGATGACGAAGGTCAACGTCTCCACCCACCTCAACGGCTTCTTCACCCGGGCGGTCCGCGAGGTGCTCGCCGCCGACGACCGTCTCGTCGACTCCCGCAAGTACCTCGCTCCCGCCCGCGCCGCCCTCGCGGACGAAGCGGCCCGGATGCTGCGACTGTTCGCCCTGCTGCCGTCGCAGAATCCCGCTCCGGTCGCAGAGGTTCCCGGCACGGCTGCGACCTCGACGCGAAACGACGACCGGTGAAGCGCGCGGCCCGACTGCACGCGATCCTCGACCTCCTCGCGGCGGACGGAGAGGTCACGGTGGAGGAGCTGGTGGAGCGGTTCGGTGCCTCCCCGGCCACCACCCGCCGCGACCTCGACTCCCTCGCCGAGCAGCGGCTGCTCACCCGCACGCACGGCGGTGCCGTGGCCCAGACCGTCGCCTATGAACTGCCGCTCCGCTACAAGAGCCATCTCCGCACGCACGAGAAGGAGAGCATCGCGCAGACCGCGGCGGGGCTCGTCACCCCCGGCATGGTAGTCGGCCTCTCCGGAGGCACGACGACCACCGCCATCGCGGCCGCGCTCGCCGCCCGCGAGGACCTGGCGGCGGAGGGCGGGATCACGGTGGTCACCAATGCCGTGAACATCGCCGCCCAGCTCGCGACCCGGCCGGAGATGAAGGTGGTCGTCACGGGCGGGGTCATCCACTCGCGCACCTACGAGCTCGTCGGCCCGTTCGTCGAGCAGCTCCTCCGCGGGGTGCGGCTGGACCTCGCGTTCATCGGCGTGAACGGGATGGACGCGGCAGCCGGGGCGACCACGCAGGACGAGCGCGAGGCGGCGGTGAACCGGATGATGGCGGAGCGGGCGCGGCGGGCGGTCGTCGTGACCGACGGCAGCAAGCTCGGGGCCGAGGCCTTCTCCACCGTCGGCGGGGCGGAGCTCTTCGCCACGGTCATCACGGATCGAGGGGCCGACGGGGCCGCCGTCGACGCGCTGCGCGCTGCGGGCTACACGGTCCTGCTCGCCTGAGGCCTCAGGCCGCACGCGGACGCCCCGAGGGCCTCGGCGTCCCCAGATCGCCGAGGCCCTGCGGGAGCATCGCGGCTGCATACCGCGACGCTCCCGGAGCAGATGGTGTCCGTCTCGTCTTCCCGCTCCCCAGCGGCGTTTCCCCAGAACCGACGGCGCCTCCCTCGTGCCTCTCCCTTCGAGGCCTTTCGCTCGACACCTTCCGAAGAACAGGAGAAGGCGGGTGCGATTCTGATACCCCGATCCGGGAAAAAAGTCAGAATCCGTTGCCGTGACACTGGAACGGGGCGGAAACCCCCGTCCTGAGCGCGGCGCTCGCCAGGGCGTCGGCGGGGGACGCGCCGCCGGCGAGGCCCTCGTGGACCGCCGTCAGGAGCTCGCACGCGTCGTCGTCCGGCACCGTGACGGGAGCCGCGATCACCGCCTCCGCGCCCGCGTGCAACCACACGCGCGTCATGCCCAGGGCCTCCTCGCCCCAGCGCACGGAGGACCGACCCAGCTCGCACGCCGAGAGGATCACGGTCCGCGGCACCCGGTCGATGAGGTCGACGTCGTAGCCGAAGAGCACGCCGTCGGCGAGTTCGAACCCGGAGAACAGCGGATTGTCGACCGCGTGACGCCCGTGCGCGGCGATATGGAGCACGTCGACGGAGGCCGCCAGCGCGGTGACGGCGCTCACGGTCGCGGTGGTGTCCTGCAGCGTCCGGGTCGTTCCCCGTCCCGCCCACGACTCCGCCGCGCGCTGGACCTCTTCCGCCGCCCGCGGCACGCGCGGTCCCGCCGCGAACCCGACGCTCGGGGCTGAGGGAGCAGAGGCCTCCCCGTCGAACCAGCGCGAGACCGAGGTCGCGAGGGTGAACGGCACGCCGTGCATGCCAGGGAGCATGGCCCACGGCACCCCGCCGAGGATCCCGGGAACGGTGATCACGAACCGCGCGGCGCCCGCGGCGGCCCGGCGCATCGGCCCGAGTAGCTCGTCGTCGAGGACAGCGAGACGCGCCGTCAGAGCGCGCGCGGTCACCGGCCCCATCGCGCCGTCCCGGGTGAGGGCGGCCATGTCGAGGTCGGCGCGCAGGCCGTCGAGAGCGGCCCGCACCCGCGGCCAGGACAGGTCGACGAGGGTCGCGCCGTCCGGCTGCACCACGACCCCGTGCAGTCCGGTGACGGTGTAGACGTAGGCGAGCACCGCGGTATCGGCGGAGAGGAGCGCGGTGGTCTCCGCCAGTGTTCGGCGCTCCCTCGTCGCCCCGGAGCCGGTGGCCGACCACTGCCGCTCGCGCACCCGGTCGCGGAGCGCGCGCACGGTGGGGTCGGTCGTCCAGTCCGCCCCCGCGAGGTCGGCGCGCAGCATCCGGAGCTCGGCGAGGTCGGCGGCGAGGGCGTCATCGTGCGGGGGACGGACCGGGGCGACCTGCTGACTGAGGTGCCGGGCGCGCTCGGACCACTCGAAGAGCGTCGCCGGGTCGCGGCGGCGGACGGCAGCGGCGAGTCCCGTGAACACGAGGTCGCTGGCATGCATGGCGACGGAGGCCTGCAGGTCGAGGGCGCCGAACGAGCGCTGCCATGCCGACAGCAGGTCGAGCCCCGTGGCCGCGGCGCGCAGCGCCTCCCCGTCGCGACCGCGTCCGGCGGCGCGGGCCGCGCGCACCTCCTGCGCGCGGAGTCGGAGCGGCGTCGGGGCCGAAGCGGGGATGCGGGGGAGGCGGCCGGTGCCGTCGCGGCGGGCGCTCAACCGCAGGGCCGTGGCCTCGGTGCGGAAGCCGCTCCGGTCGAGCTCCTGCGCCACCTGCTCCCACGCGGCGGCGTCGAGCGGGCGATCGGGCCGGATCCGCTGTCGGGCTTCCAGCTCCACCGCCGCGGCGCGGGCCGCCCAGCCGCTGCTGCCGAGGGCGGTGAAGCGGCGGGCGGCCGTCCTCGCCGCCCGCGCCGCGGCTCGCGGATCGTGGCGGACGAGTGAGCGGGCGAGGTGGAACTCCGCCTCCCCACGGGCCTGGCGCATCCGCTGGGCACCGAACTGCACGGCCACGCGGGCGAGCAGCGCCTCCGCCTCGGTCGTCAGCCCGGCGTCGCGGAGCACCTCGGCGCGGTCGAGGTCGCTGATGGCGGTGGCGAGGGCGCTGGTGGCGGCGAACGTCGGCCGGGATTCGGCCATCAGGCGCAGCGCCGACACGAGGTCGCCGCCGAGGAGTGCGGCATAGCCGAGGTTGTGCGTGGCCTCGGCGAGCGAGTCCCGTTCGTCGTGCGCCTCGTAGATCGAGATCGCACGGCGGAGATCGGCCATGCAGGTGTCCAGCTGATGGCGCTGCATCCGCACCACCGCCCGGTTCATCAGGCAGTTGGCGAGGGCGGGGGTCTCGGTCCCGGTCGCGGCCAGGGCGTCGATCGCGGTGGTCAGGCTCGCCTCGGCCTCCTCCATCCTGCCCCCGTGCATGAGGAGGGCGCCGAGCTGCCCGCCGAGGAGGGCGACCGTCTCGGCCTGCAGCCCGTCCCTGGCCAGCGCCTCCCGGCACAGCGCCTCCGCGGCCGCGGGCTCACCGGTCTGCGCGAGCACGTAGGCGGCCGTCCCGTCGATGCGGGCGCGGAGGTCGGCGTCGTCGGTGCGGGCGGCGGCCTTCTCCAGTTCCCGCCTGGCACGGGTGAACTGCCGGGCGTTGGCCGCCTCGACGCCGCGTCGGTGCAGCGCGCTCGCGGACAGGGGCATCCGTCCAGGATGCCGTGCCGGAGCGGTCGTGCGGAAGGGTGCGAGGGGTCAGAGCCGCTCGTGCGGCGTCGGCAGGGACTTCAGCACGGCGGCGACGGCCTTCCCGGCGACGGCGGGCTTCACCCCCGCGGCCGGGACGGCGCCGAGCTGGGCCGCGACCCGACCGGCGATGTACGGAGCGGCGAAGGAGGTGCCGCTCCACACCGCGAAGCCGCCGCGGTAGTCGTCCGGGTCGAGCGTCTCGCGCGGCAGCCCGTCGATGTCCGCGCGGGTCGCGGCCTGCGCGCCGCCGACGAAGGCGGGCGAGGTGCTGACCACGGCGGCGCCCGGGGCGTACACCTGCACCCAGGGGCCGACGTTCGAGAACAGGGCGACGGAGTGCGCCGACGGGTTCAGGGCGCCGACCGACACGTGCGGAGCGCCGTCGTCGGACGGCAGCCCGTTGTCGGCGCCGGGCCACGGCCACAGCGAGGCGGGGAACGAGGGCCGATCGATCGCGTCGTTGCCGGCCGAGCAGACGACCACGCAGCCGAGCTCCCTGGCCTTCGCGAGCAGCTCGTACAGAGTCCTGCTGAAGAGCCCGTCGGTCGGGGTCTCGTGGTAGTAGCTGAGGGAGAGGTTGAGCACGTCGATCGGGAAGCCGGTCGTCGGATCCTCGCGGTGCCGCCGCAGCAGTTCCACGACCTGCGCCACGGTCTCCAGGAGCGTGCTCTCGTCGACCACCCCGAGCGCGCCGGCGACGCGGATGGAGAGGATGTCGGCGTCCGGGGCGGCCTGACGCACGAGGCCCGCGATGAAGGTGCCGTGACCGGCCACCGCGTCGATCTCGCCGTCGAGCTGCCCGTACAGGTCGGGGTAGCGTTCGGGGTCGGCGTCGTCCGTGAAGCCCACGGGGACGCCGTCGAGTTCGACGTGCCGGGTGACGATGTCCGACGGCAGCCAGGCGTGCTCGCCGCAGCCGGTGTCGAGGATCGCCACGACCGGTCGTCGTCCGCGCTTCGGAGCGGCGGCTCGAGCCGGAGCGGGGCCGAGCCAGGTGACCGGCTGCCGGGCCCCGCGTCCGGGCTCCAGGTAGTCGTCGCTGCCGCCTCCGCCGGGAGCGGCACCGCGGACGGGATTCGTCCGGGTGAACGGGTTGGTCCGGGTGAACGGGTTCGTCCGGGTGAACGGGTTGAGTCCGACCGGATCGATCGACAGCACGTGCTCCAGGCTGGTCCGCGGCATGGTCGAGCGCGACAGTCGGCGCGCGCGCTGCAGCACCCGCCAGGCGTCGGGCGCCACGGGGGACTCGCCCCTGGTCGGCTCATCCGGCGTGGTCAGGCGCGCCCGCAGGAACCCCGCGACACCCGGGACGAGCTCGCCGTTCCCGATCTCTCGCTCCGGCGACTCCAGCTCCAGCCGCCAGCCGAAGGAGTCCGCGGCATCCCTCAGGGCGCGCAGCTCGCGGTCGTACGCCTCCTCCTCGCCGAGGGCACGCGTGATGAGCAGCCGCTCGGGCAGGTACGCGGTGGGGAACGCGCGGATCCCATCCACCGGTTCCGTGCTGGGGTCGAGGGCGGTGCCGCGGCGGATCGATCCCTCCGCGCGGTCCTGCCAGGTCCATCCCTGGGGCTGCTCCATCGGTCATCCTCTCCGTGGGCATCGCCGGCGACGGCGCCGGCGATGCGGGGTCACAACTCGAACTGCGGGGTCTCCAGGGTGCGGGTCTCATCGCCGACCGTCGCGGTCAGGCGCACGCGGCTGAGCCCAGACGGCACCTCGTCGAACACGAATCGGCCGGTCTCCGCCGGGGTCGTGCGGCGCTCGCGCTCGCCCTGCAGCAACAGGATCTCCGCGGCGGCGGTGTCCACCCAGCCGTCGATCCGCCGTCGCCCGGACGCGGTCGTCGTGACGTGGAGGAGGATGCTCGTGCTGCCGTCGCTGAACTGCAGGGTGAGGGCGTCGGTCTCGCCGCGGACCGCGCCGAGCTGGCCTTCCACGAGCGTGAGCAGAGCGTACTCGCGGTTGAGCCCGTCCGCGGCGACCGCGGCGACCATCCGGTCGATCAGCCCGGCCGGGACGGGATCGACCTCTCTCCAGAGGCTGCGCAGGCGGGCGAACAGCCGGGCGTCGTCCTCATCGCTCATGATCGTCCCTCCGTCCGGGTGGCCGGGGCGTCGAGGAGGTCGCGGAGCTTCGCGAGGCAGCGGCTGCGGGTCGGGCCGATGCTGCCGACCGGCATGGAGAGGTCGCGGGCGAGGCGCGCGTAGTCCGGGCGGTCCTCGAAGGCGATCACCCGGAGCAGGCGCTGACAGCGCTCGGCGAGGCGGCGGACGGCGGCCCAGAGTCGGCGGTTCTCGTCGTCGAGCGCGGCGTGCTCCTCGGCGGACGCCTGCTCCGGAAGGAGGGCGTCCAGGTCGTCGGATTCCGCGGTGTCGACGCGACCGACGGCCTTGCCGACCTTCCAGGCCTCGCGGCGGGCGGTGGTCGTGAGCCAGGCCGAGACGGCACGCGAGTCGGCGATGGCGCCGTGGCCGCGCACAAGCTGGAGCCAGGTCGTCTGCACGACGTCTTCCGCGAGGGTGCGTTCGAGGCCGTAGGCGCGCACGACGTGCCAGAGCACGGGCGTCATCAGCCGCACCAGGTCGTCCATCGAGCGGCCGTCGCCATCGCGCCACGCATCGAACAGGTCCGCGGCGCGTTCCCAGCGTGCGCGCCCGTCGTCGGATGCCGGATCGAAGGCGGCGCCGGGGGCACCGTCGATCATGAAGCCCATTGTGATCACAGCTACCAGGAGCACGGCAAGGGCTCGGTGATACATGTCGCCGTCCAAGAATTCCGGCAGCCCGATCCGTGGTGCGACGACGCCCTCGCTAGCGTGGAGGGGTGATCGCTCTCGTCGTCGTGCTGTTCCTCAACGCCGGTTTCAACGTGCTCGTCTGGCCGCGGTTCTACAGCCGCGTCGCGAAGGACCCGCGTGCCAGGGACGAGAACGGCAAGGCCACCCCGTTCCTCCGCGTGCACGTCATCCTCATCGCGATCGCGCTGGTGCTGGCCGTGGCCTCCGCGGCGGCGGGGATCACCGTGCTCGCGCTCGCGCCATGAATCGGTGGTCTCCTATCGGCTCTGATGTGACGGCGACCGACATCGATCGCGACCACTGTCCCGGGTGAGCCGCCGGCGAGATGTGTTCAGCTCTACGCGTTAGACGTCTTTGAACAAGACGAGAATCGGGAGAATCGGCACGGCGGTTGTTGTCGCAGGATTGGTTGCTGAAGGGTGATTCGTGCGGATCGGTAGCCTGGGAGCATGCCGGAACTCTTCCGAAGTGCCGCCGGAAGCTTGCAGGAAGCCGGGTGGACGTTTGAGCCGCCGACGTCGATGGAGAACGGCGTTCCCTCCCCGCTGCGCGCGGCACCCGAAACGGTGATCCGCTGGGTGTCCTCGTTCTCACTCCTGTCGAGCTCAGACGAGACGGTGTGGTTCTTGTCCCGCGACGACTACTCGACCGGCGCGGAGGGGGCGTTCGCGTGGAACGAGTGTGAACTGCTGAGCATCCAGGCTGCGACGACGGATGATGAGGCGGTCGCGGTCTCCCGTTTCTGGAGGCGCCACGCACCCATCCTGCTTTCCGTTCGCAACGGATACGAGTACCTGGCGGTGCGAGACGACGGAGCAGTCGTCCACGGTTCCGAGCCAGAGTTCGAAGAAGCGGTCGTCGTGTTCTCTCACTTCGAAGATCTGCTGAGGTACACCACCGCGCGGCCGGCCCGGCGCGACCAGGTCGTCGACAGCTTGCTGTTCGGTGCCGCCGACGTCACTGGCCCGACGCCAGGCGACTAGCGCAGTGTCTCCACCTCAGTCCCCCTCGTACCGGGCGGCGTGCGCGGCCCAGCGAGACTCGACCGGGAGGCTGCGGAGGGCGCGGTTCCCGATCGCGAGGGCGGCGGCGACCACGCACAGGGCCGCACAGATGAGGATGGTGCCCTGTCGTCCGAGCCCGGCCAGGCCGAAGCCGGCGATGAGCGGGGCGAGCGGCATCGCGCCCATCGCGAGGACCCCCATGGCGCTGTTCGCGCGTCCCAGCAGACGTGACGGCGTGGCCACCATGAAGTAGCCCATCATCCCGGCGTTCAGGGCGGGGACGAGGAGCACCGTAGCACCGAGGACGGCGGCGACGGTCCACGGTGCCGACGCGAACGACAGCACGACGGCGCCGAGGGCGACCACTGCGAGCCCGCCGATCGTGAGCACGCCCGCCGGGATCCGGGGCACGAGGAGCGGGGCGACGATCGCGCCGACAAGCATCACGGCGCCGATGGCCGCGCTGACGGTTCCGATGAGGAGTTCGGAATGGCCCGCCTGCTGCAGCGCATAGACGGCCGTGGTGATCGCGGCGTTGAAGCCGAGGTTCACGATGGTCATGATGAGCATGACGCCGCCGAGGTCGGGGCGGGACAGCAGCCAGCCGAAGCCCTCGCGGAACTCCCGCCAGGCGTTCGGGCGCGCGGGGGGCGCGCCGCCGTCGTCCTCGTCCAGAGCGCCGACGTCGGCGATGCCCGCGCGCCGGACCTGTCGCCCGAGGAGCCCGGCGGTCACGGCGGCGACGAGGTGGCACAGGGTCATGACCGCGCCGACGAGCCAGCCGCCCACCCCGAGGAGCAGGCCGCCCAGCGGGCCGCCGGCGAGCTGGAGGGCCGCATCGCGCCCCTGGTTCGCGGCCTGCGCGCGCCCCATCGCGTCGTCCGGGACGATCTCCTTCAGCGCGCTCTCGCCGGCGACGTCGAAGAGGCCGCTCCGCGCGGCCAGCAGCACGTCGATCACGAGGAGGGTCGCGAAGGTGAGGGCGCCGCCGAGGGCGAGGAGGGTGAAGGCCCCGGCCAGCACGATCCCCAGAATCGAGCCGACGAGCATGAGCACGATGCGCCGGTGCCGGTCCGCGATGATCCCGCCCACGAGGGTGAGCAGCACCCGCGCCACCATGCCCGCCCCCGCGATGATGCCGGCCTGTGCGGGGTCGTTCGTGATGACGAGCGCGAGGAGCGGGACGGCGAACCCGAAGAGCGCCGAGGCGAGCCCCTTGCTCGTGTCGCTGACGAGCCAGGTGAGGTAGCGCGTGTTCTGCCACAGGCGGTGCGGCGTGGTCGTCGTGCTCATGGCTCGACGATAGTTCCGCAAGAATAATTGCGCAACTGTTCGTGCGCATTTGCGTGACTAGGATCGGGGAATGGCTGACGACGCGGAGAAGACCTCTCGGGAGGACGCCGCCTTCATGACCTCGGCCATGCTCAAGGCCTACTCGCACCCGCTGCGCCGCCAGATCCTCCGCCTCATCGCACGCCGCGGTTTCCTGCGCGCCGCGGACATCGCCGGTGCGCTCGACGTGCCGGCCAACAGCGCCAGCTTCCACCTGCGGGTGCTCGCCGAGGCGGGGCTCATCGAGGAGGCTCCGGAGCAGGCCAGAGACCGCCGCGACCGCGTGTGGACGGGACGCAAGGGGGCCCTCACCGTCGGCGGTCCGGAGAATCCGGTCGCGGACGAGGCGCTCGGCGATGCGGTGGTGGCCGCGCTCGCAGAGGACCACGTCGACCTGCTGCGCCGGGTGGTGGCCTGGACGCCCGAGTACGTGTCCGGTCGCACCGCCGAGGTGCATGCGTCGTTCGTGCAGCGCACCATCCGACTGACCGAGGCCGAGTTCGACGACGTGATGCACAAGATCGATGACGTGCTCTCCGCCGCCGACGACGCGCACGACGACACCGACCCCGCGGGCCGTCACTGGCAGCTGGACATCGTCGTCGCCGACGACACCATCTGACTCACTCGTCTTCGTCGTCGAGGCGCTCGCCGCTGAGGATGAGGATGCGGCGGAGGTGCATCGCCGTGAGCACGCCCGGTCCCATCGAGCTGCGCACGTCGAACGTGCGGTCGTCGACCTTCTCCAGCAGGAGCCGGATCGCCCGCGCCGCCTCCGCGCGGCGGCGGTGCGCCGCGCTCGAGGCGGGGTCGTCCTCCGCGATGACGTCGGCGACGGCGTGGCAGGCCGCCGACAACGGCTCGGGCAGCGCCGGATCCAGGGGCATGGCCGCCGGACGCTTCCAGATCGTGTCGGCCGTCGCGTCGGCGATGTCCCGGATGAGGTGCGCGATGCGGTCGAGCGTGGAGAGCTGCTCGTGGATGTGGGCGGTGCCCGCATGCCGGCGTCGCGCGCGCGGGTTGTAGCGGACGCTCTCGTCGGCCTCGGCCAGGGCGGCACGGAGGTCGGCGGTGGTCTCGGCGAGCGCTGCGGCATCGTCGGCCCACTGTGCGGTCTCCGGCGGCCAGGACTCCGAGACCGCGGAGCCGATGTCGTGGAGGTGCCCGGCGAGCTGTCGTCGGAACTCCTCCACCCGCGCCTCGGCCGATCCGATGAGCGGGGCGGGGGCGAAGAGGAGGTTCACCACCAGACCGATGACGATCCCGACCCCCATCTGGGCGAGGTAGCCGAGGGAGTAGTCGTCCGCGTTCTGACCGCCGATGATGAGCACGAACAGCGCCGCCATCGGGACGTACTCCTTGCCGACGCCGAACCAGCCGGTGCCGGAGACGAGGACGCCGAGGCCGACCACGAGGGGGATCGTCCACCACGTCGGCCCGACCGTGAGCACGATCAGCGCGGCCAGACCGATGCCGGTGGCCAGACCGAACAGGGTCTGCAGGCTCGACCGCATGGATCCCATGAGCGTGGGGTACATGCTCACGAGCGCGCCCAGGGGAGCGTAATACGGGTACTCGTCGGTGACCCCCGGCATGTGCGGCGCGATCGTCCACGCGAGCCCGACGGCGAGTGCTGTCTTGGCCACGAGGAGCAGACGAGCGGGGCGGACGGCCTCGCGGACGGTGCGGGCGAGGTACGAGCGGCGTTCGCGGACGCGCAGGCGCGAGAGATCGGGCGTCACGTCATCCTCTCCTCGCGGCGGTCGGGTGGTCCTGTCCGGCGAGGATAGGGCCGCAGGCGGCGTGCGGCCACCGGGTTGCCCCGGCTCCGGTCGCCGGGTAGAGGGCGGCTGGACGCGGATGCCGCGACCGCGCGGGGTGCGCGGCCGCGGCATCCGCGGATTCCGGACCGTCCCTCAGGGCGTGGCTCGACGGAACGCGAGGAACGAGATGACGCTGAGGACGGCGACGACCACGAGCCCCCAGAGGGCGAGGCCCACGGCCCCGAGGTCGAGGATGCCGAGCCACACGTCGCCCCATAGCTCGAGCCGTGTCACGAGGAACACGACCCCCACGAGGAGGAGCGCCAGGGCGACGCCGACGATGGTGAGCACCATCGGACCCCAGCTCTTGTAGATCGTCGCGCCGGTGAACCCGACCACGAAGAAGAACAGCGCGAGCGTGAAGTAGACGACGAAGGCGCCGAGCGGGCCGGCTTCCCACAGCCACGGCAGGTGGAACACCCAGCCGTTCACTCCGTACCCGTTCGTGGCCAGCTCGATCGCGCCGCCCAGGAGGAAGAGGATCCCGAGCAGCGCGCTGCCGAGGATCGCGGTCAGCAGCGTTCCGATGAAGAACTCGCGCCGCGTGACGCTCATGGCCTGCGAGAACGGGAAGGTCAGCGTCATGGCCGACAGCCCGATTGCGAAGAAGTACCACAGCGGGGCCTGGCCGCCTCCGCCGTACTTGGGGGCGTCGCCGGGGATCATCGCGTAGATGAGGACCGAGATCACCACGGCCGAGGCGAGGATGATCAGCGGCACCCAGACGAAGGTCTGCCGGTTGATGAGCTGCAGGCGGATGACGTTGAGTGTGCGTCGCATCAGCGGACTCCTTCCGTGGTGGCGTCGGCTCTGGTGCCGGAGCGGGTCTCGGCCTTCTGGGTGAGGCGGACGATGAGCTGCTGCAGCGAGACGGGGGCGAGGTCGAGGCCGGCGGCCCGCACCTCCGCGCGATCGTCGGCGGTGAGCGCACCGAGCACGGTGACGGAGGCGACGCGGCCGAGCTCGTCCCGGTGCAGCACCTCGCGATCGCCGACCCAGGCGTCGACCTTCGCGGCATCCCCGACGACGGTCACGGCGCGGTCGCGGACGGCATCCGTGTCCTCGTTGAGGAGGATCTGGCCGTTGTCGATCACGATGACCTTCTCGATGAGGTTCGCGACCTCGTCGATCAGGTGCGAGGAGAGGATGATCGTGCGCGGGTGCTCCGCGTAGTCCTCCACGAGGCGGTCGTAGAAGATCTGCCGGGCGACCGCGTCGAGCCCGAGGTACGGCTCGTCGAAGAACGTGATCTCGGCGCGGGAGGCCAGGCCGATGATGACGCCGACCGCGGAGAGCTGCCCGCGGGAGAGCTTCTTGATGGTCTGCTTCATCGGCAGCTGGAACTCCGCGATGAGCTCGTCCGCGAGGCCCTGGTCCCAGTGCGGGAAGAACAGGCGCGCGGCGGCGAACGCGTGCCGCGGGGTCGCATCGTCCGGGTACTTCTGGCTCTCCCGGACGAAGCAGATCCGGCCGAGCACATGGGCGTTCTCGTACGGGTGCTCGCCGAACACCTTCACGGTGCCGGAGGATTCGAAGTTCTGGGCCGTGAGGATCGACATGAGTGTCGTCTTCCCGGCGCCGTTGCGGCCGAGGAGCCCGTAGATCGAGCCTCCCTCGAGAGCGAGCGACACGTTGTCGAGCGCCCGCTTCTCCTTGTAGCGCTTGGTGAGGTTCTGCACCTCGATGACGGCGGTCATGCGGGGTTCTTCCCTTCTGGGGTGGGGGCGGATGCGGCGCGCTGCCGGAGCAGGTCCGCGAGGTCTTCCGCGCCGAGGCCGAGCGTGCGGGCCTCCGCGAGGAGCGGGTCGATGTAGCGGTCGGCGAAGGCCGCGCGGCGCTCGCCGAGGAGCAGCTCCCTGGCGCCTTCCGAGACGAACATGCCGATGCCTCGGCGCTTGTGGAGCACTCCCTTGTCGGTGAGCATGGCGACTCCCTTCGCAGCGGTGGCGGGGTTGATGCGGTAGAACGCGGCGAGCTCGTTCGTCGAAGGGGCCTGCGCCTCCTCGGCCAGCGAGCCGTCGAGGATGGAGTCCTCGATCTGCTCGGCGATCTGGAGGAAGAGCGGCTTGCCTTCTTCGATCACGAGTCCTCCGTGGTTGCTGGGTTACTTACTTGACTAAGTAACCACGGAACCGGCCACGGTGTCAACCCCTCTGGATGTGGGCGGGCACAGCTTCGGAGATATCCGTCGACATGCCGCCCGTCGGTCGGTTCCGGCGGCGTGTCGGCGGTCAGCTCCGAAGTTGTGCACGGGGAGGGGGGTGGGGCGGGCCGCGTACAGTGGGCTGGTGCCGGAGTTCCCCTACAGCCGCCTGCGTCGCTGGCCCGACGTCGAGGCGGACAACCTCCAGGCCCACGATGCGACCGACCTCCTGCTCGTGGAGCGCGCACTCGCGCTCGACGTGCCAGGGGCGGAGACGGTCGTGATCGGTGACGAGTACGGCGCGATCACGCTGGCGCTCACGGCGGCCGGGCGCTCCGGTGTCCGGGTGCATCAGGACCTCTCGACCGGACGCCGCGCCCTCGCACGCAACGCGGAGGCGCTCGGAATCGGCGGGTTCGCGCCGCATGAGCTCGATGCCGATCTGCTCGCCGGAGCGAGACTGGTGCTGCTGCAGCTGCCGAAGGCCCTCGCCGAACTCGAGGAGATCGCCGACGCCGTGGCCCGCTGGGCCGCCCCGGAGGTGGTGCTCGTCGCGGGAGGCCGCGTGAAGCACATGTCCCTCGGTCAGAACGACGTCCTGGCGCGGAGCTTCGCCCACGTGCAGGCGCAGCGCGCCGAGCGGAAGTCGCGGCTGCTCGTCGCCGCTGGACCCCTCCCCGTACCGGAGTCCCCGTCGTTCCCGGTGTCGGCGCGGCACGGCGATCTCGTCCTCGTGGCCCACGGCGGCGCCTTCGCCGGACCCCGTCTCGACATCGGCACCCGCACGCTGCTCGATGTGCTCGACCTCGACGGGAACGATGCCGGCCGCCGCGTGCTCGACCTCGGCTGCGGGACGGGAGCGCTCGCCGTGTCCTGGGCGCGTGCTCGCCCGCAGGACCGGGTCGTCGCCACGGACCGCTCGGCCGCCGCCGTCGCCTCCGCCCGCGCCACCGCGTCGGCGAACGGGGTGGCCGATCGGGTCGAGGTCACGCACGATGATGCGGGCTCGGCGCTCGCCGCGGGGAGCTTCGACACGGTGCTCCTGAATCCGCCGTTCCACCTCGGCGCCAGCGTGCACACCGGCGCCGCGACCCGCCTGTTCGAGGCCGCCGCGCGCCTGCTCCGACCGGACGGGGAGCTGTTCACGGTGTACAACTCGAGCCTCGGCTACCGGGCCGAGCTGACACGGCTCATCGGCCCCACCGCGCAGCTCCGGCGCACCCCGAAGTTCACGGTGACGCGCTCCGTTCGTCGCCCGTGAGCACGGTGCGCCGAGATTGCTAGACGCTCGTACTATCCCCCGGTCAGCGCCGGAAACCCGGGCACGTCCGCAGTGCAGGATTTGCCGCTGACCGGCCATTTCGTTACGTTGGTCTGCGGGCCTGACGGCCCATAGACCAGTCCGCGGTCACGTCCTTCCTTCGATGAGCTGTGCGGCGAAGAGGCGTGGGCGTACGGTCGATCCCCTCTGCGGCGGATCCGAAATCCGCCGCCTGTGCCGCCACAGCGAAGACGTCGAACGGCCTCGTGAGGATCACCCGGGCGTGACCGAAGCAGGCTCAGCCACCCGAAGGCCGAGCCGCAGGGGAAACGTGTCCGAAACAGCACTCGAAGCGCGCCATCTGTACAAGGTGTTCGGGAGGAATCCGAGCGCCGCCGTCCGCCGGCTGAAGGCAGGGGAGAGCCGTGCCGCCGTCGCCGACGCGGGGACCGCCGCCGTCATCGACGCCAGCTTCACCGTCAACCGCGGTGAGATCTTCGTCATCATGGGCCTGTCCGGATCGGGCAAGTCCACCATCATCCGCATGCTCAACGGGCTGCACGACATCACCGCGGGCACCGTCACCGTGGGCGGCGACCCGATCACGGGCATTCCGGCCGCCCGCCTGCGGGAGATCCGCCGCGACCGCATCTCGATGGTGTTCCAGCACTTCGCGCTGCTGCCGCATCGCACGGTCGCCGCGAACGTCGCCTACCCGCTCGAGCTCAAGGGCGTCGGCAAGGCCGAGCGCCAGGCCAAGGCCGAGGAGATCCTCGCCCTCGTCGGGCTCGAGGGTCAGGGCGACAAGCTGCCGTCCGAGCTGTCCGGCGGCATGCAGCAGCGCGTGGGCATCGCCCGCGCCCTCGCGGCCGACAGCGACATCCTGCTCATGGACGAGGCCTTCAGCGCGCTCGATCCGCTGATCCGCCGCGAGATGCAGGAGCAGCTTCTGGAGCTGCAGCAGAAGCTCCAGAAGACCATCGTCTTCATCACGCACGACCTCAACGAGGCCATGTTCCTCGGTGACCGCATCGCCGTCATGCGCGACGGCCGCATCGTGCAGATCGGCACGCCGGAGGACATCCTCATGGACCCGGCGAACGACTACGTCGAGCAGTTCGTGCAGGACGTCGACCGTGCCCGGGTGCTCACCGCCGCCAACGTGATGGAGCGTCCGCGCCCCGTCGTCGCCGAGTCGGCCGGTCCTCGCACCGCGCTCCGCCAGATGCGCGACGCCTACATGTCGGCGACCTACGTGGTCGGCAAGGACCGCCAGCTCGTCGGCGTGGTCACCGACCGCGACGCCGTGAAGCTCGTGCGACAGGGCGCCACGCGCCTCGACTCGATCATCAAGCCGGTGCTGCAGAGCGTGCGCGAGGACGACGTCCTCATGAACCTGTTCGTCCCCGCCGTCGAGTCGCCGCTGCCCCTCGCGGTGACGGATGCCGACGGCCGCCTCGCGGGAGTGATCCCGCGCGTCACCCTGCTCGCGGCGCTCGGTCCCGGGCCCGGAGCGACCGAGGAGATCCTGCTGCCGATGACCCCCATGCCCCAGGCCGAGATCGACGCCGTGCTCGACGACGGATGGACAGCCGAGCCCGGTCCTTCGACGAGCTCAGGGACCCAGGATGGGTTCGGCTCAGGGACCCAGGGTGGGTTCGGGTCAGAGGCACAGGCGGAGGAGGTGCGCTGATGGACGGTTTCCGCATCCCCGTGGGCGACTGGGTCGCCGCCGGTGTCGACTGGATCACCGCCAACCTCGACGGCCTGCTCGACGCGGTCTCGTTCGTGGTGAGCTTCCTCGTCGACGGTCTCACCCGTCTGCTCCTCACGCCGCACTTCGCCGTGATCATCGTGATCGCGGCGCTGATCGCCTGGCTCGTGCGCTCGTGGCAGCTCGCCATCGGCACGATCCTGTCGTTCGGGCTCATCGTCGCCATGGACCTCTGGGTCCCGGCGATGCAGACGCTCGCCCTGGTGCTCGTCGCCGCCGTCGTGGCCGTGCTGATCGCGGTGCCGCTCGGCATCTGGTCGGCGCGCAATGCGACCGTGCGCGCGACGCTGAAGCCGGTGCTCGACTTCATGCAGACCATGCCGGCCTTCGTGTACCTGATCCCGGCGATCGTGTTCTTCGGCATCGGTGTGGTGCCCGGACTCGTCGCCACCGTGATCTTCGCGCTGCCTCCCGGCGTGCGCCTGACCGAGCTGGGCATCCGCGGCGTCGACGCGGAGACCGTCGAGGCCGGACACGCCTTCGGAGCCACGCCGGGGCAGATCCTCCGCGGGATCCAGCTTCCCCTCGCGATGCCGACCATCATGGCCGGCGTCAACCAGGTCATCATGCTCGCCCTGTCGATGGCGGTCATCGCCGGCATGGCCGGTGCCGACGGGCTCGGGAAGATGGTCGTCGAGGCGATCTCGACGATCAACATCCCCAAGGGTGTCGAGGCCGGACTGGGCGTCGTGCTCATCGCCGTGTTCCTCGACCGGGTGACCGCCGCTCTGGGCGCGCCCGGCGAGAACCGCTCCTCGCTCCTCGGCATGCTGAAGCGCCGCGGTTCGTCCCGGCCGTCCGCTCCCGTGGCGTCGGAGTCCGCAGCCTCCGCGCCCGCCGAGGAGGCCCCGACCGAATCCGAGCTCGCCCGCGCCTGAGCCCCCGCGTCCCCGTTTCCCTCCCACCCCGCTACGTCCGGTGCGGGACGGAAATGGGGCGCTGGGGCGCGGATCCCGGCACGGTTTCGATCCCGGCACAGCTGTCCCGCGGCCTCGTCCGCACCTCCTGAACCACATACGGAACGCAAGAGAGAGAGTCACATGAAGAAGAAGATCCTGACCATCACCGCCCTCGGGGCTGCCGCAGCGCTCACCCTCGCCGGATGCAGCGGCGACGGCGCCGGTGGCACGAGCGGCGGCGGCGACGGTGCCGAGGACAAGGGCACCATCACCCTCGGGTTCCTGCCCTCCTGGACCGACGGCCTCAGCACCGCCTACCTCCTCCAGGACCAGCTCGAGAAGATCGGCTACACGGTCGAGATGAAGACGCTCACCGAGGCCGGCCCGCTCTACACCGGGCTCGCACAGGGCGATGTCGACATGTACCCGTCGGCGTGGCCGGAACTCACCCACGCCTCCTACATGGACAAGTACGGCGACGACATCGAAGACCTCGGCACGTACTACGAGAACGCCAAGCTGACCCTCGCGGTGCCGGAGTACTCCGAGCTCACCTCGATCGAGGACCTCGCGGGCAAGGGCGCCGACTTCGACGGCAAGATCTACGGCATCGAGCCGGGTGCGGGCCTGACCGCCCAGACCCAGAAGATGATGCCCGAGTACGGCCTCGACGGCGAGTACGAGCTCGTCACCTCGTCGACCGCGGCGATGCTCACCGAGCTCAAGACCGCGACCGACAAGAAGGAGGACATCGTCGTCACGCTGTGGCGTCCGTTCTGGGCCAACGACGCCTTCCCCGTGAAGGACCTCGAAGACCCGAAGGGCGCCATGGGCAAGGCCGAGGGCCTGCACTTCCTCGGCACCGCGGGCTTCGCGGACGAGTTCCCGGAGGCGGCGGAGCTGATCGAGAAGATCAAGCTCGACGACGAGCAGTACGGCGCGCTCGAAGACCTCGTGGTCAACGAGTACGGCGAGGGCAAGGAAGCCGACGCGGTCGACGCCTGGCTCGAGGAGTACGGCGACCAGTTCGACTGGACCGTCACGAGCTGACACCCGTCGCACGTCTCGAAGGAGGGTCTCCCGCAGCGGGAGGCCCTCCTTCGTCATGGGTGACCCCACTTACATTCGGGGGCGGAAGGTGGAAGCATGGCGCGAAACCGGCGGGTCGACCGGCCCGCGGATGGGGGACACGACCATGTGCACAGGACTGAGCTTCACGACCGCCGACCACTACTTCGGGAGGAATCTCGATCTGGAGTTCTCGTACAACGAGACCGTGACCGTCACACCGCGGAACTTCCCGTTCCCGTTCCACCGGCTGCCGTCGATGCCGACGCACCACGCGATCATCGGGATCGCGACGATCGCCGACGGCTACCCGCTCTACTACGACGCGGTCAACGAGAAGGGGCTCGGCATGGCGGGGCTCAACTTCCCGGACAACGCGCACTACCCGGCGCCGGGGTCGGGGGACACCGAGGTCACCCCGTTCGAGTTCATCCCCTGGGTCCTCGGGCAGTTCGAGACGGTGGCCGAGGTGAAGGAGGCCCTCCGGTCGGTGAGTCTCGTGGACATCGACTTCAGCCCGGAGTTCCCGCTGTCCCCGCTGCACTGGATCATCGCCGACAAGAGCGCATCGATCACGGTCGAGAGCGTGCGCGGCGGCCTCAAGGTCTACGACAACCCGTGGGGCGTGCTCACGAACAACCCCACGTTCGACATCCAGAGCTTCCGACTCAACGACTATCAGCACCTCTCAAAGCGGCAGCCGGAGAACACGTTCGCCTCGGACGTGCCGATGGACCTCTACAGTCGCGGCATGGGCGGGATCGGGCTGCCGGGCGACCTGTCGTCGTCGTCGCGGTTCGTGAAGGCGGTGTTCACGCGCATGAACTCGGTGTGCGGCACGTCGGAGTCGGAGTCGATCAGCCAGTTCTTCCAGATCCTCGGCTCTGTCGCCCAGCAGCGCGGGTGCGTGCAGGTCGGCGACGAGGAGAAGTACGAGATCACCATCTACTCGTCGTGCGCCAACACGGCGACGGGCGTGTACTACTACACGACCTACGAGAACAGCCAGATCACCGGTGTGGACATGCACAAGGAGGATCTCGACGGCTCCGAGCTCGCGGCGTACCCGCTCGTGAAGGGGCAGCAGATCGCGATGCAGAACTGATCTCCGCTCCGCGCAACCCCCTCATCGGGAGGGCGGCCGCGGCGTAGCCTGTGGCCGTGGACGGGTTCGCGGCGGTCGACTTCGGGTTCGCCCGCGAGGTCCTGCAGCGGGGCATCGCGGCGCTGTACCTCGTCGCGTTCGTCTCGACGCTCAACCAGTTCCGTCCGCTCCTCGGTGAGCACGGACTCCTGCCCGCGCCCGTGCTGCTGGACTGGGTGGCGCAGAAGCGCGAGCGCCGGAAGCTGCTGCACCCGACGCTCTTCACCCGCGTTCGCTACACCGACCGGCGTCTGGTCGCGCTGTGCGGGGCGGGAATCGTCATCGCCGCCCTGCTCATCGCCGGGGTGCCGCAACTCGGACCACCGTGGGTGCCGATGCTCGCCTTCCTCGTCCTGTGGTTCGGCTACATGTCGGTGGTGAGCATCGGGCAGACGTTCTACTCGTTCGGGTGGGAGATGCTGCTGCTGGAGGCGGGGTTCCTCGCGGCCTTCCTCGGCTCGAACGACCAGCCGCCGCCGACCGTGGTGATCGTGCTGTTTTGGTGGCTGCTGTTCCGGCTGGAGTTCGGCGCCGGGATGATCAAGATCCGCGGCGGACGGGAGTGGCGCGACCTCACCGCGATGACCTTCCACCACGAGACCCAGCCGATGCCCGGGCCGCTGAGCCGCCAGGCGCATCTGCTGCCGCGGTGGTTCCACAAGCTCGAGGTCGTCGGGAACCACGTCGCGCAGCTCGTGGTGCCGTTCTTCCTCTTCGCCCCGCTGCTGTCGCTGTGGCTCCCCGACAGCGGTGGCTGGGCCCCTGAGCTTGTCGAAGGGGTCGCGTGGGTCGGCGCCGTCGCCGCCGGGATCGTGATCGCGACGCAGCTGTGGCTCGTGCTCACCGGGAACTTCGCGTGGCTGAATTGGGCGACGATCGTGCTCGGGTTCTCCGCGATCGGCCTCCCCGGCATCGGGGCTCCGGAGCGGACGCCGGAGACCTCGCTGCCGTGGACGGTGTCCGGCATGCCGCTGTGGTGGGTCGTGGTGACCTCGGCGGTCGGCGTGCTGTTCGTAGTGCTGAGCGTGCCCGCCGTGCGCAACCTCTTCGCGCGACGACAGCTCATGAACGCGAGCTTCCACCGCTGGCAGCTCGCCAACGCCTACGGAGCCTTCGGCACGGTCACGCGGGAGCGGATCGAGATCGTCGTGGAGGGGTCGGACGATGAGGAGGGCCGGCACTGGCGCGAGTACGAGTTCCGCGGGAAGCCCGGGGACGTGCGGCGGATCCCGCGGCAGTTCGCCCCGTATCACCTGCGGCTGGACTGGCTGATGTGGTTCCTGCCGCTCGGGCACTCGCTGGACGACTGGTTCTCCGTGTTCCTCGTGCGGCTGCTGGAGGCGGATGCCCCGACGCTGCGGATGCTGCGCGTGGACCCCTTCCACGGCGAGCGGCCGCGGTGGGTGCGCGCCGTGACGTACCGCTACCGCTTCACGACCCGCGCCGAGCACCGTGCCGACGGCGCCGTCTGGGTCCGGACCGGTCGCCGCGTGGTGCTCGGTCCGGTCGGCCTCCGCTGACTTCGAGTCGCGCACTGTGCGGCAAATCCGGGCCGGATGGAGCCATTCAGGCGATTCGAACGGCCGCCGAGCGCGGCGAAACGCCCCGGCCGGGGAGAGTCCCCGGTCGGAGCGTTCCGTCTCGCTGAGCGTCGATCAGCTGACCTTCTTCCGGTACGAGATGATCGCGAACACGTAGGCGACTACGAGGATCCCGACGCACCAGGCGAGAGCGACCCAGATGTCGGACCCGACCGGCTCCCCCGCGAACAACGCCTGGATGGAGTCGACGATCGAGGTCACCGGCTGGTTCTCGGCGAACCACTGCACCGGTGCCGGCATGGTGTCGGTCGGCACGAACGCCGAGCTGATGAAGGGGAGGAAGATCAGCGGATACGAGAAGGCGCTCGCGCCGTCGACCGTCTTGGCGTTCAGGCCCGCGATGATCGCCAGCCACGTGAGTGCCAGTGTGAACAGCATCAGGATGCCGATCACTCCGAGCCAGGCCCAGACGCTCGCGCCGGTGCGGAAGCCCATGAGGAACCCGACCCCGAAGATGATCGCGAGGGTGATGGCGTTCGCCGTGAGAGATGTCAGCACGTGGGCCCACAGCACGCTCGACCGGGCGATCGGCATGGAGTGGAACCGCTCGAAGATGCCGCTCTGCATATCGGTGAACAGCCGGAACGCCGTGTAGGCGATGCCCGACGCGATCGCGATGAGCAGGATGCCCGGCAGCAGGTAGTTCACGTAGTTCTCGGCGCCGGTGCTCTGCTGGAGCGCGCCGCCGAAGACGTACACGAACAGGAGCATCAGAGCGATCGGGGTGACCGCGGTGGTGATGATCGTGTCGGGGCTGCGGAAGATGTGCCGCATCGAGCGGCCGGTGAGCGTCGCCGTGTCGGCGGCGAAGTGCGTGGTCATGCTGCATCTCCTCTCTGGACCTGGGTCCCTGCCTGGGTCCCTGAGCTCGTCGAAGGGGTCGAAGGGGATGAGGGGCCGATGAGGGTGAGGAAGATCTCCTCGAGCGTGGGCTGCTTCTCGACGTACTCGACCTTCGCGGCCGGAAGCAGCCGCTTGAGTCCGGCGAGCGTGTCGTTCGCGATGATGCGGCCCTCGTGCAGGATCGCGGTGCGGTCGGCCAGCTGCTCCGCCTCGTCGAGATACTGCGTGGTGAGCAGCACGGTCGTGCCACCGCCCGCGAGCTCCTTCACGACGTCCCACACCTCGATGCGCGACTCGGGGTCGAGGCCCGTGGTCGGCTCGTCGAGGTAGATGACCTCGGGGTCGCCGACCAGGCTCATCGCGATGTCGAGCCGTCGCCGCATCCCGCCGGAGTACGTGCCGACCTTGCGGCCCCCGGCCTCCGTGAGCCGGAAGCGCGCGAGAAGCCGATCGGCCACCGCGCCGGCGTCGGGCAGATGCCGCAGCTTCGCGACCAGCACCAGGTTCTCGCGTCCGGTGAGGATCTCGTCGACCGCGGCGAACTGTCCGGTGAGGCTGATGCGCTCGCGCACTCCGACCGGGTTCGCCGCGACGTCGATGCCCTGCACCGTCGCCGTGCCCGCATCGGCCGTGAGCAGCGTGGAGAGGATGCGCACCATGGTGGTCTTGCCCGCGCCGTTCGACCCGAGGAGGGCGAAGATCGATCCCCGCTCCACGTCGAAGTCGACGCCGCGCAGCACGTGCAGATCCTTGTACGACTTCTCGATGCCGTGCACCGAGAGGGCTGGCGTCGTCATGACTCGTCCTCCTTCTTCCTCGCCTCCGCGACCGCCTTGTTCAGCCGCGCGCGCTCCTTGTCGACCCACTGCGTGCCGCCGTAGGCCTCGGCGTAGTTCTCGGCGAACTCCACGGGGTCGTCGCCGATGATGTCGTCGATCGGGGTGCCGTCGATCGCGGCGCGCTCCCACAGGTCGGCGAGGTCGAGGAAGATCTGCACGAGCGTGTCTCCGTCGGTGATGCCCCCGTAGTACATGGTGTAGCGGTGCTGGGCGTTGGCGACCGTGCGGTACGGCTCCGGCAGAGCCTCGATCCGCGCCTTCGCCTGCTTGTACTGCTTCTTCTGCTCGAGCGATCCGGTGAGCGCTTCGATCCACTTGGCGGCCATGTCAGTTCTCCTTGTTCGTGGTGTTCGTGGTGTTCGTGTTGAGTCGTTCGATGTGCGTCCGGAGGAAGTCCCAGGTCGTCCAGAACTCCTCCAGCTCCTGGCGGCCCTGCGCGTTGAGGGTGTACACCTTGCGGGGCGGTCCCTTCTCGCTCGGCACCTTCTCGACGTCGACGAGCTTCTTCTGCTCGATCCTGACCAGCAGGGCGTAGACGGTGCCCTCGGCGGTGTCGGTGAAGCCGTGCTCGCGCAGCCGGGTGGTGATCTCGTATCCGTAGGCCGGCTGCTCGGCGAGGAGGGCCAGCACGATGCCCTCCAGGGTGCCCTTGAGCATCTCGGTCATCTGCTTGCCCATCGTCCCCTCCTCTCATTCCTGTGTCTTTCATTCGGTACTCAGTGTTGCTGGGTACCGGTACAAAGTAACACTGAGTACCGGTACTTAGCAACACCGAATACTGAACTTTCTCATCCCTCTTTTCCGCCGAGACCCCGGGTACGCGGCGAGACCCCGGGCGACAGACGCAGAAACCCCGGGGTGTCGACGACAACCCGGGGTCTCGGCAGAAAGAAGAGGAGGGCGCATCGGGATCCCGGTGCGCCCTCCGGCGTGCGCCCGGGGTGAAAACGAGGGGTGAATTCCTCCGCTTCGGCCGGAGGGCTCCGCGGCGGACCGGCAGGCTGGCGGAGGCCCGGACCGAGTCCACCCTGCCCGAAAGGGTGCTCGGCGGTCGCCTGAGGGGGCGGGGGCTTCCGTGTGCGCGGATGCGTGCCGGAACGCGATGAATGGGGAGAGCAGTCATGGGATTCCGTGTTGCCCGCAAGGACCGCACGTCCGATGGCCTTCCGCCGGAGCGGCACAGCCGCTGGCGGGGCCGGACGAAGAGGCTGATCGGCGGTGCCGTGAGCACGGCGCTCGTCGCGTCGTCGATGATCGTCGTCGGCGGGACGCTGACCGCCGCACCGGCCGCCGCGGCGGAGCCGTTCCTGTGCACGCCGGGAGCGGTGTACGTGCAGAGCGCCACCGAGGTGCGTGAGTTCGCCGTGAACGAGCAGGGCGGTGCCCCCGGCGACGGCGGCACGCTCAGCTCCATCAACCTCGGCACCAACCACTCGAACAACGCCCTCGGCCTCTCGTCGAGCGGGCGGTACGCCTACACGGTCACCAACGCCGCCGGTACCAAGACGCTCGCCAAGCATGACCGCGTCACCGACACGACCGCGCAGACGACGTTCACGCTGAACTCCTCGGTGCTGCGCGGCGCCGTGCACCCCGTGACGGGCGTTTACTACTTCGCCAGCGGCACGGTGAACGGCGCCATCAACCTCTACGCGTGGAACGAGAACGTCACGCCGCAGACCTACACGCAGGTCGGAACCCTCCGTCCGACCACGGGCAGCAGCGCGTTCGGCGCCAACGGCGACATGGCCTTCAGCGCCTCCGGTCAGCTCGTGCTCGTCGCCGACAACTTCATCTACTCCTCCGACCTCCCGGCCACGCTCGAACCCAGCACCGCGACGATCGACGCCAAGCAGGTGCACGACATGGGCGCCGGCGTGCAGGGCAACGGCATCGCCTTCGGAAACCTCGGCCACATCTTCGTCTCGGTCTCCGGTGGCGGCAACCGCATCATCGAGGTCGACCTGCCGCGCGGGGAGACGGTCAACACGACCCAGCTGGGCACCTTCTCGCCGACCGACATGGCGAGCTGCACGTTCCCGAACACGCTGACGCTGAAGAAGGACCTCCCCGAGGGCCGTCACGCCGCGACGGACCAGTTCGGGCTTCGCGTGCAGTCCCCGGCCGGTTACCAGGTCGCGCAGACCGACGCCGTCACCCGCGGCGACCGCTCCGGTCTGCAGCCGGACTACGCCGGTCCCGTCTTCACGAATCAGGGCGACACCTTCCGGCTCTCCGAATCGGCGGCGGGCTCGACCGACCTCACGAAGTACGACGCCTCCCTCGTCTGCCGGCAGGTGAACGCCGACGGCTCGACCACCCCGGTGGCCGTCACCGCGGACGGGCAGGTCACCCAGCCGGCCGGGCCGCTCGGCACCGACGTCACCTGCACCTACACGAACGTCCGCCTCGCGCCGGACCTCGCTCTCCGCAAGACCTCCGACCCCGCCGACGGCACTGCGGTGCAGGCCGGCCAGCGACTGACCTACACGGTGCAGGCCGAGAACACCGGCAACACCCGCCTCGACCCGGTCACCGTGACCGACGACCTGTCGGGTGTGCTCGCCAACGCCGAGTACCAGGGCGACGTGGTGACGGCGATCGACGGTGACCCGGTGTCGTCCGGCGCCGCCACCGTCACGGGCGACGACCTGTCCTGGACCGGCGCCCTCGAGCCCGGGCAGGTGCTCACGATCACCTACTCCGTCGTCGTCGACGAGGGCGTGGAGGGCGAGCGCATCGCCAACCGCGTCACCGCATCCGGCACCCCGCCCGGGGGCCTGCCCCCGACGACCCCACCGGCCGTCACCACCGAGCACCCGGTCGCCGGCTTCGAGGTCGCGAAGACCTCCGATCCCGCCGCAGGCACCGTGGTGGAGCCGGGCCAGACCATCGAGTACACCGTCACCGGCACGAACACCGGCGCGACCGTCCTCGACCCGGTGACCGTCACCGACGACCTCTCCGGCGTGCTCGCGAACGCCGCGTTCAACGACGACATCACGACCACGGTCGGCGGCACGACCGTGACCACGGGCGGTGCGACCCTGACCGGCAACGACCTCGCCTGGACCGGAACGCTCCAGCCCGGACAGACCGTGACGATCACGTACTCGGTGACCGTGGGCGACGACACCTCCGGCGAGATCCTGCGCAACAGCGTGACCGGATCGGGCACCCCGACCACCCCGAACCCGGGCGACCCGACCGGGCCGCAGGTTCCCGGTGAGCCGATCGTCCCGCCGACGGTCACCACCGAGCACCCCGTGATCGGCTCCGGCTTCACGATCTCGAAGTCGGCCGACCCCGCCTCCGGCACGGCCGTGTCGGCGGGCGACACGATCACCTACACGATCATCGGCACCAACACGGGCGACACCGACCTCGATCCCGCGGAGATCGTCGACGACCTGTCGGGCGTGCTCGGCTCCGCCGGCTACAACGACGACGTCACGGCCGACCGCGGCTCCGTGCGGGTCGCCGACGCCACCCTCACCTGGACCGGGGCCATCCCGCGCGGGGAATCGGTCACGATCCGCTACACGGTGACGGTGGATGCGGGTGTCGAGAAGGCCCTGCTGCACAACGTCGTCACCGGATCGGCCACGCCGCAGATCCCGACCGACCCCGCCGACCCCTCCGGAGCGAAGACCCCGGGGACCCCGATCGTCCCGCCCGCGGCGGAGACGGAGCACCCCGTCGTCGACACCGGCTTCGAGGTCTCGAAGTCGGCCGACCCGGCCTCCGGCACCGCCGTCCGCGCGGGCGACACCCTCACGTACACGGTCTCGGGCGTCAACACCGGCAACACGGTCCTCGACCCCGCGACCATCGTCGACGACCTCTCGGCGGTCCTCGCGAACGCGGAGTACGGCGGCGACGCGAAGGCCTCGTCCGGATCCGTCGCGCTCTCCGGCACCACGCTCACCTGGACCGGGACGCTCGCTCCCGGCGACCGCGTCGACATCACCTACACGGTGACGGTGGACGAGGATGCGACCGGCGTGCTGCTCCGCAACACGGTGTCCGGTGAGGGCACCCCGCTGATCCCGACCGACCCGACCGACCCGGAGAGCCCGACCACGCCGGGCACCCCGGTCGAGACCCCGCCGGCGACGACGGAGCACCCCGTCGCGACCCCCGGGTTCACCGTCACCAAGACGGCCGACCCGGAGTCGGGCACGCGCGTCGACCCCGGCAGCGTGATCACGTACACCGTGACCGGCCGCAACACGGGCGACACCGTCCTCGACCCCGTCGAGATCGGCGACGACCTGCGCGCGGCGCTGGCCCACGCGTCGTACAACGACGACGTGTCCGCCACCCGCGGCGCCGTCCGCGTGGCCGACGGCGCCCTCTCGTGGAACGGCGTGCTGCGTCCCGGCCAGGACGTCGTGATCACCTACTCGGTGACCGTCGACGCCACCGCCGGCGGCGAGACCATCGCGAACACGGCCACCGGAGAGGCGACCCCGCTGATCCCCGCCGACCCGAGCGACCCCGAGAGTCCCACGACTCCCGGCACGCCGATCACGCCGCCGCCGTCGAGCACGGAGCACCCCGTGAACGAGCCCGGCTTCACGTTCGCCAAGACCGTCGACCCCGCCGCCGGTACCGCTGTCGACCCGGGTGACGTGCTCACCTACACGCTGACCGCGGCCAACACGGGCCAGACGGTGCTCGACCCGGTGACGATCACCGACGACCTGTCCGGTGTGCTGCCGTACGCGACGTTCAACGCGGACGCCGTGGCGAGCATCGCAGGTGCTTCTGCGGCTCCCGCGACCCTGGACGGCACCGAGCTGTCGTGGACGGGAGCGCTCGCAGTCGGCCAGACCGTGACCGTCACCTACTCCGTGACCGTGAGCGCCGACGGCGTCGGCACCGTGATCGAGAACGCGGCGTCCGCGACGGCGACCCCGCCGGGAGGATCGACGATCACGCCGCCGCCCGGTGTCACGACCAACCCGGTCAACGAGCCCGGATTCTCCGTCTCGAAGAGCGTCGACCTGGCTGCGGGCACGGCGGTCGACCCGGGCACCGTCCTCACCTACACGGTGACCGGTGTGAACACGGGCGAGACGGCTCTCGACCCCGTCACCATCGCCGACGACCTCTCCGGTGTCCTGGCGCACGCGGAGTACAACGACGACGCGACCGCGACGATCGGCGGCACGGCGACGACCGCGCCGACGGTGGCCGCGGACCGGCTGTCCTGGACGGGTGCGCTGCAGGTCGGCGAGAGCGTCACGATCACGTACTCGGTGACCGTGCGCGCCGAGGCCGGCGGCGCCGTCCTCGAGAACTCGGCCTCCGGCTCGGCGACCCCGCCGGGTGGGGTGCCGCCGATCGAGACGCCGCCGGCGACGACCGAGAATCCCGTGAACAAGCCCGGCTTCGAGCTGCGCAAGTCCGCCGATCCCGCGTCCGGCACCCGGGTCGACCCGGGCAGCGTCGTCACCTACACGGTGACCGGCGTGAACACGGGGGAGACGGCGCTGACTCCGGTCCGCATCCTCGACGACCTGTCGGGCGTGCTCGCCCACGCCGCCTACAACGGCGACGCGACGGCGACCCTGAGCGACGGCACCGCGCCTGAGCCCGTCGTCGCGGACGACGAGCTCACCTGGGCCGGTGACCTCGCGGTCGGCCAGCGTGTCACGATCACCTACTCGGTGACCGTGCACGGCGACGCGGGCGGTGCGATCATCGCGAACACCGTCGAGGGCACGGCCACGCCTCCCGGCGGCGCCGAGCTGACCCCGCCGCCGGTGACGACGGAGAACCCCGTCGGCACCCCGGGCTTCACGTTCGTCAAGTCGTCCGACCCCGCGTCCGGCTCCGCCGTCGCGACGGGCAGCGTCGTGACGTACACGCTCACCGGCACCAACACCGGCGAGACGGGTCTGGACGAGGTCGTCGTCACGGACGACCTGACCGGAGTGCTGCGGCATGCCGACCTCCGCGGCACGGCGACCGCCACGGTGGGTGACCGTGTGGTGGCCGCGCCGACGATCGACGGCACGACGCTGCGCTGGACGGGCAGCCTCGCCGAAGGAGAGCGCGTCGTGATCACCTACGCGGTGACCGTGCACGCCGACGCGGCGGGGGCGACGCTGCGGAACGTGGCCACCGCCTCGGCCACGCCGCCGGGCGGGGAGACGATCACCCCGCCGACGAGCACGACCGAGAACCGGGTGCTGACGCCGCTCGCCCTCACCGGCGGACAGCTGGCACCGTGGATCCTCGGCCTCGCGATCGCCCTGCTGATCGGCGGCGCGGTGCTGCTGCTGGTGCGACGTCGCCGCATGCAGAGCTAGCGGTTTCCGAAGAAGGCCCCGCCCGTCGTCTCCGACGGGCGGGGCCTTCGTCATCCCGGGAGGAGTCCGTGCCGGGCGGCCTGTTCGAGCGCCTCCGTGCGGTTGGCCACGTCGAGCTTGCGGTAGATGCTGCGGAGCTGCGTCTTCAGGGTGTTCGGCGAGATCCGCAGCTCCGCGGCGATCTCGGGCAGCGGCGCCCCCGTGGTGAGTGCGTGCAGCACCACCTGCTCCCGCGAGGAGAGCTTCGGGCGCGCCGCGAACGACGGCAACGCCGAGCGGGTGGGCAGCGGCGGGTCGCCGACCGGAGCGAGGTCGGCCCGGACGGCGGCGAAGTCCTCGGCACCGAGCAGGGCCAGCGGAGTGCGCAGGTCCCGGTCGGCGAGCTGAGCGTGCAGCGCCTCGGTCACGGCCTGCGCAGCGGCGGGACTGACGCGGTGGAGCGCCGCACTGTGCACCGCGGCGGCCTCCGCGCGCTCGCGGGAGGTCGTCGGCTCGAGGCGCGTCGCGGCGAGCAGCCGCACCGCATCCGGAGCGCGACCGTCGATCAGGGCGATCCTGGCCCGTTCCAGGAGGGTGCCGAAGCGGTCGGTCCCGGCGTCGCGCTGCTTGATGCCGCGCGCGGCACGGACATCGCCGAGCGCCAGGTGCAGCAGGATCCGGGGGCGGCTCAGCGCCTGGCGCGCCGACGTCGACCCGGCCTCGCGCCCGCGCATCCGGGCGAACGACTCCAGCCGCTCCAGTCCGCCGGCGGCCTCGCCGTCGTGCAGCGCGATCCACGCCTCTACCGCCGCCATCGTCGTCCAGTGCTCGCTCGTCGCCCGGTGCGGCAGGAAGGCGCGCACGTGCTGCTTGGCCGCAGCGAGGTCGCCCTCCTCGACCGCGAGCATCGCCTCCGCGACGCGGTAGAACGTGCCGCGGTACCCGTCCAGCAGCGCGGGGTCCCACGAGCCGTCCCGGATGATCTCGACGTAGTGCCGCGCCTCCGGGAGGTCGCCGTTGAGGGCGTGGATCCCGCTGAGCAGGCTCACGGCGTGGAAGGCGTTTCCCGTGCCCTGGGACGCGGCGAGGGCGGCGGCCTCGGCGAAGAGGCGGAGGGCCTGCTCCCGGCGACCGCCGTAGTACAGCGAGATCCCGAGGTGCGTGCAGAGCAGCGGCATCTCGATCGCGTACTGCTCCCACTGCGACTCCGAGGTCTCCGTGTACAGCGCGAGCGCGCGGGCCGCGACCTGCCCGGCCCGCTCGGGCATCCCGACCACCCGCAGCGCCGCGCTCTCCGCGGTCCAGATGAACAGGCGCTCCGTCGGCGAGAGGGCGCTCCGCCGGGCGTTCGCGGCGGAGATCGCCATCCGCAGCAGCTGCAGGCCGCGCACCCGTCGGAGTCGGTTGGCGTTGAGGCAGATGCCCAGCAGCATCGCCACCAGCGGCTCCTGCTTGAGCCGAGCGAGGGGCAGGTCGCCCAGCAGCGCCACGACCCGGCGACCGTCGTGATCCAGAAGGTGGCTCCAGCCCGACATGATGACGTGGGCGGCGAGGTGGAGGTCGTCCTCCTCCATCGCCAGGCGGAGCCCCTCGAAGGGGGCGTCGCGCCGCAGCGCACCCTCGATCGCGAGGCGTCGGAGCAGGCGGATCTCGGCCGGGAAGCGCTCCAGGAGGTCGCGGCGCAGAAGGGCGCGAGCCGGCGCGGCGATCGTGAAGGTCCGGCGCCCGGATTCCGTGGACCACCGCCCGAAGCCGAACGCCTCGGCCTCGTCGAGGGCGGCGCCGATGTCCGGATCACTGCTGAGAGCCTGCGCCAACGGCAGATCGACCGTGTCCGTGATGCTGATCCGGATCAGGCCCTCGAGGACGCCGGCGCCGAACGTGCCCTCCTCCATGCGGCTGCGGAGGTAGTCGTCGACCGCCGCGGTCGCGACCTCCACGATCGTCGTGCCGTCGGGGACACGGCCGCGGAGGGCGACGGCGCGGATGACCGCCGCGAACCCCTCGGTCGCCTCCCGCACGGCGAGGGCGGTGTCCTCATCGACGTCGAGCGCGCGGCGGATCTCGTCCGTGTCGAAAGCGAGGTCCTCCGGAGAGATCAGCGCGGTGTCGATCACGAGGCCGATGCCGTCGCTGTCGAAGGGGCTGGGGCGGTTCGTGGCGACGATCAGGCGGACGTGCGGGGGGCCGGCGACCGTGCGGCACAGGTCGAAGACCGCATCCCGGTCGAGCGCGGCGGCGTCGTCGAGCACGAGGACGAGAGGCTCCTCGTGATCGCACAGGTACTGGGCGACGGCTGGCCATCCCTCCCCGGCGTCCGAGGCGGGATGACGGCCGCCGACGGCCTCGCCCGCGCTGCGCAGCACCCGCAGCAGGGCGGCGGCGAGGGCCGCGCTCGTCGCGAGCGCGGGCGTGGCCGTGAGCCACACGACGCGGTCGCGGGAGGTGAAGGCCCAGCCCACGAGGGCGGTGGTCTTCCCGGAGCCCGCGGCTCCGCGCAGCAGTGTGAGCGGAGCTCCCTCGTCCAGCGCGGCGTTCACCCGCGGACGTCCGATGACGTGCGCGGAAACCCGCGGCAACCTCTTGTCCCCTTGCGCGCCGAAAGCCGGCATCGTCCCTCCCCAGGTACGCATCCCCACCCCTACGATATCCAACCCGCCCGCGGTTCTAGGCTCGGAGGGGTGAGTGGTCCGACAGTCCCCGTGTCCTCCCGCCGCGTGCCGACCAGCGCCCTCCTCGTGAGCGCCGCGCTCGGCGCGGTCCAGGCCCTCGTCTTCCTGGCCGTCGTGCCGATCACGAGCGTGCTGGCCGCCACGTCCCCTCCCGCGTACGCGGTGGTCGCGGGCGTCCACACCGCGCTGCCGTTCCTCGCGCGCGTCGTCACCCGCGTGCCGGGGATGGCGACACTGGCTGCCTTCGTGACCGGCGTGCTGACGGTCGCGGTGTCGCCCATCGGGCTGCTCGGCGTCGTGCCGCTCGTCCTCGGCGGCGTGGTCCTCGACCTGGCGCTGCCGTTCCGGCGGGACGCCCCCGTCCGCCCGGCCCGGGTCCTGCTCGCCGGCGCCGTTACCGGTGCGGTGCTCTTCGTCGTCGCCCTCCCGGTGTTCTCGCCCGAGCACCTCGTTCCGCCGGTGCTCGTCGCCACGCTGTTGGGCCGGGTGGTGGGGGAGCTCGCGGTGGCGGGTGTCGTGCTCGCCGTCCGCCGACTGCTGCGGCGCGCTGGCGTCGCCCGCTGAGCCGGCATGCCGGTCGACATACCCCCACGGGGTACCATGAGCACATGGTCGGTCGTCGCGTGCTCCAGGGGGCGCTGCTCGCCGTCCTCCTCGTGGGCGGCGTCCTCCTCGGCCTCCTCGGCATGCACGCCCTCGACACCCACGGCACCCCGGGGGCGCATGCCGTCGCGGGGCACGCGGCCCCCGCGCACCCTGCGGCGTCGGCAGCGCATGAGGCGGGCGGAGCGGATGAGGCCGTCGTCCCGGATGACCCTGCGCACGACGGCGGGGCGGCCTGCGTCCTCGCCCTGCTCGGCGGACTCCTCCTGCTGCTGCGCCCCTCTCGCGCTCTCCTGACCGGACCTCTGCTCCGCGCTCTCCGCTCGCTCGTGGACGCGGCCGCCGCCCCGCTTCGTCCTCCCTCACTCCACGTCCTCTGCATCAGTCGGACCTGATCGGCGCCGATGCGCCCGGGCGCCGCGACCGCGGACGCCCTTCCGACAGACAGAGATGAGAGAGAAATGACCAATCGAACCACTGCCGCCGCTGTCCTCGTCCTGGCGGGAACCCTCGCGCTCGCGGGATGCGCCTCGACGGCACCCGCGGGGCCGGCCGACCACTCCGGCATGGGGCACTCCACCTCGGACGCTCCGCTGGCCGGCGCGAACGAGGCCGATGCGATGTTCGCGTCCATGATGATCGTCCATCACGAGCAGGCCGTCGAGATGTCGGACATCGTGCTCGCGAAGGACGACGTCGACCCCCGGGTCGCCGACCTCGCGGAGCGGATCACGGCCGCTCAGGGTCCGGAGATCGAGAAGATGCAGGGCTGGCTCGACGACTGGGGTGCCGAGGCCGGTGACCCGGCCGCGATGGACCACGGCGACGGCATGATGAGCGACGACGACCTCGCCGCGCTCGAGGCCGCGGCGGGCCCGGAGGCGTCCCGGCTGTTCCTGGAGCAGATGATCGCGCACCACGAGGGCGCGGTCGCGATGGCCGAGGCGGAGGTGGCGGACGGCGAGAACGCCGACGCCGTCGCCCTCGCGCAGGACATCGTCGATGCGCAGACCGCCGAGATCGCGGAGATGAAGGAGATCCTCGCCACGCTCTGATCGGCACCCGGCCCCGCGTCGCCTCCGCGGCGCGGGGCCCGTCGCCCGTGTGCGATCGTCCTTACCGCGCTGTTTTGTACGTTTCGCACTATCATGTACTCATGAGCGAGATCGCGATCACGGAAGCCCGGGCGCGGCTGGCGTCCATCATCGACGAGGCGCGTGACGAGCCCGTTTACCTCACCCGACGAAACCTCCCGGTGGCGGCTGTCGTCGATGCCAGCCTGCTGGAGCGACTCCTCGAAGATGCGGAGGAGCTGGCCGACATCCGCGCGGTCGATGCCGCCTGGGACGAGACCGCGCGACTCGACGAGACGCCGATCCCGTGGGAGGAGGTGAAGCGGGACCTCGGGCTCGTGCCGTGACCTACGACGTCCAGGTCCTGCCTGTCGCCGTGCGGGCGATCCGCAAGCTCCCTCCCGAGGCGAGGCGACGTATCCAGGCCGTCATCGAGCTCCTCTCCGAAGACCCGCGGCCCCCCGCGGCACGCAGGCTCACCGGCCGACCGGAGTGGCGGGTGCGGACGGGTGACTACCGGGTGCTCTACCGGATCGAGGACGGGATCCTGACGGTCGTCGTCGTGCACGCCGGCCACCGTCGCGAGGTCTATCGCTAGCGATCGCGGCGGCGCAAGCGGCGCAGCGGAGCAGACAGGCGGTGCCACAGCGTCGGTGCGGGCTCCTCGTCCTCGGCGGGAGGCGGGGCGACGGCGAACTGGACGAACTCCTCCGCGCCATGGTGCACGACGCGATAGAGCGCCGTGCCGATGAGCACGCCGAGCGCGATCGACATGACCGACACCAGGGCCGCGGTGAAGTCGGCGAGGCCGTTGTCGGTCGCGACCGCCTCGGTGAGCCCCACCAGCCCGGCGGCGCCTGGCACCAGCAGCCAGAAGGCCGGGAGGAACGTCAGCTGCGACGGGGCTCCGTGACGCAGCCCGGCGATCCAGAACACGACCGGCGTGACGGCGACCGCGCCGACGAAGCCGCCGACCGCCGGGTCGATGAACTCGGTTCCCGCCCACTGGCCGAGGTACGCGACGACCAGGGCGAGCAGCACCCACCCGAACGTGGACGGCGGGGAGGAGAAGTGCAGGTAGTTGCCGAGTGCGAACACGAGGATGCCGAGCAGCGGCACCCACCAGGGGAGGTACGAGGAGGAGGCGTCGAGAGCCTCGTACGAATCGCTCGAGACGCCCACCACGGCGCCGGCGGCGAGGATGCCGAAGGCGAGGAGCGCGAGCTGCACGAACCCGTAGATGAGGCGGGATGCACCGGAGATCATCTGCCCGGCCGCGAGCTCGACCGTCGCCGTGGTCAGCACGCCACCGGGGAGGAAGGTGACCAGCGGGGCGATCAGGAGGCGGATCGGGTCGCCGATCTCGATGACCTCCGCGAGCAGGAACACCGCAGCCGCGCACACGAAGGCCGCGGCGATGGGCATGACGAGCTGCAGGGTGGGAGAGCGCACGAGTTTGAGCAGGCCGATCCCGAATCCGAGCACGAAGGCGACGAGGGCGCCCTGCCAGGTCGGTGCGAGCAGGAGGGCCAGGCCGGTCGTGAGGATGGCATGGCCCAGCGTCCGGGTGAACCAGCCGAGGCGCGGACGCATCGCACCGATCTCGTTGAGCCGCCGGATGCCGTCCAGCGGGTCCACGTCGCCGGTCTTCGCCTGCGCGATGAGGTCGTACAGCGCGGCGATCTGATCGAAGCGGAACGAGGCGTTCGTGGCCGAGCGGAAGGCGACCCGCTGCTCCTCCGCGTCCCCCGTCTCCACGATGATGATGGTGGGCAGGACGACGAAGTCGGCGCCGTCTCCGCCCGACGCCGTGGCGACCTCGGCGATCGTGTCCCGGATGCGGTCGACGGACTCCGCCGACGCGTTCATCCCCTGGGCCAGCCCCAGCAGGAACTGCCGCAGCGCCGAACGGTCGACGACGTCGGTCATGTCACCAGAACAGGAACGACAGCGCCACCCCGACGACGATGGCCGTGCCGACGTAGACGAGGTTCGGCAGCTGGAACGAGTGGTCCAGGACGAACTTGCCCATCTTCGTCGTCCCGGTCTGGTCGAACGCGACCGTGGCCACCTGGCTGCCGTTGGCGGGCAGCGTGTAGATGCCCATCGCCGCCGGCCACAGCCCCACCAGCAGCGAGGCGGGCAGCCCGATCGTGATGCCGATCGGGACGATCGCGTTCGTGGCGCTCGATTGGCTGGTCGTGAGCATGGCGACCGCGAACAGCGCCAGCGCGAACAGCAGCGCTCCGAGGAAGGCGGAGGATCCGGAGACCACAGAGCCGAGTCCGTCGACGATGAGGGTCTGGTTCGCGGCGACGAACGTGTTCGCGAGCCAGGCGATGCCGAACAGGGCGATGGCGCCGACGATGCCCGCGGGGAAGGTGGACTGCTTCGGCACGTCGGCGGCCTTCACCTTGCAGAACACGAAGATCAGTGCGGCGATGATGCCCATGACGACCTCGATGATCACGGTGACGCTCAGGCGCAGCGGATCGCCGTCGTCGTCGGTGCCGATGACCGGACGGAGGTTCTCGAACAGGCCGAAGAAGACGATCACCGCGACGCCGGCGAGGAACAGCGAGGCCGAGAGCACGGCGGTCGCCGGGAGCTTGTTCTCGTGCGCGTCGACCACGGGCGGCTTGATCTGTCCCTCCGCCAGGCGCTTCTGGTACTCCGGGTCGTCCTCGAGGTCCTTGCCGTGGCGCATCATGACCAGCGCGGCGACGAGCAGGCCGGCGATCGAGGCCGGCCACATGATGAGGAGCAGGCCGCCGAGATCGACGCCCTGCGGTGCGAGCAGCACGACCATCGATGCGGTGGCCGCGGAGACCGGAGAGCACAGGATGCCGACCTGCGAGGCGACGGCCGAGACCGACAGTGCCCGCTCCGGCCGGATCTTCTGCTGGTACGAGACGTCGTAGATCACCGGCAGCAGCGGATAGAAGATGTTGCCGGTGCCCGCGCCGACCGTGAAGAGGAACGACATCGCCGGCGCGAGGAAGACGACGGACTTCGGGCGTTTGCGGATGACCTTGGCGGCCACCGACACCATCCAGTCGATACCGCCAGCGGCCTGCATGGTCGAGGCCGCGGTGATGACCGTGATGACGATGAACACGGCGTCGACCGGGGCGTTGCCGGGGGCTTCCCCGAACACGAACACGAGCACCGCGACGCCGACGAGGCCCCACACGCCCAGGCCGATCCCGCTCGTGCGGGTGCCCATGAAGATCGCCAGGACGACGACGATGAGCTCGGCGACGAGGATCCAGACGCTGTCGTTCACGACGACGGCCCCTTCACGATCGGCGCCGATCCGGTGAGGACCTCCACCGGCAGCTCGGTCTCGACGATCGCCCCGTCGACCGCCTCGACCTTCAGCGCCAGCGGGTTCTCGACCGGGCTGACCGCGGTGACGAACTCGCCGTTCTCGAAGTGCAGCGACTGGAGGTTGCCCACCGCATAGCCGGTGGACAGCTCACCGCTGAGGAGCGAGGCGTGGAAGAGGGGCCGGCGCTGGTCCTCCGCGTCGTAGTGCGGGCAGAAGCTGCCGTGCAGGAAGCCCAGGCCCTCCGGGAGCACCTGCAGCGTGGGCCCGTAGCTGTCGGTCGTGCCGCCCTCGAACCAGCAGATGCCGCCCGCGCTGCCGCCGGTGAACACCACGTTCGAGGAGGGGTCCTCCCACATCTCGCGCATGATCTCGTCGAGGCACTGACGCTTCCACACGTCGAGCATGTTGGCGGTGTTCCCGCCGCCGACGTGGATGACGTCGAAGCCCTTCACGAAGCCGGCGAGGTCGTCGACCGCGCGGTGGAACAGCGGCAGGTGGTGCGGCGCGCATCTGTCGGAGTCGTACGTGGAGTAGAAGCTCACGATGTAGGCGGTGTCGTCGCCCGTGGCGGTGCCGACGAAGAGGACCCGGGGCCGCTCCTTGCCGGTGAGCTTCAGGATGTACTCGTGCGTCGGATCGTTCCGACGTTCCATCATGGCCTTGCCGGCCCCGGTTGCGACGACGTGCGACATGCCCCCACCTCACTGTCGGATGTGAATGCGCTCAACCTAGCGTCGCGCCGTCACCGCCGTCCAGAGCGGTCACCCGGGGCGGGTGAAATGCCGGCCTCTCAGCCGAAGACGCGGGCCGTGCCGACCAGGCCTTCGAGGAGGGCGGCCGTGCGGGCGCGCGGACCCTGCGGCGCGATGCCGAGGACGCGGGCGAGCTCGAGGGCGAGAGCGGCGTGGCCGACCGCGCTGGGGTGGAACGGGTCGTTCATGAGGCCCCACGGCACGCCGCCGTTCCCGAGCTCCGCGAAGTGCGCGTGCTGGTCGACGAGGATCACGTCCTCCGCGGCCGCGACCTGGCGGACCGCCTCGGCGAAGTCGGCGATCCGCGCCCGCTCCGGCGCATTGCGGACGTCGATGGCGGGCGGCGTCTGGAGCACCGGGATGGCGCCGAGCCCGCGCACCCGGCGCACGAAGTCGTGGAGGGAGGCGGCGTAGTCGTCCGGCGAGATGACCGGTCGCGGCCCGCCGTCCGAGGCGTCGTTGGTGCCGACCATGAGGGTGACCACGTCCGGCTGCCAGCCGGCGACCCGACGCTCCCAGTCGTCGAGGATGTCGACGATCCGGTTGCCGCTGATCGCGGTGTTGAGGACGATGTCGCGGACGCGCTCGAGCTCGCCCCTGATCAGCTCGTGGAGGTGCTCCGGGTAGCTGCGCCCGCCCTGGGTGTGCACCAGGCCATGGGTGATCGAGTCGCCGGTGATAATCCAGTTCAACGGTGCGGGGTCGCGGAGGGCGGCGGCGAGGCGGCCCAGGTCGTCGGAGGCGGTGGCGGGGGAGGCGGAAGCGGCGATCGGCACGCCTCAGAGCTTATCCGTCGCCCGCCTTCTGCTTCGCGCGGGAGCGTAATGCCCCGGCGCCGTCTCCGTCCTGTTTGCCGCGGGGCGTGGGTCTCAGGCGCTCGCGCGAGGTCAGGCAGTTACCGCTGGCGTGGCCTGTTGCCCGGTGAATGCCTGTTCCGGCGGGTCAGTCCCGGTCGGCGCGACTGATGAGGTCCATCAGCTCGTCGAGCGTGTCGACGTCGATGACCTCGGTGCCGTCGGGCTCGCGCACCTCGATGCCGTCGACCTCCAGCTCCTCGTCGAGCTGCACGAGGATGCGCGACTCCGGGAACTGCTTGGGGGCGACGAACGCGAGCAGCACGGCATCCGCGAACACGACGACCGAGGTGGCCTCGAGGTCGTCCCGCAGGTCGATCTGTTCGACGACGGGCTCGTCCTCCACCGCGTCCTCGATGTCGAGCGCGACCTCCTCGACGATCGCCCGCCAGCGCTTCTCGCTCATCGAGAGCACGCGCGCGATGGCCGCGACGAGCTCGTCGGGATCCAGGTCCTCCGCGGTCTCATCGCCCTCCAACTCGGGGTCGACGTTCACGTTCACTACGGTGCCGGCCGCATCCAGGCTCGCCCGGCCGTAGACGAGACCGTTCTCGGAGACGGGGTCTTCGAGCAGACCGCTCTCGACGATGCGGGACAGGAGGAGATCGAGCGCCATGCTTCCAGTCTCGCGCATCTCGCCCGCCGTGGGCCCTGGTTCTTCACGCCGGAGGGAGCTCCTGGGCGCGCTCCGTGCCCGCAGACCGGCCGCGTTCCGGCGTTCCCCGTGACCGCCTGCGCGTCAGAGCCACCTCTTGTACTTGAACACCCCATAGAGCCCGACCGCGAACGCGGCCATCGCCCCGATCGCCATCGGATACCCGAACGCCCAGTGCAGCTCGGGCATCACGTCGAAGTTCATGCCGTAGACCGTGCCGACGAGCGTGGGCGCGAAGATGATGGCCGCCCACGAGGAGATCTTCTTGATCTCGTCGTTCTGGGCGAGCCCCGCCTCCGAGTGCCGCCGGGCGACCAGCGCCGACTGCACCGTCAGGGCGTTCTCGAGGATCGCGCGGAACGAGTCGACCCGCTCGTTCACGCGGATCGTGTGGTCGAGCACGTCGCGGAGGGAGCGCTGCAGCTCCTCGTCGATGCGGTACTTCTCCGATCCGCGGCGCAGCCATTCCAGCATGCCGCTCAGCGGGTGCACCGCGCGCTGGAAGTTGATGACCTCGCGGGAGAGCTCGTAGATGCGGCGGGAGAGGGCGTCGTCGTCGCTGTCGCCGAAGAGCTGGTCCTCGATCTCGTCGATGTCGTTCTCCAGGCCCGCCACCACGGGCTCGTACTCGTCCACGACCTCGTCGAGGATCGCGTAGAAGACCGCCTCCGGTCCCATCGCGAGCAGCTCCGGGTTCGCCTCCATCCGGCGGCGGACCGCGGCGAGGTTCGGCGACTCCGCGTGGCGGATCGTCACCACGAAGTCGGGGCCGATGAACAGGTGCAGCTCCCCGAACTCGATCGACTCCTCCTTGTCGCGGTAGCGGGCGGGGCGCAGCACGGCGAAGAGGGTGTCGCCGTAGCGCTCCACCTTCGAGCGCTGATGCCCCGAGAGCGCGTCCTCGACGGCGAGCGGATGCAGGTCGAACTCGCGGGCGACGGAAGCGACCTCTTCGGGACTCGGCCGGTACAGGCCGATCCACGCGATCCCGCCGGCGGCATCCAGCATCCGGTAGGTCTCGTCCAGGTTCTTCGGGGTCTCCACGCGACGTCCGTGGACGTACACGCCGTTGTCGATGAGCGCCATGATGCGGCTCCGTTCTCGCGGGCGCACGGATGCGAGGGTCCGTGCGGATTCGTCAGGGGGCGGGAGACGCCGCCGATGACTGCGAGGCGAGAGGCGCGCACGCGGAGCAGGAGCTCAACGCGTGGGCGCGGGGAAGCGCGACGCAGCGAGGGCGGCGTCGTTACTATCGTCGGACATCGCCATCACCGCCTTTCCGTGCTTCTCCGGGGGCCAGCTTACTCCTCCGTTTCGAATCGCCCGAATGGCCCCATTCCGGCCGCAGATGCCGCCATGTGCGCGATTCGAAAGGTCAGGGGACGATCGCGTCGATGTAGCCGCCATCGACCCGGACGGCGGCACCCGTCGTCGCCGAGGCGAGAGGGGACGCGAGGTACGCGACCATGTTCGCGATCTCCTCCGGTTCGATGAGCCGCTGCAGCAGGGACTGGGGGCGGTGCACGCGCATGAACTCGCGCTGCGCCTCCTCCCACGGCAGCTCCGGGTCCACGAGCGAGTACACGAAGTCCTCCACGCCGCCGGTGTGGGTCGGCCCCGCGAGCACCGAGTTCACGGTCACCCCCGTGCCGGCCGCCTCCTTCGCGAAGCCCCGGGACACGGCGAGCAGCGCGGTCTTCGACATCCCGTAGTGGATCATCTCTGCGGGGATCACGACCGCGGAGTCGCTGGCGATGTCGAGCACCCGACCCCAGCCGCGCTCCGTCATGCCGGGCAGGGTCGCGCGGATGAGCCGGACGGCGGCGAGCACGTTCACCTCGAAGTACCGGCGCCACTCGTCGTCGGAGATGTCGAGCGCGGGGGTGGCCCCGAAGATGCCGAGGTTGTTGACGAGGATGTCGACGTCTCCGGTGGCGGCGAGCACGCGGGCGGCGCCGTCTTCCGTGGTGACGTCGCCCGGAGCAGGGACGAGGTTCCGGTCCGGATTCTCCTCCTGCAGTGCGGCGACGACCGACGACACGGTCTCGGGGTTCCGGCCGTTGACGGCGACCCGTGCGCCCGCGTCGGCGAGGGTCGTGGCGATGGCGAGCCCGATGCCCTGGGTGGAACCCGTGACGAGGGCGGTCTTCCCGGCGAGGTCGATGCGCATGTTGTCTCCTCCGTGTCGCTGCGGCCTCCGGTGCAACGCCCGCAGCGCCGGTTTCATGCCCGCGCGCTCCCTCCGGGACGGGAGGGGCTGGGACTCCGGCATGCGCGCACCGTCTCCGTGCGGGACGGGAAACGTTCCTGAGGAGGCGGAGCGGGGAGCGTTTTCGATCCCGCGAGGGGGAACTCGGGGCGCGGAGAAGGGTGCGGGACGGGAAAGGTGCCGGGGGAGACCGGAAGGGGAGCGTTTTCGATCCCGCGAGGGACGGGGCGGGGGTCAGAGGGGGATGGGGGTGCCGGCGCGGGACGCGGACTCCTGCGCGGCCTTCACGATCTCGACGGTCCGGATGCCGACACCGGCGTCGGGCTGAGGCTGACGGCCCGCGCGCACGGCCTGCACGAACTCCTCGAGCAGCAGGGCGTCGAGGTCGGCCCCGACCGGGGTCCAGGTCTCGCCGTGGGCATCGTGTCCGGCCACGCCCTTCGCGAAGGGGCTCACGGTCACGGTCCCGCGCTCGGCCACGACCTCGAGGGTGAGGCCGCCCCAGGTCGGCGAGCTCAGCGGCCAGCTCCACGAGCAGTCGATCGTGGCGATCACCCCGCTCGGGTACTGGATCGTCACGAGGCCGCCGGTCTCGACCGCGAGGTCGCGCTCCCCGTGCAGGATGCTGTTCGACACCCCGCGGACGGTCTGCGCCCGCTCGCCCAGGAGCTCGTCGAGGAGGTCGGCGCAGTGCACGACGTGGTCGACCAGGGCACCGCCGCCGGCGAGCGCGGGATCGGTGAACCAGGCCCGGTCCTGCGGGAGCTTGCCGTTGTTGATGCCGGTGACGCCGAGGATCTTCCCGAGGCGTCCGCTGCGCAGCTCGGCGACGGCATCGCGCACCGCGGGAGAGAAGCGCACCGGGTACGCCACCATGAGCAGCACGCCCGCCCGGTCGCAGGCGTCGCGCATCGCGATCGCGTCCTCGACCGTCGTCGCCAGCGGCTTCTCGCACAGCACGTGCACGCCGGCCGTGGCAGCCTGCTCGACGAGGGCGCGGTGACGGGAGTTCTCGGCGGCCACCACGACCGCGTCCGGACCCCAGGCGAAGGCCTCGTCGTAGGTCTCCACATAGGCCACCCCGAGTTCCGCGGCCAGGGTGGCACCGCGCGGAGCGTCGTCCGGGGCAGAGGCGCCGTCGGGGTCGGCGGCGATCAGCTCGACACCGGGCATCTGCTGCAGCGCGTGCACGTAGCTGAGGGCGTGCGTGTGCGCGAAGGACAGCACGGCGATCCGCAGCGGGCGGGGAGCGGTCATCGGGTGGCCTCCTCGGCGACGGCGACGGCGGGGGACGAAGCGGGGAGGGCGACCGGGGCTCCGGAGGCGATCGAGGCGTAGGCGGCCTCGGCGACCGCGACCGCCTGGATGCCGTCCTCCGGGGTGACGACGGCCTCGCGTCCCTCCGCGATGGCAGCCACGAAGTCGGCGATCTCCGCGTAGTACGGGCTCTCCTCCGGCGACATCGGCGGGAGGTAGTCGGTCGCGCCCTCGACGAGCACGGCGTCGGTGCGCAGCGTGTGGTCCTCGGCGCTGTCGTAGCGCAGGCGCCCCTCGGAACCGGCGACCTCGACGCTCGTGCGGAACGGCATGCCGGGCTGCACCCAGCTCGCGTGCACGTGGCTGATGACCCCGTTGCGGTGGGTGAGCACGACATGCGCCGTGACCGGGGCGGGCACGCGGTCGTCGACCGTCGGCGGGTTCTGCACGGCGTAGACGCTGTCGACCGGGCCGGCGAACCACAGCGCCTGATCGATGTCGTGGATCATGAGGTCGCGGATGACGCCGCCGCCCGCCCGCTCCGAGAAGAACCAGGGGGCCTGCGGCGCGGCGCCCAGGCGACGGAAGCGCTGCACGGCGGGGGTGCCGATCTGCCCGGCGTCGATGCCGGCCTTGATCCGGCCGTACTCCCCCATGTAGCGCACGACGTGGGCGGGGAACAGCCGCACTCCCGCGGCGGCTGCGGCCGCGGTCACCTCGGCGGCGGCCTCCGCGGTCGCGGCGAGCGGCTTCTCGCAGATCACGTCGACCCCGCGGGCGATGGCCCGAAGGGCGAAGTCGGCGTGGGTGCTGCTCGGCGTGACGATGTCGACGACGTCGACCTGCTCCAGGAGCGCGTCGACGTCGGCCACGACCTCGAAGCCGTACTCGGCGGCGATCTCCTCCGCGCCCTCCTTCGAGGTGACGAAGCCCTGCACGCCGAGCGCCCGCCAGGCGTCGGCGTGCACGCGGGAGATCCCGCCCGCGCCGATGAGTCCGACCTTCAACGTGCTCACTGCTTCTCCTCGGGGTCGTCGCCGGCCGCGGGGTCGTGCGGCAGGGGGGTGATCGGTGGGGCGGGCATGTCCTCGATGCCGTAGATGTCGCCCGGATGCCGCTGGAATGCATGCACGACGGCGCCGTGGGCGGCGGCTTCCGCTCCCAGCCGCGCCTCCGCGACGGGCACCTGGAACGGCAGACCGAGGTGGCCGGGCAGAGCGGCGCGCAGGGGGTCGAGCAGCTGCTCGTGCGCGGCCGAGAGTCCGCCGCCGATGACGACCATGGCCGGATCGACCGTCATGATCAGCGTCGCGATCCCATGGGCGAGCTCGTCGATGAAGCCGTAGAGCTCCTCCCGGGCGGCCTGCTCTCCGCTGCGCGCCAGGGCGAACACCTCGGCGGCGGTCGGGGCGGTGCGCCACGAGATCTGACCGGTCTCGGTGTTCAGGCCCCGGAACGCGAGGCGGCCGATGTCTCCCGCCGCGTTGTGGATGCCGCGCCGGGGGCGGCCGCCGAGGATGAGGCCCATGGCGATGCGGTTGCCGACCGAGAGATAGATCACGTCGTCGACGAGCTGCGCGACGCCGAGGTGATGCTCCGCGACGGCCGCGAGCCGCACACCGTTGTCGACCGCCACGGGGCAGCCGAACGCCTGGCGCAGCTGCGAGCCGATGTCGATGCCGGACCACTCCGGGATGACGACCGAGGTGGTGACCCGTCCGTCGTCGTCGACGATGCCGGGCAGGGAGACGCCGATCGCCCGCAGACCGGTGCGCGGCAGCGAGAGCCGGGCGAGCGTGCGTCGCACGTCGTCGATCACGGCGGCGAGCTTGGCCGGGCCGTCGGGCTGCTCCGCGACGCCGGGGAAGGTGCGCTGAGCGATGACCACCCCCGCGAGGTCCGCGACGACGACCCGCACGCTCGCGACGCCGACGTCCACGCCCACCACCACACCGGCGGCGGCGTGGAACGAGTAGCGGCGGGCGGGCCGACCGGCGCCTCCGCCGACCTGCGCCGGGGCGTCGACGAGGAGGCCGGAGTCGGAGAGCACCGCCACGGCGTTCTCGACGGAGGTGCGGGAGACCTCGAGTGACCGGGAGAGGTCGCTGACCGTCGCCGGTCCGGCGTCGCGCAGCCGGAGTGCGGACCGCGCCACGATCGAGAGCGGACTGGTCGCGCCCATCGGGTCCCTCCTTCGTCTCCGCCGTTGGTGCGATCAAATTAGCACACCCGATTCTCAGATCGGGGATTGTTGTTCACGGCCGAGAAACACGGCCGAAACAAGGCTCTGAGAACTTGTGCTTGACGAATTATCCAAAGCCAATGTCATAATGAACCGTACTCAGCACGGTTTACGCAAAGGAGCACCATGCGCGTCAGCAAGATCACCGGCGTCGTCGCGGGAGTCGCGGCCGCCACCCTGTTGGCCGGATGTTCGGCCGGCGGAGGCAACACCGCAGAGGGCGAGCAGGACATCACGGTCTGGCTCTACCCCGTCATCGCCGACGAGGCGGTGCACAAGGACTTCTGGGACTCGACCATCGAGGCGTTCGAGAAGGAGAACGAGAACGTCAACGTGAAGTACGAGATCTTCCCGTGGGCGAACCGTGACGAGGCCCTGCAGACGGCGATCGCCGCCGGCAAGGGACCGGACGTCGTCTACCTCATCCCCGACCAGCTCGCGGCGTACCAGAAGTCGATCGCCCCGCTGAACGACCTGCTCAGCGAGGAGCGCCAGGGCGACCTGCTCCCCAACGTCAAGGAGTCGGTCACGCTCGGCGGCGACATCCTCGGCGCCCCGATCCTCACCAGCGCGCAGCCGCTCATCTGCAACGCGGCCGCGTTCGAGGCGGCCGGGGTGACCGAGTACCCGGAGACGTGGGACGACATCGCCGATATGGCTCCGGCGTTCATCGACAAGGGCATGTACGCCCTCAACTACCCGGCGTCGGCCGAGAACACCCTCAACCTCACCTACTACCCGCTGCTCTGGCAGGCCGGCGGCGAGGTCTACACCGAGGACGGCGAGGTCGGCTTCGACAGCAAGGCCGGCGAAGAGGCGCTCACCTTCCTGACCGATCTGGCCGAGGAGGGCGCGCTCGACCCGGAGGCCCTCACCACCAACGTCCCGCTGGAGCAGACCGCCATCGCTCAGGGCAAGGTCGCCTGCACCTGGAACAACGCCGTGACCGAGGTCGCGCCGTTCTGGGGCGAGGAGAACGTCAAGGTCCTCGCGCCGCTGACCGACAAGGAGTCCGTGGCCTACGGCACCGTCGGCTCGCTGTCCGTGCTCAAGGGCTCGAAGGCCCCCGAGGCCGCAGCCGCGTTCGCCGAGTTCGCGACCGGCGCCGACGTCGTCGAGCCGTATCTCAAGGCCGCCGGCTACTTCTCCGCGCTCAGCACCACCGAGCCGCTGTACGCCGACGACCCGCTCCTCGGTGAGGTCGAGAAGTACGTCCCCGACACCACGGTGGGCGAGCTCGACGCCAGCTCCCGTGCGCTCATGGGCGTGCTCTCGCCGGAGATCCAGGCCGCCCTGCTCGGCCAGAAGTCCCCGGCCGACGCCCTGAAGGACGCCGCGGCCGCCGCAGCCCCGCTGCTGCAGAAGTGACACCCGGGGGCGTGCGGGTACCCGCCGCACGCCCCCTCTCTCCCGCCCCCCACGTGAGGAATCGACAATGACGACGGCCACCACGGCGCCGAAGCCCGCAGGACGGGTCGCCCGGGTGCTCGCCCGACGGGAAGCGCGCGTCGCGTTCCTGTTCGTGCTCCCCGCCTTCCTGCTGTTCATCGCCTTCCGCTTCGGCCCGAGCATCGCGGGTGTGGCGCTGAGCTTCTTCGACTACGACATCTCCGGCGAGATCGCCTGGCGCGGCCTCGACCACTTCCAGCGCCTCGTCGCCGACCCGCTGTTCTGGCGGGCGCTGGGGACCACCCTCATCTACACGGTCTTCGCGGTGCCGATCGCGCTCGTGCTGTCGACGATCATGGCCCTCGGCGTGCGCCGGGCCTTCCGCGGCGCCCGGTTCTTCCGCTCGATCTTCTTCCTCCCCGTCATCACCTCGCTCGTGCTGGCCGGCTCGATCTTCGTCTGGATCTTCTCCGCCAACGGTCCCTGGTCCGCGCTGATGGCCCCACTCGGCCTCGGCGGCTCCTGGCTCGGCAGCACCGTGCTCGTGATCCCGGCGATCGTCGTCGTGGGCGTGTGGTCCCGGTTCGGCTACGGGATGATGATCCTCATCGCCGCCCTGCAGGACGTGCCGCGCGAGCTGGAGGAGGCGGCGCTGGTCGACGGCGCGAACGCCTGGCAGCGCTTCCGGTGGATCATCCTCCCGCACCTGCGCCCGACCTTCTTCTTCCTCGCGGTGATCGAGACGACGGCCGCCTTCCAGGTCTTCGACGTCATCTACGTGATGACCCAGGGAGGGCCGGCGAATGCCAGCTACTCCCTCGTCTACATGCTCTACGACCAGGGCTTCCGCTACTTCGACTACGGCTACGCGGCCGCGGTGGGCGTGGCCCTGTTCCTCATGACCCTCGTGGTCGCCCTCATCCAGCGCCTCGTGATCGGAAAGCAGAAATGACCGCCCTCCTGCAGCCGCCGACGCAGACGACGCCGCCCGCGACCCGTCCCGCCGCGCGGAAGCGCCGTTCGTTCCGCGCGCTCGAGCCGACCGGCTGGGGTGTCGCCGTCCGCTGGATCTGGCTGAGCATCGCCGGCATCCTCAGCTTCTTCCCCTTCTACGCCATGGTCGTGCTGAGCCTGAAGCCGGGCATGCTCGTCGAGCTCCCCGGCTCGCTGCTCCCCTGGAACGACATCTCGTTCGAGGCGTACGAGCAGGTGCTCGCCGGGCAGAACATCCTCGTCTGGCTGTTCAACACGCTCGTCTACTCGCTCGTGTCGGTCGTGGCGGTGCTGTTCCTCTCCGCGCTCGCCGGATACGCCTTCGCCAAGAAGCGCTTCCGCGGCAAGGAGGTCATGTTCTGGTCGTTCCTGGCGATGGTCATGGTGCCGTTCCACGTGACGCTGATCCCGACGTTCATCCTCATGGCGAACCTCGGCGGCATCGACACCTACTGGGGCCTCATCCTGCCGACGCTCGCGAACGCGCAGGCGGTCTTCCTCATGCGCCAGTTCATCCAGGGCCTTCCCGACGAGCTCTTCGAGGCCGCCCGCATCGACGGGGCCGGCGAGTTCCGCATCTTCCTGCGGATCGTGCTGCCGCTGTGCAAGCCGATCCTCGCGACGCTCGGGATCTTCGTCTTCCTCTGGCACTGGAACGACTTCCTCTGGCCGCTCATCATCGCCAAGTCCAACTCGATGTTCACCCTCACCGTGGGCATCTCGTCGCTGCAGCAGCAGGATGTGCCGCTCAGCACCATGCTCGCCGGCTCCGTCGTGGCGCTGCTGCCGATCTTCCTCGCGTACCTCATCGCTCAGCGGTACGTGCAGGAGGGCGTCACCGGCACCGGGATCAAGGGCTGAGAAGAAGGGAACCGCACGACAATGACGCAGTACGCATTCGCCTCCGAGGCCGAGCTCGAGGAGGCGCTGGCCACTCCGAGCGACGGGCTCGTGGCCGACCTCGCCCAGGGTTCCGGAGACCTCGTGATCCTCGGCGCCGGCGGCAAGATGGGACCGACCCTGGCGATGCTCGCCCGGCGCGGCCTGGACGCCGCCGGCCGCACGGACGACGCCGTGTACGCGGTCTCCCGCTTCGGCGACGCCGCCATCCGCGAGCGCCTGGAGGCCGCGGGGGTCCGCGTCGTGCCGTTCGACCTCATCGAGAACGACGACCTCGCCGGTCTCCCCGACGCCCCGAACGTGGTGTTCATGGTGGGCGCGAAGTTCGGTGCCGCGACCAACGCCTCCTGGGCGTGGGAGGTCAACGCGGCTCTTCCCGACCGCATCGCCCGCCGGTACCGCGACAGCGCGATCTCGGTGCTCTCCACCGGGAACGTGTATCCGTTCGTCCCTGCCACCTCGGGCGGTGCCGCCGAGGAGACCACGCCCGCGCCGATCGGCGAGTACGCGCAGTCCTGCCTCGGTCGGGAGCGCGTGTTCGAGTTCGGGGCGCAGGAGCGCGGCACCAAGGTCGCGATCATCCGCCTGAACTACGCCGTCGACCTCCGCTACGGGGTGCTCGCCGACATCGGCAGCGCCGTGCACGCGGGCGAGCCGGTCTCGGTCGCCACCGCGAACGTCAACGTGATCTGGCAGGGCTACGCGAACGAGGTCGTGCTGCGCAGCCTCGTGCATGCCTCGACCGACCCCTTCGTGATCAACCTCACCGGTCCGGAGCTGCTCAGCGTCTCCTCGATCGCCCACCGCTTCGGCGAGCTGTTCGAGCGGGAGGTCGAGATCGTCGACGAGCCGCAGCCGACCGCGCTGCTCAGCGACGCCCGCCGCTGCATGGCCCTGTTCGGCTATCCGTCCGTCTCCGCCGAGGAGCTCATCCGCATGCAGGCCGGCTGGATCCGCGACGGGCTGCCCATGATCGCCAAGCCCACCAAGTGGGCCGTCCGGGACGGGAAGTTCTGATGACCGACGCCGCTGCACGGACGGCGACCGTGCCGTCGCTGCGCCCTGAGGCCGCCGCGACCCTCGCCCGCGGTGCCGTGATCCCGGCCCATCCGCTCGCCCTCACCGCCGCGCGCACGCTCGACGAGCGGCGGCAGCGGGCGCTCTCCCGCTACTACCTCGACGCCGGGGCCGGCGGCCTCGCCGTCGGCGTGCACACGACGCAGTTCGAGATCCGCGACCCGGAGCATGCGCTCTTCGAGCCGGTGCTCGCACTGGCCGCGGAGGAGATGGACGCCCGCGACGATGCGACCCTCGTGCGCATCGCCGGCGTGGCGGGCGACACGGCTCAGGCGGTCGCCGAGGCGGAGCTCGCCCGCTCCCTCGGCTACGACGCCGTGCTGGTGAGTCCCCGCGTCGCGGGTGCGGACGAGCGTGCCCTGCTCGACCGCGCCCGCGCCGTCGGCGAGGTGCTGCCGCTGGTCGGCTTCTACCTGCAGACCGCGATCGGCGGACCGGTGCTCGACCGCGAGTTCTGGCGGGAGTTCGCCGCGATCCCCTCCGTCGTCGCGGTGAAGGCCGCTCCCTTCGACCGCTATCGCACGCTGGAGCTCGTACGGGGCGTGGCCGCCTCGGGCCGCGCCGACGAGATCGCGCTGTACACGGGCAACGACGACGCGATCGTCGCCGACCTGCTCTCCGAGTTCCACGTGGACTCCCCGTCCGGGCGGCGCACCCTCCGGTTCGTCGGCGGGCTGCTCGGTCAGTGGGCGGTCGGCACGCACGCGGCGGTCGCGCTGCTGGAGCGGGTGCATCGCGCCCTGGCGGGAGACGCGGAGGCCTACCGTGAGGTGGGACGCCGTGCCTCGGACATGGTGGACGTGAACCAGGCCGTGTTCGACCCGGGCAACGACTTCCACGGGGTCATCGCCGGGGTGCACGAGATGCTCCGCCAGCAGGGGCTTCTCGAGGGCACCTGGTGCCTCGACCCGGCCGAGGGCCTCTCCCCGGGACAGGCGGAGGAGATCGCCCGCGTCCGGCAGGCGTACCCGGAGCTCAACGACGACGCGTTCATCGCCGAGAACCTCGAGGCCTGGCTGCGATGACCGCCGGGACGAGCGCTCCGACCGTCGTCGCGGTCGTCTCCGCGGAGCTGTTCGCCGAGTTCTTCTCGCCCGACGATGCGGCGCGCCTGGAGGCCGTCGCGGCGCGGCTCGGCGGGACGTTCGTGCGGGTGGACCGGCTCGCGGATGCGGTGCTCGACGAGGCGCGCGTCGTGGTGACGAGCTGGGGCGTGGGTCCTTTCGATCACGCCGTGCTCGCCACCCTTCCGAAGCTCGAGCTCATCGCGCACACCGGGGCCACGATCAAGCCGTTTGCGACCGACGCGCTCTTCGACCGCGGCGTGCGGGTGACGCAGGCCGGGGCGGGGATGGCCCGGTCGGTGGCTGAGGTGTCGCTGACCTTCACGCTCGCCCTGCTGCACCGGGTGCCGGAGATGCACGACGCCCTGCGCGCCGGCGACGGCTGGTGGGACGCGGAGGCCGTCGGGGTGCAGCACGAGATCCTCGGCGCGCCCATCGCGGTCATCGGCGCCTCCCGGACCGGGCGGGCGTACCTCGAGCTCCTCCGTGCGCTCGGCGCACAGCCGCTGCTCGTCGATCCCACGCTCGACGCGGCCGAGGCGTCGTCCCTCGGGGCGGAGCTCGTGACGCTCGACGAGGCGCTCCGCCGTGCGCAGATCGTCGCGGTGCACGCCCCGACCCTGCCGGAGACGCATCACCTGATCGGTGCGTGCGAGCTCGCGCTGATGCCGGACGGGGCCGGCCTGGTCAACACGGCGCGGTCCTGGCTGGTCGACGAGGCCGCCCTGCTCGCCGAACTGCGTCGTGGCCGGTTGAGTGCGGCGATCGACGTGTTCGACGAGGAGCCGCTGTCCGCGGAGAGTCCCTTCCGTTCGGCACCGCGCGTGCTGCTCACCCCGCACCGCGCGGCCGGGACCAGGGAAGGCCGGCTGCGGCAGGGGCGGATCGTCGCCGACGAGCTCGACGCCTTCGCCGCGGGGCGTCCGCTCGCACACGCCGTCGACCGCGCCCAGCTCTCCTCGATGGCATGAGCGCCGTGGTCGTGCGGTCGGCGCGGGCGGAGGACCAGCCCGCTCTCGCGGCACTGTGGGCGGCCGCCTTCACGCCGCCCCTCGCGCCGGACCAGTGGCTCGTGGACGACGAGCGGCTGAGCCACACGCTCGTCGCGGAGGACGACGAGGGCGTGTGCGGGTCGATCTACGGACTGCCGAAGAGCCTGCGGGAGTCGGACGGCGCGGTGGCGCGGGTGCACGCGATCGGCAGCGTCGCGGTCGCCGAGCGGGCTCGGGGCCGGGGACTGGCCCGCCGGCTCGTGGCCGCCACCCTGGACGCGGCGGGTGACGCCGACTGGGCCCTGCTGTTCACCGGAACCCCCGAGGTGTACCGGTCGAGCGGCTTCACGACCTTCTCGATGCCCCGCATGATGGCCGGACCGTGGGCGGCGTCGGCGACGGCCGTGGAGCTCGCCTCGGTCGTGCGCGAGTCCGTGGGACTCGGCGTCCTCGGCCCGCTGCGCGAGGTCTACGAGCGCTCCCGCACCGGTGTGGTCGTGCTCGCCCCGGTGCGCGGCGACCGCGACTGGACGATGGCGGAGGTGCGACTGCGGGGCGCGACGCTGTACCGGCTCGCCGAGGCGGACGCGACGGTCGGCTACGCGGTGGCGGAGGTGCGCGACGGCGTCGGGCTGCTGCACGAGAGCGCGACCGATCCCACTGCGGCCGATCCGGCCGGGGTGCGTCACGCGGTGCTGGAGGCCGTGGCCGCGGACTGGGCCGCGGCGGGCGTCCGCACCTGCGAGCTGGCCGTCCCCGCGCTGGCGGCGGAGGAGCGCGCTGTCCGCGCATTCGCTCCGGCGGCCGTGCGGCAGGACGACCGCACCGGGATGATCCGCCCGCTGCGCCGCGAGGCCCGGGTGGACGGCATCCGCCACTTCACGGCGGGCGACTACTTCTGAGCATCCGCTCGGAGAGCGCTGGGGATCGGGGACTGATCGGTGACCGCGATCCGGCCGAGGGCCGGACGCCTGACCGCGGCGAGGACGCCGCAAGGAGGATGAGCATGACCCAGCTGGACACCACCACCGAGACCGCGGCGATGCGCAGTCGACGGATGCTGCTCGCCGGTTTCGGCGCCGCCGCCCTGGGCGGGGTCGCCGCGATCGGCGCCCCCGCCGCCGCCCAGGCCGCCGGACCCGTCGTGCCGCAGGAGTCGTCGGGCTCGAAGAACGTCGCGCACGGAGGCGTCGCCGCCGCCCTCGCGACGCGCAAGGGCAAGGACGGCGACCTCGTGCGCACGAGCGGCTACGCGGCCCCCGGCGACGGCGGTGACGGGCTCTACCGCTTCGTGAAGAAGGACGCCCCCGCGGCCAACGGCGGCACGGTGCTCGCGGGGTCGAAGGGCGGCGCCTGGGTGCTCGTGCACGACGGCACGGTCGACTTCCGGAAGTTCGGCATCATGGACGCCTCCGCGCCCGCGGACGACGCGCTCGACGCGATGGTGGGCGACGCCCGGGTGCGGCGCGTGGAGGCGCACACCGACCTCAACTTCGTCCGCCGCCATAAGTTCTCCCGGTCGAACATCGCTTTCGACTTCGGGAATCACCTCATGACGACCGAGGGCATCGAGAACGCCGGGAAGGACGACCCCTTCGCGGCCGTCATGTTCTTCCGCGGCGAGGTGACCGACGCGGTGCAGGAGGCGAAGCTCGGCGAGGACGTGCCCGACCTCGCCGACATCTTCCCCGTCGCCGACTCGTCGTTCTTCGCGGTCGGGGAGTGGTACGCCGCCGAGGTCAACGCGCTGTCTGGTCGCTGGGAGCGCGAGCTGCAGCGGCTGGTCCAGGTGACCCAGATCGTCGACGGTCGGCACATCCGCGTGAACTACAAGAACGGCTGGCCGCTCGGCAAGGACCGCACGATGACCTGGCGGCACGTGAAGCCGGTGCAGGACGTGACGGTGTCGAACCTGAAGTTCCTCGGCAAGGGGACGGACGAGTACACGGGATCGCACCCGCTGGCCTTCGAGTACGCGGTGCGCTGCGACGTGGACCACATCGACGGCACGGCGACCTTCTGGCCGCTGATCCAGCGCCGATGGAACACGTACTTCACCACGGAGAGCTGCACGCTGAAGAACCCGACCTCCGTCACGTGGGGTGGAGCCGGCTACCTGACGCAGCAGATCTACTGCCTGTACGGGTACGTCGCCAACTGCCACACCGCCAACGCCCGGCACCTCAACGACTTCACCGCGAGCGCCTACTGCCTCGTGGAGAACTGCCACGGGGACGGCGACGACCAGGGTCCCTTCGTCACGCACGGCCAGTACGAGCACGACCTCACCTACACGGGCAACTCCGGTCTCATGACCTTCGCGAACTCCGGGGCGGCGTGGGGCTCGGCGGCCAAGCGCATCACCGTCCGCAAGCACGTGTGCTCGTGGTTCGTCGCGCGCGTGCGTATCACCGACCTGACGCTGGAGGACGTGCAGGTGATCGGCAAGCCCTCGCTCACGGGCTCCGGGATGCTGTGGATCAACGCGGACGGCGCGCAGCTGCGCGGCTGCACCGCGTCGGACACGCTCATCATCACCCAGGCCTCCGACAACTCCGCCCGGCCGACCGTGATCGCCGACTCGCACTTCACGTTCGTCGCTCCCGGCGAGCTCACCAACGCGACGGTGACGACGCCGGTGACCTTCGTCGACACGGTGCTGGACCGGGTCGGTGGCATGAAGATCAACGGCCCGGGTGCGGTCACCTTCCGCGGCTCGACCCTCTCCGGCGCCGACGATGCCGCCCCCATCTCCTCGGCGACGGCGAAGCTGCGCGTCGAAGGCTCCACGCTCCGCAACGCCCGCATCGCGGCCGCCGGAAAGGACCGTCAGGTCGTCGAGATCGCGGGATCCGAGGTGTCGGCGAAGGGCGGGACGACGGTGTCGCGGTCGGGTGCGGGCGAGCTGCACCTGACCCTCTCCGACAGCACGTTCCGCGCCGAGGGGGCGACCACGCACGTCGCCGTGACGAGCGGAGCGACCCACTACCGCGCGGTCGGCAACCGGTTCGAGGGCGGCGCCCTGGAGCTCCGCGACGACGCGTTCGGGGCCGGGTCGACGCTGCTGCACACCGGCAACGTGGAGGCCGGCGTCACCCGCACGGCGTTCCCCGCCGAGGGCGACCGCGTCGTCGACACCGCCAACCTCGTCGTCGGCTGATCCCGCCGGGCACGACTTCGGAGCTGCGGCGCGACCCGCCGCCTCCTCGGCCCCGTCTACGGCGTGTCGCCGGGGGTCTCCGAAGTCGTGCCCGGGCGGTGCCGGGGGCTGTCCGGGTTCAGGAGCGAGTGCCGACGGCTGTAGGCGAAGTACACGACGAGTCCGATCACGAGCCAGACCCCGAACCGGAGCCACGTCTCGGGGTGGAGCTGCGAGATGAGGAAGAGCGAGAAGCCCACGCCGACGATCTGGACCACGGGCATGAACGGCAGCCGGAACGTCCGGGGTGCATCCGGCTTGGTGTAACGGAACACGATCACGGCGATGCAGACGACGACGAAGGCGGCGAGGATGCCGATGTTCGTGAGGTCGGCGACGGCGCGGATGGGGAACACGCCCGCGAAGAACGCCGCGCCCAGCCCGGCGATCCAGGTGACCCGCTGCGGGACGCCGCGGCGGTCGACCCGCGCGAACCAGCCGGGGAGCAGTCCGTCGCGGCTCATGCTGAACCACACCCGGGTGGCGCCGAGCAGGAACGTGAGCATGACGGTGAGGATCGACACGACGGCGAACACCGAGATGACGGAGGCGACGACCGGGAGCCCCACGCCCGTGAACGCCGAGGCGAAGCCCGCCTTCGGATCGATGTCCTGGTAGTTCTGCATGCCCGTGAGCACGAGCGTCGCGGCGACGTAGAGCACCATGGCGATCACGAGGGACAGGATGATCGCCTTCGGCATGTGCCGACGCCCGTCCTTCGCCTCCTCGGCGGCCGTGCTCATCGCGTCGTAGCCGAACACCGCGAAGAACACCGTCGCGGCACCGGTGAAGACGGGGCCGAAGCCGTTCGGCAGGAAGGGATCGTAGTTGGCGGGGTCGATGAAGAAGACGCCGAGGACGACGATGAACACCACGAGGAGGATCTTGATGGCCACGGCGACGAGTTCGAAGCGGCCGAACGTGCGGGTGCCGCGGCTCAGCAGGAACGTCACGAACAGGCAGATGAGGATGGCCGGGATGTTGACCACACCCCCTGGCTGGTCGGCGGTCTCCGTGATCGCGGTCGGCAGCTCCAGCCCGAATCCGGAGAGGAATGCGTCGAGATAGCCGGAGATGCCGATCGCGACGACGGCCACGATGGCGACGTACTCCAGGAGCAGGTCCCAGCCGATGAACCAGCCGACGAGTTCGCCGAGCGCGACGTAGCCGTAGCTGTAGGCGGAACCGGCCCGCGGGATCATGCCGGCGAACTCCGCGTACGACAGCGCGGCCGCTGCCGACGCGAGCCCGGCGATGAGGAAGGAGAGGACGACGGCGGGACCCACGGCGGGAGTCGTCGCGTCGCCGTGGGCGACGAGCCCGGCGAGCGAGAAGATCCCGACGCCGACGATGCCGCCCACGCCGATCGCGGTGAGCTGCCAGAGCCCGAGCGTCCGGAACAGACCGCTCCCGCCCGACTCCTCCGTCATGTCGCTGACGGGCTTGCGGCGCCACACGGACGTCGTGGAACGGGGTCGATCTGTCCGGGGCATCGTCGCCTTCTCTCGTCAGGAACGGGAGAACGTTACCTTCGCCGACGCGCCGTCACAAGACCGTGGATCCGGCGGCGGACGCGGTGCAGCAGCGGCATCTCCAGGTAGATCACGAGGGGGACGGCGATGGTGACGAGCACCAGCGTGCGCACGACGATCGGGAGTCCGGAGAGCGGCGCGGCGAGGACGAGGTTCAAGACCGTGAGGGTCGGGAAGACGGCGATCCAGATCATCAGCGCGAGCTGGTGCTGCGTGGGCGGGGGACGGGGGTCGCTGTCGGGGCGGGTGCTGTGGACATTGCTGTGTTCCTTCTCTCGGGGGTCAGGCGCCGCGGTGGGTCGCGAGCTGGGCGGCGAGGTCGTCGTCGGTGAGGTCGGCGTTGAGGGCGATCGCGGCGGCGGAGCCCTGTCCGGCCGCGGTGATGAGCTGCGCACGCGGATCGGCGACGTTCCCGGCGACGGAGACCCCTGGCACGCTCGTGCGCCCGCCGGCATCGTGCCGGACCCACCCGTTCTCGTCGGTCTCGCAGCCGAGAACGTGGAGGAGGGCGTCGTGAGCGCGCATCTCGGGGCGGACGAACACCGCGGCGCGCTCGACGTGCGTGCCGTCGCTCAGCTCCACGCTCTGGAGGCGGTCGGCCTCGACGATGAGGCGGGAGACCTCGCCCGGATGCACCCGGACGCCGCGCGCGTCGAGACGTTCCCGCTCGTCGTCCGTGAGCGGCCGGGTGTGGGGGAAGTAGACGACGTCGGCGGACCACTGGGCGATGAGGAGCGCGTGGGCGACCGACGCAGCCGTGCCGCCGATCACCCCGAGAGCGCGATCCCGCACCTCGTACCCGTGGCAGTACGGGCAGTGCAGCACATCGCGCCCCCAGCGCTCCCGCAGACGAGGGATGTCGGGGATCTCGTCGCGCAGGCCCGTGGTGACCAGCACCCGTCGGGCTTCCAGCCGTCGCCCGTCGTCGAGGGTGGCCGTGAAGCCCGGGGACAGCTCGGCGACGCGTCCGTCGATGATCGTGCCTCCGTAGCCCGCGACCTCGTCGCGACCGCTCGCGAGCAGCGCAGCGGGCGCGGCGCCGTCCCGGGAGAGGAAGCCGTGCAGGTGCGCCGCGGGGGCGTTGCGGGGCTCCCCCGCATCGACGATCGCGACCGTGCGTCGGGCGCGGAGCAGGACCAGGGCGGCGCTGAGGCCGGCGGCACCGCCGCCGACGATGAGCACATCGAATCTCTTCATGCCAGGAGAGTCGCCCCGGACGTGCCGGGCCGGCAAACTTCTTTGCTGCTCCTGGGAAATGCGGCCAGACTGAGGACGTGCAGGGGGACGAGATCGACGCGACGCTCGACGGCGTGGGCCCGCGGTTGCGGTGGCTCCGGAAGCAGCGGGGGATGACGCTGACCGACCTGGCCGACGCCACGGGGATCTCCACGAGCACGCTCTCGCGGTTGGAGACCGGGCAACGCCGACCGAGCCTCGAGCTTCTCCTCCCGCTCGCCCGCGCCCACCGGGTGCCGTTGGACGACCTCGTCGGGGCGCCCGACGTCGGCGATCCGCGCGTGCGATTGAAGCCGCGCCGCGTGCACGGCCGGATCGTCGTGCCGCTGACCCCGCACGCCGGTCCGGTCCAGGCCTGGAAGATCCTCATCCCGGGGAGTCAGGTGAATCCGCGTCCCCGGGCGCACGAGGGGCGCGAATGGCTCTACGTGCTCAGCGGCACCATGCGGTTGATCCTCGGCACGCGCGATCTGCGCATGGCAGCCGGTGAGGTCGCCGAGTTCGACACGCACGTGCCGCACTGGTTCGGGAGCGCGGACGGGGAGCCCGCCGAGGTGCTCAGCCTGTTCGGCCGACAGGGCGAACGCGTCCACGCGGGCGAGTCGGGCGCGCAGCCCGAGGGGTGACGGCCGAGGCCCACGCCTCGGGGGCGATCAGCGGACGAGCTCGGCGATCCAGTCGGTGGCGATGACCGCTTCCCGGCGCTGGAAGTCGCGGAGCGTCGTCATCCCGTCCGGCGCGGGAAGACGGCACTTCTCGAACCAGGCGCCGCCCGCGGCGGACAGGAGGGCGACATGGTCCTGCGTGGTCGACCCGGCGAAGACGGGGTGATCGAGCAGGGGATCGACCTCGGCCGCGGCGTCCTCCACGCGGAGGTCGAGCAGGTAGAGGAGGGCGTCCTCCCACCCCGCGCCGCGGGCCGCCCACGGCCAGTCGAGCAGCCGTGCGCGGCCGGAGTCCTCGATGAGGATGTTGTCGGCCCGGAGATCGGCGTGCAGGAGCCGGTCGCCCGCGACCGCGGTGCCCACGCGTTCCGCCGCCGTGCGGAGGAGGTCGACGTTCTGCGCACACCACGGCGTGGTCGTCTCCAGGAGCCCGGCCTCCTCGAGCCGCCGCCAGGATCCGGAGTCGTCGTGCAGCTCGTCGGCGAGGCGGGGAAGCGTGCGCGGCGCCTCGGCGGTGGCCAGGGCGGCGATCGCATCCAGGATGTGCGCGGTGTCGGGCGCGGTGGCCGAGCGTTCCGGATGACGACCCTCGACGTCTTCGATGAGAAGCACCGCCCACCCGTCCGCGGTGAAGGCGTCGACGAGGTGCGCGGCGGGGAGGGAGCGGGGGATCGCGCCGAGCACCTCGGCCTCCCGCACGTAGAGCGCGAACGTGCCTTCCGCGGACTCCTGCACCGCCTTGACGAACAGCCGCCGTCCGTCGGCGAAGGTCAGCCGTGAGGCCAGTCCCGCGGAGAAGCCGCCGTCCTGCGATTGCGCCCGTGTCACCGGTGAACCGGCGAACTCCTCGACCCGGGCTCGGAGAGCGGGAGGGAGCTGGGTCCAGTCGAGGCGCGCCATCGCCCCAGCGTAGACGGCGGGCGCTCAGCCCCCGGCCACGCCGACGAGCGCGGCGCTGCGCTGCCAGAGGGCCTCAGCGAGAGCGGGGTCGTGCACCTGCGGGTTCACGCGGGTGCTGAGGACGCGCTCGTCGTAGTAGCCGCCGGAGGCCCAGGTCTCGCCCGGCGTTCCCTCGAGGAACCAGCGCAGCGTCGCGCCGCCGCGGTCGCTGCCGATGAGGACGAGGCGGCGCAGCGGGGTGCGGTAGACGAGGCGCATGATGCTCGACGACTCGGCGGCGAAGTTCGTCGCCACGGTGCCGGGGTGGAAGGCCACCGCGCTGAGCCCCTGCGCATGGAACTTCTCGTGCAGGCTCTTCGCCATCAGGACGTTGGCGAGCTTGGCGTCGCCGTAGGCCTTGTTCGGGGAGTACCGGCGGGTGTTGTCGAGATCGTCGACGTCGAGATGCCCGAAGAGGCGATGCGCGACGCTGGAGGTGTTCACGACCGCGCCGCGGGCGGCGAGCAGCTGCGGGAGCAGGAGGTTCGTCAGCAGGAACGGGGCGAGGTGGTTCACCTGCATCGTCTTCTCGTGCCCGTCGACCGTGGGGGTGCGGTCGCCGAAGATGCCGCCGGCGTTGTTGGCAAGCACGTCGATGCCCGCTGCACCCACGGCGTCCGCGAGCTGGGCGGCGAGCGCGCGCACGTCGTCCAGGCGCGCGAAGTCGGCGGTGAACCACTCCGCGCCGGTCTCGTCCGCGACGGCCCGCATCTTGTCGGGCGAACGGCCCACGAGGAGCAGGCGGTGCGGGGATCCGGCGAGCTGGCGGGCGGCGGCGGCGCCGATCCCGTCCGAGGCTCCGGTCAGCACGATGGTGCGTGCGGCCACGGCGGCGCTCACTCGGCCGACGGCGTGATGCGGCGGACGGCCCTGGTCACGTGCTCGGTGATCACCGCGCGCGCCTGCTCTGGATCGCCGGTCGCGATGGCGTCGACGATCTGCTGGTGGCTGCGCACGTGCTCCTCCTGCTCGGCGGGGTCGAGGGCGGAGTTGGCCGCCTGGATGAACCCGGCGATCCGGCCACGGAGCTGGGCGCTGAGCTCGTCGAGGAACCGGTGCTCGGCGAGGTCGGCGAGGGTCTCGTGGAAGAGGCGGTCCTGGCGCAGGACCTCGGCCACGTCGCCCGGCGCCGCCGCCGCCATGGCCTGGATGATCGCTTCCAGCCGGGCCGCCGACTCGTCGTTCCACCGCTCCTGCACCCGGATCGCCATGAACTGCTCCAGCACGATCCGCAGGCTCGAGATCTCCTCCAGGTCCTGCGCGCTGAGCTGGGCGACGCGGGCGCCGCGGCGGGGCTCGCGGGTGATGAGGCGCTCCTCGGCGAGCCGGGTCAGGGCCTCGCGCACGGGGATGTGGCTGACGCCGAGACGGTCGGCGAGCTTGCGCTCCACGAGCCGCTCGCCGGGGGCGAGCTCTCCGGAGTGGATCGCCGCCCGCAGCTCGTCCGTGACCTGCTCGGCGATGTTCTGATCCGACACGCTGCGCATCCGGGGCCCTTCTCGATCTCGCGCGGCCCGGTGCTCGTCGAGCGGGGGCTCCTTCGCTCGGTCGATGCTATGGCATGAGCAGGGGACTGGACAGGAGCCGCGCGGTGCTAGATGCTATAGCAAAACCCGAAACCGATGACGAAGGAGTTGTCATGTCCGGCAGAGAGACGCTCGCGCAGGCGCGCGCCGCGGAGGACGCGGTGGGAGCCGCCGCCATGAAGAAGGCGATCTGGAGACTCGGTCCGTTCCTCGGCCTGCTCTACCTCGTCGCCTACATCGACCGGAACAACGCCGGCTTCGCGAAGCTCGAGATGACGGCCGCCCTCCAGATCACCGAGGCCGCCTTCGGCTTCGCGGCGGGCATCTTCTTCATCGGCTACCTGCTGTTCGAGGTGCCGAGCAACCTGCTCCTGGAGAAGTTCGGCGCCCGCAAGTGGATCGCCCGCATCATGATCTCGTGGGGCATCGTCGCGGCGCTGACCGCGTTCGTGCAGGACGCGACCCAGTTCGCGATCGCGCGCTTCATCCTCGGTATCGCGGAGGCCGGGTTCTTCCCCGGCGTGCTGCTCTACCTCACGCTGTGGTTCCCGCGGCAGTACCGCACGCAGGTGCTCGCCGTCTTCGTGCTCTCGAACCCGATCGCCAACGCGGTCGCCGCGCCGCTGTCCGGCTGGATGCTGGAGCTGCACGGGCTGTGGGGCCTGGACGGCTGGCAGCTCGTCTTCCTGCTGCAGGGCATCCCGGCCGTGCTGCTCGCGTTCGTCGTGTTCTTCTGGCTCCCCGACCGCCCGCAGGACGCGCGCTGGCTGACCCCCGCCGAGCAGCGCTGGATCACCGACACGCTCGCCGCCGAGACCCAGGCGACCGAGCAGCGGCACGGACGCCTGCGGCTGGGCGAGGTCTTCCGCAACGGCCGCCTCTGGACGCTCATCGTGCTCTTCTTCGGCGTCGTGTTCGGTGCCTACGGGCTGGGGATGTGGCTGCCGACGATCGTGAAGAGCATGGGCGACTTCTCGAACGCCACCACCGGCTGGCTCGTGGCGCTGCCGAACCTGTGCGCGGCCCTCGTGATGCTGCCGTGGGAGCGCGCCGCCCGGAAGCAGGGCAACATCCCGCTGCAGATCGGCATCACGCTCAGCATCACCGCCCTGTCGCTCATCGCGGCGGTCGCGGCGCAGGGCACGCCGGTGCTCGCGCTCGCCGCGCTGTGCGTCGGGATGTCGGCGCTCTTCTCGACCACCCCGCTGTTCTGGAGCCTGCCGCCCATGGTGCTCACCGGCACGGCGGCCGCGGCCGGCCTCGCCTTCATCAACTCGGTCGGCAACCTCGCCGGCTTCGCGGGACCCTACGCGATCGGCTGGATCAGCGAGACCACGGGGTCGGCGGTGTGGGGCCTGCTCCTCATCTCGGGGCTCACGCTGCTCGGAGCGACGATCGCCTTCGTGCTCAGCCGCCGCACGGACTTCACGACGGCGCCCGCGCTGGCCGTCGAAGCGTCCAGCGCCCGCCGGTGACCGGTCCGGGCCGGCGGTCGTGACGAGAACGTGACCCCGCCGGCCCGGTTCGCTCTAGACGCCGTTTGCCTTTTGCTACATGCTATAGCGCAACACCCTTACCCGAAGCACCACCCGACCTTGGAGGCACCCATGTCGCGTCGTCGTGTTCGGCTCGGCGGAGCAGCGATGCTGCTGACCGCCGCGCTCATCACCGCTGGTTGCAGCACCTCATCCACCCCCGACGGCCAGGCGCAGGACGGCGGCACCCTCACCGTCGCCGCCGCGCAGGGCATCCCGCAGCTCAATCCCGCCATCCGCACGTTCGCGTGGGAGGAGGTGCTGTTCCCGCTGCTGTGGAACGGCCTCACCAAGACCGACGAGTCCGGCGAGGTCGTCGGCGATCTCGCCGAGAGCTGGGAGGCGTCGGATGACCAGAAGACCTGGACCTTCACGCTCCGCGACGGCGTGACGTTCTCGAACGGCGAGGACTTCACCGCCGACGACGCGGTGGCCGCGTTCGACTACTACCTCGACCCGGACACGGCGACGCAGGAGAAGAACAAGATCTCGATGGTCACCGACGTCACCGCGCCGGACGAGAAGACCGTCGTGGTGACGCTGTCCGAGCCCATCGCGACCTTCCCCGCGGGTATCGTCTGGGTGAAGATGATCGACGTCGACGCACTCGACACCATCGACAAGGAGCCCATCGGCACCGGTCCGTACGTCGTGGACGCCTTCACTCCGGACGACAGCCTCACGCTCGTCCCCAACCCGGAGTACTTCGGCGAGGCTCCGGCGCTCGACGAGATCACGATCGTGAAGGCCGCCGAGTCCACCGCCGCCGTCACCGGTCTGCGTTCCGGCGACATCGACGTGCTGTGGTCCGTGCCACAGGGCGACGTGGCGGGTCTGGAGGGCGGCGACATCGCCCTGGTGAAGCCCGAGAACCCGAGCCAGTGGCCGTCGTGGGAGATCGACACGACGTCGCCGCCCTTCGACGACGTGCGCGCCCGGCAGGCCCTCGCGTACGCGACCGACCGTGAGGCCATCCTCGACGCCGCCTACTACGGCCAGGGCACGGTCTCCCCGACGAACAACGCGCTCGGCGAGGTGAACCCGTGGTTCGGCGGCGAGCTGACCGACTACTCCTACGACCTGGACAAGGCGAAGGAGCTGTTCGCCGAGGCCGGGGTGACCGAGGGCAGCACGCTCACCTGGTGGGGCGTGGCCGGACAGTACCCCGAGTGGAACACGAGCGGCGAGATCCTGCAGGCGAGCCTGAAGGAGATCGGCATCACGCTGACCATCGACAACAACGACATCGGCACCTGGGTCGACGCGTTCTACCCCGCGGGCAAGAGCTACCCCGGGTACATCGTGCCGAACTTCCAGTCCACCCCGCCCGAGCCGGCCTACTCGCTGAACTTCTACCTGGAGGGGCGGTGCGAGTGCAACTGGGTCGACCCCGACTTCCAGACGGCGTTCGCCGACGCCGTGGCCGAGCCGGACGAGACCGCCCGGGCCGCGAAGTGGGGCACCGTGCAGACCATCATCAACGAGCAGGTGCCGCTCATCGTGCCCCTGCAGTCGACGGTCGTCACCGCCACCAGCACGGCGGTCGACGGCGTGTGGGTCGAGGGCGGCGGACAGCTGCACCTCGAGGGCGCGCAGCTGAAGGGCTGACGTGGTCCTCTCCGTCCTCCGGCGGGTGGCGATCAGCATCGCGATGCTGATCGCCACCTCGCTCCTCGTCTTCGTCGTGCTCCGGCTGCTGCCGGGCGACCCCGTCATCACCCGCCTCGGCTCGACGCCGGGCGTGGATGCCGAGACCATCGCCCGGCTCCGGGAGGAGGCCGGCCTCGACGCCCCCGTCATCGAGCAGTACCTGCGCTGGATCGGCGGCGTCTTCACGGGCGACTTCGGTCAGTCCTACTTCAACCAGTACTCGGTGACGGAGCTCATCGCCCAGCGCCTTCCCGCGACGCTGGAGCTCACGCTCATCGGCGTGCTCCTGGCCGTGCTCATCGCCACCCCGGCCGCCGTGTTCGCCTCGCTGCGTCCGCTCGGCGTGGTCGACCGGGTGCTCACCGCGATCTCGACCGCGGGCATGGCCCTTCCCCAGTTCCTCATCGGCATCGTGCTCATCGTCGTGTTCGCCGTGCAGCTCAAGGTGCTGCCGGCCCGCGGCTACACGCCGTTCGCGGAGGACCCCGCCGAGAACCTCGTGCGCATGATCCTCCCCGGCCTCACCCTCGCCTTCGCGGCGGCGCCGCTGCTCATGCGGTTCCTCCGGGCCTCGATGGTCGAGGTGCTGGACGCCCCCTACATCCGCACCGCGAAGGGCAAGGGACAATCGGCGAGCGGCGTCGTCCTCGGCCACGCGCTCCGCAACGCCCTGATCCCCGGGCTCACCATGCTCGGCCTGATCGTCGGCTACACCCTGGGCGGCGTGGTGATCGTGGAGTACGTGTTCGGCGTCCCCGGGCTCGGCTCGCTCGCGATCGACGCGGTCTTCAAGCGGGACTACGCGGTGCTGCAGTCGGTCGTGCTGCTGATCTCCGCGATGTTCATCCTCACCACGCTCATCGTCGACCTCCTCTACGGGGTGCTCGACCCGCGTCTTCGTGCAAGGAGCAGCCGTGGCTGACACCCTCACCCTCGCGCTGCGCTCCGCGCGTCCCCGCCGACGGGTCGCCGTCGCCTCCTGGATCCCGCTGGGGCTGCTGGCGATCATCGTCCTCGCCTGCGTGCTCGCCCCGCTCCTGGCCCCGTACGACCCCGCGGCGCAGTCGTCCGACCGGTTCGCCGGTCCCTCGGCGGCGCACCTCTTCGGGACCGACGAGCTGGGCCGCGACCTCTTCAGCCGCGTGCTCTACGGCGGCCAGCTCACCGTGTTCATCGCCGGGGGCGCGACGCTCGTGGCCATGGTCCTCGGCATCGCCTGGGGAATGGCGGCGGCGTTCGCCCGCGGCTGGGTCGACGAGATCCTCATGCGCCTCGCCGACACGGTCATGGCGATCCCGCAGATCCTCTTCGCGCTCGTCTTCATCTCCGCCTTCGGCGCCGACCCCGTCAAGCTCGCCGTCATCATCGGGGTGCTCCTCACGCCGACCACCGCGCGGCTCGTGCGGTCGTCGGTGCTCAGCGAACTGCAGGAGGACTACTTCACGGCCGCGGTGGCGTTCGGCTCGACCCGGCGCCGGCTACTCTTCGCCGAGGTGCTCCCGAACGCCAAGGGGCCGATCATCGTGCAGGCGGCCATCAACGCCGCCAACGCGATCCTCCTGGAGGCGTCGATGAGCTTCGTCGGGCTCGGCATCGCGCCGCCCGAGGCCACCTGGGGCACGCTCGTGCAGCAGGGCTACCAGAAGATGTACCAGTCCATCGGATACGTGCTGTTCCCCGCCCTGTTCATCTTCGTCACCATCTGGCTGCTCAACGTGCTCGCCGACCAGTTCGGCGGCGATCGGAAGGGGAGGGGCCGATGACCGACCTCATGCCCGTCCTGCAGGTGCAGGACCTCACCGTCTCCTATGGGGACGTCATGCCCGTCCAGGGCATCACGTTCGCGGTGCGGCCCGGGGAGCGCATCGGCCTCGTCGGCGAATCCGGCTCCGGCAAGTCGCTCACGGCGCTGTCGATCATGCGGCTGAACGACGGGGCGACCCTCGGCGGCAGCATCCGGCTGCGCGACCGTGAGCTGCTCACGCTGAGCCCGCGGGAGATGACCCGCGTGCGCGGCGGCGAGATCGCGATGGTCTACCAGGACCCGATGTCGTCGCTGAACCCGGTCCGCACGATCGGGCACCAGCTCGTCGAGGCGATCCGGCTGCACGACCGGGTCTCGGCGGCGGCCGCCCGCGCCAGGGCCGTCGAGCTGCTGACCGAGGTCGGGGTGCCGCTGCCCGAGGAGCGTCTGGGCCAGTACCCGCACGAGTTCTCCGGCGGGATGCGGCAGCGCGTCATGATCGCGATGGCCATGTCGTCCCGGCCCGCCGTGCTCATCGCGGACGAGCCGACCACGGCCCTCGACGTCACGACGCAGTCCCGGATCATCGACCTCCTCGACCGGCTCGCGGAGGACCACGGGACTGCGGTCGTGCTCATCACGCACGACCTCGGCGTCGCCGCCGGGTTCTGCGAGCGCATCCACGTGATGCGGCACGGGCGCGTGGTCGAGGAGGGCCCGGTCGACCGCATCTACGCCGCCCCGGAGCACCCGTACACGCAGGCGCTCCTCGGCGCGGTCGTCGACCTCACGGTGGACGTGCAGCAGCCCATCCGCACCGCCGCGGAGGTGCTCGAACGCGGGACGGAGCCGCTCGCCGAGGCCGGGTCGATCAGCGCGGTGGATCGGGCGCGGGAGTCCGGCGACGTCCTGGTGGACGTGCAGGGCGTGTCGAAGGTGTTCACGCTCGGCTCCGGACGCCGGGTGACCGCGGTCGACGACGTGTCGTTCCAGATCCGGCGCGGCGAGACGGTCGGGCTCGTCGGCGAGTCGGGCTCCGGCAAGTCGACCGTGTCGAAGGCCGTGCTCGCGCTCGGCGGCATCGACGGCGGGACGGTCGTCTTCGACGGGCAGCGTCCGCACGACCTCCGCGGCGAGGAGCTGCGGCGGCTGCGCAAGCGCATGCAGATGGTGTTCCAGGACCCCTTCTCGGCGCTGAACCGGCGGCAGACCGTCGCGCAGATCATCGAGGCGCCGCTGCGCGCCCACGGCATCGGCACCCGGGCATCCCGCGCCGAGAAGGTGCGCGAGACCATGCACCGCGTGCGCCTGGACGAGGAGTTCGCGCACCGGCTGCCGCGCTCGATGTCCGGCGGGCAGTGCCAGCGCGTGTCCATCGCCCGGTCGCTCGTGCTGGAGCCGGAGTTCCTCGTGCTCGACGAATCGGTGTCGGCGCTCGACGTATCGATCCAGGCACAGGTGCTCAATCTGCTCCGGGAGCTGCAGGCCGAGCTCGGCCTCACGTACCTCTTCATCAGCCACGACCTGGCGGTGATCCGGTACATGTCCTCGACGGTCGCCGTGATGCAGCAGGGCCGCATCGTCGAGATCGGCGCGCGCGACGCGCTCTTCGCGAATCCGCAGCACGAGTACACGCGCGGGCTCATGGCGGCGATCCCGGTCGCCGACCCGGTCCTCGAGCGCCGACGGCGTGCGGAGGCCGCGGCGCTCTGGCAGAGCCACGGCGGGCAGACGGGTGCGGTCCCCGCGACGACCGCCGGACGAGGAGGACGATGATGACCATCACGGATCAGGGGACGGGGGCCGCGGCGGACACCGCGGGTGCCGGCGCGGCGGTGCGGTCCACCGGCCGCCGCGCGCTCATGGCCGGGCTCGGCGCGGTCGCGCTCGGCACAGCGGGCGCGCTCGCGAGCACGGCACCGGCGCAGGCCGCCCCGGTCGTCGCCGGCGCCAAGGACGTCACGCGAGCGGAGTCCGTCGCCGATCTGGGCCGCCTGCGGGCCCGTGACGGCGAGGTGGCGGTCGTCGCCGGGTACCGGAAGCCCGGCGACGCCGGGCTGCTCGTGTATGTGGGCAGCGAGAACGCGAAGACCGCGCCCAACGGCGGCACGGTGATCGCGGGGAAGCACGACACCCGCTGGGTCCTGCAGCATGACGGTACCGTCGACTTCCGCGTCTTCGGCATCACGGGACCGGAGAAGCCGGCCGACGACGCGCTCGCCGCGATGGTGAACGATCCCCGCATCCGCCGGATCGAGGCGAGCACGGATCTGCTGTTCCGGCGACGACACCGCTTCACCCGGTCGTACGTCGAGATCGACTTCGGCGGACACGTCATCACGACCGACGGCATCGAGAAGAACACGCACGACAACCCGTTCGGCGCCGTGATGTTCTTCACCGGGGTGTCGAAGGACGTCACGGTCGAGCACGCGCTGGCCGAGGCCTGGCCCGAGCTGACCGACGCGGTCGCCGTGCCGGATGCCTCCCGGTTCCCCGTCGACTCCTGGTGGGCGGTGCAGTGCGACCCGGTCGCCGGAGGAGGGGCGGACGAGCGCGAGCTGCAGCGCTTCGTGCAGGTGACGCAGCAGATCGACGCCACCCACATCCGCATCGACTACCTCAACGGCTGGCCGCTCGACACCGGGCGGAAGCTCATCTGGCGGCAGATGGAACCGGTCGCGGGCGTGCGCATCGCGAACATGCGGTTCCTCGGCGCCGGACCTTTCGACGGCCCCACCGACGGCTCCTTCCCCGACTCCCGCGAGCTCACCGGCTCCCACCCGATCGCCTTCGAGTACGCGATCCACTGCGACGTCGCCGATGTGCACGCGAGCCGCACCTGGTGGCCCGTGATCATGCGGCGCTGGAACACGCACTTCACGACGGAGCGCTGCTCGGTGGAGAACCCGCCGACCGTGTTCTACGGCGGTGCGGGCTACCTCACGCAGCAGATCTACAGCCTCTATGGACGGGTCAGCGACTGCACGTCGTCGAACGCCCGGCACCTGAACGACCTCACCGCCAGCGCGTACTGCATCGTCGAGAACTGCCACGGCGACGGCGACGATCAGGGCGGCAACCCCTTCACCACGCACGGCCAGTACGAGCACGACCTCACCTTCATCGGCAACTCCGGGCTCATGGACATCGCCAACTCCGGCGCGCAGTGGGGCACGGCCGCCAAGCGCATCACGGTGCGCGACCACGTCTGCTCCTGGTTCGTCGCCGGCACCAAGATCAGCGATCTGACGCTGGAGAACGTGCGGGTCATCGGCCGCTCGACCTTCGATCCGCAGGCGACCATGACCATCAACGCCGACGGCGCCCAGGTGCGCGGGTGCACCGCGGGACTTCTGGCGATCGGACAGCGGTCGCAGCGCTCGTCGCGGCCGACCGTGATCGCGGACTCCACCTTCGCGCTGCCGAAGGACCAGGTGCTCGTGCAGACCCCGGTCACGGCTCCCGTGCGCTTCGTGGACTGCACGATCACCGGGATCGACGGGGTGAAGGCCCGCGGGTCGGGTCCGGTCGAGTTCGTGGACTGCCGCCTCAGCGGCCCGGCGGCGGGTGCGCCCTTCGAGCTCGGCGCCTCCCGCGTCACCATCCGCGGCGGTTCCGTGCGCGACGTGCGCCTGACCGCGACCGCGGTGCGCGATCAGCTCGTCGCTCTGGACGGCGTCGAGCTGGCCACGGAGCGGACGGACGGCGCGCTGCTGAGCAGGGCTGCCGGTGCCGGCGTCGTCACCTGGCGGGTGAGCGGGGTGACCTCGACCGTGCCGAAGGGCGCGGCCCACCTCGACATCGGCGCGGGCGTCAACCACGCCCGCGTCACCGGCAGCCAGTTCGTCGGCGGAGGACTGCGACTGGCGGACGGATTCGCCGAGCCGTCGACGCTGCTGTACAGCGACACCGTCGAGCGCGGCGTCGAGACCGCACTGCCGGAAGCCGGACCGCGCGTCGTCATCGCGGACGTGCTGGCGAGCGCGTGACGGACGGCATCATGGACATCAGGGAGGACCAGGCGTGAACGACACCGCAGCGGCGACGCACCTCGGAGACCGCATCCGCATCCCCCGCACGCGGGCGCGCATCGGCGTCGCCCGGCGCGACATCACGCCGCCCGTCGGCATCCGCGCCAAGAACTGGGGCCCGGCCGACTGGGAGCGCTCCGAGGGGGCGCACCGGCCGTTCGAGCTGACCGCGCTCGCGGTGGTGGCCGCGGACGAGCGGCCCCGGGTGCTGCTCGCCGTGGACGGCACGTGGTGGCGCCGAGTCGCGGATGAGCAGGGCGTGCGCGGGGCCATCCTCGACGGTCTGGGCCTCGCGCCCGATCAGCTCATGCTCTCCCTCTCGCACACCCACGCCGGGGCCGTGCTCTGTGCCGCGGATGCGCATCTGCCGGGCGGGGAACTCATCCCCGGGTATCTGGAGGCCCTTGCTGCCGCGGGCATCGCCGCCGGGCGCGAGGCGCTGGAGACCGCCCGACCGGGACTGATCGAGTGGACCGCGGGCACCTGCACCCTCGCGGCGGAGCGGGAACTCGACCTCGACGGCCGCGCGCTCGTCGGCTACAACCCCCAGGGCACCGCCGACGACACCGTGGCGATCGGCCGGATCAGCATCGACGGGGAGGTGCGGGCGACGCTCGTGAACTACGCGTGCCATCCGACGACCCTGGCCTGGCAGCACCGGGAGGTGTCCCCGGACTACGTCGGCGCGATGCGCGAGATCGTGGAGGCGGCGACCGGCGCACCGTGCCTGTTCGTGCAGGGGGCCTCGGGCGAGCTGGCCCCTCGGGAGCAGTACACCGGCGACGTCGCGGTGGCCGACCGGCACGGACGCTCACTCGGGCACGCGGTGCTCGCGGCGCTGGACGGGCTCCCGGTCCCCGGCGAGGAGCTGACGCTGGACGGCGTCGTGGAGTCGGGGGCTCCGCTCGCGATCTGGACCGGGACCCCGCGGACGGCGGCGACGGGGCGGCGGGAGTCGTCTCGGCCGTCGAGCTGCCGCTGCGCGACCTGCCCACCCTGGACGAGCTCGCCGAGGAGTGGAAGGACATCGACCCCCGGTCGCGGGAGGAGCGCCTCGGACGGGCGCGGAACCTCCGTGACGGCTACATCGACGGTCCGACCGTGTCGCATCCGGTGTGGGCCTGGCGGCTCGGAGACGCCGTGATCGTGGGGCATCCGGGCGAGGCGTACTCGCGGCTGCAGACGACCCTGCGGGAGCGGTTCCCGGAGACGCCGATCGTGGTGATGAACCTCACGAACGGCCCGGGGTTCGTGTATCTCCCGACCCGCGAGGCCTACGACCGCGGCGCCTATCAGTCCTGGCAGACGCCCCTGGCCCCCGGTGCCCTGGAGCTCCTGGAGTCCCACGCCGTGTCGGTCGTTGCCGGGTTGCTGGGGTAGGCCCCCGTTCGAATCGCCCACTTTGCTCCATTTCCGGCCGAAATCGAACCAGTTGCGCGATTCGAACGGGATAGAGTTGCTATAGCAAATCCCCGAGGTAGAGGAGAGACATGACCGCGCGCCCCGTCGCCATCGTCACCGGAGGCTCGGCCGGCATCGGCTGGGAGATCGGACAGCGGCTCTCCGCGGACGGGTATCTCGTCGTCGCGACCGACCGCGTCCCCGGGCTCACCGCGGGCGAGAACCCCGCCGGGATCCTGTGGCGGGAGCTCGACGTCACCGACCATGCCGCCGTCGACCGGGTCTTCGGCGAGATCGAGGCGGAGCTCGGGCCCCTCGAGGTGCTCGTGAACAACGCGGGCATCCAGCGGCATCGCGGGATCGAAGACCTCACGTGGGACGAGTGGTCCGCGGTCGTGGACGTGAACCTGCACGGGGTGTTCTCCGCGCTCCAGGCTGCCGGGAAGCGCATGCTCGACCGGGGTGAGGGCCGCATCGTCAACATCTCCTCCATCTCCTCGCGAGGCTCCGCGGGGCGGGCGCCGTATGCCACGACCAAGGCCGCCGTCATCGGACTCACTTCGACGGCCGGAGCGGAGTGGGCGGCGCGCGGTGTCCGTGTCAACGCTGTCGCCCCGGGCTATGTCGACACCGGAGTGTTCCGGCAGGGCGTCGAGCAGGGGACGTTGAGCCTCGACACGATCCTGTCCCGCATCCCCGCGAAGCGCCTGGCCGACGCGAGTGAGATCGCCGCGGCCGTGAGCTTCCTCGTGTCGGACCAGTCGCGCTACATGAACGGGCAGACCCTGTACGTCGACGGCGGGTTCATGGTCGACTACGGCGTGCCCCTCGCGAAGAAGCCCGAATGACCACCGTCGCCCGGATCGACACGGCCACCGCGGTCCTCCCCCTCCCGGCACCGCTGCAGCTCGGCGCGATGACGGTCACGCGGCGGGAGTACTCCGCGGTGCAGGTGACGACGGACGACGGCACCACCGGGGTCGCCTACTGCCTGTCGCGCGAGGCCCCGATGGCGGAGATCGTGGAACGCCTGGTGGCTCCGCACGCGGTGGGGCTCGACGCCGACGACCCGGCGGCCGCGTGGGACCGGATGCTCCGCGGCAGCGCGATCGTCGGACGGGTGGGACTCGTGCGGCGGGCGATCGGCCTCGTCGACATCGCCCTGTGGGACATCGCGGCCCGTCGCGCCGGTGTGCCGCTGTGGACCCTGCTCGGCACGGGTGACGCCCCGCGGGAGGGGATGCTCGTCGCCGCGTATCCGTCTCCGCAGCGCCCGCCGCGGGAGGTCGCGGACGAGGTGCTCGCGCAGGCGGAGGGCTGGGCGCAGGTGAAGATTTCGCGCATTCCCGATCCGGCATACATGCGCGAGCTGCTCGCGATCCTCGGCGCCGAGCTGCCGTCATCGACCGGACTCGTGGTGGATGTGGGCTTCGGCTGGCCCGACGCGGAGTCCGCCGTGGCGGAGGTCGCGCAGTGGGGCGCCCCCCGCCTGGCCTGGCTGGAGGATCCGCTGCTCCCCGAGGATGCGGCCGGTGTCGCCCGCATCCGCCGGGAGACCGGGCTGCCGGTGGCGGTGGGCGACGAGGTGACCGACCCCGCCGTGCTCCGGGCTCTCGTCGAGGTCGGCGAGGTCGACGCGCTGCGCCTCGACGTCGTGGCGATCGGCGGCATCACCCCCGCGCGCGAGCTCATCGCCTGGGCGGCAGAGCGCGGCGTCCCGGTGTCCGGACACGTGTACCCCGAGGTCACGGCCCACCTCGGCATCCAGGTGGAGACCTTCGCCCGCGGGGTGAATCCCTACGACCCCGCGCCCTCGTTCGTCACGGGCGGGCCGCAGTTCGCCGGCACCGTCACGCCCCCCGCGACTCCGGGGCTCGGCTTCGGCCTCGATCCCGCCGTCTTCCGTTTCGAGAGGGACTGACATGACACCTTCCCCGCGCAGCGTCGTGGTCACCGGCAGCGGCAAGGGCATCGGCCGCGCGGTGGCCGCGCGGCTCACCGCCGACGGCTGGATCGTGGTCGGGCTCGAACGCTCGCCCGGCTCCGGGACCGTGGAGGAGGGCATCGTCGCCGAGGTCGTGCTCGGCGACGCCTCCGACCGCACGGCCCACGAGCGTGCCGCCGCCGCCGCGCGCGCGAGGGCTCCGCTGGCCGGCTGGGTCAACAACGCCGGAATCACGAAGCGCACGCCGCTGCACGAGCTCGACGAGACGGTCGTGCGCGAGATCGTCGACATCAACGGCTTCGGCTACCTCTGGGGCTGCTCGACCGCCGTGTCCGCGTTCCTCGATCAGGGCGTCGGCGGGGCGATCGTGAACATCGGCTCGATCCACGGGCGGTCGAGCTTCGTGGACCACGCGGCCTACGAGTTCACGAAGGGCGGCATCGACGCCCTGAGCCGCAGTGTCGCCGTGACATATGGCGGACTGGGCATACGAGCGAACACCGTCGCGCCGGGCGGCGTGCGCACTCCGCATCTGGAGGCGCAGATCGCGCGGGCGGCCGACCCTGCGGCGGAGGAGCGCCTGCTCGCGGAGGGTCCGCCCATGGGACGCATCGCCCGTGCGGAGGAGGTCGCCGCGGTGACGGCGTTCCTGCTCTCCGACGAGGCCCCCTACCTCTCGGGACAGTCCATCGCGGTCGACGGAGCGTGGACGGCGTCGTTCGGGGACATCACGCTCGACCCCGCGCTGCGGGAGCGGTTCGAGGCGCCCCCGGCCTCCTGAACTCCGGCCACGCGGATGTCCCCGGTCCGTGCGACGATCCGCTCGTCGACGGGAGAACGGGATGCGCGGGGAAGCGACGGTTCTGCACGCCGATCTCGATGCGTTCTACGCCTCGGTCGAGCAGCGTGATGCGCCGGAGCTCCGCGGGCGTCCGGTGATTGTCGGCGGCGGGGTCGTGCTGGCCGCGAGCTACGAGGCGAAGGCGCGGGGCGTCCGTACGGCGATGGGCGGCCGGCAGGCGCGGGAGCTGTGCCCCGACGCCGTCGTCGTGCCGCCGCGGATGGAGGCCTACTCCGCGGCCAGCAAAGACGTCTTCCGCATCTTCCGCGACACCACCCCGCTCGTGGAAGGGCTCTCCATCGACGAGGCGTTCCTCGAGGTCGGCGGCCTGCGACGCATCGCCGGCACTCCCGAGGCCATCGCCATGCGGTTGCGGGAGCGCGTGCGCGCCGAGGCGGGCCTGGCGATCTCGGTCGGCGTCGCCCGCACGAAGTTCCTCGCCAAGGTCGCGAGTGCGGTGAGTAAGCCCGACGGACTCCTCGTCGTCGAGCCCGACCAGGAGGAGGAGTTCCTGCTGCCGCTCCCCGTCGAGCGGCTCTGGGGAGTCGGCGCGGTGACGGCGGAGAAGCTGCACCGTTACGGCATCCGCACGGTCGGACAGCTCGCGGAGCTCGAGGCCGCGACCGCGGAGCGCATGCTCGGTAAGGCGACCGGAGCGCACGTCCATGCTCTCGCCCGCCTGCGAGACCCCCGCCCCGTGGACACGACCAGGCGCCGGGGATCGATCGGGTCGCAGCGGGCGCTCGGCGTCCGTCCGCGGTCGCCGGAAGAGCTCGACGTCATCCTCACCCAGATCGTCGACCGGCTCGCGCGGCGACTCCGCGACGGCGACCGCGTGTGCCGGACGGTGGTGCTGCGGCTGCGCTTCGGCGACTTCGCGAAGGCCACCCGTTCGCGGTCGCTGCGGGCGCCGACCGACCGCACCGCGCTGCTGCTCGCCGTCGCCCGCACGCTCCTCGCCGCGGCGCAGCCCGAGATCAGTGGTCGCGGCATCACCCTGCTCGGTCTCTCGCTCACCCAGCTCGACGCGGCGGACAGCGTCCCGCCCGAGCTGCCGATCGACTGGGACGACGAATCCCGTCTGGACACCGTGCTCGACACGCTCCGCGACCGTTACGGCTCCGCCTCGGTCTCCCGCGCCGCACAGCTCGGCCGCGACCCCGGTTGGTCGTCTCCGGTGCTTCCGGAGCACCACTGACCCCTTTCGAATCGCTTGACTGGTCCCATTTCGGCCGGAAATACAGCCAATCGGGCGATTCGAAGCGGGTCAGGCCTTGAGCATCGACGCCCGCGAGATCACGCCGTCGACCACGTCGAACGTCGCGATGGTCTCCGTGGCGACGCCGGCGTTGATGACCCGCTCCTGCGCGACGACCCAGCGGGAGCCGAACAGGACGCTCGTGTCGATCACGCAGGAGAGCTCCGGATTCTGCAGCCGCGGCTCGTAGAAGGCGCGAATCGCAGCCGACCCGACGAGGGGCTCCGCCGCGACCCCGGTGACCACGGCGTCGTCGGCATACGTCGCGACGAAGGCGTCGAGGTCGTGGGCGTTGAAGGCGTCGAGCTGCGCCTGCACGGTGTCGAGGGCAGAACGGTCCTGGGCGGTGCGGTCAGTCAATGCGAACTCCTCCGTTGACGTCGTAGGTGGCTCCGGTGATGAAGCGGGCCCGCTCCGAGGCGAGCGACGCGATGATCCAGGCGACGTCCTCCGGCTGCCCGAACGCACCGAGCGGGATGCCCGACTCGAGCTTCGCGCGACCCTCGCCCTGGAGCTGATCCGTGATCGCGCTGGCGACCGGGCCGGGCGTGACGGCGTTGACGCGGATGCCCTCGGCGGCGAGGTGCCGGGCGAAACTGCGGGTGATCGCGAGGATCGCCCCCTTACTGGCCGCGTAGTGGATGCCCGTCTGCAGCGCGCCGACCTGCCCGGCGATCGAGGCGATGTTGATGACCGAGCGGTCGCCGTCGGCGGCCCGGAGCAGGAGGAGCGCCGCGCGGGTGAGCAGGAAGGTGCCGCGGGCGTTCGTCTCCAGGACGAAGTCCCACTCCTCGATGTCGATCTCGGGGTACGGGGTGTAGGGGCAGACGCCGCCGTTGTTGACGAGGACGTGCAGGTCGCCCCAGGCGTCCGTGATCTCGGCGATGAGCGCCGTGATGGAGTCGGGGTCGCGGAGGTCGAGGCGCGACACATGGACGTCCGGCGAGCCCGCGGCGCGGCACTCCTCCGCCACGCGTGCGGCTTCGGCCTCCCGTCCGGCGTAGGTGATCCAGAGGGCGACGCCCTCGCGGGCGAGTTCGAGGGCGGCGGCGGTTCCGATGCCGGAACTGGCGCCCGTGACGAGTGCGCGGCGAACAGTCATAACTAAACGCTATAGCAAGAACCGGCTCTCCGGACAGCGCTGTACGAGAAGTTGCTAGATGCTATAGCATCGCATCCATGACCGCGCCGCTCATCCTCGTCACCGACTGCGACCTCCCCGGGACCGTCATCGAAGACACCCTCCGCGCCGCCGGCCTCCGTGCCGAGCGGGCCGCCTCCGGGAGCCCGGACGACATCGCCGCCGCCGGAGCCGACGCCGAGGCGCTGGTCGTGCAGTGGGCGCGCATCGACGGCGACCTCATGGACCGCCTGCCGAACCTCCGTTTCATCAGCCGTGTCGGCATCGGCTACGACATGATCGACGTCGAGGCCGCCACGGCCCGCGGCATCGCCGTCGCAAACACGCCGAGCTACTGCATCGAAGAGGTCGCCGCGCACACCGTCGCGATGATCATGACCCAGGCCCGCGGCCTCTCCGCCTACGACCGGGCCGTACGGCAGGGCGTCTGGAAGGCCGTCGACGCCCGGCCGCTCGCCGTGCGGCCGTCCTCCACCACCGTGTCGGTGCTCGGCTTCGGCCGCATCGGATCGATCGTCGCCCGCGGGTGTCGGGCGCTCGGCTTCCGTGTGCTGGTGGCCGACCCGTATGCCTCCGACGACGCCGTGCGCGACGCAGGCTGCGAGCCCGTCGACATCCCGTCGGCGATCGCCCGCGCCGACATCCTCACCCTGCACGTGCCGCTGACGGACGAGACCCGCCACCTGATCGACGCCGCGGCCCTGGCGACGATGAAGCGGGACGCCGTGATCGTGAACACCTGCCGGGGGCCGCTCATCGACGAGGACGCCCTGGCCGCGGCGCTCCGCGACGGCCGGCTCGCCGGTGCTGCTCTCGACGTCTTCGCGGAGGAGCCGCTCCCCGGCAGCTCCCCGCTGCGCGCGCTCGACACCGTGCTGCTCACGCCGCACGCCGCCTGGTACTCCCCGGAGGCCCTGGCGGATCTTCCCGTGCACGCCGCCGAGAACGTGATCCGCTCGCTCGCCGGCGAGGCCGTGCCCATCGTCAACCCGGCCTTCGCCGCCGCGCGCTGAGAGGACTCCCATGGAACTGCTGCGACTCGGCGCGATCGGCCAGGAGCGCCCCTACGTCCGCGATGACGAGGGCGTGGTGCGCGATCTCAGCTCCCTGACCCGTGACATCGACGGCGCCTTCCTCGCCGCGGACGGCATCGCCCGCGTGCGGGCGGCACTCGCCGACGGCTCGCTTCCGAAGGTGGAGACCGCGGGACTGCGCGTCGGTGCCCCTGTGGCGCGGCCGACCGCGGTGATCTGCATCGGCCAGAACTACGCGGCGCACGCGGCGGAGTCGGGCTCCGAGCCGCCCGCACACCCGGTGGTGTTCTTCAAGCACCCGAACACGGTCGTGGGGCCGGACGACGTCGTGCTCCTGCCGCCGGGAGCCGAGAAGGTCGACTGGGAGGTCGAGCTCGCGGTCGTCATCGGCCGCACCGGGCGGTACCTGCCCTCCGCGGAGGCCGCGCGCGACGTGATCGCCGGCTACACCATCTCGAACGACGTGTCCGAGCGGGCGTATCAGCTCGAGGTCTCCGGCGGACAGTGGTCGAAGGGGAAGTGCTCCGAGACGTTCAACCCCCTCGGCCCGGCACTGGTCCCCGCGGACGAGGTCGACCCCCAGGCGCTGCGCCTGCGGTCCTTCGTGAACGGCGAGCCGCGGCAGGACTCCTCCACCGCCGACATGATCTTCCCCGTGCTCCAGCTGGTGCACGAGCTCAGTCACTACCTCGTGCTCGAACCCGGCGACGTCATCAACACCGGCACTCCGCAGGGTGTCGCGCTGTCCGGACGCTTCCCCTACCTGCAGGACGGCGACGAGATGACCATCGAGATCGAGCGACTCGGCCGCCAGCACCAGCGCACGGAGCGGGTCCGTCTCGGGTGAGGCCTGTGCCCGGGGCACGGTTCCTTTCGCTGAGTGCAACCGTGTCCCGGGTAGAGGTCTCTCCCGGGTGCCCGCGCGGGCTCAGGCATGCGCACAGGCTCAGGCGGCTGAGGGGAAAGGGGCCTGCTTTCGTGCGACAGCCTGGTGCCGCGAGCGCCCGGCGGCTCAGGCATCCACGGGTACTCAGGCATCCGCGCAGGCTCAGGCGGCTGGAGGCGAAAGTGCCTGATGCCGCGCGAGCGCCTGCCCCGCGGGCGGGTCAGCCGGCGAAGGGGAGGACCGGGAGGCCGTGCGCCCCGGGACGCACCGCGAACACCGACCCCGCGGCGGTGCCGTGATCGGACGGCAGGCCCTGCGCGGAGGTCGTGATGAAGAGCGTGCCGAGGTCGTCGCCGCCGAACGTGCAGGCACTGACCTGGGGCACCGGCAGCACGATGTCCTCGCGCACGGTCCCAGAAGGCTCGAACCCCCGCACGCGGCTCCCGCCCCACAGCGCGACCCAGACGCTGCCGTCCGCGGCGACCGTGAGGCCGTCGGGCACGCCGTCGTCCTCGGGGATGTGCGCGAACACCCGGCGTCCGCGGAGCTCGCCCTCGCTCACGTCGAACACGTCGATTCGGCCGGTGTCGGTGTCCACGTAGTAGACGCGGCGGCCGTCCGGGGAGTAGCTGACCCCGTTGGACGAGGTCACGCGGGGGAGCACCGTGGTCACGTCGAGGGCGGCGTCGATGCGCAGCACGGTCCCGGCACCCGCGGTGGAGGCCGTGGACATCGATCCGGCCAGGAGTCGTCCTCGCGGGTCGCAGCAGCCGTCGTTCATGCGCACCGGGCCGTCGTCGAGCAGGGTCGCGACGGGACGGGCCTCCGCGTCGGGGCCGTCGGCGAGGTACAGGGTGCGCGCGCCCACCGCCACGAGGCCCCCCGACGTCCGCGGGCGGAAGAACGCGAGGTACTCGTCGTCGATGTGCTGGCGGACGATCTCGTCGCCGCGGAGGGTGAGCAGGTCGCCCGCGTCGCCGTCGACCCAGCGCAGGCCGCCCCACCCGGGCCACCAGACCGGGGCCTCGGCGTGGACGGCGACCGGGCCGGTCACGTTCTCGGGAGTCATGCGCCCTCCGCCGTCCGCCGCGGGTCGGTCACGGGCAGCGGCTCCGGGACGGGGTCGGCATGATCCGCCGCTGCGGCAGGGGCGGACGGAAGCTCCTTCGCCACCTGCTTCTCGAGCACGGTCACGGCCTCGTCGGAGAGCAGGATGAGGCCGTCGAGCTCCTCGCGCACCCGCTTGTACGCGATGTTCCGCTCGGACTGCGTCGCCGACTCGTCCACGGCGACCTTGAGGAGCTGCTGCGCGCGGTCCAGGCGCTTGCGCTCGGCCTCGGTGAACGTCGAGTCGCGCAGCCGCCGGGCGTCCTTCTCCGCGATCTCGAACGCGACCGCGTAGTCGCCGACGGCCTGCAGGTACTCCGCGATCTGGTGCTCCGCGAGCTTCGCGTCGGCGGCGGCCGGACGCAGCGCGTCCGCGGTCTTCTTCGCGCGCAGGAAGGCGGCCGTCAGCGGCTGGCGGCCGTCGCTCATCGCGGGGAAGGCGATGAGCTTGGCGACGTCGAGCTCGTAGTCCAGCCACCGCGCGGTGATCTCATCGTGCTCGGCGAAGAGGCGGGCGAGCAGGTCGTCGGGCGCCACGGAGGCCGTGGTGTCGACGACGGTGGGACCCCCGTGCTTCGCCTGCCGGGCGGCCGCGCGCGCCTCGATCTCGGCGGTCTTGACCTGCGCCTTCATGCGCAGGGCCTCCAGCCGGCGCTCGTGTCGACGCTTGGAGCCGCGCTCCCAGGCCTTGGCGACCCCGCCGGCCATGCCCATGATCGGGAAGACGAGCCACCAGTAGTCACCCGCGAAGTTCCAGAAGCCCCGGATGAACTCGTCCATGATGGGTTCAGCCTACTGCGCGACGGCGGGTCGCCGGGGGCCCGCGCGGTCACGGGAGGGCGCGCACGATCCGGTCGCAGAGGACGGCGGATGCGTCGTCCACGACGATGACGACTCCCGCCTCGTCGGCGCCCAGCGGTTCGAGGGTGTCGAGCTGCGAGCGCAGGAGATCGGGCGGCATATAGTGCCCGGTCCGGCCGTCGATCTGCGCGGCGATGCGCGCGGGGCTCCCGACGAGGCTGACGAACCACGTCCCGGGTGCACGAGCGCGGAGGCGGTCGCGGTAGGCCCGCCGCAGGGCGGAGCACGCGACGACCACCTCGCCCGCGGCCGCGAGGTGGTCGCCCACCCGGTCGAGCCACGGCCAGCGGTCGGCGTCGTCCAGCGGGGTGCCCGAGCGCATCTTGGCGACGTTGGCCGGCCCATGCAGGTCGTCGGCGTCGATGAACGGGACGGCACGCCGCTGGGCGAGCTCGCGCCCGACCGTGGTCTTACCCACGCCGGACACCCCCATCACGACGATCGGCCGCGGAGATGTCACCAGTCGTGGACCGTCCCGTCGAGCAGACGGTTGTACGGCAGGTAGGCCTGGGCGTACGGGTACTTCCCCGCTTCATCGACGTCGAGCGCGACGCCGAGACCGGGGGCGTCACCGGGGTGCAGGTAGCCGTCCGTCCAGGTGAACGACTGCTGGAAGACCTGGTCGGTGCGCGTCCCGTGCCGCATGTACTCCTGGATGCCGAAGTTGTGGATGGCGAGTCCGAGGTGCATGGCGGCCGCCATGCCGACCGGCGAGATGTCGGTCGGCCCGTGCATGCCGGACTTGATCTGGTACATCGCGGCGTAGTCGAGGGTCTTCTTCAGGGCGGTGATGCCGCCCATGTGGGTGACCGCTCCGCGCACGTAGTCGATGAGCTGGTCGCGGATGACGTCCTTGAAATCCCAGACGGTGTTGAAGATCTCGCCGATCGCGAGGGGCGTGGTGGTGTGCTGGCGGACGAGCCGCAGGGCCTCCTGGTTCTCGGCCGGCGTGCAGTCCTCCAGCCAGAAGAGGTCGTACGGCTCGAGGTCCTTCCCGAGGCGGGCGGCCTGGATAGGGGTCATCCGGTGGTGGCCGTCGTGCAGGAGCGGCAGGTCCGGTCCGAACTCTTGGCGCACCGCGTCGAACACTCCGGGGAGGTGCCGCAGGTAGGCACCGGTGTCCCAGTCCTCCTCCACCGGGCGCGCGCCGCGGCGGGCCGGCTCGTGGTCGTACCGCACGGTCGCGTCGCCGACGTCGGCCCCTTGGGCGGCGATCCCGTAGATGGCGCGGAGGGTCGGCACCCCGGTCTGCACGCGGATGGCCCGGTACCCCTGCTCCTGATGCGCCCTGATCGAGTCGAACAGCTCCGGGAGCTCCTTGCCGGAGGCGTGTCCGTAGGCGAGGAGGCCGCCCCGGGAGGAGCCTCCGAGCAGCTGGTACACGGGGAGTCCGGCGACCTTGCCCTTGATGTCCCACAGGGCCATGTCGACGGCGGCGATGGCGGCCATGGTCACCGGGCCGCGGCGCCAGTACGCGCCGCGGTAGAGGAACTGCCAGGTGTCCTCGATGCGGGATTCGTCGGCGCCGAGCAGCAGGGGGACGACGTGCTCGCGGAGGTAGGCGACGACGGCGAGCTCCCGGCCGTTCAGCGTCGCGTCGCCGAGTCCGGTGACGCCGTCCGCGGTCGTGATCTTCAGCGTGACGAAGTTGCGGTCCGGGCTGGTGACGATCACCTCGGCCTTGTCGATGGTCATGCGATGCCTCCCGAGGCCGGTGCGCCGGTCGTGGTCTGGATGAGCTCGCCGGCGATGTGCACCTCGAGCGGGGTGATGCGGGTGTCGCCGGGCCGCCAGTCGAAGAGCAGCACGTCGGCCCGGGCGCCCGGTCGCCAGTGCGGCCCGTCGTCGAGCACGGCGGCGGGGGCCGCGGTGGCGAGGCGCATCGCGGTGGCGAGTGAGCCGGTGAGCCGGGCGACGGTGGCCACGCCGACGTCGAGCGTCTGCACGGAGCCGGCGAGGAATCCGGTGGAGAGGTGGCGCAGGGCGCCGTCGTCGGCGAGGTGCACGCCGCCGCCGACTGTGGAGACGCCACCGTCGCGGAGGGCCGCCGGGGTGGCGACGGCGTCGCTGACGAGGAAGAGGCCGTGGTCGCGCTTGGCGGCGATCATGGTCGCGAGGGTCGCGTCCGGCAGATGGTGGCCGTCGGCGATCACCCCCGCGGCGAGGCGGGGCTCGGCGAGCTGGGTCCACAGGTAGTTCGGATGACGGGGGAGCACGGCGTGCGCGCCGTTGCCGAGGTGCGTGGAGAGGGTGGCGCCCGCATCGACGACCGCGGCGATCTCGGCGTCGGAGGCGTGCGTGTGTCCGACGGCGACCCGCACCCCGTGGGCGACGAGGAAGCGGGTCGCCTCGACGGAGCCGGGGTGGTGCGGGGAGAGCGTCACGACGCGCAGGAGTCCGGGGGCCGCGTCGAGCCAGGACTGCAGCTCGGCGAGGGACGGAGGGCGGATGTGTGCGAGCGGGTGCACGCCGCGGGGTCCGTCCTGCTCCGAGAGACTGGGGCCCTCGACGTGGATGCCTGCGACCGCGCGGGAGGTGGCGGCGGAGGTGCGCACGGCCGCGGCGACGGCGCGGATGCGGGCGACCATGTCGTCGGCGGAGGCTGTGATGACGGTGGGGAGGAAGCGGGTCACCCCGTGCTCCGCGAGCGACGCGGCCATCGCGATAATGTGCGCCGGGTCCGGGACGATTGCGTTCGCGTCGCCGTCGCGGTGCCCGTTGACCTGCAGGTCGATGAGCCCGGGACCGATCCACGGGGCCCCGTCGCCCGGGTCGGCGACGGGGGTGAGGGCGCCGATGCGGCCGTGCTCCACGACGACGTCGAGTCCGCCGGTGCCGAGGGCGTTCCGTCCGTGGAGGGTGAGCGCGGTCATCGCGCCGCCTGCGCGGTCTCGACCCGGGCGGGGTGCAGCAGGGAGGCGGCGTCGCGGTCGACGTGCACCTCGCAGCAGGAGTGGCGGCGCAGCACGGTGCACGGCCAGCGGGCGCTGATCGGCTCCTCGACGAGGGCGCGCACGGCTTCGGCCTTGCGCGCGTCGGGGACGGCGCACACGAGGTGCGCGCCGGCGAGCAGGGCGGGGATGGTGAGGGTGAGCGCGTGCGTGGGCACGGCGTCGAGAGTGTCGAAGCACTCGTCGTCGACCTGCTGCACGCGGCTGGCGAGGTCGAGCTGCACGGTGCGCACGGGGCACGGGTCGCCGAGGTCGGCGTCGGGCGGGTCGTTGAAGGCGATGTGGCCGTTCACGCCGATGCCCAGGCAGACCAGGTCGATCGGTGCTTCCGCGAGCAGCTCGGCGTACTCGGCCGCGGCCGCCGCGGCGCCGCGTTCGGTGTGCATCGGGTGGAACGCGGCGGGGTGCACGACGTCGACGAGGTGGGTGCGCAGCCAGGTGCCGAATCGCTGCGGTGCGGCGGCGTCGAGCCCCAGGTACTCGTCCATGTGCAGGATCGTGATGCGGTCCCACGGCACCTCGGGCTCGGTGGCGAGCGCGCGGTACACGTCGAGCTGGCTGGGGGCCGCGGCGGCGATCATCCGCGCCGAGCCGCGGGCGGCGACGGCCTCGCGCAGGGTCTGCGCCGCGGATCGGGCGGCGGCAGCGCCCATCGCGATGCGGTCGGGATGGGCGTGCAGGGCGAACGTCGTCGTGCTCATGATCCGCCAGCGTAATGCAACCGCTTGCAAAGTCAAGCCCTCGACGCGGACCGACGAGACGGCACCCACCCCTGGGCGCCGGGCGGACGCGGACGCCGACACGCGCGCCGCAACCGCAGGCGGGCTTAGTGTGTGTGACGTGACAGCCAACAGGAAGACGCCGTCGGGTTCCGTGACGATCGGCGACATCGCGCGGGTCGCCGGGGTCTCCCGGTCGACGGTGTCGCGTGCGTTCAGTCGCCCCGAACTGCTCAACCCCGAGACGGTCCGCCGGGTCAAGGCCGCGGCGGACGAGCTGGGTTACGTCGTCAACCATGCGGCGCGCGCGCTGTCGACCGGTCGCTTCGGCAACGTGGCCGTCGTCGTTCCCGACATCGCCAACCCGTTCTTCCCTCCGCTCGTGCGCCGCGTGCAGACGCTCGCCGACGCCGAGGGGTACGCGGTCTTCCTCGGCGACTCCGACGAGATCGCCGACCGCGAGGCGAACCTGACTTCCCGCCTCAGCGCGCAGGTCGAGGGCTTCGTGCTCGCCGCACCCCGCCTGGACGAGGAGCGCATCCGGGAGCTCGACGCCGCGCGCCCCGTCGTGCTGGTCAATCGTGACATCGAGGGCCTGGCCCGGGTGCTCATCGACCCGAGCGGCGGGCTCGACGAGGCGGTGGCGCACCTGCACCGACTGGGTCATGCGCGCGTGGTGTACCTGTCGGGGCCGCGGGAGTCGTGGTCGGATCAGCAGCGCCGCGCGGCCCTCGATCGCGCGGCCACGCGGGTCGGGCTCGAGGTGATCGTGCAGGAGCTGGGTCGCCCCAGCTCGGCCGGCGGGCGCGACGCGGTCGGCGGCATCCTCGCCTCCGGTGCCACGGCCGTTATCGCCTTCGACGACGTGGTCGCGCAGGGGGTCATGGCGGGGCTGGCCCTGCGGGGAGTCGACGTGCCGCGGGACATCAGCGTGATCGGCTGTGACGACACGCTGGCCTCGGGGACGCATCCGGCCCTCACCACCATCTCCGCCGCGTCCGCCGCGGCCGGGGAGGCGGCGGCGGAGCTGCTGCTCGGGGTGCTCGCGAGCGGCCAGCGATCCGATGCGCGCGTGACCATCGCCACCCACCTCGTGGTGCGCGCGACGACGGAGGCCGCGCACCCGCCGCAGGGCTGAGCGGCGGTTGACAGTGCAACCGGTCGCATGATTCACTGTCGCCCATGCCTCGGATCGCGATCATCGGTGCCGCCCATCCGCACGTCGACTACGTGCTCGACGAGCTGGCCCGCACCGACCGCGCCGGATTCGAGCTCGTCGGCGTGCAGGACGCGGATCGGGAGATCGCCGAGCGGCACGCCGCCCGGTTCGGCGTCCCCGCCGTCGACCACGCGGACGACCTCCTCGCCCGCGGCGTCGACGTCGCGGTGATCGCCGGTATCTACGGCGGCCGCGGCGCGGAGGTCGTCGCCGCGCTCCGCGCGGGCGCTCACGTGCTGGCCGACAAGCCGCTGTGCACGTCCGTCGCCGAACTCGACGCGATCGCGGCGGCGGCCGCCCAGACCGGCCGCACGGTGAACCTCATGCTGGAGAAGCGGGGGTACCCCGAGACGCGGGCCGCGCTCGCGGTCGTCCGCTCCGGCGAGCTCGGCGACATCGTGGGCATCACCTCCTCCGGTCCGCACAAGCTCAACCGCGACCAGCGCCCGGCCTGGTTCTTCGATCCCGCGGCGTACGGCGGCATCCTCGGCGATCTGTCCGTCCACGACCTCGACGCGGCCCTGCTGTTCGCGCCCGCCGACGAGGGCGTCGTCCGCGGGGTCGTGTCCGCCCCGCTCGACGGAGAAGACCTCTTCCCCCGGTATGGCGCGGCGACCCTCACGACCCCGGGGACGGTGGTCACGGCGGAGGTGAGCTGGCTGACGCCGCGGGCCTCCGACGTGCACGGCGACTACGGTCTGCGGCTGGTCGGCACCCGCGGCACGGCCGAGATCTTCTGGGCCCGCGGCCGTGTGGAGGTCACGACCGACGATCGCCCGACGCGCGAGCTGGAGCTGCCGGCCGGTCTCCGCCCCGCCCAGGAGGCGCTGGACGCGTTCGCCGCCGGCCGCACCCCCCAGGTGGGCACGCGCGACTCGCTCGCGGCGACCCGCCTCGCCCTCCTCGCCCAGAAGTCCGCCGACCAGGGCGGCGTCGCGCTCCCCTGGTCGCGCACCGCCGACGGCGTCGTTCCCGACGTCGCGTCCCGACGACAGGAGTCCTCATGACCGAACCGCTGCGCATCGCCATCGTCGGCGCGGGGGTGATCGGCGCGGTCCATGCCCGCCTCGTCGCCGCGCTCGACGGCGCCGGAGAGCTCGCCGCCGTCGTCGACGTAAACGAGAGCAGAGGGCGTGCGCTCGCCGCGCAGTACGGGGTGCCCTTCCACGCCTCCGCCGCCGCGGCGTACGCGACCGAGCGGATCGACGTGGCGGCCGTCTGCCTGCCCAGTGCGTTCCACGCGGACGCGGTCGTCGAGGCCCTCGACGCGGGCGTCGACGTGATCGTCGAGAAGCCGATCGACGTTACCCTCGCGGCCGCCGATCGGGTTCAGGCGGCCGAGCGCGCCTCGGGCCGCACGGTCTCGGTCATCAGCCAGCGCCGCTTCCAGCCGGTCGCCTCGTTCCTGCGTCGATCGATCGACGAGGGCGCGCTGGGCCGCGTGACCTCCGGGGTCGTGGAGTCGGCGTTCTTCCGCCCCCAGGAGTACTACGAGTCGGGCGACTGGCGCGGAACCGCGGCCATCGACGGCGGCGGGGCGCTGATGAACCAGGGCATCCACGCGCTCGATCTGCTGCTGTGGATGCTCGGCACGCCTGTCTCGGTGAGCGCCAGGACGGGACGGCTCGCGCACGACGGCATCGAGGTGGAGGACGTCGCCGGCGCGGTGATCGCGTTCGAGAGCGGCGCGATCGGGCTGCTGCTCGCGAGCACCGCCGCGTTCCCCGGACTCCCGGTCCGCCTCGCGGTGCACGGATCAGCCGGCACCGCCGTGATGGAGAACGACGGGCTGTCGTTCTTCGCCTCCGCCACCGCGCCTGCGCCGGCCGCGGACACCCTCGTCGAGCATGACGTCCCCGAGGGGTGGAGCGACGTCGACATGGCACACCGCCGGCAGTACCTCGACGTGATCGATGCGATCCGGACCGGGCGACGACCGGCCATCACCACCGACGACGGCCGCCGTGCACTGCAGGTCGTGCTCGCGGTCTACGAGTCCGCCCGCACCGGTCGTCCCGTCGACCTCGCCGAGTGAAAGAGGATGAGACACATGAGAACGAGAGACGTCGCCATCGTCGGCATCGAGAACAGCCACGCCGAGGAGATCATCCGCTACCTCAACGTCGAGCAGCCGGCCGCCGTGCCGGTGCGGGTGGTCGCGCTCGTCGCCGGCGAGGAGGAGCGCACCAGGGAGCTCGCGGCGCTCGGCGGGATCACCCGCATCGTCGCGGACCCGGCCGAACTGCACGGCGCGATCGACGCCCTCATCGTCACCTCCCGGGACGGCGCGCGGCACCGTGCGCTCGCCGTGCCGTTCCTGGAGGCGGGTACCCCGGTGTGGGTCGACAAGCCGCTCGCGGCGAGCGTCGCGGACGCGGAGGAGATCATCGCCGCGGCCGCCCGCGGGCGCACCCCGCTCACGTCGTCCTCGGCGCTGCGCTGGGTGGCGGACACGGACGCGCTCGCCGACGGCCTCGACGGGATCGGCGAGCTCCAGACGCTCACCGTCACAGGACCGGCGGATGCCGCGAGCCCGTACAGCGGCATCTTCTTCTACGGCATCCACATCGCCGACGTCGCACAGCGACTGGTGCCCGGTGAGCCGGAGGACGTGGACGTCCGGCTGCTCCCCGGGGGAGTGGTCGCCCGGTACCGCGTGGACGGGGTGCTGGTGACGCTGGAGTTCATCCGCCCCGACGGGGACGGCCAGGTGCCGTTCCGGGCGACCGCGGTCGGGGGACACGGGGTCCTCAGCCGCGACATCGTGCTGGGCGCGGACTACGTGCAGCCGGGGGTCGACGCGTTCGCCCGGATGCTGGAGACCGGGGAGAGGCCGATCCCGGATGCGCAGCTGCTGGCACCCGTCCAGGTGCTCGCGCAGGTCGCGACCGCGGTGACGGCCCCCGTCGCCTGAGCCTGCAACGCGGTGCAGGGCGCCGCACGGTCGGGTGCTGTTCTCGGGGCAGGATGCGCGTCAGCGGCCCGCCGGACACCCGGAAACACAAGAGAAACACAACTGTTACACCCTCTTCCCCGAAGAAGCCCTTGTAATGCAACCGATTGCACGTTAGCGTGAGATCCGGTTGATCCACCCGTTCATCGGACACCTGTCGGTGACCGTCGAAGAAGACCATGGAGGAACGAGAATGGCACGACGCACCCTGATCGCGGCAACCGCTTCACTGGCCGCGGTGCTGGCCGTCACCGGCTGCAGCTCCGGCAGCGGCAACGCCGGAGACGGCGACGCCGAGAGCGGAGACCTCCGCGTCTGGCTCATGCAGGACTCGGTGTCCGACGACGCCGTCGCGTGGCTCGAAGAGGAGTTCGCGGCGCAGAACCCCGGGTCCACTCTCACCGTCGAGATGCAGCCCTGGGACGACATCGTCTCGCGGCTGCAGACCTCGTTGGCCAGCGCCTCCGAGACCCCGGACATCGTCGAGATCGGCAACACCAAGACCGCGACGTTCGCCAATGTGGGCGCGCTCGCCGACATCTCCGACCTGTACGACGAGGTCGGCGGCGACGACCTCATCCCGAGTTTCGTCGACCAGGCGACTCTCGACGGCAAGACCTACGCCTACCCCCTCTACGCCGGAACGAGCGTGGTGTTCTACCGCACGGACCTGCTGGAGAAGGCGGGCGTCGAGGCACCGGAGACGCTCGATGACCTCGTGGCGGCCGCCGCGGCCGTGCAGAAGGCCAACCCCGACGGCGTCGACGGCTTCAAGGGCATGTACTTCCCCGTCGTCGACGTGCACGGCCTCGAAGGCTGGTTGTTCTCGCATGACGCGAACTACGCCGAGGAGAAGGACGGCGCGTGGGTGAGCGGACTCGACACCCCGGAGGCCAAGGCCGCGCTGACGCAGATGCAGACCCTCTGGCAGGACTCGTCCCTCGGCGCGCTCGACGCCAAGGAGACCGCCGGCAACCCCTGGGTGCCGTACAACAACGGCGAGGTCGCCATGTTCTCCTACCGGGTCTTCGCGCAGGACAGCATCGCCCCCGAGCTCGCCGACGTCACAGGCGTCATGGCCCTGCCGCCGGCGGAGGCAGGAGGGGAGAGCCACCAGTTCCTCGGCGGCTCGAACGTCGGCATCGCCGCGAAGTCGTCCCGGCAGGAGCTCGCGAAGAAGGCCATGAAGCTCATCCTCAGCGAGGACTTCATGACCCAGCTCGCCGAGGACTCCGGCTGGGTGCCGGGGAACACGACATTCGCGTCGGCCATCCCCGACGGGATCGTGCCCGCCGAGCTGCAGCAGCAGATCGCCGACACCAGCCGCCTCACCCCCGCCGCGCCGAACTGGGCGATCGTCGAGGGCAACAACATCCCGGTCGACCTCTACTCCGCGATCGCCAAGGGCGAGGACATCGACGAGGTGGTCGCGCGCATCGGCGCGAAGATCGAAGACACCCTCAACGCCGACTGATGATGGCCACTCCCGTGATCGACGTCGAGGCCGCCCCCGCGGCGCCTCCGTCGGCGGCCGCTCCTCGCACGCGCTCGCGCCGCGGGCGGGGAGCGCTGCTGCCGTACCTCCTGATCGCGCCGCTGCTGACCGCGGTGGTGATCGCCCTCGGCTGGCCGCTGCTGCAGCAGTTCCTCATGTCGCTGCAGAAGTTCGGTCTTGCCCAGCAGTTCGGCGCGGAGCCGGAGTGGGTCGGACTGGCCAACTACGGCCGGATCCTCACCGATCCCGCCATGTGGGTCGTGTTCTTCCGCTCCGTGCTGTTCTGCGCGGTGTGCGCGTCCTTGTCGATGGTCGTCGGCATGCTTCTCGCGCTGCTGCTGACGAAGGTGAGCAGCTGGGCCCGCATCTCACTCCAGGTCACCCTGCTGCTCGTGTGGGCCACCCCGGCGCTCGTGACGATGGTGATCTGGCAGTGGCTGTTCGACGCCCGCTACGGTCTCGTGAACTGGATCCTCGCCCGCATCGGCTTCCCCGACATGGCCGGCTTCCCGTGGACCTCCACGCCGATGGGCGTGTTCACGATCGCCGCGATCACCGTCATCTGGGGCAGCCTGCCGCTGATCGTGTTCATGATCCACTCGGCGCTCACGCAGGTGCCGAACGAGGTGCTCGAGGCGGCTCAGCTCGACGGCGCCGGTCCGTGGACGCGGTTCCGTCATGTGACCCTGCCGCTCATCACCCCCGCGGTCATGATCGTCGGCCTCCTCCAGATCGTGTGGGACCTGCGCGTGTTCACGCAGATCTACGTGCTGCAGCAGGCCGGCGTCTCGATCGAGGAGACCAACCTCCTCGGCACCTACATCTATCGGATCGGCATCGGGCAGGGCGAGTACGGCGATGCGTCCGCGCTCGCCACCATCGTGCTGATCCTCACCCTGCTGCTCACCTGGAAGTACATCGCCAAGATGTTCGCCCAGCAGAAGGAGGCCGCGGAATGAGCGCCGACACCATGCCCCGCACGACCGACCTCCCGGCCGTCGTGCCCCCGCGCTCCCGGCGCAGCCTCGGCACCCGCAACGACGCCCGGCGTCGCGGCTGGAACGGGGTGGCCATCGCGGCCGCGTTCCTCCTCGTGTTCCCGATCTACTGGATGGTGAACACGGCGCTCTCCGACAACGACGACCTCTTCTCGCGCACGCCGCGGTTCTTCCCGTTCCCGCTGACCTTCGACAGCTTCGCCGGCATCCTCGCCGACAGCGGCTTCTGGTCGGCGCTCGGCATGAGCGCGGGCGTGACCGTGGTCGTCGTGGTCGTCGCGGTGCTCTTCGGGTTCTTCGCGGCCGTCGCCGTCAGCCGGTTCCGGTTCAAGGGCGGCGGCCTCATCATCCTTCTGGTCCTCATCGTGCAGATGATCCCGACCGAGGCCCTGTTCATCTCCCAGTTCCGCATGCTGGACGGCTGGAACCTGCTGAACACCGTCGGAGGACTCTCGCTGCTCTACATCGGCACGGTCGTGCCGTTCACGGTGTGGCTGCTGCGCGGCTTCATCCACGGCATCCCCGCGGAGCTCGAGGAGGCCGCGATGGTCGACGGCTGCAGCCGGTTCGGGGCGTTCGTGCGCGTCACCCTCCCTCTGCTCGGCCCGGGTATCGTGACGGCCTCGGTGTTCTCGTTCCTCCAGGCGTGGAATGAGTACACGCTCGCCCTCGTGGTCATGACCAAGCCAGGCAACGCCACGCTGCCCCTCTGGCTGCAGACTTTCAGCAGCGAGTTGTCGGCCACCGACTGGGCGGGGATCATGGCGGGCGCCACGCTCATCTCGATCCCCGTCGTGATCCTGTTCCTCTTCGTCCAGGGCCGGCTCGGCGCCGGCATGATGGCCGGAGCAGTGAAGGGCTGATCCGCGGGAGAGCCGCCGGCCTCGCGGGGTCGGCGGCTCCGGCGTGTCCGGGGCCGGAACGCTACGGGCGGACGGGCGAGAGCCGGACGTCCGCGGCTGCGAGGTCTGGTGCGAGCAGCTCGAGGAGGGCGTGCGGCGGGTCGGCGACCGCGGCCCGGCGGGCCAGCTCGTCCGCGGCGACGTCGTCGAGCGGACGGCCCGCGCGGACCTCCGCGACGACGAAGCGGATCCACGCATCGATGAGCCGGATGGCGGCCGCGCCGGAGACGCCCCGCGCCAGGGCCAGCCGGAGGGGGTCCACCGCGCGGGCGCGCAGCTTAACGCTGCCGTCGGCGGCGATCTGGCGGAGCCGGTGCGCGATCGCCGGGTTGGCGAAGCGGGCGGTCAGCGCGGCACGGTAACCGGGGAGGTCGAGATCGGCGTCGGGGAGGAGGGCCTCGGCGAGGTCCCACAGCGCCCGCACCCCGGCCGCGCCGGAGGGATCGGCGATCGCCTCCGCCACCGTCTCCCGGCCGCGGATCAGCCCGTCGTATGCGAGCAGGGAGTGGGCGCCGTTCAGCATCCACAGCTTGCGTCTCTCGAACGGCGCGATGTCCGCGACGAACAGGGCTCCCGCGTCCTCCCAGCGCGGACGCGCGCCGCGGAAGGTGTCGGTGAGGATCCAGCTGTGGAACGGCTCGGTGATCACCAGGGCGTCGTCGTCGACCCCGGTCCGCGCCTGGAACGCCGCGACGTCGGCGGGGGTCACACGGGGCGTGATGCGGTCCACCGCGGTGCTCACGATGTCGATCCGCTGCCCGATCCACGCGGCGAGCTGAGGGGAGACAGCGGTCGCGGCGTCGATGAGCGCCCGCTCCAGCGCCGCGCCGTTCGCGTCGAGGTTGTCGCAGGGGACGAGGGCGAGCGGGGCGTCGGGCACCGCACCACGGCGGGCGTCCAGTCCCCAGAGCAGCCGTCCGGGCATCGTCTTCAGCGCACCGGGGGTCACAGGCGCGGCGTCCGGTCCGAGCGCCGCCGCCAGCAGAGCGAGGTCGGCCCGGACATCGGGGTCGTCACGGTCGAGGCGGCCGTCGGCGGCGAGCCGATAGCCCTTCTCTGTCACCGTGAGCGTGACGATCGACACCTCGGGGCGACCCAGGAGGTCGCGCAGCGCATCGGTGTCGGCACCTTCGTACGCCGCGACGATGCTCTCGACGGTCTCGATCCCGTCGCCGTCGGCGCCGCGGGTGAGGAGCGTGTAGACGTCGTCCTGCCGGGCGAGCAGGGCCGCCTGGTCCGGGGAGCGGCCGGTGAAGGCGGCGATGCCCCACTCCCTCCCGGGGTCGGCGTGCGCGGTGAACCAGGCCTGGTGCGCCCGATGGAAGGCCCCGAGGCCGAGGTGGACGATGCGGACGGGGGCGCGGGGCGCACGACGGGTCGGGCGGGGCACGGGTCACCTCTTCTCGAGGGAGCGGCCCTCGTCGACTCCACCCTAGGATGGGGTCGGCAGGGATGCAAGCGGTTGCATGGAACGGGCGGAGAGGGTGGATCGGGCCCGACTTGACGAACGCCGGCGCACCTCCGGCTGCAGCAGCATCCGCACCGGTGCCGGGCGGCCGCCGCCGTCCAGTCTCGCCAGCAGGGTCGAGGCAGCGAGGCGACCGATCTCCCGCTTCGGCGGGGAGACCGCGGTCAGGGGCACCGGCGCGTGCGCGGCCTCTTCGTCGTCGTGGGAGACGAGCGCGACGTCCTCGGGCACCGACAGCCCGACACCGTGGAGATGCGGGAGCAGCGCGATCGCCTCCCGGTCGCCCAGGCACACGACGGCGTCCAGGGCGAGCTCCCGCACGCGCCGTGCGTAAGCCGCGACGGCCGGGGTGTCCCACGACGAGCGCCGCTCCGTCCCGTCGGCGACGTCGGTGAGGCCGAGGTCGTCTATCCCGCGCTGGAAGCCGCGCCAGGCGGCCGCCGAAGTGGCGGTGTCGCGTCGGCCGAGGAACCCGATCCGCCGCCGTCCCGCGGCCGCGAGGTGTCGGACTGCCGCATAGCCGCCGGCCACGACGTCGGTGCAGACGGCCGAGAGGGTGTCGTCCGGCGGAGCGCCGGTCGGCAGTCGCTCCATCAGCACGACGGGCACGGGGAGGCCGCGCAGCAGGTCGAGGCGGGCGGACGGGTCGGCTCGATGCAGGGTGGGGGTGAGGAGAAGGCCGTCGCAGCCGTCAGCGATGGCCTCTCGGATGCGGCGGATCTCGACCGCGTCGTCGTACGCGCTGGAGGTGACGCGCAGGGTGGCCCCGGCGGCCGCCGCCACCTCGGCGACGCCCGCCACCACGGCGGGGAAGTAGTAGTCGAGCGACGGCACGATCACTCCGATCCGCCGTCGCGCCCGCGCGGCCACGTAGGTGCCCGCGCCCTGGCGTCGCACGACCAGTCCCTCGGCGGCGAGCAGGGCCAGCGCACGGCGCACGGTGTTGACGCCGACCGCGTGCGCGCCGGCCAGCGCGGTCTCCGGGGGCAGGCGGTCGCCGGGCGTCCACTCGCCTGCCGCGATCCGCGCGCGAAGCTGTGCGGCGAGACTCCGGAACAGCGGCTGGGTGTTCGGAAAAGCGCTCACACGACCCTCCCGTCCGTGGGTGTCTGCTTTGTGCAACCGTATTCATTCCAAGGGTGCGGGACAAGGGTCCCCCGGCCGCTGCGGATCTCCGACGGGCCGGCAGGAGTGCGCAGTCCTTCCCCTATTCCTTCCCTCCCGCGTGTCCCGCGTTGACCCGTCTCCCGCGCGGCGTCACGGTGGCAGTCACGACGACTCCGCGCCGCGCGGAGCGGAAGGAGACACGATGAGACGCACACGCTGGCTGTCGGCGCTGGTCGCCGCCACCCTTCTCGCCGGCGGGGCGGTCGCCTCGAGCGGCGCCGCCTCCGCCCAGACGGTCACGACCGCCCTCGCCATCACCTCGCCGACCGACGGTGCCGTCGTCAGCGGCTCGACCCTCACCGTCGAGGGTAGCTTCGCCAATGCCGCGGAGCTCGTGCTCGTCGTCGGGGCGCAGGAACTGGTGCCCATCCCGACCAGCGGCACCTCCGGCACCTGGAGCGTCGATCTCGACATCGCGGACGTCGACGGACGGCTCGATCTCGCCGTCCGCGGCCGCGACCTCACGACGCTGTACACGACGTGGTCGGACTTCCTCGCCGTGGAGGTCGACAACCCCGCCGCCTCGCGTCCCGTCGTCACCATCGCCTCTCCTGTCGAAGGGGCGTACGCGGGCTCGAGCCTGGACGTCGAGGTCGCGGTGCAGTCGGATCGTGCACTGACGACGGTCGAGGTGCGGGTCGACGGCGGTGCCTGGCAGGCCGCCACCGCGCAGTCCGGCGGGCTGTACGCGACGTCATTCCCCGTTGGGCCCGCGCGGTTCGCGAGCATCGAGGCGCGGGCCGTCGACGTGTCCGGGCACACGGGGGAGTCGACGACCACCTACGTGGCCCTCGGCGGGGCGACCCCGGAGGCCCCGGTCGTCTACGACCAGGACCGCGCGATGTGGATCTGGGAGCGCGCCTCGTACGAAGCCGTCTTCGACACCGACGCCCGGGACCGTCTCGGCGCCGTCATGGACGACACGACGACCTTCGGCTCCGACCCCATCCGCACGATCTACCTCGGCGTCGACAAGTACGGCAGCACCGACATGCTGCGGGAGTCGCGGTCCGAGGTGGCGGCGTTCGTCCAGTGGGCGCGCGGCCGCGGCTACCACGTGCAGGCCACCGTCGCCGGTGGCACGCGTCCGCCCTATCTCGGCGCGCTGGAGCAGTTCGAGCACTTCGCCGTCGACGAGTTCGAGAAAGTCCTCGACTACAACCTCGCCGTGCCGGAGTCGGCCCGCTTCGACGGCATCAACGTCGATATCGAGCCGTACATCCTGTCCGCGTGGAAGGAGCCCGGCAACGGCGGCCTGCCTGTCCGCTGGCTCGAGGTGCTCGACACGCTCATCGAACGTCGGGACGCCTCGGGGCTCCCGGTGCTCGTGGGGCCGGCCATCCCGCGGTGGCTCGACTCGTCGGCCTGCTGCACGTCCATCACCTGGAACGGGCAGACGAAGGCCCTGAGCGATCACATCCAGGACATGACCGACTACATCGCGATCATGGACTATCGGGACACCGCGGACGGCAGTGCCGGGATCATCGCGCAGGCGCAGCACGAGATCGACTACGCGAACCAGATCGGCAAGCCGAACTCGGTCGTCGTCGGCATCGAGACGAAGGACCTCTCGGGCACCGGTGACCCGGAGACGGTGACGTTCTGGGAGGAGGGGCGCACCTACCTCGAGGGCGAGCTCGACAAGACCTACGCCGCGTTCCAGGATGACGCCTCCTTCGGTGGCATCGCCATGCACCACTACGACGATCTGCTGATGCTGCCATCGGCCTGGGACGACACCCCGCCGGTCTACTACCCGGTGCCCGGCGCCGGCCCGGGAGGCCCCGCCCTGCCCTGACCCGTGGTCACACCTTCGGAGATCCCGGCCGGCACGCCGTCGACAGTCCCTGTCGCCCGGCGTGCCGGCCCACGTCTCCGAAGTCGTGCCCGGCGTCAGCGACCGAGCTTCTCGGCGCAGGCGACGCAGTACTCCGCGAACGGCCGCACCTCCAGGCGCTCCGGCGGGATGGGTCGCCCGCAGTGCGCGCAGATGCCGTAGGTCCCGGCGTCCATCCGCATCAGCGCCTCGTCCACCTGGCGGAGCTCCTCCTGCGCCGCCTCGGCCAGCCCCGACAGTCGGGACCACTCCGACGAGAGCGTCACCCCCTCCGGGTCGTGCTCGTCATCGTCGTTCGAGCCCTCGCGGTCGTGCATGAGCTCCGCGAGCGTAGTCGCCGTCGCCGCGACGCGGGCTTCGGCCTCGGCGCGGCGCTCTTGCAACAGCGCTCGCAGATCCATCCGCCCACTCTAGGCCCGCCCTGCGACACCCGCGTCGTCGCCGGACCAGCCGTCCGCGCGAGATCAGGCGACACCGGCTGCAGGTGCCTGAACTCCCGCGCCTGCCTGTCCCCTCCGGACAGCCTGCCCCCGCGACCGCTCGCGCAGGTTCAGGCATCCGCGCGGCATCAGGCGACCCTGGTGACAGGTGCCTGAACCCGCGCGAATGCCTGTCCCGCGCGAACCAGACTCAGCCGCGACGGGTGCGCGGGGGCTCCACGGTGGGGACGGAGTCGGTGTGCACGCTGGGGTGGTCCCGCTCCAGCGCCGCGCCCTCCATGTCGACGTTCGGGATGATGCGGTCGAGCCACTTCGGCAGCCACCAGGCCGAGCGTCCGAGCAGGTGCATGAGCGCGGGCATCAGCAGCATCCGCACCACGAACGCGTCGAGCAGCACGCCGAACGCGAGACCGAACCCGATGGACCGGATGATGGTCGACTCCGAGAACACGAACCCGCCGAACACCGACACCATGATGAGCGCGGCCGCGATGACGACCGAGCGCCCGGCTCGGAAGCCCTGCGCCACGGCATCGCGCGCGGAGGCGCCGTGAACATAGGCCTCCCGCATCCCCGACGCGAGGAAGAGCTGGTAGTCCATCGCGAGTCCGAACAGGATGCCGACGAGGATCACCGGCAGGAAGCTCAGGATCGGACCGGTGCTGTGCAACCCGATGAGGTCGGCGCCCCACCCCCACTGGAACACCGCGACGATGAGCCCGTACGTCGCGAACAGCGACAGCACGAACCCTCCTGTGGCGATGAGCGGCACGAGCAGCGAGCGGAACACGACGATCATGATGAGCAGCGACAGGCCCACGACGACCACGAGGTACAGCGGGAGCACGCTCGCCAGAGCCTCGGAGATGTCGATGTTGGTGGCGGCCTGACCGGCGACGCCGAGGGTGATGCCGCCGTCGATCTCGGGGAGACCCCGCAGATCCTGCACCAGCTTCTCGGTGGAGGCGCTGTTCGGGCCTTCGGCGGGCAGCACCTGGAAGGCGAGGAGCGTGTTGTCGTCCGACGTCGCGACGGGGGCCACCGCGACCACGTCGTCCTGCTCGGCGATCTTCTCCGCCACGGTCACCTGCGTGGCCAGCAGGTCGTCGTCGCTCACGGCGTCGTCGAGGGTCGCGGTCACCAGGAGCGGCCCGTTCGCGCCCTCGCCGAACTGCTCGTCGACGGTCGAGAACGCGCGGTAGCTGGTGGAGTCGGCCGGTTCGCTCGACCCGTCGGGGAGGCCGAGGCGCATCGACATCGCGGGGATCGCGATCACGAGCAGCGCGACGACGCTGACGAGCGCGGTGACGACGGCGCGCAGCGTCGACATCCGCCGCACGGGCTTCCCGGCCACGTGCTCCTGGCCGATGGTCGCCCGCGCCTTGCGGCCGAGCAGACGGGTGCCGACGAGGCCGAGGATCGCCGGGGCGAGAGTCACGGCGACGAGCACGGCGACGGCGACGCACACCGCTCCCACCGTGCCCATGAGGCCGAGGAACGGCACGCCCGTCACGTTGAGGGCGAGGAGCGCGACGATGACCGTGGTCCCCGCGAACACCACCGCGGTCCCGGAGGTACCCGTGGCCAGACCGATGGACTCGCGCACGGGCGACCCGGCCAGCAGCTGCTTGCGGTGCCGGTTCACGATGAAGAGGGAGTAGTCGATGCCGACCGCGAGCCCCAGCATCACGCCGAGGACGGGAGTCACCGAGGCCATGTCGACGACGCCGGAGAACGCGAGCGACGCCGTGACGCCCACGCCGACGCCGACCACGGCCGTGACGATGGGCAGGGCCGCACCGATCAGCGAACCGAGCATCACGATGAGCACGACCGCGGCGAACGCGAGACCGATGGCCTCGCCGACGCCGAAGATCTCGGGCACGCCCTGGGCGATGTCGGTGCCGAAGTCGACCGTGACGCCGTCGATCTCCTCGTCCTGGAAGTGGGCGATGGTGCTCTGCTTGGTCTCTTCGGCGAGCTCCAGGCGCGGATCGACGAAGGAGACGTTGACGATGGCCGTGGAGCCGTCCTCCGAGACGACGCCGATGCCGTCCGCGAGGTCCAGCAGGGTCGTGCCGAGGTCCAGCTGCTCCGCGCTGTCGGCGAGCTCCGCGCGGTTCTCGTCGATGGTGTCCTGCTGCGCGTCGAGCTGCGCGAGCTGGGCGTTCAGCTGCGCGAGCTGCGCGTCGAGCGCGGCGGTCTGCTGGGCTGGCGCGCCGGCGGCCTCGGCCTGCGCGCGCGCCCCTTCGAGCTGGGTGATCCCGGCCTCGAGCTGTGCCCGGCCGTCGTCGAGCTGGGCCTGGCCGGCGTCGAGCTGGGCGCGGCCGTCGTCGAGCTGGGCCTGGCCGTCCGTCAGCTCCTTCGCCTGCTCGTCCTGCAGCCGCTGGGCGTCGAACGGGTCGACGACGGAGGCGACGCCGTCGAGGTCTCCCGCGCTCGCGGCGAGGTCGGAGATCGCCTGCTTCTGCTCGTCGGTGAAGGGCTCCCCGTCGTCCGTCCGGTAGACCACCGTCCCGGTGCCCCCGGCGGTGTCCGGCAGCTTGTCGGCGAGCTGATCGGTGACCTCGCCGGAGGCGGTGCCGGGGATGTCGAAGCTGTTGCTCAGCGTGCCGCCGAAGGTGAGGAAGGCGCCGACGCCGAGCCCGAGGATGAGCACCCAGGAGACGATCACCGTCCACGCCCTGCGCGCAGCGAAAGAACCCAGACGGAACAGCAGTGAAGCCACGTGATCTCCTTCAGACGAAAAGAGCATACGGCACGTCTCGTCTAGGGATCTGTGGCTATCCTGAACGCATGGTGAACGAGCATCGCAGTGGCCCTGTGCGCAGCACTGCGGCCCGCGAGGCGATCCTCGATGCGACGGCCCGGCTCTTCCACAATCAGGGGTATGACCGGCTCACGATCGAGGGCATCGCCAAGGAGGCCAAGGTCGGCAAGCAGACCATCTACCGCTGGTGGCCGTCGCGCGGCGCGCTCATCGGGGAGTGCCTGGCCGAGGGACGCCTCATCCCCGTGGACTTCGTCGTGCCCGACACCGGAGACCTCTCCGCCGACGTGGAGACCTGGCTGCGGAGCGTCCTGTCGATCCTCGAGAAGCCCCAGGGCGGTGTGCTGCTGCGGTCTCTCGTGGCCGCGGCCACGGAGGATGCCTCGGTCGGTGCGCACCTCGGCGAGAGCCTCGGGGTGGAGAAGTACCTGTCGGAGCGTCTCCGCGGCGGCATCCGCGACGGTCAGCTGCCGGAGGACGCCCCGGTCGAGCAGCTCGGTCGCGCCATCCTCGGGGCCATCATCGTGGAGTCTCTCGGCCGCGAGGCCCACGATCCGGGTTCCGTCGTCGCCCTGACCCGCTACCTCTTCGCTCGCTGAGGTCGCGGATTCGCACGGGGTCGCACGGATTCAGGGAACCCCTGCGACCCGGGTGCGAATCTGCGACGCGGGCCCGGATCAGCCGAGGAGCAGGGTGAGCACGGTCGCGCCGCCGCCACCGAGGATCAGCGCCACGATGACGGTCCACGCGATGATGCGGATGCGCCGGTTGCGCTTCTCGCCGAGGTCGCCGTAGTCCTCGCTGAGGCCGTCGCCGCTCATCAGGCCACCGGCTCCGTGACGGTCGGGCCGAAGTACGACGGCAGCGTGGCCTGCGAGCGCTCGCGGAGCTCGGCGGCCGAGACGGTGAAGACGTCCTGCACCTCGAGCTGCGGCTCGCTGTCCGTGACGCCGATGCGGGCGACCGGGTAGCCGCGGCCCTCGCAGAGCCCGCGGAACTTCACGTCGTCCTCGCGGGGAACGGTCACGATCACGCGGCCGGTCGACTCGGAGAACAGGGCGGTCGCGGCGTCCACGCCATCGCGCTCGATGATCTCGTTGAGCCAGACCCGGGCGCCGACGCCGAAGCGCATGACGCCCTCGGCCAGGGCCTGCGCGAGACCGCCTTCGGAAAGGTCGTGCGCCGAGGAGATGAGCCACTCGTCACGGGCCGCGGCGAGCAGTCCGGCGAGGCGCTTCTCGCCCGCGAGGTCGACCTTCGGCGGGCGGCCGCCGAGATGCTGGTGCACGACCTCGGCCCACGCGGAGCCGGAGAGCTCGGTCGACGTGGTGCCGAGCAGGTAGATGTTCTGCCCCTCGTCCTGCCAGCCGGACGGGATGCGGCGGGAGACGTCGTCGATGATGCCCAGCACGCCGACGAGCGGGGTCGGGTGGATCGGCACGTCGCCGGTCTGGTTGTAGAACGAGACGTTGCCGCCGGTGACGGGGGTGCCCAGCTCGTAGCAGCCGTCTGCGAGGCCGTCGACGGTCTGCCCGAACTGCCACATGACCTCGGGGTTCTCGGGAGAGCCGAAGTTGAGGCAGTCGGTGATGGCCGTTGGCACGGCACCGGTGACGGCGACGTTGCGATACGCCTCGGCGAGCGCGAGCTGCGCGCCGGCGTACGGATCAAGCTGGCAGTAGCGGCCGTTGGCGTCGGTGGCGACGGAGAAGCCCAGGCCGGACTCCTCGTCCACGCGGATCATGCCGGCGTCGTCGGGGAAGCTCAGGGCCGTGTTACCGAGCACGTAGTAGTCGTACTGGTTCGTGATCCAGCTCGTGTCCGCGAGGTTCGGGGAGGCGACGAGGGCGAGGAACTGCTCGCGCAGCGTCTCCGCGTCGTTCGCGCGCGGCAGGTTCTCGGCGGCGTCGGCCTGCAGCGCGTCGATCCACGTAGGGTAGGCGACCGGGCGGTCGTAGACGGGACCGTCGACCGCGACGGTCGAGGGGTCGACATCGACGATGCGCTCGCCCTGCCAGTCGATGATGAGGCGTCCATCGCCGGTGACCTCGCCGAGCACGGAGGTCTCGACCTCCCACTTGTTCACGACGGCCAGGAAGGCGTCGAGCTTCTCGGGGGCGACGATGGCCATCATGCGCTCCTGCGACTCCGACATGAGGATCTCCTCGGCCGTGAGTGTGGGGTCGCGCAGCAGCACGTTGTCGAGCGAGACGTGCATGCCGCTGTTGCCGTTGGCCGCGAGCTCGCTGGTCGCGCAGGAGATGCCGGCGGCGCCGAGGTCCTGGATCGCCTCGACGAGTTCGCCGCGGTAGAGCTCCAGACAGCACTCGATGAGCACCTTCTCGGCGAACGGGTCGCCCACCTGCACCGCGGGGCGCTTGGTCGGGCCGCCGTCGGCGAACGTGTCGGAGGCCAGGATGCTCGCGCCGCCGATGCCGTCGCCGCCGGTGCGGGCACCGAACAGGACGACCTTGTTGCCGACGCCGGTGGCGTTCGCGAGCTTGAGGTCTTCGTGGCGCAGCACTCCCACCGCGAGCGCGTTCACGAGCGGGTTGGCCTGATAGACGGAATCGAAAACCGTCTCGCCGCCGATGTTCGGAAGGCCGAGGCAGTTGCCGTAGAAGCTGATGCCGCTGGTCACGCCGTGCACGACGCGGGCGGTGTCCGGGTGGTCGATCGCACCGAAGCGCAGGGCGTCCATCACGGCGACGGGGCGGGCGCCCATCGAGATGATGTCGCGGACGATGCCGCCGACACCGGTCGCCGCACCCTGGAAGGGCTCGATGAACGACGGGTGGTTGTGCGACTCGGCCTTGAAGGTCACGGCCCAGCCCTCGCCGACGTCGACGACGCCCGCGTTCTGGCCCATGCCGACCATCAGGCGTTCCTTCATCTCGTCGGAGACCTTCTGGCCGAAGCGGCGCAGGTAGTTCTTGCTCGACTTGTAGGAGCAGTGCTCCGACCACATCACCGAGTACATCGCCAGCTCGCCCGAGGTGGGGCGGCGGCCGAGGATCTCCTTGATGCGCGCGTACTCGTCGTCCTTGAGCCCGAGGGCGCCGTACGGCTGCTCCTTCTCGGGCGTCGCGATCGCGTTCTCGACGGAGTCGGGGACGTGCTGGGGGGAAGGTGCAGGGGCGGTGGTCACGCGCACTCCAAAGGAAGGGGCCGGCGGGGCGTCTTCAGTCTACCGGCGCGGTCGGGGCCGTTCTCTCGTGCGTGCCGTCGGACGGCGTCAGGACGGGAAGGCGGCGGCGTCATGGCAGCTCGGCGAGGGTCAGGCCCTGCGCGCGTGCGGCGGCGGCGAGCTCGCGGTCGAACGTGAGGAGCGCCGTGACCACGTCGCCGAGTTCGAGCGCGGCGGCGAGGTGGAGAGCGTCCAGAGTGCGGAGCCCTGAGCCTGCCCGGGTGGCCGCGGTCAGCGTCTCGTCGTCGAGGGAGACGAGCGCGACGCGGTCGAGGAGGTCGACGACGGCTTCACGGTCGAGGGAACGGCGGTCGGCGATCGCGTGCAGCTCCACGGCGAGGAGGCGCGAGGAGACGAACTCGCTGCCGTCCGCGAAGGCGCGGACGACCGCTTCCGACCCCCCTTCCTCGATGAGTGCCTTCGCGGCTGCTGAGGTGTCGAGGTAGATCACGACCGGTCGGCTCGAAGCTCGCCGAGGATCTCCGTCACGGACAGCGAATCCGGCACGGGGGCGCGGCGGAGCGGACCGCTCGCGCGGGGCAGCGTCACCCGCCCGTTGGCGATCATGCGTGTCCAGGCCGTCTCAGCGGGCGGCGACAGCTCGGCGATCGGGCGCCCGCGGTCTGTCACCGTCAGGTGCTCGCCGGCGGTGACGCGCGCCAGCACCCGCGCGGTCTGTTGATTCAGTTCGGTCTTCGACACGGTGCCCATCTCCTCAGGGTAGGTCCAAAGTAGTAGAACTACTAGTTCTCCGATTCGTGGGTCCAGTGAACCATCGCTCGGCGACATTGCGAGGCCGCACGGACGGATCTCCCCGAAGGCTCTGGATAACTCCCCTGCAGGGCAGCGTCAGGAGGAGGAGTGCGCTGCTGCGAACCGCTGCGCCAGCACCCCCGCCGCCTCGCGCAGCGCCTCGGGCCCGACCACCGTGAACGGCGCGTCGAACCGGGCCACCGCGGCGAGCACACCCGTCCACGACCAGGAGCCGACCGTGACTCGGCACGAGTCATCCGACAGCGGCACCACGGCGCCGTCTCCGACCCACGGCGCCACGTCCCGCGCCGGCAGGGCGATATCCACCACGCCCGTGCACGGCCAGCGGTCCTCGGTCGTCGAGCCCTTGGCACGGGCGGCGAGGAAGGTCTGTGCGTCCGCGGCGGGCAGGGGTCGCGGCGTGAAGGAGGGCCCGGTCGGCGTGCGTGGCTGCAGTCGATCGAGGCGATACGTGCGCCAATCGGCCGCGTCGAGGTCCCAGGCCAGCAGGTACCAGCGGCCCTCGCGCGCCACGACGGCATGAGGCTCGGTGCGCCGTGGAGGGCGGTCCCGCGCGGATCCGTAGTCGAAGCGGAGCACCTTCCGGTCGCGTACCGCCGCGCTCGCCGCCTCCAGTACGGCCGGGTCGGCGCGGACCGTGGCCGGTGCTCCGTCGAAGCGGATCCCGTCGATGCGGTGGCGCAGGCGTGAGGGCATGACCTGACGGACGGTCGCGAGCGCGCGCTGAGCGGCCTCGGTGACCTCGACCCCGGTCGCGCTCGCACTCTGCAGGGCGACGGCGATCGCCACGGCCTGCTCGTCGTCGAACAGAAGCGGCGGCATGTCCGACCCCGCTTCGAGGCGGTAGCCGCCGTACGGGCCCTTGGCGGATCCGATGCGGTAGCCGAGCGCGCGCAGTCGATCGACGTCGCGGCGCACCGTGCGCGGTGTGACGCCGAGACGGTCGGCGAGTTCCCCGCCGGGCCAGTCGCGCGTCGCCTGCAGCAGGGACAGCAGCGCGAGCATGCGCGACGAGCTTCCGGTCATGGCTCCATTCTGCGGTGGAAAGAGGACAGAAACAGACCTCTACCTCTGTGACGGTGGGATCACGCGGTCCGATCGGCGGACCGGGACACGGAGGACACCATGACTCTCACGACCACCACTCACCTCAACTTCCGCGGCACGGCCCGTCAGGCCCTCGACTTCTACCGGTCGGTCTTCGGCGGCGAGGTGACCGCGGCCACCTACGGCCAGTTCGGGATGCCGGAGGGTGTTCCCGGGTTCGACAAGCTCGTGTTCGGCCAGCTCGACGGGCCCGTGCGCCTGATGGCGTATGACGTCCCGGGATCGGACGACACGGCCGCGACTGCCGGCACCACCCGTCGTGAGAATGGGATGACGATCACGGACCGCTCCTTCTTCCAGTCGCTGCGAGCGGACTCCCTGGATGAGCTGCAGCCCGTCTGGGACGCTCTCGTCGAGGGGGCGACGGTGATCGAACCTCTCGCCGCCTCCGCGTGGTCCGCCGGTTTCGGCATGCTCACCGACCGCTTCGGCGTGACCTGGGTCCTCGACGTCGCCTGACCCCCGTCGGACCCTCGACCCGGCCCCGTGCGGTCGACCCGGCCCCTTGCGCCCGTCCGCAACGGGCCGGGATGCAGGCAAGGGGGTGGGTCAACGAGCGGCGTGCCTCCTGCAGCCGACCCGGCCCCGTGCGGTTGACCCGGCCCCTTGCGCCCGTCCGTAACGGGCCGGGATGCACGGCAGGGGGTGGGTCGGCGCCCGTGGGCGACATGACATGTCAAGGGCCTCTTCGTCGTCGGTCGCCTGACGTAGAAAGGAGGAGAAGAAAGGCAGGGCATGGCCGCAGGAGACATCGAGACGTTCTCGCGCAACGGCATCTGGTTCAACCGGATCCAGGGCGAGTCGCACACGCTGGGCAGCAGCTTCGAGTCGATGGAGGAGGCGGTGAAGGTCGGCCGTGGCGCGGCGACAGCGCGTCAGGTGCAGCATTTCGTGCGCACGGAAGAGGGGCCGTCCGACGACGTGGCTCCGAACGAGGCGCACCCGCGCGACCTCATGTGGTGAGTCGCGGATGATCCTGCAGGTCTGCGTGAACGGTGCCAGGGATGTCGCGGAGCATCCGTGGCTGAGCGCCGACGAGACAGTGGTAGCCCAGGACGCCGCGGCGGCCGTGGATGCTGGTGCCGCAGAGATCCATGTGCATGCGAAGGACGCCGCCGGCCGCGACTCCCTGGCGCCCGAGGATGTGCGGCGGTGGCTCGGAGCCGTCCGTGCTGCGGCGCCGGGCATACCCGTGGGCGTGACGACCGGAGCCTGGGCCGAGCCCGACGTGTCGCGACGGCTCGCGGCCATCGAAGGCTGGACGGAACTTCCCGACTACGCCTCCGTGAACTGGCACGAGGCCGGAGCCGACGAGGTGGCCGCGGCGCTGCGTCGACGGGGGATCGGCGTGGAAGCGGGCATCTGGGACGCAGCGGGGCTCGAGGCGTGGCGGGTCTCCCCGGTCCGCGGTGCGTGCCTGCGCGTGCTCGTGGAGCTTCCCGCGGAGGCCGCCGACGTCGTCCGTCCGCACGCCGAAGGGCTGATCGCCCAAGTGGCGCGCGAGGAGCCCGACCTGCCGATCCTGCTGCACGGCGAGGAGCTGTCGGCTTGGCCCGCCCTCGACCTCGCGGGGGAGCTCGGCCTCGATACGCGGATCGGCCTGGAGGACACGCTCCTCCTCCCGGACGGCACCGACGCCCCGAGCAACGCCGCCCTCGTCCGCGCCGCCCGCGCGCGCCTCCCCCGCGCTTAGTCCGGCCGCCCTCGCGCGGCGCCGGTGTGTCGCACCGGTGCGGGCGCAGAAACGTCCCTCTCTCCGCGAGTTCCGGTCCCCCTCCGCACTCCACATCTCAGCCCCGCTCGTGCGAGTGCAGAACCGGGCCTCACCGCGCGAACTCCCGCTCGTTTTCGCACTCCCCATCACGGTTCGTATACGCGCCGCCGCGGGGTGCGAAAGCGCCCTTCGCGAGGTGCGCATCGGTCCGTTCTTGCACTCCGCACTGCGGGGGACTCCCGCCCCTTGAGTGCGGGTGCAGAACCGCACCTCCCGTCGCCAGTTCCGGGGCGTTCTCGCACTCTGTTCGGAAGGCGGCGGTCCGAACCGTGTCAGGGCCTTCCCGAGGAGCACGACCGTCCCTACGCTGGAGCGATGTTCGCCGGTGCCTCCGTCTTCTTCCTTCTCGTCTACGTGGTCGTCCCGCTCCTCGCGCTGCTGCTCCTGTGGCTGATCATCTACTCGGCGGTCCGGGCGGCGCTGACGGCGCATCGCCGCGCCCTCGCCGCGGAGCGCACCACCGCGCCGGATACCCCCTGATCCTTCGCGTCCAGCGACCTCGCACGCCTCGCCCCTGACGCCGAGCGCAGGTGCAGAACCGCTCCTCCCGCCACCCGGCTCCGGCACGTTTCTGCCCTTACCTGCACGGGTGCCCGTCCGGGACGCCGGTGCGGGTGCAGAAACGTCCCGGGCCCCGCGAGTACCGGAAGGCTTTCGCACTTGCCAACGACGTGCGCGCCACTCTGCCCCGGTGCGAGTGCGAAAACGTCCCTGGCCTCGCCCGCTCCGGAACGTTTTCGCACTCGCCAACGGCTTACGCGCCACGCTGCCCCGGTGCGGATGCAGTAATGCCCCTCAGCTCGCCCGCCCCGGAACGTTTTCGCACTCCGCACCCGCAGGGTCCTGCACGAACGCTCCGGACTCACCCGGCACTCCACCCGCCCCAGTCGGGACGGTCCACGATGCAGAAGCGGTTCCCCTCGGGGTCTTCCATGATGATGTAGTCGGCGTCGTCGGGCCGACCGTCCCAGTGGACCTCCCGTGCTCCGAGCCCGGCGAGGCGCTCCACCTCGGCAGCCTGGTCCTCCGCGTAGATGTCGAGGTGGATGCGCGGCGGCAGCACACGCTCCGAGTGGTGCGCGTCGAGCGCGATGCACGGTGCGTCGGCGTCGCGGGGTTTGAGTACGGCCCAGTCGTCCTCCGCGGGGTCTCGTTCGACGTAGTCGAGGGCTGCCTTCCAGAATGCGGTCTGGGCCGGGAGGTCGTCCACGCGGATCACGATCGACACGATCTTCAACATGCCGCCGAGGGTACGGCGAGGGTAGGCCTCCGCGGAGGGGCTTGCGCCGCCGCGCGGGATCAGCTTCCGCAACGGGGCGGTGGGGCGATCACCGGCTCCGAGGCGCGCCGTGCTGGTCGGTGGAGGTGACGGCGACACGAGCGCCCTGGGCGACCGTGTCGGCGAGCGTCCCGACCGCAGCCCACTCCGCAGGTGTCGTGTCGGAGTGGTGTGACCGGCATCCCGCCGGAACCGACCCCGTCCGATATCGTGCGGCCATGGAGACCACATCCGAGCTGACGCACGAGACCGATGACGACGCACGGTCGGGGACCGCGCCAGAGGCGGAGGAGGCCGAGCGCGCGGAGCGGCGACGGCTGGCCGCGAACCGCCTCGGATGGATCGTCGCGTGGGGCGTGTCCGTCGTCGCCCTGATCGTCGGCATCAGTCTCACGGGGGTCGGGACGGTTGAGCACATCGTCGAGTACAGCGACAGCTACGACGTCTTCACGCGAGAGGTCTGGCCCGCGGGCCTCGTGCTCCTCGGCGTGGGCGCGCTCGGCGTCATCGCCACCGCCCTCGCCACCGCGGTCCTCCCGCAGAAGCGCTGACCCAGACGGAGAACGCCCCCGCCGTTCGGGTCGGCGGGGGCGTCGGTTCCACCGAGTCGCGTTACTGCACGGACCAGCCGCCGTCGGAGGCGAGGATGGCGCCGTTGATGTTCACGGCGTCGTCCGAGAGCAGGAAGGTGATCGATGCGGCCAGGTGCTCAGCGGTCGCGACGGTCGGGATGGCCTGCTGGAACGGGGCGAGGCGGCCGGAGCCGTACTCGGACATGTGCGGGGGCATCGGGATGCCGGTGGCGACGCCGCCCGGGGCGACGGAGTTCACGCGGATGCCCGTCGGCCCGTACATGAACGCGGCCGACTTGGTGACGCCGATGATGCCGTGCTTGCTGGCCGTGTAGGCGTTGCCCGAGGCGTTGCCGCGCAGGCCCGCCTCGCTCGACACGTTGAGGATCGCGCCGCGGCCGGCCTTCTCCATGACGGGGATGACCGCGCGCATGAGCTTGAACGGCGCGGTGAGGTTGATCGCGATGACGCGGTCCCACACGGCATCCGGGGTCTCGCCGGCGGGGGAGAAGTCGTCGTTGATGCCGGCGACGTTCGCAAGCCCGTCGATGCGGTCGCCCGCGGCGGCGACGACGGCGTCGATCGCGTCCTGCGTGGTGAGGTCGCCCGCGACAGTGACGATGTCGGCGTCCGGGAATTCGGCCTTGAAGGCGTCGAGCTTCTCGGCGGCGATGTCGCTGGCGATCACCCGACCGCCTTCCCGGGCGATGCGCGAGGCGGTGGCCTTGCCGATGCCGGAGGCGGCACCCGTGACGATGACGGTCTTGCCGGCGAAGCGCCCCGCCGTGACCTTCTCGGTCCAGCCCTCGGAGGCGTCGTCCTCGGGGATCTCGCCGTTGTTCGCGGCGCGCACGAGGTCGTCGACGACCGACTGCGGGAGCTGGCCCTGGCTCATGGCGACGAGTTGCTGCAGGGGGAGTCCGAGCAAGGGGGTGAGGAGGTCGGGGTCGGCGCCCGTCTGCTCGAAGAGGCCCCGGATGAGTGGGCCGCCGGTGGGGTCGTTCATCCAGTCGCCGATGGTGGAGTGTGCGGTGAGGGCCATGCTCTTTCTCCTTGCTCGGGTGCCGTCGTAGTTTCGCAACGGTGCGTCTACTTATGTTCCAGTGTACGCCTCTGTACGCTCGAAAGGTGCCCCGTCCTCGCAGTGAAAAGGCCCGCCAATCCGTGCTGGAGGCGATGCGCCGCGCGCTCGCCGCAGACGGGTACGAAGCCGTGACGATCGAGGGTCTCGCGGCTGAGGCGGAGGTGTCGAAGCAGACGATCTACCGGTGGTGGCCGTCGAAGGCCGCGATCCTCGGCGAGGCGTTGCGTGAGGGGACTGTCCCTGGGGCGGACGCGGTGGTGCCGATGACGGACGACCTCGGCGCGGACCTGCGTGCGTGGTTCACGGCGGTGTCCGCGGGGCTGGCTCGACCCGAGGGCGTCTCGCTGGCGCGGGCGCTCATCGAGGTGACGGCGGCTGATCCGGAGCTGGGGCTCGTCTTGAACGAGCGGCTGGCGGCGCCGATCCGGGAGTGGGTGGCGGAGCGGATCTCCCGCGGACGCACGGACGGAGACGTACGGGCCGACGTGGATGCCGCCGCAGTCGCCGACGAGTTCATCGCGATCGCCTCGTACTCCGCCCTGATCGGGCAGCCGTTGAGTGCGGAGCGGGTGGAGGAGACGGTGGTGCGGTTGCTGCGGGGGATCGCGGCGGGCTGAGTCTCTCGCTGGATTGCTGTGCGGCGCGACGGTTGCGGTTCTCCACGCTGCACTCGTCGGGTACCTCGAGGCGAGAATATCGGTTGTGACCTCATATGTATGCTTCCATGTGTCGCATGACACAGCGAACCCGATCCCGCGGCATCGTGTCGGGGCCGGCGGGCGTGTGGTGGCCGTGGGTGAGGAACTGCTAGAGGTGGACATCATGCTTTTTGTCGCGGTGGGCGTGGCTCTTCTCCTCTGGGGGGCGTTGGTGGGGCGGGTCGGCAGCAGGCTCGGCACTCTTCTCGCCATCGTTCCCGTTCTGGTGTGGTTCGGGGTCCTTGCGTGGTTCGGCTCGTCGGGCAACCTCGACAGCCCGGCTGGAGATGCGCTTGCCGTGTACCTCGTGATCGGGCTCCTTGCCTTTATGACCGGCGTCAACCTCGCCGATCGCTCCGTGTCCGTGCGCAATTCACGATGGAAGCCATGACCCGCTCGGCGTGTGATGCCGGCGACGAGTGTGGCGGTGACGTCGTCTTGACGGAGCCGCCGGCCGCGGTCTGACCTGCGCGGGCTGAGAGGTCGCCCTCCGCCACCTGCGAGCAGACCAGCCCGCGAGACTGGGTGCAAACGCGGTGTCAGGTGCGAGGGGATGAGCTGTTCCAGGTTGTGGCCCCGAGCCAGACCGCCGCGTACCCAAGGGCGGCTGATCCGAGCTGGATTTGGAACGGCCCCATCTGGGGCATGAAGCTCATGTTCCTGAAAACTCGCGGGTCCGGGACTACACGGCTGCGCTCGGGATGCGTGGAATCAACGAGCGGTGTGCGGGTATGGGCGACCCGCCACCCTGATGGGTAGCGGGGCCGATCGAGCAGAGCTGTAGACCCTTGGTCACTCCTTTCGGAGGAGGATGCTTCCGAAGCCGACGAGCATGAGGCATGCGCCGAGCAGGCCAGTCAGAGCAGCAGGTGCGAGGTTGCCAGTCGTGTGCTCCGCGTCTGAAATGTAGCCCTCAGCAATCGCCATGACGATGGCGAGGACGATGACGCCAGCGCCGACGAATCCTATGCTGACCATCGCTCGTCTCGTTGGTTGCTTCACAATCGCTCCTACGGGTTGCATCCTGCCGTTAAGACGTCGCTGTACCTTACGTCAGGCCGCCAAGCGTCGAGGTTCCATGACCGGCGCGGGCGAGCGGCTGTCCGGCATCGTCGCGCTCTCTGACAGGAGCCCCGGCCGTGGCTCACGGTGTGGGCCCGGGCGGAGAGGTATGACGGCGCGCGTTGCGATATCGCTTCATCATCGCGCCGAACCACACAGCGGCGCCCGCCGCCGCAGTCGCTTCGAGCGCCGGAGCGAGCTGGGGCACGGAGTTCGCTCCCACGAGCACCGCAAGGAACCAGCCCCATACGCACAGGGTCGCGATGAGATGGCTTCGAGGGCGTGTGATCGTTGAGAACCACGTGGGCTTCATCGTCTGTTCCTCACCGGCAAGGTCCGCCGCGGTAGGTATCGACCCACCAGACAAGACCGGGGACGACATAGGGCTGGGTCGCCGTCACCTGCACACACTTCTTCGGTCGGGACTTCTCAGCGATGCCGGCGTTCCACACCAGTGATCCCGCGGCGAGGAGGCAGACGGGTGCCATGGTCCCGCATGCGAGTCCTCCGAGGGTGCCAAGGCCTTTGTCATAGATGATGGCCGTCTCCGCTCGGTTGAATCGCATGCGGTACTGGAAGAAGTTGGGGCGGTCGAACGTCGGGTCCGCGACGATCGGGTACGCGTAGTCGCCGCCGCGGTGCTCGACGACCTGGATCAGAGCCGATCCGGATGACTCGTATCGTGTCGGCACGTTGACGCCGGCGGCATCCCGCGCCCATGGCACCGCGACGTCGGCGACGATCTTCTCGACAAGGGACGTCACGCCGGTGTCTGGGTCGGTGACCTCTTCGGCCGTAAAGGCGATCGCACTCCCGTCCTGCTGGATCTCGACCGACACCCCTCCGCCGAAGTCGTACTCGAAGCGCTCGGTCTGCGAGGCATCCCTAATGATCGCGCTCGCGCGAATCTCCTCCTCGCCGGCGATGACGTTGATCGATGGCGTGTTCGCGTCGCCGAGATAGGTCACTGACCCGTCCTCTCCGACGGTCGCGTCATCAAGGTGGCCAGCGCCGGGAAGCGACACGGACATCGTTTCCTCACCGTCGGGCAAGAGGACGGAGATCCCGTCGTCCGGTGCCGCGGCAATCGTGGCCTTTCCGCCGCCGTCGAGGGTGGCCACGATCTGCTCGGAACTCTCGGTCGTTTGGGCAGCGGTGATGGGCACGGGCGCGACCTCCGTGACCAGCGCGACGATCTCCTCGGTCGCGAGGTCGGTTCCGTCCGCACCGGTATCCGCGGAGGCGGCCGGGACGGTTGCGAGGGATGATGAGCCGACGATCGCAGCGGTGAGCAGGCTGGCGAGTCTGAGGTGTTTGCGCACGTTCTCTCCGATCAGATCAATTGCGCGCCTGTGACCAATTGAAGACCTCATACGACGACGTATGCAATATATTCGAGGGACCTGCCCAGGAGCATGCGGAGCGCTAGGATCCAGGCATGGACGCGTCGTTCTTCAGCTGGACCGGGTTCGCCATCACCGCAGCGGTCGCGGTCGTGATCCTCGTGCTCGCGTTCCTGCTCGTGCGCGCGGTGGCGCGAGTGATCGCGCGTCGCCGGAGCCGTGGCCGGGGGCGCATGCCATCCGCACCTCGCCGTCCGTCCGGACGTTGAGCGCGACCTGCCTCACGCCGTTGGGTCGTGCGCGGGCGCTGCCGCGGGGGCCACTGTCCGTCCGTCCGTGAATCGCGCCTGCGCACGGTGGTGGCGTCGCGGTACGGGAACGTGCTCCGTCGCGGCTGCGAGGCCCATGCGCTTCGTCGAGACGTACACGCTCTCGGCGGTGTCGACGAGGAATGTCTCGTGCCACACGCCGACCGCTCCCGGAGCCTTGCGGGCGGCGCGGTTGAAGGCCGTCCATGCCGGACGATGCTGCTGGTCCGGGTTCGAGGCATAGGCGTAGAGCTTGTCGACCGACGACCAGAACTGCACGACGTAGGGGCCGCCCGATCCGAGGAGGAGATGGTAGCCGAGCAGCCCGGAGTCGGGCTCGGTGCTGAGCTCGCGGAGCATGCGCGGCATGGCGACGAACGCGGGCAGCCACAGGTCGGGGCGCCACCACCGGTTGATCTGCATCCCGATGTGGAACACGACGAGCTCGCCTTCGTGGCGGTGGGTCATGCGACCCGTGACGACTTTCGACATGGCGACTCCTCGTATGGATAGCGATGCTATCCATAATGGATAGCGATGCTATCCATAATGGATAGCGCTACTATCGAAGTCAAGAGGTGGCCATGAGGATTTCCGAACTGTCAGCGCAGACCGGCGTGACCGTGCCGACGATCAAGTACTACCTACGCGAGGGGCTGCTGCCCGAGGGGGAGCGCACCTCCGCGACGCAGGCCTCGTACGGCGAGAAGCACGTCGAGCGGCTGCGCGTCATCCGGGCACTGCTCGACGCAGGCGTGAGCATCGCCGAGACGCGGCGGGTGGTCGCGGCGCTGGATGATCCGCCCGCGAACCCGCACGAGCTGCTGGGGACCGCGCATGCCGCGATCACCCCGCCGGCCGTTGAGTCGTTGGACCTCGCCGGGGCCGAGGCGCTCGCCGCCCAACTCGGATGGAAGCCGGGGATGTGTGATCCGGCCGTGTTGAATGCGGTCGCGCGGGCGCTGCAGGGGCTGGAGCGCGTCGGGTTCACGGTGCCGGAGGCGGTGATGGCGGAGTACCTGGCGAGTGCGCGGCGGATCGCGGATGCGGAGATCGCGGGGGTGCCGGAGGAGTCGGCGGAGGCCGCGGTGCGGTACGTGGTGCTGGGGTCGGTGTTGGTGGAGCCGTTGTTGTTGGCGTTGCGGCGGGTGGCGCAGCAGGTGAGCTCAGGGGAGCGGTTTGGCGGCGGTGTCGCGTGACGAGCGTGAGTCGAGGTCGAGCGCTCCGCCTTCGCCCACTCGCTCTGGGGGCACCCGAGCCGTGTGGAATCCGTACATCGCTATGCACGAGCGAGGACGGGCCGCGACCCCAGGGCCTCTGTCCGCAATGACGTCCTGGCGATGCCGCGGGCGGTCGGACCGAGCGCGCCAGCGGGTGATCCAACAGGAGCCCAATGCGCGGGCAATCAGCGTCGACGGCTGTGGTCCGACTGGGGTCGGTAGGATCAGCGAGGAGGAACTCAAACGATCTTCGAGGCCGCCACATCGCGATCCAACGATTGGCGACGTTCGGTGACAACCTAGCGGTGCTGCAAGGTGTGGAGTTTGGGTCAGTGTGGAGGGAGCGGGGAACGTGCCGGCATTGCAGCTAGACGGATCGAGCACGGTTGCGTGGGTGGACCTGCCCTCAGGCGCTGCCGACGCCATCGTTGTTCTTGGTCGGGATGATGCTGGGGCGGGGGCGATCCAGGTCGGTGTCGCTAATCTAACCGCGCGGCCGACGAAAGGCATACTCGACGATCTCTGGCGGTCGCGGGGCACGCGGGCTCCTATGGGCTTCATCGTCGCCGCTGTCGCTCCGGACGGCGTATGGCTTCACTACCCGTCCGCGGGCGCACCGCCTATCGGTCCCGTCACAGTCGGTCAGGCGGAGCGCCAGCTTCAGTCTGTACTGGAGGAGGAGAACGGACTTGCTGCTCACGGGCGCATTCGTGCCATCCAGGAGGCGATGTCGTCGGCGGGTACAGACGGCTTCTCCAACCACTTCCTGTTCGCCACCTATCACCTGAACCGCGATGTGCCTCGCCGCCCCGATTGGGAGTCGGCGGGCAAGAAGGCGACGCCGATCCTGCCCAAGCGCGGCATCGAGCTGGTGACTGCGCTCGGGTTCGATGCCGAGCCCGCCGGATCGGAGCGGCTGCTCGTCCTGCGCACATTGACCGGTCCGCGGCGTGCAGTCGCCGTGCTGCTGCGCGACGACGAGCACTTCGATCGGAAGTCCACGACGTATCAGCTCACGCCCGTCGCCAAGGCACTGGAGATCGCTGGCCGCGAGGACGTGCCGTGGGTGATCGCGCTGCGCAAGTCCACCCTGCGGCTCTACCCCGGACGCGACGGCGTGGGCGTCGGCCAGCGCGGCCAGTCCGAGACCTACTTCGAGCTGGACCTGGACTTGCTCGCGCCCGAGCAGGCCGCACTGCTCACCCTCATCTTCTCCGCCGATGCGCTCGACGCCGACGGCTCCGCGCAGCAGATCCTCGACGGCTCGGGCAAGTACGCCGCCGACCTCGGCACGCGACTGCGCGACCGCGTGTATGAGGGGGTGGTGCCTCGGGTCGCGCTCGCCATCGCCGACCAGCTCCCGACGCTCGGGCTCGCGCTCGATGCTCAGGGTCTTCAGATGGCGTATCGCCTGACGATGCGCGTCCTGTTCCGGCTGCTGTTCCAGGCATACGGGGAGGCGACCGAGCTGCTGCCCGCGGGCCGCGATGACCACTACGACGCGAACTCGCTCCAGGCGTTCATCACCCGAGAGATCGGCACCAGCCCTGACCAGTTCTCCACCGAGTCGGCCGCGATCTGGTCGGACCTCACGCAGGTGTGGGAGGTCATCTTCCACGGCAACTCTCGCTGGGAGGTGCCCGCCTACGGCGGCAGCCTGTTCGACCCGGCCACCGAGGAAGGCGCGCTGCTGTCCCGCGTCAAGCTCACTGACAGCGTGATCGGCCCCGCCCTCCACGAACTCCTCAGCGAGGAGACAGTCGACCAGACCTGGGGGCCGGTCGACTTCCGCAGCCTCCAGGTGCGCGAGTTCGGCACCATCTACGAGGGCCTACTGGAATCCAGCCTCTCACTCGCCGAGCAGGACCTCACCGTCGATCGGAACGGCGCCTACGTTCCCGCAAAGGATGACGATGAGGTCGTCGCGCCCGCGGGCAGTCCATACTTCCACTCGGCATCGGGGGAGCGCAAGGCGACCGGCTCGTACTACACCCCGAAGATCGTGGTGGATCACCTCATTGAGCGGTCGGTCGAACCCGCGCTGAAGGCCCACCTCGACCGCATCAAGACGCTGATGGACGACGGCAAGGAACGCCAGGCCGCCGACGCCTTCTTCGACTTCCGCGTCGCGGACCTCGCGATGGGCTCCGCGCACTTCCTGGTCGCCGCCGTGGACAAGATCGAGCGCGGCATGCGCGACTTCCTCACCGCCACCGAGGTGCCGGGCGTGCGCGCCGAACTCGCGCGCCTCGCGGAGAAGGCACGCGAGGCACTCGGGCAGGACACGGACGGCGCGAAGGCGATCACCGACGGCCAGCTCCTGCGCCGCCAGGTCGCCCGCCGCTGCATCTACGGCCTCGACATCAACCCGCTCGCCGTCGAGCTGTCACAGCTCGCACTCTGGATTCACACCTTCGTGCCCGGCCTGCCGATGTCGAGCCTCGACCACGGACTCGTCCTCGCCAACTCACTCACCGGCATCGGCACCATCGACGAGGCGATGGACGCGCTGAAGGCCGACGGCCTGTTCGAGCAGATCATCCGCGAGCCGCTGACGGCCGCACGCGACCTTCTCATCGACTACGCGAACGCTTCCGAGGCCGACAAGTCGGAGGTCGCGGCCGGTGCGGAGATGCTGGCCAAGGCACGCGACGCAGCGGCTCCGGCGAAGGCGATCTTCGACGTGGCTGTCGCCAAGCGTCTCGGCGTGACGATTGACGAGGCGTGGGACGCCGAGCAGTTCACTGCTCTCGCAGCAATGCGCGAAGTGCGTGAGGCCGTCGATCCGCTTCAGCCCGCGCACATGCCGTATCTGTTCCCCGAGGTGTTCCTTCGAGAGCGGCCGGGGTTCGACGTTCTCGTCGGGAACCCGCCCTGGGAAGAGGTGATGGTCGAAGAACCGAAGTTCTGGCTGCGCGTGCGGCCCGGTCTGCTCGGGCTGAAGCCTGCCGCGCTAAAGGCAGAGATCGCGCGCCTCCGCTCTGAGCGAGTAGACCTGTTGCCTGAACTGCAACGCGAGATCGATGTGGTCGATGCGCTTCGGAAGGTGCTGCTCGCTGGCCCGTATCCGGGCCTTGGCACAGGTGATGTCGACCTCTACCAGGCGTTCGCATGGCGCTTTTGGCACCTGCTTCGAGAACGCGGCGCGCTCTCGTTCATCACACCGCGGTCGTTGATGAACGCAGCAGGGAACGGAGAATGGCGCGCCAACTTGATGCCGAAGGCAGTCACAGAGGTCGTGACTCTAACGAACAGCGCGAACTGGGTCTTCGAGAACGTCGATGGCCGGTATTCGTTCGCGCTGAGTGCGATTCGCCGAGACGATGAGAGCGGCGGGGCGGTCCGCCTCGCGGGTCCGTTCTACAACGAGCGCGAGTTCCTGGCCGGGCGGGACGTGCTTGGCGAGCTTCGTTTCGCCGCTCTCACGGCCGCTAGCGCGACCGCAGCACTTCCCAATCTTCCCGATCCAATGAGTGTGGATGTTTTTGCTCAGCTCCGTGACGCGCCTCGGCTCGATGCGAAGCGGCGTGGCTGGGACTTCCGGCCCGTCCGAGAGTTTGACGCAACGAACGACCGGCCGACCTTTGACGACGGATCACAGGCTCCAGGGAAGCTTCCGGTCCGCGGAGGCGCAGGCTTCGACTTGTGGACTCCGGAGACGGCCGAGGTGTATGCGTGGGCCAACCCCGCAAGGGTTGAGGCTGCGCTCCAGGCCAAGCGGCAGCGTCAGATAGGGCTGAAGTCGTCGGCGTTCTTCGGGAAGTCTGCGTCCTGGGCTGCCGACGCGGCCACACTCCCGCTCTGTCATCCGCGCATCGCGTTCCGAGACGTGGCTCGTTCCACCGATACGCGAACTTCTATTGCGGCGCTGGTAGCGCCAAAGACTGTGCTTGTGAACAGCGCCCCATATGCATTCCGTGCGAACGGCGACGCGAAGGCTGAGGCGTATCTGCTTGGCGTACTGTCGTCGGTTCCGCTTGATTGGTACGCCAGGAAGTACGTCGAGCTTCACATGAACCTGCACATCTTCAATGGGCTTCCGATCCCCGAGTATGTTCCGGAAACTGCGCTGGCCGACCGGGTCGTGAACGTGGCTGGTCGCCTCGCCGCAGTGGATGCGCGGTACAAGGCGTGGGCCGAGGAGGTCGGCGTCGAGGTGGGGACGGCCAACGCCGAGCCGACGAAGACGGAACTCATCGCGGAACTCGACGCGCTCGTGTCCCTCCTCTACGGGCTGACGTCGGAGCAGGTGGAGCACGTCTTCGCGACCTTCCATCGCGGCTGGAACTACGCCGCGCGGCTGGAGCGCGTTCTCGCGTACTACGAGCAGTGGAAGGACGCGGCATGACAGACCAGCTTCCCGTCTTCGCGACGAATCGGATCGCGCCGCCGATGACGGTGCGTGAGGAGGTGCGTCGTCTGTTCCGGGTGAATCGGGAGGCGCTGGCTGTTCCGCCGAGCGCCGCGATTGCGACGGCCTACATCAACCCGGCGGGGTTCCTGATGCTCGCTGATGAGCTGGAGAAGCTGCCGCGCATCCGCATCCTGCTCGGGGCCGACCCGGTGCCCGATCCGCTGCTGCCGGTGGATGCGGATGCGACGATGCAGAAGCGGCTCGATGCGGCGCTGACCGATCATGTGCGCTGGTTGAAGGCGGAGCGTGACGCGCTCGGGTTCGAGCTTCGGGCTACGCAGTCGGCGCAGCGGCTCGTGGAGTGGCTGCGCGCCGCCGACGAGCGCGGTGAGCCGATTGTGGAGATCCGTCGCTACACGGGCGGGTTCCTGCACGGCAAGGCGTTCATCAGCCACCACCCGACGCATCCTGCGTATCTCGCGGGGTCGTCCAACCTGACCTACGCCGGGCTCACGCGCAACGCCGAGCTGAACGTGGGCGCGTCTGGGCAGCACGGGTCGACGCCGCAGGTGATCGACTGGTTCGAGGAGTGCTGGGCCGACTCCGAAGCCTTCGACCTCGCCGGGTTGTATGAGCCGCTGTGGGCCGAGCACACCCCGTGGAGCGTCTTCCTCCGCATGTTGCTGGCCCGCTACGGCGAGCATCTCGATGACGAGCAGGCTGGTCCGACGCGCTTCGAGCTGACCCGGTTCCAGGCCGACGGTGTGAAGCGGATGAGGCGGCTGCTGGAGGAGGTCGGCGGCGTGCTGGTGGCTGACGAAGTGGGTCTTGGTAAGACTTTCCTCGCGCTCGAAGTGATCGCCGCAGCCACCGAGCAGCAGCGTCAGCGTGTGCTCGTCGCAGCTCCCGCAGCGCTGAAGGCATCGGTGTGGGATCCGGTGCTGGAGAGGTACGACATCTCCCGTCGTGTCTCGGTGCACTCCTACGAGGAGATCCGCAGCCGTATGGATCCGGAGCACCCCGAGCATCTCGGGTTCTACGAGCGCGCCGAGGACGCTGCGCTGGTGATCGTGGACGAGGCGCACAACTTGCGGAACGCGGGAGCTGCGCGCTCGGAGGCGCTGGATCGGATCATTCTCGCGGGGCGGCACCCGAAGAAGGTCGTGCTGCTGACCGCCACGCCAGTGAACAACTCGCTCATCGACCTGGAGACCCTGGTCAAGTACTTCATCCGCGACGACGCGCGCTTCGCCTCCATCGGCATTCCGTCGATCCGCAAGTACATCCGTGACGCGCAGGCCCTCGATCCCGAGGCGCTGACGCCCGCGCACCTGTTCGACCTGATGGATCAGGTCGCGGTGCGGCGCACCAGGAAGTTCGTCAAGGACAACTACCGCGGCGAGACGATCGCCGGGCCGGGAGGCAAGAAGATCCCGGTCGAGTTCCCCGACGCCGACGTGCGTCGTGTGGACTATCAGCTTGATGGGCCGGGTGAGGCGTTGGTTGATGCGGTCACCTACGCGCTAGACATCCCCGAGGATGAGGCGCACGTCGCGTCGTTCAGCGTGCGCCGCAGCGACCCCGGGCGGCTCCTGCTTGCCCGGTACGTTCCCAGTAGGTATCTGACGACCGAGGACCTGAACAAGACCGAGGTTTCGAACATGGGGCTGCTGCGCTCCGCGCTGCTCAAGCGGCTCGAATCCTCGCCGACCGCGCTCGCCGGCACACTCGGCGTGCTCATCCAGACGCACGAGGCGTTCCTCTCGGCGCTCGGGAAGGGCACCGTGCTCGTCGGCGGCGCGCTGCGGGACTACGTGAACTCCGAGTCGGAAGACCTGGACGAAATCGTCGCCGGTCTCGACGAGGATGCTGAGCATCAAGCCACCCCTGCTGAACTGTACGACGCAGAGCTGCTGGCATCAGATGTCGAGCGCGACCTCGTACTAATCCGTCAACTCCAGTCGCTCGCCAAGACCGCAGCGCACGACGGTGAACCGAAGGTTACGGCGCTCCTCGCAGAGCTGGAGCGAGTTTCGGCCGACGCCGACAAACCCGCCGTGACGAGCGCACCCAGCGGCGACCGGCGGAAGGTCATCGTCTTCTCCACCTACGCCGACACCATCCGCGACCTACACGAGCGGCTCATCCACGCGCTGGACGCGGTGCCGGACGGCTCGCCGCTCGCAGCGTACCGAGGCCGGGTCGCGCCTGCGGTGATCGGCGAGTTTGCGTCAGGTAAGACAGGAGGGATCAACCAGACGGCCCGAGCGAAGGCGGTGGCAAACTTCGCTCCGCGGACGGCAGGAGCGCTCAAGACCGATGGAACACCAGTGGAGAAAGACCTCTACGACATCCTGCTGACGACCGACGTGCTCGCCGAAGGCGTGAACCTTCAGCAGGCCGCGCATATCGTCAACTACGACCTGCCGTGGAACCCGATGCGCATCGTGCAGCGCCACGGGCGCGTCGACCGCATCGGCAGCCAGCACAAGTCCATCGAACTTGACGTCTTCTTCCCCGCTGAGCATCTCGACGAATTCCTCGGGCTCGAGCAGACCCTGATCCGCAAGCTCCGGCAAGCTGACGCCGCGATCGGCGCGGGCAAGGTGCTTCCCGGCGTATCCCACTACCCACCGCAGGAGCACTACGACCCCGATGCAATCGTCGGCGAGATCGAGGAACTCATCGAGCAGGGCGGCGGTTCGGCCGCGGGCTCGGGAGAGGAGTACCGGCGACGCCTCGCCAATGCGCTCGACGCCGACCAGACCCTTCGCGGGCGACTCGAAGACCTGCCCTACGGCATCGGTAGCGGATTCGTGAACCCCGCCGTCTCCGGCCGCTCCTTCGTTTTCTGCATAAAGATGGGTGACACCGGCCACATCTGGTTCCGCAACGTGAATGCCGACGACGCCTGGCAGCCCGTTGCCGACGAGGATGGTCGGGTCGTGGTCGACGACACCCTGATCTCGCTCGTCACGGCCGACCCCGGTGGGCCTGACAGGCCGCGTTCCCTGCCCGACGGGGCGTTCCGCGCTGCCTACGAGGCATGGGCACTCGCACAGGAGGATGCGCACGACGAGTGGATGCGCTCCACTGACCCGAACGCCCTCGCCGCCGAGATCCCGACATCCTTCCGCGACGCGCGTGAGACTATCCTGAACAACGGCGGACACCTCGGCGCGGCACAGCTTCAGACCATAATGCGACTCAACACCGTGCCGACCGCCAAGGCAAGAAAGGCGATGCGAGCTGCGCTGCGCACCCCCGGGAAGCCCGAAGCTGTAGTCGACGCGATCCTCCAGGTGCTCGACGGATTTGGCATCCAGCCCGCCGAGAAGGTCGAACCGCTCCCGCCCATCGCGCTCGACGACGTGCGCCTCATCGCCTGGATGGCAGTCGAAGGGACGAAGGCGACGGAGGTGGAAGATCCCGGGCCGTCGGCACTGATCAGCAATTAGCCAGCTCGCGCCTATGGAGACCGCTCGTGTCCCTGGGCGTTGATGGAGCGAGGATCGGCATCGGCGTGAGGGGTTCCCTTGGGAGTGGCATCGTGCACTACCCGAGGCCCTGTTTTGCGGGTGGCTGCAGATCGATCGCCCCCGCCGTAAGGTCGCGTTCCCCGCTACCCTGCGTCATCAACCGCAGCAGGTCCTCCTGTCGGGGTTGCCCGAGCGTGAGGCGGTACAGGGTCAAGGCGTCCAGCAGCCGCTCGTACTTGTCGTGGTCGCGGCTCAACGTGAACGAGGCGATCCGCCGGTGGATCCGGGCGTCCCCCTCGTAGACCCACCACGGCGCGAACTGGCCGAGCTGTTCGGTCTCGGGCGACGCGAGAGCAGCAGCGAACGCCGCGTCCCATGCCCCCTCCGACGATGACAGCACCTCCTCCCAGTGCGCGGCTGCCACGTTCTTGCGCACGGCATGGCCCATGAACCGGTGCACCCGGCCCTCGCGCTGCTCGAAGTCGACGGGGTTCGACGGCAGGTTCCAGTGCACGACGGCGTGGCTCCACCAGTGGAAGTCGATCCCCTCCTGGCCGATGCTCGTCGACGCCAGCACAAACGGCGCGAAGGGGCTGTTGAACGCGGCTCGCACTTCGCTCTGACGCGCGGCGACCTTCTCGTCGGCGTCCGTGCCGGTGCCGCCGTACCGCACCGCGAACCTCGTCGGGAACGGGATCTGCGCACGCTCGGCAGTCGCCTCGTGCCCGCGCAGCGTCGCCGCGTTCGTTCGCACCGCCGACGCCGCACCCGCCGCGATCTTCCACAGCCCGTCGTCGTCGAGCAGCCCGCCGCCGAGATCACTGCGTAACTGGTGCACGTACTCGTCGATGACCGCCTGCAGGTTCCCGTCCGCGCAGTAGTCCAGCACGGCGCTCCAATAGTGCGCACCCGGGACCCCCACGGTGTCGAGGAGAGCCGCGGCATCCGGCCGTGCGAAAAGCGAACGCAGACCGAGCGACAGCACCCACGCCGCATGCCACACACCCGCCTCCGTCGCATCCGCCGACGCGGCACCGCGCAACGCCCGATACGCGATCGACCCAGGAGCGTGCGCGCCGAAACGGGCCAGGTCACGGTGTGCACGGGGGTCCTGATCCATCGCTTCGACTGCCGCCCGCACATAGTCCGCGAAACGGCCAGACCGCGCATCCAGCACCCGCAGGACCGACAGGGCGTTCACGCCGGTCGGCACCGCACCGGGTGTCGCGAAGAAGGCATGTGACGGCTCTGCCGCATCATCGTCGCTGGCGGCGCTCGCCGTGAACCCTTCCGCATCGACGAGCCCCCGGCCGCACGAGCCGCCCGCAGCGGATCCCACGACTCGGCCAGAGCTGGATGCGGCCAGAACAGTGCGAGCGAGTTCATCTGCGTAGGCCGCCCCGTCTCGCCGATCGCCCACGTCAGACGGCTGCTCGTCGAATCGGTCGACAGTTCCGAACCCGCATACGCGTGGCGAGCCGCCTCATGGCTGAGCAGGCCAGCGACTGCGGTCGGCACCCCGTTCCACGCCGAGAACACGACGTGCTTCGTGACATCCCCCACACTCGAAAACACCGGGCCTGGCCGGAAGTACGGCATCGACGGCGGCATCCAGAGCAGCTTCCACCACCCGCGCCCGATCGTGTCGGCGGCCAACGCGCGCAGCAGCCCGTTGCCGAGATCGAGCTCCTCCCGCGCACTCACCTCGTCACGCGTCAGCCCTCTCGTTGCGGCCAGCAGCTCGCGGACCGTGACATCGTCGCGCCCCAACGCGTCCCGCACGCTGCTCCCCGACTTGTACGTGTCCATGAACGAGGCGAAATACGGGATCGACTTCCACTGCTCCAGATCCACCCGCGCTCCGAGATGCGTGCCCAGCCGATGCAGCGCCGCCCAGTCGGAGATCTCCGCCGCCGTCGGCACCCCGCCGTCGAGTGGACGGTCGACCACCATGTCCTGGTTGCGCGCGAGCGGCGGCCGCTCCGACCGCGACAGGTACGGAAGCAGCACCTCACGCACCCGGCGAGCGGATGCCGTCGCATCGCCGTCGGTGATCAGGGCGAGACGGTGCGCGTCGAGCGCATCCTTGACCGACCTGACACGGACGGCGTCCTTGTCGGTGAGGAACTCGATGAGCTTGAGGAAATCGGCATTGTGGTCCTCGCCGACCTCAGCCTCCGTCGTATAGGGCTTGAACGGGGTCGCCGAGAGGAGCAGGACCCTGACGCCCTCGGCATTGAAGAGGTCGTGGGCGAGCTCACCGCCCTCGGTCATCGGATCGAGGAGCGGGCGGAAGCGCTGGAACTCATCGAGGATGACCAGATCAGGCTGCAGAGCGTCCACCCCGGCACGGGCCAGATGCCGACGCAGCTTCGCGACGAGCTCCATCACCTCGTGCCACAGTCGACCGCGGGTCGGGCGATCGCCCAGGACACGGACCTCCTCGCGGAGCTCGAGGAACCGCGCCCACAGGTCGTCCCCGACGATCGCCTCCTGGTACCGCCTGGCGATCTCGGGATCGGCGCCGTCCTCACCCAGGCGGTCCCGCGTCCACTGCACCCGCCCCGCGAAGTTTCTCGCCGACTGCACAGCCCCCTGGAAGAGCCAGCGCGTCGGCTCGTCCTCGTCCACCCCGAGCGCATCCTCCGCCAGCACGCACAGCAGCGCCCGCTCGTCGCCGTTGCCCGACCGCCAGCCGCCCTCCTTGAACGACGTGCCAGGGGTGAAGGAGACAAGGTTCACCTTCTTGCGGCCCGTGTCTTCGGGGGCTGCGAGCTTGCGGCTCTCCCGCGCCAGCAGCGTGAGCCTCGTCGCCATCGCGAGGTGCTTGTCGCCGGTGACGTTCAGACGCTGCAGGTTCTGGTTGGCGAGGTCGGCGTTGCTGCAGATGTACACGATGTCGATGCGCTTCACCGCGTCGACGTCGTTCAGCTCCTGGATGGCCCTGGCGATGATCCCCCGCGCGATCACGCTCTTGCCCAACCCGGTCTCGTCGGCGACGAGGAACCGCCCGCTGCCGTCCGCACGCCCTGACCCGTAGAAACGGTCGATCACATGCTCCACCGCGTCCTGCTGGAAGCCCTTGAGCCCGCGCATCACCGCGTCGACGTCGAGACCCGTCATCGTTCCACACCCGCCGCTTCCGTGACTGCCGCCCACACCTCGGCGAAGCCCGGCGGCAGAGCGTTGCCGCGCGCATCCTCTGGCACATGCCGCAGCACCCGCTCCACGTCCACGAGCCCCGACCGGTTCGTGGCCGACGCCCGCACGAGAAGCTCCAACAGTCCGGCACCGTTCTCCGCGACCCCCGCACCGAACGCCGAGGAGAACGCGCCCCCGCCCCCGCCGGTGCCGATCGACGTGAGGTTCCCGTCTTGCAGCATGAGCCGTATGAAACGCGCCACCGCCCCGGGCTCAGTGAGGTGAGCGGCGACGATCGCGTCGCCCCGACCAGGCACGTCGTCGAGCAGGTCCGCGACCACCAGGGTCTCGCGTCGGCGGCCGTCGCCATCCGTCAGTGCGATCACCACGAACGGAGTGATCTGCTCCAGGCGCAGGGCCGTGGACTCGTAGGGGGCGTCGGCGGTCGGCAGAGGCCCGGGGATCGGATCCGGCTGAGACAGCATCCGCCAGCTCAGCGTGAACCGGTCGTCCACCACCTGCGCACCCTCCGCCCACACCGTGACCGTGTATTCGCCCTCCGCGTTCACCCGAACTACGAGCCGGGCGCGGGCGAGCTCCCGCAGCGCACTCTCCAGCCGACGGTCGGCCTCCTCGTCCTGGCTGCTCTGGGCGCCGCCCGCCGTGGTGTACTCCTCGATCAGCGGAGCAAGCGACCCGAGCACTGCTTCGACCCCGAGGTGCGACTTCGGCCCCTCGGCCTCGACCATTACCTCGACGTTGTTCGACCAGGCTGGCCCAGTGGCGTTCGCCGACCCCACGAGCAGTGTCGACTGCTTGTGCGCGTGGTCGTGCACCACCATCTTTGCGTGCAATCCGCGCAGTTCTCCGGAAGCGACCGCCGAGGTCTCGGCGTCGGCGAGCGCCTGATCCACCATCTCGTCGAGCACGCGCAGCGAGAGTCCCTGCAGCGTCTCGGGCTGCAACCGATCCAGGGCCTCCGGGCGGCTGAGCAGGGTCGTTTTGCCGCCTGGTCGGGCCCGCAGAAGCCGCACGCCCTCATCGGTGACGAACGGGGAGACGACGGCGGTGCGGATGCCGTTGAGACGCGGTCTCGCGTCGCTCAATGGCCGTCCGATCCCGAAGGCATGCACCCGGATCGCGCGCACGTGGTCTGGATGCTCCCAGCGGATGCCGGTCCACGCCTCCGCCAGCCGCGCGATCCGGTCGGCCCGCTCGGGGGCGAGCGCTGGGGCTGTCCGACCGTCGTCCACCAGCCAGCGCAGCAGGCCGGCCATCACGTGGTTCGAGCGCACCGTCTCCTCGTCGAGATCCTCGTCGGGCCCGCCGTCGAGGGAGACCACCGCATCCCACGTGCGGTCGTTCGTGAGGTTCCGGCTGCTGCAGACGAATCGGTAGCGGCGCTCCTCGTCCCGCTCGAACTCCAGGAACCATACCTTCGGGTGGAACAGGCGGCTCCCCGGCATCCGCACCGGGTGCACCATCGGCTCGAGGACGGTGACGAGCTCGCTCGCCGTGCCGAGACCCAGGCACCCGGCCTGGGCGAACAGGTCGATGCGCTGCGTGGCCCGGCGCACGGCCCCGAGGATGCCGACCTCGTCGTCGACCTCCACCGCGCCAGCGAAAGCGAGGGGGATCGACAGGGCGGCTTCGAGGGTCATCGTGAAGCTCGTGCCCACCGCATGTGACAGGTGGAATCCAGCCGGAGGCCGGAGCAGATCGGACAGGAGCGAGCGCGAATCGGGTTCAAGCACGAGCCAGCCCCTCGTGGATGTCGCGGGCGAACTGCCGGACGGTCGCCCAGCGGAACGTCAGCAGGGCGCTGCCCGACGCCCCCTTCCACGTCTCGAGCCGCCGCGGGTTGCCGAGACGCGTCTTCGCGCCCTTGATCTTCTCGCGCTCCCGGATCATCGTTCGAGCTTCCAGGAGATCGGCGATCGAGCCCGGATCGCTGCGCTGCACGAGAGTCGTCCAGTTCTGGACGAACCGCTGCGCGGCGGGTGTGACCGGGAGCTGGCTGCCACGTTCCTCGCGGAGGACGGAGAGCAGATCATCGAGGCGCCATTCGTCGTAGCCCGCCGCGAGCTCCGCGGGCCACCGGGCAAGGCGATCCCGATAGTCGTCGCGGAGCTCTGCACGGTCCGCTTCCTCGGCGAGGAGCAGGTTGTAGAGCAGTTGCGCGCCGTGGAGGATCGTCGCGAAATGCTGCGCATGGCGCAGGACCCTTGCAGCCCGTTGCGGTGCTCGGGTCGCGGCCGCGTCCTCCCACGGAGCCCGGCGGTCGTCCTCCGGTCGCTGCTGCACGAGATGCGCCAGAAGAGTACCGGGCGCGTGCTCGAGCACGCGATCCCGCAGCCAGCTCGCCTCCTCGGAGGTCAGCGCGAACCCGTCAGCCACCTCATCGGGGAACCCTGTCGGGATCGGTGGGGCCGACCAGAGGGAGGTGGACGTCGTCAGGCCGTCGTCGTCGACGTGCACGTGCGGGTTCGACGCCTCGAATGCCTCCGCACGGCTCGCCGGCCGGGTGAGGATGCCGTACCGCTGCAGCATCGACCAATACACCGAGGACGGCAGGGTCTGCAGGTCGCGGCCGGCACGCTCGCCGAGCAGACCGTCCGCATCCGGCGAGAACCGCAGGGTCTCGATCAGCTCCAGCTCGGTCGCATCGGGCTGGCGCGTGCCACCCTTCACTCGTGACCTCGACTGTGCGGCGAACTGGAAGCACCACGGCACGAACAGCAGATAGCGCGCGCGGGTGTGCAGGGTCGACGTGCCAGGAAACAGGGCGTCGCTGATGCCGTCGCGAAGCTGCCCGATGCCCAGCTCGTCTCGGCTGTCTCTTTGCGTGAACATGGCCGCGAGCTCCCGCATCCGTCGCTGCTCGTCTGCCGACACGTCGAGCCAGGTGATCACGGACGCCATCAGATCGCCGCCTGTCTCTTGGCCTCATGAGCTTCCCACACGCGGGTTCTGATCTCCTGCGCGTCCTGATCGGCCAGGCGCATCAGCTCCAGCAGGTGCTTGTGGTGCGCCCAGTGCCGCTGCCACAGGTCGGGGCCGACGGCCGCTTCAAAGTCGACACGAGTGGGGGACGCCTGGCGCTCGTACTCCTGTAGGCGAGCGATGCGATCTTCGATGTCAGCAACACCGCGAGATTTCGGAGAGAGCGGGGCCGAGCTGCGCATCCAGGTCAGCCAGTCCTTGTTGCCCTTGCTCTGGTTGCACTTGCCGCAGGCGGGTACGAGGTTGTGGATCTCGGAGATGTATCCCGTCGGTCGCTGGTTGCTCACCAGAGGACGAAGGTGGTCCCATTCCGTGCTGGTGTCGCCGCAGTAGCTGCAGCTCACACGATCGAGCATGCCGAGGGTCTCGAGGGCTGCGCGAACCTCTGCCTCGGTTGGCGGGACCACAGGGATGATGCCGTTCACGAATGAGTTTGTAATGCTCGAACTCCGACCCGTGATCCGCACGGGTTTCGGCATCGCGAACGTGCTGAGGTAGATCGGCGACTTCATGTCTCGATCATGGCGGAATTCGCGTCGAGAGCGTCCGAACAAGTGCCTACGGTCGCCGCTACAGTGGCGGCATGACCTCGATCCCCGCGCCCTCATCCGGCTTCGCGACTATCGACTTCGAGACCACGGGCTTTTACGCAGAGGGGACAGATCGGGCGATCGAGATTTCTGTGGTCCACTCGGAGCCGGATGGCACGATCACGGGCCAGTGGGAGACGCTCATCAACCCGGGCCGAGACCTCGGGCGGCAGGACATCCACGGCATCAGTGCCCGCGAGATACTGCGTGCACCGCAGTTCGCCGGCATCACCGCCGACCTGGTCGACCTGCTGTCACAGCGCGTGGTCGTGGCGCACAACGCCTCATTCGACATGCGATTCCTCGAAGCCGAGCTGGGGCGTGCGGGCTACTGGGCGGGCGTGCCGTTCGTAAGCATCTGCACGATGCGACTGGGGCGGACCCACCTTGGCGGAAGCAGCACGCTCGCCGACTGCTGCGCTGCCTTCGATATCGACCTCAGTGGGGCACACCGCGCAGCGGTTGATGCACGCGCGACCGCAGAACTCCTCGGCGCTTTCGTGGCGAGCACGGGGCAGTCCTCATGGCGCGACCTGCTCGGACAGGCAGAGCGGCTGGCCCCGTACACCGGGGAGCGCGGTGAGTGGCTTGCGCGTTCCAACGTCGAGGACTATTCGCCAACCTTCTTGGAGCGGATCCTCGACCGCGTCCCGGATGTCAGCGACACCGACGAGCAAGCGGAATACGTCGCCCTCGTCGAGCGCTGCCTCCTCGACCGCTACCTGTCGGAGCATGAGAAAGACGCCCTCGTCGCGTTCGCTGAGCGATCGGGTTTGCCTCGCGCTACGGTCGAGCGACTACATCGCGACTACCTCGCCGCCCTGGTCAAGATCGCTTGGGCAGATGGCGTGATCACTGAGGATGAGCGCGCCGACCTGATCTCTGTCGCGCAGCTTCTGGAGGTGCCCACGGAGATCGTGCTGGACGCCGTCGCTCAGCCGGTCGAGATCGTGGAATCTTCTGCCGCGACATCGACTTTCACACTGAGCCCCGGAGACATCGTCGTGCTCACTGGAGAGATGACGAGAGCACGTTCGGAGTGGGAGCAGCGTCTCCGCGAACATGGCATCGTCGCGAAGCCCGCCGTCACTAATGCAGCGCGTCTGGTGGTCGCGGCCGATCCAGATTCCCTCTCCGGCAAAGCGCGAAAAGCGCGGGACTACGGCATCCCGATCGTCGGGGAGTCCTGGCTCGCCGAGCGCTACGCGTGACCGACGGAACGGCACGAGCATGACAAGTGTGGCTGAGTTGTTGGCTCACGCCGGTCTCGTACACCAAGGCGTCGTGCGCTGGGGTGATAGTCCAACCGTGGCGGGCCCCGGGGCGTATCTCGTGTCGACGGCGGAGGACCTGGAATCGAGCGCAGGCCTCGAAACCCCGCCCCTCGATTCGCAGGCGATCGCCGCGTTACTCGACGCGCGGCCGGAGACGTCGATCGACGGGACGCCTGCGACACCTACCGCGGTCGAACGTCGACTCCAAGCGATGTGGCCCGCGGGGGAGCCTGCCATCTACGTAGGACTCGCTGGGACCAGCGTTCGTGCCCGTGTGCGGCAGTTTTACACGACGCGTATCGGGGCTCGGGCCCCGCATACGGGCGGGTGGCCCGTGAAGATGTTGGACCAATCGAAGCTCTGGGTGCATTTCGGAGCCGCGCCTGACCCTGTCCTGGCGGAACGCGTCATGCTCGAACGATTCGTGTCGGGACTCGGAGCCGAAGTTCGCTCCGCGCTAATCGACTCAAACCTCGCGCTGCCGTTTGCGAATCTGACTATGCCTCGAGTTGGCCGAAAGAAGCATGGCTTCACAGGCGTGAGGGCGCCGCGGAATGTCCGCGGAGCCCGCTAGCATCCGATTAGCGCAGACCTCGAGTCAATCCGTCGGCGCTCTCTGAAACCGATCGAGGATCACGCTGGGGGATTCTGTGGCGCAGGACAAAGACGTCGTCAACACGGCACCGGCCGAGGTTGCCACCTCGGTGAAGCTTCCGGATGACTTTCAGGACAAGGTCTTCAAGGCCATCGCTGTCCAGCGCCCGGCGGTGGGGGCGTACATCAAGGAGGTGCGCCGAAAGAACCCGGGAGCGACACCCGCTCAGGTGATGAAGATCATCGAGTCGCAGTACGTCGCTACGACCACCGCAGCGAGCGCTGCGGTTGGCGCCTCCGCGACGATCCCGGCGGTCGGCATTCCCGTGGCACTTGGGCTCGGGGTCGCCGACCTGCTGTTCTTCTATGAGACAACTGCTCTCTTCGCTCTCTGCATGGCTGAATTGCGTGGAATCTCCGTCGACGACCCCGACCGCGCGAAGGTCATCGTCCTCGGCGCACTTCTGGGGGAGAAACGCCGAAGCCCCGTGTCCCAGATCGTGCTGAGCGCGCTCCCCGCCGGAGCAACTGTTGCGGGAGCGCGCGCGGTCGCCGGGGGAGCTCTTTCAGGCGCGACCCCGAAATGGGGCGACTTGGTTGCCCAGCAGATACCTGATTCCGCGCTCGTGCCAGTGACCATGGTGCTGGCAAAACAGGCGATCGCACAGGGAACGGTGATGGGCGCCGTGAAGATCAGTTCGAAGGCGATCCCCGTTATCGGTGCGGTGGCGGGAGGAGCGACCAGCTTCTACTTCGGAAGCAGCGTGGTGAAGTCGTGCCGCGCTGGCTTCTCCGAACCGACGGAGATCTGGCCGGAATGGCTCGAGCTGACGGACAGCGACGGCGACGGTATCCCGGACCCCTCGAAGGCTGTGCTTGCGATGCGTGCTGCATCGGAGTCAGCAAAGGACTTCGGCGAGAACGTGTGGGGACGAATCGTTGACTCTACTGAGGTCTTCAGGAGCGTCGACCTCGACGGCGACGGTGTTCCCGACGAGGCGCGCGCGGTGACCGCGGTAAAGGGTGCGGTAACGACTGTCGGCGCTGCGGCCGGTGGAGCAGCGAAAGCCGTGGGTGGAGCGGCAGGTGGCGCTGTCAAGGCAGTCGGCGGCGTGGCAACGGGTGCTGCTGGCGCCGTCTCCGGTCTCTTCAAGCGAGGAAAGTTGGCGACGGGTAAGCCCGACAACAGCACAGACGAACAGACGGCTGAAGCGGAATCAATCGAATCCTCGAGCTAAACGCGCGCAACATTCGAGGCCTCTGACGTTCTTTCGGCGTGAGAGTGGTTCGCCGCACTGGCTTCCCCGCTACTCGAACCCTCCCGTCAACCGCCCGTGCATCGTCCCGCTCGAGTCATTCATCCCGACGATCTCCACCGTCTTCCCCAACGCGACGTACTTCGTCTCGATCGCATCCAACGCGGCAACAGTCGACGCATCCCACACGTGTGACCCGGACAGATCCACCACAACCCGACCCGGATCCTCGGTATATGAGAACAACGTCGTCAGATCATTGCTCGACGCGAAGAACAGCTCCCCCTCCACGACGTACGTCACGGCATCCTTGGCCTCAGACAGCACGCGCGTGACCGAAACGAAGTGCGCCACCCGCCGCACGAACAGCACCGACGCGACCAGCACCCCACCGACGACCCCGACCGCCAGGTTGTGCGTGATGAGTACCAGCGCCACCGTAGACACCATCACGAACGTCTCGCTCTTCGGCATCCGCTTCAGCGTCGACGGCCGCACACTGTGCCAGTCGAACGCCCCGATCGCGACCATGATCATCACGGCTACGAGCGCCGCCATCGGGATCGTCCCGACGAAGTCACCGAACACCACGACCAACACGAACAAAAACAGACCGGCGCAGAACGTCGAGATGCGGGTCCGCGCGCCCGACGCCTTCACGTTGATCATCGTCTGACCGATCACCGCGCATCCGCCCATGCCGCCGAACATCCCGGACAGCACGTTCGCGACGCCCTGTCCCCACGATTCGCGGGTCTTGTTCGAGTGGGTGTCGGTGATCTCGTCGACGAGCTTCGCGGTCAGCAGCGACTCCATGAGCCCGACGAGCGCGACGCCGAGCGCGAACGGCGCGATGATCGTGAACGTCTCCCACGTCAGCGGGACGTTCGGGATAAACAGCGACGGCAGACTCCGCGGCAGCTCACCCTGATCGCCGACCGTCGGCACCGTGATCCCGAAGGCGAGCACCACACCCGTGACGATGATCACGGATAAGAGCGGCGCCGGCACGATCTTGGTGAGCTTCGGCATCACGAGCATCACGATGATCCCGAGCGCCACCAGCGGATACACCAGCCACGGCACGTCGATGAGCTGCGGGAACTGCGAGCTGAACACGAAGATCGCGAGCGCGTTCACGAACCCGACCATGACGCTGCGCGGGATGAACCGCATGAGCTTCGCCACGCCGAGCACCCCGAGGACCACCTGGAAGATCCCGGCGAGGATGACCGTCGCGATGAAGTAGTCGAGGCCGTACGTCGGCGCGACGGGAGCGATCACGAGCGCCACGGCACCGGTCGCCGCGGTCACCATCGCGGGTCGCCCGCCGAGGAACGCGATCGACACCGCCATGATGAACGACGAGAACAGCCCGACCTTCGGGTCCACCCCCGCGATCACCGAGAACGCGATCGCTTCCGGGATGAGCGCGAGTCCGACGACGAGCCCGGCCAGCACCTCCCGCGTCAGCAGTCGCGGGTTCTTCAGCGCATCGAGCACCGAGGGGTGGGCGCGGTAGCGGGCGCGGTCGTCGACCGTCGTTGCAGACATGGAGCTCCAGGGGAAGGCGCCTCAGAGAGGAGGCAGACGTTCCAGCCTACGTGCACGGTTCAGCCTCTCCTCCGGTGCGGGCTTGGCGCCTCGGCCGCTATCGCCTGGGCAGTCACTCTCAGAGGTAGGGCGTGAACTCCGCCGTCACATCGCGCCCCAGAGTCTGCGCCGCACGGAGAGACAGAAGGTGGCCATTCACGTGCGCTGACCAGCGAGAAGCACTGCGCACCTCGTTCGGTCCAATCTCCCTCGCCCACTGGAGCGCATATGTGCGCGAATCGAGCACCAAGAGCGTGGCGACGTCGAAGTCGAAGGACCGAAAAACGGAGAAGACCGCATTCGCACTCGTGGATGCGCTCCTCGTTCGGGCCTTAACCTGAATGCGACGGTCACCCGCGAGCACGTCGTACGACTTGGCGGAGTTCGGCTCGAGAATGCCACCGTAGACCTGAGCGGCGACGTACTCGGCGTAGTCGCCGAGGGGCGCGTTTCCGGTCCGGACGACTCCGCGCATGCGCAGCTCTGCGAGAATCTGCGCGTACTGCTTCAGCAGCGCGGACGTCGGCTCCGACTCGAGAGGCCGAGTTACTTCCCTAGCGAAGACCTCATCGAAGAGATCAAAAACTTCCTCGGCGGTCAGGTCCCAGGCCTTCCCGCCCTTCGGAAGAGCACCGTGACGGGACCGGAGAGCGGCGCGCGCCTCTGCTATCGGCACGTCGAACCGGGCCGCGAATGCGTGGGCGGTGATCTTCACTCCTTCACGCTACCGACGACCGAGGAAAGACTAGGAAGGCTTCCACCCGCCCCACACATCCGCCAGGATGAACACGACCGCCCCGAAGGAGTCCCGCATGTCGTCGCTCGCCCCGTCCACCGCCCCGGACACGGCATCCGCCGCGCTCCCCGGCGCCGTGGTCATCGCCGCGATCCGCCGCGTCCTCCTGTGGTCGCTGATCGCCGCATTCCTCTACCCCGTGTTCATGACCGCCAGCAAGGGCATCTGCCCCGGCGGGGTCGACGGGAACGGCGGGTTCATCGACTCCACTGGTCAGCCGGTGGACGAGGCTCCGCAGTGCATCCAGCTGACGCTCGCGCCGAGCCCCCTCGTCTACATCGCCATCGCCGTCACCGTGCTGCTCGCGCTCGGTCGCGTGATCAAGGCGACTGACGAGCGCGCGGCGCTTCGCACCCTGGAGTGGACCCTGCGCGGAGTCGGACTGTTCGTGGTGGTCGCGATCGTCGTCTCGCACGTCTGGTTCGCGCTGATCCCGCTCGAGCAGTTCACCGGCGACTCCTGGACCGTGTTCAGCCCGTTCCCGTTCGGCTCGATCGACGTCGAGGTGACGCCGATGACGACCTCGTGACGGCTTAGTCCCGCCAGTCGATCCCGACGCCGGCGATCCGTCGTCCGGCCTCGTCGGCGGCGACCGGCTCCCCGACGTCCGCCCCGCGCTCGAGCGAGACGGCGGAGTGCACGATGGTGTCGGCGTACACGTGCACGAGGTTGTAGCCCTGTGCGGCGTCCTGTCCGCGGGTGGCGCCGACGGGCTGCGCGAGGTCCTGTCCGTACGCGCTCGACGAGGCCACGGCGACAGGGATCCCGGCGAAGGTGCCGAACGACGGATGGTGCACGTGCCCGGACAGGATGCCCCGCACGTCCGACCCCCGCAGCACCGCGGCCAGCGCGTCCTGATCCCGCAGCTCGACCGTCACGGCGAGGTCGAGCACCGTCGGCAGGGGCGGATGGTGGATGAGCAGCAGCGTGCCCTGCGGTGCCGCCGTCGACAGCTCTCCCTCCAGCCGATCCAGCTGCGACGACGGCACCTCCCCCCAATGCGCGCCGGGCACCGTCGAATCGACGACGATGACGCGCATCCCCCCGAACCACCGCACCTCGACGATCGGCTCATCACCCGCCCCCGCGAGTCCGAGCTCCGATCGCATGGCACGACGGTCGTCATGGTTGCCGGCCGCCCACACGACCTCGCAGCCGAGCGCATCGGCGGCGGGCGTCACGAGCTCGCGCAGTCGCTGGTAGGAGGCGGCATCGCCCCGGTCCGTCAGGTCTCCCGTGAACAGCAGCGCGTCGGGACGGAGCCCCGAGGCGACGAGCCGGTCGAGCATCTCCGCCAGGTTCGCGTCGGCGTCGGCCCCGCTGCCGTACAGCGGCGACCGTTCACCGGGCAGGTGCGTGTCGGAGATGTGCACGAAGGTGTGCGACGGGCGAGGGTGTTCGGTGAGGATCATGTCTCTTCCTGGTCGGCGGACGGAGGCAGGTCGGGGCAGATGTCAGACGGCGGCGGCGGTGGAGCCCGGGACGAGCGTTCCCGTGAACGAGCGGCGTACGAGCGTCTCCGGCCCGTCCGCCGTGAGCAGCTGCTGCATGGTCTCGACGGCGGCCGCGGCCACCGCCTCCACGGGGATCCGCAGCGTGGTGAGCCCGAGCAGATCGGCGCCGGGCAGGATGCCGTCGCACCCGGTCACGCTCACGTCCCCCGGCACGCGGAGCCCGGCGGCGCGGGCGGCGCGCATCACGGCGAGCTGCCGGTAGTCCGAGGCGCACATGACGGCGGTCGCCCCGGCGCGCACGGCGGCGAGGGCCTCGTCGACGCCGTCCTCGGGACGCGCACCGGCGGAGATCATCGTCACGGCGACGCCCGCCGCGGTCAGCACCTCCTGCATCGCGAGCGCGCGGAGGTGCTCGGGGTACGAGGCCTCGGGGCTTCCGGCGAGCACGACGACGGTCCGGTGGACGAGCGCGACGATGTGCTCCGCGAGCAGACGTCCGTGCCCCTCGTCGTCGTAGTGGGCGGTGTGGATGCGGCCCGCCGACTCCACGCGCCCGGCACGCAGGATCGGCACCTGGTCCGCGAAGGGCTCGAGCTGCGCCGCGGAGATGCCGCCGGTGGCGACGATGAGTCCCGCGACGCGCATGCCGAGCAGCCGGTGCAGCGCATTCACCTGCTTGGCGCCCTGTTCGTCGGCGCCGATCGTGACGGTCACGAGGTCGAGGCCGCGCTGATGCGCCTCCTCCTGCAACCGGGAGAAGAGGAGACCGTACGCGGGGTTGCTCGCATCGCGAAGCATGAGGCCGACGGTGCCGGTGCGTCCGGCGGCGAGCTCCGCGGCCATCGTGTTGCGCACGTACCCGAGCCGCTCGGCCGCTTCCAGGATGCGCTCCTGCGTCTCCGGCGCGAACCGGCCCTCGCCCTTCAAGGCTCTGGTCGCCGTGGCTCGCGACACCCCGGCCGCCGCGGCGACGTCGCTGATCGTGACCCGCAGGGCGGGAGTCCCAGCATCCGCCCCGCTCATGCGCGCTGCTTCCGTCGGCGGGGCGCTCCGGCGCGCGATCCTCGTCCATACACGAGATACATGGTGACACCCATGATGATCATGAGCAGCACGGTGTAGACGAACGTGATGGGCATCGCGTCGAGGTTGTTCTCCCCGCGCGTGCTCTCCTGGATCGCGACGCCGAGCGGCTTGTACAGCGGGTGGTAGAGGAAGATCGCGGCGTCGTAGTCGTCGAGCAGGCTGTTGAAGTTCAGCGCCGTGATCGCGGCTGCGGTCGGCAGCACGAGGGGGATGAGCACGCGCCGGAACGTGGTCAGCGAGCGGGCGCCGAGGATGCGCGAGGCGTCTTCCAGGGAGTCCGGCACGGACGCGAACCCGGCCTTGAGCAGCCGCAGCGTGAACGGGATCTTCACGCAGATGTACGCGACGAGCAGCAGGACCGGCGTCCCCGTGAGCACGATGTTGCCCACGAGCGGCTGCGGCGCGTCGAACGCCATCACGAAGGCCAGCGCGATCAGCACGATCGGCAGGATCCACGGGATGTGCAGCACGTACTCGATGACCGTGGTGAGCAGGTTGCGGTGCTTCTGCATCATCCGCGCGACGAACAGCAGCCCGCCCACCACGATGACCGCGGCGAGGGCGCTGTAGACGACGCTCACGATGAACGGGCGGAGGGCCGCCGCGCTGGAGAACACGGTGATGTAGTTGTCGAGCGTGAAGCTGTCGAGCGTGATCGATCCGGCGAGGATGCTCCGCGCGTCCACGAACGAGAAGATCACGATGAGCACGACCGGGATGAGGTAGATCACCCAGAGCAGGTAGGCGACCACGTGCACGACCGCGTTCGCGAACGGGTTGCGGATGCGCTGCTTCTGGATCGGCGTCGCCACCTTCGCCACCGAGAAGTACACCCCCGATTTCTCGGCGCGGTTCATGATCGCGAGCAGGATGATGGTCGCGACGCCGAGGACGATCGCCAGCAGCGCCGCGATGTCGCGCGTGATCGGGCTGCGCGACAGGTCGATGATGAGGGGGGCGACGGTCTGGAAGTCCGGGCCGCCGAGCACGAGCGGCGCGGTCAGGGCCCCGAGACCGATGAGGAACGTCAGCACCGTGACGGCGAAGAGCATCGGCTTCATGACCGGCAGCACGATGCGGCGCAGGATCGTCCAGGTCGACGCGCCCATGAGCTTCGCCGCCTCGATCGACGCGTAGTCCACCTTGCCGAGCGACGAGGACAGGAACAGCATGTGGTTCGTCGTCGTCGCGAACGTCATCACGAACACGACCGCGAAGTAGCCGGAGAACCAGTCCCGGTTCATGTCCGGCCAGATGTTCACCATCAGATTCGTGATGAAGCCGAATTTCCCGTAGATGAAGTTGTAGCCGGCGGCGAGCACGATGCCGCCGTAGATCAGGGTCGTGGCGTAGCCGAGCCAGAGGAGCTTGGCGCCGCGCACCTGGAAGTACTGCGTCACCAGCACGATGAACACCCCGACGACGTTGACCGTGACGGACAGCGTGATCGCGAGGAGGAAGCTGTTGCCGAGCGTCTTCAGCGCGCGCTCGCTGCCGAGCAGCTTCTCGACGGCGCGGATGCTGAACTGGCCGTCCGGGAAGAAGGTCGCGGCGAGCAGCTCGGCGTTCGGCAGCACGAGGAAGGCGGCGGCGAACCAGATCACGACGATGCCGGTCACCCAGGCCAGCGGTGAGCGGAGCATCGCGCGCACGCTGCCGGGCCGTCCGCGGCGGAGGCGGGGCTTCGTCGCGGTGCCCGCCTCGGCGGCCTCGGTCGTCAGGGCGCCGGACGCGTCGGTCATGGCCGCGGACGGCGGCGGCACCGGGCGGGAGTCGTTCTGCGGAGCGCTCATGTCACGCCGCCGGGTACTGCAGGATCCACCGCGGGTCGACGTCGATGCGCACGGCGTCGCCGACGTCCCACCGGTGCGCGCTCGCCGCGGCCGGCACGCTCACCCGGAGCGTCGCATCGGCCGCCGACACCGTGTAGACGCTGTGGCTGCCGTGGTACGTGCGCTCCGCGACGGTGCCGTCGAGCGACGCCGTGCCACCGGCGGTGGCCGCGGACGGCGATGCCAGGTGCAGCTTCTCCGGCCGCACGTAGCTCTCGGCCGTGGCGTCGAGGCCCGCGCCGATCGCGACGAGCTGCGCGGGGCTGAGGCGGTTGTTCTCGCCGATGAACCGGCAGACGAAGGGCGTCGCGCTGCGGTCGTAGATCTCCTCCGGGGTGCCCACCTGCTGCAGCGTCCCGGCGTCGAGCACGGCGATCCGGTCGCTGAGGGTGAGCGCCTCCTCCTGGTCGTGGGTGACGTACACGGTGGTCACGCCGACCTCGTGCTGCAGCTCCTTGAGCTGCTCGCGCAGCTGCACGCGGAGCTTGGCGTCGAGGTTCGACAACGGCTCGTCGAGCAGCAGGATGCTGGGGGTGAGCGCGAGCGCTCGGGCGATGGCGACGCGCTGCTGCTGGCCGCCGGACAGCTCCGCCACGTTCTTCTCGAGCTGCGACGCGGCGAGCCCGGTGCGGTCGGCGACCTCGTCCACGCGCCGCCGCTGCTCGGCCTTCGACACCTTCTGCACCGAGAGGCCGAACGCGATGTTCTCCCGCACGTTCATGCTCGGGAACAGCGCGTAGTTCTGGAACACCATGCCCACGCCGCGCTTCTCGCTCGGCACGCGGGTCACGTCGCGACCCGCGATGTGGATGCGCCCGCCGGTCGGCTCGATGAACCCCGCGAGCGTGCGCAGGGCGGTGGTCTTGCCGCATCCGGACGGACCCAGGAGGGTGAAGAACTCACCCTCCTGGATCTCCAGATCGAGGTGCGAGACCGCACGGTGGTCGCCGAACACGACCTCGACGTCGTCGAAACGGATCATCGTCTTCTCTCTCTGCCGGTGCGGGACTGCGCGGGTCAGCCGATGTACTCGAGCGTGACCTTCTCGACCCAGGCGCCGAGGTTCTCGCTCACGAAGCCGAAGTCGATGTCCTGGCGGTCGAGCGTGCCCATGAGCTCGACGACCGCGGGGTTGGCCTTCTCGACCGCGCCCTCGTTCACCGGCATGGCATTGAACTCCGCGGCGAACTCGCCCTGCACCTCGGCGCTGCCGAACCAGTCGATGAACTCCTGCGCCTTCTCCTCGTTGTCCGTGCCGTTGATCTGCGCGATCTGCTCGGTCACGTAGGGGACGCCGTACTCGGGAACGATCATGCCCGTGCTGGTGCCGTACTCCTCGTCGCGGGCGGAGATGCCGCTCGACGGCAGCACGCCGTAGTCCACCTCGTCGCGGGTGATGCGGGCGTAGAGGTCGGTGCCCTCCACGGCGGGGGAGCCGTTGGCGTAGTACGACTTCACCAGGTCCCAGCCCTCGTCGCTCACGCCGAGGTCGCCGTCCTCGTCGAGGTGACGGGTGAGCATGCTGGCGAGCACGAGCTGCGGGGTGGCCTGGCCGAGCGCGGGGTTGACCTCGTAGCGGCCGGCGTACTCCTCGTCGGTGTACAGGTCGTCGGGGTCGGTGGGCGCGTCGCTGATGCGGTTCTCGTCGTAGACCGTGACGATCGCCTGCTCCACGAGCGGCCAGAACGCGCCGTCCTTCGGGTCGCCGGCGTCCGCGGGCACCTCGCCGCTCCAGCTCGGCTCGTAGGCCGTGATGGCTTCTTCCGTCTTGAGCTGCTCGAAGAACATGTTGTTCAGGCCGAAGACCACGTCGCCGACGGGGTTGTTCTTCTCCGCGATGATGCGGTTCGTCAGGTCGGCGCCGCCGAGGCCCACGATCTCGATGTCGATGCCCGCGTCGGCCGCCTTCTCGGTGATCCACTCACCACGGCCGTCGCTGTTCGAGTTCGTGTAGACGATGAGGGTGTCGCCGGAGCCGCTGTCGCTGCCGCCGCCGTCCGCGTCTCCGTCGCCGCCCGCCGTGCATCCGGTGAGCGCGATCGCCGCCGCGGCCGTCAATCCGATGAGCGCCCAGCGCCTCTGCTGCCTGTCGGCCATGTTCATCCTTTTCTCGCCTTCGAGGTGTGTCGATGCGACACTACCGGTTCTTGTGGTGAAGGCACAAAGATTGTTTGGTTTCGTGAGCGCGGTCGCGCGTCCGCACTCAAGATAGGCGCGCGGCGTGAACGTGAGGATGCGATGAGGTGAACGGGTGGGGGCCTGCGTCGGACCTGGGACGAGGTGCCCTGTCGGCCCGGGCGGAATGCTGGCATCCATTAGGACAAAGCTTCGAAAGTCGGGCGCTTCGGAGATAAAATGAAGCATGTCGAAAATGTCCGGGTTGCGCGAGGCGATGGAGCGTCTCGACCAGGCGTGGGACTCTGCGGGTGATGCGCCGGAGCTCTCCCGCACGCAGCTCGTCGACGTCGCCGACGCGATCGGACTCCTGCGGCGCCGACTCGATGCACTGCACGTCGACGTGGCCGCCGGCATCGCCCGGGAGTCGCGCGCCGAGCTCGGTGCCGACAGCCTGGCGAAGCAACGCGGGTACCGCACGGCGGCGAAGCTCATGGCCGCGATGACAGGCATCTCGACGGGCGAGGCGCAGCGTCTGGTGAAGGTCGGAGAGGCGATCGCCCCGCGAAGCGATCTGCTCGGCGCGCCGCTGCCCGCGCGGTACCCGCTCCTCCGGGAAGCGCTCGCGTCGGGTGCCCTCGGAGCGCCGGCGGCGGCACTCCTCGTCGTTTTGCTGGACCGCTGCCGCGTGGCTGCGGGAGCGGAACGCATCGCCGAGGCGGAGCGCGTGCTGGTCGCCACAGCCGAGGGGCTCGAGCTCGATGCGGTGCGCAAACTCGTCCTCCGCGCCGAAGCGTGGCTCGACCCCGACGGCGTGGCGCCGCGGGCAGAGGAGCAGCGCGCTCGGCGCGGACTGCGCATCTTCGAACGGGATGGCATGGTGCACCTGCACGCGCAGCTCGATGCCGAGACCGCGGCGCCGGTCGTCACCGCCATCCGCGGGCACGTGTCCGCCGTGTTCGCCGCCCGCCTCGACGCCCCTGACGGAGCGTCGCCGGACGCCGACCGGCGCTCGGTCGCGATGATCCAGGCCGATGCGCCGGCCCTCTTCTGCGGGCATGTGCTCGGGTGCGAGGGTGACCGGGTGCCGCTCGCGGGGGCGACGGTGGTCGTGCGCGTGTCCCTCGACGATCTCCAGGCCGGCACCGGGTCGGCGACGATCGACGGGCTGGACCAGGTGATCGACATCGGTGCCGCGCGGCGGATGGCGGCCAGCGGTGGGATTATCCCGTGTGCCCTCGGCGGGGCGAGCGAAGTGCTCGACTGGGGTCGCGAGAAGCGCCTCTTCACACGAGCCCAACGCCTGGCGCTCGCCGAACGGGACGGCGGGTGCGCGATGTGCGGGCTTCCCCCGGGGATGACGAAGGCTCACCACCTCCGCTGGTGGCAGCGCGACCGAGGTCCGACCGATCTCTCCAACGGGATCCTGCTCTGCGAGACCTGTCACCACCGCATCCATGACAACGGGTGGGAGATCGTCATCGAGGGTTCCGGTGTGGCCGGCCGGCCATGGTTCCTTCCGCCGCGGTGGGTCGACGCGCAGCGCACACCGCGGCTGGGCGGACGGGCGCGCTTCGATGTCGCGGCCTGAGTGCGGTGCGCGGGTGCGGGAGTTCGGGCGCGGGGGGTTGTGGGGCTGTCAGCGGCGGAGGCGGGAGCGCACGCGTCGCGCGGTGCGTGCCAGGGCGTCACGCCAGGCGCCTCCGGGCCATTCCCGGTGCAGGCGCAGGCTGCCGTCGTCGTTCCGCACGAGTTCGACCCGCCGGCCCGCGAGAAGGGGCGAGCGGCCGAGGTGTGCGACCACGTCCGGGGCGGCCGTCAGCGGCGCCGTGAACACCCAGCCGGCCACGCGGACCGCGACCGATAGATCGGCGTCGCGCGCACCGTCCTCGCGGAACACCTTCATGGGGTCCACGGCGATGGGAACCGCGTCGAGGCGCTTCGGTCGGCGCCCGCCGACCTTGCGCTCCGAACCCGCGGTGGACTCCGCGGCCTGGCCCGGCTCCGGGGTGTCCTGCGCGACCATGTCGACCCGGTCGGCACGGCGCTCCTTGCGGGCGTTCAGCAGGCCCGAGGGAAGATCCTCCGTCGTCGACAGCGGGAGGGACAGCAGATGATCCGCCGAGCCGACCGTCTCGAACACGAAGGCCTCTTCGTCGTTCCGGCGCACGCGGACGCGCACGGTCAGCTGCAGCCCTCCCCGCGACCAGCGCGCCGAGGTCACGGCGGCGGTGCAGGTCGTCTCGGCCTCGAAGGCGGCGAAGGCGAGCAGGTCGTCGCGGCGGTCGGCGCGCAGCAGCGCCGCCCGGATGCGCTGCGGGAACGACAGCCCCGCGTCCACCCCCGGGCCGAAGCGCCGCTGCACGAGCGGCACCACTACATCCAGCAGGCGGTCGCGGTACTCCGCCGGGTACTTCACCATCCGTCGCCCGGCGATCCTGTTGAGGATCTTGCCGCGGAACCAGTGGCGCAGCAGCCGATCCCGCACCTTCCCCGGTTCGGTGTTCGCCTCGACCACGTCGAGCACGGTCTCCAGATGCGGGAAGTACGACTCCGGCTCGATGCGAGCCGAGCTCGCGCTCCCCGGCTCCTTCACCCACGCATAGCAGGGCTCGCTCGCGAGCACCGAGATCGTGTCAGCGGCGAAGTACGCCTGCATCACGAAGAGATGGTCTTCGAGCCGCACCTTCCCGTCGGGGAAGCGGATGCCGTTCTCCCGCAGGAAGGCCGTCCGGAACATCTTGTGCGGCGTCAGCATCTCCAGGATCGGGTCCTCCCCGAGCACCGCGTGCGGGATGTCGCGCTGGAAGATCTTGGCGGGCAGCTTGCGTCCGATGCCCACCTCCTTGCCGACCACGACATCGGAGCCGTTCTCGTCCGCGTAGTCGCACAGCCGCTCCAGCGCCCGCGGGTAGAGGCGGTCGTCCTGATCGACGAACTGCACGTACGTCCCTCTGGCCTCTTCGACACCCCGGTTTCGCGGAGTGCCGGGCCACCCGGAGTGCGGCAGCGACAGCACGCGCACATGCGGACGGTCCTTCGCGATGCTCTCGAGCCGCGCGGCCGTCTCCTCGCCGGAGCCGTCGTCGCAGAGCAGGACCTCGAAGGCCCGCGGATCCAGCGTCTGCGCGTCGAGCGAGGCGATGAGGTCGTCGAACGACGCCTTCGGCCGGAACACCGGCACCACCACGCTCACCCGCACGCGGCCCCCGGCCGCCTCGTCCCCGGTCGCACTGCTCATGGACGTCATCCCCCTGTGATCGTGACCGGCCCGAATCTCCCCCGCCGGAGATTCCAGCCAACCATCCCTTCCTGTGGAGCGCGCCAGGCTCGCGGCGGTCCCGGGTGTATGCCGCCGCCGTGGAGGATCAGTGCAGGGTGAGACCGATCTCGAACGAGCGCCGCCAGGGGAGGGTCAGCTCCGCGATCCGCACGTCGTCGGCGGGCAGCATCGACTCCAGGAGGGCCGTCAGCTCCGCACGGATGACGCGCTCGGCCGTCGCGACCTGCGCATCCTCGGCCATCGGGTAGATGTCGGGGAAGAGGGAGGGACCCGCATCGGTGCGCACCACGGCCTGGTAGGCGAAATCGTCGAGCAGCCGCGTGAGCAGGGCGATCCGGGCGGCGCGCTCGTCGAAGGAGCCGATGGCCCGGCCCACCACTCCGGCGGCGGCCACCGCGACGACGCTGCCGAGCGTGTTCCCGGCGGTGTTCCACCCGCCGAAGGCCTCCAGGCGCCCGAGCAGTCCGGCCTCCGCCAGCGCGCGTACGAGCGCCTCGTCCGCGCCGTTCGGGTAGCGCACGTCGGCCAGGGCCACATGCTCCCCCGCCTCCAGACGCTCCCGCACGAGTGCGACCGTCCCCGCGACGGCCTCGACGTCGACGACCTCCGGCCGCCCGCGGAACATGTCGTGCCGGTCGGGGTCCGGGGCGTGCAGCACGAGGGTGACGTCGCCTCCCGCGGCGACCTCCTCGGCACCGGCTGCGCGGATCTGCCGGCTCGCCGAGGCCGCGAGCGACATGTTCTCGTACGGCGGGACGCGCTCCATGCCGGCGGCGTCCGCGCAGGCCACCGAGAACGAGGCGGTCACCCCGGCGTTCGCCGCGAGGGCCCGGGCGACGAGCGCGGCCCCGACCTCGTCGGCCCCCGGGTACATCAGCACGCGCCGGCCCGACGGCAGCATCCGCATCCAGTGCCGGAGCCAGACCTGCTCCGCGCTTCCCGCCGCGAAGGGGGCGGTGTCGTCGGCGGTGATCGCCAGGAAGTCGAGGGTCTCGTCCTCCACGAGGCCGAGCGTGGAGAGGTTCACGATGTGATTGCGCAGCCGCCGAGACGAGTAATCGGAGACGACCGCGGCGGGCACCGGAGTCAGCTCGTCGAGCGGCAGCACCTCGGTCTCGCCGAGCAGCCGGTGCGCGTCGCCGCCGAGCGCGTGGATCTCCTTGCCGTGCTCCGTCCAGTAGGTCGGCTCCTCGGCCGCGGAGTAGGAGTTGCTCGCCCTGGTCACCAGCGACACCGCCGAGATCGGCAGGTCGGGCCGCATCCGCCGCACCTCGCGCAGCACGTCCAGGCGCGCCAGCACGTCGCGAGTGGTGTCATGACTCGTGCGACTCGCGATGAGGCCCCCGTAGAGCAGCATGTCCACCGACACCACGAGGTGCACCGTGGCCGGATCCGCGGCGCGTTCGCGCAGCCAGGCGCCCAGCCCGTCGGCATCGCCCGCGGTCCGGTACGAGGGGAGGAGCTCGGCGGGCGGAACGTCGAGGGTGACCCCGGCGACGGCCGCGACGTCGCCCGGGAGCTTGACGTTCACCGGCCGATCGTCGAGGGGGAGCAGCGCGATGCGCGGGCGGAGGATCGGGTCGGACACGAGGAGCCTTTCGTCGGTGAAGGGGGTCGCAGATCGGGGATCAGGGGCGGGCGATGGAGACGAGGTACGAGTAGCGGTCGCCGCGATACACCGATTCGGCGTACTCGATCGGGCGGCTGCGGGCGTCGTAGGTCGTGCGCTTCACGAGGAAGGCGGGGGAGAACGGCGGCGTCTGCAGCGCGGCGGCCTGCTCCTCGTCGAGCACGACCGCGTGGATCTCCTGGTCGGCGCGCACAGCGATGATGCCGAAACGGGTGCGCAGGTCGTCGTAGAGCGAGTCGCCCTCGATGCCGTCCTCCAGGCCGGGCACGGCGTCGGCCGCGATCGAGCACGCCTCCAGACAGATCGGGATGTCGTCGGCGGTCCGCACCCGGCGGATCCGGACGACGGGCGACTGCGGGCTGAGGTTCAAGGCGTACCCTGCGGTCTGCCCGGCCGCCGCGGTGCCCACGTCGACGGAGAGGGAGCCGGGTCGCATGTTGCGGGCGAGCATGTCCTCCGAGAACGAGGTCAGCTCGAACGCCTTGCTGATCCGCGAGGCGCTCACGAACGTGCCCGCTCCCTGCAGCCGGTACACGAGACCGTCCCGTTCGAGCTCGTCGAGGGCGCGACGCACCGTCTGCCGGTTCACCTCGAGCGACTCCGCGAGTTCGCGCTCCGTCGGCAGCTTCTCGTGGGGTGCGAGCCCCTGGTCGATGACCTCCTCCAGATGCCGCCGCACGCGTTCGTGCTTCGTGAGGCCCTCGATCGCCGCCATGGTTCCCCCTCGTTTGGACTAACCCAATCTTGACGATCACCCGGGATTGTGTCAATGTCTCCTCTCAGCGGTTCTTAATTGGTCTATTCCAATCCTTTGCACGGTCAACGATGAGCGGAGAATCCCCATGCACGTGAAGCACAACATGCGCCGACGCGTCCTGGTCGCCGGGGCGCTGGGCACGGCGACGATCGTCGCCCTGAGCGGCTGCGCCGGCGGCGGCGGCGACGCGGACGGCCCCACCGAGATCACGTTCTCGTACCTGTGGGGAGGCGAGGAGGCGAAGGCGCTGGAGGCGATCATCGCCGACTTCAACGCCAGTCAGGACGACATCGTCGTCACGGGCGTCTCCAGCCCTGACACCCAGAAGCAGCTCACGTCGATGTCGTCGTCGAACGGCTCCTTCGACATCTCCGACAACTTCGGCAACACCGTCGGCGCCTGGGCCTCGAAGGGCATCCTCGCGCCGCTCGACGAGGCGATCGCCGCCGAGGACATCGACGTCGACGACTTCGTCCCCAGCGCCATGGAGCAGATGACCTACGACGGCAAGATCTACTCGCTGCCGATCGCCATCCACAGTTTCCAGCTGCTCTACAACCCGCAGCTCCTGGAGGAGGCCGGGGTCACCCCGCCGACCACGATGGACGAGCTCGCCGCCGCCATCCCGAAGCTCACCAAGAAGGACGCGTCGGGCAAGATCACGCAGCTCGGACTCGGCTCGGCGAACGACAGCACCACCCTCACGACCCTCGGCTACGCCTTCGGCGGGAGCTGGGACGGCGAGGACGGCCCGACCCCCGCGGAAGACGGCAACCTCGAGGCCCTGCAGTGGTATCAGGACAACGTGATCGAGCCGGTCGGTGCCGACGCCATGGCCACGTTCGTGTCCGGACAGGGCGAGTACCTCTCCGCGCAGGACCCGTTCTTCAGCGGCCAGGTCGCCATGATCATCGACGGCGAGTGGCGGTCGGCCAGCGCCGCCAAGATCGCCCCCGACTTCGAGTGGGGCGTGACCGCGATCCCCGCCGCCTCGCCGGACCTGGAGAACAGCACGCAGGTCACCGCGAGCACCCTCTTCATCCCCGCGAACTCGAAGCACAAGGAGGAGGCGGCCACGTTCCTCGCCTACCTCGTGAGCGACGAGCCCATGGAGAAGTTCGCCGTCGCGCTCGGCAACCTCCCCGGCCGCTCCTCCCTCGCCGGCAGCGCTGCGTTCGACGAGCTGCAGGACTTCGGCGTCTGGGCGGAGGCCGCGTCGTCCCCGAACGCGAAGTCCCTGGCGAGCCGTCCGTACAGCGCCGAGTACGCGACCGACCTCGCGACCGCGTTCGACGAGGTCGTGCGACTGACCGCCACCCCGGAGGAGGCGATCGCGACCGTCGAGGAGCGCATGGCCTCCTACGCCTCGAAGTGAGTCGGTCCTCGTGACCACGGCAACGGCACCCCGGGTCCGGCAGGAGAACGCTCCTGCCGGACCCGGCGCTCCCGTCCGGCGGCGCCGCAGCCGCCGGACCACGCTGATCGGGCTGGCGTTCGCGTCGCCGTTCATCGTCGGCTTCCTGTTCCTGTTCGCCTATCCGATCGCGGCGTCGGCGTACTACAGCTTCACCGACTTCAACCTGTTCCAGGCGCCGGAGTGGGTGGGGCTGGACAACTACACCCAGATGTTCGCCGACGGGGTGTTCTGGAAGTCGCTCGCCAACACGGCCGTGCTCACCGTGTTCGGCGTGCCGCTCGCGATCGGCATCGCGCTCGCCGGCGCGCACCTGCTGAACACCCCCGTGCGGGGCCAGCCGCTCTACCGCGCGCTCGTCTATCTGCCCTCGATCGTGCCGGTCGTCGTCGGTGGCTACCTGTGGCGCTGGCTGCTGAACGCGCAGTACGGCTTCATCAACCATTTCCTGTCGTGGTTCGGCATCGAGGGCCCGGCCTGGCTGCAGCAGCCGGAGTGGACGAAGCCCGCCATCATCCTCATGTCGTTGTGGACCGTCGGCGGCACCATGATCATCTACCTCGCCGCCCTGCAGGAGGTGCCGAAGGAGCTGTACGAGGCGGCCGAGCTCGACGGCGCGGGGGCGTGGCGCCGCTTCACGAACGTCACCTGGCCCACGGTCTCCCCGGTCACCCTGTTCCAGGTGATCGTGAGCATCATCGGGTTCCTGCAGATCTTCACGCAGCCCTACATCCTGTCGCAGGAGCGCCTCAACCAGGCGGGCTCGGGGCCGGGGCAGTCGATGCTCTCCTACGCGATGTACCTGTACCAGAACGCCTTCGTGTTCCTGAAGATGGGCTACGCCTCCGCCATGGCGTGGACGCTGTTCATCATCACGCTCGTCGTGAGCCTCATCGTGCTCGCGACCTCGAGGAAGTGGGTCCACGATGGTGCACGCTGACATCTCCGCACCGGTGCGCCGGCCCCGTCGCACCCGGCGCACGCTCCGCCGCGTCCGGCAGCAGATCGCGGTGACGCTGCTCGCGCTGCTGTTCCTGTTCCCGCTGCTGGTGATGCTGTCGACCGCGTTCAAGACACCAGGCGACGTCTTCTCCTCCCCGCCCACCCTGCTGCCCGCCGAGTGGACGACGGCCAACTTCGCCGAGGCGTTCGCGCAGATCCCGGTGTGGCGTTACCTCGCCAACACGCTCTTCGTCTCGGGCATGAGCATCCTCGGCACGGTCATCTCGTGCCCCCTCGTCGCCTACGCGCTGGCGAAGGTGAAGTGGCGCGGTGCCCGGCCGCTCCTGATCCTCGTGCTCGCCACGATGATGCTGCCGCCGCAGGTCACGCTGATCCCGCTGTTCCTCGTGTGGAACGGGCTGGAGGCGACGAACACCTATCTCCCGCTCATCGTCCCCGCGTTCCTGGGCACGCCGTTCTTCATCTTCATGATCCGGCAGTTCCTCCTCGCGGTGCCGGACGAGCTCATCGAGGCCGCCCGTCTGGACGGGGCCTCCGAGTTCCGCACCTACGCGACGATCGTCCTGCCCCTGGCGCGTCCGGCCATCGTGACCGCCGCGATCTTCCAGTTCGTCTGGGCGTGGACCGACTTCCTCAATCCCCTCATCTACCTCAACGACCAGTCGACGTACACGCTGTCCATCGGTCTGTACGCCTTCTTCGGGGAGAACGACGTGGCCTGGGGGCCGCTCATGGCCGCGTGCGTGATGTTCACGCTCCCGGCCGTGGCGATCTTCCTCCTCGGACAGAAGTTCTTCATCGGCGGTGCCAGTGCAGGAGCCCTCAAGTGACCCATGAATCCCTCGCCCTCCTCCGCGGCCGGCTCGTCGCCTCGGTCCAGGCCTCCGCGGGAGCCCCCGCGAGAGACGCCCACGTCATCGGCGCGCTCGCCGAGTCGGCGCTGCTCGGCGGCGCGAGCGGCCTGCGGCTCAACGGGCCGGAGGACATCCGTCGGGTGCGACCGGTGACCGATGCGCCGATCATCGGGCTCCACAAGGTCTGGAACGGCGTCCGCAACGTCATCACCCCGAAACGCGCGCTCGCCGCGGGGCTGGCGGAGGCCGGTGCCGACATCATCGCGGTGGACGCCACGACGGAGCAGCTCGGCACGGACTTCCGGCTCATCGGGGAGATCGCCGCGGCGACGGGGCGGCCCGTGATGGCCGACGTGTCGACGGTCGCGGAGGGCGAGCGCGCGTGGGAGGCGGGGGCGGCGGTCGTCGGCACGACCCTGTCCGGCTACACCCCGCACTCGCCGAGTCAGGACGACCCGGACCTCGACCTCGTGGCCGCGCTCGTCGCCGCGGGGATCCCGACCATCGCCGAGGGGCGCTACCAGACCCCTGCGCAGGTGCGCGCGGCCTTCGACGCCGGGGCTTTCGCGGTCGTCGTCGGCGGAGCGATCACCGATCCCATCGCCCTCACGCGTCGGTTCGTCGCGGCGACGCCGGCCGCCCGGGAGCGGGTGTGATCGTCGGGGTCGACATCGGCGGCACGAAGATCGCCGTCGCGGGGTTCCGTGCGGAGCCGGGCGGGGCGCGCCGTCGCGCCACGGCCGTGCACACCCTGTCGACGCCGGCCCGGGAGGGCGGCGAGGCCATCGTGCGGGCGGTCGTCGATGCGATCGATGTGATCCGCGGCGGGGAGCCGCTCGCGGCGGTCGGCGTGGGCACCGCGGGCGTGGTCGATCAGGACGGCGGCATCACCTCCGCGACCGATGCGATCAGCGGCTGGGCGGGCTTCCCGCTGCGTGCGGCGCTCGTCCGAGCCCTCGATGCCCCGGTGGCGGTCGTCAACGACGTGCACGCGGCGGCGGTCGCGGAGGCCACGGCAGGGGCGGGTCGGGGAGCGCGTGGTCTGCTGATGGTCACGATCGGCACCGGCATCGGGGGAGCCGTCGTCCTCCCGGACGGTCTTCGCGCGGGCGCGACAGGCACGGCGGGATCGGTCGGGCACACCGAGCTCGCCCTCCCGCCAGGACTGGCCGGTCGTCGATGCGGCTGCGGAAGGGTCGGGCACGTCGAGGCCGTGGCCTCCGGTCCGGCGCTGGAGCAGACGTACCGCGAGCGCACCGGCATGGCGCGCACGCTGCGGGAGGTGGACGCGGCCGCTCGTGCCGGGGATGCGGTCGCCGAGGAGGTGATCGCGGAGGGGGCGGCGTTCCTCGGTCGCGCGCTCGCCGGGGCGCAGGCGCTCCTGGATGTCGAGGTCGTCGCGGTGGGCGGCGGCGTGGCGGCCATCGGGGAGCGGTATCTCGCCGAGGTCGCCCGCGCCTACCGCGCGGCGGCGATGCCGGGGCCGTCGACAGCCCGGGTGCGATCGGCGGAGCTCGGGGTCGATGCGACCGTCACCGGGGCCGCGGTGCTGGCGCCGGCCTGAGTCCGGATTCCCACCCCGCATTCAGCGTTAACGATATATCGTTGAGTATCGTTCACGACTGGGAGGTCATCATGAACAACGCATTCCCCTCCACCCCGTTCGGCGGCAGCGGCAACGGCAGTAATGGCGGCGACTTCGCCGGCGGCCTCGGCAACCTCTTCGGGGGCTCGCAGGGTCCGGCCGGAGCGCTGTTCGAGGCGATGGACCAGCTCCGCAAGTCGTTCGAGTCGCGTCCCTCCGGCGGGTCGCGCATGGCCCGCGGCGATGTGCGCGCCGCCGTCCTCTCGCTCCTCACCGAGCGACCGATGCATGGCTACCAGATCATCAACGAGATCGCCGAGCGCAGCGGCGGCACCTGGAAGCCGAGCGCAGGTTCCGTCTACCCGACGCTCCAGCTCCTCGCCGACGAGGGTCTGATCGAGGCCGAGGAGCAGAACGGTCGCAAGACCTACGCCCTCACGGAGGCCGGCCGGGCCGTCGCCGCGGAGAGCACCGAGACCCCGCCGTGGGTGCCGTCCTCCGACAAGGACCGCAGCCGCGACGCCCGGTACAGCGCTCTGCCCAAGGCCGGGGTCGACCTCGCCGCCGCGGCCGCGCAGGTCGGGCGCAGCGGCTCCGCGGAGCAGGTGCAGCAGGCCATCGAGGTGCTCGACGAGGCCCGCCGTAGGCTGTACACGATCCTCGCCCAGGACTGACCGCGTCGTGCGGCGTCCGGCGCGGAACGGCGGAAGGATGACGCGATGACGGCAGCGGCGGCACAGGGTCCTCACCGAGCCCGGTACCGCCGCATCCTGTCGTTCGCGAGCCGTGAGTTCCTGAAGATCTGGTGGTTCGAGCTCGTCCTTCCGCGGTTCGGGCTGTCTTCCATCGCGGAGCGCACGCGCGCCCGCCGCATGCAGCGGTTCGCGCGGCGGTTCCATACGCTCGCGGTCGAACTCGGCGGGCTCATGATCAAGGTCGGGCAGTTCATGTCCTCGCGCCTCGATGTGCTCCCGCCCGAGATCACGGCCGAGCTGGAGGGGCTGCAGGACGAGGTCCCCGCCGTGCCCACCCCGCAGATCCGGGCGCTCGCGGAGGCCGAGCTGGGCATGCCGCTCGAGCGGGTGTACGCCTGGTTCGACGACACCCCCGTCGCGGCCGCGTCCCTCGGCCAGGTGCACCGTGCCCGGCTGTCGGCGCTCGACGCGGAGGACACCGGGCTCGACGAGGTCGTCGTCAAGGTGCAGCGCCCGGGCATCGACGAGATCGTCGCGGTCGACCTCGCCGCCCTCCGCCGGGTCGCGCGGTGGCTCACCCGGGTCCGGATCGTGGCCGACCGCGTGGACGCCCCCGCCCTCGTGGAGGAGTTCGCCGTCACGAGCATGGAGGAGATCGACTATCTCCACGAGGCCCGCAGCGCCGAGCGGTTCCGGGAGAACTTCGCCGACGACCCGCGCGTCGCCGCCCCCGAGATCGTCTGGGAGCGCACGACCCGCCGGGTGCTCACGCTGTCCGACGTGACGGCGATCAAGATCAACGACACCGCGGCGCTCCGGGCGGCCGGCATCGACCCCTCCGCGGTCGCCGACGCTTTCGCCGAGGTCATGTTCGACCAGGTCTTCACGCACCGGTTCGTGCACGCCGACCCGCACCCCGGCAACATCTTCGTCACGCCGGTCCCTTCGACGAGCTCAGGGACCCAGGGCGGCTCAGGGACCCCGGGCGGCTTCCGGCTGACGTTCATCGACTTCGGCATGATGGCCGAGGTCTCCGACAACCTCCGGCAGGGACTTCGGACCCTCCTCATCGCGGTGACCGCGCGGGACAGTCGCGGCCTCGTCCGTGCGGCGAAGGAGATCGGCGTACTCCTCCCCACGGCCGACACCGGCGAGCTGGAGCGGGCGCTGACCACCCTCTTCGCGCGCTTCGGCGGCATGGGGTTCGCGGAGCTGAGCCGGGTGGACCCGCGGGAGTTCACCGACTTCGCCGAGGAGTTCGGCGACATGGTGCGGCGGCTTCCGCTGCAGCTCCCCGAGGACATGCTGCTCCTCATCCGGGCCGTGTCCCTCACGTCCGGCATGTGCAGCGGCCTCGATCCCGCGTTCAACGTGTGGGACGCGGCGGAGCCGTATGCCGCGCGGCTGCTCCGCGACGAGTCCGGCACCCTCATGCAGGACATGGCGCAGCAGGCGATGGCGAACGCGGCCACGACCTGGCGGCTCCCGAAGCGCATCGACGACATCATCACCCGCGTCGACGACGGCAACGTCTCCTTCGACACCTCGCGTCTGGAGCGCCGCCTCGACCGGCTGGAGGGTATCGCGCGGCGGATCGCCTCCGGGGTCCTGTTCGCGGCGATGCTCATCGGCGGGGCGCTGCTCGTCGGTCCGCTCCCGCCGCTGGGCATCACCCTGCTGTGGGTCTCGGTGCTCCCGCTCCTCGGCGCCCTCTTCCTGGGTCGCCGCCGCCCCCGCTGACCCGCCAGGCCCCGCCCAGACCCCGCCGGGCGGCCCCGCCAGAACAGGCGATCGCGCGGAATCAGGCGCTCCCGCGCCGGGGGTGCCTGATGTCCCGCGTCCGCCTGAGCCCGCGCAGGTGGAAAGATGGTCTCTCATGGACACGCCTGACGAGAAGCCCACCGAACGCTCCGCAGGATCCCCGACCCGTCCGCGCACCGACGCCGTCGTGACCGGAACGCACCGCCAAGCCGCGAAGGCCTCCGAGACGGCGCGCAAGATCGTCCGCGACATCACGACGGTCCCGCCGCGCAGCGTGCACCCGGCGCTGGTTCCCGGGGTGTCGGTGGAGGAGACGGGGCGCACCTACCGGACCGACCCGCTCGTGTTCGGCGTTGCTGCGGCGTTCGCCCTCGCCTTCATCGCGTGGGGAGTCTTCGCGGGGGACAACCTCGCCGGCACCACGAGCACGGTGCTCGCCTGGGTCGTGGAGTACTTCGGCTTCTTCTTCACGACCATCGCCACGATCATCCTCGTGTTCATGCTGTTCGTCGGCTTCAGCAAGTACGGGCGCATCCCGCTCGGCCGCGACGACGAGGAGCCGGAGTTCTCGATGTTCTCGTGGATCTCCATGCTCTTCGCGGCGGGCATGGGCATCGGCCTGGTGTTCTGGGGTGCGGCGGAACCGCTGACGTTCTTCGAGAACCCGCCGCCGGGCACCGTCGAGGCGAACACCCTCGAGGCCATGCACACCGCGCAGGCCCAGGTGCTCTACCACTGGGGTCCGCAGGCCTGGGCGTTCTACGCGCTCGTCGGTGGGGCCATCGCCTACGGCGCCTACCGCCGCGGCCGCACGCCGCTGATCTCGTCGATCTTCGCCCCGCTGCTCGGCGAGAACCGCACGACGGGCCCGGTCGGCCGCACGATCGACATCTTCTCCATCATCGTGACGCTGTTCGGCACGGCCGCCTCCCTCGGTCTCGGGGCGCTGCAGATCGGCCACGGCGTCGAGCTCGTCAGCGGCATCGGACCGCTCGGCAACGGCATCCTCATCGCGGTCATCGCGGTGCTCACGGCGTGCTTCATCGCCTCCGCTGTCTCCGGCGTCTCCAAGGGCATCCGGGCGCTGTCGAACATCAACGCCGTCGTCGCGATCCTGCTCGCGTTCTTCGTGTTCTTCGTCGGTCCGACGCTGCTGATCCTCAACGTGATCCCGTCGGTCGCCGTGCAGTTCCTCGGCGATCTGCCGACCATGATCGGCCGCTCCGCATCGCAGGGAGAGGCCGCGCAGGCCTTCCTGTCGAGCTGGACGATCTTCTACTGGGCGTGGTGGATCTCCTGGTCGCCGTTCGTCGGCATGTTCATCGCGAAGATCTCCCGCGGACGCTCGCTCCGTCAGTTCGTGTCGGTCGTCATCGTCGTGCCCTCCGCGATCTCGCTCGTGTGGTTCGCGATCTTCGGCACGACGGCCATCCAGCAGCAGATGGACGGCGCAGGCCTCGTCGTCGACCCGCCGGAGGAGGTGCTGTTCGGGGTGCTGGAGAACCTGCCGTTCCCGCTCATCACCAGCATCGTGCTCATCCTCCTCATCGCGATCTTCTTCATCACGGGCGCCGATTCCGCCTCACTCGTCATGGGCACGCTGTCCCAGCAGGGCCGCCCGGAGCCGTCGCGCTGGGTCGCCGTCGTCTGGGGTGTGTTGGTCGGTGTGATCGCCGCGGTGCTGCTCGTCAGCGGCGCCGAGGGGAGCGGCCTGCAGTCGCTGCAGAACGCGACGATCATCGCGGCGCTGCCGTTCGCGATCATCATGGCGTTCATGATGATCGCGTTCATGAAGGATCTGCGGCGCGATCCCCTGATCCTGCGCGACCGCTACGCCAGGGCCGCCGTCCGCCACAGCGTCATGGCCGGACTCGAGGAGTACGGCGACGACTTCGCGCTCGTGCCGGTCGAGTACGACCACTCGGAGGACGACCTCGCCTGGATCGACGAGGACACCGTCGACGACACCCTCGCCGAGGTGTACGAGGCCGCGACCGAGGCGATCGACATCATCCCGCCGGCCGAGGTGGATGCCGCCGTCGATGCCGCGATGGACGCCCCTGCCGACAAGGACTGAACGGGAGAGCTCAGGCGCTCACGCCGGATCAGGCACGTCCTCTCGCAGGACGCCTGAACCGGCGTGGTCGCCTGCCTCGGCAGCCGCGGTGATCCGCGCGGCCATGCCGGAGAAGATGAGTCCGTGGAAGGGCAGCACGGCGAGCCAGTACAGCCGGCCGAGGAGCCCGCGGGGGAAGAACACGGCACGCTGCTCGTAGCGGGCGCCGTCGCCGTCGGGCACCGCGCGCAGTTCGAGCCAGGCCTCGCCCGGCACCTTCATCTCGGCGCGGAGTCGCAGCAGATGCCCCTCCTCGGTCTGCTCGACCGCCTCGACGCGCCAGAAGTCGATCGCATCCCCGACGCGGGCGGCGGTGCGGCTGCGGCGTCCGCGGCGGAGCCCCACGCCGCCGACCACGCGGTCCATGAGCCCCCGCACCGCCCAGAGCAGCGGCGACGAGTACCACCCGTTCTCCCCGCCGATCCCGAGGATGACGCGCCACAGCTCCGCGACGGACGCGCGCGTCGCGACGGAGCGCTTGTCCGTGAAGACGGTGCGTCCGGCCCAGTCGGGGTCGCTCGGCAGCGGGTCGCTCGGGGCGCCGGTCACCTCGGCGTCCTGCCAGCTCGTCTCCACGGCGTCCGCGTCCACCCGGCCGAGGGCCAGCGCCACGGACCGGCGATACGGCGTGAGCCCGCCCTCGGGCCGCGGGATGAGCGCGTCGACGGCGTGGTCCTTCATGATGCACTCGTTCTGCAGCGAGGCGACGAGGGGCCGGGCGATGGAGCGCGGCACCGGCGTGACGAGGTTCACCCAGTGCGAGGCGAGCTCCGGGGTCAGCACCGGAAGGGCGGCGATGGCGCGCTGCCGCAGTCCGGCCTCCACCGCGTACCCGTTCATCATCTGCCCGTAGCGCAGCACATCCGGTCCGCCGATGTCGACCGCGCGGTTCACCTGGTCGTCGACCCGTGCCGCCCCGAGCAGGTAGTGCAGCACGTCGCGCACGGCGATGGGCTGGATGCGGTTGCGCACCCACTTCGGCGCCGGCATGTACGGCAGCACGTCGGTGAGGTGCCGGATCATCTCGAAGGACGCCGAACCGGAGCCGATCACCACGCCCGCCTGCAGGACGAGGGTCGGCACCCCGGACTCCAGGAAGATCTCGCCGACGTGGACCCGGGAGCGCAGGTGAGGGGAGAGCTTCACGTCGTCCGGGTGCAGGCCGCCGAGGTAGACGATCCGCCGCACCCCGGCTCGGGCGGCCGCGGTGGCGACGGTGGCCGCCGCGCGCTCGTCGCTCTCCTCGAAGCTCTTGCCGGCCGACATGGAGTGGATGAGGTAGTACACGACGTCGACGTCGTCCATCGCGGAGGCGACGGCGTGCTCGTCGTCGGCGGACCCCTCGAAGATCTCGCACTCCTCGCCCCAGCCGAAGGAGGCGGCGCGGACGGCGTCGCGGGCGAGGACCCGGACCCGGTAGCCGGCGTTCAGCAGGCGCGGGGTCAGGCGGCCGCCGATGTAGCCGGTGGCGCCGAGCACGAGGGCGCGGGGCGCGGAGCCGTCGTCGCGGGGGGCAGCCCGAAGGGCGTCCTCGCGACCGGTGGGCTGGGTGAGCTCGCTCATGCTCCGAGCGTAGATCCCGGGGCCGACACGGGGAACGGGCTTGCGCCCGCGGCATCGCCGTCATGACACGCTCGCGAGTACCCGGCGACAGGGTACGGTCGTATCCGTGACCTCCATCGAATCGATTCGACGACTCCCCGCGGACCGTGCCACCCGGCGCGCGCGCATCGCCGTCTCGGCGCTGTTCCTCACGAACGGCGCCCTGTTCGCGAACATCCTGCCGCGCTACCCCGAGATCAAGGCCGCCCTCGGCCTGGACAACCTCGGCTACGGTCTCGCGCTCGCCGCCTTCCCCGCCGGCGCGATCGCGGCCGGACTCCTGGCGGCCACGCTGATCCGTCGCTTCGGGTCGGCGCGCATCGCGGTCATCGGCACCGTGCTCACGAGCCCCGGCCTGCTGTCGGCGGCGTTGTCTCCGACCGGCGTCCTCTTCGCGATCGCCCTCTTCGTCGGCGGCGCCTCCGATGCCATCACCGATGTCGCGCAGAACGCCCACGGCCTGCGCGTGCAGCGGCGGTACGGGCGCTCCATCATCAACTCCTTCCACGCCATCTGGTCCATCGGTGCGGTGATCGGCGGAGTGATGGCCGCGGGCGCGATCGCGCTGCAGCTCCCGCTCGCCGTCCACCTGGGGACCTCGACTGCGGTGTTCGCGACGGTCGCCCTCGTCGCCCTCCGCTTCTGCCTGCGGGGTCGCGACGACGAGACGGAGGCGGACGCCGTGGCGGAACCGCAGGAGATCTCCGGCGCCGTCCGCCGCGGTGTCCCGGCCCGGACGATCATCGCCGTCATCGCCCTGACCCTCATCGCGATGGCCGGGGCCATCGCCGAAGACGCAGGCAACTCGTGGGCCACCCTCTACCTCGGCGACTCCCTGGGAGCGGCGGCAGCCGTCGCGCCGCTCGGGTTCATCGCCCTCGTCGGCGCGCAGTTCGTCGGCCGTCTGCTCGGCGATCCGATGACCGACCGCTTCGGGCAGCGCGCGGTGGCGCGGGTCGGCGGCCTCATCGCCGCCGTCGGGATGACGCTCGCGCTGCTGTTCCCGAGCGTGCCCGGCACGATCCTCGGGTTCGCGGCCGTGGGCTTCGGCATCGCCACCCTCATCCCCGCCGCGATGCACGCCGCCGACGAGCTCCCGGGACTGCGGCCCGGTGTCGGGCTCACCGTGGTGTCCTGGCTGCTGCGGCTCGGCTTCCTGCTGTCGCCGCCGTTCGTCGGGTGGCTGGCGGAGACGCAGAGCCTGCGCGTGGGTCTCGTGGTGGCACCGGTCGCGGCGCTCGTGGCCGTGCTGCTCGCGGGATTCCTGGACGCCCGGCGCCCGCGGAACGCGTCGGACTAGGCCGGCTCCTCCACGAGGTCGGCGCCGCCGTGCACGGCGTCCGCCTCGGCGGCCTCCTGGATCGCGGCGGTCATCCCGACGAGGAACCGCATGACGACCACGCGCTCCTCATCGGTGAGGTCGTCCACGAGGGAGAGCATCCGGCGGTGCATGGCACCGAGTGTCGCGCGCACCTCGTCGTCGCTGCTCACGGTGGGCACGACGATGCCGGCGCGGCGGTCGGTCGGGTGCGGTTCGCGGCGCGCGTGCCCGCCCTTCTCCAGCCGGTCGATGAGCGTCGTCGTCGACGCGGTGGAGATGTCGAGCATGCGCGCCAGATCGATCGGCCGCACGATGCGACCGGCCTTCTGCTCGCGCAGCAGGAACCGGAGGGCGACGAGGTCGGTCTCGTTCATGCCCATGGACGCGCGCGTGCGGGCGCGCATCGCCGTCTCGGCACTGCGGTAGCGCCGCAGCATGTTGAGCACGTCGACCGTGGTGGCGCGCTCGCTGTCGGGGTACCAGTATCCGGAGGCGTGGAACTCACCGGTGCTGTCGGTCACGCGACCTCTCCTTCGTCGCTGGAACCGGCCTCCCGCTCGAGCATCTCCATCGCGCCGGTCTCGACCTCGGCCGGGACGATGCGCAGAAGACCGCCCGTGATCGCATCGGTCTCGGCGGCGATGATCTGCTCGATCCGGCGTCGCGAGACGGAGGGGAAGAGTTCCTCCAGGCGTGCGAGCAGATCGGCGTAGCGGATGTACGACGCCTCCTCGAGGCTCAGTGGCTCGGGCATGGCATCCTTTCGGGGGCAGGGTTCCATCATCGCACCTCCGGAAGTCCCTGGTCGCACCCGATATCGCTAGACAGCCTTACTGTCAGGTTGCCGAGGTACCATGGAGTTCGGGGAAGGAGGATCTCTGCATGGGAAACACGAGTACCGACGTCACGACCTCAGCGCTCGCTCGCGATGTCGACGACTTCCGTCGCGCCGACGCGCAGTTGAACCGCCGTCTCGCCGCCCGGCGCGAACCCAACGATACCGACCGTGCGGCGATGCACTTCATCAGCACCGCGCCCGTCGAGAAGCCCGTCACTCCCCGCGACCTCGCCACCTACCTCGGCATCAGTACGGCCGCCGTCACGAGCGTCGTGCGACGGATGTCGGAGCGGGGGCAGATCGTCGTCGCGCCTCACCCCCTGGATGCGCGGTCCAAGGTCCTCCGGCCGTCGCTCCGCGATCTGCACGGACAGGGCGACGAGCTGGCGCAGCGCGTGGCCGCCATCGAAGGCGAGTTCACCGCGGAGGAGGCGGCCGTGATCTCCCGCTTCTTGCGCCGTCTCACCGACGAACTCGGCGATCTCCCCTGATCGACTTGATTTAACTAGTTAAACTAGTAAACTATCCTCGTCCAGCTTTTCTGCCACGAGGAGAAGAACATGGGAACCCTCACCTACGCGAACCTCGCCGAGCCGATCGAGATCGACGACGAGCTGCTCGCCCACCTTCGCGCCGCCACCGTCACCAAGCTGCGGCGCAACGAGCCGTTCGCGCTCACGGTGGAGACCGGCGCCGACCGCACCGAGACGCTGTGGATCCACGCGTCCATCCCGATCCGCTTCGTCGTCGAGACGTCGGTCACCCTGCAGCGACCGCTGCTGGCCCGTCTCATGCAGGCCGCGGGTTCGACCGGCGGACTCGACCTCACCGACCCCGAGCTCGCGCTCGATGCGGTATCGCGCGAATTGCACGCGATGTCCGCCTGATAACGGAGGGGTGCAGACCTGCCTCATCGCCTCGGGATCCTCTTCAAGGGCTCTCGGATCCCGGGCGGTGACGGCTACGGCGAGAACGGAGCGGGGGCTCTCGATCGCCGACCGCGGCATCCGGCCGCCGGGATTCGGGTTCCCGGCAGTCGGATGCCGTTTCTTCGTCAGAGGGCGGTGTAGCCGCCGTCGACCAGGTGGTAGCTACCGGTGATAAAGCTCGCGGCGTCGCTCGCGAGGAACACCACGAGGTTCGCGACCTCCTCGGCCTGGCCCAGGCGCCCGATCGGGTGCTTGGACACGAGGAAGTCCTTCGCCTCGTCGCCCATGTTCGCCAGGAGCGGGGTGTCGATGAAGCCGGGGCCGACCGAGTTCACGCGGACGCCCTGCGCGGAGTACTCGAGGGCGGCGGTCTTCGTCATGCCGACGACGCCATGCTTGGCGGTGACGTAGGCGGGGGAGCCCGCGAAGCCGACGCTGCCGAGGATCGAGGCGATGTTCACGACCGAGCCGCCGCCGTTGGCGAGGATCGACGGGATCTGCGCCTTCATGTTGCGGAACACGGCGTTGAGGTTGATGGCGATCACCTTGTCCCACGCGTCTTCCTCGTAGTCCGCGGTGGGCGCGGTGGCGCCGCCGATGCCGGCGTTGTTGACGCCGATGCGGAGCGGGGCGAGCGAGTTGGCGAGCTCGACCGACGAGGCGATCCAGACCGGGTCCGTCGCGTCGCCGACCGACGCCTCCGCGGTGCCGCCAGCGGCGCGGATCTCCTCGACGACCGCGTTCGCGTGCTCCGCGTTCAGGTCGTTGACCACCACCGCCGCGCCGTTCTGCGCCAGCAGCAGGGCGACCGCGCGGCCGATGCCGCTGCCCGCTCCTGTCACGATCGCCGAGCGGTTCGAGACGTCGTACTGAGCCACTTTCGGGCTCCTTCCCGGGCGGGCGCGGTGCCGGGAGATCTTCTCGGACGGTCCGTCCTTCCCTCCAGCCTACGCCCGGAATACCGGTGTGGATTCATGTGAATGGAAATGCTCGGCGGGCTGGCTACGCTGTGGGGACCGTCTGCTCCGGTGTCGTCTCATCCGACTCATCGGCCTCGTCGCGGGGCTGAAGGCCGCGTATGAGCGTGGCGCCCAGGCACAGCAGGACGAGAGCGACCACCCCGGCGCCGACGAGGGCGAGCCGGGGGCCGGCCACCGTCACGATGATGCCGGCGGAGAGGAAGACGAGGATCTGGATGACGTTCTCGGCCATCTCGTCGAGCCCGCCGATGCGCCCCAGGTGTTCGTCCTCGACGCTCGTCTGGAAGAGCGAGGTGACGGCGACGTTGTAGGGCGCGTTGACGAGCGCGCTGATACCCACGCCGACGAGGAGGACTCCGATGTTGGGTGCCATGCCCATCACGAACTGCGCGACCACGAAGAAGGCGAGGCAGACAAGGAATAACGGTTTGACCTTCACCCACTTCACGAAGATCCCCACGAGCAAAGCAGCGACGACCGCGATCAGTCCGTTCCACGACAGCACGATTCCGAGGGTCTCGACCGGGAGGCCGAGTTCATCGTCGAGCAGGAAGAGGAGACCGAAGGAGTTGACGCCCGCAGTGAACGTCACGCCGTAGGAAGCGACCAGCACGCCGAGCGCGAGTCGATTGCGCGCCAAGAGGCCGACAGCTTCGGGAATGCCGCGGATCGAGTCGGCGGCCTCCACCAGGCCGGTGCGGATGCTGACGCGGAGTGGCGTCTTCTCTCCACTCGTGGGCTCCGGGCGGATCAGGACCCGCAGGAGCGCGGCAGAGATGAGGAAAGACACCGCGTCCAGGAGGAAGGCGACCGACGGGCCGTAGGCGGCGAAGGCAAGTGCCGCCAACGCCGGACCGACGGAGGCGAGGGCCCAGCTCACCGCCTGGATGATGCTGTTCGCGCGGGGGATCATCCCGCGCCGAACCAGGCGGGGCACGAAGACGAACGCCGACGAGGCGAAGAAGACGCTCGCCGTCGCTGCGCTGAAGACGAGCACATAGGCGAGCGCGCCGGGAGCAACCACCCATGCGACGACAGCGAGCGCCACGCTGAGAGCGCCGCGGATGAGCATGGTGGCGATGAACGTCTTCCGAAGGTCGAAGCGATCGGCGATCGCTCCGGCGATCGGAGCGAAGAGCATTCCGGGGACGACTCCTGCCAACAGGAGAAGAACGCGAGTGAGCTCCTTGTCCGGCGTCTCCTCGTAGAACCAGAGATTCAACGACATGACCCGGAAGGCGTCGCCGAGGTTCGACACGGCGATCGTGCTCAGGAACACGAAGAAGGTCCCGGGGAGGCCGAGGAACGACCTTCCGGCGTGCCGCACTCTGTTCATGCTCTGCCTTCTCGAGTCGGTGCAAGAGGATCCGCCCACCGTAGCCGAGCGGGAATCGTCCACAGGAAAGTTCTTGACACGCTCGCGACGCGGGTCTAACGTACAACCAAATGGTTGCACAAACGGAGTTGAGCGAAGCGGAGGTCGACCGTGTGTTCCACGCACTGGCGACGTCGACCCGGCGGGACATCCTGCGCCGGACGATCGAGCGGGAGCAGTCCGTCTCGACCCTCGCCTCGGAGTACGAGATGTCGTTCGCCGCGGTCCAGAAGCACGTGGCCGTGCTCGAGGCGGCGAACCTCATCGTCAAGCGCGCCGAGGGACGCGAGCGGCTCGTCCGCGCGAACCCCGAGATGATCGCCCGCGCCAGGGCGCTCCTCGCCCGATACGAAGAGTTGTGGCGGTCGCGCATCGCCCGGCTCGACGATCTCCTGGCCGAGCCCTCCCCGCCCGCGGGAAAGAGACCGGCCTCCACCGACCCCACCAGCAGTCAACGCAACGAATCGCAAGGAGACTGACATGCCTGTCACGGACATCATCACGGATGCCGAGAACCTCACCATGACCGTCGTCGCCGACCTCGCCGCGCCCGTCGAGCGCGTCTGGGCCGCCTACACCGACCCGCAGCAGCTCGAGCGGTTCTGGGGTCCTCCCGGCTGGCCGGCCACCTTCACCCGATGGGACCACACCGTCGGCGGGCGAGCCGTCTACACGATGAACGGTCCCCGCGGGGAGAAGGCCTCCGGCACGTGGGAGTTCCTGGAGATCGACGCGCCGCGCAGCTTCACGGTGCTCGACTCGTTCGCCGACGAGGAGGGCACGCCGGATGCGAACCTCCCCTCCATGCGCATGACCTTCACGTTCGAGCCGACGGCCGAGGGCACACGCATGGTCAACACGAGCCACTTCACGTCTGCCGAGGCGCTCGAGCAGGTCGTCGCGATGGGTGCCGTTGAGGGCACCCGGATGGCCATGGCCCAGCTCGACGCCGTGTTGCAGGACCTCCGCGACTACGCGCAGGGCAAGGGCACGCGGGTGGAGCTGCTCGACGACACGCACGTGCGCATCACCCGCCTCGTCGAGGGTCCGCGCGAGCTGGTGTGGCGCGCCCACTTCGAGCCCGAACTCATCCGGCAGTGGATGCTCGGGCCGGACGGGTGGGAGATGACCGAGTGCGTGTCGGCGACCGAGGTCGGCCAGTCGTACCGGAACTCCTGGGCGCCCGTGGGCGACACGGAGGGTGAGCCGTTCGGATTCGAGGGGGAGGCACTGCTGATCGACGCCCCGAAGCGCGCCGTCACCACCGAGCGGATGCAGGGCATGTCGACCGAGACGCTCAACGACCTCAACCTCTACGAGGAGGACGGCGCGACCCTCGTCACGGTGCTCATCGAGTATCCGGACAAGGAGACGCGCGACATGATCCTCGCCACCGGCATGGCCGACGGCATGGAGGCCTCGTTCGCGCGACTGGAGCGGGAGCTGCTGTCCGTCTGACACCCAGGCACTCGCGCCGGAACAGGCGGTTCTCGTGGAGAGCCGCCTGTTCCGGCGCTTCTGCCTGTGCGAAAGCGGGATAAAGTGGCGGCACGATGAGGATCACGCGCCGTACCCTGCTCCTCGGCGCCGGAGCCGGTGCCGTCTCGGTGCTTCTCGCCTCCTGCACCCCGGAGCCGGAACCGACGCCGACCCCCACCCGCACGCGCGAACCGGAGCCGCCGCCCGGTGTCCCCGCCCCGAGCGGGAGCGTCCGCAGCACCTGGACCACCGACCCCTTCGCCCGGGGCGCCGCGAGCTTCACTCCCGTGGGGGTGCTCGCCGCGACCCGTGCGGCGCTCGCGCAGCCCGTCGACGACCGGCTCTTCTTCGCGGGCGAGGCGACCGACGACGAGGCGCCGGGTACCGTCCGGGGAGCCCTGCGGTCGGGCCGCCGCGCCGCGCGGGAACTCACCGTCGCCGCCGAGGACGGCGAGCGGGTGGCCGTGATCGGCGCCGGGATCGCCGGAGCGACCGCCGCTGCGCAGCTCGCGGAGGACGGCCTGCAGGTGACGGTGTTCGAAGCGCGCGACCGCGTCGGCGGCCGGATCCTCTCCCGCGCGGACGAGGAGTGGCCGGTTCCGGTGCAGCTCGGCGCGTGGCTGTTCGGCGAGGCGGACGCGGAGCTTCTCGAGACGATCGACGAGGGGGACATGGACCTCGTCGACCTTGACGGGGCGCGGTGGCGCTCGGCCGAGGGCGATGTCGACCCCGTGGATCCGCAGCCGGTGGAGGCCGCGGTGACCACGGCGCAGTCCGCCCCGCAGGACTCCTCGGTGGCGGACGCCCTGGTGGCAGCCGGCATCGACCCGGAGGATCCCGCGACCGCCGCGCTCCTCGCGCTCCTCGCCGCACGGACCGGCGCGGACGCCGTCGACCTGTCGAGCTGGTTCGCCCCGCCACTCCCGGACGCGGCGCTGCAGGGGGTCGGCGACGACCTGACCCCGTTCATCGAGAGCACCCTGGACGGGGTGAAAGTGGGGCTCAGCTCGCCGGTCACGCGCCTCGCGTGGGACGACACCGGGGTGAGTGTGCGCCTCGGCACCGGGGAGGCCCTCTCCTTCGACCGGGTGCTGCTGACGGTGCCGCTCGGGGTGCTGCAGGAGCAGGCCATCGAGTTCGATCCGCCGCTGCCGTTCGACAACCGCGGCGCCGTCTCCGCGCTCGGGATGGGCGCCATCGAGACGGTGTGGCTGCGATGGGACGAGCCGTTCTGGGACGGTGACGAGGCGATCTGGCACGCGGTCGGCGACGACATCGCGATCCCTACGTGGATCAACCTCCGCCCCTCGACCGGCGAGAACGTGCTCGTCGGGATCGTGGGCGGTGCGGCGGCCCGGGACTTCGCGGAGCTCGGGGACGCGGAGGCCGTCGAGGCGGCACTCGCTTCGCTGGCGCTCTACGCCTGAACCGGCTCGCGCGCGGCCTCGGCCGGGGCGCGGTCCTCGGGAGGAGGCTCGGCAGGAGCGCGGTCCCACGGGTCCGGCAGGCGGCTGATGAGCACGAGCGCGGTCGCCACGGCGGCGAACACGGCCAGCGCGATCGCGCAGGAGACGGTGAACTCGACGGGACCGCTCACCTGCCGCGGGTCGAGGAAGTAGTACGGGTACCAGCCGATCAACGGTCCGCGGATGAGCGTCGCGACGCCCCACAGCACCGGGTAGGCGAGGGTCACCGGGATCACGCGCCACGGCACCGCCCGATGCCCCGGGGCCAGGGCCCAGGCCGCGACGGTCACCGCGGGCAGCCAGAAGTGCAGCACCTGATCCGACCACGGCACGTCGATGCGGATCCCCCGGACTCCGGCCTGCCAGACGAGGATCGCGAACACGAGTCCCGCCGTGATCGTCCAGGTGAGCACGAGGGCGAGCGCCACCGTGAGCCACCGCGGGTCGCGGGCTCTCCTCAGCGCGAGGACTCCGGCGACGGTGAGGAGGACGACGAAGGCGATGTTCGACTGGTTCGTCAGGTACGCGAAGAAGTTCTGGCTCGCGATGGTGTTCGACGCGAGTCCCCACGCGAGGCGGTGGATCAGCGCGACGAGGCAGACGGCGGCGGCGGTGAGCCGGAGCAGGCCGAAGACGGTGCGCCTGCTCACCGTCGCCTCGTCCTTTCCGCCATCCGCCGAGTCTACGGAGCCGACCCGGGGTGACGCCGCATCAGGCCGCCGCACGGGTTCAGGCGTGGCTGGGGGTGGGGGCCTGTTCTCGCGCGAAGGCCTGCTCTCGCGGGGTGGGTCAGCGGCGCGGAGCGCGCGTCGACCACAGGGCCAGCGCGATGAGCGCCGGCTGGAAGAACAGACGCACGAAGCGCTTCATGTCGGTGTCGAGGCCGAAGCCGTCGCGATGATGCATCCACTGCGCCACGTTGCCCGGGAAGACCGCGGCGAAGAAGAGCGCGGCGACGGTGCCGACCGTGCGACGGCGGCGTCGGGCGAAGAGGAGAGCGGAGCCGAGCGCGACCTCGGCGACGCCGGACGCGAGCACCGTGGTGTCGGGATCGAGCGGCAGCGATTCCGGCACCTGAGCCTGGAATTCCTCGCGGGCGAACGTGAGGTGGGAGACGCCGGCGAACACGAGCGAGGCGCCGAGGAAGATCCGGCCGATGGTGCGGGGAGTCGACATGGTGCGAGTGTACGCCTCGCCGTCGCCGTCAGATCAGGCGGCGGAGCGCTTCTTCGAGGGTGATGCCCTGCGCTTCGGCGCGGTCCCGGAGACGCGCGTGCTCGTCGGGCGACAGCGGCAGCTGGATCACGATGGGGTCGTCCTGCGCGAGGTCGAGTCCGTCGAGGAGGTCCGAGGTCTCGGCCCACAGCGGCACGGCGAACTCCGCCTCCGCGACGGGGGTCGAGGTGCGGGAGGAGGCTGTCGTCGAGGCGGATGCCGGGGCTTCGGCGGCGGCAGCGGCGACCGGGGCGGAGGCGGCGACGGCGGCTCCGGCATCGGTCGCGCGGGTGAACCCGGGGCCTCGACGCGGCTCCTGCTTCTGCTGATAGGCCTTGGCGGCGGCGTTCGCGCGCTCGTCGGCGGCTTCGTTCAGCGGGTGTCCGGCGTGGCCTTTGACCCAGGAGAACTCGACGTCCCGACCGCGCATGGCTTCGTCGATCCCCTCGAGGAGGTCGCGGTTCAGCACGGGCCCGCCGTCGGACTTCCGCCACCCGCGGCGCTTCCAGCCGGGCATCCACTTCGTCACGGAGTCGATCACGTAGCGGCTGTCGCACTCGATCAGGAGCTTCTCGTCGGTGCCGGCCGTCGCCCGGAGCAGCTCGAGGACGGCGCGGAGCTCGCCCTGGTTGTTCGTGCCGTGCGGGGAGCCGCCGGCCGCCCAGTTCGCGTCGTCGATGTACCAGGCCCAGCCGTTCGGGCCGGGGTTGCCCAGGGCGGAGCCGTCTGCGGCGGCGGTGATGGTCATCCGTCCACCGTATCGCTGGCCGCGGACGCACTTTCGCGCCGCGGTCGCACGGAGTGGTCCGGAAGCTGCGACGGGGGTGCGAAACAGCGACGCGCGGTGTCAGTCCTCGGGGTCGGCGTTCTCGGTGCTCGCGGCCTCGGGGGCGGGCGGGGCGACGGGGAACACGATGGAGCTCACCGAGGACGGGGTGTCGAGGCCGAGGGTCAGCGGGTCGAGCGCCGGCGCGGCGTCGAGCGTGTCTGCGGCCGAGGTCTCGAGAGGTTCCGAGGGGAGTCCCCACTGCTTCTCTTCTTCCTCCGGTCGCTGCTGGAAGAGTCCCATGTCTCCATTGTCACCCCCGGGCGGCGCGGGGTCGCGGTTTCCCACCGAGGTCGCAGGGATCGGGCGGCATCCTGCGACGGGAGTGCGAATCTGCGACCGCGGGTCACTCCGAGCGCGCGGCCTCCCGCACGGCGTCGACGAGGGTGCGCCACGGACCGTCCACGGCGGAGTCGGGCAGCTCCCGCTCCCGACGCTCGGACGGGGTGCGGGCGCGGATGCTCCAGACGAACCGGTCGGCCCCGGGCTCCGTGTCGACGTCGTCGTCCCAGGGGCAGCTGTCGATGAGGCCGATCCATTCCTCGGCGTCCGGCGGCTCGGCCTCCACCCGCCACTGGCGACGGATGCCGGCGAGACCTCCCGAGCGCACGACGGCGATGACGACAGGGGCGTCAGGCGGCGTCGGGTCCTCGGTCATCCTCATAGACTCCCACGGTCGTCCACGCGCGTCGAGCGGCGGCGACCGCCTCCTCATCGACGGAGGCTGCGGCGGCGACCGTGGCATCGGCGAACTCGGTGAAGGTCGCGGTGCTCGCCAGTCCGCCGGTGAGTGCCCGGTACCAGACCGTGCCGGCGCGCTCCCAGGCGTTGCCGCCGAGGTCGAGGGCGAAGAGGGCGAAGGCGCGGTTCGGGATGCCGGAGTTGATGTGCACGCCCCCGTTGTCCTCGGTGGTGCGCACGAATCCGCTCATGTGGTCCGGCTGCGGGTCTTTCCCGAGTTCATCGTCGTCGTAGGCCGTGCCCGGCGCGATCATGGAGCGCAGGGCTGAGCCCTCCACCGCATCCGTGAAGATCTCCGCCCCGATGAGCCAGCTCGCCTGGTCGGCGGACTGCCCCAGGGCGTACTGCTCGGTGAGGGCGCCGAACACGTCGGCCACGGACTCGTTCAGTGCGCCCGGCTGGCCCTGATACTCCAGGTTCGCCGTGTGCTGCACGACACCGTGGGCGAGCTCATGCCCGATCACGGTGAGCGAGCCGGTGAAGTGCTGGAACACCTCGCCGTCGCCGTCGCCGAACACCATGCGCTCGCCGTCCCAGAACGCGTTGTCGTAGTCGACGCCGTAGTGGACGGTCGCGTCGAGAGGAGCGCCGGCGTCGTCGAGCGAGTTGCGGCCGAACGCGGAGAGCAGCATCTCGAATGTCGCGCCCAGGCCGTCGAACGCCTCGTTGACGGCGGTGTCGGCGACGGGCTCATCGTCTTCCGTGCGGACCACGGCCCCCGGGAGCTGCTGGGTGTTGCCGGCGTCGCTGATCGTGCGGTTCGGCGCATCCGAGAGCTGCGCGACGAGGTCGCCGTTCTCGTCGATGGAGAGGTCGATGCGGGCGCGGAACGGCGGGCGCCCCGCGGTGAGCGTCTGCCGGGCGGCGGCGGCGGCCTTCGGGAACCGACCCGACTCCGCCAGTCGGGCGAGCAGGTAGGAGGGGACGACGCCGGGGTGCGGGAAGGATTCTGCGCTGCTCATGCGTCGACCCTACGCCGGGGTGCGGACACGGCAGGAGACCCGCCGCCGTTCTGCGACGAGGGTGGGAGCGATGTCGGTGGTGGCCGAGCGCGTACTAGTCGGCGGATTCGCCGCGGGAGGCGCCCGGCACCCAACCCAGCAGGAGACCCCCAGGACGGTCGCGTAAAATCGGCCTAATGACCGACGCGCCCGACGCCACCCCCGACCTGGGCCCCGGCATCGACCCCGACGACCTCGCCACGACGCTGCGCGTCCTCGCCGAGCTGCACACCATCGACAACGAGCACCCCGACTTCGTGGCCGTGCGCCACGCGACCGCGGCCATGTTCAAGGCGGTCAAGCGCGTGCGGCGCAAGGAGATCCGGGATGCGATCGCCGAGGCGGACAAGGCCGTCGTCGCCCGCACCGCCACCGGCGCCCCCGACCGCATCGACGACGAGACGCGCGGGCACGACCTCGCGTCCCGTGTGATCGACGCCCCCATCGCCGGCGAGCTCCTCAAGCCGCGCAACTGCTACATCTGCAAGCAGCCGTACACGCTCGTCGACGCGTTCTACCACCAGCTCTGCCCGGACTGCGCCCGCTTCAGCCACGGCAAGCGCACCGCCCGCACCGACCTCACCGGAAAGCGCGCGCTGCTCACCGGCGGCCGCGCGAAGATCGGCATGCACATCGCGCTGCGCCTCCTCCGCGACGGTGCGCACACCACGATCACCACCCGGTTCCCGCGTGACGCCGTGCGGCGGTTCTCGGCTCTCCCGGACGCGGGCGACTGGCTGCACCGGCTGCGCGTGGTCGGCATCGACCTCCGCGACCCCGCCCAGGTGATCGGGCTCGCCGACTCGGTCGCCGCGCAGGGCCCGCTCGACATCCTCATCAACAACGCCGCCCAGACGGTCCGCCGCTCACCGGGGGCGTACTCACTGCTCGCCGACGCGGAGCTCCAGCCGCTGCCGGACGGCCCGCTGCCGGAGATGGAGACCTTCGGGCACACCGTCGACCCGCACCCGCAGGCGCTGCAGGCCTCGGTCGACGCGCATCCGCTGCTGTCGGTCGCGGCGCTCGGCGGCACGGTCGCGGAGCAGGGGGGACAGGCGCTCACGGCCGAAGACCTCGCGCGGCTCGCGATGGCCCCCGGCTCCTCCTCGCTCGAGAAGCACGCGGACGGCACGGCGATCGATGCGGGCGGCCTCGTGCCGGACGTGAACCGCGTCAACACCTGGGTGCAGTCCGTGGATCAGGTCGATCCGCTGGAGATGCTCGAGGTGCAGCTCGCCAACACGACCGCTCCGTTCCTGCTCATCAGCCGGCTGCGGGCGTCGATGGCCGCGTCGTCGTCGCGCCGGAAGTACGTCGTGAACGTCTCCGCCATGGAGGGACAGTTCTCTCGCCGTTACAAGGGCCCGGGCCACCCGCACACCAACATGGCGAAGGCCGCGCTGAACATGCTGACCCGCACGAGCGCGGGGGAGATGTTGGAGAAGGACGGCATCCTCATGACCGCCGTCGACACCGGCTGGATCACCGACGAGCGCCCGCACTACACGAAGGTGCGCCTCGCGGAGGAGGGCTTCCACGCCCCGCTCGACCTGGTCGACGGCGCCGCCCGGGTGTACGACCCCATCGTGCGCGGCGAGGCCGGCGAGGACATCCACGGCGTCTTCCTCAAGGACTACGAGCCCAGCCCCTGGTGACGGCCGTTCGAATCGCCTGAATGGTTCCATCCGGAGCCGAAACAGGGCCAAACGGGCGATTCGAAAACCGTCAGCCGGGGTAGGGGTGCGGGAACCAGACCGTCACGATGAGGCCTCCGCCGGTGCGGGGCGTCAGCACGAGGGTGCCGCCGTGGGTCTGCGTGATGCGCTGCACGATCGCGAGGCCGAGGCCCACCCCGGCGTGCTCCGGCCCGCGCGTGCGCTCGGTGCCGCGCTGGAAGGGCTCGACGAGCGTCGCGACCTGGGAGGCGTGCAGCTCCGCACCGGTGTTCTCCACGACGAGGGCCACCGCATGCGGCAGGGAATGCGTGCGCACCGCGACGGAACCCCCGCCGTCGCTGCGGTTGTGGACGATCGCGTTGGCGACGAGGTTCATGACGAGCTGCGGCAGCAGGGCGGAGGAGCCGAGCACGGTCGCCGGCACGCCGGACACCTCCACCTCGACCCCGCGGCGGTCGGCGAGCGGCAGGAGGGCCTCGACGGATTCCTCTGCCAGGAGCGACAGGTCGACGAGCGTCCGCGGGAAGGTGCGCTGATCCGCTCTGCTCAGCAGCAGCAGCGCCTCGGTGAGGTCGATCGCGCGCGTGTTCACCTCGTGGAGCCGGTCGATCAGGGCGTCGACGTCGCGGTCGGGATCGGTGCGGGCCACGTCGAGGAGGGTCTGCGAGATGGCCAAGGGGGTCCGCAGCTCGTGCGAGGCGTTCGCGGCGAAGCGCTGCTGCTCGGCGACGTGCGCCTCGAGCTGCTCGAGCATCGTGTCGAAGACGTCGGCGAGGTCGCGGAACTCGTCGCTCGGGCCCTCCATGCGGATCCGGTGCGACAGGGAGCCCTGCGCCGCGAGCCGTGCGGCGTCGCCGATGCGGTCGAGAGGCGCCAGCATCCGTCCGGCGAGCAGCCAGCCGCCGCCGAGACCGATCGCGAGCAGGGCGACCATCACCATCGCGGCGACGGGTACGAACGCCCGGATCAGATCCGAGCGGTTGGGGACGAAGAACTCGACGACGGGGATCTGCACATCCGGCACGTAGCGCAGGAGATAGAGCGCCACGGCCCCGAGCAGCAGGAGGCCGGAGACGACGACGATGCCCGCGTAGCTCAGGGTCAGCTTGAGGCGGACGCTGAGGCCGCGCCGCCTAGGCATCCGCGTCGGCCCCGATGCGGTAGCCGACGCCGGGCACCGTGAGGATCAGCCACGGCTCGCCGAGGCGCTTGCGCAGCGAGGACACGGTGATGCGGACGGCGTTCGTGAACGGGTCGGCGTTCTCGTCCCACGCCCGCTCCAGCAGCTCCTCGGCGCTGACCACGCCGCCCTCGGCGTCGACGAGCACCTCCAGCACGGCGAACTGCTTGCGGGTGAGGGCGACGTAGCGGCCGTCGCGGTAGACCTCGCGGCGGAACGGGTCGAGGCGCAGCCCGGCGATCTCCAGCACCGGTGGCCGCGCGCGCTGTCGGCGGCGGTCGAGGGCGCGCAGCCGCAGCACCAGCTCCCGCAGCTCGAACGGCTTGGTGAGGTAGTCGTCGGCGCCGAGCTCGAACCCGGAGGCCTTGTCGTCGAGGCGGTCGGCGGCCGTGAGCATGAGGATGGGGATGCCGCTGCCCGAGGCGACGATCCATCGCGCGATGTCGTCACCGGACGGACCGGGCACGTCGCGGTCGAGGATCGCGATGTCGTACGCGTTGATGCTCAGCAGCTCGAGCGCGGTGTCGCCGTCGCCGGCGATGTCGGCCGCGATCGCCTCCAGTCGCAGCCCGTCGCGGACCGCCTCGGCGAGGTAGGGCTCGTCCTCGACGATCAGCACACGCATGGCAGTGATCCTACGCAGTGCGGCATATCGCCGGTGTATGGAAAAGGCCATACGTCGTGGCAACCGCGGGCTCTCTTCACTGGAAGCATGAACGACCTCCGCACCCCCCGAGCCGTCCGTGCCCGGCGCCGTCGGCGGATCGCCACCACGGCGTCCGTGCTGGCGCTCGCCGTGGTCGCCGCCGTCGCCGTGCAGCAGTCGCTGTCGGCCGCGTTCGCCGAGACCGCCCCGATCGTCACACCCGCCACCACCGGTTCCGATTCCGAGCCGCACACGCCGACCGGATCGGTGCTCGCCCCGAGCGAGGCCGACGGCGTGATCCGCGACGGCGATCAGCCCACGGTGTTCGATGTCGACAGGGTCGCCGTCGGCAACCTCGACCCCGCCCTGCTCGACGCCCTCCAGCGCGCCGCCTCCGATGCGGAGGCCGACGGGGTGACGTTCCTCGTGAACAGCGGATGGCGTTCGGCAGCGCTGCAGGAGCAGCTGCTCCGCGACGCGATCGACGACTACGGCTCGGAAGAGGAGGCGCGCCGCTGGGTGGCGACCGCGGACACCTCGGCGCACGTCTCCGGCGACGCGGTCGACCTCGGTCCGCTCCCGACTCTCGACTGGCTCACGCAGCGCGGATGGCGCTACGGCCTCTGCCAGACCTACGGCAACGAGTCCTGGCACTACGAGCTGCGACCGGAGGCCGTCGATGACGGGTGCCCCGCACCGTACGCCGACCCCACCGAAGATCCGAGGATGCAGCGATGACGGCCCTGCTCGCGGAGGGGATGACCCTGTCCCGCCTCCACGCACCGACACTCTCCACCCTTCCGGCCGCCGTGACCGAGAACCTCCGCCGCGTGCGGGAGGCCGCCGCGGTACCCGTCATGGCCGTGGTCAAGGCCGACGCGTACGGTCATGGCATGGTGGCCGTGGCGACCGCCGCCGTGGCCGCGGGGGCCGAGTGGCTCGGGGTCACCGACGTCGCCGAGGGGGTCGCGCTGCGCGAGGCCGGACTGCGCGTGCCGATCCTCGCCTGGCTGCACCCCGCGGGCATCGACGCGCCGCGCGCGGCCGCCGCCGGGGTCGACGTGGCCGTGGGTTCCGTCGAGGAGCTGCGTCAGCTCGCGGCCGATGCCGCCGCTCCGGTGCGTGTGCATCTGCATCTCGACACGGGGATGGCGCGGGGAGGGTGCCCCGTGGAGGACTGGGCTGAGCTGCTGCGCACGGCGCGGGCGGCCCGCGGCCGGATCGAGGTCGTCGGGGTGATGGGGCACCTCCCCCGCGCCGACGCCGCGGATCCGCGGGCGAACGCGCTGCTCGTGCATCTCGCGGCGACCTCGGGCGCCCTGACCGATCCCGCGACGCACTTCGACATGGTGCGCGTGGGGGCCGCCCTCGTGGGGATCGACCCGTCCGAGACGGTGTCGCTGATCGGGGCCTCGCGTTTCACCGCTCCCGTGGTGCACAGCGCCGCGGTGCCGGCCGGCACCGTCGTGGGCTACGGCGGGACGCACACGACGGCGGTGGCCACGCACCTGAGCGTGGTGGGCGTCGGATACGCCGACGGCATCCCGCGGGAGATCGCACCGGGAGCGGGGGTGGAGATCGGAGGGGAACGGCATCCGATCGTCGGCCGGGTGTCGATGGATCAGATCGTCGTCGACACCGGGGGGAGGGCGTTCCCCCGAGGAGCGGTCGCGACGGTGTTCGGGCCGGACGGCGGCGCGGTGCCGTCGGTGCAGGAGTGGGCGCGGTGGGCGGGCACCATCCCGCACACCATCGTCACGGGCATCGGCCCGCGGGTGAAGAGGAGCGTGGCATGACGATGAAGGTCCTGGTCATCGGAGGGGGACAGAATCCCGAGCACGAGGTGTCGCTCGCCTCGGCGGCCGCGGTCGCCGCGGCGCTGCGGTTGGGGGGACACGCCGTCACGACCGTGACGATCGACCGCGACGGCGTGTGGCGGGCCGACGGCATCCCGCCCGGCGTGAGTCCGGCGTCGTCGTTGCAGCAGGCCCTGCCGCTGCTCGCGGCGAGCGACGTCGTGTTCCCCGTGGTGCACGGTGCGCTGGGGGAGGACGGCGCCCTCGCAGCGCTGTGTGCGCTCGCCGGGGTGCCGGTCGTCGGCTCCGCGCTGGGGGCGGGCGCGATCGGCATGGACAAGTGGGCCACGAAGCTCGTGGCCCAGGCGGTCGGGCTGCGCACCGCCCGAGGGCGGCTCGTCGCGGCCGAGGACATCGGCGACGTGGAGTTCGAGGGCGCCGTCGTGGTCAAGCCGGTCACGGCCGGCTCGAGCCACGGCGTGAGCCTGGTGACGGAGGAGGGCGATCTGCTCACGGCGCTGCGGGGGGCGGCGCGCTTCGACCGGCGGATCCTGGTCGAGGAGGTCGTGCACGCACGGGAGATCGACGTCGCCGTGCTGCGGGAGAAGGGCGGGGTGCGGTGGGCCGCCCCGCCCCTGGAGATCCACGCGCCCGGGCTCTTCGACACCGCGACGAAGTATGACGGCACGGCCCGGTTCACGGTTCCCGCGCAGCTCGATGCGGCCGCCACGACGGCGCTCAAACGCGCCGCGATCGCGATGTTCGACGCCCTGGGGTGCGACGGGGTCGCCCGCATGGACTTCTTCCTCACGGACGAGGGTCCGGTGCTCAACGAGGTCAACACGATGCCGGGGCTGACCGCCGCTTCCCAGGTGCCGCGGATGTTCGCGGCGGCCGGGGTGGACTACGTCGACCTCGTGGGCCGGCTCGTGCGCGCGGCCGTGTGAGAGGGGGTCGACAGGGCGCCTGCGGAGGCGGATGCTGGGGACATGGCAGCCTTCACAGCGGAGAACGCGTTCAGCGGCTTCAGCGTCGACGACATCGACGCGGCGAGAGAGTTCTACGGCACGACCCTCGGGCTCGACGTCGAGGTCAACGCGATGGGGTTCCTCGACCTGCGTCTGCCTCGCGGCGGGTCGGTCCTCGTCTACGCGAAGCCGAACCACACCCCGGCGAGCTTCACGATCCTGAACTTCCCGGTGGCGGACGTCGACGCCGCCGTCGAGGAGCTCAACGAGCGCGGGGTGCAGACCAAGATCTACGGCGACGACGAGTTCCCGTCGGACTCCCGCGGCATCGTCAGGGGGAACGGGCAGGGACCCGACATCGCGTGGTTCCGCGACCCGGCGGGCAACGTGCTCGCCGTCATGCAGGCCTGACGGGGCCCGCCTCGCTCACAGCCGGTCGACCGCCGTCACGGTGACGACCGCCTCGCCGGCCTCGTCCGACGCGGCGAGATCGACGGTGGCGCTGATGCCCCAGTCATGGTCGCCGGCCGGGTCGTCGATGATCTGCCGCGCCGTCCACGCGGTCGGACCCTCGGTGAGCAGCAGCATGCGGGAGCTCCGGGCGTCCGGTCCGGTGCCGATGTCGTCGTGCTCGGCGAAGTACGCGTCCAGCGCGTCGGACCAGGCGGCGGCACCGAACGTCGGGTCGAGCTCGGCCAGCGCGTCCACGTCCTCCCGGGCGGCGAGCTGCACCCGCCGGAAGAGCTCGTTGCGGACGAGCGTGCGGAAGGCGCGGGTGTTGCTCGTGAGGCGCTTGGGTGCGGGCGGGACGATCGGCTCATCGGTCTCGCCGCGGGCGGCGGTCCCGGCGGTCAGCTCGCTCCACTCGTCGAGCAGGCTGGAGTCGATCTGGCGCACGAGCTCGCCGAGCCAGGCGATGAGGTCGTGGAGGTCCTCGTCCTTCCGCTCCTCGGGGATCGTCTGGGAGGCGGCGCGATACGCGTCCGACAGGTACCGCAGCACGACGCCCTCGGAGCGGGCGATCTTGTAGAACGCGACGTACTCGCCGAACGACATGGCCCGCTCGTACATGTCGCGGACGACGGACTTCGGGTGGAGCGCGAAGTCCCGGATCCAGGGCTGCGCGGCGCTGAAGGTCTCGAAGGCCGCGTCGAGGAGCTCCTCCAGGGGCTTCGGGTAGGTGATCTCCTCGAGGAGCTCCATGCGCTCGTCGTACTCGATGCCCTCGCGCTTCATCGCGGCGACCGCCTCGCCCCGCGCGAGGAACTCCTGCTGGCTGAGCACGGCGCGCGGATCGTCGAGCGTCGCCTCGACGATCGAGATCATGTCCAGCGCGTACGACCCCGTCCCGACCCCCTGGTCCCCCGAGCCCGCCTGGTCTCCCGAACGCGCCTCGGTCCCTGAGCTTGTCGAAGGGTCCAGCAGGTCGAACGCCGCGAGGGCGAACGGCGAGAGCGGCTGGTTGAGCGCGAAGTTCGGCTGCAGGTCGACCGTGAGCCGGACGCCCTTCGGTGCTCCGGGCACTCCCGTGTCGAAGGTCTCCACGACGCCCGATTCCCGGAGCGTGCGGAAGATCGCGAGGGCGCGGAGGGCGAGCGCGCGCTGCCGGGTGCGCGGCTCGTGGTTGTCGAAGACGAGCCGGCGGACGTTCCCGAACCCATCCCCGCCCCGGGCGATGACGTTGAGCAGCATCGCGCTGGTGATCTGCATGTGCGAGGTCAGCGTCTCCGGCGTCGCGTCGATGAGCTTCCGGAACGACGGCTCGCCCCACGACACGAAGCCGTCGGGGGCCTTCTTGCGGATGATCTTCCGCTTCTTCTTCGGGTCGTCGCCGGCCTTGCGGATCGCGGCGAGGTTCTCGGTCTCGTGCTCCGGGGCCTGGGCGACGACGGTGCCCGCGGTGTCGTAGCCCGCGCGTCCGGCCCGGCCCGCGATCTGATGGAACTCCCGCGCGTTGAGCTGCCGCATCCGCGCGCCGTCGAACTTCGTCAGCGCGGTCAGCAGCACGGTCCGGATGGGGACGTTGATGCCCACGCCGAGCGTGTCGGTGCCGCAGATGACCCGGAGGAGACCGCGCTGGGCGAGCTGCTCCACGAGTCGGCGGTACTTCGGCAGCATGCCCGCGTGGTGCACGCCGATGCCGGCCCGGAGGAAGCGCGAGAGCGTCTTGCCGAACGCCGTCGTGAAGCGGAAGCCGCCGATGAGGGCGGCGATCTCGTCGCGCTGCTCGCGCGTGGCGACCTTCGTGCTCGACAGGGCCTGCGCCCGATCCATGGCCGCCGCCTGAGAGAAGTGCACGATGTAGATCGGTGCCTGCCCGGTGTTGAGCAGGTCGTCGATGGTCTCGTGGATGGGCGTCGTCTCGTAGAAGAAGTGCAGGGGGACCGGGCGCTCGACCCCCGTGACCGAGGCGGTCTCGCGTCCGGTGCGGCGCGTGAGGTCGGCGGCGAGGGTGGTGACGTCGCCGAGGGTGGCCGACATCAGCACGAACTGCGCCTGCGGGAGTTCGAGGAGCGGCACCTGCCAGGCCCACCCGCGGTCCGGGTCGCCGTAGAAGTGGAACTCGTCCATGACGACGAGGCCGACGTCGGCGGCATCGCCCTGGCGCAGGGCCAGGTTGGCGAGGATCTCCGCGGTGCAGCAGATGATGGGGGCATCGGCGTTCACGGCGGAGTCTCCCGTGACCATCCCCACGTTCTCGGCGCCGAACACCTCCGCCAGCGCGAAGAACTTCTCGCTCACGAGGGCCTTGATCGGTGCCGTGTAGTAGCTCCGGTGCCCGCGGACCATCGCCGCGAAGTGGGCGCCGACCGCGACGAGCGACTTCCCGGTGCCGGTCGGCGTGGACAGGATGACGTTCGCTCCGGAGACGAGTTCGATGAGCGCCTCGTCCTGCGCGGGGTACAGGCGGATGCCGGTCGACTCCGCCCACTCCACGAACGCCAGGTAGACCGCATCGGGGTCCGCCGCGTCGGGAACGAGAGAGGGTTCGAGCCGCGGCGTGGGATTCATGGTGCTTCGATCATCCCATCTGCGTCATGTCGCCGATCCCGTGACCCCGAGCGCGGTGAGCAGCTCGTACGCCGTGGAGCGCGCGTGCACGATCACGGTGCCGAGCTGCGAAGAGGAGGCCGACACCGAGAGCAGGAGCTGGCCGTACGGCGCGAGGATGAAGCTCAGCAGTGCCATCTGGTTCTCGCCGATGGACAGCGACACGATGGCCGACAGCGTCGGCTCCGTTCCTCCCGCGATGATCTCGGCCTCGGCCCGCGCGACCCCGAACAGGGAGCCGTTCATCGCCGCGAGCTGCTCGCCGCCGTCGGGGTCGACGCCGAGCGAGGCGATGTGGAGGCCGTCCGCGGTCCCGAGGACCGCGGTCGTCAGCTCCGGGAAGCGCTCCTCCAACTGCTGCAGACGGGTCTGGGCCGACGGGCCGACGATCCGCGACCACAGCGCCCAGTTGCCGGCGACGTCGGGGTGCATGCGGGACGGATCGGGCGTCGTGGCGGCGTCGTGCCGCCCGGCGGGTCCGGTCATGGCTTCTCCTCCGGAAGATCGAGAGCGGCACCGGCGACGCGCATCACGCTGTCGCGGTCGCGCGCGTCGGCCGCGAGGACGCGGGAGACGGGGATGCCGTGCCGCGCGAGCACGGGGGCGAGATCGCCGCGGATGTCGCCGATCGCGTGCCCCGCCGCGTGGCTGACGGCGATCACGATCCGATGCTCGTCTCCGGAGAACACGTCCAGCCACTCCTCGGCGTCGGCGGCGAGGGTGTCGTGGTCCGCGCGCAGCCAGAGCAGCACCCGAGTGCCCGGCATCGAGACCCGCTGCCGGGCGGACGCGAAGCGCTCTTGCCCCGGGATGCCGACGAGCGCGATGGAGACCTCGGGCGTGGGCCGCCAGGTCCCGTAATCGAGGCCGACGGTCGTCGTCGTCTTCCCGTCGCCGCTCGCGAGCGACATCGGCACGTCGGTGTCCACCGGTGGGACATCGCTCAGGGCGCGGACCGCGGTCGTCTTGCCCGCGCCCACCGGACCGGCGAAGATCACGCGGTACCGCTGAGGCAGGTCGGTCCGTCGCCGACGCGGGCGCCTCATCGTCCGCTCCGCGGGACCGCTCTTCCGCTGTCGTCCTCTCCCGAGGCCGCTCCCCACGGCCCCATGGATCACGCGCCGAGGGCGGCGACCCGGCGGTTCACCGAGGAGCGCAGCAGGGCGAGGTTCGTGGCCTGGCGATCGGCGGCCAGGTAGATGAACAGGTCGTCGTCGAGCATCTTGAGCAGGTGCAGCTGCGTGTTCAGCGTCAGCAGCATGTCCTCGAGCTCGCCCTCGATGCCGAGGGCGTCGATCGTGCGCTTCTTGTTCTTCACGATCTCGCTGTTGAACGCGCTCGCGACCTCGAGGTCGAAGTCCGGGCGGACGGAGCTCGAGGCGAGCGGCAGTCCCGATTCGAGGTCGACGATCGACGCCCCGATGAATCCGTTGATGTCGCGTTCGATGTCCGCCAGCAGCGCGTTGAGCTGATCTTGCGTGGCCATGGTTCTCCCCAGTCGTCTTCGTCGCGCGCAGCAGCGACCGCCCTGTGCGGTCGTCCCCGGCGCCGCGCGACCTGTGAAGTGTATAACGTTACTCGACGAGGAGGCCAGTCTCAGACCGAGGTCGCCGCGCGGAGGGCGATGCGCACCATGTCCCCGAACGTCTGCTCGCGCTCCTGGGCCGTGGTCTCCTCGCCGGTGACGATGTGGTCGCTGACCGTGCAGATCGCGAGCGCGCGGCGTCCGTGGAACGCGGCGAGCGTGTAGAGGCCCGCCGCCTCCATCTCGACGCCGAGGATGCCGTGCTGCACGAAGGGCGCGGTGAGCTCCGGCCGCGTGCTGTAGAACTGATCGCTCGAGAACAGCGGCCCCACGTGCACCGTGGACGACAGGGGCTCCGTCTCGCTCGCCTCCACCGCGGCGCGCAGCAGGGCGAAGTCGGCGAGGGGAGCGTAGTCGAGGCCGTGGAAGCGCACGCGGTTGATCCCGGAGTCGGTGCTCGCGCCGTTGGCGATGATGATGTCGCGCACCGCGAGCTTCTCCGTCAGCGCGCCGCACGACCCCACCCGGACGATCGTCTGCACGTCGTACTGGGTGAACAGCTCCGTCGCGTAGATCGCCATCGACGGCTGCCCCATGCCCGAGCCCTGGACGGAGACCCGATGCCCCTCCCAGGTGCCGGTGAAGCCCAGCATCCCTCGCGTCTCGGAGTACAGCTCGGCGTCGTCGAGGAAGGTCTCGGCGATCCACCTCGCCCGCAGCGGGTCGCCGGGGAACAGCACGATGGGGGCGATCTGACCGGGATCCGCGGCGATGTGGGTGCTCATCCGCTCAGCGTACTCAGCCCTCGCGACGGCGGACGATCTCCCCGATCCAGAGGGGTGCGAAGGGCGAGGTGCAGCCGGGAGCCGTGGGGTAGTCGGCCAGGACCTGGAGCCGCTCGCCGATGTCGACGGCCCGTGCCCGCAGGTCCGGATGGAAGATGCCGATGTTCGCGAGGGTCTCGTTCATCGCCCACTGCAGGCGCGGTGGGGCCTGCTGCAGGTCGCGTTCGATGAGGTCGAGCAGGTGCGGCAGGTCGAGGCCGGCGGCGTCCTTCGTCACCCGGACCGTCGTGAGCGACCACGCGGCGGCGGCGACGGTGGGATCGGCGTCGTCGAACCAGCGCCGGCTCAGCTCCTCGGCGAGGGGCGACTTCTTGAGGACGTAGTTGACGAACCAGTCGTTGACCTTGGGCGGACGGGTCTCGCGCAGCATCGTGTCGAGCTCGTCGGCGGTGAAGTCGGCCGGGCGGCACACGAGCAGGGCCAGCAGCCGGGCGGACGTCTCGCCCGTCGCCCAGAGCTCCCGCGCGAGGGTCTGGTCGGTCTTGATGCGCTTCGCGAGAGCGCGCATCCGGCTCAGGTTGATGCCGTGGTCGTCGCCGCGCTTCTCGTTCGCCGCGCGCTGCTTGGGGTCTTCCAGCGCCGCGAGCTCCGCCAGCGCCTCCTCCACTGTCATCCCGCCAGGGTAACCCCCGTCGACCCACCCCTTTCGGTGCGTCCCGGCCCCCTGCGGACGCACGCACGGGGCCGGGAGGCGCGAAAGGGGGTGGGTCGTCGGGAAGTCAGTCCTCGTCGAGGAGTTCGCCGCGGATGCGACGGAGGTCTTCCATGAGGGAGCCGATGAGGATCCAGTGCTGCGAGGACGGCGGACGGATCACGAGCGGAGCCGTCAGAGCGGGGATCGCGGAGGTCAGCGGCTCGGGCTCCGCGGAGGGCGCCGTGGTCTGCACGGCGAGGCGCACGTCGTGTCCGGCGCGGCGGAGCTGCTCGGCGATCGCGGTCACCGCGGGCTCCTCGCCGAGCCGGTCGTCGTAGTGGTCGAAGTAGGCGCGGGTCATGCCGATGGTCTGCGTGACGATGGGCGAGAGCCGGTCGAGCAGCGCCTTCAGCTCCTGCAGGTCGGCACGATGGGTCGAACGCCGCGGGTTCAGCGTGAGCGACTCCTCCCCGGCGGCGATCGCGGCGGCGGCGGCATCCTTCATGGGCCGCAGCAGCCGCACCTCGACCATGAGCTCCTGGAGCCGCGCCGGCGTCTGCGGGGCGGGCAGGGCGTCCGCCAGGCGGTCGAGGCTCGCGGCGAGCTCCCGCCCGAGCAGCCCCACGTTCCGTCGCGCCGGCTCGACGAGCACCGGGGGCACGATCAGCGCGTTCACGACGATGCCGATCACCACCCCGATCAGGGTCTCCACGATCCGGGCCACCGCGTACTCCGGACTCGACGACCCCAGCGCCAGCACGAGCATCGCCGAGATCGCGACCTGGTTGCCGGTGCCGGGGGACGCCCGGAAGATCCACGCCACGAGCATCGCGACGACGATCGCCAGCAGCACGATCCAGCTCGGCGAGCCGAGGAGCAGGCCGAGCCCGACCGCGATGACGACCCCGACGATCACGCCGATGCTGCGCTCGAGCGCCTTCGACAGCGACTGGTTGACGCTGGGCTGCACGACCAGGAGCGCGGCGATCGCGGCGAACACCGGCAGCTGCCCGGGGAAGACCCAGCCCGCGATCAGCCACGCGGCGATGGTCGCCGCGGCCGACTTCACCACCTGCAGCAGGGGGGAGCGCTGGGAGGCGCGGATCGCGGCGGGGATGCGCATGACCTCCACGGTAGTCGCGCCGATGTCAACCCCATCGCCCTTCTCGCGCCCAGCAGGCTGAATGGAGGCACACGAACGACGAACAAGTGAGGAGCATCCCCATGGTGCAGATCATCGAGACCATCGACGTCGACGTTCCCGTCCGCACGGCGTACAACCAGTGGACGCAGTTCGAGAGCTTCCCGAAGTTCCTCGACGAGGTCGTCTCCATCACGCAGATCGACGAGACCCACACGCACTGGAAGGTGAACGTGGGGGGCGCGGAGCGTGAGTTCGACGCCGAAATCACCGAGCAGCACCCGGATGAGCGCGTCGCGTGGAACAGCGTCGGCGGCGAGACCGAGCACGCGGGCGTCGTGACGTTCCACAAGCTCGACGACAACACCACGCGGGTGACCGTCCAGCTCGACTGGGCGCCGGAGGGGCTGCTGGAGAAGGTCGGTGCGCTGGTCGGCGCGGGATCCCACGCGGTGAAGAAGGATCTGAAGAACTTCAAGGAGTTCATCGAGGGCCGCGGCGTCGAGACCGGCGCCTGGCGCGGTGACGTGGACGCCTGACGCCTCTGCGTCGAGGCCCGGGACCGCTGTCTGCGGCCCCGGGCCTCGTCGCGTGCGGGGCTGCGGACGTCGGACGGGCGTGCTTGCATGGGCGCATGGACACCAGGGAGCGTCTGCGCGGCGAGGCGCGGGCCGTCGTCGCGACCGTGGTCTGCTTCGTCGGGGGAGCCCTCGCCGGGGCCCTGCTCCTCACCGGTCCGCCGCGGCCGCTGACCGGTGAGGGAGGTCTGGCGGTGCCCGCCGCGGGAGTCGCCGGGGGCATCGCGGCTCTGGCCTTCGTCCTCAGCACGCACCTGCACCGTCGGGGGGAGGCTGCGGGGATGCCGCGCTGGCAGCGGGCGGTGTCACGGCTCTCCGCCGCCGCGCTCACCGTGGCCTTCGGGGCCGTGACGGCGATGGGCGTGCTGCTCACCGCGGAGGTGCTCGCGGCGGGCCTGCGGGGTCTCGCGCTCGGAGCGATCGGCGGCGGGCTGCTCACGGGGGTTGCGGCCGCGGTCGGCGGACGGCTCGCGTTCGGCGCCGGAATCGGTCTCCGAACGGCCGACCTCGCCGGACTCCTGTTCGGGTTCCTCGTGATCGGCACGCTGTTCGCGATGGTGACCGCCGTCGACCCGCGGTGGTGGGAGGAGAACTTCTCGCAGCTCGGGGTGGGCTGGGCGTTCAACGGCACCCTGGTCGTGGCCGGGCTGCTGGTCGCCACCGTCGGCGCGTACATCGGGCGCGACCTGCACCGGCTGCGCGGCGACGACGCGCTGTCCCGGATCGCGACCGTGGTCGTGCTGTGGGCCGCGGCCGGACTCGCGCTCGCCGCCGTCGGGCTCCTGCCGCTGTACCGGGCCCCCGTTCCGCACGACATCGCTGCCGTCGCGGCGCTGCTCCTCTTCCTCGGGGCTGCCGCCGCGACGACGCTGACCGTCCCCGGCCGACCCCTGGCCCTCGTGGTGACCTCCGTCGCGGTGGGGGTGCTCGTGGTCGCGGCCGTGCTGCTGTGGTGGCCGCTCGGCTTCTTCCCGGTGACCGCGGTGGAGGCGGTCGTCGTCGGGCTCGGGCTGCTGTGGATGACGACGCTCGTGCGGGTGCTCGCGATCCTTGTACCGGAGGGGACCCGTCCGTCCGCGCGGCCCTCGCTCTGGCAGGGCAGGCAGTCGCGCGAGCTCAGGCGGGTTCGCGCGCCAGGAGCCTGATGCGGCGTGAGGGCCTGCGTCAGCATAAGGAAGGGAGGCGGAGGGGGCGCGGAAGATAGGGCATCCGTCCGATGTGGAGGGGGCACCTCAGAGCGGAGTGTAGGGATACACCGAACCGTCGAGGAGACATCATGTTCGACCACCCGTATCTCAGCCATCAGGTCACCGTCTTCGAGCAGGAGCAGATCGAACGCGCGGTCGCCCGGCGCCGGATGCTCCTGGAGCACGCGGATCAGATCGTGCCGCGTCCGGCGGGTCCGCTGCGTCGGCTCCTGCGCCGCCTCGCACGCCGGGGAACGCCGGTGCCGCGGGCGTCCCACGCGGGAGCGTGCGATCCGATCGTCGCCCGATGACGGACGGCGTCGTGCTGTCGTTCCCCGGCTCTCCGGATGTCCGGGGGGAGTGGCACGATGGGTCCATGGCCCCAGCCCCCTCCGCCGCGATGGTCGGGCGTGACGCCGAGATCGCCGGGATGCGCCGCCTGTTCGACGGCGTACGCCAGGGCGTGCCCGCCGCGCTGCTCGTCGAGGGCGAGGCCGGGATCGGCAAGACCCGGCTGGTGCGGGAGTTCGGCACCGAGATCGCGAGCGCGGCAGACGTGCACGTCGGCTGGTGCCTCGACCTCGGCGCCTCGCGTGCGCCGTTCGGGCCCCTCGCGGGCATCCTCCGCTCGCTCGTGGAGCGGCTGGGAGCCGAGCGCGTGCGTGAGGCGGTCGGCGTGGGCGTCGAGGCGCTCGGCATGCTGCTGCCCGAGCTCGTCGACGCCCCCGCCGCCCGCGACCGCACCAGTCCCGAACGCCTGCGCGACGCGATCGCCTCCCTCATCGAGGCCGCCACGGAGCTGGCGCCGCAGGTCATCGTCGTCGAAGACCTGCACTGGGCCGACGACTCGACCCTCGCGATCCTCTCCTTCCTCCTGCGCACGCTCGACCGCGGCCGCCTGCTGCTGCTCATCACCTGCCGCACCGACGACGTGCGCCGAGGCGACGCGGTGAGCCGGTTCATCGGCGAGGCCACGCGGGCGCGACTGCTCGAACGGATGACGGTACCGCGTCTCGACGACCATGCCGTCGGCGAGCTCGTCGCGCAGATCACGGGACGCGCGCCGACCGCGACGGCGCTGGAGCGGCTGCAGGTCAGGGCGGAGGGCGTCCCCTTCTTCGTGGAGGAGATCGCCGGGTGCGCCCAGGGGCCCCTGCCGGAGAGCCTGCGCGACCTCCTGCTCGCCCGGTTCGACCGCCTCGGAGACGATGCGCGCCGCGTGGTGCAGGTCCTGTCCGGCGCCGAGCGGCCGCTCACGGATCCGCTGCTGCTGCGTCTCGTCGAGCTTCCGGAGGATCGGGTCGACGACGCCGTCCGCGAGGCCGTGCGCAGCGGCATCATCGTCGTCGGCGAAGACGACTACCGGTTCCGGCACGCCCTGCTGCGCGAAGCCGTGCACGACGATCTGCTGCCCGGAGAGCGCGCGCGTCTGCACCGCGCCTACGCCGAGGTGCTGGACGAGGACGGCGGCGGCGACGCGGCGGCCCTGGCCCACCACTGGCAGCTCGCGCAGGACGATCGTCGCGCCATCGCGTCCGCCGCCGACGCCATGCGGCAGGCCAAGGCCCAGTACGCCTTCGCCAGTGCGGCGCGGTTCGGGGAGCTCGTCCTCGAACTCTGGCCACTCGTGCCGGACGCGGAGCAGGCGACGGGATTCGCACGTCTCGACCTCCTCCACGTGCTCGGGTCGGTCCTCCGCAACGCCGGTGACGGCGAGCGGGCGCTGGCGGTCGCCAATGTCGCGCTGAGCGAGGTCGACCCGGCGACGGTCGACCCGCGGCTGCACGCGCGCCTGCTCCGCAACAAGGCGCTGTATCTCGTCAATCTCGGACGCCTCGGGGCCATCCCGCTCCTCCAGGAGGCGCTCGCGCTCGCGGAGCGCGTCGACGACGAGGCGTTCCGCGCGGAGCTGCTGAACCAGCTGGCGAGCCGTCGCATGATCGCGGGCGATCGGGAGGAGGCGATCCGGCTCGCCGACGAGGCCGAGCGTCGCGCGGCGGGCGCATCCACGACGGATCAGCTCTCGATCGCCGCGAACGTCCGCGGCGGGTCGCTGGCCCATCTCGGCCGGGTCGCGGAGGGGGTGCGCGAGTACGAGCGCGCGCGCGACCTCGTCGCCGGATCGACGGCCGAGATGCGCTACCGCGTCAACTACTCCGACCTGCTGACGCTGCTGGGCCGCTACCGGGAGGCCGTCGCCGTCGCCGAGGAGGGTCTGCGCCGGGCTCGTGAGCTCCGTGTCGAGCGCACCTCGGGTTCGATCATGGCGCAGAACATGATCGTGCCGTTGCTCGAGCTCGGCGAGATCGACCAGGTCGAGGACATGCTGGCCCGGGACTTCCTGCAGGGCACGCTGCGGGTGTTCCGGATGTACGTGAGCATGACCAGGGTGCGGGTGCTCGCCTGGCGGGGCCGGGCCGCGGAGGCTGCGGAGACCCTGCAGGAGTGGCTGCCGGCGTTCGAGGAGACCGGAGTCTCGGAGCGGCAGATCTGGTACGACCGGATCACGATGCAGGTCGCCGTCGCCGAGAGTCAGGGCGACCTCCGCGGGGCGCTCGACGTGATCGGGGAGATGCTCGAGGACGACCGGCCGGCGTTGCTGCATCAGCGGCGGCTGCTCCTGGAGGCGGGGGCCCTCGTGACGGCGCTGCGTGCGGGCGGGGCCGACGTCGATGCGGCGGTCGCGGCTGTGCGGACGGCCTGGGAGGCGCAGCCGCCGGAGCTGCAGGACGACGCGTGGTCGACGGTGCTGCACGCCCTGCTCGACCCGAGTCCGGCCGCGGTCGACGAGGCGCTGCGGTGCGCGGACGGCGACGACGTGCCGGTCACCTTCCGTGTGGTGCTGCGGCTCGAGCGGGCCCGGCTGCACGTCGCCGACGGAGAGCGCGCCGAGGCCGCAGCCCTGCTCGCCGCGGCGACGACCGCCGCGGAGGAGCTCGGTCACGTGCCGCTGCAGAAGGCTCTGGCGGGGTTCGGCGAGGCGGCAGGGCTGCGTCCGACCGGGCCCCGCGAGGCCGCCGACGCGGAGCAGCTGACGGCCAGGGAGCGGCAGGTGCTCGCCCTGATCGCGGAGGGACTGAGCAACCGCCAGATCGGGGAGCGCCTGTTCATCAGCGTGAAGACCGTCAGCGTCCACGTCTCGGCGGTGCTGCGGAAGCTCGGCGTGAGCACGCGCACCGAGGCGGCGCTCGCCCATCGCACGGCCGAAGAGGGGGAGTCCCGTCAGTCCGCCGTGGTAGCGTGACCGAGCATGCATGTCGGATCATCGGCATGATGCAGGCCGCGTGAGCGGCCGGTCAACAGAAAGTAGAAAACACATGGCCACTGGCACTGTGAAATGGTTCAACGCAGAGAAGGGCTTCGGCTTCATCGCTCCCGATGACGGCACCGAAGACCTCTTCGCCCACTACTCGGCTATCGCCGGCTCCGGTTTCAAGGAGCTCCGCGAGAACCAGAAGGTCGAATTCGACGCTGAGCGTGGCCCCAAGGGCATGCAGGCGGCGAACATCCGCGCTCTCTGAGCGTGCGCTGACTTCCTGAAGCCGGCCGGATCCGTACGGGTCCGGCCGGCTTTTCGCTGCCCCGGCACTTTCGAATCGCCCACTTTGCGGCATCCGGGCGCCGGATGCGACAAGGTGAGCGATTCGAAACGGGAGTGAGGGCGCCCTAACCTCCGTGTTAGATTAGGCGAGGCTTACCAAAGGCCGGACGCTCTCGCGTCGACACCCCATCTCCCATCCCGAAGGGAACGCCTGTGCGCACCTCTCGACTCCTCGCCCTCGGCGCGGCCGCCGCGCTCGCCGTGACGCTGTCCGCCTGCTCGTCCTCCGCGCCGGAGTCGACCGCGACCACCGGCGGCAACCCGGCCTCCGACGACGCGTTCCCCGTCACCATCGAGCACGTCTACGGCGAGACGACCATCGACGAGAAGCCCGAGCGCGTGGCGACGATCGCGTGGGCGAACCACGAGGTGCCGCTGGCCCTCGGCATCGTCCCGGTCGGCATGAGCAAGGCCACCTGGGGCGATGACGACGACAACGGCATCCTCCCCTGGGTCGAGGAGAAGCTCGATGAGCTCGGCGGCGAGACCCCGGTGCTCTTCGACGAGACCGACGGCATCGACTACGAGGCCGTGGCCGACACCGCTCCCGACGTGATCCTCGCCGCCTACTCCGGCCTCACGCAGGAGGAGTACGACACGCTTTCCAAGATCGCGCCGGTCGTCGCCTACCCCGACGTCGCGTGGGGCACCTCCGTCGACGACATGGTCGAGATGAACGCCAAGGCCCTGGGGCTCGAGGCCGAGGGCGAGGCCCTGATCGAGGACCTGCACGCCGACGCCGACGCCGCCCTCGCGGCCAACAGTGCACTCGAGGGCAAGAAGGTGCTCTTCGCCTACTTCGACCCGAGCGACCTCAGCCAGATCGGCTACTACACCGCGGCCGATACGCGCCCCGGGTACCTGCACGACCTCGGCCTGCCGCTCCCCGCGATCGGGGAGGAGAACGCGGACAGCGACCAGTTCTACCTGCAGGTGAGCGCCGAGGAGGCGCAGAAGTTCGACGACGTGGACGTGCTGGTGACCTACGGCGACGACTCCACCCTGGCCACGCTGCAGGCCGACCCGCTGCTGTCGAAGATCCCCGCCATCGCGGAGGGCCGCGTCGCGATCCTCCCGGACGCCACCCCCATCGCCGCATCGGCGAACCCGTCGGCGCTGTCGATCCCGTGGGGTCTCGAGGACTACCTGGCCATCCTCGCCGTGCCGCTCGCGAAGTAAGCTCCGCGTCCGCCCCCCAGCGGAGAGTCGTCGTGATCTCAGCACCCGTCCTCGCGTCGGACGCCGCCACCCTGCGGCGTCCGACGGTGGTGCGCACCCTCTGGCTGCTCGCCGGGGTCGGAGTGATCCTCGTGCTCGTCGTGCTCTCGGTGTCGTTCGGGGTGCGGGCGGTCACGCTCGACGACATCCTCGCGGCGCTCTCCGGCCAGACCGACACGATCGCCCAGGCCGCGGTCGTCAAGCGCATCCCGCGCACGGTGCTCGCGCTCCTCGTGGGGGCGGCCCTCGCTCTCGCCGGGGCGACCATGCAGGCCGTCACCCGCAACCCCGTCGCCGACCCCGGCATCCTGGGGGTCTCGAACGGCGCCTCCTTCGCGGTCGTCCTCGGCATCGCGTTCTTCGGACTCAGCAACCCCTACGGGCAGATGGCCTTCGCGATCGTCGGCGCCGCGGCCGCCGCCGTCTTCGTGTACGCCGTCGGCTCCCTCGGTCGCGGCGGAGCCACCCCGCTCAAGCTGGTTCTCGCGGGGGCGGCGACCTCCGCCGCGTTCGCCTCGCTCATCAGCGCGGTCATGCTGCCGCGGGTCGACCTGCTGCAGACGTTCCAGTCGTGGCAGATCGGCGGCGTCGGCGGGGCGGAGTGGCCGCGGATCGCGATCACCGCCCCGGTCCTCGTGGGCGGCGCCCTCATCTGCTTCCTGTGCGCCCGGGGCATGAACTCCCTCGCGCTCGGCGACGACATGGCCAAGGGCCTCGGCGAGCACGTGCTGCGCACCCGGATGCTGTCGGCCCTCGGCGCGGTCATCCTCGCCGGCGCGGCGACGGCCATCGCGGGACCGATCGGGTTCGTCGGGCTCATCGTCCCGCACATGTGCCGGATGCTCGTGGGCACAGACCACCGCTGGCTGCTGCCCTTCTCGGCCCTCGCCGGTGCCGCGCTGCTCACCGCGAGCGACATCGTCGGCCGCGTGATCTCGCCGTCGTCCGAGGAGATCCAGGTCGGCATCATCACCGCGATCATCGGGGCGCCGTTCTTCATCTGGATCGTCCGCCGACAGAAGGTGCGGGAGCTGTGAGCACGACCGAGCACACCCTCGTCCGCGGCGACGAGTCCGCCGCCGCCCGCACCGCGCGCATCATCGCCGGCCGCCGGGCACGCCACCGCCGTCATGCCGTGGTCACGCTCGCCCTCGGGGTCGTCGTGATCGTGCTGTTCGTCGTGGCGCTCATGGTCGGCAACACGTTCTACCCGCTCGACGAGGTCATCCGCGTGATCCTCGGCGAGACGGTGCCCGGTGCGTCGTTCACCGTCGGCGACCTGCGCCTGCCGCGCGCCGTCCTCGCGATCCTCACGGGCCTCGCGTTCGGCATGGCGGGCGTCACCTTCCAGACCATGCTGCGCAACCCGCTCGCCTCGCCGGACATCATCGGCATCTCGAACGGCGCCGGCGCCGCCGCGGTGTTCGGCATCGTCGTGCTCTCGCTCAACGGCCCTGCCGTCTCGCTCCTCGCGCTCGTCGGCGCCCTCGTGACGGCGCTGGCGATCTACCTCCTCGCCATCAAGGGCGGCTTCGCGGGCACCCGCCTCATCCTCATCGGGATCGGCGTCGCGGCGATGCTGCAGAGCGTCATCTCCTACCTGCTGTCCCGGGCCGCGAACTGGGACATCCAGACCGCGATGCAGTGGCTCACCGGCAGCCTCAACAACGCGTCCTGGGAGCGGGTGCTGCCGATGGCGATCGCCGCCGCGATCCTCGTGCCGCTGCTGCTCTCGCAGGGGCGGGCGCTGGGCACGCTCCAGCTCGGCGACGACTCCGCCGCGGGGCTCGGCGTGCGGGTCACCGCCACGCGCCTCGTCTTCATCCTCGGCGCCGTGGCCCTCCTCGCCTTCGCGACCGCCGCCACCGGGCCGATCGCGTTCGTCGCGTTCATGGCCGGACCCATCGCCGCGCGGCTCACCGGTCCCGGCGCCACGCTGCTGCTGCCCAGCGGCCTCGTCGGCGCGGTGCTCGTGCTCGGCGGCGACCTCATCGCCCAGTTCGCGCTCGGCGCGCGCTACCCGGTCGGCGTGGTCACCGGCGTGGTCGGCGCGCCGTACCTCATCTATCTGCTCATCCGCACCAACCGCACCGGAGGCTCGCTGTGACCGCCGCCCACCGCCTGTCCGCCGAGGGGGTCACCCTCTCGTACGGCGACCGCACCGTCGTCGAGGGCCTCGACCTGCAGATCGCGCCGGGGAAGATCACCACGATCGTCGGCGCGAACGGCTGCGGCAAGTCGACGCTGCTGCGTGCCCTCGCCCGGCTGCTGTCCCCGGGGGACGGAGAGGTCGTGCTCGACGGGAAGTCGATCCACGCCCGGCCCACGAAGGAGGTCGCGCGCATCCTCGGCCTCCTGCCCCAGTCGCCCGTGGCCCCCGAGGGCATCGCCGTCGCCGACCTCGTCGGTCGCGGGCGTCACCCCCACCAGCGGGCCCTGTCGCGGTGGAGTGCGCACGACTACGAGGTCGTCGCCGACGCCCTGGACGCGACCGGCATCAGCGACCTCGCCGACCGCAGCGTGGACGAGCTCTCCGGCGGTCAGCGGCAGCGCGTCTGGATCGCGATGGCCCTCGCGCAGGAGACCGACATCCTGCTGCTGGACGAGCCGACGACGTTCCTCGACGTCGCCCACCAGGTCGAGGTGCTCGACCTGCTCACCGACCTCAGCGTGGCCCGCGGCACCACGATCGTCATGGTGCTGCACGACCTCAACCTCGCCGCGCGCTACGCCGACGAGCTGGTCGCCATGAAGGACGGCCGCGTGCACGCGATCGGCGCCCCCCAGGACGTCGTCACCGCCGAGCTCGTGCAGGAGGTCTTCGGCCTCCCCAACCAGATCACCATCGACCCGGTCTCCGGCAAGCCGATGGTCACCCCCATCGGAAGGCATCATGTCCGCTGAATCCACCACGACCGAGCGCCCGACCTACATCCTCACCCGCGCGGAGGTGCGCGCCGTCTCCCGCGTCTCCCCGTCGTTCGTGCGGGTGACCCTCGGCGGCGAGGAGCTCAGCGAGCTGGGGACGCCGGGGGAGGTGTACGACAGCCGGGTGAAGCTCGTCTTCCCGCCCGCGTCCGGCGTGCTCGCGGAGATCGACCGGTCGACGTACGACTGGTGGGGTTCGTACCTGGCCGTCCCGGAGGAGGAGCGCGGCTCGATGCGCACCTACTCCGTCCGTGACCTGCGGGTCGACGACGACGGCCGCACCGAGGTCGACATCGACTTCGTGCTGCACCTGGAGCCGGGGCTTACCGGTCCGGCCTCTCGGTGGGCGAGCACGGCCGCGGTGGGCCAGGAGCTGTGGCTGGTCGGCCCGCGTCGGGGCGTCGTCGCGCACGGCGGCGCGGAGTACGCCCCGGGGGCGGCGACCTCGGTGGTCCTCGTCGGGGATGAGACCGCGGCCCCCGCCATCGCCCGCATCCTGGAGGACGCCCCGCGCGACCTCCGCGGCACGGCGTTCATCGAGGTGCCGTCGCCCGCGGACGTCCTCGCGATCGACGTTCCGGCGGGGGTGGACGTGCACTGGCTGCCGCGCGACGCCGGAGAGCCGCACGGGTTCCGCCTCATCCCCGCGGTGCTCGAGCACCTGGGCGACGACGATGCCGGGGACGAGATCCGCGTCACCGACATCGAGGGGGAGGACCTCCTCTGGGAGACCCCGGAGTACTCGAGCCTGGGAGAGGAGATCGCGCCCGACGACGCGGCCGGCCGCTACTTCTGGATCGCGGGCGAGAGCGGTGTCGTGACGACGCTGCGTCGGCACCTCGTGAAGGACCTCGGGATCGACCGCGCGCAGGTCGCGTTCATGGGCTACTGGCGCCGCGGCGTCGCGATGCGGGGCTGAGATGACCGACGCCATCGATCGCCACAGCCTCGCGGGGGAATCCCTCGTCCTCGGCTACGGCCGCACCCGGGTCGTGCACGACGTCTCCCTGCGCCTCGCGCCGGGCCGGGTGACCGCGCTGATCGGACCGAACGGCAGCGGCAAGTCGACCGTCCTCCGCGCCCTCGCGCGGCTGCACCGCATCGAGGCGGGGACCGTGAGCGTCGGCGGCGCGGAGTCGCGCGACGCCGCCACCCTCTCCGCCAAGGAGTTCGCGAAGACCGTCGCGATGCTGTCGCAGTCCCGGCCGCACCCGTCCGGGATCGAGGTCTCCGACGTGGTCGCCTACGGCCGCCACCCGCACCGCGGGCGGTTCTCCGGCGTGAGCGATGCCGACCGTGCCGCCGTGGCGCGCGCCCTCGCCCTCACCGGCCTGTCCGCGATGGCCGCCCGTCCGGTCGACCAGCTCTCCGGCGGCGAGCTGCAGCGCGTCTGGCTGGCGACCGCACTCGCCCAGGACACCGGGGTGCTGCTGCTCGACGAGCCGACCAACCACCTCGACCTGCGCTACCAGGTGGAGACCCTCGATCTGGTGCGGGAGCTCGCCGACGACCACGGCACCGCGCTCGGCGTCGTGCTGCATGACCTCGACCACGCCGCCTCGGTCGCCGACGACGTCGTGCTGATGCACCGCGGCCGGGTCCACGCGGCGGGGGCGCCCGCCGCGGTGCTCACCGGCGAGAACCTGTCGCACGTGTACGGCCTGCGCATCGACACCGCCCTCGACGAGGAGACCGGCCTGGTGCGGGTGCGTCCGCGCGGCCGCCACCACGGTCGCCTCCGCACTCCTTCCGCCTCCTGATCCCGACCCCTGAAGGAACCACCGATGAAGAAGACCCCCCTCGCCGTGCTCGCCCTCGGCGGCGCCCTCACCCTCGCGCTCGCCGGCTGCGGCACCACGCAGACGCCGTCCGCCGAGGGGTCCGACGCCCCGACCTCGACGAGCGCGGGCTGCACGGACGACACCACGAGCACCTCGACCGGGGCGGTCTCCGTCACCGACGATCTCGGCCGCACGGTGGAGCTCGACAAGCCGGCCGAGCGGATCGCGGTGCTCGAGTGGCAGCAGATTGAGGACGCCCTGTCGCTGTGCGTGACGCCGGTCGCGGTGGCCGACGCCGAGGGGTACAGCACCTGGGTCACGGCGGAGGAGCTGCCGGAAGGCGTCGTGGACGTGGGCACCCGTCAGGAGCCGAACCTGGAGACGCTGTTCGGCACCGATCCCGACCTCGTGATCGTCGAGGTCAACGCCGCGGACGACCCCATCGTCGCGCAGCTCGAGGCCTACGACGTGCCCGTGCTCGCGACGATCGGCGCCGATGCGAAGGACCCGATCGCGAAGATGCTGAACACCTTCGACCTCATCGCGCAGGTCACCGGCCGCGAGGAGCGGGCCGACGTCGTCACCGAGGAGTTCCAGGACCACCTCGACACCGCGAAGGCCGAGCTCGCCGACCGCGACCTCGCCACGACCGACTTCGTGTTCTTCGACGGCTGGGTCGACGGCGGCAACGTGGCGCTGCGTCCGTTCGGCCAGGGCTCGCTCGTCGGCGAGGTGGGCGAGGAGCTCGGGCTGACGAACGCCTGGACCGGCGAGGTCGACCCCGTGTACGGCCTCGGACAGACCGATGTCGAGGGCATGACGACGGTCGGCGACGCGAACCTGTTCTACACCGGCACCGCGGACCCGGATTCCGAGAGCTTCGTCGACGCCCTCGCGGACAACCCCGCCTGGACCTCGCTCCCCGCGGTGGCGGAGGACCGCCTGACTGCGTTCCCGGCCGGCATCTGGACCTTCGGCGGCCCGCGCTCGACCGCGCAGATCATCGACGGCTACCTCGAGGTGCTCTCGAAGTGACGGAGACCCTCCGCCTCGACGACACGACGGCGACCGCGGAGCCCGACGCCCCGGCGTCCGCCGTCCCCGTGGAGGCGGAGGGTCGGAAGCCCGCGGTGTGGACGGGCGTCGGCGTGCTCGTCGCTCTCGCCGTCGTGCTGGTCGCGGTCGCCTGCTGGCACCTCACCCAGGGCACGAGCGGCGTGGTGTTCGCCGACACCGACATCCTCTGGGGCTCGCGGGTGCCGCGGCTCGCCGCCGGTGTCGCGGTGGGCGTGGCCCTCGGGGTCGCCGGCATCCTGCTGCAGTCCCTCGCCCGCAATGCCCTCGCGTCGCCGGACACGCTGGGCGTGACCGCCGGGGCCTACCTCGCCGTCACGGCGCTCGCCGCGTTCGGGATCGCCGTGCCGGTGTGGGCCTCCGGCGCGGTGGCGTTCGCGGGCGGCATCGTCGCCGCGGGCATCGTGCTCGGACTCGCCGGCGGGGCGGGGTCGTCCACGACCCGCCTCATCCTCGCGGGCTCCGCGCTGGCGCTCGCCTTCCAGGCCGCGACCTCGACGCTGCTCATCCTGTTCGACGAGGAGACCAAGGGACTGCTCGCCTGGGGGAGCGGGAGCCTGTCGCAGCTCGGACTCACCGCGTTCCTCCAGGCGGCGCCGGTCGTCGTGGTCGTCACGGTGCTGGCCCTCGTGCTCGCGCGGCGCCTGGACATCCTCACGCTGGGGGACGACACCGCCTCGTCGCTCGGCGTGCCGATCCGGTCGACCAGGACCATCGGGATCCTGCTCGCGGTCACCCTCACGGCGGTCGCGGTGACGCTCGCCGGGCCGATGGGATTCGTGGGGCTGTGCGCGCCGGTGCTCGCGCGGCTGCTGACGCGGGTGGTGCCGAGCCTGAACCGCCACGTGCTGCTGATCCCCGCGGCGGGGCTCCTCGGCGCCCTCGTCGTCATCCTCTCCGACGCCCTCCTGCGCGCGCTCATCGGCGCGGAGGCTGCGATCCTCATCCCGACCGGCGTCGCGACGACGCTGCTCGGCGCGATCGTGCTCGTGCTCATGGCCCGGCGCCTCCGCGACGCCGGTCCCACGCGCGAGCCTCCGCGGGTGCGCTTCGGCGTCCGCAGCCGCCTGCGCTTCCGGATCACCCTCGCCCTCGTCGCCCTCGGCCTGGTCGGGGTGCTCCTGCTCGGACTGCTCGCCGGGCACACCTGGCTGCTCACCGGCGACATCGCGCTGTGGCTGCAGAGCCAGGCTCCCGCGCCCATCGCCTTCGCCCTCGACGAGCGCGCGCCGCGGATCGTGGCCGCCGTGGTCGCCGGCGCCGCGCTCGCCCTCTCCGGCGCCGTGATCCAGGGGGTGAGCCGCAACCCGCTCGCCGACCCGGGCATCCTCGGCGTCACCGGCGGCGGCGGGCTCGGCGCGGTGCTGGTGATCACGAGCATCACGTCGTCGACGGGCGGGATGATCGCGGGAGCCGTCACGGGCTCGCTGCTCGCCTTCGCCCTCGTCTACCTGCTGTCGTGGCGGGGAGGCCTGAACGCGGACCGGTTCCTGCTGATCGGCATCGGGGTCTCGTACTTCACGGTCTCCCTCACGACCTTCCTCCTGCTGCGGTCGAACCCGTGGGACACCCCGAAGATCTACACCTGGCTCTCCGGCACGACCTACGGGCGTGTGTGGGAGCAGGTCGTCCCGCTGGCGATCGTCCTCGTGATCGCGGTGCCGTTCGTGGTGATGAGTCGCCGAGAGCTCGACGTGCTGTCGCTCGATGAGGACACCCCGCGACTGGTCGGCATCCGGCTGGAGCCCGTCCGGTTGACGCTGCTGCTGGTGGTGGCCGTCCTGGCGGCGCTGAGCGTGACGGCGATCGGGGTCATCGGCTTCGTGGGGCTGGTGGCGCCGCATGCCGCGCGGGCACTGGTGGGCGCACGGCACTCGCGGGTGATCCCGACGGCGGTGCTCCTCGGCGGGCTGCTCGTCGGCATCGCGGACACCATCGGCCGGACGGTGATCGCCCCCGCGCAGCTTCCGGCGGGCCTCGTGGTCGCGCTGATCGGCGCCCCGTACTTCGTCTGGCTGCTCTGGCGCTCCCGCTGACCCGCTTCGAATCGCGCAAATGGCCCCATTCCCGGAGGAAATGGGGCCATTTGGGCGATTCGAACGGGGTTACCGGGCCAGGAACTGCGTCAGCGCGGCGTTGACCTCGTCGGCGTGGGTCCAGAGGAGGCCGTGCGGGGCGCCCTCGACCTCGACGTACTCGGCCTCGGGCACGGCCTGGCGGAAGCGGCGGGCGGTCGCGTCGATCGGCAGGATGTTGTCCTTCGTGCCGTGCAGGATGAGGGTGGGCTTGCCGGCGGCGGCCACGGCCTTCACGTCGTCGCGGAAGTCCTCGATCCAGGTCGGGACCACGGCATACGCGGCGACCGGGGCGCTGGTGACGGAGAGGTTCCAGTTCGCGTCGACGACCTGCTGGCTGATGCGCGTGCCGAGGTTCTCGTCGAGGTTGTAGAAGTCCGTGTAGAACTGGGTGAACCAGGCGTAGCGGTCGCCCTTGGCGGCGGCCTCGATCCCGTCGAAGACCTCCTGCGGCACGCCTTCCGGGTTGTCGTCGCGCTGCACGAGGAAGGGCTCGAGCGACGCGAGGAAGGCGAGCTTCGCGACGCGCTCGTGACCGTAGCGGCCGACGTAGCGGGCGAGCTCGCCGGTGCCCATGGAGAACCCGACGAGCACGACGTCGCGGAGGTCGAGGGTCTCGAGCACCGTGTTCAGGTCGGCGGCGAAGGTGTCGTAGTCGTAGCCGGAGCCGACCTTGGAGGACTGCCCGAAGCCGCGGCGGTCGTAGGTGATGACGCGGTACCCCTGGGCGAGGAGCTCGCGGGTCTGGCGCTCCCAGCTGTGGCCGTTGAGCGGATAGCCGTGGATCAGGACGACGGGCTGGCCGCTGCCCTGGTCTTCGTAGTAGAGCTCGATCGGGGTGGTGTTCTCGGTGCCGACGGTGATGTAACCCATGATGTGTTCCTTTCGGTGCCGGTGAGAACGATCGTTCTCGCCTGATGTGATCAATCTAGAGAACGTTCGTTCTCGTGTCAAGTAGACTTCTGGACATGACCGAAGACGAGGCCCGCGAACGCATCCTCTCCGCCGCGGAGGAGCTGTACTACCGCAAGGGCTACGCGGCGGTCGGCATGGACGAGCTGCGGGCTGCCGCCGGGGTGTCGCTGCGGCGCGTGTACTCGCTGTTCCCGGCGAAGACCGACATCGTCGCCGCGGTGCTCACCCGGAAGCACGCCGAGTGGGAGCAGGGGCTCACGGCGGCCGTAGCGCAGAGCGGCGACGACCCGCGCGCCCGCCTCCTCGCGGTCTACGGCTACCTGGAGGACTGGTTCTGCAGCGACGGGTTCCGGGGCTGCGCCTTCATCAACGCGTTCGGCGAGCTCGGGGGAACGAGCCCCGAGGTGGCCGCGATCGTCCGCGCGCACAAGGCCTCGTTCCAGCAGTACATGGCGGAGCTCGTCGCGGACACCGGTGCCCCGGCGGGTCTGGCCGCCCAGCTCTCTCTCCTCGCGGAGGGCGCGCAGAGTACCGCGGCGATCGGCGCGGACCCGGAGGCCGCCGTGCACGCGCGCCGCGCCGCCGAGGTCCTGATCGACGCCGCCCTCGCTCCGGCCTGACGCCCCCACTCGCTAACTTGGTTAGCGAAATGGGGAGGTCCTGTCAAGGCCACTGCTTTCCGCGCCCGCCCCGCGTAGGGTGCGGGCATGGAGACCTCGACGAAGGGCATCGCCCGCCAGAGCCTCGTGATCGCCGCCGCCGTGTTCATGCTGATCGCCGCGGCCATCGGCGCCGGAGCATTCGGCGGGGACTCCGTCGACGAGCTCCAGAACGGGGCGCTCTCGGCGCAGGGCTCGTACCTCGCCCCGGCCGGGCCGGCGTTCTCGATCTGGTCGCTCATCTACCTCGGACTCCTCGCCTACACCGTGTGGCAGGCCCTCCCCGCGCAGCGCCAGGACGAGCGTCAGCAGGCGGTCGGCGGCTGGATCGCCCTCTCCCTGGTCCTCAACGGCCTCTGGCTGGTGACCGCGCGGTACCTGACGCTGTGGCTCACCGTGCTCGTGATCGCGCTGCTGCTCGCGACGCTCGCGCGCATCATCGTGCTCCTCGGCCGGTACCCCGCCCGCTCCCTCGCCGACCGCCTCCTCACCGACGGCGCGAACGGCCTGCACTTCGGCTGGGTCACGATCGCGACGGTCGCCAACACCGCTGCCTGGCTCACGCAGACCGTCCCGGAGATCGGGGCGGATGCCCCCGACGCCTGGGCCGTCGCCGTGCTCGTCGTCGTGCTGGTGATCGGCGCCGCATCGGCCTGGTTCACCGGCCGCCTCGCCCCGGCGCTGGCGACGGCCTGGGGGCTGAGCTGGCTCGCGATCGGGCGTCTCACGGGCGAGCCGGAGAGCACGCCGACCGCCGTCACCGCGATCATCGTCGCCGTCCTGCTCGTCGTCGTCGGCGTCGTGGCCGTCCTCCGCCGGCGGCGCCGCGCCGGCACGCACGACCGCGCGCCGCTCGGTCGCTAGAGCACCAGTCGGTAGCCCATCCCCGACTCGGTGAGGAGGTGGACGGGCGCCGAGGGTTCCCGCTCCAGCTTCTTGCGGAGCTGCGACATGTACAGCCGGAGATAGCCGGAGTCGGACACCTGCGCGCTGCCCCAGATCTCCTTGAGGAGATCCTGCCGGGTCACCAGCGCGCCCGGGTGCCGTGCGAGGTGCTCGAGCATCCGCCACTCGGTCGGCGTGAGGTGCACACGGGTGCCGGCGCGGGTCACGGTCTTCGTCGCGAGGTCGACGACGACATCCCCGAACGCGACCACGGACTCCCCGTTCGCGGCGACCGCGCGGCGGGAGAGCGCCCGGAGCCGGGCCAGCAGTTCATCCACCTGGAAGGGCTTCGTGACGAAGTCGTCCGCCCCCGCGTCCAGCGCCTCGACCTTGTCGGCCGAGCCCGTCCGCCCCGACACGACGATGATGGGCACGCTCGTCCAGCCGCGGAGGGCCTGGATCACCTCGATGCCGTCGAGCCGGGGCATGCCGAGGTCGAGCATGATGAGGTCGGGGTGAGTCTGCGCCGCGGCGGCGATCGCGGCGGCGCCATCGGCGGCCACGACGACCTCGTACCCGTGGGCCGCGAGGGTGATCCGCAGCGCCCGCACCATTTGGGGGTCGTCGTCGGCGATGAGGAGCTTCACTCCGTGCCCTCCGTGTCGGCGGTCCCTGCGGCGAGCGGCAGGGAGATGACCATGGTGAGTCCGCCCCCGGGGGTGTCCTCCGGTGTCAGGCTACCGCCCATGCCCTCGGTGAATCCGCGGGAGAGGGCGAGCCCGAGCCCCAGCCCGGTCGTGTTGTCGGTGTCGCCGAAGCGCTGGAACGGCTGGAAGATCGCATCCCGTCGTTCGGGGGCGATCCCCTCGCCGCGGTCGACGATCCGGATCTCCGCCCGATCGCCCAGCCGGCTGCTCGACACGAGCACACGGCTGCCCGCCGGCGCGTGCCGGTGGGCGTTGGCGAGCACGTTCACGAGCACGCGCTGGAGCAGCACCGGGTCGGCGTGCAGCGGCGGGAGGTCGGGATCGAGCGCGAGCTCGACGTCGGCGGGGCCGAGGCCGAGCTCGTCCACCGCGGCGAGCACGGGGCCGGCTGCGTCGATCCGCTGCGCCGAGACCGCGAGCACCCCCGCCTCCACCCGGCTCACGTCGAGGAGGTCGGTGACGAGGGTGGAGAGGGTCGCGAGACTCTCGTCCGCGGTCTCCAGCAGCTCCGCGCGGTCTTCGGCGGACAGGCCGTGCGCGCCGCGGAGGCCGCCGATCGCCGCGACGGCCGAGGCGAGCGGCCGCCGCAGATCGTGACTGACGGCGGAGAGGAGGGCGCTGCGCACCTGATCGGTCTCGGCGAGAGCCTCCGCCTCCCGTGCCGTGGCTCGCAGGTCGGTGTGCTCGATGGCGGCGGCGAGCTGGGCGACGATCGCGTCGAGCAGGCGGCGCTCCGGACCGGCGATCGGCTCGCCGTTGAGCTCCAGCACGGCGCGCGGGCCCCCACCGGACGCGACCCCGACCGGGATGGTCATGGCGCGGCCGTCCGGCACGGGCTCGCCGTCGCTCGCCAGCACCTCTCCGGACGGGGTGAGCAGCCGCACGCCGCTCAGACCGAACGCCTCCCGGGTGCGGCTGACGAGGGCGAGCACGGCGTTGTCGCCGCGGAGCACGTTCCCGGCGACGGCCGCGAGGAGCTCCGCCTCGGCGGTCGCCCGCTGCGCGGTCCTGGCCCGGCGGGCGGCCTGGTCGACGATGAGGCTCACGAGGATCGCGATGATGACGTAGAGGGTGAGGGCGAGCACGTGCAGCGGGTGCGCGATCGTGATCGTGAACAGCGGGGCGACGAAGAGGAAGTCGAGGGTGATGCCGGAGAGCACGGCCGCGAACACGGCGGGGCGGATCCCGCCGATGAGGGCGACGACCACGACGAGCAGCTGGTAGGCGAGCACCTCGGCCGTGATCGACTCCGGGCTGCGGACCGTGAACATCAGCCAGGAGAGCAGCGGACCGAACACCAGGGCCACGCCGAAGCCCAGCGCCTGACGCCGCCAGCCGAGCGCGCCGCCGGTGATGCGGGGGAGGGCGAGACGGCTGCCCGCCGCGGCGTGGGTCACGATGTGCACGTCGATGTCGCCCGAGCGGCGGATGACCTCGGCGCCGATCCCCGGTCCGGTGAGCGCGGCGGCGAGGCGGCCGCGGCGGCTCACCCCGATCACGAGCTGCGTCGCGTCGGCGCCCTGGGCGAACTCGACGAGCGTCGCGGGGATGTCGTCGCCGACCACCTGATGGTAGGTCCCGCCGAGCGACTCGACGAGGGAGCGCTGCGCGGCGAGGGCGCCGGGGGTCTCGTCGCGCAGCCCGTCCTGGGCGGTCACGTGCACGGCGAGCAGCTCCCCGCCGGCGGACCGGGCGGCGATGCGGGCCCCGCGGCGCAGCAGCGTCTCGCCCTCCGGGCCGCCGGTGAGGGCGACGACCACGCGTTCGCGTGCCTGCCACGCTCCGGCGATGCCCTGTTCGGCGCGGTAGCTGCGGAGCGCGCTGTCGACCTCGTCGGCGAGCCACAGCAGGGCGAGCTCCCGCAGGGCGGTGAGGTTGCCGAGGCGGAAGTAGTGCGAGAGCGCGGCATCGATGCGCTCCGCGGGGTAGACGAGGCCCGCGGCGAGGCGGTCGCGGAGCGTCTGCGGCGCCAAGTCGACGACCTCGATCTCGTCGGCGGCGCGGACGACCGCGTCCGGGATGGTCTCGCGCTGGGCGATGCCGGTGATCTTCTCCACGACCGCGTTCAGCGACTCGATGTGCTGCACGTTCACGGTGGTGACGACGTCGATCCCCGCGTCCAGCAGCTCCTCGACGTCCTGCCAGCGCTTGGGGTTGCGCGAGCCGGGGGTGTTCGTGTGCGCGAACTCGTCCACGAGCGCGATCTCGGGGCCGAGGGCGAGCACCGCGTCGAGGTCGAGCTCGGAGAGGACGACCCCGCGGTGGGCGTCTTCCCGGCGCGGCACTTCGGGCAGTCCGGAGGTCAGGGCGGCCGTGGCCGCACGGCCATGGGTCTCGACGATCGCGATGACCACGTCGCGGCCCTCGTCGCGGAGCCTCCGGCCCTCGGCGAGCATCTCGAAGGTCTTCCCGACCCCCGGCGCGGCGCCGAGGAGGACGCGCAGTCGTCCGCGGCGGTTCCGGTCCGTCGCGGGGCGCGGCGGCCGCTCTGCGCTCATGCACCCTCCCGGTCGTCGAGTGCGAGATTCAGCTCCGCGACGTTGATGCGCTCCTCGCCGAGGAACCCCAGGTCCCGCCCTTGAATCCTAGACTCCACCAGTGCCCGGACCTCGTCCTCCGGCAGGTCGCGGGCGGCCGCCACCCGCGGCACCTGCAGCAGGGCGTACGCGACGCTGATGTGCGGGTCGAGACCGGAGCCGGACGCGGTCACGGCATCCGCGGGCACCGCGGACGGATCGACCCCCTCCCTCGCGGCGATCTCGGCCTTCCGTTCGGCGATGGCGGCGACGAGGTCGGGATTCTCCGGCCCGAGGTTGCTGCCGCTCGACGCTGCTCCGTCGAATCCGTCGCCCGCAGCCGAGGGGCGGGACTGGAAGTACTCGGGCAGGGCCTCGCCGTCGGCATCCGTGAAGGACTGGCCGATGAGCGCGCTGCCCCGGTCGCCGGGGAGCATCGAGCCGTTCGCCTGCGCGGGGAGGAGGAGCTGGCCGATGCCGGTGACGAGCAGCATGTACCCGACGCCGAGGACGAGGGTGAGGACGAGCATCGCGCGGACGGCGACACCGGCGGTGCGCACCGTGGTGCGGGTGGTGGACGACATGGCGTTCCTTTCGAGCCCGGTCAGAAGCCGGGGAGGAGGCTGACGAGGAGGTCGATGAGCTTGATGCCCACGAACGGGGCGATGACGCCGCCGAGGCCGTAGACCAGCAGGTTCCGCAGCAGGATCTGCGAGGCGCTCGCCGGCCGGTAGGTCACGCCGCGCAGCGCGAGCGGGATGAGGAACACGATCACGATGGCGTTGAAGATGATCGCGCTCGTGACCGCCGAGGCCGGCGAGTGCAGCTGCATGATGTTCAGCGCCGCGAGTCCGGGGAACACGCCCATGAACATCGCCGGGATGATGGCGAAGTACTTCGCGATGTCGTTCGCGAGCGAGAACGTCGTCAGCGCGCCGCGGGTGATGAGCAGCTGCTTCCCGATGCGGACGATGTCGATGAGCTTGGTCGGGTCGGAGTCGAGGTCGACCATGTTGCCGGCCTCCTTGGCGGCGGAGGTGCCCGTGTTCATCGCGACGCCGACGTCGGCCTGGGCGAGCGCGGGGGCGTCGTTCGTGCCGTCCCCGGTCATCGCGACGAGGCGCCCGCCCTCCTGCTCGCGGCGGATGAGGTCGAGCTTGTCCTCCGGGGTGGCCTCGGCGAGGTAGTCGTCGACGCCGGCCTCGGCCGCGATGGCCTTCGCGGTGAGGGGGTTGTCTCCGGTGATCATGACCGTGCGGATGCCCATGCTGCGCAGCTCGTCGAACCGCTCTCGGAGGCCGTCCTTGACGATGTCCTTGAGATGCACGACCCCGAGGATCCGATGGGTCCCTGAGCTTGTCGAAGGGCCCTGCACCGCGACGACGAGGGGCGTGCCGCCGCCCGAGGCGACGTCGTCGGTGAGGGTCGTGAGCTCGTCATCGGGGGTCTGCCCCAGCCAGGCCGCCACGGCCGAGGCGGCGCCCTTGCGGATCTGCGTGCCGTCGGCGAGGTCGAGACCGCTCATGCGCGTCTGCGCCGTGAACGGGACGACGACGGCGTCCGCCGGGGCCTCGACCCGGATCCCGCGGGCGGCGGCGAGTTCGACGATCGATGCGCCCTCCGGCGTCGGATCGGCGAGGGAGGACAGGGCGGCGGTATGCAGCAGCTCCGCGGCGTCCACTCCGGTGAGCGGCAGCACGGCGTGGGCGCGGCGGTTGCCGTGGGTGATGGTGCCGGTCTTGTCGAGGAGCAGCGTGGTGACGTCGCCCGCGGCCTCCACCGCCCGCCCCGACATCGCCAGGACGTTGCGCTGCACGAGTCGGTCCATGCCCGCGATGCCGATGGCGGAGAGGAGGGCGCCGATCGTGGTCGGGATGAGGCAGACGAGCAGAGCGATGAGGACCGGGATGCTCACCGGCGACGCCGCGTACGAGGCGATCGGATTCAGTGCGAGGACGACGACGACGAACACGATCGACAGGCTCGCGAGGAGGATGTTCAGGGCGATCTCGTTCGGGGTGCGCTGCCGGCTCGCCCCCTCGACGAGCGCGATCATGCGGTCGACGAACGTCTCGCCGGGCTTTGACGTGATACGCACGACGATCTGATCCGACAGCACCCGGGTGCCGCCGGTGACGGCACTGCGGTCGCCGCCGGACTCGCGGACCACGGGGGCGCTCTCGCCGGTGATGGCCGACTCGTCCACGGTGGCGATGCCCGCGACGATGTCGCCGTCGCCCGGGATCAGCTCGCCCGCGGAGACGATCACGAGGTCGTCGCGCTGCAGCTCCGCCGACGACACCGTCTCCGTCGGCGCTTCGACAAGCTCAGCGACCCACTCCGCGCCCCCCTGGGTCCCTGAGCCCGTCGAAGGGCCCACCACCCGTCGCGCCATCGTCTGGGTGCGGGTGTTCCGCAGGCTCGCGGCCTGGGCCTTGCCCCGTCCCTCGGCGACCGACTCCGCGACGTTCGCGAAGAACACGGTCAGCCAGAGCCAGATCGCGATGCCCCACGTGAACGCCGCCGGGACGGGGGTGCCGCCGGAGGAGGCGGGTCCGCCGAGGAAGGGCTCCGCGATCGCGAGGACGGTCGTGAACGCGGCGCCGACCCAGACGAGGAGCATCACGGGGTTGCGCACGAGCGTCGCGGGGTTGAGCTTCCGGAGCGCGCCGGGGAGCGCCTGAGCGAGCTGGGCTCCGCCGAACGAGCGTGGGGGACGGGCGGGGGCCGCGGGGGCGTCCTGCTGTTCGGGAGGGGTGGTCAGGAGGGTCATGGTCAGAGTCCTTCGGCGAGCGGTCCCAGTGCGAGCACGGGGAAGTAGGTGAGGGCCGTCACGACGACGGTCACGGTGAGGAGCAGGCCGACGAACTGCGGCCGGTGGGTGGGGAGCGTGCCGGTCGTGGCCGGCACCCGCTCCTGCGCGGCGAACGATCCCGCGAGGGCCAGCACGAGCACGATCGGGAGGAAGCGCCCGAGCAGCATCGCGACGCCCAGGGCGGTGTTGAACCACGGGGTGTTCGCGGTGAGGCCGGCGAACGCGGAGCCGTTGTTGTTCGCGGCGGAGGTGAACGCGTAGAGCACCTCGCTCATGCCGTGCATGCCGGGGTTGAGGATGCTCGTGGACTCCACGTCCTCGCGGATGCCGGGGATCGCGAAGCTCAGGGCCGTGCCGCCGAGGACGAGCACCGGGACCACCAGGATGTAGAGGCTCGCGAGAGTCATCTCCCGCGGGCCGATGCGCTTCCCGAGCCACTCCGGGGTCCGTCCGACGAGCAGCCCGCCGACGAAGACCGCGACGATCGCGAGCACGAGCATCCCGTAGAGACCGGAGCCGACGCCGCCCGGAGCGACCTCGCCGAGCATCATGTTCAGCATCGGCATCATGCCGCCGAGCGCGGTGTACGAGTCGTGCATCGAGTTCACGGCCCCGGTCGAGGTGAGGGTGCTCGCGCTGCCGAAGAGGGTCGAGCCGAGGATGCCGAAGCGCTGCTCCTTGCCCTCCATCGCAGCCCCGGCGAGTTCGGGCGCGGCGCCACGTTCCGCCAGCTCCAGGGCCGAGAGTGCGGCGAGCGAGGCGAGGAACAGGGTGCCCATGACCGCGACGATCGCGTACCCCTGCCGGTGGTCGCCGACCAGTCGGCCGAACGTGCGGGGGAGGGCGAACGGGATCACCAGGATCAGCAGCACCTCGAGAAGGTTCGTCCACCCGGTCGGATTCTCGAAGGGGTGGGCGGAGTTGGCGTTGAAGAAGCCGCCGCCGTTGGTGCCGAGCAGCTTGATGGCCTCTTGCGACGCGACCGGACCGCCGGGGATCATCTGCGTGCCGCCGGAGACCGTGGCGACCTCGGTGAAGCCGTTCACGTTCTGGATCACGCCGCCCGCGAGCAGGGCCACCGCGCCGATCAGGGCGAGCGGGAGCAGCAGCCGCCCCAGGCCACGGGTGAGGTCGACCCAGAAGTTGCCGATCGTCGCGGAGCCACGGCGCGCGAGACCGCGGATCAGGGCGATGGCGATGGTGAGGCCGACGGCGGCGGAGACGAAGTTCTGCACCGTGAGGCCAGCGAGCTGCACCGTGTAGCCCATGGTCTGCTCGGGCGAGTACGACTGCCAGTTGGTGTTCGCGACGAAGGACGCGGCGGTGTTGAACGCGAGTCCCTCGGGCACGGCGGGCAGGCCGAGCGACGCGGGGAGGAAGGCCTGGAGCCGCTGCAGCCCGTAGACGAGCAGGAGGCCGACGAGCGAGAACAGCAGGACGCTGCGGGCGTAGGCGCGCCAGGTCTGCTCGGAGCGGGGGTCGACGCCGATCACCCGGTAGAGCCCGCGCTCGATGCGCAGGTCGCGTCCGGAGGTGTAGACGTGCGCGATGTAGTCGCCGAGGGGGCGGTAGAGGAGCACGAGCACGACCACGACAGCCGTGATCTGGAGGACGCCGTACAGGACCGTCGCGTCCATCAGAAGCGCTCCGGGGCGACGAGCGCCACGACCAGGTAGACGACCGCGGCGACGGCGAGGACCGCGGCGAGGATCTCGAAGACGATCATGCGCGGTCCACCGCCTTGGCGATGAGGGACACGAGGGCGAACAGCGCCAGGGTCAGCGCGAGGTAGATGATGTCGAGCACGTCCTCGATCCAACTGCGCCGCCCCGCCGCATCCGCCGATCCTCACGTTTCCCCTACGCCCACCCCCCGGATGCATGCGGGTTGCTCACGGAGACGGCCTTCGAATCGCGCACCTGGTCCCCAACCCGCCGCCGATGCAGCCAGGTGCGCGATTCGAAAAGGGCGCCGGCCCTATGCTCACGAGGTGGGAATCAGAAGGATGCGGATCGGCGTCGGGACGGGGATCGTCGCCGGGCTCGTGGTGGTCGCGCTCGTGTGCGTGCTCACCGGGTTCCTTCCGCCCACGGACGCCGGTGCGCTCGGGGAGCGGATCGCGCCCGTGCTGGGGTTCGTCGTCGCGATCACGATCGTCGCCGAGCTCGCCCGTGATGCGGCGGTGTTCGACGTCGTCTCGCAGCGCCTCGCGCGGTGGGGTCGTGGCCGCGTGGTCGTGCTGTGGGCGCTGGTGGTCGTGCTCGCCGTGGTGAGCACCGTGTTCCTCTCGCTCGACACGACCGCCGTGATCGTCACCCCGGTCGTCGTCGTGCTGGCGCAGAGCATCGGCGTCTCCCCGCTGCCGTTCGCCCTGGCCACCGTCTGGCTCGCCAACACCGCGTCGCTCGCGCTGCCGGTCTCGAACCTCACCAACCTGCTCGCCGCGCCCGCGATGGGGGAAGGCCCCGGGGCGTTCATCGCCCTGAGCTGGGCGCCCACGCTCGTGGGGATCCTGGTGCCCGTCGCGATCCTCACGGTCCTGCATCGGCGCACGGTCTTCGGCACGTACGAGACGCCCGAGCCTCGTCGACCCGCCGATCCGACGCTGTTCTGGAGCGCCACCGGCATCCTCGTCGTGCTGATGCCGCTGCTCGCGCTGACCCCCGACGTGTGGATCCCCGCCACGGTCGCGGCTCTCGCGTTGATCGCGCTGTTCGCCGTCCGTCGTCGCCACGCCCTGCGACTGTCGCTCGTCCCGTGGCAGGCGCTCGCGCTCGCCGCGTCGTTGTTCGTCCTGGTCGAGACCGCGCACGCGCAGGGACTGCTCGACTTCCTGACGTCACCGACCGCGGACGGCGACTCTCTCGGCGACCTGTTCCGGCTCGCGGCGCTCGGGGCTGTGAGCGCGAACGCGATCAACAACCTCCCGGCCTACCTCGTGCTCGAACCCGCCGCAGGGGACCCGGTCGCCCTGATGGCGTTGCTGATCGGCGTGAACCTGGGTCCGCTCATCACGCCGTGGGCCTCGCTCGCGACACTCCTCTGGCACCATCGCGTGACGGCGCTCGGGGTCGAGATCCGCTGGGGTCGCTTCGCGCTCTGGGGGGCCGTCGCCGCGGTGCCCACCGTCGCCCTCGCCACCCTCGTCCTCTGACCCCGTTTCGAATCGCTCGCTTTGCTGCACATCCGGCCGAGATGGAGCACAGTGCGCGATTCGAACGGGGGTCAGACGCGACGCATCTCGGCGGCCAGGGCGGGGTGGACCGCGTCGAACCGGGCGGCGATGCGCTCCCGCACCTCGGGGGCCTTGTTCTGGCTGAGCTTGGCGCGCGCGTCGAACCGGGTCACCCGGAGCCGCAGGCCCACCGTGCCCTTCGCGGCTCGTCGGGTGCCGGGCTCGTCCTCCGCGAGGCTCCGCCCGTGCGGCTGCCCACCCTCGAAGTGGTCGGTGAGCCGCGTGAGCATGGCGTAGTTCTCCTCCGCGGTGAGGATCTCCGGGGTGCCGGACAGGTGCGCGGTGACATGGTTCCAGGTCGGCACGAGGTCCCCGGGTGCGTAGAGGCTCGAGGACACGTAGTCGTGCGGCCCCTGGATGATCACCAGGATCTCGTGGCGACCGAGCTCGTGCAGCTCGTCGTCCGGACGCCCGAAGTGGCTCACGAGCACGATGTCGTCCTGGTCCTCGTCCTCGTCGAGCAGTACCGGGTAGTGCGAGGCGACGAGGCCGGCGGAGGTCGGCGAGACGAACGTCGCCCACGGGTGGGCGCGGATGAGGCGCTTCACCTCGTCGGGGTCGGTCATGAGGTAGCGGGGGGTGTGACGCATGGCGCCTCCTGTCGAGTGGGGGTGGGGGTGGGGGTGGGAGAAGAGCTGCGGGTGCGGACGGCGAGCCCGGCGCACACGACGACGGCGAGCCCGCCGAGCACCGTGGCCCCACCGACGTCCTCGTGGAAGAGGAAGGCGGCCCAGGTGATGCCCATGACGGGCTGGACGAGCTGGATCTGACTCACCTGCGCCATCGGGCCGATGGCGAGGCCGCGGTACCAGGCGAAGAATCCGAGGAACATGCTGACCGCGGCCAGGTAGGCGAATGCGAGCCACGCGGTCGGGCTGGCGATGGGCGGGGCGGCGACCCCGGCGGCCACGGCCACCGCGAGCATGATGGGAGCTGCGAGCACCAGGGCCCAGGAGATCGTCTGCCAGGCGCCGAGCTCGCGCGCGAGCAGGCCGCCCTCCGCGTAACCGACGGCCGCCGCGATGACGGCGCCGAACAGCTGGAGGTCGGCGGGGCGGAGGGCGCCGGGCGTGCCGTTCTGCACCGTCGCGAAGACGAGGGCCGCCGCGGACCCGAGAAGTGCGAACACCCAGAACGAGGCGGACGGGCGCTCGCGGGTGCGCAGCACGACGGCCACGGCGGTCGCGGCGGGGAGGAGGCCGATCACGACCGCCCCGTGACTCGCCGGCGTCGTGGTCATCGCGAACGACGTCAGCAACGGGAAGCCCGCGACCACACCGAGCGCGACGACCGCCAGGCGGGCCCACTGGACTGGGCTCGGCGCCTGCTGCCGCGTGACGAGGAGGACGACCGCGGCGAGCACGGCGGCGACGACCGCGCGCGCGGAGCCGATGAACAGCGGCGAGAGTCCGCCGCCGAGCGCGATCCGCGTGAACGGGAGCGTGAACGAGAAGGCGACGACGCCCAGGAGCCCCCAACCGGGACCGGCGGCGCGGGATAGCAGTGTTCCGTTCGGACGGATAACGCTACTGTGTTCTTTCATGAGTCAGGATAGCACCGCGCGGATCGTGGCCGGCCTGCGGGCGTGGATCGCTACGGCCGCCCCCGGCGCCCGCCTCCCCTCCAACCGCGCGCTGACGGCCGAGTACGCCGCGAGCCCCGTGACCGTGCAGAAGGCCGTGCAGCAGCTCGTCCGCCTCGGGCTCGTGGACGCGCGACCCGGCGTCGGCACGTTCGTCCGCGCCGCGCGCACCGTCCTGCCGGCGGACTACGGCTGGCAGTCCGGAGCGCTGGGGGCCGCCGCCGTGCGCCTCGACGGTCTCTCCTCGGCGCAGCGCCCGACCTCGCCGGACGCGATCGGGCTGCACTCCGGGTATCCGGCTCCGGACCTCCTCCCCGAGCGGCTCGTCCGGCAGGCCCTCGTCCGCGCCTCCCGGACCGCGTCCGCCCTCACCCGCTCGCCCGCGGCCGGCGAGCCCGGGCTGCAGGAGTGGTTCGCAGCGGAGCTGGCCGCCGCGGCCCCGGCGGGGGTCACGGTGCCGACCGCCCGCGACGCCGTCGTCATCTCCGGGAGCCAGAGCGGACTGAGCTCGATCTTCCGGGCGGTCGTCGGCGTCGGCCGGCCGCTGCTCATCGAGTCGCCGACCTACTGGGGCGCCCTGCTCGCGGCGGAGCAGGCGGGGGTCGTGCTCGTTCCCGTCCCCTCCGGGCCGCAGGGTCCGGATCCGGACGCCGTCGACAGGGCGCTCGCCGAGACCGGAGCCCGGGCGTTCTACGCGCAGCCCAACTTCGCGAACCCCACCGGCGCGCAGTGGCCGGCGGCGACGGGGGAGGCCGTGCTCGACGCGGTCCGTCGCCACGGCGCCTTCCTCATCGAGGACGACTGGGCGCACGACCTCGGCATCGACGCCGACCCGCGCCCCGTGGCCGCCTCCGACCACGACGGCCATGTGGTGTACCTGCGCTCGCTGACGAAGAGCGTGTCGCCGTCCCTGCGGGTGGCGGCGGTGATCGCGCGCGGTCCCGCCCGGGATCGCATCCTCGCCGATCGCGCGGCGGAGTCGATGTACGTCAGCGGGCTCCTGCAGGCCGCGGCCCTCGACGTGGTGACGCAGCCCGCCTGGCGCACACACCTCCGCGGCTTCCGGGAGCAGCTGCGCTCGCGGCGCGACCTGCTGCTGTCGTGCCTGACCGCCCAGGCGCCGACCGCGCTGGTGGAGGCCGTGCCGGTCGGCGGGCTGAACCTCTGGCTGCGGCTGCCGGACGGCACGGACGCCGCCGCGGTCGTCCGGGAGTGCGCGGCGCGCGGCCTCGTCATCGCGCCGGGGAGCGAGTGGTTCCCCGCGGAACCCTCCGGTTCCTACGTGCGGCTCAACTACGCGAGCGCCGACCCGTCCCGCTTCCCCGAGGCGGCGGCGATCCTCGGGGCCGTCCTCGCCGGCTCCTGACCGCCGCCGTCAGGACTCGGACGGCGGCCCGGCGGGGCGGTGCGCCCGGCGCCCGGCCACCACGACCGGCCGCCCCGCCCGCTCCTGCCCGGGCAGCGGACGCGAGCGCCGGCCGTAGATGAGCTCGGACGAGTCGAGCAGCCACGGCACCAGGGTGATCGACACCCCGTGCACGAGCATGAGCTGGTTCGCGAGGCGGCGGGCGCGCCGGTTGTGCAGGAAGTTCTCCCACCAGTGCCCCACGATGTACTGCGGCAGGTAGACCGTGACGACAGAGGAGCCGTGCTTCTCGCGGTACTGCCGGATGAACTGGGTCACGGGCTGTGCGAACGAGCGGTACGGCGACTCGACGATCACGAGCGGCACCGGCACGAGGTGGTCGGTCCACTCCTGCTGCAGGCGCGCGGCGTCGTCCTGCGACACGGCCACGTGCACGGCGAGGGTCTTGTCGTGCTTGGCGGCGATCGCGTAGTCGATGGCCTTCATCACCGGCTTCTGCAGATGGTTCACGAGGACGATCGCGACGTCGCCGGAGGCGCCGAAGCGGGTGGTGTCGTCGATGGCGATCTCGTGCTCGACGTCCCGGTAGTACCGCTTGACGCCGATCATGAGGAACGCGAGCACCGGGATGGCGAAGAACACGAGGTAGGCGCCGTGCGTGAACTTCGTGATCGTCACGATGACCAGTACGAGCACCGTGAGCGTCGCCCCGGCGGAGTTGATGAGCAGCCCCACGCGTGCGGAACGCCGGTCCGCGGCGCCGTCTCCGTTCGGCGGGACGGGTGCCCGGAGCAGCCGTCGCCAGTGCCGCACCATGCCGATCTGGCCCAGGGAGAACGAGACGAAGACGCCGATGATGTAGAGCTGGATCAGCGTCGTCAACCGGGCCTGGAACACCACGAGCACGGCGATCGCGGCGATCCCGAGGAGGATCATGCCGTTGGAGAACACGAGCCGGTCGCCGCGGGTGTTCAGCGACTTCGGGGCGTAGCCGTCGCGGGCGAGCACGGCCCCGAGCAGGGGGAAGCCGTTGAAGGCGGTGTTCGCCGCGAGGAGCAGCACGCAGGCCGTGGCCGCCTGCACGATGAAGAACGGGATGCTGCCGCCGCCGAACGTCGCCGCGGCGATCTGCGCCATGAGGCTCGGCTGCGGGGTCGTGCAGTCGAACCCGATGAGGTCGCAGGGGTTCTCGGCGTAGTGCACGCCGGCGATGAGGGCGAGGGCGGTGAGTCCGGAGAACAGGCAGATCGCGATGGTCCCCATGAGCACGAGGGTCGACTGGGCGTTGCGCACCTTCGGGGCCCGGAACGCGGGCACGCCGTTCGACACGGCCTCGACCCCGGTCAGCGCGGAGCAGCCGCTGGAGAACGCCCGGAGGATGAGCAGCAGCACGGCCGCCTGGCTGAGGCTCTCGGCCTGCACGGCGAACTCCGCGCTGGACGCGATCGGGGCGTCGCCGAGTGCCGTCCGGACGAGCCCGGTGACGATCATGATGCCGACCGAGCCGATGAACACGTACGTGGGGATCGCGAACACCAGGGACGCCTCCCGCACCCCGCGGAGGTTCACGATGATGATGAGCACGACGAAGCCGACCGCGAGCTCCACGCGGAGCGGGTCGAGCGCCGGCACCGCCGAGATGATGTTGTCCACCCCGGACGCGACCGACACGGCCACCGTGAGCACGTAGTCGACGAGGAGGGCCGCGGCCACGATCACCCCGGGGATCTCGCCGAGGTTCTTCGACGCGACCTCGTAGTCGCCGCCGCCGGAGGGGTACGCCTTGATGAGCTGCCGGTAGCTGAGCACCACCACGAGCAGCAGCACGACGACGGCCGCGGCGACGAGCGGGGTGAACGACAGGAACGTGAGGCCGCCGATGAGTAGGATCATCACGAGCTCCTGCGGGGCGTAGGCCACCGAGCTCAGCGCGTCCGAGGCGAAGATCGGCAGCGCCATGCGCTTGGGGAGGAGCTGCTCGTCGACCTGGGCGCTCGTCAGCGGGTCGCCGAGCAAGATGCGCTTGGCGCGCGGCGGCGCGTCCGGGGTCGGCCTCGTTTGTTCTGACACGTCCGGCGACACTACGCCGACCGGGGACGCCCTCACGCGATCCTCACGGAATCCCTACGGCCCGGTGGCGCTCCCTCACGGAATCCTCACGGCCTGCCGGTATCCTTGCGTCAGTGGGGGATCAGGTCGTTCTGGGGGTCATCGCCGTGGCGATCGGCCTGGCCGCGGGCGTCGTCCTCTTCGTGCCCTTCGTCGCGATCAGCTACCGCCGCCGCGGACGCCTCTCGCTCGGCCGCACGCTGCTCTGGCTCGCGGCGCTCGTCTACTTCTGGGCCATCTGGACGTACACGCTGCTGCCGCTGCCCGATCCGGACGCCATCCGCTGCGTGGGGGCGATCACCGACCCGATGTCCGTCGTGCGCGACGTGCAGAAGGCGTTCGCTGCGCCGGGCAACCCGCTGCGCCAGCCCGCCCTGCTCCAGCTCGTGTTCAACGTGCTGCTGTTCGTCCCGCTCGGGGCGTTCCTCCGCGTGCTGGGCGGCCGCGGCCTCCCGACCGCGCTCCTCGCCGGCTTCGGGCTCTCGCTGCTCGTGGAGACCACGCAGCTCACCGGCGTCTGGGGTCTGTACCCGTGCGCCTACCGCTTCTTCGACGCCGGCGACCTGATGACGAACACGACCGGAGCCGTGCTCGGCTCGGTGCTCGCTCTCGTGGTGCCCCGGTCGCTGCGCGGCCTGCAGGCGCGGGCGGATGCCGACGAGCCGCGCCCGGTCACCCGGGGTCGCCGCGCGCTGGCGATGCTGTGCGACGGACTCGCGAACGGGTTCGTCGTGCTCGCCGGGGGCGTCGCGGTGCAGCTCTGGCTCGAGTACGTCGTGCAGGACCGTCAGGCCGTTCTCGACGGCACCCTCGCCGGCACGGTGAGCACGGCGGTCGCCTGTGCGCTGTGGCTCGTGGTCATCCTCGTCACCGGCCGCTCGGTGGGAGACCTCGCCGTGCAGCTGCGCTACACCGGGTCGCCCCTGCCGGCCGCGCTCGCCCGGATGCTGCGCTGGGCGGGCGGCATCGGCGGACTCACGGCTCTCGGGATGCTCGGCGGGGTGTTCGACGCGCTCTCCTCGGTGCTGATCCTCGTCGCGATCGTGCTGCTGTTCACCACCCGTCAGGGGCGCGGCCTCCCCGGTCTGCTCTCCGGCCAGCACCTCGAGGACGCCCGCGTCGCGCTCTCGAATCCACAGGGGTTTCCGATCACGGATCGATAACGTCGTCCTCATGAGCGTGATCCCCGTCGACGAGCACCTGATCTCCGAGGCGAAGGAGCTCCGCGACCAGCTGCAGCGCTTCCTCCGCGAGTACGAGTTCGGGATGCGCGAGGTGGAGACGAAGATCTCGATCCTCCGCGACGAGTTCACCCACGACCACGCGTACAACCCCATCGAGCACGTGAAGAGCCGGCTGAAGTCGCCGGACAGCATCGTCGAGAAGATCGCCAGGAAGGGCATCGACGACCCCGACTTCGACCGCATCCGTGCCGAGATCACCGACATCGCCGGAGTGCGGGTGACGTGCAGCTTCGTCGCGGACGTCTACCGGCTGTTCGATCTGCTGACCGCGCAGGACGACGTGACCGTCCGCACGGTGAAGGACTACATCGCGAACCCGAAGCCGAACGGGTACAAGAGCCTGCACGCCATCATCGAGGTCCCCGTCTTCCTCTCGACGGGCGCGCTGTCCGTGCCGGTCGAGGTGCAGTTCCGCACCATCGCGATGGACTTCTGGGCGAGCCTGGAGCACAAGATCTACTACAAGTTCTCCAACCAGGTGCCCGCGCACCTCGTCGACAGTCTCAGCGACGCCGCCGACGCCGCCGCCGAACTCGACACCCGCATGGAGCGGCTGCACCGCGAGGCCCATGGCGTGCCGCAGCGGCAGCTCGCGCCGCCCCCTCCGCCCGCGCCGGGGATCGTCGAGGTCTGAGCGGCCCGACCCGCGTCAGGCCAGGAACTCGCGGGCGGCGGCGGACATCGCCGTGACCCCGACCTCGATCGTCGGATGGATCTCCGGCGCGAAGAACGGCGAGTGGTTCGTGGGGATGTCCTTCTCCACGGTGCCCGCGGCGACGGCCTCGGCGAACCGGGCGGGGTCGACGCCGCCCCAGAACCAGAACACGAGCGGCACCTCGGCGTCGCGGGCGAACCAGGAGACGTCCTCGCTGCCGGTGAACATGCCGGGGTCGACGACGGCCGACTCCCCGAGTGCCCGACGCAGCGCCGCCGAGACCCGCGCCGTGGCCTCCTCGTCGTTGATCGTGGCGGGGAGCGTGTGCTGCGTGTGGATCTCGGGTTCGCGCTCCGCGCCGGAGGCCATCGCCTCGGCGCGCACGATCCGCTCGACACTCGTCAGCACCTTCTCCCGCACGTTCTCGTTCGGGTAGCGGAGGCTGAGTTCCAGCTTCGCCTCGGCCGGGATGATGTTGTTCTTGAGTCCGGCGTGGATCGAGCCGACCGTCACCACGGCCACGCCCTGCGGATCGATCTCGCGCGAGGCGATCGTCTGCAGGCGCATCACGGTCGCGGCCGCCATCACGACCGGATCGATCGTGGCGTGCGGGCGGGAGCCGTGGCCGCCGCGGCCGTGCAGGGTGACCGTGAGGCCGTCCGACGCGGCCATCTGGGTGCCGCTGCGCACGCCGATGATCCCGGCGGGGAGCGGGGTGACGTGCTGACCGAGCACCACGTCGGGCTTCGGGTAGCGGGCGAGCAGGCCGTCGTCGAGCATCGCCCTGGCGCCGGCGCCGTACTCCTCGGCGGGCTGGATGAGCACGACGAGGGTGCCCGACCACTCCGCGCGCGTGGCCACGAGCTTCTCGACCGCGCCGATCATCGCGGTGACGTGCATGTCGTGGCCGCACGCGTGCATCACCGGCACGGTGGTGCCGGCCGGGTCGAGACCCTTCGCGGTGCTCGCGTACGCCAGTCCCGTCTGCTCCTCGACCGGCAGCGCGTCCATGTCGGCGCGCACCCACACGACCGGACCCTCGCCGTTGCGGAGCACTCCGACCACGCCGGTCACCCCGACGCCTTCTTCGACCTCGAGGCCCAGGTCGCGCAGATGCTGGGCGGCGATGCCGGCGGTGCGCGTCTCCTGGAACGAGAGCTCGGGGTGCTGATGCAGGTCGATGTAGAGCGCTTCGAGGTCGATCGTCATGGCCAGAGCCTAGCCGGGTGTGCGCCGAGACCCCGGCGTTCCGTCGAGACCCCGGCTTCGCCGCGCCGAGAGCGCGGGGTCTCGACGGGAATGCGGGGTCTCGGCAGGGTCAGTGCACGTAGGTCGGCAGTTCGGGTCCGGGACGCAGCACGGCGTTCACGATCGCCTGGATCGCGAACTCGCTCGTCTCGCCGAGTCCGATCACCTCGGGGTGCAGGAGCCACTGGAGCTGCAGGCCGTCCATCACGGCGAGGATGGCGGCCGACGCGGCGGCGATGGTCGCGGGTTCGGTCACACCCTCCTGCGCGCAGAGCTCGCCGAACGCCGCCGTCACCTCTCGGCGCAGGGTCGTGTAGCGCTCCTCGAAGTACTCGCGACCGGGGTGGTCGTCGGTCACCGACTCGGAGGACAGGACCGTGTAGGCCTGCACGATGCCCGGCCGCTTCTCGTTGGCGAACGCCGTGCGGACGAGGTGGAGGAACAGCTCCGGTCCGTCGGGGATGTGCTTCTCGGCGAGGTCGGCCACGTCGGCCTGGTCGCGGTAGGCGAGCACCTCGAGGAGGAGCTTCTGCTTCGAGCCGAAGTGATGCAGCACGCCGGCATGCGTGATGCCGACCTGCTCGGCGACGTCGGCGAGCGTGCCGTTCGTGGAGCCCTTGTTGCCGAAGATCTCCACGGCCGCCTTGAGGATCTGCTCGCGCTTCTCCCGCGTGGCCGGGCGCACCCGGACAGCGTGCACGTCGTCCGTCATGAACCCACCTCCCCTCGTCCCGCTCTGCTTGCCAACCAACTTACTCCTCGGTAACCTCTCCACAGCTTACTTTCTCGACAGTAAGCAAAGCGGCGGTCGGAGGCGATCCGTCGGCCGCCACGCCGCACAAGGACCCGTGCCCAAGGAGAAGCAATGAAGCTCACGAAAACCCTGATCGCCGCCAGCGCGGTCGCCGTCCTGGGCGTCTCGGCGCTCGCCGGATGCTCGGCGGGCGGTGGTTCCGGCGATGACGCCGGTTCCGCCTCCCTCACGATCGCGAAGCCCGACGGCGCGATCACCACCGAGTCGAACAACCCGTTCGTCGGCGACTCCGCCGCGTCGAAGTACGGCTATGCCAAGGTCGTGTTCGAGACCCTCGCGCTGGTGAACCAGACCGGCGACCGCGGTGTCACGCCGTGGCTCGCCGAGAGCCTCGAGTGGAACGACGACTACACGCAGCTCACGGTCGTCCCGCGCGCGGACGTCACCTGGAGCGACGGCGAGCCGTTCACGGCCGAGGACATCGTCTTCTCCTTCGAGACCGCCTCGATCCCCGCCCTCGACACCGCCGGCCTCAAGTTCGAGGGCGCCGAGGTCGACGGTGACACGGTCGTGCTGAGCTTCGGCGACTCCAAGTACGTCAACCAGGCCCGCGTGCTGCACGTGCCCATCGTCCCCAAGCACATCTGGGAGAACTTCGACGACCCGGCCACCGACCCCGTCACGGGCGACGACCTCGTCGGCACCGGCCCCTACGCGATGGCGAACTGGTCGACCGAGTCGGTCACGCTCGACGCGCGCGACGACTACTGGGGCGGCGAGCTCGCCGTGCCGGAGCTGCACTACGTCTCGTACGGCGACAACACCGCCCTCACCACGGCCCTCGCGAACGGCGACGCCGACTGGGCGCAGGCGTTCATCCCGCAGATCGAGGAGCAGTTCCTCTCGGCCGACCCCGAGCACAACAAGTTCCTCGCCTCCCCGACCACCGGCTCGGCCACGCTGTTCATGAACCTGCAGCAGAAGCCGTTCGACGACCCCGCCTTCCGTCAGGCGCTCGCCTGGGTGATCGACCGCGACGCCTACGTCGACATCGCACGCGAGGGCGCCAGCGAGGCCGTCTGGTCGGTCACGGGCCTGTCGTCGATCCTCGAGGACGAGATCCAGCCCGAGTTCCAGGGCGTCGACTACAAGGTCGATGCTGAGAAGGCGCGTGACCTGCTGGAGACCGCCGGGTACACCTGGAAGGACGACGCCCTGATCGACCCCGACGGCACGCCCGTCTCGTTCACGCTCTCCGTCCCGTCCGGCTGGAGCGACTGGAACACGGCGCAGGAGCTCATCGCCGAGGACGTGAAGGACAGCATCGGCGCCGAGGTCAAGATCGACATGCCCGACTGGGGCGGCTGGGCCGACCCCCGCGACAACGGCACGTTCTCCGCGATCATCCACTGGCTGGAGGACAGCGGCACGGCGTACGGCCTGTACACGTCGACCATGGACCCGCGCTGGATCTCGCCCGAGGGCAAGGCCGGCTTCAACTTCGGCCGCTTCGACGACCCGGAGGCGACCGCCGCACTGAACACCTACGCCAACGCCTCGTCCGACGAGGAGCGCACCGCCGCGATCGACACGCTGCAGACGATCTTCTCGGAGCAGGTGCCGGCCATCCCGCTGGGCGCCCACCCGCTGCTCGGCGAGTTCAACACGCGCAACTACGTCGGCTGGCCGTCGGAGACCGACACGTACGCGTCCGCCGACCCGACGCAGCCGAACATCGTGCAGATCCTCACGAAGCTGAAGCCCGCCGAGTAGGACTTCGACAGGCTCAGCCACCCACGGCGGGGCTTCGACAGGCTCAGCCACCCATCTGGGTCCCTGAGCCTGTCGAAGGGCCCGCCCCCCACGAAGGACACCCCCATGCCAGACCCCCTGCTCACCGTGCGCGACTTCTCCGTCGTGTACGACGTCGATCCCCCTGTCGAGGCGGTGAAGAACGTGACCCTCGAACTGCAGCGCGGCGAGATCCTCGGCCTCGCCGGGGAGAGCGGATGCGGCAAGACCACGCTCGCCTACGGGGTGCAGCGCCTGCTGCGTGCTCCGGCCGTCATCACCGGCGGCAGCGTGACCTTCCACGACGCGACCGGCATCGACATCGACATCAACGCGCTGGACGTCGACGCGATGCAGCGATTCCGCTGGGACAAGGTGTCGATGGTGTTCCAGGGCGCGATGAACGCCCTCAACCCCGTGGCCACGATCGGCTCCCAGTTGGAGGACGTGTTCGAGATCCACCGCCCCGACATGAACCGCAGGCAGCGGCGTGCCGAGGCCGAGGAGCTGCTCGAGATCGTCAAGGTCGGCCGTCAGCGCGTGCGCTCCTTCCCGCACGAGCTCTCCGGCGGCATGCGCCAGCGCGTCATGATCGCCATGGCCCTGGCGCTGCGTCCCCAGCTGATGGTCATGGACGAGCCGACGACCGCGCTCGACGTGCTGGTGCAACGGGAGATCCTCAAGCAGATCTCGCAGCTGCGGCACGAGTTCGGCTTCTCGGTGATCTTCATCACCCACGACCTCCCGCTCCTGCTGGAGATCAGCGACCGGATCGCGATCATGCGCGAAGGAGAGATCATCGAGCTCGACACGGCGGAGCGCATCTGGACGCAGCCGGAGCACGAGTACACGAAGACGCTGCTGTCGTCGTTCCCCCGGCTCACCGGGGAGAGAGGGGTGCTGGTGCGATGACCACCCTCGAATTCCGCCATGTCACGAAGGCGTACAACGTCCGAGGCGCAGGGCAGATCAAAGCCCTCGACGACGTGAGCTTCACCCTGACGTCGGGCCAGACGATCGGCCTGGTCGGCCAGTCCGGCAGCGGCAAGTCCACGATCGCGAAGATCCTCACCCAGCTCGAGACCCCGAACAGCGGCGAGGTGCTGCTCGACGGCACGCCGATCCCGCGCCGCGGCAAGGGCCTGCGAAGGTATCGCCAGCAGCTGCGGATGGTGTTCCAGGACCCGTTCGCCTCGCTCAACCCGTACCACTCCATCCGCTACCACCTGGAGCGTCCGCTCCGCCTCGACGACGTGGTGCCGAAGAAGGAGACCGAGAACGAGGTGCGTCGGCTCCTCGACCGGGTGCGCCTCGATGCGGACGCGGTGATCGACCGCCGCCCCCACGAGCTGTCGGGCGGCCAGCGGCAGCGCGTGGCCATCGCGCGCGCCCTGGCCTCGCGTCCCTCGCTCCTCGTCGCCGACGAGCCGGTGTCGATGCTCGACGTCTCCATCCGGCTCGGCGTGCTGAACCTGCTCGCCGACCTGCAGCGCGAAGAGGGACTCGGTGTGCTCTACATCACGCACGACCTGGCGACCGCCCGGCACTTCAGCGACGAGATCATGGTCCTCAACCAGGGGCGCGTGGTCGAGTACGGCACCGCCGACGACGTGATCCTCAACCCGCAGGATCCGTACACCCGCGAGCTGCGCGCGGCCTCTCCTGATCCGGAGAAGCACTTCGCTGCGGCGGCATCGAACGGAGGCGCGCTGTGAGCTCCGCTCTCCCCCAGCTCGACGACAACGACCTCGTCGCCCGCGATGCCCTGGAGGTCGGCACCACGGCGACCACGGCGGAGCGCACCAGGCGGCCGGTGCCGTGGCGCTTCTTCGCCGGTCGCGCGGCGTTCTATCTGTTCACGCTGTGGGCGGCGATCACGATCAACTTCTTCCTGCCCCGCCTCATGAAGGGCGACGCGGTCAGCTCGTACCTCGCGCGCAACCGCACCGTGAGCCCCGAGGCGGCAGAGGCCCTGCGCGTGCTCCTCGGCATCGACACCGACAAGTCCATCTGGCAGCAGTACATCGAGTACTGGGGGATGCTGCTGCGCGGCGACCTCGGCATCTCGACCCTGCACGGTCTGCGGCCGGTCGCCGAGGTGCTCGCCGCCGCCCTGCCCTGGACGCTCGGGCTGGTCGGCATCGCGACCATCATCTCGTTCGCGATCGGCACGCTGCTCGGAGCCGTCGTCGGGTGGAAGCGCGGCAGCAAGCTCGACGCGATCATCCCGGTGACGACGTTCTTCAACACGATCCCGTACTTCTGGCTGGGACTCATCGCCATCGCGATCTTCTCCTCGACCCTGAAGTGGTTCCCCTCATCGCACGCCTACGACAAGGGGCAGTCGCCGGAATGGAGCCTCGACTTCATCGGCCAGGTCATCATGCACGGCACGCTCCCGGCGCTGACCATCGTGGTCGCCTCGCTCGGCGGGTGGGTGCTCGGCATGCGCAACATGATGCTGACGGTGCTCGACGACGACTACATCACGGTCGCGCAGGCGAAGGGCATGCCCAACAAGCGGGTGCTCTGGGGCTACGCCGCCCGCAACGCGGTGCTGCCGCAGATCCAGAGCTTCGCGCTGTCGATCGGCTTCATCGTCGGCGGCACGATCGTCATGGAAATGGTGTTCAGCTATCCGGGTGTCGGCAAGCTGCTGCTCGACGCGACCAACGCCAAGGACTTCGCCCTCATGCAGGGCGTGTTCCTCGTGATCACGCTGTCGGTGCTCGTGGCCAACATCCTCGCCGATGTCGTCTACGCCTACCTCGACCCGCGCACGCGCCAGATGGAGTCCTGACATGACTGTTCCCACCACCGCAGCGAACACAGCGCCGGACGGATCGGCCGTCGTCTCCGGCATGCCCGAGACCGCCACGTTGCGCACCCCGCCGACCGGGACGCCGCCCCGCAAGACCTTCTGGTCGCAGCTCGCGCAGGCGTTCGCGATGTTCCGCAACCCCAAGTCGATCGCCGGCCTCCTCATCCTCGGGGCGTTCGTGCTCATCGCGATCTTCGCCCCGTGGATCGCCCCGTACGGACCGACCCAGAAGGACCGCACGGCGCTGCGTCAGCCGCCATCCTGGGAGCACTGGCTGGGCACGACGCACATGGGTGAGGACGTGCTGAGCCAGATCATCTACGGCACCCGCGGGGTGATCGTCGTCGGCTTCCTCGCGGCGTTCATCGCCACGATCATCGCGATCACGATCGGTGTGATCGCCGGCTACGTGCGCGGCTGGAAGAGCGAATCGCTGTCGGCGCTGACCAACGTGTTCCTGGTGATCCCCGGCATCCCGCTGATCATCATCATCATCGCCTCGCAGTTCGAGAACCCGCCGCTGATCGTGATCGCCGCGGTGCTCGGGATCACCGAGTGGGCGTGGGGCGCCCGGGTGCTGCGCGCGCAGACCATGTCGTTGCGCAACCGCGACTTCATCCAGGCCGCCCGCGCGAACGGCGAGCCGCTGCGCCGCATCATCACGGTCGAGATGCTCCCGAACCTCATGGCGCTCATCGCCTCGAGCTTCGTCGGCACCGTAACGGCAGCCATCCTCGGTCTCACGACCCTGGCCTTCATCGGCGTGATCCCGGTCAGCAACCTCAACTGGGGGACCATCCTGTTCTGGGCGCAGCAGAACGGTGCCTTCCCGCGACTGTGGTGGTGGTACGTGCCGGCCGGGCTCTGCATCGCGATCATCGGCGTCGCGCTTTCGCTCATCAACTTCGGCATCGACGAGTACGTCAATCCGCGACTGCGGTCGGCCGGTGAGCGGGCCAGGGCGATGAAGAAGAAGGGGCTGAACGTGAACGACGCCGTCACGGCCGTCCGCAGCGTGCCCCTGCCGAAGAAGGCTCCCGATCCCGTATCGTCGGCGACTTCGCCGGGCGCTTCCGGCACCACCGACTCCGCGAACACCGCGACACCACACACGAACCAGAACACGAAGTGATGACCTCTCAGACTCTGACCACGCAACTCCCGTATCAGGACCCCGCCCTCTCGATCCCCGAACGCGTGGCCGACCTCCTCAGCCGCATGACGGTGGAGGAGAAGGTCGGGCAGATGCTCCAGCTCGACGCCCGCGACGACATCGACGACCACGTGCTCCGGCGGCACGCGGGATCGATCCTGCACGCCTCGGACGAGCGTCTGCGGCGGGCTGCCGCCCTGGTCGCGCAGACCCGGCTCGGCATCCCGTTGCTCGTGGGCGAGGACTGCATCCACGGCCACTCGTTCTGGCCCGGAGGCACGATCTACCCCACGCAGCTCGGCATGGCAGCCTCCTGGGATCCGGCACTCGTCGAGCGCGTGGCGCGGGCGACGGCAGAGGAGGTCGCCGTGACCGGCATCCACTGGACGTTCTCGCCCGTGCTGTGCATCGCCCGCGACCTGCGCTGGGGGCGGGTGGGGGAGACGTTCGGGGAGGACCCGTTCCTCATCGGGGAGCTCGCTTCGGCCATGGTGCGCGGCTATCAGGGTGACGGGCTCGACGACCCCACGGCCATCCTCGCGACGGCCAAGCACTTCGCCGGCTACTCCGAGACGCAGGGCGGACGCGACGCCAGCGAGGCGGACATCTCCCCGCGCAAGCTGCGCTCCTGGTTCCTGCCGCCGTTCGAGCGGGTCGCCCGCGAGGGCTGCCGGACGTTCATGCTCGGCTACCAGACGACCGACGGGGTGCCGATCACGCTCAACGAGTGGCTGCTCAGCGACGTGCTCCGCGGCGAGTGGGGTTACACCGGCACCCTCATCACCGACTGGGACAACGTGGGTCGGATGGTGTGGGAGCAGCGGGTGCAGCCCGACCTCACCCAGGCCGCGGCCGCGGCCGTGCGCGCCGGGAACGACATGGTGATGACCACCCCCGGGTTCTTCGAGGGGGCGCTGGACGCGGTCGCCCGGGGGCTCCTGCCGGAGGACGCCTTTGACGACGCGGTCTCCCGCATCCTCACGCTGAAGTTCGAGCTGGGGCTCTTCGAGGACCCCCGGCTGCCCCGCGACGACGTGTCCGCCGTGGTCGGCAGCGCCGCGCACGCGGAGCTCAACCTCGAGATCGCGCGCCGTTCGCTCGTGCTCCTGGAGAACGACGGCGTGCTGCCGCTGGATGCCGCGGCCCCGCTGCGGGTGGCGGTGACCGGGCCGCTCGCGGACGACGCGCAGACGCAGCTCGGCGACTGGGCCGGCGGTTCGGGTCAGGCGGGCTGGCTCGACGGACAGCCCCGCGAGATGATCACGACCGTGCTCGACGGCCTCCGTGCGGTGGACGCGTGGACGGTCACGCATGCACGCGGCGCCGACATCCTCACGCTCGCCGACGACCCCCGCGGCACGCACTTCCCGGACAACCAGCCGCGTCCTCCCGTGGTGCAGCCGTGCCCGCCGGATCCTGTGCTCATCGCGGAGGCGGTGGCCGCTGCCGAGGCCGCCGACGTCGTGGTCGCGGTGGTCGGCGATCGCATCGAGCTCGTGGGCGAGGGGCGGTCCACGGCCACGCTGGAGCTCATCGGCGGGCAGAACGCCCTGCTCGACGCACTCATCGAGACCGGGAAACCCGTCGTCGTGGTGCTCCTCGCGTCCAAGCCGCTCGTGCTCCCGCCCTCAATGCAGCGGGCGGCGGCGGTGGTCTGGGCCGCGAATCCGGGTATGCAGGGCGGACGGGCGCTCGCCGACATCGTCACGGGTGCCGTGGAGCCCTCGGGCCGGCTGCCCATCTCGTTCGCGCGGCACGTCGGGCAGCAGCCGACCTACTACAACCAGATCCGTGGTCAGCACGGCGACCGCTACGCCGACCTCACCCAGGCGCCCGCGTGGGCCTTCGGAGAGGGCCGGTCGTACACGACCGTGACGTACGCGGAGCTGGAGCTGGAGCAGACGGAGCTGCGCCTCGGCGCCACCGTGGTGGGGCACGTGACCGTGACGAACACGGGGGACCGGCCCGTCCGCGAGACCGTGCAGGCGTACGTGCGGGACGAGGTGACGAGCGTGAGCTGGACCGACCGCGAGCTCAAGGCCTTCCGGCAGGTCGACCTCGCGCCGGGGGAGAGTGCGCGCGTGCGGATCGAGGTCCCCGTCGCGGACTGCACGATCGTGACCGCCGCCGGCGTCCGGACCGTGGAGCCCGGCGCCTTCACGCTCCTCGTCGGCCCCAGCTCCCGCGAGGAGCACCTCCTCCCCGCCCCCTTCGAGATCTCCCGTTCCTGATTCCCGGCGGCCTCGATTTGACCTCAAGTGCGCTTGAGGTTTTACGGTGGAGGGCGTGAGTGGGACAGAGAAGAAGCCGCGATGACATATGTGATCGCACTGCCGTGCGTCGACCTCAAGGACAAGGCGTGCATCGACGAATGCCCGGTCGACTGCATCTATGAAGGGGAGCGGTCGCTCTACATCCACCCCGACGAGTGCGTGGACTGCGGAGCGTGCGAGCCGGTGTGCCCGGTCGAGGCGATCTACTACGAGGACGACCTGCCCGACGAGTGGCAGGACTACTACAAGGCCAACGTCGAGTTCTTCGACGAGATCGGCTCGCCCGGCGGCGCCGCCCGCACCGGACTCATCCGTCACGACCACCCGCTCATCGCCGCGCTCCCGCCCCAGGAAGTGCACGAGTGACTCCGCGCATCGCCATCGTCGGCGCGGGACCCGCAGGCATCTACGCCGCCGACCTCCTCCGGGCTCAGGTGCCGGAGGCGGCCATCGACCTGTACGAGAAGCTCCCCGCTCCGTACGGCCTCGTCCGCTATGGCGTCGCCCCCGACCATCCGCGCATCCGCAAGATCATCGATGCGCTGCACGACGTGCTCCTTCAGCCCGGCATCCGGCTGCTCGGCAACGTCGAGGTGGGCGTCGATGTGACGGTCGACGAGCTCCACCGGGCGTACGACGGCGTCGTCATCGCGACCGGAGCCGACCGTGACGTGACGTTCGACGTGCCGGGAGCCGACCTCCCCGGATCGTTCGGCGCCGCGGATTTCGTGGCCTGGTACGACGCGCACCCCGACGTCGCGCGGGGCTGGGGCCTGGAGGCGGAGGCCGTGGCCGTGCTCGGGGCGGGCAACGTCGCCCTCGACGTCACGCGCATCCTCGCGAAGCACGCCGCGGCGCTGGAGTCGACCGACACCCCCGACCACATCCTCGACGCGCTCGCCGCGAGCCGGGTCCGCGACGTGCACCTGTTCGCCCGTCGCGGTCCGGCCGATGTGCGTTTCTCCGCTCTGGAGCTGCGCGAGCTCGGGGAGCAGCACGACGTGGAGGTGGTCGTCGATCCCGCCGACCTCGCGCTCGACGACCACGCCGCCCGCATGCTGGAGCAGTTCTCGCAGCGCCGCATCATCGTGCGCACCCTCACGGAATGGGCGCAGCGTCCGTCCACCGAAGCCTCCCGGCGCATCCACCTGCACTTCCGGCATCGACCCGTCCGCGTCCTCGGCACCGACCGTGTGGAGGGCATCGAGTTCGAGCGCTCGGCCTCCGATCCGCTCGGCCGCATGATCGGCACCGGCGAGCTCGTGCGGTACGAGGTCGGCGCCGTCTACCGGGCGATCGGCTACCTCTCCTCGCCCGTGCCCGGCGTGCCGTTCGACGCGGCGCGGGGCATCGTTCCGAACGCGGAAGGACGGGTGCTCGATGCCGACGGCACGCCCGTCCCGGGTCTCTATGCGACCGGCTGGATCAAGCGCGGGCCGATCGGGCTCATCGGCTCGACCAAGTCCGACGCCGCGCAGACCGTGCAGCATCTCGTGGAGGACCTCGCCGCGACGCCGTCCGCCCGCATCGACCGCGACCCGCCCCTGGACCTCCCCGGCGTGGTGGACTGGGAGGGTTGGTTGCGCATCGACGAGGCCGAGCGCCGCGCCGGAGCCGTCCGCGGCCGGGAGCGCACGAAGCTCGTCGACCGCGCGGCCATGCGCGCCCACGCGACCCCCACCCCCATCCCTCTCGAGGAGAGCACCCGATGACCCCCGACCCGCACACCACCCCGCACCCCGCCGCTCCGGTGCCCACGCCGGTCGGGGAGGGGCTCAAGGCGGCGTTCCGCACCCACCCCGCCGGTGTCGCCATCATCACGGCGCAGGGTCCGGACGGCCCCGTCGGCCTCACGGCGTCGAGCGTGTCGTCGGTCGCGGTCGACCCGGCGGCGATCGTGTTCTCGGTGACCAGGGCGACCGGGAGCGCCGGGGCCATCCTCGGCGCCGACACCTTCGTCGTGCACCTCATCGACGACGAGCACTCCGCGCTCGCCCAGAGCTTCGCGGTGAGCGGCTCCGAGCGCTTCACGCCCGAGCAGGGCTGGACGACGCTGCCGACCGGCGAGCCGCACCTGGCGGAGGCCCGTGTCGCCCTGCGCTGCCGGGCGATCCAGACCGTGCCCGTCGGTTCGTCGACCGTGGTGATCGCCGAGGTGCTCGAGGTGCTCACCGGCCGCCCGGCCCGCCCGCTCGTCTACATCGACCGCCGATTCCACGCCCTGTCCCACGACACCGCCCTCTGACCCCGTCACGAAAGGAACCCCCATGTCCACTCCGTACACGCTCCCCGAGCTGCCCTACGACTACTCGGCACTGGAACCGCACATCTCCGGCAAGATCATGGAGCTGCACCACTCCAAGCACCACCAGGCCTACGTGACCGGCGCGAACACGGCGCTGGAGCAGCTCGCGGCGGCCCGCGACAGCGGCGACCTCGGAGCGGTCAACAAGCTCGAGAAGGACCTCGCGTTCAACCTCGGCGGCCACATCAACCACTCCGTGTTCTGGCAGAACCTCTCGCCCGAGGGCGGCGGGGCTCCGGAGGGCGAGCTCTCGGCGGCGCTCGCGGACTCATTCGGGTCGATCGACGGTTTCCGCGCGCACTTCACCGCGACGGCCCTCGGCGTGCAGGGCTCCGGTTGGGCCGTGCTCGCCTGGGACTCGGTGGGCGCTCGTCCCGTGATCTTCCAGCTCTTCGATCAGCAGGGCAACGCGCCGCTCGGCGTCATCCCGCTGCTGCAGCTCGACGTGTGGGAGCACGCCTACTACCTCGACTACCTCAACGTGCGGGCGGACTACGTCAAGGCGTTCTGGAACCTCGTGAACTGGCCCGACGTGCAGCGCCGCTTCGAGACGGCGCGCACCGCGACCGCGGGTCTCCTCGTCCCCTGATCCCCCTTCGCCGACCCGGCCCCTTGCGTGCGCCCCGGCCTGTTGCGATCGTCCGCAACGGGCCGGGGTGGCCGCAAGGGGCCGGGTCGCGTTCAGGCGAGGGTGAGGAAGAGCTTCTCCAGGTCGGGGAGGGGGACGGCGTCGTCCTGCGCGGGGTCCTCCAGGCAGGTCTTCATGGCGGAGGCGATGATCTGGAACCCGGCCTTGTCCAACGCGGAGGTCACGGCGGCCAGCTGCGTGACGACGGCCCGGCAGTCGCCGCCGCTCTCGACCGCGGCGATCACGGCGCCGAGCTGTCCCTGGGCGCGCTTGAGGCGGTTGGCGATCTTGCGCTGCGTGTCGGTGTCGACGGTGGTCATGGTCTCTCCCTGAAGGCCGGCTGTGCGCTCCACTATACCCCCGGGGTATAATGTCTGGATACCCACCGGGGTATCGAGTGAGGAGAGAACACATGTGTCGAGCAGTCCGTTGCCGTACCTGCGGGAAGACCACCTGGGCGGGGTGCGGCCAGCACGTCGACGCCGTCCGCCGCACCGTGCCGGCGTCGGACTGGTGCACGGGCCACCCGAAGGACGAGGCCAAGGGCGGTCTCCTGTCCCGGCTGTTCGGGCGATGAGCGCGCCGCTCCGCGTCGTCATCGTCGGTGGCATCGCCGGCGGCATGTCGGCGGCGACCCGGCTTCGGCGGCTCGAGGAGTCCGCGGACATCGTCGTCTTCGAGCGCGGGCCCGAGGTCTCCTACGCCAACTGCGGCCTGCCCTACTACGTGGGCGGCGTGATCGAGGAGCGCGACGCCCTCCTGCTGCAGACCCCGGAGTCGCTGCACCGCCGCTTCCGACTCGACGTCCGCGTCCGTCACGACGTCGTCGGCATCGACACCGCGCGCAAGACGGTCGAGGTCGTCGATCTCGACAGCGGCCACCGCAGCACCCACCCGTACGACCGCCTCGTGCTCGCCACCGGTGCCCGGCCTCGCGGCGACGAGCCGACCGGGGCCCTCCCCGCGCGGAGCCTGCGGACCGTGGCGGATGCCGATGCGATCGCCGCGGCCCTCCGCCCCGGCCTGCCGGTGGTCGTCGTGGGCGGCGGGTACACGGGACTCGAGGCCGTGGAGAACCTCGTCGCCCGGGGGGCCGCGGTCACCCTGGTGCAACGCGGTGCCCAGCTGCTCGCCCCGCTGGATCCGGAGATGGCCGCCCCTCTGGCGGCCGAGGTCCGGCGCCGCGGGGTTGACGTGCGACTCGGCGTCGAGGTCGTGGCCACGGCCGCGGATTCCGTGACCCTGAGCGACGGTGCCACCCTCCCCGCGGAGTTCCTCGTCGATGCCTCCGGGGTCGTGCCCGAGGTCGGACTCGCCCGCGCCGCCGGGATCCGTCTTGGCGAGACCGGCGGCATCGCGGTCGACGAGGCGTGCCGCACCAGTGCCCCGGACGTCTTCGCGGTCGGCGACGGCGTCGAGAAGACCGACCTCATCGGCGGCGGTGCGGCGCTGGTGACCATGGCCGGTCTCGCCAATCGCCACGGCCGCATGGTGGCCGACGTCATCGCGGGTCGGGAGGAGTCGGCGCGCCCCGCCCTCGGCACCGGCATCGTGCAGATGTTCGGCCTCGCCGCCGCGAAGACCGGATGGAGCGAGAAGCAGCTCCGTGCCGGGGGCCGCGGGTTCTTCGCCGTACACGTGCATCCGGCGTCGCATGCCGGCTACTACCCGGGCGCGGAGACCCTGTCGATGAAGCTCCTCGCCGACCCCGCCACCGACCGCATCCTCGGGGCGCAGATCGTGGGTCGTGACGGCGTGGACAAGCGGATCGACGTCATCGCGACGGCGCTGCAGGCGGGCGTCACCGCCTCCGGTCTCGCGCACCTGGAGCTCGCGTACGCTCCGCAGTTCGGCTCCGCGAAGGATGCCGTGAACATCCTCGGCTATGTGGCCGAGAACACCCGCAACGGCACCACGCCGACTGTCCAGTGGCACGAGCTCGACGACGCCCTGCAGGCGGGATCGACCCTCATCGACGTCCGCTCCGTGGCCGAGCATACGAACGGCGCCATCCCCGGCGCCAGGAACATCCCGCTGGACGAGCTGCGCGACCGTCTCGACGAACTGCCGGACGGGCCCCTCGTGGTGCACTGCCAGGTCGGCCTGCGGGGGCACATCGCCACCCGGCTGCTGCGGCAGCACGGGCGCGAGGTGCGCAATCTCGACGGCGGTTACCGGACCTGGCAGGACGCGACCGCAGAGTGCTGAGCTCGACGCGTTCACAACTCAGGAGAACCGGCGCACCTACGCCCGTCAGGGCCGGAACCGCGGTCTCCGCGCGCCGTACTCCTGAGTTGTGAACGCCGCCCGGCTCAGACGAGTCGCGCGGTCGTGCCTCGGACGTTGAGCTCGTACGGCAGGGCGGCGGGCGGCCGCACGGCATCGGGGTCGGTGAGCTTCGCGAGGACTGCGTCGGCCGCCCGCTCGCCCTGCCCGAGCGGGAACTGGTCGACCGTGGTGAGGCGGAAGAACTCGCCGAGCTCATGGCCGTCGATGCCCACGATGGACAGGTCGCCCGGCACCGCGAAGCCGAGGTCGCGGGCGGCGAGGAGCGCCCCGATCGCCATCTCGTCCGAGGCGGCGAACACCGCGGTGGGGCGAGGCCCCGGGCGCCCGAGGAGCTGCTTCGCGGCGCGGTAGCCGCCCTCGACCGTGAAGTCGGCCGGCTCCAGGAACGCGGGGTTCAGGGGGACGCCGGCCTTCGCCAGCGCCCTCTCGAAGCCGAGCCGGCGGTTCGTGGGGATGTGGAAGTCGATGTCGAACTCGGGGTTCGCGCCGATGTGGGCGATCTCCGTGTGCCCGAGCCCGAGCAGGTGCTCCGTCGCGAGCTGGGCCACGGCGACGTCGTCGACCGTGAGGGTGTCGAGCTTCGGGTTCGGGCCGCCGATCGCGATCACGGGGAGTCCGAGATCGAGGAGCTGCTGGGTCTCGTCGTCGTCCAGCTCGATGGACACGGCGATCACGGCGTCCACGCGCTGGCGGCGCAGGAACGTGTCGAAGACGTGCCGGCGCACGTCTTTGTCGGCGGTGATGTTGTAGAGCGTGATGTCGTAGCCGGCGCGCATGAGCGCGGCGGACACCCCCGACAGCACGGTGCTGAAGAACCAGCGGTCGAGGAACGGCACGACGACCCCGATGTTGCGCGTGCGCCCCGACGCGAGACTCGAGGCGCGGGAGGACACGACGTACCCGAGGGAGGCGGCAGCCGCCTGCACGCGCTCGCGCGCCGACTCGGACACGTGCCCGCGGCCGCTCAGCGCGCGGGAGACCGTCGCGGTGGAGACGCCGGCGAGCCGGGCGACCTCGTCGATGCTCGCCATCGTCTGTCCTTCGGATCGGAGACGCCCGTGACACGCCCCGGGTGGAGCGCGCCACGGGCGCAGCGGTGTCAGGCCTTGGTGTACCAGACGGCGGTGTCGACGGGGACCTCGGGGCCGTCGAACGGCTGGCTGCGGAGCAGGACGACCGCGCCCTCCGGGAGGTCGAGCGGAGCCGTGCCGAGGTTCGCCAGCACGTGCACCTCGCCGCGGCGGAAGGCGACGGCATCGGGACCGGCGTCCTCCCACACCAGCGACCCGGTGCCGAATCCGAACTCGCGGCGGCCGGCGAGCAGGCGCTTGTACAGGGCGAGGGTCGACGCCGGGTCGACCTCCTCGACGTCCCGGGCGTAGGCCGCCCAGTCCGCGGGCTGCGGGAGCCAGGAGAGGCCGGTGTCGTTGAAGCCGAAGGCGGGAGCCTCCGCCTCCCACGGCAGCGGCACGCGGCAGCCGTCGCGGCCGTAGCGCTCGCCGTTCGTGCGGAACCAGGTCGGATCCTGGCGGTACTCGTCCGGGATCTCCATGGCCTCGGGCAGGCCGAGCTCCTCGCCCTGGTACAGGTAGGCCGAGCCGGGCAGCGCGAGCATCAGCGTGGTGGCGGCGCGGGCGCGGGCGAGGCCGATGGCGGTGTCGGGCTTGTCCGGGGTGTTCGGGCCGATGCCCTCGCCCTGCGGGTTGTCGATCGTGAGGGCGAGGCGCGTGGCGTGCCGGACGACGTCGTGGTTGGACAGCACCCAGGTGCTCGGGGCGCCGACCGCGCCGAACGCGTCCAGCGACTCGCGGATCACGTCGCCGAGCGCCTTCGCGTCCCACGCCGTCATCAGGTACGGGAAGTTGAAGGTCTGGTGCATCTCGTCCGGACGCACCCAGAGGGCGGTCTCCTTCAGCGTCGGCATCCAGGCCTCGCCGCACAGGGCGCGGTCGCCGTCGTACTCGGCGAGCACCTTGTGCCAGTCGCGGTAGATCTCGTGCACGCCGTCCTGGCCCCAGTACGGCACGTTCGACTCGCCGCCGCCCATGGAGTCGGCGTCGGTCGGCGGCGTGTAATCCGGCAGGCCCTCGGTCTTGATCATGCCGTGGGCCACGTCGACACGGAAGCCGTCGACGCCGCGGTCGAGCCAGAAGCGCAGGATCGAGCAGAACTCCTCCTGCACCTCCTCGTTGTTCCAGTCGAAGTCCGGCTGCGTCGCGTCGAAGATGTGCAGATACCACTGGCCGGGCGTGCCGTCGGCCTCCGTCACGCGCTGCCACATGCCGCCGCCGAACACCGACTCCCAGTTGTTCGGAGGCAGCTCGCCGTTCTCGCCGCGGCCGTCGCGGAAGATGTAGCGCGCGCGCTCCGGGCTGCCCGGCGCCGCCTTGAGCGCCTCCTGGAACCAGGGGTGCTGGTCGGAGGAGTGGTTGGGCACGAGGTCGACGATCACCCGGATGCCGCGGGCGTGCGCGGATTCCAGCATCGCGTCGAAGTCGGCCAGCGTGCCGAACAGCGGGTCGACGTCGCGGTAGTCGGCCACGTCGTAGCCGGCGTCGCGCTGCGGGCTCGTCATGAACGGGCTGAGCCAGATCGCGTCGACGCCGAGCTCCTGCAGCGCGTCGAGGCGGCTCGTGATGCCCGGCAGGTCGCCGATGCCGTCGCCCGACGCGTCCGCGAAGGAGCGGGGGTAGATCTGGTAGATGACGGCGCTGCGCCACCACTCGGAACCGGGGGCTGCGATCTGTTCGAGCTGTGCCATGCGATCAGGCTACTGCAAACGCTTACAGTGCCGCCACCACAGGTATCGAAACGGTTCGGCGCCCTCTTTCCCCCTCTCCGCCGACCCACCCCTTTCCGTCCGACCCACCCCCTTGCGGACGGCCGGAAGGGGCCGGGAGGAACGGAAGGGGGTGGGTCGACGGGGGATGAGGGGATGAGGGTCAGGGCGTGGGCATGCCGCCGTTGACGTTCAGGGTCTCGCCGAGCACGTAGCTCGACTCCGGGGAGGCGAGGAAGACGTAGGCGGGAGCGAGCTCGGCGGGCTGACCCATCCGGCCGAGCGGAGTGTCCTGGCCGAACTGCGCGATCTTCTCCTGCGGCTGCCCGTCGCTCGGCTGCAGCGGGGTCCAGATCGGTCCCGGAGCCACGGCGTTCACGCGGATGCCCTTGGGCGCGAGCTGCTGGGCGAGGCCCTTCGTGAACGCGTTGATCGTCGACTTCGTCGAGGCGTAGTCGACGAGGATGTCCGACGGCGAGTAGGCCTGGATCGAGGTCGTGTTGATGATCGTCGACCCCGCGGGGAGGTGCGGCAGGGCGGCCTTGGTGATCCAGAACATCGCGTACACGTTGGTCTTGAACGTGTCGTCGAACTGCTCGTCCGTCACATCGGTGAGGGACTCCTGGAAGACCTGCCTGCCGCCGTTGTTGACGAGGATGTCGAGTCCGCCCAGCGCCGCGACGGCCTCGGCCACCAGGGTGCGGCAGTACTCCGGGTCGCGCAGGTCGCCGGGGATCGTGGCGACGGTGGCTCCCGCCTCGCGGAGGATGCCGGCGATGCGGCTCGCGTCCTCCTCCTCTTCCGGCAGGTAGGAGATCGCGACGTCGGCGCCCTCGCGGGCGAACGCGATCGCGGTGGCCGCGCCGATGCCCGAGTCGCCGCCGGTGATGAGTGCCTTGCGCCCGGTCAGCCGTCCGGTGCCGCGGTACGACTCCTCGCCGAGGTCGGCCTTCGGAGTGAGGTCGGCGTCGAGACCGGGTTCGCGCATGTGCTGCTTCTGCGGCTGGATGTCGGCGTAGAGCTCGACCGGGTTGGTGAAGGTGTACTGGTCGCGGGACATGGGGTGTCCTTTCCGGGAGGTCGGGGACGGGAGGACCATCGTGCGCGCCGTGCTCCGGGTGCGGCAAACGCCTTGCACGCATCCGGCCGCTTTGGTACACGCGCATGTGGCCGAAAGACACTTCCCCCGGTGCCTCCTGTCATGACAGGGTTGCGAGCATCCCCCCGTGTCGCTCGCGGCATGTCCCCCGGGGGTCCTGCCGTCGAGAGGTCGTGATGTCCGCTTCCGCCCGCCGATCCGCGCCCTGGGCGGTCGTCGCCGCGCTCGTCGTCGGTGCCGTGCTCGTCGGCGCCGCCCCCGCCGTGTCCGACGCGTTCGGTGCCCGCGCGCAGCCCCCGGCGGACCCGGTGAGCGACCCCGCGGCTTCGGTCGCGCTCGCGTACGAGTTCCTCGACGCGCGGGTCGACGAGTTCTGCGACGGCGAGGGCCGCTGCCTGCCCCGCAGCTACGAGGGTGGGTTCTTCACCACGCCGTCGTGGGACTTCACGCCCTCCTTCGTGTACGACGACGCCCTCGTCGTGATCGCCTACACCGCCCGCGGCCTGCCGGACGACCTGCGCCGCGCCCGAGCCGTCGCCGACACCCTCCTCTTCGTGCAGGAGAACGATCCCGTCGGCGACGGCCGCGTCCGCACCTCGTACGAGCCGCACGGCATCCGTCAGGGCCGGATGGAGATCACCGGGCCCGGCACCTTCACCGGCAACCAGGCCTGGGTGGGCATGGCGCTCGCCCGCCTCTTCCATGCCACCGGCGAGGCACGGTACCTCGACGGCGCGGTGCGCATCGCGGAGTGGATCCAGGACAACACCGCCGACATGACGCGGGCACCCTACGGCTACACCGGCGGGCAGACCGATGCCGGGGTGCCGCTGGAGTGGAAGTCCACCGAGCACAACAGCGACATCGCCGGCTTCTTCACGCAGCTCGGCCAGCTCACGGGCGACGGGGTCTGGGCGGAGCGGGCGGCGGTGGCTGCCGGATTCGTCGCGGCGATGCAGAGCGCCGACGGGCACGTGGACACCGGGACGCTGCTCGACGGCAGCACGATCAACACCCGTCCCATCCCGCTCGACGCGCAGACCTGGAGCCTGCTGGGCACCGGGGACGCCCGATACGGCTCGGCCGTGGACTGGACGCTCGCGCACCTCATCGCCCAGGACGGCCCGTACCGGGGCCCGTCGATCAGCGACGTGGACGTGTCGAAGGTCTGGTTCGAGGGCAGCGGGCACCTCGCGCTCGCGCTGCAGGAGCGCGGGGCCGCCGGCGACCAGGATCGCGCGGAGGAGCTGCTGGCCGACATCCGGCTGGTGCAGCGCGACGCGGCGAACGGCGACGGCAAGGGCATCGTGGCGACCTCGACCGACGGACTCGACTCCGGCTTCGGCGACCTCTACTACGCGAGCCTGCACACCGGCACGACGGCCTGGTACCTGCTCGCGGCCGTGGGCGACAACCCGTTCCGTCTGCCCTGACCTCGCCTGTCGACCCGGCCTCTTGCGGTCGACCCGGCCCCTTCCGCGCGCCCGCAACGGGGTGGGACGCGCGCAGAGGGGTGGGTCGAGGGAGGTATCAGGCGGCGACGCGGGCGACGGCGGCGATCGCGCTCGTGAAGAAGTCGAGGCCGTCCACGCCGCTGCGCATCGCGACCGCGGTGTCCGGACCGAAACCGGGCTCTGTGGCGTGCTCGGGGTGCGGCATCAGGCCCACGACATTGCCGGCCTCATTCGTCAGCCCCGCGATGTCGCGCAGCGAGCCGTTCGGGTTCACGCCGGCGTAGCGGAACGCCACGAGACCCTCGCCCTCGATGCGGTCGAGCGTCTGCTCGTCGGCGATGTAGCCGCCGTCCGCGTTCTTCAGCGGGATGACGATCTCCTGGCCGGTGCGGAAGGCGTTGGTCCAGGCGGTGTCGGCGTTCTCGACCGTGAGCTTCTGGTCGCGGCGCACGAAGTGCTGGTGGTTGTTGCGGATCAGGCCGCCGGGCAGCAGGTGCGCCTCGACGAGCATCTGGAAGCCGTTGCAGATGCCGAGGACGGGCATGCCCTTCGCGGCGGCGTCCTTGACCTCGCTCATGATGGGCGAGAGGGCGGCGATGGCTCCGGCGCGGAGATAGTCGCCGTAGCTGAACCCGCCGGGGAGGACGAGGGCGTCGACGCCCTCGAGGTCGTGCGAGCCGTGCCACAGGGCGACCGGCTCGGCTCCGGCGATGCGGACGGCGCGCTGCGCGTCGACGTCGTCCAGCGAGCCGGGGAAGGTGACGACGCCGATGCGGACGGTCACTCCGCCACCTCGACGCCCACGACGTCTTCGATCACGGCGTTCGAGAGCACCTCGTCGGCGATACGGCGGGCCTCGGCGAGGACCTCGTCGGTGACCTCGCCCTCGACGGTGAGCTCGAAGCGCTTGCCGATGCGGACGTCGGTGAAGCCCTCGACGCCCAGGCGGGCGAAGGCGCCGGAGACGGCCTTCCCCTGCGGGTCGAGCAGTTCGGGCTTGGGCATGACGTCGACGACGATGGTGGGCATGACGGCTCCAAGAGTCGCGGGCGGACGGGCGGGTTCAGTCTACCGCTCGCCGATGCTCCGCTGAGACCCCGGGCTCTCGCCCAGACCCCGTCCTGCGCGCGCCGCTACGCCGGGGCGTCGGCGGGAACCCGGGGTCTCGGGTCAGGAGTGGGGTCAGGAGTGGAAGACGGTGTGGAGGTCGCCGATCGTGTCGCGGCCGCCGAGGCCGTCGATCTCGAAGAGCACCGAGATGCCGGCGACGTGGCTGCCGAGACGCTCCACGAGCTGCCGACCGGCGGCCAGCGTCCCTCCGGTGGCGAGCACGTCGTCGATGAGGAGGACGCGGGATCCGGCGGGGAGGTCGTCGTGCATCTCGATGGTCGCCGTGCCGTATTCGAGGGCGTAGTCGACGGAGGCGGCGGGGCGGGGGAGCTTGCCGGCCTTGCGGATCGGGATCAGCCCGACCCCCGCGGCGATGGCGGCGGCCCCGGCGAGGATGAAGCCCCGCGCCTCGATGCCGGCCACCACGTCGAACTGCCCCGCGAAGGGCTCGATGATCGCCTCGGTCGTCACGCGGAGGGCCTCGGCGTCGGCGAGGAGCGGCGTGATGTCGCGGAAGATGATGCCGGGCTCCGGATAGTCCGGGATGCTGCGGATCAGGGACTCGGCGCGGGCGAGGGCAGGGGAGAGGGTGGCTTCGGGCACCGGACAAGGGTACGCCGGTTGCGCGGGAAGGACCTGCGGACGGCGCTCTTGACATCGTGGGAGCGCTCCCATAGAGTTCACGACAACCTTGTGGGAGCGCTCCCACAAGCCCCCACGCACCACCACCCGCACGAACCCACAAAGGAGTGAACCGTGAACTCACGTGCCCGCACCCGGATCCTGGCGACAGCCGCCGCGGCATCCGTCTCCGCTCTCGCCCTGGCCGGCTGCTCCGGCAGCACCGGCGGCGACGGCGACACCGGCGGCAGCGCCGACGAGAAGGTCACACTGACCGTCACCACCTTCGGCACCTTCGGCTACGACGACCTCTACAAGGAGTACGAGAAGGCGCACCCGAACGTGACGATCGAGGCGACCAACATCGACACCGGTGGCAACGCCCGTACCGACGCCTTCACCAAGATCGCCGCCGGCTCCGGCCTCAGCGACATCGTCGCGATCGAGGAGGGCTGGCTCGGCGCCATCATGGACGTCTCGGACACCTTCGTCGACCTGCGCGACTACGGCATCGAGGACCGCAAGGACGACTGGGTCGACTGGAAGTACGGCCAGGCGACCGACGCCGAGGGCCGCGTCATCGGCTACGGCACAGACATCGGCCCGAGCGGCATCTGCTACAACGGCGCCGCGTTCGAGGCCGCCGGCCTGCCCAGCGACCGCGAGTCGGTCGCCGAGCTGCTCAACGGCGACTGGGAGAACTACTTCCAGGTCGGCGCCGACTACACGGCCAAGACCGGCAAGGCCTGGTACGACCACTCCGGCTTCGTCTGGAACGCCATGGTGAACCAGCTCGACGAGGGCTACTACACCGCCGACGGCGAGCTCAACGTCGAGGGCAACGACGAGCTCCAGGAGCGCTTCGAGCTCCTCGGCGCCGCGACCGAGGGCGGCCAGTCCGCGGCACAGACCGCATGGGACTGGAACGGCGGCAAGTCGTTCGTCGACGGCACCTTCGCCACCTTCGTCTGCCCGGGCTGGATGCTCGGCGTCGTGCAGGGACAGGTGGAGGCCGGCGGCGGCGACGCGTCGACCGGCTGGGACTTCGCCGATGTGTTCCCCGGCGGCGCGGCCAACTGGGGCGGCGCGTTCCTCTCGATCCCGGAGTCGTCGGAGCACAAGGAGGCCGCGGCCGAGCTCGCCGACTGGCTGACGCAGCCCGAGCAGCAGGTGAAGCAGTCCGCCGCCGCGGGCAACTTCCCCTCGACCATCAAGGCGCAGGAGTCCCTCGCCGAGGAGGCCACGCCCAACAAGTTCTTCAACGACGCGCCGACCGGTGCCATCCTCGCCGAACGTGCCAAGGGCGTCGTCGCGCAGTTCAAGGGCGCCGATGACTCGGTGATCCAGGAGAACGTCTTCGGCCCGGCGCTCAGCGCGCTCGACCGCGGCGAGACCGACACGCAGGGCGCCTGGGACCAGGCGATCGGCCTCCTGAACGACCTCGTCGGCTGATCATCTCGCTTCGACAGGCTCAGCGACCCACGGTGGTTGCTCAGCGACCCGAGTGGGTGGCTGAGCCTGTCGAAGCCCGGCTAAGGACACGCCCATGACCCTCACCGCCCCGCCGGCGGAGCCGCAGGCCGCCGCCCCCGCCGCGGCGGACGCTCCGCCGCGACGCTCCTGGCGCACCCGCGTCTCCCGTTTCGACCATCGCGCCTCGCCGTACTTCTACATCTCCCCGTTCTTCCTCCTTTTCGGGCTCATCGGCCTCTTCCCGCTGCTGTACACGGTGTGGGTCGCGGTCCACGAGTGGGACCTGCTGAAGGGCGAGGGGCCGTTCGTCGGCTTCGGCAACTTCGCGGCGATCCTCGGCGACGGCATGTTCTGGAACTCCATCCGGAACACGCTGAGCATCTTCCTGCTCTCCGCCATCCCGCAACTCGCCGTCGCCCTGGTGATCGCGTACCTGCTGGACCGCGGACTGCGGACGCCGACGTTCTGGCGGATGAGCGTCCTCATCCCGTTCGTGGTCACCCCGGTCGCCGTGGCGATCATCTTCTCCAGCATCTTCAACGAGGCGGACGGTCTGGCCAACAACCTCCTCAACCTCGTCGGCATCGCCGATCAGCAGTGGAAGCACGACACGGTCCTGTCGCACATCGCGATCGCCGTGATGGTGAACTTCCGCTGGACCGGCTACAACGCCCTCATCCTCCTCGCCGCGATGCAGGCCGTGCCGCGCGACCTCTACGAATCGGCCGCACTCGACGGTGCCGGGGCGGTGCGGCGGTTCTTCGCCATCACGATCCCCACCATCCGTCCCACGCTGATCTTCGTCATCATCACGGCGACCATCGGCGGCCTGCAGATCTTCGCCGAGCCGCGGCTGTTCGACGTCTCCACCGCGGGCGGCATCGGCGGCAGCGACCGGCAGTTCCAGACCACCGTGCTGTTCCTCTGGGAGCTGGCGTTCTTCCGCCGCAACCTCGGTGAGGCCTCGGCCGTCGCGATCCTGCTCTTCCTGCTGATCGTCGCGATCGGCCTCATCAACTTCCTGATCTCCCGGCGCATCGCCACCGGAGACGCCCCGAAGAACCGCGCGGCCCGACGCCGCATCCGCCCGACCGGGAAGGAGGAGGCGCGATGACCGCCACCCAGGCCCTCAGCGTGCCGGAGCGGATCCGCCGCCGGCGCGGCACCGCGAGCGGGAGCGCCGGCCTCGGCAGCCGCCCGGGCTTCCTCACCTACGGGCTCCTCGCGGCCTTCGTCATCGGCGGCGCCTACCCGCTGTGGTGGTCGTTCGTCGTCGCGAGCGGGACGAACGCGACCCGCGGTGAGACCCTGCCCCTCATCCCCGGCGGCAACTTCCTCGCGAACGCGGCGAAGGTGTTCGATGCGATCCCGTTCTGGCTCGCCCTCGGCAACTCGTTCCTCATCTCGACGATCATCACGATCTCCGTCGTCACGTTCTCGACCCTCGCCGGCTACGCGTTCGCGAAGCTCCGCTTCCGCGGGCGCGACGGCCTCATGGTGTTCGTGATCGCGACCATGGCCATCCCCACGCAGCTCGGCATCATCCCGCTGTTCATGCTGATGCGCGAACTCGGCTGGACGGGGACGATCGGTGCGGTGATCGTGCCGACCCTCGTCACGGCGTTCGGGGTGTTCTTCATGCGGCAGTACCTCGTGGACGTGATCCCGGACGAGCTCATCGAGGCCGCCAGGGTCGACGGCGCGAACCAGTTCCGCACCTTCCTCACCGTCGGGGTGCCCGCGGCGCGGCCGGCCATGGCGATCCTCGGACTGTTCACGTTCATGACCGCCTGGACCGACTACCTCTGGCCCCTGATCGTGCTCTCCCCCCAGAACCCGACGCTGCAGACGGCGCTCAGCCAGCTGCAGTCCGGCTATTACATCGACTACTCGATCGTGCTCACCGGCGCGGTGCTCGCGACCCTTCCGCTCCTCGTGCTCTTCGTGATCGCGGGGCGGCAGCTGGTCAGTGGCATCATGGCGGGCGCGGTGAAAGGATGACCCCTATGACGCGTGCCTTCCCCTCGGACTTCCTCTTCGGCGCGGCGACCGCGGCCTACCAGATCGAGGGCGCCGCCTTCGAGGACGGACGGACGGCCTCCATCTGGGACGCCTTCTGCCGGGTGCCGGGGGCCGTGGTCGGCGGCGACGACGGGGATGTGGCGTGCGACCACTACCACCGGTATCCGCAGGACGTGGCGCTGATGAAGGAGCTCGGCCTCCAGACGTACCGCTTCTCCACCTCGTGGTCGCGCGTGCGCCCCGACGGCGGCGCGGTCAACCAGGCGGGGGTCGACTTCTACAGCCGCCTCGTCGACGAGCTCCTCGCGGCCGACATCCTGCCCTGGCTCACGCTGTACCACTGGGACATGCCGCAGGCCCTGCAGGAGGTCGGCGGCTGGACGAACCGCGACTCCGTCGAGCGCTTCCTGGAGTACGCGGGCACCATGCACGACGCCCTCGGCGACCGCGTGAACGTGTGGACGACCCTGAACGAGCCGTGGTGCTCGTCCTTCCTCTCCTACACCGGGGGCGAGCACGCGCCAGGGCACACGAGCGTCGCCGAGGGGCTGCTGGCCTCGCACCACCTGCTCCTCGCGCACGGTGCGACGGTGCGGGAGCTCCGCGGCCGCGACGCCTCCCTCAACCTCGGCATCACGCTGAACCACACGGTGGCCGACCCCGCCGACCCGCAGAACCCCGCGGATGTCGACGCGGCGCGGCGGCTGGACGGCCAGTTCAACCGGTGGTTCCTCGACCCCATCTACCGCGGTGCCTACCCCGCCGACACCGTGGAGGACATCCGCGCGGTGGACCCCGAGGCCGTGGCGCGGTTCGAGGCCGCCGTGCACGAGGGCGACCTCGAGACCATCGCCCAGCGCATCGACACACAGGGTGTGAACTACTACCACGGCGACCTCGTGTCCGGTACGGGGCCCGACGACGCGGCGGTGTCCAGCGGCCCGGAGACGGCGCACGTGACGCGGAGCCCGTATCCCTCGCACGAGGGCATCCACGCGGTCGAGCGCGGACTGCCGCGGACCGCCCAGGGCTGGGAGGTCCAGCCGGAGGGACTCACGCGACTCCTGCAGCGGCTCTGGACCGAGTACGCCGAGCCCGCGGGTGTGGTGCTCTCGGTGACGGAGAACGGCGCGGCCTACGACGACACCGTCGTGGCGGAGGACGGGGAGACGCGGGTGCCCGACGCCGACCGCACCGCGTTCCTGCGCGCGCACCTCGACGCCGTGCTGGACGCCAGGGACAGCGGCGTGGACGTCCGCGGCTACTTCTACTGGTCCCTGTTCGACAACTTCGAGTGGGCCTGGGGCTACGACAAGCGCTTCGGGATCGTCCGCGTGGACTACGACACCCAGGAGCGGACGGTCAAGGACTCCGGCCGCGAGTACGCCCGCATCATCGCCGCCCGGTCCCTCTGACCCGTTCGAATCGCCCGATTGGCCCCATCTGCGGCCGAAATGGGACCAATCGGGCGACTCGAAGCGAGGATTTTCACGGCCTGGCTCCGGGTGGATGAGAATGGGGCGATGGAAGAGAGCAAGCGATGATGTCGCCCCGCGCGACCATCGAGGAGGTCGCAGCGGCCGCCGGCGTGTCCCGGTCGACCGTGTCGCGGGTGGTCAACGGGTCGACCGCGGTCAGCCCGGAAGCGCTCGCCGCCGTGCGCGCCGCGATCGACGAGCTCAACTACGTTCCGAACCGTGCCGCGCGCTCGCTCGCCTCCCGGCAGACGCACGCGATCGCCCTCATCGTCCCCGAGGACACGACCCGCTTCTTCGGCGACCCGTTCTTCGCGGCGATCGTGGCCGGCATCACCGGCGCGCTCCGCAGCTCCGACTACCTCCTGAACCTGCTGATCGCGAGCGACGACCCCGGCGACAAGATGACGAGCTTCGTGCGCAACGGCGGCGTCGACGGCGCGCTCATCGTGTCGCACCACACGAGTGACGCGTTCGTCGACCGGATCGCCGACGCGGTCCCCGTCGTCTACGGCGGCCGTCCGGTGCGCCGGGCCGAAGGCGACTACGTGGTCGACGTCGACAACGTCGCCGGGGCACGGGCGGCCACGCAGCGCCTCGTCGACATCGGACGCACCCGCATCGCCACGATCTCCGGTCCGCTCACGATGCCGTCGTCGACCGACCGCGTGCAGGGGTTCCGCGCCGCGCTCGCCGCCGCGGGGCTGACCCCCTTCGCGGAGGAGGAGGGCGACTACAGCGAGGCGAGCGGAGCCGATGCCGCCCGCCGTCTGCTCGCGGAAGGGCGGCCGGACGCGATCTTCGTCGCCAGCGACCTCATGGCCCGCGGGGCGCTCATGGCCCTCCGCGCCGCCGGGGTGCGGGTGCCGGAGGACATCGCGCTCGTCGGCTTCGACGACTCCTCGGTGGCCCTCAGCACCGACCCGCCCCTGACGACCATGCGCCAGCCCATGTACGCCCAGGGCGAGGCGATGACGCAGGTGCTGCTCTCCCGGCTTGCCGGCGAGGATCCGCCTCGGACGACCATCCTGCCGACCGAGCTCGTCGTCCGCGGCTCCGCCTGAGCCGCACCGACCGCGGACACGGGTGAGGCCCGGTCGCGGAACGACCGGGCCTCGGTGGTGCCGGAACGGGTCCGACGAGGGCGTCAGTTCCCGTAGAGCGAGACGACGCCGCTGCGGTCGACGCTGGTCATCGACAGATCGGCCGAGCTGCCGTTGCACTGCGGGTAGTGCATGATCGACGACGAGTCGTACGGCGTGAGCGGACGCCAGTTGTTGTCCTCGAAGCAGGTGCCCGCCTCCGGGCGGGTGTGCTCGTGGCGGAAGCCGAGGACGTGGCCGAGCTCATGGCCGAGCACGTTGGTCGGGGTCCACGCTCCGGCGCTCCAGATCGAGTCGTCGATGAGGACGTTCTGCTGCCGGGCCGGCGTGCTGGGGAAGAAGGCGCGGGCGATGTACTGCGTCGTGGCCACCGGCTCGACGGAGAAGACGACGGCGTTGTTCCGCGTGGTGCAGTTGGCGTCGGCGCTGCTGACGTAGCGGAAGTCGATCTTCGACGACGCGGACTCCCAGAGTGCGGCGCCGCCCTCCATCGCCCGGACGACGTCGGCGTGACGGCTGCCGAACTTCGTGCTCACGCAGTAGGTGAGGTTGGCGACCTGGGAGGCGGACCACTTGTCGTCGATGTTGTTGACCGTGTTGACGATGAGGCCGTCGGTGCGGGTCTCCGGGCCGATCAGCCGATCGTAGAACGCGCGCAGCTCCTTCTTGTTCGAGATCACCTCATCGCCGTTGACGACGTAGGCACCGTCGACGTCCCGATAGGTCGACGCCGCGAACTCCTGGTATGAGGGCGCGGAATCGTCGGGGGACGCGGCCGTGGCGGGGATGACCGCGCTGAGGCTGAGCGCGGCCGCCGCGGTGGCGGCGAGCGCGAGTTTTCTGGTGAATCGCATGGAAGATCCTCTTCGATCTGAGCGGTGCCGCGCGCCCGGTGAGCGAGCGGACTCCGGCCGGAACGGTGAGCATCGCTGCCACCGAGGGGCCGAAGCCCGCTCACGCTAACCGCGCGATTTCGACGGGGTCAAGGCGCGACACGGCCCGTCGCCCGCTTTCTGCACTCAGGTCAGGAATCGGTCGCATCCGTCGCCGTCGAAGGTGCCGCCGTGGCTCGGCCGGACGTCGGCACCGGCGGTCGACGCCCAGGCCTGGTCGTCGGTCCCTCGTCGTAGGCCGGAGGTCGAGGATGACCACGGACGCGTCTCCGCCACCCCCTCCATCGGCGGAAGACGCGTCCGTGGCCCGCTGCGGCGAACCCCCGCGCCGCGAGTGCTCGCACCCTCCATAGGTTGAACGAGCATTCAGTGATTAATCTATCCCGAGACGGCCCGTGAGGGAATTCCGCCGGAGGACCAGGGAGGTGGACACCGCATGGCGCGATCGGATGCGCAGAACCGTGCGGCGCGGGAGCGCGCACGCGAGAACATCCTCCAGGCGGCGATCGAGGTCTTCAGCGAACGCGGCGTCGCCGGGGCGGGCATCGCCGAGATCACGCGTCGCGCCGGCGTCGCCCAGGGGTTGGTGAACTACCACTTCGGCGGCAAGGACCAGCTCGTCGCCGCGGTGATCGACCGGTGGTTCGAGACGGTGCTGGGGTTCGCGCAGGTCGAGGGCACGCCCGACGAGATGCTCGCCGCGATCATCGACGGGGCGATCGGCGCGACGGCCTTCGCGATGCCTCTGCAGCGTGCGGTGCTCGCCATGCAGCAGCAGCCGCTGACGCATCGGCTGTTCGCGGAGTCGGAGCAGCGATACGCGGACGGCGCGACGGCTGCCGAGGATGCCGTGCGTGCGATGTTCCGTGCCCGAGGCGCCGAGGATCCGGCGCTGGAGGAGGTCATGCTCCGCAGCACCCTGGAGGGGGTGTTCGTGAAGTACTGCGTCTTCGGCGACACGTATCCGCTCGAGGACGCGCGGCGCTGGCTGCACCGCCGGTACGGTCTCCCGGAGCCGACTGCCGCGTTGCCGGGCGTGCCGACGCCGCACGAGGGCGAACCCCGGCCGCGGGCCACGGCGGCGCTGCGGACCGACGCGTCCTGAGCCGCGGACCCGGATCAGTCGAGGTGCATCCGCGCGAACGCGCCGAGCACGACCCGCTCCGACTGCACGAGGTACCGCTCCAACTCGGCGGCCCCGGCCTCGGCGCCCCGGGTCAGGAACGTGTCGAGGACGGCGCGGTTCTTCCGGACGAACGGCTCGTGCAGCGCGCGGGGGTCGTCGATCTTCAGGAACGCGAGGCGCAGCTCCGCCGCGACGTTCCGGTAGGTGCGGGCGAGACGCGGACTGTCGGCGAGATCGACGAGCGCGACGTGGAACGCCATGTTCGCGCTGCCGACCGCGCGCCAGGCGGACGCGTCGTCGGCCGAGACGCCGGCGACGGCGGCCTCGGCCGCGGCGACCGCGTCGGTCATGCGCTGGACGGCGGGATGCTCGGGCTCGGACTGCCGCAGAGCCGTGCACTCGATGACGCGGCGGGCGCGGTAGATGTCGATGACGTCGGCGATCGTGGGAGAGGCGACCGAGACGCCGCGGTGCGGGATGTGCGCGACGAGCCCCTGTTCCGCGAGCACCCGGAACGCCTCGCGCAGGGTGTTGCGCGACACGTCGAAGCTCTCGGCCAGAGACGACTCCGACAGCCGGGAGCCCGGGGCGACGTCGCCGTCGATGATGCGCTGACGGAGCACGTCGGCGAGCGGGCCCTGCTGGTTCATGCCTTCATCGTAGGGCGGCATCACGCCGATCATTACCGAAAAGCAATCGCGCTGTAGCACGACGGAAACATGATTGTTGAACAATCAGGTTCTGTCCGTTCTACACTGGGGGTCACCCGACACCCACCAACGACGATGGGACCCCCCTATGTCCGAGCAGTCCGCCCCCGCCCTCACCCCCGAGGACGAAGCCCGCGCCGCCCACGCGAAGAAGCGCGCCGGCCGCAGTGCCGTCATCGGCGCCATCTTCCTCATGGCCACGAGCGCCATCGGTCCGGGCTTCATCACCCAGACCGCGACGTTCACCGCCCAGATGGGAGCCGCGTTCGCGTTCGCCATCCTCGTGTCGATCCTCGTCGACATCGCGGTGCAGCTGAACATCTGGCGCATGATCACCTCGTCCGGCAAGCGGGCCGGCGAGCTCGCCAACAGCGCCATCCCCTTCTCCGGCCACGTCATCGCCGTCCTCGTCGTCATCGGCGGGCTCGCGTTCAACATCGGCAACATCGCCGGCGGCGGCCTGGGCCTGAACGCCCTCCTCGGCATCGATCCGAAGCTCGGCGGCGCGCTCACGGCGGCCCTCGCGATCATCATTTTCCTCGTGAAGAAGGCCGGCAAGGTGATGGACGTCGTCCTCATCATCCTCGGCGTCGGCATGATCGTGATGACCCTCGTCGTCGCCCTCATCGCCCAGCCGCCCATCGGCGACGCCCTGCGCCAGACCTTCGTGCCCGACCAGCTCAACTTCGCCACCATCACGACGATCGTCGGCGGCACGGTCGGCGGCTACATCACCTACTCCGGCGCTCACCGCTACCTCGACTCCGGCCACGTGGGCCCGCAGTACGCGAAGCCCGTCATGCGCGCCGCCGCCAACGGCATCCTCGTGACCGGCATCATGCGCTACGTGCTGTTCCTCGCGATCCTCGGCGTGGTGGCCTCCGGCGTGGCGCTCGACCTCTCCTCGCAGGCCGCCAACCCGGCAGGGCAGGCGTTCGGTGCGGTGCTCGGCGACGCCGGTCTGCGGATCTTCGGCGCGATCTTCTGGGCCGCCGCGATCAGCTCGGTCATCGGCGCCGCGTACACGTCGGCGACCTTCCTCTCGACGTTCACCGCGAAGCTCCGCGGGGGCTGGCCGCTGCAGCTCGCCACCGTCGCGTTCATCGTCGTGTCGCTGGCGGTCTACCTGGCGATCGGCACGGCCCCGGCCGCGATCCTCGTCTTCGTCGGCGGCTTCAACGGCCTGATCCTCCCCATCGGCCTGACGGTGTTCATGTACATCGGCTGGTTCCGCCGCGACCTGCTCGGCGACCGGAAGTACCCGATGTGGCTGCTCATCGCGGGCACCGTCGTGACCGCGCTCACCTGGTACATGGGCGCCGTCTCGATCGGCCCCATCTTCGCCTTCCTCGGAATCGGAGCGTGACATGGCGACCATCGACCTGAACTCGGACCTCGGCGAGAATGTCCCCGACCGGATCGTCAGCGACGACGCGAGCATGCTCGAGATCGTCACGAGCGCGAACGTGTCGTGCGGGTTCCACGCGGGCAGTCCGGAGGGGATCCGCGAGACCTTGGCCGCGGCCGTCGCCGGGGGCGTCGTGATCGGCGCCCACCCCGGGTACCGCGACTACGAGAACTTCGGGCGCACGAAGGTCGACATCGACTCGGCCACGCTGCAGGCGCACGTGGAGTACCAGCTCGGTGCGCTCCTCGGGCTCACCGCGGCGGTCGGCGGGCGGGTCTCCTACGTCAAGCCGCACGGGGCGCTCTACAACACCATCGCCCGCGACGAGCGGCAGTCGAAGGACGTCGTGGCGGCCATCAAAGCGATCGACCCCTCGCTCGTGCTGCTCGGCCTCGCCGGCGGCGTCGTGCTCGACGTCGCCGAACGGGCCGGACTCGCAGTCGCCGCGGAGGCCTTCGCCGATCGCGCCTACCAGCCGGACGGTCAGCTCGTCTCCCGCACCGAGGAGGGGGCCGTGCTGCACGACCCCACCGCGGTGGCCGAGCGGATGGTGCGCCTGGCCGCGGACGGCGTGATCCGGGCGATCGACGGCACCGACGTGGCCGTGTCCGCGCAGTCGATCTGCGTGCACGGCGACAGCCCGGGCTCGGTCGCGATGGCGGCGGAGACGAAGCGCCTGCTGCAGGCGGAGGGCATCACCATCGCCCCGTTCGCCGGAGTCTGACATGGCCGTGCTCGCGACTCCCGCCCAGCTCGCCGACGCCCGCGCCGCTCGTGCGGCGCACCGCGCCGGCCACTCCGCCCCGACCAGCGGCGTCGCGCCGGGGCTGACCCAGGCGAACCTCATCGCGGTGCCCGCGGACTGGGCCTTCGAGACCCTCCTCTACGCGCAGCGCAACCCGAAGCCCTGCCCCGTCCTCGAGGTGATCGAGCAGGGGGAAGTGGAGTCGCGGCTCGCGCCGGGCAGCGACATCCGCACCGACATCGGGCGGTACCGCATCTGGCGGGACGGCGAGCTCGTGGAGGAGGTGTCCGACGCGACGGCGGCGTGGGACGAGCATCCCGACCTCGTCGCCTTCCTCATCGGCTGCAGCTTCACGTTCGAGACGGGGCTCGTCGAGGCCGGGATCCCGATCCGTCATCAGGAGCTCGGACGCAACGTGCCGATGTACCGCACGGCGGTGGACTGCACCCCGGCCGGACGGCTGCGCGGCGAGATGGTGGTCTCCATGCGTCCGATCCCCGCGGACCGCGTGGCCGATGCCGTGCAGATCTCCGGGCGCACCCCGGCGGTGCACGGTGCGCCCGTGCACATCGGCGACCCGGCGTCGCTCGGTATCGCCGATGTGATGGCGCCGGACTTCGGGGACGCCCCCGAGATCCGCCCCGGCGAGATCCCCGTGTTCTGGGCGTGCGGCGTGACCCCGCAGGCGGCGATCATGGCGTCGAAGCCGCCGTTCGCCGTCACCCACGCCCCGGGCTACATGTTCATCACCGATGTGCCGGATGCGGAGTACCGGGTCTGATGCGCATCCTCACGGCCTCCGACAGCGCGCTGCTCGTCGAGGCGGACGACCTCGAGCAGGCCATGCGGCTGAATCTCGCATGGAGTGACGTGCCCGGTGTCCTGGAGCGCATCCCCGGTGCCCGCACCGTGCTCGTGCGCTTCGACCCGCACCGCACCTCGGCCGCCGCGCTCGCCGAGGCGCTCGCCGCGACCGAGGTCGACGCTGCGGCGCTGCCCGACGCGGGCGAGGTCACCATCCCGGTCCGCTACGACGGGGAGGATCTGGACGAGGCGGCCGCGCTCCTCGACGTCTCGGCGGAGGAACTGGTGGCCCGTCACCTCGCCGCCGACTGGCGCGTGGCCTTCTCCGGCTTCGCTCCCGGCTTCGGCTATGCCGTGAGCGGCGACCCTCTCTTCGACGTGCCGCGGCGGTCGTCGCCCCGCACCCGGGTGCCCGCCGGTTCCGTCGCCCTCGCCGGGGCGTTCAGCGGCGTGTATCCGCGGGAGAGCCCCGGCGGCTGGCAGCTCATCGGCCGGACCGCCCTGGAGATGTGGGACATCGATCGCGACCCGCCGGCTCTGCTCGCGCCGGGCCGCCGCGTGCGCTTCGTGCGTGCGGAGCGGGAGTCGGTCGCGGCGTCGCCGGCATCGGCCGACGCGACGCGGGTCGCCCGTCGCGGGGACGGTCCGGCGGTCGAGGTCGTGCGACCGTCGCTGCAGCTCCTCGTGCAGGACGCGGGACGCCCCGGTTTCGCGGCGCTGGGCGTCTCGGCCTCCGGCGTCGCCGATCGGGTCGCGATGCACGCGGCGAACCGGGCCGTGGGCAACACGCCGGCGGCGGCTGTGCTGGAGAGCGTCGGCGGGGCCGTGCTGCGCTTCCACGGCGCAGGTGTGGCCGCCGTCACCGGGGCCACGGGTTCGCTCACGCTCACCGACGCCGACGGCATCGAGCGCACGCTCCTCCCCGGCGTGCCGTTCGCGACCGTCGACGGCGACGAGCTCACGCTGGGCCATCCCGAGCGCGGTCTCCGGTCCGTGATCGCCGTCCGCGGCGGCTTCGCTCCGGCTGCGGCGCTCGACAGCCGCGCGACCGACACGCTCGCCGGGCTGGGTCCCGCGCCGTTGGCCGCCGGCGATCTCCTTCCGATCGGGGCTGCCGCCGTGGCCGCCGTGGAGCCGGATCCGGTGCCGCGCGCCCTTCCCGCAGCCGGGGAGCTGGCCACGCTGGAGATCACGCTCGGGCCCCGCGACGACTGGTTCACCGCTGCCGGCCTCGACGCGCTCACCGGGCAGGAGTGGACGGTCACGCCGCGCTCCGACCGCGTGGGCATCCGCCTGCACGGCGACGTGCCCCTGGAACGCGCGGTCGGCGGCGAGCTGCCGAGCGAAGGCGCCGTGACCGGGGCCATCCAGGTGCCGCCGGACGGCCAGCCCGTGCTCTTCCTCCCCGATCATCCGCTCACCGGCGGCTATCCCATCATCGGTGCCCTCACCGACCGCAGCCTCGACCTCGCCGCTCAGCTCCCGCCGGGCGTACGGGTGCGCTTCACCGTCAAGGAGACCTCATGACCTCTGTGCTGATCGCCAACCGCGGCGAGATCGCGGTCCGCGTGATCCGCGCGTGCGCCGAGGCCGGCTACACGTCGGTCGCCGTCTACGCCGATCAGGACGCGGATGCCCTTCACGTGCGGCTCGCGGACGAGGCGATCGGCCTCGACGGCGACACCGCGGCGACGACGTACCTGTCCATCGAGGCGCTGATCGACGCGGCTCGCCGCAGCGGCGCCGACGCCGTGCACCCCGGCTACGGCTTCCTGTCCGAGAGTGCTGCCTTCGCGCGGGCCGTCGAAGACGCCGGACTCGTGTGGATCGGGCCGTCGCCGGAGAGCATCGACGCGCTCGGCGACAAGATGACCGCGCGCCGGATCGCGCAGCGCGTCGGCGCCCCGCTCGCCGCGGGCACGGATCAGCCGCTGTCCGGGCCGCAGGAGGCGGTGGCGTTCGCCGAGGAGCACGGTCTGCCCATCGCCATCAAGGCCGCGTTCGGCGGCGGAGGCCGAGGGCTCAAGGTCGTCCGCGAGCTGTCGGAGGTCGCCGACGCGTTCGACGCGGCCACCCGCGAGGCGACCGCCGCGTTCGGCCGCGGGGAGTGCTTCGTGGAGCGCTTCCTGGAGAGTCCGCGGCACATCGAGGTGCAGGTGCTCGGCGACGGGCGCGGCGGCGTGGTCGTCGTGGGCGACCGCGACTGCTCGATGCAGCGCCGCAACCAGAAGCTCATCGAGGAGGCTCCTGCGCCCGGTCTGACGGCGGCGCAGCGGACGGCGTTCCACGACGCGGCACGGGCGATCTGTGCCGAGGTGCAGTACCGCGGCGCCGGCACGGTCGAGTTCCTCCTCGCCGCGGACGGCACGATCTCGTTCCTCGAGGTGAACACCCGGCTGCAGGTGGAGCACCCCGTGACCGAGGAGGTCACCGGGACCGACCTCGTCCGCGAGCAGTTCCGTATCGCGTTCGGCGAGGGGCCGTCGTTCACCGAGACCCCGGCGCCGACCGGGCATGCGTTCGAGTTCCGCATCAACGCCGAAGACCCCGGCCGCGGGTTCCTGCCCAGCCCCGGACGGGTGGACGGCCTGCGTATCCCCGGGGGACCCGGCGTGCGGTGGGACAGCGGCATCGAGGCCGGAGACACCGTGCAGCCCGCGTTCGACTCGATGATCGCGAAGCTCATCGTGCACGCGGACACCCGGGACGCGGCTCTCGTCCGTGCGCGTCGTGCGCTGCGGGAGCTCGCCGTCGAGGGCCCGGCGACCGTGATCCCGTTCGACCTCCGTGCCATCGACGACCCCGCGTTCGCGACCGCGACCTTCGCCGTGCACACCCAGTGGATCGAGACCGTGCTGCTCCCGGTACTGGAGGCGCAGCCACGCCCCGCGGTCGCCCCGGTCTCCGGGCTGCAGCGGTTCCCGGTGGAGATCGACGGCCGCCGCGTGATGCTCGGTCTGCCCGCGGAGCTGCTGGCGGGCATCGGCCGTTCGGCGGGAGAAGTCACGGCACCCGTGCCCTCGGCGGACCCCTCCGAGCTCCGGGCCCCCGCGCCGGGCACGCTCGTCCGCTGGCTCGTCGATGACGGGGCCACGGTGGCCGAGGGGGACCCGGTGGCCGTGCTCGACGCGATGAAGATGGAGACCACGGTCACCGCGCACCGCGCCGGCACCCTCACCCCGCGCGCCGACACCGGCGCGACCCTCGCCGCCGACGCCCTCCTCGCCACGATCGCCTGACCCGTCCCCTCCCCCTCCCCATTCCGTCCCGCCCGCCCCGTCCGCCCCGTCCGCCCCGTCCGGCCCCTCCCCGTCCCGCCCCTCCGCGTGCGCAGTGCAAAAACGCCCCTCCCACATCCCTCAGACGCCCCTTTCCGATCCCGCACGCTCTGACCCCGGCAGCGCCCCCGCGTGAGAGTGCGATTACGTTCCTCCCGCCCGCGGGGAACGCCCGTTTCTGATCCCGCCCCCTCCGACCCGGGAATGTCTCCCGTGTGCGAGCGCGATTAAGTCCCTCCCACCCGCCGGGCACGCCCGTTTCTGATCCCGCCCCCTCTGACTAGGAAACGTCTCCCGCGTGCGAGTGCGATGACGTTCCCCCGATGTACCGGGCACGCCCGTTTCTGATCCCGCACCCTCTGGCCCGCGATGGTCCTCGCGTGCGAGCGCGGTTACGCCCCTCCCACCCGCCGGGGGCGCCCCTTTTCGACCCCGCACCGTGGGGGCCGGACCCGCGCGCACCGCGCGGGCCGGATGTTCCTGTCTGGAGAGTGCAAAACCGGCCCTCCCGCAGCCCGGCACGGCCCCATTTCGATCCCGCACGCGACGCGGCCGACCAAGGCCGAGCGAGTGCGAAAACGCCCCCTCCTCGTGAGAGGAAGGGGCGTTTTCCATCCGGGACGTGAACGCCTCTGGCTCGCGCACCCCTCCGGCACCGGGTGCGAGTGCGAAAACGGGCCTCCGCGGAGTGCGGGAGGGGTGAAAACCGTCCCGCACGCTTCAGGGGCCGCGGAACCTACGCGGGGTCGCCGCCGAGGGGGCCGACGGGCTCGAGAGGCTTCGGGTCGTCGGCACCCGTCTTCCGCGCCCGGGCGATGAGGTTGCCCAGGTGGTAGATGAGCAGCGCCGCGACCGTCCCCAGCACGATCCCGCCGAAGGCGAAGTCGCCGAGCTGCATCGTGAACCCGGCGATGCCGATCACGAGGGACACCGCCGCGGTGTACTGGTTGACCGGACGCGAGAAGTCGACGCGGCTGTCGACCCAGATCTTGATGCCGATGATGCCGATGAGGCCGTAGAGCGCCGTCGTCGCACCGCCGAGCACGCCCGCGGGGATCGAGTTGAACACCTCGCCGACCTTGGGGGAGAACGCCAGGAGGATCGCGAACAGACCCGCCACCCAGTACACGGCGGTGGAGTACACGCGGGTCGCGGCCATGACGCCGATGTTCTCGCCGTAGGTCGTGGTGCCCGAGCCGCCGAAGCCGCCGGCGATGGTCGTGGCGACACCGTCGGCGATGAGGGCGCGGCCGGTGTGGCGGTTGATCGCGGGGTCTTCGGTCATGGTCGCGACGCCGCGCACGTGACCGACGTTCTCCGCGATGAGCACGAGCACGACGGGCAGGAACATCGCGATGGTCGACCAGGTCCCCGGCTCGACGAAGTCCGGGAACTGGAAGTGCGGGAGGCCGATCCAGGGGGCGTCCGCGATGAGCTCCGCCGGGGTCTTGTCGCCACGGAGCGGGTTGGGCACCTCGAACGAGCCGTTGAACGCGGCCCAGATGAAGCCGACGGCGACGCCGAGGAAGATCGAGATGCGGCCGAGGAAGCCCCGGAAGAGCACCGCGAAGAGGATGATCGCGACGAGGGTGATCGTGGCGGTCACGGGGTCGAGCGCGAAATTGCTCCAGGCGGTGGGGGCGAGGTTGAAGCCGATGAGCGCGACGATGGCGCCGGCGACGACCGGGGGCATCAGGGCATCGACCCAGCGGAGGCCGACGAACTGCACGACGAGACCGACGACCGCGAGGAGCACGCCCACCGCGACCACGCCCGCGAGGGCCGAGCCGGTGCCGCCCGCCGCGACGGCCGCGGTGATGGGGGCGATGAAGGCGAACGAGGAGCCGAGGTAGCTCGGCAGCTGGTTCTTCGTGATGAGGAGGAAGAGCAGCGTGCCGATGCCGCTGAAGAGCAGCGTGGTCGACACGGGGAAGCCGGTGAGCGTCGGCACGAGGAACGTGGCGCCGAACATGGCGACGACGTGCTGGGCGCCGATGGCGATGGTCGCGGGCCAGGACAGACGTTCCTCGGGGGTGACGACGGCGCCGGGCTCGACGGTGCGGCCGTTTCCGTGCAGCTTCCACAAAGCCATGCGGGCTCCTCAGGGTTCGGGATCGGGGGCGGAGTGCTGGAGCAACACTACCGATTCCTGAGTTTTCCCTGTGCGCCCGGAGGCGGCGGGGAGCGCGGCGTCAGGCTCCGAGGCGGTCGATGAGCTCGCGGTAGCGGGCGGCCGTCCGGGCCACGACCTCCTCGGGTAGCACGGGGGGCTCGCCCTGCTTGTCCCAGTTCGCCGCGAGCCAGTCGCGCACGATCTGCTTGTCGAAGCTTGCCATCCGCTCCGCCGGGGTCGACCCCGTGCGCCAGGCCTCGGCGTCCCAGTACCGGGAGGAGTCGCTCGTGAGGACCTCGTCGGCGAGGCGGAGGGTGCCGTCGGCGTCGGTCCCGAACTCGAACTTCGTGTCGGCGAGGATGAGGCCCTTCTCTTCGGCGATGGCCGCGGCCCGGCGGTAGATCGCGAGCGAGGCGTCGCGGAGCTCGGCCGCCCGGTCCGCTCCGACGAGCTCGACGACCCGGTCGAACGTGATGTTCTCGTCGTGTTCGCCCATCGGCGCCTTGTAGGCCGGGGTGAACAGCGGCTCGGGCAGGCGGTCGCCGTTCTGCAGCCCTTCCGGCAGGGCGATGCCGCACACGGTGCCGTGCTCCTGGTACTCGGCCCAGCCGGAGCCGGTGATGTACCCGCGCACGACGCACTCGATCGGCAGCATCTCGAGCGACTGGGCGAGCATGGCGCGATCGGCCACCTCCTCCGGCAGGTCGCCGTCCGTGAGGTGGTTCGGCACGTCGAGCTGGGCGAACCACCAGCGGCTGAGGCGCGTCAGCAGGGCGCCCTTGTCGGTGATGCCGGGGGAGAGCACGACGTCGAAGGCGCTCACCCGGTCGGACGCGACGACGAGGATGCGGGTGTCGGCCGGGTCCTCCGAGGCGTAGAGGTCGCGGACCTTTCCGGAGTAGAGGTGTCGCCACCCGGGGATGGCCTGCGCGTTTCCTGCGGACGGTGTGCTCACCCGCCCATTATCCCGGTGATGCGTGTTCTTCCGCGCCGAGACCCCGCGTTCGCGTCGAGACCCCGGGGTGTGCGCGTCGCGACCCCGGGGTCTCGCCGGAAATACGGGGTCTCGGCGGAGGGAGGGCGGGTGTATAGTCCATCTGGACTATTCGACGGGGCGACAGAGCAGGGGACGGGGGAGAGGCGTGGGGAAGAGCAGGGATGTGGTGGCGGGACTCACGCCGCTCGGGGTGATGGTGCTCGCGCTGCTCCGCGAGAGCGACATGCACCCGTACGAGATGGTGCGCCTGCTCCGCGCGCGTCACGACGACCGGCTCATCACCGTCACCAACGGCACGCTGTACCACACGGTCGCCCGGCTCCAGCGGGCCGGTCTGCTCGACGAGGTCGGCACGGATCGCGAGGGCAACCGACCGGAGCGGACGACCTACACCCTCACCGACGCCGGCCGGGAGGCGGTGGTCGCGTGGGTGCGTCGTGCCCTCCCGCGCATCGACCGCGAGACCGACGCCCGCGTCGCGCTCGCCGAGTCGCACAACCTCGACCGCGACGACGCCGTCGCGCTGCTGCAGGAGCGACGGGAGGCCCTCGTCGCCTCGTACGCGCTGCACCACGACGGCCTCGCCGCCGCCCGCACCAAAGGGGTCCCGCCGCAGGTCCTCGTCGAGATCGAACGACAGGAGGCGCTGCTCGACGCCGAGCTCCGCTGGCTCGACACCCTCCTCACCCGCCTCGACGGCGACGAGCTCCGCTGGGGCCCCGACGCCTTCGACGACACCGACCGCTACCGCGCCCAGCGAAAGGCTGCACAGCAATGACCGATTCCCGCCAGACCTCGGGGCCCGAGACGGGGCCCTTCGCCGCCGGTCACGCGCCGAAGAGTCCGTGGCCCGCGCTCTGGGCCCTCGTCATCGGGTTCTTCATGATCCTCGTCGACACCACGATCGTGTCCGTCGCGAACCCGGCGATCAAGGCCGCCCTCGACCCCGACACGAACAACCTCGACAACGTCGTGTGGGTCACCAGCGCCTACCTGCTCGCCTACGCCGTGCCGCTGCTCATCACCGGACGACTCGGCGACCGCTTCGGCCCGAAGAACATCTACCTCATCGGACTCGCGGTCTTCACCCTCGCCTCGCTCTGGTGCGGACTGTCGACGACGCTCGAGGGCCTTATCGCGGCCCGCGCGGTGCAGGGGCTCGGCGCCGCGTTCATGACGCCGCAGACCATGGCCGTCATCACCCGCACCTTCCCGCCGAACCGCCGCGGCGCGGCGATGGGCCTGTGGGGTGCCACGGCCGGCGTCGCCACGCTCGTCGGCCCCCTCGCGGGCGGTCTGCTCGTCGACGGCTTCGGGTGGGAGTGGATCTTCTTCGTCAACCTCCCCGTCGGCGTCGTCGCCTTCGTGCTCGCCTGGATCCTCGTGCCGAAGCTGAAGACCCACCCGCACCGGTTCGACCTCGTCGGCGTCGTGCTCAGCGCGGTCGCGCTCTTCCTCATCGTCTTCGGACTGCAGGAGGGCGAGAAGTACGACTGGGGAACCATCGCGGGACCGATCTCGGTCTGGGGTCTCATCATCGCCGGCGTCGTGGTGCTCGCGCTCTTCATCGTGCAGCAGGCGCGTACCCGCAGCGAACCTCTCGTGCCCCTCGCCCTCTTCCGCGACCGGAACTTCTCCGGCGCGAACGTGGCGATCGCGGCGGTCGGCTTCACGGTCACGAGCATGTCGCTGCCGATGATGTTCTTCCTGCAGACCGCGCGCGGCCTCACCCCGACCGAGGCCGCGATGCTGCTCATCCCGATGGCCGTGCTGTCGGGCGTGCTCGCCCCGGTCGCCGGCAAGATCCTGGACCGCGTCGACCCGCGCATCATCCTCGTCCCCGGTCTGCTCTGCGTCGCAGGCGCCCTGGTCTGGTACTCGGCCCTGACCACGATGGACACCCCGATCCTGATGTTCCTGCTGCCGTCCGCGCTCATGGGCATCGGCAATGCGGGCATGTGGGGGCCGCTGGCGACCACGGCCACGCGCAAGCTGCCGCCGCGACAGGCCGGTGCCGGCGCGGGCATCTACAACACCACCCGCACCATCGGCTCGGTCATCGGCTCCGCCTCGATCGCCGCGTTCATGCAGTCGCGGCTGGAGGCGAACCTCCCCGGTCTGGCCGACGCTCCGGCCGGCACCGGGAGCGGCGCGCTGCCGCCGCAGGTCGCCGAGGGCTTCGCGGCCGGCATGTCCCAGACGCTGCTGCTGCCCGCCGGTGTGATCCTCATCGCGCTGGTCGCCTCGCTGTTCCTCCGCGGGCAGGATCGGAAGGACGAGGCCGTCGCCGCGACCCCTCCGGCGTGACCGCGATGACCCCGACACGCCGGTATCCACGCGGGTTCCGGCGCTGTTCGGGGTCGCGCCGAGATTCCGGTGCGCGGGAGGAGCGGGGTTAGGGTGGATGGTCGGCGGCCGCCGGGTCGCCCTTCCGAACCCCGAGGAGCACTCGACGTGAGCCGCCACCCATCCTCTCCGCCGAGCCGTCTGCGGCGGTTCGGCCGCACCGCCGGCGCGACCGCTCTCGCCGCACTTGTCGCCGCCGGGGCGCTGCTTGCCGGAGCCGCGCCCGCCACCGCGGCCGACGACGGCGAGACCTACGTCATCGGCACCGACACGACCTTCGCGCCGTTCGAGTTCACGAACGAGTCCGGCGACCTGGTCGGCATCGACATGGACCTCCTGTGCGCGATCGCGGAGGACCAGGGCTTCGAGGTCGAGATCCGCCAGCTCGGCTTCGACGCCGCGGTGCAGGCGCTGCAGTCGAACCAGGTCGACGCCGTCATGGCCGGGATGTCGATCACCGAGGAGCGACAGCAGACCTTCGACTTCAGCGACCCGTACTTCACCAGCGGCGTGCAGCTCGGGGTGCTCGAGTCCAGCGACATCGAGTCCCTCGACGACCTCGACGGCAAGACCGTCGCGGTGAAGACCGGCACCCAGGGGCAGACCTTCGCCGAGGAGAACGCCGACGAGTACGGCTTCCGGATCACGCCCTACCAGGACACGACCGACATGGTCGATGCGGTGAAGGCCGGACAGGCCGTCGGCTACTTCGAGGACTTCCCCGTGCTCGCCTACGGCATCCAGCAGGGGTCGGGCTTCCGTCTCGTCGGCGAGCCCGCGCTCGGCGGCGAGTACGGCTTCGCGGTGAACAAGGGCGAGAACGCCGAGCTCCTGGAGATGTTCAACGCCGGCCTCGCCAACCTGCAGGACTCCGGCGAGTACGACGAGATCGTGGACACCTACCTCGCGACGGGTGACGACGCGCAGGAGGCGCAGCCCACCGACATCATCTCGGTCGCGGTGAAGTACTGGCCGGCCCTCATGCAGGGTCTGTGGCTCACCATCCTCGCCACGATCGTCGCGGTGATCGCGGCGTTCATCCTCGGGATCATCTTCGGCTTCGGACGCCTGTCGAAGTTCGCGCCGTTCCGCTGGATCGCGACGGCCTACGTCTACGTCTTCCGCGGGACCCCGATCCTGATCCAGGCGTTCTTCGTGTTCTTCGCCATCCCGCAGCTGATCCCCGACCTCAAGTTCGACCCGTTCGTGGCCGGTGCGATCACCCTGTCGCTGAACACCGGTGCGTACATGACGGAGATCATCCGCGGCGGCATCCAGGCCGTCGACCCCGGTCAGGCGGAGGCATCGCGCTCGCTCGGCCTCAGCCACTGGAAGACGATGCGCAAGGTCGTGCTGCCGCAGGCATTCCGGATCATGATCCCGTCGTTCGTGAACCAGGGCATCATCACGCTGAAGGACACATCGCTCATCAGCGTCATCGGTCTCGCCGAGCTGACGTTCGTCTCGCGTCAGATCATCGCCTCGACGTATCTCTCGGCACAGGTGCTGACGATCGTCGCCATCATCTACTTCGTCGTGATCACGCTCCTGACGCTGCTCGCGAACCGCCTGGAGAGGAAGGCCAACGCATGAGCAAGATCGAGGTCAGGGACCTGCACAAGTCGTTCGGCGACAACGAGGTGCTCAAGGGCATCGATCTCACGGTCGAGGACGGAGAGGTCATCGCCGTGATCGGCCCCTCCGGCTCGGGCAAGTCGACGCTGCTGCGCTGCCTCAACAAGCTCGAGGAGCCGACGTCGGGGCACGTGATCATCGACGGGGTCGACCTCACCGACAAGAGCGTGAAGCTGGACGAGGTGCGCCAGCGCATCGGCATGGTGTTCCAGCACTTCAACCTGTTCCCGCACATGACCGTGCTGGAGAACATCACGCTCGCCCCGGTCGAGCTCGGCCGCATGACGAAGGTCGAGGCCCGCGACCGCGCCCGCTCGCTGCTCGAGCGCGTCGGCCTGTCGGAGAAGGCGGACGCGAAGCCCGCGTCGCTCTCCGGCGGTCAGAAGCAGCGCGTGGCCATCGCCCGTGCACTCGCGATGGACCCGGAGATCATGCTGTTCGACGAGGCCACCAGCGCTCTCGACCCGGAGATGGTCGGCGAGGTGCTGCAGGTCATCCGCGACCTCGCCGAGGGCGGCATGACCATGGTGCTCGTGACTCACGAGATGGGCTTCGCGCGCGAGGTGTCCGACCGCACGGTCTTCATGGACGGCGGAGTCGTGGTCGAGGAGGGGACTCCCGCCGACCTGTTCGGCGCCCCCAAGAACGAGCGCCTCCAGGACTTCCTGTCCAAGGTCCTCTGACCCCGTTCGAGTCGCGCAAATGGCTGCATCCCCGGTCGGGATGCAGCCATTTGCGCTACTTCAACGGGGACGGTCAGTCAGCGACGCGGGCAGCGATGTCGGTGCGGTGGTGGGACCCCTCGAGGCGGATGCGGCCGAGGGCGTCGTAGGCGCGGTCGCGGGCGGTGCGGAAGTCCGGGGCCACGGCGACCACGTTCAGGACACGGCCACCCGTCGCGATGAGCGAACCCCCCGGGGCGTCGGGGCTCGCGGTCGCGGCGTGCACCAGGCGGACACCCTCCACGGCGGCGGCCTCGTCCAGACCCTCGATCGGGCGCCCCGTCTGCGGCGCCTCCGGGTACCCCTCGCTCGCCAGGACCACGGTGATCGCGACCTCATCGCGGAACACGGGCTCCGGCTGGTCCTCGAGCGTGCCGGAGGCGGCGGCGAAGAGGAGCTGGGACAGCGGGGTCTCCAGTCGCGGCAGCACGACCTGGGTCTCCGGGTCGCCGAAGCGTGCGTTGAACTCGATCACGCGCACGCCCTGCGGGGTGAGGATGAGACCGGCGTAGAGGAGACCGATGAACGGGGTCCCCTCCGCGTCGAGCTGCCGGACGACCGGGAGGGCGACGTCGCGGGTGACCTCTTCCACGAACGCCTGCTCGCTGCCGAACTGCTCCGCGAGCCAGGGCAGCGGCGAGTACGCCCCCATGCCGCCGGTGTTGGGGCCGGCGTCGCCGTCGAGGGCCCGCTTGAAGTCCTGTGCCGGGCTGAGCGCGCGCACGGTGTCGCCGTCGCTGAGGAAGAACAGCGAGACCTCGGGGCCGGACAGGAACTCCTCGACGAGGACGGGACCGGCCGGGAGGTACTGCTCCGCGTGGGCCAGGGCCTCGGCGCGGTCGGAGGTGACGATGACGCCCTTGCCCGCAGCGAGCCCATCGGCCTTGACGACGTAGGGGGCTCCGAGCTCGTCGAACGCGGACTCGACCTCGGCGACCGTGGCGGCGCGGACCGCGCGGCCCGTTGGCACGCCGGCGGCGTCCATGACGCGCTTGGCGAAGGCCTTGGAGCCCTCGAGCTGCGCGGCGGCCTTGCCCGGCCCGAAGACGGGGATGCCGCGGCCCCGGAGCTCGTCCGCGACGCCCGCCACGAGAGGGGCCTCCGGGCCGATGACGACGAGGTCGACCGCGTGCTCGTTCGCGAAGGCCGTGACCGCGGCGCCGTCCAGCGGGTCGAGGGCGACGGGTGTCGCGTCCTGCGCGATGCCGGCGTTGCCGGGGGCGACGAGGATCTCGTGCGCGGGGGACTCGGCGCGCAGCGCCAGGATGATCGCGTGCTCACGGGCACCGGAACCGAGGACGAGGATCTTCACCCGTCCAGCCTATCGAGGCGCGTGCGCGGGGTTTCGGTGGGTCCCGGTCAGAGCTCGATGGGACGCTCGTCCGCCGTGTCCCAGGGCACGGTCCAGCCGGTGGCGTCGAACAGGGCGTCGAGCACCATGGCGGTGAAGCCCCACACGATCGTGCCGTCGACGTCGAACGCGGGCCCGCGGAACGTGCGCCCGGCACGGGACAGGGTCGAGGTGAAGCGGGTCGCCGGGTCGAGGAGCTGCGCGACGGGGACGCGGAACACCTCGACGGTCTCCGCGTGGTCGACGGCGACGACGCGCGACGGCGACTGCCACCAGGCGAGCACCGGGGTGACGAGGTGGTTGCTCGCGGCGAGGGGGATCACGGGGAGCGTGGCGAGCACCTCGACTCCCGCGGGATCGAGGCCGGTCTCCTCCTCGGCCTCGCGCAGCGCCGTGGCGACCGCGTCGGCATCGGCCGCTTCGGCGCGCCCGCCGGGGAAGGAGACCTGGCCCGGATGCGAGGAGAGGGTCGGGGCGCGACGCTGCAGCAGGACGTCGAGGTCGCGCGCGACGGCCGCATCGACGGTCGGTGCGGGGATGCGATCGAGGACGCCGAAGAGGATGAGCACCGAGGCGTCGTGGGCGCGGCCCGGATCCGCGAGCGGAGGGATCGGCACGCTCCAGGAGTGGTCGGCCGCGGCGGCGAGCAGCTCGGCGCGGGCGCCCTGGGGATGCATGCTCATGCCATCGAGCTTATGACCGGGACCGCCGCGGCGGATCTAGGGTGGGGGGATGGCCAGGAAGATCGACATCGTCGAGGGACGCGCGGCGCTCGGTGCCGTGCGCGACGCCGAGGCCGCGGGGACGAAGGCGGCGCGGCCGGAGCTCGCCACCGCGGTGCGCTACCTGCTGCAGCTGCTCGACGAGAAGGCGCCGGGCAACAGCGTCGAGGTGCGCGTCCCGCCGTTCGGAGCCGTGCAGGTGATCCAAGGGCCGCGGCATACCCGTGGGACTCCGCCGAACGTGGTGGAGATGGACGCCGCCACCTGGATCGCGGTCGCCACCGGCGCGGAGGCATGGGCGGACGCCGCGACGGCCGGACGCATCCACGCCTCGGGCACGCGCGCGGATCTCACCGGAGTCCTCCCGCTGCGCCCCTAGCGCCGGGCCACCACGAGCGGCACCCCGGTGTGCGGGTGCGGGAAGACATCGACGGGCTGCCCGTAGACCTCCTCGATCCGTGCGGCCGTGAGGACCTCGGCCGGCGTGCCGGTGGCGGAGACCCGACCGCCCGCGAGCAGAGTGACGCGGTCGGCGTGCGCGAGAGCCGCGTTGAGGTCGTGCAGCACGACCGCGACCGCGACCCCGGCCTTCGCCCGCCTGCGGATCACCCGCATGACGTCTTCGTGATGCTTCAGGTCCAGGGCCGCCGTCGGCTCGTCGAGCAGCAGGATCCCGGTGTCCTGGGCGAGCACGCGGGCCAGCGCCACCCGCGCGCGCTCACCGCCGGAGAGCGAGGGGACGGAGCGCTCCCGCAGCGCCGTGACCTCGGTCGTCGCCATCGCCGCCGCCACGACGCTGCCGTCCTCCTCGGCGGCCGGGCTCCGCGCCCACGGCGTGCGTCCCATCCGCACGACCTGCTCGACCGTGAAGGGGAAGGTGACGGCGTTCTCCTGCAGCAGCACGGCGCGTTGCCGGGCGAGGTCGCGAGGACGGACACCCGTGACCGGACGGCCGTCGAGGAGGACGGTGCCGGACTCCGGAGCGACGTCCCCCGCGAGCACGCCGAACAGGGTGGACTTGCCCGCGCCGTTCGGCCCGACGAGGGCGTGCACCTCGCCGGCGTGGATGGAGATGGCCGCGTCGTCGAGGATGGTGCGTCCGTCCCCGACCCGCACCGTGAGCCCCTGGCCCCGCAGGCGCTGGCTCACGCCCATCCTCCCGACCGCCGCCGCGTCCGCACGAGGAGCCAGAGGAAGAACGGGCCGCCCACGAGGGACGTGATCATGCCGATGGGGAGGTCCGCGAGCGGCACCGCCGTGCGCGCCACGAGGTCGGCGGCCGCGATGAGGAGCGCGCCGCCGAGGGCGGAGGCGATCACGAGCGGGAGGTGTGCGGGGCCGATCAGCATGCGCATCAGGTGGGGCACGACGAGGCCCGCGAACCCGATGATCCCCGCGAAGGCGACCGCGGCGCAGACGAGCAGTGCCACCGTGACGATCACGACCATCCGCAGCAGCTCGACCGGCACGCCCAGGTGCCGGGCGGTGCGCTCGCCGAGGGCGAAGAGATCCAGACCCGGCGCCACGATCAGGGAGACGACGATCCCGATCGCAACGAGCGGCGCGACGAGCTGGATGTTCGACCAGAGGGCGCCGTTCAGCGAGCCGAGCTGCCAGAACACGATCTGCTCGCGCGTCGAGGTCGTGCCGAGGAACGTGAGGAAGGCCATGCCGGCGCCGGCGATGGCGTTGATCGCGATGCCGGTGAGCAGCAGCGTGACCACTTCGGTGCGACCGCCGGAGCGGCTCAGGAGGTAGACGGAGAAGACGGCCGCGAGACCCCCGAGGAAGGCGAAGGCGGGCGTGGTCCACATGCCGAAGGTGGCCAGGCCGAACGTGATGCTGGCCGCCGCTCCGAGCGCCGCGCCGGAGGAGACGCCGACGACGCCGGCGTCCGCGAGAGGGTTGCCGAAGATGGCCTGCATGAGCACGCCGGAGACCGCGAGCGCGGCGCCGACGAGCAGGCCGAGGACCAGTCGGGGGAGACGGAGGTTGTAGATCACGCCGTCGTCGGTCGCCGCGGCCGGAGTCCCGGCGGTGTCGATGCCGAGGCCGCGCAACAGGACGTCCAGGAGCGCGGTCGGCGACAGGTCGTACTGCCCGCTCGTGATCGACGCGACGCCCGTGACGAGAAGGCCGATGACGAGGGCGATGACGACCGTCGCGAAGCGCAGTCCGCGATGCCGGGTCGGCGTCGGGGTGACGACCTCGCCGCTCACGAGGCGGGTTCCGGCGCGTACAGGGCCCGCGCGAGGGCGCTGATCACATCGGCCGACCGCGGGCCGAAGCTGAGGATCTCGGCGTCCGCCATGTCGATCACGCGGCGATGCACTCCTGCGGGGGTCTCGGCGATGGCGGGGATGCGTTCGATGAGCCCGTCGACGCCGCCCACCGATTCCAACCCGTCCGTCATCATCACGAGCACGTCGGGCTGCGCGGCGACGAGTGCTTCCGCGGTCATCGGCTTCATGCCCTCCCAGCCGATCTCCTCCGCGACGTCGACACCGCCGACCGCATCGATGAGGGAGTCCGCCCCGGAGTCCTCGCCGAAGATGTAGTACACGTTGGCGCTCCCGCGTACGTACAGGAAGAGCATGCGTGCGCGGTCCGTCGCGGCGGACGGGGTGACGTCGGCGATCTCCGCGATGGCGGCGTCGAGTTCGGTGTCGAGGCGGGCGATGAGCGCCGTGCCGCGCGTCGGGACGCCGAGGGCCGTGGCGATCTCCGTCACGAGCGCGTCGGTGGTGTCGATCCGGCGGTCGCTGGAGATGACGACGACCGCGATGCCCGCATCCCGCAGCTGCTGGCGGACCTCCTTCGGGCCGATCGTGGTGTCGGTGAGCACGACGGTCGGGGCCAGTTCGAGGATGGCCTCCGGGTTGAGCGTGTGCCCGGTCTTGGTGACGACCGGGAGATCCTCGGTGCCGGGGAACTGCGTGGACGCGTCGCGTCCGACGACCTGATCGCCGAGCCCGAGCGCGAACACCGTGGCGGCGATCGTGCCGGAGATGTCGATCGGGAGGATGCGATCGACATCCGTGATCTCGACCTCGCGGCCTTCGCTGTCGGTCACGGTGACCGGGAGCGCCGGGGCGGTGTCGTCATCGACGGGCGCGACCGCGTGACTCGCGAGGCACGCGGTCGAGGGGCCCGTCGCTGCGCGCACGTCGGCGACCAGGTCCAGATCGGCGAGAGGAGTCGAGGCCTGCGGGCAGGCGTCGTCGACAGGGGGTGCCGCCGACCCGGGGCCGGAGTCCGACCCGGCGCACGCGGCCAGTCCGAGGGCCAACGCGGCGGCGAGAAGCAGGGCAGGAGCGCGTCGCATTAGGCAAGGCTATCCTAAAACTTGACGCCCTCACTGGCGCCCCTCTACGCTCGGGATCGGCGGCTTGCTTAGCCAAGCCTAACCAAAGTCCACCCTCGCCCGACTGCCGTGCGGCGCCGCAGGGGCGCGCGATCGATCGCGCCCGGCGCGCCGCGGAGAACCGTGAACGCCACAGCACATACGCCCTCAGCGAGCACACGCCTGCGTGTCCTGCTCGCCGCCCTCGTCTCCTTCGTCCTCGTCGCCGCCGGGGCGATGGTCAGCCCACCGGCCCACGCGGCTGCGGCGACCGTCACCGCGGCGGTGTCGTCCGCCGACACCAGCGGCCTCACCGTGCAGGTGCGGGCCGAGGGCCTGCCCGACGTGACGGGCGTCTATGCCGCACTGATCGTGTCGGGCACCGAGAGCGGCATCTCCGCCGGTGGTGGCTACGCCGCGTTCGCGCTGCCCTTCCCGAGCGTGCAGCAGGGGGCCGCGTCCTTCACGCTGCAGGCGCCCGTGGCGTCCCTGGACCGGACGAAGACGTACGAGGTGCTCGTCTGGCAGCAGCACACCGCGCCGACAGCCGCCACGATCTACGGCCGCGGCGACGTCACGGTGACAGCTGCGCAGTGGGACACGGTCTTCGGAACGACGCCCGTCGAGCCGGGTGAGACGGAGCCGGGAGAGACGACTCCAGGCGAGACGGAGCCGGGGGAGACGACTCCCGGCGAGACGGAGCCCGGAGAGACCGAGCCCGGGGAGACCGAGCCCGGGGAGACCGAGCCCGGGGAGGCCGAGCCCGGGGAGACGGAGCCCGGGGAGACGGCCCCGGGCGAGACCGAGCCGGCGCCCGCCGAAGCCGCCATCGAGGTGTTCCTCGCCGACGGCACGACGCCCGCTGCGGGCGCTCGCCTCCAGGCCGGCGACGAGATCGTCGTCAAGGGCACCGGATACGACCCGACCGCGAACGTCGGCGGACGCGGCGTCCCGATCCCGTCGAACCTGCCCCAGGGCGCCTATGTGGTCTTCGGCAACTTCGCCGCGACGTGGCAGCCCTCGCAGGGGGCGCCGTCCTCGGCGCGTTCGGTCGGTGCTCAGGCCTGGGCGCTCGCCGAGGATGTGCTGACCCAGGTCCCGACGCAGTACCAGGGTGCGATCCGCGCACAGTGGGTGGACATCTCGCCCGACGGCTCGTTCCAGGTCACGCTCACGCTCAAGGACACCCCGGCGACGCCCGGCTCCTACGGCGTGTACACCTACCCGGCAGGCGGTGTCGTCAACGCCGACCAGGAGCGCAGCGTCGCTCTGGACTACCGCCTCGCCTCGGGGCTGACGACCACCGTGACCGCGGCGACGGCCGAGGACGGCCTCACGGTCACGGCCGCGGCGACGAAGCTCGGTGCCGTCACCGGTGCCTACGCCGCGCTGATCGAGAAGGGTACGGAGGCCGACGTCACCGCCGGAGGCGGCTTCCTCGCGATGCAGTACGTGCGCGGCATCACCGGCGGCGGCTTCAGCGTCGACCTGACCGCGGCGGCGAGTGCTCTGGACCGCTCGAAGACGTACGAGGTGATCGTGTGGCAGCAGCACACGATGCCGACCGCGGACACCATCTACGCGCGCTCCACCGTCACGGTCACCGACGCGCAGTGGAACGCCTTGCTGCCCTCCTCCGGACCGTCGGTCACGACCGCCGTCACCGGCGCCACCGCCGCGGACGGGCTCACGGTGAAGGTCACTGCCGCCGACCTCGGCGCGGTCACCGGCGCCTACGTGGCGCTCATCGAGGCGGGGACGGAGTCCGACGTGACCGCCGGCGGCGGCTTCCTCGCCATGCAGTACGTCCGGAACATCGGCTTCGGAGTCTTCGCCGTCGACCTGAACGCGGCGGCGAAGAACCTCGACCGGACGAAGACATACGAGGCGATCGTGTGGCAGCAGCACACGATGCCGACCGCCGACACCATCTACGCGCGCGCAGCGGTCACGATCACCGACGCGCAGTGGCGCGCACTGCTCGGCGAGAAGCCGACCGAGCCGAAGCCCCCGGTCACGCCGAAGCCCCCGGTGACGCCGACGAAGCCGGCCGCGACCGTCCCAGGCGGGTCGCTGCGCTGGGCCATCTCGTCCTCGTTCACGAACTACATCACCGGCCCGATCGCCCAGGGCGCGATCGCCGTGTCCGGTGGCGCCACCCGGTCCGGCGGCCAGTTCCAGTTCGGGCAGACCGTGGGCGGCGACTTCGACGCGGCTTCCGGACGCGGCAGTGTCGTCTACCGCGGTGCCGTGCGCTTCACCGGCCACCACGGGGTGCTCGACGTCACGGTCGCCGATCCGATGATCCGGATCACCTCGGCGTCCTCCGCCACGCTGTTCGTGACGAGCGGGGGTGCGCAGGTGCCGTTCGCGACCCTCGACCTCTCCCGCGCCGTCCGCACGACGGCCGGTGGCGCCGTCACCTACACGGCGGCACCCGCCGCCCTCACGGATGCCGGACGCGACCGCGTCCTCTCGGGGTACGGCACCACGCTCAACCCCGTCTCGTTCACGATCGGCTCCGTCGCCGCCGCTCCGTCGGGTACGACGGGAACGGTCGCGGCGGCCGCGGTCGTCCCGAAGGCCACGCTCCCGACGACCGCGCCGACGGCGGCCGGCATCGAGGTCGACGAGGAGAACCTCGCCGCGCTCGCCGCCGGGAAGACGGCCACGGTCTCCGCCTCCGGCTTCCGTGCGAACGAGGAGGGCATCAAGGTCGTCGTGTACTCGACCCCGGTGCTGCTCGGCACGGTGACGGCCGACGCGGCGGGCGTCGCGACGTGGTCGGGTGCCCTCCCGGCCACACTCGCGGACGGCGAGCACACGCTCACCTTCCAGGGCTCGGTCGATCGCGGTCTCGCGTTCACGCTCGCCAGAGCGACCACGGAGATCGGCGTGTGCACGGTCGAGGGGGCGACCCTGCACTGGGGCTACAAGGAGTCGTTCCGCACGTACATCGAGGGCATCGCGCGGGGCGGCTGGACGCTCACCGACGTGGCCTACGAGTACCCCGCCTTCGTGTGGTCGAACGGCACCGGTTCGCTGCACGACGCGGCGGGCTCGGGCCTGGTCACCTACGGCGGCAGCATCACCTTCACGGGCCACGATGGGGCGCTGAACACGACGCTGGCGAACGCGCGGGTCGAGCTCACGGGCGACACCGGCTACCTCGTGTTCGACGTGACCGGGACCACGCAGGCGGGAGAAGCGGTGGCGCAAGAGGGCGTGCGTCTCGCCGAGTTCGCCCTCGCGGACGCCGCCGTCGTCGACGGCGCGCTGACCCTCGATGCGGTTCCCACGACGCTGACCGCGGCCGGTGCCTCCGCGTTCGGCACGTATGAGGCGGGCGAGGAGCTCGACCCGGTCTCCGCCGTGATCCCGGTCGACGGCGCCTGCGGCACTCCCGCCGAGGAGGAGTCCGAGCCGGAGGCCGAGGCGGACGCGGCGGTGACCGCGATCAGCGCGCCGGTCGCCACCGAGGAAGCTCCGGTGTGGCCCTGGATCGTGGGCGGTCTGGTGGTCGTGGCGCTGGCCGCGACGGGCGGCGTGCTGATCGTGCGTCGCACCCGGAGGGGGGAGCCGGCCGAGACGACGACCGAGGTCTGAGTCCGGCGGCTACCGGAACCGCCCTCCCCGGTGATCGGGGAGGGCGGTTCCGTGTGCGGCTGCGTACGCCCGCAGAGGGTGGGACAATGGAGGCATGCCCTCCCACGACACCCACCAGACCGTCGAAGCGACCGTGCGCCGCGTACCGCGGTACGGCGTGCTCATGGGCATCGGGGTCGTGCTGGGCATCATCGCCGCCGGCATCTTCACGATGGTCGGCAGCTTCGAGCAGTCGCAGGCGCTCGACGTCGTCTACCCGCCTGGTCAGGTCTTCGGCTTCCTGCTGCTGTGGACCGTGCCGATCGGGCTGGCGCTGGGTGGCGTCGCCGGTCTCGTTCTCGAGCGGATCGCCCGCCGCCATGACCGCGTCGTGAGGGTCGACCGGGAGACCGTCATCGACGAGGACGACACGACGACCGACCGCGCCTAGGCGAGCTCGGCGATCACGGGACGGATGGCGGAGTCGAACGCCACGACGTCCCGGCGGAGCCCATCGGTCACCGCGACCGTGAGGTCGCCGATCCACCAGATCCCGCGCTGCGACAGCGGCAGCACCTGCACGTTCAGCTCGAACGAGTGCGCGCGGCGTCCGATATCGCGTTCGAACTCCGCGATCGCGCTCGCGTACGCCCGATAGGCGTCTCCGCCCGTGTGGCTCTTCATCGACCCGACGTATCGGTCGTGCGCGGCGTTGGCATACCGGAGCGCAGTGCCGGCATGCGGACGGATCGCGGTCGAGAGCGCTTCGGCGCCGGTCGCCGGGAGGGCCACCAGGGTGTCGAAACCGTCGATCAGCTCGAGCGGGACGCCGGAGTGGTGGGCCCGCGGCTCCACGGTCATGTCCCAGTAGCCCTGCCACTGCGTCTCGACCTCGGGGGAGGCGTCCGGAGCATCGGGCGCGCGCACGGACAGGTCGCGGAGGGACGGCAGATCGAGGGGCGCCCTGATGCCCAGCAGCTGGCGCAGGGCGAGCGCGACGAGCACGGGGACGCTCGCGTCTTCGCGGATGAGCCACTGCGGCTTGTCGGCCATGGCCCCCATCGTAGGCGGGTGCGGCAGCCGTGCGGAGTCCCGGCACGGTAATGCCCACTGCGAGCCGCGTCAACCCTCGCTGTGATCGCCGCACCCGGGGGTAAACCTGCTCACACGTCGGCGGCCGTCGGCGGGAGTCGAGAGGAAGAACGATGTCGCAGAGCAATGCAGAAGGTGCCGCGGGCAGCGGTACGACCGAGTCTCCGGGCGCCGTCCGGACCGCCGCGCATGAGGCCGCGGGTGTCGCCGACACGGCGAAGGGCCAGGCCGCGGACGTCGTCGAGACGGCAAAGGCCGAAGCGGGGGCGGTCGCCCACGAGGCCAAGGATCAGGTGCGCGACCTGTACCACCAGACCAAGACGGAGCTGTCGGAGCAGGCGGCGGTGCAGCAGCGCCGCGTCGCGGACGGACTCCGGTCCGTGGGCGGGGAGCTGGGCACGATGGCGGAGCGTTCCGACGGCGGTGTCGCCGCCGACCTCGTGCGCCAGGCATCGACGCGCATCCAGGGCATCGCGGGCTGGATCGGCGACCGCGACCCCGGGTCGCTGCTCACCGAGGTGAAGTCCTACGCGCGGGCGAAGCCCGGCACGTTCATCGCGGTGGCCGCACTCGCCGGTCTCGTCGCCGGCCGGCTGACCAGGGCGCTCTCCGAGGGCGCCGCGGAGTCCGCCTCGTCCGGCGCGGCATCGGGCTCCGGCTCCCCGTCGGTGGCGGGAGCGGCGGCACCCGCGGTCCCGCCGCGTCCCGTCGTCGCCCCGGCGACCACGCCCGGCGCCGTCCCCGGCAGCGCGGGCGCCGCGGGAGTGGTCGGAGGCGCGGGCACCGCAGAGAACACCACTCTCGGTGAGCCGCCGCTGCCCACCGACGGCACCGTGCCCGGAGCGCCGGACGGCATGAGCGGGATCGACGCCGGCACCGCCCCGTGGGGCGTCACGCCGCGCGGCGAGACGGTCGACGACGGGGACACCCCGCTCTACGACCGCACCGACGCCGCCACCCGCGGATCCGACGAAGAGGGGCGACCATGACCGACGCCACCCCCACGCCCTCGGAGCAGAAGGCCGAGACCACGTCACTCGGCGATCTGCTCAGCGAGGTCACCACCGATCTGTCGACCCTCATGCGGCAGGAGCTGGAGCTCGCCAAGGCCGAGCTCAAGCAGTCCGCCACGCGCGCGGGCCGGGGGGCGGGGATGCTCGGCGGAGCGGGATACGGCGCACTCATGGCCGTGTTCTTCCTGTCGGTCGCCCTCTGGTGGGCCCTCGGGGCCTATGTCACCGGCCTCGGCTGGTCGGCCGTGATCGTCGCCGTCATCTGGGCGCTGATCGCCCTCGTCCTGTTCGTGATGGGACGCAAGCAGTTGAAGAGCATCGAAGGGGCTCCGCGCACCGTGGACAGCCTCAAGCGCATCCCCGATGCGGTGAAGAGGAATGAGGAGAACAAATGAGCGATTCACCCGAAGCGATCCGCGCCGACATCGAGCGGACCCGAGCGGAGTTCGGCAGGGACGTCGACGCCCTCGCCGACAAGGTCACCCCCTCGAAGGTCGTGCACCGGCAGACGCAGAAGATGAAGGGCGCCGTGCGCTCGGCGGTCGACCGTGTCATGGGCGCCGCCGACGACGCCGGGGACCGATTGGGGGACGCCTCCTCCTCGGTCGCCGACGCCGGACGGCACACCGTGGCCAAGGCGCAGGGCAATCCGCTGGCGGTGGGGCTCATGGCCTTCGCTGCGGGGCTCGTCGTGGCCGCCGTCATCCCCGCCTCCTCGAAGGAGAAGGAACTGGCCGAGGACATCAAGGAGAAGGCGCAGCCTCTCGTCGACGAGGCGACCGACGTCGCCAAGACCATCGGCCAGGATCTCAAGGAGCCGGCGCAGGAGGCCTTCGCCACCGTCAAGGACGAGGCCGCCGGTGCCGCCGCCCACGTCCGTGACGACGCGACCCACGCGGTCGACGAGGTCAAGAGCAGCGCGCAGGACGCCCGCGACAACGTCGCCGGCGGGAACTGATCCCCGCGCACCCGCCACAGGAAGGGCCCGGTCCGATCCGTCGGACCGGGCCCTTCGCGTGCCGCGGGCCGGGTCAGGTCTCGATGCCGGTGCGTCCCGGTGCGGAGTCTGCGCGGGTCCGGACGCGCCGGCTGAGCAGGACCCCCGCCGCGAGGGCCAGCACCGCCCCGGCGGCGAGTCCGATCAGGCCGCCGGCGTCGCCGCCGGTGGCCGCGAGGCCCCGGGAGGGGGGAGCGGGCGGCGTCGCGGGAGCCGAGGGGGAGGGCGGCTCGACCGTGGCCGGCGGCGTGGTCGGGGACGGCGGGGAGAGCGTGGTCGGGTTACGCAGCTCGACGGTCACGACGGAATCCGCGCTGATCGTGAGCTGTGCGCCTCCGTCGGTCGCGGTCACCCCGTCGCCGGTGAACTGCGGGCTTCCCCACACGACGCCGGGGACGGCATCGGCGCGGTGCTCGGACAGCGTCACGACCGCTCCGACCGGGATCCGCCCGACGGCGTGTGCGGTTCCGTCCGCGGGCAGCGTGAGTGTGCCGGTCACCGGGCCGTCCGCCATGGGGTAGGAGTAGTCGACGGCGAACGTCGCATCGGCCGGGACGAGGGGTGCCCCCTCGCCGACGATCCGTTTCGCGACCGAGAACCCGCCGCGCCCGTCCCCTTCGCCGTCGCCGCCCGCCACGCTCGCGGTCACGGTCGCCGTGGTGGTGGTGACGCTCGATCCGGAGACGGTGTTCGCGAACTCCTGGCCGTTGTGCGCATCCGCCGGCAGCGCGGTCTGATACGACAGCCGATACAGGCGGTCGGCCTGCGCCGGCGCCGTGAGCTCCACGGTGAACGACGAGCCGGCGTCGCCCGGCGTGAGGACGAAGTCCGACCCCGCCGAGAGCGGCTGGAAGTCCGCCGCGTCGAACAGGCCGCCTGCCCACGCGTCGGTCGCGACCGAGCCGATCGCCACGGTGTCGGGCAGCAGGTTCAGTCCCGGGGTCGCGGTGTCCGTGAGGGTCGGGCGTTCTCCACCGAGCAGTCGTCCGGGGACCCAGATGTACCACTCGATCGTCCCGTCGGTTGTCTGCACGCCCGACTTGGTCGCATCCGTCGGCACCGGCTCCGGGCGCTGGGGGCCCACGCTGCCGCCGGGGATCTCCACGGTGATCGGACCACCGTTCCCGGTGGTGAACGTCACGGTGTCCTCCTCGGTGGTCTCCTCCGCCTTCATCTGGAAGAACAGGGTGCCGTGGACGTTGTCATGCGTGAGGACGTAGTCGCTCAGCGTGCAGGCGATGGCGGTCGCCGCGACGGTGCAGGTGCCGACGGTCGCGCCGGCGGGGTCCCGCAGGGGGAACGTCGCAGCCACCCCGACGAAGCGGGGCGTCGTGGGAAAGGCGAGCGAGAAGGTGTCCCCCGGTTGCGCGCTGTCCGGAACGGCCCAGGTGGCCTCGAGTCGGAGGGTGTCGTACAGGTGGATGCCGCCTGTCGGTTCCACCACCGTCACCGCCGTGATGGCATCCAGCTCCGCCGCCTGCGCCGTCGGCGGCATCGCGAGCCCGACCAGGGCCAGGAGGGCGACGGCGCTGCTCGCCACGCCCCGGCTTCGCCTGCGTCGTCGCTCCGTTCTCTTCTTCTGTATGCGCACAGTCCACGTCTCCTGTTCTTTCCGGGACACCCGGTCGTCGAGCCCGCCCGATTCGCCGACAGACTCTCACATACGCGGATGATTACGCTACAGATGAGGACGGTTCGGTATCACTCGATCCGCCCCGCGCTCGAAGCGGGCCGCGAGCCGACGGGGCGCCCGCGGGCGGTAGGCTGTTCGAGTGGCTGCCTCCCCCACCAACCCCTATTCCGAAGCCGGCGTCGACACCGCGGCGGGTGACCTCGCCGTCGAACTGATGAAGTCGTCCGTGCGCGCGACGCACGGCCCCGAGGTGCTCGGCGGTGTCGGCGGTTTCGCCGGTCTGTTCGACGCCAGCGCCCTGCGCGACTTCCGGCGTCCGCTGCTCGCGACCAGCACCGACGGCGTCGGCACCAAGGTCGCCATCGCGCAGGCCATCGACAAGCACGACACGATCGGCCAGGACCTGGTCGGCATGGTCGTCGACGACATCGTCGTCGTGGGCGCGAAGCCCCTGTTCATGACCGACTACATCGCCTGCGGCAAGGTCGTCCCCCAGCGGATCGCCGACATCGTGCGCGGCATCGCCGAGGCGTGCGCCGCGACGGGCACCGCGCTCGTCGGCGGCGAGACGGCGGAGCACCCCGGTCTCCTGGGCCCTCGTGACTACGACGTCGCCGGCGCGGCGACGGGAGTGGTCGAGGCCGACGCCATCCTCGGCGCGGAGCGCGTGCAGGACGGCGATGCGGTCATCGCGGTCGCCTCCAGCGGCCTGCACTCCAACGGCTACTCGCTCGTGCGCCACATCATCACCCGAGCCGGGATCTCCTACGGCGACAACGCCGCAGACTTCGGTTCGACCTGGGGCGAGGCTCTGCTCGAGCCCACGCGCCTCTACACGCTGCCGCTGCTGCGCCTGATCGAGGCCTCCGGCGGGGTCCACGCGCTGAGCCACGTCACCGGCGGCGGCATCGCGGCGAACCTCGCGCGCGTACTCCCCCAGGGAAGCTGGGTCGAGGTCGACCGCAGCACCTGGTCGCCGAGCCCGGTGTTCCGCGTGCTGAGCGACATCGCCGGTTCCACGCTGGAATCCGCCGAGGGCACCTGGAACCTCGGCATCGGATTCCTCGCCGTGGTGGCGGCGGACAGGACGGACGCCGCGATCGCGGCGCTGAACGCCGAGGGCATGCCCTCCTGGCAGGTCGGCACGGTGGGCTTCGGCCCGCGTCCGGCCGGTGAATTCGAACAGGGCGCCAAGGGCGTCGATGGTGGAGCAGTGCGCCTCGTCGGCGCCTACGCGGACGGAGCGAAGTAAGAGCCCATGTGCGGCATCGTCGGAATGGTGGGCTCTGCCCCGGTCAATCAGGACATCTACGACGCCCTCCTGCTGCTGCAGCATCGCGGGCAGGACGCGACGGGTATCGCCACCGCCGAGGCGAACGGCGTCATGCACAATGCCAAGGCCCAGGGGATGGTGCGCGAGGCGTTCCGCACCCGCGACATGCGCGGACTGCTGGGCAACGTCGGTCTCGGCCACGTCCGCTACGCCACCAAGGGCACCGCGTCCAGTGAAGAGGAGATGCAGCCGTTCTACGTGAACGCGCCCTACGGCATCATCCTCATCCACAACGGCAATCTCACGAACACGCGCGAGCTCGCCGCCGACATGGCGCAGCGCGACCGTCGGCACCTGAACTCGTCCAGCGACACCGAGCTGCTGCTCAACGTGCTCGCCGGTGAGTTGCAGGCCACGACCTCCACGGTCGACCTCGACCCGGACCGGATCTTCGAGGCCGTCGCCCGCACGCATGACCGCATCGAGGGCGCGTACGCGGTGATCGCCGTCATCGCCAACTACGGCCTGCTCGCGTTCCGCGATCCGTTCGGCATCCGTCCGCTGATCCTGGGCCGCCGCCCTTCCACGGTCCCCGGAGCCGAGGGCAAGGACGAGTGGGTCGTGGCGAGCGAGTCCCTCGTGCTGGAGAACGGCGACTACGAGGTCGTGCGCGAGGTCGAGCCCGGCGAGGCCGTGTTCATCACGAACGAGGGCGAGCTGTTCACGAAGCAGTGCGCCACCGAGACGCACCTCGCACCCTGCGCCTTCGAGTACGTCTACCTCGCTCGTCCCGACTCCGTCATGAACGGCATCTCGGTGTACGAGTCCCGCCTGCGGATGGGCGACAAGCTCGCCGACACGATCGCGAAGCACGTGCCGATGGACAAGATCGACGTGGTCATGCCGATCCCCGACTCGTCCCGTCCCGCGGCCATGGAGGTCGCCCGCAAGCTCGGCATCGAGTACCGCGAGGGCTTCTACAAGAACCGCTACGTCGGCCGCACCTTCATCATGCCGGGGCAGGCGGTGCGCAAGAAGAGCGTCCGTCAGAAGCTCAACGCCATGTCGACGGAGTTCCAGGGCAAGAACGTGCTGCTGATCGACGACTCCATCGTGCGCGGCACCACCTCGAAGGAGATCATCCAGATGGCCCGGGATGCCGGAGCCGCCTCGGTGACCTTCGCCTCCGCCGCCCCGCCCGTCCGGCACCCGCACGTGTACGGCATCAATATGCCCTCGCGGCACGAGCTCATCGCCCACGGCCGCACGATCCCCGAGATCGCGGAGGAGCTGGGCTGCGACCACCTCGTGTACCAGGAGGTCGACGACCTGAAGGCCGCGATCACCGAAGGTTCCGTACTGGAAGACCTCGACATGAGCTGCTTCGACGGCCGCTACGTCACCGGCACCGTCACCGACGAGTACCTCGCCTGGGTGGAGGGGTCGCAGACCTCTTGATGTCCGGGTCCCTGAGCTCGCCGCAGGGCCGACCCCTCTGGCAGGGGCGCGCCCTCGCGTTGATCGGGATCGTGCTGGTCGCGTTCTCGCTGCGGTCGGCGGTCGCCTCGCTCTCTCCTGTCCTCGACCACGTCGCCGAGGACTTCCCGGTGGCCCCCGTGATCGTGGGGCTGATCGGCGCGGCTCCGCCCGTCTGCTTCGCGCTGTTCGGACTGCTGACCCCGCTGTTCGAGCGCCGGTTCGGGCTGGAGCGGATGGCGGTCGTGGCGATCGTGCTGATGGCGGCGGGCATGCTGCTGCGCGGCCTCGCCCCCGACTCCTGGAGTCTGCTGGCCGCGACCGCCGTCGTGTTCGCCGGTGTGGGATCGGGCAACGTCCTGCTGCCGCCGCTGGTCAAGAAGTACTTCGCCGACCGGCTCGGCGTCATGATGACCGCATACTCCACGACGCTCGCGGTCTCGACCTTCCTCCCGCCGCTGGTCGCCGTCCCCGTCGCCGACTCGCTCGGGTGGCGGATCTCGCTGGGTATGTGGGGCGTGGTGGCCGCCCTCGCGCTCGTGCCCTGGGTCACGCTGCTGGTGCGCTCCCGCGGCGACGACCGCGCGGTGCCGACGGAGCTCCTGGTTCCCGACCCCACCGACGGCGTGGACGATGTGCGCGACGCGGTCGCCGCCTCGACCGGGCCGATCACGACGCAGTCGGCGAGCCCCCGCGTCTTCGGCCGGCTCTGGCGGCTGCCGTTGGCGTGGGCCCTCGCGCTCGTGTTCGGCACGTCGTCGACCATGGCCTACGTCGCCTTCGCCTGGCTGCCCACCATCCTCGTCGACCTCGGTGGCGTGACCCCGGCGACCGCCGGCTTCCTGCTCTCGCTCTTCGCCCTCGTCGGACTGCCCTGCTCCATGCTCGTGCCGGTGCTCGTCGTGCGGTTCCAGGCCACCCGCCCGCTGTTCTTCGTGGCCGTGGTGGCCGGTCTCGTCGGGCTCGCCGGTCTCCTGCTCTTCCCGACCGTCGCGCTGCCGCTGTGGGTGGCGATCTTCGGGCTCACCGCGATCATGTTCCCGCTGAGCCTCGTGCTCCTGAGCATCCGGGCCCGTACGCCGGAGAGCGCGGTCGCCCTCAGCGGCTTCGTGCAGAGCATCGGCTACGCGATCGCGGCGGTGTTCCCGCTCCTCGTCGGCCTTCTCCACGACACCAGCGGAGGGTGGCAGGTGCCGCTTCTCGTGGTGGCAGGGGTGCTGGTCGTCTCGGTGCCCGCGGGCATCATCGCCGGTCGCCGCCGCACGATCGAGGACGAGTGGGAGCGGCGTCACGGCCGCTGGTGACGATGGCCGTCAGCGCGTGACGCGAGGCGGCGCGGTCGAGGAGCGCACGATGAGCTGCGGGTCGGTGGAGGGCATCTCGCCGACCGGGTCGTGGCCCTCGATCTGGGTGATGAGCCGCAGCGCGGCGGCGCGGCCCATGGCCTCGAACGGCTGACGGACGGTGGTCAGGGCGGGGGAGGCGTAGGCGGCGAGGGCGATGTCGTCGACGCTCACGACGGAGATGTCCTCCGGCACGCTGCGCCCCGCCTCATGCAGGGCGCGGATGAGGCCGAACGCCATCTCGTCGCTGCTGACGAAGACCGCGGTCGCCTCGGGGATCGCGGCGATCGTGCGGCCCGCCCGGTACCCGGACTCCGGGGTCCAGTCCGCCGGGATCACGGGCGGCGGGACGATGCCGCGCTCGCGGAGCGTCTGCTCCCAGGCCTCGCTGCGCTGCTGCGTCTCCGTCCAGTAGTCGTCGCCGGAGACATGCCACACGGTCTCGTGGCCGAGGTCGAGGAGATGCTCCACGGCGAGGCGGGCGATCGCGCGCTGGTCGACCGCGAGCGGGGCGTCCTCCTCGAGGGAGGTGCGCTCACTCCGGGTGGCGGGCGTCCGTTCGGTACGCGCCCGCATCGCCGGCGTGTCCAGGGCGATCGGAACACCGAGGATGATGCCCTCCGCGCCCTGCCGCTCCAGGCGATCGAAGGCCTCGAGGAACGCGTCGTCCGAGGCGTGGTCGGCCACCGCCGCCGTGGTCACGGTGTAGCCGTTCGCCGCCGCGGCCTGCTGGATGCCGACGCCGAGCGCGGCGGAGGAGTAGCGATCGGTCGAGACCACGATCACGCCGAGCACACGGGTGCGGCCCGAGGCGAGCGACGCGGCGGCGGCGTGCACCCGGTAGCCGAGCTCCTCGACCGCGGCGAGAACCCGTCGTGCGGTCTCCGGGCGGACGTTGTCCTGTCCGGACATCACGCGCGAGACGGTCTGGGTGGAGACGCCGGCGAGGCGGGCGACGTCGACCTGGCTGGGGGCGCGGTCGTCTTTCGGACGGCGAGGGGACATGCCCCAATGGTAGCGATCCATCGGCGGAAAACCAGGGAGCGCGGACATCGGCGATGCGATAATGTGAACGCAAACAATTCAGCTGGGAGTGCAATGTCCGACCTTCTCGCCGCGGCTTCCGACGGCTTCTCCACCGCCGTCGCCGCGCCGACAGACGCCGCTGCCCCCGGCGCCCCCGCCCTGTCCTGGCGCGACGGGGAGATCCTCCGCGACGGTGCGCCGCACCGCATCCTGTCGGGCTCGATCCACTATTTCCGCGTGCACCCGGACCAGTGGGAGGACCGCCTGCGCCGACTCGCCGCGATGGGCGCGAACACGGTCGACACCTATGTCGCCTGGAACTTCCACGAACGGGTCGAAGGGGACATCCGCTTCGACGGCTGGCAGGACGTCGAGCGCTTCGTGCGGCTGGCCGGCGAGGTCGGCCTCGACGTGTTCCTCCGGCCGAGCCCCTATATCTGCGCGGAGTGGTCCAACGGCGGTCTCCCCTTCTGGCTCACCGGGCGGGTCGCGGCGCTGCGGACGAGCGACCCCGCGTTCCTCGCCGCCGTCGATGCCTGGTACGACGCGCTGCTTCCGCGGCTCGCGCCCCTGCAGGCCGCGTACGGCGGGCCGATCGTGGCGATCCAGATCGAGAACGAGTACGGATCGTTCGGCAGCGACGCCGCCTACCTCGCCCACCTGCGTGACGGGCTCCGGCGACGGGGCATGGTGGAGATGCTGACGACGGCCGACGGGATCACTCCGGACATGATCGCGCACGGGAGCCTGCCGGGCGCGATGACGACGTTCACTTTCGGCACCGGGGTGCCGGTGGCGGCCTCCCTGCGTCGGCACGGGGAGGCGCTCATGTGCAGCGAGCTCTGGGGCGGCTGGTTCGACCACTGGGGCGAGCGGCACCATGTGCGGTCGGCGGACAGCATGGGCGGGACGATCCGCGAGCTCCTCGACGAGGGCGGTTCGGTCAGCCTCTACATGGCGCACGGGGGCACCAACTTCGGCCTGTGGAACGGCGCGAACCACGACCTCGTGCTGCAGCCCACGGTGACCAGCTACGACTCCGACGCCCCGATCGGCGAGGACGGCACCCTCGGGGAGAAGTTCCATGCGCTTCGCGCGCTCTTCGCCCCCTTCCACGCGGACGAGCTGCCGCCGGTCCCCGACCAGCCGCGGCGGCAGTCCGCGGCGTCCGCGCCCCTGGAGCCGCGGGCGGCTCTGCTCGACGTGGTCCGGGCGACCCCTGCGGCGGGCGCGCTCTCGCCCCGTCCACTCACCTTCGAGCAGCTCGGGGCGGAGGACGGCCTAGTCGCCTACGAGGCCGACGTGTCGTTCCCCGACGAGGCGACACTGACCATCGATGGCCTGCACGATCGCGCGGTCGTCTTCCTCGACGACCGTCGCCTCGGTGTGCTCGAGCGGGACGGCGAGACGTCTCTCGCTCTCCCCGTGGACGGCGGCTCCGGTCGGCTGACGCTCGTCGTCGAGAGCCTCGGACGCATCAACTACGGGCCGTACACCGGCGAGGGCAAGGGCATCATGCGCGGTGTGATGATCGGCCGCCGCCTTGTGAACGGCTGGACGCATCGCCTCCTGCCGCAGACGGCACCGGCGGCGGACGCCGCCGGGTCGGGCGGAAAGGACGGCCTCGCCGTCGTCGGGTTCGATATCGCTGAACCGCTGGACGCGTGGCTCGCCTTCCCCGGCGGCGGCAAGGGCATGGTGTGGCTGAACGGATTCCTGCTCGGACGTTACTGGAGCGTGGGTCCGCAGGAGACGCTCTACGCCCCCGCGCCGCTGTGGCGTGCCGGGCGCAACGAGATCGTGGTGCTCGACACCGACGGCCTCGGGGCGACGGTGGAGATCCGGGAGGCGCCGTCCTTCGGGGAGACCGAGGAGTTCATCGGCTCCTGAGCCGCACACGGGCCGCGGGTGATGACCTTCGGCCAATGTTTGCGCATACTTCGCGTTCAACTCTTGTCTTAAGCCACACCCTCGCTCTACGGTGATAGCGCAAACATCGGTTCCGATCGATGATCCACCTGCGGCGCATCGGGGCGTCCTTTCCTCCGGCCGTCGCACCGTTCGAGAGGCAAGACGTGTCGACACCTTCCCGACCGCCGCGCACCGCCGTCGCCATCAGCTCCCTGCTGGCGACGGCTCTCGCGCTCGGCGGAGCGCTCCTCCCCGCGACCGCTGCACAGGCCGCCGATCTCCTCCCCGTCCCGCAGACGGAGTACCGGTTGCACGCGGTGTCCAGCGAATCGGATCCGTATCCGGCGCCGCCCTCGCTCGACGGCACGGCTCTCGGCGCCTTCGACGGCGACTATGCGACGCAGTGGACGTCGCGGTACTCGTCCAACGCGCCTTTCCCGCACTGGATCGCCCTCGACCTGCAGCGGTCCCTCTCGGTGAAGGGGCTGGACTACTCGGTCAAGCGCGGGCAGAGCGTCGCGGCGAAGACCGTCGAGGTGTACGTCACGGACGACGCCGACGCCGCGCGCACCTCGCCGGCCGATGGGGGATGGGGCGCCGCCGCCGCGGCCGCGACGCTGCACGCGCCCACCGCGAATGACGAGAAGCAGCGCATCACGCTGGAGACCGCGAAGGACGGCCGATACGTCGCGCTGCTCGTCATCGACGCGCAGGGCACCACGGGCGGCGGCGCCGGTGAGATCCAGGTGCTCTCCGACGAGGAGCTCCCGCCGATCGTCACGGAGCCGGAGACGCCGGAGCAGCCGGAGACCGGGGACACCGTCGAGATCGCCGCGGGCGGCACCACCGCCACCGTCTCCTCCGCGTTCCCGCAGATCCTCGGCTACCGCGTGGGCGATGACCGCCTCGGCGGGCAGAAGAGCTCCCCGCGCACCTGGGCGGTCAACGGCACCGCCTATGCGTCGACCACCACCTCCACGGCGACGGCGAGCGGCGTCGACTACGTCTCGACCCTGACCGGCATCGACGTCACGGTGCGCAGCAGCATCCGCGTCGCGGCGAACGGCACGGTCGAGTTCACCGTGACCGGGGTGGACGGTTCCGCCGCGGTGAACACCCTGGCGCTCCCCGACAACGCGTTCCTCTCCGCGACGGCCGCGGACGGCGCCGTCCTCGATCGCACCGTGATCAGCCCGAACAGCACCACGAACGCCGATGAGCACATCGCGGTGGGAGCGGCGACGGCCACCGGGACGAAGGGCGCGGCCTTCGCATTCCTCGGCGACGGGACCCTCGCCGGCAGCGTGATCACGAACGCGACGACGCAGGCCTCCGGCGGCACCGCCTCGTGGAACACCCGGCTCACGACGCGGGTGACTGCGGCCGACGGCCGGACCGCGGAGATCGGCTCGAACACCTGGCTCATCCATCCGACCTCCGCCGTCGACAGCCGGGTGACGACCTACGCCCTTCCGAAGGTCACGGTGCTCCTCACCGCCGACCGCAACGGCGACGAGACCGTGGACTGGCAGGACGCCGCGATCCGCTACCGCGAGGTCGACGCCCCGCGCCTCGGTGCCGACCGGGTGGCCGACCGCGTGGTCAGCCGCATCCCGTTCAACTTCGCCTCGAGCGCCACGAACTACTTCGACCTCGTGCTCGACAACACCAAGCGCATCGCGAACCAGACCGACGGCCTCGGGCAGTGGGTGCTCAACAAGGGCTTCGGCAGCGAGGGACACGACTCCGCGAACACCGACTACGGCGGGAACTACAACGAGCGTGCGGGCGGCCTCGCCGACCTCAACCGCCTCGTCGACGAGGGGGCGAAGCTCAATGCCGACATGAGCGTGCACGTCAACGCCACGGAGATCTACCCGCAGGCGGACGCGTTCGACGCGGCGATCCTCGATGGCACACCGCCCTACAAGCCGGGCTGGAACTGGCTGGACCAGTCGTACTACATCAACCAGCAGACCGATCTCGGCACCGGACGCGTGCTCGACCGCTTCCAGCAGCTGCGGGACGAGGTGCCGGGGCTCAGCGGCGTCTACATCGACGTGTACTACTCCAACGGCTGGGTGGCCGAGGAGCTCGCGGACGAGCTGAACGCCATGGATCTCGAGGTCGCGACCGAGTGGGGCGACAAGTTCGTCGACAGCACGGTCTGGTCGCACTGGCCGAACGACCTCGCCTATGGCGGTAAGGACAACAAGGGCATCAACTCCACCATGGTGCGGTTCATCCAGAACGCGCAGGCGGACGTCTGGAACGACGACGTCCTGCTCGGCCAGCAGCGTCTCGTCGACGCCGAGGGCTGGGTGGGCAACCGCAACTGGGACGGCTTCATCGGCAACATCTGGTCGCAGAGCCTGCCGACGAAGTTCCTGCAGCACTTCGACCTGCAGACGTACGAGGCGGGGGTCGAGGCGACCTTCACCGACGACGTGGCGGCCCGGATCGACGGCGGCACGCGGGTCGTCACGATGGACGGCGCGACCGTCCTGCGGGGCGACTCCTACCTGCTGCCGTGGCAGTCGCTGCCGTCGAGCGCCGAGTCGGGCTCGCCCGTCGACGCGGACAAGATGTACTTCTTCACGGCCTCCGGCGGCGAGAAGACCTTCGGTCTCACGGACGCCTTCCGCGGGAACACGACCTTCGACGTGTTCGCGCTCGGCGACCAGGGCCGCGAGAAGGTGCGCACCGTCACCGCGGTCGACGGCAAGCTGACGCTGTCCGGTGAGAAGGGGACGGCCTACGTCGTCGTGCCTCAGGGCGGAGCGCAGCGGGCGGCGATCGAGTACCGCGACGCGGGCCTGACCGATCCCGGGTTCAACTCGGGCGCGCTCGACGGCTGGAACCCCCGGGGCGACGTGACCATCGAGCGCACGGACCTCGGCGCGGCGAAGAACGCCTCACGGGGCGACAACATCGCGGTCTTCGGCTCGTCCCCCTCCGCGATCTCGCAGACCGTCACCGGCCTCACCCCCGGGAAGCGCTACGCGTTCTCCGCGCAGGTGCAGATCGATCCGACGGCCACGCGCGACGTGAGCGTCGCGGTCGACACCGGGGGCGGCGTCGTGAGCCGCACCTGGAACCTGTCCCCGACGTACAACTACATGCGCGCCGACTCGAAGGCCGGACAGTACTACCAGCGCGGATCGGTGTCGTTCCTGGCGCCGCCCTCCGGCGAGGTGACCGTCTCGGTCTCGGCGGTCGCCGGCGACGCGGCGGTGCGCATCGACAACGCCAGGGTGATGGCGGACACGACGGCGCCGGCCGCGGCCGGCACGGTGTACTCGAACGACTTCGAGGGCAACCAGCCCGGGTGGGGCCCGTTCGTGAAGGGCGACGCCAACGGCATCGACGACCCCCGCACGAGCATCTCGCGGCGGCACGACCCGTACACGACGAGCGACTGGCGCAACACAGCCAAGCCGTTCGACAGCGGAGCCCTCGCGGGGCTGGCGGTGGACACCACCCTCACCGGTGAGCACTCGCTGATGTCCCACTCCGAGAACTCCGGCGTCGTCTACCGGACCGACCCCACGCTGGTGCCGCTGCAGGCCGGGCACACCTACCGCATCGGGTTCGACTACCAGGCCGGCGCGAGCGGGGCCTACCGCTGGCTGACCGGCACCGACGCCGTGCTCGACGGGGAGATCTCCTCGACGACCCTGCGTCGCACCCCCGTCGTGCAGGCCCTGGAGACCACCGCGTTCCAGGAGGACGTGATCGTGGGGTGCGGCGACTACACGTGGGTCGGTCTGGAGCGGGTCGGCGGCCCGGACGTCGACTTCGTCCTCGACGACTTCACGGTCACCGACCTCGGTCCGACGGAGGGTGGCACGCCGTGCGCCACCGTCTCCGGCGAGGCCGTGACCCTGAGCCCCGGGGCGCAGACCCCGTTCACCACGACCTTCACCAACAGCGAGGACATCCTGGCGGAGAACGTCGGCGTGCAGCTCGACCTCCCGGAGGGCTACACCGTCGAGGTCGCAGACGGGTCGTCGAACCTGTTCGCGAAGGTCGCCCCCGGCGAGAGCGTGACGACGGACTGGCTGCTGACGGCACCGGCGTCGGCCGCGGGCTCCGCCGTGAGCATCGGCATCGCGGCCACCTACCTCGTCGACTGCGACGTGCGGACCGTGCAGACCGCGCAGGAGGCGGCTGTGGCCTCCCGCGCCCGCATCCCGAACGCGCAGATCACGGCGACCGCGAGCTCCGAGGAGACCGCGGGTGAGGACGGCACAGCGACGAACATGCTCGACGGCAATGCCGGGACGTTCTGGCACAGCCGCTGGAGCAGCGACGCCCCCGGGTATCCGCACGTGCTCACGTTCGACCTCGGTTCCGCGGAGACGGTCGACGGCATCTCCTACCTGCGGCGCGGCGCGAACCAGAACGGCCCCATCAAGGGCTTCCAGGTCGCGGTCTCCACCGACGGGCAGACCTTCACCGACGTGGCGGTGGGTGAGTGGAAGAACGTCGCGGAGTGGCAGGATGTCGACTTCGCCGCGACGACCGCGCGATACGTGCGGGTGACGGCGACCTCGTCGATCTCGGGCACGCCGTTCGCGGCCGTGGCGGAGATGGCGGTGTACGGTGTCACGTCCCCGCAGACGGGGCACGCCCCGGAGAAGCGACCAGCGGACGACCTCGGGGCGTGCGCCCCGGAGACCGATCCGGTGCTCGCGCTCGGCGCGGATTCCGTGCGCGCAGGGGAGACGGTCGAGGCCGTGCTCTCAGGCTTCGCGCCCGGCGCCGCCGTCTCGTTCTGGCTGGACGGCGTGCGGCTCGCGGACGCGACGGTCGATGCGCACGGCGCGCTGACCACCCGCGTGCTCATCCCCGCGGATGCGACGGTCGGGAAGCACCGCTTCCTCGTCAAGGACGCCTCCGGCGCGGAGGTGGCCGGCGCGGACCTCAAGGTCAAGAAGGCGAAGCCGGCGAAGAAAGCCGTCCTCACCCCGTCGGTCGGCACCGCGGTGGCAGGAGACTCCCTCCGCGTGCAGCTCCGCGGCTTCGACCCCGAGGCGGTCGTGCAGCTCTGGCTCCACTCGGAGCCGGTCCGCGTGGGCGAGGTGACGATCGCCGCCGACGGCGGCGCGGTCGCGACCGTCCTCATCCCGGCGGCCACGCCCGCGGGTGCCCACGCGCTCGTCGCGACGGACACCGAGGGCGCCGAGCTGGCCCGCGCGGATCTCACGGTCACCGCGGCCGCGACCGCCGCGGGCGGGGCGCTGGCCACGACCGGCGCCGAGGGGATGACCTGGCTGGCGGTGGCTGTCGGGGCTCTCGCGCTGAGCGCCCTCGGCGCGGGGCTCTGGCGGCGGCGACGCGGCTGAGTCCCTCTGCACAGGAGAGGCCCGGGGTTCGCCCCGGGCCTCTCCTGCGCGCGGCGGGGAGTTTGCCGGTTCTCCACGGGTCGCGGTTCCGGGGCCGGAGAGCGTGCCTTCGGTCCCCGATACTCGAGGGGTAGTCACGAAAGGAGCCGTACATGCATACTGTAAGCATGCCGAACGTCCTCATCCGCGACCTCGATCCGGGCGTGCATTCCGTGCTCGCCGCACGCGCGCGCGAGCGAGGACAGTCGCTTCAGCAGTATCTGTCGACGGAGCTCACTCGCCTCGCCTCGCGCCCGACGCTTTCGGAGTTCCTGAGCCGACGAGCGCGGCAGCCGGAGATGACCGCGCTCACCCCGGAGAGCATCGTCGCCGCCGTGCACGAGGGGCGCGCCGGGCGGTGATCGTCGTCGACGCCTCGATCGTCGTCGACCTGGTCTGCACCGGAACGTCGACCGGTGTCCTGGGGTCGCGGCTGGAGGACGAGTTTCTGCTTGCCCCGGAGCTGTTGCCGGTGGAGGTGGCCAGCGCTCTGCGGGGGCTCGAACGCGGCGGTGTCCTCGACGCCGCGGCGCTCGAATCCGCGGCCGGCGACCTCGCCCGCCTCCCGGTCGACCTGCATCCGACGCTCCCGCTGGTGCCGCGGATCCTCGCGCTGCGGGCGAACCTCACCGCCTACGACGCCGCGTACGTCGCGCTCGCCGCGGTGTTCGACTGCCCGCTCCTGACGCACGACCGGAGGCTCGCGCGGGCGGCCTCCGGTCTGTGCGCGGTCGAGGTGCCTAGCCCTTGACGGCGCCGGCGGCGAGACCCGAGCGCCAGTACTTCTGCAGCGTGAAGAACAGCGCGATGAGGGGGATCACGCCGAGCAGCGCCCCGAGCATGACGGCGCCCTTGTCGGGGGAGAAGTAGCTCATCATGCCGTAGAGGCCGAGGGTGACCGGCTTGAGGTCGGGGCTGGAGATCATCATGAGCGGGAGGAGGAAGTTGTTCCACGTGGCCACGAAGATGAACAGGAAGATCGTCACCATCGCGGGGCCGAGCAGCCGCAGCACGATCGTGAAGAAGATCCGGCCCTCACCGGCGCCGTCGATGCGGGCGGCTTCCAGCAGCTCCGTCGGCACCGACGACTGCGCGTAGACCATGCCGAGGAAGACGCCGAACGGCGAGACCGCCGAAGGGATGATGATCGCCCACACCGTGTTCGTGAGGCCGAGCGCCTGGAACTCGATGTACAGCGGCACCGTGAGCAGGGCGACGGGCAGCAGGAGCCCCGCCATGATGATGCCGACCGCGAGCTTCTTCCCCGGGAAGGCGAACTTGGCGATCGCATAGCCGGCCATCACGGCGAACAGCGTGCCGATGACCCCGGCGCTGAGCGAGTAGAACAGGGAGTTGCCGACCCAGCGCCAGAACAGCCCCTGCGTCCAGCCCATGAGGCTGTCGTAGTTGGTGGCGAGGTTCGGCTCGGCGAACCAGAAGCCGAACGTCGACGTGAGGTCGGTGTTGTTCTTCGTCGAGGCGACCACGAGCCAGAACACCGGCACGAGGAAGTACAGCGTGGCGACGACGAGGGCGATGATGCCGAACGTGCGCGCGGCGGGGCCGGGGGCGATCGACGGGGGAGGGGCGTCCGCCGCCTGCGGCTTCCGGGAGCGCCGCTTCGTCGGCGGAGCCACGGTGACGAGTCGTGTGGTGGTCATGCGTCGCCCTTCCGCCGCTGGAGCAGTGCGTACACGATCGCGAGCACACCCGCGATGCCGGCCATGAGCAGCGAGTACGCCGACGCCGGACCGCTGCCCGACGGCGACAGCTCGCCCATCATCGTGTTGTAGGTGAGCATCATCGGCGTGAAGTCCTTGCCCATCCAGGAGTTCGCGGCTTCCAGGATGACCGGCTCGTTGAACAGCTGGATCGTGCCGATGATCGACAGCAGCACGGCCAGCAGCGCGGCACCGCGCACGAGCGGCACCTTGATGCGGGTCGCGATCTGGAATCCGGTCGCGCCGTCCAGGCGGGCGGCCTCGTAGAGGTCGCGGGGGATGGCCTGCAGGGCGCTCAGGAAGATGAGCATGTTGTAGCCCGTGTAGGTCCACGTCGTCATGTTCGCCATCGAGAAGAGGATCGTCTGCGGCGACATGAGGTCGGTCCCCTCGGGCAGATACGGCAGGAAGGGCGACACCTCGGGCGTGTAGAGGTAGAGCCACATCATCGCCGCGATGATGCCGGGGACCGCGTAGGGGAGGAAGAAGGCGAGGCGGAACAGGGCGGGGCGGCGCACGATGAACGAGTCCAGCAGCAGGGCCAGGGCGAGGGCCGCGATGATCATCACCGGGATCTGGAACGCCGCGTAGAGCACGACCCGTCCCATGCCGGCCCAGAACGCGCCGTCGGTCGCCGCCGCGGCGAAGTTGTCGAGGCCGACGAAGGTGTCGACGAGCTCGCCGCCGCCGTACAGGCCGCCGCCGGCGGGCACCTGCGCGAAGAACGACGACCGGACCGACACGATGATCGGGATGAGGAAGACGACGGCGAACAGCAGCGCGAACGGCGCCATGAACAGCCACCCGGTCAGCCCCTCCCGTCGGATCCGCGATCGCCTGGTCGACGGGGCGACGGGGCGGCGCGCGGGAGGGAGCGGCGCCGCTGCCCTCGTCTCGGTCACTGTGGCCATGATGTGCCTCTCGCTCTCACGACGACGGCGGAGTGCGCGATCGCCCGTGCACTCCGCCGTCGTTCATCCGATGATGCCGTCCGGTCCGGTCATTCCGCGACCGGGAGGCCGAGGTCCTTGAGCGACGCGACGGCCGTGTCCTGCGCCGTCGTGAAGATGTCGGCGACCGAGGCCGTGCCGGCGGCGGCCGCGGCGGCCGTCTCGTTCATGTTCGCCAGGGTCGAGAAGCCGGGGGCGTAGGGGAAGTCGGGGTTGAGGTTCTCGGTGGCGGTGCCGAGCTCGGCGAGCACATCCTGGCCCCCGAACTGCCGCAGCATCTTCTCCGGGGTCTCCACCTCACCCTTCGCGGCGACGACGAGACCCTGCGACGCGAGGTCGTCGACCTGCGTGTTGAACCAGTCGTTGAACTCCATGGCGGCCTCGGGGTTCTCGCAGCCCTTCATGACCGAGACGCCGGAGCCGCCGTCGGGGCCGCTCATCGCCCCGGCGCCGAAGTCCGGGAGCTGGGCGACGCGCCACTGCCCCTCGGCCGGGGTGCCGTCCAGCGAGTCGAGGAGGAAGCCGGCCTCCCAGGCCGCGCCGACGTGGCCGATGAGGCTGCCGTCGTTCAGCGCCGCCGTGAAGCCCTCGCCCCAGCGCTCGGTCGCGAGCGTCTGCTTGCCGTCGAGCAGGCCCTGCCAGAAGGCGGCGACGCGCTCGGAGCCGGCGCCCTCGGCGTCCACCTTCCACTCCTCGCCCTCGGTGGAGAACCAGGTGTCGCCGGCGGCCGCGGCCTGTCCGGAGAGCCAGTTCTGTGCCTCGTCCGGAGTGAAGGCGGTGACGAACTTGCCGGCGGCGGCGGCCGTGGCGGAGGCGGCGGTCAGGTCGTCGAGCGTGGCCGGGGCGTCGAGGCCGAGCGCCTCGAACTCCGCGGTGTTGTAGAAGTAGACGAGGGGCCCGGTGTCCTGCGGGAGGCCGACGATGGCGTCGCCGACCCGCATGCCGCTGAACGCGCCGGCCGAGTAGTGGTCCTCGTACTTCTCGGCCTCCGCGGCGACGTCCTCCAGCAGACCCTTCACATAGAGCTGCGGCACCTCGGAGTATCCGGTCTGCGCGAGGCACGGGCCGTTCCCGGCCTTGATGTCGGTCTCGAGCTTGAGGATCATGTCGCTGGCCTTACCGTCGAACTTCGTGGCCGTGACCTGGATGTCGGGGTGCTCCTCGTTCCAGCGGTCGACGATCTCCGCGACCGTGGTCATGCCCTCGCCGTCGGGCAGGCGGTGCATGTACTCGATGGTGACGGGCTCACCGCCGGCGTCGCCGCCCCCGGATGCGGCCGGCGCGCAGGCCGCGAGTCCGAACGCCGACACCGCGCCGAGGGCGACGACCGCGGCGACGCGGGGGGTGCGTGAGGTGGGTGCCATGCTGTTCTCCTCTTTGAGGTCATGTTCCTGCGGATCGCCCGAAGCGGGGACGCGGGGAGGGTGCGCCGTCGATCACATGCACATCAAATCAGAAAATGTTTGCGCTCACAAGACGCGGAATCGCGGGACGGGGACGAATTCGGATGCCTCAGAGGGAGCGCTGACATCGATCGGCGGCGTCGGGACGCGGTCGTGCGCGGCGGGACACGGCGGCCCTCCCGCTGAGGGGATCGCCGCCCGGGTACGACGAAACACCCGCACGAGCCGTGCGGGTGTTTCGAACCGAGGGGCTACGCCTTCTCTAGTTCGTCTTCGTCTTCGTCTGCGTACTCGTCGGCCCACTTGTCGACGTAGGCGTCTTCGTCGGAGTCGCTCGAGTGCGCGAGCTCGCGCTCCAGCGCCGAGTAGTTCACCGACGGACTGTACGCCTTGAGTTCGCGGGCGATCTTTGTGTGCTTCGCCTTCTGACGGCCACGGCCCATGCCTGAGACCCCCTCACGAGTTAAGCTGCGGGCAGACAGGCGCCCGAGTCATTCACGACACCGGCTCGAGGCCGGTAAGAGTAGCATTCAGGATAGCACGCGGGGAACAGACCCTGGCCGCGGCCAGGCCGGCGAAGGGAGCGATCTCCATGACCGACAGCACCTCCACTCCGTCCGATGAGGCCACGCAGAACGCCGCTCTGCAGAAGGCCGTGATCGTCGGGATGCAGCTCGACCAGGACCCGCACGTTCTTGATGAGGCCGTCCGCTTCGCCCGGCTGCTGAACGCCCCGCTCGTGGTGGCCCACGTCGACATCACGCGCTTCGTCACCTACGAGGATCCGGACGGCTACGTGCACTCCGCTCCCATCGACATCAACTTCGACGCGGGGGCTGCCGAGTTCGAGGCGGTCGAGGCGGCTGCGGCCACGATGCTCGACGGCAAGGGGGTCACCTGGACGGCACGTCAGCTCGTCGGCGACCCGGCGCTGGCGATCAAGCAGCTCGCGAACAAGCTCGACGCGCAGCTCATCGTCGTCGGTACCCGCAAGCGCGGTATCGGCGAGTCCATCCGGGAGTTCTTCACCGGCTCGGTCGCCGCGCGCCTCGCCCATCGCCAGCACCGCTCCGTGCTCGTCGTCCCCCTGGGGGAGTCCGTACCGGACGAGCAGAAGGAGATCTGGCCGGAGTGATCCGCACACGACGAGGCCCCGCCGACGGATGTCGACGGGGCCTCGTGCGGTCATGCCAGGGGCTCAGGAGTCCGGTTGACTCAGCGCCACCGTCACGCTCCGGGCGGCCTGGTCCAGCGCGTTCTCGAGGTCGGTGACCACCGACGACGGGAGGACGCCGCCCTTGGCGACATGGGTGCGCAGGTCGGTGCGGATGCGGGCGCGGAAGGCGTTCACGACGGCGTCCGCGCGGTGCAGCTCCTCGCGGCTGGTCAGCCGTGCATCGTCGCCCGCGGTGCGCGGCCTGTTCTTCGCCGCCGCCCGGTCGTCCTTGGTGGCCGTCGCCAGGTCGGCGCGAAGACTCTTCATCGCCTCCTGCACGCTCTGGCGCACCTCGTTCGCGATGAGACGGACGGTGTCGGTGATGCCCGCCTCGATGTCGGCGAGGTCGCCCTGGCGCGAGGCCAGCTCGGCGCGTCCGGCCTCGGTGATCGCGTAGATCGTCGTGCGTCCGTCGACGGTCTTGGTGACCTGCCCCTCCTCCTCGAGCTTCGCCAGGCGCGGGTAGATGGTGCCGGCGCTCGGCGTGTACGTGCCGCCCGTCCGGTCCGTGAGGGACTGGATGATGCCGTAGCCGTGCTGCGGGGACTCCGCGAGCAGCGACAGCAGGTACAGGCGCAGATCGCCGTGGGAGAAGACCGCGGGGCTCATGCTTCCCACTCCGGATCGTTCTCGATGGTCTGCGGAGCGCGGCGGAGGACCGTGACCCCTCCGGAGACGGAGTTGGCGCGGAGGTCGACGAAGCGTCCCGCGAGCTCCCCGGTGGTGCCGTTGTAGGTGCTCGGTCCGGACGAGCTGCGCTCGACCCCGTCGATGAGCAGGCGGCCGCTGAGCGAGCGGATGACGTAGTTCGCCGCGAGGGACTCGTCGAGCCGCACCGTGGTGCCGCCGGAGACCGAGTTCACGGTGATCGTGTTGACGTCGCCCGCCGCGTCCACCAGCGTCGCGCCGGAGACGATGTCGACCGTGGCCTTGCGGATGGCGCCCGTGACGGCCACGTCGCCGGAGACGCTGTTGGCGCTGAGCGAGCCGGTGAGGTTGCGGATCTGCACGTCACCGGAGACCGAGTTCACGCTGAGGTCGCCGATGAGGGTGTCGACGATGATGTCGCCGGACACGGTGTTGAGACGGGTGTCGTTGCGGATGCCCGACACGAGGGCGCCGGCGCTCACGACGCCGAGGGTCAGGGCGATGCTGCGCGGGACGGCCACGCTCACCTCGGCGCGCGGACCGCCGGAGCCGAAGTTCCGGAACACCTCGAGGAAGTTGTCCCAGCCGAGCTGCGGGTGGTCGATCTCGACCTCGCCGTCGCGGGACTCGATCCGGAGGTCCTTGGTGGTGACGCCGTGCACCTCGATCCGGATGCCGGGTTCGTCGTGGGCGATGACGTCGACCTGTCCGCCGACGAGGCCCACCTTGAGCCGGGTCGCGGAGGCGATGTCGATGACGCGTTCCTCGCCGGGGGCGATGAGCCACTTCTCGGTCATGTCTGCTTCTCCTGTGTCGAGGGATTCACGATATATCGTGTTGCCGTCACGATAACACGATATATCTCGATCCCGTCACCCCTCTTTCCTTCGAATCGCCTGATTGGTCCCATATCGGCCGGAAATCGAGCCAATCAAGCGATTCGAACGGGGTTGACCTTGACGTGACGGCAACTTCTACGGTGGAGGGGAACGACACGGAAGGGTGGGCGGGATGAGCGAGAAGGACTGGTCGATTCAGGAGATCGCACGACTGGCGGGGACGACGAGCCGCACGCTGCGGCATTACGACGACATCGGGTTGCTGCCTCCGTCGCGCATCGCGGCCAACGGGTACCGGCACTACGACGCGGCGGCGCTCGTGCGGCTGCAGCGGATCCTCCTGCTGCGGGAGCTCGGGCTCGGACTGCCGCAGATCGCGGAGGTGCTGGGCCCTTCGACAGGCTCAGGGACCCAGGGCGGGGGCTCAGGGGCCCAGGGCGGGGGCTCGGCGGCGGAGGCGTCGGCGCTCGAGACACACCTCGCGCTGCTGCGCGAGGAGCAGACCAGGCTGGCGCGGCAGATCGCGTCGGTCGAATCCACCATCACGGCATTGAGAGGAGGTGAGAACCTCATGGCAGAGAACATGTTCGACGGCTTCGACCACACGCAGTACAAGCAGGAGGTCGAGGACCGCTGGGGGAAGAAGGCCTACGCCGACAGCGACCGCTGGTGGCGCGGGATGAGCGACGCCGAGCGTGCCGAGTGGCAGCAGCGCGTGTCCGACCTCGGACGCGACTGGATCGCCGCGGCGGAGAGCGGTATCGATCCCGCGTCCGCCGAGGCGCAGGAGCTCGCGCGCCGTCACGTGGCCTGGCTCACGGGCATCCCGGGCACTCCCGCCGCCGCGCTCCGGCAGGGACCGGACGCGGATGCCAAGGCCTACGTCATCGGTCTCGGCGAGATGTACGTCGCAGATCCGCGCTTCGGCGCGAACTACGCGACGTCCGCGGGTGGCACCCATGGCGCGGAGTTCGTCCGCGACGCGCTCCGCATCTACGCGGAAGCCTCCCTCTGATCCGTCGAGCGGCCCCCTTGCGTGCGACCCACCCCGCTGCGGTCGTACTCAAGGGGGGGCTCGCACGCAAGGGGGTGGATCGGGGGAGGAGGGGAGGGCGTAGGGTCGTGCCATGACGGGGCAAGCGCGACGGGCACGACGGGAGCGCGACGACCGCCCCGCGTCCGGAGCCTTCGCGGTGGCGGCGACGGCCTATGCGGCCAACTGCGCCCTCGGCGCCGCGGTGGCGGCGCGGCTCATCGACACGCGCCGCTTCCGCTGGGTGCACCACGCCCTCTACATCCTGACCTGCGCGACGACCGGACTCGCCGTCGTCGCGGGTCTCGCCACCCGCACGCCGCGCACCCGTCGCGCCGCCCTTGCTCTCCTCCCCGCCGCCGTCCCCCTGGCCGCGATCCCCTACGCCGGGACGCACACTCGGCGGCACCCGCTCGTCGCCCTCACGGCGGCGCCCTTCGTCCTCGCGGGCCTCGTGGTCTCGCGCCTCCCCTCCGACCGGAAGTGACCGCATGGAACTGCTCGACGCCATCCGCCGCCGCAAGACCACGAACGGGGCGTTCCTGCCCGACCCGGTCTCCGAGGAGCACCAGCGCATCCTCCTGGAAGCGGCCGGGCGCGCGCCCTCGCAGCTCAACAGCCAGCCCTGGCGCTTCGTGGTGATCGAGAACAGGGACACGATCGACGAGATCGCGCGCATCTCCGGCGAGAGCATGACGGAGGCCATGTCGAACGGCACGTTCTTCGAGCGGTACAAGCCGTACTTCCGCTTCAGCCAGGAGGAGATGGAGGAGAAGCGCAGCGGCATGCTGTTCGACAAGCTCCCCGCGCCGCTTCGGCCCTTCACGTCCCAGGTGTTCACGAAGCGCGGCCAGACGCTCATGAACACGTTCGGCGTGCCGAAGACGCTGGGCTCGGAGAACCGCAAGCTCGTCGCCGGATCGCCGCTGCTCCTGGGCGTCATGCTCGACCGGAGCGAGTACCGGCCCGGGCAGCTGTCGTCGTTCTACTCCGTGTTCAGCATGGGGGCGGCCATGGAGAACGTCTGGCTGACCACGGTCGAGCTGGGCATGGGCATCCAGTTCATCTCGTTCCCGATGGAGGTGCCGGGGCGCTGGGACGAGATCGTCCGGCTGCTGCGGGTGCCCGACGATCTCGAGCTCATGGCCGTGTACCGGCTCGGCTACCTGCCGCCCGAGCAGCGCCGCCCGGCGATCGACTGGTCCAGCAGCCAGCGCAAGCTCGTGTCGCAGTACGTGTTCCGCGAGGACTGCGACACCCCGCAGCAGGGCTGGGACACGCCGCCGGCGCGGACCTGAGTCAGGAGCCCCCGACCGTCCGCGGCATCTCCGGGAGATCGTTCAGCGCCGGTCCTTCGATGCGCGTGCCGTCCGCGGCGAACCGCGACGCGTGCAGCGGGCAGTCCCACGTGCACTCGGCGTCGTTCCAGTCGAGGACGCCGCCCAGGTGCGTGCAGACGGCGCTGACGGCCCTGGTCACGCCGTCGACCGTGGAGATGGCGACCGGGCGACCGCCGCGGTTCGCCACGACGCCCTCGCCCTCCGCGGGCTGCGGCACGGGGACCGGCGTGGTCTCGGCCTCGACCCAGCCCTTCGTGGCCGCGGCGGCCACCTTCGCACCCTCGACGGCCCCCCGTGCGAGATCGGCGGGGACGGTGAGCCGGGTGCCGAGGCGCAGCATCCAGGACGGGCGCTCGCGGCGCTTCGTCCCGATGATCTCCTCCGTGAGCCGCAGGGCCGCAGCGGGCGCGTTCGACAGCCCCCACTTCGCATACCCGGTGGCGATGCGGATGCGCCCGAGGCCGCGCGGCAGGGCGCCGACGAAGGGGATGAGGTTGTGCGACTGGTAGTCCTGCGCGGACCAGCGGTGGGTCTCCTCCGCATCCGGGAAGTGCAGGCGGGTCCAGTCCACGAGGTCGTCGATCGCCGCGGTCTCGCCGTCCGAGCGGCCGACCGGATGCCCGTTGCCGCCGACGACGAGCTGCGCGGTGTCGGCGGGGCCGTCGGCGGCGGACACCGGCCGGATGGACCGCGTCGGGCCGTCGGCGGAGATGAACGTCCCCTCCGGCACGCCGCCGGAGACCCGGAACGAGACGCAGTACGACCGCATCCCGGCGACCTTGGAGAAGTACAGGCCGCGGTCGAGGATCGGGGTCCCCGTCGCGAGGACGATGTGCTCGGCGAACATCGGGCCCGCCGTCGTCTCCACCCGTGGCTCCGGCAGGGCGTGGGCGCCGGTCACGCGGACGCCGGTGTGCAGCGTGCCGCCTCCCGCGAGGAACTCCTTCGCGAGCGCGTCGGCGACGGCGACCGGGTCTATCGTCACCTGCGAATCGAGGGCGACCGCGCCCGCGACGGGGAACGGCGTCGACAGCTCGCCCGCGGTGAGCAGCCGGGTCGGAAGCCCCGCCTCCCGTGCGGCGGAGTGCTGGGCTCGGACCGCCTCGAGCCCGTCCGGACCCTGGGCGTAGGTGTGGTCGGTCCGCTCGGTGTAGCTCAGGCCCGCGCTGTCGGCGAAGCCGGTGAGCCACTCCATGCCGGCCCGGTTGGCGTCGACGTACGCCTGGACGAGGGCCGCCGGATGGTGCCTGCGGATGGTGGCGAGCTGCTGCCCCTGGAGGAGCGAGAGCTTGCCCGTGTTGCCGCCCGTCGACAGCTCCGCCACGTCCCCCGCGTCGACGACCACGACGTCGAGTCCGGCGCGGGTCAGGAGCACTGCGGTCGAGAGGCCGGTGAGCCCCGCCCCCACGATCAGCACGTCGTGCTGCGCGCCGGGATCGAAGGGAGTGCCGTGGGGTGCGTCCTGGTCGACCTTCCAGAGGGGCTTCATGCCGACAGTCAACGCCTGTCCCCGCCCCCACCCCAACGCCTTGACATTCGACGGTCGCGCTGTCATGCGGCGACTACAGTGGCGAGCGTGAGTCTCCGTCGTGTCCTGCTCGTCGCGCTCGGCGGCACGCTCGGGACGGCGGCGCGTCTGGGCCTCGGACTCCTCGTGGACGATCCCGGCGACTTCCCCCTCGCGGTGCTGCTGGCCAACGTGCTGGGCGCCCTGCTCATCGGGGTCGTGGCGGCGCGGCTCCCGGCCTCGGCGGAGCTGCGGCTGCTGCTCGGCACCGGCGTCCTCGGCGGCTTCACGACCTATAGCGCCCTCATGACCGGGACGTTGGCCCTGTGGGGGTCGGCTCCGCTCCTCGCCGCCGCGTATGCCGTGGGCAGTCTCGTCCTCGGTCTTCTCGCGGCCGCGGCAGGGCTCCGGCTGGGGCGCCCGCGCCGGGGAGGCGTGTCGTGAGTCCACTGCTGTTCCTCGCGGCCGCGCTCGCCGGGGGCGTCGGCGCCGTCCTGCGGTACCTCGTCGACCTCGGCGTCGCGCGGCTCGCCGGCCGACGGTTCCCGTGGGGGATCCTCGTCGTCAACCTCACCGGCTCCTTCGCGCTGGGCCTCGTGACGACGGCGCTGCCGGAGGCGGCGTTCGTGCTCGGCGCAGGCCTCCTCGGCGGCTATACGACCTTCAGCACCGCGATGCTCGATGTGGTCGCACTGTGGCGGGACGGCGAGCGCGGCGCCGCGGTGTTCGACGCGGTCGGCATGCTCGTGCTCGGTCTCCTCGCCGCGGGACTGGGGCTCGCGCTGGGGGCTGCGCTCTAACCGACGCTTGCGGAGAGCCGTCGGCGCGCGCTACTCTCGCTGCTAATCGTTTAACGCTAAACGGTTAACATCGCGCACCGCCTTCTCGTGCACCCGTCAAAGGAGACCTCGATGCCCCGCACCTCTCGCCGCGCCCTGGGCGCCCTCGCCGCCTCCGCGGCCGCCGTCCTGGCGCTCTCCGCCTGCTCCTCCTCCGCGACCGGGGAGTCGTCGGGCGGCGACATCACCCTCAGCTACGCGATCTGGGACGAGAACCAGAAGCCCGCGATGGAGGACATCGCCGCCGCGTACACCGAGGAGCACCCGAACGTCACGATCGAGATCCAGGTCACGCCGTACAAGGAGTACTTCACCAAGCTCCAGACCGCGGTGACGGGCGGCTCGGCCGCCGACGTGTTCTGGATGAACGGCCCGAACTTCCAGCTCTACGCCTCGAACGGACAGCTCGCCCCGCTCGACGACGTGGACGCGGCCGACTACCCCCAGGGGCTCGTCGACCTCTACACCTACGACGACGCGCTCTACGGCGCCCCCAAGGACTTCGACACCGTCGCGCTCTGGTACAACAAGGCGCTGTTCGACGCCGCGGGGGTGGAGTATCCGAGCGCGGGCTGGACCTGGGACGACTTCCGTTCCGCGGCCGCGAAGCTGACCGACCCGGCGAAGGGCCAGTTCGGCGTCGCCGCGAGCCAGTACGGCCAGGAGAACTTCTACAACTCCATCGCGCAGGCCGGCGGCGAGGTCATCTCCGCGGACGGCACCCAGAGCGGATACGGCTCCCCCGAGGCTCTCGAGGGCATCGAGCTGTGGACCGACCTCATCGCCGACGGCTCCTCGCCCACGGCGCAGCAGATGACGGACACGAACCCGGAGGACTTCTTCCTGTCCGGCAAGGTCGCCATGTTCCAGAACGGCTCCTGGGCCGCCATCGCCTACGCGGACAACGCGGACATCGGGGGCAGCGTCGACGTGGCGCCGCTGCCGGCGGGTCCGGAGGGCAACCAGAGCGTGATCCACGGCGTCGGGAACGTCGCGAACGCCAAGAGCGCGCACGTGGAGGAGGCCAAGGACTTCGCCGCCTTCGCGAGCGGCGAGCAGGCCGCGAAGATCCAGGCCGAGACCGGCACCGTGATCCCCGCGTACAACGGCACGCAGCAGGCCTGGGTCGACGCCCTCCCGCAGTACGACCTGCAGGTCTACATCGACGCGCTGGAGACGGCCGTCCCGTACCCCGTGTCGAAGAACACCTCCGCGTGGACGAGCATCGAGAGCGAGGTGCTGTCCCAGGTGTGGTCCGGAGCGGTCTCCCCGAAGGACGGACTGCAGGATCTCGCCGCGCAGATGCAGACCGCGCTGGACGCCGAGCAGGAGTGACCGGATGACCGTCCTCGCGCCTCGCGCGGTCGCCCCCGCCGCCGGACGGACCCCGGAGGCCCCACCCTCCGGGGTCCGCCGGCGGCGCCGCACGCCCGGTGCCTCGCCGTGGTGGGCTCTGGTGTTCCTCGGGCCCACCGCCCTGGGCCTCGCCGTGTTCTACCTGTGGCCGACCGTGCGCACGCTCATCATCTCCTTCACGAAGACGGGGCCGTTCGGCGGCGCGGAGTGGATCGGGTTCGAGAACTACGTCCGGCTGTTCCAGGATCCGGAGCTCCTCGGGGCCCTCCGTAACACCGCGGTCTACACGGTGATCGCGCTCATCGGCATCCCACTCGCGGTCGGGATCGCCGCGCTGCTGAACACCACCGGTCTCAAGGGCCGCAGCGCCTATCGCACGCTCTACTTCATCCCCGTCGTCACCATGCCCGCGGCGATCGCGCTCGTGTGGCGCATGATCTACAACGGCGACTACGGCGTGCTGAACGCGGCCCTCGGCGCGGTCGGCATCGAGGGGCGGAGCTGGCTGACCGATCCGAACACCGCGCTGGTCGCGATCGCCGTCGTCGGCATCTGGGCGGGCCTCGGGACCAACATCGTCATCTTCCTCGCCGGGCTCCAGGGCATCCCCGACACGATCATGGAGGCGGCCGACCTCGACGGGGCGGGCCCCGTACGCAAGTTCTTCTCGATCACGATCCCGCTGCTGTCGCCCTCGATCTTCTTCGTCAGCGTCATCAGCGTGATCGGGGCGCTGCAGGTGTTCGATCTCATCTACATGATGCTCGGGCGCAGCAACCCCGCGATGCCGAACACCCGGACGGTCGTCTACCTGTTCTACGAGGCGGGCTTCCTCGACAACGACCGCGGCTACGCCGCCGCCGTCGCCTTCCTCCTGCTGCTGATCATCCTCGTGCTGACGATCGTGCAGTTCCGGCTGCAGAAGAAGTGGGTGCACTATGAGTGACGTCTCCCTCGACACCCGCGCGGTCGTCGGTGCCGCCCCCGCACGATCGCGGAGGGCGGGCACCCCACGGAACCGCGGGCTGTGGATCGTCCACGTCGTGCTCATCGTCGGCGCCGCGCTCATGGTGTTCCCGTTCGTCTGGCAGCTGCTGACCTCGTTCAAGACGCTGTCCGACTCGGTGCAGGTGCCGCCGTCGTTCCTTCCGCGCGAGTGGGTGTTCACCAACTTCGCCGAGGTCTTCGACTCGATGCCGTTCGGGCAGATGTTCCTGAACTCCGTGCTCCTCACGGTCGGCCGCACGGTCGGGCAGGTCGCCCTGTGCACCATGGCGGGCTACGCGTTCGCGCGCATCGCCTTCCCGGGCCGGAACGCCCTGTTCGTCGTGTTCCTCTCGGTGCTCATGGTGCCCTCGCAGCTCTACCTGCTGCCGCAGTACGAGATCATCCAGGCGCTCGGCTGGCTGAACACGCTGCAGGCGCTCATCGTGCCCGGCATCTTCAGCGCCTTCGGGACCTTCCTGATGCGGCAGTTCTTCCTCTCGATGCCGGCCGAGCTGGAGGAGGCGGCGCGCATCGACGGGGCGAATCCGTGGCAGACCTTCTGGCGGATCATGGTTCCGCTCGCGAAGCCTGGCATCATCGCACTTGTGGTGTTCACTGTGCTGTGGTCCTGGAACGATCTGCTGTGGCCGCTGATCGTGACGACCGATCCGGCGAAGATGCCGCTGTCGGTCGGACTCTCGCAGCTCGTCGGCATCCACGGCACCGACTACCCGGTGCTCATGGCGGGTGCCCTGCTGGCGACCCTGCCCATGCTGGTGACGTTCATGATCCTGCAGCGGCAGTTCATCCAGGGCATCGCGTTCAGCGGGACGAAGGGCTGAGACATGGCACAGCGTGAGCACGCCCCGAGCCGCCGCCCGACCCTGCGGATGGTGGCCGAACGTGCCGGAGTGTCGACCGCGACCGTCTCGTACGTGTTCTCCGGGCGAGCAGGGGCCAGCGGGGCGGGCGTGGCCGAGGCCACCGCGGCGCGGGTGCTCGCGGCGGCGGACGAGCTCAACTACCGGCCGAACACGGCCGCGAGGGCGATCCGCACGGGTCGCAGCGGCATGGTGCAGCTCTCCCTGCACATGCTGAGCGATCCGTGGTCGCTGGCGGTGGCCGACGCCGTGAACGCCGAGGCGAACCGGCACGGGCTGACGACGCTGATCCTCGCCGACGGCGACTGGCACGCGGCCCTCGACCGTGTCGAGAGCGACGTGGCGTATCTCGACGGCGTCGGCCTGGACGAGGAGGACGCCCGACGGCTGGGCGACCTCGTCAAGCGCGGCCAGCGGCTCGTGGTGTTCTCGGAGCATCTGGAGCCGGACGGCTTCGACGTCATCCGCTCGGACGCGATCCCGGGGTGCGAACTCGCGATGGATCACCTGCTGGAGCGGCACACGGCCATCGGCTGCATCGCCGCGGAGGGTGCCGTCCGCCTCGCGGGAACCCAGGTCACGCGCTACACGCCGTACGTCGAGAAGCTCGCGGCGGCCGGCATCTCCCCGGATCCGGCGTGGACCGTGACCTACGCGGAGACCCAGGCCAGCGCCTTCACCGCCGCGATCGAGCTGCTGTCGCAGGAGAACCGCCCGGACGCCGTGTACGCGACGACCGACTTCGCCGCGATCGCCGCGATCAACGCCGCGCACATGCTCGGGCTCCGCGTGCCGCACGACGTCGCGGTGATCGGTGTCGGGAACACGCCGGACGCACGGCTCATCGCGCCCACCCTCACCACCGTCGGCCCCACGGACTTCTACGAGCGTCAGGCGCGGATCATCGTCGAGAAGGCGCTCGAGGGCGAGCCCTCGCCCGGGGCGCTGCACGAGTTCCCCTGGGCCCTCGTCCCCGGCGGCTCGACCGACCTCGACGCCCCGGCAGCCCGCGGCCGCTGAGCCGCCCCCTTTCTCTCCCCCTCTGTCACGAAGGACTTCTGTTGGACCTCCACATCGGCATCATCGGCTTCGGCGCGCGCTCCACCCTCCAGGAGGAGGTGCACCGGCCGGGGCACGGCTCCCGCATCACCGCCGTCTGTGACCTCGCCCCGCGCGCCCGCGAGGACGCCAGGGCGCTCGTCCCCGACGCGCTCATCACCGACTCCCTCGACGAGCTGCTCGCATCCGGCGTCGACGCGGTCATGGTGCTGACCCCGGACGACACGCACGCCGCCCTGACCATCCGGGCGCTGGAAGCCGGGGTGCCCGTCTTCTGCGAGAAGCCCCTCGCGATCGATCTCGCCGACGCCGACCGCATGCTGGAGACCGCGCGACGCACCGGCACCCGGCTCTACATCGGTCACAACATGCGGCACATGCCCGTGATCACCCTCATGCGCGGGCTCATCCATGACGGGCGCATCGGGCAGGTGAAGGCCGTGTGGGTGCGGCACTTCGTGGGGCACGGCGGCGACTTCTACTTCAAGGACTGGCACGCCGACCGGAGCCGCACCACCGGACTCCTCCTGCAGAAGGGAGCGCACGACCTCGACATCATCCACTGGCTGGCCGGCGCGTACACCGAGCAGGTGGCGGCGATGGGCGGCCTGAGCGTCTATGGCGACATCACCGACCGGCGGGACCGCACGGGGGAGCGGATGCCCGACTGGTTCAGCATGGACAACTGGCCGCCGACCGCGCTCACGGGACTCCACCCCGTCGTCGACGTCGAGGACATCTCGATGGTGAACCTGAGGCTGGAGGGCGGGATCTTCGCGTCCTACCAGCAGTGCCACTTCACCCCGGACTACTGGCGGAACTACACCGTGATCGGCACCGAGGGGCGCATCGAGAACTTTGGCGACGTGGCCGGCAGCGAGGTGAGGCTGTGGAACCGTCGGCATGCCGGGGCGGCCGACGCGGACGAGGTGTTCATCGTGCCCGAGGTGCCCGACGCCGGACACGACGGTGCCGACGCGCTGCTCGTGGCCGAGTTCCTCCGGTTCGTGCGGCACGGTGGTCTCACGGCGACCTCTCCCGTCGCGGCGCGGGAGGCCGTGGCCGCCGGGATCCTCGCGACCGCGTCCCTCCGGGGCGACGGCTCCGCGATCTCCGTCCCTCCGCTCGACCCCGAGCTCGTCGCCTACTTCGAGCGCGGCCAGACCCCCTCCTCCACCCCCTCCTCCTCCGCCGCCTGACCCACCGGCAGGGGAGTGCAATAGGGCACCCGAACCGCGTCTACCAGGTACGTTTCTGATCCTGCAGCGCGGGGGAGGAGGAGAGGCGCGGGGCTCTCAGGGAGTTCACACCGGAGGGAATGTACAAACGTACATGTACGGATGTCCAGGGGGTGAGCGATGGCGGAGAGCGCGCGTCGGCGGCGTGATCCCGAAGCGCGCCGTCGGGAGATCGTCACCGCGACCGCCGAGCTCATCGTCGAGGTCGGGGCCGACGCCATCACGCACCGCATGGTCGCCGCCCGCGCCGGAGTGCCGCTCGGGGCGACCACCCAGTACTTCGACACCCTCGACGACCTGCGCGGCGCCGCCTTCCTGGCCCTCGCGGACGAGATCGAATGCCGGCTCGACGGGGTGCGGCAGACCCTCGCCGAACGCGGAGCCGGGGCCGACGTCATCGCCGCGCTCGTCCACGACAGCATCCACGACGGACACGCGGTGCAGGCGGACAGAGCGGTGGTCACGGCAGCCGTCCACGATCCGCGTCTGCGCGAGCTCGCGCGCCACCTGTCCGACCGCCTCGTCGACCTCCTGGAGCCGACCTATGGCGCCGACCGGGCCCGAGCGGCGATGATCTTCATCGACGGCGTCATGTGGAGCACGCAGATCCGCGACGTCGATCTCGAACAGTCCTTCCTCGAATCCGCACTGGCGCGGATCCTCGGAGAACCTCTCTCCCTCCCATCCGCAGCGACCGCCATCCCCTGACACCGAGGACCCCGCCTTGTCGAAACTCGCCATCCTCAGCCTGAAGAACCGCGCCCTCATCGCGCTCGTGACGATCGTCGCCGCGGTGTTCGGCGGGCTCGCGCTGACCAACCTCAAGCAGGAGCTCATCCCGTCGCTCGAGCTGCCGGCACTCGTGGTCATGACCACGTACCCCGGCGCCTCGCCCGAGGTGGTCGAGAACGACGTCTCGACGCCGATCGAGTCGGCCATCCAGGGGGTTCCCGACCTGGAGTCGACCACCGCGACGAGCACGACCAATGCGTCCATCGTGCAGGCGATGTTCTCGTACGGCACGAACCTCGCGACCGCGGAGCAGAAGATCCAGCAGGCGATCAACCGCATCTCCTCGCAGCTGCCGGAGGACGTCACGCCGCAGGTGCTCTCGGTCTCGATCGACGACTTCCCGGTGATCCAGGTGGCGGTCACCGGCTTCGACGACGCGGACAACGCCCAGGCGCAGCTCGAGAGCGTCGCGATCCCCGACCTCGAGGACGTCGACGGGGTGAACGCGGCCGAGATCGTCGGCGGCGTCGGACAGCGCATCACCATCACCCCCGACCTCGCGAAGCTCGCCGCCGCCGGACAGAGCAGCGAGGCGATCAGCACGGCACTCCAGCAGAACGGCACCCTGTTCCCCGGCGGCGAGATCACCGAGGACGACGAGACCCTCACGGTGCAGACCGGAGCGAAGATCACCTCGGTCGACGAGATCGCCGCCCTGCCGCTCGTCGGCACCGCGGTCACCATCGGCGACGTCGCGACGGTGGAGCAGGTGTCCGACCCGGTGACCTCGATCTCCCGCGTCGACGGCGAGGACGCCCTGTCGATCTCCATCACGAAGCTCCCCGCCGCCAACACGGTCGAGGTGTCGCAGGGGGTCATCGCGGCCCTCGACGAGATCGGGGAGGCGCTTCCGGACGCGGAGTTCACGGTCGTGTTCGACCAGGCGCCGTTCATCGTGCAGTCCATCGACACCCTCGCCACGGAGGGTCTGCTCGGTCTCGTGATGGCCGTGCTCGTGATCCTCGTGTTCCTGATGTCGGTGCGCTCGACCCTGGTCACCGCGATCTCGATCCCGACCTCGGTCCTCATCACCTTCATCGGGCTGCAGGCGTTCGGCTACTCCCTCAACGTGCTGACCCTCGGGGCGCTCACGATCGCGATCGGCCGCGTGGTCGACGACTCCATCGTGGTGATCGAGAACATCAAGCGCCACTACGTGGGCGACGCGGACAAGGGCGATGCGATCCGTCTCGCCGTGCGCGAGGTCGCCGCCGCCATCACCGCCTCGACCATCACGACGGTGGCGGTGTTCCTGCCGATCGTGTTCGTGGGCGACATGGTGGGCGAGCTGTTCCGTCCGTTCGCGATGACCGTCACGATCGCCATGGTCGCGTCGCTCTTCGTGGCTCTGACGATCGTCCCGGTGCTCGCGTACTGGTTCCTCAAGCCCGGCAAGCCGCTCCTCGACGACCAGGGGAACGCGATCGACCCGGAGGACCCGGCCGCCCCGCCGACGCGGCTGCAGCGCGGCTACCGGCCCATCCTCGGCTGGACGCTGAAGCACTCGGGCATCACGGTCGCGCTCGCGGTGGTGGTCCTCGCCGGGACCCTCGCCGCCGCCCCGCTGATGAAGGTGAACTTCCTCAGCGACTCCGGTCAGAACACCATGACCGTGACGCAGGACCTCGGGCCGACCGCGAGCCTGCAGGCGAAGTCCGACGCCGCCGTCCCCGTCGAGGAGGCCCTCCTCGACATCGACGGCATCGAGCACGTGCAGGCCTCCATCGGGTCGAGCGGTTCCGCGCTGCGCGACGCGTTCTCCGGCGGTGCGGGCATCACGTACTCCGTGCTCACCGACGGCGACGCCGACCAGGAGAAGCTGCGCGCCGAGGTGCAGGACGCGATCGACGGCCTCGGCGACGAGGTCGGCGAGGTCGCCGTCGCGGCATCCGCCGGCTTCGGCTCCAGCGACATCGAGATCACCGTGTCGGCCGCGAGCGGCGACGACCTCGCCACCGCCACCTCCGCCGTGGTGGACGAGCTCGACGGCCGCGAGGGCATCGGGCAGGTGACCGACAACCTCGCCGAGGCGCTGCCGTACATCGCCGTGGTCGTGGATCGCCAGGCCGCCGCCCAGGTCGGACTGTCCGAGGTCGCCGTCGGATCGATCGTGTCGAACACGATGCGTCCCCAGCAGATCGGCTCGGTCGAGATCGACGACACCGCGCTGACCGTGTACCTCGTCAACCCGGAGCCGCCGACGACCGTCGACGCCCTCCAGCAGCTCGCGATCCCCACCGCGGCGGGCATCGTGCCGCTGGAGGACATCGCGACCGTGGAGCAGCGCAACGGTCCGACCTCGATCACCACCGAGCAGGGACGGCGCACCGCGACCGTCACCGTGCCGCCCGCATCGGACAACCTCGCGGTCGCCACCCAGTCGGTCACCGAGGCGCTCGCCGCCGCGGACCTGCCGGACGGCGCCTCGGCCGAGGTCGGCGGCGTCGCCTCGCAGCAGGCCGACTCGTTCGCGCAGCTCGGCCTGGCGATGCTCGCCGCGATCCTCATCGTGTACGTGGTGATGGTGGCGACGTTCAAGTCGCTGCGTCAGCCGCTGCTGCTGCTGATCTCGGTGCCGTTCGCGGCGACCGGCGCCATCCTGCTGCAGATCATCACGGGCGTACCGCTCGGCGTGGCATCGCTGATCGGCGTGCTGATGCTCATCGGCATCGTGGTGACGAACGCGATCGTGCTCGTCGACCTCGTGAACCAGTACCGGGAGAAGGGACTGTCGACCGCGGAGGCGGTGATGGCGGGAGGGGAGAAGCGTCTGCGCCCGATCCTCATGACCGCGCTCGCCACCATCCTCGCCCTCACCCCGATGGCGCTCGGGATCACCGGGCACGGCGGCTTCATCTCGCAGCCGCTGGCGATCGTGGTGATCGGCGGGCTCGTCTCCTCGACCGTGCTGACGCTCATCGTGCTGCCGACCCTGTACAACCTCGTCGAGGGGGCGCGGGAGCGCCGTCGCGCGCGGAAGGGCGAGCCGCACGACGATGGCGCCCCGGTCCCCGTGCACACGGACGGCACGCCGGTCAGCCGGCGCGAGCTGCGCGAGAACCACGGCGAGTAGTCGCGCGTCCGCAACGCGGAGAAAGGGCCCCGGTCCCGTCGAGGAGACGAGGATCGGGGCCCTTCCGCGTGTGTTCTCCGGACCGGTGGACCGCGGTCAGGCGAAGGAGAGGCCCCACTCCACGGTCCAGGTCTCGCCCGGGGCCAGGCGCCGCAGGCCGCGGCCGCTGTTGAGGGCATCAGCCGGGGCGGTCATCGGCTCGATCGCGACGGCGAGCGGCGTACCGGGATAGTTCGTGGCCGTGTACACCTGCACGAAGTCGAAGCCCTCGCCCTGCCAGAGCGTGACGGTCCGGCCGTCGGGGGCGGTGAGGGTGTGCCGCACCCGGCCGTCCGGGTCGCGCTCGAGGTCGGTGAACCCGGTGTCGAGCGAGACGTCGCCGACGCGGATGCCCTCGCGCAGCTCGGGATCGGCGGGACGGGTGCCGATCGGGAGCATGCGGTCATCCGTCTCGAAGGCGGTGCGGGCGGGCACCCGGAGGACGAGGTCGTGCGGGTCGACATCGCCGATCGTGGGGAACGGGTGTGTGCCGACCGCGACGGGCGCGGGGGAGTCGGACCAGTTGGTGAGCGTGTGCGTGACCTCGATGCCGTCCGCGGTGAGGACATACGCGACGGACGTCTCGATCAGGTACGGGTAGCCGGTCTGCGGGAAGACGGTCGCCCGCAGCGTCGCGGCGCCCTCCGTCTGCTCGATGGCGTACGCCGTGAAGCGCAGCAGGCCGTGACTGGCGTTGTCCGTCTTCGGCTCGGTGATCGCGAGCTGGCGCACGGTGCCCTCGTCGTCCCAGCGGCCGTCGCGCACCCGGTTGGGCCAGGGGGTCAGCACGACGCCCGAGCACGACGGCGTCGGGATGTCGAGCGGATACGGGGAGATGAGATCGACCTCGCCGATCCGGAGGGCACGGAGAGAGGCGCCGACCTGGGCGATCTGCGCGGTCACGTCGCCGAGACGGAGATGGACCTGGGTGCCGGTGGGAGAGACGGAGTTCACCTCGACATCGTAGTGCCGCAGGCCGCCGGAGTGCGGGGGTCTCCCAGGGATGCCGGGTAGACTGAGACGGTCGGCTTCGGACACCCGCGCAGGGCGCGGACGTTTTTCAGTGTGTGAAGTGTGAGTCCAGGGGCCGATGGAACGCGTCGATCGACGCGAATCAACCATCACAGGAATGGCCCCGGCCGCAGATCGTCCGGACTCCGCTGGATCGGAGTGCTCGCGCGTGCGCGCAGCGCTGTTCTCGTGCGAGAACGCAAGAAGGACACCCGAATGCCCAAGAACAAGAAGCCCCGCGGCGGTCGCGCCGCCGCGAACTTCGAGCCGCGCTACGGCGCCAAGAAGACCTCGTTCCACGACCGCCACCGTCCGGCCGGCGGTCGGGACACGGCTCGCGACGAGCGTCCCGCACGCGACGACCGCGAGGGTCGCGCGACCGGCGGGTACGACCGTCGCCCCGGGAGCCGCAGCCCCGGGCACCGCGGCTACCGCCCGGAGGAGGCCGAGTCCGGTGCTCCGAAGCGCCGCTGGAGCTCCCAGGAGCGCGCCGGTCGCGACGAGGCCCGCAGCATCCGCAACCGTGCGGAGTCCGGGCGTCGCGAGGCCCCGCACCGCCGCGACGACCGCGCCGGTGGCGGCCGGTTCGACGACCGCGCCGAGCGTCCGCGGTACAACGACCGGTCCGGCGCTGGACGGTTCGACGACCGTCCGCGGCGGGACGACCGCGGCGGCTCGCAGCGACAGGGGTTCCGCGACGGCGACCACCGCGACGGCGGACGCCCGCGCTTCGACGACCGCCGGAACGAGCGTCCGCGCTTCGACCGCGACGACCGTCCGCGGCGGGACGACCGCGGCGGCGATCGCACCCGCGGTGGCGACCAGGGGACCGAGCGTTCGTACGACGCCGCCCGTGCGCGCCGCGCGTTCGACCGCGACCGCACGCAGCGCTCCTTCGAGGGCGGGCGCGAGCGGCCGTCGACCGGAGGGGCCTACCGCACCGAGCGGCCGCGTCGGGACGAGCGCCCTCGTCGCGACGAGCGTCCGACCCGGAGCGACTGGAACGCGAAGCCGAAGGCGGCGTTCGAGCAGGCCGACGACGTCGTCCACGAGCGCCTCGAGGCACAGGCCGTGCAGGCCGTCGAGGTCGAGGGCGTCACGTTCGCCGACCTCGGCCTGGGCTCCAACATCACCGAGACCCTGAACAACATGGGCGCCGCGACGCCGTTCCCGATCCAGGCGGCGAGCATTCCCGCCGTCCTCGAGGGGCGCGACGTGCTCGCCCGCGGACGCACGGGCTCCGGCAAGACCATCGCCTTCGGGGCACCGCTCGTCGAGCGGGTGCTGCAGTCGCAGGCGGGCAAGCGTCGTGAGTTCGGACGGGCGCCGCGCGCGATCATCCTCGCCCCGACGCGCGAGCTCGCGCTGCAGATCGACCGGACCATCCAGCCGATCGCCCGCAGCGTCGGCCTCTTCACGACGCAGATCTACGGCGGCGTGCCGCAGGGCCGCCAGGTGGGCGCGCTGAAGAAGGGCGTCGACATCGTCATCGGCACCCCCGGCCGTATCGAGGACCTGATGAACCAGGGCAAGCTCGACCTGTCCGACTGCCGGATCGCGGTGCTCGACGAGGCCGACCACATGTGCGAGCTCGGATTCGTCGAGCCCGTGCAGCGCATCCTCCGCCGCACGGCCGAGGGCAGCCAGAAGCTCCTGTTCTCCGCGACGCTCGACCGCGAGGTCGCGGCGCTGGTGGACGAGTTCCTCGTCGACCCCGCCGTGTTCGAGGTCGCCGGCGAGGACCAGGGCTCCAGCACCATCGAGCACCGGGTGCTCGTCATCGAGCACCGCGACAAGGCGGACATCCTCACGTCGCTCGTCGACCGCGAGGGCAAGACGCTCGTCTTCGCCCGTACTCGCGCCTACGCCGAGATGCTGGCTGACCAGTTCGACGACGCGGGAATCCCGGCCGTCTCGCTGCACGGCGATCTCAACCAGGCCAAGCGCACGCGCAACCTGGAGAAGCTGACCTCGGGTCGGGTGAACGTGCTCGTCGCGACCGACGTCGCCGCGCGCGGCATCCACGTCGACGACATCGACCTCGTGGTCCAGGCCGACGCGCCGGACGAGTACAAGACGTACCTGCACCGCTCCGGTCGCACGGGTCGCGCGGGGCGCTCGGGCCGGGTCGTCACGCTCATCACGCGGCAGCGCCAGCGCCGGATGACCGAGCTGCTCGGTCGCGCCGAGATCGAGGCCCCGTTCGAGCAGGCCCGCCTGGACGACGACGTGATCGAGGAGATCGCCGGCCGCGTGCCATCCGCCGCCGAGCTCACCTCCTGACCCGTTCGGGATCAGAAAGGCCCCGGAGACTTCGGTCTCCGGGGCCTTTTCGCGCTCCGCACCGGCCGGGTCAGGGGAGGGTGTGCTCGTGGAGGGATGTCGTGAGGGCGGTGCCGTTGAGGTCGAGGTAGAGGACGCCCTCGGTGACCGTGAGGGTCAGGGTGTTGCGGCGGGCGAGGTGGGGCGTGGCGGTGTCGACGAACCCGGGATCGAAGCTGTAGAACCGGATGTCCTCGGCCCGGTGGATGCGCTTGTCGGCCCATGGCGCCATGACCTTCGCGGGATCGCGGTGCGTGTAGACCACGGTCCGGTCCGCGAGGCGGGTGGCATGATGCAGCCGTGCGGCGTCGGGAGCGCCCACCTCGATCCAGACGGTGACCCGCCCCGTGAGGTCGCGCACGAGCACGGCGGGCTCCTCCGTGTCGGAGACGCTCCCGCCGAACGCGATGCCCTCCGCGAACTCGAGTCCGTACGCGAGCACCCGGGTGAGCATGTACGCGTCGGTCTCGGAGGGGTGCCGGGCGGCGCGGAGCGAGACGTCCTCGTAGACCCCGCGATCGGTGTCGGCCAGCTGCATCTCGAACGTGTGGACTGTCGAACCGATCGCCATGATCCTCGAGCCTACGCGGCGCAGCACCCCTTCCGTGACCGACTCAGAACAGCATCGGCTGGGGAGGAGGGGACGCGGCAGCGCGGCCGCTCGGGGTGAACATCACCGGTCCGGCCCCCGGTGTCTCCGTCTGCACGTGGCCTTGGCCCGGGCGGAACCCGCGCCGCGGATAGTCGTCTTCGTGCCGGCCGTCGAGTCCGTGCATCCGGATGAGAGGACGAGCGCGCTTGGCGAGCCACTGCCGATACGGCTTCGGCGCCTCGACGGACGCTCCGGGATAGAGCCCCCGGTACGACGACACGAGGTCGGGACGGTTCTCGCCGAGCCACTGGAAGAACCACGGCTTGACGCCCGGACGCAGGTGCAGGGCTCCGTAGATCACGCTCCGCGCTCCGGCGGCCTTGATGCGGCGCAGGGCGTCGTCGATCGCGGCGAGGGAGTCGGTGAGGTGCGGCATGATCGGCATGAGGAACACCGTGACCGGGAACCCGGCGTCGGCGAGGGCGCGCACCGTGTCGAGGCGGGCCTGCGTGGTCGGAGCGCCGGGCTCGATCGCTTTCTGCAGCGCGTCGTCGTACATCGCGATCGACATCTGCACGTCGACCGGCACGCGCTGCGCCGCCTTCTTCAGCAGCGGGATGTCGCGGCGGATCAGCGTGCCCTTCGTGAGGATCGACATCGGGGTGCCCGACGCCGCGAGCGCCTCGATGATGCCGGGCATGAGGGCGTAGCGCCCCTCGGCCCGCTGGTACGGGTCGGTGTTCGTGCCGAGGGCGACCGTCTCGTGCTGCCAGCTCCCGCGGCGCAGCTCCCGTTCGAGCACCTCGACGACGTTGACCTTGACGACGATCTGGGTGTCGAAGTCGGCACCGCCGTCGAGGTCGAGGTACTCGTGCGTGCCTCGTGCGAAGCAGTAGGTGCAGGCGTGGGAGCAGCCGCGGTAGGGGTTGATCGTCCAGGCGAAGGGCATGCGCGACGCCCCGGGGACGTGGTTGAGGGCGGACTTCGACAGCACCTCGTGGAACGTCATCCCGGCGAACTCCGGCGTCGTCACCGCGCGGAGGACGCTGGACCGGTTCTCGAGGCCTGGCAGCGCCGCCTCGTCGCTGTCCGCGAGCTTCTGTCCCTGCCACCGCATCGTCCTAGTCGAACAAAGAATCGAATGGAAGTCAAGCGAGTATGGCATCAATGTTCGAATGGAAGAATGGGGCCATGCCCTCCTCGCCGTACGCTCAGCATGCGGCGCCGCGCTCCCCGATCTTCGGCCCCGCTCTCCCAGTCGGGCTGGCGGTGACCGCGGTGGGCGTGCTGCTGTCCCTCACCGGGGCGGCCGCGACCCCTGTCGCCTCGGAGGAGATGCCGCGGCCGGTCGCGGTGATGCAGGTGCCGACCGTGGAGAACGCGGCGACGCCCGCGGCGGACCCCTGTGCCGACCCCGGGGTGCAGGAGGCGATGGCGGCGGGGGATGACGCCGCCACCATCGCGGGGTTCGGCGGCGGAGCGCGCTTCCGTGAGGCGGTGGTCGCGGGGAACGCGCCCTGCGTCTCGCTCAGCGATCCCGCCCGGATCTGGGTGGTGGTGAACAAGGGGCGTCCGCTCGATCCGGCCGCCTACGAGCCCGCGGAACTGGGCCAGGTGCCGCTGCAGATGACGACGCCGTCGGGCCGCGTGCGCACGGAGGTCGCCGACGCGGTCGGGCGCATGGCGGAGGCCGCCGCGGCCGCGGGCGTCGGCCGCATCGGCGCGAACAACGGCTACCGCTCCTACGGGCTGCAGGTCGCGACCTACGGCGCCCACGTGCGGGACCAGGGGCAGGCCGACGCGGACGCCGGCTCGGCGCGCCCGGGGCACAGCGAGCATCAGACCGGTCTCGCCCTCGACGTCGTGGCCTGCGATGCCGGGTGCGGCGGTCTCGACGGCTTCGGGGCGACGCGGCAGAGCGAGTGGGTGGCCGCGCACGCCTGGGAGTACGGGTTCATCGTGCGCTACGAGCAGGTCGGCACCCCGGTCACCGGGTATGCGCCGGAGCCCTGGCACCTGCGTTACGTCGGCACGGAGCTCGCGGCGGCGTATCACGAGGGCGGCTTCCACACCCTCGAGGAGTTCTTCGGCCTGCCCGCCGCTCCCGACTACGAGCACTGAACGGACGGGTCCGCGGTGGCGCTCGGCGTGCTCTGAGGCTTTCCACAAACGCGGTACCCAGTCCCACTCGGGATGGGATGCATTCTCACAATCGCCTGTCCTGCCCCGTGTTCCCGCCGTAGACTCGCCGGAGCAACGACGCACGACACGTTCGGGAGGACGGCATGGAACGCGACATCTACGAAGAGGATCACGAGGCATTCCGCGACCTCGTCAAGGATTTCGTCAAGCGCCACGTCACGCACGAGGCGATCGAGAAGTGGGACGCCGCCGGCGAGGTGGACCGCGCCACGATGCGCGCCGCGGGTGAGGCCGGCATCATCGGGCTCTCCGTGCCCGAGGAGTTCGGCGGCGCCGGGATGCTGCAGGACTACCGCTTCCGCGCGATCGTGAACGAAGAGGTCATCGCAGCCGGAGCAGGCTCGCTCGCCGGCGCCTTCGGCATCCAGGACGACCTGGCCGTCCCGTACCTCGTGCACATGGGCACGCAGGAGCAGAAGGAGAAGTGGCTGCCCCGCATGGCCACCGGCGAGGTCGTCGGTGCGCTCGCCATGACCGAACCCGGGGCCGGCTCCGACCTGCGCGGCATCAAGACCACCGCCAAGAAGGTCGACGGCGGCTACCTCGTCAACGGCGCCAAGACGTTCATCTCGTCCGGTGCGACCGCCGACCTCGTCGTGACCTTCGTCAAGACGGGCGAGGGCAACCGGCCCGACGCGTTCAGCCTCGTCCTCATCGAGAAGGGCATGGAGGGGTTCGACAACGGCAAGAAGCTCTCGAAGATGGGCTTCCACGGTCACGACACCGCCGAGCTGTCGTTCAGCGACGTGTTCGTGCCCGAGGAGAACCTCATCGGCGGCGTCGAGGGCAAGGGCTTCATCCAGCTCATGATGAACCTCCCGCTCGAGCGCCTCTCGATCGGCGTGGCCGGAGCCGCCGCCGCACAGGCCGCGCTCGACTGGACCGTCGCCTACACGAAGGACCGCGAGGCCTTCGGGGAGCGCATCATCGACTTCCAGAACAGCCGCTTCACCATCGCCGACATGTCCGCCACGGTCGACGCGCTGTGGGCCTTCATCGACCGCGCGCTCGTGGCGTACAGGGACGGCAGGCTCTCGGCCGAAGAGGCCGCGAAGGTCAAGTTCTGGGCCACCGAGCGCGAGTGGGAGGTGCTCGACGCCGGGGTCCAGCTCCACGGCGGCTACGGCTACATCACCGAGTACCCGATCGCCCGCGCCTTCCTCGACGCCCGTGTGCACCGCATCTACGGCGGCACGAACGAGATCATGCGCGAGATCGTCGGGCGTCAGATCGCCGGCAAGCGCTGACGCAGGGCCCGCGCGGCGGGCCGCAGGAGAAACGCACCCTCGGGACATCCCGAGGGTGCGTTTTCCGTCTGGAGGCAGAGGGGTGCGGCCCCACTTGTATCGACGAGTGGCGCCGGCGGGGACAGTCGGCCGTGCGGCGTGCCGGTCCCTGGGTCGTCGTTCTGCGCAGAAAAGCCTGATGACGAGCGGATAATTCCGGGTCCGACCAGGGGGCCGACTTTCTTCTGACTTGTCTCTTCAGGGGATACATGTGCTGGTCCATGATCGATACATGTCCGGACAGGCGACGTCCGGCTCGAGGACGCCGATGTCCTCGCACCCGCTCACCGAAGAGGCCGGAATGTCCACGCTCACCCTGCCGCAGCTCGACCGTACGTCGACGGCTCCGATCTGGTTCCAGATCATGCGCGCCGTCGAGGGGCAGATCGCCCAGGGCGCCTGGGCGCCCGGGGACCGCCTGCCGAGCGAGAGCGAGCTGCGCGCGCACTTCGCGGCCTCCCGGACCTCGGTCCGCGATGCGCTGTCCCGTCTCGAGAGCGCCGGGATCATCTCGCGGCAGCAGGGCAAGGGCGCGTTCGTCGAGCGTGCCCAGGGGCCGTCCGCCTGGACGCTGCCCTCCGCGCCGAGCCTGCTCGGCGAGTACAGCGAGGACGGACGCAGCGCCCTGAGTTCGGAGATCCTCCGCGGAGGGATCGAGCCGCTGCCGTCCTGGGCCGCCGCGGTGGTCGGTCGCGACTCGCCCGACGGCATGGGCTTCGTGCTGGAGCGCGTGCGCGCCGTCGGCGCCCGCACCGCCGTCCACGTGATCAACTACCTGCCGACGCGCTTCGTCGGCGTCCTTCCCGACCTCCGCGACCCCCGGGCCAGCCTCTACGCCGCGATCTCCCGCGTCACCGGTGTGCGGATCGCGCGCATGCACCGCACGATCGAGGCCGTCTCGGCCGACCGGATGCTCGCGGGACTGCTCGAGGTCGAGCCGGGGCATCCGATCGTCGTGGTCGAGGCCGTCGCCTACGACCAGAGCGGGCAGCCCATCGACATCTCCCGCGCCTCCGTGCGGACGGACCGTTTGCGCGTGAGCGTCGACACCGGCTTCGACGCGGCGGGCATCTCGAACGAGACCGCTTCCGGTCGATACCCGGCCGCGCTCCGCTGACCCCTTCCCCATCCTTCGATCCTCCGGGAGCCCTGCATGACCGACCACCGCATCCTCGTCATCGGCGACAGCTACATGACCGCCGAGGTCTTCACCCGCGCCTTCCGGGAGCGGGGGATCGAGACCGACGCGGTCACGATGACGATCGCGGAGCCCACCTGGGACACCGCCGCGATCCGCGAGTTCGAGGGCGATCCGGCCGAGGTCGCCCGGCTCGCCGCGGGGTATGACGTCGTCGCCTTCCACGCCGCCCCCGTCACCGCCGAGGTCATCGCGGCCCTGCCCGACCTCCGCCTCCTCGGCTGCGCGCGGGGCGGCCCCGTGAACGTCGACCTCGACGCGGCCCGCGAAGCCGGCGTCCGCGTGACGACCACGCCGGGCAAGAACGCCGACGCCGTCGCGGATCTCACCATCGGCTTCCTCATCTCTCTGGTGCGCAACGTGCCGGCCTCCCTTCGGGACGTGGACGACCGGGTGGCGGACGGGCGTGCGCTCGCCGAGTCGACGTTCGAGGGCGCCCGGTGGTTCGGACGCGAGGTCAAGGGGCTGCGCCTCGGGCTCATCGGCTACGGCAACGTCGCCCGGTTGGTCGCGGCGCGAGCTCGCGCCCTCGGGGCCGTCATCACGGCGTACGACCCGTTCGTCGATCCCGAGGCGGTGACCGATGCGACGATCGTAGGCGACCTCGACGCGCTGCTCTCCGCCAGCGACGTCGTCAGCGTGCACGCCAGGGCGACCGCGGAGAACCGGCACCTGATCGGCCGGGCGCAGATCGAGCGGATGCCGCGCGGCGCGTTCCTCATCAACACCGCCCGCGAGTCGCTCGTCGACGAGCACGCACTGCTGGACGGGCTGCGTTCCGGACAGCTCGCCGGCGTCGCCCTCGACGTCAACGAGCCCGACGGGCCGTGGCGCGAGCTCGTCGCGGAGCCGAACCTGGTCCTCACCCCCCACCTCGCCGGAGCGACACACGAGACGCTCGCCCGCGGTGCGGACATGCTCGCCGCGGAAGTCGAGCGGTTCCTGGCAGGAGGTGATCTGCGATGGGAGCGCTGACCGACGTCTTCCTGGCGATCGACGCCGGGACCGGCTCCGCACGCGCCCTCGCCTTCGACATCGAGGGCCGGCTCGTGACCCACGCCGCCCGGGAGTGGACCCACCGCGCGATCCCGGGCCACCCCGGTGGCACGGCCTTCGACACCGCGAACGGCTGGGAGGCCATCGCCGGCGCGGTCGCCGAGGTCGTCGCGCGGCTGGACGGCCGCCGCGTCGCCGCCGTCGCCGCCTCCAGCATGCGCGAGGGCTTCGTGCTGTTCGACGAGGCCGGCACGGAGATCTGGGCCTGCCCGAACACGGATGGTCGGGCCCGCGCCGAGGCCGACGAGCTCGTGGCGGAGGGCACAGCCGACGAGATCTACCGCACCGCCGGGGACTGGGTGTCGATCACCGCACCGGCTCGGCTGCGCTGGATCGCGCGCCACCAGCCGGAGGTCCTCTCCCGTGCGCGCCACCTCGGCATGCTGAGCGACTGGGTCACCACCCGGCTCACCGGCGTCTTCGTCACCGAGCCGACCTGCGGGTCGAGCTCCGCCCTCTTCGACCTCCGCGCGCGCGGATGGTCCGCCGACCTCGCGGATCTCGTCGGCATCGACCGGCGCATCCTGCCCCCGGTCGTCGCGGCCGGCGAGATCGTCGGCGCTGTGACGCCCGCGGCGGCGGCCGCGACGGGGCTGCCCGTCGGCACCCCGGTCGTCGCCGGCGGGGCGGACACGCAGCTCGCCCTCCACGGCATCGCGGCGCGAGAGGGGACTCCGACGATCGTCGCCGGGACGTTCTGGCAGACGACGGCCGTCGTCGCGGAGCCCCTCGTCGACCCGGATCGTCGTCTGCGCACCCTCTGCCACGTCGACCCCGGCACCTGGATGATCGAGGGCATCGGCTTCCTCTCGGGACTCGCCATGCGCTGGTTCCGAGACGCGATGTGCCCCGACGCGGCGGCGCTCGGACGCGCGGAGGGCCGCTCCGCCTTCCGCATCATGGAGGAGTGGGCCGCCGAGGTCCCGGTCGGCGCGAACGGCGTGGTCGCCACGATGGCGAACGTCATGCAGGCCGACGCGTGGCACCACGCCGCGCCCGCGTTCGTCGGATTCGACATCAACGACGCCGCCGGATCGTCCCGCGGGGCGTTCATCCGGGCGATCGAGGAGTCCGCGGCCATCGTCGCCGGCGCGCACCTGGAGATCCTCTCCGCTCTCACCGCGGGCCGCGCGGTCGCGGACGGCACCGTGACGTTCACCGGCGGGTCGAGTGCGGGAGCGCTGTGGCCGCGGATCATCGCCGGAGTCACCGGCCTGGACACGCGCGTCACCCCCGCCCCGAGGCCACGTCATACGGTGCCGCGCGTCTCGCCGCCGCCGGTGTCGGCGCCACGCTCCCGCCCATGGGCGACGCCGAGCGGGTCGAACGGGTCGATCCCGCCGAGCACGCGCAGTACCGCGCGGTCACCGAGCGCTGGCACCGCGTCTACCGCGACGTCCTGGCGATCTCGAGCCCCGACCTCCCTCCGCTCTTCACCCCGCCGGGGGCGGCCCGCGGCCCCCTCGACCCCTCCACCCCCCGCCTCTCGCCCGTCGGCCACATCGGCTGACGACAACACGAAGGAGACCTCCATGGCAGACCTCGACGGCAACGCCGACGCCAAGCAGTTCCACGTCGGGACGCCCGGCGTCCGGTTCACGCAGAACATCCGTGGCGCCGCCAACCTCGACTGGGGCATGCAGAACCGCCTGTCCCGAATCCTCGATCCGGAGACCGGGCGCACGGTCATGCTCGCCTTCGACCACGGCTACTTCCAGGGGCCGACGTCGGGACTCGAGCGCATCGACCTCAACATCGCGCCGCTCGCCGCGCAGGCGGACGCGCTGATGGGCACGAGGGGCGCGCTGCGCACCTCCCTCCCGCCGGCGACGCGTGCCGGACTCGTGCTCCGAGCCTCCGGGGGACCCTCGATCCTCAAGGACCTCTCGGACGAGTACACGGCGATGGCGATGGAGGACGCGGTCCGGCTCAACGCCGATGCCGTGGCCGTGCAGGTCTTCGTCGGCGGCGAGCACGAGAGCCGCAGCATCCGCAACCTCACCACCCTCGTCGACGAGGGGTACGCGGCCGGGATCCCCGTGCTCGGCGTGACCGCGGTGGGCAAGGAGCTGGTCCGCGACGCCCGCTACCTCGGACTCGCGACGCGCATCATCGCCGAGCTCGGCGCACAGCTGGTCAAGACCTACTACTGCGAGAAGGGCTTCGAGGACGTGGTGGCCGGATGCCCCGTCCCGGTCATCATGGCGGGCGGCAAGAAGCTCCCGGAGCTCGACGCGCTCACCATGGCCTCCCGTGCCGTGCGGGCCGGGGCGGCCGGGGTCGACATGGGCCGCAACATCTTCCAGAGCGCGGCCCCCGCCGCGATGATGACCGCCGTCCGCGCCGTCGTGCACGACGACCTCGACCCCGCCGACGCCTACGAGCTGTTCCGCGCGGCCACTGAGGCCCCGGTGCCCGCATGAGCGCCGACGTGCTGCGGACCGCCGATGCCGCGCTGCGGTTCGGCGACTGGGGTCCGGGATACCTCGCCCAGGGGGAGGACGCGGCGTTCGGCGTCGTCGTGCTCCGCCCGGGGGACGAGTTCGCGAATCACCTCCACGAGCACCACACGGAGTCGTTCGTCGTGATCGAGGGCCGCGCGGAGATCTGGCTGGACCGCGACACGTGTCGGGTCGTCTCCGTCGGCGACGTGCTGCGGGCCGAGCCGCACGAGGAGCACTTCGTCCGCAACCCCTTCGACGAGACCTTCCGTGCGGTCTTCGTCAAGACCCCCTGGGTGGACGGCGACAAGGTCGACCGCCCCTGGACGCCGGACCTCCGATCCGGCGACTGACGTTCCCCCTCACCCGAGAAGAACCACCGAAAGGACACCACCATGAGCAGGCAACGACGCCCCTCTCCGACCGCGCGCCTCGTGCGCCGTGCCCTTCCCGTCATCGCCGTGGCATCCACGGCGGGCCTCGTGCTCGCCGGCTGCGGCGGGGACGCGGGAGGCGCCTCCGGCGACGGAGGCGACAAGACCCTGAAGGTCCTCATCGCCGCACCCCAGGAGGGTGCCGGTGCCATCCTCGAGGAGGACTTCGAGGCCGAGACCGGCGTCGAGGTCGAGGTCGAGGTCGTCCCCTACGACCAGATCCAGACCAAGGCGATCCTCGACGCGCAGTCCGGCACCAACAACTACGACGTCATCCAGTACTGGTACACGTCGGTCGGCGCCCTCGCCGACGCCGGGGCGCTCGCCGACATCACCGACTGGGTCGAGTCCGACGAGGACATCGACTCCGGCGACTTCATCGAGGCGATCTTCGGACCGTACTCGCAGTACGAGGGCGCCACCTACGGTCTGCCCATCGACGGCGACACGCACGTGCTCTTCTACAACAAGGCGATCTTCGAGCGGAACGGCGTCGAGGTCCCGACCACGTGGGACGAGTACGTCGAGGTCTCGAAGAAGATCACCGACGCCGAGAAGGCGAACGGCGTCTACGGCAACGCGCTGCTCGGCTCGAAGAGCGCGTTCAACATCGGGTCGACGTTCTTCAACCGGCTCGCGACGATGTCGCCCGACCCGATCGACCCGCAGATGCCGCAGCTCGACACCGAGTACGCGGTGGCCGCCGCGCAGTCGATGCTCGACGCCTCGCCGTCGGCCCTCCCCAGTCCGCTGGAGATCGGATTCGAGCAGGCGCTGCCGCAGTTCCTGTCCGGGTCGGTCGGGATGATCGAGTTCTGGACCGACCTGGGCGTGTTCGCGCAGGACCCGGAGCAGTCGAAGATCGTCGACGGCTGGGGCGTCGCCCCGCTGCCGGTGGGCCCCGAGGGCAAGGTCTCCGGAGCGCTCAACGCGGGATGGGCGATGGGTATCAGCCCCAACGCGAGCGACGAGGACCTCGCGAAGCAGTTCGTCGCGTTCGCCTCGTCGAAGGAGACGAACGAGAAGCTCATCACGACGACCGGCTCCGGTGTCGACCCCACCCGCACCTCCACGCTGGAGAGTCCGGAGTACGTCGAGTTCGCCCCCGAGGTCTCGGCGGTCGCTGCCGAGGTGCTGCCCAACGCGCAGTCCTGGCCGACCTCGCCGCAGGCGCCGGAGATGATCCAGTCGCTCAGCGACAACCTAGCGCTGATGCTGCAGGGCGGCCTCACCGCCGAACAGGCGATGCAGAACACCTGGGACACCTGGCAGTCCCTGGCCGACTGATCCCCTCGTCGAACCCGAAAGGACCGCTCATGTCGCACCCCGTCACCTCCCGGCGCCGCGCCCGACGCGCGTCGTGGACGGGACGCGCCCTGCTCGCGCCCGCCGTCATCGCGATCGTCATCATCGCGATCTACCCGCTCGGCTACATCATCGCCGCCTCCTTCTCGGAGTCGTCGCTGGGCCGGCCGTTCACCGAATGGGTCGGGTTCGACAACTTCGCGGCACTGCTGGGGGACGGGGTCACCCTCCCGTCCCTCGGCAGGTCGCTGCTCTTCGCCATCCCCTCCGCCCTGATCGCGCTCGTGGCAGGGTTGGTCGTCGCCCTGTCGCTGGACGCCGCGGTCAAGGGCGGGCGCGTCATCCGGGTGCTGCTCCTGCTGCCGCTGATGACACCGCCGGTGATGGCGGGCGTCATCTGGAAGCTCATGCTGGCCCCGACCGGGGGACTGCTGAACAACATCGGGCAGTCGTTCGCGCCCGGGTCCGAGCCGTTCCTGTTCCTCGGCTCCAGCCCCGCGGCGATGATCTCCGTGATCCTCGTGGACGCCTGGCAGTGGACGCCGTTCTGCGTGCTGCTCGTGTTCGCCGCGCTGCAGACCCTGCCGACCGAGGTGTACGAGGCCTCCCAGGTCGACGGTGCCGGGGTGTGGCAGACGTTCTGGCGCATCACGTTCCCGCTCGTGCTCCCGAGCCTCATCACCGTGCTGCTGCTCAAGCTCGTCGTCTCGTTCAAGGTCTTCGACCTCGTGTTCATCATGACCAGCGGCGGGCCGGGCTTCGACACCACCGTCAGCAGCTTCCAGATCTATCGGACCGGGCTGCAGACGTTCGACGTCGGCGCCGCCGCCGCGCAGACCATCGCCTTCCTGGTGCTGGTCACCATCGTCATCCTGCCGCTCAACGCCGTGCGGCAGCGGCTGCACAGAGAGGGCTGACCCATGTCGCTCACACTCCGCTCCACGGATCGGGTCGACGAGAGCGCGACCGTCACGCTGGTGGTCCCCGACGCCCGCCGTCGCCAGCGGCGCCGTCGGACCGCGAGCATCTCCCGGCCCGGCCGGCCGTCCGTCACCGTCACGGCGGTGAAGGCCGTCGTGATCGTCGTGGCGATCGTCCTCGCGCTGCTGCCCGTGCTGTACATGGTGAGCATGTCGTTCAAGAGCCCGGACGACATCCTGTCGACCCGGATCCTCCCGTCCCGCCTCGCGTTCGAGAACTGGGTGGCCGCGTTCGAGAACTGGCCGATCCTCACCTACCTCCGCAACTCGATCGGGGCGGCGGTCGGGGCGGTGGTCGTCTCGCTGCTCGTGGCGATCCCGGCGAACTACGCGATGGCCCGGTTGCGCGCCGGCGGGAAGCAGACCCTCGGGCTCATCGTCTCGGCGTACGTCGCCCCGCCGATCGTGGCGATCATCCCGCTCTTCGTCCTGGTGCGCACCGCGGGCTCATGGACTCGGTGATCGGGCTGGGCATCGTCGAGGGCCTGCTGCTCACGCCGGTGGCGGTGTGGCTGCTCGACGGGTTCTTCCGCTCGATCCCGTTCGAGGTCGACGAGGCGGCGCAGATCGACGGATGCGGTCCGCTGCGCACCCTCTGGGCGGTGATCCTGCCGCTCACCGCCCCCGGCATCGTGGCGGTGTCGATCATCGTCTTCATCCTCGCGTACAACGACTTCCTCATCCCGCTGCTGCTCACGCAGAGCGTGGACTCCCAGACGCTCCCCGTGGGCATCGCGCTCATGCAGGGCGGTCGAGAGGTGATGTTCGGGCAGATGGCCGCCGCGAGCCTCTCCGGGCTGATCCCGATCTACCTGCTGGCGCTGTTCCTGCAGAAGTGGCTCGTCGGCGGGCTCACGCAGGGCAGTGTGAAGTAAGCGGGCGCGGGCACAACTTCGGAGATTCCGGACGACACGCCGGGGCGGCCTCTTCCGCCCCGGCGTGTCGTGCCCTGTCTCCGAAGCTGTGCCCGGCCTCAGGCGAGGGGCTCGGCGGCGGCCTCGCGGGCGGCCTTCGAGGCGGGGGAGGCGGCGCCGATCTTCCAGTAGCCGCAGAAGCTGACGGCGTTCTTGTCCACGCCGCGCTCGCCGACGAGCTGCTTGCGGACGCCGGAGGCCAGGGACTGCTCGCCGGCCGCGTACGCGTGGAACGGAGCGTCGGGGAGTGCCGTCCTGCCGAGGGCGTCCAGGGCGAGAACCCCGGGCGGGATCTCGTGCGGCCGCACGATCCACACCACGTCGAGCCCCGACGGATGCGCGAACTCCAGGGCGTCCTCCGCGGACGGGACCTCGATGATCGCCGTGCCCGCGGCGTCGGCCGGCAGGGAGGCGCTGATTGACGCGATCGCAGGGAGGGCGGTCTCGTCGCCCACGAGCACCACCCGGTCGGTGCCCCGCTCGGGGTTGAACGTCAGGCCCTCGTCGATGATGAGGACGTGCTCACCGGGGGCGCAGGTCTCCGCCCATCGGGAGGCCGGACCGGCGGTTCCGTCGGCCGCCGAGCCGTGCAGCACGAAGTCGACGTCGAGCTCGGCGCCGGTCTCGGCAGTGGCCGGGCGGTACGCGCGCACGGTGTAGTTGCGCATCACGGGGCGCTCGCCGTCGGGGATGCGGAGGAACTTCAGATACCCGAACATCCGGTTCGCCTTGGCGGGCACGCGCTCGAGCCCGGCCTCCCCGCCGATCGGCAGGAACAGCCGGAACCACTGGTCGTAGCCCATCGGACGGAAGCGGTCGATCTCGCCGCCGCCCAGGGTCACCCGCACCCAGTGCGGCGCGAGCCGTTCGGTGCGGAGCACGGTGAGGTGCAGGAGCTCGGCCGTCTCCGGCTTGACCATCTTGCTGAATGCCATGCGGGCGCCTTTCAGGGGAGCTGCCAGGGGAAGAAGACGACGAAGATCGCGGCCGACACGGCGAGCATCGCCACGGTGAAGACGGTGTCCCTCGCGCGGAACGGCACGAGGTGCCGCTCGGTCCGTGTCGGATGCGCACCGAACGCCCGGGAGTCCATCGCGAGGGCGACGCGCTCCGCATGCCGGATGGCACCCGCGAGCAGGGGGACGATGTACCCCCAGCCGCGGGCGATCCGTGCGAAGGGGCCGCGGCCACCGTGGTAACCGCGCACCCGGTGCGCGGCGCGGATGACGGCGAGCTCGTGCCCGAACCGGGGCACGAAGCGGAAGGCGGCCAGGGCCGTGTACCCGATGCGGTACGGCACGCGCAGCTGCTGCACGCTCGCACGCACGAGATCGGAGCCGCTGGTGGTGAGGCCGCCGACGAGCGCGAGCGCGACGATCGACCCGAGCCGGAGCGCCGTGGCGAACCCGATGAGGAGGGCACCGCCGTAGAGGGTCCAGTCGCCGATCGTCACGACGGGGGCGGTGTCGGCGACCAGGGCCGCGTCGACCCACAGCGAGAAGCCGACGCCGATCGCGAGCATGCCCGCGGGAAGACCGAGCAGGAGCAGCGCGAGGAGGCGCCCCGTCACCCGCGCTCCGATGAGGATGAGGGCGTAGGCGAGCACGAGGAAGGCGGCGGGGGTGGCCAGGTCCCGCACGAAGACGAGGAGCAGCATGGCGGGGGCGAACCCGGCGACCTTCGCCAGCGGGTTGAGGCCGTAGAGGAACTGCCGCCGCGACGTGGCTGTGAGCGGCGCGTACGGATCGAGCGTGGTCATCGTCATGGCGACACCTCCCACCCGGCCGCGGTGAGCACCCGCTGCAACGCGGGGACGCGCAGGCCGGCGGAGGGGAGGATCGCGGGATCGGCGAACAGTGCCGCCGTCGGACCGGCGGCCCGCACCCGCCCGTCGGCGAGGACGACCGTGTCGGTGGCGTGCTCGGCGACGAGCTGCAGGTCGTGCGTGACGATGACCACGGTCGTGCCGTCCGCCCGCAGGCTCTCCAGCAGGTGCAGGAGCTCGGCGGCTCGGGCCCGGTCCTGCCCGAACGTGGGCTCGTCGAGGGCGAGGACGGGCGGACGGGTGATGAGGGCGGTGCCCACGGAGAGCCGTCGCTTCTCGCCGCCGGAGAGGAGGAACGGATGCACGCCGGCCTTGTGCGTCAGCCCGAACCGCTCCAGCATCTCCGCCACCCGCGTGCGGACCTCGTCGTCCGGCACCTGGCGCAGCCGGAGCCCGTGGGCGAGCTCGTCGAACACGGTGGCGGCGATGAACTGGTGCTCCGGGTTCTGGAACACGAAGCCGATGCGCGCCGCGAGCTCCCGAGGGGAGGCCGTCCCTGGGTCGATGCCGTCGACGGAGACCCGACCTCTCGGCGGCGGCACGACCCCGGCGAGAGTCTGGATCAGCGTCGTCTTGCCCGCCCCGTTCGCCCCGACGATCGCGGTGAGGCTCCCGGCGGCGATGTCGAGGTCGACCCCGTGCAGGATCTCGGTGCGGCGCCGTGTGACCGTGAGGCCGCGGGCCCGGATGATGGGCTCCCGGTCGGCGGGGCGAGGGTCGCCGACCGGCACCGAGGACGCGGCGCCGGGGCCGGGAGGCAGTGCGGCGGCCAGCGCCTCGGGCGTCAGCGGCAGCGGGTCGAGGACGATCCCCCGGTCACGGAGGCGGAGCGCGGCGAGCGTCGCGGCGGGCAGCCAGACCCCCATCGCCACGAGCTCGTCGGCATGCGCGCGGATGGTCTCGGCCGCCGGACCGTCGAAGACCACCCGGCCCTCGCGGTCGAGCACGATGGTGCGCGTGACGAAACGCATCGCGGCGTCGAGGTTGTGCTCGACGAGGAGGATGGCCCGGTCTCCGGCGGCCACGACCTCGGTCAGCGCCGCGTACACGTCGTCGATCCCCTGGGGGTCGAGGTTCGCGGTCGGCTCGTCCAGCACGATGAGAGGCGAGCCCATCGCGAGGGCGCAGGCGATGGCGAGACGCTGCCGCCCGCCGCCGGACAGGTGGTCGGGGTTGTCGTCGCGACGCTCCCACAGGCCGACGCGCCGCAACGCCTCCTCCACGCGGGCGCGCACGGTCTCCACCGGGAGCAGGAGGTTCTCCGGACCGAAGGCCACCTCGTCGTACACCGTCCCTGTGACGATCTGCGCGTCCGGATCCTGGAAGACCATGGCGACGTGCGTGCTGAGCGTCGCGGTGTGCGCGGTGGTCGTGTCGACGCCTCCGGCCTCGACGGCGCCGGTCATCGTCGCGGGGAGCGCGTGCGGGATGAGCCCGTTGAGGGCGAGCGTGAGCGTCGACTTCCCGGAACCGGACGGGCCGAGCAGCAGCACGACCTCGCCGGGATCGATGTCGAAGGTCACGTCACGGGGCGACGGGTGCGCGGCATCCGCGTGGGTGAGGGTCAGCTCGCGCACGCGGAGGAGGGGTGCGGATGGGCGCACGGCACGTCCCTGGCTCGACGGAGGGTGTGCCTCTAACTTAGCTGAGCCTTACCTGTGCTGCCAGCGGGGCCCGTGCGCGATCAGCGGCGCGCGACCCCGGCGGTGCGCAGCGCCGAACCGATGGCGAGGCCGATCGCCGTCCAGGCCACAGGACCGAGCACGGAGATCGCCAGGTACAGCAGCTGGGCCCACAGCGGCATGACCGCGAGGTTCGCCGCGAAGAACACCGCGACCGCCACGACGACGCCGATCACGACCGCCGAGACGAAGAACCGCCAGGCGCCCCAGGAGCGATAGCGGGTGAGGGCGGCGACACCCTCCTGGATGAGGCCGAAGAGCAGCGCGGTGCCGATGAACCGCAGCGACCACGCCGGGTTGAAGGCGCTCGCGATGAGGGCGGCGAACACGTGTGTGATGAGCGCCACGAACGGCAGCCGCAGCACCTCCTGCGCGATGATGCCCGGCAGCACGTGCGAGCCCAGCACGAGGCCGTAGAGGAACAGCAGCGGGCTGGCCAGGAGGAGGGGAGTGACCCATCCGGCGATGCCGCCGAGGATGCCCGTGGCGACACCGATCGCTGCGCAGATCAGCAGCACTCTGGTCGACAGGACGGAGGTTCGGGCCACGTCTCCAGCCTACTGGCGACATTCGGAGAGTCGGCCGCCGTCCATCCTGACCGATCGGCACGATCGGGGGCGACCATCGTTCAGTTCTCGATCCGGCGCCGAACGGCGGGGCTATCGTGAGCCGCGGTGCGGCGACGACGCGGCATCGGGATCATCGGATCATCAGGAGCGAGATATGGGTCGAACACCCCTTCGGATCGCAGCAGCCACCACCCTGGCGACGCTGTTCATCGCATCGACGGCAACCGCAGGCCACGCAGCGACCGGGGAGGTGACGCACCCCGTTCCGGTCGCGGGGACCCCCGGGCACTACATCGTGATCATGAAGGCCGATCCCCTCGCCAGCTACGAAGGCGACGTCAAGGGCCTCAAGGCGACGAAGCCCGACGAGGGCGAGCAGCTCGAGACGCAGTCGCAGGACGCGCAGCGCTACGTCAAGCACCTCGAGTCCGAGCAGAGCAGCCTCATCAACGACGTCGGCGTCACCCCGGACACGACCTACCAGGTGGTGCTCAACGGTTTCAGCGCCGACCTCTCGGGTGAGCAGGTGGACCAGCTCCGCGCCTCGAAGGACGTCCTCGGGGTGTATCCGGACGAGATCCGTCACCCCGACGCGCAGACCTCGACCGACTACCTCGGCCTCGGCGACGACCGCAAGGGCCGCGGTGGGGTGTGGCAGCAGACCGGAGGCGTGAAGAAGGCGGGCGAGGGCGTCGTGGTCGGCGTGATCGACACCGGCATCGCGCCCGAGCACCCCTCGTTCGAGGGCAAGAAGCTCAAGCAGCAGAAGAAGCAGAACAGCCGCCACAAGGGCACGGACCCGTACACCGACGGCACCTACGTCTACTTCGACAAGTCCGACGGCGGACAGTTCCGCGGCGCGATGGTCGATGGTCAGGACTGGGACGAGCGCGACTACTCGACGAAGCTCATCGGCGGGCAGTACTTCTTCGCGGGAGCCCAGGCGGCCGGGTTCGACTTCCAGTACGACTACCTCTCCCCGCGCGACGGCGACGGTCACGGCTCGCACACGGCGAGCACCGCCGCGGGCAACTTCGGAGTGGACGCCGAGGTCGAGGGTGTCGACTTCGGAACGGTCTCCGGTGTCGCGCCCGGGGCGAAGGTCGCGGCCTACAAGGCCTGCTACGTCGGCCCGGACACGACCGTGACGACGGATGACATCTGCGCCCTGAGCGACCTCGTGGCCGCGATCGATCAGGCCGTGGCGGACGGTGTCGACGTGATCAACTACTCGATCGGCGGCGGCGCCGCGAGCACCGTGATGGCTCCCGAAGACCTCGCGTTCCTCAACGCCGCGGCCGCCGGTGTCTTCGTCGCGACCAGCGCCGGCAACGACGGCCCCGATCCGGTCACCGCCGACCACGCCTCGCCGTGGTACACGACGGTCGCCGCCTCCACCATCCCGACGTGGGAGGGCACCGTGCAGTTCGACGGCTTCGAGCAGGCCGGGGCCTCGGTGACCGTCCCGTTCGGCGACAGCGTCTCCGGTCCCTCCATCGCCGCCGTGGATGCCGCGGCGCCCGGTGCGGTGGATGCGCAGCTGTGCCTGCCGGGCACCCTCGACCCGGCGAAGGTCTCGGGACACATCGTGGTCTGCGACCGCGGCGGCAACGCCCGCGCGGAGAAGTCCCAGGTCGTGAAGGACGCCGGGGGCATCGGCATGGTCCTGGTGAACGTGCCCGGTGGTGCGGATTCCCTCGACAACGACTTCCACGCCGTGCCGACCGTGCACCTGAACGCCGCGCACCGTGCGGCCGTGCTCGCCTACGTGCAGGGCGGCGTCGATCGGCCGATCACCCTCGTCGGTGAGAACACCACCGGCGTGACCACGCCGACCCCGCAGATCGCGGGCTTCTCGAGCCGAGGACCGGTCCTCGCCGACGGCACCGACGTGCTCAAGCCGGACATCGCCGCACCGGGAGTGGCGATCCTCGCCGCCACGCACAACGCCCCGGGTGAGGACCCGACCTTCGGCATCCTCTCCGGGACGTCGATGGCCTCCCCGCACATCGCCGGCCTCGGTGCGCTCTACCTCGGGGAGCACCCGCGGGCGACCCCGGGCGAGATCCGTTCGGCCCTGATGACGACCGCCTCCGACACCGTGCTCCCCGACGGCTCGAAGAACACGAACCCGTTCGAGCAGGGTGCCGGACAGGTCGATGCGACGCGGTTCCTGAACCCCGGTCTGCTCTACCTCAACGGGTTCAAGGACTGGGCGGCGTTCCTCGACGGGAAGGGGCTGTCGGACTTCCCCGGCATCGACCCCATCGACGGCAGCGATCTGAACCAGGCATCGATCTCGATCGGGTCCCTGGCCAGCGCGCAGACCGTCACCCGCTCGGTCACCTCGACCGAGAAGGGCGTGTTCACGGCGAAGGCCTCCGTCCCCGGCGTGAACGTCACCGTCACGCCGTCCCAGCTCTCCTTCGACAAGCCGGGGCAGACGAAGACCTTCACGGTCACGTTCGACAGCACCACCGCGCCGGTCGAGCAGTGGGCCACGGGTTCGCTCACCTGGACGAGCAAGAAGAACACGGTGCGCTCGCCGATCGCGGTCTTCCCGGTCACGGCGGATGCCCCGGCCGAGATCACCGGCAGCGGCGTCGACGGCAGCACGACCGTCGACATCACCCCCGGCCTCGACGGCGATCTGGCGCTGGGCGTCTCGGGTCTCACGCCGTTCCAGCTCCTCAGCGACCCGGACAACCCCGTCGAGGGGCACTCGGGCAACGAGAACTCGGGCGACGCGAACAAGGACGTGTCCTGGATCGTCGACGTGCCGGAGGGCGCTACGCTCTCGCGCTTCGACCTCGACTCGTCCGACGACGAGGGCAGCGATCTCGACCTCACCGTCTACCGGGTCGTGAGCCCCGACGACCTGCGCTACTACGAGCGCTGGCAGTCGGCGACGGGCTCGGCCGACGAGCAGGTGACGATCCCCGCACCGACCGCGGGCACCTACCTCGTCGTGGCGAACGTGTACGCGACCACCGGGCCGATGACGTGGGACATGACCCACGCCTCCGTGCTGCCGGACGGGGAGGGCTCCTTCACCGCGACGCCGAACCCGATCGCCGCGGTCCGCGGGGAGAACACGAGCTACGAGCTGAGCTGGACCGGTCTGACCGCCGGAACCCGCTACCTCGGACTCGTCCAGTACGGCGACTCGGCCGTGCGCACGGTGGTGACGGTCACGACGCCCGCGGATGCCGCGCCGACGCCGACTCCCGCGCCGAAGCCGTCGCCGACTCCCGAGCCGACGCCGACGCCGGATCCGACCACGACCCCGGAGCCGACTCCGGAGCCGACCGCGCCTCCGGAGACCGACGCCCCCGGGTGATCCGGGAACGGTTGCACGACCCGGTCACGGCCGCACGAGGGAATCCCTCGTGCGGCCGTGCCGTCGTCTCCGGGTCGTGCAGACGTGCTGGGGCGCAGATCGTCCGGCCCTCCGTTCGTCGCATGACCCCCGCCGCTCGTCGCAGCGTCCTCGGATCCGGGCATGACGGCGGGGCGCACTCCCTAGCGTGGGGAGACGCAATGATGCGCCCCCAGAGGAGAACCCCATGACCGCACCTTCGTCGCGCCGCCGCGACGGCGCCGGGCTCGTCGACGACGACCCCGTCATCGAGACCGACCCGAACCTCCCACCCGTCGCCCTCTCCGCGGAGCACGAGGCGAAGAGCCGCCGCTGGACCCTGCCGAAGATCCTGCTGTGGACGGCCATCGCCCTCCTCGGCGGCGTCGCCTGGGTGATGCTCGCCATCGTGCGCGGCGAGACCGTGAACGCGATCTGGTTCGTGTTCGCCGCCGTGTGCACCTACCTGATCGGCTACCGCTTCTACTCCAAGGTCATCGAGAGGTACATCACCCGCCCCGACGACCGCCGGGCCACGCCCGCCGAGGTGAAGCAGGACGGCAAGGACTACGTCCCCACCGACCGCCGGGTGCTCTACGGTCACCACTTCGCCGCCATCGCCGGCGCCGGACCGCTCGTCGGCCCCGTGCTCGCGGCGCAGATGGGGTACCTCCCCGGCACCATCTGGATCATCGTGGGCGTCGTGCTCGCGGGAGCCGTGCAGGACTACACGGTCCTCTTCTTCTCGATGCGGCGCGGCGGCCGGACCATCGGCCAGATGGCGCGGCAGGAGCTCGGCAAGATCGGCGGCACGGCGGCGATCATCGCCTCGCTGCTCATCATGCTCATCATCGTCGCGATCCTCGCGCTCGTCGTCGTGAACGCCCTCGGCGAGAGCCCGTGGGGCGTCTTCTCCGTCGCGATGACCATCCCGATCGCCCTCTTCATGGGCGTGTACCTGCGCTACCTGCGCCCGGGCAAGGTGACCGAGGTCTCGATCATCGGCTTCGTGCTGCTCATGGCCGCCATCATCGGCGGCGGCTGGGTCGCCGGCACCGAGTGGGGCCAGGCGATCTTCCACCTCGACCGCACCACGATCGCGTGGGGCATCATCATCTACGGCTTCATCGCCGCGGTGCTGCCGGTCTGGCTGCTGCTCGCGCCCCGCGACTACCTCTCCACGTTCATGAAGATCGGCGTCATCGTGATGCTCGCCGGCGCGATCGTCCTCGTGCGTCCGGAGATCTCGGTCCCCGCGGTCAGCATCTTCGGCGAGAACGGCATGGGTCCGGTGTTCGCCGGTCCGCTCTTCCCCTTCCTCTTCGTGACGATCGCGTGCGGCGCGTTGTCCGGATTCCATGCGCTGATCGCGTCGGGCACGACCCCGAAGCTCGTCGAGAAGGAGCGGCAGACCCGGTTCATCGGCTACGGCGGCATGCTCATGGAGTCGTTCGTCGCGATCATGGCCCTCGTCGCCGCGATCTCGATCGACCAGGGCATCTACTTCGCCATGAACGCCCCGGCCGCCGCGACCGGGGGCACCGTGGAGGGAGCGGTCGCCTTCGTGAACTCGCTCGGGCTGACCGGGGTGAACCTCACGCCCGACATGCTCACCGGCACGGCGGCGGCGGTCGGCGAGGAGTCGATCGTCTCGCGCACCGGAGGGGCTCCGACGCTCGCGCTCGGCCTCGCGCACATCATGCAGCAAGCCCTCGGCGGACAGGCGCTGATGGCGTTCTGGTACCACTTCGCGATCATGTTCGAGGCCCTGTTCATCCTCACGGCGGTGGACGCCGGAACCCGGGTCGCCCGCTTCATGCTGCAGGACTCGATCGGCGCCTGGTTCCCGAAGTTCCGCGATGTCTCCTGGCGCCCAGGGGTGTGGATCTGCACCGCGATCATGGTGGCCGGCTGGGGAGCGATCCTCATCCTCGGCGTCACCGACCCGCTCGGCGGCATCAACACGTTCTTCCCGCTGTTCGGCATCGCGAACCAGCTCCTCGCGGCGATCGCGCTCGCCGTGGTGCTGGCCATCGTCGCCAAGCGCGGTCGCAGCTACTTCCGGTGGCTGTGGATCATCGCGCTGCCGCTCGCGTTCACCGCGGTCGTCACCATCACGGCCTCGCTCTACAAGATCTTCTCGCCGGTGCCGGCGATCGGATACTGGGCGAACCACTTCCGCTACCTGGAGGCGCTGAACTCCGGTGACACCACGCTCGGCGCGCCGGAGGTGCTGCAGGCCGTCATCCGCAACACCGCGGTGCAGGGCACGCTGTCGATCATCTTCGTGGTGCTCGCGATCATCGTCATCGTCATGGCCGTCATCGCGACCGTGAAGGCGATCCGCAACGGCGGCGGCGAGAACACCGAGGACCCGCCCGTGCCGTCCCGCCGCTTCGCCCCGGCCGGGTTCCTCCCCGACGCGGAGGAGCGCGAGCTGGAGAAGCAGTGGGAGCCGATCCTCGCCGAAGAGCGCGCGGCGGCACGGCACTGAGATGACCTCCACGGTGGATCGGACGGATGCCGCGACCTCCCCGCTGCGGGCGCTGTGGAGCGCCCTCGGCCGGGTCGGCCGCGGCATCCGCTGGTACATGACGACGCTGATGGGCGACACCGCGTACGCCACGTACGTCGCCCATCACCGTCGGCATCATCCGGACGAGGAGCCGCTGACGGAGCGGCAGTTCTGGCGTCAGCGGATGGACGACCAGGACCGCAATCCCGGTGCCCGCTGCTGCTGACCCTGCCTGCGCGTCCCTAGGCTGAGCGCATGAACGACGTCGTCCTCGCCGCGATCCTCGGCGCGCTCGGCGGCATCGCCCTCACGGCGCTGCTGCTGCTCGCCCGGCGGTTCGCGCGCGGCTCGGCCGACCTCGGCAGCGAGGCGGAGCAGGGGGCACTGCGGGCGCTGCACCAGGCGAGTCTCGCCGCTCCGCACCTCCGCGGCGGATTGACCGGGCCGGATGCCGTCAAGGCCGCCCGGCACCTGCGGGCTCTGCTGGGCAGCGCCGCGGTCGCCATCGTCGGCGAGGACGACACGGTCACCCTCGACGGCGCCGCGGACGGGCTCGAATCCGCCGCCGTGCGCATCGCCGCCCAGGTGCGCGGGTCGGGGCGGCGGCAGGTGTTCCCCGCGCCCTCGCGGACGGACGACCTGGAGGCGGTCGGCGCGCCCATCCTCGTCGACGGGGAGACGGTCGGGGTGGTCGTCGCCTTCGCGTCCCCGGTGCGGGCCGCCCTCGTGCGGGCGGCGGAGGAGGTGGCCGACTGGTGCGCGGCGCAGGTCGAGCTCGGCGGACTCGAGGCCTCCCGCACCCAGCTCGCCGAGGCGGAGCTCCGGGCTCTGCGTGCCCAGATCTCCCCGCACTTCATCTACAACGCCCTCACCGCGATCGCCTCGTTCATCACGACCGACCCCGACCGGGCCCGTGACCTCGTGCTCGAGTTCGCCGACTTCACCCGCTACTCCTTCCGCCGGCACGGGGAGTTCACCACGCTCGCGGAGGAGCTGGGCAGCATCCACTCCTACCTCGAACTGGAGCGCGCGCGGTTCGGCGATCGCCTGCGGGTGACGCTGCAGATCGCGCCGGAGACGCTCGCGACGGTCATCCCCTTCCTCTCCGTGCAGCCGCTCGTCGAGAACGCCGTGCGGCACGGTCTGGAGCCGGGGGAGGGCGGCGGCGAGATCCGCATCACCTCCCGCGACGACGGCACGCACACCGAGATCCTCGTGGAGGACGACGGCGTCGGGATGGACCCGGACGGCCTGCGCGCGCTGCTCACGGCGCGCGAGGAGGGCGGTCACGTGGGTCTCCGCAACGTCGACACCCGGCTTCGCCAGGTCTACGGCAGCGGGGGTGGTCTGGTCGTCGAGACCAACGCCGGCGCGGGTACCCTGGTGCGCATGCGAGTCCCGAAATCGCAGCCCCTCCACGACCCGGACGACGACTGAGGAGCGGCATGATCGACGTCCTCGTCGCCGACGACGAGCAGCCGGCCCTCGATGAGCTCGTGCACCTGCTGCGTGCCGACCCGCGGATCGGCGAGATCCTCACTGCGGCAAACGGCGCCGACGCGCTGCGTCAGCTCTCCGCGCGTGCGGTGCGGATCGCGTTCCTCGACATCCACATGCCGGGCCTGCTCGGCACCGAGCTCGCCCGCGCGCTCCTCGGTCTCGCGGAGCCGCCCGCGGTCGTTTTCGTCACCGCCGACGAGGCCCGTGCGGTCGAGGCGTTCGAGCTGCGCGCGGCGGACTACCTCCTCAAGCCGGTCCGGCGGGAACGCCTGCGCAGCGCCGTGGACCGGGTGATCGAGCAGGAGGCCGCACCGCGCGGCGAGGACGAGGTGCTGCCGGTGACCGTGGGTGCGTCCGTGCGGTTCGTCCGGCGCAGCGACGTGCGCTGGGTGCAGGCGCAGGGCGACTACGCGCGGCTGCACACGGAGGACGACGGGCCCGGCCACCTCGTTCGCATCCCGCTCTCCGAGCTCGAGGCCCGGTGGGCGCCGGCGGGATTCCTCCGCATCCACCGTTCCACGCTCGTCCGGATCGCCGCGGTGACCGAGGCGCGGCTCTCGGGTGGGGAACCCGGCGTCGTCGTCGGCACGGCCGTGCTGCCGGTGAGCAGAAGGCTCGTCGCGACGGTGCGGGAGGCGCTCGTGCGGGGGGAGGGAACCGGATGACCGAGGCGCCGAAGCGGGTGCGGGTCACCGCGGACACCCCGCCGCGCCGCTCCGCCGCCGCCACGCGGGGGATCGCGCTGCCCGGCGCACCGGTCGCGGAGGCCGATGCCGTCTACGCCCGTGCCCTGATGCGCAGCCAGCTCCGGCTCGCGCTGGGCACCGTCGCCGGCTTCGTGGTGGTCGTCGTCGCCCTGGCGCTCGGGATCGCGCTCATCCCCGAGGTCGACGCCGTCGTCCTCGGCGGGCTGCCGCTGTCGTGGCTGCTCCAGGCCTTCGCGTTCTACCCGGTGATCCTCGTGTTCGCGGTGCTGTACGTGCGCACGGCGGTCCGCAACGAGCGGCGGTACCGCGCCCTGCGGGACCGCGAGTGAACGCCGTGCTCGACCTCGTCGGGGTCGCCCTGGTCGTGATCGCCACCCTCCTCATCGGCGTGTACGGGCTGCGCGTGTCGCGCACGACGAGCGACTTCTTCGTGGCGTCGCGGACGGTGCGCCCGGTCTGGAACGCCTCGGCCATCAGCGGCGAGTACCTCTCCGCGGGCACCTTCCTCGGCCTCTCCGGGCTCGTGCTGCTGGACGGCGCCCGCGGCTTCTGGTTCCCCATCGGGTACGCCGCGGGGTACCTGCTCGTGCTCGTGTTCGTGGCCGCGCCCCTGCGCCGGAGCGGGGCGTACACGATCCCCGACTTCGTCGAGGCCCGGCTCGACTCGACCGCCGCGCGCCGTGTCACCAGCCTCGCGGTGCTCATCATCGGCTGGCTCTACGTCGTGCCGCAGCTGCACGGCGCGGGCATCACGCTCGTCGTGGTCGCCGGGCTGCCGGAGTGGGTCGGCGCCGTGACGATCGCGGTGCTCGTGGCGGCGGCGGTCGCCGCGGGCGGCATGCGCGCGATCACCTTCGTGCAGGCGTTTCAGTACTGGCTCAAGCTCACCGCGCTCCTCGTGCCGGTGGTGTGCATCGCGTTCGCCCTGAGCGGCGGCCCGCACGACTTCGATCCCGCGCTCATCTTCCCCGCCGAGGCCGGGCCGTCCGGCTTCGACGCCTACGAGACCGCGTCGCTGCTGCTCGCGCTGCTCCTCGGCACGATGGGGCTGCCGCACGTCCTGGTGCGGTTCTACACGAGCCCGACCGGAGCCTCCGCGCGGCGGACCACCGTGATCGTCATCGCCATGGTGAGCGCGTTCTACGCCGTGTCGAGCGCGATGGGGCTCCTGGCGCGGATCGCCGCCCCCGACCTCGCACGGCCGGGGGTCGCCGACACCGTGGTGCTGCAGCTCCCGTCGCGGGTGTTCCCCGGGCCCGCGGGTGAGCTGCTGACGGCCCTCATCGTCGCCGGGGCCTTCGCCGCGTTCCTGGCGACCTCGGCCGGACTCGTGGTCTCGCTCGCGGGGGTCATCAGCCAGGACGTCTTCTCCGGCTCCGTGCGCTCCTTCCGGTTGTCCGCAGTGCTGTGTGCGCTCGTGCCGCTGGGGGTCGCGCTCCTCACGGTTCCCGCGGGGCTCGTGTCGAGCGTGGGGGTGGTGTTCGTCGTGGCGGCGTCGACGCTCTCGCCCGTGGTGCTGCTGGGCGTGTGGTGGCGGGGCCTCACCGCGCGCGGGGCGGTCGCGGGCATGGTGTGCGGCGGCGTCGCGACCGGACTCGCCCTGCTCGTGCACGCCGCGGTGGACGGGGTCGGCGTCGCGGCGCCCTACCTCGCGCAGCCCGCCGCCTGGACGATACCGCTGGCGACCGGGGTCACCGTTGCCGTGTCGCTGCTCGACCCTCGTGCGCCCTCGTCCCGCACGGACCGCTTCCTCGCCCGCGTGCACACCCCCGACCGCGCCTGAGCCTGCTTCTGCTTCCCGGACTCTGTCTCCTGGAACAGGCGTTCGCGCGGGTTCAGGCAGGTGAAAGCCCATCGAGCCTGAGCCGGCGCGAGTGCCTGAAGAGCGGGAAGGGTAGGTGTGGTCGGGCCACAGGACTCCGGCGCGGCGGCAGGCACTAGCGCGAGAACAGGCAGGGAGCACCAGGAGTGCCTGAACTGGTGTGGGTGCCTGAACTGGCGCGTCAGCGAGGTTGCGCGCGAGGGCAGGCAGTGGCGTGAGAACAGGCAGGGAGGATCAGGAGTGCCTGAACTGGCGTGGGTGCCTGAACTGGCGTGGGTGACTGTTCGGACGCGTCAGCGGTATTGCGCGCGAGGGCAGGCAGTGACGTGAGAACAGGCATGGAGGGTGGCGAGTGCCTGAATCAGCGGGAGTGCCTGAATCGGCGGGAGTGCCTGTGCGGGAATGCCTGAATCGGCGGGAGTGCCTGTGCGGGAGGGTCAGAGGGTGCGGCTGCGCGGCATCAGGCGCACCGGGGGAAGCGGCGGCGCGGGGATGCGCTGGTCGTGCCCCTCGACGACGCCGAACCGGGGGGATGCGGCCTCCCAGTCCTCTCGGGCGGCGGCGATCTCGTCGTGGGAGCGCCCGGCGAAGTTCCACCACATGACGATCTCGTCCTCGAACGGCTCACCCCCGAGGAGGAACAGCAAGCCGCCCTCACTGCTGGTCACCTCGACGCTGTCGCGGGAATCGCCGAGGTAGAGCATGTCGTTGCGGGTCATCGCGTGCTCGGGGACGGCGGCGTCGCCCTCGACGAGGAGCAGCGCATGCTCCCACTCCGGCCGCAGCGGCAGGCGCACCGTGGTTCCGGCGGGCACGACGATCTCCGCCCCGACGATCGGCGTGTGCACGGTCGCCGGCGAGCGCACGCCCGCGAACTCGCCGAGCACGACCGTGGCCGGGGCGTCCGATCCGGTCGCGGCCGGAAGGGTCGTCGTCGGCAGGTCGGTGTGCCGCTCGAAGCCGCCGTCCCCGTGGCGCGCGGACTCCGGGAGCACGACCCAGAACTGCAGCGCATCGAGCGGAACGGGCTCGTCGCCGATGGAGTACTCCGAGTGCGAGATGCCGTTGCCCGCCGTCATGAGGTTGAGCTGTCCGCGCCGGAGGTCGGCATCGCTGCCCAGCGAATCGCGGTGCCGGATCTCGCCGACCAGCGGCCAGGTCACCGTCTGCAGACCGATGTGCGGATGCGGCTCGACGCGCATCCGGGTCTCGGCCGGGCCGAACCTGTCGAGGAAGCACCATGCGCCGATGGTGGGGAGGTTGCGATGCGGCAGCACCCGCAGCACCTCCATGCCGCGCACACCGCCGAGCGGCACCGCCCGGGGTTCGAGGACGAGGCGGCGCTGCCCGATCATTCCGCCCTGCCCGTGGGGTCCTCGTCCGCGCCGGCCGACTCCTTCTGCACCGGGGCGTCCGCCGTCGAGCCCGGGCGCTGCGGCCAGCGGATCTCGGCGCCGGGCACCTCGTGCGTCTGGAGGTACTTCGCGATGTACGGGCAGAGCGGCACGATCGCGTCGCCCGTCGACGCCACGTCGGTCAGTGCCGCCGCGGCGAGCTTCCCGGCCAGGCCCTGGCCCTGGAAAGCGGGGTCGATCTCGGTGTGCAGGAAGCGGATCGCGCCGGGGCGGGTGTCGAACTCGGCGAACCCGGCCAGCACGTCATCGGAACGGATCTCGTAGCGGGAGGCCTCGTCGTTGCGGGTCACGGTGATGTCGGTCATCGGATGCTCCTTCCGGCGTCTGGAACCAACCTACGCCCGGGATCGAGGGTGCGGGCCTGTGGACGTTGCCGTGCCGCTGTCCGTCGGGGTGATTACGCTGGAGGGATGCCGCAGACTCCCCGCGATCCGTACGACGGATGGATCCCCGAGCCGGACGCGGCATCCGACCAGCCCTGGGACGACGGGTGGGAGCCGACCGAGCCGCCGGAGCCGATGGACTGGGAGCCGCAGGGCGCGGGCTTCGAGCCGCCCCTCGACTGGGGTCCGGGTCCGACGACCGCGGTGACCACCGCGCCGGCCGTCCGCCGCGCCACGCCCAGCCGGTATGCGACGGCCCGTGAGGCACTGCACACCGTCTTCGGCTACGACGACTTCCGCGGCGACCAGGCGGCCATCGTCGAGCAGGTCATCGGCGGTGGCGACGCCGTCGTCCTGATGCCCACCGGCGGCGGCAAGAGCATCACGTACCAGGTGCCCGCTCTCGTGCGCGAAGGCACCGGACTCGTCATCAGCCCGCTCATCGCGCTCATGCACGACCAGGTCGACGCGCTGCGCGCCAACGGTGTGAAGGCCGCGTACATCAACTCCACCCAGTCGATCGAGGAGCGCCGCGAGGTCGAGCGCGCCTATGTCGCCGGAGAGCTCGATCTCATCTACGTCGCACCGGAGCGGCTGTCGAGCGCGCAGACCACCTCCCTCCTGCAGCGCGGCACGCTCAGTGTCATCGCCATCGACGAGGCGCACTGCGTGTCGCAGTGGGGCCACGACTTCCGGCCGGACTACCTCGCGCTCGGCGACCTGGGCGAGCGGTTCCCCGGCGTCCCCCGCATGGCCCTGACCGCCACCGCGACGCGGGCCACGCACAAGGAGCTCACCGAGCGCCTGCACCTCGACGCGGCGAAGCACTTCGTGGCGAGCTTCGATCGCCCCAACATCCAGTACCGCATCGTCCCGAAGGTCGATCCCCGCAAGCAGCTCGTGCAGTTCATCCGGTCGCAGCCGGAGGGGGCGGCGGGCATCGTCTATGCGCTCAGCCGCAAGTCCGTCGAGCAGACGGCGACCTATCTCGCCGCGCAGGGTCTCGACGCGCTGCCGTACCACGCCGGTCTGCCCGCCGAGGTGCGGGCGGCGAACCAGTCGCGCTTCCTCCGTGAAGACGGCGTGGTGATGGTGGCGACCATCGCGTTCGGCATGGGCATCGACAAGCCCGACGTGCGCTTCGTCGCCCACATCGATCTGCCGAAGTCGGTCGAGGGGTACTACCAGGAGACGGGCCGCGCCGGCCGCGACGGCGAGCCGTCCGTGGCGTGGATGGCGTACGGGCTCGGCGATGTGGTGCAGCAGCGCCGTCTGATCGATCAGAGTCCTGGTGACCGCACGTTCAAGATGCGGATGGGGCAGCACCTCGATGCGATGCTCGCGCTGTGCGAGACGGTGGAGTGCCGCCGGCAGAACCTCCTCGGGTACTTCGGCCAGGACTCGCAGCCGTGCGGCAACTGCGACACGTGCCTCGACGACACGGCGACCTTCGACGGGCTCGTCCCCGCGCAGAAGCTGCTGTCCACGATCGTGCGTCTCAAGCGCGAGCGGAATCAGGCCTTCGGTGCGGGCCACCTCATCGACATCCTCCGCGGGGCCTCGACCGAGCGCATCCGCCAGCAGCGGCACGACGCCCTCGCGACCTACGGCATCGGCGCCGACCTCTCCGACCAGGACTGGCGCAGCGTGGTGCGCCAGCTCCTCGCCCGGGGCATCCTCGTCGCGCAGGGCGACTACGGCACGCTCGCACCCGGAGAGGCCGCGGCCGGGGTGCTGCGCGGCGAGACCGCGGTACCGCTCCGGAAAGACACGATCGGACGCCCGTCGTCGCCGTCCCGCGCCCGGAAGGCGAGTGCCGCCGACGCCCTCGACGCCGGAGACCGGGAGCTGTTCGAGGCGCTGCGGGCCTGGCGCGCCGAGACCGCCAGGGAACAGGGCGTCCCGGCGTACATCGTCTTCGGCGACGCCACGCTCCGTGCGCTCGCGGAGCATCGGCCGACCTCGCACGCCGACCTCGACGGCATCACCGGCATCGGTGCGAAGAAGCGCGAGGCCTATGGCGACGGCGTCCTCGCCGTCATCGCCGCCTCCTGACTCCGACCCACCCCCTTCCGCGCGAGCCACCCCTTTGCGGACGCTCGCAGGGGGCCGGGAAGCACGGAACGGGGTGGGTCGACGGAGCTCCGAACGGGGAACCTGTCGCGAGCCGACAACGACGGGCGCGGACGGGGCGGCCAGGCGTTGGAGGATGCGGACAGGGGACTTCGTGCGGTTTTGTCGCACACCTACCATGAGAGGCATCCACTTTCGTCTCTCCGAGAGGAACGCTCATGGTCGACGCCGCCGTCCGCCCTTCGACGACACCTGACCCGCGCGAGAGCGCGACCGCCCCGCGGATCGATGTCGCCCGCCTGAACGACGCCCTCATGGGCACCTGGGGCGACGTGCGCCGCCAGGCCCGCGAGATGATCAAGGACTCCGCGTTCTGGCGGAAGGACGAGCTCGGCAAGGACGACCACCGCGAGCGCGTGCTCAGCCAGCTCCACCTCCTCGTCGACAACAAGGCGGTGCACCGGGCGTTCCCGAAGCGCTTCGGCGGCGAGGAGAACAACGGCGGCAATATCGCCGGGTTCGAGGAGCTCGTGGCCGCCGACCCGAGCCTGCAGATCAAGTCGGGTGTGCAGTGGGGGCTCTTCGGCTCCGCGATCCTGCAGCTCGGCACGAAGGAGCACCACGACAGGTGGCTCCCCGGTGTCATGGACCTGTCGATCCCCGGCGCGTTCGCGATGACCGAGATCGGGCACGGCTCCGACGTCGCCGCGGTCGGCACCACCGCCACCTACGACCCGGAGACGGAGGAGTTCGTCATCCATACGCCGTTCCGGGGAGCTGTGAAGGAGTACCTCGGCAACGCGGCGCTGCACGGCATCGCGGCGACGGTCTTCGCCCAGCTCATCACGAACGGCGTCAACCACGGCGTGCACTGCTTCTACGTGCCCCTGCGCGGCGAGGACGGCGTGGATCTGCCGGGCATCGGTCGCGAGGACGACGGTCTCAAGGGCGGACTGAACGGCATCGACAACGGCCGCCTCTCCTTCGACCAGGTGCGCATCCCGCGCACGAACCTGCTGAACCGCTACGGCGACGTCGCCCCGGACGGCACCTACTCCAGCGCGATCGACAGCCCCGGCCGCCGCTTCTTCACGATGCTCGGCACCCTCGTGCAGGGACGCGTCTCGCTCGACGGCGCCGCCTCCTGGGCCTCCGCGCTCGGCCTGCACATCGCGATCACCTACGCCACGCAGCGTCGCCAGTTCGACGGGGCGGACGGGCAGGAGGTCGTGCTGATGGACTACGGCAAGCACCAGCGCCGTCTGCTCCCGCGCCTGGCCACCACGTATGCGCAGATCTTCGCGCACGACGAGTTCCTGCAGAAGTTCGACGGCGTCTTCTCCGGCCGCACCGACACCCCGGACGACCGGGAAGACCTGGAGACGCTCGCGGCCGCGCTCAAGCCGCTGTCGACCTGGCATGCGCTCGACACCCTGCAGGAGGCCCGCGAGGCGTGCGGCGGCGCCGGCTTCATGTTCGAGAACCGGCTCGTCGGACTCCGCGCCGACCTCGACATCTACGTCACGTTCGAGGGCGACAACAACGTCCTGCTCCAGCTCGTGGGCAAGCGGCTGCTGACCGACTACGCGAAGCAGTTCCAAGGCAAGGACGCCGCGGCGCTCGCGCGCTACGCCGTGGGGATGACCGCCGGCAAGGTGTTCCACGGCGCCGGCCTCCGTCAGCTCGGTCAGGCGGTGACCGACTTCGGCCAGGTCGCCCGGTCGGTGGAGCGCGGACTGCGCGAGGAGCAGCAGCACGACCTCCTCGCGGGCCGTGTGCAGCAGATGGTCGCCGACATCGCGACCCGGCTGCGTGCCGCCGGCAAGGACAAGGTGCTCGGGGCGCGGCTGTTCAACGAGAATCAGGCCGAGCTCATCGAGGCGGCCAGGGCGCACGGCGAGCTGCTGCAGTGGGAGGCCTTCACCGACGCCGTCCACGCGATGGACGACGCCGAGACGAAGAAGGTCATGACCTGGCTCCGCGACCTCTTCGGCCTGCAGCTCATCGAGAAGCACCTCGCCTGGCACCTCATCCACGGGCGGCTCTCCACGCAGCGGGCGGCGGCGGTGTCGAGCTACATCGATCGGCTGTGCGCGCGCCTGCGTCCGTACGCGCTCGACCTCGTGGACGCGTTCGGCTACGAGCCCGAGCACGTGCGGGCTCCCATCGCGAGCGGTGCGGAGAAGCAGCGGCAGGACGAGGCCCGCGCGTACTACGCCGACCTCGAGGCGACCGGTCAGGCTCCCGTCCTGGAGAAGACCCTCAAGCGGCAGAAGCGCTGAGCCGTCGGCCCGGGCTGCACAGACGGCCCTCCGGACAGCGGATTCATCGGCGGGGGCGGATAGTCTCGGCGAGTACCGACCCGAGGAGCAACATGTCGACCGTCACCGCCTACGCCGCCCCCGCCGAAGCCGCCCCGCTCGAGAAGACCGTCATCGAGCGCCGGGAGCTGGGCCCGCACGACATCCTCATCGACATCGCCTTCGCCGGTATCTGCCACTCCGACATCCACACCGTGCGCGGAGACTGGGGTCCGCAGCAGTACCCGCTCGCCCCGGGACACGAGATCACCGGAACGGTCGCCGCGGTGGGGTCCGAGGTCACGAAGCATGCCCTCGGCGACCGCGTCGGTGTCGGCTGCCTGGTGAACTCGTGCCGGGAGTGCGTGTACTGCCTCCGCGGCGACGAGCAGTTCTGCACGCAGGGCGCCGTCGGCACCTACGGGGCGGTCGACCGCGACGGCACGATCACCCAGGGCGGCTACTCGCAGCAGGTCGTCGTCACCGAGGACTTCGTGCTGCGGATCCCGGACGCGCTGCCTCTCGACGCGGCGGCTCCGCTGCTGTGCGCGGGCATCACCACGTACTCGCCGCTGCGGCATTGGAAGGTCGGCCCCGGCACGCGCGTCGCGGTGGTCGGACTCGGCGGCCTCGGTCACATGGGCGTGCAGATCGCGCATGCCCTCGGCGCGAAGGTGACCGTGCTGTCGCAGACGCTCGCGAAGCAGGACGACGGCCTCCGCCTCGGCGCCGACCGCTACTTCGCGACGGGCGACCGCGACACCTTCCGCGACCTGCGGGGCTCCTTCGACGTGATCCTCAACACCGTGAGCGCCGTCATCGACCTCCGCTCCTACCTCGGGCTGCTCGACGTGGACGGCACCATCGTGTGCGTCGGTGCTCCCGCGGAGGCCCTCGCCCTGAACGCGGGGTCGCTGATCGCCGGACGACGCTCCATCGCCGGCTCGAACATCGGCGGCATCCGGGAGACCCAGGAGATGCTCGACTTCTGCGCGGAGCACGGCATCACGGCGCAGATCGAGGTCATCCCCGCCTCGGCCATCAACGACGCGTACGAGCGTGTCCTCGCGTCCGACGTCCGCTACCGCTTCGTCATCGACGCCGCCACCTTCGCCGACTGACCCCGTCCCCGTCCCGGTCCCGGTCCGTCCGTTCCGTCGCAGGATCAAAACCGCACCCCCGGTGCCTGCCTGAGGAGCGATTTCCGTCCCGCGAACATCGAGGCCGCAGAGCCGGGACGGAATAGTGTCCGGATGAGGGCCGCGCAGGCGCGGTTCTGACCCCGCGTTGGTCTCGGAGGGCACCGTCTGCCGGAGGACCTCGGTCTGGTCTCCGCGCTCGGTGTGGGATGGGAAAGGTGCCGCGGATCTGCGTCGAAGGGCCCTTTTCGATCCCCCCTCGGAGGTGTGTGTCCTGGCGGGATGGAAAACGGGCCTGGGAGGCGGGGGGGAGGGGCGGAAGTGAACTCGGACGAGGGACGCGGGACGAGGGACGGGGGCGCGGGACCGGGGACGGGGGTGTCGGTGGGGGTGGATACGGTGAGGGGATGACCTCCCTCCTCCTGGGGCCCGACTCCCGCGCGCGCTGCGCCTGGGTCGGCGACGACGCAGAATATCGCCGGTACCACGACGAGGAGTGGGGGACGCCGCTGCACGGGGACCGCGCACTGTTCGAGAAGATGGCGCTCGAGGGGTTCCAGGCGGGGCTGTCCTGGATCACGATCCTGCGCAAGCGCCCGCGGTTCCGCGAGGTGTTCGCGGGGTTCGTGCCGGAGGCCGTGGCGGCGTTCGACGACGCGGACGTGGAACGCCTCATGGGAGACACCGGCATCATCCGCAACCGCGCCAAGATCCTCGCGACGATCGGCAACGCCCGGATCGTGGAGTCGATGGCGGACGGAGAGCTCGATGCCCTGATGTGGTCCTTCGCCCCGCCGGCGACCGGAGCACGGCCTCGCGAGTTCGCCGACGTCCCCGCGGTCACGCCGGAGTCGACCGCGCTGAGCAAGGAACTGCGACGCCGGGGTTTCCGCTTCGTCGGGCCGACGACGATGTACGCCCTCATGCAGTCCGCGGGCATGGTGGACGACCACATCGAGGGGTGCTGGAAGGCCTGACGCCTCGACGGAGAAGAGCGCGGGGCCACACGCCCTCGCCCGATATACTCGGCACATCGGGGGATCCCCCGGCGCACGACGCCGGGTGGCTGCAGGCGCGCGGTCTCCCATCAGACCGTGAGGAGCAGGAGTGGCAACGCGCATGGCAGCGACACCGCCGACGCTGGCGGGGTACAGCTACGTGCGTCCGCTCGGGTCCGGCGGTTTCGCCGACGTGTTCCTCTACGAACAGGACATGCCGCGCCGCGTCGTCGCCGTCAAGGTCCTGCTCGCGGATGCCGTGAACCCCGAGGTGCTGCAGACCTTCAACGTGGAAGCCGACATCTCGGCGCGGCTGAGCGCCCACCCCTCGATCGTCACCATCTACCAGGCGTCCATCTCGGCGGACGGGCGGCCGTACTTCGCGATGGAGTACTGCCCCGACACGATGAGCGCGCGCTACAAGAAGGCCCCCCTCCCGCTCGCGGAGGTGCTCGACATCGGCGTGCGCATGGCCGGCGCTCTGGAGACCGTGCACCGGGCCGGTCTGCTGCACCGCGACATCAAGCCGTCGAACGTGCTCATCAACTCGCTCGGCGCGCCCGTGCTGGCCGACTTCGGCATCGCCGCCGCCGTCATCGAGGAGGGCGAGGGCGAGACCATCGCGATGTCCGTGCCCTGGAGCTCCCCCGAGGTGCTGCAGGAGCGCGTGTCCGGATCCATCCCCAGCGAGGTCTGGAGCCTCGGCGCGACGCTCTACACGCTGCTCGCCGGCCGCAGTCCGTTCGAACGCGCCGACCGCGGTTCGAACTCGCGCGATCAGCTCACGGACCGGATCATCAAGGCGCGCTACACCGCGGTGCCCGTCCCCGGCATCCCGCCGATCATCGACGACATCTTCGCGAGCGCCATGCACCGTGACCCCGCGAAGCGGCCGGCGAGCATGGCGGAGTTCGCGGAGAAGCTGCGCTGGGCGCAGTATGAGCTCGGCATCTCGCCGACGGCCTTCGAGGCGGCGTCGTCGGAGTGGGCGGCGGCCGCGCCGGTGAGCTTCTCGGACACCTCCGTCCGCGGACCGGTCATCACGACGGTCGCACCGGACTCCCGTCGGGCCGCCCGCGCCGCTCAGGCCCAGGCCGCCCCGCGTGACCGCGACGACATCCCCGCGGGCCCCCGCGGCCGCAACCGTTCGCCGCTGGTCGTCGGCATCGTCGGAGCGGTGATCGGGGCCGCCGTGATCGCGGGCCTCGGGACCGCCGCACTGTTCCTCACCGGGGTCCTCTGATGGCAGCGGGGAACCGTGCCAGGGCGGAGGCCGCGCGCCCGTCTCGGGGGCGGCTGATCGCGCTGGTCTCCGGGATCCTCGCGCTCGTGGTCGTCGTGGCGCTCGCGGTGACGGCCCAGGGATATCAGTCCCAGGAGGTGCCGCGACTCGAGCCCTCGGTCTGGGTCATGCGCGACAGCGGGCAGTACGCCCGCGTCAACACCGAACTCGCCGAGATCGACACGGTCCGCGACGTCGACGACCCCGAGGCGGTCTGGCAGAGCGGCTCCAGCACCGTGCTGTTCGCGCAGGGGAACCGGCAGCGGTGGGACGTCGATCCGGCCAGCCCCGCCGATCTGCTCTCCGACAGCTCGGAGGAGGGGACGCCGCTCGCTTCGCAGCCCACGCCCGCCGGGACCAGGGATGTCCTTTCCGCCGGGCCCTATGTGGCCTACCGCACCGACACCGGGCAGGTGTCGGTGTCGACCCTCGCGGCCGGAGCGGGCACGGCCCTCGTCGACCCCTTCGCCGAGGTCGAGGTCGAGGAGGGAGAGGACCCGCCCACTTACACCGCGGATGCGATCGGGCTGTCGCCGGATGGCCTGCTCGTCCTCTACTCGGCGGACGAGGGGGCCGTGCGCCGCTTCGACATCGACGAGCACCGGTTCCTCGGGGACGAGTCCCCCGTGGCCGATGCGCCGGAGGCGGGCGAGGGGCTGGCGATCGCGGTCGTCGGTGAGCGCTGGGCGATGCTGCAGCCGAACTCGGGCACGCTGTGGCTCTCCGGGCGCGATGCGGCGGTCACCCTCGACGTCACCGAGGACGCACGCCTGCAGCGCGGTGCCGCCGAGGGCGACGCGGTGCTCGTCGCCGACTCGGACGGCCTCGTCTCCGTGGACCTCGCGTCGGGGGAGGCCGACCGGGTGGCCGAGGCCTCCGGCGTCCCGGCCGCACCGGTCACGGTCCGCGGGGAGACGTACGCGGCGTGGCTCGACAGCGGCGGTGGAACCCTCTGGAGCGCGGGGGAGACCACCCCGCTGCAGGTTCCGGACGAGACGCTCGACGCGGCCGCCATCGACCCGGTCTTCCAGGGCAACGGCGATCGCGCGGTGCTGGTCGAGAAGGGCACCGGCCTCATCTGGACCGCGCCGGAGGGCGTGCTGATCCCGCTCGAGCAGTGGAAGATCGAAGACGACACGGAGCAGCAGGAGGGCACGATCGTCGTCGAGGACGTGGCGGAGCAGCTCCCGCCGGTCGCCGTCGACGACGCGTTCGGCGTGCGGGCCGGGGAGCAGGTCATCCTCCCCGTGCTCTTCAACGATCACGATCCGAACAAGAAGGACGTCCTCACGATCGACCCGGACTCGGTCGCCTCCGGGCTGAGCGACCCTGACTTCGGGGATCTGTCGCTCGTGGCGAACGGTCAGTCCCTGGTCGTGAACGTGAAGGCAGGCTCCGGGCAGACGAGCTTCACCTATGCCGTGACGGACGGCGCCGCCGTGTCGCCCCCGGCGACCGTGACGCTGACGGTGGTCGATCCCGGGGTCAACTCCGCCCCGGTGTGGTGCGGTGTCGACGCCTGCACTCAGGAATGGCCGACACCGCAGATCCTCGCCGGCGGGAGCACGATCGTCTCGGCGCTCTCCGGATGGGTCGACCCCGAGGGCGATGCGTTCGTCCTGAGCGACGCGTACGAGACGGACTCCTCCTCCCCGGTGATGGTGGCCCCGATGGCCGACGGCCGGGTCGCGATCCGGCACACCGACCCCAATGCCGCGGACGCCGTGATCTCGGTCACGGTCGTCGTACAGGACGTGCACGGGGCGACGGCGGAGAAGACCATCGAGGTCCAGGTCAGCGGCAGTCCGGCGTTGCAGGCGTCGGCCGTCGCGGTGACCGCGCGCGTGGGCGAGCGGCAATCCCTGCGCATCTCCGATCACCTGTCCGGAGGGTCGGGCTCGTACCGCCTCGTGGACGCCGTCCAGACCGCCGCGACGGCACAGGGCTTCGAGGTCACCCCGAACGCGGCCTCCGGCACCGTCGATCTGACCGCCGCCGAGCCGGGCCAGTACGTGGTCACCTACACCGCGCAGGACGTCACGACCCAGGCCGAGCAGTCCGCGGTCATCCGGATCACCGCTGTCGACGGCTCCGCGGCGCTCGCGATGGCGCCGCTGACGGCGTTCGTCCGCGAGGGCGAGGACACGACCGTCGATGTCCTCGGCGCGGTGCAGAACACCAGCGGACGGGTGCTGCTGCTGTCCGACGCCGTGAGCTCGACGCCGCAGCTCAACGTGCGCGTGGTCGGCAACGAGAGCCTGCGGGTCAACGGCACGACCGAGGACGGCGAGCCCGGCCTGATCGGCAAGGCCACCGTCACGGTGGCGGACGGCGCGGGCGGGGCCGTGCAGGGCACCGTCAGCGTGTTCCTCACTCCGCCGTCCACGGTCACCCGGCCGATCGTCTTCCCGGATGCGGTGACGGTGCGAGCCGGTTCGCTCACGCGCATCGAAGTGGCGGCCAACGATGTGGCACCGCGCGGGGAACCGCTCCTCGTGCTCCCGGAGGTGACCGGATCCGGCGAGCCGGACGAGCTCGTGTTCGCCGACCGCAACGCGCTGCGCTATCTGGCGCCGAAGACTCCCGGCACGTACCGCCTGACGTACTCCGTCTCCCTCGAACGGAATCCGTCGCTGTCGGATGACGGCGTCGTGACGGTCACGGTCGTGCCGCCGGGCACGAACCGGGCCCCCACGCCGACGCCGCTCACCGGCCGCGTCCTGAGCGGCCAGACGGTCTCCATCCCGGTGCCGACGACCGGGATGGACGGCGACGGCGACCGCGTGGTGCTATCCGGCGTCGAGCAGCCGAAGAAGGGCGGCGGCACGGCCACCATCTCGGCGAACGGTGAGGCGATCGTGTACCGCGCGCCGGCCGGAGGCGTCGCCGGCGGCCAGGTCTCGTTCCGCTACAGCGTCCGTGATCCGCAGGGCGAGGAGGGGAGCGCGGCCGTGCGCATCGGCGTCCTCGATGCGGACGTGGACGACGCCGCCCCTGTGACCTTCAGCGACTACGTCCGCGTCGAGGCGGGATCCCGCACGCCGGTCGTGCTGGACCCGCGCTCGAACGATCTCGACCCGGCGCAGAGCGAGCTCGAGATCACCGAGCTCGTGCCGAACGCGCCGCCCGTCAAGGGGAACCCGCTGTACGACCGGCTCAACGCGCTGATCGATTCCGACACCTCGCTGAAGGACGGCCGGGTCGTGCTGCGTGCCGGCGAGACCGCCGGCACCAACTCGTACTTCTACACGGTGAAGTCGTCGCGCACGGGGAGCACGGCGCAGGGCCTCATCGTCGTGACCGTCACCGACGGCACGGTCGCCGATCAGCCGGTCATCGCGGACACCGTGCTCACCGCGCGCGACCGCGACGATCTCGCCGATCGCGGCATCGATGTCGTGACCGACCGGGTTCGCTGGCCCTCCGGCGACGTCGGCTCGCTGCGGCTGCGCCTGTGGGGAGAGCAGCCGGGCTATTCGGTGCAGGGGAACCGCATCGTGGGCACCGCGCCGAAGGAAGGCGCCCTGGTGCCCTTCCAGCTCACCGGAACGGCAGCGAACGGACGCGACGTCGTCGCCTACGGCTTCCTGCGCATCCCGGCGTTCGACGACATGCAGGTGCAGCTCGTCCCCGGCGCGACGCCGGTCGTCGTCGACGAGGACGCGGCGGTCTCCTTCCCCGTGCAGGACTACGCCGACCTCCCGTCGTCCGATGCGATCGAGATCGGCACCGGGTCGTTCACCGCCCAGCGGGCTGCCGCAGAATGCACCGCCGACGGCCCGCGCGAAGCGGAGTACCGGGCCGGCCGCGAGGCGCCGTGGTCGGACACCTGCCTGATCCCGGTGCGCCTGGAGGGGCAGAAGCGGTGGTCGTACCTCGACGTGCCCATCAGCGTCCGCCCGTCCGAGCCGCAGCTGCTGCTCTCCTCCATCTCGCACACGATCGCCCCCGGAGCGACGGAGAGCGTCGACCTCTACGCCAACATGGCCGCGTGGGAAGGGGGCCGGGAGGGCAACGCCTCCTCCCTCGAGTACCGCATCGTCTACTCCGGTTCGGCGTTCCTCGTCACGCAGAGCGGCGGGAAGCTGACGATCGAGGCGCGCGCCGATGCGCGACCGGGCAACACCGAGAACGTCAGCGTCACCGTGCCGCAGTACGGACAGCCGTCGGCGTCCGTCCGCCTCGTCGTCGGCGCGGCCCCGCCGGACGCCCCGCGGGGAGCGACCTTCACCAAGCAGTGCGTCGTCACGAGCGCCAACTGCTCGATCGACGTGGTCGACGTCGCCGGTGAGTACGATCCCTTCGCCGGGAAGCCGGGATCCGGGCTGCGCCTGATGTCGCTCGGGGCCGGCGCGCGCTGCGACGTGGCCTCGGTCTCGACGGCGGGCGCCAAGACCATCACGGCGAGCTGGCCCGGCGGCGGGCAGGCGCCCGGCGGACAGTGCGTGATCCCGTTCGTCGTGTCGGATGCGCAGGGCCGCACCGGCACCGGCACGCTCACCCTCGACCTCCAGGGGTTCCCGCAGGCCCCCGCGAGCGTCACGACGGTCGGCTTCACCCGCACGACCGTCGCGCTGGAGGTGCCGCTCGGCGAGGCGGGACGCGCGCATCCCGCGGTCTCCGGTGTGACGATCCTCCAGGACGGCGCCCCGGCGAATGCGTCCTGCAGCCCGGCCGGCGCCGTCTACCGCTGCACGGTCAACGGGCTGACGAACGGCACCCCGCACACGTTCACCGCCGCTGCCGTCAACGCCGTCGGCACCTCGGCCCCGACGTCGCCGCACACGAGCTGGGCCTACGCCGCTCCTGTCGTCTCGAACGCGACGGCCACGCCGGAGTACCGACCGGGGGTCTCCGACCGGGGACGCGGGGCGGTCCGGGTGTCGATCGACGCCGCCGACGACGCCGTCTCGTTCCGGATCGAGGAGACGGGCGAGGTCATCAACCGCACGGGGGCGACCACCACGGCCGAGATCGCGCTGTCGCCGGGGGCGCAGACGCTGACGATCGTCCCGATCAGCCAGTTCCAGCCGCCGACCGGCGGTGGGAACGAGGGCGGCGGGTTCCGCACCTCGGTGACGGTCGCCGGCTCGGTGTACTTCGACCCGGCGGCGACCCAGGCGACGGTCGTCTCGAACACGGCGGTGAACGTCTCCGGCATCGCCGCGCAGGCCAACGGCAGCGCCAAGGGCGTCCAGGTCGTGTACGTGGCGTGGCGGTCGGGCAACGTCAGCTGCACCGCACGCGGCGACGGCACGCTCGCGGTGTCCGGCGGCGAGGTGCAGTCCGAGTCTCCGTCCCTCCAGGGGCTGCGGCCGTACCAGGTGTACTCCGTCAAGGCCTGCGCCTCGAACGGCTACGGGGTGGCGGAGTCGTCCACCGCGACGGTCTTCACGTTCACGTTCGTCGACGGTCCCGGCGGCGACACGACCTACACGGTCGCGAAGGACCCCCGGCGCGACGGGAACCGCTACGAGTACGGGCTGGCCTCGGCCCCGCGCATCGAGGTGGAGAACGGCTTCGTGCCGAAGTACTACATGTACGGATCGTGGCGCGATGACTTCGCGCTCACACCGGACTCGTCACCGGGCCAGGTGCTCGCCCGCGCCTGCCATGCCAGCCAGAGCAACTCCTGCTCCGGCGAGGTCACCATCACCGCGACGACCGCACCGACCGTGGTCAACGCCGTGTTCCAACCCTGCATGCCCGTCGTCGAGGGCGACGTCGTGACGGTGTCCGCCGCCGCACGCGGCTCGTACATCCTCGAGGCGACGCCCCTGGTCGACACTCCCGGCACCTTCGACGTGACCATCACGTGGACCGGAGCCTTCGCCACCCTGACCCCCATCACGCATCGCATCACGGGCCTGTGCCCCTGACCGCCGAGCACACCGACACGAATACTCTTTCCCTATGCCAGCCACCGCAGCAGCCCCCGTCACCATCGCTCCCGAGCAGGCCTCCTGGTTCGCCGAGACGTTCTCGATCCTGAGCGGCAACATCGAGCAGGCGATCCTCGGCAAGCGCCACGTGGTCGAACTCGTGCTCGCCACCGCCGTCAGCGGCGGCCACGTCCTCCTGGAGGACTATCCGGGAACCGGCAAGACGGCGCTCGCCCGCGCCGTCGCCCAGACGGTCAACGGGACCAGCAGCCGCATCCAGTTCACGCCCGACCTCCTTCCGGGCGATGTGACCGGCATCACGGTCTATGACCAGAAGGAGGGCACGTTCGAGTTCCACGCGGGGCCCGTCTTCGCGAACATCGTGCTCGCCGACGAGATCAACCGGGCGAGCCCGAAGACCCAGTCCGCGCTGCTCGAGGTCATGGAGGAGGGCACGGTCACGGTCGACGGCGTCACCCGGTCCGTCGGCTCCCCGTTCCTCGTGATGGCGACGCAGAACCCCATCGAGCAGGGCGGCACCTACCGGCTGCCGGAGGCCCAGCTCGACCGCTTCATGATCAAGACCTCGATCGGCTACCCCGACGAGGCGGCGACGATGCGCATCCTGCAGGGCGCCGGTCGGCCGAAGACGGTGCTCGACGGCATCGTCGACACCGACACGATCCTGACGATGGCGGAGATGTCGCGCGGGGTCTACGTGAACCCGCTGGTGTCGGACTACATCATGCGCATCGTCGACGCCACGCGGCGCGCGTCCGAGGTCCGTCTCGGGGCCAGTGTGCGCGGGGCCCTGGCGCTGTCGCGCCTGGTGATGACGTGGGCGGCCAAGAACGGGCGCACGTTCGTGACGCCCGACGACGTGCGCGAACTCGCCGTCGTCGCCCTCGCGCACCGTCTCGTGCTCGAACCGGAAGCCGAGTTCGACGGGGTGACGGCCGTGGCCGTGGTCGGACAGATCCTCCTCGACGTCGAGCCTCCGCGCGAGAACGGCACTGCGTGACCTTCAGCACCGAATCCCGCCTGACGCGGACGACCGCCGGCACGAGCACGTCGACGCGGACGTCCACCGTCACGCGTTACGACCGCACGCGCCGCGGTCCCGTGCGCGGCGCGGTCTTCGGCGCGCGTCGGGTGGTCCGCTCCGTGGGGCGCGCGACGAGGGCCACGGTCGGCTGGGTCCGTGAGACGGTCACCACGGCGGGGATGCTCGTCGCCGTGGCCGTGGTGCTCGGCGTGCTCGCCGGGCTGCTGTTCGGCTGGGTGGAGGCCTGGGCGGTCGCCACGATCGCGCTCGTGCTGCTGGTGGCCTGCGTGCCGTTCATCCTCGGCGCCCATGACTACCGGATCGATCTCGTGCTCGACCGCGACCGCGTCGTCGCCGGTGCCGAGATCGGTGCGACGCTCGACGTCCGCAACAACGGCGAGCGCCTCTCGCTCCCCGGCGTCGTGGACGTGCCGGTGGGGGAGGGCCTCGTCGAGGCGCACGTGCCGCTGCTCCGACCGGGCGCGCACCACCGCGAGGAGCTGACGATCGCCGCGCACCGCCGCGGCGTCATCGATGTCGGCCCCATGACGATCACCCGCGGCGACCCGATCGGGATCCTCCGCCGAGAACTGCGCTGGCCGGATGTGCAGCGCATCCATGTGCACCCGGTGACCGTGCGGCTCCCCAGCACCAGCGCGGGCCTGATCCGCGACCTCGAGGGCACGCCGAGCACCACCCTGGTGGACGCCGACCTCTCCTTCCACGCCGTGCGGGAGTACGTCGTCGGCGACTCGCCGCGCCACATCCACTGGAAGTCGACGGCGAAGACGGGCACCCTCATGGTGCGGCAGTACGAGGAGTCCCGGCACGCGCGCATCGCCGTCATCCTCGACCTCGACCCCGAGTCCTACGCGAGCGACGACGAGTTCGAGAACACGGTCAGCGCCGCCGCGTCCCTGGCGCTGCAGGGCGTGCGGGACGGCAGGGACGTGCTCTTCTCGGTGAGCAACGAGATCCCGGAACACGGTCGCGCGGAGGTGCTGTCGATCCGCACTCTGCCCACGGTCACCCCCAAGGCGCTCCTCGACGCGACCTCCACGATCGATCAGGCGGCACGGGTGATGCGGCTCGAGGCCGTCGCGGCCCTCACGGCGCAGTCGTACCCCGACCTCTCGATCGGGTTCCTGCTGACCGGCTCCCTCCTGCCTCTCGAGCGTCTGCGTCACGCGGCGGTGAAGCTCCCGGCGGCCGTGGAGGCCGTGGCGGTGCGCAGTGAGCTCGGTGCGCAGCCGACGATGCGGACGGCCAGGGAGCTCGCGGTGATGACCCTCGGGGCGCTCGGCGACCTCCCGCAGATGCTCGCCCGCGGAGCACTGCGATGAACGCGGCCGGCCCGAAGCGCGGGCGGCCGCGTCGCGGAAGCCTCCCCTCGGCCTTGACCCTCTGGTCGCTGGGATACGTGCTCGTCGGCGTGCTCCTCGCCACAGCGGCCGCCTGGCCGGTCTATGAGTCGTCCCGGGCCCTCGCCGTGGGGATCGTCGGCGGCCTCCTCGGCATGGCCGTCGCCGTCGTCGCGCGCATCCTGCGCTGGGGAACGCCGCTCGCCGCGCTTGCCGCAGCCGGTGTGTACCTGCTGGTCTCGGTGCCACTGGCCATCCCGTCCGCGCTCACCTCCGTGCCCGCATTCCTCGGCGGCGTGCGGGACGCGGTGCTCGGGGTCGTGCTGGGCTGGAAGCAGATGCTCACCCTGAACCCGCCGCTGGGCGAGTACCAGGCGGTCCTCATCCCCTTCCTCGTCGTGATGCTGTCCGGCTCGTTCGTCGCCACGCTCCTCGTCTGGAGCGGGGGCAGGCGGGCGGTGGCCGCCGTCCCCGTGGTCGTGGCGATGAGCGTCTTCGGCATCGCCTTCGGCGTGAGCGGCACGTCCTCCCCGGTCTCGGTGGCCGGAGTCGAGCTCCCCGCGCCCCGGGAATGGCTGATCGGCGTCGCCGTCTTCGTGGTGTCCCTCGTCTGGCTCGTCGGACGCACGCGGCTGCAGCGCGCCGCCGCCCTGCGCAGCGTGGCGGCGGCGAACATCTCCCGCCGTGCGACCCCCGCCTGGCTCACCGTGCGCCGGCACCTCCTCTCCGCGGGGTTGGCCGTGATCGCCCTGGCCGCGGGCTTCGCGATCGCTCCCGCGGCGGCCGGCTGGTCGGACCGCTCCGTCCTCCGCGACGAGATCGAGCCCATGGTGGTGGTGCAGGAGCAGCCGAGCCCGCTCAGCTCGTATCGATCCTGGTTCGCCGGCGGCATGCTGGACACGCCGGTCGTGCAGCTGGAAGGCGATCCCGGTGCCGTGGATCGCCTCCGTCTGGTCACCCTCGACGCCTACGACGGCGAGGACTTCCACATCGACGCCGACGACCGCTTCAGCCGCCTGCCCCGTTCGGCCCTCCCCGGCCCCGGCCGGGTGACGATGGAGATCACGATCGGCGAGGGCTACCGGGGGATCTGGGTTCCGTCGCCGGCCGGCCTCGCCGAGGCTCCCGCCTTCTCCGGGGAGCGGGCGGACGCGCTCGCCGACGGCTTCCACGTGAACGCCGACGGCGACACCGCGATCACCGTCGCCGACGCGCCGGGCGGCGGGGAGGGGGTGGTGCCCGGGGATCGCTACGCCGTGCTCATCGATGCGCCGGGCAAGCCCGGTGACCTCACAGCGCTCCAGGGCGGACGCTCGACCCTCGACACCGATCGGTACCCGGCGCTCGTCGAATGGGCCGAGATGCAGGAGCAGCCGCGGACCGGCGCCGGCTACCTCGAGGTGATCGATCGCCTGCGGTCCCGCGGCTATCTCAGCCACGCGCTGCTGGAGGACGAAGCGGCCGCCGGTTGGATCGCCGCTCTGCAGCAGTCCGAGGGGTATGCCTTCGCGCCCAGCTATGCCGGGCACTCCGCCGCCCGCATCGAAGAGCTCTTCACGGCGCTGACCGAGCAGGAGCGGCGGGCGGGCGCCGACGCGAAGCCGGAGATGCTCGTGTCGGCGGTCGGCGACGACGAGCAGTTCTCCGTGGCCGCGGCTCTCCTCGCGCAGCACTGGGGGCTGGAGTCCCGGGTGGTGATGGGCGCGCGCCTCGCCGGCGCGGACGAGGTCCCGGGGATCCCCGCCTGCGGCGACGTGTGCACCGGCGCGAACATGAGCGCGTGGGTCGAGGTTCGCACCTCAGGGGGAGAGTGGATCCCCGTCGACACCACGCCCCAGTACTCCATGCTGCCGAGCACCCTCACCGAGGGCGAGCAGCTGCCGGAGCATCCCACGGTCCCCGAGCAGCCGCGGTCCGAGGCGTTGGACCCGCCGCAGGCGCAGAGCGACGCGAACAACGACGCGCCGCCGCTCGAGGAGCCGGCGTCGGAGGTCCTCGCCGTCCTGCTGCCGATCCTCCGGGGTGTCGGCCTCGGCCTCCTCGCCCTGCTGCTGCTCGCCCTGCCCTTCCTCGTGCTCCTCGTCGCGAAGAGCAGGCGCGCACACGCGCGCCGCACGGCCCCGGATCCCGAAGTCCGTCTGGCCGGCGCCTGGGAGGAGCTCGCCGACGTCTACGCCGATCACGACGTGCCCATGGCCGGGCAGGGCACCCGGACGCAGCGCGCGCAGTCGAGCGGTCGCGCGGCCGCGCAACGGCTCGCCGCCCTCGTGGACCGTGCCGTGTTCGCCGAGCACCCGCCGACTCCCGAGGACGCGACGGCCGCGTGGGCCCTCGTGGACGCGGAGCGGGCGGAGCTCGCCAAGACGGGGACACGGTGGCAGCGCCTGCGTGCCCGCATCCGGCCGACCTCGTTCGTGGCCAGGACGCGGTCGCTGCGCCTCCCCGGCTTCGGTGCACGACCCATGCTCGGTACGCTCGGATGGACCGGTTCACTGGATGACCGGAAGAAGGGGGACTCATGACCGCGCCCGCGGACTCCGGTCTGGCCACGATGCTCGTCATCATCGTCGGACTCGGCCTGCTCGTCGGCCTGGCCGTCTACGTCTGGTACGCCCTCGCGCTCTCGCGCCTATTCCCCCGGATCGACGGGGAGGGGTGGAAGGGCTGGGTGCCCGTCCTGAACGAGGCCGAGATCCTCGCACGCGGGGGAGTGCCCGCCTGGTCGGTGGTGTTCTACTTCATCCCGATCGTCCAGCTCTACGGGATCTACCTCAAGGTCGTCGCGACCCACCGGATCAACCGGCGCTTCGGACGGGGCGCCGGCATGACGGTGCTCGCCATCCTGCTGCCGCCGGTCTGGGCGACCGTCCTCGCCTGGGGCCCCGCCCCCTATCCCGAGGGCGACCGTCTCGCGGCGCTCCAGCCCGGGCCGCGCCGCAGCGCTCCGCCCGCGACGGCTCCTGCGCGTGATGCCTCGGGGTACACGATCCCCTCCCTCGCCCCGGCCGGGACCGGATCGCCGGAGACGCCGTCCCTGATCTTCCCCGACTACGCCGCGCCGCCCGCGGTGGTTCCGGCCCCCGGCGCGCCGACCGCCGAGCCGGCGGCCCCGCGGTCGTTCGCTCCGCCTGCCGCGTCCCCGACATCCCCGCCGGCACCGTCCGTGGCATCCTCGCCGTCGGCTCCGCCGTCCCCGACCTTCGCACCCCCGGCACCGTCTGCTCCCTCTCCCGCGGCCGCGGTCCCCCCGGCACCGCCGACCCCGCCCGCGGCGCGCGTCTCGCCCCCGGCACCCGTTCTCCCGCCCGCCGCCCCGGCGCCGCAGCCGGAGCCGCCCGTCGCAGCGCAGCCGCCGACGGGGATCATGGCCGCGATGGGCGACGCGCCTCCGCCGGCCCCGCAGCCCGCGCCGGCACCGGCCGTCCCGCCGGCCGAGCAGATCCCGGCCTCCGCGCCGACGACGGAGGCGAATCGTGTCGTGCGCCCGGTGCCGCCGTCGTTCCGCGACGCTGGTCAGGCCGAGGCCCCGCCGATGCCGACGATCCGTCCCGTCCCGTCTCCGGCCGATGCCCCCGCGGCAGCGCAGAGCGCGCCCGTACCGGCTCCGGCTGCGCCCGAGGGCCTCATCCCCGATGTCGACAAGACCGTGGTGACGCCGCGTCCCACCGACGACGACCTCGACGCCACGGTGGTCGTCGCCCGCAAGCGCGGGGTGCGGCGCGTCCTCGTGCTGGACGACGGTCGTCGGTTCTCGCTGTCCGGCGCGAGCGTCGTGATCGGCCGGAACCCCACCGGGGAGCCGGGCGAGCAGCGGCTGGCCATCCCGGACACCACCCGCACGCTGTCGAAGACCCACGCCCGCCTGGTGGTGCAGGAGGACGAGTGGCGCCTGACCGACCTGCACGCCACCAACGGCGTCGTCGTGGTGGCCGACGACGGCTCGGAGACGCTCCTGGACGCCGGTGAGAGCGTGGTGGGCACCGGCCGGTTCATCCTGGGCGAAGTGGGCATGCACGTCGTCGCGGAGCGCGATTCGTGACCGTGGAATCCGTCGTCCTCCGGGTCGCCGCGCTGACCGACACCGGGCTCACGCGGACGGCCAACGAGGACGCGGTGCTCGACGCGCGTCCGGTCTTCCTGGTCGCCGACGGCATGGGCGGGCACGACGCCGGTGATCGCGCCAGCGCGGCCGTCGTCGCCGCCTTCGAGCCGCTGCGCGGGCGGACGGTCGACGTCGGCGACATCAGTGACGCGCTGAGTCGAGCCGCGGCCGTCGTCGAGGGCATCGCCGCCGCGCACGCCCGCGGTGCGGGCAGCACCGTGACGGGTGTGGCCCTCGTGGATCACGAGGGTGCGCCGCACTGGCTCGTCTTCAACGTGGGGGACTCCCGGGTCTACCGGCACCACGGTACCGAGCTGGCGCAGCTCACGATCGACCACTCCCTCGGACAGGAGCTCGTCGATGCCGGGGAGCTCCGCCCCGAAGACCTGGCCTCATTCTCGCGCCGCAACGTCATCACGCGCGCGGTCGGGGCTCCGGACAGCACCGCGGACAGTTGGCTGCTCCCCGTCGTCGACGGCGAGCGGCTCCTCCTGTGCTCCGACGGACTCACCGGCGAGGTGAGCGATGAGGCCATCCGCGCGACGCTGACCATGAACGGCCGCCCGGAGACCGCGGCGGCGGCCCTCGTCCGCCGCGCGCTGCAGGGCGGAGGACGAGACAACATCTCGGTCCTGGTGATCGATGTCGTCTCCGGCGGCGCACGCACGCGTCCCGACGACGCCACGGGCGGACGGGCCGCCGTGTCCGCGGTCACCGATTCGATGCTCGAGGGCACGACGGTCCCGGTGCGAGCGCGATGAGCGACGAGGAGGCCGAGGAGACCGTCATCCTGACACGGCGCGACCGCCGGCGGGCCGAAGCGGCGGACCCGGTGCCCCCGGGGGCCGATGACACGTCGTCCGCCGTCGATGAGGCCACCATCGTGGTGGATCGCGCGAAGACGGCTCCGGCTCCCGACCGAACCGACGCTGCCGCGGAGGATGCGCCCGAAGGCGCCGTCGCCGATGAGCCGGACGATGCCGGGCCCGAGGAGGACGCGGGGGAGGCCATCGACGACGCGACCGTGGTCGTCGATCGCTCCGGGCCTCCGGCGGCCGACGCCCCCGAGGACGCCACCGTGGCGGTCGCGCGTCCGGCTCGACGCCTGCGGCGGAAGAAGGGCGCCGCCGCAGAGGGCGACGGCACCGCACCCCAGGCCGCCGAACCGCGGTTCCGCGTCGACTCCTTCGCCGCCCCAGACGGCGCGCCGGCTCCCGCGATCTACAAGCCGCGTCCGGCTCCGCGCACCCCCGCCGCTCCGCCCGTCGTCGTCGGGGCGGCCGCGCCCACGCGGGTGGTGGAGCCCGGGCTGCCGTCGGTCGCCAAGCAGGCGCAGCGATGGAGCGTCGTCACCCTTGTTGCGACCGTCGGGGCGGGCGTCGTGTCGGTCGTCGGTCTCGTCGTGCTGGGCTTCGTCGTCTTCGCCTGAGGAGGCCGGCGCCCTGCGGCCCTCGCTAGGGTGGGGGAAGTCCAAAGAGGGGGGACAGACGGATGGATCGAGATGCGAAGCAGTCGACGGCGACGAGCAGCACGTCGCGCAGGCCGCGTGTCGCCGGCGTGTTCGCCGTCGTGCTCGGTGCTCTGTCGGCGATCGTCGCGATTCCTGCGCTCGTCGCGGTGTCGACCGACCCGGAATTCCTCTTCGGGGGTCTCGTGGCTCTGGTCGTCGCAGCGGTGTCGTTCCTCTTCGCCGGCTTCGCCTTCCGGTTCGTCCGCGAGCCGTCGACCATGCGCACCGCGATGACCCCGTTGCTCTGGCTCGTCGCGGCGGCGCTCTTCGTCGGAGTGCTCGGCAGCATGGGGGCGTTCGTCTACGGTCAGGTCGTTCAGAACCCGCAGAGCGCGGCCGTCGGGTTGCTCCTGCTGCCGTTGGCGGGAGGCGTCATGGTCACCGGTGCGGTGCTTGTGGGGGCGGTCGTCCGGGCGCGACAGGCGGCAGCCGCCGGCCGCTGATCCGGCCTCTGCCTCTCAGGCTTCGGGGTCGGGGCGGTCGAGGAGGCCGCCCTGTCGTTCGACCTCGACCGCCGCGTCGGCGGGGGTCTCCCGGCGTCGCCGGAGGACGATGAGGATGCCGAGGACTCCGAGCAGGCTCGCCCCGGCGATCGCGGCGATGAGGGCCACTTCGCGGGTGAGGACGAACGGCGGCACCCCGTGGTCGGGCTCGACGCTCACGACCGGGGGCCGCACCGCACTCTCCCCGGTGTCGAAGAAGGGGCTGACGGGTCCGCGGGTGGTGGGGTCGGGGAGGAGCTGAATGGCGGCGGAGGGCCGGATGAAGCCCCAGCCGTTCACGTCATCGCGGTTGTCGGCATCCGCGCGAAGTGCGGTCGCCGTGAGCCGGTACGCCCACCCCGCGGGCGGATCCTCCGGGTGCGCCTCGGCGACCAGGGCCGCCGCCGCGCTCACGTAGCCGGTCGCGAAGCTCGATGCCGGGGCGTCGGAGGCGAACAGGCAGTCGCCGCCGCCGGTCGCCGCGGTGAGCACGTTCGCGCCGGGGGCCGTGACCCCGACCTGCGGACCGTGGATCGAGCTGTCGGTCGCGAGCCCCGTCGCATCGGCCGCGCTGACGCCGAGCGCCTGCTCGTAGGCGGCGGGATACCGGGCTCCGTCTTCGGCCTCCGGGTCGGAGGCCCTGTTGCCGCCACTGGCGACGACGAGCGCTCCGACGGCGGCCGCGTGCTCCACCGCCGCGCGCAGCGCAGGCGAGTCCGTCTCCTGCGACGACGAGACGTTGATGATGTCCGCGCCGTTGTCCGCCGCCCAGTTGATGCCGTCGGCGAGGCGCTGGGCGCTCGGTCCCCACCCCTTGTCGATGTCCTGCGGCGAGTCGCTGCGGAACGCGCGCACCGACAGCAGGCGCGCATCGGGGGCGAGCCCCACCACGCCGGAGCCGGAGACGGGCTGCGCCGCGATCTGCCCGGCGATGGCGGTGCCGTGCCCGGTCAGATCGCTCAGGCCGTCGCCGCGTTCGTCGTCGCCGACGAGGTTCACGCCCCCGACGACGACGCCGGCGAGGTGCGGGTTGCCGGCGTCGATCCCGGAGTCGACGACCGCCACGACGACGCCCTTCCCGGTGGCGAGACGGTTCGCATCCTCCGCCCCGAGGGCCGCGAGTGCCGACGGCGCCTCGGGAGCGAACACCACGGTGCCGGGCTCGCAGGCGCCGGTCGCCATCGACACGATCGTCGTGGGAGCGGTCGGCGCGGCCACCACGGCGGCCGGCGTCCCCCATACGGCAGCACCCACCACGAGGGTGGCGAGAGCGGCGCGGCGGCGCATCACTCGTCCCCGGAGCCGGGCGACTCTCTCGCGGCCTCTGTGGTCAGCGCCGGCCCGGCGGCGAAGAAGTCGATCCACGCGCTCGGCACCCGCCCGACGTCGCCGGGGGCATAACCGAGCTGGGCGAGCGGTCCGCTGGCGGCGTCCTCCGCCGACTCGTCCGGCACGGCGCCCGGGATGGCATAGGCGGTTCCGGACTCGTCGACGAGCACGGCCATGCCCACCGCCTCGTCCGACGGGCCGCTCGTCTGCACGAGGGCCCCACCGCCGACCGTGACGGCGACACGGTCGCGGTCCTCCGGCAGCTCGGTGCTCGTGGACCCGAGGACGGTGCGGGCGTCGTCGCCCAAGACCGCGCACGGGGTCTCGCCGGAGGCGAGCGGCGTCAGCGGAAGCGTGGGCCAGTCGTCGCCACCGGCGTTCGGAACGGTGGGAACGTCGGCCACCTCCGCCGGGGACACCTCTTCCTCGTCCGCGCCGGCCTCCTGCGCGCTGCCGAGCAGGTAGAGCTGGTACGCGAGCGGGCTGAGGCGCGCGAGCTCTCCGGTCGCGAGGGCCACGTAGCGCTCGTCCGCGGGGCTGCCCTGCACGTGCACGATCGTGCCCGCCGTCAGGTCGGTCCCCGGCACCCGGGCGCCGACGGCGTTCAGGCGGATCGGCTCGAGGTCGGCGCCGCTCTCGAAGAGGTTGAGCCAGCGTCCGTCGACCTCGATGACGTCGCTGGTGCCGAGGCCGACCGCGCGCAGCACCGCGTTGGCGTCGTCGGCGGGGACGGCGTAGCGGAGGCCGTCGGCGATCACGAAGAGCTCATCACCGCGCTGCACCACGGCCCCGGTGCCCGTCGACGGCTCCGCGATCGGCGCCCCTGACAGCGAGACGGCGGTCCCGGCAGAGTCGTCGATGCACGCGGTCCATGCCGTGTTGATGAGGGCGCTCGGGGTGGGCAGGTCGTCAGGGGCACCGAGGATGCCGATCGAACCGCCGACCGGGATGCCGTCGAGGGCGGCCTGATCCGTGCGCACGACCTTGAACTCGCCGGCGGGGATGAGCAGGCGGGCGCTGGCGGTGTTGATGACGGGGTACAGCGTCCCCTCGACCGAGACGTAGCGGGCGCCCGTGTCGGTGGCGACGATGAGGCGGTTGTTCTGCCAGTCGCCGGGGAGGCCCGGCTGCATGATGCCCCAGAACACGCCGACGAGGATCACGCCGACGGTGAGGGCGATGCCCGCGATGACGGCGCGCAGCGGCTTGGCCGGTTCGAGCTCCTTGCCGCCGGGGGCACCGCCGGTGAAGGCGGAGAGGAGCCGTCGTCGGCTGAAGCCCTGGGCTTCGATCAGGTCCTTCTTGGTCGCCATCGGTCAGACGAGCCCCGCCGTGATGACCCCGAGCGGGAGCAGGAGGGCGAGCGCGACGACCTCGACCGTGTCGCCGAGCCGCGTGAGGCGGAGGCGGGCCTTCGGCGTGAGCAGCGTGAGCCCGATGAGCACCACGGTGGCGACCACGAGGATGAGCAGCATCCAGGTGCGCACGTCGGGGAGGGCGAGGGCGACGGTCACACCGGTCGCGGCGAGGCCGATCGCCCCGATCGCCATCAGCACGAGTACCCCGAGCCGGGCGTGCATCTGCCGCGACTGGAACATCATGCCGACGAAGGCGAGCACGCACAGCACGGCGCCCGTGACGCCGCTGGCGGCGACGAGCGGGGTCGCGATGAGGGCGGCGAGGCCGAGCGCGGCACGGAGCGCGATGAGCGTGCGGGTGCCGGCGGCGGCGCGACGCTTCACCTCCTCGGCGTCGATGGGCTGCGGCGCGGAGAACATGTCGGCGTCGCTCTGCGGCGAGATCACCCGGATGCGGGTGGAGCTCAGAGCCAGCCAGGGGATGCCGTTCGCGAGCAGGGCCGTGGTCGCGAGCATCAGCGCGTACGAGGCGAGCGGGTCGCCGAAGACCGCGGCCGCCGTGGCCGTGATCCCGATCGAGGCACCGAGGGCGATGGGCACGAGGTGGATCTCGGGCTTGTCCTGGGTGACGGCCAGGCTGAGGCCCCCGACGACGACGAGTCCGAGCCCGAGAGCCGCGAGCGGCCAGCCCCAGATGCTCTGCGCGGGGACCGCGAGGTAGCCCGCGAGCCCGCCGTACGCCGCGGCGGTGAGTCCGAGCGCATGACCGGCCTCGGGCTGCCGCAGCCGCATCAGCACGGCGGCGGCGACGCTGAGCACGACCGCGCCCGATCCCGCGATGATCGCCGGGAGCAGAGACGTCGGCGGCGTCGCGACGAGGAGCACGGCGCAGAGGGCGAGGAAGGTGAGGCTGACGAAGAGGGCGGTGCGGGAGCTGTCCGCGGGGGTCCAGGAGTTGTGCTGCTCCGCCGTCGCGTCGATCACGGCTTCCACGACGTCGTCGTAGACGCGCGGCTCGCGCATGAGCCCGCCGCGCACCAGGGTCAGCAGCTCGCCGTCGTGCACGCCCTGGGCCGCAGCACCGCGAGCGGGGTCGAGGGGCGTGCCGTCCGCCCGCTGCAGCGCGTATCCGCCGTGCGTGAGGGTCGGGTCGAGCACGCCGAGACTGCGGGCGAAGCCGGGGATGATCTCGACCAGGGGGACCTGCGACGGCACCCCCACGTCGAGCCTGCGGTCGTCGCTGACCACGGAGATCCGCAGCACGGTTCCTGCCACGGTGCCGCTCTGGCTCATATCGGTGGTGTCCCCCCACGTGTGTGATGCTCTCCCGCCGCAGGCATTGCGGGGGGTCCGGCCCGGACTCACTCTAGTTGACAGGCCAGATACTATCTGTTGCGCACGCGCGGGCTGCGGCTGAGGCGGCTCGGGCCTGCTTCAGGCCATTCATCGATCGAACGTAGAAATTTCGATACGGATCTGTCCAGGCCGTTGGAAATGGGCACCGACCTGCTTTAGCCTATGTGCGGAAACAGATTGTCGGGGGTTGTTCCGAAGTCGTCCCGTATCGGGAAGGCGCTCCCCCGCGTGTGTCCTCATGGGGACCGGAGGGAGTGAGTAATGGCTGATGTCATCTCCGCAGAAGAGGGGGCTCTGCGTCGCGGAGCCCAGGCCGTGCGGGAGACGAAGTCCGGGATCGATCAGCAGACCAAGAAGGTCCGCGGTGAGATCGAGCAGCTGCGCGGGTTCTGGACGGGTGCGGCCGCCGCATCGTTCACCACGCTGATGTCGCGGTGGGACGAGCAGGCTCGTCAGCTCAACGAGGTCCTCGTGACGCTCGAGGATGCCCTCGCCGGCACCGAGCGCGACCAGGCCGCGACCGAAGAATCCCACCAGCAGACCATCGCGGGCCTCGGCTCGATGATGGGCGCCTGAGCGCAGTCCGCAGAGATTTCAAGGAGAACATGATGCAGTCGATGTCCGTTCGCCCGGAGCAGGTCAACGCTCTCGCGGCGCAGATCCGCAGCGGGTCGCAGGGTATTCGTTCCGAGCTGGACCGCCTCGAGTCCGAGGTCAGCAAGCTTCGTGCGGCGTGGGATGGTGCCGCGCAGCAGGCCTACGACCAGGCGCAGGCCAAGTGGAACCGCTCGCTGAGCGAGATGCAGCAGCTGCTCACGCAGATCGCCGGGAAGACCGAGGAGATCTCGGGTCAGTACGTGCAGACCGATAAGTCGGCTGCGGGGCGCTTCGGCGCGTGAACCCGGGGCGCGGGTCTGACGCGGAGATGCGTCGGGCCCGCGCCGTCTGCTGTGCTTTTCGGTGAGCCACCGGACGGCACAGCAGGCGTGACGGGATCGCCGGAGGAAAGAAGAGGGGGCGTCGATGACCATCGGAATCGACTTCGATCAGATCATGGCCGAGCTCAAGCGGCTGGCCCGTGAAGCAGCGGCTTTTCCTGCCGCGAACGAAGTCGCCGTGTCCGAGGGTGGCACGTCGAAGGCGACGGATGAGCTGCGGAACGCGGTGGCCTACGCGGCCGGTCGTCTGAGCGTGGCCACGCAGAATGCTGTGGACTCCTTGAACGAGACGCAGGAGACGATCCGTCAGGCCGTCATGATGATCGCGGAGCAGGACGCAGCCATCGCTGATGACTCGAAGCTGATCCTGTCGCTCCTCGACTCTGCCGTCGCGCAGAGCGACTCGGACACGAGCGCGGAGGCCGACTACTGATGCGACGCGGTGTGCTATCCGGCGCATCCACTGCGGTCGCGTCGATCGTCGCGCTGGCGCTTCTCCTCCCTGCGTCCGCTCACGCAGCGACGCTGGAGTCGGGTCTGTGGTGGTTCGATCGCGGAAAGGTGCAGGCAGCGCACGATGCGGGCTTCGACGGGACGGGTGTCACCGTCGCGGTCATCGACGGTCAGATCAATCCCGACATCGTCGGTCTCCGCGGCGCGGATCTCGAGGTGAAGGACTCCTACTGTCGCGACGCCAAGGGAGACCCGGTGCCGGCGACGTCGACCGATTATGTGGCGGCGTCGCATGCGACGCACGTCGTCTCGATGATCGCAGGGACCGGAGATGCGCCGGCAGGCGGCCTTCCCGTTACCGGGGCCGCGCCTGGTGCGAAGGTCCTCTACTACCCGGCGATCGTCACCGACGGGGTGTTCGATACCGCGATGGGGGAGAAGTTCGACGAGCAGTGTCTGCTCGAAGACGGCAGCACGGTCATGGCTGATGGGACGACCGGGGTGTCGCGTGCGATCGAGGATGCGGTCGAGGATGGCGCCGACATCATCTCCATCTCCCTCGAGGGCTTCGATCTGACCGACGCCCTCGCCAAGGCGGAGGCCGCCGGCGTGATCGTGGTGGCGGCTCTTCCGAACAACTCCGGGGTGGCCTCGCAGCCTGCGTCGGGCAACGGCGTCGTTGCAGTGCAGTCGTTCGGTGCCGATGGGAAGATCCAGAGCTCCACCACCATCGAGGGCGTGGGCGAGCCTTCGCCGAATCAGAGCGACGACGTGATCGTCGCTGCGCCGGGGATGGGTCTGCTCGGGCAGGGCAGCGAGAACTCCTGGGACGAGCAGGTCCTCCTCACCGGCACGTCGTATGCGACGCCGATCGCGGCGGGCTTCCTCGCCGTGGTGAAACAGAAGTACCCGGATGCCACCTCGGGTCAGCTGCTGCAGAGCCTCATCCGCAACACGGGCACCAAGGGCGAGCACGAGCCGGAGTGGAACGACAGCGTCGGCTATGGAGCGGTCTCGCTGACGGGGATGCTCGCTGTCGATCCGACGGCGTACCCGGATGTCAACCCGATCTTCGATGCAGAAGACCCGAACGCCCAGCCGTCGGCGGCCGACGTCCGCGCTGCAGCTGCTGCTGCGACGCCGGCGCCGACCGCCGACAGCGACGAGCCTGGCGAGACTTCGTCCACGCAGGACGCATTGGTGCCGCTGCTGGTCGGGGCGGCATCCTGGTCGCTGTCCTTCTCGTGGGCGGCATCATTCTCGCGGTCGTGCTCACACGATCTTCACGACGACGGAACAACGAGCAAGGGGGAGCCCATGGCCGGTAAGCAGGCTGGTGGCGGTTACGAAGCGGAACTCAATCGCATCCGAGCTGTTGAGGACTGGCGCATCCCGAAGGCTCCTGCGCTTCAGAACGCGCTGCGCTCGTTGGACAGTGCGCTTGCTGCTGTGCTCGCATCGTCTGCCTGGGAGGGGAGCGCTGCTGAGAGCGCCAGGACGTCGCTGAACACCCTGCGTGCACGGTTCCGCAACGTGGAAGCGCACGTCTCACACATCACGCGGGTCATCGACACGGCGAACTCGATCCGCCGGGAGACCGCAGCGGCAGAACTCCCGAGCGCGCAGGTCGATTCCTTCTGGGCGAACGCCGCGCGCGTCGGCTCGGTGGTCGTCCACCCTGTGTTGGGGCCGCTGGCCGCCGACACCGCACTCGATGCCATCGGGAACTTCCTCGGCAACAAGCGGGAAGAAGAGGCCCGCAAGATCGTCGAGCGGGTCGAGGCGTCGCTCCAGGAGCCGGCCAAGGAACTCCGCGAGTCCTCCGCGCGGGTGGCGTCGCTCGACATGGACGTCACCGTGCCCGGCGGCACGGATGACCAGCCCGGCGGATCCGATCCCGGTGTGACGGCTCCACGGATCTCGTATCCGAGCGGCATCGGCGGCCCGTCCGGCTCCGCACCGGGCGTCGGAGGTGTGCCTCCTTCCGGCGCCGGTGTCGGCGAGTATCATCCCCCGGTCCCGACGAACCCTTCGGTGCCCTCGGTCCCCACCGGGCCGGGCGGCGGAGGATGGGTTCCAGAAGGTCCCGGCGATCGCCCGGGCGATGTGGGTATCGATGATCCCTCAATCGACTCTCCCGGCGGCGGCCTGCTTCCGGGCGGGCCCGGTGGCGGTCTTCCCGGCGGTTCCGGTGGTCCCGGCGGCTCCGGTTCCGGCTCGCTTCCCGGCGGTGCCCTTCCGGGCGGGGTCTTCCCCGGCGGTGGCGGGGGACTCGGCGGCATCGTGGGCGGTGGCGCCGGTGCGGCGGCGATCGCGGCGAGCTCGAAGATCGCCGGCTTCGGCAGCATGGGCGGGCTCGGCGGTGCCGGCTTGGGGCCGGGCGCAGGCGCTGGGCTCAAGGCCGGTGGCGGTCTGCTCGGTAACTCCGCCGTCGGTGGTGTTGGCGGCGTCGGTGGTGCAGGCGGCCCTGGCGGTATGGCCGGTACTGGCGGCGTCGGCGGGGCGGGTGCCGCGGGCACCGGGTCTTCCGGCGCGGCAGGAGCCGGTGGCCGACCGGGCATGGGCATGATGGGCGGCGCCGGTGGCGCCGACGAGGAGGAGAAGGCGAAGCGTTCGGGCCTCGGTGGTCCTATCGCGCCGAAGCTGGAGGACGACGAGGAAGCTGGTCCCCGCGCCAAGGGAGCGCGCGCCGGATCCCGCGACGAACCCACCGACTGAATGACGCCGCTCCGGTTCGAGAAGGCGCGGTACGAGGGTCGACGCGGGGGCATCGTGAACCCCGGGAACGCCGGAGGCGGTGCCCCGCAGCGAGAGTCGCGCGCAGTGGATAAGGTGCAGGTGTGTCAGTCGAGATCGTAGAGCGGCGTCGGATCGTCCTCCAGAGCGAAGACCGCCGCATCGACCTCTCCCTGCCGCTCGACGAGACGCTGGAGGACGCTCTCACCCTGAGCGGGATCCCCGACGCGGACCGGTTCGTCACGATCGGCCCCGGGGGATACGAGATCCCCGGCGACACCGAGTGCGAAGACCTCGTCGACGGCGGCCTCTACGCGCTCATCGACCGTACGGCTCTGGCTCCGCCGGTGCGCCCGGTGGAGAAGGCGTCGGGCCCGACGCGCGCCGACCACGGCGCACGGTGGTGGCTGCTGGCCGTGAGCGGGATGCTGCTCGTCGCGGTCTTCGCCCAGGGCGCCGTCGATCCTCTGATCCGGCTGCTCGTCGCCCTCCTCGTCGCCGCCGGTGCGGTCGGTGGCGCCGTCGCGTGGGCGCGACGGGACTCCGCGGCGGGAGTGCGCGGCATCCTCGGGGTGCTCGCGCCGGTGCTGCTGTCGTTCGCGGCCGGCGCTCTCCTCATCCCGGCCGGGCTGGAGGACGCGTCGCACCTGTCGACCGCCACCGGGTTCCTCGCGGCCGGCATCACCACCGCGATCATCGCCGTCACGGCCCGGGCTCGGCCGATGCGCGCCGCCGCCGGCACGGCGACGGTGCTGCTCGTGGGCCTGGCCGCCGTCTGGGGCCTCGCCCTGCTGCTGCGGTGGGGGGAGGCGGAGGCCGCCGCCCTCTCGCTCGGCCTCGTGCCGCTGGGCCTGCGTGCCCTCCCGAGCAGCCTCGTCAACCTGCCCGAGGGCTACTTCATCGACTACAAGCACTTCATGACCAGCCGGTGGACCGTGCGCGGAGCCATCCCCGACTCGGTCGGGCTGCTGCGTCCGGAGCGCATCACCGCGGTCGTCGACGATTCCTCCGCGCGACTCATCGCGGGCACCGCCGTGCTGAGCATCGTGGCCGCGGTGATGGCTCCGGTCGCGTTCCTCCGGCCCTGGCCCGACGACGCGTTCGTGGTCTCCGGCGGGATCGCCCTGCTCTGCTGCCTCGCGCTCGCCCTGCTGCTCACGCCGCGGCACACCACCTCCCGCCTCCTCCGATGGTTCCCCCGCGCCGCGGCCGCCGTGGTCTGCCTCGTCGCCGGCATCCAGGTCGCGGCGGCCCTCGGGAGCGGCTTCCACCTGCTCGGAGCGGCCCTGCTGTTCCTCGTCGGGTTGGCGGCGGTCGCCGTCGTCATCCCGGTGTCCAAGGGCGCGAAGTCGCTGGTCTGGTCGCGGGTCGGAGACGCGTTCGAATGGCTCGCCGTCGCGCTCGCCCTGCCGTCGGCCCTGCTGTACGCGAATGCGCTCTCCCTGGTTCGTGGAATGATGGCCGGATGAGCGGGAACGGCCCATCACAGTCCTGGCCGAGCGGGGGTCCGATCCCGCCGATGGCGCCCGGCGGAGACCGTCCGGGGGAGATCCCTGCGCTGCCGCCCGCCCTGATCGCGGCGCCCCCCGGTGTCGACGGCACGCCGCTGCGCCAGACGCCCGCGCCGCCCACGCCGATCGCCTCGTCGCGGCGCACCGTCCCTCGGCCGGCCGAGGGACTCGGCCCCGCCTTCCGCGGAGCCCCCGCCGGCACCGTTCAGCGGATCGCGGCCTTCACCCTCGACGCGGCTGCCGTGTTCCTCGCCTCCGCCGTCGTCCTCGTGCTGACGCAGAGCGTGCTGCTCGCCGCCCTCACGGTCTTCGAGCTCGCCCTGTTCCTCTGGGTGCTGGAAGCGCGGACCGGCCTCACCCTCGGCAACGCCGTGCTGCGCCTGCGCAGCGCGCGCGCCGACCGGCCGTGGTCGCCGGGGATCGGGCGCCAGTTCGTCCGCGGCATCATCACCGGAGCCGGCTTCCTCGTGGCTGTCGGCAGCTGGGTGGTCGTCGCCTCCAGCGCCTGGGATCGCGGCGGCAGACGGCAGTCCTGGGCCGACCGCGTCGCCGGCACCGTCGTGGTCGCCGTGCCCGCCAAGGCGGCCGTCGAGGCTCCGCCGGCTCCTGCCGCGGTGGAGGCCGCTCCGCTCGCTCCGCCGCAGGTCGTGCCGCTGGTGGCGGCGCCGTCCGTCGTGGACGAGGACTCCCAGCCCACCGACGCCCGCGCCGCCTCCCGCCGTACCGAGACCCCGGAACCGGCAGCACCCGGATCGGATCGGCCGCTCTTCACCGTCGCCCCCGCCCCGGCGCCGCAGACGGGCGCCGAGGCTCCCGCGCCGGAGACCGGGGCGCTCCTGCTCATCTTCGACACGGGCCAGCGGGTGCAGCTCGCCCTCCCCGTGGCCGCGAACCTCGGGCGCGGCCCCGTCGCCAGCGCGCACGACGACCGCCTCATCGTCGTCACCGACCCCGACGCGTCCGTCTCGAAGACCCATCTGCGCATCGAGCACTCCCGCGGCCGCACCTGGGTGACCGACTTCGGTTCCACGAACGGCTCCGACGTCCGCAGCGACGACGGCCAGACGACCGAGCTCGTCGCTGGCGAGCGCGTGCTCCTCGACGATGCCGACCGTGTCCGCATGGGCAACCGCAGCTTCACCATCAGCCTCCTGCTAGGTACAGACAGCAGCGCCGGAGAGAGAGCATGACAGGACCCCGTCTCGCCCCGCCCCGTGTCCCCTCCGGGAGGCTCCCGGTCCAGGCCCCGCCGGAGCTGCAGCCGAACGACGGCGGCATCGGGATCCTCGGGTCGCTGCTGCCCATGCTCGGCAGCGTCGGCGCGATCGTCATGGTCACCATGTCGAACCAATCCGTCACCGGTCTGCTCACCGGCGGCATGTTCCTGCTGTCCTCGCTCGGCTTCGTCGCCGTCAACGGCTGGCGGCAGCGCTCTCAGCGGCAGGCGGCCACGCTCGGTGCCCGTCGCGAGTACCTGGCGTACCTGACCGAGCTGCGGCAGACCGTCCGCGTCGCCGCCCGGCAGCAGCGCCGCTCCGCGAACTGGCACCTGCCGGCGCCGTCGACCCTGCCGTACCTCGCGGAGGAGCGCACCCGCGTCTGGGAGCGCGGCGTGAACGACCCCGACTTCCTGTCGGTCCGCGTGGGGGTCACCGACCAGCCGCTGTGCGTCACGCTCGAAGCTCCGGAGCTCCCGCCGCTGGCGCAGCTCGACCCTGTCGCCGCCTCGGCCGCGCACCGCTTCATGCTGACGCACGAGGTCCAGAAGAACCTCCCGCTCGGCGTCACCCTCCGCGACTACGCCCGCATCGAGATCACGGGTGACGAGGACGAGACCCGGGCGCTGGCCAGGGCCATGCTGCTGCACGCGGCCACCATGCACGACCCCGACGTGCTGCAGATCGTCATCGCCGCGGACACCGGGGTGCTCCCGCAGTGGGAGTGGGCGAAGTGGCTGCCGCACACGCACTCGCGCACCGTCCGCGACGGCCTCGGCGCCGCCCGGATGATCGGCTCGCAGCTGTCCGAGCTCGAGGACATGCTGCCGCCCGAGGTGCGCGAGCGCTCGCGCTTCGCCCGCGACGGCTCCGGACCGAAGACGCCGCACATCGTCATCGTCACGGACGGCGCCACGACGTCGTTCAACGACGCCCTCGTCACCGGCGACGGCGTCCAGGGTGTGACCGTGATCGACCTGCCCGCCCGGTGGGGCGACCTCGACGACCCGAACGCCCTGCGCATCGCGTTCGAGACCGGCGGTGCGAGCACACGCGCCGAGCTCGTCAGCCTGCAGGTGCCCGCGCGCCCGTTCGAGGCCGACGCGATCACCATCGTCGAGGCCGAGGCGACCGCTCGTCGGCTCATCGCCCTGTACTCGGGCGGCACGGCGATCGCGAGCAAGAAGAGCGCGACCGGCCAGGCCGAGCTCGTCGAGCTCCTCGGTCTTCCCGATGTGCGCGACCTCGACCTCGACGCCGCCTGGGCACCGCGCCTGGAGCGCGACCGGCTCCGCGTGCCGATCGGCCAGACCGAGGACGGCAGCCCGCTCATCCTCGACATCAAGGAATCGGCGCAGCAGGGTATGGGCCCGCACGGCCTCATCATCGGTGCCACCGGCTCGGGGAAGTCGGAGGTGCTCCGCACGCTCGTGCTCGCGCTCGCGATGACCCACTCGCCGGAGCAGCTCAACTTCGTGCTCGTCGACTTCAAGGGTGGCGCGACGTTCGCCGGCATGGCCGACATGCCGCACGTCTCGGCCATCATCACGAACCTCGGTGAGGAGATCTCCCTCGTCGACCGCATGCAGGACGCGCTCCAGGGCGAGATGGTGCGCCGACAGGAGCTGCTGCGGGCCACCGGTCCGTTCGCCAACGTGGCCGACTACGAGAAGGCGCGTCGCGGCGGCCGCACCGACCTGGCGCCGCTGCCGGCCCTGCTCATCGTCGCCGACGAGTTCTCCGAGCTCCTGTCGGCCAAGCCGGAGTTCGTCGACACGTTCGTCAACATCGGCCGGCTCGGCCGCTCGCTGCAGGTGCACCTGCTGCTGTCCTCCCAGCGGCTGGAGGAGGGCAAGCTGCGCGGCCTCGACACGCACCTCTCCTACCGCATCGGTCTTCGGACGTTCTCGGCGGCCGAGTCCCGTACGGTCCTCGGCGTGCCGGATGCCTATCACCTGCCCACGCAGCCGGGCGCCGGCATCCTGAAGTCCGACACCGAGACCATGACCCAGTTCCGCGCCGCGTACGTGTCCGGACCACCGCCGCGTCGTCGTCGTCGGGCCTCGTCCGGCTCCGGCCAGAGCACGGGTTCGACCGCGGTCGAGCTGTTCACCGCCGCGCCGGTGTGGCGGGCGGAGGCGCCGGTGGACGAGCCGGAGGTCGTGGTCGACGCCGAGCCGGAGGAGAAGCGCAACACCTTCGAGATCGCGGTCGAGTCCATGAAGGGACGCGGCCCCGCGGCGCACCAGGTGTGGCTGCCGCCGCTGGTGACACCGGCCACCCTCGACCAGCTCTTCGGCGACCTCGTCGAGGACCCGTCGCTCGGTCTCGTCTCCCCGCGCTGGCGGAAGGCGGGAGCGCTCACGGTCCCGCTCGGCATCGTCGACGTGCCGCTGGAGCAGCGCCGCGAGAACCTCGCGGTCTCGCTCGGCGGCGCGGCCGGACACATGGCCATCGTCGGCGCGCCCCTGAGCGGTAAGAGCACGCTCGCGCGGACGACGGTCGCCGCCCTGGCGCTCACGCACACGCCGCAGGAGGTGCAGTTCTTCGTCATCGACTTCGGCGGCGGCAGCTTCACCGGCATGCAGGACTTCACGCACATCAGCGGCGTCGCGACGCGGTCCGAGCCGGACGTCGTCCGCCGCACGGTGGCTGAGGTCACCAGCCTGCTGAACGCCCGCGAGGTGTACTTCCGGCAGCACGGCATCGACTCGATCGACGCCTACCGGCAGCGCCGCGGGCAGGGACTGGCCGACGACGGCTACGGCGACATCTTCCTCATCGTCGACGGATGGGGCACGCTCCGCGCCGAGTTCGAGATGCTGGAGCCGCAGATCCAGGCGATCGCCGCCCGCGGTCTCACCTACGGCGTCCACGTCGTGATCACGGCGGCGCGCTGGATGGAGATCCGGGCCAACATCAAGGACCTCATCGGCACACGCATCGAGCTGCGTCTGGGCGACCCGACGGACTCCGAGGTCAACCGCAAGGCGGCGGAGAACGTCACAGCCATCCCCGGCCGCGGCCTCAACGACCGCGGTCTGCAGATGCTCACGGCGCTGCCGCGTGTCGACGGCGTGGACGACGCGTCGAGCCTGCCGGACGGGATCGACGACCTCGTGGCCCGCGTCGCGGCGGCGTGGCACGGACCGGCCGGACCCAAGCTGCGCCTGCTGCCCTCGCGCATCAGCCATGCCGATCTGCGCGCCGTCGCGGCCGCGCAGTCGCCGGACGGCGCGGAGCCCCGCGAACTGCTGCTGGGTATCGACGAGGCGAACCTCGCCCCGTTCTCGATCGATCCGGTCGCCGAGCCGCTGCTGTATCTGTACGGCGACGCGGACTCCGGCAAGTCGTCGATGCTCCGCGGCGTCGTGCACGAGATCACGCGTCTGTACGGGCCGACCGAGGCGAAGATCTTCGTCGTCGACTACCGTCGTGCCCTGCTCGGCGAGATCCCGCAGGAATACCTCGGCGCCTACCTCACGTCGCATGAGATGACCGAGGGCGGGATGAACGAGCTCGCGCAGTTCTTCCGGAGCCGCATCCCCGGACCCGACGTCACGCCCGACCAGCTCCGCAGCCGGTCGTGGTGGAAGGGGGCGGAGGGTTTCGTCCTCATCGACGACTACGACCTCGTGGCGACCTCGCAGGGCAATCCGGTCGCGGTCCTCGCGCCGCTGCTCGCGCAGGCGGCCGACCTCGGCCTCCACGTGATCCTCACCCGCCGCACCGGCGGGGCGAGCCGCGCCGCGTACGATCCGATCATCCAGCGCATGACCGACCTGGGTGCGACCGGCATCCTGCTCTCGGGCAGCCCCGAGGAGGGCCAGCTCATCGGCAAGGTGAAGGCCGTTCCCGCGATTCCGGGCCGTGCGCAGATCGTCAGCCGCGATCGGGGCCTCGTCTCCGCGCAGCTGCTGTGGGTGCCGCCGAGCTACGAGTGACAACCGAGGAGAGACCGAGATGACCTTCGAACCGATGCCGGCCGCAACGCCGATGGTCCCACCCGTGCTGTACCTGCCCCTGAGCGTGACGTCGACGCCCGAGGAGCAGCTCGTCGAGATCCGGGAGCTGAAGGACGGGCGGCGTGCACTGCTCGCCTACACCGCCCTCGACCGGCTGCTGGAGCTCGCCGGCGAGCGGCAGCCCTGGGTGCTGGTGCGCACCGAGGACCTCGGTCAGATCAAGGAGGCGCAGCCCTACGATGTCGTGATCTTCGACCTCGACGTGCCCCCGTCCTACCGCCGGAACGGAGCCATCGCATGAGCCGCATCGCGATGGACCCGGAGGTGATGGCCGTCCATGCGGACATGCACGAGGAGGCGGTCGAGGTCATCGAGACGAAGCTCTCCGGCATTCCGACGGCCGTCGACGGCGGGCTCGCCTCAGACACGGTCGCCGCGATCATGCAGCGGGTGGGGGAGGGCGTCGACGCCCTCTACCGGATCAACGGCACCCTCGGAGAGATCGTCCGCGCCATCGCCGACGACGCGGAGACGAACGAGCAGGACGTGATCGACCAGCTCGACCCGGTCGCGGCCATCGTCGAGGACCTCTGATGACGATCGACACGACCACGTACGGCGACGCTGACCAGGTGCAGGCGGCCGCGGACTGGCTCGACCCCGACCTGAAGGACGCCGCAGACGTCTCCTCCAACGTCACGACCTTCATCCCGACCGGCGTGCGCGGGCACTGGTACGGCGAGTCGGCGGACGACTACGTCACGATCCTCTCGCGCACGACCGACGCCGCGAAGGAGATCAAGGACCTCGCCCGTGACGCCGCCGAGAAGCTCCGGTCGTACGCCGGGCAGCTGCGGCGCATGAAGGAGGACTTCGCGACGCACCGCGACAATGCGCGGGCGGCGGGGCTCCCGGTCAACGGGATGATCATCGGCCGGCCGGTGTCCCTGATCCCGGTGTGCCCCACCTCGCGCGACGACCCCTACTGGGACGAGTGGCAGGAGCACCTCGACCGCATCGAGCTGTACAACGAGATCGCCGCCGACGTCGGCTCCTGGTGGGGCGAGCTCGAGGTGTGGATCAGCGAGAACCTCGACGGCTTCCTCGGGACCATGCCGAGCCAGTCCACGGCGGACAAGATCCTGTCCGGTCTGCGGGAGGCGAGCGGCGAGGTCCCGAAGATCTACCTCGAGGGCCAGGGCCTGGCGTGGGCGGAGACGGCGGCCGAGCTCACCTCCCACGCGGAGGATCTGCGTCTCGGAGCATCGGACTTCGTTCGCGAGCTGCGCTCCGGCAACCCTGCCGTCAAGGCCGCCGCCGAGGCCGCCAACCCCACCGGCATGCGGTGGGCGGCGGACGAGGCCGAGGATCTGGCCCGCGGACTCTCTCGCGCGAGTCGGGCGGTGCCGTTCATCGGCTGGGGCGTCGACGCCTGGAACCTGGGCTCGGCGATGTCGTCGGGCGATGACCCGTCGTCCACCGCGGTGGAGATCATCGGCGGTGCGGCGGGTGGCGCGGCTGCGGCTGCCGGGGTCGCCGCGCTCGCGGCGGCCGGTGTCGTCACGCTCCCGGTCTGGGGCACGGCGGTGGTCGTCGGCGGGGCCGCGGTGGCGGTCGGTGCCGGTGCGGTGTGGGCGTACGAGAACTGGGTGCCGCAGGACGTCCGGGAGTCGATCGACGCCGGCATGGCGGATGCATGGGACGCCACGACGGACTTCGCGGAGGACGCCTGGGAGAACACGACCGACTTCGTGGGCGACGCGGGGCACAACATCGGCAAGGCGTGGAAGGGACTGTTCGGGTGACAGGGCAGCAGCAGTCGACGTCTCCGGAGACGATCTGGGTACCCGGTCATCCGGGGTGGCAGGGGCAGCAGCGGGCGACCACGGCACTCACCGTGTTCGGCGTCGTGTTCGCCATCGTGGTCCTGCTGTTCAGCCTGATCCTGTTCGCCGATCCGGCTCCCGCGATGAAGGCTCTGGGGATCGGTGTGCTCGCGGCCGTCGCCGTGGGCGTCTGGCTGCTGGTGGCCCATGCCCGCGTCTCGCGGGTCCGAGTCGTCCGGCCGGTCGTCGACGGTCCGGCGATCGCGTTCGGCGGGGCCGCGGGAATCGTCTGGCCGCTGCGCGCCCTCGCGCCCGTGGGGGCCCTGCTCCTCGCGGCGTGGGCATGGAGCATCTTCACGGTGCCCGCAGACCGACTGCCGCTCCTCACCCTGCTCCTCCTCCCGGTGGTCGCGCTGATCATGACGATCGCCGGCACCCGGTCGTGGTTCCGGGCTCCCTCCGCCCATCGCCTGACGCTGCGCCCGGACGGGGTGGAGCTTCGGATCCCGCGCAACAACGTGGCCGTGGCATGGGAGGAGGTCGTCGGCGCCGGCCTGGAAGGCAACCGCGTGGTGCTGCGGACGGCGACCGCGCAGCCGTCCTCGTGGGCGGCGGCCGACCTCGCGAGCGATCCTGTGCTCCTGGCCGAGCTCGTCACCTTCTACGCGAACCGTCCCGACGTCCGTGCCGAGATCGGTGCGGGCACGCTCGCCCGCCTGCGGTCCGGGGAGTTCTAGCGGTGCCTCTCAGCGGGCGCCGGCGGCGTCAGCGAGATGACGCGCCTCGTGGCCAAGCACCTTCACGATGATCCCGTGGCGCCGGAGCTCGGCGACCGTGCGCGCGCCCTCCTCGGCGTCGAGCCCCAGAGCCCGGATGTTCGCCACCACGACCACGTCTCCGGTCCGGAGCGTCGAGATGAGTCGCGCGAGGCGGTCGTTCCAGCTCTCCAGGATGTCCGGCGCCGGGTGACGGAAGCCCTCGATGGGCACGCCGAAGCGGGTGAGGTCGGCGCGCTGCTCGACGACCGACGGCATGCCCTCGCGGGCGACGACGAGGCCGACCAGGCGGGAGCCGGCGGGACGCGCGGTCCAGAAGTTGCGGTTCTGCTGCAGCTCCGTGAAGCACTTCGGGCACTTCGCTGCGTCGTGCGGGAGGTGGAGCGGGCTCGTCAGCGCATCGTCGAGAGACGGCGTCGTTCCCGCCGGGTCAATCGTGTCGCTCATCCCGCACCTCCGCCCTCTATTCTGCCCTGCCCAGGTGTCCCGCGGCGACCGGATCAGAGCAGTCCGAGGGCTCGGACCGCGTCCCGCTCCTCCACGAGCTCCGCGACCGAGGCGTCGATGCGCGCGCGGGCCCGGTCGTCGATCTCCAGGCCTTCCACGATGTGCCACTCGCCGTCGACGGACTGCACGGGGAACGACGAGACGAGGCCCTCCGGGACACCGTACTCCCCGCGCGAGACGACGGCGGCGGAGGTCCAGTCCTCGGTCCCGCGGACCCAGTCGCGCACATGGTCGATCGTCGCGCTCGCGGCGGAGGCGACGGAGGACGACCCGCGGACCTCGATGATCTCCGCGCCGCGCTTGGCGACCCGGGGGATGAACGTCTGGTCCAGCCACGCCGGGACGTCGCCGACGATCCGCTCCAGGGCATCCTGCACGGGCTTCCCACCGACGGTCGCATGCGACACGTCGGGGAACTGCGTGGCCGAGTGATTGCCCCAGATGGGCACCCGCCGCACCGTGTGCACGGGGGCGCCGAGCGTCTGGGCGAGCTGGGCCCGTGCGCGGTTCTCGTCCAGCCGCGTGAGGGCGGTGAAGCGGTCGGCGGGCACGCCGTCGGCCGCCGCGGAGGCGATCAGGGCGTTCGTGTTGGCGGGGTTGCCCACCACGGTCACGCGGACGCCGGGGGCGGCGTTCGCGGCGATGGCGGCGCCCTGCGGCCCGAAGATGCCGCCGTTCGCGGCCAGGAGGTCGCCGCGCTCCATGCCGGGACCGCGGGGGCGGGCGCCCACGAGCAGGGCGAGGTCGCAGCCGTCGAAGCCGACCGCGGCGTCATCGGTCACCTCCACGTGCTCAAGCAGGTCGAATGCGCCGTCCTGGAGCTCCAGCGCCGCGCCCTCCGCTGCGCCGAGCCCCTGCGGGATCTCCAGCAGCCGCAGCCGCACCTTCTCATCCGGACCGAGCATGTCGCCGGCGGCGATGCGGAAGAGGAGCGCGTAGCCGATCTGTCCGCCCGCGCCGGTGATGGTGATCGTGGTGGCCATGTCACGAGCCTACGTCCGTCGCGGTGTCGGCGCGCGGAGTACCCTCGACGCATGACGTTCAATCCCGACGCCGACCTCTCCCGCAACACCACGCGTCGCCGCGGACGCACGGCGGCGATCGCGGGCGGCTCCGGCGTCGGCGTGCTCGCCCTCCTCGCCCTCATCGCCGGCCCCCTGCTGGGCATCGACCTGAGCGGACTCGTCGGGGGCGCGCCCGGGGGTGGGAGCGAGCCCGCCGGTGGTTCGGCCATCGAGAACTGCGACAGCGGCGCCGACGCGAACGCGAACGTCGACTGCCGCATGGCGGGGGCGCAGGTCGCGCTCGACGCCTTCTGGGAGGACAACGTGGAGGGGTATCAGGCTCCGCAGCTCATCGTCGTCGACGGAGCGACCTCCACGCAGTGCGGCACCGCTTCCAACGCGGTCGGCCCGTTCTACTGCCCGCCGGAGGAGACCGTCTACATCGACCCCACGTTCTTCCAGCTCATGCAGCAGCAGTTCGGGGCCTCGGCCGGGAACCTCGCGCAGCTCTACATCGTCGGGCACGAGTGGGGTCACCACATTCAGAACCTCCTCGGGGCGATGGAGCGGTACCCGAACAACGGGACGGGTCCCGGCAGCAACGGCGTGCGCATGGAGCTGCAGGCCGACTGTTATGCCGGCGGCTGGCTCGGCCGCGCGACCGAGCAGACCGACGCCGACGGCGATCCGTACCTCGAGAAGCCGACGGAGGAGCAGATCCGCGACGCCCTGAACGCGGCGTCGACCGTCGGCGACGATCACATCCAGGAGCAGTCCGGGCAGGTGAACCCGGAGACCTGGACCCACGGCTCCAGCGAGCAGCGTCAGCGCTGGTTCGCGGAGGGATACCAGAACGGGCTCGATGCGTGCGGGCAGGTGTTCACCCTCCCCGCCGATCAGCTCGACCCGTAGGCCCGGTGGTCCCGCCGTTGTCAGATAACGTGGACTCGGCAGGACCGCACGACCGGTTGGGGGACCGAACATGACGAACACCGAGGGGCTCTATCCGCCCATCGAGCCGCACGAGACCGGAGTGCTGCTCGTCGGCGACGGGCATCGCGTGGCCTGGGAGATCAGCGGCAACCCCGAGGGGAAACCCGTCGTGTTCCTCCATGGCGGCCCCGGCAGCGGCACCTCGCCGTGGCAGCGCCAGTTCTTCGACCCCGACGTCTACCGGATCGTCCTTCTCGATCAGCGCGGATGCGGTCGGAGCACGCCGTCCGCCGCGGAGCCGGAGGCCGATCTCCGGCACATCACCACCGCGCACCTCATCGCCGACCTCGAACTGCTGCGCAAGAACCTCGGCATCGAGACGTGGCAGGTGTTCGGCGGGTCCTGGGGCAGCGCCCTCGCGCTCGCCTACGCCCAGGCCCACCCCGACGTGGTCTCCGAGCTGATCCTGCGTGGGATCTTCACGCTCCGTCGCGCCGAGCTCGAGTGGTTCTACGAGGGCGGGGCGGCGGCGCTCTTCCCCGACCTGTGGGAGGACTTCATCGCGCCGATCCCGGTCCTGGAGCGCTCCCGGATGATCGAGGCGTACCACCGGCGGCTGTTCGACCCGGACCCGGCGGTCCATGAACCGGCGGCCCTCGCATGGGCGGCGTGGGAGGCGGCGACCGTCACGCTGCGCCCCGACCCGGAGCAGATCGCGGCGATGGCCGATCCCCGCCGGGCCGTCGCTTTCGCACGCATCGAGAACCACTTCTTCGTGCACCGCGGCTGGTGGGCCGAGGGGCAGCTGCTCGCGGGGATCCACGCCATCCGGCACATCCCGACCGTGATCGTGCAGGGCCGCCACGACGTGGTCACCCCGATGATGACGGCGTGGGACCTGCACCGTGCCTGGCCGGAAGCCGACTTCCAGGTGATCGATGACGCGGGGCACTCCGCCGCCGAACCCGGCATCCGCGCGGCTCTCCGCGCCGCGACCGATCGGTTCCGCCCCGAGGGCTGACGCGTTCCGCTCAGGCGCGGAGCGCGCGCAGCAGTGTCTTCACGAGGCCGAGGGCGCCGCCGTCCGCACGATGGCGGGTGAGGCCCTCGCTCACGGCGGCACCGGTGCGGGAGGAGGCGAACCACGGCGGCTTGGGGAGGATGGTCATCCGCCCTCCGCCGTTCGCGACGGGGAGCGAGCGCGGGAACGGCCGGAAGGGGCCGCGCAGCACGGAGCGCTCCACCCGATCCAGGAGCAGGGCGTTGTGGACGACGCCGATGCCGCTGCCGACGTCATCGATCGTGCCGCCGGGGAACGCGCCCCAGGTGAGCGTCGGCGTGATGAACCCGAAGGCGGTCCAGCCGTTGATCGCGATCGAGCCGTAGTGCAAGGCGGTGAGAGCGCGCTCGAACCCGCTGCCGAGCGCCTTCTCGGTCGCCGGGTCGATGAGCAGGTTCGCGCCGAGCGTGCCCTGCAGCTTCTCGTTCGCGTGGGCGACCGCGGCGTCGAGGAACTCCTGGCCCGTGCCGGGCAGGCTCACCACGCCGAGGACCGGCGCGAAGTACTCCGTGTTCTCCAGGGCCGAGGGGTCGTCGTCGGCATCGATCTCGACGAGGAGCCGGTCGCCGAGCACGAGGGCGTCCGGGTAGTCGTCCGCGGCGGACTGCATGCGGGAGGGGGCGCCGGGGTACCAGATGGGGCGCTCCGGAGCGGTGGCGTAGGCGCGGCGCAGTTCGGCGCGGAAGTCGTCGGCCTGGTCCCAGTCCGCGGAGAGGATGACGACCTGCCCCGCGATGCAGTTGTGGCCGCTGTTCTGCAGGCGCATGGTCGCGATGTGCTCGGCCTGGTACGCGAGGTCGGCGGCCGTCCACTTCCCCGGCACGACGATGATGGGGGAGACCCCGCCGAGTTCCGCGGTGATGGGCTTCTTCAGCAGCGGGCGGTTCTCGCGACGGCGGCGCTTCGTCGCGGCCGCCCCCTCGCCGGTCGACGGTCCCCAGACGATGGTGTCGAAGGTCGCTGCCGAGCCGGTGATGTGCACGTGGGCGAGGCCGGGGTGCTGGGTGAGGTAGGCGCCGGCGGCCGGGCCCCCGCGCACGATCCGCAGCAGGCCCGGCTCGATGAGTGGGGCGAGCGCGCGCTTGTAGACGGGGACCAGCGCATCCTGCGTGGGATTCACCTTCAGCAGGGCGGTGCGGTTGTGGGCGAGCAGTTCGTACAGCACGTCCAGCACGGGGATGGAGGTCACGTTCCCGGCGCCGAGCACGAGTCCGACGCCCCCGGACACCGTCGGCGTGCGCTGTGCCAGACCGGCGGTCGCGCGGGCGGTGTTCGGCGTGGTCCCCGGTTCGAGCCAGACCTCGCCGGTGAAGCCGGACAGCAGGAACCGGTCGATGCCGGTGAGGGGGAAGGCATGCACGCGCGCGCGGCCGCCGGGTGCGCGGTCGACCCGGATGCCGTCGAGCGGATTCGCACCGTTCGCGATCCGGGTGAGCGTGGCGATCGAGGCATCGAGTGCTCCGAGGACGCTGTACGGACCGCTCAGCCACTCCTCGCCGCGGAGCGGATGCCGCGCGTCCAGGCCCTTGGAGGCGGCGGCTATGGTCGCCCAGTCCTCCGCGGTCGCGGCGACGCTCGTGCGGACCTGCCGGAGCAGCGTCGCGCGCTGCGCTACGGTGAGCGCGGTCCACACCGCGGTCCCCGTCTGCAGATCGGCGACGGCGGCGTCGAGCCGTTCCTTCTCGCCCTCGCCGAGGGCGGGGGTGGCGGGCGCGGTCGTGGGCGCAGAAGTCATCGGCGTCTCCTTCGAACGGGCTTTCAGCTTAGGCGTCCGCGCGGAGATCCGCCGAGTGCGAGGACGATCAGATGATCGAGAGCTCGCGCAGCTTCGACTCCACGTCGGCGTTCGACGGCTCGACGTGGTGCGAGGCGTCGGGGTAGACCACGACGGGGATGTTCGTGCGGCCCGAGATGTCCTTCGCGATGTCCGCGGCGGCGGGGTCGGCGACCAGGTCGACATACGTGTACGCGACGCCGAGCTCGTCGAGCTGCTTCTTCGTGCGGATGCAGTCGCGGCACCAGTCGGCGCCGAACATCGTGATGGTGTCGGAGGCGGGGTTGGTCATGCCTCCAGCCTACGGCCGTGGGGGAGGGCTGGCTCCGAAGAAGCCCGCCAGTGCGGCGGCGAGAGGTTCAGGCGCCTCCTCCGCCATGTGGTGCCCGCTGTCGATGCCGTGGCCGCGGACATCGTCGGCCCAGTCCCGCCAGATGCGGAGGGGGTCGCCGTAGAGCTCCTCGAGATCGTCGCGTTCGGACCACAGCACGAGGGTCGGCATCCGGAGCCGACGCCCGGCGGCGCGATCGGCCTCCTCGTGCGCGCGGTCGATCGTGAGGCCGGCACGGTAGTCCTCGAGCATCGCCCGGACGACCGACGGCTGCCGCACCGCCTGCAGGAACTCGGCGTGGTTCGCCGTGCCCATCGTCGACGGGTCGGCCTTGGGGGCGTACCAGGCCTCCGGATCCGCGCCGATGACGCGCTCCGGGATGTCCGGCTGGGCGAAGAAGAACCAGTGCCACCAGTGCGCGGCGAAGGTCGCGTCGCAGCGTCGGAGGTACTCCGAGATCGGCAGGCAGTCCAGCAGGGCGACCTGTTCGACGGTCTCCGGGTGATCGAGGGCGAGTCGGAGCGCGACGTAGCTGCCACGGTCGTGACCGACCAGGCGGAAGCGCTCATGGCCGAGTCGCTCGGCGACGGTGCGGATGTCGCGGGCGACGGCGCGTTTGGAATGGGCCGCATGATCGGCGGTGGGCGCCGGGCCGCGGGAACGCCCGTATCCGCGCAGGTCGGGGCAGATCACCGTGAAGCCGCGCTCGACGAGCACCGGGGCCACCCGATGCCAGGTCGCCGAGGTGCGGGGGTGACCGTGCAGGAGCACCACGGGCGGTCCCGAGCCCCCGTGGCGCACGAGGATGTCCGCCTCGGCGGTTGGGATCCGCGTGGTCGTGAAGCCGGGGAACAGTGCCTCGTCGGAGCTGCTCATCGACCGGGGTCCGCTTCGTCCGGCAGCTTCTCGACCGGCACGATCACCACGTCCTGCACCTTCCAGTCCAGGTCGGCGATCCCCTCGGACGCGGCGGTCAGGTCGGCCGTACGGACGCCACGATGATGCGGCACCACGAACGCCTCGATGTGGAACACCTGGCCCTGATCCCGCATGCGCACGGCAGCCTGATCCACCCAGGGGCGGCTGCGCAGGTACGAGACGACATCGCGGGCCAGCGGGTGCGGCTCCGCGCTGTCGAAGGTGCGTGCCCGCTGGTCGATGAGGTCGACGATCGCGGTCTTCGTGTTGCGGAAGCCGTCCCAGATGATGCCGAGCGAGATGAAGAGTGCCGCAGCACCGTCGAGCCACCAGACGCCGGCGCCCACGCCCAGTACGCCGACGATGGAGGCGACCGTCGTCTGCCAGTCCGCCTTCGCCATGTCGGCGTCGGCGTAGAGCAGCTTGTTGTGCAGGACGGGGGCGAGCTTGGCCTTGGCCGGACCGTAGAAGAACACCGGCCCGACGATCACGACGGCCATGACGGCGACCATCAGCCAGCCGAGCCAGATCGTCTGGCCGAAAACCTGCACGGTGCCGATGGTCGGATGCTCCCCGCGGATGAGCCCGGCCACGGCCTCGGCGGCGAGGTTCAGGCCGACCGCGAGGAGCGCGACACCGGCGACGAGGTGGCCGACGCCCATCGCCCGGTGCAGGCCGTAGGGGTGCTTCCGGGTGGGGCGTCGCCGCACGAACAGGAGCGCGAGGAGGAAGGCGAACTGCGGGATGAGCGACAGCATGTCCTCGATCCACGCCGTGCGCATCGCCTGGGACTCGCCCACGACGAGGGCGATCACGGTGATCGTGATCGAGGTGTAGACGATCGTGAAGATCTCCCAGCGCACGGCCTTGCGCGTGGCCCGCTGCTGTTCGTCGGGGAGCTCGGTGCGCCCGAACTGCTTCGTCCCGGTCATCGAGCGACCTCCTCGTCGAGGGAGGCCTCGAGGGCCGAGAGAAAGGCATTCTCTCCGAGGGGGACGAGCATGACGAGTTCCCGATCGCCCGCGCCCTCGATCCCCGGATAGCCGCGGGTCACGCCCGCCTTGTCGATCCACGGGGTGTCCGGCGTCAGTCCGCCGGCCACGAGGTCGAGGTCGCCCGTCTCCAGCATGCCCACCAGGCTCTCCTCGGTCGCGACCGTCCAGGTGACGTTCGCGTCGATGCTCGCGGCGAAGTCGTCGACGAGATCCACGACCGGCCCGCGCGGCTCGCCGCGGTCGATCTCGACGAGGCCGGGCTCGGGCGAGGTGCCGACCCGCAGCTCCCCGCCCGTGACCCGGTCCAGGGTGCCGTCCGGGTCCGCCGGGACCGTCATCCCGCATCCGCCGAGGGCCGTGGCGACGAGGAGGCCGGCCAGGGCGCCGATCAGGCGTCGTCCGGCGGATGTCCGTCGATTCCTGTTGCTGCTCACGGAACAAGGCTGCCCCGCGGCGACGTCGCCGGCCAACGGCGTTGACGAGCGCAACCGTCGAAGGCTAGTCGCCCTTGAAGGTAAGGGTAGCCTTACCTATAGTGGAGGTATGAGCAGCGCGTGCGAGCACCTGGAGGATCCGGGCTGGGAAGCGATGGAAGGAGCGGTGCTCATCGCCGGGGATGCGGCCGATGCCGGAGCCATCGCGCGCGTCGCGTCGCGGCTCCCGTGGGACGCGCACGGCGTCATCCTCATCGAAGCGGCGGCCCGCATCCAGTTCCGGCACATCGACGTCCCCCCGGGGGTCTCGGTCCGCTGGCTCGTACGGGCCGAGGGGACGCGCGCCCACGCGCGTGGCGAGCGCCTCGCGAACGCCGTCTACGCGTGGTGCCTGGAGTGGACGTGCAGCGAGCCCCCGGAGCATTGGACGGTGTGGCTCGGTCCGCACACGCCGCCGCACGTGGCGCGGATGGCGCGCAGCCTCCTCGGCGTCGCGAACTGACCCGCCTCAGCGGGTCGCGCCGACCGCGGATGCCGTGGCGTTGGCGGTGATCGCGTCGAGCGCGCGGCGGAGCGCCGAGCTCGACGTGTGCGCGGTGTACGGGAAGTACACGACCTCGACGCCCACCTCCGCGAACTCGCTCTCCAGCCGGAGGCCCTTCTCGGTGCCGCGCCAGTCGTCGCCCTTGAAGAAGTGGGTGAAGCGCACGTCGCGCCACGAGTCCATCTTCGACGGCGTCGTCTCGACGTAGACGTCGTCGACGAAGGAGATGTGCCGGACGATCTCGGCACGTTCGGCGGTCGGGATGACCGGCTCGATCCCCTTGACCTGACGCAGCATCTCGTCGCTCACGACGCCGGCGACCAGGATGTCGCAGTGCTGTTTGGCGTGTCGCAGCAGATTCAGATGCCCGACGTGAAAAAGGTCGAAAGCTCCGACGGCATAGCCGATACGCGTCCCCATGATCTCCCCAGATCGATCATTCCCCAGTCGAACGGATCCCCACCCGTTCGGCGCGACTCCCACAGCCGCAGACGACACTCTAGCAGGAACGTGTCCTGCAGCCCATAGGAACCCATGGAACGATGGATGCCGGAGCCGATGGGGCTGCGGAACGACGAAGGGGACCACGTTGGGGGCAGGGGTCACGGTCATCGTGCCGACGTACAACGAGCGCGACAACGTCGCCGAGCTCGTGGAGCGCACGGCCGCGGCCTTGGCGGGACGGGACGCCGAGATCCTCTTCGTCGACGACAGCAGCGACGACACCGCGGCCGAGGTGGAGCGCGTCGCGGTCGACGCCCCGATCCCGGTGCGGGTGATCCATCGCTCGGACAACGTCGGAGGCCTCGGCGGAGCGGTCGTCGTCGGCCTGGGCGCCGCGGCGGCCGATGTCTGCATCGTGATGGACGGCGACCTCCAGCATCCCCCCGAGCTGCTGCCGACACTGCTGGACCGCTTCGCGGACGGCGACGCGGACGTGGTCGCGGCCTCCCGCTACGTCGGCGGCGGAGACACGAGCGGCCTGGGAACGGCCGTGCGCTTCGGCGTGTCCCGCGCCGCGACGTGGCTGGCCCGCGCGATGTTCCCCCGTCGGCTCGCCCGGAGCACCGACCCGATGACCGGGTTCTTCCTCGTCGACCGGCGTCGCCTGCGGCTGGATGCACTGCAGCCGCAGGGCTTCAAGATCCTCCTGGAGATCCTCGCCCGGACGGATCTGCGGATCGCGGAGATCCCGATGGAGTTCGCCGAGCGTCGACACGGCACCTCGAAGGCGAGCCTGCGCCAGGGGGCCACGTTCATCGCTCATCTCGCACGGCTGCGGTTCGGGAAGATGTCGCTGTTCGCGGCGATCGGCGTGCTCGGCGCCATCGCCAACCTCGCGATCATGTGGGCCCTGACGGCGGCGGGCGTCCCCTACGTCTGGGCGGCCATCATCGGCGCCGAGGTCACGATCATCGGCAACTTCCTGCTGCAGGAGCGCTTCGTCTTCGCCGACATGCGCACCGACGCCCGCAGCGCCGGGGTGCGCTTCGCGGCGTCCTTCACGTTCAACAACGTCGAGGCGGCCCTGCGCATCCCGGTGATGGCGCTCATGGTCGAGACATGGCACATCTCCAGCGTCCTGGCGACCGCGCTGTCCCTCATCGTGGCCTTCTTCGCCCGGTTCCTGTTCCACTCCCTGGTCGTCTACGCGCCCCGTCGGCGGCGTGAGGAGAGGGCGGCGGCGGGCGAGCCGGAGCCGGACACCGCGACGCTGCGGATCATCCGCGCCATCGATGCCGAGGCCATGAAGCCGGGCGAGCTCTAGTCCTCGACCGTCCGCGAGGTGCGGGCGGCGTGGTCGCGGCGCGGCGCAGAGAAGGGCAGACGAGATCTCGGGGCCGGTGCGGTCCCGCGACGGACGGCGACGGCGGCGGGGATCGCGGTCAGCGCGAACAGCAGCGCGAGAGTCCGGGAGGAGGTGAGCAGAGGGCTGAAGAACGTGTCCCACGCTCCGAGCAGAGTGAGCCACACGACGATGCCGGGGGCGGCCTTGAGGGAGACGGCGCGGGCTACGGCGTAGATTGCGCATCCGAGAAGGACGAGCGCGAACGCCGCGCCCAACGGACCGAAGCGCAGCCACAGGTCGCCGAGCACCGAATGCACTTCGTACTGCCCGCCGAACATGTAGCCCTCGACGTACCCGTTGTCCGGATCGTAGTTGAGCTCGCTCATGCCGGTCTTGGCGATCCAGACGTCCTGTGAGGTGGGCAGGGTCCCGCTCCCGAAGCCCAGCGGGCGGGCGGAGATCAAGGCGGTCGCGGCGCCCAACTCTGGCCGCCCGCCGGCGATCAGCGACCCGGAGGTGTCGATCTGGGCCTGCGTGCGCTGCTGCGCGGCGTCGCCGAGGACTCCCTCAAGGATCAGAGCCTGCAGCATGCTGAACGCGGCGAGGCTCAACACGCCCAGGAGCACCAGGGTCTGTGCAGGGCGCGGACGCCTGGTTCCCGCCGGAAGGAAGATCTGCCACAGCACGATCACGGCGGCAAGGAGGAGAAAGGACGTCATCGATCGCGAGTCCGAGAAGAGGCAGACGCCCGCGAGGAGGGCGAGTGCCAGCAGATCCAACGACCGCCGCCGGGAGGTCGACGTGAAGCCCAGGATGACGATGATGACCGGGACAGCGAGGGAGTACTTCCAGAGGTTGGCGGGGTTGCCTCCCGTGAGAGCCACATTCGCCAGTGCTCCCACCCCGAACGCGATGGCCGTGGCGCCGAGGCCGAGCTCGCTCCGCGCCCACAGGAGCACGCCGATGCCTCCCGCGAGGGACAGAAGCGTGAGGGACTGTTCGAGCATGAGGCTCGTCGAGGCCGCCCGCGTGGTCTCGAGGAGGGTGGTCGCCGCTCCCCAGACCGCCGCGCCGGCTGCGAGCGCGAGCAACGGCCGAGCGAAACGGTAGCCGCGCAACGCCGGCCACCAGACCGGCAGCAGGACCACGGCAACGACGACGGAGATGCTGATACCGGGGCCGAACGTGAACCGCACCGCCGACGCTGCGGCTGCGGCCGCGGCGACGATGGAGGTGGTCGTCCACGACGTCACGCTGCGCATACGGAGGTCTCCGATCAGCGGAGGTCGCCGCGGAAGACACCGACCTCCGCGCCGAAGAGGTAGTCGACCGTGAGGGTGACGTCCTCACGGTCCTCCTCCGGAATGGTGAACAGATAGACGCCCTCCGCGGCGTCTCCGGGGGAGAGCATCCCCTCGAACGGCACGCCACCGGGCCGGGTCAGCGTGCCGGCGGGTGCCCGGTCGGCGCCGGAATACGCGTTCACAGCGACGTAGTCGAGGTCGAGCGGTTCGGAGCCGGTGTTGACGATCCTGACAGTGGCGCGCACGGCAGGACCCGAAGTCTCCCCGGCGAGTGCCGCCTCGCCCTGCACGGCTTCCACGCGGGCGAGGAGGATGTCCGCACCCTCCGCGACGATCGTGGCGTTGGGCTCCACCGGCGTGAGCTCGGCGAACGGGAGGCCGCTCTCCGACGGAGCGGGCCGCGGCGTCTCCGTCGGGCGCGGCGCGTCGGTGGACACGATGTCACGGGGCGGGACGGTCGGCGTGCTCGTCGGTTCCGGCTGCCCGGCGGGAGTCAGCATCGGGGGAACGAGGAACGCGGCGGCCACGGCGAGACCGACCACCACGACCAGGATCGTCAGGGGAAGCCAGACGCGTCGGCGTCCCGGTGCGTTGTCCTCGTGCACGTCCTTCATGTGATCCCCACTCCCCGGTGTCCTCGCGGTGCGAGAGACGGTGCTCCGAGTTTAGACTGGCGCCCCTGTCGAGCGGTGCCGGGACAGGAATCGTCTTCCATCCCTGACCCCGCGCCATGCTGCGCGCAGCGGCGGAAGGGGGCGGAGGAACTGTCGCCGGCCGCCCCGGAGCAGCACCTGCCAGGCGTTGCGCGGAGCCGACCGTTCCCATGCCGCGACGTCATCGTCGTCGAGATGCAGCGCCGCGAAGAGCAGGCGGTTCCGGATGTTGTAGTAGTAGTAGAGCTCGGATTTCGCCTCGGCTCGCTGCCCGCGACCGCGATGAGTGCTGCCTTCGTCATGGATGGCCGTCGCGTCGTCGACCACCACCAGCCGCGCACCCGCGCGTGCGGCGCGCACGGAGATGTCGACGTCCTCCCAGTAGAGGAAGTACTCCTCGTGGAAGCCTCCCGTCAGTTCCCACACGGATCGCGGGATGAGCATGCACGCGCCGCTGATCCACGGCAGCCGCCGTGCCGAGGGTTGCTCCCGCCGCCTCCGCGGGCCGCCCATCGCACCGTCGTCCAGATAGACGTCCATCCCGGCGAACCACACGCGACCGTCCGCGTCGACCACGCGGGGAGAGGCGAGGGTCAGGTCGTCCGCCGTGGCATCCAGCAGAGCGGCGACGGAACCGCCGTCGATACGGGCGTCCGGGTTGAGGAGCAGGAGGTCGGTGGCACCGAGCACGTCGAACGCGTGCGCGGCGCCGGCGTTCACCCCGCCGCCGAAGCCGGCGTTCGTCGCCATCGGGACGAGGTCCCAGCCCCGCGCGGCGCAGAGCGCCGACACGGTCTCCCGCTCCGTCGGCGTGGACAGATTGTCGACGACGACGATCCGGGCCTCCGGAACATCGGAGGCCGTGGAGACGAGGTTCGACTCGAGCAGTCGGGCGGCGCCGTAATTGACGACGACCACCGCGAGGACCCGCGCGCTCATCCATGCTCCTCTCTGGCCGCACGCGAAGATCAGCCGGGCGCAGCCTGTGGATATAGTGAAGGCTACATTCGACGTCGCCTGGGGGAGTTGTCGTGTCAGAGATCCGAGCGGCGATGGGACGCCTGCAGCAGGCGCAGAAGTCGTCCAAAGGGGCGGCGGCCTATTCCCGCTACATCAACCGACCACTCGGTCGGCCGATGGCCGCGCTCGCGTACGTGATGGGGATGACCCCCACGCAGGTCACACTGGTCAGCGCGGCGTTCACCCTGACCGGTGTCGCCCTGATCGCCACCTTGCCGCCCGAGATCTGGTCTTCGATCCTCGTATCCGTCCTGCTCGTCCTCGGTTACGCGCTCGACTCCGCCGATGGCCAGCTCGCGCGGCTGACAGGCTCCGGATCGTTGGCGGGAGAGTGGCTCGACCACTTCTTCGATGCGATCAAGCTCGCGACCATCCATCTCGCGGTGCTCGTCTGCTGGTTCCGGTTCTTCGACCTTCCGGACGGCTGGCTGCTCGTCCCGCTGGTGTTCGCGGCTTCGGCCAACGTGTTCTTCTTCGGGATCATCGCCGCCGACTTCCTCCGCCGCGTGCACCGTCTGCGGCACCCTCAAGCGCCCGCTGAGACGCCTCGGGAGGCTTGGCGGTCCGGTGGGTTGTACTCCTTGGCGGTCATCCCGACGGACTACGGCTTCCTCTGCCTGGTGTTCGCGGTGCTGTGGTGGCAGCCGGTCTTCGTCGTCCTCTATACCGCGCTGGCCGTGATCAACGTGCTCATGCTTCTTCTCGCCGCGATGCGTTGGTACCGGTCGATCCGAGGGTTGGCGATCCATGTCTGAGGGCCAGCGTCCGATCCGCGTCATGCAGTCCTTCGGTGCGCCTCGGGTCACCACGAATCCCTACATCACCATGCTGGATGAGGCGCTCACTGCGACGCCAGGCATCGAGCATCTCCGGTTCTCCTGGCGCGAGGCCCTTCTCGGTCGATACGACGTGTTCCACTGGCACTGGCCTGAGGTGAAACTCCACGGGGGATCGGCCGTCTCTTCCGTCGGCAAATACGTCCTGACGGCGCTGCTCTCGTTACGGCATTCCCTGTCACGGCGGATCGCGGTCGTGCGCACGGTGCACAACTTGGAACTGCCGGACGACAACGCCGCCCGGCTGTGGCTGCTGCGACGGATCGACCGCCAGGCCGATCACCGCATCGTGTTGAACGAGACGACTCCGCTCCCTGCCGGAACGGCGCAGTCGCTCATCCTGCACGGCCATTACCGGGATTGGTACCGGCCGCAGCCGCGAGCGGAGCGGATCCGCGGACGAATGGGAACGTTCGGAGGGGTCCGACGGTACAAGGGAGTGTCCGGCTTCGTCGATGCCTACGCCGCTGCCGTCGCCGTCGATCCCGAGATGAGTGTCGTCATCGGCGGGAAGGCGTCGAGCGCGGACCTGGCCGACGATCTGCGCGAGCGTGTGGCGGACCTGCCGCAGGTCACGCTCCGTCTGGAGTTTCTGAGCGACGCCGAGCTGGTCGAGCTCGTCACGGGTTCCGAGCTGGTCGTGCTGGCCTATCGATTCATGCACAACTCTGGGAGCGTGCTCGCAGCGCTGTCGCTCGATCGGCCAGTCCTCGTGCCGCGCAATGCGCCCAATGAGGCGCTCGCCGCCGAGGTGGGGCCGGAGTGGGTGCAGATGTACGACGGCGAGCTGGATGGTGAGCGGCTGCGTGCCGCCCTGGCCGCGGTGCGGCAGATCACCACGGAGAGACCGGACCTGTCTCGGCGCGAGTGGGACGACGCCGGCGCTGCCCACGCACACGCGTACCGTTCGGCGCTTCGAGCTCGGCACTCCCGCGTCCGTCCCCGTGGCCGCACGAAGGAGGAGACATGATGCGAGAAGCGGCTTTCCGTCTCAAGACTGCGGCGGGCGGACGGAGCAGCACGGCCGCTTATCGGGACTTCCTCGTCGTGGATGCTCTGCCTCCGGAGGAGGCCATCGAGCTGAGCGCCCAGAGGTCCGCCGCGCACGCGCGCTTCGCGTTCGAGCACAGCGCGTTCTACCGCGAGCTGTATTCCGCGCACGGCTTCTCCGCCGAGGATCTGCGCGACCCCGCGTCGTTCTCCTCGCTGCCCATCGTCGACAAGACGATGCTCCGCGAGAACTTCGAGAGCATTCGCACGGATGAAGCCGATGCGCGCACCAGCGTCGTCTCGAAGACGGGTGGGAGTACGGGTCTGCCGCTGCACCTGCTGCGAGACCTCCGTTTTCCTGCCCGCGCACTCGAGTGGCGCCTGTTCGACTGGTGGGGGGTGAAACCCTGGGATGACCGGGCGATCGTGACGCGCCACGTGCTCACCGGGGCGGCCCGCCTGCGCCACGACCTCGGGTGGCTCCCCTCGCGACGGGTGCAGCTCGACGCCTTCCAGATCACGGACGATGCGGTGCGAGCGTTCGTGGAGCGCTGGAACCGGGTGGAGCCCCGTTTCCTGATCGGCTATGGCGGCGGCGTCCTGGACACGGTCCGACGGATGCGTCGACTGGGGCTCCGGGTCGTTCCGCCGGCGGCCGTGGCCGTGACGGCTGCTCCGCTGTCCCCTGGTACGAGGGCGGAGATCGAGGACGCCTTCGGCGCGCCGTGCTACGACCACTACCGCTCGGCCGAGATCCCCTGGATGGCGGGTGAGTGCGCCGAGCAGAGCGGACTCCACGTCTTCTCCGACGTGCGACGCATCGAGATCGTCGATGAGGCGGATCGGGTCCTGCCCGAGGGACGGGAAGGAGAGGTCATCGTCTCGGATCTGACGAACCGGGTCTTCCCGATCGTCCGATATCGTCTCGGCGACATCAGCAGCTATCGACCAGGGGTGTGCGCGTGCGGGCGGGGGCTTCCTCGCCTGGGCGCGATCTCGGGCCGCTCCTCCGATGCCGTGCGCCTGCCGGATGGGACCACGATCGCGGGCGCTCTCGGACACATCTTCGACGACGCGCCCCTGTCCATCCGTCAGTTCGAGATCGTCCAGGACTCGGATTACGCGGTGACGCTGCGGTGCATACCCGCGGACGGGCAGGACGTACAGGCCGGCATCGACGGCGCGGAGGCGAAGCTGCGTCATGCGACCAGAGGCCTCGTCCCCGTTCGTGTCGAGCGCGTCGACCACATTCCTCAGGTCGGCGGGAAGATGCGCTTCATCCGCAGTTCGGTCGGCACCGATCTGTCCGGGGATCCGTCGTGAATATCTCGGTTACACAACGATCGTCGTCCGAGCGTGTGTAAACTGTGCCGTGGCCGTCGCCCGTCCGGGTAGGCGGTGCGTACCGATACTGCACACCATCTCGCCCGGAGGGGGCTGGTTGGAGGGGCGCGGTGTACGCGGGTTAGACCCCTAGGAGACTCAGTTGCGTTCGCGACGTCGCTCGACCCTCACCCGACCCTCCCCTTCACGAACCTCGGCCGCCCTGGCGTCGGTCGTCGCGGCCACGACGATCGTGGCCGGCCTCTTCGGTGCTTCCCCCGCGGCGGCCGCCGACAGCGATTCCGCCGACGTGCTGCTGCGCGATGACTTCGATCGCGCGGCACCGTCCGGATGGGGGGCTTCCGACAACGGCCTCGCCTACTCGTCGTGGTCGTCCCGCGCCGAGGTGGCCAGTGTGGCCGATGGCGCGGCGGCCCTCACCCTCGACCCCGGAGAGTCCGCCTATCTCACCCCGCAGGCCGTCCGGGCGCGAGACGTCCGCGTCTCGGCGGATCTCCGCCTCGAAGCAACAGGTGGTCGGGGCTACTACGCCTACACGACGCGCGTCCAGGCCGACGGCTCCGCCTACCGAGTCCGACTGCTGACCGACGCCGAGGGGCAGGCGCAGCTCTCCGTCATCCGGACCCGGGGAGGTATGGAGACGGAGCTGAAAAGCGTGGCCGTTCCCTTGAGCGTTCTCGGCGACGGATGGGTCACGTTCGACGCCACGGTCACCGGGGCCGACGCCGTCGACTTCGAAGCGCGCCTCACGCCGGTCGGCTCCTCACCTGGGGCGCCCCAGCTCCGGACAACCGACTCCTCCGCCGCCCGGCTTTCCGGCGCGGGAGGCTTCGCCGTCTGGGCCTATGCATCGAGCAGCGCGACCGCGCCGGTCGACCTGCGGATCGACTCGCTGGATGCCACGGTCGCCGACGCGCCCTTGAGTGCCGAGCAGCCCGAACCGCAGCCGCAGCCGGAGCCGCAGCCCGAACCGGAGCCGGAACCGCAGCCGGAGCCGGAACCGCAGCCGGAACCGGAGCCGCAGCCCGAGCCGCAGCCCGGGACCCCCGAACGCGGTGCGGCTCCTGTCGGCACCGCCCAGTACGCGGTGCCCGCCGGTGCCTTGTTCGTCGATGCGCGGAGCACCGCGGAGAGCCCCACAGGCACAATGGTCGCACCGTACCGTTCCGTTCAAGCCGCCGTGAACGCCGCCCGCCCCGGATCCACGGTCGTCCTTCGGGCTGGCGTCTATCATCAGTCCGTCGACGTCCCGTACAGCAAGACGTTGACCATCCAGGCCTACCCGGGAGAGGCCGTCTGGTTCGACGGCTCGACACGGGTCGCGAACTGGACGAAGTCGGGGTCGGCATGGGTCAGTGCCGGATGGACGGCGGAATTCGACGACGACATGCTCAACGGCAATGCCGGATGGTTCGTCGACCCGGCGTACCCGATGGCGAACCACCCGGACCAGCTCTACATCGACGGTGTCCCGCAGCGTCAGGTCGCCACGGCCGCTGAGGTCGTTGCCGGGACGTTCGCCGTCGACGACGCGCGCGACCGGTTGATCCTCGGGACCGACCCTTCCGGTAAGGAGGTGCGGGCGAGCGACCTCGGACAGGCGCTCAACGTACAGTCGGCGAATTCCGTGCTGCAGGGTTTCGGTGTCCGGCGCTACGCAACCTCCTACGACGTGCTCGGCACCGTCCGTATGCACAACGTCGGCGTCACGGTACGCGACCTCGTCATCGAGGACAACGCGACGATCGGGCTGTTCGTGGGTAACGACCGGGCGAAGATCGACGATCTGACCGTCCGCAGGAACGGGCTGCTCGGGATGTCTATAACCACGGCGTACGGCACGACCTTCACGGACTCTCTCATCACCGACAACAACACCGAGCGGTTCAACGGCTCGCCCGTCGCCGGCGGGGTCAAGGTCACTCGCACCCGCGGCATCGTGATGAGCAACGTCGACACGAGCCGCAACGTGGGCAGCGGGACCTGGTTCGACGAGTCGTGCTACGACGTCAAGATCCTCGACGTGACGTCGAACGGGAACACCGAGATCGGGATCCACGCGGAACTGTCGTCCCAGGTCACCATCGCGCGGAGTCAGGCGTTCGACAACCGCGAAGGGATTCGCATCTTCGACACCGAGAACGTACTGATCACGAACAACGACCTCGGGAACAATGCGCGCCACGATCTCAATCTCATGCAGGACGAACGACGCCAGGCCACCCATCGTGTGGGCCGCGACCCGCGTGTCGACGGAGTGGATCCGACCGTGACGTGGATCACGCGCAACATCACCATCCGCAACAACGTGTTCGGTGCGGGCGGACCCCGCGCTATCTTCGCCCACGACACGGCGACGGGGCGCGCGGTGAACACGTGGAATGTCACGATCGACGGCAACCTGTTCAGCAGCTCCACTCGTGGCCCGTCGATGGTCACCTGGGGAGGGTCTGGCGACGTCTACGAGACGTTCTCGACGCCCGCGCAGCTCGCCGCGGCGAAGAACCCCGGTTGGCGCAACGCGCAGACGGCCGTTGCCCAACCCTTCGCGGACATGAGGGACGACATCGCCGCGAACACCGCCATCGCCCGGCCGCTCCCGTCAGCGGTCGCGAGTCTGCTGGGCATCGCGACGGGCACAGTGATGCTCGGCAGCGGCCGGTGAGCATCTCCCGGTCCGCCCTCCGGGGCGGACCGGGTCGCGTCCCGGCTCCGTCCGGGCACAATGGAGGTGTGACCCACGACTCTCGTGCCCCGCATCTCCTCGTGCACCCGGGATGGGAGCTGTTCGGCTCCGATCGTATGCTCCTCGAGACCGCGACAGCGCTGCGGGAGCGAGGGGAGCCGGTCGTCGTCGTGTTGCCGCGACGTGGCCCTCTCGTGGACGAACTGCAGGCACTCGGCGCGCAGGTGCTCCTTCCCCCGATGTTCGTGCTGCGCAAGTCGAACCTGCGGCCCCGGAACTGGCTGCGGTCCGCGCGGGACGCGGTTCAGGGATTCGCTGCCTCCATCGCGATCGTCCGGCGGCTGCGTCCCCGGAGCATCTACGTGAGCACCATCGTCCTGCCCACCTGGCCCCTCGTGGGTCGACTGAGCCGTATACCGACCGTCACCCATGTCCACGAGGCGGAGGCCTCCGCGTCCCGCTGGGTGAACCTCGCACTCTACGCACCGCATCTCGCGGCGCATCGGGTCGTCGCGAACAGCCGCTTCACGTTGCAGACCGTTCAAGCGGCGCTTCCTGCCCTCGCTCGGCGCGCAGCGGTTATCCCCAACGGTGTGGCCGCCCCCTCCGAGGTCGACGAGCCGCGGCCGTACGTGGACCGCCTCCGTATCGGTTACGTCGGTCGGCTCTCGCACCGGAAGGGCCCCGACCTCGCCGTCGAGGCCTTGGCCGAGCTCGCCGTCGCCGGCGTCGACGCCGATCTCCATCTGGTGGGTGCCGCCTTCGTGGAGAACGCGGGATACGAGCGGGAGCTGCGCGAGCGTGCGGAGGCGCTCGGCGTCGGCGATCGCGTGACGTTCCTCGGATTCCAGTCCGACGTCTGGCCGTTCCTCGCCGGCATCGATGTGCTCGTCGTGCCTTCCCGGCAGGACGAGTCCTTCGGCAACACCGCCGTCGAGGGCGTGCTCGCCGCTCGGCCGGTGGTCGCATCGGACATCCCCGGGCTTCGCGAGGCGGTCGGCAGCTATCAGAGCGTCGCCTTCACGACGCCGGGGGAATCCCAGGAGCTCGCCGCGGCACTGCGGTCCGTGGTGGACGGCTGGGAGGAGCGGCGGGCCGACGCGCTCTCCGCCCGCGCGTCGGCGCTGCACAGGTTTGCTCCGGCGACCTACCGCCGGACCACGGCGGAGTTCCTGACCTCGGTCGCGCCGCGCTGACCGTCCGCCTTCAGCGGGAGAGGAGATCCGGGGTGGGCGGCACGAGGAACGCCGAGACCTGTCGGTAGAGCGCCGATGCCTCCAGGGCGGTGCGCTCCAGCATCGCCCGGTGCGCCCGCGCGGCGTCGTGGTGGGCGTCCGGGATGTCGAACGGGTTCGAGCGCCGACGACCGAGGAGGGTCCTTCGGGTTTTCGGTGGGGCGACGAACCCGCGTCGCCCGTGCAAGGCCGCCGCGTATGCGGCGAGGCCGTCCGCTGCGCGCTCGTCATCCAGAAGGGCGCTCGCATTCTCCTCGCCGAAGACCGCGGCACCCAGATGGAGGGCCTCGCGCAGGGTGAACGCCTTGGACCGCGCCTGCGGGACCAGCTGAGAGATGAAAGAGCGTTCCGCTCGGCTTGCCGTGAGGATGAGATCGGCGGTGCGGATCCGGTCGGCGTCGACGGCGGAGGAGCGATGGTCGTCGGCGCCGGCACCCGCGCCCACCGCGCGCGCCACCTCGACCGCCGCCTCACACATCGGCCGGTCCCCGGGGCCCACGCGGATCCCGGCGCTGGTGATGTCCCAGAGCTGTTCCTCAGCGCTGGCACGAAGGACCTGTGCCATCAGGGGCGACCGACAGATGTTCGCCTCGCAGACGAAGATGAGCCTGTGTGCCACGTGTTCCCCTCGGTGCCGAGTCGGAACCGCCGACCCGCTTTCCAACATAGGCGATAATGAGGTGCTGCGAACCGGCGCACAGATCGCACGGCGTCGTGCCGAGGGGGACGGGAACACATGACACTGCAGGATTACTTCCAGGCGCTGAGGGGTCACTGGGTGGTGATCATCGTGCTCACGCTCCTGGGGGGCGGAGCGGCATACGGGTACTCTCAGCTCGTCGACCCGGAGTACCGGGCGGAAGCCCAGGTGATGGTGATCCCGACTCGCGGTGAGAGCACCAGCGAACTGCTGCAGGGCTCCAACTACGTCCAGAGTCTCGTCCAGACATACACGCTTCTCGTGGTCTCGCCCACCGTGCTCGGTCCGGTCATCGAGGAGGTCGGCCTCAACGAGACGCCCAACCGGCTCGCCCGCCGCGTCGACGTCAACGTGCCGCTCAACACGGTCGTCATCGAGATCGGCGTCACCGACGCCGACGGCGAGACCGCGCAGGAGACCGCGAACGCCATCGCGAGCGAGCTCGCTGTCGCGGTTCGGGACATCTCCCCACTGGGGGCTGACGAGAAGCCCGCCGTGCGGATCGAGACCATCTCGCCCGCCCGGACGCCGACAGTGCCCATCTCGCCCAACACCCGCAACAATGTCGCTCTCGGCGCGGCAGGCGGCCTCCTCCTTGGTGTCGTGTACGCCGTGCTGCGCCGACGGTTCGCGACCCGTATCGTGAGCGCGAGCTCGCTCGGCGAGATCACCGACGTCGCGGTTCTCGGGGAGATCCCCGAGGCCGCGGACAATCAGACGCTCGCCCGGGTCATTCGCTCGCAGCCCGACGGACGCATCGCGGAGGCGATGCGGCAGGTCTCCGCGAGCCTGCGATTCGTCGACGTCGACAAGAGCCGACGGGTGATCCTGGTGACCTCGTGTTCGGCACAGGAGGGCAAGTCTTCCGTCGGTCTGGGGCTCGCGCTGACCCTCGCCGAGGGGGGACGGACGGTCCTCTTCATCGAGGCGGACCTGCGGCGCCCCAGTACCGCGCGCTACACCCAGCTCGAAGGGGCGGTGGGTCTCACCACGGTGTTGATCGGTGACGTCGAGCTGGATGATGCGGTGCAGCAGTGGGGTCGCCCCGGGCTGGACATCCTCACGGCCGGTGCGCAGCCTCCGAACCCGGGGCAGCTGCTGTCCAGTGGAGAGCTGCACAAGGTCGTCGACGACGCGCGGGAGAAGTACGACTACGTCATCATCGACACCGCGCCGGTTCTCTCCGTGAGTGACGCTCTCTGGCTCTCGACCACGGCCGACGGCACCCTGTTCGTCGTTCGCGCCCATCGCACGAAGGGGACCGAGCTCGCGCGTGCGCTCTCGTCGCTCGAGTCCACGCGGACGCCGGTCCTCGGCATCGTCCTCAACGGCATCCGCGGCGCGGCGAAGAGCCCGTACTATACGGACGAGCGCCCTCGCGGGCTGCGTCCTCGGCTGAGCCGCCGCGGCGCCCGAGGCTGAGGCCCCGTGAACTCGCTCCTGGCGCTCGGCGCCCGCGCGGCCACCATGGTCGTCTCCCTCGTCTGCGGTGTGATCACCACCAGGATGATCCTGGGCGAGACCGACGTCGAGCACTACGCGCTCTATACACTGCTCATCACGATTCCATCGCTGCTGACGTTCACGGACCTCGGCAGTGGTGCGGTGCTGGTCAATGCGGTGGCGACCAGCGAAGACGTCCGCACGGACCGCAAGCTGCGCCTTCAGGTGACGTCGGTCGGACGGATCCTGCTGCTCTTCGCCTCCGGCCTCATGATCATCAACACCGTGCTGCTCGTCAGCGGGGGATGGCGCGTGCTGTTCGGGGATGCGGGAGCCATCCCCGGGGCTCCCCTCGCCGCCTTCCTGTGCATCACGCTGTTCAGCCTCACGGTGACCCTCGGCGTGTGGTTCCGGATCCTGCTGGGACAGCGCCGCAACCACCTCGTCATCCTCGTGCAAGGCCTCATCTCCCCCCTCACGCTCGGCGGCGTCTGGCTCCTGCTCACCGTCGGAGGCCGGGCCTTCGACTCCTTCCTCGCACTCGCCTCGTACGGCGCCTCCCTGATCACCGCCGTCATCGGGTTCACCCTGGTGACGCGTTCGACCGCGCCTCTCATCCCCGACGCCCTCCGCGTCCTGTTCCGATGGCGGCGTGTGCCCGGCGTGCGGGTGATGGACGTGGGGTGGCCGATGCTGGCGCAGATGGTCACGTATCCCATCGCCGTCGGCTCGCAGCGGTACGTGCTCGCCCAGTACGGCACGCCGACCGACGTCGCGGAGTACGGTGTCGCAGGCCAGGTGTTCTTCGCGCTCAACGGGTTGGTCATGGCCGCAGGGGTGGCGCTCTGGCCACAGTTCGCGCGGCGGCGGCACCGCGGCGAGCTCACGCGCGGGCCGTATCTGCTGTCCCTCCTCTTCGGCGGTGCTGTGGCCATGGCTACGGCGCTCGTCTGGGTGATCGGTCCCTGGCTGTTCGACTTCATCACGCGCGGCGAATTGGAGGTCCGCCCCTCGACGATCCTCGCGTTCGGCGCCATGATCATGCTGACGGCCGCCGTCTATCCCCTGGGCATGTTCATCATGGACAAACCGGGTATCCGCTTCCAGGTCGTTCCGACGTTGGCGATGGCGGCGCTGAGCATCGTGCTGTCGGTCGTGCTGACACCGCTGCTGGGCATCATCGGGCCGCTGCTCGGCGTAGCGTTCGCGCTGACCGTCTGCCAGCTCATCCCGTACGCCATCTACATCCACCGCCACCGTGGGCGCCTGCTCGCTTCCGACCGCGCCCACGATCCGGCGGCCGAAGACGATCCGGCCTCCGCAGGCCAGCCGGGTTAGCCGGTCCACTCCTCGGCTCGGCGATGCGCGCGCCTCGCCGAGTCGTGGAACGACTCCCCGCGCGCGATCCGCAGCGCCAGATCCTCGTAGTCTTCGGCGACGGCGTCCCACGTGAAATCATCGGCGGCGCGGGTCCGGGCGGCAGCTCCGGCTCTGGCCACGCCGTCCGCGTCGGCCTCGGCGGCGGTGATCGCGGTGGCCGCCTGGGCCGGGTCCGAGAAGTACCAACCATGGCCGTCGAGGACCTCACGGTTGAAGACGACGTCGTACGCGATCACGGCCGTGCCGGCTCCCATGGCGCGCAGGAGCGACGGGTTCGTCCCCCCGACGGAATGACCGTGGAGGTAGGTGAAGGCGTGGTGGTAGAGCGCGTCGAGAAGGTCTTGGTCGTACACCGCGCCGAGGAGGCGGATTCGGTCGTCCGCGGCCGCGAGGTCGTCGATGGCCGCGGTGTAGTCGGCGGCATAGGGGGCGGAGCCCACGACCACGAGGGGCTTCCCGGCCGCAGACGCGGCGTACCCCTCGACGATCTCACGGACATGGTTCTCGGGTTCGAACCGCGCGACCACGAGGTGGTACTCGCCGGGCTCGAGGCCGAGCGCGCGGATGCCGGCCACCGGTGCGTCGTCGAGGAGAGGGGCGCCGTAGCGGATCATCTCGCTGGCCACGCCGAACTGGTGATCGTAGTATTCGGCGATTCCGGGAGCGTCGGCGATGATCGCATCGGCCGTCCGCACGCCGAACGACTCGGCCCAGCGATAGTAGGCCTTTCCACGGGGCCCCCACTTCGAGCGTCGCCACTCGAGTCCGTCCATGTGGAGCGCGACGGGGATGCCCCGGGCGCGCAGCAACGGGAGGAACGGCGAGTTGGCGGCGTTGAAGACGAAAGCTGCGTCGGGACGGGCCCTGGTGACCGCGTGCGCGGTCGACAGCGCGGTGTGGCTGAGCGTCTCGAGCGCTTTGTGCCGTACCGCCGGCAGGGTCACCCTCCGCATGCCCAGGTGTACGTCGCCCGCGGTGCCGGCATCCCGCCCGTACACCAGCACACGGTGTCCCCGGGCGACGAGCCGCCGCCCGACCTCTTCGACGGCCGTCTCGAATCCTCCGTATGCGGCGGGGATTCCGCGCGTGCCGATCAGCGCGATGCGGAGCGAGGGAGAGGGGGACGTCGCGGCGGAGTGCATCGGAACAGTATGCCCGAGCCTTGATCGCCGAGTGCGGGGGCTAATCTGGGGCGGTGTCGTCAGAACCTTCCTCGGACTCATCCCTCGCCTGGGGCTTTCCTGCCGAACAGTCGGTGAGCGCGTGGGAGCGCCGTCACGCGGCAGGTGAGGTGCCGAGCGCCTGGCAGTACGGCTTGGACGGCCTGCGCGCGTTCGCGCCCGTCGACGTGCTCGACCTGCCGGCGCCCGGACGGGTGGCGCGAATGCGGAGCCGCGTCGGCCTCGGCCCGCGCCCGGTCGACGGCCGCGCCTTCACCTGGGACGAGAACGCCGCCTTTCGGATGCAGGTGCGGCGTCCTCGGCGGAGCTTCGCGTCAGGCGTCATCTGGCTGACCGACATGGTGGAGCGGGGCCACGTTCCGCAGCGTCTGATCGAGGTGCTGCAGAGCGCGGACGATCTGTGGGTGCTGAGCCGGGGACAGGTCGAACCGCTCCGGGCAGTGATCGGGGCCGGAGGGCCACGCATCACCGCCGTTCCGTTCGGAGTGGACGCCGACTTCTTCCCGCCGCGGCCCTACCCGGAGCGGCCGCGCATCGTGAGCATCGGCAACGACAGGGATCGTGATCCGCAGACGCTCTTCCGAGCGCTGGAGATCGTCCGGGCGCAGCGCCCCGACGTGGAGGCCGTCGTGCAGACATCGGCGACCGGCGCGCCGGACGGCGTCCGTGTCGTCGAGCGCATGAGCCATCGCGATCTCCGGGACCTGTACGCGACAGCGACAGTGGTGGCGACGGCAACCCGACCGAATCTTCACGTGTCGGGGATGACGGTGACTCTGGAGGCACTCGCGACCGCACGACCGGTCGTGAACACGGACACGCCGGGGATGTCGCAGTACGTCGAGGAGGGAGTGACGGGCCACCTCGCTCCGGTGGGAGACGCCGAGGCGCTGGCCGATCGGCTCCTGTCCCTCCTCTCGAACCCGGCGGAGGCGGCACGGATGGGGCTCGCCGGCCGCGCGGCGGTCGAGTCGTCGTTCACTACGGCGATCATGTGCGCCCATCTCGCGGAGATCCTGGTGCCCACCGCGGATCGCACGGCCATCGGGTCCTGAGGTCGGGTAGCGCTGCGGCGAGTGCTGCGCTATTCTGACGGCGGATGCGTCTTTGGGGGACGCGAGGGGATCCATCATCCGCCGATATTTCGGCATGTGCCTGTGGGGAGGCGCCATGCGAGTCCAGCGACTCGAGGCAATCGAACGCGACGAAGAATCGCGCGCACGTCCATTCCGTCGTCTCGCGATGGGAGTCGTCGCCGTCGTGGTGACCGCGCTCCTCGGCGCGACCATCACCGCACCGGCCGCGCAGGCGGATACAGTGCCGACCGATCCCGCTCTGCCGGCGACGGTGAGCGCTGACCCGCTGCCGACGACGCAGATCAACGGCATCGTCTGGGCTCAGGCGGTGGGCGGCACCAAGGTGTACGCGGGCGGGCAGTTCACGAGCGCGCGCCCGGCGGGAGCGCCGGCCGGCACCAACGAGACGCCGCGATCCAACCTCCTCGCCTACGATCTCGCAACCGGTGTGCTCGACACATCCTTCGCCCCCCAGGTCAACGGCCGCATCCTCGCCGCGGCGGTGTCGCCCGACGGCTCGCGGCTGTACATCGGCGGCGGCTTCACCGCCGTCAACGGTCAGAACCGCTACCGTCTGGCGGCCTTCGACACGGCCACCGGCCAGCTGATCGGCAATTGGACCCCCGGTACCAACACGATCGTGCAGGGCATCGTCGCCACCGATACGACCGTGTACGTCACGGGGGAGTTCTCGAACATCAACAACACCGCCCGTACCGGCGTCGCGGCCGTGAGCGCGTCGACCGGTGCCGTGCTCGACTTCAACCCGGTCCTCGCCGGCGGGTACGGCGTCCGCTCCGTCGTGGTGTCCCCCGATGCCTCGAAGGTGGTCATCGCCGGCTCGTTCACGTCCACCAACGGGTCGACCAACCCGGGTCGCGGCATGGCCGCGCTCGACGCCTCCAGCGGAGCCAGCCTCCCCTGGGCGATCAACAGTGTCATCCGCAACGCCGGCACCGGCGCCTCCATCTATTCGCTCGCCTCCGACGGGGACAGCGTCTACGGCAGTGGGTACGACTTCGGAGGATCGAAGACGGAGGACGACTTCGAAGGCGCGTTCCGCGCGCGCTGGAGCGACGGCTCGATGGTGTGGATGGAGGATTGCCACGGCGACACCTATTCGGTGTACCCGACCGGGGGTGTGCTCTACACGGCGGCGCACTCGCATTACTGCGGCAACATCGGAGAGTTCCCGCAGCTCGACCCGTGGAGCTTCAACTTCTCGCTCGCGTTCGACAAGAACCCGTCGGACCGCACCATCACTCCTGACATCTACGGGTACCGCAGCTTCACCGGCAACCCGGCGGCCCGTCTGCTGCACTGGTACCCGACGTGGCAGCCCGGCACGGTGTCCGGCATGAATCAGGCCGCATGGTCGGTCACGGGCGGTGGCGACTACCTCGTCTACGGCGGTGAGTTCACGGCCGTGAGCGGTAGCGCACAACAGGGACTCGTGCGCTTCGCGAAGCCCGGGACGGCGCCGAACAAGATCGGTCCGACCATCAAGGGCGGCGCCTACCAGATCAGCGCTCAGTCTTTCCGCGCGGGGCAGGCACGCGTCGCCTGGTCCGCGAACTACGACGCCGACAACGCCCGCTTGACCTACGAGGTCTTCCGTCGTGACCTCGCGCAGCCGATCCACACGACCACTGCCGACTCCACCTACTGGGTGCGACCGCGGCTCACGTACTCCGACACGGCGGTGACCGCCGGCCAGACATACGAGTACCGGGTCAAGGTGACCGACCCCAACGGGAACACCACGACGTCCGACTGGACGCCGGTGACGATCGCGGCCGCCGGGACCTCGAACACGTACAACGAAGCCGTGCTCTCGTCCTCGCCGAGGTATTACTGGCCCATGAACGAGGCGTCCGGTTCGTCCGCGACCGACTGGATCTCCGGGAACGACCTCACGCTGTCCGGAGGGACGACCCGTGGCCAGGCGGGCCAGGTCGTCGGTGAGACCTCGGCCTCCACGGCCTTCAACGGCACCGACGGCACCTCTGCCAGTTCGGTCTCCGAGGTCGGTCCTGACGAGTTCTCGATCGAGGCATGGTTCCAGACGACCAGCACGAGCGGCGGGAAGATCGTCGGCTTCGGCAACAACGCCAAGGGGCTGTCCGGAAGCTACGACCGGCACCTCTACCTGAGCAATTCGGGGCAGGTCACGTTCGGCGTGTACCCCGGGACTGCGCGGACGCTCACCAGCGGGGCCGGTCTCAACGACGGCAAGTGGCACCACGTGGTCGGCACGATGAACAGCTCGGGCATGGTGCTGTACGTCGACGGCGTGCGGGTGAGCTCGCGCTCCGACACGACGACCGGTCAGAGCTATTCAGGCTACTGGCGCATCGGCGGGGACTCCCAGAGCGGCTGGCCGTCCGCGGGGTCGTCGAACTACCTCAACGCCCGCATCGCGGACGTGGCCGTGTACGGCAGTGCGTTGACCCGTGACGCGGTGGATGCGCACTGGGTGGCTTCTGGGCGCACGTCGTCGCTCCCCGCTGCGCCCGCAGACGCCTACGGCAAAGCCGTGTACGACCTCGACCCGACACTGTACTGGCGCCTCGGCGAGACCAGCGGGACGGTCGCGAAAGACTCGGGCCGCGACGGAAGCACCGGGACGTACCAGACCAGTGGGTCGGCCACGATCCAACGAGGCCAGACCGGAGCGCTGTCCGGCGTCGCGGACCAGGCCATCCGGTTCACGTCCTCGAAGCTGTTCTCCAGCTGGAACAACCGCCAGACGGTGGTGAGCGCGCGGCAGTACCCGTCGCCGAACACCTATTCGATCGAGACCTGGTTCAAGACCACCTCGACGGGCGGCGGCAAGCTGATCGGCTTCGGGAACAGCAACTCCAACAATGCCAATCCCAGTTCGAACTACGACCGGCACATCTACATGAACGGATCGGGACAGCTGAAGTTCGGCGTCTACAACGGGGGGTCATACGTCCTCACGGCGCCGGGCACCTACCGTGACGGGCAGTGGCACCATGTCGTCGCGCAGCAGTCGGCGGCAGGGATGCAGTTGTTCGTGGATGGCGTGGAGGTCGCTTCGAACGCGCAAGCGGGTGCCGACAACTACAACGGCTACTGGCGCGTGGGCGGCGACACCACCTGGGAAGGGGATCCCTTCTGGGTCGGCACGATCGATGAGGCGGCGGTCTACTCAGCGCCCCTGACGGTCAGCCAGGTGTTGCAGCACTATCAGCTCGGCGACACCGGGGAGCTGAACCAGCTGCCGACGGCGCAGTTCACCGCGGCGACCTCGGACCGGTCGGTGGCTTTCGACGCCTCCGCCTCGAGCGACCCTGAGGGTCCGATCGCCGGCTATGCGTGGGACTTCGGCGACGGCCACACCGGAACCGGTGTCGCGCCTACGCACGAGTACGACACGGCCGGCACCTACACGGTCACCCTCACGGTGACCGATGCCGGCGGGCTCGCGTCCACCGTCGCTCATGACGTGACGACGCGGAACCCGAACGTGCCTCCCACCGCCGCGTTCACCGAGAAGGTGGAATTCCTCTCCGTGGCGGTCGACGCATCCGCGAGCGCGGATACGGACGGCACGATCACGGCGTACGCGTGGAATTTCGGCGACGGTGCCTCGGCGACAGGGGCCACGGCGACGCATGACTATGCGGCTTCCGGAACCTACACGGTGTCGCTCACCGTGACCGATGACCGCGGTGCCTCATCGACCGAGACGAAGACGATCGCTGTCGAAGCTCAGAACGTGCCGCCCAAGGCTGTGGCCAACGTGGTGCGCGCCGCGGATGGTATGTCGATCTCCGCCGACGGAAGCGGCTCCACCGACACCGACGGCAGCATCGTGTCGCACGCGTGGGATTTCGGTGACAGCACCACCGCGACGGGAGCGACGGCGACGCACACCTACACGACAGCGGGAACCTACACGGTCACGCTGACGGTCACGGACGACGACGGCGCAACGCATCAGGCGACCGCATCCGTCGCCGTCGCGCCGGCGGCCACGGAAGAGGTCATCGCCCGAGACGCGTTCGAGCGCACGGCGTCGTCCTCGTGGGGCTCCGCCGACGTCGGCGGCGCCTGGACGGTGTCCGGAGGGGCGGCGGCGTTCTCGGCGGGGGATGGCGTGGGACGGATCTCCCTGTCTCCTGCCGCCACGCGAGAGGCTCGCCTCGCCGGGGTCTCGAGCACGTCGACGATTACCTCGTTGACCATCGCCTCGAGCAACGCGACCAACGGCGGAGCCTTCAACCTCACGGTGAACGGTCGTCAGGTCGGCAACGACGTCTACTCGGGACGCGTGAAGATCGAGGCGAGTGGCGCGATCCGTCTCTACCTGCTGCGCAACGAGACGGCGATCGGCAACAGCGTCGTGATCCCCGGTACGTACGTGGCGGGCGAGAAGTTGTCGGCTGTGCTCACGGTACGCGGAACGTCGCCGACCACGCTCGCGCTGAAGGTCTGGCGAACGGGGACGACGGAGCCGGCGAACCCGCAGCTGCAGGGGACGGACTCCACTGCCGCTCTGCAGACAGCGGGTGCGGTCGGCGTGAAGATGGCGATCAGCTCGGTCTCCTCCGTCTCCTCGGTCTTCTCGGTGGACGACTACAAGGTCGTCACCGGGGCCGTGGTCGCTGCGCCCAACCAGATCCCGACAGCATCCTTCGTCTCCTCGACCTCCGCACTCAGTGCAGCTGTCGACGCTGGCGGATCGAGCGACGCGGATGGGACGATCGCGTCCTACGCGTGGACGTTCGGGGATGGCGGTACCGCGACGGGAGTCACGGCATCGCACACGTATGCGGCATCGGGGACGTACGACGTCACCCTGACGGTGACCGACGACGACGGCGGAACGCACTCAGTCACGAAGCCGGTCACTGTGACCGCGCCGGTCACGCCGCCGGACCCCACAGGGCCGACTCCCCTCGCGACGGATGAGTTCGACCGGGCGACGACGGGAGGCTGGGGCAGCGCCGACCTCGGTGGCGCGTGGACGCTGTCGGGAGGAAACGCCGCATTCAGCACGGCAGGCGGAAAGGGCGTCGTGTCCCTCGCGCCGTCGCAGACGCGGGAGGCGCGACTGGCGGTGACCGGTACGAGCACGGTGCTCGATGCCCTCTTCTCGTCGGATGTCGCCTCGACCGGCGGCACCGCGAGCATCACGCTGCTCGGCCGGACCGTTGGGGCATCGACATACTCGGCGCGCGTGCGACTGGAGCCCGCCGGCGTCATCCGGCTGTACCTCCTCCGGAATGAGACGGCGATCGGGAACAGCTACGTTCTGCCGGGCTCCTATGCGCCCGGACAGGTGCTCCACGCCCGCCTCGCGGTCAGTGGTACCGCCCCGACCAGCCTGGCGGCCAAGGTCTGGGTCGAGGGGCAGACCGAGCCTGCGGATTGGCAGCTCACGGGCACGGACGCGGTGGCGGCGATGCAGGTCGCCGGTGGCATCGGGATAAAGACGTCTGTCAGCTCGGCCTCGACGAACACCACCACGCGGCTCTCCTTCGAGCGGTTCGCCGTGGTCGTCCCGCAGTAGCATCGGACAACGGATGAGGGGCGAGGCCGGATGGCCCCGCCCCTCATCCGTTCCCGTCAGCTCCGGGCGTACGCCGGGGTGATCCGGCCGAGGGCGCCGAGAGTGCGCCCCTGGGCGAACCAGATGCGCCGCCGCAGCACGGCCTGTGCGGCACGGTCGCCGCGCGCGCGGGCGAGGACTTCTCGCAGGGAGAAGATCACAAGGCGGGCCACGCCGCCCACGAGGTGGGCGCCGCGAAGGATGATGCGCCGCGCGAGGGAGCCGTCTCGGGTGAGGAGTTCGGTACGCATCTGACCCTGTGAGATGGTCCGCCGTCGCACGAACTCGCGGGTCGTGCGCTCCGCGGGGACCTCGTCGCGGACGATCGAGTCCGCGGATGCGATGATCGCCCCGCCGGCGGCGAGCAGCGATCGCCCGAAGAGCATGTCCTCTCCGCCGGCCAGGCCGAGGCTTGTGTCGAAGTGCACTCCGAGTGACGCGACCTGCGAAGCGTCGATCAGGACATTCCCGGTCGCCAAGGCGTCCAGTCGCTGCCCGTTCCGTCGGCGTCGTCGCCGCATGAACCCACCGGCGACGATCCAGGGGTCGGTGCCCTCGGGCCAGACGTAGTCCACGTACCCCATCACGACGGCGGGACGCCCGTTTCTCGACCATGTCTCCACGAGGGCGTCGAGCCACCCCTCCAGCGGTACGACGTCATCGTCGACCATCGCGACCAGCTCGCCCGGGCGCGCCGCGTCGAGCGCGGCCTGTCGCGCCGCCGCGATCCCCGGGGTGGGTTCAGGGAGGTAGGTGACGTCGAGTTCTGCGGCGACCTCCTCCGCCGAGCGGGCGGGATCGTTGTCCACGAACGCGATGCGCATGCGCTCCGCCGAGGCGCCGGCCCCCGCCCGGATCGCCATGACGAGCGGAGCGAGGAGCTCGGTGCGACGAAAGGTCGTCACGGCGACGAGGAGAGGTCGTTCTTCGGCCTCGGGTCGCGCGGGGTTCATGGACTCAGTATGCCCCGCTCGGCTGCGCCATGACCTTCGCGGTGCGCCACATGATCTGCAGATCGTTCATGACCGACCAGTTCTCCACGTACCGCAGGTCGAGCCGCACGCTCTCGTCCCACGAGAGGTCGCTGCGTCCGGAGACCTGCCACAGACCCGTGATGCCCGGCTTGATGTAGAGGCGGCGGAACACGGTGCCGTCATAGGCCGTGACCTCGCTGGGCAGCGGCGGACGAGGGCCGACGACGCTCATGTCGCCGACGAGCACGTTCCAGAACTGCGGGAGCTCGTCCAGCGACAGCTTGCGCAGCACCTTCCCGACGCGGGTCACGCGCGGGTCGTCCTTCATCTTGAAGAGCAGGCCGGCGCCCTCGTTCTGCTCCTTGAGCGCCGCGAGCTGCTTCTCGGCGTCGGTGCGCATCGAGCGGAACTTCACCATCTTGAATCGGCGGCCGTCCCGTCCCACGCGCTCCTGGAAGAAGAACACCGGGCCAGGCGAGTCGAGCTTGATGAGCGCGCTGAGCACGGGGGTGAGCAGCGCGATCGGGATGAGCGCGACGGTGGCCACGACGATGTCGAGCGCGCGCTTGAGAAGGTGGACCCCGCCCTCGTAGGTCGGGATCTTCACCTGGATCAGCGGCAGGCCGTCGACCTGGCGCAGCGAGATGCGCGGCCCCGCGACGTCCGTCAGACGGCTGGAGAGCACGAGCTCGGCGGCGGTGCCCTCGAGCTGCCAGCTGAGCTGCTTGACGAAGTCGGGGGACCCCTCGGGGCGGCTCGCCACGATGATGGTGTCCGCCCCGAGCTGTGCCGCCGCCGCGGCGACGGTGTCCAGATCGCCCACGACCGGGTAGATGCTCTCCCCGATCCTGAGCGCGCCGGCATTGCGATCCAGCAGCGTCGTCCCCACGACGTGATAGCCGTTCTCCCCGCCCTTCTGCAGGGAGTCGATCACATACTCGACGTCCTCGGTGGCGCCGACCACCAGTGTCCTCGACGCGAACCGACCGGACAGACGCTGCCGCTGCAGCCAGCGGCGCCAGGTCCAGCGGGCGAAGAGGAGACCGAGCATGCCGACCGGGAGGGCGATGAAGAACAGCGGCTGCAGTCCTTCCCACTCCAGGAGCACGCCCGCGATGGCGGTGATGCCGAAGGCGAGTCCCGCCGCGTGCGCGACGCGACGGTACTCCGTGGCCCCGGACCCGAAGATGGCGGCGGCTCGGCTGTTGAGCGCCGACAGCATCAGGTACCAGGCGAGACCCAGCAATGCGGCGTTGCGCACGGCCTCGATCACCGCGACGCCGGAGACCAGCTGGACCATCGCCGTCAGTGCGACCGCGATCAGGATGACAGCCGCATCCGTGATCCGCAGCCGCATCCGATAGCGACGCTCCCACTGGCGGCGTCGTTCGAGCGTCGCCGACACGCGCGGCGTGCTCGCCGCAGGCGTCACCGACGCGGTCGCTCGCGGTGCCGTGATCGGCGTGAAACCCGTACGAGCGATGCTCAGAGCATCCTCGACGGAAGTCATGCCGAGGCCCCTTGAGCCGTGAATGTACGCAGATAACCCCAGTGCGCCATCGTTTCCCCAGTTTTCCCCAGACCGTGAACCCCACGTTCACGGACACGTCTGCGTCCCGACCCCTCGGGTCCTGCTGATGCTTCGCGATCCCACATCGTGAAGGTCCTCGTCGTCCCAACCGACGAGGCGTGCAGCAGGCACTGCAGACGTCCAACACTGTAGCGGATCCGCTCGTCGGAGGGAAGCCGTTCCGCCGACTCGGTGAAATCCGTTCCGGAATACCGCACAGCGCCGGGCGGGCGGGGCTACTCTTTCGCGGTGACCACGCACCAGACACCGAGCACGCGCTTCCACCTGCGTCCCATGGCACCGCGGGACCCGGGGCAGCCCCACCGCACGGCGAGCCCGTTGGAGCTCTTCTTCGACCTCGTCTTCGTCGTGGCCGTGAGCATCGCCTCGGCCCAGCTGCACCACGCGCTGAGCCACGGGGACTTCCTCCACGGCATCACCTCCTACGCCATGCTCTTCTTCGCGATCTGGTGGGCATGGATGAACTTCACGTGGTTCGCGACGTCGTTCGACACCGACGACTGGCCGTACCGGATCGCCACGTTCGTCCAGATGGCGGGCGTCCTCATCCTCGCCGCCGGAGTCCCGCATGCGTTCGACGAGGGGAACTTCACGCTCCCCGTCGTCGGCTACGTGGTGATGCGCGTCGCGATGGTGGCCCAATGGCTGCGCGCCTCGCGGACCGAGGAACCGCTCCGGGGCGTCGCGCTCCGCTACGCGCTCGGGATCGCGGTCGTGCAGGTGCTGTGGATCCTGTTCCTGCTCATCCCGTCCGGTCCGGTCCAGCTCGTCGCGTTCGTCGTGTTCGCGCTCATCGAGGTCAGCGTCCCGGTGTTCGCGGAGCGCCGAGGACAGACGCCGTGGCACCCGCACCACATCACCGAGCGCTACGGTCTCTTCACCCTCATCGTGCTGGGCGAGAGCCTCCTCGCCTCCGCGAATGCGATCATCGACGCGCTCGACGAGGTGGAGGCGCTCGGTCCGCTCCTCGCCATCTCGGCGCTGGCCTTCATCGTCACGGCCGCGCTGTGGTGGATCTACTTCTGGCCGCCCCACCACCGGGCCATCACGACCCTGGGGCGTTCCCTGCGCTACGGCTACACGCACTACTTCGTGTTCGCCGCGGCGGCGGCGTTCTCGGCCGGTGTCGAGGTCGAGCTGGATGTGATGACGGGGGAGAGCCACCTCGCCCCGGTGATCGCCACGTTCACCGTCTCGGTGCCGATCGCCGTCTTCCTCCTGGGGATCTGGTGGATCGCGATCCGCGACAACGCCGACCGCGTCGTCAACGCGGTCATCCCCGTCGGCGCGCTGCTCGTCCTGCTCGATCCGTTCGTGCCGATGCCCGTGGCGCTGACGGCGACGGTCATGGTGGCGATCGTGATCGTGCTGGTGATCCGTCCGCCCGTTGCTCGGGGAACCGTCGTCACGGACGAGTGATCCGCGGCGTCACACGCTGGCGGCGAAGAGCTCCCGGCACTCGCGGCGCAGGCGCGCGATCGCCTCGCCGTCGCCGCGCAGGTGGCGGATGAGGGCGTGCTGGAGCATGCCGTCCGTGAGCGCGTACGCGAAGAGCGGCGTGAAGCGGCACGGGCGTCCGCAGAGCTCGGAGTAGCGCTCGACCACGCGCCAGATGGCATCCTGCAGGTCGGCCTCGACTTCGGCGATCGTGTCGCCGAAGCCCGACTCGAACAGGGACTGGTTGCGGAGGTCGTACCAGAGCCGGTGCAGGCGGGCGTCGTCGTGCACGCTCCTGGCGAGCTCCTCGGCGGCCCCGGCCGCCAGCTCCTCCGCGGTCTCGGCCCTCTCCAGCACGGCGAGGTAGCGGTCGCCGAGCCCGCCCTTGGATATCCGCACGGCTTCCGCGATGAGGTCGTTCTTGTCGGTGAAGTAGTAGTGCAGCGACCCGTGGGAGAGCTCCGAGTGCTGCGCGATCTCGCGGAGTCCCGTCCGCGCGAACCCCCGCTCGGCGATCGCCTCCAAGGCCGCTTCGGCCAGCGCCCGCCGGCGCAGTGCGAACTTGTCCACCCCAGCGCGTTCCGCGCGCTTGTCCGCTGTCGTCATGCTGTCCCCCGGTCTCGTCCCCTTCGGGATCGGTGCGGGCAATGCTATGGCATCTCGCCCGATCTGGACAGGTGTCCGGGAAAAACTTGACAGGTGCCAAGTGTCATGTTCCACTGGATGCGCCACGGCCGCGCATGTCCCCTGCATGACGGCCGTCTTCGTGGCCGCGCGCGCGATTCCCCCATCGCCCCGGCCCTGCGTTGTCCGCCGAGTTCTTCGAGCGCCAGCGCTGCAGAGCGGAGCGATGTCCCCGCATCCTCCGCTCTGCACCTGACTCCACAGGAGCCCCAGGGATCACGCATAGCTTCTTGATTGTTCACCCGTCGAGCATGGGGGCAACGCCGCCGACGCTCGAGAGGAGCACATCATGAGCCGCATCCCCGAACCGACCCCCACGCCGCAGGGACCCATGTACGAAGGACGACTGCTGGACCGCGCGGACGAAGAGGTCGTCGACCAGGGCGTCGCCTTCGACCTCCGGACGCTGATGAGCCGTCGCGGGCTGCTGATCGGCGGCGGCCTCGGCCTCGGTGCCGTCGTCCTCGCCGCCTGCGCTCCCGGCGCCACCGGATCGTCGTCGACGACCGCCACCCCCACGCCCAGCGCCACCGGCACGGCGTCGGACACGGTCACGGAGATCCCCGACGAGACCGCCGGCCCCTATCCGGGCGACGGCTCGAACGGTCCGGACGTCCTCGACGAGGCCGGGATCATCCGCCAGGACATCCGCTCGTCCATCGACGGCGGGGCCACGGCCGACGGCGTCCCGCTCTCCTTCGAGCTCCAGATCCTCGACCTCGCGAACGGCGGGGTGCCCTTCGCCGGCGTCGCGGTCTACGCATGGCACTGCAACGCGCAGGGGGAGTACTCGCTGTACTCGTCCGGGCTCGAGGACGTCTCCTATCTGCGCGGGGTGCAGGTCGCCGACGACAACGGCAAGGTGTCCTTCACCTGCGTCTTCCCCGGGTGCTACTCCGGGCGCTGGCCGCACATCCACTTCGAGGTCTATCCGGATGCGACCGCGATCACCGACGCATCGAACGCGATCGCCACGTCCCAGCTCGCGTTGCCCGAGGACGCCTGCAGTGCGGTCTATGCGGAGACGGCGTACTCCGGATCGGCGGACAATCTCGCCCGGATCTCCCTGACCTCCGACAACGTCTTCGGCGACGACGGCGGGGTGTCGCAGCTCGCCACGACGACGGGGAGCGTCACCGGCGGATACACCGCGACCCTCGTGGTCGGCGTCGACACGACGACCACGCCGAGCGCCGGCGCCGCGCCGACGGGTGGCGGTGGTCGTCCCCCCGGAAGCTGAGGTTCTCGGCGCGTGGTTCGTGGATCTGCTAAGCTGATCGTGCAACGTGTGCGTTTCGCCCCCTCTCGGCCGCCTCGTCGCCACTGATCAGGGCCATCCACGGACCACGCACATCGACGCGCGCGGAATCCGCCCTCGGTCTCTTCACGCGCGGAGCGCCACAGCGCGCCCGCCCCACAGCAATGAGCATGAGCATGAGTACCACCACCGTCCCTTCCTCCATCCCTCTCACCTGGAAACAGGCCGACGTCGACGTGCACGTCGCCACCCGCAACGGTGAGTTCGCCGGATTCGTCGAGTTCGACGGATCCGCGCACCGGCTGCGCGACGAGCGCGGCACCGACCTCGGGTCGTTCCCGTCGCTCGACGACGCCTTCCGTGCGCTCGCCGCCGCGCAGCAGCCCGCGCGACCGGCGGCATCGCCGGCCCTCCCTCGGACGCGCGGTCGGCGGCCGCGTCGAGCACGGGCCTGAGTCGTATGCCGCCTCGCGTATGCGAGCGCGGTTAGTGTGGCCACAGCGATCGGCAACCGCCCTTGGCTTCTTCAGCTCAAGGGCTCCCGATCGACAGGAGAGCATCATCTCCCGCACATCCTCCCCGTCCGTCACCGCCACCCTCGGCCCGGTGCGTCAGACCTACGCCGGGAACGCCGAGTTCCCGCCTCTCACCCGGGCGTACCGGGACGTGCAGCAGGTCGTGAAGGAAACCGGGCTCCTGCAGCGCACGCCCGTGTTCTACACGCTGGTCGGCGCGGCGCTGGTCGTCGCGTTCGCCGGCTGCGTCGCGGGCTTCCTCCTCCTCGGGGACAGCTGGTTCCAGCTCCTCATCGCCGCCGCCCTCGGGATCGTCTTCACGCAGGTCGCCTTCCTCGCCCATGAGGCGGCGCACCGTCAGATCCTCTCCACGGGACCGGCGAACTTCCGCCTGGCCCGCGTGCTCGCCGGCATCATCGGCATGAGCTACCACTGGTGGGACTCCAAGCACACCCGGCACCACGGCAACCCGAACCAGGTCGGCAAGGACCCCGACATCCAGGTCGACACCATCTCCTTCCTGGAGGAGGATGCGGCGCAGTCGCGTGGCATCGTCCGGCTCATCACGCGCAAGCAGGGGTGGCTCTTCTTCCCCCTCCTGACGCTCGAGGGGCTCAACCTGCACTACCTCGGCCTGAAGCACCTGATGACGCGGAAGAACGTGAAGGGACGCTGGACCGAACTCGGTCTCATCGTCCTCCGGTTCGCCGTCCTCCTCGTGCCGCTGTTCCTCCTGCTCCCCGTCGGCATGGCGTTCGCGTTCCTGGGCGTGCAGCTCGCGGTCTTCGGCGTCTACATGGGCGCGTCCTTCGCCCCCAACCACAAGGGCATGCCGGTCATCGCCCCCGACGCCAAGCTCGACTTCTTCTCGAAGCAGGTGCGCACGTCGCGCAACATCCGCGGCGGATGGTGGGTGACGGGGCTGATGGGCGGCCTCAACCACCAGGTCGAGCACCACCTGTTCCCGAACATGTCGCGGCTGCACCTGTCGAAGGCACGCGGCATCGTGCGCGACTACTGCGCCGCCAACGGCATCCCGTACACGGAGACGAGCCTCGGGCAGTCTTACGCGATCGTCATCGCCTACCTCAACCGCGTGGGCCTGGCGGCGCGCGACCCGTTCGACTGCCCGGCGGCGGCACAGCTCCGCCGCGCCTGAGCACACGGATACGACGAAGGGGCGAGCAGACGCCTGCTCGCCCCTTCGTGTCTCTGCGCGGGATCAGCGCTTCGAGTCGTCCGTCTCGATCACGTCGATCGTGATCTTCTCCAGGGGGCGGTCGTCGTCGAACTCGTCGTCGAGCACCTCATCGCCGCGGAAGGTCTCGACCGACGCCTCGACGACGTCGTCCTCGATGTCGTCGTCGTCCTCGTCGATCGTGGCCTCGGTCACCGCGATCTCGGTGGGAAGGCTGTCGTCGCTGAAGATTCCGTCCGGGCGGATGAGCTCGCGCACCTCGGCCATGAAGCTCGTGAGCTGCTGCTGCTGCCACCGCAGCTGACGGGCGCGGTCCTCGGCGTCGCGGAGGACGGTGGAGGTGTGTCCGGTGACCGCGTCGACGATCTTCTGCGACTTCACGCGGGCACGCTCGAGGATCTCCCTGGCGCGCACCTGGGCGTCGGCCTCGATCGCCTGAGCCTGCGAGCGCATGAGCTTCTCGTAGCCGTCCGCCTTCGCGGAGATGCGCTGCGCGTGCTCCAGCGAGGCCGTGACCTGCTCGTTCGCATCGGTCGTGATGCGCTCGGCGTGGGCGACGGCCTGGTTGTGCAGCACGAGGAACTCCTGCTGCGCGTCGTCCTGACGACGGGTGAGGGTCTCCTCGAACTCCAGCACGCGGGCGTTCATCTCACGGACCTCGCGCTCGGCGTCCGCACGCAGCTGCGTGGTCTCGCGCGTGACCAGCGAGCGGAGCGCGGCGGCGCCCTTCTCGGCCTCGGTGCGGATGGCGGTGGCCTCCTGGGAGGCCTGGCTGACCTTCTCCGCGGCGTGCGCCGCCTCGCGCTCGATGCGCGCCTCGTGGGCCGTGTACTCGGTCTCCATCTTCAGCCGCACCTGATCGGCGTCGCGCTGCGCCTGCGAGATGATGCGCTCGGCGTCGGCCTCCGCTTCGGCACGCTGCGCGGCCACTTCCTCGCGGGCAGAGGTCATCAGGCGGTCGGCCTGCACGGCGGCGTTCTGGATGAGCACGTTCGCCTGCTCCTCGGCCACGCGCAGGATCGCCTCGAACTGCTGACGCGACGGTGCCTCCTCGCCATCGGCCTGCGGCATGTCGACGAGCTCGGAGGTCAGGGTCGCCACCTGCTGCTCGGCGTCGGAGGCCTTGGCGTTCGCGGCCGCGAGCTCCGCCTCCAGGGCTTCGCGGGCTTCGCGCTCTTCGGCCTTGATGGCCTCGACGGACTCGGCCTCGCGCGCCTTCGCCTCGGCCAGCTCGTCGGCCGCCTGCTGGAGCTGCGTGCGCATCGACGCCAGCGCGGCGTCGACCTCGTTCTTGTCGTAGCCCCGGAAGCCGATCGTGAACGCCGAGGTGGACGAGGAGGACGACTCGCGAGGAGTGGTCTCGATCAGCTGATCGAAGAAGTCCGGCGACCGGTCGTCGTCGCGGGGGGTGCCCGAGGAATCGCTCATGGGTTCAAGCCTTTCTGGCGTGTCCGCGACACGAAGCGGTCTTCGTTTCCGTGGACGGGTTCGCAAGCACGGGGAAGGAGGCCCCGGCGTGCACCGCGTCCGGGTCCTCATCGGAGTCCCTGCGGGGCGCGGCGCGCGTCTAGCCTAATTGCGGCGCCTGTGAATCGTGACCCCCATTTGCACGGGCAGGCAGCGGCACGATCAGGCGCGGCGGAACCAGCGGGCGTTGCGGTCGTCGAGCAGGTCTCCGCGCTCGAACACGGAGACGGGTCCGTCGCTCACCTCGATCCGGCGCGCTGCCGCCTCTGCGGTCACCCTTTCCCGCAGCTCCCGCCACAGCGGCGCGGTCTGCGGGAAGCCGAGGTAGTCGCGGAACGTCTCCACGCGCAGGAGAGTCCCCTCGGCGTCGGGACCGAGCCGCACGACGGTGTCGTCCGGTTCGACGAAGCGGATGCCGACGGTGCCGTCGTCGAGGACGGCGTAGGCCCTCTCATGCCCGGCGACCGCCGCGTGCAGGAGCGCGGCCGCGACCTCCGGCGGCGCCTGGATCCGGAGCGTCGTGCCGAGCTCGGTGAGGAGCTCCGTCATCCGCTCGGCGGTGAATCGCGCGCCCGCGCGGGCGCCGGCCGCGGTAGAGCTGCGTCGCACCCATCGAGGGAGGAAGGCCGCGCCGACGAGGAGAGCGATGATGACGACGACGAGAACGACGGTGAGGACGGAGTCCATGGAGGCGACCTCCCGGCCGCGCGTCAGCGCGGGCCGGACAGGTGATCGAGGACCAGCTCGCCGGAGGCGTTGAGGGCCTGCATGATCTCCTGGATGCGGTGCGGGTCCACCGTCGGCGGCTCGGCGTCGTCGAACCCGAACTGCAGCGGGATGGCGGGATGGATCCACACGCTCGCGCGCCGGTCGACGCCCCCCTCGACGGGCCGCCAGGTCATCATGAAGCTCTCCTGCCGGCGGAGCTTCGTGCCGATGACGATCTTCAGATGCGCGAGCGTCTCGTCCTCGATGAGGATCGGATCCGAGTGCCCGTCGTACCGGAGTCTTCCCATGATGCTGACGGTACACCCGAGCGCGGGGGCGTACGGATCCTGTGCGCCCGCGCCGGTCGCGGAGGGCATCCCGGCCGACCGGGGGAGTGGCGTTCGCGTCGCGGAGGGCCCGCTCTTGGTACGGTGACCGCGGGAGACAACCTGTCCTGGGGCCCGCAGACCAAGAGAGAGCTTCGAGATGACGCGCACGTCCCGCTGGCGCCGGGGCCGGATCGGGATCGTCGCCGTGCTCGCGATCGTGCTCGGCGCGCTCGTCCCCGCCGTCTCCACGGCTGGCACCGCGACCGCCGCGTCCGACGGCTACATGGTCTACCCGGCGTCCGGGAACATCCAGTCGAAGGTCGGCGACGGCTGCCGGAACAACTACCGCGCGCACGACGGCATCGACATCTCCCGCAACGGCGGCACGCCCATCCTCGCCGCGTACGACGGGGTGATCAAGAGTCGTACGTCGAACGGCGGCTACGGCAACTACGTGGACGTGCAGCACGCGGGCGGATACGTGACCCGCTATGCGCACATGGCGGCTCCGGGGTGGTTCGCACCGGGAACCAAGGTCCTCCGCGGGCAGCAGATCGGCGTCGTCGGCAATACGGGCAACTCGGCCGCGTACCACCTGCACTTCGAGGTGTGGCTGAACGGCAAGGTCTACTCGCAGATCAACCAGGGCTTCACGTGTCTCTCCGACGTCACACGAGGGGGGACCATCCCGCTGTTCTTCCCCGGTCTCGGTGCCGGATCGCCCGCCGGCGTCAGCGCCGGAGACTTCACCGGCGATGACAAGGTCGACCTCCTCGTGGTCGCGGGGAACGGCGACCTGCGGCTGCGCGCCGGCAACGGGCGCGCCGGCCTCGCCGGCCCGACCACGGTGTTCGGGAGCGGGTGGGCGAACTCGCGGCGACACATCACGCACACCGATCTCAACGGCGACGGCAATGCCGACCTCCTCGTGGCACGCTCCGACGGGGTCCTGGAGTTCTACGCCGGCAACGGACGCGGGGGCTTCCGCGGGGCGGTCGGGCTGGGCTCGGGGTGGTACAGCATGCGGCACATCGCCTCGGGTGCGGATTTCACGGGTGACGGACGTCAGGACATCCTCGGGGTCTCCGGGTCCGGCAACCTGAGGGTCTACCACGGCAACGGCAGCGGCGGCCTGACCTCCTCGCAGACGATGATCGGCGGCGGCTGGGAGAGCGTCCACTACCTCATCGCGGGAGACTTCGACGGGGACGGACGCGGCGACATCGTCGCAGTCGCGGCCGACGGTCAGCTCCTCCTATACACCGGGGCGTCGGGCCTGCGCACGGTGCGACAGGTGGGCGTGGGCTGGCAGGAGTTCACCGAGGTCACCGGAGGCGTGGACTACAACGGCGACGGGCGCGCCGACCTGCTCGCGCGCACCCCGGCCGGACAGCTCTACCTCTATCCGGGGAACGGGAACGGCGCCTTCGGCGCGCGAGTGCTCGTCGCCTCCGACGCCGCGGACTACCTCGCGATCGAGTGACCGGCCGGAGTCGAGCACTCCGGGGCGCGTATCGTGGGCGCATGGCCGCAGGGACGTTCGACGACATCGCGGCAGCGCTGTACGCGGGGCCGCCGGAAGCGTTCACCGCCAGCCGGAACGCCGCGGCGAAGGATATCGAGGACGCTGCGCTCGCCGCGGAGGTGAAGGCGTTGCGGAAGCCGTCGGTCGCGGCCTGGGTGGTCAACGTGTTCGCGCAGGAGCGGGCCGCCCAGCTCGGGGAGGCCCTGGCGCTGGCCGCGGAGCTGCGCGAGGCGCAGGAAGACCTGGATGCCGCCGCGCTGTCCACGCTCAGCAGGCAGCGCCGTGCCCTGACCCGGCGGCTCGCCGAGAGTGCGGCGGACCTCGCGGGGTCCCGGGGCGAACGCGTCACGGCAGCCACGCGGGACGCCGTCGAGCAGACGATCTCCGCGGCGTTCTTCGATCAGGATGCCGCCGCGGCCGTCGCGTCCGGACGACTCGTGAGGGCTCTGGAGCCGTCGGGGACCGCGGACGACGTCCGCGACGCCGTGGCCGGCACCCTCCCCACCCTGCAGCCGCAACCCCCGCGCCCGCGGGACGAACTGCAGGAGCGGCGGAAGCGGCGGGACGCGGAGCGGCAGGTGGCCGCGGCGGAGAAGGCCCTGGCCACGGCGGAGCGGGCTCTCACGAAGGAGGACGAGGCGGTGCGGGCACTGAGTGACCGCGCCGAGGAGCTCGCGGACGGCATCGCCGAGGTGGAGGCGCAGCTGGAGAAGCTGCGTCAGGAGGCCGATCGCGTCGAGCGCGACCGTCCCGCCGCGGAGCAGAGGCGCACGGCGGCCGCGGAGAAGAAGGACGCCGCTGCCGAGGCCGTGGAGTCGGCGCGCGAGGCCCTCGACGACCTCTGAGCGGACCTCAGCTCCGGGCGGAGGCCTTCTCCTCGTCGGAGTTCGGCGTCCATCCGAACCAGCCGTCGTCGGACGGGATGACGCTCCAGTCGCCGCAGACGAAGACGGTCTTCGCCTCGTACGCGGACGGGCCGTCGTCCAGAGTCCACGTCGGGGCGGAGGTCCGCTCCGTCTCCACACAGTCGTCCGGCAGCGCCGTCGTGCTCGTCAGCAGGAGCACAGCGTCGTCGGCGTCCTCGATGGTCGACGTCCGGAGCGTGAGAGCGGTCGCGTCGTCCGGAACCCAGTCCGCGTCGACCGGCGTGTCCGCCCGGAAGGCGTCGGCGTCGTCGAAGGTCGTGGTCGACTGCTTGTGCACGAGACCCTCCACGGCAGCGCATCCGCCGAGCAGCAGGGTGCCGCCGAGGAGCAGGGCGGCAGCGGGGAGGAGGTGTCGTCGTGTCATACCTCCACTCTGCGGGCGCGGCTCGCGGGCGGCGTCCGTCGCGGGAGGTATCCCTCGTCACCCGGAGGAGTGATCTCTGCCGGAGGCGTCTCCGATAGCCTCGGGGGATGCGGGAGGAAGTCCTCGAGGGTGGCAACGCGAGCGGACCCGTCGTGCGGGTCAGGGACACAGTCCGCAAGGCGTGGACACCCGCGACCCCGCACGTCATCGCCTATGTGCGGGCGCTGCGTGACGGCGGCGTTGACGCGCCCGAGCCGCTCGGTAGAGACGCGCAGGGGCGGCAGATCATCGAGTTCCTCCCCGGCACGCTCGCCATGGACGCCGCACCGCTCTCCGCCGCCGAGCTCGGTCGCGTGGGCGGGATGGTCCGTCGGATCCATGACGTCTCGGCGCGGTACGTCCCTGCAGCCGGGGCGATCTGGGAACCACCTCTCTCGGCGCCCGCGCAGGAGCTCATCTGCCACAACGACCTGGCGCCGTGGAATCTGATGCTCGGCGACCGCTGGGTCTTCATCGACTGGGACGGCGCCTCCCCGAGCACCCGCTCGTGGGACCTCGCCTTCTCCGCGCAGACGTTCGCGCTTTCGGATCCGACCCGAGACCCGGAGCGCTCCGCCGAAGACCTCGCGGCCTTCGTCGACGGATACGGTGCCGACGAGGAGCTGCGCGCGGTGCTCCCGGACATGATGCGCCGACGCACGCAGGCGATGCTCGACCTGCTGCGCTCGTCCGCGGCGGTGGGGCGCGAGCCGTGGGGGACCATGTACCGCACGGGTCACGGGGCGCACTGGGCGGCGGTGCTCGACTACGTCACCGCGCATCGGGGTGTGTGGCAGCGCGCGCTGGGGTGAGGTTCCGCCGGTCCGCTTCTCCTAGGGTGATCGACATGAGTGACGACGTCGGCCGCGCAGTGATCGCGGATCTGTGCCGGATCCCGAACCCGGAGTCGATCGACAGGACGGCGTACGTAGACCTCGGCGGTGTCTCCCAGTTCGTCTCCATCCGCGGTCGCAGCACACGGAACCCCGTGCTCGTCGTCTGTCACGGCGGTCCTGCCCTCCCGTCGCTGCCCTCGTCGTGGGTCTGGCAACGCGGCGTGGAGGAATACTTCACGGTCGTCAACTACGACCAGCGTGCAAGCGGCAAGTCCGCGGGTTCCGTGTCCGAGGGCATGGACCTCAGCGTCGACCGGTACGTCGACGATCTCGTGGACCTGATCGCGTGGCTCCAGGGCGAGCTGGGCGTGCAGAAGGTCGGGGTGCTCGGGCACAGCTGGGGGACGGTCCTCGGGCTCACCCTCGCGCGGCGGCGTCCCGACCTGCTGTGGGCGTACGTCGGCGTCGGCCAGGTCATCTCCGGTCCCGAGAACGAGGAGGAGAGCTTCCGCCACGCGATGCGGAGTGCCGTCGCGGACCGGAACGAGCAGGCGATCTCCGAGTTGCAGGCGCTCGGGGAGTACCCCGGTGAAGAGCCGTTGACCGTCGAACGCATCGTGACCTGCCGGAGATGGGCGCAGTACTACGGTGGGCTCTCGGCGTATCGCTCCGACTTCGCGTACTTCACCGAGTCGCAGGAGCTGTCCCCGTATTACACGGATGCCGACGTGGGCCTCATCGGTGTCGGGCAGCGGGCGACCATGCCCGCGGTGCTGCCCGCCCTGCTCGGCTTTGACGCCCGCGATCAGACGGCGTTCGAGGTGCCGATGCTCCAGTTCCTCGGACGGCACGACTGGACGACCCCCACCGGGCCGGTCGCCCGCTGGCTGGAGACCGTGACGGCGCCGTCGACGCACGTCGTGTGGTTCGAGAACTCCGCGCACCTCTGCATGTTCGAGGAACCGGGGAAGTTCCTGGTGAGCCTCGTGACCCACGCGCTGCCGCATGCGGTCGCCGCAGGGCAAAGCAAAACCCCCGCCATGTAGAAGCTAGGCGAGGGTTTCTGGGCTGATTGTAATGATCAGCCTTGTGGCTCCGACCGGCATCGATCCGGTGACCTTTCGATTTTCAGTCGAACGCTCTACCAACTGAGCTACAGAGCCGCGCGGCGATGATGCTGCCGCGTCCTAGACGAAGAGCCCTCTCCGAAGAAAGAGCTCGTCGCACGGAGCGACCCTGACGGGACTTGAACCCGCGACCTCCGCCGTGACAGGGCGGCACGCTAACCAACTGCGCTACAGGGCCATACTGGTGTTTTCAATTGTATCGGATGGAGTGACCCCAACGGGATTCGAACCCGTGCTACCGCCGTGAAAGGGCGGCGTCCTAGGCCGCTAAACGATGGGGCCGAGTCAGTCCCGGGGGACTTCCTTGCCGACGCTCAAGCATAAGGGATCATCCGGGCAAATCGCGAATCGAGGCCGGAACCCGCTTCCCCCGGGCGTGTTCGAGCGGGACCATGGAGGGGCCGGGGATGCCGTTCACGCCGCTCCAGGAGTCTGGTGCTGGTGTGAAGGTTGTTGTTACTGTGGCATCTGTGAAACCGGCGGAAGGGGCCGTGTGAACGACAAGACCACGCAGGATGCGGCACTCGCGGCATCCGCGGACTGCGGGTGTGCGCCCACCCCGACGGAGCGACGTACCCTCTTCGGCGACGGCATCAGCCGCCGCGGCGCTCTCGGACTCGGCGCGCTCAGCGTCGTCGCCCTCAGCGCGTTCGGCATCACGTCCGGCGTCACGGCCGCCCACGCCGCGTCGTACCCGAGCTGGGACGACGTGCAGAAGGCCAAGCAGAACGAGGCCTCCAAGGCCGCCGAAGTGAAGCGCATCGAGGGGCTGATCCAGTCGCTCACGCAGAAGGTCTCCGAGACGCAGGCCGCCGCCGAGGTCGCCTCGACCGAGTTCTACAACGCGCAGCAGGCCTACTTCGCCGCGATCGCGGAGGCCGACTCGCTGCAGGAGAAGGCGGACGCGCAGGCCGCCGTCGCCGACGAGTCCGCCCGCAAGGCCGGCCAGGTCGCCGCGCAGCTCTACCGCAACGGCGGTGACGACACCTCGCTGGAGCTGTTCTTCGCGGGCTCCGCAGGCAACGCCGACGAGCTCCTCGCCCGCCTCGGCTCGATGGACAAGCTCCTCGAGTACAACCAGACCGTCTACAACGACGCGGTCGCCGCGCGGAACTCCGCGCAGTCCCTCAGCGACCAGGCGGTCGTCGCCCGGGACGAGCGCGACCGGCTTCAGAAGATCGCCGAAGAGAAGATGGTCGCAGCGCAGCAGGCCGCCGACGCCGCCCAGGCCGCTCTCGACGAGCAGTCGGCGAACCTCGCCACGATGCAGGCGCAGCTCGCCGCGCTGAAGGACACCACCGCGACCACCGTCGCCGGGTACCAGAAGGGCGTCGAGGAGCGCGAGAAGGAGCGCAAGCGCCGCGAGGCCGCCGAGGCCGCCGCGAACGCCGGGGGGAACAGCGGCGGAGGCGGCACCCCGGGAAGCGGTGGCTGGGTGCGTCCGCACGGTGGCTACCGCAGCTCCGGCTACGGCCCCCGCTCGCAGCAGTGCAACGCCAACGGTTGCTCTTCGAGCTGGCACTACGGCGTCGACCTCGCCAACGGCTGCGGCGCGGCGATCTACGCGGCCCATTCCGGCACGGTCGACGCGGCCTTCTACAACGGCGGCTACGGCAACTACGTCCGCATCCAGCACGGCGGCGGCATCGCCACCGGCTACGCGCACATCAAGCCCGGCGGGTTCGCCGTGCGCAGCGGCCAGTGGGTCGAGGCCGGACAGGTCATCGCCTACGCGGGCAACACCGGCGGCTCCTTCGGCTGCCACCTGCACTTCGAGGTCTACATCAACGGCCGCTACACGAACCCCATCGACTTCATGGCGGGCAAGGGCATCTCCGTCTGACGGACGGCTGGACAGCAGAAGACCCCCGGACGCCTGGCGTCCGGGGGTCTTCGCTTCGACAGGCTCAGCGACCCAGATAAGGTCAGCGACCCAGAGAGGGTCGGGTCAGTGGCCCTGCTCGCCGAAGCGGACGATGGCCTCGTCGAGGATGCGCTGCGCCTCGGCGGCGTTGCCCCACTCGTCGACCTTGACCCACTTGTTGGGCTCGAGGTCCTTGTAGTGCTCGAAGAAGTGCGCGATCTCCTTTTTCGTGTACTCCGGCACGTCGTCGATGTCCTGGATGTGCGCCCAGCGCGGGTCCTTGGAGAGCACGGCGACGAGCTTGTCGTCTCCGCCGGCCTCGTCGCTCATCTTCAGCACGGCGACGGGGCGGACCTCGACGACGACGCCGGGGTAGATCTGGTGGTCGAGGAGCACCAGCACGTCGAGCGGGTCGCCGTCCTCGCCGAGCGTGTTGTCGAAGTAGCCGTAGTCGGCGGGGTAGCCGAAGGTCGTGTAGAGCACGCGGTCGAGGTGCACTCGCCCGGTCTCGTGGTCGACCTCGTACTTCACGCGGCTGCCGCGCGGGATCTCGATGACGGCGTCGTGTGCGCCCATGCGTGTGCTCCTCAGGAAGATCGGTTGGGATGCCGCGGACCAGCCTACTCGGGGGTCGCGGGATGGCTGTCCCGGTGCCGCCGCTGGACGATCCGGTTCAGGAGGCGTGAGAGAGGACTGCTCAACAGGAGGACCAGCAACCCCAGGTATCCGTTCGGCGACGCGGCGACGGCGATGACCAGGGCGATCGCGAAAAGGACGATCGCCGCGAGATCACCGGCGATTCCGCCGCGGATCACCGCCGGGGGTGCCGTGATGAGCTCCCCGTGCCGCTGCAGATAGAGCCAGCCGGCGAGCGTCGTGACCTGCGTCAGAAGGAGCGTGCCGATGTAGAGGACCGCCTGCAGAGGGTCGGGCTCCATCTGACCGATCATCGCCGTCGGCACCGGCAGCCACACGATGGTCGCCATCCACGCCACGTTGATCCACAGCAGCGCCGGCGTGACCGCCTGGACGTCCCGGTACTGACTGTGGTGCCCCATCCAGAACACCGCGATGAGGAGGAAGCTCAATCCGAAGCTCAGAAGCTGGCCCGCGTGTGCGGCGAGGAACTCTGCCGTATCCAGGTGATCGGCGGCCGCCTCGGCGACCGAGTCCGTGAGCGGCAGGATCAGCAACGTCATCGCGATCGCCACGACCGCATCGACGAACGCCTTGAAGCGCTCAGGGCGGAACGACGGAGCAGGGGAGCGACCGGTCACGGCGCCAGGATAGCCCTGCGCGGTTTCGGGCGACACGGCAGCCGAGACGGTGCCCTAGCGTGGAGGGATGCCATCCCTCGACCCCGCCGTCGCCGAGATCCGCCTCGCCGTGCGCACCGCGCTCGCCGACCTGCCCGAGGGCTCGACCGTCGTCGTCGCGGTGTCCGGCGGTGCCGACTCGCTCGCACTGGCGGCGGCCACCGCGTTCGAGGCCGCGAAACGCGGGGTGCGTGCGACCGAGGTGACGGTCGACCACGGTCTGCAGGACGGGTCCGCCGACGTCGCGGCGGAGACGGCGCGCATCGCCGGACGGCTCGGGCTCGAGGCGCTCGTCGTCCGCGTCGAGGTCGACGGCGAGGGCGGTCCGGAGGCGGCCGCGCGGGACGCGCGCTACCGCGTGCTCCGGGACGCGGCGGGCGACATCGGCGCGCGGGCGGTCCTGCTCGGACACACCCTCGACGACCAGGCCGAGACCGTCCTGCTCGGGCTCGCGCGCGGCTCCGGGGCGACGAGCCTGCAGGGCATGGCGCCGGATCGGGAGGACGAGGACGGCCTCCGGTGGCTGCGCCCGCTGCTCGGCGTGCGCCGCGAGACCACCCGTGCGTTCTGCGCCGCGGCGGAGCTGCAGCCCTGGGACGACCCGCACAACACCGACGACCGCTACACGCGGGTGCGGGTGCGTCGCCACGTGCTCCCGGTGCTGGAGACGCAGCTCGGCCCGGGCATCGCCGAGGCGCTGGCCCGCACCGCCGAGCAGCTCCGGGAGGACGCGGAGGCGTTCGACGAGATGATCCACGAGACGATCGAGGACATCGTCGAGCACGCCGAGGCCGGGATCTCGGTGAGCGTCGCCGCGCTCGCCGCCAACCCGGCCGCGCTGCGCAACCGCATCATCCGTCTCGTGGTCGACAGCGAGTTCGGGGCGAGCCTGAGCCGCGCGCAGACGATCGAGGTCGCCCGCCTCGTGACGGACTGGTCGGGTCAGGGCCCGATCGACCTGCCGGGGTGCGCCGCCGTGCGCCAGGGCGGCCGGATCGTGTTCACCGCCGCGACCCGCTGAATCGCGGGCCGCGGCGGCGTCGCGTCCTACTTCTTGCCGCCGAAGAGGCCGCCGAGGATGCCGCCGAGGTCGATGCCGCCGCCGGAGCCGCTCTTGCCGCCGCCGAGGAGGCCACCCAGCACGTCACCCAACCCGCCGCCGGAGCCGGAGTCGCCGCCGCCGATGACGTCGCCGATGACGTCGCCGATCCCGCCGGAGCCCCCCGTGCCCGCGTCCGCCTTCGCCGTCTTGTCCTTGGTCGCGTTGGCGATCAGACCCATCACGATCGGCGCGAGGATGGGGAGGAGCTTTCCGAAGTCGATGCCCGGGGTCGCCTTCGACTCCGTCAGCTCCTTCGTGACCTCCTTCTCCTTCCCGCCGAGGATGTGGGAGACGATCTTCTCGCCGTCCTCCTGATCGATGTCGTCGATCGTCGCCGGGCTCGACGCACCGCGGTGCTTGCCCAGGGCCTTCTCGATGGCCGCCGACCCCTCGGAGCTCTCCGCGTTCTTGGCCAGCCCGCCGAGGAGCACGGCGCCGCCCTGCTCGACCGCGACCTTGGCCTCGTCGCGCGACACTCCGAGCTTCTGCGCGATGTCGTCGAGGGGGACCTGGCTGAGGATGTCTTGGGTCGCCATGGGGATCTCCTTCCGTCGGGGCGTGCGCCCGCGTCACCGTCAGAGTAGTGCGGTGTCGACCTGCGGGGGAGGGTACGCGCCCACGACCGGAGCACACCGCCGCGTCGCCTAAAATCGATCCATGCGCGCCGCGGAGATCCAGGACGACCTTGCACAGATCCTCGTCACCGAGGAGGAGATCCACGCCAAGCTCGACGAGCTCGCGGCGCAGGTCGCGAAGGACTACGAGGGCAAGGACCTCATCCTCGTGGGCGTGCTGAAGGGCGCGGTCATGGTCATGGCCGACTTCGCACGCGCGCTGCCCTTCCACGCGCCGATGGACTGGATGGCGGTGTCGAGCTACGGCGCCAGCACGAAGTCGAGCGGTGTCGTGCAGATCCGCAAGGACCTCGACACCGACCTGCACGGCAAGCACGTGCTCATCGTCGAGGACATCATCGACTCCGGCCTCACCCTGAGCTGGCTCCTGGAGAACTTCGAGTCCCGCGGTGCGGAGTCGATCGAGGTCCTCGCGCTGCTGCGCAAGCCGGAGGCCGCGAAGGTCGAGATCGACTGCAAGTACGTCGGCTTCGACATCCCCGTGGAATTCGTCGTCGGTTACGGACTCGACTACGCGGAGCGCTACCGCAACCTCCGCGACGTCGCCGTGCTGGCACCGCACGTCTACAGCTGACGCTTCGACAGGCTCAGCGACCCAGGCGGGCTCAGCGACCCAGGCGGGCTCAGAACCCGGGCGGGCTCAGCGACCCAGCGCAGGGGCGTTGCGCCGTGGGTGAACGCACAGCGGCCCCCTAGCACGGAGGCGATACGCTGATCCGACCATGGATGTGAAGAAGCTCACCCGCAATCCGCTGATCTACGTCGCTCTGATCGGCGTGCTGCTCTTCGGCGGATTCCTGCTGATCTCGAACCTCGGTGCGCCGAAGCAGATCACGACGCAGGAGGGGCTCGAGCTGCTCTCCGGCAAGACCGTGACCGAGGTCGTCACCACCGACGGCGATCAGCGCGTGGACATGACGCTGTCCAAGCCGTTCGAGGGCTCCGAGAACGTCCAGTTCTACTACGTCGAGGCCCGCGCCGACGAGGTGGTCTCCGCGATCGATGCGGCCGCTCCGAAGGACGGCTTCAACGACGCCGTGCCGCGCGCGACCTGGTTCGACGGCTTCCTCTCCCTGCTGCTTCCCCTCGTGCTGCTCGGCCTCCTGTTCTGGTGGCTCCTGTCGTCCATGCAGGGCGGCGGCGGCAAGGTCATGCAGTTCGGCAAGTCCAAGGCCAAGCTCGTCAACAAGGAGACCCCGACGGTCACCTTCGCCGACGTCGCCGGTGCCGACGAGGCCATCGAGGAGCTCCACGAGATCAAGGAGTTCCTGCAGGACCCGGCGAAGTTCCAGGCCATCGGCGCCCGCATCCCGAAGGGCGTGCTGCTGTACGGCCCTCCCGGGACCGGAAAGACCCTCCTCGCCCGCGCCGTCGCCGGCGAGGCCGGAGCCCCGTTCTACTCGATCTCCGGTTCCGACTTCGTCGAGATGTTCGTCGGCGTCGGTGCCTCCCGCGTGCGCGACCTGTTCAGCCAGGCCAAGGAGAACGCTCCCGCCATCATCTTCATCGATGAGATCGACGCCGTCGGCCGTCACCGCGGCGCCGGCATGGGCGGCGGCAACGACGAGCGCGAGCAGACGCTGAACCAGATGCTCGTCGAGATGGACGGCTTCGACCCGAACGCGAACGTCATCGTGATCGCGGCCACCAACCGTCCCGACATCCTCGACCCCGCGCTGCTGCGCCCCGGCCGCTTCGACCGTCAGATCGGTGTCGACGCCCCCGACCTCAAGGGCCGCCAGAAGATCCTCGAGGTGCACAGCAAGGGCAAGCCGCTGTCGAAGAACGTCGACCTCGAGGTCGTCGCTCGCAAGACGCCCGGCTTCACCGGTGCCGACCTGGCGAACGTGCTCAACGAGGCCGCGCTGCTCACGGCCCGCTCGAACGCGCAGCTCATCGACAACCGCGCCCTCGACGAGGCGATCGACCGCGTGATCGCCGGTCCGCAGCGTCGCACCCGCGTGATGAAGGACAAGGAGAAGCTCATCACGGCGTACCACGAGGGCGGACACGCGCTCGCGGCGGCGGCGATGAACTACACCGACCCCGTGACGAAGATCACGATCCTGCCCCGCGGCAAGGCGCTGGGCTACACGATGGTGCTGCCGCTCGACGACAAGTACTCCGTGACCCGCAACGAGCTGCAGGATCAGCTCACCTACGCCATGGGCGGTCGCGTCGCCGAGGAGCTCGTCTTCCACGACCCCACCACCGGCGCCTCCAACGACATCGAGAAGGCGACCTCGATCGCCCGCAAGATGGTCATCGAGTACGGCATGACGACGCAGGTCGGTCCGGTCAAGCTCGGCACCGAGGGCGGCGACATGTTCGTCGCGCGCGACATGGGCCGTGGCCGCGAGTACTCCGAGAAGGTCGCGGAGCGCGTCGATGCCGAGGTGCGGGCGCTCATCGAGCAGGCGCACAACGAGGCGTACGCGGTGCTCAGCGAGAACCGGGACATCCTCGACCGTCTCGCCCTCGCGCTCCTCGAGGAGGAGACCCTCGACCACAACCGCATCGCCGAGATCTTCACCGAGGTGAAGAAGCTACCCGAGCGTCCGCTGTGGCTGTCCAGCGAAGACCGCCCGGTCTCGGAGCGGCCGCCGATCGAGGTCCCGAAGAAGGACGTCTCGCTCGCCGCCTCCGTCGAGGCGCCGACGGCCCCGCCGCGTCCGCAGCAGGGCTCCGCCGGAGCGGGCAACCCTCGTCCCGCGACGGCGTGACGTGACCGTCGACAAGGGACGCGTCGAGCGGCTCACCAGGGAACTCCTGGAGGCGATCGGCGAGGACCCCGATCGTCCGGGGATCAAGCAGACGCCCTCGAGGATGGCCGAGCTCTACGCGGAGTTCTTCGCCGGTGTGGGCGAGGATCCCGCCGAGCCACTCGCCCACACGATCAGCGTGACCCGCGGGCCGGCGCCGGACACCCTGCCGTCCGGCGCGGTGCTGCTGCGCGACATCCGCTTCCGCTCGGTGTGCGAGCACCACCTCCTACCTTTCGCAGGGCACGCGCACATCGCCTACCTTCCAGGCGAGCAGGTCGTCGGCCTCGGTGCGCTCGTGCGCGTCGTGGAGATCCTCGCCGCGCGGCCGCAGGTGCAGGAGCGGCTGGGGGAGCAGATCGCCGACACGATCGCCGAGAACCTCGACGCGCGCGGCGTGCTCGTCGTTCTCGATGCCAGCCACGGCTGCGTGACGATGCGGGGCGGGCGGCAGACCGAGGCCTCGACGCTGACCATCGCGGCGCGCGGGGTCTACACGGATCCCGTGGCACGCGCGGAGCTGGTGACCCTGATCGGCATGACCGTGCCGGGGGCCGGGACGTCGCGCGCATGACCGGCATCTGGGGCATCGTCAACGTCACCCCCGACTCGTTCAGCGACGGCGGGCGGTATCTCGACGCAGACCGCGCGGTCGCCCACGGCCTTCGCCTGCGCGCGGAAGGGGCGTCCGTCCTCGACGTCGGGGGCGAGTCGACCCGACCGGGCGCGGAACGCGTCGGGGTGGACGAGGAGCAGCGCCGCGTCCTTCCGGTCGTCGAACAGCTCACGGCGGCCGGCGCCGTCGTCAGCATCGACACCCTCAACGCGTCGACCGCCGCGGCCGCCGTGCGCGCGGGAGCGCGCATCGTCAACGACGTCTCCGGCGGACTGGCCGACCCCGACATGCGCGCCGCGGTGGCGGAGTCGGGTGCCGACTTCGCGATCGGGCACTGGCGGGGCTTCTCCGCCGACATGTACGCGAACGCCGATTACCGCCGCGTCGCCCGAGAGGTGGCCGGCGAACTGCGCGAGCGCATCGGGGAGGCGGCCGCCGCCGGGATCGCGCCCTCCCGCCTGATCGTCGACCCCGGTATCGGGTTCGCCAAGGCCGGTGCTCAGAACTGGGACGTGCTGCGGGGCCTCGACGAGATCGTGGGTCTCGGCTTCCGCGTGCTGGTCGGGACGTCGCGCAAGCGCTTCCTCGCCGACGTGCTGCAGGAGGCTGCCCCGGGCGGTGACGGCGTGTCCGAGGAGCGCCGGGACCTGGCCACCGCGGTGACGAGTGCGCTCGCGATGCGCGCCGGCGCCTGGGCGGTGCGCGTGCACGACGTCGCGGCCACCCGCGACGCCCTCGCGATCACCCGCGCCTGGGAAGGCTGAGTGCGAGGTCGGAGCGTCGCCGTACCCTAGAGGCATGGACTTCCTCGACGAGATCGTGCTGACAGGGCTGACCGTGTTCGGCCACCACGGCGTCTACCCGCACGAGCGGGAGAACGGACAGGAGTTCACGGTCGACCTCCGGCTGCGGCTCTCCCTCGAACAGGCCGCCGCGTCCGACGATGTGGCCGACACCGTGCACTACGGCGAGCTCGCGGAGCGGGTGGCCGCCGTCGTCGCGGGGGAGCCGGTGAACCTCATCGAGACCCTGGCCGAGCGGATCGCGGACGTCGCCCTCGGTGACCGCCGCGTGCAGCAGGTGACCGTCACAGTGCACAAGCCGCAGGCGCCGATCGCCCTCACCTTCAGCGACGTGGCTGTGACGGTCCATCGGACGCGGGCTCCGGAGTCGCTGGAGGACATCACCACATGAGCCGCAACCTCACCCGCCCGCCGGAGGTGCCGGGCCCCCGAGCTCCGCGCCCCGAGACGGTGGCGGTCGTCGCGCTCGGCGCCAATCTCGGAGACCGCGAGGAGACGATCCGCGCCGCGGCCGCGCGCATCGCTCGGCTGCCGCTCGTCTCGGACGTGGGCCTGTCGCGCCTGTTCGAGACGGTGGCGCTGCGCGTGGACGGCCCCGACCCGGACGCCCCCGGGTACGTGAACGCGGTGGCTCTGGTGACCACACGGCTCGCTCCCGAGATCCTCCTCGGCATGCTGCACGCCATCGAGGACGAGAACGGCCGCGTGCGCGGCGAGCGGTGGGGCGACCGCACCCTCGACCTCGACCTCATCGCCTATGGCGACGTCGTCTCGGACGACCCCCGCATCCAGCTGCCCCATCCGCGGGCGGCGGAGCGGCTGTTCGTCCTGGAGCCGTGGCTCGACGTCGACCCCGACGCCGAGCTCGTGGGGCGCGGCCGGGTCGCCGATCTGGCGGCGGACCTTCGCGCGCGAGGCGAGGGATGAAGCGCACCTCCGCCGGACTTCTCGCCGTCCTCGCGCTCGTCGGCGCCGGGGCCGGCTTCATCCTCGACCAGATGCTCACGGCGACGGGGCGGGCCACGTTCACGCCGTCCCTCTTCCTCCCGGTGCTGCTCGTCCTCATCGCGGGCGCATCGCTCGGGGTGGCCTGGCCGGTGCGGCGCAGCGTCCGCTCCGGGGTGCGCATCGACCCGTTCCGTGCCCTCCGGGCCGCGACCCTCGCGCGGGCGTCGAGTCTGCTGGGGGCGATCCTGGCGGGCTTCGGGGCGGGCCTGCTGGCCTTCCTCCTCACGCGCCCCATCGATCCCCCGATAGGGTCGACTGTGGCCATGGTGGCGCTGATCGCGAGTGCGGTCGTGCTCGTCATCGCCGCTCTCGTCGCCGAACAGTTCTGCACCCTGCCGAAGGATCCTGATGACTCAGAACCCAGAGACCGCGCCCCTGAACCCGGCGGAGGGCACTGACCTCGGCGCCCTCGACCAGGGCACCTACACGGGCCTGCGCACGGTGCGCAACGAGGCCCGCCTCGAGCTCGACGGCACCTGGCACCAGATCTCGCCGCGCTACGTGGTGTCGCAGATCGTGCAGAACGTCATCTTCCTGGCGATCGTCGTGGCGGCGGCCGTCGTGCTGAACATCGTGCTCGAACAGGACTGGGTGTGGATTCCGGCCGGGGTCATCATCCTCATCACCCTCGTGACGCTGGTCATCCTCCCGCGTCAGGCGCGGGCGATCGGCTACATGCTGCGGGCGGACGACATCGTGTTCCGCAAGGGCATCCTCTGGCAGCGCATGATCGCCGTGCCGTACGGTCGCATGCAGCTCGTCGACATCACCCAGGGGCCTCTCGACCGGGCGTTCGGCATCTCCCAGCTCAAGATGGTCACCGCGGCGGCGACCACCGGCGTGCAGATCCCCGGCCTCACCCAGGCGGCGGCCGAGGCGCTGCGCGACACGCTCATCCAGGTCGCCGAGACCCGCCGGACCGGACTGTGAGCGAGTCGCAGCTCCCCACCGCCGCGCCGGGGCAGACCTCCGCGGGCGCACCGTCGACGCACCTCGCGGACGGCGAATGGCATCGGATGCATCCGCTGACGCCGCTCTTCAAGGGCGGCCTGGCGCTCATCATCGTCGGCGGCATCGTGATCGCGAACATGCGCGACCGCGTCATCGCCTGGCTCGTCGGGCAGTTCGCGCCGGAGGAGGCGCACTACGACGACTACACCGGCGGCGATCCGGTCGACTGGGTGCTCGCCAACAACTTCGCCCTGATCGCGCTGCTGGGTGTCCTGGCGCTCGTCGTGGTGCTCGTGGCCATCTTCTGGTTCGTCTGGCGCTTCCAGCAGTTCCGGATCACCGGGGAGCACGTCGAGGTGCGCAAGGGCATCATCTTCCGGTCGCACCGTCGCGCCCCGCTCGACCGTGTGCAGGGCGTGAACCTCACGCGGCCGTTCCCCGCACGCATCATCGGCCTCGCGAAGCTCGAGGTCGTCGGCGCGGGCACCGACGCGAACGTCGCGCTGGAATACCTGGCGACGCCGCGCGCCGAAGGCGTGCGCGCCGAGATCCTGCGCCTGGCCTCCGGTGCGCGAGCCGCTCGGCACGCGGCGTTGGATCCGCAGAACGGCGCGACGTCCGGCGGCACCGCTCCGGTTACCGCGCGTGCACAGCTCGTCGGCTCGATGAACGAGGGCGTCAACGGCCTGCTCGCCGGCGTGGACCTGCAGGACGTCGTCCCCGAGAGCGTCGTCAAGATCCCGGCCGGCCGGCTGATCGGCTCGCAGCTCATCTCCGGGTTGCTGTGGCTGGTCTTCTTCGGCGTGATCTTCGCGATCGCGATCGGCAGCACCCTCATCGGCATCCTCGTCGACGGCGATCCCGACGGCGGGGTGGTGCTGCTGGGCATCGGGCTCGGCATGGGCGTCCCCATGGTCATCGCCGTGGTCGGTATCACGTGGGCGCAGATCTCCAAGTCGCTGCGCTACTCCATCGCGCCCACCCCCGACGGCGTGCGCATCACCTACGGCCTGCTCACCACGGTCACCGAGACCCTTCCGCCGGGCCGCATCTTCGCGGTCGAGGTGTCGCAGTCCCTGCTGTGGCGGCCGTTCGGCTGGTGGACCATCAAGATCAACCGCATGAGTGGCAAGAGCGCCGCGCAGCAGTCGTCGAGCAGCGGTCAGCAGTTCAACGTCGTGCTCCCGGTCGGCAAGCGCGCGGACGTGGAGCGGGTGTTGTCGCTCGTGCTGCCCGACGTGCCGGCCGAGAGCATCCCCGCGCTGTGGGACCAGGGTGTCGTCGGTCCGACCGACGCCGACCCCTATCGGACGATGCCGCGCCGGGCCTGGTGGCGGCGACCGTTCTCCTGGAAGCGTCACGGATACACGGTGACCTCGGACGGCCTGCTCCTGCGCCGCGGAATCGTGTGGCGCAAGCTCGCGGTCTTCCCGCTCGCGCGTCTCCAGGGCGTGTCGCTGAGCCAGGGGCCCATCGACCGGGCCCAGGGGGTCTCCGGCGCGCAGGTGCACACCGTGCCCGGCCCGATCACCGGCCTCCTCTCCGGGCTCGAGCGCGCGGACGCCCTCGCACTGCTCAACGAGGTCAGCGTCGCCGCGGCCGAGGCGGCGTCCCGAGACCACACGCACCGCTGGAGCGAGCACGCTGCGGCGGGAACTCCGGTCGCACCGCCCGCTCCGCCGGTGTTCGGTGGTCCTGCGACGCCGGCGTCTCCCGCGTTCGGAGGGGCGGCATCCGCTCCGCCTGCTCCGCCCGCTCCGCCGGCCCCGTTCGCGACGCCGGCTCCGTTCGCGCCGCCTGCTCCGCCGACCGGTGTTCCGGGGTCGGCGACTCCGCTGGTCCCGCCCGTCCGGACTCCTCCGGTGACGCCGCCGCCTGCTCCGCCGGTCACGGCGCCTCCGGTCGCGCCGCCGCCTGCTCCGCCGGTCGCGCCGCCACCGCCGCAGACGGCTGCCCCCTCGACCTCTCCCTCGCCGACCGGCCCGACCCCGCCACCCACCCCGCCGGCGCGACCGGACACGTCGCGCGAGGAGTGAGCGTGGTGCGCGACGGGCGCCTGGGCGTCGGCATCGTCGGGGCCGGGCGCGTCGGTCCGGTGATCGGCGCGGCACTGGCCGGAGCCGGGCACGCGATCATCGGGATCACGAGCGGATCGGACGACGAGCGTGCGTCCGCGGTGCTCCCTGGCGTCCCGGTGCTGGACACGCAGGAGGTCGTGCGGCGCGCCGAACTGGTGATCCTCGCGGTCCCCTCCGCCGAGCTTCCGTCCCTCGTCTCGGGCATCGCGGAGGTCGGCGGGTGGCAGATCGGCCAGCTCGTCCTGCACACCGATCCGGCGCAGGGCATCGAGGTCCTGCGCCCGGCGGCGGAGCGCGGTGCCATCCCGTTGGCGGTGCACCCGGCGATCACGTTCACGGGGACCTCGATCGACCTCCGACAGCTGCAGGCGGGCTTCGCGGCGGTCACCGCTCCCGCCGCCGTGCTCCCGATCGCCCAGGCGCTGGCCGTGGAGATGGGGTGCGAACCGGTGGTCATCGCGGAAGCCGACCGTGCCGTCTACGCCGACGCGATCGCCACGGCCACGGAGTTCTCCCGCTCGATCATCGGACAGTCGACCTCGCGGCTCCGTGACATCGGGGTCGAGAACCCGGGTGGCTTCCTGTCGGCTCTGGTGCAGTCGACGGTCGAGCGGGCGCTGCGCGACGCCTCGGACCCGCCCCCGCTGGTCTGATCGCCGTCCCGGCGCGGCGTCTCGGGCTCAGCGTCCGCCGGAGAAGCCGCCTCCGCCTCCGCCCCCGGAGAACCCGCCGCCGAACGAGCCGCCGGTAGCGGACGAGGTGCCGGTGGACGGGGCCGAGTAGGTCGCGGCCGCGGTCGAGGAGCTCATGAACGCCACGAGCGACGTGCGGAGAGCGAAGGACGTGGGGTCGCCGATCCAGGTCGGGCCGTGCGCCTCCCGGCTGTACGCACTCTCCAGCACCCGGCCCCACTCGTCCTCCATGCCGAACAGCATCGCGTAGGGGAGGAGGCGCTCGTAGACATGGATGACGTCCGCCCCCTCCTCGGTGCGCCGTTCCGCGCCGGTGTAGGACTGCAGCATCCGCAACCGATCCTCCTCCGCGACCCGGATGAACTCGCGCACCCCCTGCAGATGCTCGTACGCCTGCGCACCTTCCGGCGTCAGCACCGTGTGCCGCGAGAAGGTGAAGAAACTCGAGGCCGCGACGAGCAGCGTCCCGACGGAGATGGCGAGAAGCGCGGGGCCGGCGGACAGGCGTCCGGATGCCACGGCCACGATGGCGACGACGAGACCGGCCACGGCGAGGGCGATGGCCACGGACTGCAGGATGACGGCAGCGCGGCTGCGCGCCGTGGTCGTCAGACCGCGGCGGGAGGCCTCCTCCTGGCCCTTCGTCGTCAGCGCGGTCATCCGCGTCGCGAAGGCCTCGCTCTCGGTCGGCAGGTCCACGACGCCGTCCGCATCCGCGTGGAGGAAGAGCGCGTCGAGCGCAGCCTGATCGAGGGGGCTCGGCGCCCTGCCGTGGGGCTGTCGTCGCAGCCGGGGCGCTTCGGCTGACGTGCCTTCCTCGATGCGCAGGGCGCCGCGGACGGCGAGGTGCACGATCTCGACGGGCACCACGTTCTCGGCACCAGGGAGGAGCGCGGCCGCGAGGAGGGGAGGCTGGTCGTCGGGGACCTCGTACTGCGCCACGATGATCCCGCTGGCGCGGCGCCGACGTCGTCCCGAGCCCACCGTGGCCGCCCACCCGGCCGCGGACAGGCCGACGGCGCCGACCGCAGCGAGCACGGGCCCGAGGTCGGCGACGGGATCGGGCTGGCGGGCGGCCGGCTGGGTCACGGTCCCCGGTGCGAAGCCGACGGCCACCGTCACCCCGTCCCCGGCGGGAAGCGACCGGGTCTCGACATGGAACGTCGCGCCCTCCCCGCCCGCGATCGGCCCCGCGAGCTCGCAGGGAGCCGTGGATCCGGCAGGGCCGATGTAGCATCTCGTCGCGCCGGTGAGGTGGGTGGCCAGTGCCGCGTCGAAGCGGATGTCGGCCCGGAACGCCTCGATCGGCTGCGTGCTGTCGAGGGGGAGGAGATCCCAGTAGAACTCGTCCGCGGTGCGGGAACCCGACGCGTCCGGAGCGCTGCCGACGATGATGTCGCGCATCTCGTATTCGATGACATAGGTGGTCAGGCCGTGGACGAAGTCGTCGTCGCCGGTGAGGACGAAGAGCGTCCCGTCGTCCTCGTCGGTCTCGTACGGGACCGCGGCTCCGTCCTCGTCGGTGACCGCGAGCACCCGGGTGTCGAGGGCGGCGTCCTTGTACGTCGTCGCCAGCCCCCGCACGATGCCGCGGTTCTGGTCGGCGTCGGGGAATCGCGCGACGACGGTCTCCGTCACCTGCATGCGCGCCCGCCCGTCCTCGTCGAGCCCGACGTCGTACACCGCGTCCCAGGAGGCGTAGGAGAAGTCGTCCACGTCGGCGGCGGAGACGACGGTGGTGGCGGTCGCCGGGGCCGCCGCGACGGCGATCTCCGGCGCGAGGAGGGGGACGGTGGCGAGAGCGACGACGGCGCTCGCGCGGAGGATCCGAGTGGGGGCCATGCCTCGAGGCTACCCAGCACGCCGCGCGGCGAGGACGTCCCGCGCCATCTCGGTAAACTGGGGAGGACTTTCAAGGAGCCCCGCACATGACTGACGCGCCCGCCGCGCCCGAAACGGCCTCGGCCGCCCCTTCCGCCGAAGAGGACATCCACGAGCAGAAGGCCGTCCGCCTCGCCAAGCGCGAGCGTCTGATCGAGAAGCGCACGGACGCCGGCGGCGGTGCGTTCCCGGTCGCGGTGCCCGTGACGCACAGCATTCCCGCGCTGCGCGCGGAGTACGGAGGCCTCGAGCCCGGCGCCGAGACCGGCGTCGTCGTCGGTGTCGCCGGCCGCGTGGTGTTCAGCCGCAACACCGGCAAGCTCTGCTTCGCGACGCTCCAGGCCGGCGACGGCTCCCGGATCCAGGCGATGGTCTCCCTCGCCAACGTCGGCGAGGAGTCGCTCGCGGACTGGAAGGAGTACGTCGACCTCGGCGACCATGTCTTCGTGCACGGTGAGGTCATCTCCAGCCGTCGAGGCGAGCTGTCGATCATGGCGGACGACTGGGCCATCGCGTCGAAGGCGATCCTCCCGCTGCCCAACGCCTACGCCGAGCTGAGCGAAGAAGGACGCGTCCGCAGTCGCTACCTCGACCTCATCGTCCGGGAGCAGGCGCGGACGACCGTGCGTGCGCGTGCGGCGGTGAACGCGAGCCTGCGGGCGACGTTCGCCTCCCACGACTACCTCGAGGTGGAGACGCCCATGCTGCAGGTGCAGCACGGCGGCGCGTCCGCTCGCCCGTTCGTCACCCACTCCAATGCGTTCGACACGGAGCTCTACCTCCGCATCGCCCCGGAGCTGTACCTCAAGCGCGCGGTCGTCGGCGGCATCGAGCGGGTCTTCGAGATCAACCGGAACTTCCGCAACGAGGGCGCCGACTCCACGCACAGCCCGGAGTTCGCGATGCTCGAGGCCTACCAGGCCTACGGCGACTACAACCAGATGGCGGCACTGACGCAGGAACTCGTGCAGCAGGCGGCGATCGCGGTGGCCGGGTCGACCACGGTGACGTGGGCGGACGGCACCGAATACGACCTGGGTGGCGAGTGGGACCGCATCTCGATGTACGAGTCGCTGTCGGCCGCGTCCGGGCGGACCGTCACGCCGACGGACGCCGTCGCGGACCTGATCGCCTTCGCCGAGGCGAACGGCGTCGACGTGCCGCCTCAGGCCACGCACGGCAAGCTCGTCGAGGAGCTCTGGGAGCACTTCGTGAAGGGCGACCTCGTCCGGCCGACGTTCGTCATGGACTTCCCCGTCGACACCTCCCCGCTCGTGCGGGAGCACCGCTCCGTCGAGGGCGTCGTGGAGAAGTGGGACCTCTACATCCGTGGATTCGAGCTGGCGACCGGGTACTCCGAGCTCGTGGACCCGGTCATCCAGCGTGAGCGGTTCGAGGAGCAGGCGAAGCTCGCCGCCCGCGGCGACGTCGAGGCCATGCCGATCGACCAGGAGTTCCTCCGGGCTCTGGAGCACGGCATGCCGCCGTCCGGAGGGATGGGCATGGGCATCGACCGTCTCCTGATGGCGATCACCGGCCTGGGGATCCGCGAGACCATCCTCTTCCCGCTCGTCAAGTAGCAGCGGGGCGCTCATTCTCCTCGCCGCCCACGGAAGGCCCACTCCGGCAGGACCGCACCGCCGATCATGGCGTCGAGCAGTAGCGCGAGACTGTACGTCGGGTCGATCTCCCGCGCCATCTCGAGGTAGCGGCCCGCGTGCGTGGCGCGTCCGAGCGCCCAGGACAACCAGGCCGCGACGGTGAGCGGGCCGGGGCGTGCCTCCCGCGGGGCTCGTGCCGTGGCCTCGCGTACGGCACGAAGCGCGGTGCGGAGTCGCTCGCCGTCCGGCGCCGTGCCGCGGCCGAGGAACACACGCCCGATGTCGTCGGGCACGGGTGCCCCGGCGGCGGTGAAGGCGAGCTGCGCCTCCATGGTGCGGATGCCCTGACGGTGATCGGTCGCCCACTGCGCGATCGCCGTGTCGCGGATCGGTGGTCGCCCCAGGCACCACACGAGCGCGGCGGCGGTGAGGGGCGGGAGCGGATCCGAGGCCTCGAGAACCGATTCGAGGAACGCGGGGATGTCGTCGAGCAGAGCGGCGGCGGCGATCACCTGCGGCTCGCCGGCGCGCGTCGTGCGCTCCGGACCGAGCGCACGGTCGAGGCCGTGCAGGATGCGGGCGACCTGGCGGGCCTCCGCCGCAGGGGCGGATGGCAACGCCGCTCCGGAGAACTGGTCTCCCGAGACATCGCCGAGCGCGGCGGCCCCGGGCGGCGGAACGATGTCGGTCAGCGGATGCAGCACCGGATCGGTGTCCTCGTACCGGCTCCAGCCCTCCGGCGTCACGCACAGGGCCTCGACCACTCGGAGCCCCGCGCCCTCGGCGCAACCCAGAAGCGTGTCGACCGCCACCGCGTGCGGAAGCACGAGGCCGTCCGGCGTCTGCTCCGCCGGGGTGTCGGTGTAGACGACGACGGCCAGGGCGTCGGTCCCCGGCACCCGGACGACCAGGTCGACCGCCGCCGTGGCGTAGTGGAGGACGGGGATGACGTGATCGGGGAGGTCGAGGCGCATCGCCCCGTCGCTGCGGGAGCCCCGGAACGGGAGGAGGACGATGCTCTCGCGTGGCGTGAAGCCGGCGAGGGCGGGCACGATGGCCAGGAACTGGGCGGAGTCGGAGGCGCGGAGCACGGTTGTCATGAGGAGAGGGTGACGTTTCTGCGCACGTGACGGGGCACCGGAGGGGCGCTGTGGATGAGAATCCTGGGAAGCGCCACCTGTGCACGAGTAGTCGCTCGCGTACGATGGACGCATGGACAACTTCTGGCTCGCCGCGGCATGGTCGCTCCTGCCGACGGTCGGCGTCAGCATCGTCTTCTTCGTCGTGCTTCGCGGCATCCTCCGGTTCGATCGCACGGAGCGCAAGGTGCACGCGCAGATCGAGGCCGAGGAACGCGCCGCGCGCGGGCTGCCGCCGCGCCCCTGAGTCCGACCCATCCGCTACTGTGAAGCGAGCGCGCCCGGTCCGGCGCGCCCCGGGGTGACCATCCTCGGTGTGGGTGAGGGGGCGAGATGACCGCGGAGTCCTGGGGATGGTGGGTCGCCGCCTTCGTCCTGGTGCTCGACATCATCATCCGCGTCACCGCGATCATCGTCATCCCGCGCAACCGCCGTCCCACCGCGGCGATGGCCTGGCTCCTCGCCGTGTTCTTCATCCCGGTGGTCGGCGTCTTCCTGTTCCTGCTGATCGGGAACCCCCGCCTGCCGCGCGCACGCCGGCGCAAGCAGGAGCAGATCAACCAGTACATCGCGGAGACCAGCGAGCACCTCCACTTCGGGACGCTCCGGCCGAACGCCCCCGCCTGGTTCGGGCCGATCGTGCAGATGAACCAGCGTCTCGGCGCCCTGCCGCTCTCCGGCGACAACGGCGCCCACCTCATCTCCGACTACCAGGAGTCGCTCGACGAGATGGCGGAGGCCATCCGCACGGCGCAGGAGTACGTGCACGTCGAGTTCTACATCCTGCAGTCCGACGACTCGACGGACAACTTCTTCCGCGCCCTCGAAGAGGTGGCTGCGCGGGGTGTGGCCGTGCGCGTGCTCCTCGACCACTGGGCGAACCGGGGCAAGCCGCGCTACCGCCAGACCATCGCCCGCCTGAACGACATGGGTGCGGAGTGGCACCTGATGCTTCCCGTGCAGCCGCTCAAGGGCAAGATGCAGCGCCCGGATCTTCGCAATCACCGCAAGCTCCTCGTCGTGGACGGCAACATCGCCTTCCTGGGGTCGCAGAACATCACGGACTCCACCTACAACCTGCCGAAGAACATCCGGCGGGGCCTGCACTGGGTCGACCTGATGGTCCGCCTGGATGGGCCGGTGGTGCTGAGCGTCAACGCGATCTTCCTCAGCGACTGGTACAGCGAGACGGACGTCGTGCTCGAGGAGATCGACATCTCGCACGCCAACATCGGCTCCGGCGACCTGGACTGTCAGGTGGTGCCGTCCGGCCCGGGCTTCGAGGTGGAGAACAACCTGCGGCTCTTCCTCGCCCTCCTGTACGCGGCGAAGAAGCAGATCATGATCGTCAGTCCCTACTTCGTCCCGGACGAGGCCCTGCTGCTCGCGGTCACCGCGGCCGTCGACCGCGGTGTCGAGGTGCAGCTGTTCGTCTCGGAGGAGGGCGACCAGGCGATGGTCTACCACGCCCAGCGCAGCTACTACGAGGCGCTGCTCCGGGCGGGCGTGCGGATCTGGATGTACCGGAAGCCCTACATCCTCCACACCAAGAGCCTGACGATCGACGACGAGGTGGCCGTCATCGGCTCCAGCAACATGGACATGCGCTCCTTCGGTCTGAACCTCGAGGTCTCGATGCTCGTGCGCGGCGAGGAGTTCGTCGCCGAGATGCGCGAGGTCGAGGACAAGTACCGGTCGCTGAGCCGGGAGCTGACGCTCGAGGAGTGGCTGCAGCAGCCGCTGCGCTCCACCGTGCTCGACAATCTCGCGCGGCTCACCTCCGCTCTGCAGTGATCGCGCGATCCGTCAACCCCGGTTTCGAGGAGCGGAACCCGCCGCTACCCTGAGGGCATGACTCCCCGCAGGCTCGTGCTCGCCGTGTCCTCCGCGCTCGCCGCGGCCCTCGTCCTCGCCGGCTGCACGGTCGGTCCCGGCGGAGCCGCACCGCATTCGACGTCCGACCCCTCCAGCGGCCCGGGAAGCGCCGGGAGCGCGGACGACCAGGACGACATGGACGGAGCGCTCCTCGACGACGGGCGGATGTTCGCTGTCGTCAGCTGGGGGTCGTCGACCTGCCTCCCCCAGGTGGACGAGGTCTCTGCCGAGGGGCAGCGGGTCTCCGTCACGCTCGTCGAGCCGGAAGGTGACGGCGCCACGGAGCAGGCCTGCACGGCGGACCTCGCGCCCCGGGCCAGCCTCGGAGCGCTGCCGGACGGCGTCGACCCGACCAAGGACGTGACGCTGGTGGTGACGTACGGCGACCTGATCGACGAGATCGACGTCGACGGCGACCCCGCCGCCACGGCCACTCCCGGTTCGTCGACCGAGTACCAGCCGTCCGCGGCCTGGTTCGACGACGGCGGTCTGGTGCTGCTGACCTGGGGCTCCTCCAGCTGTGCTCCGGTCGTCGACTCCGTCGAAGCGGACGGCTCGACGGGAACCGTGACCTTCGTCACGGACGAGGATCAGGTGTGCACCATGGACATGGCGCCGCGGGCCACGGTGGTCGAGTTCGCCGAGGACGAGGTCGACGACGACGCCCCGTTTAAACTGACGCTCGTCGGCGGCGGTCTCGACGGCACGGTCGAGGTCCGCTGAGTCGGACGCCCTCGTCAGAGGATGTGCACCGGGTGACCGGTGGGCAGCGCGAGCAGAAGCGCGCCGGGGTCGGCTCGACACGTGAGGTGCACGGCCTCGCCGAACTCGTCGCCGTCGAGCTCGACGGGTGTGGGGGCGGAGGCGGCGGCCTCGGCGCGGGCACCGCGGAAGTAGTGCACCGAGGCATCCGTGCCGCGGCGCTCGAGCACGAACCGACCGGCACGTGAGCGGCGCAGCACGGAGTTGTCCCACCAGATCTTGCGCCAGACCCCGAGCCAGCCGAGCACGCCGGTCGGCTGGATGACCGCCACGTCGAGGGTCGCATCGGTGATGGAGGCGTCCGGGATGAGGGAGATGCCGGCCGGAAGCGTGCCGCAGTTCGCGAACAGGATGCTGTGCACCTTGGTGGAATGCAGGCGCCCCGTGCCGATCTGGTACACCGCCCGGAAGGGCTTGGCGCGGGGGAGGGATCGGGCGGCGCCGTCGACGTAGGCGATCCAGCCGACGGACTTCTTCAGGTCGGCACGGGTGTTCGCGATCATGTCGGCGTCGAGGCCGATGCCGGCGAGCACGACGAAGGCGTGCTCCTCCTCGGAGCCGTCCTCCCTGGTCATCCGCGCCCAGCCGATGTCGATCGGATGACGGAAGTCGCCGAGGGCGGCGCGGATCATCTCCGCCGGGTCGGCCAGCGGCAGCCCGAGATTCCGGGCGAGGAGGTTCCCGGTGCCGCTCGGCAGGATGGCGAGGGGGACCCCCGTGCCGGCGATGGCCTCCGCGACGGCGCGCACCGTCCCGTCTCCGCCGGCCACGAGCACCACATCCACGCCGCGCGCCAGTGCCTCGGCCGTCGCCCCCTGGCCCGCATCCTCCACGGTCGTCGGATAGAAGGCGGGGTGATCCCATCCCGCCTCTCGGGACAGATCGCGGACCTGCGCGCGCAGGCGCTTCCCGTCGACCTTCACGGGGTTGTACACGAGCGCCGCCTGCTTCAGAACGCGGGGACTCGTGGTCATGGCGCTACTCTAGACCGGCATCCGCCGAGGGGCGGGACGCCGGTGGAGGGAAAACCAGGACGCCCGGTCCCGCGCCGCGCACCTCGTAGACTTGCGGAATGATCGACCTCGCACTCCTCCGCGAAAATCCGGAGATCGTCCGCCGTTCGCAGGCTGCCCGTGGCAACGACCAGAGCACCGTCGACGTCGCACTCGAGGCCGACCGATCGCGCCGCGCGGCACTGGCCGCGTTCGAGGAGCTCCGCGCGGAGCAGAACGCCTTCGGCAAGCAGGTCGCGAAGGCGCCCAAGGAGGAGAAGGCCGCCCTGGTCGCGCAGGCGAAGGACCTCGCCGACCGGGTCAAGCAGGCCCAGCACGCGGCCAACGAGGCCGCCGACGCCGCGGCTGCAGCCCTCGCCCGGATCGAGAACGTCGTCATCGACGGTGTTCCCGCCGGCGGTGAGGAGGACTTCGTCGAGCTGCGGCGCGTCGGGGAGGTGCCGGCGTTCGACTTCGAGCCGCGGGATCACCTCGAGCTCGGGGAGATGCTCGGCGCGATCGACATGGAGCGCGGTGCCAAGGTCTCCGGCGCGCGGTTCTACTTCCTCCGCGGAATCGGCGCCCGCCTCGAGATCGCACTCATGAACCTCGCCCTCGACAAGGCGCTGCAGAACGGCTTCGTCCCGCTGATCACGCCCACGCTCGTGCGTCCGGAGATCATGCAGGGCACCGGCTTCCTCGGCGAGCACGCCGATGAGGTCTACCACCTCGACAAGGACGACGACCTCTACCTCGTCGGCACCAGCGAGGTCGCGCTCGCCGGGTACCACAAGGACGAGATCGTCGACCTCGCGCGCGGGGCCCTCCGGTACGCCGGATGGTCGACCTGCTACCGCCGGGAGGCCGGCTCGCACGGCAAGGACACCCGCGGAATCATCCGCGTGCACCAGTTCAACAAGCTGGAGATGTTCGTCTACACGACCGCCGAGGACGCCGAGGCGGAGCACCTGCGGCTCGTCGCGCTGCAGGAGGAGATGCTGACCTCGCTCGGCCTCGCCTACCGGGTGATCGACGTCGCCGCAGGAGACCTCGGGTCGAGCGCGGCGCGGAAGTACGACATCGAGGCCTGGGTGCCCACTCAGGGCGCCTTCCGCGAGCTGACCTCCACGTCGAACTGCACGACCTTCCAGGCGCGGCGTCTCGACGTCCGGTACCGCCCGGCCGCGGAGGACGGCGGGACGGCGCCGAAGACCCAGCACGTCGCGACGCTCAACGGCACGCTTGCGACCACGCGCTGGATCGTCGCCCTGCTCGAGACGCACCAGCAGGCGGACGGCTCGGTGCGGGTCCCCGAGGTCCTGCGCCCCTACCTCGGCGGACTCGAGGTGATCCGCCCGCTCGCCGACGAGCAGGCCGCCCGATGACAGCGCCCTGGCTGGTCGGCCTCGACGTCGACGGGACCATCCTCCTGCAGGACGAGACGATGAGCCCCGGCGTGCCCGAGGCCGTCGCCCGGGTGCGGGACGCGGGTCATGTGGTGACCATCGCGACGGGACGAAGCTGGATGGCGACCCGCCGCTACGTGGAGGAGCTCGGGCTGACCGCGGACTACGTGGTGTGCTCCAACGGTGCGGTGACCATGCGCCGTGACGGCGACGAGTGGGAGCGCTGGCACGTCGAGACCTTCGACCCGACGCCGGTGCTCGCCCTGCTCCAGGAGCGCCTTCCGGACGCGCGCTACATGGTCGAGCTCGGGTCGGGGCAGCGGCTGTTCACGGAGCAGCTCGACGACTGGACGCTCGACGGCGGCCGCCAGGTCGACTTCGAGGAGCTCGGGGCCCTCCCCGTCTCCCGCATCGTCGTCGTCTCGCCCGGACACGATGAGGACGACTTCCACCGACTCGTCGCCGACGCCGGACTCAACGAGGTCTCGTATGCGATCGGCTGGACGGCGTGGCTGGACATCGCCCCCCAGGGCGTCGACAAGGGGACGGCGCTGGAGCGCGTGCGCGACGAGCTCGGCCTCGACGCGGCCCGGGTCCTCGTCGCCGGGGACGGACGCAACGACATCGGCATGTTCGGCTGGGCGCGCACCGGCGGCGGCCGCGCCGTGGCCATGGGACAGGCGCCCGCCGAGGTGAAGGACGCCGCGGGTGAGGTGACCGCCGACGTCGAGCAGGGAGGGCTTGCGGCGGCGCTGAACACGCTTCCAGCACCCGCCCAGGTCGACGCAGGAGAATAGAACTCGGCTAGACTCGCGCCTGGTCGGCAGATGTTTCTGTCGGGAGGGTTGTCCGAGCGGCCGATGGAGCTGGTCTTGAAAACCAGTGGGCAGAGATGTCTCGTGGGTTCGAATCCCACACCCTCCGCTTCCTGAGCGCGGTACCCCCGCCGTCGCTGAATTCGAAAGGGCCCGAGTGAGCGAGAACACCCGCCGCCGCCGCACCGTCGCGCGACATGGTCAGCTGCGCTCGCCCGGCGCCGCCAGTCAGCTGCTCAAGCTCCTCGCGATCAGCATGGCGGTGGTGCTCGTCAGCGGCATCGGGGTCGCGGCCTACATCTGGTTCGACTTCTCGAGCACGGTCTCGGCGAACGCCGTCGACCTCGACGGCCAGGAAGACCTCCCGCCGGACATCAGCGCGTACAAGGGCGGGTTCAACCTCGTCCTCACCGGCGTCGACACGTGCGAGGACGACTACAAGCAGTACTTCGGCGACCGGTGCACGGGCGGCGACGCCGAGGGCACCCTCAACGACGTGAACCTGCTCGTGCACGTCTCGGAGGAGCCGCGGCGGATCACGGTCGTCAGCTTCCCGCGCGACCTGATGATCCCGATCCCGTCCTGTGAGGACGAGGACGGCAACGCCACCGCCGCGATGAGCAAGCAGCCCCTGAACGTCGCGTACACCGACGGCGGGCTGAACTGCGTCGTCCGCACGATCTCCGCCCTCACGGACCAGGAGGTGCAGTTCGCCGCCTCCGTGACGTTCGGCGGCGTCATCGAGATCACCAACGCGATCGGCGGCGTCGACGTCTGCCTCGCCAACCCGATCCGCGACCGCTACACCGGTCTCGACATGGCCGCCGGCACCCACACCGTCCAGGGCCTCGAAGCCCTGCAGTTCCTCCGCACCCGGCACGGTGTCGGCGACGGCAGCGACCTCGGCCGCATCGGCAACCAGCAGCAGTACATGTCCAGCCTCGCGCGCAAGCTCATCAGCGGTGAGGTGCTGGGCAACGTGCCGGTCATGCTGAAGCTCGCCAACACCGGCATCCAGAACCTGGAGACGAGCACGTCGCTCGCCGATCCCATGATGATCGTGCAGATAGCGCTCGCCGTGAAGTCGGTGCCGTTCGAGGACATCGTGTTCGTGCAGTACCCGACGCTGACCGACTGGAACGACCCGAACAAGGTCGTGCCGAACGAGGAGGCCGCCGTCGCGCTCTGGGACGCGATCGAGGCCAACGCCCAGCTACAGATCACCCACGAGAACACCAGCAACGACGGCGTCGTCGTGCAGGACCCGACGACTCCGACCGAGCCGACCGAGCCCGTCGAACCGACGCAGGAGGCGACGCCGACCCCGACGACCGCTCCGGACGTCGTGGCGCTGCCGGATTCGATCAAGGGCAACTCCGCCGCCCAGCAGACCTGCTCGAACGGCAACGTGCGCTGATCGGCCCTCAGGCGCCCCGCGGGCGGTAGACCGTCGGCGGGTGCGTCGTCGCCACGAGAGCGCGGAGCTCCGAGAGCGCGGCCGGCGCCGCTCCCCGGGCCCGCGCCTGGACGAGGACGTTGCCGAGAGCGGTCGCCTCGACAGGACCGGCGAGGACGGGAAGCCCGGTGCGGTCCGCGGTCGCCTGACACAGCAGCCGGTTGAGAGACCCGCCGCCGACGAGGTGGACGACGTCGAGGGGCTGCCCGGAGAGCCGGCCCGCCGTCCCGACGGCGTCGGCGAACGCGGCCGCGATGCTCTCCACGACGAGCCGGACGAAGGCCGGGCGCGAGGTGGGGGCGGCGACGCCGCTCGCCCGCAGGCGATCGGCGATACGCGCCGGCATGTCGCCGGGGGCCGAGAGCGCGGGGTCGTTCGCATCGAACACCGCCGACGGCGGCTCCGCGGCGGCGGCCTCGGCGAGCAGTCCCGACAGATCGATGGGTTCTCCGTCTTCGGCCTCCCAGGCCCGCACGGTCTCGCTGAGGAGCCACAGTCCGGTCACGTTGTGGAGGACGCGGAAGCGGTCGTCCACGCCGCGTTCGTTGGTGAAGTTGGCGTCCCGCGCCGCCGCCGTGAGGATCGGCTCGACCCGCTCGACCCCGACCAGTCCCCAGGTGCCGCAGGAGATGTACGCGGCACGGGGCGACGTCATCGGGACGGCGACCACCGCCGAGGCGGTGTCGTGCGAGCCCACGGCGATCACCGGCAGATCCGCGCCGATGCGCTCCGCGACCTCGGGGCGCAGCCGACCGATGACCGTGCCGGGATCGACGAGGTCCGGCAGGAGAGAGGCATCGATGCCGAGGCGGGTCGCGAGCGCCTGATCCCAGGTGCCGGCCCTCACATCCAGCAGCCCCGTCGTCGAGGCGTTGGTCCGTTCGGCGACGCGGGCGCCGGTGAGGAGGAAGGCGAGGAGGTCCGGGATGAGGAGCGCGGTATCGGCGTCGTGCCGGAGCTCGTCCGCCCGGAGCTGGTAGAGCGTGTTGAACGGGAGGAACTGCAGGCCGTTGCGTGCGTGGAGGTCGTCGAACGGGACGAGGGAGTGCACCTCGTCCACCCCGCGGGCGGTGCGGTCGTCGCGGTAGTGGAACGGCTCCGCGAGCAGCTCGCCGGCGCGGAGGAGGCCGTAGTCGACCGCCCACGAGTCGATCCCGATCGACTCGATGCCCGGTTCCCGGCGGACCGCTTCGGCCAGGCCGTCGAGGACATGGTCGACGAGCGCGTCGAAGTCCCAGTGCAGACCGTCGGCGCGGGCGACCGGGCCGTTCGGGAAGCGGGAGACGGGCTCGAGCTCCAGGACGTCCGGCCCCACGCGGCCGATCATCACACGACCGCTCGTGGCGCCGAGATCCACCGCCGCGACCGCACGGACGTGCCGTGCGGTCGCGGGCGAGCGGTCGTCGGTCATCGCAGGAACGCCGCGGCGACGCCGGAATCGACGGGGATGTGCAGCCCGGTGGTCCGGCTCAGCTCCGGACCGGTCAGCACGAAGACGGCGTCCGCGACGTTCTCCGGCACGACCTCGCGCTTGAGGATGGTGCGGTTGGCGTAGAACTGGCCGAGGTCTTCTTCCTTGACGCCGTACGTGGCCGCCCGGTTCGCTCCCCACCCGGAGGCGAAGATGCCGGAACCGCGGACCACACCGTCGGGGTTGATGCCGTTGACCCGGATGCCGTGCTCGCCGAGTTCCACCGCGAGCAGCCGCACCTGGTGCGCCTGGTCGGCCTTCGTCGCCGAGTACGCGATGTTGTTCGGGCCCGCGAAGACGGAGTTCTTGGAGGAGATGTAGACGATGTCGCCGCCGAGCCCCTGATCGATGAGCACCCGGGCTGCCGCCTTCGAGACGAGGAACGAGCCCTTCGCCATCACGTCGTGCTGGAGATCCCAGTCCTTCTCGGTCGTCTCCAGCAGCGGCTTCGACAGCGAGAGGCCGGCGTTGTTCACGACGAGGTCGAGGCCGCCGAACGCGAGCACCGCCTCGTCGATCGCGGCCTGCACCGCATCGGCGTCGGCGACATCGGCGGCCACGCCGATCGCGACGTCCTCGTTCCCGAGCTCGGCGGCCGCGGCCCTGGCCTTGTCCAGGTCGAGGTCGGCGACGACGACGCAGGCGCCCTCCGCGGCCAGGCGGGTGGCGATCGCCTTGCCGATGCCGCTCGCGGCGCCGGTGACGAGCGCGATGCGGCCCTGGTGGGACTTCGGCTTCGGCATCCGCTGCAGCTTCGCCTCCTCCAGCGCCCAGTACTCGATGCGGAACTTCTCGGCGTCGGAGATGGGGGAGTAGCTCGACAGCGCCTCGGCGCCGCGCATCACGTTGATCGCGTTCACGTAGAACTCGCCGGCGACCCGCGCGGTCTGCGTGTTCGCCCCGTACGAGAACATCCCGACGCCGGGCACGAGGACGATGAGCGGATCCGCCCCTCGGATCGCGGGCGATTCGGCGGTCGCGTGCGCGTCGTAGTAGGCCTGGTAGTCGGCGCGGTAGGCGGCGTGGAGCTCCCGCAGGCGTTCCGTCTGCTCCTCCACGGTCGCCGTCGCGGGCAGGTCGAGGAGGAGCGGCTTGACCTTGGTGCGCAGGAAGTGGTCGGGGCAGCTCGTGCCGAGGGCGGCGAGGGCCGGAGCCTTCTCGGAGGCCAGGAAGTCGAGGACCACGGCGCTGTCGGTGAAGTGGCCGACCATCGGCTTGTCCGTCGACGCGAGACCGCGGATGGTGCCGGCGAGGGCGGCCGCCCGTGCGCGGCGCTCCGGCTCCGGCAGGGCCTCGAAGCCCGATCGCGTGCCGCCGAACGGCGCGGGGGAGCCGTGCTCCGCGATGTAGGCGGCGGCGGTGTCGATCATCCACAGGGAGTTCGTTTCCGCCTCCTCCGAGGTGTCTCCCCACGCGGTGATGCCGTGGCCGCCGAGGATCGTGCCGATGGCCTGCGGGTTCTCCGCCTTGATCTGCGCGATGTCCAGTCCGAGCTGGAAGCCGGGGCGGCGCCACGGCACCCAGACCACGCGGTCGCCGAAGATGGTCGTCGTGAGTTCCTCGCCATCGGCCGCGGTGGCGATCGCGATGCCCGAGTCGGGGTGGAGGTGATCCACGTGCGGGGCGTCGACCAGGCCGTGCATCGCGGTGTCGATCGAGGGGGCGGCGCCGCCCTTGCCGTGCAGGCAGTAGTCGAACGCGGCGACCATCTCGTCCTCCCGCTCGACCCCGGGATAGACATCGACGAGCGCGCGCACGCGGTCGAGGCGGAGGACCGCGAGGCCGGCCTCGGTCAGGGTGCCGAGGTCACCGCCGGAGCCCTTCACCCAGAGGAGCTCGACCGGCTGCCCCGTCACCGGGTCGATCTCGGTGCCCTTGGCGGAGGTGTTGCCGCCCGCGTAGTTCGTGTTCTTCGGGTCGGCGCCCAGGCGGTTGCTCCGCGCGATCAGTTCGGCGGCGGTGGGGTTCGTCATGTGAGTCCTCGGTTCGTGAGTGAAGATGCCGGTCGACGCCGGAGAGTCAGGGGAGTCGCAGGATCCGAGTCGCGAACCGATCGATCGTCGCGGCGAAGGCGGATTCCTCGGGGCGGTTGAGGTGCCCGTGGGTGGTGCCCGGCTCGACGACGACGTCGACCTTGACGCCGGCGGCGGCGAGGGAGCGGGCGAACGCCTCGCCGGACACACGGAGTTCGTCGGTCTCGTCGTTGACCATGATGGTGGGCGGGAAAGAGGCGAGCGCCGTCGGCTCTGCGGTGCCGGGGACGGCATAGACGTCCGCCGTGTCGGGGTCGCTCCCGAGATAGTTCTCGTACATGCCCCGCACGAAGTCCGGGCTGAACACGTCAGCGGAGGGATCTCCGTCGAGCAGGGCACGCAGCTCCGGGTCGGGAGCGGCCTGCACCGCCTGCAGGGTCGGGTAGGCGAGGACCGCGAGTGCGGGCACCACGCCGCCCTCGTGCGCGAGGCGGAGCGCCGCGCCGGTGGCGAGGTTGCCGCCTGCGCTGGCTCCGCCGATCGCCCAACCTCGCGAAGCGACGTCCGACATGGCGGCCCAGCGGAACGCGGAGACCATCTCGTCGTGCGGGACGGGGTAGTGCACACCGCCGCGCTCCTCCGCGCCGAGGCGTGCGCTCCACTCGGCTGTCATCGGGGCGAGGGCGTAGTCCACGCTCATGACCGCGATCCCGCGATCTGCGAACGCCCGTGCGACGGCGTCGGCCTCCGGCATGTCGATGTCCCCGCCCGCGAATCCGCCGCCGTGCGCCCACACCAAGCCGTGGCCGCTCGGCGACTTCGGGGAGTAGACGCGCACACGCAGCGGCCCGTGCGGCCCGTCCAAGACGTGATCGTGGATGTCGCGCGCGCTCATACGCTCAGGCTCCCCAGCCCGCCTGCACGCCGCCCACGCGCTCCTCCGCGATCCGCTGCCCGTACCCGGAGGCCGCGTACGCCGCCATCGGGTCGGCGGGCAGCCCGCGCTCCTCTCGCCACGCGGCCAGGGCCGGGCGGACGTCGGTGGAGAAGGCGTCCATGAAGACGGCGTTCGCCGTCAGCACGTCGCCGCTTCGCTGGGCGGTCGTCAGGGCCTCCCGGTCGACGAGCAGCGCCCGCGCGGTCATCTCCTGCACGTTCAGGACGGAGCGGATCTGTCCGGGGATCTTGTCCTCGATGTTGTGGCACTGGTCCAGCATGAAGGCCACGTCGGGGTTGTTCAGCCCGCCGCCCCGGATCACCTCGAACAGGATCCGGAACAGCTGGAACGGGTCGGCGGCACCCACGATGAGGTCGTCGTCCGCATAGAAGCGGGAGTTGAAGTCGAACGAGCCGAGCTTGCCGAGGCGCAGCAGCTGCATCACGATGAACTCGATGTTGGTGCCCGGCGCGTGGTGACCGGTGTCGAGGCAGACCATCGCCTTGTCCCCGAGGGCGGTCACCTGCACGTAGGACGTCCCCCAGTCCGGGACGTCGGTGTGGTAGAACGCCGGCTCGAAGAACTTGTACTCGAGCACGAGGCGCTGGTGGTCGCCGAGGCGCGCGTAGATCTGCTGCAACGAGTCGTGCAGGCGATCCTGCCGTCCGCGCAGGTCGGCCTGACCGGGGTAGTTCGACCCCTCCGCCAGCCAGATCTTCAGGTCGCGGCTGCCGGTGGCGTCCATGACGTCGATGCAGGCCAGGTGGTGGTCGATGGCCTTGCGGCGCACGGCCGCATCCTCGTGGGTGAGGGCGCCGAACTTGTAGTCGTCGTCCTGGAAGGTGTTGGAGTTCACGGTGCCGAGGGCGACGCCGTGGTCCTCGGCGTGACGGCGCAGGTCGTCGAAGGAGTCGACCAGATCCCACGGGATGTGCAGCGCCACGGTCGGGGCGAGCCCCGTGTGGGCGTGGACCTGTGCGGCGTCCGCGATCTTCTCGTACGGGTCGCGGGGCGTGCCGGGAGTGCTGAACACCTTGAACCGGGTCCCGGAGTTGCCGAACGCCCAGCTGGGCAGCTCGATGCTCTGCTTCTCGAGCGCGGCGAGGATGTCGGGGGTGAGGATGCTCACGATGCACGGCCTTCGTTGTCGGTGGCGGGTGTGGCGCTCTCGCCGGCGGCGGCGAGCTGGTCTTCGAGGTGGAACACCTCGGTGAGAGGGGTGGCGGCCTGATCGGGACGGCCGTCGAGGTCGAGGAAGAAGGGGGCCATCTCGGCCTCCCAGCGTGCGGCGACGGGGGAGGCGGCGAGGTACGCCTGCGCGGCCGCGTCGTCATCGGTCTCGTAGTAACCGAAGAGCACGCCGCCGCTTCCGAGGAAGAGGCTGTAGTCGCGCCGTCCGGCGGCCGCGATCGCGCGGAGCATCTCCGGGCGCACCGGCGTGTGACGGGCGAGGTACTCGGGCAGCAGCTCGGGCTTCACCTGGAGCTGGAAGGCGACGCGGGTCATGCGATTCCTCTCGGGGTCCGGCCGGCGCCCGCGGGGAGCGCCGGCCGGAGGGCGACTCAGAAGTCGAAGTCGCCGATGTTGTCGGCGTCGAACACGAACGGGTCGCCCAGCAGGACGACGCCGTCGGCGCCGACGGTGTACTCGCCGAGGTCGCCGGCCTCGAAGGTGTCGCCCTCTTCGCCGGTGATGTCGCCGGCGATCAGGGCCTGGGCGGCGTAGGCGGCCAGGTAGCCGAGGTCGGCCGGGTTCCACAGCGCGAAGGCGGTGACGGTGCCGTCCTCCACGTACTCGCGCATCTGGTTGGGCGTGCCGAGTCCGGTCAGCGCGACCTGGCCCTTGAAGTCGGACGTCGACAGGTAGCGCGCCGCGGCGGCGATGCCGACCGTGGTGGGCGAGACGATGCCCTTGAGGTCCGGGTGGGTCTGCAGCAGCGCGGCCGTCTTGTCGAACGACGTCTGGTCGTCGTCGTCGCCGTAGACCGTCTCGACGATCGTGATGTCGGGGTACTCGCTGGCGACGTACTCCTCCATCAGCTCGATCCAGGCGTTCTGGTTCGTGGCGTTGGCCGATGCGGAGAGGATGGCGATCTCCCCGGCGCCGCCGATCTGCTCGGCGATGAGGTCGATCTGCACCTTCGCGATGCCCTCGGAGTCGGCCTGGTTGATGAACAGGTCGCGGCAGTCCGTGTTGGTGTCGGAGTCGAAGGTGACGACCTTGACCCCGGCATCCCTGGCCTCGTTCAACGCGTCGCAGATGGCCTGCGGGTCGTTGGCCGAGACGACGAGGGCGCCGACACCCTGCTGCGTGGCCGTGTTGATGTAGCTGACCTGGGCGTCGGGCGTGGCCTCGGCAGGGCCGACCTCGGAGAACGTGCCGCCGAACTCCTCGACGGCCTTCTTGCCGCCCTCGCTTGATGTGTCGAAGTACGGGTTGCCGAGGTTCTTGGGCAGGAAGGTGATCGAGGCGTCCGCCCCGTCGCCGCCGCCGTCTCCTCCGCCGTCGGTGGAGCCGGCGCAGCCGGTCAGTGCGACCGCCGCCGCCACCGCGAGGGCGGCGAAAGCGGTGACACGCTTGCGTGCAAACGTCATTGTTCGTTCCTTTCGTCGGGAGATGCCGCGGATGCGGCGTCCATCGGTGCCTTCGTCGCTGTGGCGGCACCGGCGGGGGGTCTGCCCGGTCGGCGGCGTGCCTTCTGCAGCCAGGCCAGGAAGCTTGCGGCCACCACCGAGATCACGAGAAGCGTGCCGGTGATGATGTTGATGACGTCGGAGGTGACGTTCACCAGGCGGAGCGCACTCGCGAGCGCGCCGATGAGGAAGGCGGCGGCGATGACGCCGTAGATCTTGCCGCGACCGCCGAACACCGACACCCCGCCGAGCACGACGGCCGCGATGACCTGGAGCTCGAGGCCGGTGGCGTTGTCGCCGCGGGCGCTGCCGTAGCGGAGCGTGTAGAAGATGCCGGCGAACGCGGCGACCGCTCCGGACAGCACGAACAGGATGAGCTTCGTGCGCTCGACGTGCACACCGGAGAAGTGCGCCGCGTCCTTCGACAGCCCGATCGCGTACACCCCGCGGCCGAAGGGTGTGAAGTGCAGCAGGACCGCGAAGACCGCGACGAGCAGGAGGAACGGGATCGTGATGACGGGGATCGGGGTGCCCGCGATCTTCGCCTTGGCGAGAGCCGTCCAGAACTCCGGGAAGTCGGTGACCGCGGCCGTGCCGAGCAGCCCGACGGCGAGGCCGCGGAAGAGGGCGAGCGTGCCGATCGTGACGGCGAGCGAGGGCAAGCCGACGACCGTCACGAGGAAGCCGTTGAACGCGCCGCCGACCACGCCCACGACGAGGGCGGCGAGGGCCGCGAGCTCGAACGGGAGCCCCGCCTGCACCAGCGCGCCGGTGACGACGCTGGACAGCCCGACCATGCTGCCCACCGAGAGGTCGATCTCGCCGGTGATCATGATGAGGGTCATCGGCAGGGCGATCAGGAGGATCGGTGCGATGTCGAGCAGCAGGTAGGTCAGCGTGATGGGCTGTCCGAACCCGCGGATGCTGGAGGCCGAGACGATCGCGACGAGCAGGAGCAGGCCGACGATCGCGGCCTCGCGCGTGAGCAGGAGCCGGCGCCACAGGGGCTTGTCGTAGTCGCGGATGACGCGGGTGGTCGCGGTGGCGGTCGCGGTGGTCATGATTCGTCCCTCGCCTCGATGAGCCGCCGTCTCTGCCGCACCGCGAGCACGCGGTCGAGCACGATGGCGCCGATGATGAGCAGGCCGACGACGGCACGCTGCCAGAAGTCGGGGATGCCGAGGATCGGCAGAGCGCGGTTGATGGTCAGCAGCAGAACGGCGCCGATCGCGGCGCCCCACACCGAGCCGATGCCGCCGGTGATCGCGACGCCGCCGATGACGGCCGCGCCCACCGCGTCCAGCTCCCATCCCGCTCCCGCCTGGGAGTTGATGGTGCCGTACCGGGCCGCGTAGAAGACGCCGGCGAGTCCGGCGAGAGCTCCCGACAGGACGAACGCGGTGAGCACGCGGCGGGTGACGCGCAGGCCGTAGAGCTCGGCCGCCGCGGGGTCGGAGCCGATCGCGTAGAACTCCCGGCCGCCGCGGGTGTTCTTCATGTACCAGGCGGCGACGGCGAGCACGACGACCGCGACGATCGCGAGGATCGGGATGCCGAGGACCTGCCCCGTGCCGAGGGCGAGGAAGTCGCGCGGCATGTCGGAGGCGTTCACGCGGTCGCTGCCGGTCCACAGCACGTTGATGCCGCGGTAGGCGTAGAGGGTGCCGAGGGTGATCACCATCGCCGGCACCTTGGCGTATGCGACGAGCGCGCCGTTGATGAGGCCGAGCAGAGCGCCGAGCACCACGGCGGCGACCACGACCAGGACGATCGGGATGCCGGGGATGTCGATGAAGAGCCGACCGGTCAGGTACGCGGTCAGACCCATCACGGAACCCACGGACAGGTCGACGTTGCGCGTGATGAGGACGATGGCCTGTCCCACGGCGACGAGCACGAGGATCGACGGCGTCAGCAGCAGGTCGCGCCAGCCGTCGGCGCTGAACAGGAACTTCGGATTGTTGAGGGTCGCGGCGGTCACCACGAGCACGAGGGCCAGGAGGATGCCGAACTCGCGGGCCCTGCCGAGACCGGAGATGCGCTTGGTGAGCGCGGAGACGGGGATGGCGGTGGTCACGAGCTGAGCTCCGATGCGTGCGTCGCGGCGAACATGACGTTCTCGGAGGTGGCCTCCGAGCGGGGGATCTCGGCCGTGATGCGACCCTCGCGCATCACGAGCACCCGGTCGGCCATGCCGAGCACCTCGGGCAGCTCGGACGAGATCATGAGGATGCCCATTCCCTGACCGGCGAGCTGGGACAGCAGGCGGTGCACCTCGGACTTGGTGCCGACGTCGATGCCGCGGGTGGGCTCGTCGATGAGCAGCACCTGCGGCTGCGTGGCGAGCCACTTGGCGAGGACGACCTTCTGCTGGTTGCCGCCGGAGAGCGTCGCGGCGACGGTGTCCAGGGCGTGGGTCTTCACCTCGAGCCGCGACGCCCACTCCCGGGCGGTGCGGTTCTCCATCGCTGTGGTGAGCAGGCCGAGGCGGGCGAGACGCCGACGGATCGCGAGGGTGATGTTCCCGCCGACGCCGGCTTCGATGACGAGGCCCTGCTTCCGGCGGTCCTCGGGGACGAGGGCGAGACCGGCGCGCATGGCGTCGACCGGACGGCGCGCGCGGATCCGGCGGCCCTTCATGCGCACGCTGCCCTCGCGGTACCCGTCCACGCCGAAGACCGCGCGCGCGACCTCGCTGCGCCCGGCGCCGACGAGGCCGGCGAGCCCGACGATCTCGCCCGCACGGACGGAGAACGAGATGTCGTGGAAGAGGCCGGGGCTCGTGAGCCCCTCGACCTCGAGCAGCGGCTCGCCGATCGTCGCCTCCTGCTTCGGGAACAGCTCGGACACCTCGCGGCCGACCATCTGGTGCACGAGTTCGTCGACCGTGGTGTCGGCGATGGCGGAGGTCGCGATGTACGCGCCGTCTCGCATGACCGTGACGGTGTCGCAGAGCGCGAACACCTCGTCGAACCGGTGCGAGATGAAGATGAGGCCGCGGCCCTCGTCGCGCAGGCTCCGGGCGATCGCGAACAGGCGCTCCACCTCCACGCCGGAGAGCGCCGCGGTGGGCTCGTCCATGATGAGCAGCGTGGCGTCGAGGGAGACCGCCTTGGCGATCTCGATGACCTGCTGGTCGGCGATCGACAGGCCTTCGGCGGGGCGGTCGGGGTCGATGGTGACGCCGAGGCGGGTGAAGAGCCGCTCGACCTCGTGGCGCATGGCCTTGCGGTCGATCCGCCCGAACCGCCCGGTCGGCTGGCGCCCCATGAAGATGTTCTCGGTGACGGAGAGATCGGGGAAGAGCGTCGGCTCCTGGTAGATGACCGCGACGCCGGCCGCCTTCGACTGGGCGGTCGAGGTGAAGTCCACGTCTTCGCCGCGAAGCCGGAAGACCCCGCCGTCGCGCTGGTAGAGACCGGCGACGATCTTCACGAGCGTGGACTTGCCGGCCCCGTTCTCGCCGACGAGCGCGTGGATGGAGCCGGGGCGGACGGCGATGGTGCCGGAGCGCAGGGCGATCACCGACCCGAACGCCTTCTGGACGTCGGCGAGCTCGAGCACGGGCGCCGTCGTGGGTGAGGACATCATTTCTCTCTCCATTGAGGGAATGAATCGTTTCAAACCCTGATGGAGATGAGACTAGGGGCTGTGTTGACGCGTGTCAATACGGCATGAGAGTCTGAGGCGATCCCCGCGGATGAGTCGTTTCAGCGGCGGGAACCGGAGGGAGGGCGCGATGGCCGTCAGTGTGCGGGAGGTCGCCGAGGACGCGGGTGTCTCCGTCGGGACCGTCTCGAACGTGCTCAACCGGCCGGAGAAGGTGGCCGCGGAGACCGTCGCGCGTGTGCAGGCGTCGATCGACCGCCTCGGGTTCGTGCGCAACGACGCGGCACGGCAGCTCCGTGCGGGGCGCAGTCGGACGATCGGCCTCGTCGTGCTCGACATCCGCAACCCCTTCTTCGCCGAGGTGATCCGCGGAGCCGAGGAGCGCGCCGACCAGCACGGACTCTCCGTCCTCGTCGCCAACAGCGACGAGAAGCAGGAGCGGGAGGCGATGCATCTCGATCTCTTCGAGGAGCAGCGGGTGACCGGCGTGCTCGTCACTCCCGTGGCGGAATCCCTGCCGCGGCTGGTGCGGATGCATGAGCGCGGGACGCACGCCGTGCTCGTCGACCGGGAATCGCAGGACGAGCGGTTCGCCTCCGTCGCCGTCGACGATGTCGAGGGCGGACGCATCGCGACCGAGCACCTGCTGGCGGTCGGTCGTCGCCGGATCGCCTTCGTCGGCGGCCCGGTCGCGCTGCGCCAGGTCTCCGACCGCCTGAGCGGCGCGCAGGCCGCGGCGGCCGCGGCGGGGATCGGGCTGGAGTTCATCCCGACCTCCGCGCTCACCGTCGAGGAGGGACGCCGGGCCGGTGCGCAGATCCTCGACCGCGCCCCCGGGGACCGGCCGGACGCGGTCTTCGCGGCGAACGACCTCCTGGCACTGGGCCTCCTGCAGAGCCTGGTGATGACCGGCGATGCCCGGGTCCCCGAGGACATCGCGCTCGTGGGCTACGACGACATCGACTTCGCGGCGGCCGCCGTGATCCCGCTCAGCTCGGTGCGGCAGCCGGCCGCTCTCATCGGCTCGACCGCCGTCGACCTGCTGCTGCGAGGCCAGGACGAGGTGGCGCCGGCGCCGGAGCACGTGCTGTTCCGGCCGGAGCTCGTCGCCCGCCGCTCGACGACCGGGGAGTGACCGTCAGGCCGGCGTCGATGTGGTGCGTTGGGCGCTCGCACCCCGCATGATGCGGGCGACGGCGGTGATGAGGAAGAGCTGCCCGGTGATCCCCTCGGCGACGGCCACCGCCTGCACGCCCGGTCCGACGGGGACGAGGTTCCCGTAGCCCGTCGTGGTCAGTGCCGTGAACGAGAAGAAGAGCTGATTGCCGAGCGAGTCGTTCGCCGCATCTCCGAACAGCGGCGTCGGCAGCAGCAGCGACAGCAGGTTGTAGACGAAGGCGAAGAACATGCCGACGAGGATGTACGCGGTCACCGCGGCCAGGAGCGCCTCGACGTCGAGGCCTCGGCGGGTGACCTGGTGCGCGATGATGGCCCACGGCGCCACGAGCAGCGCGAGCATGGAGGCGGCGGACAGGGCGACCGCGAGGGCGGGACTGTCCGTGGCGAAGAATGCCGCGAGGAGGGCAGCCAGCCCCGCGGCCGAGAGCACGACCCACGACACCCGCTGCACGAGGGCGTGCGCCCTGGTCACGCGGAACACGATCGCGACCGTGACCAGCATCGCGAGGAACGCCCAGGGCTGGGGACCGTGCCGGGCTGGGCCGCGCACAGTCCGTACGACACGACGAGGAGGGCGAGCACCGCGGCATAGCCCAGGGCGCCGCGCCTCGGGTCGGCCGGGGCAGCGAACCCCGCGCGGACGTACGCTCCCGATGGCTCGGACATGGCGTCTCCTCTCGCGTCCGCGGGCGCCGGACCCTCGCAACGTGCGGCCAGTATCGCAGGGCATGCGGCCGGCTCCCGGGAGCATCCGAGACCGGCGGTTCGTGACCACGCGCCGGACCCGTTATGATGGTGGGGTGCATCCGTGCTCTCGAGCCGGATGTCTGGAGACGTCGCATAGTCCGGCCTAGTGCACCACCCTGCTAAGGTGGAGTCCCCTTACGGGGACCAGGGGTTCAAATCCCCTCGTCTCCGCACAGAGAAGCCCCGACGAGTCCGCTCGCCGGGGCTTTCGTGTTCTCGCGTGCGGGCGGGCCCTCCTCACGCCGGCGTCCCCGGCATCCAGGTCGGGTCGGGGGAGAGTGCGGCGGAGATCTTCCGGCTCGCCGCGCCGAGCTGCCGGGCCTGCGCCGGGGTCAGGGTGTCGAAGACGACGCGGCGGACGAGGGCCTGGTGTGCGGGGGTCGACTCCTCGACCTTCCGGTGGCCGGCGTCGGTGAGGATGCCGAGGGTGAAGCGCCCGTCCTCCGCATCGACCTCGCGCCGGATCCAGCCTTTCGCCTCCAGGCGGGTGACCGCACGGGAGAGTCGGGACAGCGTGCTGTTCGCGTAGCCGGCGAGGACACTGAGGCGGAGCGTGCGCTCCGGTGCCGCATCGAGGGCGTAGAGGATGCCGTGCTCGAAGTGGGTCAGTCCGCTGTCGCGCTGCAGCTGCGCGTCGAGGGCCGCGGGGAGCCGTTCGAGGAGCGTCGCGAGTGCCGACCAGACGTCCATCTCTTCGGTGCTCAAGGGGGCGGGGGAGGATGACGACATTCCTCCACCGTAGCGGTCGAGCCGTGCTCTTCGCTTGCTCAGGAAAGTGACTGGAGGCTAGTATGACTTGCTCAGGCAAGTGATGCGGGGCGTCCGCGGAAGTGAGAGGGAGACGGATGGAACTGGGGCTGCGCGGCAAGAGGGCGTTCATCAGCGGATCGAGCCAGGGGATCGGATACGCGGTCGCGTCCGCTCTCGCCGCCGAGGGTGTCGATGTCGTGATCAACGGTCGCGACGAGGGACGGGTCGACGCGGCGGTCGGCGTGCTGGCCCTCGCGCACCCGGAGGTGGCCGTGTCCGGGATCGCCGCGGACTTCACCGACCCGTCGCAGGTGGCGCGGCTGACGGAGCGGCTCGGTGACGTCGACATCCTCGTCAACAACGTCGGTCTGTTCGGTCTCGCCGACTTCGCGGACGTCGCCGACGAGGACTGGGCGCGCTACTTCGAGGTGAACGTGATGAGCGGCGTGCGCCTCTCCCGCTCCCTCCTGCCGGGGATGCGGGAACGGGGCTGGGGGCGCATCGTCTTCGTCAGTAGCGAGTCCGGCGTCAACGTCCCGGCCGACATGGTGCACTACGGCGTGACGAAGGCGGCGATGATCGCGCTCGGGAACGGTCTGGCCAAGCTCACCCGCGGCACCGGCGTGACGGTGAACACCGTCCTGGGCGGCCCGACCTACTCGGAGGGGGTCGCGGCGAGCGTCACCGCGGTCGTCGAGGCCCGGTCCGTCTCCGTGGAGGTGATGAAGGAGGCGATCATCGGACAGAACACGACCAGCCTGCTGGGCCGCTTCCTCGATCCGGCCGAGGTCGCCGACCTCGTCGTCTACCTCTCCAGCGTCCGCGCATCGGCGACGAACGGCGCCGCGCTGCGGGCGGACGGCGGGGTGCTGACCGCGATGCTGTGAGCGCGGCCGGGCGAGTCGCCGGGGCGCACACGTTCGGGTATCCTCGCGGGCATGCCTGAACCGACCCAGACCCCGCAGCGCGAGGCCTTCGGCTCGCGGAACGTGTTCATCCTCTCGGCGATCGGCTCCGCCGTGGGTCTCGGGAACATCTGGCGCTTCCCCTACGTCGCCTACGAAGGCGGCGGCGGTGCGTTCCTCATTCCGTACCTGTGCGCGCTGCTGACCGCCGGCATCCCGCTGCTCTTCCTCGATTACGCGATCGGCCACCGGTTCCGGGGCTCCGCGCCCCTCGCATTCCGACGCCTGCACCGGGCCGCCGAACCGCTGGGCTGGTGGCAGGTGCTGATCTGCGTCGTCATCGCGGTGTACTACGCCGTGATCGTCGCGTGGGCGGGCATGTACACCTGGTTCTCCGCGCAGCTCACCTGGGGTGCGGGCAACGAGAACGACTTCTTCTTCGTCGACTTCCTGAAGTCCGCCGACGTCGCGGTGGTCGGCCTGTCCGGCGAGTTCGTGCCGCAGGTGGGCCTGCCGCTGATCGCGGTGTGGCTGATCGTCATCATCATCATGGCGCTCGGCGTCAAGCGCGGCATCGGTCGCGCCAACATGATCCTGATGCCGCTGCTCACCCTCATGTTCGCGGTGCTCGTCGTGCAGGCCCTCTTCCTCCCCGGCGCGTTGGACGGTCTGAACGCGTTCTTCACGCCGAACTGGGAGGCGCTCGCCGACCCGGCCGTGTGGGCCTCCGCCTATGGGCACATCTTCTTCTCGCTGTCCGTCGCGTTCGGGATCATGGTGACGTACGCGTCCTACCTCAAGCGCAAGACCGACCTCACCGGCTCCGGTCTCGTGGTCGCGTTCGCCAACTCCGGTTTCGAGATCCTCGCCGGCATCGGCGTGTTCGCCGCCCTCGGGTTCATGGCCCAGGCGCAGGGCACGGATGTCTCCGGCGTCGCGACCTCGGGCATCGGTCTCGCGTTCGTCGCCTTCCCCACGATCGTGTCGCAGGCGACCGGTGGCTCGATCATCGGCGTGCTGTTCTTCGGGGCCCTCGTCTTCGCGGGGGTGACCTCGCTCATCTCGATCCTCGAGGTGATCGTGGCCGCCCTGCAGGACAAGCTCGGGTGGGGACGGGTGCGCACCACCCTCATCGTCTCCATCCCGCTCGCCGTCATCTCGATGGCCCTGTTCTCCACCACCACCGCGCTGTCGGTGCTCGACACCACCGACGCCTTCGTCAACGCCTTCGGCATCATGGCGGTCGCCCTCGTCGCGGTGATCGTGGTGGCGTGGGTGCTGCACAGGCTGCCGCAGCTGCAGGAGCACCTCAACCGGCGATCCAGCTTCCGGGTCGGGCTGATCTGGCGCCTGCTCGTGGGTGTGCTGGCCCCGCTCGTGCTCGGTTACCTGCTGATCACGGAACTCCTGACGAAGATCGCCGAGCCGTACAGCGGCTACCCTGGCTGGTTCCTCGGGGTGTTCGGCTGGGGCATGGTCATCGCGCTGGTGATCGGGGGAGTGCTGCTGTCGCTGGTGCCGTGGAGCAGGCGCTCCCGCGCCAAGGACGACGTCGGGTACGACGACTTCCTGGACCAGGAGGAGTACGCCGCCGACCCCGAGACGACGAGCATCGCCGTCCCGGCGGCGCAGACGAAGGGAGCGGGCGCATGACCACCACCGCGATCGTCATGATGATCATCGCCATGGTCACGGTGTGGGGCGGCCTCCTTGCGGCCGTGGTGAACCTCGCCCGTCACCCGGAGGTGGAGGACACGGAGCCGTCGGTCCCGGTCGAGCTCTGATCACCGACCCGATCGCATCGGGTCGGAATGGTCGGGTGCGCGGATGGGCGGCGGCGAGACGATGAGGGGGAAAGGAGGACCCCCGTGATCGGCACGCTCAACGCTCTGGTCGACCTCGTCGACGCAGACCGCGGTCAGGAGATCGACGTCGCCGCGTTCGCCCGTGCGCACGGCACCACCGAGTACCACCTGCGACGGATGTTCTCGGCGCTCGCCGGGATGCCGTTGACCGAGTATGTGCGGCGTCGTCGGATGACGCTCGCCGGCGCGGAGCTCGCCGCCGGCGCGCCGAGTCTGCTCGATGTCGCCGTTCGGCACGGTTACGGCTCGACCGAGGCGTTCGCCCGGGCGTTCCGCGCCGTGCACGGCATCGGGCCGGCGGACGCGCGTCGGCACGGGGGTCCTCTCCACACACAACCCACGCTCCGGTTCCGCCTGAGCGTCGAAGGGAGTACCCCGATGGATGTCACCATCACCCACCGTCCCGCGTTCGTCCTCGCGGGCCATGCCGCGGAGGTCCCGCTGATCCACGTCGGCGTCAATCCGCACATCCAGGCGCACATCGCCGCCATCCCGCCCGAGGAGCACGCGCGCCTCAAGGCCCTCGGGAACGAGGAGCCCGCAGGCATCCTCGCCGTGACCGCCGACATCGATCCGGATGCCCCGGAGGGGACGCCGCTGACGTACCTGCACGGGGTGGCCGTGCGCGCCGACACCGCGGTTCCCGACGACCTCGACGCCCTGCGCGTGGCGGAGGGCACCTGGGCCGTGTTCGGCGCGAGCGGACCCTTCCCCGAGACCCTGCAGAATCTGTGGGCGGCGACGGCGACCGAGTGGTTCCCGTCGAACCCGTGGCGGCTGCGGCCCGGGCCGTCGATCGTCCGCTACCGGGAATTCACCGGCGACACGGCCTCCTGCGAGCTCTGGCTCCCCGTCGAGCAGAGCTGACCGCCCATCGGGTCGGGCCCCTGGGGCTCGACCCGATGTCGGTGTCCCGTGGCACACTGACCGCACGACGTACCGAGAGGCGGGCCATGACGGCGATCGATCCCAAGAAGACGCTCGACGCGTATCAGGCGAAGCGGGGCGCCTTCCGTGTCCTCGAGGTGCCACCGCTGACCTATCTGATGGTCGACGGCGCCGGAGATCCGAACACCGCTCCGGCCTTCTTCGACGCGGTCGCGGCGCTCTACCCGCTGGCGTACACCCTCAAGTTCGCCAGCCGGGCAGAGCTCGGCGTCGATCAGGTCGTGATGCCCCTGGAAGGCCTGTGGCATGCGCCCGACATGGCGTCGTTCACCACCCGGCGCGACAAGTCGACCTGGCTCTGGACGCTCATGATCATGGTGGGCGATCACGTCACTCCCGCCCTGTTCGACCGCGCGGTCGAGACGGTCGCGGCGAAGAGCGCGAAGAAGGAGGAAGAGCTTCCGGCGCTGGCCGCCGTCCGGCGGGAGGTCCTCGACGAGGGCCTCTGCGTGCAGACGTTGCACATCGGGCCGTTCGACGATGAAGGACCCGTGCTCGAGGAGCTGCACGAGCGCTTCGTCCCGGAGAACGGGTTGCAGATGCGCGGACGGCACCACGAGATCTACCTCAGCGACCGCCGTCGGACGGCTCCGGAGAAACTGCGCACCATCCTGCGGCAGCCCGTCGAACGGATCACCTGAGCGCTGTCGCACCGGGGGTCCGGAAAGCAACCCCCTGATCGGGACGCGCCGCGGCGGATACTCTTCGAGCATGAGCACCGTCAAGCATGCGGCGCGCGTGGCGAAGGACTCCACCGCGTTCCGGCGGACCGCCCGCGCGGGATTCGTGGTCCTCGGCATCATCCACATCATCATCGGCGCGATCGCCATCACGATCGCGGCCGGCGGGTCGGGGGACGCCGACCAGGACGGCGCGATGGAGCAGGTGCGCAACAACCCCATCGGCGGACTGCTGCTGCTCGCGATCGCCGTGGGCCTCTTCGCGCTCGCCGTGTGGCAGGTGGCGAGCGGGTTCCTGGCCGCCGACCCCGCCGAGACGAAGAAGTGGGGCAAGCGCCTCAAGCTCTTCGGGATCTCGGGCACCTACCTGGTGATCGCCGGCCTCGCACTCGTCTACGCGGTGGGCGGCCGCGCGGAGTCCTCCGACGCGTCGAAGACCCTGAGCCAGGTGGTCCTCGCCGCACCGGGCGGGGTGGCCCTGCTCGTGGTGATCGGCCTCAGCGTCATCGGTGTCGGCATCGGCTTCATCATCGGCGGGATCATGCGCTCCTTCCGCAAGCTCATCGACGTGCCGACCGGAGCCGCCCGCGCCGGCGTGATGGCGCTCGGCGTCGTGGGCTACATCGGCAAGGGCATCGCGGTGGGGGTCACCGGCGTGCTGTTCGTGGTGGCGGCCGTGACGCAGGACCCGGAACGCGCCGCGGGTCTCGACGCCGCTCTGCACAGCCTCCTCAGTCTGCCGTTCGGCCGGCTCATCCTCGGTGCGGTCGGCGTCGGCTTCGCGCTGTACGGGGCCTTCTGCATCGCCCGCGCCCGCCTCGCCCGCATGTCCTAGCTTCCGCCGGGCACGACTTCGGAGATCGTCGCCGACACGTCGCTCGACGGTCCGGCAGCCCGGCGTGTCTCGCCCCGTCTCCGAAGCCGTGCCCGTCCGGAGCCGGGCCCCGGTCAGCCGGAAGATGGGAGACTGGAACGATGAGCGCTTCTCCCGGAGTCGACGTGATCACCCCGCTGACCGAGACCGAGGTGCAGCGGATCCGCGAGGACTTCCCGATCCTGCACACCCGCGTCCACGGTCACCCGCTGGCGTACCTCGATTCGGGGGCGACCTCGCAGCGTCCGGAGTCCGTGCTCGACGCCGAACGCCGCTTCGCCACCACGATGAACGCGGCCGTCCACCGCGGCGCCCACACGCTGGCCGCCGAGGCGACCGAGCTCTTCGAAGACGCCCGCAGCACCCTCGCCCGGTTCGTCGGCGCCGATGACGACGAGATCGTCTGGACCTCGAACGCCACCGAAGCGGTCAACCTCGTCGCCTACTCCCTCTCCAACGCCTCCCTCGGCCGGGGTGGCGCCGCGGCCGAGCCTCTCCGGCTCCGCGAAGGGGACGAGATCGTCACCACCGAGATGGAGCACCACGCCAACCTCATCCCCTGGCAGGAGCTCGCCGCGCGCACCGGGGCCACGCTCCGGGTCATCCCGCTCGACGACGACGGGGCCCTCCGTCTGGATGCGGCCGCGGAGATCATCTCGGAGCGCACGAAGCTCGTGGCCTTCACCCATGTGTCGAACGTGCTGGGCGTGATCAACCCCGTCGAGACCCTCGTCGCGCTGGCCAAGGAGGTCGGCGCCCTCACCCTGCTCGACGCCTGCCAGTCGGCTCCGCACCTCCCGCTGGACCTGCACGCGCTCGGCGTCGACTTCGCGGTCCTCTCCGGCCACAAGATGCTCGGCCCCACCGGAATCGGCGCGCTCTACGGCCGTTGCGAGGTCCTCACCGCGATGCCCCCGTTCCTCACGGGCGGTTCCATGATCACGACGGTGACCACGACCGCGGCCGAGTACCTGCCGCCGCCGCAGCGCTTCGAAGCGGGCACGCAGCGGGTGTCCCAGGCGATCGCGCTCGCCGCTGCCGTCGACTACCTCTCCGCGGTCGGCATGGAACGCATCGCCGCCCACGAGGCCGCGTTCGGGCAGCGTCTCGTCGAAGGACTCGGCGCGATCGACGGCGTGCGCGTCCTGGGCGCGGGCATCGAGCTGCCGCGGGTCGGTCTCGCGAGCTTCGACGTGGCCGGGATCCACTCGCACGACGTCGGGCAGTTCCTCGACGACCAGGGCATCGCGGTGCGCGTCGGTCACCACTGCGCGCAGCCCCTGCACCGTCGGCTGGGCGTGACCTCATCGACGAGGGCGAGCACCTACCTGTACACCACCGCGTCCGAGGTGGACGCCGTCATCGAGGCGGTCGCCGGGGCGATCGCGTTCTTCGGGAGGGGCGCATGAGCGACCTGCAGAGCCTGTACCAGGAGCTGATCCTCGACCACTCGCGCACGCCGCACGGATTCGGACTCCGCGAGGAGATCCCGGCCCAGTCGCATCAGCTCAATCCGACCTGCGGCGACGAGATCACGCTGCAGGTGCATCGCAGCGCCGACGGCGGCGTGGAGGCGATCGCGTGGGAGGGACACGGGTGCGCCATCTCCCAGGCCTCCGCGTCCCTGCTCGCCGAGCTCGCCGAGGGCCTCACCGTGGACGAGCTCGAGGTGCGGATCGCTGCCTTCCGCGAGGCGATGCGCTCCCGCGGCACGATCGAGCCGGACGAGGAACTGCTCGGCGATGCCGCGGCGCTCGGGGGAGTCTCGCGGTACGTGGCGCGCGTGAAGTGCGCCATGCTCGCCTGGGTGGCGGCGGAGGACGCGCTCACGCGCCTCTGACCGCGTTCGCCTCCCTCCTCGACGGGAATAGCATCCGCCGGCAGGCGTTGGCCCGAGCATGACAACTCTCGGAATCATCGGAGCAGGCAACATCGGCAGCCAGGTCGCGCGTGTGGCGGTGGCCAACGGCTATGACGTCGTGATCGCGAACTCGAGAGGGCCGGAGACCTTGGCCGATCTCGTCGCAGAGCTCGGGCCGCGCGCGAAGGCGGCGACGGCGGAGGAGGCGGCCGCCGCGGCCGACGTGGCCGTGGTGACGGTGCCGCTGCACGCGATCGATCAGCTTCCCGCCGCGCAGCTCGCCGGGAAGATCGTGCTGGACACGAACAACTACTACTTCGAGCGCGACGGGCACATCGAGGCCCTCGACAAGGGCGAGACCACCACGTCCGAGCTCGTGCAGGCGCAGCTCCCGGACTCGAAGATCGCCAAGGCGTTCAACCACATCTACGCCGCCGAGATCACCACCGACGGCACGCCGGCCGGTACGCCGAACCGTCGCGCGCTGGCCACGGCCGGGGACGACGCAGAGGCCGTGGCCTTCGTCACCCGCTTCTACGACGAGGCCGGTTTCGACACGGTCAACGTCGGCCCGCTCAGCGAGTCGTGGCGAGTCGAGCGTGACCGTCCGGCGTACGTCATCCGGCAGAACGCGGAAGAGCTGGCGGCGAACGTCGCGCGGGCGAACCGTCTGCCCTGACGCGGCGCGCGCCCCGGTCTGGGATACCAAACTTGGCCAATCCCGGGCCGGGGTGCGACAATGCCCGGATGGCGGGGGCTGTGGGGGTAAGCGGGGAACTCGAGTCGGTCAGGGTCACGAGGATCCTCCGGGATGACATCGTGCTGGGTCGGCGCGCGCCCGGTTCCCGGCTCGTGGAGCGGGATATCGCCGCCGAGCTGAATGTGTCCCGACTCCCGGTGCGGGAAGCCATCCGCACGCTGGTCGCGGAGGGCGTGGTCGTCGCACGGCCCCGGACGTGGGCCGTGGTGCGGGAGTTCACCCATGACGACATCCGCAACTTCGCGGAGGTGCGCGAGGCGATCGAGACCCTCATCTTCGTGTTCGCGGCCGAGCGCCACGACGCGAAAGGGCTCGCCCGGCTGCGCGAGGCGTACGAGCGCGAAGTCGCCGCGGCCCGGGCCGGCGACGCGGAGACCGCCCGGACGGCGGCCGCGGCGTTCCATGAGATCGCCGTCGACCTGGCGGGCAACGAGATGCTCGGCGAGCTCATCGCCGTGTTCCTGACGCGCCTGCGCTGGCTGTTCGGACAGCACGACGATCTGGAGGCGATGGCGGAGGAGCACCGCGTCATCCTCGAGGCCGTCCGCGCGCGCGATGTCGAGGCGCTGCGACGGATCGTGCCCGCGCACCTGGCGAGCGGGCACTCCGCGGCCGAACGGCGGCTGGCGCAGACGGCGACCACCTGAGCCGTCCGTCGGGAGAACGACCCCCGGACGCGCCGCGAGCGGTTGTATCCTTGTCCGGTCGGAGTCGGTCCGGTCTGTTCGCGCTGTCCTGGGGAGCGAGATGCGAAGTCTTGCTGTCGTCGTCGGGGGGATCCTCCTGCTCGGAGGTGCTGCGCTCCTGGTGGTGGCCGATCAGGAGCGCGCCGCCGGTGTCGCCGCCGTGAAGGCGGAGATCGCGCGGATCGAGCAGGTGCTCGCGGAGTCGCAGGCCGAGAACCTCGAACTGGCGGAGCGTCTCACCGCTCTGCGATCGCGCATCGCGGAGCAGGACGCCGAGCTGAACGACACGACGGGCTTCCTGCCGTGAGGCGCCGGGTGCTCGCGGTGACGGTGTCGGCGGCCGTGCTCGTCGCGGCGGCTGCCGTCGCACGATCCGACGCACTGGACCAGGAGCGCGCCGAGGCGGTGGCCGAGCTCTCCGTGCTGGCCGACCAGTCCTACGACGCCGCACAGCGCACCGACCACCTGTCCGGCGCTGTGGCGCAGGCCGAGCAGGACGCGGAGGATCGGGCTGCCGTGCTGGCGGTACGGCCGGCATTCCTGGAGGAGCTCTCGACGCTGGCCGCCGTCCTCCAGGGTGCGGACGGCAAGGTCGACACGGCGGCACACCTCGCGTCCGCCCGGTCCGCCCAGGAGACCGTGCGCGCCGAGCGCCATGACCCGGACACCGTGGTCGCGGCGACCGCGACGGTGGAGGCGCTCACGCAGAAGGTCGGCACCGAGGTCGCCGGATGGCAGGCGTCGCAGAGTGCCGGCCCCGGCGGGCCCGCATGGACGTCGAGCGGGCCGGACGGCTACGCGCGGGTGCGCGCCGCCCTCGACAGGGTCGGCGGCGGGGGCGTGGGGCTGTACGAGTCGTCGTCGTGCGCGGGCGGCACGGCACCGGCCTGTGCCAACAGCAACGGCTACATCAAGTACCGCGCCGACATCACCGGGTGGAGTGACGGACGCCTGAACTGGGCGATGGCGCATGAGCTGGCCCACATCTATCAGTTCCGCGTCTGGGGCTCCCTCACCTCCTCGGGCGCGTACGGGGCGATGTTCGGTGGCGACCCGGAGTTCCTCGCCAACTGCATGGCCGTGGTCCGCGGCTTCCCGGGGCGGTGGGCTGCTCCGGCGAGCAGCAGGCCTGGGCCTCGGGGATCTGGGTCGGCGTCGTCGGCTGAGCCGCAGTACGACGCGATGTCGGAGGCCTCCGGCATCCTGATCGGAGCCGTTCCGGCCGAGACTGCGCGGCATCGATACGGGTACGCTCGAGAGAAGGAGGTGCGGGTGGGACGGACTGCGGATGCCATCGCCGAAGGTGTCGCGATCGCGACGGCCGCTGCGCGCCTCGCCGTGAAGAATCACATCCTCATCGGCACCATCGCGGAGGACGGCGTCTTCGACCTCGACAAGTACGTCGAGGATGCGAGGGCTGCCCTCGGGGCGATGGCCGAGGAGTCGGAGGAGGCCGCCGCCACGGTCACCGCCCTGCGCAAGCGCGCCCGCGGCCGGCATTCCGATCCGGTCGGCACGCACGACTACCGTGACCGCGATGTGCGCAATCTCCGGCGGCGGGCCAAGCAGTCGCTCGGCGTCGCGCAGCGTCTGCGCGAGATGATGGACGACCGTGCCCGGCTGGAGAGCATCGTCGAGGAGGCGCGCGCGGCGGCCTGGGCCGACGTGCGGCACAACCTCGACCGCCGGCTGCGCGTCGAGGGCATGCGACCGGATCAAGACCCGGACTACGCGCGCATGCGGGAGGCACGCATGCAGGCTCTGCGCCTTGTCGATCTCCAGGCGCTCTCGTCGCAGCAGCGGGCCAAGGAGAAACGGCGGAAGAAGCAGGAGAAGGCGGCCGCGAAGGGGGAGTGAGGCCTCGTTTCGCTTTCCGGTCTCGTCTGTTGTAGGCTGGTCGTCGGCCCGCTGAGCGGTAAAGCACCGCGGGTCCTGCGCCTCTAGCTCAATGGATAGAGCATCTGACTACGGATCAGAAGGTTGGGGGTTCGAGTCCCTCGAGGCGCACACTGTGTTGAGACAGTACGAGAACCCCCGTCGCGGAAGCGGCGGGGGTTCTCGCTGTTCCGGGGCGAGTGCTCCGGTCAGAGCAGGCTGGTGATCGCCGGGTCGCGCTCGGCGAGGTCGGCCGCCGTGGCCATGATGGCGGTGCGCATCGCGGCCACCGCGACCGCGGGGGTGACGTCGGAGCGATGGGCGAGACTGATCGTCCGCGACATCGCCGGGTGGGCGAGGCGCGCCGACCGCAGCGCCGGGCGTTCGTAGAGCACCATCGCCGGGACCACTGCGACCCCGACGCCTCGTTCGACGAAGCGGAGCACCGCATCCATCTCCGCACCCTCCAGCGCGAGGGTCGGGGTGAGGTCGGCGGCGCGGAAAGCGGCGTCCATCGCGGCCCGCAGCTCATAACTCTCGTCGAACTGGATGAGCGGGAGGGTGGCGAGGTGCGCGAGGCTCACGGACGGGCCGTGGGTGACCGGAGGTGCGGCCGCCGATGAGATCACCACGAGCTCCTCGGCGAGGAGCGGAACGTGCGTGAGGCTGACCCCCGCGGGCACCGGTCCCTCGGACTGGGTGACGAGGGCGATGTCGACCGCCCCGACCGCGAGCTGCTCGACGAGCAGCCTTGAGCCGCCCTCGGTGAGGTGCAGATCGATGCCGGGGTGGGTGGCATGGAACGAGCTGAGGGCCTCCGCCACGAGGCTGATGCAGAGCGTGGGTGGGGCGCCCAGGCGCACGCGGCCGCGGCGGAGTCCGGCGAGTTCGGCCACCTCGTCGCGGATGGCGTCGGCCTCGGCGAGCATGCGCTGCGCATGGGGGAGGACCGTCTCGCCGGCGGCCGTCAAGGCGATGTGACCGCGCGCGCGATGGAACAGCTCGGCGCCGAGTTCCCTCTCGAGGGTCGAGATCTGACGGCTCAGCGAGGGCTGCGCGAGGTGGAGGTGCTCGGACGCGCGGGTGAAATGGCCGAGGCGGGCGACTTCGACGAACCCGCGGAGCTGCTCGAGGTTCATATCCATAGCGTACCCGCATGGTTTCCAGACGAACTATGCATTGGAGTTATTAGGATCGCCTAACTAGCGTCGAGAGCATGAATGCACCCGAACGACAGATCTCCACCACGGTCCTCGTGATCGGCACCGGAGGCTCCGGGCTCCGCGCCGCGATCGAGGTCGCCGAGCACGGCGTCGACGTGCTCGCCGTCGGCAAACGCCCCCGGCAGGACGCCCACACGTCGCTCGCGGCGGGCGGCATCAACGCCGCTCTCGGCACGATGGATGCCGAGGACAGCTGGCAGCAGCACGCGGCGGACACGATCAAGGAGAGCTACCTCCTCGCCAACCCCCACACCGTCCAGATCGTCACCCAGGGTGCCGAACGCGGTATCCGCGACCTCGAGCGCTGGGGCATGGACTTCGCCCGCGAAGGGGACGGCCGCATCTCGCAGCGCTTCTTCGGCGCGCACACGTACCGCCGCACGGCCTTCGCCGGCGACTACACGGGCCTCGAGATCCAGCGGACGCTGGTCGCCCGCGCGGAGCAGCTCGACGTCCCCATCCTCGACAACGTCTACATCACACGTCTGCTCGTGCGCGACAACGTCGTCTTCGGCGCCTATGGCTTCGACCAGGCGGACGGCACGCGCTACCTCATCCATGCGGACGCCGTGATCCTCGCCGCCGGCGGACACAACCGCATCTGGCGCCGCACGTCGTCGCGCCGCGACGAGAACACCGGAGACTCCTTCCGGCTCGCCGTCGAGGCGGGGGCGCGACTTCGCGATCCGGAGCTGGTGCAGTTCCATCCGTCCGGCATCATCGAGCCCGAGAACGCCGCCGGCACGCTCATCTCCGAGGCCGCGCGCGGGGAGGGCGGCATCCTCCGCAACGCACTCGGCGAGCGGTTCATGGCGAAGTATGACCCCGAGCGGATGGAGCTGTCGACGCGGGACCGGGTCGCGCTCGCCGCCTACACCGAGATCCAGGAAGGGCGCGGCACCGCGAACGGCGGCGTCTGGCTCGACGTGTCGCACCTGCCCCGCGAGACCATCATGACGCGGCTTCCGCGCGTCTATCAGACGATGATGGAGCTGCAGATGCTCGACATCACGGCGGAGCCGATCGAGATCGCGCCGACCGCGCACTACTCGATGGGCGGCGTGTGGGTGCGGCCGGACGACCACCGGACCGACGTCGACGGGCTGTACGCGATCGGGGAGGCGTCGAGCGGACTCCACGGCGCGAACCGTCTCGGGGGCAACTCCCTCATCGAGCTGCTCGTCTACGGCCGGATCGTCGGTCAGGCCGCGATGGCCCACGCCGCGGGACTCGACGCCCAGCGCCGGTCGGCCGATGCGGTCGCCGCCGCCCGTGCCGAGATCGACGACCTCCTCGCCGCGGAGGGGCGCGAGAACGTGCGGGCTCTGCAGCGCGCGATCCGCAACCTCATGACGGAGTACGCCGGTGTGGTGCGGTCGGAGGACGGGCTGAACGCCGGCCTCGCCGACCTCGACATGATCGAGGGGCGGATGGAGGACATCGGCATCCACCCGGACATCGCCGGGTTCCAGGACCTCGCGCACGCGTTCGACCTCAAGGCCTCCGCGCTCGCCGCCCGAGCCACGCTGGAGGCGGCGCGGGAGCGGCGGGAGACCCGCGGATGCCACAACCGCAGCGACTTCCCGGACACCGATCCCACGCTGCAGGTGAACCTCGTCTGGTCGCCGACCGCCGGCGTGACCCGCGAGGAGATCCCCGCGATTCCCGACGAGATCGCCGAGCTCATGCGCGACGTCGACACGACCGGCAAGCTCGTCGAGTAGTTCCCCGAGACCCCGGTTTCGCGTCGAGACCCCGCCCTGCACGCATCAGCAGGGCGGGGTCTCGACGATAGTGCGGGGTCTCGGGGCGGGAGTCAGTCGACGCCGAGGCCGACGGCCTCGTGGTCAGGCTCCGGGTCGTCGCGCTTCGGGGCCTTCGGCTCCTCGCCCGGGGCCTTCTCGGTGCTGGGCTCCTCCAGCTCCTCGGTGCTCGGGACCTCGGCCGGGTCCGCGTCCTCGGGGGAGTCCGCCTGCTCCGGCGTCGTCGCCTCGCCCTCCGTGGTGTCGGAGGCCGGGGTCGGGGTGGGGGTCTGCGCCTCGGGCGAGAGCTCGTCGTTCGCGGTCGGTTCGGGAGTGCTGTCGGTCATGATCGTCCCTTTCTGCGATGTCGTGCCCTCAGCCTGCCTCCGATTCTCCGGGAGATGAAGGGCCTTGACGCGGACCCGCCGGCCGCGCGGTTAATCGCGGTGAACCGGAATCCCGAACTCGGCGTAGCCTGGAGGGGTGACTGCGTACGTCTCGGCCTTCGACCTCTTCTCCATCGGCGTCGGCCCGTCCAGCTCGCACACCGTCGGACCCATGCGCGCGGCGCTCGACTTCGCGCGGCAGCTGACCGCCTCCGGGGAACTGGACCGTGTCGGCCGCGTCGAGTGCACGCTGTTCGGCTCGCTCGGCGCCACCGGGATCGGCCACGGCACCCCGGATGCGGTGGTCGCGGGGCTTCGCGGTCTCGCTCCGGAGACGTGCGATCCGGCGGCCGTCCGTGCGGCGTGGTCCGCGTATCCGGAGGGGGAGCCGCTGCGGATCGACGGCGCCCATGCGGTGCCGTTCCGGAAGGACGACATCGTGTTCGCGCCCCGGACCCGACTCCCCGGCCACCCGAACGCCATGACGCTCATCGCCCGTGATGCCGACGGGACCACCCTGTTCGAGCAGACGTACTACTCGATCGGCGGCGGGTTCATCCGGCGCGAGGGGGAAGAGGCGCACCTCTCGACCGGTGCCTTCCCGCATCCCTATGCCGATGCCGCCTCGCTGCTCGCCCTCTGCGATGAGCACGGCCTGTCCATCGCGGAGGTCGCTCGCCGCAATGAGACGGCACTGCGCAGCGAGGAGGAGGTCGCCGCCGGCCTCGATGCGATCTGGGACGCGATGGCGGGCTGCGTGGACGCCGGCCTGCACGCCGAGGGCGTCCTTCCCGGCATGCTGCAGGTGAAGCGCCGTGCGGGCACGATCCGTGCGCAGCTCGAGGCGGTCGAAGCCGACGGGCACCGGGAGCTCCCCGGCGAGTGGCTCGGGGCGTTCGCGCTCGCGGTGAACGAGGAGAACGCGGCGGGTGGCCGCGTCGTGACGGCACCCACCAACGGCGCGGCGGGCATCCTCCCGGCGGTGGCGATGTACTGGTGGCGCTTCCTCGCCGACTCGGGCCTCGGTGCCGGGAACGCGGTCACGCCGTACGGCGAGCTCGTGGGCAGCGCGCTGCTCGGGTTCGACGGGGCTCCGCCGTCGCCTCCCGCACTCGACGGCGAGGACGCGGAGATCGCGGAGGCCAACCGCCGCCGGGGTATCCGCAGGTTCCTGCTGACGGCCACCGCCCTCGGGTCGCTGTTCAAGGCCAACGCCTCGATCTCCGGCGCCGAGGGCGGGTGTCAAGCCGAGGTCGGCTCCGCGTGCGCGATGGCCGCGGGCGGGCTCACCGCGGTGATGGGCGGCACGAACCGGCAGATCGAGAACGCCGCGGAGATCGCGATGGAGCACCACCTCGGCCTCACGTGCGACCCGATCGGGGGACTCGTGCAGATCCCGTGCATCGAGCGCAACGCGATCGCCGCCTCGACCGCCGTCACCGCCGCCCGCCTCGCGCTCCGCGGCGACGGAAGCCACTACGTCTCGCTGGATGCCGTCGTCGAGACGATGCGCCAGACGGGCCTCGACATGTCGACGAAGTACAAGGAGACCAGCGAGGGTGGTCTGGCGGTGAACGTCATCGAGTGCTGACCTCGCCAACCCACCCCCTTTCGCGCGCCCCGGCCCGTTGCGTGCGCACGGAGGGGGTGGCAGGCACACAGAGGGGTGGGTCGACGGAGGAGGGAGAGGCACATGCGGCAGCAGCCGGTCGTCGCGGTGCGGCCGAACGAGGAGGCGCCGATCCCGGACGGGACGTGGCCGACGAACATCCCCGCGGTGGCCCAGGTGCTGCGCGAGGGACTGGATCTCGGGCCGGGAGTGACCTTCCTCGTCGGTGAGAACGGCAGCGGGAAGTCCACCCTCGTCGAGGGCATCGCGATCGCGTACGGTCTCTCCCCGGAAGGCGGGTCCCGCCAGGCGCAGCACCGGACGCGGCCGAGCGAGTCGCCGCTGTCGGACTGGCTGCGCCTCCAACGAGGCGTCGGGGCGCACCGCTGGGGGTTCTTCCTCCGGGCGGAGACGATGCACTCGTTCTACACGTATCTCGAGGAGAACCCCTCCCTGCGCGGCGATGTGCCCTTCCATGAGATGAGCCACGGGGAGTCGTTCCTCGCCCTGCTCGACAGCCGCTTCGATGATCCGGGGTTCTACTGCCTGGACGAGCCGGAGGCCGCGCTGTCGTTCCACTCGACTCTCACGCTGATCGCCGTGCTACAGCGCATCGCCGACGAGGGCGGCCAGGTGCTGTGCGCCACGCACTCGCCGGTGCTCGCGGCGCTTCCGGGTGCGGCCATCCTGGAGGTCGGGGAGTGGGGACTCCGCCCGACCGCCTGGGAGGACCTCGAGATCGTGAACCACTGGCGCTCGTTCCTCGGGCAGCCGCAGCGGTATCTCCGGCATCTGCTCGGTGAGTGAGGATCCGCGGAGCCGTAGGCTGGCGGGCATGACCGAGCAGAAGGCGCCGAGACGACGCGGGCGCCCGCGCGGCGGCACCGACTCCCGCGAGCGCATCGTGTCCGCGGCCGTCGACGAGTTCGGTGCGCAGGGGTACGACGGCGCCACGGTGCGGTCGATCGCCGCCCGCGCCGGGGTCGACTCCGCGCTCGTCCACCACTACTTCGGCACCAAGGCCGACCTGTTCTCCGAGGCCGCCGGAATACCGCTGCGCCCCGACCTCGACGTCCCCGAGATCCTCGCGGGGCCGAAGGACGAAGCGGGGGCCCGGCTCGTCCGCTATGTGCTCGACGCGTTCGAGAAGCCCGACGTGCGCCGCCGCGGCGTGCTCCTCCTGCGCACGGCGATCGGGAGCAGACTGACGACGCCCCTGCTCGCCGGATTCCTCTCCCGCGAACTGCTCTCCCGTGTGGCGCGCCGCCTCGACGTGGAGGACGCCGACTTCCGTGCCGCCCTCGTCGCGTCGCAGATCGCCGGCATGCTCATCGGCCGCTACGTCCTGCAGCTTCCCGCGCTCGCCGGCGCCTCCGTCGACGAGCTCGTCGGCCGCGTCGGCCCCACCGTCCAGCGCTACCTCTTCGACTGATCCGCCCCGCGGCGGGCACAGCTTCGGAGATCTCGCCCGCCGCCGCCGGACCGCACGGCCGGCGGCGGCGTGTCGATCCGGCGCTCCGAAGCTGTGCCCACTGAGAGGCGTTGACGCCCGACGAGGCGAGGCGCATAATTCATCGCATGGTGAATAATGCGGCCGTCGAGATCACGCAGCTCCGCGTGCGGCGTGGGGCCGTGTCCGTGTTCGACGCCATCGACCTCGCCGTTCCCCGCGGCCAGATCACAGGTCTCCTCGGCCCCTCCGGGTGCGGCAAGACCACGCTCATGCGGTCGATCGTCGGTGTGCAGCGGATCGCCTCCGGTGACGTGACCGTTCTCGGCGAGCCGGGCGGGTCCCGCCGGCTCCGGCACCGTGTCGCGTACGGCACGCAGGGCGCCTCGGTCTACGGCGATCTCAGCGTGCGGCAGAATCTCGCCTACTTCGCCGCGCTCCTGAAGGCGCCGAAGGGGGACGTCGACCGGGTCATCCAGGAGGTCGGTCTCGACGCGCAGACGGGGCAGCTCGTCGATGCGCTGAGCGGCGGCCAGGCGACGCGGGTGTCGCTCGCGACGGCCCTGATCGGCTCCCCGGAGCTCATCGTGCTGGACGAGCCGACGGTCGGTCTCGACCCCGTGTTGCGGGCGGAGCTCTGGACCCTGTTCCGCCGCCTGGCCGATCGGGGCGTCACGCTCATCGTGTCCAGTCACGTGATGGACGAGGCGGTGCGCTGCGACCGGCTGCTGCTGATGCGGGAGGGGAGGATCATCGCCGACACGACGCCGTCCGCACTGCTCGCCGACACCGGAACGACCGACGCCGAAGCCGCGTTCCTGGCGCTGATCGAACGCGACAGGGCCGCCGGCACCGCGACCACCAGGCGCGCACGCCGAGAAGCGCACGAGCGCCAGGAGGAGGACGGGACATGAACGGCCGACGGCTGTTCGCGACCGCCGGCCGTGTGCTCACGCAGCTCCGACACGACCCGCGGTCCATCGCCCTGATGCTCATCGCCCCGAGCCTGCTCGTCGGTCTCTTCGCCTGGCTGTTCAGCGAGCAGGACGGTGTGTTCGATCAGTTCGGCGGTGCCATCCTGGCGTTGTTCCCGTTCATCGTGATGTTCCTCATCACGTCGATCACCACCCTGCGGGAGCGTCGTTCCGGCACGCTTGAACGGCTGATGACCACGCCGCTCGAGAAGGCCGACTTCATCCTCGGCTACGCGCTCGCGTTCGGGTTGATGGCTCTGCTGCAGGCGGTGATCACGGTCTCGTTCGCGGTCGGGGTGTGCGGGCTCGACGTGGACGGGCCGCTGTGGCAGCTGGGTCTCGTCGCGGTGGTCGATGCCCTGCTCGGCACGGCGCTGGGGCTCCTGGCGAGCGCGTTCGCCCAGACCGAGTTCCAGGCGGTGCAGTTCATGCCGTTGCTGGTGTTCCCGCAGATCATCCTCGGCGGTCTGTTCATGCCGCGCGACCAGATGCCCGACGCGCTGTACGCCATCTCCGAGTGGCTGCCGCTGAGCTACGCGATCGACACGATCAACGCGGTCGCGGCGGGGGACGAGGGTGGGGACGTGTTCGGTCCGCTGCTCATCGTCGTGGCCTTCGCGGTCGGCGCTCTGGTGCTCGCCGCCCTCACGCTGCGGCGGCGCACACGCTGAGCCGGAGTCCTGGCCTGGGTCAGCGCGCGGCGCGGTTCTTGGTGTGCTTCGTCGGCACGGCGGCCCACGGGTCCTCGGGCCACGGGTGCCGGGGGTAGCGGCCGCGCATCTCGGCGCGTACCTGGGCGTAGGGGCCCGACCAGAACGAGGCGAGGTCGTCGGTGACCGCGAGCGGCCGCCCCGCCGGGGACAGCAGATGGAAGAGCACGGGGACGCGGCCGTCCACGAGCCGGGGAGTCTCCGCCCAGCCGAAGCACTCCTGCAGCTTCACCGCCACGACGGGCCGTGCGGTCGCGTCGCCGTCGGGCTCCGGGTAGGTGATGCGTACACGGGAGCCGCTGGGCACCTCGAGCCGCTCCGGGACGAGCGCATCGAGGTGCACGGCCTCGGGCCAGGGCAGCAGACGGCGAAGGGCGGATGACAGATCCAGCCGACTCGCGGGCGTGCCGGAGGCGAGAGCGTCGAGCTCCGGTGCCAGCCACACGTCGAGCGATGCGAGCAGACCCGCGTCCGACACATCGGGCCAGGGGTCTCCGAGCTCACGTCGCAGTAGCGCGAGTCGGCGGCGCAGGGCCTCCGCCCCGTCGGACCACGTGAACATGCCGAGGCCATCGCGTCGGAGTGCTCGGCCCACGGCATCCCGGCCTTCCGAGGCCGACGGGCGCACCGGCACCGATGAGCGCACGATCGCACTGATCCGGCGTTCGCGGCGGGCCTGTACGCGGCCTCCGACGAACTCGGCCTCGACGCGGTCGCTCATCAAGGGGCCTGCCGCGCGCTCCACCTGCTCCTCGGTGAGGGCCGCTGCGGCGCGGATGACCGCACCGGAGCCGGCTGCCGTCCGGGACGAGGCTCGGGCGACGTCGGCCACGGCGAGCCATTCCGACGCGGCCAGGGCGCCGCTGACACCGGCCCGGGTGCCGGACGCCAGCAGGAACGTCGCTCCCGATCCCGAGTGCTCGGCGCGGTGGGCGACGCGCTCGGGGAAGGCCAGCGCAATCACGAGACCGACGCCGTCGAGACCGGCGCGGGTGTCCGGTGCCGGAGCGACCAGGCGTTCCAGACGGCGAGCGTCCTCGCGCCACCGCCGGGCCTCGGCCGTGCTCCCTCCGCGCAACGCGACGAGAGCGCGGGCGACATCGGCGTCCGAGATGCGCTGGTCCCCGCCGAGAAGCGCCACGACCTCGGCGGCGAGCCGGCTCCCCACCGCGGGGCTGCCGTCCCGCAGCGCTCTGGCCAACCGTGGATCGGTGGGGATTCGTGCCAGCGCACGGCCCTCTGCCGTGGCGCGCCCGTCGTCGTCGATCGCTCCGAGACCGCGGAGCACCGTGACGGCATCGGCCAGGCTGTCGGCTCGCAGCGGTTCGATCATGCGCAGGCCGGCGCCGCCCGGGGCGCCCCAGCAGGCGAGCAGGAGGGCGGCGTCGGTGAGGTCTGCCGTGGCGATCTCCGGCGACGGCCGCGCAGGAGCGGCAGCATAGGTGCGCTCGTCCACACAGCGGATGACGGTGCCGGGGCCCTGTCGGGTGGCGCGTCCGGCTCGCTGCACGCACGAGGAACGGGAGGCGGCGGTGGTGACCAGACCGGTCATCCCGCGGGCGGCGTCGCGCTGCGGCTGCCGGGCCAGGCAGCTGTCCACGACCAGCCGCACACCCGGCACCGTGAGAGACGACTCGGCGAGGGAGGTGGCGACGATGATGCGGGGCCGGGCTTCCGACGCACGACCGCGGATCACGGCATCCTGCTCCGCCAGCGGGATCTGGCCGTGCAACTCCCGGACGTCGAAGGCGCTGTTCCGGTCGCGGACTCGTCGCGCGATCTCCGCCACTTCGCGCGCGCCGGGGGCGAACACGAGCACATCCGCTTCGGGGCCATTCCGGACGAGCTCGGCGGCGGCGGTGGCGGTGACACTCGCGACGTGATCGAGGAAGCCCCGGGTGACTCCGCGTTCGTCGAGGCGGGGCGCAGAACTCGGTGCCCAGCGCTCGGTGAGGGGGAAAGCCGGGACGTCGTGGTCGACGATCGACGCGGGAGACTCCTCGGTCCCGATGACCGCGGCGATCCGGTCCGCGTCGAGGGTCGCGGACATCGCGATGACGACGAGGTCATCTCGCAGCTCGCGCACCTCGGAGAGCAGGCCGAGGAGGAGGTCGGTCTCGAGGGCACGCTCATGCACCTCGTCGATGATGACCGCGCTCACGCCGTCGAGTCCGGGGTCGTCGAGCATCCGTCGCAGGAGCACGCCAGCGGTGACGAACTCGACCCTCGTGTCCGGCCCGACAGTGCGCTCGCCACGGACGGTGAAGCCCACCCGGGAGCCGAGGGGTGTGCCGTCGAGCTGTGCGAGTCGGCGAGCGGCCGCGCGCGCGGCGATCCGGCGCGGCTGGGTGACGATCACGCGTCCGGTGCGGCGTGAGGCGAGGAGCGGCGGGACGAGCGTGGTCTTGCCCGTACCTGGCGGCGCGGTCACGACCACGGATCCGCTCGTGTCGAGGGCGGTGGAGAGGTCGTCGAGGGCGCCCGCGAAAGACAGACCGGCGCCGATGGCGGTGAGGTCGAAGGCGGCGCGGGTCACCCGTCCAGTCTGCCGGGTCATGAGACAGCGGATGCCGCGACCCGATCGGCCGCGGCATCCGCTGTCGTACGCTTCTTACTCCGCGGCGGGAGCGGGCGGCGCGGGCGGCGGTGGAGTGGTCGGCGCGGGCGTACGCGGCGCCGGGGCGGGCGCGGACGCTTCGGCGACTCCCGCTCCGAAACCGCGGCCGACGGCCTGTCCCTGGATGATGCCGGCGAGGTCGAGGCCGGTCGCGGAGTGCACGCTGTCGAAGACCGAACGCAGGGCCTTCGCGCTGTCGGCACCGACGACGTTGGACGCGCCGTCCTCGCCGGATCCGCCGACGATCGAGACGCTGCCGATCGCGGCGTAGCCCTTCGCGAACTCGGACATGATCGAGGGCAGCACCTCCAGAACGCGCTGCGAGAGGAACGCGTCCTGGTTGGAGGCGATGGCTTTGGCCTCAGCCTCGACGGCCGCGGCACGGGCCTCACCCTCGGCGCGGATCGCCTCGGCCTCGGCGTTGGCGCGCAGGCGACGGGCTTCGGCTTCCGCCTCCGCCTGGGCGCGCAGCGCGTCGGCGTCACCGGTGGCCTTCGCGATCGCGGCCGCCGCCTCACCGTCGGCGCGCGCCTTGTCGGCCTGCGCCTGCTGCTCGGCGATGCGGGTGCGCGCCTCGGCCTGCTTGACCTGCTCGATCGCCGCCGCCTCGGCCGCGCGCTCACGCGTGTAGAGCTCGGCCTGCGCGCGGGTCTCCGCCTCGTACCGCTGCGCGTCCGCGACGCGCTTGACGTCGGCGTCGAGCTGCGCCTGCTTGTTCTCGGCCTGCTGCTGGAGCACGGCCTGCTCGGCCTGGGCGCGGGCGAGCTGCTCGGCCTGCTCCGCCTCGGCGCGGGCGCGGCCGATTCCGGCGTTGGCGTTGGCCGTGTTCGTGTCGAGCGCGGTCTGCTCTACGAGGTTCGCCTCCTGGTTCGCGATGTTCTTCTGGTTGATCGCGCGGTCGGCGTTGGTCTGCGAGATCTCCGCGGCCTGGCGCTTCGCCTGGATCTCCGGGGCACCGAGGGACTGGATGTAGCCGACCTTGTCGGTGATGCCCTTGATCTGGAAGGAGTCGAGGATGAGGCCCTGCTCGGCGAGCTCCTGGGAGACGTCGGCGGCGATCTGGTCGGAGAACTTCTTGCGCTCCCGCATGAGCTCCACGACGGAGAGCGTCGCGACGATGCCGCGCAGGGCGCCCTCGAGCTGCTCGGTGGTGAACTGCTCGATGGCCTTGTCCTGGGAGGCGAAGCGCTCGGCGGCCCGGCGCACAAGCAGCGGGTCGGAGCCGATCTTCACGATCGCGACGCCGTCGACGTTGAGCGTCACGTTGTCGAGCGACTGCGCCTCGGCGTTGAGCGACACCTGCCGCGACCGGAGGGAGATGATCTCGTGGCGCTGGGTGATCGGGTTGACAAGCGACTTCCCGTTCACGATGACCGTGACGGGCGACTCCGACATCTCGGAGCTGCTCGTGCCGTCGGTGCCGATCACGGCACGCTGCACCTTCTGCTTGCGTCCGGAGATGACGAGCGCTTCGTCGGCGCGAGCCACCTTGATCCAGCTGCGTGCGAACAGCAGCAGGATCAGCAGGACGACGATCGCGGCGACAACCGCGATCCCGATGACGATGAGGATGCCGACGATTCCGGCGATCTCCATGGATGACCTCCCTGGTTCCCCCCGAGGGGGCGGTCCGATATGCCCACGGTCGATGTGGGCGTGCGCAACCCACCCTGCCAGAAAAGCGACGCCCGCCACCGTCGCGGCCGTCATGATGCCGTCGTCGGTGGACACGCCCCCGACCGCGGCGCCTGTGGAGATGGGGAGCGGTCAGCGGGTGCGGAGCTTCTCCGCGAGGTCGCGGAGCAGACGCAGCTCCTCGTCGTCGAGGCGTGACATCCGGTCGGCGATCGACCGGCCGTGCACCGTGGCGAGCGCACGGAACGCCCGGGCACCCTCGTCCGTCGCGCGGATCAGGGCGCCGCGGCCGTCGTCCGGGTCGGCGCATTTCGCGACCAGCCCCCGGGTCACCATCCGGTCGACGAGGCGGGAGACGCTCGGCTGGCTGATGAGCATGTTGGCGGTGATGTCGCGCAGCCGCGCTGTCATCTCCGGCGAGCGCGTCACCGTGAGCAGTACGTCGTACTCGGCCTGGGTGATATCGCCGGTGTCGAAGTCCGCCGCCATCTCGGTGAACAGTTCGTGCTGCGCGCGGAAGAGGCTTTCCCAGGCCTCCAGCGCGAGCTTCCGATCGGTCATCCTCACAGAGTACCGGGCGCAGTAAAGGGCCGGTCGGAGAGGCTCCCGACCGGCCCTTGTCCCTTGCACCAAGAGTGTCCTGCAATCACATGCGGTGGATGCCACAGCAAACATTCACCGTGTGATCACTGTATAACGGCGAGGTAACGAATGCAACGGTTTGATCACGATGATTCGGGCGGATACTGGAAGGGTTGTCCCATCTCTCGGGAGTTGTCAATATCTCACGTACCTGTCAGTAACGCTCCTCGTAGGTGTCAGTCTTCTCACCTATCTGTCACAACTCCTCGGCGTGTCGCCCGTGCCCGCGAGCGGCGTCCGCGTAGCTTGATCGGCGAAGCAGGCACATCTCCCAATTCACCTCGATGAGTCATCGTCAGCGAGGGGCGCGTTCGGCTTCACGTCGTCTTAGGCCGCCGGACGAACACAACTGTTGTTCGTCGATGGGCTTGGATGATGTTCTCGAATTTTGTGTGGCCAGCGCCGGCCGAGGCGCCCGCGGTCGTTCCTCGTCGGATCGAGTATCAGCTCGACGGCGTACGAGTCGAGGTAGATGTTGCCGATGTTGGGAGCGTGCCGTTCGAAGACTGCGAACCGGTGCGCGACTTCCCAACCTGGCCGGGCAAGCAGCACTACTCCGGTCTCCTCTACATGCAGGGCGTGCAGGCGCACGTCGGGTTCGAGTCGCTTGCGGAACGGTCGTTCCTGATCGAACTGGATCGTCTTGAGGGCGTCCGCTCCGTCACCAGCCAACCGATGTGGATTCGCTGGCTCGGCACCGTTCCCGGCAATCATGCCCCGGACTTCTTCGTACGGTTCGCCGACGGGTCGAGGATGCTCGTCGATGTGCGGCCGCTGCAGCGGATTGATGCCGCAGCGCGAGCAGTATTCGACCGAACCGCCGTGCTGTGCGCTGACTTCGGATGGCGCTACGTCGTGTACTCGGAAGACTCCCCGATACGCGACGCCAACGCCCGCTTCTTGATGCGGTTCCGTGAGCCAAGGTGGTCGGTCGACGACCTGGCGCAGGCGCTGTCCGGGTTTGCCGGAACGATCAGCGAGGCAGCGGAACGACTGGGCGGGGGCCAGGAAGGACTGGGGCGCTGTTACGCGCTGATTTGGAGTCGTCGCCTCGATGTAGATCTGGAACAACCGTTGTCTTTGAGGACCCTCGTGACGTGGAGGAACGACGCATGAACGCTACAGCAGGATCGCGCATCGTGTGGCGCGGACAGACCTATGACGTGATCGTGGTGCGTCCGTCCGCAGTCACCTTGCGAGACCAGGATGGTGGCGAGTTCGACGTCAGCCATGACGAACTCAACCGTGCCGCCGAGCCTCCCGCGACTGATCTCCTCCTCGGAGCGGCGGAGACGCTCGTCGAAGGAGCACAGTCAACGAGCGAGCTTCTGGTGTGGAGAGAGGCCCTTGCTCGAATCGCGGCTGCCTCCGAGACACACGGTCAGCAACGTGAAGCAGTCGAGAAGGAAGTAACTCGGCTCGCGCACGAGCTTGGTCGCACCGTGACGGCACGGACCGTCTTCCGCAAGCTGAAGTCTTACAACGAGGGCGGGATCGCTGCAGTCGCGGATCGACGTTCTCGTGAAGGGCGCGTAAGACGATCATCCAGTATTGACCCGCGCGTCATCGAGGCCCTCAACATTGTTCTCGCCCGTCGCGCGCGAGAATCCACGACCAGCAAGGCGGTCATCCTCGCGCAGGTTGAAGCCCTAGTCCGAAGGAACCATGGGGACGATGTCGCGATGCCGAGCCGTGCGACCTTCTATCGGGTCCTTGCTGCAGAGGACCGCGGACGATTCTCGTTCGGTTCTGCGAAGACTCGAGAATCTCTGTCATTGCGTCCGGACCGTGCTCTCGGTGGCCGACCCGGCCTACGCCCTGGTGAGCACGTGCAGATAGACACCACTCGACTGGACGTGATGGTGCGTATCGACGCTGCAACCGTGGGTCGGCCCGAGCTGACGATCATGGTCGACGTCGCGACCCGCTCCATTCTGTCGGCAGTGTTGCGTCCGGTTTCCACAAAGAGCATGGACTTGGTCATCGTGCTTGCGCGCGCCTTGGTTCCCTACGGACGGCGTCCAGAGGGAGCCCGTGAAACGAGAAGACTGCTCTCGACTGCGTGGGCGGAAGAGGCGTTGATCGATCAGGAGAGGTATGAACGTCTTCGGCTCGCGCAGCCGTTCATCTTCCCGGAGACGATCACCACCGACAACGGTCGACCGTTTCTTTCTCAACACTTTCGCGCGGTCTGCGCGGCGTTAGGGATCTCGCTCACGAAGGCTGCCCCTCACACGCCGACAGACAAGGCCCATGTCGAGCGGACCTTCGCATCGATCTCGTCGCTGTTCTTGCAGCACGTCAAGGGATACGTAGGACGAAGCGTCGAACACCGTGGGAAGAACGTCGAAGCCCAGTCGGCAGAGCTGCTCACCATCGCTCAGATGCAAGAGCTGCTGGAGGACTGGGTGGCGGTCGAGTGGCAGAACCGAAACCACGACGGACTTCGCGACCCCTTGGAACCAACGATCTCGCTGACCCCGAACGAGATGTGTCGAGCGTTTCGAGAGGTCGTCCCGGAGCTCCACGTGCCCCTCGCCAAAGATGACTTCATCGCGCTGCTGCCGATCGTGCACCGCAGGATCAATCGATATGGAGTCACCATCGAGCACCGCATCTATGACTCCGAACGCCTTGCCCATTACAGGCGACGAGAGTCGCAGTCGAAACGGCAGAAGGGGAAGTGGCCGATCCGTGTCGATCCCTACAACCTGCATGTCGTGTGGCTCGAGGACAACGGCGAGTTCATCCCGCTGCGATGGTCGAACGGCCTGCACGAACTCCCGATGATGGGGGACGTGTGGAGGTCTGCGCGCGCTGCGCACCGTTCCGTCGACCGCGACGGGCAGCAGGATCTCGATCTCGTGCACGCCATGCGCGATTATGCCGGACGAGGCAACAACAAGCCGATGGTCACGAGATCCGCTCGTGAGAAGGCGGTGGCGGCAGACCCGATGAATCTGCTCAGCGCGGAAGCATCAGCCGCCACCACCCCACTAAGCGACGGCGCAAAGACCGACGTGCCAGTACCGCAGGAAGAGGAATGGCCGAACCGCGGTGGCTTTTCCTTCATCTCGGAACCGACGACAGACGAAGGCGAGTAGGGGCCAATGGAGATTGCGACGCGTGAGGGATGGCGTGATTTCGTCGAGCTGAAGATCGAGAAACCGGCAGAGATCCCGTTCGCCGTCCTCGGGAGGCTCACGCCCGAGGATCGCCAGATCTACAACTGGGCGCGTGCTCGCTACTCACAGGCCGGAGCCTTTGTGAAGACACCGCAGTTCGTAGAGTTCCAACGCGCCGCACGCGACCGGGTGTATCTGAACGCCCATCGCCAGGTTGGGAAGCTCGGGCTGATCCTCTCGGGAGAACCAGGCCAAGGAAAGACGACGACGTTGCTGCAGATCGGCAAGGAGCACGAACTTCGCCGCAGACAGACCGCTCAGCCCACAGCAGCAGAAGGGTGGACTCCTGTGGCCTACGTCGCCGTACCTGCCCAGTGCTCGGCGAAAGCTCTCCTCCTGGAGTTCGCCAGATTCCTGGGCCTTCCCACGCTGAGCCGAGCGACCTACGGAACCCTCCTCGACACTGTCGCGAACGCCCTGCGCCGTTGCCGAACCGAACTCGTACTGATTGATGACGTGCATCATCTCGATCTGCGATTTCGGCAAAACATCGAAGCATCTGACATGCTGAAGCAACTCTCCGAGCGATGCGGCGGCACATTCGTCTACGCGGGAATCGCTGTGGAAGAGACAGGGCTGCTCGACGGTACTCGCGAGGGCCAGATCCGCAAACGGTTCGAACTGCACCCGGCATCCCCGTTCCGCATCACTACGAAACGAGGACAGGCTGACTGGGGTGACCTTCTGTTGGCCATCGAGGACTCGCTCGGCCTACTGCAGCAGCCTGCGGGGAAGATTCTCGCAAGCGCGAAGACCCTGCATGCGCTCACCGGAGGGGAGATCGGCCCGCTCAAGGATCTCCTCCAGCTCGCCGCGCTACACGCCATGCAAGACGGCTCGGAAACCCTAGAAGCGGCGCTCTTCGAACGCGACCTGAAACGCCGGCAAGCGGAGCGGCTCTGATGAGGGCGCTGCCGGTGCCAGTCCGGTTCTACCCCGACGAAACCGTCTCGAGCTTCTTCAGTCGGCTGTGCGCGGCCAATCAGATCTCCGAGTATGAAGCGTGGCGTGCACTGAGAGCGGAGGACCCTGAACTCGGCATCGCAGTGACACCGCCGATAGCGCGAGTCGCGATCGAGGAGCTCGGCGGACTGCGTCGTGATGCGATGCCCAGAATCAGACGCAGCTACTCGACGTGCAAGCACGACCCCACGATGTGGGTGCGCGCCTGTGCCTTCTGCAATGGCCAAGGGTTCGGACCGACGACCCTCTGCAGGCGATGCTCGCGAGGAGATCTGGTATTCGTGGAAAGGTTCAGCGGGCCGATCTGTGTCAGGCATGCCCGATGGCACAGCAACGGACTCGACGTCGACGTCCGCGACCACGTCCCGTCACTAATCGCGCAGAAGCGACTCAACGGAAGCCTGCATCAACAGTCGATTGGATATCGCACGCCCATTGCAACCATCGCGCGAGACATCATCCACGAGTGGTGGCACCCCGCTCGCCTCTCGACAGAACAGATCGGTCTCGAGGAAGAAGTCACCGGCCTGCCGCGCCTGGTCGAAACGATGGCGGCTCTGACGTCTCCGGCGCTTCAGACGCTCCTGACCTACGAGCACGCGTCTTACAAGGCGATTGCTTCAGTGCTGATGAGACTTGGTGCGGTCGCGCGTGCTGGTGAGAATGTAACCCGTTTCGCGGAAACGATTGGCGTCGACGAACCTAACTCCGCTCTCCACATCGGAGGTGAGAAGTGGTCACTCACGTCGTCGCGATCTGGGCCGGCGCTCGAGGCGCCGGAGCGACTTTGGCGCCGCATCCTGACCGTGCGAGCAGCGCTATTGAAGCACCGGAAGGTGCGTAGGACATTGTGATCAGCGCGGTGGTCGGGTTTCACGGGCGCGGAGCGAGCTCGTGACCGGGTGAAGCGAACCGTTTCGCGGCGTACGATCGCAGTATCGGCTCGCGTCTCAGACAGGAGAACCGGATGTCGAACCTCGAGCGACCGCTGACTCTGGATGCTGCTGCCGCAGAGCTGCTCGAATCGATCGACGCGAGCGAGTGCGACCCGGAGATCATGGAAACGCTTCAACGCGAGGCGGCCCGCCTTTCTCGGCGCATGCGTCCGCCGAGCCCCGGCATATCGATGGAACAGCGTGCGTATCTCGTCGATTCCGGCGCTTTCACGGCGGAGCAGTTCGCTCAGACCGAGCAACGGGTGGCTCGCGGCGAGCTGCGCGAGGATGAGAACCGCACACGTCTCGGAACCGTCGCGCGTTCGTACGGTGAGCGAGCGGCCGCGGCGCGGCTAGGGCTGGAAGTCGACGATCTCCGAATGGGCCAACGAGCGGGCGCACTGTATTCGTTCGACGCATCCGGTGTGACGGCTTACCCGAAATGGCAATTCACAGACCAAACCGATGACGGGCTTCTGCCGCACCTCGCGCTCGTCGTGACGTGGCTCCTCGAAGACTGGCACCCCGCGAGTGTCGAGGGATTCATGACCACGCCGAAGGACAGCCTGATCTATCGCAGCGAGCTGCAGACGCCCATTCAGTGGCTACTACGGGGTGCCGACCCGCGTCCCATTGAGCAGATCCTCGAAGGTGCGCGGTGGCGATGACGACAGCCTGAGTGCTCGCGACGCTGTCTTCGATCCTCGGTGTTCTGCCGCTTGGCTTGATGGCGGCTAGATGACGAGATCGGGCACGACGGACGACTTCTCCTTGGACGCGAGCGCTCATCGATGGCTCCTGGCCGGGCTGGATCTGAAGCCGCGAAGCGCGACCCGGCCATGCGGGAAAATGGTCTCGTGTCCATGCGCATTCACGCGATCCAGTGGCGAGACGACGGGCTAATCGCTGTCAAGTTTGCGGACGGTCGTGTCGTTGCCGAGGCGGATCCCACCGATCTCGCAGTTATGCTTGAGCTGTTCTCGGTGGTCGAGTATCGCCCCTGGCATCGTCGTCTGATCTTCAAGTTTCGCGATGGCTACGGCTTCGAGTGTGAGCTCGGAACTGCGAGGGACCCTTCGCCGACTCGTGGTCGCCCAGTCGTGTACCTGGACCAGAACCAGTGGAGCACTCTGAGTAAGTCGCTCTTCGCACCTCAGCGTGTTTCGGACTCCGAGCGTCTCGCGGCAGTGCGACTGCTCAGGATGGCCGAAGCGGGCGAGGTCATCCTGCCGTTGTCGTCCGCTCATCTGTCGGAAACCGGTGCCTGGTCAAATGATGTCGGGCGTGCGGAATTGTCACGGACGATACTCGCTGGGAGTCGTGGCTGGCAGACGCGAGATGCGCTGGAAGTGCGAGCGGGCGAATTCCGACAACGCCTCGCTGCACTCGCGGGAATCGACATCGCGCCACCGGCCCCCGTGATCACGCTCGAGCCGTACGCCGCGCTGGACCCGAGTATCCGAGCAGATGACGAGCGGGTATCCTTGCCCGACGATCTCCCCGAGGCGTGGAAGTTCGGCTACCTGTCGACCCTGTCGAACACCGTCTACGTAGGGTGCCTTCTGGACCGTGAGCCGACGCCGCGCGGCTCCCTCGCCGGATGGTTGGCACGTGTGCAGCGGTTCTCCTCTTGGCTGGACGGAGAACGACAACGCAGCAAGAGTGATCGCCGCAAGGCCGCGCAGCTATTCGCCGCCGCAGACGCGACTAAGGAGATAGCAAATGCTGCCGCCGAGATCGGCGCGACTCCTGCTCAAGCGACGGAGTGGTTCGCAGGTGCTTGGGACCAGGGGTGTCTCGGCGCCCCCGCGATCACTCTGTTCCGCTCGGTGATGGCCGACAAGATGGTCGCTGGCGCCCGCTGGGAGGAGAACGACCTCACCGATCTCATGTACCTCTGCACAGCCGCGGGCTACGCCGATCACGTGGTTGGTGAACGGCGGACTATCGGATTGCTTCGTCAATCGGTGCGGCGCTTTGATACTGCGGTGCAGTTGCACACGAGGCTCGGCACTCTGGTGCAGAGCCTTGATCAAGTCTGAGGTGCCGCGCGATCAGTTCTGAGGATGAGCGCTCTGAGATCGATGGGCGGCATGATCCCTTGGGCTGCCGTTTGGGACTCGAGTTCAATCAACTCGGGGTCGCCTGGCAGCAGCTCCACCGCTTTTGACAAGTGAACTAGAGCTCGCTCCTGATTGCCGCCAATCGAAGCGCGCTGCGCTAAATCGAGGTGCAGGACGGCGTCGAAGATAACCGGCAACTCGAGCAGGCGCTTTCCCTGTTGCTTGAGGTCAGCCTCGCGCTGCTCGGCGAGGCTCTCGAGGTCGGCGCCGCTCCACTCGATCGAGCCTCCGAGCGCCCACAAGGCGTACGCATACATGGTCGCCGCCTCCAACAACTTGGCATGGGACTCGACGGTCTCATTGAACTCAGTGATGCGCAGTTCGTCAGCGACCCATCCGTTCCAAAGGACGATGCTCGCGACAAGCGCTAGACGATCTGCCGGTTTCGACCCGTTCCTGAGTAGTGCTCCGAGCCGGCGTATAGGGGTTCGCATGTCGATGACGCCCTCGGATTCTCCCGCACCCGTGCTCCGCAGTGATTCCACCAGCACCGAGAAGACTCGTGGTGCCTCGGACGTACCGAAGTTATCGAACCCGGTGATCCAATACTCCGGTGCCATGCGGACACGCACGATACCCGGAATGGCGCTGCGGTAGGAGGAATTGAACTCAGGATCTACTCCTCTCGGTGCCCGCTCGACATACTGACGTACGACGTGCTGACAGATCCGGTGGAGGCCCTCGAGGCTCAACACCGTCTTGCCGTCGTGCCAGATCGTTTCTCCGTGGCCGGGGAGCTCTCGAAGCTCGGGGGCAAGATCGCGCAGTTCATGCATGGTCTTGGAGCGCACCACATACGCGAAATCTAGTGCTTTAGGAAGGTCGACCGCACGGATTGGGTCGCGTGCATCCGAGGCTTCGCTTCGGAAGAAGGAGGGAGCGAGATGGTCGAGTACGAATCCTTGAAATCTGCGCCTGAGGGCGAGCCGGTCAATGGCGAGCACGGCCTCCTGTACTTTCGTGCGATTCGTAGTGTCGAGTTCCTCACATGCCGCGTCGACAATCTTGCGCTTCTTCGGCTCGTAGTCACTCCAGGGGGCTTCCGGCGCCGGCCAGTCTTTCGCGAGCGACTCGAGCGCTGCAACGAAGAGCGTGTAGGACAGAGCGACGTCGCTGCTCGATAACGTCACTGCATCGACGATTCGCCGAACGGCGCGCATCGCTGACTCGAAGTAAGGGCGTTGTAAAGCTATCAGTTGGTCGCAGAAACTTCGGAGCCCGTCTATTTCAGAGTCGCTAATGAATCGGGCGGGCTCCAGGACGTGAGCGAGCAGCTTCTCGCGCCGCCGTAATCCCGACCCTCCACCCGCGATAACTCGGCCGGTCAGATCCTGGTCCTGCAAAACAACGACGTCGAGACCGAAGGCAACGACTGCCGCGGCGTCCGCGACGAGCTCGTCTCCTCCAGTAGCAATGTGGATCGAGTCGCTACCGTCGGCGTTGGTTCGCTCTAGGCGATCGATGACCTCGATCTGAAGGCCCCGGACATCCCCGTGTCCCGTGGAGAATCGCAACGTCCCGATCGGCAACTCCACGTCATCCGCGCGCACCCGGATGCCATTCGAGTAAAGAACCCGCCGGTGAACGGTCTCGTGGGGGTTGTCGCTCTCGAAATACATCCCGCTCGATATCTGGAGCACTAGAAAGGCCTTCCGTTCTCTTCCTTTGCTGCGGATGTCTGTGTTCCTCCTGATGAGTGTATTCGCCCCATAGGCTGCGCTCGCCGGCTACTCAATAGGCTGCGCTCGCCGGCTACTCAAGTCGAACCCCTGGCTATAGGTCGGTTCGCGAATCGCAAAAGCGAAGCTCGATAACATCCGGCACTTCCACGAGCGCGGGATGCTCGGCCAGAATGAGGGTCCCGGTGTCCTCGAGCAGAACGGCTGGTACACATGACCGGTGCAGAAGAGAAACGCGACGCGGTTGCGCTCGCTGATCTGAGTGACCTACTCGTCGCGGCCTGGCTCGAAGTCGCACGCCAGGCGGGGGCGGGTCCACGCCCGGGCTCGGCGGCTGCTCTCGACGCGGCCGAAGCCAAGCGCGAGCTTCCCGCAGGCGTGCCGAATGCCGAGCACGCGGCGGGGTACATGGCGGGGCGCATGGTCGACGCGATTGCGCTGCTGCTTCAGTCCCTCGGTACGCAGTTGCGTGCGGAGCCGATGGTGCCGTTGGCGGTCTGGCCGTTGGTGCGCGCCGAGCTCGAGTACGCGGGCAGGGTAGCGTGGCTGCTCGAGCCACTGACTGGCAGCGCTCCCGCCGCTCGCCGAGTGGCCCGCGCGATGCTCGAGCATGCGTCAGCGCTACAGCGGGAGAAATACACCGCAAGTAAGCACTCCGGTCCGTTGGCGAAGACGTACAAGCGGAACCGCGATGAGTTGCTTCGCCGGATCGGAGTGCTGTTCTCAGAGGTGCACACGCCTCTCGAAACCCCGGATCAAATCGGGGATTGGAGGATTGGCGGGGAGACGATGATTGGGCTGGGCAAGGCGAGCGATCTGTTCCTTTCGCAGAACTTCACCAAGGGCAGTGGGGTCTATGACATCTTGTCGGATCGGTCGCACCCATCGGTGATGTCGCTGGCATCACAGTCGGTGGCAGAGGAATCCGAGGGTGTGACGTCGTGGACCTATCCGGCAGACCCGGAGGTCCTCGACTTCCAGGTCCGCCTCGGATGCCTGATCCTTTACAAGTCCGCCCACACGATCTCTGCCTACTACGGCCTCAATTCCGCCCCGCTCGAGCGTTGGGCGGATGAGACGCCGGCGCACTGGCTCGATGAAGGTCCCCGGGCCACGTCGTGAAACGCGCCAGCCCCGCCTGTGCCGGAGAGGAAGCATCGTCGCTCTCGCCGTATGGATCTCTGACAGGATCTCGGCTCCACGAGTGCGACGTCCGTCCATCACGGTCCTCAGCCCTGTGCGGGCGATAGGCATAGTCCATTCAGATTGTGTTCTCGGCGTGTGGTGCCGAAGATTCGAGTATTGACCTGTCCGGCCTGTCTGGCCTTCCCGAATCCACCCGCGACGGCGTCCGCAACTCCGACGCTGGCACGGCTAGCATCGGCTCATGTATGAACCCGAGGGCTTCACCGGCCTGACCGAGACCATCTGCCTTTCCCACATCACCGACCTCGTTCTTCTCGATCTAGTGATCGGTGAAGCTGACAGCCGCATTTGCTCTTATTGCGACCACCGCAGCACGGATGGGCGAATAACAGCTGTGTCGATGGACGTTGTAGGGCGCCTGGTTTACGACGCAGCGACATGGCTCTACCACGACCACGGCGGTCTGGTACCGGACGAATGGGACGAGTGGAATGCTGGTCATGAGACCGACTACGTCGTCGGCGACTGTACTTCCGGCGCCTTCGACGCCTCGGTCATAGACGAAGTGAACGCGCACATCGCCGACGCTATCGCCACACCGAACTACTGGATGGAATCGGGGCTACGGGACGAGTTCCAGTTCTCCTGGGACGGGTTTGCGCAGATCGTGAAGTATCAATCCCGATTCGTGTACGTTGGCGCCCGTGAGCGTGAAGGGCGTCGCAACGAGCCGCCAGCTCGCGTCTCGCGGTTCCTGGACGGACTTCTGGCCTACGTCCAGGACGACATGCTGACGATGGTCGAGCCGGGGGAGAAGCTATACCGTGCGCGAATGGCCGAGGACGGCTTCACATTCCGCCATGAGGCGCGAGCCGACCCCGCGAAGCATCTCGGCCCAGCACCCGCCGGCAAGGCATCTGCGGGACGGCTGAACCCTGAGGGAGTGGGCCTGTTCTACGGAGCTACGACGCGCCAGATCGCAGTGAAAGAAATCGCACTGCACAGCCTGTTTGACGACGCAATTGTCGGAGGGTTTGTCGTCCAGCGGCCGCTGACGGTCTTGGACTTCACAAAGCAGCCAGCGCCACCGAGCATCTTCGCGGTGGACAAGCGGCGTCAATTCTTGTTCGCGCGGTTCGCCGACGACTTCGAGGAGCGCCTGACTCAGTCGGTGCGGTTGACCGGCGTGGAGCGCGTCGAGTACGTGGTAACTCAAATCATCGGTGAGTACTTCCGATGGGCCCCAGAGAAGAAGCTGGACGGAATCGCCTGGAAGAGCCACCTCCTGAGCGGGGATGAAAACGGCAAGAACGTGCTCGTTTGGGCGAGCGCCGATGACGTCCGCTCCGACCCGCCGCCTGCGGACGACCCAGCTGACTCGGAGCTGTGGCGCCGTTCTTTCGGCCCGCCGACCCCGACTTTGACGTTGTCGGACCGGGACGTTACGGTGCATCGCGCGAAGCGGTTCGTCACGGTAAGCCACGCGATTCTGCCGGGTGACGATGACCCGGACCCGATGTTCATGGACTTGAAGTGATTTGCGTGAGTCGAAGTCGCGCGCTGCTCCGCCAATTGGGGCGGAGTAACCTACCAGGACAGCGTCGTCGATGAGTGCAGACGATGCTTCTATCGCGCTGGGAGCGATACACGCGACGCTGGCCGGACGGGCACACATCAGTCAGGCGGGATGGCGGCATCCGCCGAGCCGACTTCTCGACAGCTCAGTCGTGGCCGTTCTGCAAGACGATGAGATCCGCGATCGCCATCTTCTGGCGGCGACGAACCCTGCGTCAGTCGTTAGATTCATGAGGAGAGGAGGCAGGGGATGCTCAACGTTTGGAGTCGGTCAGGGGCGATAGCGGGGCGAGGTTTTCACTATCAGGACGCGGTCGGTGCGTGGCTTAGCGGCCGGCTGATCGCAGGCGAGTTGGATGCGCGTCGCATCGTCCCGGAGGGATTCGAAGATCTACATATCGAGGGGCCCGAGCTAACGTTCGTGCAGGTGAAGAGTCGCCAGGAGAAGCGAGGCGCATTCTCAGTCAGCGAGACTCTCGGATTTCTTGAGGAGATGTGGGCCAAGCACCTGACCCGCGAGGCAGTAGGCATTGCCTCAGGTCGTTTGATGCTCGTCCAAGAGCGGAGCATCTCCGGAGAGGTCTTCGACGGACATGCCGCGGTCCTGGCTGACCTGCCGCTGACTCACCCGCTTGTGGAAGGCGTGGTCGAGAGACTTGGCTTGGAGCATGCTCGAACGCTCCTGCAACTGACGACCTTGATCACTTTGGATTGGCAGGATGCGCAGTCCGCCGCGGTGGATGCGATTACATCCGCCTCCGGGGCGGTGCGCGGTGCGGCAGAGCTCATTGAGCGCCTGCTGCGGATCGACATTGCAACCGCGGCGGATCGAAACGCGGCAGCTCCTGACCCGGACGACGCGGCGTTCGTGAACGTGAGCTCGATCTCGAAGCGAATCGAAGAAGTGCTAACCCTCCTTGACCGAGATGCCCTGGAGCGGGCACTCCTGGATGGCATCTGTGTTCCCGTTCAGTTCTCGAGCGACGTGGCGGCGAATGACTACTACTTGGGCACCGCAGCCCGACCTTCGCATATCGCATCTGGTTTGCCAGCGCCGATGCCTGATATCGCCGCGCAGGCCATCGAGAGCCTGAACTCGGGTGCTTCCGTCCTTTTGGCCGGTCCTTCCGGAGTTGGAAAATCAACTGCGCTTTGGTCGACGGTCTACACGCGCCGCGACGTCACCTGGTATCGAGTGACTCGTCTCTCGGACGATGCCATCCAGGGAATCAGAGATCTCCTCACTGCACGGATGCCGAGCCGCCGAAATCAGATCGGTCTGGTCGTGGACGGCGTCGGGACCGGCGAGCTTGTCGGTTGGGACGCGATCAATCAGGCCGTTCGTGATTTCGAAGGCGTCATGCTGCTCGGGACGGTTCGCAATGAGGACCTCGTCAGCGTTCAAGATCGGGCCGGGAGCGCGATCGTGGAGGTTACCCTTACGGAGGATATCGCCGAATCGCTGCACGAGAATCTTCGGCAACGCGGGTTGACCTCAAACGCGCATTGGCGTGAGGCGTACGTCGAAGCGGACGGACTGACGATGGAGTTCACCTACATGCTCACGCGTGGCCGTCGGCTTCGAGACGTCCTGCGGGACCAAGTGCTCTCGCGCGTCCGGGCCCAGCAAGAGACTGAGCTCCAGATCCTCGCCCTGATCGCAACCGCAGGAAGGTGGGCGCTCTCTGTGCCTATCTCGGAACTGTCGGAGTTTGAGAACGGCTCTGGCAGCCTGCGACGTGCCCTGACACGGCTCAACGAGGAACACCTCGTTCAAGTCGTGAGTGAGTCGGTGCAAGGGCTACATCCGCTGAGATCACGGTTCCTCTCTGAGATCGTCCATGAGCTGCCGCCACCGACGGCCAGCATGACGACAGTGAAGCTCGTGTCCATGCTTCCTGCTCCTGCCTTACCGGCGCTGCTAGCAGGAATCTCGCAAGACCTCCCGGCCGCCTTGCCAGCGGCCGTAGAGGCGCTTATCCTCAGGATGCAGTCGGGCACCAACGCCGATGTGCTCGAAGGGCTCCGCGCCGTGAAGTTCGTCGATCTGAGCGCACGATCAGGGCGGTGGGTCGAAGTACTCGATCGACACGATGTGCAACCGCCGTCAAAACTCCTCGCGATCCAGCTGGCGCTGATCGATTCGGACCTAGCGGGTTTGCCGTTCCCTGAAAACGTCTCAGCGGCGATTGCGGAGCTGCGTGCTGCAGTGCGCGAGCCTTTCGATTCTTTAGATAGGGCTGTGCAACAAGTGGGTGTGCAACGACTCGGTGAAGTGATACTCGACTCGCCAGATTTGGCCAGTGTGAACCAGGCGCTCGGATATTCTCAAAGCCTTGCGCCGGCGATCGCCAGCGACCTCGTCCAGGCACTTAGGCGGATGCGCGACGAAGGCCGCCCCGTCCGATCGCTCGACGTCGAACCAGATCTGGACGACTTGGCTGACCTCTTGCTAACAGCGGCTACGTTTGCTTCGGAAGTTGCGGAACTACTGCTCGCGGCCGCGGGCGGTGCTGACCGCGCGCAACAGCGCATCCTCGAGCGTTTCCCCTGGGCGACGACGGCAGGAATCGTTGACGGACCTGAAGGCGCAGTTTTCCGTGGCCAGATCCTCCACATTTCCGATCAAGTGCAGGGTGACGCTGACCGAAACGCCAAGGAATTTGCTCGTTTAGGGATCGCCCTCAACCCGAGCGTCGTACATGCAGACATCACCACGATCTGGTCGGACGGAGCGCCTTATGAGGTTGGAGGTAACTTGATGGGAGTGTCGACGCTTCGTCGGCAGTATCTTCACTCTCGGTCGTCTGTGAGCGGCCATCGGCAGACCGCTGGGTTCGCCGCAGCTCGCTTGCACGATCTAACAGCGACTGATCGTATGGAGATCGCGCTAGCAGGAATCACCATCGCCGAATCGCTCCTCCCAAGCATTATCCGTGTGTGGCTCCGTGGCGAGAATCGTCCTTCTGCCATGTCTGCGATTCACGCCTCACGCGTTGAACTTGACGCGCTCTCACGTCGACTGGTCCCGGTGTTTCGCGAGCCTCTTGCGGCTGAAATCTCCGTTATCGCGGATAGTCTCCAGACTCTGCTTTCCGCGATCGCGGTGGACCTCCCAAGTCGGCTGACCGACGCTTCAGGCTACTTAGCGCTCGCTTCGCATATCAGTGAAACCCTCGTGGATGCAGTGGGCAAGGCGCGGCAAGAGCAGTGGGAGATGATCGGCGTTCATCCCGGCGGGCTGCTTGACGTCGTTGAGCGAGAGCTCCAACAACTCGCGACCGTGCTCCAGGAGGTCGGGTCAGCTGGCACTATGCCGCAGGACATTCGACGAGCCGCACGGTCCGGCGACTCGCAGCGGGCCTTGTCTCGCGCGGCAGACCTGTCAACCAGGAACGCGTTGCGGCGTGCCGAGCGCGGACAACAGGAGAGACTCGCGGTCATCCGAGATTTCGGTCGGGAGGCTGCTTCTTACTCAAGGATGGTCCAGGGCATTCATGATGGCTGGCCGCCACAGCAATATGCCATTGCGGTAAAGGCCGAGAACGTTGTCGATTGGCTCCTCGTGGTGGAGAGAACGCTCGCGGCTCTGACTCCCGCGGAGATGAGTAACGCGTACCGCCCCGCATTGATCATCTTCCCGGAGATAGCTGGACGCCGAGTCGACTCGTTCGGCTGGCAAATCATTCGGTCTGCGTTTCCGATCGTCGAACCACTCACTGGTTGGGGTGCGACGTTTCCAGAGGCATGGGAGACTCCTCGGTTCGAGGCGCTCGGTGCGGGCCAGCATGCGCTCGCTGTGTTGTCCGGGCTGGCACTGCTAGAGCGCTCTCGGTCGACCGCTCCGCTAGCCGAAACGCGTTTGGCGGCTGAACAAGAGTTCCTGGTTGCCCGCGCGGCGCTCGGCGCTTACCCGGATCGGATCACTCAAGACATTGCTGCCTTTCTCGACTCCTTGGCCGCACAAGTCGCCCGGGAAGCAGACGAGAATATGGGTGAGACGTTCTCGGCACAGTTTGTAGCGCTTGTCCGGGGACAGCAAACCTCATTTACGAGACAGCTTAGTAAGTACGCAAGCCTCGCGATGCAGGCCGACATAGATCCGGAGGTGGCCGAGGCCCTCGCTGAATGATGCCTCCTGAAGCGGCGCTGACGCCCGACGTCCGTGAGCGCAGGCAGATTGGAGGCTTGGGGCGACCATTAATGACAAGCGCTCGGCTCGAAGTTAACGTCGGCAGGGGTTGCTCGCAGGATTCTTTGAGCCCGGCTCGGATGACGAGACGCCGGTGCGGCAGCCGAGCAACGAAAATCGTGCGATCGCACGGCACCGCGCACCCCGATTCTGACTCGGTTGGGTGCCGTCGGAGCATCGGCGTGGAGGTCGACGTTGGCGCGCACAGTTGCTGACATGCCGCGAGCGACGCGAGCCTCGGAAGCGCTACGGTGGCGCTGTATCAAGATGCTTCGAGGGCAAAGTCGCCAGAGGAAGAAGGCAGTGGTGAACCAGGAACGTCCGAATGAACTAGTCGCCAAGCAGATTGTCGGCTCTTCGGACATTCGGTGGGGGTGAGGCTTGCCGGGTGGGGTTCGGCGGGTAGGGGTCGAGGTCCCCGAGGATCAGTAGCGCTAACTGTCTGATCTTCACGAGGACCTCGACGTGCTTCACCCTACTTCGGGGTGCGCTTCCGCGCGCTCTGCCGCTGATCCGTGTTCCCGCTGCGACGTTCTGCTGGGTCTTCCCGATGTCCATGTCGAGCGCGTCGACCGTCGCGACGGGCTGCTGGTGGTGACGGTCTCGACGCCAGCGGCGCCGACCGGCTGCCCCTCGTGTGGGGTCGTCGCGACCGGCCGCGGACGCCGTCGACGGGTGCTTCATGATGTGCCCGCGACGACGCGGGTGCGGATCGTATGGCGGCAGCGGGTCTGGCGGTGCGACGAGGTGGGATGCGCGCGGCGGACGTTCGTGGAGCAGCTCCCGGGTCTGGTCGCCCGGCGCGGGTCGATCACCACGCGCGCCGTCGGCTGGGCGATCGGGCAGCTGCGCCGCGAGCACGCCACCGTGCACGGTATCGCCCGTCAGCTCGGCACGTCGTGGAAGACGGTGTGGCGCGCTGTCGAGCCTGAGTTGGAGCGGCTCGCGGCCGACGAGTCCCGATTCGAGAACGTCACCACGCTCGGTGTCGATGAGCACATCTGGCATCACGTCGACCCCCGCAAGCGCGGTCCGAAGGAGCTTACCGGGATGGTCGATCTGAGCCGCGACGCGGACGGGAAGACGCGGGCCAGGCTGCTCGACCTGGTGCCGGGCCGCTCCGGGAAGGCCTACGCGTCCTGGCTCGCCGAACGCGGCGAAGCGTTCCGGCAGAACGTGAAAGTCGCGGCTCTTGACCCGTTCGCCGGCTACAAGACCGCGATCGACGACCAGCTCGAAGACGCCACGGCCGTGCTGGACGCATTCCACGTCGTCAAGCTCGGCACCGCCGCCGTCGACGAGGTCCGCCGCCGCGTCCAGCAGGACACCCTCGGGCATCGCGGTCGGACCGGCGACCCGCTCTACGGGATCCAGACCATCCTCCGCGCCGGCGCCGAGAACCTCACCGAGAAGCAGCGGACCAGGCTCGCGGCAGCGATCGAGGCCGACCCCGCGCACGACGAGGTGTTCGTCGCATGGCAGTGCGCCCAGCAACTGCGTTCCGCCTACCACCAGAAGGACCTCGCCGAGGGCCGCCAGATCGCGGAGAAGGTCGTCGACACATTCCACACCTGCCCGATCCCCGAGATCGCCCGCCTCGGCCGCACCCTCCGCCGCTGGCGAGCCGCGTTCCTGGCCTACTTCACGACCGGACGATCATCGAACGGCGGCACTGAGGCCGTGAACGGGATCATCGAGCTGCACCGCCGCCTCGCCCGCGGCTTCCGCAACCGCGACAACTACCGGCTCCGCATGCTCCTCGCCGCCGGCGGACTCACCCCATGACCCCCACCGAATGTCCGAAGAGCCAGATTGTCGAACAGAGGCTCGGGGTGGAGCTCGAGCACGCGGACACCCATGGTGGGGTGGACTATAAGTCTGCCGATGGGAAGATTGCGTTGGAGGTCACCGCGGTGACCGAAGGTGGGAACAAGGGTGCTCGCGATGCTCTGAAGAAGTCCGCGAAGAAGGGCGTGCCAGGCGTGGATCTCGCGACATGCTGGCTTGTGTTCGCGCCTGAGGGGCAGGCGAACATGAAGACTTTCATGCAACGGGTGAAGCCGGCGCTGGCTCAGCTAGAGAGGGTGGGTGAGTCGTATTTCCGTCGAGAGCGCGCGGCGATCCACACCATTGAGGGCGGCCCTCTGGCCGAGATCTATCGCACCCTACTGAACGCGGGCGTGGAGATGGCGAGCTCCGCGCCGCACGAGGTGAAGTCGGACGATCCCAGTCACGTGCATCAGGTGTTGGTATCCACGGGCAGCGGCGGGTCGGTCAGCGGCAGCGACGAATCGCTGGCGCGGCTGCTAGATGCGCTCAGCGACAAGACCGACAACCCTCAGAAACTGGCGGCCACGGGCGCCGTGCAGCGGCATCTCTTCGTGTGGGTAAACGACGACACCTGGCACAACATCGCTCGGCCCTTGAGTAGGACATCGCCGTCCTGGGCCGACGAGGGGTGGGGCGTCCCCTCAGTTGCTCCGACGCTGGATCCTGCAATCACACACTTTTGGGTCATGCATGAGCGGTCGCGTCTCGGATGGTTCTGGGATGGAAAGACATGGAGCGCGTTGTCGCCTGAGTAAAGCCACGTCGTCGTGTTTGACACTGAGCGAACAGCGTGATGCCAGCGGTTGTCGCGTTCGACGTGAGCCTTCGCCCAAGTCGATGACGAGCTCGCTGGCTTCACGGCGGCCGATCGATGTCGAAGGGGTGTACCCAGAGGTTAAGACGGTTCGCAAAGCGGGGACGCATCGACTCGTGCACCTAACGCGCCGTGTACCGACAGAAGCAACCGAGCCCTCTCACAGCAATATCGCCGCGACAGCGTTAGGCCACGCTACTCGGCAGTTTCTGCGTGTGGCGCGAGCCGCGTACCCTGCCGTTATTAGATCTGCCGTGAGCCGCCTTGTGTTCGGGTCTAGGCAGTCGGTACGCCAAAATACGCGAGATTTTATGCAGCGGTTTGACTTACTCGCTCACGTGGCCGCCATTCGCCGGTAGACCACGCATTAGTGTGAGCGAAGACGACTCGATCGAAGGGGAGCGATGACCTCCGAAACTACCGACACCGCAGACGCGCCCATCTGGTTGCACCCTCACGGGGAGCGGCCGGACGACAGCACAGTGGACAGCATCACGGAGGCATTTGCGGCTGATGACCCTCGGTTCGCGGTGCAGGCCGACAAGCTCGACGAGCTCCTGAAGCTGGGGTATCAGCCTATCCCGCGTTTTCTGTTCTCTCTTGAGAATGTCGAGCCCGAGGTGATCGGCCCGATGAATTCCTCTAACAAACTCGGTATTCGTTTACACAACGCCGTCGTCAAGTCGGGGGATCTTGGTGACGATGTCCTGGAGGCCCTTGTCCTACGACGTGACGCGATCGGCCAGGTTCTTAAGTGGTCTGACCCTGCTGCGTTTCCCGCAATCCTAGAGTATCTACGGGAGCTGGCGCGGGCACGGGGTAGTTCGATTAGCGACTTTACGCTGCGCGGCTCACCCGCGCCGTCACTGTACAAGAGACTCGACACGCATGGCGACGCCGAAGCGGCATCAACATTAGACGCCGAGGTTGAGCCAGAAGATGCGGCGGACGACTTTCCGATCGCACGAGAAGTGTTGGCGAAGCTCCGGGACAGCCTCAATGTGGTTGTCGAGGGTGTTGCCGGATCAGGAAAGTCGCATCTGATTCATCAGCTTCGGACGGCGTACCAACACGTCGAGCTGGTCGTGTTCCATCCGTCTACAGGCTACGAAGAGTTCGTCTCGGGACTGCGCCCCAGGGCGGACGGCGGCTTCGAGGGCCGAGCCGGGGTGTTCGTAGAGATGTGTATCCGCGCGGCGCGCCACCCCGATGAGCTATTCCTATTGTTCGTCGACGAGATCAATCGCGCGAACACGTCACGTGTTTTCGGCGATCTGCTTCTCCCTCTCGAAAAGTCGAAGCGTGTAGATTTCGCCGAGACTGCTCTTGACGAGGCGCTATTGAAGTACCGGCCATTGGGTGATGACATCTCAGTGCGACTGCAGACTCCTATAGACGTGCTTCCCGACGTGGGGCCGGCTCCCGAAGAAGAGGAAGTCCATGACGTTGCACTACCGCTGCTCGACAAACTGGGGATTTCGACGCCGTCCGCAAAACCACTCGGCCTTAGCTATCTAGTGGTTCCGCAAAACCTGCATGTGCTTGGAACAATGAACTCGACGGACCGCTCCGTTGGCTCGATCGATCTGGCGCTACGTCGGCGATTCACTTGGATGGACATGCAGCCGCTAACGAGCGATGACCTTATTTCGAACACGCTCGTGGGCGCGCGAGTATCAGAGGACCCGGAGTGGCGAACGGTGATCGAGTGGTATGGTCAGGTCAACGCGCTTCTGCTTGCGCAACTCGGACCGGATGCTCGACTGGGGCACTCGTACTTTTTTGCTGACGAAAGCGCGAGTGGCACCGCCGCGCTTCTGCTCGCACAGCTCGCGGAGATCATTCACGTCTTCAACGCATCGGAGACGCTGCTGGAGTTGATACCTGAGTTGTTACTGCGATCTGAGAGCACCAGCTGGACGATCGCTTACGTCGGTTTGGGGCTTGGGCGCCGGCCCATCGTGCGATCCACGCCGGCCGTCGCTCTATGACCGACTCGACCCCGCTGGCTGATGTGCACAACCTAAGCTGGTTCCGCGTTAGTGAGCGGGGAAACGGTGTGGGCCTCACCGTGCTTAACGACGGCGCGTCTCGATCGTCGCTGGTGATACATGTGCTGCCCAAGCTATGGCGTGGGTCGAGCACCCCGCGAAGCGTTAAGGCACCTGTCGCCGGAGGCTCGGTCGATATCTACGAAGGTGACTATGTCGGCTTCCCTCCGGTGTGGGCGGCGCGGATAGAAACAACGACCTTGCCGATCGCCGAGGCTGAGGCCGAGGTCTTGGTGCCGGCCAGTCACTCGAGCGATGGCGACCGCGAACCCGGGGCGGGCGATCAACTCTGGACACCCGTTGCGCGACCGCGTCGACCCGAAACGTCGGTAGAGCGCCCGGAGCTTCGTACGGCGATGTGGGATCTCCTGCTTGGTAGCCGTCAGAAGATCGCACCGGTGCGTGGCAGCATCGCTGACTTCACTGCTGCGGCCGGCGTCTTCGCTTCTATGCCTGAACTGCGCCCGCTCTTGCAATCTGTCTTCGTGGATCGCGCGGTGGCGGCAATCCCGCTTCGCAAACCGGTGTACCGCGAAGTAGTCGAATCGCTCGGTGTGGTGCGTGGACGTATTCTCGTCGCTCCCCTCGTGCGACGGCAGGCGACTCAAGCGCTCCCCATCGACTGCGAGTTTGACACGCTGACGGGTGATGACGACGTCTGGCGTGCCATTAAGGCGGCGCTTATCGCGTCCACGGAAGCCATAGCGCGCACCGACCTGATCCGTGAAGCGGTGGCGCGACTGGAGGATGTTGGCAGCGTGCAAGCCGCCTCTGTCCTATCACGCGCGAGACGCGCTTGGTCTAGCCGCGATCCAAAACTGAAGGAGTTGCATGACCTGGCCGTTGCAGTCTTGCGGAGTGATTCTCGGCACAGCGGCGAGAGTCTGACAGCGAGCGGCGTCGCCATCAACGTGAAATTTGTGACGAGCGACCTGTGGGAGCACCTGCTGGTCGAAGCTTTCCGAGGTGCAGGCGCCGACGTCTCCAAACCGCGGCTGCCCCTCTTCTATCGCCAAGAGCCGCTGGGGTGGAAGGCACTTACGGGGAAGGCACCGGACTTAGTGGTATCACCGCCTGGCGGCCGGAAGATCATCGTCGATGCGAAGTACATGGCCAGTAGCTCGTTGTACTCGGCGCCCATGTCCGCGCAATATCAGATCGCGACCTATGCTCTGCGATCTGGTGCGCCGGCATTCCTTGCCTTCTCCGCGCCCCCGGGCGAGACTGCGTCGGACGATGCCACTGCGGAGATGGCGCTGGTGCCTGCGCTCTGGGACGAGTGGGAGCAGCGATACCTTCCAGACGCAACAACCACGCAAACCGTGATTGTGGGGTCGCTCCGGTTTCTGTTTCCCGCTCCGGGCGACGCGTCGCACGGAGTTCGCCTTATCGCTCAGGCGCAACAGCTGCTCGCGTTAGTCGAAGCGACGATGGACCGTTCGGAAGACGACGTTCCTATCTGATCGAGGAAGATGCTTTGCCACTAGCGATTGCGGCCGTCTGAAATTCACCGTAAAAGTATCGCTGTGTCAGCGCACCAGGGGGCGACCGCCCTGCCCCCATGTGCCGGGATTACGCCGCTGGTGCAGAGTCTCCTCACCGAGGTTGGAGGAGGTATGCCCCGGTTCGCCCTCCCCGTAGATCTCCATGCCTCGCCTTCCGACCTGCTGCTCCGATCTGGTTACTGACAGCTTTCGTGAGACGAATGGCGGTGACTACAAAGTACGGAAGTGGCGGAGTTCCGCGAGACCTGCGTCTCACGCGCTGTCAACTTTCATGAGATCGGACAAAGGGACTGAGTTCAGGTCGCTGCTGTCGCCGCTCGCATACGCCGAGGGCCCGATGATCCGAATCGCAACGACGCACTCGCCCATGAGCTGATCGGCATCGGGGCGCTCAGATCGCCCAAGCGGACAGCAACTGCGAGGTGTCCGGCGTGTCGGAGGCGTGTGGTTCGATGAGGCATGGCATCGAAGTCGAAGCGTTTGAAGGCGCGTACGAAGAGGCGGCGGCATTTGCCTCACGGGGACGCTGCAGCGCCGTCGGATCCTTATGTGGATTTTGTGATGCAGTCCTCGGATACGGTGCAGTCACTGTTTGCTGAACTCAGTGCTGAGGGCGACTTCGCGGCGAACGTGAGTACCAGGTTCGCTGACCGTGTAATTGAGCTTGCGGCAATGGGTTCGCGTTTCACGCCGGCGAGGTTGGCAGAAACCGCCAGGCTGGCGTACTTCCCCTTATCTAAGGCGGGGCAGGTTGTGGCGAGCCCGGACGGCGGCGCGTGGCAGGTCGAGTTGCTCGTGCTGTTGGCGATCGCGGGTCGCAGTACGGATGAGGTGGATGTTCCACCGGCTGAGCCGAATGAGATGAGCGGGGTGGTGCAGGACGCCCGGCCGATTCTCGAAGAGATCACGAACCTGGGCTGGTTCCGGACGCTGGTCGCAGCTGGCCCGGACGCACCACTGGGGTGGCTATCGCTCAGTGTGCAGGGGTCAGAGGTCGCGATGCGCAACTCCTCGTACGCAGACGTGTTGCAGGCGACGGCGGTCGAGCTGCTCGATAGCAACCGGGGGGTTCGCGATGCGTTGGAGGCGGGTTTGGGATTTAGCGCTGCTGAGGCGCTGAGTGTTCTGAATGCCTGTCATTCGATCCAGGCACGCAAACTTAACAAGCGGGGGCAGCAGTTCGCGAGTTCGCTGTCAGAGCCTGCGGGCGCGCCCGGCGATGATGTCGTATCGATGGCCAAGGGGGCCATGAATGTGCTGATGTCAATGTTCGAACCGTCTGCGGACGACTGCACGGTCGGTATCGATGAGCTTGTCGCGGAGACTGGCCTCCCACTGGAGCGTGTCGAACGAGTGGTCGCCTTCTTCACTCTTGATGCGTCCGGGATGACAGCGTTGGAGGCCGCAGAGAAGTTCGTTCAGGGAGACAACCCGTGGCGACGTCACCCGTTGCTTTCGGGCTATGCGGGTCGGGTGATGCTGCTGCACGACGGACACACAGCACCGGCGTTGAGGGAGAGGCTTGAGGAGTTCCTGAAAACGCAGAAGGTGGAATGGGACGCGTACGCGAAGCACCGCGGAGAGGTCCTGGAGGAGCGAGTCATTCGCGCGGTGAAGATGATTCTTCCGACGGCGACGTACCGGAACGGGTTCGAGTTCTACGTCCCCGCAACGGAGGCAGAGAAGGCGACTGGCTCTGCTGATGCGTATACCAAACGGGTGGAGTGTGATCATCTGGTTCTTGTGGATGACGTGGCCTTCGTCATCGAGGACAAGGCGGTTGCGTTCAGTGCCCTGTCGCGGGGAGGAAAGACAACGCGCCAGCTCGGTGATTTGCGGCGCATCATTACGAACGCAGCGAATCAGGCGGGGCGCGTGCGATCAGGGATCGTCGAAGACGGCGGGCTACGCGTCGAGGGTGAGGGATGGGTGGACCTCGCCCACATCCGCGAGATCCATACGATTGCTGTAAGCCTTGACGACATCCCCGCCGTGTTCACGGCGACCGCGGATCTTCTCGAGGCCGGGCTAATCGATCTGGAGAACGTCCCATGGACGGTTTCGCTGCACGATCTCGAGCTGATCGCGGAGCTGGTGGACCGGCCTGCAGAGTTCCTCCTTTATCTGCGGCGCAGGCGCGACCCGATGACGACGATGATGTTCGTGGCGCCTGACGAACTCGACCTGTTCCTCTACTTCTACGAAGCTGGATTGTGGGTGGCGCCCGACCCGGCCCTTGTAAAGGAAGCCTTCCCATTCATGCCCAGCCCCACCACGGGTGAGCTGCGTCGCTTCCGGCAGCAGGTACCGGCGTTCATCACGAGCCGGACGGATGCGGTCGATCAGTGGCATCTCACCCGCGATGCCAGCCCGCGTGCACCGAAGCCGTCGATGCCGACGACGAGCATCGTTGACCTTATCGACGAGCTGCACGACCGACAGAGCTTCGGCTGGCTAAGTGTCGGGGCGACACTGCTTTCCGGAAACGAGGCGGCGCAAGAGAAGTTCGCGCGGCATGCAAAGGACCTGCTCAATAACCCTGACCCGGAAGGTCGCGGACGTAGCCTGACCGTTCCGGTCACCGGAAGTGTCAACGTCGAGGAAGGCTGGGTGCTGGTATGGGCGGTCAAGCCTCCTGGAATCTCCTCCGCGACGTGGGAGGCACACATCCGCAACTACATGAAGGCTAAAGGGCACCAGCTCAATATCCCGCGGGTGGCCGCATTCGCGTATGACGAGCTGAGCCGCGAGTTGATAGCCCTCTACTACGAAGGGGAGACCAGCACGCTGGATCCCTCGGCGACAGCGTCGCTGCAGCGGTTGCGGCCCGCGTCCGCTCTGCAATCGCTGCTTCCACCTGCGGCGAAGCGACGCCGTGGCTCTAACAACCCGGGGTAGCCCGCGCGGCATCGGCTATCCGGGGGGAACACGCGCATCCACTGGGGCGGTGGTCAAGCCCAGGAGCGCCAAAGCTCCCCAATCGCGCTAGGTGGCGTCAGGGCACCCAACACATCGTCCGGCAGACCCCTAGCGGGACCTTTCCCACTGCGGCGTCTCTGCTTTCCAATGACTGGCTGGCTGGCTGGCACAATGACAGCGTGACGAGAAACTCAGGCTTCTATCTCGGTGTCGGCACGATCATGACCGAGTCGGTGACAAGCAAGATCAACACCTCCGGCGGCGAGTACGTCCTGAAATCTCTGAACTCCAAGCCAGGAAACTGGGTAAGAATCGCCGAGATTGTCAAGCGAAGCGATCTCACCGGCGTCATCATGAAGCTGACGGGGAAGGACTTCCAGCGCATCGCGAGCGCCGCCTACGCGCAGGCCACAGACGTTCTGTTCCGCGAGCTCGCGACCAAGCCGCACCTGCTGCTCGTCCACGAGGAGGTCGTGACCCCGCGCGATCCGGAACTCGAACCGGCGACTCCCGAAGGTGCGAGCGCTGACGAGGACGACGACGTAGACGAAGAGGACTGGTTGATGGACCTCGACGGGGATGAGTGGAACGACGACATCGCCCGCGAGTACTTCGGGACCCTGCCGAAGGAGGTCCGTGAAGCCGCCCAGCGGCGGTTCGAGCCGCACGGCCTGACTCTCACCACCTACAAACGCAACGCTGAGGCGTCCATCTTCGCGACTGCGTTCGTCGAGGACACCCTGAACAATCTCCTGTTCCGGATCTACGTCCCGGCCGGTCGGCTGTACGAGGACGAGCTCGCCAAGGTGCTGGAGCTCTTCCATGACTGGCTGGGTTCGGTGAAGGAGCAGACTGTCAGGCAGTCCGGCTATCGCACCCCGAGCGGCCGTGTCATCGAGTTCTTCGGTGAGCCGGGCATGAACGCTGACGTGGTAAGTGACGAGCTCCAGGAGTTCGCTCAGTTTCTGAATATCATCGAAGACTCCGCGACCGCCGAGCAGATGCTTCTCCATCTGGGCGTCACGCCCGATCGAGCGGGCGGTCTGGTGTCGAAGTACGCCAAGGCCGCACGCAGGGTTCTCGTCGACACGAAGCACACCAGGGAACGCATGATCCTCGAGATCCAGCAGCAGCTCGAATCGGAACTCATCGACGAGCTGCCTGACCTCACTACGGCAGAGCTCGGAGACCTGGTGAGCCAACTGGTCCCCGTCTCGCCGTTCGCAGCGAGCCCGGAGACGAGGAGCTTGGCGGCTGGTCAAGATGTACCGTCCCCTACGGTCAACGTTCAGGTCATCCAACGAGTCGAAGGCATCGTCGCCCAGAACGTGAACGGCCCGGTCACGGTGGGTACGCCGGCGGCGGAGCTGATCCAGCTCGTCCGCCAGTTCGGCGACGACTCCGCTGGGGTCTTGGAGACCTGCGCGCGGGAGCTCGCTGATCCCGGCGCACCTCAGCCTGCGCGGCTTCGTGCTCGTCAGGCCTTGAAGAATTTCCTCCTGCGCAACGCTGCTCGGATCGAAAAGTCCGTCTACGACAATGCTTTGAAGTGGGTCGTGGACAGCGTCAGTGACTGGCTGGGGTAGAGAACCCGCGACCGATCACGACCGCAAGCGAAGCAGTCTGTTCGCCTTGGCCATCGCGACCTGGCGCGCCCACTGCTGCCCACGTCACCGGTGCGATTGCATGGACCTGTGAACCAGGAGAGACCGAACGAGCGCCGCGCGAAGAAGGCCGTCGAGAAAATGCTGGGCGTCACGCTCGACCACGCCGATAAGAACGGTGGCGCCGACTATCTGTTCCCTCGCGACACCATCGCCCTTGAAGTGACGCAGGTCACTGATGAGGACGTGTGACTACTTCGCTCCGAAGATGACATCTGAACGGGAGGCGGCGTATGGAAGGGTGCGCGGTCAAGTCATTTCCGCGTGGGCCTCGCATCGGAACGTCTACCTTCGTCTGGAGCTCAGAGGTCAACGTATGGCCCTCGACCTCGAGCGTGAGTGTCTCGTTCCGTTGGGTCGGCCAGATCCGGAGCGTGATCTTGTCGCCGGCTGGCCATGAGTTCACTCTTGATGGCACGCCGTCGTAGGTCGTCACGCGGGACAAGTCGCTGCCTTCGAACTCCGGCGTCACTCGTCCCGTGTTGGATCGGAATCCCACGTGAGACAGTTGCGGCCCGGCATGGGCGATCTCGACGAGTATTTCGCCGTTGTCCGCGACTGTCGCACTGAGGTCCGCTAAAACTATGGTGTCCGCCGCGAGTGGCTCGGTTGAAAGCGCATGGGGCAGCTGGGCTTTCGCGCCGCCCTGATACCCGAAGACCCGCTGGGGGCGATCGGTGAGATTGTCCCGCCACGAGCCGCCGTACTCGCTGACCAACTGGCCAAAGAATGACCCAGATCCCGCATAGGACCAGGTCGGCTCGATGACCCCGACAATCCGCTGCTCCGACCGGAGCATCCAGTTGCGGATGGCGTGGTTGACGTGCGTGTCCGCGAAGCGGTAGCCCACGATCACGAGGTGGTCGGCGCGCTCTATCGCTTCTTCCGCGGCGTGAAGCAGTTCAAGGGTCGGACCGTCGGTCGCAAGTTTCTCCCGATCACCGACAACAATCCAGGGTTGTTCCTCGCAGGTGCCGGGGTGGGAATCCTGCTGCCGCTGCTCACCGTCGTCGTGCTCGCCGTGGCCCTAGGTGCCAACCGCCGCCGGGGGAGCGCTGTGCCCGCCTCCGGGGGAGCCGCGACGGGTGCGCCGGCGCCGGTGCTCGCTTCCCGCGCTACTGCCGAGGTCCGGGGTCGTTCTTCCGCGTCCAGCGCTGTGCGATGACCCGGGCTCCCCTCATCTGCATCTGCGCGAACTGCTCGCTCACTCCGAACGCGAATGCCACCTGCTGGTTGCTCCACCCCGCGAACGCGGCCTTGCGTGCGGCGATGTCGGGGACGAGGAGTTCCCCGGCCATGAACGTGGCCTGCTTCTCTTTCATCGTGTCGAAGACCCGTTCATGGTTCGCCCCGATGAGGGACGCGTCGAAGGCGTGCTCCAGAAGATGATGTCCGAGCTCGTGCGCGATGCTCGCCCGCCGGCGGACCTCCGCGTGGCCGTCGTTGTCGAGGATGATGCGGCTCGTGCCCAACGGCACCAGTGCCGCCGACCACCGTCCCGTCGTATCGGCGAGGAAGTGGCTCAGCGCCGCCTCGCTGAGCGCCCACGCGTGCAGCTCCGACAGCGGATAGACGGAGATGCCGTGTTCGTCGGCGAGGAGATAGGGGTCGAAGCGTTCCGTCGGCGTGAGGCCGAGGTTCTTCCGCTCCTCGGCGGCGACCTCTCGCATCGATTTCTGGGTCCACCGCTCCACTACTCGCCCCGTGACGCGCTTTCAGCCTGGAAGCGTCGCGCCGCGGCGCCGATGACTTCCTCGAGGTACTCCACATCCTTGCCGGTGAGGTCTTTGCGGGCGCGCAGGAGCGGCGCGAGCGTGGCGACGAGATCCGGCTCATCGACGTCTGACCGGACGGCACCGCCGATGTAGAAATCCTCGGCCGGCATGCGCAGCCAGGTGGTCATCGCCGCGAAGGCCGTGACATCCGGTTTCAAGTTATTCGCCATCCGGGAGATCGTCGACGCGCTCACGCCGATCTCTTTCGCGAGCTGCCGCCAGGAAAGACCCCTGCTCTCCCGTGTCCTATCCAACGCCGCATGCAGCGACCTCACGTCAACGCGTAGCTCTTCGGTCATCCCTGCTCCGCCTCTTTCGCACTGCTCGACATGTCGATCATGTGTGCTATTCTACTACTGCTCGAAACTTCGAGCACCGCACTAAATCCGGCGCGTCTGGTGCGGCGACTATCAGCGTCGGAGGAGAAGTCATGGACACGATCTCGGAAGAGGGCGTTCAGCGCGGCAAGCCAGCGGTCACGATTTTCGTGAACACCCGCGAGTTCGCGTGGAGTGAGAAGGAGATCTCGTACGAGCAGGTGTACGCGCTCGCGTTCCCGAACGACCCGCTCAACGACGGCGACGTCGTGCGTATCGAGTACTCGCGGGGACACAACGGTGGTGGGGCGGGCGCGCTGCAGCCGGGCAAGACCGTCCGTGTGAAGAAGGGCATGGTGTTCGATGTCTACGTCACCGTTCGCAGCTGATCCCTCGATCCGCCGGCTGCTCGAGGAGGACTATTGCCTCACCGTGGACAGCAACCATCTCCTCGTCGAGCACATCCCGTACGTCACCCCCGCAGGGGAGGTGGCGTACGGACGGCTCGCCCTTCCGGTCACGTTCAGCGGGGACGACATCGTGCAGGACGCGACCGGCAGTCACGTGATCTGGTTCATCGGGGAGCAGCCGTGCGACGAGAATGGGAAGCCGATCGAGGGGGCGACGCCGTCGCCGCACGCGGTGACGGCGCATCTCACGGCGTACTTCATGATCTCGAGCAAGCCGCGACGGATCGAGGCCTTCGACACCATGTACGAGAAGGTCAGGTCGTATGCGCGGGTGCTGAGCCACCCGGCGCGCGCGCTCGATCCGACGGTGACGGCGACCCCGGGGGCGGGGTGGTCCGAGGTCCCGGATGACCTGCCCTTCGTGTATCGCGACACCGGGACGGCGCGGGTGGGGCTGGCTGACATGAACGCGCGGTTCCGGGGACAGAAGGTCGCGATCATCGGCCTCGGCGGGACGGGCAGCTACATCCTCGACCAGGTGGCGAAGACGTGGGTTGACAGCATCGACCTGTTCGACGGGGACGTGTTCGACAACCACAATGCGTTTCGGGCACCCGGGGCGGCCTCTCTCGAGGAGCTCGCCCAGCGACCGAACAAGGCCGACTACTTCGCGGGCCGGTATGCGCACATGCACACGGGCATCACCGCCCACCCCACGTTCGTCACCGCCGAGACGCTCGATGTCCTTACCGGGTTCACGTTCGTGTTCATGGCTGCGGCGGACGCGGACGACAAGCCGCAGATCCTGGCCTGGCTGCGCGAACGGGGTGTGCCGGTGATCGAGGTGGGGATGGGGATTCAGGACGAGGGTGGACAGTTGTCCGGCCTGCTCACCGTGGTGAACCACTTCCCGGGCCTTCCGGTTTCGCCAGCGGCGTCCTCCGCGGGCGGTATCAACGAGTACGACCGCAACATCCAGGTCGCGGACCTCAACGCGCTGAACGCGACGCTCGCGGTCCTGGAGTGGAAGAAGCACCTCGGCTACTATGCCAGCGCCGGTGCGACGACGGAGTCCATCTATAAGATCTTCACGGGCGACATCCGTGTTGGCACGGACATCGACACGGATATCGGCGCGGACGGCGCGACGAGTGCGGATGCGGCGCCGTCCGAGGAGGCCGCATGAGAGTGGACCGGATCGTCCCGGAGTTCGTGGCCTCGTTCCCGTCCGATCTAGAGCCGGGTGTGCTGTACGTGTCGACGATGTTCTCCACCACGGCGCACGCCTGCGCCTGCGGATGTGGCCGTGAAGTGATCGCCCCGTTGTCTCCGGCACAGTGGGTGCTCACCTTCGACGGGACGGTGTCGTTGCGACCGTCGATCGGCAACTGGGGGCTGCCGTGTGGTTCCCATTACCTCATCGATCGAGGGCGCATCCGGTGGGCGGGCCGCTTCACCTCGTCCGAGGTGCGCCGCAACCGGGAGGCGGATGGCCGGGCCCTGGATGCGGCGCGACCGTCGACGACGCGGTCGTGGTGGCGCCGCCTCGGGGACGTTCTGCGGCGGCGCCGGTCAGCGGTGCGGGACTGACGCGTCCCGCACCGGCCCAGGAGTACGGAGAGATCACCCGGAGCCGCTCGACCGGGTGCGTCACCGCCGCGCTCGCTCCTGCGTTGGGAGCCGACCCCAGTCCGGCTTCGTTGGAGAACATCCCCCTCATGACGCCGGTGAGGATGATGTAGCCGAGCGCCGCGCCGACGACCTCGTTCGGGCCGAAGGCTTCGAGGAAGATCGTGGCGGAGACTCCGGGCAGGCGCTCGATGTGCATCGCGACGATCACCAAGCCGAGAAGCAGATCCAGGAGCTGAGAAGCTGCCGGGTCCGCCTGCGTCTGCCCGGCCGGCGGACGACGAGGAAGGTCCCGATCGGGCGGATACTGGAGGGGACGGTTTCGAGAGCCCCCGCCTCCGCACCGCGCGGCAGACCTCTCGAACGCCAGGAAGAAGATGCTCATGAAAGCTCTCCGCTACGTCGAGATCGGCAAGCCCCCGGTGGTGGTCGACATCCCGATTCCGAAGCCCGGCCCCGGACAGGTCCTGCTCAAGATCACCGCGGGTGGTGTCTGCCACTCCGACGACTACGTCATGGGACTCTCCGAGAAGGACTACCACGAGCAGGGCTACCCGCTGCCGTTGACGCTCGGGCATGAAGGCGCCGGCGTCGTGCACGAGATCGGCGAGGGCGTCGACTCGACGCTCAAGGTCGGAGATGCCGTGGCCGTCTACGGGCCCTGGGGCTGTGGCCGCTGCCACAACTGCTCGATGGGCAAGGAGAACTACTGCACGAACGCCGCCGCCGAGGGCATCCGTCCTCCGGGCCTGGGCAGCCAGGGGTCGATGGCCGAGTACATGATCGTCGACGACGCGCGCCACCTCGTGCCGCTCGGGGATCTCGACCCCGTGCAGAACGTCTCGCTGACCGACGCGGGCCTCACCCCGTACCACGCGATCAAGAACTCGCTTCCGAAGCTCGGCGCCGGCACGGTCGCGGTCGTGATCGGCACCGGCGGGCTCGGCCACGTCGGCATCCAGATCCTCAAGGCCATCTCGGGTGCCACGGTCATCGCGCTGGACGTGAACGACGAGAAGCTGAAGCTCGCCACCGAGGTCGGCGCGGATCACGTGCTGATCAGCGACGCGTCGGCGGCCGAGAAGATCCGCGAGCTCACCGGCGGTCTCGGCGCGAACGCCGTGTTCGACTTCGTCGGCGCGAACCCGACGATCGCCCTGGCGCAGAGCGTGGCCGCGCTCGAGGCCGACATCACGATCGTGGGCATCGGCGGAGGCAGCATGACGCTCGGCTTCGGCTCGATCGCCTACGACGCGGCCGTGCGCATCCCCTACTGGGGTTCGCGCGCCGAGCTGATCGAGGTGCTGGACCTCGCCCGCGCCGGCAAGATCCACGTCCAGACCGAGAGCTACACGCTCGACGACGGCCCGAAGGCGTACGAAGACCTCGCGTCGAACAGCATCCGCGGACGCGCCGTCATCGTCCCCTGATGTCGGCCTCGAACGCCCGGGAGGGATCGCCCTCCCGGGCGTTCGTCGTCTCGGTGCGGCCTCAGCCGCGGCGTCGCCGGTCGGCGAGGAGGGCGAGCGCCGCATCGATCGCGCTCGCCGCCGCGTCGGGAGCCACGCGCACGAGGGCGAAGGCGGAGACCACGAGCCCCGTGCAGGCGTCGGCCAGGGTCTCGATCTCCGTTCCCGTGAGCGCGGGGAGAGCAGCCCGGATGCCGCGGGCGAACGCCGCGCGGAGCTCCGCGCGATAGGACGCCACGACCCGGGCGACCGCGTCGTCGGTGCCGATGGGGGCGGCAGCGGTGTTGACCAGCAGGCAGCCGCTCGTCGCCGGGAGGCTGCCCGTCGTCAGCAGGGCCGCGCGTAGTCCGCCGAGATAGGTCTCCAGGGCCTCCGGCGCCACGGTCTCACCCGTCAACGGGGCGAGGCGCGGGCGGATGACCTCGTCCAGGTAGCTCTCGACGGCGGCGTCGAAGAGTCCGCGTTTGGAACCGAAGGCGTGATAGATGCTCGAGCGGCTGAGACCGGTCGCGCGCTCGAGCTCGGGCAGCGGCGCGCTCTCGAAGCCGCGCTCCCAGAACACGCCGCGTGCCGCGCGGACCGCTTCCGCGGTGTCGAAGGTCTGTGTGCGCCCCATCCGCCCTGCTCCTGCCCTTTTGTGAATCGCTCGATCCAATATATATTGGAACGACCGATACAGAATGCGCGGCCTCGCCGCGTCGAAGGGGGACTGCCATGGTCATCGCCGGACTCGTGCTCGCAGGCATCGCCGCGCTCGTGCACGTCTACATCTTCTGGCTCGAGTCGTTCGCCTGGACCAGCGCGCGCGCTCGCCGCACGTTCGGCACCGGCACGGCGGAGGAGGCCGCGCGACAGAAGGAGCTCGCCTTCAACCAGGGCTTCTACAACCTGTTCCTCGCGATCGCCGTCCTCCTCGGCATCGTCCTCTTCGCCACGGGAGCGACGGCCGTCGGCGCGACCCTCGTCTTCACCGGCGCCGGATCGATGGTCGCCGCGAGCCTCGTGCTGCTGCTGTCGAGCCCTGACAAGGCGTCCGCCGCCCTGAAGCAGGGCGTCATCCCGGCGCTCGGCGTCATCGCGCTGGCCATCGGCCTCCTCGTCTGAGTCCGGCCGCAGCCCCCCCCAGATCCTCACGAAGGAGAGTAATGTCCCACGCCATCAGCACCCAGATCCAGCTCGCCCGCCGCCCCGAGGGGTGGCCGACCCACGACGACTTCCGCACCGTCGAGGTCGAGCTGAGCGATCCGGCGCCGGGGGAGGTGCGCGTGGCGAACGAGTTCGTCTCCGTCGACCCCTACATGCGCGGGCGGATGAACGACGTCCGCAGCTATGTTGCCCCCTACGCCCTCGACGAGGTCATCGCGGGTGGCGCCATCGGCCGGGTCGTCGCCTCTGCGGCGGACGACCTCCCCATCGGCACCGTCGTGCTGCACCAGCACGGCTGGAGCGATGTCGTGCAGGCGGACGCGTCGACCTTCCGGGCCGTGCCCGAGGTGCCCGGCATGCCGCTGTCGCTGCGCCTGCACATCCTCGGCATGACCGGCCTCACCGCGTACGTCGGCCTCACCGCGATCGCCGGACTCGCCCCGGGCGACACCGTCTTCGTCTCCGGCGCCGCCGGTGCCGTCGGCACGGCTGTCGGTCAGATCGCCAAGCTCCTCGGCGCGGGCCGCGTGATCGGCTCGGCGGGCTCACCCGAGAAGGTCGCCCTGCTGACCGAGAAGTACGGCTACGACGCGGCGTTCAACTACAAGGACGGCCCGGTGCGCGAGCAACTCGCCGCCCTCGCGCCCGAGGGCGTGGACGTGTTCTTCGACAACGTCGGCGGCGACCACCTCGAAGCCGCGCTCGACGTGATGAACGACGGTGGCCGGATCGCGCTGTGCGGCGCCATCACGAGCTACAACACCACCGAGCGCGTGCCCGGGCCCGACAACATGGCGAACATCATCACGCGCGGGCTCCGTCTCCAGGGCTTCACGCTGGCCGCGTACCTACCCCTGTCGCCGGAGTTCAGCGAGAAGATGACCCGCTGGTTCGCGGAAGGGCGGATCGCCTACGACGAGACCATCGTCGACGGGATCGAGAACACGGTCGACGCGTTCCTCGACATGATGCGCGGAGCCAACACGGGGAAGATGCTCGTGCGCGTCACGCCCTCCGCCTGACGTCCGGGGCGGGCCGCCAGCGCATTTGAGATATATTGCTTGAGACGTAGAACTTCACTCTCCATGACCCCCACTGGAGGCAGTGTGACACTCTCTGGCGGCCCCCTCGAACGCCGGTCGATGAGCGACGAGGCTTTCGTGCGCCTGCAGGATGCCATCATCAGCGGCGAACTCCAGCCCGGCGAGCGCCTGCGCGACTACGAGCTCGCCGAACGCCTCGGCACCTCGAAGACGCCGATCCGTCATGCCCTCGACCGCCTGGCCGACAACGGCCTCGTCGAGATGCAGCGCAATCGCTACACCCGCGTGGCTCCGATCGATCTGGAGCGGGTGCGCAACGCCGTCGACCTGTTCGGCGACATCTGGATCGGCTCGGTCCGTCACGTCATGCCGGTGATCCAGGACGACGATGTGGCCTATCTCGTCGAGCTGGCCGACGACATGGCGGCGTCGGTGCAGGCGCGGGACATCATCGCGTTCGGCGCGGCGCTCCGCAGCGCGGCGACGGGTTTCGCCCGGATCGAGGGCAACGCCACGCGTGCCAACTCCATCGAGCGCCTCGGCCCGCAGATCCGTCGGTTCACCCAGCACGCGAAGGACGCCGTGGACTGGTCCGCCGTCGAGGTGTTCGTCGGTGCGATCCGCGAGGCGACGTCGGAGCGCGACGCGGTCAAGACCCGTGCCGTGCTGGTGACCTTCTTCGATGAGACGCTCCCAGCCATCATCGATCGGGCCGAGCAGTCGGGACTGGCCGAGATGTCGGAGTGATCGACCGCTGACGAACGAGGGCGACGGCACACCGCGGTCGCCCTCGTCGCGTCACGGGGCTACGGCGTGAGGCGATGGACGTCGCGCGGGAACAGCGTCACCTCGCGGACGTTGGCCGCCTCGACCAGGCGGCCCACCCAGCGCTCCAGTCCGATGGCGAAGCCGCCGTGGAGAGGCATCCCGTGCGCGAATGCCTCCAGGTAGCCGGCGTACGCCGAGGGCGATTCTCCTCGCGCCTCGATCGCGGCGACGACCTCGCTGTGCCGATGCAGACGCTGTCCACCGGTCACGAGCTCCAGGCCGCGGAACAGGAGGTCGAAGCTGTTGCTCCCCTCCGCGTCGTCAGCCTGCGGATGCGTGTAGAACGGGCGCTTGCGCATCGGGTAGCCCTCGACGGCCAACACGTCGCTGCCGAACTCCTCCTTCGCCCATGCCCCGAGCGCCCGCTCGTGCGCCGGGGAGAGGTCGGGCTCGTCGGCCGGAGCACCGACCCGGCGCAGCGCGTCGCGGAAGTGCACGACGGGGATGTCCTCGGGGATGACGGGGAGCGTCACGTCGAGCAGCGCGAGCTCTTCCGCGGCGTCGGCGCGGATGCCGTCGAGCATGCCGCGCAGCACGTCGCCGAGGAGGCGCAGGACGTCGCGGTGGTCGCGGATGAACCCGAGCTCGACGTCCAGCGACACGTACTCGGACAGATGCCGCACGGTGTCGTGGGGCTCGGCTCGGAAGACCGGCCCCACCTCGTAGACGCGTTCGAACACGCCGACGAGCTGCTGCTTGTAGAACTGGGGGCTCTGCGCGAGGTACCCGGTCCTGCCGAAGTAGTCGACGGGGAACACGTTCGCCCCTGACTCGGTCACGGTGTCGACGATCTTCGGGGTCTGCACCTCGGTGAAGTCCGCGGCGTCGAGCACCCGGCGGAACGCGCGCACGCTCGCCGCGGCGATCTGCCAGGTCGCGCGGCGTGCGGGATGACGCCAGGTCACCGCCGCGTGGTCGAGCAGAGTCGGCAGGCTCGTCTCGAGCGTCGGGCGCCACAGCTCCACGACCGGCGGTGCGGCCGGCTCCGACAGGCTCTCGATCTGCGGGTCGACGATCTCGACGCCGCCGGGGGCCTGCGGGTTCGCGGCGACGGTCCCCGTCACGCGGACCACTGTCTCCTCCGGAGGGAGGCCATCCGCTGGATGCTCGGCGGAACGGACCACGACCTGTGCGAGGCCCGAACGGTCGCGGATGATCAGGAAGGCGACGGTGGCGAGTTCCCTCCGGCGATGGACGTGACCGAGCAGGGTGACACGGCGGCCGGGGACGGCCTCGGCGAGCTCCGCGGCGAGAGTGCGGGCGGGGTCGGGTGTTCTCATTTCTCCTCCAGGTTGTGGGAGCCCTGGAGGTGTGGGCGGGGGCCAGATCGCGGTGCCACCACACCTTCGCCGGTGAGAAGCCGGCCTCTCGTCGGTACGCCGGACGCGCGGGGACCGCCTGCCCGGAGGCCGGGGGTCGTCACGCCCCGGCGGTCGCCGCGTCCAGTCTAGGGGCGTTCTCGGCAGATCCACAGAATCGCTCGGGCACCGTCTCGTACCCTGGATTATCCAAGGGGAGTACTCCGACACGGTCGGGTCGTCATTACGGATGCGTCTGCATCCCGGCCTACCGGTCCCGCTCGGGATGGGGAAGACTTTGGCGCTGTTCCGTCACGCCCGAGTCTGGAGTATCCGTTGGAAATCACCCCTTTGATCTGGGTCATCACGATCGCGGTCACCATCGCGTTCTTCGTGTACGAGTTCTTCGCGCACGTCCGCAAGCCGCACGAGCCGAGCATCGGCGAGTCCGCACGCTGGTCGATCTTCTACATCAGCCTCGCGCTGCTCTTCGGCGTGGGCATCGGCATGGTGTCCGGCTGGACCTACGGCGGCGAGTACTTCGCCGGCTACCTCACCGAGAAGGCGCTGTCGATCGACAACCTCTTCGTGTTCCTCATCGTGATGACGGGCTTCGCGGTGCCGAAGATCTATCAGCAGAAGGTGCTGATGATCGGCATCGTGATCGCGCTGATCCTCCGCGGCATCTTCATCGCCGTCGGTGCGACCCTCATCGAGAACTTCTCCTGGATCTTCTACGTCTTCGGCGCGCTGCTGCTCTTCCTCGCGTACCGCCAGGCCTTCAGCAGCCACGAGAGCAACCCCGCGAACGGCCGCTTCATGACGTTCGTCCGTCGTCACCTCCCCGTCAGCGAGGAGTACAACGGCGACAAGCTCACGGTCGTCCAGAAGGGCAAGCGCTACGTCACGCCGATGCTGCTGACGATCATCGCGATCGGCTTCATCGACCTCGTCTTCGCCGTCGACTCGATCCCCGCCATCTACGGCCTCACCGACCAGGCGTACATCGTCTTCACCGCGAACGCGTTCGCGCTGATGGGGCTTCGGCAGCTGTACTTCCTCATCGGCGGGCTGCTGGAGCGCCTGGTGTACCTGGCCCAGGGCCTCGCCGTCATCCTCGCGTTCATCGGCGTGAAGCTCGTGCTGCACGCCCTGCACGTCAACGAGGTGCCGTTCATCAACGGCGGTGAGCCGATGCTGTGGGCGCCCGAGATCCCGATCTGGTTCTCGCTGCTCTTCATCGCCGCGACCATCGCGGTCGCCACCGTCGCGAGCCTGATGAAGACGCGCCGGCACCGCAACGCCGTCTCTTCCTCGACCGATTCCACCCCCACCATCGACAAGGAGCACTCTTGAGCGCGCAGCGCTGTTCTGACTCTTCGGACTCTGACAGTACGAGCACCCGGTTCATCCCGGGTGCTCACCCCGCCACCGAGGAGGTCGCCCGCTGATGGGCGATCTGCTCTGGAACATCGCCCTCGTCCTGCTCTTCGTGCTGATCGGCGGTGTCTTCGCTGCGACGGAGATGGCCCTGGTCACGCTGCGTGAGAGCCAGCTCAACGCGATCGCCGCTCGCGGCCGTCGCGGAGCGAAGGTCGCCGCCCTGGCCCGCAACCCCAACACCTTCCTCTCGGCGGTGCAGATCGGCGTGACCGTGGCGGGCTTCGCGTCCGCCGCCTACGGCGCGACCTCGATCGCGCCGTCCGTCGCGCCGCTGCTGGAGGGCTGGGGTGTCGCGCCTCCGCTTGCGATGACGCTCGCCACGATCGTGCTGACGCTGATCATCGCGTACCTGTCGCTCGTGCTCGGCGAGCTCGTGCCGAAGCGGCTCGCGATCCAGCGCAACGCGCAGTTCGCGTACGCCGTGGCGCCGGCGCTGAACGGCTTCGCGACCGTCATGCGCCCGGTGATCTGGCTGCTGTCGGTCTCGACGAACGCCCTCGTCCGCGTGCTCGGCGGCGACCCGCACAAGACGAGCGACGAGCTCACCGACGAGGAGGTGCGCGACATCGTGGCGACCCACCAGGGCCTGCCCGACGACGAGCGCCGCATCCTCGACGACGTGCTCTCCCTGCGCGGACGTCAGGTGAGCGAGGTCATGCGCCCGCGTCCCGAGGTCGTGGCGCTCGACGAAGCGGCGACCGTGGGGGCGGCGATGGAGCAGGTCCGCGAGCTGCCCTTCTCCCGGTACCCCGTGTCCCAGACGTCGATCGACGACATCACCGGCTTCGTGCACGTGCGCGACCTCTTCGAGGCTGCGGCCGACGATCCGGAGCGTCCGCTGCAGGGGCTCGTCCGCGACATCCCCTACATCCCGTCCACCGCGCGGGTGTTGCCCACCCTCACCCGGATGCGGGCGGAGGGACACCACATCGCGGTCGTCGTGGACGAGTACGGCGGCACCGATGGTCTCGTCACGCTGGAGGACCTCGTGGAGGAGGTCGTCGGCGAGATCTTCGACGAGTATGACGCCGAGGTCTTCATCTCCGCTGACGACGGCTTGGACGGGCGCCTCAACCTGCAGGACTTCGAGGAGGCGACGGGGCTCGCGATGCCCCGGGGGTCTTCCGACACGATCGCGGGATTCGTCACCGAGCAGCTCGGCCGGCTCGCCGTGGTCGGCGACACCGTCGAGGTGCCGGGCGCGACCATCCAGGTGGCCGAGGTCGATCGGCGGCGCATCGCGCGGGTGCGCGTCTCGATGCACACCGATCCGGGTGCCGAGCGGGGCACCGAGGACTGACGGGCAGCAGGGTGGCGGGGCGCGTCAGTCGCGCGCTCCGCTGCCCAGCTCGCGCAGTCCATCGCCGAGGACCTCGGTCAGGAGCTGGGCGTAGCGACCGTCGGGGTCCAGGTCCGGGTCGAACACGGTGATGCTCGCCCCGATGGCCTGCGGGGCGAGGGCGCGCAGGAGAGCGGTGAGTTCTGCGGCCCCGAGTCCGCCCGGGTCCGGGCTGTCGACGGCGGGCATCACCGACGGGTCGAGCACGTCGACGTCGAGCTGCAGCCAGTAGCGCCCGCCGGCGGACGCCGCGGCCTCGGCGGCGACCGCGTCGGCTCCTCGTGCCAGGACGTCGGCCGCCGGCGTGACGCGCAGGAGGAGGCCGCGGACCTCCTCCTGCTCCTCGTCGTCGTCGCGATGCCCGATGTGGGCCGTGCGTGCGGGGGAGAAGTACGGCGCGAGTCCGTCGATGTCGGCGATCGCCGGCCAGTGCTCGCCGACGGCTGCCGCCAGCGCTTCGCCGGCCACGCTCGCGCACTCGTCGCTGTTGCCCGGGTGGCGGAAGTCGGTGTGCCCGTCGATGTGCACGAGGCCCGCGCCTCCACGGCGCTTCACGGCGATCCCGGCGCCGACGAGGATGCCGCAGTCGCCCCCGATCACGAGCGGGGCGCGGCCCTCGTCGAGGACCTCGCCGATGCGCGAAGCCAGGCGGAGGGAGTGGTCGACGAAAGCGGCCTCGTTCCGCACCCGGCCGGCGGGCCGCGTGGCGTCGTCGTCCACGTAGCGTCCGGCGAGCACGATGCCGCCGTCGCTCGCGCCCTGATCGGTGAAGCGCCGGAACAGCCCCGCCTCCCGGAACGCCTCCGGCGCCTTCGCGGAGCCGGGCACGCTGCCGGGCTCCGGTGGGCGCAGGCCGAGGTTGCTGGGGGCCGACAGCAGAGTGATCATGCGCTCATCCTGCCGCGGGCGTCCGACATCGCCTCCGCTCAGCGGATGGCGTAGACGGCGCTCCCCACGATCACCGCGATGACGGTCGTCCAGCCGATGATCGCGACGGCCTGCCACACGAGGATGCGCCCCTTGCCGATGCCGGACGCGGCGAGCATGGTGGCGGTGAAGTGCGTCGGCAGCAGCAGCGGTCCCAGCAGGCTCACCCCAGGCACGCCGTAGCGCTCGAACGCGCGCTGGAACTTCTCGCGGCGGGCGGAGCCGCGTCCGGTCTCCGCCGGGACGCCGTCGGCCTCCCGGCTCGTCCCGCCGCCCACCGTCACCGGCTGCTTCGCCCGCGAGCGGTCCACGATGGCCCGGCGGGCGCCCGCGCTGGCCAGCACCAGGATCGCGACGCAGAGGAAGTTGCCGACCATCGCGGCGATGGCCGCGACCACGGGCGGGATGCCGCCGAGGATGCCGATGCTCGCGGCACCCTCGCCTTCGACGAACGGCACCGCTCCGGCGAGGGCGACGATGAGGGGCTGGACGAGGTCGGGGACCTGGGCGACGAGGGTCTGGAAGGTCTCGATGAGGTTCATGGGGGAAGCTCCGGGTGTCGGTGCAGACGGTCTCTCCGTCGCGATGACCCCAGTCCAGTCGATGGCGGCCCGAGGCGGCAGTGCCGCCGCGTCATCGCTCTCCGTGCGGTTCGCACCCGGATCCCGTGACATGTGTCACGCCTCTATCGTGGGGAGCGTGAGCAGTCCTTCCCCCGCTTTCTCCGATCCCGGTCCCGGTGCCCGCCAGCTCGCGCGGGGCATCACCGCCACCTGGTGGTACACGGTCGGCGGGGTGGTCTTCATCGAGCTCATGCTGGTGGCCGCCTGGCTGGGCATCGCCGTGGCACTGGATCGCTCGGGAGTCGCGCTGCTCGTCGTGGGGGTCGGCGGGGTGCTCTGGGCGGCGTCGACCATCCTGCTGCTGGTCGACTACCGTCATCGCGTCGACGCCGGCCCCGGGGTGGGCTGGGTGCGCTTGGCCGTGCCGACCGTCGTCGCCCTGATCTACGGCGGCGCGGCGGGGGCTCTGGTCGGCAGTTGGCAGCTCGCCGCGATGCCGGTGGTGCAGGTCTTCGTGCTGGTGAGCTGGCCCCGCGGGATCCGGGTGCGTGTGGCCGTGGCGGCGACGGTCGTGCTCGTCGCTCTCGCGCTGCTCGACTCGACCACCCCCCTCGGCTCCGAGGTCCCGGTGTGGGTGCCGGTGCTCTACGGAGTCATGCTGCCCGGGATGACCGTGAGCTCGCTGTGGTGGTGGGACGTGCTCGTGGCCCTCGATCGGGCACGCACCTCGGAGGCGCGACTGGCGGCGACGCAGGAGCGCCTGCGCGTGGCGACCGACGTGCACGACCTCCAGGGGCATCATCTCCAGGTGATCGCCCTGCAGCTCGAACTGGCGGAGCGCCTGCCGCCGACCGACCCGGCCGCCGGGATGGAGCAGCTCCGCGCCGCGAGGGCGAGCGTCGACGACGCGCGGCAGGGCACCAGGGACCTCGCCACGCGGTTCCGGTCCGTGCCCCTCGGCGACGAGCTGGCGAACGCCCGAGACCTGCTCGTGGCGGCAGGACTGACGGTGGAGGCGCGGATCCATCCCCATGCGGACGCGGCGCCCGCGGCCGACCTCGGCCCCGTGATCCGGGAGACGACCACGAACGTCCTGCGGCACGGACGCGGCGGTCGCGCGCGCCTGATCCTCGACCGGACGGCGGACGCCTGGCGGTACGAGGTCGCCAACGACGCCGACCCCACGGCCGAGGACGGGGCGGGCGGCTCCGGGCTCGAGGGCGTCCGCCGACGGATCGGCGAGGCGGGCGGCACGTTCGAGCAGCGGCGAGACGCCGACGAGTTCGTCGTGACGGTCACCGTGCCCGCGCGGGCGGAGATCGTCCGATGATCCGGGTGCTGCTCGCCGACGACGAGGGCATGATCCGCTCCGCGCTCGCCGCCCTGCTGCGTCTCGAGGCCGACATCGACGTCGTCGCGGAGTGCGCGGACGGCGAGGAGGCCGTCGCCGCCGCCGTCCGGCTCGAACCCGACGTATGCCTGCTCGATCTGGAGATGCCGGGACTCGACGGTGTGCAGGTCGCCGAGAGGCTCAACCGCACGATCGCCACCCGCTGCATCGTCGTCACCCGGCACGCCCGCCCCGGAGTGCTCCGGCGGGCGCTCGCCTCCGGCGTCTCCGGGTTCGTGCCCAAGTCGCGAGGTGCGGACGAGCTCGCCGCGATCATCCGCCGCGTCGCGGCCGGCGCCCGGTACGTCGACCCGGAGATCGCCGCGGATGCGCTGAGCGACGAGCGGTCGCCGCTCACCGATCGGGAGCTGGATGTGCTCCGCGCCGGGCGTCGCGGGGAGACCACGGGACAGATCGCCCGGGCGCTCGCGCTGGCGCCGGGGACGGTGCGCAACCACATCTCCGTCATCCTCGGGAAGCTCTCGGTGAGCACGCGTCAGCAGGCCGTGCTCGTCGCCGAGGAGCGCGGCTGGATCTGACCGTCGTCACGCGTCCGTTTCGGTCGTCACGGCCTGCGAGAATGGAGGCGCCGAGTCCCGAGCCGAGGAGCACACGTGCCGTTCATCTCCACCCGCGGCGGCATGCAGCCGCAGTCGTTCAGCGAGACGCTGCTGGAGGGCCTGGCGCCCGACGGCGGTCTGGCCGTCCCCGACGCCATGCCCGAGGTCGACGGCGAGACGCTCGAGCGCTGGCGGGCCCTGACCTATCCGCAGCTGGCGACCGAGGTGCTCGGCCTCTTCGCGACCGACATCCCGCGGGAGGACCTCGCCCGGATGACGGCGGCGGCGTATGCGGACTTCCCGGACGGCGTCGTCCCGCTGCGTCGCGTGGACGACGACCTCACGCTGGTCGGCCTCTCCGAGGGCCCGACGCTGGCGTTCAAGGACATGGCCATGCAGTTCCTCGGGCAGGTGCTGGAGTACACGCTCGAGCGCCAGGGCTCGGTCCTCAATATCCTCGGTGCCACGTCTGGTGACACCGGCTCGGCCGCGGAGCACGCCCTGCGCGGCAAGGAGCGCGTCGCGGTGTTCATGCTGTCGCCGCAGGGCCGGATGAGCGCGTTCCAGCGGGCGCAGATGTTCTCGCTCGACGACGCGAACGTGCACAACATCGCGGTGGAGGGCGTCTTCGACGACTGCCAGAACCTCGTGAAGAAGCTCGCCGGCGACCTCGACTTCAAGCGCGCTCAGCACCTGGGCGCTGTGAACTCGATCAACCTCGCCCGCATCACCGCGCAGACGGTCTACTACTTCTGGGCGTGGCTGCGCGCAACCGACGCCGGCGGCTGGGCCGAGGTGTCGTTCACCGTCCCCTCGGGGAACTTCGGCAACATCCTCTCCGGATTCTTCGCGAAGCAGATGGGACTGCCGATCCGACGCCTCGTCCTGGCCGCGAACGAGAACAACGTGCTCGACGAGTTCTTCCGCACGGGGGTGTATCGCCCCCGCAGCGCCGCCCAGACGCTGGCGACCTCGAGCCCGTCGATGGACATCTCGAAGGCCTCGAACCTCGAGCGCTTCATCTTCGAGCTCGTCGACCGCGATCCGGCGCGAGTGGTCGGCGCGTGGGACGACCTGGAGGCCCAGGGCTTCTTCGACTTCTCGGCCGAGCAGCCGCGCTTCGCGGAGGAGTTCGGCATCGTGAGCGGCACCTCGACGCACGAGGACCGGCTCGCGACCATCCGCGACGTGTACGAGGCCTCCGGCGAGGTGATCGACCCGCACACCGCCGACGGCGTGAAGGTCGCGCGGGAGTATGTCGAGCCCGGAGTGCCGATGCTGGTGCTGGAGACGGCCAAGCCCGAGAAGTTCGCCGAGACGATCCACGAGGCCATCGGGGTCGAGCTGGCGTACGCCCCCGAGCTGCGCGCCATGCTCGACGCCCCCCAGCACGTGACCGAGATGCCCGACGACGAGCGCGCTCTCCGTGCCTTCATCGAGGAGAACGCCCTCCACTGACCCGCGAGACCCCGCTTTCGCGCCGAAACCCCCTGTCCCGGACGCCGGAGACAGGGGGTTTCGACATGAACCCGGGGTCTCGGCGGAAATGGGCAGTGTGCACAGAGGGAAGGGGGATCGGGGCGGAGTGCACATGTCGGGGAGGGGACGGGGGTGAGTACCGTGGCGGGCAACCCGTATCCTCCTCCCGAAGGACTCCCCATGGCACGCACGGCGCACGCAGACGACTTCGCGCTCTCCCGAGTGACTCCTGAGGCCCGCAAGCCCTGGTTCGGAATCGCCGTCCAGCGATTCGGACAGGTCTCCGCCCTCTCGCAGTTCCTCCTCGGCGCGACCCTCGGTTACAGCATGACCTTCGGCGAGGCCGTCCTCGCCTTCCTGTTCGGCTCGCTCATCCTCGAGGTGATCATGTGCGTGGTCGGCTTCATCGGCCAGCGTGAGGGCCTGAACACCGCGCTCCTCGCCCGCTGGACGGGCTTCGGCGAGATCGGCGCCTCGCTCGTCGGCCTCGCGATCGGCATCAGCCTCATCGGCTGGTTCGGCATCCAGTCCGCCATCTCCGCGCAGTCGCTCGACGCGCTCATGCCCGGGGCCCTGCCGGTCTGGGCGTGGAGCCTCATCTTCGGCCTCGCCGTCACCGCGATCGTCGCCTTCGGCTTCGTCGGGATGCAGTGGCTCGCGAACATCACCGTGCCGCTGTTCCTGATCCTCGTGGGGTGGTCCGTCATCTCCGAGCTCACCCGCCACGACATCGGCGAGCTGCTCACCGGCCCCGCCCCCGGCCCGACCATGAGCGTCTGGGCGGGCACCGGCATCGTCGCCGGCGGTCTCATCGTCGGCGCGATCATCACGGGCGACATGACCCGCTTCAACCGCTCCCGCGCCGACGTCGTCAAGCAGACGGTGCTGGGCGTCTCCCTCGGCGAGTTCGTGATCGGCCTCGCCGGCGTGCTTCTCGCCCACGCGGCGGCGACCGGCGACATCGTCGCCATCGTCACCTCGTCCGTCGGGTTCGTCGGCCTGTTCATCGTCCTCACCGGCACGCTGAAGATCAACGACTGGAACCTGTACTCCTCCACGCTCGGCCTGGTGAACTTCATCTCCACCGCCTTCGGGAAGAACCTCCACCGCGTCACCACGACCATCGTCCTCGGCGTGGTGGGATCGGTGCTTGCGGCGGTCGGCATCCTCGGCCAGTTCACCGAGTTCCTCGTCGTGCTCAGCGTCGCGTTCCCGCCGATCGCCGGGATCATGGTCGCCGAGTACTACGTGGTGCGCCGCTGGCGTCCCGAGCTCGACGCGACCCGCGAGGCCGGCACCCTGCCCGGCACCGCGCCCCGGATCGTCCCGGCCACGATCGTCGTCTGGCTGGTGTCCTCGCTGGTCGGCTACTTCGTGACCTGGGGCATCCCCTCGCTGCTCAGCCTCTTCCTGTCGATGGTGCTCTACATCGTCGCCGGCAAGCTCGGCTGGGTGCGCGGCGTCGGCGTCGCGACCACCCGGCAGGCGGACCCCGTCGACAGCGCCCCCGCCGCGGTCTGAGCAGACCCGCCGGACACGAACCACCTCCACGAAAGCGAGCATCATGCACATCGGCATCGACGTCGGCGGCACCAACACCGACGCCGTCCTCATGGACGGCACCCGCACCCTGGCCGGGGTCAAGCACTCCACGACCCCGGACGTGACGAGCGGGATCGTCCAGGCCATCGCAGACCTCCGTGCGAGGCACTCCTTCGAGGGCGGCGACATCGACGCGGTGATGATCGGCACGACGCACTTCATCAATGCGCTCGTGCAGGCGAGCCGGCTCGCTCCGGTCGCGGCCCTTCGACTCGGCCTGCCCGCGACGCGCGCGCTGCCGCCGCTGATCGACTGGCCGGAGGTTCTCGTCGCGGCCACCCAGGCACGCAGCTACCTGGCGCACGGCGGCTACGAGTTCGACGGCCGCCCGATCTCGCCGCTCGACCCCGACGAGATCCGCGCGCACGCCGAGGACATGAAGGCGAACGGCATCCGCTCGGTGGCCATCTCGTCGGTGTTCAGCCCGGTCAACCACGACCTCGAAGTGCAGGCGGCCGAGATCGTCGCCTCGGTGCTCGGAGAGGACGCCGCCATCTCGCTGTCGCATGAGATCGGCCGCATCGGACTGCTGGAGCGCGAGAACGCGACGATCATCAACGCCGCCCTCCGCGAGCTCGCGTCGGAGATCGTCGACGGGCTCACCTCGGCGGTCCGTGCGCAGGGCATCGAAGCGCCGATCTTCCTCAGCCAGAACGACGGCACGCTCATGGACGAGGACTACGTGCGCCGGTACCCGGTCGCGACCTTCGCCTCCGGCCCCACCAACTCGATGCGCGGGGCGGCGGCCACCAGCGGCCTCGTCGACTGCGCCGTCATCGACGTGGGCGGCACCACCGCCGACATCGGCCTGCTCATCAACGGCTTCCCCCGGGAGACGGCGAACGAGGTGAAGGTCGCCGGCATCCGCACGAACTTCCGCATGCCGGATGTGCTCTCCCTCGGCATCGGCGGTGGCAGCATCGTCGACGAGGAGACGGCCGAGGTGGGTCCGGCCTCGGTCGGATACCGGCTGACGACGGAGGCTCTGATCTTCGGCGGCTCGACCCTCACGGCCACCGACATCGCGGTCGCCGCCGGTCGTGCGCAGGTGGGGGATCCCGCCAAGGTCGCGCACCTCGACCCCGCGTTCGTGGAGCGCGTGCTCGCCCGCATCGCGGAGCGCGTCGCGGAGGCGGTGGACCGCATGCGCACGTCGCCGGAGCCCATCGCGGTCGTGGCCGTCGGCGGCGGGTCCATCCTGCTGCCCGACGAGCTGCCCCTGTTCGGCACCGTCCATCGCCCGGAGAACTATGCGGTCGCGAACGCCATCGGCGCCTCGATCGCTCAGGTCGGCGGCGAGATCGACAAGGTCTACGCGATCGAGCCGGGCCGTCGCGACGAGACGATCGCCGAGGTGCGCGCCGAGGCCGTCGACAAGGCCATCGCGGCCGGCGCCAAGCCCGCGACCGTGTCGATCATCGACTTCGACGAGGTCCCCATCCCGTATCTTCCCGGCAACGCGACGCGCATCCGCGTGAAGGCCGTCGGCGACCTCGACATGGGGGCCTGACATGAGCACGACGATCACCGCCGCCGACATCGACGGTCTCGCTCGCGGCGCGGCCGTGCTCGGCACCGGCGGAGGCGGCGACCCGTACATCGGCGCGCTCCTCGCCCGCCAGGCCCTCGCCTCGGGAGACGTCACGGTCGTGGCGCTCGACGAGGTGCCGGACGACGCCCTCGTGCTGTTCGTCGCCATGATGGGCGCGCCCACCGTCATGGTCGAGAAGCTGCCGAGCCTCGCGGAGGTCATCGAGCCGGTCAAGGCGCTCGGGATCCACCTCGGCCGCCCGGTCACCCACATCGCCTGCGCCGAGGTCGGCGGCGTGAACTCGACGATCCCGATCGCCGCCGCCGCCGCGCTCGGGCTGCCGCTCGTCGACGCGGACGGCATGGGTCGCGCCTTCCCCGAGCTGCAGATGGTGCTCCCGACGCTGTACGGCGTGACGGCCTCGCCGCTCGCCTTCAGCGACGAGAAGGGGAACACGGGGGTGCTGCAGACCGCCGACAACTCCTGGACCGAGCGCATCGCCCGCGTCGCGTGCGTCGAGATGGGCTGCTCCGTCATGATCTCCGGCTTCTCGATGTCGGGTGCCGCCGCACGCCAGTCGCTGGTGGCGGGATCGCTGTCCCGGTGCATCGACATCGGTCAGCGGATCGCGGAGGCCCGCGAGGCGAAGACCGACCCGGTCGCCGCCGTCGTCGAGCTCCTCGGCGGTCGCGAGCTGTTCGGTGGCAAGGTCGCCGACGTGAACCGGGCCACGACGACCGGCTTCGCGCGCGGTCGGGCACGGATCGACGGAGAGAGCGGAGCCTCGCTGACGCTGCAGTTCCAGAACGAGCACCTCGTCGCGGAGGCGGACGGGCGGGTGCTGGCGACCACCCCCGACCTCATCATGGTCCTCGACGGCGAGTCGGGGGAGCCCGTCACGACCGAGGGGCTGCGCTACGGCCAGCGCGTCCGCGTGATCGCCGCTCCCGCTGACGAGCGCTGGCACTCGGACGCGGCTCTCGCGATGGTCGGCCCGGGGTACTTCGGCTACGACATCCCGGCGCACCGGTTCGACGGCACGGTCTCCGCCGGAGACGCCGCGGCAGGGGCCGCCGCATGAGCTGGGAGCTGACCGCGGCAGACCTGCCCGACCTCGCCCGCGGCGCCACGCTGCTCGGCACCGGCGGCGGGGGCGACCCCTACATCGGCAAGATGCTGGTGGAGCGCGTGCTCGGCGACGGGGCGATCACGATCCTCGACCCGGACGACCTCGCCGACGACCTCTTCGTCATCCCGACCGCGCAGATGGGGGCGCCGACGGTGATGGTCGAGAAGATCCCCGCCGGCACCGAGCCCACCCTCGCCCTGCGCACCCTGGAGGACCACCTGGGACGCCGGGCCGATGCCACCATGCCGATCGAGTGCGGGGGGATCAACTCGATGATCCCGCTCATCGTCGCCGCGGAGACCGGTCTTCCGGTCGTGGACGCGGACGGCATGGGCCGGGCGTTCCCCGAGCTGTCGATGGAGACCTTCGCGGTCTACGGCGTGCACGGCTCGCCGCTCGCGCTCGCCGGAGAGCGCGGGGAGCGCGTCGTCATCGACACGGGAGACGACGATCGTCAGATGGAGTGGCTCGCCCGCGGCATCACGATCCGGCTGGGTGGCGTCGGTCACATCGCCGAGTACGCCATGACCGGGGCCGACGTGCGGCGCACGGCGGTGCCGCGCACCATCTCGATGGCTCTCGCCCTGGGCCGAGCGATCCGGCTCGCCCGGGACGAGCACCGCTCGCCGTTCGAGGCGATCGCCGCGACGCTCGCGACCACGCTCTACCCGCATGTGCGCGAGCTCTGCGTCGGGAAGGTGGTGGATGTCGAACGACGGACCACCGAGGGTTTCGCGAAAGGGCGGGCGGTCATCGCTCCGCTCGGCGCCGCGGAGGACGACACGTTCGAGATCGCCTTCCAGAACGAGAACCTCACCGCGCGGCGGGCTGGACGGCTCGTCGCGATCGTTCCCGATCTCATCTGCGTCGTCGACCACGAGACCGCCGAGCCCATCACCACGGAGGGCCTCCGCTACGGTCAGCGCGTCCGGGTGCTCGGCATCTCGACGCCGGCGATGATGCGCACCCCCGAGGCTCTGGCCGCTTTCGGGCCCTCCGCCTTCGGCCTGACCGAGGAGTTCGCTCCCGTCGAGGGGATGGCCGCGTCCTAGGCTGGATCCCATGAGGCTGGAGCGGGACGACCTGGAGGCGCTCGCCCGCGGGTACGCCCTGCTCGGCTCCGGCGGCGGCGGGTCCACGACGATGCTCGAACTCATCCTCGGCACCACCGCGCCCTGGCCCCTCGACGTCGCGCCGGTGGACGCGCTGGACCCCGCCACGCCCTGTCTCGGCGTGGCCTTCGTCGGGTCGACGATGCTGCTCGGCGAGCGGATGCCCGGTGCCGCGCCCTTCGCCCCGCTGCTGCGGGCGGTGGAGAGATGGCTCGGGCATCCCGTCCCGGCGGTGTGCTCGCTCGAGGGTGGAGGGATGAACGGCCTCGCGCCGCTCACTCTGGCCGGATCGCACACCGTGGTGGACGCCGACTGCACGGGGCGTGCGGTGCCGGGACTCGATCAGATGTCGCTGTTCGTCGACCGCGTGCCGGGACTGGTCTTCGCGTGCGAGACCGGGGCCGACGGGGTGGCGCTCGTGGAGGCGACGAGGGCGATCGATGCGGAGCGTGTGGTGCGTTCGGCCATCATCCAGGCCGGAGGCGTCGGCTGCGCCGTTCTCGCCGGCTTCACCGTCGGCGATCTGCGCGAGCACGCCATCGCCGACCACCTCGCCCGCGCGCTCGCCCTCGGCCGCAGCTTCCTGGTGCACCGGGCGGCACCGCTGCCGGTCCTTGCCGAGGTGCTCGGGGGGACGCTGCTCGCCGAGGGCCGCATCGTGACCACCGCGTCCTCCGCAGCCGACCCGCACGTGAACGCGGTCGAGATCGCCGGACTCGGCGGAGCGGTGCACCGCATCGTCACCCGGTCCGAGACCCTCGCGGTGCTCACCGACGGCCTGCTGGTGGCCGCGGCGCCCGAGATCATCGTCCTCCTGGACGCCGTGTCCCGAGACGTCCTCGAAGTCACCGAGCTGGCCCCGGGGCGCACCGTGGCGGCCCTCGCCCTCCCCGCTCCCGCATGGTGGAACGCCCGCCCCGAGCGTCGGGCCCGGGTGGTGCCTTCCGCCTACGGGCTCGTCGATCTGGACGCGGCGTGAGCGGGGCGCTCGCGCTGCCGGCGCTGCTGGCGCAGGAGGAGAACGGCGTCCTCCGCCACGTCGCGGGCCCGCGGGATGTCGCGTGGGACGCGGTGGTGGTGGAAGCCGGCGAGTCCGACCTGCCCGACGAGGGCATCGGCCGGCTCGCGATCCTCACGTCCGGGGCGCCGATCGCCACCTGGCAGCAGGACGCGATGCTGCGCCGGGTCCGTGACCGCGGGTTCACGGGGCTCGCGCTCCCCGGCGCCGCCGGTGTCGACCCCGGGGCGCTCCGCCTCGCGGACCGGATCGGTCTCGCCCTGCTCGACGTCGAGAGGCCGGTCCAGCTCGCCCGCGCCTGCTGGATGCTCATCGAGGCCCGCGACGCTCTGACGCTCACGCGGGTGCGCAAGGTCGCGCAGTCGTTCGAGTACGCCGCCGACGACCTCGGCGACCTGCTCGGACACCTCGCGGCGAACCTCGGTCTGGGCGTCGCCCTCGTCGACGCCGCGGGAGTGCTCCGTGAAGCCGGCGGACACCTGGACGCCGAACTGCACGCGGCGATCCGCTTCGACGCGTGGAGCGACAGTGCCAGGGCGGGGGAGGGCACGGCCGCCTCGGTGCGGGTGGACAGCCCCGGCCGGTCCGGTCTGCGTCTCGTCCTGTTCGGCCACGGCTTCGGAGAGGCACAGCTGCGGTCGCTCCTGGTGGCCGCGGAGGTCGCCATGCCCGCGGTGGCCGCCCGCATCCTCATCGACGAGATCGCGGCCGTCAACGACGTCGCGGCATCGTCGGGCCTGCTGCGGGACTTCGTCGAGCTCCGCGGAGCCGCCGATACCGATGTGGAACGGCGCATGGCGGAGCGGGGGTGGCGCACCGGCGGGCATCACCTCGGCTTCCGCATGGTGGCGCGCAGCCGGGTGGAGCCGCTCGCACTCCTCCGTGCGATCAGGCCCGGCCTCAGCGCGATCGACGCCGAGGCGCACGCGACCACGGCGGGTCGAGGCCTCAGCGGCTGGCTCTCGTTCGCTGAGGCCCCGGGGCCCGATCGCATCGAGCGGGCCGTGACGGCACTGCGCGACCTCCACCTCACGGCACTGCGCGACTTCGCCGTGGCGACCGGGGTGGGCTCGGCGCAGACCGGGCCGGAAGGACTGGCGGCGACCCTCGACGAGGCCGGCGACGCCGCACGGATCGCCGCGGCCCGGTCGGCCACCGGATGGTTCGTCCGCGTCGACAGCCTCGGGCTCGAACAGCTCCTGCTCGCCTGGACCGGCAACGACACCTTCGTCCCGGCCGCGCAGTCGCTGCTCGCCCCTCTGGCCGAGGGGAACGGGGAACTGCTCAGGACCCTGTCGGCCTACCTCGACCACGAGTCCGGCATCGCGGCCACCGCGGCCGCTCTCGGGCTGCATCGCAACACGGTGGCCGTACGGATCCGCCGGGTCCAGGAGCTCCTCGGGATCGACATGAACGACCCCGAGGCGCGGCTGGCGCTGCATCTCGCGTGCCGGGCGGTGCTGCCGGGCTGAGCCCGGAGCACACCGTCCGGGGTCACTCCGGGTCGCCGTGCAGCATCCAGGCGATCCCGAAGCGGTCGACGAGCATCCCGAACGTCCCGCCCCACGGCGGCACATCGAGCGGCATCGTGATCGTGGCGCCTTCGGAGAGGCGGTCCCACACCTGCCGGGTGACCTCCTGGGTGTTGCCGCTCAGGGACACGGAGACGCCCTGCGGCTTCTCGTAGGTCATGCCCTCCGGGGTGTCCGAGGCCATGAGCACGAGGCCGTCGGGGGTCGTGAGCTGCGCATGCATCACGAGGTCCTTCTGGCTCGGATCCTGCACCATGTCGGGGAAGTCGCCGAAGACCGTGATGTCAAGATCTCCGCCGAGGACTCCCCGGTAGAACTCCATGGCCTCGCGGGCCTCGGTGCGGAAGGACAGGTAGGGATTGAGGTTCGCCATGCGTGCTCCTGGTCGCTCGACTACTGGAAGACCCCCGCCCCTCCTCAGTCTGCGCGCGCCGGCACCGCCTCGGCAAGCCATTCTGTGAACGTCTGCGTCCCGCGCACGGCATCCGGTCCCGGCAGCGCCTTCCCCGCGCGCATCCCCGCCATTTGCGGGCCGGGCACGTTCAGCGCCGGGATCCAGCCGCGGTACCCGATGCGCCGCGCGTACGCCCGCACCATGTCGGCGAGCTGCTCTTCGCGGGGGCCGGCGAAGTCAGGCACTCGACCCTGCGCGTCCCCGATCGCGAGCGTGACGAGCCGCTCCGCGACCTCGCGGGCCGCCACCGGCTGCGTGCGCGCACGCGGGGCGAGATGCAGCGGCCCCGCCTTCGCGCGCCCGAACATCTGCGCGGCGAACTCGTGGAACTGCGTGGCTCGGAGGATTGTGGAGGGGACGGCGGACGCGGACACCAGCTTCTCCTGGGCCACTTTGCCCGCGTAGTAGTCGTAGGGGATCCGGTCGATGCCGACGATGGAGAGCAGGACGACGTGTCCCACGCCGGTGTCCGCGGCGGCGGCGAGGAGGTTCCCGGTGGCGGCGGTGAAGAACTCGATCGCCGTGCTCGCCTTCAGGGTCTCGACGCTCACGACATCGATCACGGCATCGGCTCCGGTCAGCGCCGCCTCCAGCCCGCGCCCGCTGACCAGATCGACGCCGTGCGAACGACTGAGCACGACGGCCTCATGACCGGCGCCCCGGACGGCCTCCACCGTGGGCGTGCCGACGACGCCAGTCCCTCCTGCGACGACGATCCTCATGCGTCGATCCTCACTCCCGATCCAGCCCGAAAGTGCGCTTCACGAGCGCCTGCACATCACGGTCGAGCCCGTCGATGCGGGCGTTGACGCCGTCGATGCGCGTGCCGACCGCGTCGAAGCGGGTATTGACCGCATCGAAGCGCGCGGTCATCTCGTTCCGCAGGCCCCCGATCTCGCTGCGGAGGACGCGGATGAACAGCGTCGAGACGACCGTGAGCATGCCCATCATCAGCGCCGTGAACGCGCCGATCATGGTCCAGACCTGCGCACCGTCCATGGTTTCCATCCCCTCATCGTGGCACCGGATCCTTCAGCCTGCCAGCATCCTGGCGGACGCCACGCCCGGCCCCTCGCGCTCTGTGGAGACACCGGAGATCGCGGGAATTGGGGAGGAAGGGCCGGGTGAGGATCCCTCCTCACCCGGCCCTCGGTCAGTCGCCCTTCACGTTCACGAGCTGTCGCAGCGTGTGCCGGATCCGCACCAGGCTCGCCGCATCCTCCATCACCCGATCGATGGGCTTGTAGGCCTGGGGGATCTCATCGATGAAGGCGTCGGTGTCCCGGAACTCGATGCCGGCCATCGCCTCCCGCAGCTGCGCGTGGGTGAACGTCTTCCGCGCCGCGGACCGCGAGTACTCCCGCCCGGCACCGTGCGGGGAGGAGTTCAGCGACAGCGGGTCGCCGAGCCCCTCCACCACGTACGATGCCGTGCCCATCGACCCGGGGATGAGTCCGGGCCGACCCGCGTCCGCCTGGATCGCGCCCTTACGGGACACCCAGACGCGCTTTCCGAAGTGCATCTCCGACTCCGTGAAGTTGTGGTGGCAGTTGATCCGCTCCTCCTCCTCGACCGGAGCGCCGAGGAAGTCGGAGAGCTGCCGGATGACGCGGTCCATCATCTCCTCGCGGTTCAGCAGCGCGAAGTGCTGTGCCCACCGGAGCTCGCGGATGTAGCGCGTGAACTCCGGCGTGCCCTCGACGAGGTAGGCCAGGTCGGGGTCGGGCAAATCGATCCACCACTGCTTCGCCAGCCGCTGCGCGACCGCGATGTGGTGCCCGGCGATCTTGTTGCCCACGCCGCGGGACCCGGAATGCAGGAACAGCCAGACCCGGTCGAGCTCGTCCACCGACACCTCGATGAAGTGGTTCCCCGAGCCGAGCGTGCCGAGCTGGAGCCGCCAGTTCTTCGCGTAGCCCTCGGGGTCGAACTCGGCCGCACGTGCTCGCTCCTCCAGCTCGGCGATGCGCGGTGCGGCGGTCGCCACGACCTTGTTGTTGTAGCGCCCGGCGGACAGCGGGATCGCGCGCTCGATCTGCTCCCGGAGCGCGGCGAGGTCGCGCCCGTCGAGGTCGTCCTTCGTGAACGGCGTGCGGACGGCGATCATGCCGCAGCCGATGTCGACGCCGACGGCCGCGGGGATGATCGCGCCGAGCGTCGGGATGACAGACCCGACGGTCGCGCCCTTGCCGAGGTGCGCATCCGGCATCAGCGCCAGGTGCGGGTGGATGAACGGCATGCGTGAGGTGGTGCGGGCCTGATCGAGGGTCTTCTCATCGATCAGGGACGCCCACGACAGCAGCCGCGCGGAGAGCCTCTCCATGATTCCTTTCCTTGTGGTGGTGTCCGGCCACAGGTCAGGGAGTCTTCCGACGGAAAACGCCCCGGACCTGACGGTGCGGGGCGTTGCGAGAGCGGATGCTGTCACACGGCGCGCGCCGGAGGGTACGACTCGTCGCGGTCATTGCGCTTCTGCGGAAGCGGCAATGCCACGTTCTGGGGAAGATTCCGCGGGGCGGTCATCCGTCGTCTCCTTGGCTGGTGTGCGGCGCCGGTCGGCACAGCCTTGCCACCCTAGGCGGCGACACGCCCGGGCGTCAAGCGTCCTTCGGCGGGTTGTACATGAACTCGAGCCGGATGCCGTCGGCGTCCTCGACGAAGGAGGCGTAGTACCGCTCGCTGTACCGCGGATACTCCTTCGGCTCGCGCACCGCGGTCCAGCCGGCGTCGAGGGCGAGGTCGTGGAGTCGGTCGACCTCGGCGCGCGACGGCACCGCGAAGGCCATGTGCTGCCAGCCGACGCGGCCGTGGCGGTGAGGGGTGGAGTCGTCGTCCCACGTGTAGAGGATGATCTCGGTCTCGTCGCCGGTGTGCCAGGAGATCGAGTGATCGTCCTCCCCACCGAGCTCGTAGCCGAGCGCGGTGAGCACGGGATGGAACTGCGCGCGTCCGCGCTCCAGGTCGGCGACGGTGATGCCCAGGTGATCGAGGAGAGCCATGCGCCCAGTCTGTCAGCGCAGCGGTCGCCTGTCAGTGCGGAGCGTGGTATTCGGCTTCGCCGCGCTTCCAGTAGCCCTTCACGACGGCGTTCGCGCTGTCCACGCCCCAGCGTGCGAGCAGGGCCCGGCCGGGCTTCACGATGGACTGCTCGGCGGCGATGAACACGAACGGGTCGTCTCCCACGACGTCGTCCGCGGTCAGCGCGTCGAGGAAGGCGATCAGCGCGGAGCCGGCCGGCGCGTCGCCGCGGTGCAGCCACTCGACAGGCACCGGAGCGTCGATCTCGATCTCGCGGCCGGCCGACACCGTCTCGATGACGATGCGTGCGGGGGTGCCGGCGGGGATGAGGGCGGCGAAGCGACGGATCGCGGGGATGGCGGTCTCGTCGCCGACGAGGAGCCATGATCCCGGCTCTCCGGTGAGGACGGCGGCGCCGCGCGGCCCGCCGACGCCGATGGTCGACCCGAGTGGGGCGTTCGCGGCCCACGGGGCGGCCACGCCCTGATCGCCGTGCACGGCGAACTCCACGTCGAGCCAGTCGTCACCCCAGGCGAGGGGCGTGTACTCGCGGCTCGGGGAGGCCCGCAGCTCCTCCACCGAGTCCACGGGGCCGCTCGGGAAGAAGAGCCGCATGTGGTCGTCGGAACCCGGGGAGTCGAAGCCGGCGAGGTCGGGCCCGGACAGGCGGACGCGCACGAAATCCGGAGCGAGCCATTCGCGGGCGCTCAGCGTGACGTTGCGGAAGCGCAGCTCGAGGCCGCGACGCTCGATCGAGAAACCGGATTTCGTATCGCTCATAAAGTAAGGCTAACCTAAAAACCGACGCGGTCGGCTCGCCCGCCCGTCGGACCGGCGCCCCACGAGGGCGCACACATCCCCGCAGAACAGGAGTCTCTCCATGTCCGTGCCCAGAACCCTCACCGCCACGAGCGTCGCTCTCGTCGGCCTGCTCGCCCTCTCCGGCTGCGCGTCCGGCGGCGAAGCCGAACCCGAAGAGACGACGGCGGAATCGGGGACCGTGACCATCGAGGACAACACCGGCACGCACGAGATCACCACGCCGCCGGCCTCGGTCGTCGCTCTGGACAACCGGACCTTCCAGACCCTCTCCGACTGGGGCATCGAGCTCTCCGCCGGCGCGGTCTCCCTCATGCCGGAGACCGTCTCCTACGTGAAGGACGAGGACATCGTCGACATCGGCCTGCACTCCGAGCCCGACCTCGAGGCCATCGTCGCCGCCGACCCCGACCTCATCATCAGCGGCCAGCGGTTCACGCAGCACAACGAGGCCATCGCCGAGCTCGTCCCTGACGCCACGATCATCGACCTGGAGCCGCGGGACGGCGAGCCCTTCGACGAGGAGCTCAAGCGGCAGACCACCGCCCTGGGCGAGATCTTCGGCAAGCAGGACGAGGCACAGAAGCTCGTCGAGGAGTTCGACGCCGCTGTGGACCGCGCGAAGGCGGCCTACGACGACGCCGACACCGTCATGGCGGTGAACACTTCGGGCGGGCAGATCGGCTACCTCGCTCCGACCGTCGGCCGCTCGCTGGGACCGATCTACGACATGCTCGGCCTGACGCCGGCACTGCAGGTCGACGACGCGACCGACGACCACCAGGGCGACGAGATCTCGGTCGAGGCCATCGCCGCCTCGAACCCCGACTGGATCCTCGTGCTCGACCGCGACGCCGTGTTCGCGGCGGAGACGCCGGACTACGTGCAGGCGGCGGAGATCATCGAGAACTCCGAGGCGCTCACCGGCGTCACTGCGGTGAAGGACGACCAGATCGTCTACATGCCCACGGATACCTACCTCAACGAGAGCATCCAGACGTACACGACGTTCCTCAACGACCTCGCCGACGCGCTCGAGAAGAGCGCCGACAAGTAAGGGCTGTGCGGCGGCGTCCCGACCGGGGCGCCGCCGCCGGCATCCCCCATGACCTCTCCTCTCCTCACATCGACATCGCGATCGTCCGCACGGCTGTTCGATCCGAAGCTGCTCATCGGCGTCCTCGTCGTGGCGGCACTCCTGGTGATCTCGCTCTTCACCGGCGTGTACGACATCGCCGGCGCCGACGACGGCGCGCAGATGTTCCAGATCACCCGTGTTCCCCGCACGATCGCGCTGGTGCTCGCCGGCGCGGCGATGGCGATGGCCGGCCTCGTCATGCAGCTGCTCACGCAGAACCGCTTCGTCGAGCCGACCACCACCGGGACCACGGAGTGGGCGGGACTCGGGCTCCTCGCCGTGATGGTGCTCGTGCCGCAGCCCTCGCTTCCGCTGCGCATGGCCGGAGCCGTGCTCGCCGCGTTCGTCGGCACGATGGTGTTCTTCGCGTTCCTCCGCCGCGTCGCGTTGAAGTCGTCGCTCATCGTGCCCATCGTCGGCATCATGCTGGGCGCGGTGGTCGGCGCCATCACGACCTACTTCGCCCTCGCCACGAACTCGCTGCAGATCATCGGCGTCTGGTTCGCGGGCAGTTTCACGTCGGTCATGCGCGGCCAGTACGAGATGCTGTGGATCGTCGCCATCATCGGCGTCATCGTCTTCCTCGTGGCCGACCGGCTGACCATCGCCGGGCTGGGGGAGGAGATCGCCACCAACGTCGGGGTGAACTACAACCGGATGATCCTGCTCGGCACCGCGCTGATCGCGGTGACGACCGGCGTGGTGACCGTCGTCGTCGGCAACCTCCCCTTCCTGGGGCTCATCGTCCCGAACATCGTCTCGATGGTCCGTGGTGACGACCTGCGCAGCAATCTGCCGTGGGTGTGTCTTCTCGGCATCGCGATCGTCACCGTCTGCGACATCATCGGGCGGACGATCATCATGCCGTTCGAGGTGCCGGTGTCGCTGATCCTCGGTGTCGTCGGCGCGGTCGTGTTCGTGCTCCTCCTCCTTCGGCAGCGTCGTCGTGGCTGAGGCGACGATGACGGCGACCACGGCCCCGCGGACGACGCGGTCGGCCGGGGCGTTCACGACCGCACGGGCGCGCCGCCGCTACATCGTCGTGCTGGTGGTGCTCGGCGTGATCGCCCTCGGTTCCGCCTTCGGTCTCCTCGCCTGGGACAACCCGCTCCCCGTCGGCACCCCCGGCTTCTGGCGCATCGCGCAGCACCGCGCGACCGCCGTGGTCGTGATGGCGCTCGTCGCGGTCGCCCAGGCCGTCGCCACGGTGAGCTTCCAGACGGTCACGAACAACCGGATCATCACTCCCTCGATCATGGGCTTCGAGTCGTTGTACCGCGTCGTGCAGACCACGACCGTGTACCTCTTCGGGGTGGCGGGTCTGGTGGCGATCCAGGGCGTCGGCCAGTTCGCCCTCCAGGTGCTCGTCATGGTCGGGCTCGCCGTCGTGCTCTACGGGTGGCTGCTGTCGGGCCGATACGGCAACCTCCAGATCATGCTGCTCGTGGGCATCGTGATCGGGGGAGGCCTCGGGGCGATCGCCACCTTCATGCAGCGGCTGCTCACCCCCAGCGAGTTCGATGTGCTCGCCGCCCGGCTGTTCGGCAACGTCTCCAACGCCGACCCTTCGTACCTCCCGCTCGCGGTCCCGCTCGTGATCGCGGCGTCCGCCCTGCTGTGGCTGCGGTCCCGGCGGTTGAACGTGCTCGCGCTCGGTCCCGATGCCGCGCGATCGCTGGGGCTCGACCACCGCAGGGAGCAGTTCCTCGTCCTGACGCTCGTCGCGGTGCTGATGGCCACCTCCACCGCCCTGGTCGGACCGATGACCTTCCTGGGCTTCCTCGTGGCGACGCTCGCCTACCAGTTCGCCGACACGCACGACCATCGGCTGATCTTCCCGGTCGCCGTCCTCACCGCGTTCTCGATCCTGGCGGGGGCGTACTTCGTCATGAAGAACGTCTTCTACGCGCAGGGCATGGTGTCGATCCTCATCGAGATCGTGGGCGGCACCGTGTTCCTCATCGTCATCCTCCGAAAGGGCAGACTGTGATCGCACTCGACGGCGTCCGCCGTGACTACAGCAGCGAGGTGGCGATCGGCCCCGTCGACCTCCGTATCCCGACCGGCGGGATCACCGCCCTCATCGGGCCGAACGGTGCGGGCAAGTCGACGCTCCTGACCATGATCGGCCGGCTGAACGGGATGGACGCCGGAGCCATCGAGATCGCGGGGCTCGACGTCGCCTCCACGAAGTCGAAGGATCTGGCCAAGGTGGTCTCGATCCTCCGCCAGGAGAACCACTTCGTGACCAGGCTCACCGTGCGCCAGCTCGTGGGCTTCGGCCGCTTCCCGCACTCCCAGGGGCGGTTGACGAGGGCCGACGAGGAGGTCATCAGCCAGGCCATCGACTTCCTCGATCTGGGGACGCTCGAGGGGCGCTACCTCGACGAGCTCTCCGGAGGACAGCGGCAGCGGGCCTACGTGGCCATGGTCCTCGCGCAGGACACGGAGTTCGTGCTGCTGGACGAGCCCCTCAACAACCTCGACATGCGGCACGCCGTGCAGATGATGAAGCACCTGCGGCGGGCGGCGGAGGAGCTCGGGCGCACGATCGTCATCGTGCTGCACGACATCAACTTCGCCGGGCACTACGCCGACCACATCTGCGCCATGAAGGACGGCCGGGTGGTGGAGTTCGGCCCGCCGGCGGAGATCATGACGGACGACGTGCTGAGCCGGGTGTTCGACACCCCGGTGCAGGTCGTGGACGGACCCTCCGGCCCCCTCGCCGTCTACTACTGACGGGCGTCAGAGCTCGACGCCGTGGTCCTCGTCGTTCACGCCCGCGTTGTGGCCGCGGCGGGACTCGTAGCCGAGGAACCAGCCGAACCACACGATCGCCGCGAGCAGCACGCCCAGCCAGACGTTCTGGAAGATGAGGCCGAGGACGACACCGGCGATCAGCAGGCCGACCGTGACGAAGATGCGCAGGGCGGTACGGGACATGCGCTCAGCATACGTCGGTCGCTGCGATCACAGACCGATCAGCGTCGGCGGTGGTCCTCCGGGGCGAGCCGAGGGCCGCGCCGTGCCTCGGCGACGCCGCTGGCGAAGATGAGCCGGATGACGCGCTGCCGGTGGCCGGCCCAGGGTGCGAGCAGTTCGACCATGCCGGCATCGTCCGTGCGGTGCCCGGTCAGGGCATGCCCGACCTCGTGCGCAAGATGGTAGTCGCCCACACTGACGGCATCGGGGTCGCCCAGCGCGCGGATCCGGGTCTCCGCAGCGGTCCAGACGCCGACTCCGGGCAGGCTCGTGAGCACGCGGTCACGGTCATCGCCGGTCGTGGCCGCTCGGACGGCAGCGGCGATGCGGTCGCCGCGCTCCGCCGCCCGCACGATGGTCTTCGATTGGGGCGGCTCCACTCCGGCGCGATGCCACGCCCAGGACGGGATGCGTCGCCACTGCGCCGCCGTGGGAGCGACGGCCATCGGTCGCGGCGTCGGCCCCGGTGCCGGGTCGCCGTAGCGCGACACGAGGTACCTCCAGGCGCCGAAGGCCTGCATGGAGGTGACCTTCTGCTCGAGGACGCCGCAGGCGAGGGCATCGAAGACCTCATCCGTCCGCGCGAGCCGGATGCCGGGGTGCCGCCGGGCAGCCTCGGCGATGAGGGGGTGCAGGGAGGGATCGAAGCCGGTCGGGTCGTCGACGGCACCGCACAGCGCCGGCACGAGGGCGAGGGCGTGCTCGGCACCCGGGCCCCAGGCGGTCGCCTTGACCTCGTTCCCCGACATCCGCAGGGCGAGCGTCGACGGACCCTGCGGCGTGCGGACCGCGCGCCAGATGACCGGGCCGTCGAAGACCGTCGTCGGATCGGCGCCACCGCGGCGCAGCATGCCGACGGTGCGCCGGAGATCGAGCGGATGCGGCGGGCGGTACGTCGTCTCCCGCGGAGGGTCCGCGCGGACGGCGCCCGCCGTCGCGGGGGCGGCGGCGAGGGTCATGCGCCCACCCTACGCGCGGCTCCTGACACCGGCCTCCCGGCGAGGGGAGCGCGTCAGAAGCGGTCGGGCGACGGGGTTCCGTGGCCGTAGCGGATGACGACGTCGGCGTGACGGTCGAACCGGTAGCCGATGCCGCGCACGGTACGGACGATGTCCTCGTACCGGCCGAGCTTCGCCCGCAGCCGGCGCACGTGCACGTCGATCGTGCGCTCGCCCGGGGTCTCGTCGTCCTGGGCCTGCCAGAGGGCGGCGACGAGCTCGCTGCGCTCGATCGTACGGCCCTCGCGGAGGACGAGATACTGCAGCAGCTCGAACTCCTTGTAGGTGAAGGCGGCGGATTCGCCGTCGATGAGCACGCGCTTGCGGGAGATGTCGACGGTGACGCCGGACTCCTCGGGCGTGGTCTCCTCCTCGGCGGCGGCCTTGGTGCGGGCGATCGCGCCGGGCTCCTGCAGGGCGAGACGCACGACGTCGAGGTCTCGGCCGCCGGAGCCTTGCGGGGCGAGGGCGACGGTGGCGTGGGTCTCGGCGCCGGGCGCGAGCTCGGCCAGCGTGCGGCGGAGGGCGTCGACGAGCAGCGGAAGGCTCACACCGGCTTCGGCGGCCTTGATCTCGTCCAGGCCGACGTAGAGGGCGAAGCCGCGGGGCGAGCGGACGGCGGGGAGGTCGGCGCCGGCCGGGGCCAGCGGGGCCGACGGCTCGGCGGGTCGGACGGTGCGGCTGGGGGCGGTGACGGCGGGACGCTCGAGAAGGGCGGAGTTCGACATGATGATGGGTCCTCAGGACGTGAGCCCGACGGGAGGGGGCTCGGATGCGTTGCACGAATGACCGGCGGAGCCGGGGAAGCGAGCACGGGTGTGTGCTCGGGACGCTGCTCTCGCAGATGGCGAGGAGTCAGGTCAGGCGAGGTGGCTGTTCGTTCAGCGACACATTCGGCAACACATGTCAACGCGACCGGGCATCATCATCCCGGCAGTCCCGTTCGCCTCCTGGGCGGACATAGGGCGTGCGTTGATGGTCATGGGGGGATTATGTCCGATCGTGACGGGACATGTCAAAACGCCCGGGCGCGTCGCAAGAGGCGTAACGTGACACGGATGACGATCTCGCACACCGTCGGCGGCTTCATCCTGACCGACGAGAAGGACGCATCGCGGTACACCCTCACGCGCGACGGGAAGCTCGTCAGCGTGCTCGACTACCGGGACGACGGCCACACGGTCGCCCTCACCCGGGCCTACACGGTCCCGGCATTCCGCGGGAACGGGTACGCCGGGAAGGTGGTCGAGGGGGCGGTGGCCGACATCGCGGAGCGCGGCGACCGCAAGGTGGACGCCGTCTGCTGGTACGTGGCGGAGTGGTTCGCCGCGCACCCCGAGCAGTCGGGTCTTCTCCGCACGCGCTGATCTTCCGGCTGTATGACGAACTGTTACGGCCGCCGCCTGCGAGGATGAGGGCATGAGACTCGCCGAAGCCCTCGCCGCCCGCGCCGACCTGCAGCGCCGCATCGAGCAGCTGCGGGCGCGCATCGTCGCGAACGCCCGGTACCAGGAGGGCGAGGAGCCCGCCGAGGACGCGACGGCGTTGATCGAGGAGGCGGATGCTGCGCTGACCCGGCTGCAGAGCCTCATCCGCCGCATCAACGTCACGAACGCCCGGCTCGACATCGGCCCGGACGGGACGATGACCGATGCGCTGGCCGCGCGGGACGTGCTGCGTCTGCGTCACGCCGTGCTCACGGACGCGGCGGGCGCGGCCTCGGGGGCGAACGAGCAGTACCTGCGGCAGATGCGCTCGGAGCTGCGGCAGGTGTCGGCGCTGCCCGTCGCCGCGCTGCGTGCGCGGGCGGATGCGGTCGCCCAGGAGCTCCGAGAGCTCGACAACCGGATCCAGCAGGCGAACTGGTCGCATGACCTCGAGGAGGAGAGCGGAAGTCGGTAGTCGCGACGGAGCGGGCACAACCCTCAGCCGGCGGGGCAAGCCCGGCTCCTGTGGGCGGAGGGCAGCCCTGATCTCGCATCGCGCAGCCCCGCACGCCGCACAGGTGAAGGTGCACAGCGCATCTCGCATCACCGCGTGCCGACCGCCGCGACGAGGGTGGGTCAGGGGACCTTCCGCTTCCTCCTCGTGACTCGGGAGACGGCGCTCCCGGCACGCCTCGGAGGGAATGTCCGAGGGTCTTCGTACCGTGGGGGTATGCGGATCCTGCACACCTCGGACTGGCACATCGGCCGGACGTTCCATGGCAACTCCACCATGGATGCGCTCGCCGAGGTGCTCGCCGCCCTGACCACGCAGGTCAGGGAGCATGAGGTGGACGTGGTTATCGTCGCGGGCGACGTGTTCGACTCCGCCACGCCCTCGGCCGCCGCCTACACCCTGCTCGGAGACGCTCTCGTCGGTCTGCACGAGACGGGAGCGCGGGTGGTCGTCACCAGTGGCAACCACGACTCCGCCGCGCGGCTGGGGTTCCAGGCCCGACTGCTGCGCGACGGCATCCACGTGCTCACCGATCCCCTCGCGGTCGGCACGCCCGTCACGATCGACGATGCCCACGGTCCCGTGCACTTCTTCGGTATCCCGTACCTGGAGCCCGCGATCGTCCGCCAGCACTGGCCGGAGGGCGACGCCGAGGGGCGGCAGCTGCGCACGCAGGCCCAGACCATGACGCACGCGATGACGCTCGTCCGCGCGGGCATGCAGGAGCACGAGGGCCGGTCGGTCGCCATCGCCCACTGCTTCGCCGCGGGCGTGGAGCCGACGGAGGGTCTCGAGCGCGAGGTGCGGCAGGGCGGCCTCGACGTCGTCCCCCTCCGCGCGTTCGACGGCCCCGACTACGTCGCACTGGGCCACATCCACGGTCGCCAGCAGGTGAGCGAGCGGGTGCGGTACGCCGGCGCTCCGCTGCACTACAGCTTCGGCGAACAGCACAAGCCGCGCGGCTCCTGGCTGGTCGACCTGGATGCCGACGGCCTTGCGGGCGTCGAGTGGCTGGAGCTTCCGGTTCCGCGGCGACTGGTCACGCTGACCGGCACCTTCGAGGAGATCCTCTCCGCAGAGAGCGTGGCCGCGCACGCCGACGCCTGGGTGTGCGCCGTCTACACCGACGCCGTGCCGCAGACCGAGCCCATGCGACGGCTCCGCGAGGCGTACCCGCACTGTGCCATGGTGCAGCATCAGCCCGCTGCGACCGGAGAGGAGCGCGAGCGGTCGTACGGTGAGCGGCTGCGGTCCGCGGTGACCGATGCCGACCGGATCGAGGCGTTCCTCGAGCACGTGCGCGCCGGCCAGGGAGCCACCGAGGTCGAACGCGAGCTGATCCGCGAGGTGCTCGACGACCGGGTCCGCGCGGAAGCCCTCGTCTAGTGCGGCTGCATCGTCTGGAGGTCGAGGGATTCGGGCCCTTCCGTGCGCGGCAGACCGTGGACTTCGACGCCTTCGCCGACGACGGGATCTTCCTCATCGCCGGCCGCACCGGAGCGGGGAAGTCGAGCATCCTGGATGCGGTCTGCTTCGGGCTGTACGGCGGGGTGCCGCGGTACGACGGCGGGGAGAAGAGGCTCCGCAGCGACCACAGCGAACCGGACGACCCCTCCGAGGTCGTCGTCGAGTTCAGCACGCCGTCCGGCCGCTACCGGGTCACGCGTTCCCCCGAGTACCTCCGGCCGGCCCGGCGGGGAGGAGGCCTGACGAAGCAGGCGGCGGCGGTCTCCCTGGAGGAGCTCACGGACGACGGCTGGGTCGGTCGCGCGGCGCGGGCCGTCGACGTGGCGCACGAGCTCGACGACATCCTTCAGCTCAGCCGCGAGCAGTTCCTGCAGGTGATCCTGCTGGCCCAGAACCGGTTCTCGGAGTTCCTGCTCGCAGGCAGCAGAGACCGGCAGGCGCTGCTGCGCCGGCTCTTCGGCACCGAGCGTTTCGAAGACGTGCAGGCGCGGTTCGACGAGCGGCGGCGCCACGCCGAGCAGAGCCTCGGGGCGCGTCTCGCCACGGTGTCCGCCCGGCTGGACGAGGCCGAGCGCCTCGTGGCGGATGCCGACCTCGGACGCGACGCCGGCGACGCCGACGGCGAGGTCGGACCGGAGGCGCAGGGGGAGGGCCTCACGACGGCCGATCGCCTGGCGGAGCTGGAACGGGCGCAGGCTCGCGCTGCGTACCGGGCGGAACGGCGCGCTGCCGAGCGTCAGGAGGCGGAGAAGCGGTTCGAGGCCGCCGATGCTGTTCTGGCCGCCGCACGGGAGGATCAACGCGCGCAGAGCGAGCGCGACCGTGCCCGTGCGGCGATGGCGCGTCTGGACGCCGAGGAGGAAGCCATCGCCGAGGCGAAGGCGGAGCTCGCCAGGGCGCGGGCGGCCGAGGTGCTGCGGTCCTCGATCACCGCGGCCGACCGTGCCGTGACGGCGGCTGATGACGCGGTGGCTGCGGAGAAGCGCGCACGCGCGGACTGGGATCAGCTCGGTGTCGAGACCGACGACCTCGATGCGTGGATCGCCGACCGGACACGGGCCTCCGGGGTCTGGGAGCGCGCCGTCGTGCTGGAGGCCGAGGCGCCGCGCCGCGCCGCCGAGCGCGTCACCGCAGAGGAGGCCGTCGCCAACGCCGAGCGCCGGTGCGCCGACGGCGAGGCGGAGCGCGCGGCGCTGCCCGGACGGATCGCCGCCGTCACCGCGGAGCGGGATGACGCCCGTCGGCTCGGCGACCGGCTCCCGGCCATGGAGAGCGCGCGCGTCGCTGCCGAGCTCCGCCGGGAGGCGGCGGAAGAGGCGGCACGTCTGCAGCAGGAGTGCGCCGCGGCCGACCTGGTCCTCGCCGAGGCGACGTCCGCACAGGCCGCCGCGCAGTCGGCTCTGGCCGAGCTGCGCCAGCGCCGGATCGACGGCATGGCCGGGGAGCTGGCGTCCGCTCTGATCGAGGGTCACCCCTGCCCGGTGTGCGGGGCGCGGGAGCATCCGACGCCGGCAGACCACAGCGCCGCGGTCTCCGTGGAGGACATCGCGGCTGCGGAGACTCGGAGGGACGAGGCGGCGCGCCGCGAGCAGCAGGCGAGCTCGACCTGCACGTCGCTGCAGGTCGAGCTCGCTGCGGCTCTGGCGCGCGCGGACGGACGAGACGTCGAGACGGCGAAGGCCGAGCTCGATGCCGCCGTGGCCGCCGAGAAGGAGGCGCTCGCCGCGGCCGAGGCCGCGGGGCTGCGCGACGGCGAGCTCGTCGAACTCAGCGCCCAGCAGAGCGCGCTCGAGGAGCGGCGCGTCCAGGACGAGGCGGCCCTCGCCGAAGCCCGCGAGCAGCTCGCCCTGGTCGTCCAGCGCGACGAGGCCGCCCGTACGGCGATCGACGAGGCGCGAGGGAGCTACGCGTCGGTGGCTGAGCGCATGACGGAGGCCACCACCCACCTCGCCGTCGCACGCCGCCTCCTCGACGCCGAAGCCGAACGGGCGCGGAGGCAGCAGGCGGCCGCGGAGGCGGCTGCCGAGAGGGATGCCGCCCTCGACGCCTCCGAGTTCTCCGACGTCGAGGCCGCCACCGCGGCGCTGCGTCCGCCGGCGGTGCAGACGGAGCTGGACGAGCGGGTGACGACGCACGCCGTGCAACGGGAGAAGGAGCGCGCCCTGCTCTTCGACCTCGAGCTGCGCACACTGCCGGAGGAGCCGATCGACCTCGCGCCCCATGAGCAGGCGGCGCTCGACGCCAGAGCGGCGTGGTCCGCCGCCGTCGACGAGGCCACCAGGACGGCGGGCGATGCGGTGCGGCTGGCCGGCCTCATCGACGCCGCGAAGGACGAGCATGCCCGCACGGCGGAGGATGCCGCGGCGTTCGAGGTGCTCCAGGCCCTCGCCGACACGATCGCCGGACGAGGGGCGAACACCCGCAAGATGACGCTGGAGACCTTCGTGCTGGCGGCGGAACTCGAGGAGATCGTCGATGCCGCGAACCGCCGCCTCCACGACATGTCGGAGGGGCGCTACCGCCTGCAGCACTCCGACGCCCTGGCTGCGCGCGGTGCGGCGTCCGGGCTGGGCATCGTGGTCGCCGACGCCTTCACCGGGCAGACCCGTCCGCCGCAGTCGCTCTCGGGCGGCGAGACCTTCCTCACCTCCCTCGCGCTCGCCCTCGGACTGGCCGAGGTCGTGACGGCCCGCGCCGGAGGCATCCGCCTGGACACGCTGTTCATCGACGAGGGATTCGGGTCGCTCGACGGCGACACGCTCGACGTCGCGATGCGCACGCTCGACGAGCTGCGGCAGGGCGGTCGCACGGTCGGCGTCATCAGCCACGTCGAGGCGATGCAGGAGCAGATCCCCGCGCAGCTCACGGTCCGTGCGCTGCCGAACGGACCGAGCGTCATCGAGACGCGCTGAGGTCAGACCCCGTATTCGGCGCGGATCACCTCGCGCAGCTCGATGCTGCACCGGGCGATGGCCTCGCGGAAGTCGGCCAGGGCGCCGTCCTCCGCCTGGTCGGAAACGGCGCGGAAGGCGCGGATCGGCACGCCGAACTGCCCCGCCACCCAGATGTAGGCGTAGGTCTCCATGTCCACCAGGGCGGCACCCATCGGCCGGATCACGGCGGTGACCTCGGCGTCGTTCACGAAGTGATCACCCGTGGCGATCACGACGCCCTCGCGGCCTGTGGTCACCTGCGGCGGAAGCGAGACGTGCCGTCCGACGACGCCGTCCAGGTCGATCACGTCGTGCTGAACCGCGGTCGCGATCTCGTGCACCGCGTACGCACGCCCCTTCTCGATGGAGCCCGCGGTGCCGACGACGACGACCTCGTCGTAGCTCTTCGCGTCGAGGGCGCGGGTCAGGGCGTACGTCGCCGGCAGCTTTCCGGGGCCGGTGACCAGGCGGTCGAAGCCGTCGAGCTCCTCGGGGAAGGCGGACAGTTCGGACTCGAGGGCGGCGACGAGGAGCTTCACCGCTTCAGTCTCTCAGGTCGCGGCCGGATACCGCGTCCCGGCGAAGTGGCGTGACCCGCACGAAACACGGAAGGGGGATACTGGAGCCGAACCGATGAGCGGAGGACAACGTGTCGTTGCAGAAGCAGATCGCGGAAGACCTGGGCGCCCGGCCCGACATCGATCCCGAAGCGGAGGTGGAGCGTCGCGTCGGCTTCCTCGCGGACTACCTGCGCACGACCGGCGCGAAGGGCTTCGTCCTCGGCATCTCCGGCGGACAGGACTCGACGCTCGCGGGGCGCCTCGCCCAGCTCGCGGTGGAGCGGGTGCGTGCGGAGGGCGGGGAGGCGACCTTCCTCGCGGTGCGCCTGCCCTATCGCGTCCAGCACGACGCCGACGACGCGCAGGCGGCCCTGGACTTCATCGCGCCGGACTCGTCGATCGAGGTCAACATCCAGAACGGCGTCGAAGGCGTCGAGAAGGACATCGAGTCCGCCGTCTCCAGCGACATCTCCGACTTCAACCGCGGCAACATCAAGGCCCGCCTGCGCATGGTCACCCAGTATGCGCTCGCCGGTCACGAGGGTCTGATCGTCATCGGCACCGACCACGCCGCCGAGGCCGTCACGGGGTTCTACACGAAGTTCGGCGACGGGGCCGCTGACGTGCTCCCGCTGGCCGGTCTCACGAAGCGACAGGGGCGGGCCCTGCTCCAGTTCCTGGACGCTCCGGAGCGCCTGGCCTTCAAGGTCCCCACCGCCGACCTCCTCGACGACCAGCCGGGGCGCACGGACGAGGACGAGCTGGGGCTGACGTACGAGCAGATCGACGACTTCCTCGAAGGGCGGGAGGTCGACCCCGAGGTCGCCGGCCGCATCGAGGCGCGGTACCTCGCGACCCAGCACAAGCGTCATCTCCCGGTGACCCCCGACGACACCTGGTGGCGCTGACCGCGACCCGTCGTGCGGGACCGCCCGCTTTTCGCCGTGTCGGATGCCGCGGATAGTGTCGAAGCAGCCGACAGAACGGGAGAATCGTGCGGATCGACACAGGGGCGCAGCGGGTCATCTGGAGCGCGAGCGACCTCAAGGCGGCCGCCGAGTGCGAGTTCGCATGGTCGCGGGCGATCGACGCGAAACTGGGTCGGGTCCCCGCCGTCGAGGAGCCGGAGGACGCGACGCTCCTCCGCGCCGCCCAGCTGGGAGACGTGCACGAGCAGAACGTGCTCGACCGCTACATCCGGGAGCTCGGCGACGAACGGGTGCACCGGATCGCCAAGGTCTCCTCGAGCGATCCTGAGGCGCTCGCGGCCGCCGTCGACGAGACGCTGAGCGCTCTGCGGTCCGACGCGCTGGTCGTCTTCCAGGCGGCCTTCGCCACCGACGAGTTCGTCGGGTTCGCCGACTTCCTCCGCCGCGATGCGGACGGACGCTGGCGGGTGCAGGACTCGAAGCTCGCCCGAAAGGCCCGCGTGACCGCCCTCATGCAGCTCGCGGCATATGTCGATCAGCTCGACCGGCTCGGCATCCCTCGAGCCGACGAGGTCGACCTCATCCACGGGGACAACAGCGTCAGCACGCACGCCGTCGACGACCTCCTTCCGCTGTTCCGTGTGCGTCGGTCGCGGCTGCGCGCTCTCATCGCGGACCGCGCCGTGGCCGATGGCGCCGCCGGGGCGCCCCTCGCGTGGGGTGACGACCGCGGCGACCTGCGCGTGGTCGCCTGCGGGCGCTGCGCCACCTGCGAGGAGCAGGTGCTGGCCCACCGGGACCTCCTTATGGTCGCCCGCATGCGTCCGGTGCAGCGGGCCCGTCTCCGCGCCGCCGGGATCCTCACGATCGACGACCTGGCTGCGGCGACGCAGGCCCCCGAGGGCATGAACGTCGACACCTTCGAGAACCTCCGCGCCCAGGCCCGGGTGCAGCTGCGGGCGGATGCCGAGGGCGCGGCGACGTACGACGTGCACTACGCCGCGGCGATCCACACCCTCCCGGTGCCCAGCCACGGCGACATCTTCTTCGACTTCGAGGGCGATCCGCTGTACACCGAGCCCGCCCCCGACGGCGAGGCGGAGTGGGGCATCGACTACCTGTTCGGCTGGGTCGACAACGCCGACCAGTACACCGCTCTCTGGGCGCACTCGTTCGCGGAGGAACGCCGGGCGCTGGAGACCTTCCTCGACTTCGTGAAGGTGCGCCGCGCCGCGCACCCCGGCATGCACATCTACCACTACGCCCCCTACGAGACCTCGCATCTGGTCGCGATGGCCGCCCGCCACGGCGTGCGCGAGGGCGAGGTGGACCGCCTCCTCCGCGAAGGCGTGTTCGTCGACCTGTACCCGCTGGTGCTGCGCACCGTGCGGGTCGGGTCGCGGTCCTACTCCATCAAGAAGCTCGAGCCGCTCTACATGGGGGAGGACGTGCGCACGAGCGACGTCCAGAAGGGCGACGACTCCATCGTGCAGTATGTCGCGGCGCGGGAACTCGCGGCAGCGGGCGCGCAGGCCGAGGCCGACGCCGTGCTCGCCGACCTCGCCGACTACAACCGCTACGACTGCGTCTCGACCCGCCGGCTGCGCAACTGGCTCATCGAGATCGCCCGCGCGGAGGGCGTGACGCCGGCCCCGCCGGACGATGCGGACGAGGTCATCTACGAGCCGTCGCCGCGTTCGCTCGCTCTGCTCGGCGACGCGGAGCGTGCGGTGGAGGTCGGTGACGACGGGCTCGTGCACCGGATCGCGGCGGCCGCCATCGACTACTTCCCGCGCGAGGCGAAGAGCTTCTGGGTCGCGCACTTCCAGCGGCTTCGGGAGCCGGTCACCATGTGGGACGGCACGCGCGACGTGGTGAAGGTCGATGCGACCCGCTCGCGGGTGCGCCGCGACTGGAGCATCGGCGAAGGCCGCCGAGTGCTGTCGCGGGAGCTCGAGATCCGCGGCGAGGTGTCCCCGGGCACGACGCTCGGCCCCGGCGCGCAGCCGTTCGCGCTCTACGACGTCCCGGCCCCGTTCGACACCGACGTCCCGTCGCGGGCCGTGCACGTGCCGCACGGGGTCACAGTCGTCGAGGTGCTGGACGACGGGTACCTCGTGGTCGAGTCCGCCGTGCAGGGACAGACCTGGGACGACCTCCCCGTCGCGTTGACCCCTGCCGCGCCGCCTCGCGTGGTGTCGCTGCAGCAGGCGATCGACGAGTGGGCGGACGCGGTGCACGCGGCCGCCCCCGACTTCCCTGAGGACGCGGCCACCGACATCCTGCGCCGCCTGCCTCCGCGCACGGTGTCGGGGAACGCGCTTCCGGCCGCCGGCGACGATCCGATCGACGCGATCGTCCGCGGAGTCCTCGACCTCGACCGCAGCTACCTCGCGGTGCAGGGGCCTCCGGGCACAGGGAAGACCTACACCGGCTCGCAGGTGATCGCCCGGCTCGTCAACGAGCACGGCTTCCGCATCGGCGTCGTCGCGCAGTCCCACGCGATCATCGAGACGCTCCTGGAGCGCGTCGTCGCCGACGGTGTCGCCCCGGGTCAGGTGGCGAAGTGCCCCAAGGATGCCGACGCCGATCCCGGCTACACGGTGATCCCGAAGACCGGGATGGCCGCCTTCCTCGCCGAGCATGAGAACGAGGGTGCCGTCGTGGGCGGCACCGCGTGGGACTTCAGCAACACGCAGCGGGTCGCCAGGGGAGAGCTCGACCTGCTCGTGATCGACGAGGCCGGACAGTTCTCGCTCGCCTCCACCATCGCGGTGGCCGCCGGTGCGCAGCGGCTCCTGCTCCTCGGCGACCCTCAGCAGCTGCCCCAGGTCAGCCAGGGCGCCCACCCGGAGCCGGTGGACACCTCTGCGCTCGGCTGGGTGATGGACGGCGATCCCGTCGTGCGTCCGGAGTACGGCTACTTCCTCGCCCGCTCCTGGCGCATGCACCCGTATGTCGCGGCTCCGGTGTCGAAGCTCGCCTACGCCGGGAAGCTCGCGTCCGCTCCCGGTACCGAGCGGCGCGCGGTCGAGGGCATCGACCCGGGCCTCCACGTGGTGCCGCTGCGGCACCGCGGCAACGCGACCCAGTCCCCGGAGGAAGCCGCCGAGGTGGTGCGTATCGTCCGCGACCTCGTCGGCCGCACCTTCCACGACAACGACGCGGAGGGCAGCGTCCGCCCGCTGAAGCCGGAGGACATCATCGTGGTGGCGCCGTACAACGCGCAGCGGCAGCTCGTGCACGATGCGCTCGCGGCGGCCGGTTTCGGCGGGGTCCCGGTGGGGACCGTCGACAACTTCCAGGGCAAGGAGGCGGTCGTCTCTATCACGACGCTCGCCGCGTCGAGCGGTCGGGATGCCCCGCGGGGCCCGGAGTTCCTGCTGCTGCAGAACCGGCTCAACGTGGCGATCTCCCGCGCGCAGGTCGTGGCCTACCTCATCCACTCGCCGGCGCTGCTCGACGATCTGCCGTACACGCCCGAGGGCGTCGCGAGGCTCAGCGCCTTCGCCCGCCTGGTGGGCGCGGCTGAAGAGGAGGAATCATGATGTCGTCCGTCCCCGGGTCTGCTTCCGTCGAGACGCCGACGGCCGATGAGATCCTGCGCGCCGCCGCCGCAGGGGCGTGGTTTCCTCGCGGCAGCGAGGACGCCCGCGACGATCTGCTGCTCGTGCGCTACCCGGAGCGGTTCGGAGGCGGCGTCCGCGGCTCCCAGGTGACGTCGACGCGGCCCGCCGCCGAGGTGCTGGACGGAGCGCTGGAACGCACCAGAGCCTGGGGCGAGAACGTCTTCACGTTCTGGACCAACCCCGCGGACGACCCGGACCTCGAGGACGAGCTCCAGCGCCGCGGTGCGGTGCACTTCGACACCGTCACGGTGTTCGCGCGTCCGACCATCGGAGCCGCGGTCGACGTGCCGCCCGGGGTCACCGCCGAGGTCGTGCGCACGAGGGACCAGCTCCGCGAGGTCGACGCGATCAACGTCCCCGTCTGGGAGCAGCAGCCGCTGGACGAGGACGGTCTGGACGCCGAGTTCGCTGAACTCACCGCAGCCCTGTCCACGGGGGAGGGTTTCCGGGTGCTCGGCCGCATCGACGGTCGCGCGGTGAGCACCGGCGGCTGCACGATCGTCGACGGGTTCACCCGCCTGTGGGGAGCGGCGACACTCGACGCCCACCGCGGGCGCGGTGTCTATCGGGCGGTCCTCGCGGAGCGCCTGCGACAGAGCGCCGCGCGCGGGGCCGCAACGGCGCTCGTCAAGGGCCGCGTCTCGACCTCGGCACCGATCCTCGCGAGGGCCGGCTTCACGCGTTACGGCGAGGAGCGTGGCTACCGCCTGACCCTCTGACGCGAGTCGAGAGCGCGAGCGAGGTCAGACGGTGCCGTAGAGGCGGTCGCCTGCATCGCCGAGGCCGGGCACGATGTAGCCCTTCTCGTCGAGGCGCTCGTCGAGCGCTCCGAGGACGAGGGTCACATCACGGTCGCCCGCCATCGCCTCGATCGCGGCCACGCCCTCCGGGGTGCCCAGCAGGCAGATCGCGGTGACGTCCTTCGCGCCGCGGTCGAACAGGAACTGGATGGCCGCGGCCAGCGAGCCGCCGGTCGCCAGCATCGGGTCGATCGCGAAGCACTGACGGTCGGAGAGGTCGTCCGGAAGCCGCTCGGCGTAGGTGGTGGGCTCGAAGGTCTCCTCGTCGCGGACCATGCCGAGGAAACCGACCTCCGCGGTGGGGAGGAGCTTGACGAGGCCTTCGAGCATGCCGAGACCGGCGCGCAGGATCGGCACGACGATGGGCCGCGGCTCGGAGATCTTCACGCCCGTGGTCGTGGTGACCGGCGTCGTGATCTCGATCGGCGTGACCTTCACATTCCGCGTCGCCTCGTACGCGAGGAGCGTCACGAGCTCCTCGGTCAGCTGGCGGAAGACCGGCGACGGGGTGCGCGCGTCGCGCAGCACCGAGAGCTTGTGGGTGATGAGAGGGTGGTCGGCGACGTGAACACGCATGGATACAGGCTAATGCGCGCCGCGTCCGCGCACGACATCGGGTGCCGTGGCGGCCGCCTCGTGCTGCCGTAGGCTCGGGGCATGACCGCCGCCGACCGCCTCGCGATGCAGCGGGCGCTCGAGCTCGCCGCCGAGGCCGCCACCGCCGCGGAGATCCCCGTCGGCGCCGTCGTGCTCGACGCGGACGGCCGTGTCGTGGCCGAAGGGCGGAACACCCGGGAGGCTACGCACGACCCGACCGGGCACGCCGAGATCGAGGCGATCCGCGCCGCGGCGTCGGCCCGCGGGTCGTGGAACCTCGACGGCTGCACACTCGTCGTCACCCTCGAGCCCTGCGTGATGTGCGCCGGGGCGATCCTCCAGGCACGCATCGGCCGCGTGGTCTTCGGCGCGTGGGACGACAAGGCGGGAGCGGCCGGCTCGATGTACGACGTGCTGCGTGACCGCCGCCTGCCCTATCGCGCGGAGGTGATCGGCGGCGTGGACGAGCACGCGTCCATCGCTCTGTTGCGTGCCTTCTTCGAGGACCGTCGCTGAACGCTCAGTCCGAGGACTTGAGGACGAAGACGTCCGTCGAGGGCTCCGGATCGATCGCGGGACGGTAGACGTCCGGCTCGATGTAGACGACCCGGGCGACCGGCACGGCGGCGCGGATGCGGGCCTCGATCTCGTCGATGTCGTCCGCGACCTCGCGCAGCGGCTTGTCGGCGCTGAGCGCGATCTTCGCGGCGACCATCAGCTCGTCCGGCCCGAGGTAGAGGGTCTTCATGTGGATGATCTTCTCGATCTCCGGACCGTCGTTGATCGCGTCCACGATGCGGTCGTAATCGGCGGGCGTCGCGCCCTCGCCGACGAGCAGGCTCTTGGTCTCCACACCCAGCACGATCGCGATGAGCACGAGCAGGACGCCGATCATCACGGTGCCGAGGGCGTCGAAGACGGGGTTGCCGGTGAGGAGCGTGAGGCCGACGCCGAGCAGGGCGAAGGTGAGGCCGGTGAGGGCCCCGACATCTTCCAGGAGGACCACGGGGAGCTCCGGCGCCTTGGACCGCCGGACGAAGGAGAACCAGGACTGGCCCTTCTCGCGGACGACGTTGCTCTCGCGCACGGCGGTGCGCAGCGAGAACGACTCCAGGCCGATCGCGATGAACAGCACGACGAGCGGGAGCCACCACCAGGTCTGGTCGATCTCATGCGGGTGGGTGAGCTTCTCCACGCCCTCGTAGACCGCGAAGAGCCCGCCGACGGAGAAGAGGATGATCGACACGACGAACGCGTAGACGTAGCGCTCGCGGCCGTAGCCGAACGGGTGCGCGCGGTCCGCGTGGCGCTTCGCCTTGCGGCCGCCGAGCATCAGCAGGAGCTGGTTCCCCGAGTCGGCGACGGAGTGGATCGCCTCGGCGAGCATCGAGGCCGAGCCGGAGAGGGCCCACGCGAGGAACTTCGCGAGAGCGATGCCCAGGTTCGCCAGGAACGCCGCGACGATGGCCTTGCTGCCTCCGGATGCACTCATGCGACGAGTCTAGGACGGGAGTCCGAGCGGCACAGGAGCGCCCGCCGTAGGATGACGACATGGTTGATGCGCTCCCGTCCCTCGCGTTCCTCGGTGCCGGATCCATGGGGGGAGCGATCCTCCGCGGCGTGCTCGCGTCTGGCGTCCCGGTGGACGGAGGGATCACCGCGACGAACCGCACGCCGGAGAAGGCGGAGGCGTTCGCGGGTCTCGACGGCGTCACCAGCATCGCGCTGTCCGAGCGGCCGGAGGGCAATGCCGACGCCGTGGCCGGCGCACGGGTGGTCCTGGTCGGGGTGAAGCCGGCGATGGTCCCTGACCTGCTCCGCGAGATCGCGCCGCACCTCAGCCCGGAGACCGTCGTGGTGAGCCTCGCCGCGGGGGTCACGCTGCAGACCTTCGCGGATGTCCTCGGCCCGGAGGCCCGCGTCATCCGCTCGATGCCGAACACCCCGTCGACGATCCGCAAGGGGGTCACCGGGCTCGCGGCCGGCGCCGCGGCGACCCCCGACGACCTCGCGCTCGTGCGTCGTCTGTTCGAGACGGTGGGGGCGGTGGTGGAGGTCCCCGAGTCGCAGATCGATGCGCTCTCGACGATCTCGGGCTCCGGTCCCGCCTACGTGTTCCTCCTCATCGAGGAGTTCACCGCGGCTGCGCGGGAGATGGGCTTTGCCGACGCGGACGCTCGTCTGCTGGCCGAGCAGACCTTCATCGGCGCGACCGCGCTGCTGGATTCGACGGGGGAGGACCCCGCCGAGCTGCGCCGTCGGGTGACGAGTCCGAAGGGGACGACGGAGCGCGCCGTCGCCGTGCTCCAGGACGCCCACCTGTCCGACACCTTCGCCGCCGCTGCCGCCGCCGCCCTCGCTCGCGCGAAGGAGCTCGCCGCCGGCGCCTGATCCCACCCTCGCGGGAACAGGCGATCACGCGAGTTCAGGCAGCCAGCACCCCTGGAGCCTGAACTCCCGCGAGCGCCTGTTGCGGCGATGTGCGGCTAGGCCTCGCTGGCGACATCGGCGAGCACCTCGGGCCAGCGCCGCTGCAGGGTGCGACCGCCGAGCACCGTGCCGCCCCACAGCGCGACACCACCGAGCACGACGGCGGCCGCGAGGCTCGCCCAGCCCAGGGGCGGGATCCAGATCGACGCGATCGCGAAGCCGAGGGCGGGGCCGCCGAGCAGCAGCGTGATCGGCGACATGATGAGCATCGCGAGGAAGGACTGCGCGCCGCCGGAGGAGCCGCGTCCGAACGGGTTGGCCTCGGGAGCCGGAGCTCGCCCGGGCAGGAACGCGCCCACCCAGGAGCCCGCGCCCGCCGACACCGCCATGAGTCCGAGAGCAGCGCCCAGGCTGCCCGGAAGCAGATCCGGACGCCCGGCCAGCAGACAGGTCACGACGCACAGGAGGATCGTGACCGGCACCGCCACCAGCGCGAACCCGAGCAGGCGTCCGACGCGGTCGGCCGTCCCGCTCACCCCGGTGAGGATGTGCAGCGCGACGGCGTCGTTGTCGTAGGCGATCGCCATCTGCACGATGCTGCCGGCGAGGAGGGCGTTGATCGCGGGGATGAGGGTGATCGCGGGCGCGAATCCGGTACTGTCCTGCTGCAGTCCGTTCATGAGCGCGAGCCCGAGGAAGATCGCGGGGAGCAGCAGGAGCATCACGATGTTGACGACCTGACGCGGGTCGCGGCGGAAGTAGCGGAGCGTCCGTCCCGCGATGGCGCCGACGGGCCCCGCGGGAAGAAGACGGTCGAGCACGCCTCCCGAGCGCACGCGTCCGCCCCCGCTCGACTGCAGGGGGGCGACGAGGCGCGCAGCGAGCATCCGGCGCGCGGCGACCCAGAAGACGACGAGCGTGGCGGCGGCGATGAGCAGCCGCAGGACGGCGGTGATGACGTCGCCTTGTGCCACCGCGGCGGGGACTCCGAACACGGCCGCCACCGGCGTCCACGCGGCGACCTCGGCGACCGTCGTGAAGGCGCCACCGACGTCGCGCACGGTCGACAGCGCCTGCAGCCCGATGTTGAGGAGGAGGCCGGAGGAGGCCAGCAGCACCACGCCGAGGGTGAGGACGAGGTCACGCGTCCGCCGACGGGCGAGCCATCCCGCGAGTAGCCCGCTCACGACGCGGGCGCCGAGGACGCAGGTCGCGAGGGCCACCGGGACCATGAGCACCGCGACGAGGAGGGCCGGAACGCTGACCGACCATCCCACGAGCATGAGCAGCAGGGCCAGGGCGGTGCCGATGCCGCCGATCGTCGTCATCCCCGCCACGACCAGTCCGGGGAGGAGAGCGCGGGCGGTCACCGGAAGCAGGGCGAAGCGCTCGGGGGCCAGCGAGTCGTCCGCACTGACAAGGATCGACCCGATCCACCACCCGAGCACGATGATGGCGCCGGTGAGCACCATCGCGGTCACAGCGGCGTCCGGGGCGCCCACCCGCAGCGCGATCAGACCCACGGTCAGCAGGCCCAGCATGCTCAGCGCGATGAGACCCACGATCACGAGGGTCACGATCATCCAGGGGTTGCGCCTGAGCTGATGTCCGAGCTGTCGCAGCCGCAGGCCTACGAGGAGCGCAACCACGCGAGCGTCTCCGTTCCGAGGTCGTGCGCGCCCACGAGGGTGAGGAAGCGCTCCTGCAGTGTGAGCCCGGCCCGCACCTCGTCGAGGGCGCCGTGGGCGAGCAGACGCCCCTCGGCGACGATGGCGACGCGGTCGCACAGCGACTCGACGAGCTCCATGACGTGGCTGGAGAGGACGACCGTGCCGCCGCCGTCCACGAAGGAGCGCAGGATCTGCCGGATCGTCTGTCCGGAGACCGGGTCGACGGCTTCGAGGGGTTCGTCGAGGATCAGCAGCCGGGGCGCGTGGATGAGCGCGCAGGCCAGGCCGATCTTCTTCTTCATGCCGGCCGAGTAGTCGACGACGAGCGTGTCGCCCGCCTCCGTCAGGCCGAGCGCGTCGAGGAGCTCACCGGAGCGGGAGACGACCTCGACCTCCGGCATCCCGCGCAGCAGGCCGGTGTACCGCAGCAGCTCGGCGCCGCTGAGCCGGTCGAGCATCCGGATGCCGTCGGGGAGCACGCCCATCCGCGCCTTCGCGGCGGCAGGGTCCTGCCAGACGTCGGCGCCGAGCACCCAGGCCGTCCCGGCGTCCGGGCGCAGGAGCCCGGTGGTCATCGCGAGCGTCGTCGTCTTGCCGGCACCGTTCGGGCCGAGCAGCCCCAGCATCGAGCCCGCGGGGACGTCCAGCGACAGCGCGTCGACGGCGACCTTCTGGCCGAACTGCTTGCGGAGCCCGCGGAGGGCGAGGACGGGCGGTGCGGGGGCGTGATCGCTCATGCCCCCATCCCACCACGCCTGCCGCGACCGGCGCATCCGCCGCGGGGAGGACCCGGCTCAGCGGTCGAGGGCGGCGAAGCGCTCGATGTCGCTGTTCGTCCCGGAGACGATGATGAGGTCGTGGTTGGTCACGATCGTGTTGGCCTCCGCGTAGCGGAACGGCTTGCCCGGGCTCTTCACGCCGACGACGGTGACCTTGTACTTCGAGCGCACACCGGACTCGTTCAGACCGACGCCGCGGATGAACTTCGGCGGGTACATCTTGGCCAGGACGAAGTCGTCGTCGAAGCGGATGAAGTCGAGCATGCGCCCGCTCACGAGGTGGGCGACGCGCTCGCCGGCCTCGCGCTCGGGGTAGATGACGTGGTTGGCGCCCACGCGGGCCAGGATCTTGCCGTGCGACTGGGAGACCGCCTTCGCCCAGATCTGCGGCACCTTGAGGTCGACGAGGTTCGCCGTGATGAGCACGGACGCCTCGATCGAGGAGCCGACGGCGACGACCGCGACCTGGAAGTCCTGGGCGCCGATCTGGCGGAGGGCGTCGATGTTGCGGGCGTCGGCCTGCACGGTGTGCGTGACGCGGTCCGACCACTTCTGCACGAGCTCGAGGTTGTCGTCGATCGCGAGCACCTCGCGGTCGAGGCGGTCGAGCTCACCGGCGCACGCGGCACCGAAGCGGCCGAGACCGATGACGAGGACGGGAGCGTCCCCCCGAAGGACTTCAACCAACGATCGGCCTTTCCACGGGCAGTGAGTAGTACTGCGTGCGCGATGTCGCGGCGACTGCCGCAGCGAGAGTCACTGTACCAACGCGGCCCATGAAGATCGTCGCGGCCATGACGTACGAGGCGGAATCCGGAAGCTCCCCGGTGAGGCCCGTCGAGAGCCCGACCGTGCCGAACGCGGAGATGACGTCGAAGAGCACGTGGCTGATGTCGGCCTTGGTGATCTGCGCGATCACGATGGTCGACAGCGCGACGATGGTGGCGCCCCAGGCGACGACGCTGAGGGCGACCCGCTGCACGTCGCTGGGGATGCGGCGGCCGAACGCCTCGACGGACTGGCGGCCCTTCGCCTCGGACCAGACGGCGATCGCGAGGACCGCGAGGGTCGTCACCTTGATGCCGCCCGCCGTCGACGCCGACCCGCCGCCGACGAACATGAGCATGCTGGCGGCGAGCAGCGACGAGCCGTTGAGGTCGTCCATCTCGATGACGTTGAAGCCTCCGGAGCGGGTCATCGCGGAGAGGAAGAACGCCTGGAAGGTCGTGTCCGCCGCGTCCATCGAGCCGAAGGTCTTCGGGTTGTCGTACTCGAGGATGAGGAAGGCGGCCGCGCCGAGGATGAAGAGCAGCACCGTGGTGACGATGGTCAGCTTCGAGTGCAGCGACCACCGCTTGACGTGCCAGACGTGCTTCGCGAGCGTGTAGATCACCGGGAAGCCGATGCTCCCGAGGAACACGCCGACCATGAGCAGCGACAGCACGAGGTAGTCGTCGGCGAAGACGGCCACTCCGCCGTCGTTCGGGGCGAAGCCGGTGTTGGTGAACGCCATCGCCGAGAAGTACGGGGCCTCCCAGAGCGCAGCGATCGGGTCGACCCCCGCCATCACCAGCGCCGGATACAGGAGGGCGGCGAGGGCCGCTTCGATGAAGAGGGCGGAGAGGGCGACCGTGGTGAGCAGCTGGCCCACCTCGCCGAGGCGCACGGTCTGGCTCTCGTTGACCACGCCGCCGTGCGCGCGGAGCGGGTTCGTGTCGCCGGCCGCCATGAGCTTGGCCCGCAGCCCGAGGCGCTTCGAGATGAGCATCCCCATGAGGGAGGCGAGGGTCAGCACGCCGAGGGCGCCGATGTTGACGCCGATGAACACGACGACGTGCCCGAACGGCGACCAGTGGTTGGCCATGTCGACGGTCGCGAGGCCCGTCACGCAGATCGTGGAGACGGCGGTGAAGAGCGCGTCGCTGAGCGGTGTCACCGTGCCGCTGGCGGACGCGATCGGCAGCGAGAACAGCACCGTGAACACGAGGATCAGCAGCGCGAAGACGGCGATGGCGAACCGGGACGGCGACGAGGTGATGAGGTGCTTCACCCGGCCGGCGGCTCCGGGAAGACCGGTGCGAGGAGACGACGCCGAAACGATGCCCGACATCGCTGCCCCCTTCTTCCGCGCCGTCCGTTCCACGGCCGCAGCACGGCGCCTCTCGCCGAGCCTTCGTCATGGTACTCCGTGCCGGGGCGCACTACCCTGATCACATGACGGACATCTTCGACGTGATCGCAGACGGTACGAGGCGCGACATCCTCCAGCTCCTGCTCCGACGCACGTCCGAAGGCGAGTCCGGCACGAGCGTGAGCCAGATCGTGGCCGACCTCGGCATCAGTCAGCCCACCGTCTCGAAGCACCTCAAGGTGCTCCGCGACGCCGAGCTCGTCACCGTCCGCGAAGACGGGCAGCGCCGCTTCTACAGCCTGTCCGTCGCGCCGCTGGAGGCCGTCGACGACTGGCTGGTCCCGTTCCTCGTCGATGCGTTCGGCGATGCGGCACCGGACATCGCCTATCCGGGCGCCCCGATCCCCGACGGCGCCGCGCACGCGGCCGAGGTCGTCGGGCGTGCGGCCGCCTCCGCCAAGCACGTGGTCACGAACGCGCTGAAGCGTCTCGGCGCCTGATCCCGCGCCCCGCACAGACGGAGAACCGCCCCCGACGGCAGTGGGGATGCCGTCGGGGGCGGTGTGCGGACCCCAGATCCGCGCGGACTCGGCAGGTGCCGGCACGGGTCCTGCAGCCGACCCTGGCAGGGCTGTCTGAGCGATCGGGCAATGCGGGCTATGCGCGGGCTGGGCGTCGGCTCATCGTCGTCCGGCCTTTCGTCGAAACAGCCACGCGCCCCACAGCGCCGCCACGAGGAGGATCGCCACGCACCAGCCGATCGCCCACCATGCCTCCGCCTGCATCGGGGTGTCCATCAGGAGAGCGCGGATGGTCTCCACGATGGGCGTGATCGGCTGGTGGGCGGCGATCGGCTGGAGCCAGTCGGGCATGCTCGCGACGGGGACGAAGGCACTGGAGAGGTACGGCAGGAACAGCAGGACGAAGCCATAGCCGTTCGCTGCTTCGGGGCTGCCGGCGGCGAGCCCGATCGCGGCGAACAGGTAGGTGATCGCGAGGATGTAGAGCGCGATCATGCCGGCCAGGGCGACCCACTCGAGCGGAGTGGCCGATGGGCGGAATCCGACCAGTACCCCGACGCCGATCACGACGGCGGTCGCCACGAGGTTGCGGAGGACACTGGCGACGACATGCCCGGTGAGCACGGCGCCGGCGCGCAGGGGCATGGTACGGAACCGGTCGATGATCCCCGTGCGCATGTCGTTCGCGACGTACACGGCGGTGGAGGAGGCGCCGAAACCGGCGCACGTCAGGATGATGCCGGGGACCACGTAGTCGACGTAGGCGCCGGAGGGATCGATGGCCCCGCCGAACACCCACGTGAACATCAGCATCAGCATGACGGGGAGCAGGATCGCCATGAGGAGGGACTCGCCGTCCCGGAGGGAGTGGCGGAGGCTGCGCCCGACGAGGACGGTCTCGGCGGTGAGGCCGCGGAGGGGTGGCCGCGGGGCGGGGGCGGCCGCGGGCCCGGAGGTTCCGGGCACAGTGGCGTGGGCGATGTTCATGCGAGCTCCTTCCGGGGCGCGGCGCCTGCGGTCGCGGCGTCGGGAGCGGTGACGGCGAGGAAGACGTCGTCCAGGGTGGGGCGACGGAGCGTGACGGTGCCGGCGCCGCCGTCCTCGTCCAGGAGGTCGAGCGCTCGGCGGAGACCGCTCACCGAGCCGTCGGTCGGGATCTCCCGCTGGAGCTCCCCGCGGTCGTCGCGGAGCTCCACCGTGTCGCCGCCGACCCGGGCCTTCAGCGCCGCGGCCGTTCCGAGCGCCGCGATGCGACCGTCGTGGAGCACGGCGATGCGGTCGGCGAGCTGATCCGCCTCCTCGAGGTACTGCGTCGTGAGGAACACCGTCGTGCCGCCGTCCGCGAGGACCCGGATGATGTCCCAGAGGTCGCGCCGACTGCGGGTGTCGAGCCCTGTCGTCGGCTCGTCGAGGAAGAGGACCTCCGGGGCCACGACGAAGCTGAGGGCGAGATCGAGACGCCGACGCATGCCGCCGGAGTATGTGCGGACGGCGCGGCCGGCGGCCTCGCCGAGATGGAAGCGATCGATGAGATCCGCGGCGCGACGCCGCGCGCCGGCACGACCGAGCCCGGACAGACGGGCGAACATCACCACGTTCTCGGTCGCGCTGAGGGCGTCGTCCACGGCGGCCGACTGACCGGTGAGGCTGATCCGTCGCTGCACCTCCCGCGGGTGAGTCCGCACATCCCAGCCGGCGACGCGCGCCGTGCCTCGATCCGCCGCAGTGAGGGTGGTGAGGATGTTGATCGTCGTCGTCTTGCCGGCGCCGTTGGGCCCGAGCAGAGCGAACACCTCGCCACGGGCGACGGTGAGGTCGAGATCACGAATGACGGTCTTCGCGCCGAAAGCCTTGTGCAGGTCGTGGACGTCGATGGCTCTGTCCATCAGGGTTCCCTTCTGTGTATCTCCAAAACTGTGTATGAGCAACGCAATCATGTATGACCGTAACACACTGTTTAAGCAATAAACAGAAGTAGGATGAAAGCCATGACCGAGAAGGAGCCACCCGAGCTGCCGCGCGGGATCGCGCTTGCCTGGGGTGTCGCGGCCGATCCGCAGCGCGGCCCGAAGCGGGAGATGAGCGTCGAGAAGATCGTGGAGGCGGCGGTCGCCCTCGCCGACGCCGAGGGGCTCGGTGCCGTCTCGATGGCTGCGGTCGCCGCGCGTCTGGGATTCACGCCCATGTCGCTCTACCGGTACGTCTCCGCCAAGGACGACCTCCTGCTCCTCATGCAGGAGGAGGCGACGGGCCTGCCGCCGGAGAGCCATCTCGAGGTCGAGGGGTGGCGCGAGCGGCTGCTCGCCTTGTACGAGGCGCAGATCCTCGTGTATCTGCGGCATCCCTGGATGCTCTCGCTGCCGATCTCGGGTTCACCGATCACACCGAACAGCTCCGCCTGGCTGGATGCGGGCCTCGCCGCCCTCGATGGCACCCCGCTCACAGCAGAGGAGCGGATCGCCGTCGCACTCGCCGTCACCGGCCATGCCCGCTGGTGCGGGATCGTGCAGGCCGGATACACCGAGCAGTCGCGGTCGTCCGGTCTGAGTCCGGACGAGGTCGCGGCCCGTGAGGCCTCGCTGTTCGATCGGGTCATCACCGCTGACGAGTTCCCCGCCCTGCGGCGGGCTATCGAAGACGGCGTCTTCCTGTCGTCGGCCGACCCGTTCCGCTTCGCGGTGGAACGCACCCTCGACGGCGTCGCCGCGTACATGGCGGGCCTCGAACGCGGGGAGCGGCACATCGTCGTGGAGGAGTGGGTCGATCTCGACGTCGCCGAGCTCGCTGGAGACAAGCGGCTCAAAGAGGCGCAGAAGGCCAGCCGTGAGGCGGAGAAGGCCCTTCGCGCCGCGCGCAAGGTCGAGCGGCAGGCCCTACGGGATGCGCGCGAGCGGATCGCCAAGGCGAAGAGATCCGCCTGAGTCCTCCGGTCCGGCAGGATGGGCGCATGACGGACGAGTACCGCGCGCATTTCGACTTCGCGATCACCTTCGCCAACGGCGGCGGGCTGCAGGGGCAGGGGTTCCGACTCGATCTGCCACGGGAGGACGTGACCGCGGACGAGGTCGCAGCCCTGCTCGTCGCCCATCTCGGCCTGGCGCTCGTGGGCGAGGTCGAGCTCCGCGACCTGCGGATCGTCGCCGAGCCGCACCGGGGCAGCCGTGGCGTCGCGGCTCCGGCTCGTGGAGACCGCACCGAACGGGTCGTGGACCTGAGCCACCCGATCGCGGAAGGCATGGTCACCTATCCCGGGCTGCCGGCGCCGACCATCACCCCGCACCTCACCCGCGCGGCGTCGCGCGAGCGCTATGCGCCGGGGACGGAGTTCGCGATGGACGTGATCACGATGATCGGCAACACGGGTACTTACGTCGACGCGCCGTTCCACCGCTATGCGGACGGGGCCGACCTGGCGTCGCTCGACCTCGACACCCTCGTGGACCTGCCCGCCGAGGTCTTCCATCTCCGCGACGCGTGGACGCCCGAACGGCGGGGTATCAGGGCGGCGACGATCGCGGATCGTGAGCTCCGCGACACCGCGGTGCTCCTGGACACCGGCTGGAGCCGGTTGTTCGGCACGCCCGCCTACGGCACCGGCTCGCCCTTCCTCACCGAGGACGCGGCGCGCTTCCTCGTGGACGCCGGGGTGCGCCTCGTCGGCATCGACGCGCTCAACATCGACGACACGGAGAGCGGCGGGGAGCGACCCGCGCACAGCATCCTCCTCGCGGCGGGCGTGCACGTCGTCGAGCACCTCACCGCTCTGGATCGCCTCCCCGCGCGCGGGGCGCGGTTCACCGCGGCCCCTCCCGCGATCCGCGGGTTCGGGACGTTCCCGGTCCGGGCGTTCGCGACCGTGCCGACATCCCACTGATCACAACAGCCACGCGGGTTTACACGCGTCCCAGCGACCCCATAGAGTGTGCTCATCGAGAAAGGGGTACGTGGGATGCCCGAGGTTCCAGACGTCCGATTCCTGACGGTGGCCGAAGTCGCCGAGCTCATGCGCGTGTCCAAGATGACCGTGTACCGGCTCGTGCACGCCGGTGACCTCCCCGCCATCCGATTCGGACGGAGCTACCGCGTGCCGGAGTCCGCCGTCGCGGAGGCTCTGCAGCGGCCCATCGCCGACGCCGGCTGACGAAGGGGCGCGGGGCACCCTCCTGAGTTTGCTAGGATGATCCGAGGCATTTTTCGTGCTCGTACCCGGGTGTCCGATTCCGGCGACACCCAGCCCCTGACTTAGTGAGGTTTCCGTGGGTTCTGTCATCAAGAAGCGCCGCAAGCGCATGGCGAAGAAGAAGCACCGCAAGCTGCTTCGCAAGACTCGCCACCAGCGCCGCAACAAGAAGTAAGCGGCCAGACACCGAGCGCCTGTCTTCGGACGGGCGCTTTGTGTCTCTGCGCGCCGTTCCGCACCGCCGAGAGGATGTCATGAAGTCGATCACCGTCGCCGAACTCGCCGAGCGCTCCGGCACGCCCCTCATCGATGTCCGGGAGGTGCACGAGTTCCAGGCCGGCCACGTCCCCGGCGCCGTGAACATCCCGATGTCCGAGATCGGCAACCGCCTGGACGAGCTCCCGGCCGAGTCGTTCGACGTGATCTGCCAGGCCGGCGGCCGCTCGGCTCGCGTGGTCGAGGCGCTCGAGGCCCGCGGCTACGACGCGACCAACGTCGAGGGCGGCACCGGCGAGTGGATCGCCCAGGGACGCGAGGTGGAGGTCCCGTCGTCGTGACGACGCTGACCCTCATCGGCAAGCCCGACTGCCATCTGTGCGCCGTGGCCTCCGAGGTCGTCGACGCGGTCGTCGCCGAACTGCCGGACGCCGCCGCGGAGCGCATCCAGATCGTCGAGGCGTCGATCCAGGACGACCCCGCCCTGTACGAGCAGTGGTGGGAGAAGATCCCCGTCGTCCTCATCGACGGACGACTGCATGCGCACTGGCGCGTGTCCCCCGACCGTCTGCGCGAGGCGCTGGAGGAAGCCGTCGACGCGGAGGCCCGTGCCGACCAGAAGGAGCTGCGATGACCATCCGCCATGTCGTGACCTGGAAGCTCGCCGCGGAGGACGCGGGGGAGCGGCAGGCCCAGGCGGCCGAGGTCGCCCGTCGGCTCAACGCCCTCGACGGCGTCGTGCCGCAGCTGCGCAGCATCTGGGCCGGTGCGAACGACGTGTACCCGGACGCGAACTGGGACGTGACCCTGGTCGCGGACTTCGACTCCGTCGCCGACCTCGAGCAGTACCAGGTGCACCCTGCGCACGAGGAGGTCGCCGGGTACATCCGCTCGGTCGTCTCCGGCCGTGTGGCGGTCGACGCCGAGCTCTGAGCGTCGAGCGTCGTCCTCGCGGCACCGAAACACAAACGTAATGCGGCGCGAGGGGATGTCATTGGTCACGCGACGAGCCGCATGTTTAGATGAACTCCTACCCGTCCGTGGGCTCACCCGCCCCCGACTCCCAGGAGCCGACATGTCCCGTCGTAACCTCTTCGCCGGCCTCGCGATCGCGGCCACCGCCACCCTCGCGCTCGCCGGATGCGCCACCGGCTCCTCCGATGCGGGCAGCGGCGGCGAGCCCGCCGCCGGCGACGAGTACGGCCTCGTCGAGGCGGGCACGCTCACCGTCTGCTCCGACATCCCCTACCCGCCGTTCGAGTTCGAGGGCGACGACGGCGAGTACACGGGCTTCGACATCGACCTTCTCGGCGCGATCGCCGAGCAGCTCGACCTCAAGCTCTCCGTGCAGGATGTGGGCTTCGATGCGCTGCAGTCGGGGACGACCCTCGCCGCCGGCACCTGCGACGTCGGCGCCTCGGCCATGACGATCACCGACGAGCGCAAGGCCAACATCGACTTCTCCGACCCGTACTACGACTCGCTGCAGTCGCTGCTCGTGCGCACCGACTCGGGCATCGAGTCCATCGACGACCTCGACGGCAAGAACGTCGGCGTGCAGCAGGGCACCACGGGCGAGGCGTACGCGACCGAGAACGCGAAGGGCGCGCAGCTCGTGCAGTACCCCTCCGACGGCGAGCTGTGGCCGGCCATCCAGGCGGGGCAGATCGACGCGATCCTGCAGGACCAGCCCGTCAACCTCGAGCACGAGAAGGCCGACTCCTCCTACGAGATCGTCGAGACCTACGAGACCGACGAGTCCTACGGCTTCGCCTTCGCGAAGGGCGAGAAGGACGAGCTCCTCGACGCCGTGAACGGTGCGCTCGCGGAGCTGAGGGACAACGGCGAGTACCAGAAGATCTACGACCAGTACTTCACGGCGAACTGAGCCGGGGAACACGGAGGTCGGGAGGACCTTGACAATGGCGTTGAGGCGCACCACCAAGCAGAAGCTCTACCGGTACACCGTCTATGCGGTGCTGATCGCGATCGCCGTCTGGATCGCGTTCAGCACCGACTGGGCCCGGCTCGGGCAGCTCTTCTTCAACCCCGAGGTCGCAGCCAAGATGCTGCCGGGGATCATCACGACCGCGCTCGTCAACACGCTGTGGTTCACGGCGGTGGCGTTCACGGGCGGCCTGCTCCTCGGCGTGATCCTCGCGCTGATGAAGCTGTCCGAGATCGGTCCGTTCCGGTGGATCGCGACCGTCTGGATCGAGCTGTTCCGCGGACTCCCCGCCCTGCTCACGATCTTCGCCATCGGGTTCATCGTGCCGATCGCGCTCGGTGTGCGGGCGCAGGAGCTCGGCGGTCCCGTGGTGCTCGGCCTGATCGGGCTCGTGCTCGTGGCATCGGCCTACATGGCCGAGACCATCCGCGCGGGACTCCAGGCCGTGCCGAAGGGACAGACCGAGGCGGCGCGTTCGCTCGGCATGTCGCCCATGAAGACGACCTTCTGGATCGTGGTCCCGCAGGGCTTCCGGATCATCATCCCGCCGCTGACGAACGAGTTCGTGCTGCTGCTGAAGGACACGTCGCTGCTGTTCGTCGTCGGCACGTTCGTCTGGTCGAAGGAGCTCACCACCTTCGCCCGTGACGCCAGTACGCAGAACGCCAACGGAACGCCGCTCATCATGGCGGCGATCCTCTACCTGATCGTGACGATCCCGCTCACGCGTTTCAGCGCGTGGCTGGAGCGTCGGATGGCGAGGACACGATGAGCACCGACCTGATCGACGTCCAGGCCCCGGCGATCGCGATCCAGGACCTGCACAAGAGCTTCGGCGACAACGAGGTGCTCAAGGGCATCGATCTGACGGTGCTCGCCGGCGAGGTCGTCTGTGTGATCGGCCCGTCCGGTTCCGGGAAGTCGACGCTGCTCCGCTCGGTGAACCTCCTGGAGGAGCCCACGGGCGGCAAGGTGCTCATCGAGGGCATCGACATCACCGATCCCGACATCGACATCGACCGCGTGCGCACCCGCATCGGGATGGTGTTCCAGAGCTTCAACCTCTTCCCGCACCTCAGCGTGCTCGGCAACCTCACGATCGCGCAGCAGCGGGTGAAGAAGCGCTCGAAGGCCGAGGCCGACAAGGTCGCCCGCGCCATGCTCGAGCGCGTCGGTCTCGCGGAGAAGGCCGACGCGTACCCCGGGCACCTCTCGGGTGGGCAGCAGCAGCGCGTGGCCATCGCCCGGGCGCTGTGCATGAACCCCGACATGATGCTGTTCGACGAGCCGACGTCGGCCCTCGACCCGGAGCTCGTCGGCGAGGTGCTGCAGGTCATGCGGTCGCTGGCCGACGAGGGCATGACGATGCTCGTGGTCACGCATGAGATGGGCTTCGCGCGCGAGGTCGGTTCGCGGCTGATCTTCATGGACGGTGGACACATCGTCGAGGAGGGCGACCCCCGCGAGGTGCTCGCGAATCCGCAGCACCAGCGCACGAAGGACTTCCTCTCCCGCGTCCTCTGACTCTCTCCGCCGCGGAGTCGCCGAGACCCCGGGCATTCGCCGAGACCCCTGGCTGCAGACGTCTGCAGCCGGGGGTCTCGACGTGAACCCGGGGTCTCGGTCAGCCGCGGGGGCGCGCGACCACCGGGGCGGGGGTCACCGCGATGCGGACGCGGTCGCCGAACGACGGGTGCACGGCGGGATCGTGCTGCACGCGGACCAGCTCGCCCGACTCGGTGCGCACGAGGGTCCGCCGCATGCTGCCGAGGAACGTGCTCTCCTCCACGAGGGCATCGGTTGCGGCATCCTCCGCGGAGGTGAAGCGGACGTTCTCCGGACGGAGGTACACGTCGACGGGGCCGTCGGCGGGGGTCTGCAAGGGGAGACGCTGCCCCCACACGACGACGTGCTCGCCGCCCGCGACGCCGGACACGACGCTGGAGAGGCCGACGAACGCGGCGACCTCGGCGGTCGCGGGAGTCGTGTACAGCTCTTCCGGGGAGCCGATCTGCTCGATGCGACCGGAGTTCATGACCGCGATCCGGTCCGACACCGCGAGGGCCTCCTCCTGGTCGTGCGTGACGAAGACGGTCGTGATGCCCAGCCGCAGCTGAATGCGCCGGATCTCGTCGCGGAGCTGCACGCGCACCTTGGCGTCGAGAGCCGACAGGGGTTCGTCGAGCAGCAGCACCCGGGGTTCCGTGACGAGGGCGCGAGCCAGGGCGACCCGCTGCTGCTGTCCGCCGGAGAGCTGATGCGGGAACCGGTCGGCGAGGTCGGCGAGGCCCACGAGGGCGAGCGCATCGAGGGCACGCCGCGCCGCCTCGGTCGTGCCGACACCCCGACGACGGAGCCCGAAGGCCGTGTTGTCGACGACGCGGAGGTGCGGGAACAGCGAGTACGACTGGAACACCATCCCGATGTCGCGCCGGTTCGTCGGCACGCGCGAGACTTCTCCGCCGCCGAGGAGCACCGTCCCCTCCTCGGCGCCCTCGAGTCCCGCGAGCACGCGGAGTAGCGTCGTCTTGCCACAGCCGGAGGGGCCGAGCAGCGAGACGAACTCCCCGGGGGCGATGTCGAGGTCGACGCCGTGCAGCACCCTCGTGCCGCCGTAGCTCTTGACGATGCCGTGGAGCTCGACCCGCGTGCCGTCGCCGGCCTGGGCGAGCAGCAGGTTGTCCTTGGTGCGCGGGAGTGCGTGATCGAGGGTCATGAGCGGGCCTTTCGCGGACCGCGGGCGACGCGGCCGATGAGCAGGAGCAGGAGGAAGACGAACGACAGGGCGAGCAGCGTGAAGATCGCGGGCGCATACGGGTCTTGCTTCTGCACGACGACCATCGCCGTCTGGAAGACCTGCCGGTTGAGGAGGGACGCGATCGTGAACTCCCCGAGCACCACCGCGATGGAGATCAGTGAGGCGGCGAGCAGGCCCTGGCGGAGGTTCGGCGCGAGCACACGGAGCACGACCGTCGGCCAGCCCGCCCCGAGCGAGCGCGCCGCCTCGGACAGCGTGCGCAGGTCCGCGGCATCGATCGAGGCCTGGATCGAGCGGAAGGCGAAGGGGAGGACGGTGACGCCGTAGGCGAAAGCAAGGGTCCAGGTGCCGGTGCCCACGGTCCGACCGATCTGCAGGTAGATCGGCGCGAGCCCCACGACGAGCACGATCGCGGGGATCGAGATCGGCAGGAGCGCGACGAACTCGAAGGCCGCCTTGAGCCGCGGGAAGCGGAGGTTCACGAGGATCATCGTGGGGGCCAGGAGGAACAGCACGATCGCCACGGTCACCACCGCGAGGATCAGCGAGTTCCCGAGCCCCGTCCAGAGGGGCTTCAGGGCCGCCGACGCCGCGGGGTCGAAGAGGGCGGCCCAGTGCGCGAACGAGAGGCCGTCGGTGTCGCGCAGCGTGAAGAGGAACGTCGACACGAGCGGCACCGCGAAGAACGCCCCGACGACGATGCCGATCACCGCACGGGTCGCGCGGGACGGGGCGAGGCCGTTCATGCCTGCCACCGCGAAGCCCGTCGCTGGACGAGGGAGTACAGCGCCATCACGACCCCGACCACGATGATCATGCCGAGGGCGAGAGCGCCGGCGAGGTTCTCCCGACCGAGCAGGGTCTCGCTCGTGAGCGCCGTGCGGATCTGCAGCGGGACGATCTGCGAACCCTGACTCGCAAGCGCCGCGGCCGTGGCGTACGAGGAGAACGCGTTCGCGAAGAGCAGCAGCAGGCTGGCGAGGAACGACGGCGCCAGCACCGGGAGGCCGATCCGCAGCCAGAAGCTCGCCCTGCTGCCCCCGAGGGTGAGGTTCGCCTCGACCCACTGCGGCTTCAGGGCGGCGAGGGCGGGCAGGAAGGTGATGACCATGAGCGGCACCTGGAAGTAGATGTACGGGAGGATGAGGCCGGGAAGCTCGTACAGCCACGTGCCCTCGGCGAAGATGTCGATGCCGAACGTGTCGCGGAGGAAGACCGTGACCACGCCCTGGATGCCGATCGTGGCGATGAAGGCGAAGGCGAGCATGACGCCGCCGAACTGCGCGAGGACCCCGGCGGCCGCGTCCACGGAGCGCCGCACGACGCCGTCCGGGTTCATGCCGAGCAGAGCGTAGGAGACGAGGGCGCCGACGAGGGCGCCGACCGCTGCGGTGAGCAGCGACAGCCCCGCCGAGTTCGCGAAGGTCGTGAGCACGACGGGGTCGCCGAGGGCGGCGACATTCGTCCAGGTGAAAGCACCGTCGCCGTCGAAGAACCCGGAGCCGATCGCGAGCACGGTCGGCACGGCGAGGAAGAGTAGCACGTAGGCGGCGAACGGTACGAGCCCCAGCCACGCCACGGACGGCGCCGACCGCCGGGCCCGCGTGTGCGACGCGGGTCCGGCGGCGGTGGCGGGGGCGGACGCCGCGGCCTCCACCCCCGGTGCGACGACGGTGGTCACTGGACCGCCGCTGCCCACTTCTCGCCGAGCAGCGTGCCGGCGTTCTCGGACTGCTCCTCGGTCGGCACGACGGTCTCCTCCGGGACCTCGGGGAGAGCGGCCGCGAGCTTCTCGTCGATCGTGCCGGCCTCGGTCATCGCCTCCATGCGCACCGGACGGGCGCCGCCCTTCAGCCACAGGTTCTGCACCTCGTCGCTGTAGAGGAACTCCTGCCACAGACGCGCGGCGGCCGGGTTCGGAGCGTCGACGTTGATGGCCTGGTTGTAGTAGCCCGCGTAGCCGGTGCCGTCGAAGACCACGACCTTCCAGTCCGGGTTGTCGGCCGTGTGGGCCGCGTTCAGGTAGTCCCAGTCGAAGACCACGGGGGTCTCGCCGCTGGCGACGGTCGCGGTCGTGACGTCGACCTTGAGGAGGTTCCCGGCCTTCTGCAGCTCGGAGAAGAAGTCGATGCCCGGCTGGAAGTCGTCGAGCGTGCCGTCCGACTGCACGGTCGCCAGGCCCACGGCGGCGAAGGCCGCTCCGGCCTGCGTCGGGTCGCCGTTGATGGCCACGGCGCCCTTGTAGTCGGCGGAGAGGAGATCGGACAGCTCGGCCGGCGCCTCGAAGGCCGAGGAGTCGTAGCCGATCGACATGTAGCCGCCGTAGTCGCCGACGAAGAGGCCGGTGGGCTCCTTCAGCTCGTCGGGGATGTCGTCCCAGGTCTGGACCTTGTACGGGGCGAAGGTGTCGGTGTTCTGCAGGGCGACGGTCAGGCCGAGGTCGAAGACGTCGGGAGCGGTGTCGAGGCCCTTGTTCGTCTCGGCCGCCTGGATCTCCTCGGCGCTGGAGACGTCGGGCGAGGCCTCGTTGATGGTGATCTCGGGGTACTTCTCCGCGAACAGGTCGAGGATCTCGCCGTAGTTCGCCCAGTCGCGGGGGAGGGCGATGACGTTGAGCTGACCCTCCTCCTTCGCGGCCGCCTCCAGGTCGGCGAACGAGCCGAAGTCCTCGACGGAGGTCGCGCTCGCCGCGTCCACGGCGTCGTCACCGGCGGCCGGGGTGTCGGTCGCGGAGGCGCAGGAGGTCAGAGCGATGACGGCCGTGGTGGCCAGGGCGATGCCGGCGCCGATGCGTGCGCGGCGGATGGAGCGTGCCATGAGTGTCCTCTCGGTGTCCGGCGCTGTGAGCCGGTGTCGGGTTGCGAGAGGACACTACGAGTCCGAGGTAGCCACGCGGAGCGGTGCGGGTGAACGGTCGGTGTCGGGCGGGTGGCGCGGGGATGCGCTCCGGATTCAGCGCTGCGGGACGGTGTACTTGAAGCCGCGGTGCGAGCCCACGTAGCCGAGGCGCTCATAGAACCGGTGCGCGTCGGTGCGGGCGGCGTCGGAGGTGAGCTGCACCATGGCCGCACCGAGGGCGGGCGCTGCGGTGTCGCCGACCCAGCGCATGACCGCGGAGCCGATGCCCGAGGACCGGAGGTCGCTGCGCACCCGGACCGCCTCGACGAGCAGCCGCCGAGCGCCGCGGCGCGCCATGCCGGGGATCGAGGTGAGCTGGAGAGTGCCGACCACCGCGCCGCCGAGGTCGATCGCGAGGAGGTCGTTCGACGGGTCGGCCAGGATCTCGCGGAGGCCGCGCTCGTACGCCGAACGGTCCTCGTCGGACGCCACATCTCCGCGGGCGGCGCTGATCGGGTCGTCGGCGAGCAGCGCGATGACGGCGTCGGCGTCGGCCTCGGTCGCCCGCCGGAGCACGGCGTCCCCGCTCCTCGACGCGAACGGATGCGGAAGCGGGAGAGCGGCGAGCATGAGCCCAGTCTGCCAGCGGTGGATGCGGGACGGCGCCCGCGGGTCTGGAATCATGGCGGAGTGGATATCGGCAGCCTCCTCGGACTCGAGCAGCTCACCTGGGGGATGCTCATCCTCATCATCGTGGCGGCGTTCAGTGCCGGGTGGATCGACGCGGTCGTCGGCGGCGGAGGGCTGCTGCAGCTCCCGGCGCTGCTCCTCATCCCCGGTATCGCCCCGGTCCAGGCGCTCGCGACGAACAAGCTCGCCTCCGTGTTCGGGACCGCGACCAGCAGCATCACCTACTACCGCCGCGCCAGGCCCGACCTCCGCACAGCTCTGCCGATGGCGGTGATCGCGTTGATCGGCTCGTTCGGGGGCGCGGCGGTCGCCACGGTGCTGCCCCCGGCCGCCTTCAAGCCCATCATCGTGATCGCGCTGCTGGCGGTGGCCCTGTTCACGGCGCTCCGGCCGCAGCTCGGGGCCGCGACGCAGCTGCGCTTCCACGGGCACAAGCACCACATCATGGCCGGGCTGGCCGGGCTCGGCATCGGGTTCTACGACGGGATGATCGGTCCGGGCACGGGCACCTTCCTCGTGATCACCCTCGTCGCGCTGCTGGGCTACGACTTCCTGCAGGCGAGCGCGAAGGCCAAGATCGTGAATCTCGCGACGAACGCGGGGGCGCTGCTCCTCTTCATCCCGCACGGCTCGGTGCTGTGGCTGCTCGGGGGCATCCTCGCGGTCGCGAACGTCGGCGGCAGCTACCTGGGCTCGCGGATGGCCATCTCCCGCGGCACGACGTTCATCCGCGTGGTGTTCCTCGTCGTCGTGGTGGCTCTCATCGCGAAGCTCGGCGTCGACGTGTGGAACGAGAACCTCGCCCCCCTCTTCGCCTGATTCCCCCTTTTTCTCTTCGCCGAGACCCCGGGTACGCGACGAGACCCCGGGCTGCCAGCGGCAGTGTCCCGGGGTCTCGGCGGCAAGACGGGGTCTCGGCGGGTCAGGCCTCGTCCTCGGGAGTGAAGTCCACACCGGCCTCGGCGCGCTGCTCGGGGGTGATCGGCGCGGGAGCGGAGGTGAGGGGATCGAAGCCGTTCCCGGACTTCGGGAAGGCGATGACGTCGCGGATCGACTCGGTCTTCGTCAGGTGCTGGAGCACGCGGTCCATGCCGAGTGCGATGCCGCCGTGCGGGGGAGCGCCGAACTTGAACGCGTCGAGGAGGAAGCCGAACTGCTCCTGCGCGACCTCGTCGCTGATGCCCATGACCTCGAAGACCCGCTTCTGGATGTCCTCGCGGTGGATGCGGATGGACCCGCCGCCGAGCTCCGAGCCGTTGCACACGATGTCGTACGCGTAGGCGAGGGCCGAACCGGGGTCGGTGTCGAACGTGTCCTCGAACTCGGGCTTCGGACCCGTGAACGCGTGGTGCACGGCCGTCCAGGCACCCGCGCCGACCGCGACGTCACCGGAGGCGACCGCGTCGGCGGCCGGCTCGAACATGGGGGCGTCGACGACCCAGGTGAAGGCGAACTCGTCCGGGTTCAGGTAGCCGAGGCGACGGCCGATCTCGACCCGCGCGGCGCCGAGCAGCGCCCGGCTCTCCTTGGTGGCACCGGCGGCGAAGAACACGCAGTCGCCCGGCTCGGCGCCGACGAACTCCGCCAGGCCCGCCTGCTCGGCTTCGGACAGGTTCTTCGCGGCGGGGCCGCCCAGGGTGCCGTCCTCGTTGAACAGCACGTAGGCGAGACCGCGCGCGCCGCGCTGCTTGGCCCAGTCCTGCCACGCGTCGAGCTGCTTGCGCGGCTGGCTCGCGCCGCCGGGCATGCGCACCGCGCCGACGTACTCGGCCTGGAACACGCGGAACGGGGTGTCCTTGAAGTAGTCCGTCGCCTCGACGAGCTCGAGTCCGAAGCGGAGGTCGGGCTTGTCGGAGCCGTACTTCGCCATGGCGTCCGCGTACGTCATCCGCGGCAGCGGGGTCTGCACCTCGACGCCGATCGTCTTCCACATCGCCACGATGAGCGACTCCATGAGGGCGATCACGTCCTCCTGGTCGACGAAGCTCATCTCGATGTCGAGCTGCGTGAACTCGGGCTGACGGTCGGCGCGGAAGTCCTCGTCGCGGTAGCAGCGGGCGATCTGGAAGTACTTCTCCACACCGCCGACCATGAGCAGCTGCTTGAAGAGCTGCGGCGACTGGGGCAGGGCGTACCAGCTACCCGGGTGCAGACGGGCCGGGACGACGAAGTCGCGGGCGCCCTCCGGCGTGGAACGGGTGAGGGTCGGGGTCTCGACCTCGGTGAAGTCCTCGGCGTGCAGCACGTCGCGGATCGCCTTGTAGACGTCGGACCGCAGGCGCAGCGCGGAGGCGGCGGCCGGGCGGCGGAGGTCGAGGTAGCGATACTTCAGGCGCGCCTCCTCGCCGACGGTCTCGGTGTCGGCCAGAGCGGTCGAGACCTGGAACGGCAGCGGCGCCGACTCGTTCAGCACCTCGACGTCGGCTGCGATGACCTCGATCTCGCCGGAGGGGAGGTTCGGGTTCGCGTTGCCCTCGGGGCGTCGCGACACCTCGCCGGTGACCTTGAGGACGAACTCGTTGCGCAGCGGGTGGGCGATCTCCTCGTCGCGGATGACGACCTGGGCGATGCCCGACGCGTCCCGCAGATCGATGAAAGCGACGCCTCCGTGGTCACGACGACGATCGACCCACCCGGTGAGGGTGACGGTCTGACCGATGTTCTCGGCGCGCAGGGAGCCTGCGGAGTGGGTGCGCAGCACGGAGGATTCCTCCCGATCCGGGGAAAGATGAACCCGCCCAGTCTACGCGGGCGTCCCGGCCCTTCCCGGCCGGGTCGCCAGCGCGGAGCAGCGGCACCTCAGTAGGATCGCCACGACGAAAGGCGGACCCCCATGCACCTCTCCATCTCGGACGGCAACGGCCTTCCCGACCTGTTCGGCGCGATCTTCTCCGGCACGACGGGACTCATCGCCCTCATCTTCTACATCCTCGTCGTGGTCGGACTGTGGAAGGTCTTCACGAAGGCGGGGTACCCCGGCATCCTCGCGATCATCCCGATCGTGAACGTCGTGTTCCTCGTGAAGATCGCCGGGATGTCGGGCTGGTTCGCCCTGCTCTACCTCGTGCCGATCGCGAACTTCATCCTCGGGGTCATCGTCGCGTTCAAGCTCGGCGCGCGCTTCGGCAAGGGCGGGGTGTTCTCCTTCTTCCTGCTGTTCCTGTTCCCTTACATCGGCTATCTGATCCTCGGGTTCGGCGACTCCCGCTACCGCGAGGTCTGACGTGGCGGCATCACTTCTGCACCTCGTTCGCCACGGTGAGGTGCACAACCCGTCCCGCGTGCTCTACGGACGGCTGCCCGACTACCACCTCAGCACCGCGGGGGAGGAGATGGCTCAGGCGGCGGCGGAGCACGTGGCGGGGCTCGGCGATCCGGTGACCGCCCTGTTCGCGTCACCGCTCGAGCGTGCGCAGGAGTCGGCCGCCCCGTTCGCGGAGGTGTTCGACCTCGAGCCCGAGACGGACATCCGTCTGATCGAGCCGACGAACGTGTTCGAGGGCACCCGGATGCGGCGGTCGCTCATGAACCCGATGAACTGGTGGCACCTGCGTCAGCCGTCGCTGCCGAGCTGGGGGGAGCCGTACGCCTCGATCGCGGAGCGCATGCTCGGTGTGATGGACGAGGCATGGACGGCCGCGGCCGAGATCCCGACCGCGGGGGACATCGTGATGGTGTCGCATCAGGCGCCGATCTGGATCACGCACCTCCGGGTCGCCGGCCTGCCGCTGCAGCACGACCCGCGGACCCGCCGCTGCGCCCTGTCGAGTGTGACCTCGTTCGCGCGCGTGGGCGACGTCTGGCGCGAGGTCTCGTACGCCGAGCCCGCCGCGACCGGCGGTGCTGTCGACGTCGGGGCCGTCTGACCCCCGTTCGAATCGCCTGAATGGCCCCATCCGGCCCGTAAATGGGACCAATCGGGCGATTCGAAGTCAGAGGGACTGGAGCACCCCCACCGCGGCGAGCTGTCCCGCGGCGGCGGCGAGCAGGACCGAGGCCATCGGGCCGGGGAGGGTCGCGCGATGGGCGAGGTCGCCCGCCGCGAAGACCCCCGGAAGCGACGTCCTCCCGAACTCGTCGATCTCGATCGACCCCGACTCCAGGAGCCGCAGTCCGAGTTCCGCGGCGAAGGGCGCCCGGTGCCGCATCGTGCCGGAGGCCACGAACACCCCCGCGACGTCGAGGTCGCCCTCTGCGCTGCGCACCCGCACCCCGTCTCCGTGTGCGGCGACAGCCTCGACCGGAGCGGAGGCCACCCGCCCCCCGAGCTCCTCCAGCGCGGTACGGTCCTCCGCCGCGAACGGCTCGCCCACCGGGACCACCGTGATCTCGCCGACGATACGGCCGAGCAACCCGATCAGATGGGCCGCCCGGGGAGCCGCCCCGAGGATCGCGATCGGCTTCCCGGCGTGCTCGTGTCCATCGCAGAACGGGCAGCTGAAGACCCGGACGCCCCACAGTTCGGCGAGACCCGGCACCGGCGGGAGGTCGTCCGCGACGCCGGTCGCCAGGATCACCCGTCGGGCGTCGGCCACCGACCCGTCGGCGAGGCTCACCGAGAAGCCCGTCTCCGCGTCGCCCGAGATCCGTTGTGCCGCGACGTCCCGCGTCTCGACGTCCGTATAGGCCGCGAGCTCCGTGCGGGCCTGGGCGCGGAGGTCCGCCGGGGCCTTCCCGTCGGCGCCGATCATGTTGTGCATGTGTCGCACGGTGCCGTTGCGGTACTCGCCCGAGTCCAGCAGGAGCACGGGCCGGTGCATCCGTCCGAGGGTCAGCGCCGCCTGGAGTCCGGCGGGGCCAGCACCGATCACGATCGCGTCGTACATGGGGGTTCCCTTCTCGCGTCTTGCGTTCGGCACCAGTCTGTGACTTCATGTCAACATGAAGTCAAGCGACGCGCACCCGTGGTCCGTCGGCGAGGTCGCCGCGCGGTTCGAGATGCCGACGAACGTGCTGCGGCACTGGGAGACCGTCGGACTGCTCCGGCCGCCCCGCGACCCGGCGGGCCGGCGTCGGTACGGCGAGGACGAGGTCGTGCGCATCGCCGTCATCCAGCGCAGCAAGGCCGCCGGGATGAGCCTCGACCAGATCGCCGTGCTCCTCGACGACGGCAGCGCCGGGCGGCATCAGGTGCTGCAGCAACATCTCGATGACCTCGACCGGCGGATGGAGGAGATGCGGCGATCGCGGGAGATGACCGAGCACGCCATGGGGTGCCGGGCGCACGACATCGCGACCTGTCCGCGGTTCCGCGCCGGGGTGGACGACGTGCTCGCGCGCTTCTGACTCCCCCCGGGGGTACCCGGCCGATGCATAGGAAGCTCTGCGTAAACTCGGAGACGTGTCCCGCGCTTCCAGGATTCACCCGATCCGCAACGGCCGCCCCTCCCGTCTTCGGCCCCTCGGCCGCCTGGGCGGAGCCGCGCTCGCTGCGGTGCTCGCCGTCGGTCTGAGCGCCTGCGCCCCCGACGCCGTGAGCGAGTCGTTCCTGAACGGCGAGAACACCGGCTACGTCGCCGCCGACGGCGCGATCGTCGAGATCCCCGTCGCCGAGCGCGGGGAGCCGGTCGAGTTCGCCGGGGTCACGGAGCACGGCGAGGACTTCGACAGCGCCGACATCGCCGGGAAGGTCGCGGTCGTCAACTTCTGGTACGCCGGCTGCGCCCCGTGCCGCGTCGAAGCCCCCGACCTGGAGGCCGTCTGGCAGGAGCACAGCGACGCGGACGTGCAGTTCATCGGCATCAACACGCGCGACCAGGCGGACACGGCTGTCGCGTTCGCCGACGAGTTCGGGATCACGTACCCGAGCCTCATCGACGTCGACACCGCCCAGGCCAAGCTCGCCTTCGCCGAGGTCGTGCCGATCTCGGCCACCCCCACCACCCTCGTGCTCGACAAGCAGGGTCGCGTCGCCGCGAAGATCATCGGGCCGATCGACGGCACCTCCGTGCTCTCCACGCTCGTCAAGGACGCGCTGGCGGAGGACTCCTGATGTCCGCGAGGTCGTCGTGAACCCCGACGCGATCATCGGATCCGGAGCCCTCTGGATCGCGGTCCCGGTGGCGATGCTCGCCGGACTCGTCTCGTTCCTCTCGCCGTGCGTGCTCCCGCTCGTTCCGGGCTACCTCGGCTTCCTCGGGGGAGCCGTCACGCCGCGGAACACCTCGACGACCGGCGACGGCGCCACCCAGACGGCGACGCGCAGCCGCCTGGTCCTCGGCGTGCTGCTGTTCATCCTCGGCTTCACCGTGGTCTTCATCCTCTACACGGTGCTCGGCGGCACCGCCGGCGTGTTCCTGCTCCAGTGGGGCGATCTCATCACCCGCATCCTCGGCGTCGTCATCATCGCGATGGGCCTGGTCTTCCTCGGGCTCTTCGGGTTCGCGCAGAAGGAGCTCCGCTTCCACGTCGACTCGAAGGCCGGGATGGTCGGGGCTCCGCTCCTCGGCGTCGCGCTCGGCATCGGCTGGGCGCCCTGCATGGGCCCCACGCTGGCCGCCATCCTCGCGCTCTCCTTCAACGCGGGCGACCCCGTGCGCGCGGGCTTCCTCGGCCTCGCGTACTCCCTGGGCCTCGGCATCCCGTTCCTGCTCGTCGCCCTCGGCTTCGGCTGGGCGACGAAGGCCATCGGGTTCCTGCGCCGCCACATCCGGGTCGTGAACATCCTCGGCGGCGTGCTGCTGATCCTCCTCGGTGTCCTGATGGTCACCGGCCTGTGGACCGACATCATGTCCCGATTGACGGCGGTGATCGGCAGTGTCATCCTCCCGCTCTGACCGCTCCGAGACGACCATGACGAAGAACAAGGGTGCCGTGACCACCGACTCCAGCGATCCGCTCCGCCCGTCCGACCACGTCGACGGCGACGACACGATCACCCAGCCGCGGCTCGGGTTCGTCGGCTGGCTCCGATGGGGGTGGCGTCAGCTCACCTCGATGCGCACGGCGCTCGTCCTGCTGCTCGTACTGGCGATCGCGGCCATCCCCGGATCGATCTTCCCGCAGCGGATGGCCGACCCGAACGGCGTGACGCAGTGGGAGCGCGACAACCCCGACCTGTTCCCGGTGCTCGACGCGCTCAAGCTCTTCGACGTGTACCTGTCGCCCTGGTTCTCGGCGATCTACCTGCTGCTGTTCACCTCGCTCGTCGGCTGCGTCATCCCGCGCATCAAGCACCACGCCAAGGCGCTGCAGGCCCGCCCGCCGCGCACGCCGGCCCGGCTGCGACGCCTGGAGGACTACCGCGCCGTCACCCGCGACACCGTCGCCGACTCCGGCACGCGCACGGGGGACGCCGCTGCGGAGGCCGCCGCCTCGATCGATGTCGCCACGAAGCAGCTCAAGGCGCTCGGCTACCGCGTGGAGCGCTACGATCGAGGGCGCACGTACTCGGTGTCCGCCGAGCGCGGCTACTGGCGGGAGACGGGCAACCTGCTCTTCCACCTCGCCCTCGTCGGCGTGCTCGTGACGATCGGCGTCGGCGGCGGCTTCGCGTACACGGGCCAGCGCGTGCTCGTCGAGGGGGAGACCTTCGCCAACACGCTGCTCGACTACGACTCCATGAACCGCGGGCGCTTCGTGGCCGACGACTCCTTCGCGCCGTACTCGATGCGGCTGGACTCCTTCGACGTCACGTATCAGCCGTTCGGCGAGCCCGGCTCCGGCCAGGCCGGGAACTTCTCCGCGAACATGACCATCCAGGAGAACGGCGAGGAGCGCGAGGGCGCCGTCAAGGTCAACGAGCCGCTGGGCGTGGCCGACGACGACGTGTTCCTGCTCGGCAACGGGTACGCCCCGACGGTCACCGTGCGCGACCCCGAGGGCAACGTGGTGTTCCACAACAGCACGCCGTTCCTCCCGCAGGACAACAACATGACCTCGCTCGGCGTGCTCAAGGTGCCGGACGGCCTGGCCGAGCAGGTGGGCCTCGTCGGCTTCTTCTACCCGACCACCGGCGTGCTCGACACGGGCGCCTTCTTCTCCGCCTACCCCGACCTCACCAACCCGACGCTCACGCTCGACGTGTACACGGGCGACCTCGGGATCAACGACGGCGTGCCGCGCTCGGTCTACGTGCTCGACACCTCCGACATGACCAAGCTCACCGGACGCAGCACCGACGTGGAGTCGATCGAGCTGTCCCCGGGTGAGACCGCGCAGCTGCCGGACGGCCTGGGCTCGGTCACCTTCGACGACGAGTCGCCGGAGGGCGCCACCGACGCCTCGGAGTCCGTCAAGCGCTTCGCCTCCCTGCAGATCCACCGCGACGAGTCCGGGGTGTTCGTGCTCGGGTTCGCACTGCTGGCGCTCGGTGGCCTCATGCTCGCCCTGTTCGTGCCGCGTCGGCGCGTGTGGGTGAAGGCCACCGCGGCGGACGGCGCGGTCGACCTCGAGTACGCGGCCCTGGCCCGAGGGGAAGACCCCACGCTCGCCCGCGCCGTGGACGACCTCCGTGCCGGCCACGCCCGGCTGCTCGACACCGCGGGCGGCACGATCGCCCGTACCCCTGAAGACGCCGACGAGGATGCCGCGGACGCCGCCGCGGACCCTGCGGCCCCGGCACCCGGAAAGTAGACTGACACCATGCTCGAGCTCACCGTGATCTCGCCCGTCCTGCTGTGGACGGCGATCGCGATCTACGCGGCGGCCTTCGTGGCCTACGCCTTCGATCTCGCGCGCCGCTCGCAGGCGACGGCCGACGCCCACACCGTCCGCGAGGGCGAGCTCGTGGCCGCCGGTCGTTCCGGTGGCGTCTCGGCTTCCGCACCCGTCGATGCGCCCGGAGCTCCGAAGCCGCAGCGCTTCGTCATGGCGCGAATCGGCACCTCGCTCACGGTGCTGGGCTTCGTGTTCCACCTCGCCGCCGCTGTGACGCGCGGCATCGCGGCCGGTCGGGTGCCGTGGGCGAACCTGTACGAGTTCGGCATGGTCGGAACGCTGCTCATCATCGCGGTCTACCTGGCGGTGCTCACCCGCCTCGATCTGCGCTTCCTCGGCACCTTCATCACGGGCCTCGTGGTGGTCCTCCTGGGCCTCGGCGCGACGAACTTCTACGTCGAGGTCTCCCCGCTGATGGACCCGCTGAAGAGCGTCTGGCTCATCATCCACGTGTTCGTCGCCTCGCTCGCGACCGCGTTCTTCGCCCTCGCCTTCGCGCTCTCGGTGATCCAGCTCATGCAGGCGCGACGCGAGCGGCTGCTCGGCGAGGGGGCGGCGAAGACCGGCCCCGGCTTCCTGCGCACCTTCCCGCCGGCGGAGCGCCTGGAGAGCCTGGCGTACCTGTTCACGATCATCGGCTTCATCCTCTGGACCTTCACGCTCATCGCCGGGTCCATCTGGGCGTACTACGCGTGGAGCCGCTTCTGGGGCTTCGACGTGAAGGAGACCTGGACCTTCGTGATCTGGGTGCTCTACGCCGGGTACATCCACGCCAGGGCGACGCGCGGCTGGCGCGGCAACCCCTCGGCCTGGCTCTCGATCGTCGGCTTCACCGCCGTGATCTTCAACTTCACCATCGTCAACGTCTTCTTCAAGGGCCTGCACGCCTACTCCGGCCTGAGCTGAGCCCGCCGAGCACAGCTTCGGAGATCGCGAGGGACACGCCGACGGGCGCGGCTCGGTCACGGCGTGTCGTCCGCAATCTCCGACGTCGTGCCCGCAGGAGCAGGGCTCAGCCGCCGAGGGGGATGACCTCGGCGTGCTCGACGCCGCCCTCGTACCAGACGAACTCGACCTCCGTGACGACCTCCGTCGGCGCGGGAAGGAGCGGACGGACCTCGGTGGCGGCGAGCTGCTGCCATGTCTCGGCATCCAGCGTCTTGCCGTAGAGCACCGAGAGGTGGAAGGTCCAGTCCTCGACGGAGAGCTCGTCGAGGCGGCGGAAGTCCGTCGGCCGGAGCAACTCCGTCAGCGAGGCGTACGCGTGCACGAGCGCGGGCGTGCGGGCGAGGCGCAGGATCACGATCTGCCACGGCGCGGGGAAGACGTCCACGGCGTCGGCGGTGAGCTCGAGAGGACCCTGTTCCGCGGCCCAGGCCCGGATCACGGCCCGCAGCTCCTCCCGACGCTCCGGCTCGAAGAAGCCGCGAAGCGTCACGTGCTCCGTGTGCGGATGCCGGAGCGGCGTGTCCAGACGACCGAGCGCGGCCTCCTGGATGGCCCGGTATTCCGCGGCGACGGCCCCGGTCGGCCGGAGCACGAGATACTGCTGTCCTTCGAGGCTCGCGAGCTGGTCCGGAGTGTCCATGAACGGTCGGCGCATGGCACGAGGGTACGGGGTACCGTCGTCGCGTCCGGGCACTGTTTCGGAGATCGCCACACGACACGCCGCCGGAGCGGGGTGCCCGGCGGCGTGTCGTGTGTGATCTCCGCAGCTGTGCCCGGGGTCAGGCGGTGACGACGGCACGCGCCGTGGTCGTGCGGCGGACCGCGACGACCACCGTCGTGGCGACGAGCGAGAGCACGCCCCAGACGACGAGGGCGGCGACGGCGGCCCCGCTCGCCTCCACGAGACCCGCGAAGGCCGGTGCGGTCGGGAGGGCGGCCCCGATGCTCGCGAGCCAGTCGGGCACGGTCGAGATGAGTCCCGTCGCCACGGCGATGACACCGATCAGTGCGGCGATCCAGCGTCCGATGCCGCCGAACACCGCCACGAGGGCCTGGTTCACCGCGGCGAACACCACCCCGGCGAGGACGGCGGTTCCCGCGAAGGCCCACCACTCCGCGACGTCGTAGTCGGCCACGATCTGCACGATGAGCGAGACGAGCAGACCCTGGGCCGCGCCGATCGCCGCGGCCGGCCAGAACGCGCGGAGGGTGAGGGAGGCGGAGGAGCGTCGTGAGGTGAGCGTGCGTGCCGTGTGCGCGCGGAGGACGAGGAACGACGCGAGACCGCCGAACCACAGCACCACCGCGGTGAGCAGCGGGATCGCGGTGGGGCCGAAGAGCGAGCCCATCGAGGAGTCGGTCGCCACCGGATCAGCGATCACCGACGCCAGCGACGTCGACTCCTCGTCGCTGAAGGACGGGAGGGAGTCAGCCGCGGTGCGCAGTCCGCCCGCGAGGTCGCCGGTGCCGGTCGCGAGGGTGTCGAGGCCGGTGGCGAGCTCCGTGCTGCCGTCGGCGAGCTGGGTCGCACCGTCGGCGAGCTGCGTCGCGCCGGACGACAGTGCCCGCGCTCCTGCGGCCGACTGGTCCACGCCCTCGGTCGCGAGGCGGTTGAGCCCGCCGGCGAGCTCGGTCGCCCCGGCACCCGCCTGGCCGAGCTGGGTGGCCAGCGTGGAGAAGGACCCGGGAAGCGCGGCCACGCCCTCGGCCACCTGCTTGTCGTTGAGGATGCCGGCGGCGGTCCCGGCCGAGGTCGCTGCCGTCACCGCCTGCTCCGCGAGGGCGGAGAGCTGCTCGCACTCCGCCGAGGTCGGATCGGCGGCGCACGCCGTGGCCGCCATCGTCCCGAGACCCTGCGCCACCGCGGCGGACTCGCCCGCGGCGGATCCTGCGGCCGCGGCCGCCGACTGGATCCCGCCCGTGAGCTGCTGCACGTCGGCGACCCGGCCCTGGAGCTCGGTCGCCCCGGAGCTGAGTCCCGCCCCGATGGTGCCGGCGCCGGTCGCCGCCTGCCGCGTCTGCCCCGCGATCGTGTCGAGGCCGGACGCGAGGGTCGAGGCCCCGGTACCCAGCTCCCCGGCACCCGCGGCGAGCTGCGTCGCACCCTCCGGGAGAGCCGCGGCACCGGTCGCCGCGTCACGCGCCCCCTTCGCCAGCTCCAGGGCCCCGTCCGCCGCGTCGCCGATCTGGTCGCCGATGGTGGTGAAGCCGACGAGGATGTTCTCGGTCGTGGCCTCGGACAGCGTGGTGCCGAGCGTCGAGGCCGCCACGTCGGCGATCTGCCCGGTGATGAGGTCGTCCGCCACGAGGCCGTCGTCGGGCGTCGTCACCTGGATCGTCGCCTGCTCCGCGTCCCCGCCGCCGTCCGCGACCGCCTGACCCGCGGAGGTCGCCGCGGCCGAGAAGTCCTCGGGGATCGTGATGACGGCCTGGTAGGTGCCGTCGGCGAGCCCGTCGGCGGCGTCCTCCTCGTTGGAGATGACCCACGTGAGGTTCGAGTCGAGATCGTCCGAGCCCTCGACGAGCCCGGACGCGAGCTGCCGCCCGAGAGGCGCGGTCTGGCCGTCGATCTCGACGGGTTCGTCGAGGTTCACGATCGCCGCGGTCATGGAGTCGAGGCGCTCGGTCGGGTTGTAGAGCGCCGCCATGAGGATGCCGCCGATCGCGGCGGGCAGCAGCAGGACGCCGAGGATCGTGAGCCAGGTGATGGGCTTACGTGAGCGGGCGCGCTCGAGGGGGAGGGTCATGCGGGCACCTCGGTGGTTTCTGCGGCGCTCGGGCGGGGCGCGCGCGTGTCGAGTACGTCGGCGGACGGCCATCCGGCGTCCGTGAGGAGGGAACGGGCCGCGTCGGGATCGACGGCGGTGGCGAAGACGGCGAGCTCTCGGCGCGACCTCGCATCGCGCAGCATCGCGGCGACCTGGTCGCGCTCGCCGCCGCGGAGCCGGTCCGCGCCGTCGATCACCACGAGCTCGGAACGACCGCGGAGGGCTTCGCGGAGGTCGGCGAGCACCGGGGCGTCGTCTCCCGCGAGCACGCAGCCCACGTGGGAACGGACCCAGGCCGCACGACCGGGGAGCAGGTGTCCGGCGACGCGGAGGCGTCCGTCGGCCGGGGCGATGCGGGCGCCGACGGTGAGAGCGAGGGCTTGTAGCGTCCCGGCATCCCCGCCACTCGCGATGAGGGCTGCGCCGGGCGCGAGCCGCAGCGACAGTCCCTCCGTCGCCGAGGGGCCGGCACCGAGCTCCAGGTCATCGGCCGCGACGAGCGACCCGTCGCCCGGCCACGCCTCGAGGTGCCGTTCGCGTTCCACCGCCTCGCCCTCGATGTCCACCCGGGGGAGGATCCGCTCGAGCCACGACGGGATCTCCCAGGCGCGCTCGCCGAGGATCGCCATGAGCGCCGGGATCAGCGTCATGCGCACGAGGAAGGCGTCGAAGGCGATGCCGGCGGCGAGTCCGAGGGCGATGGGCTTGAGGGAGGAGTCGCCCTCGGGCACGAAGGCGACGAACACCGCGAACATGATGAGGCCGGCCGCCGTGACGACCTTCGCCGACCCGGTGAACCCGCTCCGTACGGCGCGCAGAGCTGCGGCCCGCCGGGTGGCGCGGTTCACCGATCCCGCACCCTGGCGGAGGTCGGGATCGTGCACGAAGTCCTCGCGCATCCGCGACACGAGGAACACCTGGTAGTCCATCGCCAGGCCGAAGAGCACGCCCATGAGGATGATCGGCATGAAGCTGATGATCGGGCCGACCTTGGCGACGTGCAGGAGGTCGGCGAACCATCCCCACTCGAAGACCGCCCCGACGACGCCGAAGGCGGCGACGATCGACAGCAGGTAGCCCGCCGCGGCGGTGATCGGCACCCAGAGGGAGCGGAACACGATGGTGAGGAGGATCAGCGAGAGACCGATCACGAAGATCCCGAAGGGCAGCAGAGCCGCCCCGAGCTGATCCGAGATGTCGATGCCGACGGCGGTGAAACCGGTGACCTTGAGGTCGATGCCGAACTCGTCCAGCCACTCGTCGTGGTGGCTGCGGAGCTCGCGCACGAGGTCGGCCGTCGCGGGGTCGTCGGGAGCCGTCTCCGGGATGATCTGGACGATGCCGGTGTCGGCGGTCTCGTTCGGCGTCGCGAGGGCGACCTCCTTCACGCCGGGAACCTCGGCCACCGCGTCTCCGAGGTCTTCCATGAGACCGAGGGGGTCGGTGGAGGTGACGATGGTGCCGGTGAGGATGAGGGGGCCGTTGAAGCCGGGGCCGAACTGCTCGCCGACGAGGTCGTAGTTCTGCCGTGCCTCGGAGTCCTTCGGCAGGACGCCGGCGTTCGGCAGGGCGAGGTCGAGGCTGAGGGCGGGGACGGCGACGATGCCGAGTCCGAGGACGACCGCGAGGGAGACGAGGACGGGGTGCTTCGTCACGCCCTCCACCCACCGACGGCTGCCGCGGGGCTTCGTGACGGCGTCCTTCGCGGCCGCCTTCTTCGGGGCCTTCGCGCGCTTCGGCCGTCCGGCCACGCGGCCCTTGAGGAATCCGAGCAGGGCGGGGGTCAGGGTCACCGCGATCGCCACGGCGACCGCGACGGCCACGGACGCCGCGACGCCCATGGTGGTGAGGAACGGGATGCCCGCGAAGCCCAGGCCGATCAGCGCGATGAGCACGGTGACGCCGGCGAAGACGACCGCCGATCCCGCCGTGCCGACCGCGCGGGCGGCCGACTCCTCAGGTTCAACGCCGTCCCGGACCTGGTCCTGGTGGCGCGCGACGATGAAGAGCGCATAGTCGATCCCGACCGCGAGCCCGAGCATCAGGGCGAGCAGCGGCGTGGTGGAGGAGACGGTCGCGAAGGCGGTCGCCGTGAAGATCCCGGCCATGGAGATGCCGACGCCGAGGATGGCGGTGAGCAGGGGGAGTCCGGCGACGACGAACGAGCGGAACGTGACGATGAGCACGAGGAGCGCGATGAGCAGGCCCACGGCCTCGGTGAGCGTGACGCCGGGGATCGAGATCGCGAAGAGGTCGCCGCCGAGAGAGGCCTGCGCACCGTCGGGGAGCTCTGCCGCGAGCTCGTCGACGGTGGAGCGCAGGGCGTCCTTCGTCTCCTCGGAGACGTCGGTGGACTCGCCGTCGAATTGCAGGCGCACGATTGCCGCCGTGTCGTCGTCGTTGATCATGCCGTTGACCATCTCGTCGTACGGCGAGGTGGCGGCGAGGACCTCGTCGAGGTCGCCGAGCTCCGACACGGCGTCCTCGATCGGCTCGCGGTACGCGTCATCGGTGATCTCGTCGCCGTCCGCGGCCACGACGATGAACTGGGCGTTCGTGCCGCTCACCTGGGGGAAGGAGCGGGAGAGCTGCTCGAGGCCGGCCTGGGACTCGGTCCCGGGGATGGAGAACGTGTTGTCGGTGCCGGCACCGAGGACCACGGCTCCAGCTCCGGCGATGCCGAGGGCGAGGAGCCAGGAGACGAGGACGCGCCATGGGTGGCGGAAGGACCAGCGTCCGAGGGACGAGAGGAGTGTGGACACGCGAATCTCCGTGGGGTGCCGGGTGGATACACAGGTGTATCCGATACATAGATGTATCGTAAGGTCATCCGCCATCCGGAGTCTGTGCACCGGGTGTGAATCGTCGAGAGGGAAGGCCAGGAGGTTCCGATGTCGTCACCCGCCACCCGCAGCCGGGAGAACACGAAGGCGCGTCTGCTGGAGGCCGCCGCGCAGGTGTTCGCCGAGGTCGGCCTGGACGGTGCCTCGGTCGAGGCGGTCTGCGAGCGCGCCGGCTTCACGCGCGGGGCGTTCTACTCGAACTTCGACTCGAAGGACGAGCTGTTCCTGACCCTCGCGGCCGGGGTCGCCGACGCGAGGGTGGCAGCCGTGCGGACTCGCGTGGAGCAGATGCGGGCGGACGGTGAGCTCGCCGACGACTGCGACCCGAAGGATCTCGTCCAGCAGATCATGGAGCTCGGCAGCGACGACCGCCTGGGTGTGATGCTGATGAGCGAGATCCGCATCCGCGCCCTGCGCGATCCGCAGTTCGGCGAGGCGTACCTCGCCCAGGAGCGCGAGATGGTGGCGAGCATCGCGCGCATCGTGGAGGACATCGTGGAGGCGGCGGGCACGCTGCGTCTCCGGCTGCCCGCGACCGATGCGGCGCGCATGCTCATGATCCTCTGGGAGGGCATGACGGTCCGCGGTGCCATGGCCGGTCGTGACGACGCGGCCCTGCGGCACTCCGGCGGCGAGGAGCTCGGGCGGCTCGTGGAGCTCCTCGTCGAGTCCTAGGCGCTGCGGGCTGCGAGCAGCTCGTGGTGGCAGCGGGCCAGTCGGGCCAGCCACCACTCCCGACGCTCGTCCGCGGCGGCGAGCCGGGTGAGCGCTGCCGGGTCGGGGGACAGGCGCCCCACCGGGATCGCGCCGTCCACGGGGCGGAGGTCGGCGACGTCGTCCTGGAACAGGGAGGCCGTGCCCAGACCGCAGTCGTAGTCGAGGGTGGGGAGCGCGGCGGCCAGCGCGGCCCCCTGCGACAGGCCGATCGCGGTGTCCAGGGCGCTGGAGACGACCGCGGGGAGGCCGGCCGCGGTGACGATCTGCAGGGCATGGGTCAGGCCGCCCAGCGGCTGGGCCTTGATGACGACGATGTCCGCCGCGCCCGCGCGCGCGACGGCGAGGGGGTCGCCGGACTTCCGGATGCTCTCGTCCGCGGCGACCGGGATCCCCATGTAGGCGATGCGCCGGCGCAGCTCGACGAGCTCGGGCACCGACGCGCAGGGCTGCTCGACGTACTCCAGATCGAAGGCGGCGAGGGCGTGCACGGCGTGCTCGGCCTCGTCGACATTCCAGAGGCCGTTCGCGTCGATCCGGATGCGACCCTCCGGCCCGAGCACCTCGCGGACCGCCTGGACCCGGGCGACGTCGTCCGCCAGCACCTGTCCCGGCTCGGCGACCTTGACCTTCGCGGTCCGGCACCCGGAGAACCGCGCGAGGACCTCGGGCACGCGGGCGGCGTCGACGGCGGGCACGGTGGCGTTGACGCCGACCCGCTCCCGCAGCGGCGCGGGCTGCGGCGCGTAGGCGTAGTCGATCGCGGCGGCCAGCCAGGTCGCGGCCTCGGCATCGTCGTACTCGACGAACGGGGAGAACTCCGCCCAGCCCTCCGGCCCCTCGAACAGCAGGGCCTCCCGGGTGTCGACGCCGCGGAAGCGGGTCTGCATCGGCAGGGCGACGACGCGGGCGGAATCGAGGAGCTCCGTGACGGCGGGGATCATGACCCCATTGTGCGCCACGACCCCTCGACAGGATGTCGCGCGTATATGTGCCGTTGACAATGGTGTGTGACACACACTACTGTGATCGACATGAATGAGACGCTCGACACGCATCTGCAGGAACTGCGCCGCGGCACCGTGGTGCTCGCCTGCCTGCAGCTGCTGCGCACGCCGGAGTACGGGTATGCGCTGCTCGAGCAACTCGAGAGCCGCGGGTTCGCCACCGATGCGAACACGCTCTATCCGCTGCTCCGCCGTCTGGAGAAGCAGGAGTACCTGACGAGCGAGTGGAACACCGACGAGGCCCGGCCCCGCAAGTTCTATCGCACCTCGGAGGCCGGGACCCGGCTGGCCGACACCCTCACCGACGAATGGCGCGCGCTCACCACCGCGATCGCCTCCCTCACCCCCGAGGAGAACTGACATGACCGCGAGCACCCTCACCGAGCGCTACATCAGCGCCACGATCCGCAGCCTCGCGCCGGATACGCAGGACGAGGTCCGCGCCGAACTCGAAGCCGCCATCGCCGACGCCGTCGACGCGCGGCGGGAACAGGGCGAGAGCCCGGAGGAGGCGGAGCGCGCCGTCCTCACCGACCTCGGCGACCCGGGCATCCTCGCCGCCGGATACGCCGACCGCCCGCTGCACCTCATCGGCCCTCGGTACTACCTCACCTGGTGGCGGCTGCTGAAGCTGCTCCTGTTCATCGTGCCGCCGTTCGCCGCGGTGGGCGTCGCGATCGGGCAGCTGATCACCGGCGGCGGACCCGGCGAGGTCATCGGCGCGGTCGTCTCGGTCACGCTGTCGGTGATCGTGCACCTGTGCTTCTGGGTCACGCTCGTCTTCGTCGTGCTGGAGCGCGCCGGCGCCGACACCGGCGTGCGATGGAACGTGGACCAGCTTCCGGAGCCGACGGAGCACGGGGCCGCCCGCGCCGACGTGATCGCCTCGCTCGTGTTCCTCCTCGCCGGCATCGGCGCGATCGTGTGGGACGCGACGCTCGGATTCTTCCCGACCGGCGGCGACCCCATCCCGATCCTGGCGCCCGCGCTCTGGCCGGTGGGCATCGGCATCCTCCTCGCGCTCATGATCGCGGAGGCCGTCCTGGCCGTCGCCGTGTACGCGCGTCGGCGGTGGACCGTCGCCGCGGCCGTCGTGAACACCGTCCTCGCCGTCGCCTTCGCCGTGTGGGCCCTCACCCTGCTCCTGCAGGGCGAGCTCCTCAACCCGGCCTTCCTGGAGTTCGTGTTCACGGACAACGGGGTGGATGCCGACACGATGCGCGTGCTCACGGTGATCACCGGCGTCGGCCTGGTGGCCTTCCCGGCCTGGGACATCGTCGACGGGTGGATGAAGACGGCGCGTGCCCGGGGAATAGGCTGAAGACCGTGACCGATGCCTTCGTCTCCGACCTGTTCGATCCCGCCGAGTGGGAGCTGGCGCCCGGCGCCGAGCACTACACCGACATCACGGCGCACGTGAGCCGCGACGGCGGGGTCGCCCGCATCGCCTTCCACCGGCCCGAGGTGCGCAACGCCTTCCGCCCGCACACGGTCGACGAGCTCTACCGGGCGCTCGACATCGCGCGACAGGACGCGCGGATCGGGGCGGTGCTGCTGACCGGCAACGGACCGAGCCCGAAGGACGGCGGCTGGGCGTTCTGCTCCGGAGGGGATCAGCGCATCCGCGGCCGCGACGGGTACAAATACTCGGACGCCGAGACCGCCGTCGTCAGCGGAGCGTCCGCGGCGGCTGTCGGGCGTCTGCACATCCTCGAGGTGCAGCGGCTCATCCGGTTCATGCCGAAGGTCGTCATCGCCGTGGTCCCCGGGTGGGCGGCGGGTGGCGGGCACTCGCTGCACGTGGTGTGCGACCTGACCATCGCGTCGGGGGAGCACGCGCGCTTCAAGCAGACGGACGCCGACGTCGGCAGCTTCGATGCCGGGTACGGCTCCGCCTACATGGCCCGGCAGACGGGACAGAAGTTCGCGCGGGAGGTGTTCTTCCTCGCCGAGGAGTACTCGGCGCAGCGGGCCTACGAGGCGGGGGCCGTGAACCGCGTGGTGCCGCACGCCGAACTCGAGCGTGAGGCGCTGAAGATGGCGCGCACCGTGCTGACGAAGTCGCCGACGGCGATCCGGATGCTCAAGTTCGCCTTCAACGCCGTCGACGACGGGCTCGTCGGGCAGCAGGTGTTCGCGGGCGAGGCCACCCGCCTCGCGTACGGCACGGACGAGGCGGTGGAGGGGCGGGATTCGTTCCTCGAGAAGCGCGCCCCCGATTGGTCGTCCTTCCCCTGGCACTACTGAGCCGGAGAGACGATCGTGACCGCCCTCATCCCGACCGACGCGGAAGACACCGTGCTCCTGCGGGAGGCGCTGCTCCGAGCTCTCGACGAGGGACCGGCTCTCGGCTTCGGCATGCTCGCCGACGCTCCGGCGGAGGTGGACGACGGCATCGCCGCAGTGATCGCGACCTCCGGATCCAGCGGCGTCCCGAAGCGGGTGGCGCTGAGTGGCGAGGCCCTGCGGGCGAGTGCAGAGGCCACCGCCGCCCGGATCGGCAGCGGTCGCTGGCTGCTCGCCCTGCCGGCCGGCTACGTCGCGGGGCTGCAGGTGATGGTGCGCTCGATCCTCGCGGGCACGGAGCCGACCCGGATCGAGGGACGGTTCACACCGCGGGCGTTCGCCGAGGCCACGCGGAGCATGAGGCACGCCACGACCGCGGGCGTCCTCCCGGCCCTGTACACCTCCCTCGTCCCGGCGCAGATCGCGACGCTGCTCGACGCGAGTGCCGAGCCGGGGGTGCTCGCGGCGCTGCAGGCGTATGAGGCCATCCTCGTCGGGGGCCAGGCGCTCCCGGAGCCGCTGCGGGAGCGGGCAGCTGACCTCGGGGTGCGTCTCGTCCGCACCTACGGCTCGACGGAGACCAGCGGCGGCTGCGTGTACGACGGCGTCCCGCTCGACACCGTGAAGGTCCGGGCGGTCGACGGCGAGCTGCGGATCGCCGGTCCCATGCTCGCGGAGGGCTATCTGGGCGACCCGGCGCTGACTGCGCGCACCTTCGCGCGGGACGAGCACGGAATCCGCTGGTACCGGACGGGCGACCTCGGGCTCATCGAGGATGGCGTGGTGCGCGTGCACGGTCGCGCGGACAACGTGATCGTGTCGGGCGGCATCAACATCTCGCTCGACCGGGTGGAGCGCATCGTCCGCGCCGTGCCCGGGCTGCATCAGGCCGTGGTCGTGGCGGTCGACGACGAGCGCTGGGGGGAGGCCTCGGTCATCGTCGCGGCACGCGGGGAGGCCCTGCGGCGCAGCGAGTCCGAGCAGCTCGCCCAGGCCAGGGAGGCGGTGGCCGGCGAGATCGGCGCCCACGCGCGTCCGTCCCGCCTGATCCTCGTGGACGAGCTCGACGTCCTCTCCTCCGGCAAGCCCGACCGCGAAGCGATCCGCCGCATGGTCTCCTCGCTCTAGCGCGTCGACCCACCCCTTTCGCGCCGACCCGGCCCTTTGCGGGCGTCCGGAAGGGGCCGGGACATACGGAAAGGGGTGGGTCGGCGGGAGTGCCAGACTGAGGGCATGGCCTCGTACACGCATGGACACCACGAATCCGTCCTCCGCTCGCACAGTGTGCGGGACATCGCGAACTCGGCGGCCTACCTTCGACCGCACCTCACGGCGGAGACCCGGCTCCTCGACGTGGGAGCGGGGCCCGGATCGATCACGGTGGACTTCGCGGGGGTGGTCGCGCACGTCACGGCGACCGAGATCGACGACGCCGCGCTGTCCCTCTCCCGCGACCTCGCCGCCGCGCGAGACGTAGGGAACATCGCCTTCTCCGTCGAGGACGTGCACGCGCTGAGCTTCGCCGACGACTCCTTCGACGTCGTGCACGCGCACCAGGTGCTGCAGCACGTCGCCGATCCGGTGCAGGCGTTGCGCGAGATGCGCCGCGTCGCGAAGCCCGGGGGACTCATCGCCGCCCGCGACGCCGACTACGCGGGCTTCCTGTGGTTCCCGGTCCTGCCGGAGCTCGACCGGTGGCTCACGCTGTACCGCGCCGCCGCCCGGGCGAACGGCGGAGAACCGGATGCCGGCCGCCGCCTCCTGGCCTGGGCACGCGCCGCGGGCTTCGAAGACGTCACGGCGACCGCGTCGACCTGGTGCTATGCGACGCCGTCCGAGCGCGCCTGGTGGGGCGGGATGTGGGCCGACCGCATCCTGGAGTCGGCGCTCGCCCGGCAGCTCGTGGACGAGGAGATGGCCTCCGCGGCCGACCTGCAGGAGATCAGCGACGCCTGGAAGCGCTGGGCCGACGACGGCGACGGCTGGTTCCTCGTGCCGCACGGGGAGATCCTCGCCCGCGCCTGACGGATACATCCCGCGACGGATGCCGCGCCCGAGCCGCTCGCGTAGCGTGGGGGAGTGATCCGTCCGCTGTCTCGCACCGGCCTCGTCCTCGACATCGTCGGGGCGGTGCTGCTGTTCGCGCTTCTGACGCCGCTCGGGGTCGTGTTCTATGCGCCCCAGCCGGACGTGGCCGGGTCCTCCGCGGTCAACGTCATCGGTCTGATCTCGTCGTCGGTGTTCCTGTTCGGCGGTGTCGCGATCGGACGTCTGGCCCCCGGTCTCGCGCTCGCCGCGGCCTGGGCCGGAGCCGTCGTGCAGATGCTCGCCGGGTTCGGACCGCTGCCGACCGACTTCGCGATCCTCCTCGTGCTGTACGCGACCTCCGCGTGGGGCACCCGCCGCGTGCTCTGGTGGGGGTTCGGGTCGGTGATCGTCGGCGGCATCGTCGCCGCGCTGTACATGGTCGTCGTCGGGGGCGTCATGTTCGGCTCCGGCAGCGGCTGGGAGCTCGTGACCGGAGGCACCCTGCTCGTCGCGGCCTCCATCATGGCGCTGGGGTTCGCGTGGGTGTGCGGCCTCCTCTGGCGGGTCGTGCTGCGCAACCGGCGCACGCGTTCGGCGCAGCTGCAGGCCGAGGCCCTGGCCGCCGAGGAGCAGGAGCGGGTGCGCATCGCCCGGGACATGCATGACGTCGTGGCGCACTCGCTCGCCGTCGTCATCGCCCAGGCCGACGGTGCCCGCTATGCCGCGGCGGTGAAGCCGGAGATCGCGACGGAGGCCCTCGGCACGATCGCGCAGACCGCGCGCGGAGCACTCAGCGACGTGCGGATGCTCCTCACCCAGCTCCGTCATCGGCAGGGCGACGGTCCGCAGCCGACCCTCGCCGATCTCGAGACGCTGTTCGCCCAGGTGCGCCAGGCCGGCATCGAGCCGCGGGTCACGGTCGACCCCATGCCTCCGGGGGAGCCGCCGGGGGCCATCCAGCTCGCGGTCTACCGGATCCTCCAGGAGGCGCTGACGAACGCGATCCGCCACGGCGACGGCGCGGTGGACGTGCATCTCGCGTGGCTCCCGGATCGCGTCGACATCGAGGTGCGCAACACCGTCTCGCCGGAGTCGACGCCGGGGACCCCCGGAGGACACGGGCTCATCGGCATGCGCGAGCGCGCCCAGCTCGTGGGCGGTAGTCTGCAAACCGAGCGCCGTGGTGCGCAGTTCGTCGTCCAGAGCAGCCTTCCGATCGGAGCCCCGCAGTGATCAGAGTCGTGCTCGTCGACGACCAGGCGCTGTTCCGGGCCGGTATCCGCATGCTCGTGGCCTCCCAGCCGGACCTCGAGGTCGTGGGGGAGGCGGGCAACGGGCGCGAGGCTCTCGACGTGGTCGCCGCGACCCGGCCGGACGTGGTGCTCATGGACATCCGGATGCCGGTCATGGACGGGCTGACCGCGACCGCGGAGATCCTGTCTCGCCCGGAACCCCCGCGCATCGTGATGCTGACCACGTTCGACCTCGACGAGGCGGCGGCGCGGGCGATCCGGCAGGGGGCGAGCGGCTTCCTCCTCAAGGACGCCGATCCGGAGTTCCTGCTCGCCGCGATCCGGACCGTGCACGCGGGGTCGAGCGTGATCGCGGCCTCGGCTACCCGGGAACTGTTCGAGCACTTCGCGGAGGCTCCGAAGCCCGTGCCGCCGCAGTACGCCGAGCTGACGGAGCGGGAGCGGGAGATCTTCGCGCTCGCCGCCCGGGGACTCTCGAACGCCGAGATAGCCGCGCGGGAGTTCCTCAGCGAGGCCACGGTGAAGACCCACATCAGCCGCATCCTCACGAAGCTCGCGCTCCGCGACCGCGTGCAGCTCGTCGTGTTCGCTTTCGAGCACGGCCTCGCCTGACGCCGACCCACCCCCTTCCGTTCGACCCGGCCCCTTGCGGCGGTCCGTAGAGGGGTGGGAGGAACGTAAGGGGGTGGGCCGGGAGGACGCGGGATCATCCTCCCGATGTAGCGGGATGCTTCCGGCGGGCGACGCGACGAGCGGGGGCGCGGAAATAGCGTCGTGGACATGGAGATCACGACCACCGACCTCGGGCTCGCCGCCCGCGTCCAGCACCTGAAGAAGACCTACGGCTCGGGCGAGGGCACCGTCCGCGCGCTCGACGACGTGAGCGTCGGCATCCGCCGCGGACAGTTCACCGCCATCATGGGTCCGTCCGGATCCGGCAAGTCCACCCTCATGCACATCATGGCCGGCCTCGACAGCCCGACGGAGGGACGGGCGTGGATCGGCGACACCGAGATCACGGGCCTCGGCGACCTCGACCTGACCATCCTGCGCCGCCGCCGCGTCGGGTTCATCTTCCAGGCGTTCAACCTCGTCCCCACGCTCGACGCCCTCGGCAACATCCTGCTGCCGTTCGAGCTCGACGGCCGCCGCCCCAGCGCCATCGAGCGGGCACGGATCGACGGGCTCATCGAGACGCTCGGCCTCGGCAAGCGCCTCGGCCACCGGCCGCACCAGCTCTCGGGAGGGCAGCAGCAGCGCGTCGCCATCGCCAGGGCCCTCGCCACCGCCCCCGACCTCGTGTTCGCGGACGAGCCCACGGGCAACCTCGACTCCCAGACCGGACGGGAGGTGCTGCGCCTGCTCGCGGCCGCCAGCCGGGAGCACGGCCAGTCCATCGCGATGGTCACGCATGACGCGATCGCGGCGAGCCACGCCGACCGGGTGCTCTACCTCGGCGACGGCCGGATCGTGGCGGATCACCCGCGGCAGACCGCGGAGCAGATCTCGGCCTACATGCTCGCCGCGGAGGTGTCGGCATGACCGCGCTCGCCACGGTCGTCCCGGAGACGCGGACGACCGGACCCCGGCTGGCCTGGCTCCGCGACCGCGGCATGGGCGCGAGCGTCCTCGTCGCCGCGCTCTCGTCCGCGTTCGGCGTCTTCCTCGTCGAGATCACGGCCTACATCGGCGCCGTGCTCCAGGCCGATCCGTTCATCGGCGACAGCGGCACGCTCGCGGTCGTCGTCGCGATCCTGTCAGTGCTGCTCACCGCCGTCGCGATGTATGTGGCCGCGATCGTCACGGCGAACACGTTCTCGACGATCATCGCGGGCCGCACCCGGCAGATCGCGCTGATGCGTCTCATCGGGGCGACGGCTCGTGCGCAGCGGGCGGAGGTCGGCCGGCAGGGGCTCGTCGTCGGGCTCCTCGGCGCGGGGCTCGGCCTGCTCGCCGGACTCCTCCTCTCCGCGGCGGCCGTCCAGCTCGGCGGGCAGCTCGTCGCCACCTCGCCGTCGTCCTTCTCGCTCGCCCAGCCCGCTCTCGCCCTCCCGGCGGTCGGCGTCGCGCTCACCACCTGGGCGGCCGCCTGGGTGGGGTCGCGTCGCGTGCTCGCGGTGACGCCGCTGCAGGCTCTGGGCGGTGCCGTCGAGCGCACCCGTGACGAGGTCTCCGGGCGCAAGGGTCGCCATGTCGGGGCCTGGGTGCTGCTGATCTCCGGCGCGGCTCTGCTCGCGGGCGGCGTTGTCCTCGGACTCGTCACACCGCTCGGTGTCGTGGTCGCGTTCTTCGGCGGCATCCTCTCCTTCACCGGGCTCGCCCTGGGATCCGTGCTGTTCATGCCGCCGGTGCTCCGCCTCGTGGGGCGCCTGTTCGGCTCGAGCGCGACCGCCCGACTCGCGGCCGAGAACGCCCTGCGGTACCCGGAGCGGTCGTCGCGGATGGCCATCGGCGTCGTCATGGGCGTGACCCTGGTGACGATGTTCGCGGTGGCGCTGGAGTCGTCGAAGCGCCTGATGACCAGCCAGACCACGGAGGAGATCCCGGCGGAGTTCTTCGCGCCGTACGACGCCTTCGCGGCCATCATGATGGTGCTCGTCGCCGTCTCGGCCGTGATCGCAGCCGTCGGCCTCGTCAACCTCCTCACCATCGGCGTCGTGCAGCGGCGCCGCGAGCTCGGACTGCTGCGCTCGATCGGTCTGTCCAACCGCCAGGTGCGCCGCATGGTGCTGCTGGAGGCGACGCACATCACGGTGGCGGCGACCCTCACCGGTCTCGTGCTCGGGGTGCTCTACGGGTGGATCGCGGCCCAGTCGCTGCTCGGCTCCGTTCCGGTCCTGCCGGAGTTCACGCCCGCCGGGCTGATCGCCCCGCAGGTGCCGTGGCTTCCCGTGGTGATCATCATCGCCGCGACCGCGCTGCTCACGCTCGTGGCCGCCGCGACGCCGACCCGGCTGGCGACCAGGGTGGCTCCGGTCGAGGCACTCGCGGCGGACTGACGGCTCTAGGCTGGACGGATGCCGTCGCCGTTCGATCAGTCCCCGTACCAGGTCCGACTCGACTGGGGGGTGTCCGGGCTCGCCCGTCTCGCCCCGGCCGACGTCGTCGTGGTGATCGACGTCCTCCGGTTCTCCTCGACGGTCGCCGATGCGGTGGCCGCGGGAGCGGAGATCGAGCTGGCCGGAGCGCTCGACTGGTCGCGGAACGGGGCGGCGGTGGCGGCCGCCGCCCCGACCGGGGCCACGGTCCTGCTGGGCTCGATCCGCAACGCCGGTGCCGTGGCCAGGGCCGTGCAGGTGGAGCAGGAACGCCGCCAGGGCCGCACCTCGGTCGCGCTCGTCCCGGCCGGCGAGCTCGATGCCGCGGGGGAGCTGCGCGTCGCCGTGGAGGACCAGCTCGGGGCCGGAGCGATCGCGGCGGCGCTCACCGATCTCGGCATCGACCACACGGCACCGGACGCCGCCGTGGCCGCAGAGGGCTTCCGCGCGCTGCGGCGTGCGCTGAAGCACCTGATCGGGGCCACGGGTTCCGGACGAGAGCTGCAGGCCGGGGTCTCCGCGACCGATCGCATCCGGGCCGCCGGACTGGTGCCGACCAGCACCGCGGACGCCGCCGTCCTGGACGCGGTGGACGCCGTCCCCGTTCTGCGCGGCGGGCGGTTCACGCGCTTCGAGTGAGCACGCGATCCGCGTAGGGTCGAGGAATGAGGTTCCTCCCCGCTCTCCTCGTCGACGCCGTCCTCGTCCTCGTCTTCGCCGCCATCGGTCGCGCCTCCCACCAGGAGGACCCGGCAGGGTTCCTCCTCACGGCGTGGCCGTTCCTCGTGGCCCTGCTGCTGGGGCACGCCGCTGCGCTGCTGCTCCCCGCACGGCCGCGGCGGCCGTGGTCGCTGCCGTGGGGCGCGGTGGTGTGGGTGGTGACGGTCGTCGTCGGCATGCTGCTGCGTCTGCTCAGCGGAGACACCGCGGAGGTGCCCTTCGTCATCGTGGCGACGCTCGTGCTCGGCGTGTTCCTGCTCGGCTGGCGGGGTCTCACCGCGCTCGTTCGTCGACGCCGCCGTCACCACGAGACCGCAGCCGAGACCGAGACGGAGTCCGGGCTGACCCCGTCGACCGAACCCGCGGCACATCGAGACGCGGCCGCCGGTCAGGCACCCTCGGACGCGGAGGAGGACGCCGCGCCTGCTGAGGAGGACGCCGCGCCGGCCGAGGAGGACGCCTCCGCGTCCGAAGAGCAGCCGCGCTCCGGCGGTTCAGCCGTCTGAGCAGGCGACCCCGCTCCCTCGGCCCTCAGCGCGGGGCCTGCGCGGCGAGGCGGGCGTCGGTCGTGATCTCGCGACGCGTCCAGGCGAAGAGGTGCTGGGCATCGAACGTGCGGGAGCAGCGGGCGCAGGACGTGGCCCGGCTCGGGCGGCGGTGTCGATACGTGACGTGACCGGCCGGGCAGCGGCCGACCCACGGAGCGAGCTCGACGGCGGTCTCCCCGCGGTGCGTCGTGCCGCCGACATAGCCCAGGTCGCGCGCCACGCGCTTCCAGGCGGGGCCATGGGCGGCCTGGTGTCCGGCGAGGGCGTGGGCCACCTCGTGCAGGAGCACCTGGTGGATCTCGTCGTCCTCGAAGCGGGCGGCGAGATACCGCGACACGGTGATGCGCTTGCGCGTGTAGTCGCACTGGCCGGCGCGACGCTTGGCATGGTCGAAGTCGAACGACCAGCTGTCGTCGAGATGCAACCGGATCAGTGCCTCGCCCCAGACCCGCACGCGGTCAAGTTCCGCCATGCGCTCAGGCTAAGGCATGCCGCGGACACTCGGGCGCAACGACGTCAGCCGGCGACGAGCTGCGCCGGACGACGGCGCTCCACGGCCTCGATGGCGAGGAGCACGGTCTCCAGCTCCCGGTCCTCCGCGCCGGACTCGCGCCGCAGGAACAGCGACTGCTTGAAGCTCTCCCGCGCGGTCTCGTAGTCCTCGGCGTCGTAGGCGTTCTTGCCGTGGTGCTGATAGGCGAAAGCGGCGGTCGACAGCCAGCGCTGCCCCTCCGCCTCCGCGGCGCACGTGGCCAGCTCCTGCTCGGCGGCGGCGTATGCGCCCCGGTACTGCAGGATCGTCGCGTGCAGCACACGGGCGCGGAGCACGTCCTTGCGGGTACCGGCCATCCGGGCCTGCCGCACGGCTTCGTCGGCGAGCGCGAGGGCGTCGTCGAGGCGTCCCAGCACCTTCAGCAGCCAGACCCGCTCCAGCAGGGCGGGAAGGCTGCGCTGCTCCTCGATCTCGGCCAGGCGTGCCGCGCACTCGTCGAGATCGACCTGTTCGCGGAGGCTCTCCCGGTCGTATCCCCGGATCAAACTCATTGCTCTCCTTCCGCGCGTCCCCGCACCTGTCCCCGTCCAGTCTGCCTGCCGCTTCCGCGCTCCTCGGGGCGGCGCGCCCGATCAGCGCAGGAACAGCGAGGCATCGGGTCGCGGGGACGCGACGGCGTCGGCGTCCGTGACGATCCGGGCGCCCTGGAGGAAGGCGCGGGCCTCGTCCCCCTGGGCGATCTTCGCGGGATGCGGACCCGCGGCGAGCATCCGGGGCAGCCACTCCGTCGGGAGAGCGGCGGCGGATGCCGCGACCACGAGGTTGCCGAAGCGGCGGCCCTTGAGCACCTGGGTGTCGGCGAGGATCCCGATCTCCGGGAGCACCTCGGCGATGGTCGCGGCCTGTCGACGGGCGAACGCGAGACCGGGACCGTCGGCGACGTTGACGAGCAGGACGCCGCCGGGGGCGAGCAGCGCGGCGAGCTCCCGGTAGAACTCGACGCTCGTGAGGTGGGCGGGTGTCTGCGCGCCCGAGTACACATCCGAGACGACGAGGTCGCACGCGCCGTGCAGGGCCGCCGGAAGCTTCCGGACCCCTTCCCTCGCATCGCCGATGCGCAACCGGATGGCCGCCCCCTTCGGCAGGGGGAGGTGCTCGCGGACGAGCTGCACCAGCGGGGCCTCCAGTTCGATGACCTGCTGGCGCGACCCGGGGCGGGTCGCGTCGATGTAGCGGGGGATGGTGAGGGCCCCGGCGCCGAGGTGCACCGCGGTGAGCGACCCGGGGCGGAGTTGGTCGATCACCGCGCCCATCCGCACGATGTATTCGAAGTGCAGGTGCGTGGGGTCGTCGAGGTCGACGTGCGACTGCGGGGTGTCGTCCACGACGAGCTCGTAGCCGCTCGTGAACTCCGAGGGGACGATCCGGGCGAGGCCGCCATGGTCGAGGCGGGTCTGCGGGTGCTCGGCGTCCCGTGATCGCGTCCGTCCCATGCTGTCGAGCCTACGCCGGGGCGGTGGCGATCAGCGCTGGTTGCCCACCGCGCAGGTCTCCTGCTCGAGGGTCTGCCCCGACACCTCCGGCGGGAGCGTCGCGCGCGCGTCCGGCGTGGCGCTCGCCTCGGGAGTGGATTCCGTCTCCGGCGTCTCCGGCGCCGTGGGCGCGGGGGTGACCAGCTCCACGCCGCGGTGCGTCGTCACGTCGCCGGTGAGCTGGAGCGGCTGTCCGGCCCGCACCGCGTCCCACAGCGCGGCCGCGGCCTCCTCGTCCGGCACGACCTTGTCGTCGTCGAACGGATCGGCGATGTTCGGGTACTGCACGAACACGAAGTCGCTGAAGTTCACATCCTTGAGGGCGAGTGCGAGCTGGGCCAGGCGCAGCGGGTCGGCGAGCTCGTCGCTGGGATCGATGTTGTCGGCGATGGCGTTCGTCAGTCGCAGCACCTTGGGGATGTCGGTCAGAGTGTCCTCGCTGAGCACCTTCTTGGCCAGCCGCGACATGTACTGCTGCTGGTTGGAGATGCGCGCGAGGTCGCTCTCGTCCCCCACGCCGTGCCGGGTGCGGATGAACTGGAGGGCCTCCACGCCCGAGACCGTCCGCAGGCCCGCCGGCCAGTCGATGCCGGTGTGGCGATCGCGGATGCCGTCGCCGGCGATGCAGACCTCGACGCCGCCGATCGCGTCGGTGACGGCCATGACGCCGTCGAAGCTGATCTTGGCGGCGAACTCGATGGGGATATCGCCCAGTTCGCTCACGGTCTTCGCGATGCAGGAGAGGCCGGCGTGCTCGAACAGCGCGTTCATCGACGCCTTCTCTATCGCGGACGCGACGGAGCCGTCCTCGCGGGTGCACTCGGGTACGGGGACGCCGAGGTCGCGGGGGAGGGAGACGACGGTCACGTTCCGGGGCGCCGCCGAGACGTGCACGAGGAGGTTGACGTCGTTGCGGCTCCGGCCGTCGGCTTCGGCGCAGCGTTCGTCGAAGAGCGCGGTCGCCTTCGGGCCGCACTCGTCCGTCCCCACGATGAGGATGCTGAACGCCTTGTCGTCCGGGTAGGCGCCGACCGTGGGCGGGTCGACCTGCGGGGCGCCCTCCAGGGTGACGGCGCCGTCGCCCACCCGGTTGAACACGTCCCACACGAGGAATCCCGCGACCGCCGCGGTGGAGACGAGGACGACGGCGAGCCCGATCCCGAGGCCCCGCAGGACCCGGGAGGTCCGGCCGCGCGTCGACGGCGGTGCGTGCCGGGGGAGCGGAGAGCGGTCGGCGTCTGATCCACGGCGGGGCATGCGGGGAGCCTACCCCGGAGGCCTGATGTTACGGGGGTATGACGATTCTGGGAGGAACTTGCAGGGAATTAGTTAGTCGTGAATACTTTTTCCTATCCCCGGTACGCACCCGATGCACACCTGGACTTTCAAAGAGGAGATCCCCCCATGCACAAGCGCATTCTTCCGGCGGTGGCGCTCGGCGCCGCTGCCACGATCGCTCTGGCCGGCTGCGCCGGCGGCAGCGGCGACAACGGCTCGACCAATGGCGAGGGCCAGGAGCTGACGGTCTGGATCATGAAGGGGACCAACCCCGACGCGACCGCCTTCTACGACAAGGTGTCGGACGCCTTCGAGGAGGAGACCGGCGCGAAGGTCACCATCGAGGAGATCCAGTGGGCCGACGCCCACGACCGCTTCGTCACCTCGATCGCCGGCGGCACCACCCCGGACATCGCCGAGACCGGCACCACCTGGACCGCGGAGTTCGCCGACGCCGGCGCGCTCCTCCCGCTCGACGAGTACGTCGACGCCGAGGACGGCCTGCGTGACGACCTCGTCGAGGGCCTCGCGGTCGCGGGCACCTACGAAGACGAGCTCTACGGCATGCCGTGGTACGCCGGTGTCCGCTCCATCGTCTACCGCACCGACGTCTTCGAGGAGCTCGGTCTCGAGGCTCCGAAGACCTGGGACGACATCGTCGCCGCCGGTGAGGCCATCAAGGCCGCCAAGCCCGACATGCTGCCCTTCCCCGTCGCGGGTGACGCCGAGTTCCAGGTCTACCCCTGGGTCTGGGGCGCCGGCGGCGAGATCGCCACGAAGGACGGCGACACCTGGACCAGCGAGCTCGACAGCGCCGAGTCGCAGGCCGGCATCGAGTTCTACACGGGCCTGGCCACCGAGCACGGCTTCTCGTCGGCCGGTGCGACCACGTGGAAGGAGACCGACCTCCGGGACGCCTTCACGCAGGGCAACGTCGCGATGATGCTCTCCGGCTCGTGGACGCCGAACGCGCTCATCGAGGCCAACCCCGAGCTCGAGGGCAAGATCGGCGCGGCCGTGATCCCCGGCCAGGACGGCGGCATCGCTCCGTCCGTGCTCGGCGGCTCGCACCTGTCGGTGTTCAACACCACGAAGAACGCCGACCTCGCGTGGGAGTTCGTCAAGCTCATGACCACCGGTGAGTTCGCCGAGCAGTGGTCCGACGAGACCGGCTACTTCCCGGGCGTCCAGTCCGCGATGGAGGAGGCCCTCGCCTCGACCGACCCGCTCGTCGCTCCGTTCGCCGAGCAGATGGTCGACGGCGGCGCGTCCGTCCCGGTCACGCCGAACTTCGGCGCCGTGCAGGCGAAGAAGACCACCAACGCCATGATCCAGGCCATCCTCAGCGGGCAGAAGGACGTCGCGACCGCGACGAAGGACGCCGCCGCCGAGATGACCGAACTGCTCAACCAGTAAGGAACCATTCCTTCCATGTCGATGGTGCAAGCGCCACTGCCGGCCACGAAGGCGGAGCCCTCCTCCGCCTCCGTGGCCGGCGGCCGGAAGCGTCGCGGTCTCTCGATCGTCACGGCCCGCCCCTGGCTCCTCCTCGCCCCCGGGCTGATCATCCTCGCGGGGCTCATGCTCTGGCCGCTCGTGCAGGTGTTCCTCTACTCGCTGCAGGACTACGGTCTGCGCGAGATCAACACCGGTGAGAGCAACTGGATCGGGCTGGCCAACTACGCCGAGGCGCTCACCAATCCGACCCTGTGGACGGTGGTGCTCCCCAACACGGTCGGCTTCGCCGCCGTCGCGGTGTTCACCACCGTCGCACTCGGAACCCTCGTGGCGCTGCTGCTGGCGCGCCTGGGTACCGTGTGGCGCACCATCGTCTCCAGCTGCATCATGGTCGCGTGGGCGATGCCCGCCGTGACCGGCACGTACGTCTGGACCTTCATCTTCGATGCCGACCGCGGCATCTTCAACAGCGTCCTGCAGGACCTCGGCCTCATCGACGGCCAGGTCAACTGGTTCACCAACCAGTGGTCGTTCTACGCGATCGTGCTGCTGAACGTCGTCCACCACGGCTTCCCGTTCGTGGCCATCACCGTGCTCGCCGGGCTCCTGGGCGTCTCGAAGGAGATGCTCGAGGCGGCGGCGCTCGACGGGGCCGGCGCGTGGCGCCGCTTCTGGAAGATCATCTTCCCGACGCTCAAGCCCGTCTTCTCCGTCGTCATCATCCTGTCGACGATCTGGGACTTCAAGGTCTTCGCGCAGGTGTACCTCATGCCCGGCGGCAGCGGCGGCAACCGTCAGGTGCTCAACCTCGGCGTGTGGTCGTACGTGGAGTCGTTCGGTCAGAACCGCTACGGATTCGGTGCCGCGCTCGCGGTGCTGTTGACCCTCGTCCTGATCGGCATCACGATCGTCTACATCCGCTCCCTCATGAAGGAGGACGAGCTGTGAACCCCCGCCCCAGGCTCCGGTCGCGGATCGGACTCGGCATCGGCGTCGCCGCCGTCCTCGTCTTCACGCTGTTCCCCGTCTACTGGATGGTCTCCAGCGCCTTCGACGCCAAGGCGTCCAGCGGCGGGCAGTCGCTCCTCCCGCAGGAGTTCACGTGGGACAACTTCGCCTTCGTGCTCACGGAGGGCGGCTTCGGCACGTACCTGCGCAACTCGGCGATCGTGGCCCTCGTCACGGTGCTCGTCAGCGCCATCGTCTGCCTGCTCGCGGCGGTCGCCGTCGCGCGCTTCCGCTTCAAGTTCCGCACCACGGTGCTGATGATGATCCTCGTGGTGCAGATGGTGCCGCTCGAGGCACTCGTCATCCCGCTGTTCCTCCAGGTGAAGAGCCTCGGTCTGCTCAACAGCATCATCGGCCTGATGGTCGTCTACGTGGCGCTGTCGCTCGCGTTCGGCATCTGGATGCTGCGCGGCTTCGTCGCGGCCGTCCCGGTCGAGCTCGAAGAGGCCGCCTACATCGACGGCGCGAGCTGGTGGCGGATGTTCCGCTCGATCCTCCTGCCGCTCGTGATGCCCGGTCTCGTCGCGACGAGCATCTTCAGCTTCATCACGGCGTGGAACGAGTTCATCTTCGCCATGACGATCCTCGGCGCGCAGACCGACCAGTACACGGTCTCGATCGGCCTCAAGTCGTTCTTCGGCCTGTACTCCAACGACTGGGGCAGCATCATGGCCGCCTCGACGATCATCACCGTGCCCGTCATGATCTTCTTCGTCATCGTGCAGCGCCGGCTCTCCGCCGGCATGGTCGCGGGGGCGGTGAAGGGATGACCGACGAGCTCGAGCGCCTCGCGAACGGCGTGCTCTGGCCCGGATTCCTCGGCACCACGGCCCCCGCCTGGCTCGTGGAGGAGCTGCGCGACGGCCTGGCCGGTGTCGTGTACTTCGGCCAGAACGTCGGCGAGGGACTGCCCGCGCTGAGCGCGCAGATCCTGAACGCGAACCCGGACGCCCTGATCGGCGTCGACGAGGAGGGCGGCAGCGTCACGCGCCTGGAGTCCGGGAGCGGCTCCACCCTCCCCGGGGCCGCGCAGCTCGGCGCCCTCGACGACGTCGTCGCATCGGAGCGGACCGGGGCGGAACTCGCCCGCCGCGTGCGCGCCGTCGGGGCGAACGTCGTGCTCGGTCCGGTCGCCGACGTCAACACCGACCCGCGCAACCCCGTCATCGGCGTGCGCTCGTTCGGGTCCGAGGAGGCGCTGGTGACGCGTCACGTCGTCGCCACGGTCGACGGCATCCAGGACGGCGGGGCGGCCGCGTGCGTCAAGCACTTCCCCGGTCACGGCGACACCCACCTCGACTCCCACCACGCACTGCCCGAGATCGCGCTCGACGTGGCCGAGTACGAGCGCGTGCACCTCGAGCCGTTCCGCGCCGCCGTGGAGGCGGGGGTGGACGCGATCATGACCGCGCACATCGTCGTCCCCGCGTGGGGCGCGCAGCCGGCCACCCTCAACCCGCGCGTGCTCGGCATGCTGCGGGAGTGGGGCTTCCAGGGCGTCATCATCACCGACGCGCTGGACATGGCCGCGATCCGCGAGACCGTCGGACTCGGCGGGGGCGCCGCCCTCGCTCTGGCCGCCGGCGCCGACCTGCTGTGCATCGGCAACCCGACCAACCCCGGCGAGGCCGCTCTTCCCGACCAGGACCGGCGCGACTTCCTCGCCGCCCGCGACGGGATCGTCGCCGCGCTGCGGGACGGCTCGCTCTCCCGGGAGCGCGTCGAGGAGGCCGCCGCGCGGGTGTCGGCTCTCGCGACCCGGCTGCGCACGAGCGCGACCTCGGACGAGGAGGCTGCCGCGTTCGACGCCGCCGAGATCGTCCGCCGGTCCGTGTCGCTCGCCGGCGATGCCCCCGAGGCCGCGGAGGCCCTGGCGGTGATCGATGCCCGCCGTCGCTCGACGCTCGCGGTCGACAGCGCCGCCTCGTACGTCGCGGAGGCGCTCGCGGGAGACGGCATCCGCGTGCGGCTCGACGTGGCCGCACGGCCCGTGGTCGAGCAGGACGCCGTGATCGACGAGGTCGCCGCGGCGACCGGCACGACGGTCGTCCTCGTGGATCGACCGGATGCGGAGCCGGCGCAGCGGGCGCTGATCGAGCGGACCGCGCTCCGGGACCCGGATGCGGTCGTGGTGAACGTCGGCCTGCCCGTGCAGGAGCCGCTGCCGCTGCCCACCGTCGAGGTCGGCGCGGCCAGCCGGCTCGGCGCCCAGACCGCGCGGGACGCGCTGCTCGGCCGCTTCCGGCCGCGACAGAGGACGACCGCCGCCGGTTGAGACGGGATCAGCGCATGGACGACGACGTTCTGGCCGTGGTGCGGCGCTCCCTCCCCAAGCTCAGCGCGGCGGAGGGACGCGTCGCCGAGAGAATCCTCGGCGACCCCACCCTCGTGGTGGACCTCGCGATCAACGATCTCGCGCAGCTCTGCCAGACCTCGCTGTCGACCGTCGCCCGCTTCGCGCAGTCGCTCGGCTACAGCGGCTACCGGGAGCTGAGGGTCGCCGTCGCGCGGGCGGTCACCCTGGCCCAGGCGCAGCAGGCCCGGTTCGGACTCGACTCCACGGCGATCGACCGCGACGACGGCCCGGCCGCGATCGCCGCGAAGCTCGCGGCCCAGGAGATCGACGCGATCGAGAAGACCGCCCGGGCTCTCGATGCGGACGCCCTCGACCGGGTCGCGCGGGCGGTGGTCGTGGCGCGGCACATCGACCTGTTCGGGCAGGCGGCGTCATCGCTGACGGCCCAGGACCTGCAGCTCAAGCTCTCCCGGATCGGCTGCTCCGTGACCCACTCGGCCGATCCGCATCTCGCGGTCACCGCGGCCGCATTGCGGTCCTCCGCGGATGTGGCGATCGCCTTCTCGCACGGCGGCGAGACGGCCGAGACGGTTCGTGCCCTGGAGGTCGCCCGGGCCGCGGGCGCCCTTGCGGTGGCCGTGACGAGCGCGGCCGACTCCCCGCTCGCGGCCCTCGCCGACGTCGTGCTCCTCAGCCAGGCCCAGGAGTCGCCGTTCCGGATGGCCGCCATGTCGAGCCGGATCGCGCAGCTCGCGCTCATCGACGTGCTGTTCGTGCGCATCGTGCAGCACCGGGGCGAGCACGTCGCGGTGTCCCTGCAGCGCACGCACGACGCGGTTCCGCCACGGCGCGGGCACCCCGCGGACTGAGCCGCCGCCGGCTCAGTCGACGTGGTCGCGCGTGCTGGCGATCGCGCGCGTCGCGATGCGGTGGGCGCGGGCCAGGCTCCCGTGCAGCGTCAGGCCGGTGAGGACGCCGGCGAGGAAGCCGGCGGCGAAGGCGTCGCCCGCGCCGATCGTCTCCACCACCGGTGCATCGAGAGCCTCGCTGCCCACCCGGTCCGCGCCGTCGAACGCCACGGCGCCGGCGGGGTCGGTCACGACCAGGTAGCGCGGCTCGGGGAACAGCGCCCGCAGCTCGTCCGGTGCGCTCGTGCCGAATACGGCCTCGGCGTCGGGGCGGGTGCAGAACAGGACGTCGGCGCGGTGGGCGAGATCGGTGAGGACGGCGCGTCCCTCGTCCTCGCGGCCCCGCCACAGCGCGGGGCGCCAGTTCAGATCGAAGCTGACGAGACGGCCCGGTCGCGGCGCCGCGACCAGGGCCTCCTGGGCGGCGCGTGCGGAGGGCGAGAGCGCGGGCGTGATGCCGGAGGTGTGCACGAGGGCCGCCGCGGCGAGCAGGTCCACCGCCACGGGCGACTCCAGCGAGGCCGGCGACAGCGCCGCTGCGGCCGACCCGGCGCGGTAGTAGTGCATCGTCCCTTCCACGGCGCCGTCCGCCCGCGGGGAGAGCTCCTTGACGTAGAGGCCCGTCGGTGCGATCGGGTCGATCTCCACGGCCTGATCGTCGACGCCGTGCGCACGGAGCTCGGCGGTGAGGAAGCGTCCGAAGCCGTCGTCACCGACACGGGACACGACCGCGGTGCGGATGCCCGCGGAGGACAGCGCGATGGCGGTGTTCCATTCGGCCCCGGCGAGGGAGCGGTGGAACGTGCGGCAGGTCTCGAGCGGTCCGGCGGTGGCGGCGACGAGGGCGACCAGGCCCTCGCCCAGGCACACGACGCGGGGAGTGGTGTCCGGCACGTTCTGGACATTACCGGATCGAGGGCGGTGCCGCGTCGATACCGGATCGCAACCTCGGACTCTTGGCATCGGCCGGACCGCTGGGTACCTTCGAGGAATCACCGTCTCCGCGGCGACGATGCCCGGAGACGCGCAAGGAAGCGCCCGACAGGGAAGGTCATACACACATGCACCAGTCAGCCATGCCTCGGCGAGGACTCGCCGCCGTCACCGGAGCGACCATCGCCGCTCTCGCACTCGCCGGATGCGTCGCCAGCGAGCGCGGGGACAACGGGTCGGAAGGATCGGGTGACGTCGACGGCACCTTCGTCTTCGCCGCCTCGTCGGATCCCGCGAGCCTCGACCCGGCGTTCGCGCAGGACGGCGAGACTTTCCGCGTCTCCCGCCAGATCTTCGAGGGTCTGGTGGGCACGGAGCCCGGCACGGCCGACCCGGCGCCGCTGCTGGCGGAGTCGTGGGAGTCGTCCGAGGACGGCATGTCCCACACCTTCGCGCTGAAGGAGGGCGTGACCTTCCAGGACGGCACGCCGTTCAACGCCGAGGCCGTCTGCGCCAACTTCGACCGCTGGTACAACTGGACCGGTCTCGCCGCCTCCGAGGCCTTCGGGTACTACTACAACAAGCTCTTCAAGGGCTACGCCTCCAACCCGGAGGACGCGGTCTACAAGTCCTGCACGCCCGACGGCGAGAACTCCGTCACGATCGAGCTGAACAAGCCGTTCGCCGGCTTCATCGCCTCGCTGTCGCTCCCGGCCTTCGGCATGCAGAGCCCCTCGGCGATGCAGGAGTTCGGCGCGGACGAGGTCGGCGGCACCGCCGAGGCCCCGCAGCTGTCCGAGTACGCCATGGGCCACCCGGTCGGCACGGGCCCCTACCAGTTCGAGGAGTGGGCTCCGGGCGAGCAGGTCACGCTCAAGGCCTACGACGACTACTGGGGCGAGGCCGGACAGATCGACGAGATCATCTTCCGCACCATCGACGACCCGACGGCGCGTCGCCAGGCGCTCGAGTCGGGCTCCATCGACGGTTACGACCTCGTGGGCCCCGCCGACACGAAGGCCCTGGAGGAGGACGACTTCACCATGGTGTCGCGTCCCCCGTTCACGATCCTCTACCTCGCCTTCAACCAGGCGATCCCGGAGCTGCAGGACCCGAAGGTGCGCGAGGCGCTGTCCTACGCGATCGACAAGGACGCCCTGATCAGCCAGGTCCTCCCGGAGGGTACCGAGAAGGCGACGCAGTTCGTCCCGCCGGTGGTCAACGGCTACAACGACGAGGTCACGACCTACGACTACGACCCGGAGAAGGCCAAGGAGCTGCTCGCGGAGGCCGGCTACGACGAGGCGAACCCGCTGTCGCTGGACTTCAACTACCCGGTCAACGTCTCGCGTCCGTACATGCCGGACCCCGAGCAGATCTACACCGTCCTGTCCTCGCAGCTCTCGGAGGTCGGCGTGGAGACCACTCCGGTCTCCGAGGAGTGGGTCGAGTACCTCGACCGCACCACCGGCACTTCCGACCACGGCATCCACCTGCTCGGCTGGACCGGCGACTACAACGACACCGACAACTTCGTCGGTGTGTTCTTCGGCCAGCAGAGCTCGGAGTGGGGCTTCGACAACCCGGAGCTCTTCCAGGCGCTGACCGAGGCGCGCGGGGTCTCCAACCTCGACGACCAGACGGCGCTCTACGAGGACATCAACGAGATGGTCGCGGAGTTCATCCCCGGCGTCCCGCTCGCGCACCCGGCGCCGACGCTCGCCTTCGACCCGCGCGTCGAGAGCTACCCCGCCAGCCCGGTGAACGACGAGGTCTTCACGGACATCGTACTCACGAAGTAGGCCTGACCATTTGATATGCCGAGCCCCGGTTCCGCCTCGCGGGACCGGGGCACGGCGTACCTTCTGATCGACGGAGAACTCTGTGCTGCGCACCATCGGCAGGCGACTGCTGTTCCTCATCCCCACCCTGTTCGGGCTCAGCATCCTGCTGTTCGCCTGGGTCAGGGCCCTCCCCGGCGGCCCCGCGGTCGCTCTCCTCGGCGAGAAGGCCACCCCCGAGGCCATCGCCAGGGTCAACGAGCTCTACGGCTTCAACAAGCCCCTCATCGAGCAGTACTTCATCTGGGTCACGCGCCTGCTGCAGGGCGACTTCGGCACGTCCATCCAGACCAACCGGCCGGTCACGGAGGAGTTCCTCCGCCGCTTCCCCGCGACGATCGAGCTGAGCGTCGCGGCGCTCATCTTCGCGGTGGGCGTCGGCATCCCGCTCGGGTACTGGGCGGCCCGCCGCCACGGCAAGTTCACCGACCACGCGTCGGTCGTGCTGAGCCTCATCGGGATCACGATCCCGGTCTTCTTCCTGGCCTTCATCCTCAAGTACGTCTTCGCCGTGCAGCTGGGCTGGCTGCCCTCGGACGGCCGGCAGGACCCCCGCATCGATGCCACCCATCCCACCGGCTTCTACGTCTGGGACGGCATCATCACGGGGGAGTTCGACGCCGCGTGGGATGCGATCCTCCATCTGATCCTCCCGGCGCTCGCGCTCGGCACCATCCCGCTCGCGATCATCGTCCGCATCACCAGGGCGAGCGTGCTGGAGGTGCAGAACGCCGACTACGTGCGGACGGGGCGGGCGAAGGGCGTGGGCTCCGGCACGCTGCGCAGCCGGTTCATCCTCCGCAACGCCATGCTCCCCGTCATCACGACGATCGGCCTGCAGACCGGACTCCTCATCTCGGGGGCGGTGCTCACCGAGACCGTGTTCGCCTTCCCCGGCATCGGATCGTTCCTCGCGCGCGCCATCTTCACGCGCGACTTCCCGGTGCTGCAGGGGTTCATCATCTTCATCGCGATCGCCTACGCCCTCATCAACCTGGCCGTGGACGTGTCGTACAGCCTCATCGATCCGAGAGTGAGGGTGCAGTGATGTCCTCCTCCCTCATCCGAAAGGAGGCGCTCGCATGAGCATCGCCCTCCCACCCGCACAGGGGCCGTCCGCCGAGAGCGGCGGCAGCATCGACACCGTCGCCATCGCCCAGGCCGACCTCAAGGAGAGCGGCGGCGGGTTCTGGCGCGACGTGTTCCGCCGGCTCCGCCGCAATCCGACGGCGTGGATCGGCGCCGTCATCGTGCTCCTCTTCCTCCTCGTCGCGGTGCTCGCGCCGGTCCTCGCTCCGTACCCCGAGACCGCGCTCCCCGGGGCGAAGGAGATCACGCCGACGCACATCCCCGGCCCGGGGGAGCTGCCGCAGTTCCCCCTCGGTCTGGACCGGTTCGGCGGCGACGTGCTGTCCAAGCTCATCTGGGGCGCTCAGGCGTCGCTGCTGATCGGCGTCGTCTCCACTGCGATGGGTCTCGTCGGCGGCATGATCCTCGGACTCCTCGCCGGCACGTTCGGAGGCTGGGTCGACACCGTCATCATGCGCGTCGTCGACATCATCCTCTCGGTGCCGAACCTCCTGCTGGCGGTGTCGATCGCCGCGATCCTCGGACAGACGCCGTACGCCGTGATGATCGCCATCGGGGCCTCCCAGGTGCCGATCTTCGCGCGCCTGCTGCGGGCGTCCATGCTCCAGCAGCGCTCCAGCGACTACGTGCTCTCGGCGCAGACGCTCGGCCTCGGCCGCGGCCGGATCACGATGTCGCACGTCCTCCCGAACGCGATCGGGCCCGTGATCGTGCAGGGCACCCTGACCCTCGCGACCGCCGTGATCGATGCGGCGGCGCTGTCGTTCCTCGGTCTCGGCGGCGGCGGCCCCGCGACGGCCGAGTGGGGTCGCATGCTCACGTACGCGCAGGCGGAGCTGGCGATCGCCCCGTGGCTGGCGTTCCTCCCCGGCATCTGCATCGCCGTCACCGCGCTCGGCTTCACCCTGCTCGGTGAGGCGCTGCGCGAGGCCATGGACCCGAGGACGAGGGCACGATGAACATCCGCGACGAGGGCGCCGTGCGCGCCGCGAAGGAGAACGGCATGGCGGACCAGCCCCTGCTGTCGGTCGAGGGCCTGGCGGTGGACTTCGCCACCATGGACGGCGTCGTGCACGCCGTCGAGGGCGTCGACCTCGAGATCCGTCCGGGGGAGACCGTGGCGATCGTCGGCGAGTCCGGTTCCGGCAAGTCGACCACCGCGATGGCGATCATCGGGCTGCTCGCGGGCGGGGGGAAGGTGGCCGCCGGCAGCATCAAGCTCGACGGGCGGGACATCTCGCACGCCTCCGAGAGCGAGCTGCGATCGATCCGCGGACGGGACATCGGCCTTGTGCCGCAGGACCCGATGTCCAACCTCAACCCGGTCGCGAAGATCGGCACCCAGGTCGCCGAGACGCTGCTCGCCCACGGCCTCGCCACCCGGCAGAACGTGCAGTCCAAGGTCGTCGAGGCGCTGACCGCCGCCGGTCTGCCCGATCCGGAGCGGCGGGCCAAGCAGTACCCGCACGAGTTCTCCGGCGGCATGCGCCAGCGGGCGCTCATCGCCATCGGGCTGGCGTGCAAGCCGCGGCTGCTCATCGCGGACGAGCCCACCAGTGCCCTGGACGTGACGGTGCAGCAGACCATCCTCGACCAGATCGGCGAGATGACGCGGGAGCTGGGCACGGCCGTGCTCCTCATCACGCACGACCTCGGGCTCGCCGCGGAGCGGGCCGAGCGCGTGATCGTGATGCACCGCGGCAAGGTCGTCGAGCAAGGGCCGGCGCGGCGGATCCTCGAGGACCCGCAGCACCCGTACACCCAGTCGCTCGTGAAGGCGGCGCCGTCGGTGGCGGTGGCCCGGCTCCGTCCGGAGGCCTTCGTCTGGGACGCTTCGACAGGCTCAGCGACCCAGGAGGGCGCTTCGACAGGCTCAGCGACCCATAGTGAGTCTGGGTCCCTGAGCTCGTCGAAGGGCGGGTCCCTGAGCTCGTCGAAGGGCAACATCGTCGAAATCGAGAACCTCACGAAGGTGTACCCCGTGCGCGGCAAGCACGAGGACTTCGTCGCCGTCGACGACGTCTCGCTCGCGATCCCGCGCGGGGAGACCGTCGCGATCGTGGGGGAGTCCGGATCGGGTAAGACCACGACCGCGCGCATGCTGCTCAAGGTCATCGAGCCCACGAGCGGCCTCATCCGCTACGAGGGCAAGGACATCTCGACGCTGAGCCGTGCGGAGACGAAGGACTTCCGGCAGCGGGTGCAGCCGATCTTCCAGGATCCCTACTCCAGCCTGAACCCCATGTTCACGATCGAGCGCCTGATCGCGGAGCCGCTGGAGTTCTACAAGCGGGGGAGCGGGGCCGACCGGCGCAAGCGCGCGCGACAGCTCCTGGACGACGTCGCGCTGCCGCAGTCGATGCTGCGGCGCTACCCGTCCGAGCTGTCCGGTGGCCAGCGTCAGCGTGTGGCGATCGCGCGAGCGCTGGCCCTCTCGCCGGACCTCATCGTGTGCGACGAGCCCGTGTCGGCGCTCGACGTGCTCGTGCAGGACCAGATCCTGCGGCTGCTGGGCGACCTCCAGCGCGAGTACGGGCTGAGCTACCTGTTCATCTCGCACGACCTCGCGGTGGTGCGTCTCATCAGCGACTACGTGTGCGTGATGAAGGACGGGAAGCTCGTGGAGGCCGCGTCGTCGGAGGAGATCTTCACGAATCCCCGCGACCCCTACACGCGCCGCCTCCTCGCCTCGATCCCCGGCAACGAGCTCAACATCGCCTCCTGACCCGAGACCCCGGTTTCGCGCCCAAACCCCGCCCTGCCTCCGCGGCGAGGGCGGGGTTTCGGCGCGCAGGCGGGGTCTCGGCGGTCCCATTACCGCAGCATCGAAGATTGGTCAAGGATTGCGCTTGCCATGTCGCGAGATCGCGTCTATAGTTGGTAGTTGCGCTCGCTTCTCCCTGCCCTCATATGGTGGTCGGCATCTCGTGAGCTTCTGAGCGCACTCCACCTGACGACAAAGGAATCGAGAAGCCCTGCGGGGCTCACGGAGGTTATTCCCTTGGCTGCTGCTCCCAACGCATCCACATCCACCACCACCAAGAACGGACGCGGAGCTTCCCGTCTCTCGTTCGCCAAGATCTCCGACACGCTGACGGTCCCCGACCTTCTCGCCCTGCAGACCGAGTCCTTCGGTTGGCTGGTCGGCAACGACGCCTGGAAGGCGCGCGTGGCCGAGGCCAAGGCCGCCGGTCGCACCGACGTGAACGAGAACAGCGGTCTGGGCGAGATCTTCGAGGAGATCTCCCCGATCGAGGACCTCGGCGAGACGATGCAGCTGTCGTTCACGAACCCGTACCTCGAGCCCGAGAAGTACTCCATCGAGGAGTGCAAGGAGCGTGGCAAGACCTACGCGGCCCCGCTCTACGTCGAGGCCGAGTTCATGAACCACCTCACGGGTGAGATCAAGACCCAGACGGTCTTCATGGGCGACTTCCCGCTCCAGACCGACAAGGGCACGTTCATCATCAACGGCTCCGAGCGCGTCGTCGTCTCGCAGCTCGTGCGCTCGCCGGGTGTCTACTTCGACAAGACCCCCGACAAGACGAGTGACAAGGACATCGTCTCGGCGCGCGTCATCCCGAGCCGCGGTGCCTGGCTCGAGTTCGAGATCGACAAGCGCGACCAGGTCGGCGTCCGCGTCGACCGCAAGCGCAAGCAGTCCGTGACGGTCTTCCTCAAGGCGCTGGGCATGACCAGCGAGGAGATCCTCGAGGAGTTCGCCGGCTACACCTCCATCGAGGAGACGCTCGCGAAGGACACGATCGTCACCAAGGAAGACGCGCTGCGCGACATCTACCGCAAGCTGCGTCCGGGCGAGCAGGTGGCCGCCGAGGCCGCCCGCGCGCTGCTCGACAACTTCTACTTCAACCCGAAGCGCTACGACCTCGCCAAGGTCGGCCGGTACAAGATCAACCACAAGCTGGGTCTCGACACCCCGCTGACGGAGTCGGTGCTGACGGTGCAGGACATCGTCGCCACGATCAAGTACCTCGTGCGTCTGCACGCGGGCACCGAGGAGACCTTCGAGGGCATCCGCGGCGGCAAGAAGACCGAGATCCGCCTCGCGACCGACGACATCGACAACTTCGGCAACCGTCGCATCCGCGCGGTCGGCGAGCTCATCCAGAACCAGGTCCGCACGGGTCTGTCCCGTATGGAGCGCGTCGTCCGCGAGCGCATGACCACGCAGGACATCGAGGCCATCACGCCGCAGACCCTGATCAACGTGCGCCCCGTCGTCGCCGCGATCAAGGAGTTCTTCGGAACCTCGCAGCTGTCGCAGTTCATGGACCAGAACAACCCGCTCGCGGGTCTGACCAACAAGCGCCGTCTGTCGGCTCTCGGCCCCGGTGGTCTGAGCCGTGACCGCGCCGGCGTCGAGGTCCGCGACGTCCACCCCTCGCACTACGGCCGCATGTGCCCGATCGAGACGCCGGAAGGCCCGAACATCGGTCTGATCGGTGCGCTCGCGACCTTCGCGCGCATCAACTCGTTCGGCTTCATCGAGACCCCGTACCGCAAGGTCGTCGACGGTGTCGTGACCGACCAGATCGACTACCTGACCGCCTCCGAGGAGGTCGACTTCAACATCGCGCAGGCCAACGCGCCGCTCGACGCGAAGGGTCGCTTCCGCGAGAGCCACGTGCTCGCGCGCCCCAAGGGCGGCAGCGGTGAGGTCGACCTGTTCCTCCCGGAGGAGATCGGCTACATCGACGTCTCGCCGCGCCAGATGGTGTCGGTCGCGACCTCGCTCGTGCCCTTCCTCGAGCACGACGACGCGCAGCGCGCGCTCATGGGCGCCAACATGCAGCGTCAGGCCGTGCCGCTGCTCCGCAGCGACTCGCCGCTCGTCGGAACCGGTATGGAGGGCTACACGGCCATCGACGCCGGTGACGTGATCACCGCCGAGAAGGCCGGTGTCGTCTCCGAGGTCTCCGCGGACCGCGTCGTCGTCATGCTCGACGAGGGCGGCACGCAGGAGTACCACCTGCGCAAGTTCGACCGCTCGAACCAGGGCACCTCCTACAACCAGAAGGTCGTCGTCTCGGCCGGTGAGCGCGTCGAGGTCGGAGAGGTCATCGCCGATGGCCCCGCCACCGAGAACGGCGAGCTGGCCCTCGGGAAGAACCTCCTCGTCGCGTTCATGACGTGGGAGGGCTACAACTTCGAGGACGCCATCATCCTGAGCCAGGACCTGGTGAAGGACGACACCCTCTCGTCGATCCACATCGAGGAGTACGAGGTCGACGCCCGCGACACCAAGCTCGGCAAGGAGGAGATCACCCGTGACCTCCCCAACGTCAGCCCGGAGCTGCTGAAGGACCTCGACGAGCGCGGCATCATCCGCATCGGCGCCGAGGTCCGCCCCGGCGACATCCTCGTCGGCAAGGTCACGCCGAAGGGTGAGACCGAGCTGTCGGCCGAGGAGCGTCTGCTCCGCGCGATCTTCAACGAGAAGAGCCGCGAGGTCCGCGACACGTCGCTGAAGGTGCCCCACGGTGAGCAGGGCACGATCATCGCGGTCAAGGAGTTCAACGCCGAGGACGGCGACGACGAGCTCGGCTCCGGCGTCAACCGCCGCGTCGTGGTCTACATCGCCCAGAAGCGCAAGATCACCGAGGGCGACAAGCTCGCCGGCCGCCACGGCAACAAGGGTGTCATCGCGAAGATCCTGCCCGTCGAGGACATGCCGTTCCTCGCGGACGGCACCCCGGTGGACATCGTCCTCAACCCGCTCGGCATCCCGGGTCGAATGAACTTCGGCCAGGTCCTCGAGACCCACCTCGGGTGGATCGCGAAGCAGGGCTGGAAGGTCGAGGGCACCCCGGAGTGGGCCGCCAAGCTGCCGCAGCAGGCGTTCGAGGCCGCGCCCGGCACCAAGGTCGCCACCCCGGTGTTCGACGGTGCCAGCGAGGAGGAGATCTCCGGTCTGCTCGACTCGACGCTCCCGACCCGTGACGGCCTCCGCCTGATCGACTCGAGCGGCAAGACGCAGCTGTTCGACGGCCGCTCCGGCGAGCCGTTCCCGGCGCCGATCTCCGTGGGCTACATGTACATCCTGAAGCTCCACCACCTGGTGGACGACAAGATCCACGCCCGCTCCACCGGTCCGTACTCGATGATCACCCAGCAGCCGCTCGGTGGTAAGGCGCAGTTCGGTGGACAGCGCTTCGGTGAGATGGAGGTGTGGGCCCTCGAGGCCTACGGTGCGGCGTACGCCCTCCAGGAGCTCCTCACGATCAAGTCCGACGACATCCTCGGCCGCGTCAAGGTGTACGAGGCCATCGTCAAGGGCGAGAACATCCAGGAGCCCGGCATCCCCGAGTCGTTCAAGGTGCTCATGAAGGAGATGCAGTCGCTCTGCCTGAACGTCGAGGTCCTCTCGGCCGACGGCACGCTGGTCAACCTCCGCGACACCGACGACGAGGCGTTCCGCGCCGCAGAGGAACTCGGTATCAACATCTCCAGCCGCTTCGAGGCCGCCTCGATCGACGAGATCTAATCCTTCGGTAGGCCCGGGACACACGTCCCGGGCCCACCGAAGCAGACTTCTCAAAAAGAATTTCCGACACAGGAGAACTAGTGCTCGAGTCCACAACCTTCGATGAGCTTCGCATCGGCCTGGCGACCGCAGACCACATCCGCGCGTGGTCCTACGGCGAGGTCAAGAAGCCCGAAACCATCAACTACCGCACCCTCAAGCCGGAGAAGGACGGTCTCTTCGGAGAGCAGATCTTCGGCCCGTCCCGTGACTGGGAGTGCGCCTGCGGCAAGTACAAGCGCGTCCGCTTCAAGGGCATCGTCTGCGAGCGCTGCGGCGTGGAGGTCACCAAGAGCTCCGTCCGTCGTGAGCGCATGGGTCACATCGAGCTCGCCGCTCCCGTCACCCACATCTGGTACTTCAAGGGCGTGCCCTCGCGCCTCGGCTACCTGCTGGACATGGCGCCGAAGGACCTCGAGAAGGTCATCTACTTCGCCGCGTACATGGTCATCTCGGTCGACGAGGAGGCCCGTCACCGCGACCTGGGTACCCAGGAGAACAACATCCGTCTCGAGCTGAAGACGCTCGGCGACCGCCGCGACGCGAAGATCGCGGAGCGCCTGGCGAAGCTGGAGGAGGAGCTCGCGGCCCTCGAGGCCGAGGGTGCCAAGGCCGACGCCAAGAAGAAGGTCAAGGACGCCGCCGAGAAGGAGATGTCGCTCATCCGCAAGGGTGCCGACGAGGCGATCCTGAAGCTGGAGCGCGTGTGGGAGGACTTCCGCACGCTCGAGGTCGGTGCCCTGCGCCCGGAGGACGACGTCTTCCACGAGCTGCAGGACCGCTTCGGCCAGTACTTCGAGGCCTACATGGGTGCCGAGGCGATCCAGCGTCGCCTGGCCGCGTTCGACCTGGCCGCCGAGGCCGAGAGCCTGCACCTGCAGATCTCGGAGGGCAAGGGCCAGCGCAAGATCCGTGCGATCAAGCGCCTCAAGGTCGTCAACTCGTTCCTCGAGACCGGCATGAGCCCGGCCGCGATGGTGCTCGACGTCGTCCCGGTGATCCCGCCGGAGCTGCGTCCGATGGTCCAGCTCGACGGTGGCCGCTTCGCGACCTCCGACCTGAACGACCTGTACCGCCGCGTGATCAACCGCAACAACCGTCTCCGTCGCCTGATCGACCTCGGTGCCCCCGAGATCATCGTCAACAACGAGAAGCGGATGCTGCAGGAGGCCGTCGACGCGCTGTTCGACAACGGCCGCCGCGGTCGCCCCGTCACGGGTACCGGCAACCGCGCCCTGAAGTCCCTGAGCGACATGCTCAAGGGAAAGCAGGGGCGCTTCCGCCAGAACCTGCTCGGCAAGCGTGTCGACTACTCGGGCCGTTCGGTCATCGTCGTCGGCCCGCAGCTCAAGCTGCACCAGTGCGGTCTGCCCAAGCAGATGGCGCTCGAGCTCTTCAAGCCGTTCGTCATCAAGCGCCTGATCGACCTCGGTCACTCGCAGAACATCAAGGCTGCCAAGCGCGCCGTCGAGCGCACCCGTCCCGAGGTCTGGGACGTGCTCGAGGAGATCATCCGCGAGCGTCCGGTGCTGCTGAACCGTGCACCCACCCTGCACCGTCTCGGCATCCAGGCGTTCGAGCCGCAGCTCGTCGAGGGCAAGGCCATCCAGCTGCACCCGCTCGTCTGCGCGGCGTTCAACGCCGACTTCGACGGTGACCAGATGGCTGTCCACCTGCCGCTGTCGGTCGAGGCTCAGGCCGAGGCCCGCGTGCTCATGCTCGCGTCGAACAACATCCTGAAGCCGTCGGACGGCCGTCCGGTCACCCTGCCCTCGCAGGACATGATCATCGGTCTGCACCACCTGACGACGGTCAAGGCCGGCGCCAAGGGCGAGGGTCGTGCGTTCGGCTCCGTCGGCGAGGCACAGCTCGCGTACGACGAGGGCACGCTCGACCTGCAGGCGAAGGTCCGCATCCGCATCCCGGGTCTGGCCTTCCTCGAGGGCGAGGCTCCCGAGGGCTACGAGAAGCACGGCCTGGTCGACGCGTCGCTGGGTCAGGCGATCTTCAACGACGCGCTGCCGAAGGGCTACCCCTTCGTCCGCGAGCAGGCCGACAAGGGCAAGCTGTCGCAGATCGTCAACAAGCTGGCCGAGGAGTACCCCAAGGTCGAGACGGCCGCCACGCTGGACCGCATCAAGGATGCCGGTTTCTACTGGGCGACCCGTTCGGGTGTGACCGTCGCGCTGAGCGACATCCTCACCCCGCCGAACAAGGCGGAGATCGTCGCGGGCTACGAGAAGCAGGCCGCGAAGGTCCAGTCCCAGTACGAGAAGGGCCTCACGACCGACGCCGAGCGTCGTCAGGAGCTCATCAAGATCTGGACCGAGGCGACCGACGAGGTGCAGGCCGCGATGAAGGCGCACTTCCCGGAGGACAACACCATCAACCGCATGGTGTCCTCTGGCGCTCGTGGTAACTGGCTGCAGATCCGGAACATCGCCGGTATGCGTGGTCTGGTGAACAACCCCAAGGGTGAGATCATCCCGCGTCCGATCATCTCCTCGTACCGCGAGGGTCTGTCGGTGGCGGAGTACTTCATCGCGACGCACGGTACCCGTAAGGGTCTGGCCGACACCGCTCTGCGTACCGCCGACTCGGGTTACCTGACCCGTCGTCTGGTGGACGTCTCGCAGGACGTCATCATCCGCGAAGAGGACTGCGGCACGTCGAAGGGCCTCGAGCTCCCGATCGCCGCTCCGAACTCGCAGGGTGAGCTGGTGCGCGACGCGAACGTCGAGAACTCGGTGTTCGCCCGCACGCTGGCCTCCGACGTGGTGAACGCGTCGGGCGAGGTCCTGGCCGCGGCCGGCGACGACGTGGGCGACGTGCTCATCGACAAGCTGGTCGCCGCGGGCGTCGAGACCATCAAGGTCCGCTCGGTCCTGACCTGCGACTCCGCCGTCGGCGTGTGCGCGCAGTGCTACGGCCGTTCGCTCGCGACCGGCAAGACCGTCGACATCGGCGAGGCCGTCGGCATCATCGCGGCCCAGTCGATCGGTGAGCCCGGTACCCAGCTGACGATGCGTACCTTCCACACCGGTGGTTCGGCGTCGGCGGATGACATCACGCAGGGTCTGCCCCGTGTGCAGGAGCTGTTCGAGGCGCGTACCCCCAAGGGTGCATCGCCGATCGCGGAGGCCGACGGCCGCATCACGATCGACGAGACCGAGAAGGCCAAGAAGGTCATCCTCACGCCCGACAACGGCGACGAGCCCGTCGTCTACCCGGTGCTGAAGCGTGCCACCCTCCTCGTCGAGGACGGCCAGCACGTCTCGGTCGGTCAGCCCCTGCAGGTCGGCACGCTCGACCCCAAGGAGGTCATGCGCGTCATGGGTGCCCGCGAGGTGCAGAAGTACCTCGTCGGCGGTGTCCAGGGCGTCTACCGCTCGCAGGGTGTGCCGATCCACGACAAGCACATCGAGGTCATCGTCCGCCAGATGCTCCGCAAGGTCACCGTCGTCGACCACGCCGACACGACCCTGCTGCCGGGTGAGATGGTCGACCTGAAGCGCTACCAGCAGATCAACCGCGAGGCCGTGGCCGAGGGCAAGCGCCCCGCGTCCGGTCGCCCGGAGCTGATGGGTATCACGAAGGCGTCGCTCGCGACCGAGTCGTGGCTGTCCGCTGCGTCCTTCCAGGAGACGACCCGCGTGCTCACGCAGGCCGCCATGGAGGGCAAGCGCGACCCGCTGGTCGGTCTCAAGGAGAACGTCATCATCGGAAAGCTCATCCCCGCCGGAACCGGTCTCTCGAAGTACCGCGACGTCACGGTCGAGGCCACCGAGGAAGCCAAGAGTGAGCGCTACCCGAACCGGATCTTCGCATCCGACGGCGCGTACGCGGACGGCGACTTCGGCTACGTCGACTTCGACGCGTTCTCGACGGACGACATCACCCCCGGTACCTACAACTGAGGTGTGAGTGAGTGAACGAAGGCCCCGGGGTTCTCCCCGGGGCCTTCGTCGTCCCTCGGCGCGGTCGGGTGTGCACAGCTTCGGAGATCCGGCGCGGCGCGCCGCCGGTGGGGCTCATCCATCGGGGTGTCGGGTGTCATCTCCGAAGCTGTGACCGGGGCGGGGCGGTAGGGTCGGCGAGTGACCACTGAGACTTCCCCCGGCGGCGCGGCCGTCGTCATCGGAGACGCCCTGATCGACGAGATCCGGGATGAGGCCGGCGTCCGCGAGTTCGTCGGCGGAGCCGCCCTGAACGTCGCGGTGGGGCTGCGCCGGCTCGGAATCCCCACGACGCTCATCGCGATGGTGGGGGAGGACGTCGCCGGCGCGCACATCCGCGAGTATCTGGCCGATCACGGCGTGCGGCTGATCGCGAGCGCGGCACCGCACGGGTCGTCGCGGGCCGTCGTGACCCGGACCGCGAACGGCGAGCCGAGCTACGTCTTCAACCGCGCGGCCCAGGAGCGGACCGTCCGGTACTCCGACGAGGCGAAGGCTGCCATCGCCGGCGCGGACATCGTCGCGGTGAGCTGCTTCCCCTTCGATGTCCCGGCCGAGGTCGAGGCCCTCGCCGCCGCGGTGGAGGGCGCGCGGCTGGCGATCGACCCGAATCCCCGCACCGGGATGCTGTCCGACCGCGAGGAGTTCGTCCGCGGCTTCGAGCGGCTGGCCGCGCGGGCGGACCTGGTGAAGGTCGGCGCCGACGATGCCGACGTGCTCTATGACGGCGACCTCGACACCCTGCGCGCGCGGCTCCGGGGCCTCGGCGTCACGGCGGTGCTGGCGACGGCCGGAGCGGACGGCGCCGTGCTCGAATCGGACGCCGGGTCGGTCTCGGCCCCCATCTCGGCGCTGCCGGGTCGGGTGGTCGATACCGTGGGCGCGGGGGACGCGACGCTCGCCGCCGTCGCCGCCGGACTGGTGGACGGGGCCCCGAAGGCGGTCGAAGGATGGTCCGCCCTGCTCGAGCGCGCGATGGATGTGGCCGCCGCGACCTGCCGCGCCGAGGGCGGGCTGCTGCGCACACCGGAGTCGCTGGCCGCCGCCGACCGCGGCGTGCACGGGAGCTGACGCCTCGATTTCTCGCGCCCGCATCCGGCAGGTATGATTGTTCTTCGTGCCCCCGGTTGGCTGTTCAAGTCGGACGGGTGCGCTCTGGCGAGTTACCCAAGTGGCCAAAGGGATCTGACTGTAAATCAGCCGTCTTCGACTTCGGGGGTTCGAATCCCTCACTCGCCACCACGGAAGCCCCCGCTCGCGGGGGCTTCTCCCGTTCCCGGCCTCACCTCCGCGCCGAGTTCCTAGACTGGAGCGATGCGACCTCTCACCGAAGCCGACGTCCGGGCCTCGTTCGTGAACGCGGACGCCGACGAGCTGCGCGTCATAGAGATGCCGCACGACTTCCTCCTCGTGGACTGGGACTACCTCGACTTCTTCGCCTGGCGCGACCCGAGCGCCGGCAAGCGCGGCTACGTCCTCATCCCGCACGAGGGACGCGTGGTCGGCGTGGTGCTGCGGGCGTCGGAACCAGGGCGCGGGCGCTCGGGCATGTGCAACATCTGCCACACGATGCAGCCGGGCAACCAGGTGGCGCTGTTCGCGGCGCGACGCACGGGAGAGGCGGGGGAGCGCGGCGACTCGGTCGGCACCTACATCTGCGCCGATCTGTCCTGCCACGAGAACGTGCGCCTGGCGCATCCGCTCGCACCGAACGAGATCCGGGCGGCGGGACAGGTCGACTTCCGGCTCGATGGCACCCGGCGGCGGATGGAGCGGTTCGTGGCTCGCGTCTGGGAGGGCGCCTGAGCGCGACTAACCTGGAGGCATCCGCCTGTGCTCGAAGGAGAAGCCATGAGTGATGCCATCCTGTTCGCCGTCGACGAGGGGATGGCGCGGCTCACGCTCAACCGTCCGACCCGCCTCAACGCCTTCAACGCCGATCTGGCGTACGCCTGGCGGGATGCGACCGTCGAGGCGACGTCGCGCGACGACGTGCAGGCCATCCTCATCGACGCGGCGGGACCGGCGTTCTGCGCGGGCGGTGACGTGATCGACATGGCGACGACCATGGGGTCGTCCGGGGCGGAGATCACCGCGCTGGCGGAGGTCATCAACACGGGGATCCGCGCGCTCACGGAGTCGAGCGTCCCCGTGGTCGCCGCGGCGCACGGGACGACGGCCGGTGGCGGACTCGGCATCCTGCTCGCCACGGACTACGCGGTGGTGGGCTCGCGGTCGCAGCTCGGGAGCCTGTACGCGAACATCGGCCTCACGCCCGACCTCTCCGTGTCGGCGCAGCTCGCGCGGGCCGTGGGTCAGCGCCGTGCCCTCCAGCTCGTGCTGCAGGACCGGCTGCTCACGGCCGCGGAGGCTCTCGACTGGGGTCTGGTGGCCGAGGTCGTGGAGGGCGAGGACGGCAGGACGGAGGCCGACCGGGTCCGTGCGCGGGCCGAGGAGGTCGCGCGGTTCTGGCTCGCCGGTGCCGCCGACGCGTACGGGCAGGCCAAGCGGCTGGTGCGGTCGCAGCCGGAGCGCACCTTCGCCGAGCAGCTGAGCGAGGAGGCCCGGTCCATCGGCGCCGCCCTGGAGACCCCGGACGCACAGGCGCGGGTCGCGGCCTTCGCGGCGGCCTCCGCGAAGAAGGCCGGCTGACCCTTCCTCCCCAGACCTCGGTCGGTCCCCGATCTCCTTCGCACTCGAGGGAAGCCGGAACAAGCGGGCCCGCGCGTGGCAGGATGAAGGCATCGCCGCTCGACGAGAGGATCCCCATGTCCCATCCGGACACCGCCCGGCTGCAGCCGCAGGGTGACAAGAAGAACATGTCGCTGCTCATCAGGGGCTCGCTGTGGGTCGCGATCGGCGCCCTCATCGCCGCGGCTCTGGTCTGCGTCGTGTGGGTCCTGGTCGGTGATCAGAACGGCCTCATCGGTCGCGCCTTCCTCACGATCCTCCTGCTCGCCGCCTTCGCCGGGATCGCCATCCTCGAGGCGGGCCTCGCGCCGAACCGGCCGGACTGGCTCCAGCTCGCGAGCATGGTCTCCTGGGTCATCGCGCTCCTCGTCGGCCTCGTGAAGATCTGGCTCCCGGAAGACGGGCTCTACTTCGGCGCGGAGCGCTTCTTCCAGCTGCTGCTCGTGATCGGGATCCTGCAGCTCGCACTGCTCCATGTGCGGCTCTTCACCCGTGCCGCGCAGCGCCATGTCACGACCTTCACGAAGGTGATCCACATCGTGACGATCGTCTTCCTCGGCGCCCTCGTCGCCCTGCTGGTCTTCTTCCTCGCGTTCCCCAACACCTTCGACTACACCGAGCTGTACTGGCGCATCGTCGTCGCCCTCACGATCCTCGTCGCCGTCGGCACCACGCTCATTCCGCTGCTCAACGCCCTGTTCGCGCCGAAGAAGGCTCCTGCCGCCCGGCCGGTCGCCTCCGCGCCGTCCTGGCCGACCTACGCCGACGGGATCACGCCCCTCCCGGTCCTTCCGGACGGGAGCCCGGACTGGAATGCGTTCTACACGGGGTACCCCTCGACGGCTCCCCAGGCCCTGGGTCAGGCGCCCGCCGCGGGGTTCCCCGTGGCGACCCCGCCCCCTGGCGCCGACGGCTCCGGCCCTTCCGGACTTCGCGGCGCCTCCCGCTCCTGGCCCTGTGCCTCCCGCGCCCGACCTGCCGGCGCCGCCGCAGCCGGCGTCGCCCTCGTCGGCACCTGCGCAGCCGGCGCCGCCGCAGCCCGCTCCGCCCACCCAGGGTGAGCCCCCGGCCTTCCCGCCGCCGCCGCCCGCACCCTCGCACCCGGCGCTGTGATCGACGCTCTCGAGCTCAGCGCGCTGGCGACGGAGATCGCCGAGGAGGCGGGTGCGCTCGCCCGTACCCGACGCCGGGAGGGCGTCCGGCTCGCGGCGACCAAGTCGACGCTCGCCGACATCGTGACCGAGGCGGACCGCGAGGTGGAGGCGCTCATCCGCGAGCGACTGCGCGCGGCGCGGCCGGCGGACGGTTTCCTCGGCGAGGAGTCGGGGGCGGCCACCGGCGACAGCGGCATCACGTGGGTGGTCGACCCCATCGACGGCACGGTGAACTACGCCTACGGCATCCCCGCGTACAACGTGAGCATCGCGGCCGTCAGCGGCCCTCCGGAGCCCGACGCATGGGAGGCGCTGGCCGCCGCCGTGCACGCGCCCGCCATCGGCGAGACCTTCGCGGCCGCTCGCGGGCACGGTGCCTGGTCGGACGGCGTCCGGCTCGCGGTGACCGCGGTGACCGACGCCGGGGCACTCCTGGCGACCGGGTTCGGCTACGACCCGGCGACGCACGACGGCGACCTCGCGACGGTCCGCCGGGTGATGCCCATCGCCCGGGATCTCCGCCGTATGGGTTCGGCGGCCCTGGACCTGGCCTACGTGGCGGCGGGCCGACTGGACGGATACTTCGAGCGCGGCCTCAAACCGTGGGATCACGCGGCGGGTGCCCTGCTCGTCCAGGAAGCGGGTGGGCGCGTGAGCCGGATCGACCGGGAATCGCCGCGGCCCTTCCTGATCGCGGGTGGCGTGACCGTGCACGACCGACTCCGGGATATCCTCGATGAGGAAAAACCCTGACCGATCCATGGCTTTCACAGGAGGATCGGGGTAGTGTTTACCCGATCGTTACTTTCACCACCCGAAGGTGAGAGTTGTCATTGCGCCCCCGAGCATCACGAACGACCGAGAGATTAGCTTTGCCCTTCGAGAACCCCCAGGCTGCCGCTGCGCCCACGCGCCGGTCCAGCCGCCCTCGCACTGCGGCCTCCGAGGCCTCGGCGAGCGGGTCGACGGCACCCCTCGCTGACGCGGAGACCGTGATCGCCCTCGCTGCTGTCATCCCCCTGTCCCGTCGCGCCGCGCGTCAGCGCCAGGCCGAGGTGCCCCCGGTGCCGGTCGCACCCGAGGAGCCCTTCATCGCCGCGGCTGCACCCGCCATCGCCGATGTCCCCGCGGTGCCCGTCGTCGCCGAGATCGTCGAGAAGTCCGAAGACACGGTCCCGGTCGAGGACATCGCCCCGGCATCCGAGCCCTTCGTCGCCGAGGCTGACGCCGAGGGCGACGCCTTCGAGCGCGCCTCCCGCGCCTTCCGTGAGACCGGCTCCATCCCGACGCCGTCGGCGTCCCGCCGTTCGGCTTTCGTCGCGAACGCCGCATCGCAGACCGCGCCGAACATCGGCACCGCCGGCCTCGCGGCCGTCGGTCCTCGCCGCACCCGCCGCATCCGCAAGACCCTCGCCGCCGGTGCCACCGTCGGCGCGATGGGGCTCGCCGGACTCCTGGCCGTGTCCATGACCCTGCCCGCGGAGGCCGTCGCGGCCGCCCAGGGCGGATCGCTCGCCTCGACGTCCCTCGTCACGGCGGCTGCCGCCGATGCGGCAGGCTCGGCGGACGACGAGATCCAGGCCTTCGTCGCGCCGTCGGGCGTGCAGAACGAGCCGCTCTCGCGCGCCGACAACTTCAGCACGGTCTCGCTCGTCGAGGTCGCGGCCGAGCAGGGCATCAACTACTCCGGCGAGATCTTCACGAACGACCCGGACGCCGCCATCCAGTGGCCGTTCCTCGTCGGAGTGGGCATGAGCTACGGCTACGGCATGCGCAGCGGCCGCCTCCACGAGGGCATCGACTTCGTGCCGGGCAACGGTGCGCCCATCCAGGCGATCGCCGACGGCACCGTCCGCATCGCGACCGAGCAGGGCGCCGCCTACGGTGTCACGGTCTACATCGACCACGTCATCGACGGCTCGGTCATCACGAGCCACTACTCGCACATGCAGTACGGCTCGCTGCAGGTGAAGGCGGGCGACAAGGTCAAGGTCGGCGACATCGTCGGCAAGACCGGTAACACCGGCCGCTCCTACGGGGCGCACCTGCACTTCGAGCTCATCGTGAACGGGACGACCATCGACCCGATGCCGTGGCTCAAGAAGAACGCCGGACGCACGTCGCTCACCTCGGAGGAGTGACCGTCTCGATTTCATGAGGACGCCACAGTGATGGTATTCTCGTGTGGTTGCCCCGCGAGGGGCAGCACGCCCCGATAGCTCAGTGGCAGAGCACTTCCATGGTAAGGAAGGGGTCGTCAGTTCAATCCTGACTCGGGGCTCGGAGTTCGCATCTGCGATGCGGATGCCGTGCGGCAGGGTAGCTCAGTTGGTGAGAGCGCACGACTCATAATCGTGAGGTCGCGGGTTCAAGCCCCGCTCCTGCTACAGAATGAAACCCCCGGAACCTCCCGGGGGTTTTGTCGTCTCCGGCCTCCGTGCCGGGATACCGTCCTCACCCGCGCGGAGCGTCTTAGAGTGTGTGACGCGTCGGCCACCCAGCCGGCCACCGAGATGGCGGGCATCGAGGGACGAGGTCTGCCGTGTCTGCGCCCGATCGCCGTGCGAGCATCGTGTTCCGGGACGCCCGGCGCGCCCTGGAGGAAGCTGTCGCCGACGGGCGCGGTCATTGCCTCGGGCTGGAGACGCTCGCGCCGCAGGAGTCGTGGGACGTGCTGGTCGCCGAAGGGTACGGGCGCGCGTTGCTGACCGGCGCCCTCGCCGGGGCCCTCGCCGGGCTGCGGCGGCACGGCGTGACCGTCGCCGACGTGCTGAGCTGTCCTGCGGTCCCTCTCGGGGTCGAGCTCCGGCCGAGAAGCCTCCGGCTCGTCAGGGGATGGCTCGCGGACGGCGTGGCCGAGATGGACGATGCCGTCGTGTCGCGGACGATGGTGGCCGGTGTCGCCGACGACCTCATCGGTGCCTCCGATGCGGCCCTGGCCGTCGGCGACGCGCACCGGGTGGCCGTGCTGGTGTTCGCGATCGCGGCGGTCGGCACCCACGCCGTCTGGCGTGCGGGGTGACGCGCGCTGTCAGCGCTGAGGGGCGAAGGCGTCGGGTGCGGAGGTGCGGACGCGACCGCGGATGAAGATCATCAGCACGAGACCCACGACGACCACCACGATGTTCCCCAGAGCCGCGAACGCCGTCAGCCCACCCTCGGCGGGGTGCAGCGTCTGCAGGAAGATGCTCGGGTCGGTGCTTGCGTGCAGGAGGATCGGGGCGACGATGGTCCGGGTGACGCGGAGCGCGAGGTACATGCAGATGCCGAACGCGAACGTGTACACGAGCTGGAAGAGCGTCGCGAGGAGGTTCTGCCCGGTCAGAAGGTTGCCGGCGTGAAGAGCGGCGAAGATCGCCGCAGAGATCACCGCGACGACGAGCTCGCGCGCCCCCGCGTCCCGCATCATCTTCACGACGAGGCCGCGGGTGAGGACCTCTTCCGCGAAGCCGATGGCGAGTCCCGCGAGCAGCCAGGTCGCGACAACATCCAACCCGACGCTGCCATAGTCGATCGTGAGGAAGCGGAGGACGTTGAACAGCAGGACCGCGACGATCGCGATCCACATCCATCCCGCTCCCCGGATCGGCTGGCGCCCGAACACGGGGCGCCGCCACCCGACCGAGGCGATGAACCCGATGAGCAGGAGACCCCCGACGAGGATCGGAAGGACGTCGTAGACGAGGACGCCGGCTGCGCTGGCCGGGTCGTCGACCTGCGCGGCCAGCGGGAGGAAGGCGAGCGAGAACAGCTGATAGTGGCCGTAGTACACCGCCGCGAGCAGGAGGGCGCGCCACCAGCCTCCGCGATCCCAGAAGCGCCGCCAGGCGGAACGGTGCGGTGCGGCGTCGATCACGGGTGCTCCTCGAAGGGGGATGGCGGGCACCTCCAGTGTGACGGCTCCGCCCGCGCGGCGCGGGCGCCGGGCGGCGACACGCCGTGTCAACCCCCTCGGCCCCGGCAGCCCGCCCGCCCAGACTGGCCGTCCGGATCCCCAACGTCAGGAGGCGCCATGTCCGACACGTCGAACAGCCAGGACAACCAGGAGGAGATCGAAGCCATCGGCGTCGACCCCGACTTCGTCACCACTGATCACGACCCCGAGCCCGATGAGCTCCCGGCGACGGGCGGCGGGGAGGACGACGACGACGTCGACGTCGCCGACCTCCCCTAGTGCGGGCTACCTGCCTGTGGGCGCCGAGCCGGTCTCTCCCGGCTCGGCGTCCGTGCGTCCGGGATCGACGCGCCCGGCCGTGCGGAGCTCCGCCTCCAGACGCTCGGCCTCCTCGCCGCTGATCGCCTCACCGCGGGCCACGAGACCGGCCTGATCCGACAGCGGGATCTGCTTGAGGAACAGCGACAGGATGAGCGCGAGCGCGATGAAGGGCACGAGGTACCAGAACACCGGGGCGAGCGCGTCCGCGTACGCCGTGACGATGCCGTCGCGCACCTCGTCCGGCAGGCTGTTCAGCGTGGCGGGGTCGATCGTTGACGCGGCCTGGGACGCGGCCTCGGGGGATGCCCCGGCGCCGGCGAACACACCGAGGAGGTTCTCCGTCAGCCGCGTGGTGAAGATCGTGCCGAACACCGCGGTCCCCAGCGAGGCGCCGACCTCGCGGAAGTAGTTGTTCGTGCTCGTGGCGGTGCCGATCTCGCCTGCCGGGACGGCGTTCTGCACGACGAGCACGACGACCTGCATGATGAGGCCGAGCCCGGCGCCGAAGACGAACAGGAACGCGCAGATCAGCCAGATCGGCGTCTCCGCCGACAGAGTGGTCATGGCGACCATCGCGATGCCGGTGATGATGGTGCCGAGGATCGGGTAGATCTTGTACTTCCCGGTCTTCGAGATCGCGATGCCGGAGAAGATCGAGGTCCCCATGAGGCCCACCATCATCGGGATCATCAGCAGCCCCGACGCGGCGGCGGACGTTCCGGACGACATCTGCAGGAATGTCGGGACGAAGCCGATCGCCGCGAACATGCCGATGCCGAGGACGAGGCCGATCGCGGTGGCGTTCACGAAGATCGGGTTGCGGAAGAGGCTGAGCGGGATGATCGGGTCCTGCACGCGCGACTCGGTGATGACGAACGCCGTCGCCGACACCACGAGGCCGGCGCCCCAGGCCCAGGTCGCCAGGGAATCCCAGCCGAACGCGGCGTCGCCGCCGAAGTCGGTGAAGAAGATGAGGCACGTCGTGGCAGCGGACAGGAAGAGCACGCCGAGGATGTCGATCGGCTTCTCCGCCTTCTTGCTGGGGAGCTTCAGCGCTACGAGGGCGATGAGGAACGCCGCGATGCCGACCGGGATGTTGATGTAGAACGCCCACTGCCAGGTCATGTGGTCGACGAAGAAGCCGCCGAGGAGCGGTCCGGCGACCGCGGAGAGGCCGAACACCGCACCGAGCGGGCCCATGTACTTGCCGCGCTCGTTGGCCGGCACGATGTCGGCGATGATCGCCTGCGAGAGGATCATGAGCCCGCCGCCGCCGAGACCCTGGAGGGCGCGGAAGACGACGAACATCCAGAAGTCCGACGCGAAAGCGCAGCCGACCGAGGCGAGCGTGAACAGGGCGATGGCGACGAGGAACAGCGACCGCCTGCCCAGCACGTCGCCGAACTTGCCGTAGATCGGCATGACGATGGTGGTGGCGAGCAGGTAGGCCGTGGTGATCCACACCTGATGGTCGACGCCGCCGAGCTGGCCGACGATGGTGGGCATCGCGGTCGACACGATCGTGTGGTCGAGGCTCGCGAGCAGCATGCCCGCGATCAGGGCGCTGAAGATGATCCAGATGCGGCGCTTCGTCAGGAGGAAGGGCGCATCCGCGGTGGCGGTGGCGGACATCAGTGGGCTTTCTGTGAAGGGGAGTAGAGGTCGCGCGCGAGGCGCAGCCGGCGGGTGATGAGGTCGGCGAACGGTTCGGTGGAGTGGTGGTGCAGCAGCTGCTCCATGCACAGGCGCACGAGCGCGCCGACGGAGTGGACGAGCACCTCCGCGCGCAGCTCCGCGTCCGGCTCCGCGCCGATGCGGCGGGCCACGAGGGCGATGTCGCGGCGCTCGTGCTTCTCCTGCTGCTCGAAGGCGGCCCGCAGCAGCCGCGGCTCCTGCTCGATGACGGCGAACAGCTCCGCGGCGTGCTCGATGGGATCGAAGAGGGCGAACCGCTCGATGGTGAGCTGCACGAAGTCGTCCAGGAGATCGCCCTCGCGGTCGAGGAAGGCCGCTTCGAGCTCCTCCTGGCGGGAGTCGATGACGGCGAAGCCGAAGACCGCGTTCTCCTTGCTCTCGAAGTAGTTGAAGAACGTGCGCCGCGAGACCCCGGCGTCGGCGCACAGCTCCTCGACGGTGAAGCCCGCGAAGCCCCGCTCGGTGGTCAAGCGGCGCGCGGCTTCGGTGAGCGCGCGCGTGGTCCGACGCTTGCGCTGCTCCCGGGTGGACTCTGCACTGTTCTCCATAAAGTGCAACTTTGCACTCTGAACCTTGGAGTGCACTGAGAGGTGCTGCCGAGAGGCGAGCCGAAATTCGTTCGGAGAAGTTTGTGACATTCTGTGCTCCCCGACCGTCTTAGTGGTGTCGTGAGAACACGGCCCGCGCGGGAACCGCGTGGTCACACGGATGAAGGAGCTCGAGATGGCGAACGTGACTGGGGGCACCCAGCCCAAGGCTCAGGTCGTTCCGGCGTCGCAGGGGGCGGCGGGGAAGACCACGATCGAGGATGCGGTGGTCGCGAAGATCGCCGGCATCGCGGCACGAGAGGTGGACGGGGTCTACGCGCTCGGCGGCGGCGCCGCACGCATGATGGGCGCCATCCGCGACGCCCTCAACACGACCGACCTCGCGCAGGGGATCAGCGTCGAGGTGGGCGAGACGCAGGTGGCCGTCGACGTGACGATCGTGGCGGAGTACCCGGTGTCCCTGCAGAAGGTGGCCGACCAGGTGCGGGCCGCGATCCACCGGGCCATGGTGGAGCTGGTGGGCATGGAGGTCGCCGAGGTGAACGTGACCGTCAACGACGTGCACATCCCCTCCGAGGACGACGACGAGGCTCCGGAGGCGCGAGTCCAGTGAACGCCTCGGTGATCGGCGGAGCTGCGGCGACGGTGCTCGCGCTGACCTGGATCGTCTGGGGGTTCTGGGCGTTCCTGCTCGTCACCCTCGCGATGCTCGTCGGTGCGGTCGTCGGCCGCATCGTCGACGGTCGCCTGGACGTGCGGGCGCTCGCCGACGTGGTGCGCGGGCGGCGATCGTCCTCATGAGCGTCGCAGTGACGGACGGGCCGACGACCGTGGCGGGGGCCACGGTCGTCGAGGCCCGGGCGCTGCATCGGCTCGCGCTGGGGATCGTCCGCGATGTCGCCGGAGTCGGCGCGGGAGACGCGAGCGTCGACCTCGCCGACAGCCGCGGCGACCTGCGGGTCTCCGTGGCGGTCCCGGTCGTCCTGGGGAGCCGCGGGGGCGGTCCCGTGGCGGTCCGCGCCGACGCCGTGCGCGACGCGGTCGTCCGCGGCATGCGCGAGCTGGCGGCCCGCCGCGTGGGAGCGGTGGACGTGCGTTTCACCGGAGTCCGGCGTGAGGACGAGAGGAGAGTGGCATGACGGCGAACACGACGACGTCGCGGCGACTGCTTCGTCGAGAGGCGAGGGCGACGCGCCGGGGCCCGGCGATCGCGCTCGCGGTCGTCCTCGCGGTGCTCCTCCTCGCTCTGCTGGGCGCGATGGTCGCCGGGACTCTCGACGCGGGGTTCCGCGCGCAGGTCACCGGATGGCTCACGCCCGTCACGGCTTCCGCCGCGGCGCCTGCGGTGATGATCGCCGCCGGGGCCGTGCTCGTGGTCGTGGCGCTGCTCCTCCTCGGACTCGCCGTGCTTCCCGGTCGGCGGGCCCGTCGCACGCGGCTCGCCGCACGGGCCGCGCTCGTGATCGACGACGGGGTGCTCGCCGACGCCATCGCCGACGGCACCGCGCGCCGGATCGGCGTGCCACGCGGCCAGGTGCGCGTGACCGTCGGACGACGCACGGTGCTGATCCGGGTCACGCCCACGAGCGGGGTCCCGGTGGATGCGGCCGCCGCGGGAGACGCGGCCCTGCGCGTGCTGGACGAGACCGGATTCCGGCTCTCGCCGCGGGTGCAGGTGGCGCGGGAAGGAGTGATCGCATGACGTCGGCAGGGACCGTCGCGAACCGGATCGTCCTCCTCGGAGGAGCCGCGATGCTTCTGGGCGGGGGCGTCGTCCTCCTCGCTGCGGGACTGCGGGGCGCGGGGGCGCTTCCGGCCCCCGCCGAGGATGTGCTCGCCGAGGCCGACGGTGTCGTGGCGTGGTCGGGGGCCTGGGGCCTCGACATCCCCGGTGCGGGCTTCGTGCCGCTGTGGGCGCTCGCGGGGCTCGCCGCCGCGGTGCTGCTCGTCGTCCTCCTCCTCGCGTTCCTGCTCACCCGCAGGCCGCGGCGGGAGCGCACCCTTCTCCGGCTCGCCGGTGAGGGCGGCACGACCACCGTCGACCGGAGTGTGGCGGAGCAGCTGCTCGCAGCCCCCCTCGCCGATCGAGCGGACGTGCTGGCCGCCCGGGTGACGAGCCGGAAGGCCGGCCGCGAGATCGCTCTCGGCCTCGTGGTCACTCCACGCCCCGGCGCGGCCCTGGGGCAGGTGCTCGCCGCCGCCGATGCGGTCGTGCAGGAGTGGGACGCCGTCACCGGGACGCGGATGCCGGTCGTCGTGCACATCGCGGACCGCGGCTGGCGGGAACTCTTCCGCTCCCGGCAGCGGATGCGCCGTTCGCTGGTGGCCGGACAGAGCACGGCGGCGCGTGAGCCGCACAGCACACAGACATCGACCCCGACCGTCGGGGTCGTGTGAGGAAAGGAGGCGCCATGAGCGCGGAGGACAAGATCAAGGCCGCAGCCGAGAAGGTCGCAGGCAAGGCCAAGGAGGTCGTCGGCGAGGTCACGAACAACGACAAGCTCGTCGCCGAGGGCAAGGCCGAGCAGGCCAAGGGCGATGTCAGGAACGCGGCCGAGGATGTCAAGGACACGTTCACCAAGTGACGGAAGGGGAGGAGGCGCCCGGAGGGGCGTCTCCTCCGCCCGCGCGCAGAGGGTCGATCCGATCCGATGCGGCGCGGGCTCCGAACGTCCGGGGAACCGTGAACGAGGGGTGGGGGAATGGCAGCCGATCGCTGGGGTGAGGCGCTGGAGCAGGCCGGAGACCGTATCGTCGCCGGTCGCGCGATGGACGGCGACGTCGCCGCGTTCGCGGTGCTCGTGCGCAGGTACACGCCGATGATGAGGGCCTACACGCAGCGGATGCTCAACGCGTCGGCGGAGGTCGATGACATCGTGCAGGACGCGTTCGTGACGGCATGGCAGCGGTTCGGTGAGCTGGAGGACCCCGCGAAGGTCAAGAGCTGGCTCATGCGGATCGTGAGCCGCAAGGCGGTGGATCGGCTGCGCCGGACGCGTCCCGCGCTCGACGTGGACGAGATCGACCGACCCGCGCCGCCGCAGGCATCGCCCCATGCGGTCGTCGAGGCGAGAGCGGGCGTCGAGGCCCTCGGCGCGGCCCTGCGCGAACTCCCGGAGGCCCAGCGCGAATGCTGGGTGCTGCGGGAGCTGGCCGGCTACAGCTACGACGAGATCGCCGAGGAGCTCGGCATCCCCGTCAGCACGGTGCGCGGACTGCTGTCCCGCGCGCGACGGTTCCTGATCACACGGATGGAGGCGTGGCGATGACCGATCACCACGAGGACGACCAGCTGCGCCGCCTCGGCCTGGAGCCCGCCGACCTCGACGGGCACACGATCGAGGAGCTCAGCGACTACTTGGACTCCGGCCGCACCCCGCGGAATCCCGCCATCGAGGAGTCGCCGGGGTGCCAGCTCGCGCTCGATGCCCTGGAGAGGCTGCGCGGGCTGGGCAGCGCCCTGATGGATGAGGATGTCTCCTCCGCGTCTGCCGCGGACGAGAGCTGGGTGGAGAGGATCCTCAGCGGCATCGCGATGGACGCCCAGGCGGGGCGCCGCATCCCCTTCGCCTACGATGATCCGGACGTGGAGCTGGCGATCACCGAAGGCGCCGTGCGCGGACTGGTCCGTGCCGCGGAGGAGGCCGTCCCCGGCGTGCTGGTCGGCCGGTGCCGGCTGGAGGGCGATGTCACAGAGCCCGGAGCGCCGGTGCGGGTGGCGATCGACGCGAGCGTGCGCCTCGGCGACCCTCTCCGTCGCGTGGCCGACCGGCTGCGCGCGGAGGTGGAGGCCCGGCTGCGTCGTCATACCGAGCTGCAGGTCGTGGCCATCGATGTCGCGATCACCGACGTCAGGGAGGGGGCATGATGACCGGCACCGAGCTGTCGAAGGAGGAGCGCGCGGGTCTCGCGCTCCGGATCGAGGCGGCGCTGCGCGCCTGCTCCGGGGTGCGCGGCGTATACCGATCGGGCTCCCTCGTCTCCAACCTCCTGCGTGCGGGTGCGTCGGCGTGGGGGAACGAGCGCGGAGTCGAACCGATCGTGTCCGTCGCCGCCGGAGCGGACGGCGTGGCGGTGGAGGCGGCGATCGGCGTCGACGGGCGGGTGCGCAGCGTCGCGACGCTACGGCATGCCCGTGACGCCGTGGACGTGGTGCTGCGGGCCGAAGGCCTGCGCCGCGGGAGCCTCACCCTCACCGTCGCCTACGTGCAGAGCGCCGTGGAGCCGGAGCCGGGGGAGCGCCGCCGTTCGTGACGGCGGCGCTCCTCGCATCACACCAGGGCGCGGAGGCCCTCGACGAGCGGGGTCGTCGGGCGGCCGATGAGGCGGCGGAGGGTGCCGTCGGTGTCCGCCAGGGCGCCGTCGCGGATACCGGCGTCCAGGGCGACGACGAATCCGGCGGTGCCCTCGTCGAGGCCGGCCGCGCGGAGCGCGGCGAGTTGCTCGTCGGCGGAGAGCGGGACGAACACGACCTCGCGGCCCGTCACCTCGGTCATCGCGGCGGCGAGGTCGGCGTAGGTCCATGCGACGTCCCCGCCGAGCTCGTAGACCGCACCGAGGTGTCCGTCCTCGGTGGCGCCGACGGCGGCGGCCTCGGCGTAGTCCTTCCGGCTGGCGGAGGCGACGCGGCCCTCTCCGGTGCCGGCGCTGAGGGTGCCGGTCTCCGCTGCACGAGCCAGGTCGGCGGCGTAGTTCTCGGTGTACCAGTTGTTGCGGAGGATCACCGCGGGAAGACCTGCGGCCGCGATGAGCTCCTCGGTGGCCTTGTGCTCGGGAGCCAGGACGAGGGAGCTCGTGGTGGCCTTCGGAGCGCTCGTGTAGACGAACTTCGACACCCCGGCATCCTTCGCGGCCTCGATGACCGCCTGATGCTGCGCGACGCGCTGGCCCACCTCCGAGCCGGAGACGAGCACGACGGTGTCCACGCCGTCGAGCGCCGCCGCGACCGACGCCGGGTCGGTGTAGTCGAGACGGACGACGGGCACGCCGAGGTCGGCCCCCTTGGCGAGGTCGCGCGCACCGGCGCGGATCGTCTGCGGGTCGACGCCGCGCGCGAGCAGGGCGGCGACGATGAGGCGGCCGAGGTGACCGGTCGAACCGGTGACGAGGATGGTCATGGGAGTCCTTTCGTTGCTGACTCCCCGGACAACCCCGGCAGCCGTGCTCCGCATTCCTTTCGGCGGGTACCCACTTTTCGGTAAGGTACCCACATGACGGTGAGTTTTGCGCAGATCCGCGATTCCCAGCCCGCTCTCTTCGATCAGGGATGCGGGACACGCGTCATCCTCGACCACATCATGAGCAAGTGGGGCGTGCTCGTACTCTCCTGTCTCTCCGACGGCACGCGGCGCTGGGGCGAGCTGCGTCGGGAGGTGGACGGCATCAGCGAGAAGATGCTCGCGTCGACCTTGCGGACCCTCACCGACGACGGCCTGGTGCATCGGGAGTCGCTGCCGACGGTGCCGCCGCATGTCGAGTACAGCCTCACGCCTCTCGGGCGTGACCTGATGGAGCGGATGCTTCCGCTGATGGAGTGGGTCGCGGCGCACGCCGACGGAATGCTCGGTCGCGACTGACCCACGGAATCCTTCGCGTATCTGAACGCGACGCATGGATTCCGTTGCAGAAACAAAAGGATTGACGGGATACCGCGGCGAGCCGTACTGTTCAGGACATGGCAACGACGCCCATCCACCTCGAACGCCCCGACGGCAAGGGCCTGGCCGCAGGCACCCTCGGCCTGTGGGGCTCCACCGTCATCGGGCTCGCCTCCACGGCCCCCGTCTACTCGCTCGTCGCGACGCTCGGCTTCGTCGTGCTCGCCGTCGGCGCGCAGGCGCCGATCGCCTTCATCATCGCCTTCGTGCCGATGCTGCTGATCGCCTTCGCCTATCGCGAGCTCAACAACGCCGTCCCCGACTGCGGCACCACGTTCACCTGGGGCAGCAAGGCCTTCGGGCCGTGGGTGGGCTGGATGGGCGGCTGGGGCGTCGCGGTCGCCGGCATGGTCGTGCTCGCGAACCTCGCGCAGATCGCCTCCGTGTACTTCTGGTCGCTGATGGGGCAGGACCTCGAGAACAACGACTGGCGCGTCGTCGTCGTGGCGGTTCTCTTCATCGCGGCGATGACCTGGGTGAGCTGGCGCGGGGTCGAGATCGGCGAGCGCATCCAGAACGTGCTCCTCGCGATCCAGTACCTCGCGCTGGCGATCTTCATCGTGGCCGCCCTCTGGCAGTTCTTCACGGGCGACGCCCCCGACGCCACCCCGTTCTCGTGGGAGTGGCTGAACCCCTTCGGCTTCACCGACTGGTCGGGCTTCACCGAGGCGATCCTCCTCGCGCTCTTCATCTACTGGGGATGGGACACCTGCCTCGCCCTCAACGAGGAGACGAAGGACCCGAAGCGCATCCCCGGCCGCGCCGCGGTGCTCACGTGCGTCATCCTCCTGGTGACGTACGTCGCGGTGACGATCGCCGCGATGATGTACGCCGGACTCGGCGAGGACGGCACGGGACTCGGCAACGAGGCCAACGCCGACGACTTCTTCCTGGCCATCAAGGACGGGCTGCTCGGACCGTTCGGCTGGGTGCTGGTGGTCGCGGTCATCATCTCGGCGATCTCGTCCACCCAGACGACCATCCTCCCGACCGCCCGCGGCACGCTCGCGATGGGCGTGTACCGGGCGCTCCCGGCGAAGTTCAAGGACGTGCACCCGGTCTACAAGACGCCGTCGTTCTCGACCATCGTCATGGGCGTGGTGGCTTCCCTCTACTACGTCGGCATGACCCTCATCAGCGACAACATCCTGCAGGACTCGATCCTCTCGCTGGGCCTCGCGATCGCGTTCTACTACGCCATCACCGGTTTCGCCTGCGTCTGGTACTTCCGTGCCGACCTGCGCCGCTCGACCCGCGACCTGTTCTTCAAGGGCATCTTCCCGCTGCTCGGAGCGCTGCTGCTGACCGGCGCGTTCGTGCAGTCGGCGACCGACATGTGGGATGTCGACTACGGCTACACCGTGCTCTTCGGCATCGGCGGCACGTTCGTGATCGGCATCGGGTCGCTGGCGATCGGCCTCGTCCTGATGTTCCTCTGGTACCTCTTCCCGCGGTCGAAGCGGTTCTTCCGGGGCGAGAGCCTGAACCGGGAGACCGAGGTGATGGTGCCGGAGGAGCCGGGCGCGATGATCCGCTCGGTCGACGGCGGCATCTGAGGCGCAGGGTGCGCGCGCGGCTGTCCTAGGCTGGCCTCGTGCGCATCCGGCTCGACATCGCCTACGACGGCACCCATTTCCGCGGGTGGGCCACGCAGCCCACGCTCCGCACGGTCCAGGGGACGCTGGAGGCGGCGCTCGCCCGGATCGTCGGCTCCGACGTGCGGTTCGTCGTCGCCGGACGGACGGACGCCGGCGTGCATGCGAGCGGACAGGTCGCGCACGTGGATCTCGACGAGGCGCAGTGGGCCCGGATCCAGGCACGACACGGCCGCGCCGCCGAGGATCCCGCGGGCAGCATCGCGGCGCGCATGCGCGGGGTGCTCGGCGCCTACCCCGACGTGACGGTCGTTCGCTCCTCCCTCGCCCCCGAGGGCTTCGACGCGCGCTTCTCCGCGGTCTGGCGACGCTATCGGTACCGGCTCGCCGACGACCTCGCCGGCTATGACCCGCTACGGCGTCTCGACACCACGACGATCCGCGGTCGGCTGGACGCCGAGGCCATGGACGCCGCCGCCCGGACCCTCATCGGTCTGCACGACTTCGCCGCCTACTGCAAGCCGCGCGAGGAGGCCACGACCATCCGCACGCTGCTCGACTACCGGTGGCAGCGGGACGCGGACGGGGTGCTCGTCGCGGAGGTGAAGGCCGACGCGTTCTGCCACAGCATGGTGCGGGCCCTCGTCGGCGCCTGCGCGGCGGTGGGGGAGGGGCGCCTCGACGTGGGCGACCTCGTCGTGCTCCGCGATGCCCTCACGCGGACCAGCGAGTTCAAGGTGCTCGCCGCCCGCGGGCTCACGCTCACCGAGGTCGGATACCCCGCCGACGACCTCCTCGCCGCGCGGGCAGCCCAGACCCGCGCCCGCCGGGACCACGAGACCGACTGATCGTCCGGATCCGGAGCCGGGGCACAGATGGGGCGGGTAGCGTGGGGACGATCATGAAGGTCATCTCCTACAACCTGCGCAAGCACCGGGCCGCCGGCGAGCTCGCGGCGCTCGTCGATGAGCATGATCCCGACATCCTCTGCCTGCAGGAGTGCGACGTCCCGGAGCTGCCGGACCGGATCGGCGGTCTCGTGCTGGCGGATGCGACGCAGGGCAACCGCCTCGGTCTCGCGCTCTTCTATCGCGAGAGCACCTACCGCCTGCAGGGCATCCGCACGCTGGGCCTGAAGAAGTCGCTGCACGATCGCATCGCGAAGCCGGCGCACGAGCGCGTGCTCGGCGCGCGCCTGCGCGACATCGACGACGGCGGCGAGTTCATCGTCGCGTCCTTCCACGCCGCGCCCCTGACGGCGTTGAACTCGCTGCGGCGGCATCAGATCCGTGCGGCGCTCGCCGAGCTCGCGACGCTGGGCGAGGGGCTGCCGCAGCTCATGGTGGGGGATTACAACTACCCCGTGTTCAAGGAGAACCTCGGGCAGGCCGTGCGCGACCAGGGCTACGCGCTCTCCCTCAGCGACGACCACACCTACACGCGCTACCGCGTCTTCCGCGGGCACTACGACTTCGCGACGTCGTCCGGCTTCGAGATCGAGCGCATCACCACGCTGCCGCAGCGTTCCAGCGACCACCGCCCGATCCTCGTGACGGTCCGCCCGGACTGAGTCCGGACGCCGGCGGGTTTGGGAATGCCGTTCCGGTGGCGTATGCTGACTCTTTGGTGCCCTTCCCTGTCCTGCGGGGAAGACGCACATCCGAACGTGAGCCCTCCACTGGCGTGTTCCTCCCCGTAGGGAAGAACCACCCCGGAGTGGGATTCACGAACACCTCCGTTCGACAAGAAAGCAGCACTATCGTGACGCGCACTTACACCCCCAAGGCTGGCGAAGTCCAGCGCGACTGGGTCGTCATCGACGCCACCGACGTCGTTCTCGGCCGTCTGGCTTCGCACGCGGCGACGCTCCTGCGTGGCAAGCACAAGCCGACCTTCGCCAACCACATCGACTCGGGTGACTTCGTCATCATCGTGAACGCCGACAAGGTCGCGCTCACCGGTCAGAAGCTCCAGAAGAAGATGGCGTACCGCCACTCCGGCTACCCGGGTGGCCTCAAGGCCGTCAGCTACGCCGAGCTCCTCGAGAAGAACCCGGTCCGCGCCGTGGAGAAGGCCATCCGTGGCATGCTCCCGAAGAACAGCCTGGGCCGCCAGCAGCTGTCGAAGCTGAAGGTGTACGCCGGTGCCGAGCACCCGCACGCCGCGCAGCAGCCCCAGCCGTACACCCTCGACCAGGTCGCCCAGTAAGCGCCGTACAGACTAAGGACATACTCGTGGCTGACATCCAGGACTCCACCGAAAACCTCCAGAACTTCTCGACGTCGACCCCGGAGACCGACGCGGTCGAGGCGGCTCCCCGCCCCGTGCTGAGCGTCCCCGGCGCCGCTGTCGGCCGTCGCAAGCAGGCCATCGCCCGCGTGCGTCTGGTTCCCGGCTCGGGCACCATCACGGTCAACGGCCGCACGCTCGAGGACTACTTCCCGAACAAGCTGCACCAGCAGCTCATCAACGACCCGTTCACCGCGCTGAACCTCGCCGGTGCCTACGACGTGATCGCCCGCATCTCGGGTGGTGGCGACTCCGGCCAGGCCGGCGCCCTGCGTCTCGGCATCGCCCGTGCCCTCAACGGCATCGACGCGGAGAACAACCGTCCGACCCTGAAGAAGGCCGGCTTCCTCTCGCGCGACGCTCGCGTCAAGGAGCGCAAGAAGGCCGGACTCAAGAAGGCCCGTAAGGCGCCTCAGTACTCGAAGCGTTAAGGTCCACTGCTCCGATGCCGATCTTTGGCACGGACGGCGTGCGAGGACTCGCCAATGGCATCCTCACCGCCGACCTGGCGCTCACCCTGGCCCAGGCGACTGCTGTCGTCCTGGGCCAGGGCCGTACTGCGGAGGCTCGCAAGGCCGAAGGCAAGCGACTCACCGCCGTCGTCGCCCGTGACCCTCGGGTCTCGGGGCACTTCCTGACCGCCGCCGTCTCCGCGGGACTCGCCTCCTCCGGCGTCGACGTCCTCGAGGCCGGGGTCATCCCCACGCCGGCGCTGGCATTCCTCGTCGCGGATCGCGACGCCGACTTCGGCGTGATGATCTCCGCGTCGCACAACGCGGCGCCCGACAACGGGATCAAGATCTTCGCCCGCGGCGGACGCAAGCTCCCTGACATCGTGGAGCAGCGCATCGAGGAGGCCATGCACGGCGAGATGCTGCGCCCGACCGGTGCCGGCGTCGGCCGCATCGACCGGTTCTCGGACGCCGAGGACCGCTACGTGGTGCACCTGCTCGCGTCGCTGCCGCACCGTCTCGAGGGCATCCACGTCGTGCTCGACTGCGCCCACGGCGCCGCCTCCGGTGTCTCGCCGGAGACGTTCCGCGATGCCGGCGCCGAGGTCACGGTGATCGGTGCCGACCCCGACGGCTGGAACATCAACGACGGCGTCGGTTCGACCCACCTCGACAACCTCGCCGAAGCCGTCGTCCGGCTCGGCGCCGACGTCGGCATCGCGCACGACGGCGACGCGGATCGCTGCCTCGCGGTCGACGCACAGGGCAACGTCGTGGACGGCGACCAGATCATGGCCATCCTCGCCGTGTCGATGAAGGAGCGCGGTCGTCTCACCGACGACACCCTCGTGGCCACGGTCATGAGCAACCTCGGCCTGCACGTCGCGATGCGCGAGCACGGGATCACGGTGCGTCAGACGGCCGTCGGCGACCGCTACGTGCTCGAGGACATGAACGCCGGCGGCTACGCCCTCGGCGGCGAGCAGTCCGGCCACGTCATCATGAGCGAGTACGCCACCACGGGTGACGGCCTGCTCACCGGTCTGCATCTGGTGGCCGAGATGGCGCGGCAGGGCAAGTCCCTCGCCGAGCTCGCGTCCGTCATGACCGTGTACCCGCAGCTGCTGATCAACGTCCGCGACGTCGACAAGGATCGCGTCGCCGATGACGAGGTCGTGCAGCAGGCGGTGCGCGACGTCGAGGCCGAGCTGGGCGATACCGGGCGTGTGCTGCTGCGCAAGTCCGGCACCGAGCCGCTGGTGCGCGTCATGGTCGAGGCGGCCGACTCCGAGTCGGCACGGGCTCACGCCGAACGACTGGCTGCCGTGGTGCAGGAGCGCCTCGCCCTCTGACGGGGGCGGGGGCTCGCTGCCTCACCCTGCCGGCGAGGTCGGCTGCACGGCTCTCGGGCGCGGCCGCAGGCCCACGGCCACCCGCACGAGCAGGCATCCGACGATGGTGCCCAGGGTGTTCGCGATCACGTCCGACAGCGTCGGGTAGCGGCTGGGCAGCAGCGTCTGCACGAGCTCGATCGTGGCGCTCGCGGCGTAGCCCGTCAGGATCACGAGCCAGGGGCTCCAGCGCGGCCATCCCGCGGCCAGGAGAAGCCCGAACGGGACGAACAGGGCGATGTTCGCGAGGAACTCGAACACGGTGTAGCTCGTCGAGAGCGAGATCCCGAGATGGGCGGAGGCGTACTCCGCGAGACGGAACGCGATACCCGTCACCCGCGAGGCGACCGTGGCCGGCAGCCAGACGATCATCGCGACGGCGACGACGTACGGGACGAGCAGCACGCGCGCCGCGATGGCGGTCTTCGACAGGCGGGAGGGCATGGCGCGAGCCTAGGGGGCGAACCTGGGGATCCGTCCGGCGGCGGGGGTCACCCGGGCGGGCCCTGCTGCTCGATGTACCGCAGCAGCACGCCTTCCCGCAGTGCCCAGGGCGACACCTCCAGCTCCTCCACGTCGAGCGCCGTCATCGCCGCATGCAACGACACCGCCGCCGCGACGATCTGGAAGGTGCGGTCGGGAGTGATGCCGGGGAGCTCCTGCCGCGCCGATGCGGGCAGACGCGCCAACCGCGGGATCCACGATCCGAGGGCCGCACGCGGCAGCAGCATCCGCTCGCTCCCCGACCAGCCGGGGACGGGGTAGCCGACCAGACGCGCGAGGGAGCGGATGGCCTTGGACGATCCGACGACGTGGTCGGGACGGGCGAGCGCCGTGAACGCGGGGACGACGGAGGCGAGCGTCGTCGTCGCATGCGCGCGGAGCCGGTCCACGTCGTCCTCGCCGGGCGGGTCCTGCGCGAGGAAGCGCACCGTCATGCGTCCCGCGCCCAACGGCACGGAGGCGGCGATCTCCGGGAGCTCCTCGGCCCCCGCGGCGATCTCCAGCGAACCGCCGCCGATGTCGAGGAGCAGCAGTCGGCCGGCGGACCAGCCGAACCAGCGTCGCACGGCGAGGAAGGTGAGCGCGGCCTCGGTCTCGCCGTCGAGCACCTGCAGCGGCTGGCCGAGCGCGGCCTCGATGCGGGCGATCACGGCAGCCCCGTTGCGGGCGTCGCGCACGGCGCTCGTGGCGGTGGCGAGGAGAGCGTCGACGCCCTCGGTCTCGGCGACCCGACGCGCCTGGGCGACGGCCGCCTCCAAAGCCCGCACGCCCTCCTCGGCGATCGCGCCGTCCGGTGTGAGGTAGCGCATGAGGCGCAGCACGGTGCGGTCGCTCGTCGTCGCGAGCGGTCGTCCGCCGGGACGCACGTCGGCCGCGAGCATGTGGACGGTGTTCGATCCGATGTCGATGACTCCGAGGCGCACGGGATGAGGATACTCGCGCGCGGTTACGATGGACGACGTGACCACCGTCGACCCCACGCTGCCGCTGTCGCCGTACCGGGAGATCGGGCGCGCGGAGTGGGCGCGTCTCGCCGCGGGACTCGACCAGCCGCTCACCGAGACCGAGGTCGTCGAACTCCGAGGCATCGGCGACCGGCTCGACCTCACCGAGGTGCGCGAGGTCTACCTCCCGTTGAGCCGGCTGCTGAGTCTGTACGCGAGCGCGACCAAGCAGCTCGGCGCCGCGACCTCGACGTTCCTGCAGGAGGACGACACCACGACGCCGTTCGTCGTCGGTGTCGCCGGCTCCGTCGCGGTGGGCAAATCGACGATCGCCCGGCTCCTCCGCGAACTCATGAGCCGCTGGCCGGGGACGCCGCGGGTGGAGCTGGTCACGACGGACGGCTTCCTCTACCCGAACGCCGAGCTGGAGCGCCGCGGCCTCATGGACCGCAAGGGCTTCCCCGAGTCGTACGACCGCCGGGCGCTGATCCAGTTCCTCACGGAGGTCAAGAGCGGGGCTCCCGAGGTGCGCGCGCCGTTCTACTCCCACATGCGCTACGACATCGTCCCGGACGCCCACGTCGTGGTGCGCCGGCCGGACGTCGTGATCGTCGAGGGGCTGAACGTCCTGCAGCCCCCGCCGGCGCCGAACGACGTGGCCGTGAGCGACCTCTTCGACTTCTCGATCTTCGTGGACGCCGACACGGCGCACATCGAGAAGTGGTACGTCGACCGGTTCCTCGCTCTGCGGCAGGGTGCCTTCAGCAACCCGAACTCGTACTTCAACGTGTTCGCGCACCTCACGGACGAAGAGGCGATCACCACTGCATTGGGATACTGGAACGAGATCAACATGCCCAACCTCGTCGAGAACGTGATGCCGACTCGGCATCGGGCACGGCTCGTCCTGCGGAAGGGCGCGGATCACGACGTGGAGAGCGTGCTCCTGCGCAAGCTCTGAGCGCTCGCGGCGGCATCCGATTGTTCGGACGGTTCGCAAAAAATGCCGCTTACCCTTATCGGCATGTGTGGAATCGTCGGATACGTGGGCCCGCGGCCCAGCCAGGACATCCTTCTCGCCGGCCTCGCCCGGCTCGAGTACCGCGGCTATGACTCCGCGGGCATCGCCGTGATCGACGGCGAGGGGACGCTGGGCATGCGCAAGAAGGCGGGCAAGCTCGCCATGCTGCGCGACTCGCTCGGCGACGCCCCCCTCGCCGACGGCACGACCGGCATCGGCCACACCCGCTGGGCGACGCACGGCGGCCCGACCGACGTCAACGCGCACCCGCACCTCGCCGACGACGACAAGCTCGCGGTGATCCACAACGGCATCATCGAGAACTTCGCGGCCCTGCGCGACGAGCTCCTCGCCGACGGCGTCGCCTTCCGCAGCGAGACCGACACCGAGGTGGCCGCCGCCCTCCTGGGCCGCGAGTACGCGGGCAACGGCGGCGATCTCGCCCTCGCCTTCCGCACGGTGGTGAACCGCCTCGAGGGGCCTTCACGCTCCTGGCCATGCACCAGGACCACCCGGGGCTCGTCGTCGGCGCCCGCCGCAACTCGCCGCTCGTGATCGGTCTGGGCGAGGGGGAGAACTTCCTCGGCTCCGACGTCGCCGCCTTCGTCGAGCACACCCGCAAGGCACTGGCGATCGGTCAGGACCAGATCGTCTCGATCACCCCGGACGCGGTGACCGTGACCGACTTCGCCGGGACGCCCGTCACCGCCGAGCCCTTCGACGTCTCCTGGGACGCCGCCGCCGCCGAGAAGGGCGGATGGTCGAGCTTCATGGCCAAGGAGGTCGCGGAGCAGCCCGAGGCGGTCGCGAACACCATCCGCGGACGCATCCGCGACGGTCAGGTCGTGATCCCGGAGCTGGACGGCCTCGACGAGCTCTTCGTCGGCATCAACCGCGTCATCATCACGGCGTGCGGCACGGCCTCCTATGCCGCGCTCGTCGGCAAGTACGCGATCGAGCAGTGGGCCCGCGTGGCCGTCGACGTCGAGCTCGCCCACGAGTTCCGCTACCGCGACCCGGTCATCGGCGCGGACACCCTCGTGGTCTCGATCAGCCAGTCCGGCGAGACCATGGACACCCTCATGGCCGTGAAGTACGCCCGGGAGCGCGGTGCCCGCACGCTGTCGGTCTGCAACACGCAGGGCGCGACCATCCCGCGCGAGTCCGACGCCGTCGTGTACACCCATGCCGGCCCGGAGGTCGCCGTGGCCTCGACCAAGGCGTTCTCCGCCCAGATCACGGCCCTGCTGCTGCTCGGCCTGCACATGGGCCGCGTCCGCGGTGTTGTCGCCGACGCCTCCACGGACGTCGAGGAGCTCGCCGCGCTGCCGGAGAAGGTCGCGAAGGTGCTGGAGAGCGAGCACGAGCACGTCTCGCAGCTCGCCGGCTGGATGGCCGACACCCGCTCGGTGCTCTTCCTCGGTCGCCACGTCGGCTATCCGATCGCGCTCGAGGGAGCGCTCAAGCTCAAGGAGATCTCCTACATCCACGCGGAGGGCTTCGCCGCCGGTGAGCTCAAGCACGGTCCGATCGCCCTGATCGAGCCGGGACAGCCGGTGTTCGTGCTCGTGCCGTCGCCGCGGCACTCCGCGCTCGTGCACTCCAAGGTCGTCTCCAACATCCAGGAGATCCGCGCCCGTGGTGCCCGCGTCATCGTCGTGGCGGAGGAGGGCGACGCCGCCGTGCTGCCCTTCGCGGACGAGGTCATCCACATCCCGCTCGCCGGACCCATGTTCGAGCCGCTGCTCGCCGTGGTGCCGCTGCAGATCTTCGCGATGGCGCTGGCCACCGCGAAGGGTCTCGACGTGGACCAGCCGCGCAATCTCGCGAAGTCCGTCACGGTGGAGTGACCGCCGACCCACCCCCTTGTGTTCCTCCCACCCCTCTGCGTGCGCACGCAAAGGGGTGGGGTGTACGGAGAGGGGTGGGTGGGCAAGCCCGAGTAGGCTGATTGCGTGATCATCGGCACCGGCATCGACCTCGTGGACATCCCGAGGTTCGAGCGCACGATGACCCGCACCCCTCGCCTGCGCGAGCGGCTGTTCGCTCCGTCCGAACGGGAGCTCCGGCTGCCCTCTCTGGCCGCGCGATATGCCGCGAAGGAAGCGCTGATCAAGGCGCTCGGCGGCTCCGACGGCGTGCACTGGACCGAGATCGAGATCGCCTCGGAGGCCTCCGGAAAGCCGCACTTCGTGCTGTCCGGATCCACCGCCGCGGTCGTCGAGGAGCGCGGCATCCGCACGCTGCATCTCACCCTCACCCACGATGCCGGCCTCGCCGCCGCATTCGTCGTCGCCGAAGGAGCCCCGCTGTGACCGTCCCGTTCCGCGAGGCCACGATCGACCTCGATGCGATCGCCGACAACGTGCGACACTTCCGCAGGCTCACCGGAGTCGAGGTGCTCGTCGTCGTCAAGGCCAACGCCTACGGGCACGGCGCCGCCGCGACCGCCGTGGCCGCGCTCTCCGCCGGTGCGACGCGGCTCGGCGTGGCCGAGATCCCGGAGGCGCTGGAACTGCGGCGTCAGGGCGTGCACGCGCCTGTGGTGGCCTGGCTGCACGCCCCGGGGGAGCGGTTCCTGGAGGCGGCAGCGGAAGGGGTCGAGGTCGGCATCTCGTCGTACGACCAGCTGCAGGCGGCCGCCGCCGCCGCGTCCGCGGACCGCCCGGTCGCCGTGCACCTGAAGCTCGAGACCGGGCTTTCGCGCAACGGCATCGCTCCCGACGACTGGGGGACGGTGCTCGCCGAGGCCGCCCGGCTGGAGCGCATCGGCCGCCTGCGCATCGTGGGCCTCTTCTCGCACCTCTCCAACGCCTCGCCGGCCGACGACCGCGCCGCGCTCGCCCGGTTCGAGGAGGGTGTGGCGCAGGCCGCGGCGCTCGGCGTACGCCCGGAGATCCGCCACATCGCCGCCACGGCCGCCGCGATCGACCTGCCGGAGACACGGCTGGACGCCGTCCGCATCGGCATCGGCACGTACGGCCTCTCGCCCTTCGACGACCGCTCCTCCGCGGAACTGGGTCTGCGCCCGGCCATGACCCTGCGCGGGGCGGTGGCGGCCGTCCGTCGTGTTCCCGCCGGTACCGGGGTCTCCTACGACTACGTGCACCGCACCGACCGCGAGACCACCCTGGCGCTCGTGCCCCTCGGTTATGCCGACGGCGTGCCCCGCAGCGCCTCCGGACGCCTGCCCGTGTCGATCGGAGGGCGCCGCTACACGAACGTCGGACGGATCGCGATGGATCAGTTCGTCGTGGACGTCGGGGATGCACCGGTGGGTGTCGGTGACGAGGTCACCCTGTTCGGGGATCCGACCCTCGGCGTGCCGTCGGCCACGGATTGGGCGGAGGCCGCCGGCACGATCGGCTACGAGATCGTCACCCGCATCGGTCACCGGGTGCCGCGGAGGACGACGTGAGCCTGGACCCCGCGTTCCTCGGACGCCGCCGGATCTCCACCTCCGAGGAGATGGAGCAGCTCGGCCTGCGCATCGGCGAGCAGCTCGAGCCGGGCGACCTCCTGATCCTCACCGGGCCGCTGGGGGCGGGCAAGACCACGTTCACCCGCGGCCTGGCCGAGGGCCTCGGGGTGCGCGGTCCCGTGCAGAGCCCCACGTTCGTGATCGCCCGCACGCATCCGTCGCTCGTCGGCCGCGCGCCGCTCGTGCACGTCGACGCCTATCGCCTCGGCTCCGCGGCGGAACTCGACGACCTCGACCTCGACCTGGAGCGATCGGTCGTGGTCGTGGAATGGGGCCGCGGTATGGCGGAGGAGCTCGCCGACGCCTGGTGGGACATCGAGATCGAACGCCCCGTCGGTGCCGGCGAGGACGACGCCCTCGACCCGTCGGAACTCGACGCCGACGCACCTCGCGTCGTCACGATCACCCGTGAGGAGCGCGCGTGACGGCGGGGGAGCCGCTGGTCGCGGTCATCATCGAGGACGACCCCGGGGTCCGGTCGCTGCTGGACGAGGTGTTCCTCGCCGCGGGGTTCCGCACCGTGCTGGCCGGCTCCGGGCCGGAGGGGCTCGCGGCGGTCGCGGCGCACCGTCCGATCATCACCACGCTCGACATCAACCTCCCCGGCATCGACGGCTTCGAGGTCGCGCGGCGCATCCGACAGGTCAGCGACACCTTCATCATCATGCTGTCCGCCCTGGCCGACGAGTCGGACGTGGTGCTCGGCCTCACCTCCGGTGCCGACGAGTACCTGGTGAAGCCTTTCCGGCCGCGCGAGCTGCGTGCCCGGATCGAGGCGCTCCTCCGGCGCACCCGCACCCCGGCGACGGACCCGCTCCCTCTCGCCGCCGCGCAGGTCCCGGCGGCTTCGACCCCCGTGCCCGCGGCCTCACCCGCCCCGAGTGCCGCGCTCCCGGCCGGTGCCGCCGCCGATGCCACCGTGGCCACGTGGCGAGGGCTCGTGCACCGTGACCTCAGTCTCGACCTCGACACGCGCCTCGTGCTCGTCGCCCAGCGCCCCGTCGAACTCACCCCCACCGAGTTCGACCTGCTCGCGGCGCTCCTCGAGGCCGGCCGCCGGGTCTGCAGCAAAGCCGACCTCGCGCTCGGACTGCGCGGAGCCTCCGGCGACGCCTTCGATCGGGTGAGCGAACCCGACAAGCGGGCGATCGAGACGCACATGGCCAATCTGCGTCGGAAGCTCGGCGACAGTCCCACCGCCCCTCGCTACATCGAGACGGTGCGTGGCGTCGGATACCGCCTCACGTCCGACGATCGGCGCCCCTGACGGGAGGGGTCGAGGCCGCGGCTCCCCCACCGCGGCCCCGGATGCCTGCGAATCCCCACTCGCGCGGCCCCAGCTTCTGCGAAATCCCCAGTCGCAGCGTCGGCTCCCACTCAGAATCGTAGGGCGCGAACGCCTCCTGAAGAGCGAGATGTGACGATCTTTGAGTAATCTTGCGTGAATGCTGAGGATCGACCGGGAGGCGGACCTTGATGATCCGCACGGTCTCGATCTGGCGGTGGCAGCTGGTGTTCACCGCGAGCATCGTCGCCATCGTGGTGATGGTCGCGGGCTTCAAGCCGCAGACCCTCGCGATCCCGCTGTTCATCGGGGGGATCGGCCTCATCGTCGTCACCACCCTGGTGGCGCTCATGGTCCCGTGGCGACGTCTGCCGCGCACGGCGGTGACGGTCCTCCCGCTGCTCGACGTGCTCGGGGTCGGACTGACGACGAACGTGCCGGATCTCCGGCTCGGCTTCCTCTGGGTCTTCCCCGTGGTCTGGCTGGCGACCTACTTCTCGATGCCCTGGGTGTTCGTCGGCATCGCGCTCAGCGGCGGCTGCCTGGTGTTCTTCTCGGACCGCTCCGGCCCGCCGGAGGACGTGCTGCTGCGCGTGCTCACGGTCGTCATCACCCTGAGCTTCCTCGGCGTGACGGTCCGCATCGGCGCCCAGCGCTCCGGCGCGGCACGGCGGCTCCTGCAGCGCCGCTCCGAGCAGGTGAACCGGGCGGCGGAGCGGGCCGAGACGAACCAGGAGCGCGTCACGCAGGTCATCGACGCGCTGCGCATCGCGCTGGTCGTGGTCACCTCCGCGGGCCGCATCCTGCAGATGAACGACGCCTACCGCACCCTCTACGGCCGTGACCGCTTCGGCGCGGCGCTCCCGTCGGCGTCCGTCGAGTACGACGCCCGGCGCGGGACGGCTCTGACCCCGGAGCGCACGACGCTGGCGCGGGCGGCCGCGGGGGAGTCGATGCGGGAGGAGCGGGTGTGGCTGTACGACGGGACAGGGCAGTGGCACGCCCTGGCCGTGACCACGCAGCCCATCGCCGGAGCCCGGGAGGGGGAGCGCATCACCCTCGTCGTCATCGACGACGTCACCGCGCTCCTGGAGGCCGCCGAGGAGCGGCGGGCGCTGACCGCCGTGATCTCCCACGAGCTGCGCAACCCGCTGACCGCGATCATCGGCCACGTCGAGCTCCTGCGCGAGCGCGACGACCTCCCCGGCCGCGTGCCCGCGCAGATCGAGGTTATCGCGGACGCGGGGGAGCGGCTGCAGGATCTGGTCACGAGCATGCAGGCCCAGACGGGGCGGGTCTCGCACGACCCCTTCGAACCGGTGGACCTGCGCGTGGTCGTCGAGGAGTCGGCCGCGTCGTTCGCGCCCCTGATGGGGGCCGCGCGGCAGGAGCTCGTCCTCGACGGGGCCGAGCGGATGGTGATCACGGGCGACGCGTTCCGGCTGCGTCAGGTGCTGGACAACCTCCTGGGCAACGCCGTGAAGTACACGCCGGGGGGCGGGCGCATCACGGTGCGGCTGGCGGAGTCGGACGGACACGCCGAGGTCACCGTGGCGGACACCGGGATCGGCATCGCCGAGGAGGAGCTGCCGCGGCTGTTCGAGCCCTACTTCCGCGCGGACAGCGCCGTGCGCGGCGGCATCGCCGGCACCGGTCTCGGCATGGGCATCGCGCGGGACATCGTGGTCGCGCACGGCGGCGCCATCCTCGTGACGAGCGAGGTGGACGTCGGGACCACCGTCACCGTCCGCTTCCCCCGACGAATGAGAGAGGACCCCGTATGACGCCGCTCGTGCCCGTCAGCGTCGACGTCACCACGAGCATGGTGGCCGTGGTGACCGTGCTCACCGCGATCGTCGTCGGTCTCGCCACCCTGGCGCGGCCGAGCAGGGCGACCATCGTCTGGGGCGTCGCCTTCGGCATCGGGATGCTCGGCGCCTACCTCTGGTTGGCCGGGCACCACACCGGCAGCCCCGTGCTCCGCGCGGCCGCCTCCGCGATCGTCGTCTCCTTCGTGCCGCTCGTGTGGCTCGGGGTGCGGATGCACTTCGGACGGTCAGCGCCCTGGCTGCCGGTCGTCCTCGCGCTCGTCGGCGTCCCCACGGCGCTGATCCTCACGGCGGGCACGCGCTGGTATCTGCCGGTCTTCCACGTCGTCTTCCTGGCGATGGCCGTCTTCGCCGGCCTGCTCGCCTGGGAGCTGCTCCGAGGGCAGCCGGCGTCGCGGGACATCGTGCTGCCTCTCGCGCTCGCCGCGTGCGGCTTCGTCGTGGTCGCCGTCGTGAGCGCCGGCTCCGCCCTCGTCTCGGGAGGCGTGAGCACGGAGGAGCAGCTCAGCGCGCTGCGCGGGATGAACGCGGTCGGGACGATCGTCGTGAGCACGTGCGCAGCCTTCACCCTCGTGCTCCTCGTGCGGGTGGAGAGCGCGACGCCCGGGACGGACGGCGCGGCGGAGCGCGCCAGGGAGCGGCTTCGCAAGGCGTCAGCGCAGAAGGACCCCGCCTGGTCGATCCTCGACATCCGCCTGGACGACCCCACCGACCTCCGCGAGGCGTCGAGCAGCGCCGGCTTCCGACGCATCGCCGATCGGTTCCACGCGGACATCGGCGACGCGCTTCCGGCGACAGCCGATGCGGAGCGGGTCGCCGACGACCGCGCGATCGTCATCATCCACGGAAGCGACGAGGCGGTGCGGTTCCACCTGCGGGCGATCCTGGCATCCGTGTCGATCATCGATCTGGAGGCGCCTGCGAGCGGGATCCGCTCCTCCGCCAGCATCGGCTGGGCGACGGCAGCCGTCGCGGGATACGACTACGACACACTCGTCGCGGCGGCGGCATCCGCGGCGGAACGGGCGCGCGACGCCGGCGGGGATCAGTGGAAACGGGCGCAGGAGTCGGATCTGACCGCCGTCTGAGCTCGCCTTCCGGCGTCAGCCGAACAGCCTCTTCACCGTATCGAGGTGCTCGCGGGTCAGGGCGCCGGCTGTCCGGGGGTCGCGCGCGGCGATCGCATCGCCGATACGCCCGTGCGCGTCCTGGTCGGCGGCGTCGCCGTGATGGCCGCGGATGCGCAGCATGTCGATCATGGCCTGCAGCGAGCGCGGGGCGAAGCCGTCGAACAGCTCTCGCAGCACGGGATTGCCGGAGGCGACGACGACGGCCCGGTGGAAGGCCATGTCCGCCTCGACGTGCGCGCGGATGTCCGCGCGTCGACGGTCGCGTTCGGCGAGCGTGCGCCTCAGCTCGTCCAGGTCGGCCGCGGTCCGGCGCTCCGCAGCGAGCGCCGCGGCCTCGACTTCGATCGCGGTGCGGGCCTCGAGGACCGCGATGATGTCGGCGCGGTCGAGGACGGCATCCCAGGTCGGGGCGGGCTCGACGGCCGTGACGAAGACGCCCGCGCCCTGGCGGGTGGCGAGCACACCGCGCCCGGCCAGGATGCGGATCGCCTCGCGGGCCGTCGAGCGACCCACGCCGAGCTGCGGAGCGAGCGTCGTCTCGCCGGGCAGCTTCCCGCCGACCTCCCATTCGCCGGCTCCGATCCGGGCGAGGAGCAGCTCGGCGGCCTGTTCGGCGAGGGATTCGCGGCGCACGGTCGTCATGGGTCCATTCTCGCAGGTGACTCGACTGCTCTGCTTGTCTGAGGAGTTGTGCTAGGTTCTCCCTATGCGCACATCCCGGTTCCTCCTCCTTCGTCGCCACGACGGGGTCTAGTCAGACCGGCTCCCCGTCGTGGGGAGCAGGACGCGCCGGTCGCCTTCCTCGCGATCCGAACAGGAACCCGATCATGACCCCATCCCGCGCCTTCCCGACCCTCGCCACCCCGTCCGGCGCCCTCCCCGACGACGCTCCGCACTGGAACAGGCAGCGGCCCTCGCAGATGCCCTCGCATCGCTATCGAGACGTGTACTCCCGTGTCGCCGTGCCGCTGCAGACGCGGACCTGGCCGAGCGCGCGACTGACCCAGGCCCCCCTGTGGGTCCCTGTGGATCTCCGGGACGGGAACCAGGCGCTGGCCGAGCCCATGGACCCGGCCCGCAAGCGGCGCTTCTTCGAGCTCATGGTCGCGATGGGCTACAAGGAGATCGAGGTCGGATACCCCTCGGCCTCCCGGACGGACTACGACTTCGTCCGGCTCCTCGCCGAGACCGACCTCGCTCCTGCCGACGTGACGATCGTGGTGTTCACGCCTGCGCGGCGTGACCTGATCGAGCGGACCGTCGAGTCCGTGCGCGGCATCCGGAACCCCGTCGTCATCCACATGTACACCGCCACGGCGCCGACGTGGCGCGATGTCGTCCTCGGCCAGGGCAGGGAGGGGCTGAGGGCGCTGATCCTCGCCGGCGGCCAGGACGTGCTCCGCCTCGCGGGGGAGCTCGACAACGTCCGCTTCGAGTTCTCCCCCGAGGTGTTCACCCTCACCGAGCCGGACTTCGTCCTCGACGTGTGCGGGGCGATGACGACCCTGTGGGACGCGACCCCCGAGCGTCCCGTGATCCTGAACCTGCCGGCGACCGTCGAGGTCGCGACCCCGAACGTCTACGCGGACCAGATCGAGTACATGCACCGCAACCTCGGGCGTCGCGACGGGGTCATCCTCTCCGTGCATCCGCACAACGACCGCGGTACCGGCGTCGCCTGCGCGGAACTCGCCGTCCTCGCCGGTGCGCAGCGGGTCGAGGGGTGCCTCTTCGGCAACGGGGAGCGCACCGGCAACGTCGACCTCGTGACCCTCGCCCTCAACCTCCACGCGCAGGGGGTCGATCCGATGATCGACTTCTCCGACATCGACGAGATCCGCCGGACCGTCGCGCACTGCAACGGCATCGACATCCACGCGCGGCACCCGTATGCCGGCGACCTCGTGCACACCGCCTTCTCGGGCACCCATCAGGACGCCATCCGGAAAGGGTTCGCGGAGCATCGCGCCCGTGCCGCGGAGGAGGGCCGCCCCGAGGACGAGATCGAATGGCGCGTGCCGTATCTGCCCATCGACCCGGCGGACATCGGCCGCAGCTACGACGCCGTGATCCGCGTCAACTCGCAGTCCGGGAAGGGCGGCATCGCGTACCTGCTGGAAGACGCCTATGGGATCGAGCTGCCGCGGCGCCTGCAGATCGACCTCGCTCGTCACGTCCAGCGGCGCACCGAGCAGACGGGACGCGAGGTCACGGCCGCGGAGGTGTGGGACATCTTCCACGCCGCCTACCTCGCGAGCGCGGACACGGGACCGCTGAGGCTGCGGGCGGATGCCGACGTCGCGGGAGGGTGCACGACGATCACGCTCCATGCCGACGGCGTCGAGACGCGGACCCGCCACGACGGCGTCGGTCCGGTGGAGGCGCTGGGCACGGCGCTCGCGGCAATCGGTCTGCCCGTCGAGATCCTGAGTCTGCACCAGACGAGCATCGGAACGGGCCCGGACAGCGACGCGCTCACCCTGATCGAGTACCGCGACGGCGCACGCTCGGAATGGGCGGCCGGCCGCGACCGCTCCGTGCTGACGGCGACCCTGCACGCCGTGCGGAACGCGGCGGAGCGCCGCGCCGCGACGACGCCGGCCCGCGGGGCCTAGGGGGTCTGCTTCTCGCGCCCTCGCGCGAGTGCCGCGGTGATCGCATCCGCGGCGCTCGCGTCGGTGTCGGCGGCGGCGGAGACGTTCTCGGCGACGACGGCCTCGATGATCTCGGTGCGCTGGATCCGGGTCTCCCGCGGGGCCTTGACGCCGATGCGCACGCTGTCGCCCTTGATGTCGAGCAGCGTGACCTCGATCTCGCCGTCGATGCGCACGCTCTCACCGATCCGCCTCGTCAACACCAGCATTCGTTCAGCCTACTGGTGCGGCGGGGGCGGCCCCGAGCGACGCGGTGGAGGAGTCGCGGACCACGCCGATCGTCTCGATCGTGAGGGGAGCGGCGGTCGCCTCGCTGTAGGAGAGGACGGGGAGGCCGTCGGTCTGCGCCGACACCAGCCGCCGCACGGCGGGACGCAGCGAGGGGGCGCAGACGAGCACCGGTTCGCCGCCGTCCGTCGGCGTCGCCACGGCCTGCTTCACCGACGCGATCACCGCTTCCATCCGCGGCGGGTCGAAGACGATCTGCGAGCCCTCGTCGCCGGGACGAAGACTCTCCAGCATCGCCTGTTCCAGCAGCGGGGCGATCATGACGACTCGGAGGGTGCCGTCCTCCGCGAAGCGGGAGGCGATGGCCGGTCCCAGGGCGGCACGGGCGGCCTCGATCAGTCCCTCCGGGTCGGTGGAGGTCTTCGCACGGAGCGCGAGCGCCTCGTAGATGCGGCTGAGGTCGTTGATCGGCACCCGTTCGGCGAGCAGCCCCTGCAGCACCCGCTGGACCTCCGCGAGCGACAGCAGCGCGGGGGTGAGCTCCTCGACCGCCGAGGGAGAGACCTGCTTCAGGGCGTCGGTGAGCTGACGCACGTCCTCGCGGCTGAGCAGGCGGGCGGCGTGCGTCTGGATCACGCTCGACAGGTGGGTGATGATGACGCTCGCCCGGTCGATCACCGTGGCTCCGGCGAACTCGGCGCTGTGGCGCATCTCCATCGGGATCCACTTGCCCTCGAGACCGAACACGGGGTCGAGGGCGGCGGTCCCCGGCAGGCTGTCCAGGCCCTGTCCGAGCGCCAGCACCGACCCGGTCGGCGCGGTGCCCCGCCCGGTCTCGACGCCCGCGATGCGGATGACGTAGGTCGCCTGGGGAAGCTCGATGCTGTCCCTGGTGCGCACGGGCGGGGTGACCAGACCGAGGTCGAGCGCGATGCGCCGCCGCAGCGCCTTGACCCTCGCGAGGAGGTCGTCGGGGCCGCCGGTCACCAGATCCACGATGTCCGGGGCGAGGAGGATCTCGAGGGGGTGCACCCGCATGCGCTCGATGAGCTCCTCCGGCTGGTCCACCGGCGCGGGAGCGGGTGCCTGCGCCGCCTCCGCCTCCTCCCGCTTGCGGGTCGCGGTGATGCGCTGGGCGATGAGCAGCAGCAGGGCGCCGATCACCAGGAAGGGGAGCATCGGCATGTGCGGGATGAGCGCCATGACGATGGCCGCGGACCCCGCGATGATGAGGGCGTTGCGCGACTGGCCGAGCTGCGTCGATGCGGCCGATCCCATCTCGGCCTCGGCGGTCGAGCGGGTGACGATCATGCCGGTCGAGACCGCCATGAGCAGCGCGGGGATCTGGGTGACGAGGCCGTCGCCGATCGTGAGCAGGCTGTAGGTGCTCACCGCCTGGTCGATCGACATGCCGTGCTGGACGAGGCCGATCGCGATGCCGCCGACGAGGTTGATGATGATGATCACGAGCCCGGCGATCGCGTCGCCCTTGACGAACTTCGAGGCGCCGTCCATCGCGCCGTAGAAGTCGGACTCGGCGGCGACCTCCGCCCGGCGCTCGCGGGCTTCGGTGTCGCTGATGAGGCCGGCGTTGAGGTCGGCGTCGATGGCCATCTGCTTGCCCGGCATCGCGTCGAGCGTGAACCGGGCGCCGACCTCGGCCACGCGCTCTGCACCTTTGGTCACCACGACGAACTGGATCACGACGAGGATGAGGAACACGACGGCGCCGATGATGAGCGAGCCGCCCACCGCGATCGCCCCGAACGCCTCGATCACCTGTCCCGCGTACGCCTCGCCGAGGACGAGGCGGGTGGAGGCGACGTTGAGCCCGAGCCGGAACAGCGTCGCCACGAGCAGCAGCGAGGGGAACACCGAGAAGTCGAGCGGCTTCTTCACGAACATCGACGTCAGCAGGATCACCAGCGCGAACATGATGTTGAGGATGATCAGCACGTCGAGCAGGAACGGCGGCACCGGGACGACGAGCAGCATGATGATGCCGACGACGCCGATCGGCACCCCGAGCGTGGTGAGGAGCTTCTTCATACGGTCCTCCGGTAGGGGAGCGAGTGGATGCCGCGGGCGGCGCCTCGGCGCCGCAGCGCGTCGACGAACACGAGGACCCGTGCCACGGCGTTGTAGAGGTCTTCGGGGATCTCCTGGCCCAGCTCGCACGCGGCGTGCAGAGCGCGAGCGAGGCTGATGTCGCGGACGAGGGGGACGCCGGACTCGAGCGCCTTCTCGCGGATCCGCTCGGCGATGACGCCGCTGCCCTTCGCGACGACCCGCGGGGCGGACGTGCCGGGGTCGTATTCGAGCGCGATGGCGATGTGCGTGGGGTTGACGACCACGACGTCGGAGCCGGCGACCGCGGCGATCATGCGGTTGCGGCTCACCGCGAGCTGACGCGACCGGCGTTGCTGCCGGATGAGCGGGTCGCCCTCGGAGTTCTTGTTCTCGTCGCGCACCTCGCGCTTGGTCATGCGCGTGTGCTTGCGGTTGCGGCGCATCACGACGAACAGGTCGATCGCGGCGAGCACCAGACCCACGGCGATGGCGGTCTGCAGCAGGGCCGCGGTGCCGTCCGCCGCGGTGCCGAGCAGCCGCGACACGGAGTGCGCGCCGCTCGCCGTGAGCACCGGCATGAGCCCGGAGATGACGACCCACAGGGCGAGGGCGATGGCGGCCGTCTTCAGGAGCGCCTTCGCCCCCTCCCACAGCGCCTGCAGGCCGAACACCCGCCGCACGCCGGAGACGAGGTTGAACTGCTCGTAGCGCCCGGACAGCTTCCGCAGGTGCACGCCGCCCTGCACCACCGCGCCGAACAGCGTCACGATCGCGACCGCGGCCAGCAGCGCGCCCAGCGTGGGCAGCACCGAGGCGAGGGCCCGTCCGAGGGCGGCGAGCGCGGCCTCCGGAGAAGGCGCCTGCATGAGCCCGGCGAGGGTCACCAGCTGCTCGGTGCCGGCGGCGGTCCCCGCGGCGATGGCGGCGGGCATCATGACGGCGGCGGCGCCGATGCCGAGCCACGCCGTGAGGTCCTGACTGCGGGCGATCCGGCCCTTCTGCCTGGCCTCCCTGAGGTGCTTCTCGGTGGCCTTCTCGCTGCGTTCGCCGCTGTCCGAGCCGCTCACGGTGTCACCCCCTGCATCAGGCGGAACGCCTGGGTGGCGAGGGCGTCGACGATTCCCGGGAACGCGACGTACACGGCGCCCGCGAGCAGGAGCGTGAGGAGGATCTTGACGGGGAAGCCCATCGCGAAGGCGTTGAGCGCCGGCGCCACGCGCGTGATGAGACCGAGCCCGACGTCGGCGAGGAAGAGCACCAGGACGAGAGGACCCGCGATCTGCACGGCCGCCAGCACCATCTGGGACACCCCGTCGACGAGCAGCTCGGCGGGTCCCGCCACGCGGAAGATGCCGTCGACCGGCACCGCGTCGAAGCTGCGGGCGAGCCCGGCGAGGATGAGCTGATAGCCGCCGGAGGCGAAGAGCAGCGTGAGCGCGGTGAGGTGGAAGAGCCGGGTGAACTGCGCGCCGTTGACCATCGCCGCCGGATCGAAGGCCTGGGCGAGCTGGAAACCGCCGAACACGTCGATCAGGCTGCCCGCGGCCTGCACCGCGGAGAAGCACAGCAGCACGAGGAAGCCGAGCAGGGCCCCGGTGAGCAGCTGGATCACGAGCGCACCGAGGAACGGCCCGGTGTCCAGGCTCTCGTACCCGGGCGCGACGGCAGCCCCCACCGCGAGCGACAGTCCGATCGAGAGCATCGCCTTCACGCGCACCGGGATCGCGCCGTACGAGAACGGCGGGGCGATCATGATGAACGCCGTGATGCGCACGGCGGCGAGCAGGGTGGCCTCCAGCCACGCGAAGTCGATCGGGATGAACACGGGCTCATCCGCTCAGCAGCGACGGGATGCGGGCGAACATCTCGTTCGTGAAGGCGATGATCTCGGCGATCATCCAGTTCCCCGCGATGAGCAGGGCGATGCCCACCGCGACGATCTTCGGCACGAACGACAGCGTCACCTCCTGCACCTGGGTGATGGACTGCAGCAGCGAGATCGCGAAGCCCACCACGAGCGCGGTGATGAGCATCGGGGCGGCGAGCTTGGCGGCGATCAGCAGCCCCTGGGCACCGATGTCGAGGACGGCTTCGGGACTCATCCCACACCTCCGTAGCTCTCCAGGAGCGCTTTGATGATGAGCCCCCACCCGTCGACGAGGATGAACAGCAGGATCTTGAACGGCAGCGAGATCATGACCGGCGGGAGCATCATCATGCCCATCGACATAAGCGCCGCCGCCACGACGAGGTCGATCACGAGGAACGGCACGAAGATCACGAAGCCGATGATGAAGGCGGCCCGCAGCTCCGAGATCATGAACGCGGGGATGAGCGTGTACATCGGCACGCTCGCGGCGTCCTCCGGATTGTCCTGCCCGGCCATCCGGGTCATCAGCGCGAGGTCCTCCTCGCGCGTGTAGTGCAGCATCCACTCCCGCAGGGGGGCCTGCCCGACGTCCACGGCCTGCGTGAACGTGAGCGCCCCGTCGATGTACGGCTGCACCGCGAGCGTGTTGATCTCGGTCAGCACGGGCCACATGATGAACAGCGAGAGGAACAGCGACAGGCCCGCGAGCACCTGGTTCGGCGGGATCGTCGGGAGGGACAGCGCGTTCCTGGTCATGGCGAGGACGACGAAGATCTTCGTGAACGACGTCATCATCAGCAGCAGCGCGGGGGCCACCGACAGCAGCGTGATCCCCAGGAGGGTGAGGATCGAGCCGGACGGGCCGCCGTCGATGCCGTTGATGTCGATCGTCACGCCCTCGCCGTCGTCCGGGGTGACCTCCGCGTGCGCGGCGGTGCCGGAGAGGGCGACGAGGACGACGGCGAGGAGGATCGCGACCGCGACGAGGACGACCAGCCGCGAGGCGCGACCGCGATCGACGGCACGGGTCGCGGTCATCGTGCGCGCCGGAGGGCCTCGGCGGTCTGCCGCCAGGTGTCGGGGGAGAGGATGGAACCGCGGAGCGGGTCGTTGCGGTGCCGCACGCGGCGACGGAGCTCCGGTGCCGGGGCGACCGCCGGGGGCGCGCTCGTGAGTGCGGCGGCGGCGAGGATGCGGTCGAACTCGGCGTCGTCGGCCGTGCGGGTGGCCGGCGGGTGCCCGACCTCGGACTCCGCGGGCTCCGGCCGCAGGGGAAGGCGGTCGACCACGCTCACACCGTGCTCGGTGACCCCGAGCACGTAGCGGGCGTCGTCGGTCTGCACGACCACGAGCTGCGCCTTCGGACCGATGCCCTGACGCCCGAGCACCGTGATCGCCTCGGCGTCGCGGCGCCGCGCCTGGGTCTTCGAGACCCGGCGCTGCAGGAACCAGAGCAGCCCGAGGACGGCGGCGAGCGACAGCCCGACCCGCAGCGCGAGCAGGAGGTCGTCCAGGGTCAGGCCTCGACGTTCTCGAGGATGCGGGTGATCCGCACCGCGTAGTCCTGATCGACGACGACGACCTCGCCGTGCGCGATCGTGCGGCCGTTGAGCTTGACGTCGGCGGGAGCGCCCGCGGAGCGATCGAGCTCGACGATGCGACCGGGCTCGAGGTCGAGCACGTCGCGGACGGCCATGCGGGTGCGGCCGATCTCCACCGTCAGCTCCATCTCGACGCCCGCGATGCGGTGCAGGCGGCCGTCGGCCCCGGTCGGGCGCGCGGGGCGGTGGGTGATCCGCACGGCGAGGCGGCCGATGATCCGCTCGGTGTGGTCCACGAGGTCGAAGAGCTGGGTCTGCGGGTCGGCGAACACGGCCGAGGCGTCGCCGACCGCGGCCTCGCCGAGCAGGCCCGGACCGAGGGCGGTCGCCGCGGCCTCGAGCGCGTCCAGCAGCCGGTCGGTGAGCGGGCGGTCCCCGAGGCCGTCGACGAGCACGTCGGCGTCGAGGAGCTGCACGGCGAGCTGGGCGCTCGCCTCGCCGACGAACTGCGCGACCACCGCGTCGCCGGTGTCGCCGGACACCTGCGAGGCGCGCGCGGTGACCGGTGCGGCGGTGGGCAGCCGGGCCGCGAACGCGGCGGCGACGGCGGACTCGTAAGCGGTGGTGCTGATCACGCGGACTCCTGAGCGGGGGCGGTTTCGGGGACGGTGGCGGTCACGACGCAGGCGAGCCGGGCGCCCGCGCTGCCGACGGCGGCGGTCGCGACCGTCTGGTCGCCCACGGTGAGGAGCAGGGGACGGTCGGCGGCGTGCGGCAGGGGCAGCAGGTCGCCGACGGCGAGATCGAGCACCTCGCGGGGGAGCACGGTGCGGGGAGCCAGCCGCAGCGCCACCTCGACCGGGGCGGCTTCCACCTGCCGCCGGACCAGTCCCGGGGTCTCGGTGCGGTCGGCGTCGGAGGCGCGTACCGCGAACCCGGCGAGGACCGACGCGGGGAGCATGATGCTGGCGGGCACCGTCCGGCCGCCGTGGCGCATCGACAGGCGGGCGACGATCACCGGCTCCCCGGCGGCGGCCACCTGCGCGAACTGGGAGCTGTACTGGATGCCGGCGACGGTCACGCCTGCGGGCAGCAGGCCGTCGAGACTGCCGGTGAGGTGGTCGATGGCGTCGGCGATCAGCGATCGGATCAGCGCCTGCTCGATCGGGGTGAAGGTGCGGTCCTCGGCGGTGGACGTCGATCGTCCTCCCACCATCTGCACGATCCACGAGGTCGCGGTCGGGATCGGCACCTGGACGATCATGCGCTCGTCCGAATCGGGCAGCGCGCACACGATCATGGTCGTCGTGGTGGGAAGCGACTGCGCGTACTCGCCGTATGTGAGCATGCCGACGTGCTCGACGGCGATGGTGGCGCGCACGTGGATCTTGCCGGAGAGCTGGGCCGACCACTGCCGCGCGAACGTCTCGAACGCGAGCTCCAGGGTGCGGGCGTGCTCGCGCGACAGCGTCGCCGCGCGTCCGAAGTCGTAGACCTCGACGTCGGCGATCGCCGTCTCCGCGCGCGCCCGAGAGCGCACGCCGTCATCCATCACCACGAACCCGACTATCGGGCGGTGAGCGGCGTGCGTTAGGGACGGGTCAGGGGGAGGTCTGCGCGGCACCCGCGGCCGGGATCAGCGCTCGCACCTCCTCGCTGGCATCGGAGAGGATGACGATGTCCACCCGGCGGTTCTCCGCGAGCTGCTCCGGCGTGCTGCCGGCGGCGACCGGGCGGGTGTCGCCGAACCCGACGGACTTGAGGTGGGCAGGGGGCAGGCCGGCGGCCTCCACGAGGTAGCGCAGCACCTGCGTGGAGCGCCCGGCGGAGAGCTCCCAGTTGGTCGGGAAGGGGGCGACCGAGCCGCGGGCGTCGGCGTGCCCCTCCACCGAGATCTCGTTGGGGGCCGAGACGAGGACCGACCCGAGCGCATCGAGCACCTGCGTCGCGGCCGGGCTGAGGTCCGTGCTGTTGGTGGTGAAGAAGGTCTCCGCGCTCACGAGTCCGATGGTCAGACCGCGCTCGTCGATCGTGAAGGTGACGTCGGCTTCGAGCCCCCGGTCCGCCAGCACCTGGCGCAGGCGCTCGCGGAGGGCGGAGAGCTCGTCGAACTCGCGCTGCGCGGCCTCCAGCCCGGTGTCGGCGAAGTCCTCGCCCTCGTCGTCCACGAGCTCGGGCGGCACGACGACGCCGCTGGTCACATCGATGTCGTCGGAGGGCTCCTGGCCGAAGCCGGTCGCGAGGGACGCGCTCAGGGCCTCGAACTTCTCCTGGTCGACGGTCGACATGGCGAAGAGCACGATGAACATGCACATCAGCACCGTCACCATGTCGAGGTACGACGCCATCCAGCGCTCGTCCGGCCCGCTGTGCTCGGACTCCTGGACGCGGCGTCGGGTGCGCACGCTCATGAGAAGAGGTCCTCGTGCTCGGCCGCCGCCTCCGCCGGCTGCTCGCGGCGGCGGGAGCGGCCGGGGGAACGATCGGAGACGAGCGCGCTCAGGCGCTCGCGGACGTGCGCGGGGGCGGCACCGGCCTGGACGGCGAGCATGCCCTCCATGAGCACCGTCATGCGCTCGAGCTCCAGCTCGCCCAGACGCTGCAGGCGGCCGCCGATCGGGAGCCAGATGAAGTTCGCCGACAGCAGGCCCCACAGCGTGGCGACGAAGGCGGCGGCGATCATGGGTCCGAGGGTGTCCGGCTTGTCGAGCTTCTCCAGCACGTGGGTGAGGGAGACGACCGTGCCGATGATGCCGACCGTGGGGGCGAACCCGCCGAGGGTCATGTAGAAGCGGGAGGCGGTGCGGTTCCGGGCGGCCGTGGACGACAGCTCGTCCTCGAGCAGCACGCGGAGGTCTTCCGCGTCGGTCCCGTCGGCGATGCTCTGCAGGGCCTGCCGCAGGAACGGATCCTTCTCCTCGTCCAGCCCTTGCTCCAGCGCCAGGAGCCCTTCGGCGCGGGCCTTCTCCGCGTAGCCGACGACCGTGTCGATGGTGCTCTGCGCGGTCCGGCGCTCGCCGCGGAACGCGCGGGGGAGGGACTTCACGGCGTGCAGGGCGTCGCGCAGCGTGCCGCTGGCCAGCCCGACCGCGATCGTGGCACCGAAGACGAGCACCATCGGCGCGGGCAGGAGGAGCGACCCGATCGTCGCGCCCTCCAGGTTGATCATGGCGATGAGGGCGCCGAACGCGAGGACGAGCCCGAGGATGAGAGACGGATCCATCAGGCGTCCCCTCCCGTGACGGATACGGCGGGAGCGCCGACCTCGTCGCCGGCCGCGACCAGTGCGGCCGCGGTCGCGAGGATCCCGGCGCGGAAGCGGGTGATCCGGGCGATCACGTCGTCCATCGTCTCCGTGACGACGAAGGTCGCGCCGTCGACCATCATGATCGTCGTGTCCGGCGTGGCCTGGACACGTTCGATCAGGTCGGGGTTCACCGCGAACCGGGAACGGTTCAGGCGCGTGAGGACGATCATGGGCTCCATCCTGGAAAAAGCTCGCCCCGCCCGAGAGCGGGGAACCGACGGCCCGTCCTGGGCTGTCGGAGAGGACTGTCGGCCGGGTGCTGCGCCGCGTTAGCGCGGGGTCGGACCGAGCGGGATCTTTCTCACGGCGGGCGCGTCGTCGCCGATAGGGACCAGGGGCGGGGGACGATGAGCAGCGGGCGAAGGGAGCCTTGTGCGGGATCGGAACGTGGAGAAGGCCGCGGCGACGGCGGCCGAGGAGTGCGGCTGCGCGCCGACCGCTGCCGAACGCGGCGCGCTGTGGAACCAGCCGGTCAGCCGGCGCCATGCCTTCGGGATCGGCGCGCTGGGCGTCGTCGCGCTCGCCGCCTTCGGCGTCGGTTCGGGGGTCACGGCCGCGCATGCCGCGTCGTACCCGAGCTGGGACGACGTGCAGCGCGCGAAGAACAACGAGGCGGCCAAGGCCGGCGAGGTCAGCCGGATCCAGGGGCTGATCCAGTCGTTGGAGCGCAAGGTCGCGGAGACCCAGGCGGCGGCACAGGTCGCGTCCGACGAGTTCTTCGAGGCGCAGCAGGCCTACTTCGCCGCGATCACCGAGGCGGACGCCCTGCAGGCCCAGGCCGACGAGAAGGCGGCGCTCGCCGACGAGACCGCGAAGAAGGCCGGCCAGATCGCGGCCCAGCTCTACCGCAGCGGCGGCGACGACACCGCACTGGAGCTGTTCTTCGCCGGGTCGGGAGCCAACGCCGACGAGCTGCTGTCGCGGCTCGGCACCATGAACAAGTTCCTCGAGTACAACCAGACCACCTACGACAACGCCGTCTCGGCGCGCAACACCGCGCAGGCTCTGACCGCGCAGGCGCAGGTCGCCAGGGACGAGCGCGACCGCCTGCAGCAGGTCGCCGAGCAGAAGATGGTCGCGGCGCAGCAGGCGGCGGACGCGGCCCAGGCCGCGCTCGACGAGCAGGCGGCGAACCTCGAGACCCTCAAGGCCCAGCTGGCGGCGCTCAAGGACACCACGACCAAGACGGTCGCGGGGTACCAGGCGGGCGTGGAGGCACGGCGGCGCGAGGAGGAAGCCCGTCGCAAGCGCGAGGCGGCGGCTGCTGCCGCGGCGGCGGCTGCGGCCGGCCGCGGGACGAGCGGCGGCGGTGGTGGCGGTGGCGGCGGCGGTGGCACGCCGGGCAACGGCGGCTGGGTGCGCCCGCACGGCGGGGCGCGGAGCTCGAGCTACGGTCCGCGCACGCCCATCTGCGGTCCACAGGGCTGCTCGTCGAGCTTCCACTACGGGGCCGACCTCGCCAACGGCTGCGGCGCCGCGATCTACGCCGCGAACTCCGGGACGGTGGACTACGCCGGCCCGAACGGCAACTACGGCAACTACGTGCGCATCCAGCACGGCGGCGGCGTCAGCACGGGGTACGCGCACATCAAGCCGGGCGGCATCATCGTCCGCAGCGGGCAGTGGGTGCAGTCCGGTCAGGTCATCGCCTACGCCGGCGACACGGGACGCTCGTTCGGCTGCCACCTGCACTTCGAGGTCTACATCAACGGTGGGTACACCAACCCCGTGCTCTTCATGGAGCAGCGCGGCATCTACGTCTGACCCACCAACCCCGCGACACCCCGCTCTATCGTCGAGGCCCCGCCGTATCCACGTGGACACGGCGGGGCCTCGACGCGAAGACGGGGTCTCGGGAGGGGTCAGCGCTTGAGGTTCGTGAGCTCCTGCAGCACCTCGTCGCTCGTGGTGATGATGCGGGCGTTGGCCTGGAAGCCGCGCTGCGCGACGATGAGGTTGGTGAACTCCTGCGAGAGGTCGACGTTGGACATCTCGAGCGCGCCGCTGATGATGCCGCCGAGGCCGCCGGTGCCCGGTTGTCCGAGCTCGGCCTGACCGGAGTTGCCGCTCGGGCGGAACTGCGAGGAGCCCACCTTCTCCAGGCCCCCGGGGTTCACGAATCCGGCCAGCGCGATGCGTGCCAGCACCTGGGTGTCGCCGTTGCTGAAGGTGCCGACGAGGCTGCCGTCGTTCGTCAGGGCGTAGGAGCTCAGCGTGCCCGCCGGCTTGCCGTTCTGCTCCTTGATCGCGATGTCGTTGACGTCGGCGAAGCCGGTCACACCGGACAGGTCGACGGTGACGCCGCCCGACACGATGCTCCCGGCGCCGTTCTGCACCCCGTCGGTGAAGGTCAGTGCGGTGCTCGCACCCGCCCCGTCGGTGACGTCCCACCCGGTCGCGCTGCGCGTGAACGTCAGCCGCAGGGTTGACGCGGAGCCGTCGGCGCCGTAGGTCTTGATGTCGCGCACGAGCGTCTCGCCGACCGCGGCGCCGGAGGGCAGGTTCCCGGTGGCGCGCGCGGTGGTGGTGGCGGCCGCGGGGCTGAGGGCGCCGACGGGGAGCGTGATGTCCCCGATGCCCTGACCGGGGACGATCGCCCCGTTGGTCGCGGTCCAGCCCTGGACGAGGGCTCCTCCGGCACCGACGAGACGGCCGCTCGCGTCGAACGTGAAGCCGCCGTTGCGGGTGTAGAGGGTCTCGCCCCCGGAGCGGACGACGAAGAAGCCGTCGCCCGAGATCATCAGGTCGGTGGGGACGCCGGTCGGCTGCGGGGCTCCTCCGGCGAAGTTGGTGCTGATGCCGGCGACCTGCACGCCGAGTCCGACCTGGGCGGGGTTCTGCCCGCCGGCCGCCTGCTGCGGCAGCATCGAGTTGCGCAGGAGCTGGGAGAGGGAGTCCTGGAACTGCACGGAGGACGCCTTGAAGCCGGTCGTGTTGACGTTGGCGATGTTGTTGCCCGTGACGTCGAGCATGGTCTGGTGCGAGCGGAGTCCGGAGATTCCGGAGAAGAGGGAACGGAGCATGGTGGTGCCTTTCTGGGGAGCGGGGTCAGGCAGCGGTGCCGGGGACGAGGGAGACGCCGGAGATCGCGTCGAGGGGGATCGACTTCTCGCCGATGGTCACGGTGGGGACGGCTCCCGCGTAGGAGACCGCGGTGACGACGCCCTTCTGGGTGACACCGTCGGCGTCGACGTACTGCGCCTCCTGCCCGAGGAGGGCGGCGGCGGTCTGCCGCATGCTGAGGGCGAAGCTCTCGGTGCTGGTCGAGGCGAGCGCCGTCAGCTGTTCCATCGAGGCGAGCTGCGTCGTCTGGGAGATCATCTCGTTGGTGTTCATCGGCGAGCTCGGATCCTGGTTGGTGAGCTGGGTCACGAGCAGCTTGAGGAACACCTCCGAGTCGAGGGTCTTCTTGCGCTCTGTCGCCGGCGTCGTGCTGCCGGTCTGCACACCGGACGTCGGCGTGGCACCCGGGGGCAGGGTGCCGGTGATGGAGTCGACCGTGGTCATGGAGTCCTCTCTGATCAGGCGTAGACGTCGATGCCGCCGGTGGGCGCGGCGGGCGGTGCGGGCGGGGGCGGGGAAGCGGTCGGCGCCGAGGCCGGGGGACGCGGGGTGGTCGGCGGGCGCGGGGTGTCCGGGTCGCCGTTCCCGGTCTGGCCGTGCGTCGTCGCGCCGTGCTGGGGCGAGGAGGACGAGCCGTCCCCGGTGCTGAGGCTCAGGGTGGCGTGCGGCGCGGCGACCGCGAGGTCCCGGCGGAGATCGACGAGGAGGGCGCGCAGGGCGTCCCTGCCGATCTCGCTCGGGGCCTGCAGCTCGATGCGCAGGGTGGAGCCGGCGATGTGGGCCCGCACGGTGACGGGACCGAGGTTCTCCGGCGAGACGGTGAGCGTGATCCGGTGATCGCCGTCGGGGGCCTGGGCCAGGGACAGCACCGGAGCCGCCACCTGGGGGAGCAGGGCCGGTCGGACCGGCGCGGGGACGGCGCTCGGCGGCGTGACGGGCGCGGTGGCCGTGGCGGCGACCGGGCTCGGCGCGGGCGTGGACCCGGCTGCGACCGGGTCGACGGCGCTCGAGCCTGCGGGGGTGGCGGCGGACGGCACCGGGATGGAGGGCGTCCCGGACACGGAGGGGGTCTCGGGGACGGTCGGGGCCTCGGTCGGGAGCGCGAGCGTGGCCGTCGCTCCGTCCGGCGCCGGCCCGGCGAGGTGGGACGTCCTGCCGTCCGATCCTGCGCTCGTCCCGCCGTCCTCGCCGGTACGCGCGCCCGCCGCTGCCTCGATGGACGAGGAGGGCGGGGACGGCACGACCGCTCCGGTCGTCGGAGGCGCGGTCGATGGCGCCGACGACGCGAGAGCGGGGGCCGACCGGACCGCTCCGGCGTCGACCGGTGCGTCGACCGGTGCCATGCCGGCCGCCGTGGGCACCGCCTCCGCATGAGGAGGCGTCGCCGCGGGGGAGGCGGAGTCGACGGCGGGCAGGGGGAGCGCGTCGGTGCCGGAGATGGCCGGACCCGCCGGAGACGGAGGTGCCGGAGACGGAGTCGCCGGAGTCTGCTCTCCCTCGGGCGGCGTCGGAACCACCGTCGGGCCGGCGTCCGGCGGAACGACAGTCGGGATCGCGGGCGGCGCGACCACCGACCCGGAGGGCGACGGGGCCGGGAGCGGAAGCGGCGTGGCGACGGCACCGTCGGCGGGAACGGCCGCGGTGCCGTCGCTCCTCGGCGCTGCGTCGGTCGCGGGGTCCTCGGGCGACGTGGGGCCGGCCGGCTCCGTCTCCCGCGCGGCATCGCGCACGGCGTCGGCGAAGGCGGCGGCTCCGGGGGCGCCGCCGCGGCCGGCCGGGGCTGCGGAGCGCGGGGGGCGCACGTCGAGCGCCGCGAGGAGGTCGAGAGCGGTCATGCCGAGCCCTCCGTCCGGGAGCGGGAGGCGATCTCGTCCAGCTCCGCCTGCTCGGCGTGCAGGTCGGCGGCGCGTACCGCCTCGGCGTGGCCGTCCGCGAGACGCTCGAGGCCGCGCAGCGTGCGCCGGGCGTCGGCGTGCGCGGACCGTGCCTCCGCGACCGTCTCCTGCTGGAGGGCCGACAGCGTCGTGAGGTCGGCCAGCAGCGCCCGGCCGGAGACCCGGGCCGCCGCGAGCGCCGCCAGCGCACGGACGTCCACGGCCTCCGTGTCCGTGCCGGCAAGGTGCGCGCGCAGTGCCCGGTCCCTGGCCTCGGTGTGCTGCGCGTCGATCACCGCGCGCGACAGACGCTGCGCGGCGGCGCGTTCCTGGATCTCCCGGACGCGCAGGAGACCGGCGAGCGAGAACCCTCTGCTCATGAGACCCCCTCGAAGGCGGAGACGAGGCTCTCCAGGCGGGCCCAGGAGTCGTCGATCGCGCTCGTCTCGTCGAGCGGCTGGGTGAGGAACGCCGAGATCGGCCGTTCATGGGCGATCGCCGCGTCGATACGGGCGTCGGCGCCGGCGTGATAGGCGCCGATGTCGATGAGGTCGTTCGCCCGGCGTCGGGCCGCGAGCACGGCGCGGAGGGTGGCCGCCTGTGCGCGGCGCTCCCGGCTCGTGATCTTGCCGGCCACGCGGGACACGGACCCGAGGACGTCGATGGCGGGGTGGTGACCGGCGAGGGCGAGGGCGCGGTCGAGTACGACGTGGCCGTCGAGGATGGAGCGGACCGCGTCGGCGATCGGCTCGTTGTGGTCGTCGCCGTCGACGAGCACGGTGTAGATGCCCGTGATGGAGCCGGCGCGGTCGGTGCCGGCGCGTTCCAGCAGCCCGGCGAGGAGCGAGAAGGTGGAGGGCGGGTAGCCGCGGGTGGCCGGGGGCTCGCCCGCGGAGAGCCCGATCTCGCGCTGGGCCATGGCGACGCGGGTCAGCGAGTCCATCATGAGGATCGCGTGCGCCCCGTCGTCGCGGAAGGCCTCCGCGATCCGGGTGGCGGTGAACGCGGCGCGGATGCGGGCCATCGCCGGCTGGTCGGAAGTGGAGACGACGACGACCGAGCGGGCGAGTCCCTCCGGGCCCAGGTCGTCCTCGATGAACTCGCGCACCTCGCGGCCCCGCTCGCCGACGAGGGCGATGACGGTGACCTCGGCCTCGGTGCCGCGCGCGATCATCGACAGCAGCGACGACTTGCCCACGCCCGATCCCGCGAACAGGCCGACGCGCTGACCTCGGCCGACGCTGACGAGGGTGTCGAGCGCGCGCACGCCGAGGGGGAGCGGGGTGTCGATGCGATCGCGCTCCATGATCGAGGGGGTGTCGTGATCCAGGCTCACCTGCGGCGCCGCGAGCGGACCCTTGCCGTCGATGGGACGCCCGAGGCCGTCCAGGACCCGGCCCAGCAGCGCGCGTCCGGTGGGAACGCGCACCGGGCCGCCCCGGCCGCGCACCGGGGCGCCGACGATGAGTCCGGCGACCGGGGCGAGCGGCATGCAGCGCAGCCCGTCTTCGCCCGTCGCCACGACCTCGGCGTCGATGCCGTCGAGCGTCACCACGTCCCCGATGGCGCCGTCGAGCCCGCGCACCTGCACGCTGAGTCCGCGCACCTGGGAGACCTCGCCGATGCGCTCCGGCCGCGCCGCCTCGAGCACCGCCGCCCAGGAGCTCACGGCGTGCCCTCCGCGAGGGCGCGGCGCGCGCGCTCGAACGCCGTCCCGACCCTCGCGTCGATGACGCCGTGCGCGAGCACGGCCACGGCGTCGCCGCGGGCGAGGGTGTCGTCGGCGACGAGCGGGAATGCGGCGAGGTCGTCTCCGGTCTCCGCGGCGAGGAGCCGGAGATCCTCCGGATGGACGCGGAGGCTGCGTACCGCGGCCGGCGCGGTCGCGCTCAGGGCGCGGCGGGCCGCAGCGGCCGCCGCGGTGCCCGCATCGCTCAGCTCGGCCGCGAGGAGGAGCTCCGCGAGGTCGATCGCGTGGGAGAGCACCTGGGTCGTCGCGGCGGCCTCCAGTTCCGCCTCCCGCTCCGCCAGGGAGCGTGCCGCGGCGTGCAGGGCCGCCACCGCGGCGGCCATCTCCTCGGCGCGATGGCGCTCCCGCTCCGCCTGCTCGGCCGCGGCGGCGCGGTGCGCGGCTTCGGCGTCGGCCGTGCCCGCCCGGAAGCCCGCGGCGTGGCCCTCGGCGTACCCGCGGCGGCGCGCGCGCTCCTGCTCCCCGCGGTGGTCCGAGCCGCCGAGCCGGGGGAACGCGGCGGGGGCGAAGGCGTCAGTAGACATACTCGTCCTCGTCGGCCCGCTGCACGGTGATGTCCCCGGCGGCCTCCAGCGCCCGGATCGTGCGGACGATCTCAGCCCGCGCCTCCTCGACCTGGGAGACGCGCACGGGGCCCAGCGACCTGGCCTCCTCGTCGAGGTTCTCGCGGTTGCGCTCGGACACGTTGCGGCGGATGAGGTCGACGATCGGCTGCTGGGCGCCCTTGAGGGCCAGCGCCAGCGACCGGATGTCCATGCCCCGCAGCACGCGCTGGGTGTCCCGGTCGTCGAGCTTGACGATGTCCGCGAACGTGAACATGCGCGAGCGGATGTCCTCCGCGAGGGCGCTGTCGCGGTCCTCGATGCTCGCCAGCAGGGCCTTCTCGATGGTGGCCCCCGAGCGGCCGATGATCTCCACGAGCGGCTCGACGCCGCCGAGCACCTCGGGGCTGTCCCGCGACGCGAGGCTGCCGGTCCGCGCCTTGAGGGCGTCGGCGACGATGGCGATGGCCTCCTGGGAGGCGGTGCCCATGGTGGCGATGGCCTGCGCGACGTCGGTCCGGGCGGGGTCGGGCAGCGCGGCGAGCACGGCGGCGGCCTGATCGGCGGGGAGGTGCGCGAGCACGAGTGCGACGGTCTGCGGCAGCTCGCCGTCCAGGAGCGTGGCGAGATGGGCGGCGTCGGCGGAGGCGAGGAAGTCGAACGAGGCGCTCATCGACGTGGAGCCCACGCGGCCGAGCACGGCGGCCGCCCGCTCCGACCCGAAGGAGGCCTCCAGGAGCCCGGCGGCGATGTCGCGCCCGCCGCGGGCCGGGGGCAGGTGCCCGGCCGCGATGCGATGGAACTGTCCCAGCGCCTGGGCGGTCGTCTCCGCATCGAGGTCCTGCAGCCCGATGATCTCGGTGGCGACGGCCTCGGCCTCGGTCTCCGAGAGATGCTTCATGACCTCGACGGCCTGCGCGCGGTCGAGGTTCATGAGGACGATGGCGGCCGTCTGCCGATCGGTGAGTCCGCTCATGCCCGTGACCTGTCGTCGATGAGCGTGCGCAGCAGCTCGGCCGTGCGCTGCGGGTCCTGCCGGGTGAGGGCGTCGATCTCGGCACGGCGGCGCTCGAGGCTGATCTGCGCGGGCTCGGGCTCGGGGTCCGGGTCGAGATCCGGCACCGGCTCGAGGAAGGCGAGCGGGGTTGTCGGCGCCTCCAGCACGGCCGTCGGTGCGTCGGCGGAGAGCGCGGCGAGCTCGGCGGGCCGGTCACCGAAGAGCTGGTCGAACTCCTCCACACCCGCCGCCTTCCGTCGGGACCGGATGATCAGCGCGGTGATCGCGGCGATGAGCGGGATGGCGATGGCAGCGGCGATGATGACGGTGTTCAGGAGCGCGGCCTGACGGGCGCCCTCTTCGGCCTCCTTCGCCGCCTGCAGCGCGGCCTGGGCGGCCTCGGCGTCCGTCTGGCTGAACGCGACGAGCTCGACGGCGAGTTCGTCGCCGCGGGTGCGGTCGATGCCGGCTGCGGTGGCGACGAGGTCGCTGAGCTGCGCGGAGCTGAGGTCTCCGCCCGCGCCGGCGTCCACGGCGACCGACACCGACTGCCGCAGCAGGTTTCCGGCGGGGGTGGACGTGCTCTCCGTGGCCTTGTTCACCGCGTTGGTGCGCGTCTCCTCGGAGGACCGGTAGGTGCCGTCGCCGTTCCCGTTCGGCACGGCGATGTTGTCCGGACCCAGGACCCCGGCTTCGGAGGTGGAGCCGTTGCTGTTCTGCTCGCGGACCTCTTCGGTGAGAGGGGGTGCGCCCTCGGCCGGCGTGTACGTCTCCTCGACGCGTTCGTTCACCGAGCGGTCGATCTCGGCGACCACCGTCACGGTCGCGTTGCCCGGGCCGACCACGGTGTCCAGCATCTGCTGCACGCTCGCGGCCACGCGGGCCTCGTAGTCGCTCGCCTGCTGGTCGAGGCCGCCGGTGGCCCCGCCGCCCACGGTCGACAGCGTCCGCCCGGTCTGGTCGACGACGGCCACGTTCTCCGGCTTCATGCCGCTGACGGCGGCCGAGGTGAGGTGCACGATGGCCTCGACCTGCTTCTGGTCGAGCGTCGTGCGTCCGGCGGTCTCCACGAACACGGAGGCCGTCGCGTCGACGGTCTCCGACACGAAGACGCTCTCCTCGGGGATCGCGAGCTGCACGGAGGCCGCGGAGACGCCGTCGATCGCGGAGATCGTGGCGGCGAGCTCGCCCTCGATCGCGCGCTTGTAGGTGACCGACTGCTGGAACTCGCTCGTGGTGACGCCCATGTCGTCGAGCAGCGAGTACCCGGCCGATCCGGCGCTCGGCAGTCCGGCGGACGCGGCGGCGAGCCGCTGGTCGTAGACGTCCTTCTCGGGGACGAGCACGGTGGCGCCGCCGTCGGCGAGCTCGTAGGGGACGGAGGCGGAGCGCAGCTGCTCCACGACGGCGTTCGCGTCCGTGGCGTTCAGCCCCGAGAACAGCGGTGTGTATGTGGGGCGTGTGAGCCAGCTGGACAGGGCGATGATGCCGAGTGCGAGCACGGCGATGCCGATGATGGCGATGGTCCGCTGCGCGAGCGAGAATCCGGCGATCACCCGCCGCATCCGCTGGAACGCCCCGGTCACTGCCGGGGGCATCAGGCCTGCATCCGCATGATCTCGTTGAACGCGTCGACGCCCTTGTTGCGGACGGCGGCGACGAGTTCGAGGGTGACCGCGGCGCGCGACGAGGCGATCATCGCGGCGTGGATGTCGTCGAGGTCGCCGGTCACGGCGGCGACCTTCAGGGTGTCGGACTCGGACTGCAGCGAGCGCAGCTCGTCGATCGCCCCGGTGACGCTGTTCGCGAAGGTCGTGTCGTCGCCGGTCTTCGCACCCGTCACGGGCGAGGTGGTCATGCCGAGGGACGAGGCGACGGCCTCGATGCCGGCGACGGCGCTCACGCGTTCCGCCCGATCTGCAGCGCCGCCTCGTAGGAGGTGCGGGCGCGGTCCACGATCGCCGCGCTCGCCTGGTATCCGCGCTGCGCGAGGATCAGCTGGCTCATCTGGTCTCCCAGGTCGATGTCGGGGTAGCGCACGTAGCCGTCGGCGTCGGCGAGCGGGTGGTCGGGCTGGTGCACGAGCCGGCCCTCGGCGTCGCCCTGGACGGTCCCGGCGACGTAGACCCCGGGGGACTGGTCGCTGGTCTGCGCCAGGATGTAGCGCGCCCGGAACGCCGCGCCGTCGGTCGACGTCGCGGTGTTGATGTTGGCGATGTTGTCGCTGATGGCGTCGAGCCACTTCCGGTGCACGGTCAGTCCCGTGCCGGCGATCCCGATGGCGTCGAAGGTCATGACGTCCTCATCGCGGTGCGCATCGAGGAGAACGATCCGTTCACGGCCTGCGTCGCGAACTGATAGCGGAGCATGGTGTCGATGCTGGAGAGGGTCTCGGTGTCGAGGTTCACGTTGTTGCCGTTCAGCCGTGTCGGCTCGAGCGATGTCCCGACCGTGGCGGACACGTCCCCGTCACCGGCGGCGATCGAGTCGGCGAGCGCGGCCTCGAACTGCACGCGCTTGGCGTGGTAGTCGGGGGTGTTGATGTTGGCGATGTTGTCGGCGATGGCTCGCTGGCGCAGCGAGAGGCCGTTCAGCGCACTGGTCAGTGCGGTGATGGTCACAGAGTCGAACACGAACCGGCTCCCCGTGTGTGGGTGAAGTGGCCGTTCCCTGGCCGAGTCTTGCGAGCCATCCGTGCTCTCGGGGGACTGTCGGCCGTCCGTGCGGTTTCGTTAGGAGGGTTCCTCACCCGTCCACGTCGAGGTAGGCGGGGGCATCGGGAGAGCGGGGTGCCGGCACGCGCCGGACGGCACCGAGGTGCTGCCGCAGCCCCTCGAGCTCCGACCGGGCGCGTTCCATGGCGGCGTGCTGCCGGTCGATCACCGCACGGGCGCGATCGGCCAGGTGCGGGGGGAGCGGGGAGGACGGCGGCGCCCAGGGGATGATGTCGTGCACCTCGACGGCGCCCGCCGGCGCGGCGAGGATCCGGTCGGCGTCCGCTTCGAGCCGGTCGAGCAGCGCGGCCCAGTCCTCGTCCGTCATGCGCGGCCCTCCACGACGGCCAGGGCGGCGGCGTGCCAGGCGTCGCGCAGCGGCACGACGAGCTCGCGGCAGGCATGCGTGCGCTCCGGATCGCGGCCGATGTTGGCGCCGATCAGCGTCTGCGAGAGGAAGACGTACAGCGAGCGCAGCCCGGCGCTGCCGCTCCAGTCGTCGGTGAGGGACGACGACAGCTCGGCCACGATCGCCTGCGCGTGCTGGAGCTGGGTGTTGGCCTCGGTCCAGTCGGCCGCCCGCTGCGCCGTCTCGGCGCGTTCGATGTCGAGCAGGAGCCGGTCGTAGAGCATCGTGACCAGGCGCTCCGGCGGGGCGGACAGGATGGCGTCCTCGCGGTACCGCTGCTGGGCACGCAGGGCGGCGTTCATGCTCACGAGTCCGACCCGGAGCGGCTGCTCGGCAGCGCGTTGATCTGGGAGGCGAGGTACGACGACTGCGACTGCATCTGCGACAGCATCACCTCGAGGCGCGCGTACGTGCGCTCCAGCGACGCCTTGCGCTGCGCGAGGCGCACGTCCCAGCGCTCCATCTGCTCGCCGAGGCTCTTGACCTCGCTCTCCTGACCCGTGATCCGCGAGGTGAGCAGCCCGTCGTACTTGTCCGAGTACGAGGTCGCCGTCTGCTCCACGCGTGCCGCGACCGCGGAGAAGAGCGCGCCGACGGCCGCGGGGTCCTTCGCCAGCGCCTCGGAGAACTTCTCCTCGTCGAACGTGAGCTTGCCGTACATGTCGGTCGAGATGCCGATCGTGGAGGGCGAGACGCCGTCCACGGGGTGCTGCACGGCGTCGGCGAGGGCCGTCCGCAGACCGCGGATGGTGCTGTCGCCGGTGAAGACGCCGAGGGTGGTCTTCTCGCCCTGTCCCGCGGCGACCGTCGCCTTCGAGCCGTTGTCGATGCGGGTGAAGATGTCCGTGAGGAGGGCGATGAACTCGCCGGAGGCCTTGGTCCTGGCCTCGCCGTCGACGGCGACGGTGACCGTGACGGGGGTCGTCGAGACGGTGGAGACCGTCACGTCGACGCCCTCGAAGAGATCGGTGAACGTGTTGCCGGACGAGGTGATGACCTGTTCGGCCGCCGTGCCGGCCCAGAGGCGCAGCTGCGCATCCGTGCCTGTGGCGATGACAGCGGCGCCCGGCTCCGTGGACACGTCCGTGGCGGTGCCGGCGGCCACCGCGGCGAGGTCGCCCGCGTAGACGCGGAAGCGTCCTGCCTCTCCGGACTCCTCGGCCCGGAGCTGCAGGCGGTAGACGGGGGTGCCGTCGGCATCCTTGCCGGCGGGGACGGCCGTGGCGAGGACACCGGTGTCGGCGTCGTTGATGGCCTGGGCGATGTCCTGCATCGACGTCGAGTCGGCCTGCACCTGGACGCGCTTCCCCGTGGCGTCCTCGAGCGTCAGGACGGGCGGGTCGGCGGGCCAGCGGCTCGCGGACGCGGAGACCACCGTGTGCGCCTGGGCGAGACGGTCGACGACGATGTCGGTCGACACGGGCGCCGCGCCGGTGCGCAGGGCGACCTTCACCGACTCGGACGACGCGCTGCCGGTGAAGCGGTCGAGACCGCCGGGCGCTGCGGCCTTCTCGGCGGCGGCGGCGAGGTTCTGCACGGCCGTGTTGAGGGTGCGCAGCTGCGTCATGACGACGTTCTTGTCGTCGATCTTGGCCTTGAGCAGCGTGCGGGGGATGGCGTGCACGTCCATGAGGGCCTTGATGACCTCGGTGGTCTTGAGCCCCGACACGAGGCCGTCGAGCGAGAGCGACATGCGGCTTCCCTTCTGTGTGCGGCGGGGCCCGGGCGACGGCCGAAGCCGTCACCCGGACCCCCGGAGTGATTCCGTGCGGCGGCGCGGATCAGCGCAGCAGCTGGAGCACGCCCTGGTTGGCCTGGTTGGCCTGGGCCAGCATGGCCGTTCCCGCCTGCGACAGGATGTTCGCCGACGTGAACTTGACCATCTCGGACGCCATGTCGGTGTCGCGGATACGGCTCTCGGCGGCGGCGAGGTTCTCGGCCGACACGTTGAGGCTGTTGATGGTCGACTCGAAGCGGTTCTGCAGCGCACCGTAGCCGGCACGTGCGGTCGAGACCGCCTGGATCTGCGTGTCGATGCCCGCCAGAGCCGCACCGTACGATGCCGCGTCGGTCATGGTGCCGGCGAGCGTCTCGATGGTGGTGCCGAGGTTGGCGAAGTTGGTCAGGCCGACCGAGATCTGGTCCTCGGCGGCGACCGCGCCCGCACCCACCTGGAACGTCAGCGTCGTGCCGCCCGAGAGCAGCTTGATGCCGTTGAAGTTGGTGCTGTCGGCGATCCGGGTGAGCTCGTCGGCGAGGGCGCCGATCTCAGTCTGGATCGCTTCGCGCGACTTCGCGTTGTTCGAGTCGTTCGCACCCTGAGCGGTCAGGTCGCGCACGCGCTGCAGGATGGAGTGCACCTCGGTCAGGGCGCCTTCCGCGGTCTGGATGACCGAGATGCCGTCCTGGGCGTTGCGAGCCGCGACGTTCAGGCCGTTGACCTGCGAACGCAGGCCCTCGGAGATCGCGAGGCCGGCGGCGTCGTCCGCGGCGCGGTTGATGCGCAGACCGCTCGAGAGCTTCTCGAGCGACTTCGACAGGTCGTTCTGCGTGTTGGACAGGTTGCGGTAGGCGTTGAGCGCGCCCACGTTGGTGTTGATCTGCATACCCATGAGGGTTTCCTCCGTGATGTGTTGTGCAGGAGACCATCCGTGGTCTCCTGCACTCACCTATCGGCGGAGGATGCGGACGCGTTAGGCGGGGGCGGCGGCGCGGAAGACCTCACCGATCCGGACGCCGGCGGCCTCGGCGATGCGGCCGAAGTACGCATCCCGCGCGGCGGGCGAGACGCGGGTGGTGGTCGTGGTCTCTGTGCCGCCCTCGGCGAAGTAGCGGTCCAGGGCGTCGCGGAGCAGGCGCACCGCCTCCGCCCGCTGCTGCGAGACGGCCGAGTGGGTCACGCCCAGCTCCTCGGCGATCTCCTTGACGGGGCGCTCCTCGACGTAGACGGCCACGACGATGCGCCGCATGCGCTCGGGGAGAGCGGTGATGGCGTGCTCGAGCACCTCTCGTCGCTCGCCGACCAGCGCGGACTCCTCGGGGAGAGGGATGTCGGCGACGAGGTCCCGCGTGGCGGGGTCGTCGAGCGGGGCGACGGTGCGCGCGGCGTCGGCGAGGGCCTCCACCACCGCCTCCTTGGGTGAGCCCATGGCGGTGGCGATCTCGGTGGCGGTCGCCGTTCGACCGAGGGCGGCGGTGAGGGTGTCGCGGACGGCGACGGTCTCCTTGATGCGCTTGCGGATGCCGCGGGATGCCCAGTCCATGGCGCGCATCTCGTCGGCGAACGCGCCGAGGATGCGGCGGCGGGCGTACGCGCCGAACGGGACGCCGAGCGCGGGGTCGTAGGCGTCGGCGGCGGTCACGAGGGCGAGCGCGCCGACGGCGGCGAGCTCTTCGCGGGGGATATGGGTAGCCCGAGCATGGGTGTCTGCAGCGAGGTAGCCGACCAGGGGGAGGTTGGCCTCGACGAGGCGGTTGCGCTCAGCGCGCGACGACATGGGGGATGATCCACCTCTCTGGATGCACTCCGGAAGCTCCATGGCGAGGGGTAGATGGTCATATCACAAGGTCCGGGATATGTCCATGGGGAGCACTAACCGCCGCCAGTCCACATAGTAACCTTAGGGGCGCGGTGGCCGATAGAGATTTATGAACCGTTAACAGGCGGGCCGATCGCACCTGCGTGGGGCGGGGGATCGCTGGGGACAAGGGGATCATGGGAGCCAACGAACTATCGATGCAGCTCTGGCGCGAGCGCGAGCTGCTCGAGATGCTGCTTTTCAAGCTCGACGAGCAACAGCTGCTGCTCGCCGCCGGCCGGTCGCACTGGATCCAGTTCGCGGCCAGGGAGATCGATCAGGTGCTCGACCGCCTGCGCGCCGCGAGCCTGGCCAGGGCCGTCGAGGTCGCCGGCGTCGCCGAGGAGTGGGGGGCTCCTCAGGACGCGACGATCGGCCAGCTCATCGAGCACGCCCCGGACGGGGCCTGGGGCGACGTCTTCACCGACCACATGCGCGCGCTCGTGAAGCTGACGGCGGAGGTCGAGCAGATGCGCGACGCCGCCGCGGAGCAGCTCAGCGGAGTACTCCGCGCCACCCAGGAGACCATCGCCGCTCTCGGCCAGGAGAGCGGCGAATACACCACCCGCGGCGACCGCGCCCGCGAGGATGCCGCCCGCATCATCGACACCGAGATGTGACCGAGAGGGATTCATGTCGACTTTCAGTGGACTGACCACCGCCGCCAGCGGCCTCGCCGCCGCGCGGCGGGGCATGGATGTGGTGGGGCAGAACATCGCCAACCAGAAGACCGAGGGGTACACGCGGCAGCGCGTCGAGACCTCCTCCATCGCCGCCGTCGCGCAGACGGGGCGCTTCAGCATGGGCGCGCTCCCCGGAAACGGCGTCTCCATCGACGGGGTGTCCCGCCTCGGCGACGCGCTGCTCGACGCCCGGGTCCGCGACACCCTCGGGGCCTCCGGCTACTGGGCCACCCGCGCGCTCGCCGCGACGACCGCCGAGTCGGCGCTCGCGGAACCGACGGACAAGGGCCTCGCGAACCGGCTGACGAACTTCTGGGCGGGGTGGCAGGATCTCGCCAACACCCCCGACTCGGGGGCCGCGGCCGCGAGCATCCTGGAGTCGGCGAAGGAGCTCGCCGCCCACATCTCCGGCGGCTATCGCACCGTCGCCGCGCAGTGGACGGCCGCACGGGGAACGGCCGAGCGCACCGTCAGCCAGGTCAACGCCGCGGCCGACCAGATCGCGGTGCTGAACACCGAGATCCGCGACGCTCTGGCCTCGGGCCGCTCGGCCAACGAGCTCACCGACCGCCGCAATCTGCTCGCCGAGGACGTGGCCCGGCTCGCCGGCGGCACCGCCACCGTGGAGGCGGACGGCACGCTCACGGTCCGCCTCGGCGGCAACGCCCTGGTCTCCGGGGGCGACGCGCGTCACCTCGCCCTGACCGGCGCGGCGACGATCGACGGCGCACCCCGCGTCGGCGTGGTCTGGGAGTCGGTCCCGGATCTTCCCCTCGTGGTCGACGGCGGAGAGCTCGGCGGCTCGCTCGCGGTGCTCGCCCCGGCCGCCGACGGCGGGATGCTGGCACAGCTCGCCGCCACCTACGACCGGGTGGCCACGGCGCTGGCGGAGTCGCTCAACGCGCAGCACCGCGCCGGTGTCACGGCGTCCGGACAGCCCGGGGGCGACTTCTTCACGCTGCCGGCGACCGGCTCCGCCGCGCTCGGGCTGCAGGTGGCCGTCACCTCGGCGGCCGACCTGGCCCTCGCCGCGCCCGGAGCGGGCTCCAAGGACGCGACCAACGCCGACCTCATCTCCCAGATCGGGCAGCGCGCGACCTCTCCGGATGCGCTGTGGACCGACCAGGTGACCCGCTTCGGCGTGTCCACCGCGGCCGATGTGCAGCGTGCGAAGGCGTCGGATGCGGCGGCGGTCGGCGCCGTCGGCGCCCAGCAGTCGGTCGCGGCCGTGGACGGCGACGAGGAGACGATCAGCCTCCTCACGTACCAGACCGCCTATCAGGCGGCGGCCCGCGTGCTCACCGCCGTCGACGAGGCCCTCGACGTCCTCATCAACCGCACGGGCGTCGTCGGACGCTGACCGGAGGAGCCCCATGATCTCTCGCGTGACCCAGACCACGATGACGCAGACGGCGATGCGCCAGCTGCAGTCCAACCTCTCCGAGCTCGCCCGTCTGCAGGAGCAGGCCACGTCGCAGAAGGCGTTCGCCGCGCCCTCGGACGATCCGGCCGCGGCCGCTGCCGCCCTCGCCCTGCACGCCGAGCAGCGCCGCACCGAGCAGTATGCGCGCAACATCGACGACGGCCTGGCGTGGGTGACCGCGGCCGACACGGCGATCACCTCCAGCACCTCGCTGCTCTCGCGGGTGCGGGACCTCACCGCGCAGGGAGCGAACGACGGGGCGCTGGACGCCGCGGCGAAGGAGGCCCTCGCGGTGGAGCTGGAGGGCATCCGCGATGAGCTGCTCTGGCAGGCGAACACCCGGCTGCTCGGGCGGTCCGTGTTCGCGGGTACCTCGGACACGGCGGCCTTCGCCGCCGACTACTCATACAGCGGCGTCGCCGGCTCCGAGGTCACGCGACGTGTGTCCGATGCGGCGGCCGTCCGCGTCGACACCGACGGGGCGGCGGTGTTCGGCACGGGCGACGACTCGGTGTTCGCCCTCGTCGACCGCATCGTCGCCGACCTCCGCTCCGGCACCAACGTCGGACCACGGCTCGCGGAGATCGACGACCGCCGCACGGCGATGCTGGGCGTGCAGGGCGCGGTCGGCACCAGGCAGGCTCAGATCGAACGCGCCAAGGAGGCGGCAGTGCAGAATTCCGTGTCCCTCGAGTCCCGCCGCGCCGCGGTCGAGGACGTCGACTCGGTCGAGGTGCTCATCCGCCTGCAGGCGCAGGAGCTCGTGTACCGCTCGGCGCTCGCGGTGAACGCGCGCGTGCTGCAGCCGTCGCTGATGGACTTCCTGCGATGACCGCCGCGCTCACCTTCACGGCCCCGCCGCCCGGACTGGCACCCCATGTGGACTTCGCCCTCGCACCGGTCGAGGGCGCCGACGGGCTCTTCGCGATGCGGGCGGTCGAGGACGAGGCCCTGCGGCTCTACCTGGTCGACCCGAACACCGTGCTCACGGAGTACGCGCCGACCCTCACGGACGCGCAGGTCGCCGACCTCGCTCTCTCCTCGGCGGACGACGCCTTCGTGCTCGTGGTCGCCCACCCCGCCGCCGAGGGTGTCAGCGTCAACCTGCTGGCACCGGTCGTCGTGAACCGGGCGACGGGAGCGGCGACGCAGGTCATCCTCGAAGGCCAGGACTACCCCGTGCGGGCGCCGCTGGGCTGACCCGTGCGGGGTCGGATCGCCGGCCGTGACGGGCGGGGTGACGACTACCCTGGAGAGGTGATCCTCGCCGTCGACACCTCCCTTGGCACCGCCGTCGCCCTCATCGACCCGGACGGGACGCGTCGTGCCGAGGCCGGTACCGCCGACCCGCTGGGCCACGCCGAGGTGATCGGCGACCTGGTGCGCGACGTGCTCCGCGAGGGCGGGTCCGACGGCATCACGCACGTCGTGGCGGGAATGGGCCCCGGCCCGTTCACCGGGCTGCGCATCGGCATCGCGACCGCGCGGGCGTTCGCCCTCGGCCGCGGCGTCCCCGTCGTCCCGGTCCCCAGCCACACGGCGGCCGCGCTCACGATCCAGGCCACCGTGACCGGACCGTTCGCCGTCGTCACCGACGCCCGCCGCCGCGAGGTCGCCGTCACCGTGTTCGACGGGCAGGACGAGGACGGGATCCCGCGCACGATCGCCGACACCGTGCTCGTGCGCGCCGCCGACGCCGACGAGCATCTCGCGGGCCTCCGCCGGGTGGACGTGACGACGCTGTCCGCGGTCGACCTCGCCCGGGTGGGGGCGCGGGCGCTCGCCGCCGGCCGGGTCCTCGCCGGCGAGGAGCCCCTCTACCTGCGGCATCCGGACGTCACCCTGCCCGGTGCCCCGAAGAAGGTGGGCGCATGACGCTCCGGGACGCGCGGCCGGACGACCTCGACGCGATCATGGCCATCGAGGAGCGCTCGTTCCCGACCGACGCGTGGAGCCGGGAGACCATGGCGAGCGAGCTGGCGAGCCCGCACGGCCGCTACCTCGTCGACGAGCAGGGCGGGGCGATCGTCGGCTACGGCGGGGTCCGAGCCCTGCAGGGCGGCGCGGACGCCGACATCCAGACCATCGCCCTCCTCGCCGAGGTCCGGGGGCAGGGGCGCGGGCGCGCGCTGCTGCGTGCCCTGCTGCGGACGGCTGCCGCCCGGGGCGCGCACGAGGTGTTCCTCGAGGTGCGCGCCGACAACCCGGCGGCCGAGGGGCTGTATCGCACGGAGGGCTTCGAGGAGATCGGCAGGCGCCCCCGTTACTATCAGCCGGACGACGTCGACGCGATCGTGATGCGTCTGGACCTGCGCCGCCACCCGGCGCCCGCCGATACGCCGGAGGAGGCGACCGCATGAGTGAGCCCCTGGTGCTCGGCATCGAGACGAGCTGCGACGAGACCGGCATCGGCATCGTGCGGGGGCGCACGCTGCTGTCCAACACGATCGCCTCCAGCATGGACGAGCACGCCCGGTACGGCGGCGTCGTGCCGGAGGTCGCCGCCCGCGCGCACCTCGAGGCGCTGCAGCCGGCCATCGACGCCGCCCTGGCCGAGGCCGACGTCCGTCTCGCCGACCTCGATGCGGTGGCGGTGACGAGCGGCCCCGGCCTCGCCGGAGCGCTCATGGTCGGCGTGGGAGCGGCGAAGGGACTCGCCGTCGCCCTCGACAAGCCGCTGTATGCGGTCAACCACCTCGTGGGTCACATCGCGGCCGACATCCTCACCCCGGATGCGGCGCCGCTGGAGTACCCGACGATCGCGCTGCTGGTCTCCGGCGGCCACACCTCCCTGCTCCACGTGCGCGACCTCACGACCGATGTCGAGCTGCTCGGCGAGACCGTGGACGACGCCGCGGGCGAGGCGTTCGACAAGGTCGCCCGGCTGCTGTCCCTGCCGTATCCCGGCGGCCCCGAGATCGACCGGGCCGCGGTCGGCGGAGACCCGGACGCGATCCGCTTCCCGCGCGGGCTCTCGCGTGCCTCGGACCTCGCGAAGCATCGCTACGACTTCTCGTTCTCCGGGCTGAAGACCGCTGTCGCCCGCTGGGTCGAGCGCTTCGAGGCGGAGAACGCCGCCGCGGGCGCCGACGCGCGCGAGCTGCCGATCGCCGACGTCGCCGCGAGCTTCCGGGAGGCCGTCGTCGACGTCCTCGTCACCAAGGCGCTCAACGCCTGCGCCGACCTCGGGGTGCCGCGCCTGCTGCTCGGGGGCGGCGTGATCGCGAATCGCCGGCTCCGCGAGGTCGCGCTGTCGAGGGCCGCCGAGGCCGGGGTCACCGTGCGCATCCCGCCGCTGTCCCTCTGCACGGACAACGGCGCCATGATCGCCGCGCTCGCCGCCGAGCTCATCGCATCGGGGCGTCCCGCCTCGACCCTCGGCTTCGGCGCGGACTCGACGCTGCCGGTCACGGAGATCCAGGTCGCGGAGGCGGTGCCGGCGTGACCGGGCTCGCGCAGGAACCGGAACCGGACGGGGTCGCCCCCCGCGCGCGGGTCGAGCGCGCGAGCGGGCAGGTCGAGCGCCCGGCCGGGACCGCGCGCCTTCCCGGAGCTCCGCGGGAGGGCTACACGAAGCTCCCCACGGGCCCGGTGGGCATCGAGCCCGTGGTCGTGAGCGGGCCCGACCTCGACCACGGGGAGGAGGACGCCTGGGAGCCGGCGTCCGAGCCCGTGCCCGTGGACGACACGCGGCTGGCGCCGTGGGCGCTGCTTGCGGCGATCGTCGCGCTCGGCGCATCGTTCTTCGTGGGCTGGGGGATCCCGGTCGCGGTCGTCGCCGTGATCGCCGCCATCATGTCGCTGCGCCGCCCCGTCGAGAACCGCGCGATCGCGCGCTGGGCGCTCGTGCTGGGGCTGTGCGCGACCGTGTACAGCCTCGGCTGGCTGGTCTGGGCGGGGATGCAGTTCGAGAGACTCGGCTAGGCGGGATGGCCATGACGGACGACGACGATGTCGAGGAGCGCAGGGCCCTGCAGCGCAAGGCCTTCGGCCCGGGCGGAGGCCTCACGGACGCGGAGGCCGCGCGCCTGCGACAGCTCGACGATGCCCGGCGGCGTCCGTCTCCGGGACCGAGCACGTCGGATCCGATGGCCGGCTCTGTGCAGGAGACCCGGCAGCCCGGTCCTCCGCGGTCCCGGCACTCCCTCGCCACTGTGCCGGACGACGGCGAGACTCCGACAGGAGACGACGCTCCCGTGGTGCCGGACGACGAGCCCGTGGACGACGCCACCCGGACCGACCGCCCCGCCGTGACCGAGGCGCGGCACCGTTCGCGCGGGATGCTCGCGCTCGCCGCGGTCGTCATGGTCCTCCTGGGGCTCGGCATCGGGTGGCTCGCCTTCGGCCGGACCGGCGGTGCCGCGGTCGCGCTCAGCGCCGAGCAGCAGGGGTGGCAGTCCGAACTCATCGCATCCGGGAAGTACGACCCCGGATCGGTGCGCGCCGTCGCGACGGAGGAGGGCGCGGTCGTCTGGATGGCGACACAGAACGGCGGGGCGAGCGTCTGCCTGGTCCTCGGATCGGCGGAGAGCACGACGCCGAGCTGCAACCAGCGGGAAGCCGTCCAGAAGGAAGGGCTGTGGGGCGAGGTGACGACGCAGCGGGACGACGAGTACACCCGACAGGTCATGGCGCAGTTGCTCCTCACGCCCGACGGCGAACCGGCGGTGGCCGTCGGCGTCTCGGAGTTCGGCTCCGGTGAGGGCAGCGGCATCACCTATGCGAACGAGGAAGAGACCCGCACGGCCGCGCGTCTGGTCGAGGACGGGTTCGACCCCCACTCGATCTGGGTCGTGGGGTACGACCGCGACGTCCCGATCTGGACGGCCTCCGAGGCCGAGACGGGGCGGCAGTGCCTCGTCTACGACGGGGCGACACCGGACGCGCCGAAAGCCTGTGAGACGACGGAGACGCTGCAGGAGCACGACGGTCGGCTGAGGTTGCAGCTGACCGACGCGGAGACCGGCGGCCTGACGACCTACGAGCTGCCGGGCGGTGGCTCCCCGTCCTTCGTGATCATCCGAGAAGGGAGCGACGTCGGTGCGGGAGGAGACTGACCGACCCCAGTCCAGAGACGACGACGCGGAGCGCCGGGCGCTGGAGCGTGCGGCATACGGCCGTGACGGCGGGCTCGACGCTGCCGCAGCCCTCCGGCTGGAGGAGCTCCAGGCGGAGCGCCGCCGCACGGCCCTGTCCGCGTCCGAGGAGCCGGCGACGTCCGCACCCCCGGACCCCGGCGGTGCGAAGGAGGTCGCGGACGCTCTCCCGGAGCCGGAGAAAGGGCCGGTCGCGGAAGACGCCGCGCCGGAGGACACGGAGGACGTCTCCGCGTCCGAGGCGCCGGCCGCGAACCGCCGCGGTCTCGTGCCGGTCCTCGTGGCGTCGGCGGCTCTCCTCGCGATCGGCGTGGGGGCCGGGTGGGCGCTGTTCGCCCCGCGACCGGACGCGTTCCCCCTGACGGAGGCGCAGGAGGACCGGCGGATCGAACTCGCCGGGGAGGACTACGATCCCGGCTCCGTCCGCCCGGTGGGAGAGGCGGAGGGGGCGCTCGCCTGGTTCGCCACACAGGACGACGGGGCCACCCGGTGCCTGATCCTCGACGTGGGCGCCGACTCCCAGTCGACCTGCCTGGCCGGGGAGGAGGTGGGGACGGGCCTGTACGCCTCGCTCCCCGTGCCGGTCTCCTCCGCGGACGACGAGGAGAGCTCCTTCTCCTTCGACAGCGTGACGGCGGTCATGCTCTTCTCCACCACGGACGAGCCGATGGTGAGCATCCAGCGCTGGGGAGGCAGCTCCACGCTCGTCGCCCAGTTCGGCGAGGCGGAGCGCGCGAGGGCGGAGGAGCTCGTCGGCGACGGTTACAACCTCAACCTCTCCGTCCTCGGGTCGTTCCGCGAGCAGCCGGTCTGGCTCGGCGACCGCAGCACGGAGAGCGGGCCCTCCCAGCGCTGCCTGATCGTCGACGCCGACGGCTCGCGTCAATGCGCCACGATCGACGAAGCCGTCCAGTCCGGGCTCCGCGTGCAGCTCCTCGACGTCGATCAGGAGACCGGGGAACTGCTGTCGGCATCCGTCATCGAGGTGGACTTCACGCGCTGGCAGACGCCCTACCTCACCGTGACCTCGGGCCCCGCCGTCGTCGACGCGGCGACGGGCGAGTCCTACCTCGTGACCACCGGCCCGCCCGGGGATCCGATCCGCGTCGACATCCCGGGCCGCGACCCGGAGGGCTGACCCGCTCTCAGTCCGCGGCGGGCACCCGGTCGGCGAGGATCGCGCGGCGCTGATCGCCGAACCGGGCGAGGATCAGGGTCGCCTCGGCGTCGCCGCGCAGGGTCAGCTTGCGCCGGAAGGCCGCCGGATCGACGTCCACCCCGCGCTTCTTGATCTCGATGCGGCCGATGCCGTGGGTCTTCAGGGCCGCGTTGATCGTCTTCGGCGTGATCGGCAGCGTCTCCCGGACGCGGAAGGACTGCACGAACGGGCTCGTCAGGGCGGCGTCCGAGGTCAGGTACGCGATGCGCGGATCGAGCATCCCCGCATCGAGGCTGCGGGCGACGTCGCCGATGAGCCGGGCCCGGATGACGGCCCCGTCCGGCTCGTGGAGGAAGGCCCCGAGCGCACGGACCGGCGCGTCCTCGGCATCCGCGGATCCGGTGAGCTCGTGCGAGCGCTCGCCGCGGATGACGAGAGCGGAGCGCCGCACCCCTTCCCTCGCGAGCTCGCGCGACCACACCACGAGCTCGACCACGCTCCCGTCGGCGCTGACCCACTGCGTCTCCGCGTCCGCGGGCAGGGCGTCGCGGTCGTGGGCGGGGCCGAGCTTGATCCCGGTGGGGCGCTGCGCGGCGACGGCGAACGCCCAGTCGAGCGACGGCGAGTAGACGTCGGCGGAGACGCGCCGGGTCTCGCTGTGCCCGGAGGTGCGGCGGGCGGGGTCCATCCAGATCGCCTGGCCGGGGACCGGTTCCCCGAGCGCCTCCTCCGCGGTCGCGTGGCGCACTGTGGCGTCGTCCCCGAACGGGGCGAGGTTGTAGGCGGCGAGGGCCGCGGTCACCTCGTCGGCGTCCACGGCGTGCACCGCCAGTCCGGCGCCGGCGAACGCGAGGGCGTCGCCGCCGATCCCGCAGCCGAGGTCGGCGACGCTCGTGAGGCCGGCCCGGCGGATCCGCTGGGCGTGGCGGGCGGCCACTCCGAGGCGGGTGGCCTGCTCGAGGCCCGCGCGGGTGAAGAGCATGCGGGCGGCGAACGGGCCGAACTTCGCCGTGGCCTTGGCGCGCAGGTGCGCCTGGCCGACGACGGCGGAGACGAGGTCGGGGGAGTGGCCGGCGGCGCGCAGCCGGGAGACGGCTGCGGCCGCCTCGGCGGTGGAGGTGACCGGCCCGAGCGCATCGAGCAGCTCGAGGCCGGCGGGGGTCAGCAGGGCGCGCAGCTCGGACATCTCCACCCTCCCACCCTAGGACCCGGTGGCCGCCGGAGCGGGGTTGGCACTCGCATTGCATGAGTGCCAGCCGACCGCCTACACTGGCATTAGCACTCTCGGGTTGAGAGTGCGAACGAGTCTTTCGTGTCAGCGTCAAGAAAGAAGAGGTAGACCGTGTCGGTTTCCATCAAGCCGCTCGAGGACCGCATCGTCATCAAGCAGGTCGAGGCCGAGCAGACCACCGCGAGTGGCCTGGTCATCCCCGACACCGCCAAGGAGAAGCCCCAGGAGGGCGAGGTCGTGGCGGTCGGCCCCGGCCGTATCGACGACAACGGCAACCGCGTTCCGCTCGACGTCGCCGTCGGCGACCGCGTGCTCTACAGCAAGTACGGCGGCACCGAGGTGAAGTTCGGCGCGGACGAGTTCCTCGTCCTGTCGGCTCGCGACGTCCTGGCGGTCGTCGTCCGCTGATCGCACACCCGGTTCCCTCCGCTCGCCGGACGGGAACCCGGTCCGCAGAAGAGGGCCCGGATGCATCGGCATCCGGGCCCTCTTCTGCGTCCCGAACGGCGCGTCGCCCGGCGGCGCAGGCATAGGGTTGTGCGGTGACCGTTGAGACGACCCGCGCCACCCGGACGGCGGGCGTCGCCTACGCCGGGAGCGCCTACCTGCTGTGGGGCGTCCTGCCCCTCTACTTCCTCCTGCTGCAGCCCACCGGTCCGTGGGAGGTCGTCGCCTGGCGGGTGCTGCTCTCCTTCGTCTTCTGTCTCCTGCTGCTCACGGTCACGAGGGGATGGGCCGCCTTCCTCGCGATCGTCCGGAGTCCGCGGCTGCTGGGGTGGACGGCCCTGGCCGGCCTCCTCATCTACGTCAACTGGCAGGTCTTCGTCCTCGGCACGCTGAGCGGGAACGTGGTGGAGACGGCGCTCGGCTATTTCATCAACCCGATCACGACGGTGCTGCTCGGCGTCTTCGTGCTCAAGGAGCGCATCCGCCGGCTGCAGTGGGTGGCCGTCGGCATCGCGGCCATCGCGGTCGTGGTCATCGTCGTGGCGTACGGCCACGTCCCCTGGATCGCCTTGACGCTCACGGCCTCCTTCGGCCTGTACGAGCTCATCAAGAAGAAGATCGGCCCCGCCGTCGACGCGGTCAGCGGGCTGACGCTCGAGTCGTTCTGGCTGATCCCCATCGCGGTGGTGCAGCTCGTGATCGTGGCGACGACGCCGGCCGGCCTGACCATGGGGACTGCGGGCGGGCCGCATGCCGTGCTGCTCGCGTTCGCGGGAGTGGCGACGGCCGTCCCTCTGCTGCTGTTCGCGGCCGGCACGCGTCGCGTCGACCTCGCCGTCATCGGCATGCTGCAGTTCCTCACCCCGATCCTCCAGTTCCTCATCGGGGTCGTCGTGCTGCACGAGCCGATGCCGCCGGAGCGCTGGATCGGGTTCGTCCTGGTGTGGATCGCGATCGCGGTCTTCGTCGTCGATCTGCTCCTCGCCGCACGGCGCGGCCGTCGGGACACCCTCGCCGCGGGGCTCTGATCCCGCCCGCCCACCGGCGGAAACAGCGGTCCTGGATCGTTAACGCACCGAGATACTTGCCCCTCCTGCGCGCGGGGCGCACGCCCTAGTGTTAGAGCACCCGACTGTGGTCACCATCCACGTTCGTTTACGCAAGGGAGCATCATGAACGCACTGAAGGGCTCGCGCAGCGCGAGGATCTTCGCCGGGATCGCGCTGGTCAGCGCCTCCGCCCTCATCATCGCGGGCTGCAGCAGCACGCCGAACGCGGAGCCGTCGGACGGGGGTGGCGACAAGCCCGCCGCCGACCTGACGCTCAAGCTCGGTTCGCTGCTGCCCGCCACCGGTACGCTCGCGTTCCTGGGCGCGCCGATGGAGGCCGGCGTCCAGCTCGCCGTGGACCAGATCAACGAGGCCGACGCCGGCATCACGATCGACCTCAGCACGGCCGACGAGGGCGACCTCGACAACAAGGCCTACGAGACGTCCATCACCAACCTGCGCAACGACGGCATCACCGCCATGATCGGCGCGGCGTCCTCGAGCGTCACCAAGCTCATCCTCGACGGCAACGCGGGCGCGGACATCCTGACGGTGTCCCCGTCCAACACGTCGCCGGACTTCACGGGCATCAACCCGCTGTACTTCCGCACCGCGCCGAGCGACAACCTGCAGGGCGAGGTGCTCGGCAACGAGATCGCCGAGGACGGTCACAAGACGCTGGGCATCATCTACCAGAACGACCCGTACGGCACGGGGCTGTTCGAGGCGATCAAGGCCACCTTCGAGAGCACCGGCGGCGAGGTCGTCGCCGACGCCTCGTACAACCAGGGCGACGGACAGTTCAACGCCCAGGTCTCGGAGATCGCTGCGGCCAAGCCGGATGCGGTCGCCGTCGTCTCCTACGACCAGTTCGCCACGATCGCGCCGCTGCTCGGCAACGCCGGGGTCGACACGGGGTCGCTGTACCTCGTCGACGGCAACCTCAAGGACTGGGGTGCGGACGTGTCGGTCAGCCTCGAGGGCTCGAAGGGCACCCGCGCCGGCGCCGAGCTGCCGCAGGACTTCCTCGACCAGCTGAACGCGGTCTGGACGGCCGAGGGCAACGACCCGATCGACGCCGTGACGTACTCGGCCGAGGCGTACGACGCCGTGGTGCTGATCGCTCTGGCCGCGCTGAAGGCCGGCTCGGTCGAAGGCCCGGACATCGCCGCGGAGATGATCACCGTCTCCGGTGGTGACGGCGACGGCGAGAAGTGCGACAACTACGCCGACTGCGCCGCGATCATCAACGACGGCGGCACGCCGGACTACGACGGCCTCTCCGGTGAGATCACGTTCGACGAGAACAACGACCCGAAGGGCGCTGCCATCGGCGTCTACGAGTTCGACTCCGAGAACGTCACCTCGCGCATCAAGTAACGCAGCGACGACGAAGGCCCCGGATGCTTCGGCATCCGGGGCCTTCGTCGTTCCTGGGCCGCGTCTCAGGCCGCGTCGGTCCCGAGGGTGCCGAGGTAGAGGCCGATGACCTTCGGGTCGTTCAGCAGCTCCCGGCCGGTGCCCTCGTAGGCGTCCTTGCCCTGGTCGAGCACATAGCCGCGGTCGCAGATCTGCAGGCACCGGCGGGCGTTCTGCTCGACCATGATCGTCGTGACGCCCGCCTTGTTGATGTCGGAGACGCGGATGAAGGCGTCGTCCTGTCGCACGGGGGAGAGACCGGCGGACGGCTCGTCCAGCAGCAGCACCGAGGGGTCCATCATGAGCGCGCGCGACATGGCCACCATCTGCCGCTCACCGCCGGAGAGCGAGCCGGCCCGCTGCTTCAGGCGCTTGCCGATCTCGGCGAAGATGCTGCTGACGAACTCGAGTCGCTCCGCGAAGATCTTCGGGTTCTGGTAGAGGCCCATCTCCAGGTTCTCCTGGATGGTGAGCGACGGGAACACGTTGTTCGTCTGCGGCACGAAGGCCACACCGCGGCGCACGAGCTTGTCGGCCTTGAGACCGACGATGCTCTCACCCTTGACCGTGATGTCGCCCTCGCGGACGTTCACCATGCCGAAGATCGCCTTGAGGAGCGTCGACTTCCCGGCGCCGTTCGGGCCGATGATGCCGATGAGCTCACCCTGGCGGGCGACGAGGTTGGCGCCGTTGAGGATGTTGACTCCCGGCAGGTAGCCGGCGTGCACGTCCTTCAGCTCGACGACCACGTCGTCGGCCCGGGCGGCGCCCTCGGCGGGGGTTGCGGTGCTCATGCCTTGCCCTCCTCGGCGGCGTCCTCGGCCTCGACCTCGGCCTCGACCTCGGTCTCGATCTGCTCGCGGATGCGCTCCGCGTCGGCGTCGGAGATCACCGGGAGACGGCCGGTGACGGCGCCGAGGTCCACGTCCTGGTGGGCGCCGAGGTAGGCGTCCACCACCGCGGGGTCCTCCATGACGGTCTCCGGCGGCCCCTCGGCCACCACGCGCCCCTCGGCCATCACGACCACCCAGTCGGCGATGTGACGGACCATGTGCATGTCGTGCTCCACGAACAGCACGGTCATCCCGAGGTCCTTGAGGTCGAGGATGTGATCGAGGAGCGACTGCGTGAGGGCGGGGTTCACCCCGGCCATCGGCTCGTCGAGCATCACCAGGCTCGGGTCGCTCATGAGGGCCCTGGCCATCTCCAGCAGCTTGCGCTGCCCGCCGGAGAGCGACGCCGCGAAGTCCTGCTCCTTGGCGTCGAGCTTGAAGCGCACGAGGAGCTCGTGGGCGCGCTGCTCGATCTCCTGCTCCTGCTTGCGCCAGAGGAAGGGGAACAGCCCTGCCCAGAAGCCCTCGCCGCGCTGGTCCTTCGCGCCGAGCTTCATGTTCTCCAGCACGGTCAGCAACGACAGCGACTTGGTGAGCTGGAAGGTGCGCACCTGTCCCATCCGGGCGACCTTGAACGACGGGATTCCGGACAGGTTCTTGCCGTCGTAGGACCACGTGCCGCTGTTGGGCTTGTCGAAGCCGCACAGGAGATTGAACAGCGTGGTCTTGCCAGCGCCGTTGGGACCGATGAGCGCCGTGATGGCGCCGCGCGGGATCTCGAGGTGGTCGACGTCGACCGCCGTGAGGCCGCCGAAGCGCCGCTGCACGGCGTCCACGACGAGGATCGGGTCGACCTTCTTGACTCCGGGGGCGGCGGGACCCGCGGCGAGGCCGGTGGTCTTGGCGCGGGGAGCGCTCTTCGCGGGCGTGACGGCCGCGTCGTTCTCACTTGACAAAGGTCATCTCCCTCTTGTTCCCCAGGATGCCCTGCGGGCGGAACACGACGATGAGCATCAGCACGATGCCGATGAGGATGTAGCGCACCACGTCGGCCTGAGCGCTCGTCATGGGCAGGTAGCCGGCCGTGGCCATCGCGGGCAGGAGCGCGCCGAGGAAGGCGAACACCACCCAGAACAGGACGGCGCCGAGCGTGGGGCCGAACACCGTGGCCGCGCCGCCGAGGAGCAGGATCGTCCACAGGAAGAACGTCAGCGACGTCGAGTAGCTGCCGGGGATGACCGCCGACGGCAGGACGAAGACGATGCCGCCGAGCGCACCGATCACACCGCCCACCACGAGCGCCTGCATCTTGTAGGCGAAGACGTTCTTGCCGAGCGAGCGCACGGCGTCCTCGTCCTCGCGGATGCCCTTGAGCACCCGGCCCCACGGGCTGCGCATGAGCGCCCAGACCACGAGGATCGTCAGAGCGAGCGTGAGCAGTCCGAACACCCGCACCCAGAGGTCGTTGGCGTTGTACGTCCACGGGCCGAAGCCATAGGTCCCCGGGGGGAACGGGTTGGCGTCGCGGAAGCTCTGGTGGTACCCGGACAGACCGCCCGCGGAGTTCGTCCAGTCCTTGAAGAGCTCGGTGACGAACATCAGGCGGACGACCTCGGCGGCCGCGATGGTCGCGATGGCGAGGTAGTCGGCGCGCAGCCGCAGGGTCGGGATGCCCAGCAGCAGGGCGAAGAGCGCGCCGCCGGTGATGCCGACGAGCACGCCCAGCCACCACGGGAATCCGAAGGTGAGGATCGAGATCGCGTAGCCGTAGCCGCCGATCGCCATGAACGCCGCCATGCCGAAGTTGAGCAGACCCGTGTACCCGAAGTGCACCGCGAGGCCGGTGGCCGCGAGCGCGTAGGCGATCGTCGTCGGGCTGAAGAGGTAGGAGGCGGTGTTGCCGAAGATGCTTCCGAAGTCCATGCGTCAGCCCAACCTTTCCTTGCGTCCGAGGATGCCCTGCGGTCGCACGAGCAGGATGATGATCAGCGCGATGAGGGCGCTGGCGTACTTGAGGTCGGTCGGCACTCCGAGGAGCGTGGAGACCTCGACGGCGAGGCCGACGATGATCGAGCCGATCAGCGCGCCGATCGCGGAGCCGAGGCCGCCGAGCGTGATGGCGCAGAACATCAGCAGCAGCATCTGCATGCCCATGTCCCACTTCACGCCGGGGCGGAAGTACGCCCAGAGGATGCCGGAGATCGCGGCCAGGGTACCGGCGAGGATCCAGACGACGCGGATGACCTTGTCCACGTCGATGCCGGAGGCGGCGGCGAGCTGCGGGTTGTCCGAGATCGCCCTCGTCGCCTTCCCGGTGCGGGTGCGGGTGAGGAAGAACGCGACGCCGAGGATCACGATGATGCTCGTGGCCATGCCGATCATGTCGATGTACGACAGGGAGATCGGACCGAGGCGGATCGGCTCCGGACTCGCGCCGGGCAGCTGGTAGGTGTTGCCGCCGATGATGTACTGCAGGCCGTAGCGCAGGGCCAGCGAGAGGCCGATGCTGACGATCATGAGCTGGACGACGCCCAGACCACGGCGCCGCAGCGGCTTCCAGATGCCGGCGTCCAGCGCCCAGCCGAGCGCCGCGCCGCCGATGACCGCGGCGATGATGCCGGCCCACAGCGGGAGCTGCCAGAAGGAGGTGACGACGAGGGTGATCACCGCACCCCACGTCACCATCTCGCCGTGCGCGAAGTTCGACAGCCGGGTCGTGCCGTAGATGAGCGCGGCGCCCATCGAGGCGAGCCCCAGCAGGAGTCCGAAGTTCAGACCGCCCACCAGGCGCGACAGGAGCTGATCGAGGAAGGAGACGGTCACCCGCTCGCCTTCGCCGAGGAAGAGGTTGACGATCTTCGTCCCGGTGAGACCGAACTCCAGCTCGAACGAGGCGGTGGTGCCGGCGACGGGCTGGATGCCCTCGGGAAGCTGCGTCGCGTCGACGATCACGCCGTCCGGAAGCGTGGACTCGTCCACCGTGAGGGTGTACGTCTCCTTCTCCGGCACGTAGAGGCGCCACTTGCCCTCGGCGTCCGTCTCGGTCTCGGCGTCGAAGCCGTTGCCCTCGATCGTCATGACGACGCCTTCGACGGGCTCGTCGCCGTTGGTGACGACACCGGCGAAGTAGAAGTCGGTGACCTCCTGTCCGTCGTCCGTGGTCTCGGCGGAGGCCGCTGAGGGAGGGAGCAGGAGCGATGCCGCGAGCGCCATCAGGATTCCGAAGAAGGCGAAGGCCCAAGGGCGCTTTCGCGGTCCGGCGAGTGCTGTGGGTCCCACGCAACCTCCACTGTGAGTGCTGTCTCCGCGGGCTCGGGTCGAACCGCGGGGATGGACGACGCACTTGAGCGTAATGGGCGATCGGCGAATCACCTATCGTCCCGGCCAACGGTCCGGTAACGACAGGGCCCTGGGAATGTTCTCGGGCGTGTCTCGCTTAGAATCTCCATACGGGTCACGCCCGCGCACCGGCCGACGTCGACCCCCCCATTCGCACCCGGATCCGCGCCACTCGCGCAGGAGGAGATTCCATGGACCAGCACGATCCCTTCGGCTTCGTCGGACTGACCTACGATGACGTGCTGCTGCTCCCCGGGCACACCGACGTCATCCCCAGTGAGGCCGACACGTCGTCCCGGATCACCCGACGGATCTCCGTCGCGACGCCGCTGCTCTCCAGCGCGATGGACACGGTGACCGAATCCCGCATGGCGATCGCCATGGCCCGGGAGGGCGGCATCGGCATCCTGCACCGCAACCTCTCGATCGCCGACCAGGCCGCGCACGTCGACCGCGTGAAGCGCAGCGAGTCCGGCATGATCACCGACCCGATCACCACGACGCAGGACGCGACGGTGGAGGAGGTCGACGCGCTGTGCGCCAAGTACCGGATCTCCGGCCTCCCGGTCGTGGACGACGAGGGTCGCCTGGTGGGCATCATCACGAACCGCGACATGCGCTTCGTCTCCGGCTTCGAGCGTCAGAGCACGTTCGTCAAGGACGTCATGACGAGGGAGAACCTCGTCACCGCCCCCGTCGGCGTCGCCGCGGGCGAGGTCATCGCGCTGTTCGCGAAGCACCGCGTCGAGAAGCTGCCCCTCATCGACGAGGACGGCAAGCTTGCCGGCCTCATCACCATCAAGGACTTCGACAAGAGCGAGAAGTACCCGCTCGCCACCAAGGACGACCAGGGCCGCCTGCGAGTGGGCGCGGCGATCGGCTTCTTCGGCGACGCGTGGGAGCGCGCCGAGGCCCTCCGCGACGCCGGGGTGGACGTGCTCGTCGTGGACACCGCCAACGGGCAGTCGCAGGGCGTGATCGACCTCGTCAAGCGCCTCAAGGCCGACGAGTCGTTCGCCCACATCGACGTGATCGGCGGCAACGTCGCCACCCGTGAGGGCGCGCAGGCGCTGGTGGACGCCGGTGTCGACGCGGTCAAGGTCGGCGTGGGCCCCGGCTCGATCTGCACCACCCGCGTGGTCGCCGGTGTCGGCGTGCCGCAGGTCACCGCCGTCTACGAGGCCTCGCTCGCGGCGCGCCCCGCCGGCGTCCCGGTGATCGCCGACGGCGGCCTGCAGTACTCGGGCGACATCGCGAAGGCGCTCGTCGCGGGTGCCGACGCTGTGATGCTCGGCTCGCTCCTGGCCGGCACGGACGAGTCGCCGGGCGAGATCGTCTTCCAGTCGGGCAAGCAGTTCAAGCAGTACCGCGGCATGGGCTCGCTCGGTGCCATGCAGACGCGCGGCAAGCAGACGTCCTACTCGAAGGACCGCTACTTCCAGGCCGACGTGCCCAGCGACGACAAGCTGATCCCGGAGGGCATCGAGGGCCAGGTCCCCTACCGCGGCCCGCTCTCGGCCGTCGCCTACCAGCTCGTCGGCGGCCTGCGGCAGTCGATGTTCTACGTCGGCGCCCGCACCATCGAGGAGCTCAAGCAGCGCGGCAAGTTCGTGCGCATCACCTCGGCCGGGCTCAAGGAGTCGCACCCGCACGACGTGCAGATCGTCGTCGAGGCGCCGAACTACAAGAAGTGACCGCGACCCCCGCAGGGGGACGCACGAGGGGCCGGATGCGCTGCATCCGGCCCCTCGCCGTTCGCGGTGCGGTCAGCCGCAGCGGTAGGTGACGCCGCCGACGTCCCAGACCCCGGGGCCGAGCTCGGCGCACGTCCCGATCACGCCGGCCAGCACGGTCGCCAGCAGGATGATGCCGATGATCGCGAAGATCGTCAGGACGGCGCCGATGATGATGCCGGCGATCGCGATGCCCTTGGGAGCCTTCGCCTTGCCGAGCTGCACGGCGGCGATGATGCTGAGGATGAGGCCGACCGGCGGCAGCAGGAACGCCAGCACGAGGCCGATGATCGACAGCACCCGCCCCGGGGGCGACGTCGGCACGTCCTGCGCGGAGGCGGTGCCGGGCGGGGGAGCGGAGGCGGCGGGATACGGCGAGGGCGTGCTGCTGGGCGGCGGCGGGTTGTAGGGCGGCGGGGCGTCGGGCGGCGGTGCGTCAGTCATGATCTCTCCTCGGTTCCGGTCGTAGCCCAGAGCGTAGCGACGGCGGGACGGGCATGCCATCCCCCTTTCGCGGCTCGTGAGCCGCGCGTACGGTGCCGGTATGTGCCGGAACATCGTGCCTCTGAACAACCTCGAGCCCGCGGCCACCGACGAGGAGTGCCGCGAGGCTGCGCTCCAGTTCGTCCGCAAGATCTCCGGGACGACGGCGCCGTCGCGGGCGAACCGTGAGGTCTTCGACCGCGCGGTGGCCGAGATCGCCGTGGCCACGCGGCGGCTGCTCGACGATCTCGTGACCTCGGCGCCGCCCAAGAACCGCGAGGAGCAGGCGGCGAAGAGACGGGCGCGGTCGGCGGAGCGGTACGAGGCGATCCGGCTCTACCAGGAGGAGAAGCGGGCGGCGCGCGCGGGCTGAAGCGCTGCGGGCCGGGGGTGGAGCCCTGTGCCAGAATCGACGTACCCCGCTCGACTTTCCCTGCGGCCCGGTGATGAAGGCACCGCGGTCGCACCGCCGAATCCCCTCGGCAGGGAATCTCCCCAAGGAGAGCTGTACATGGCTGAGGTCCCCCCTCGCATCCTCGTCGTCGACGACGACCACGACGTCGCCCTGCTCGTGAAGACCGTCCTGGAACGGCGTGCGGGCTGCGTCGTCGATCTCGCGGACGACGGCCGGTCGGCGCTCGAGAAGGCCGCGGCGGTGAAACCCGACGTCGTCGTCACCGACATCGAGATGCCGGGACTCAGCGGCCTGGAGCTCCTCGCGGAGCTGCGCCGCCTCATGCCCACCGTGCCGGTCATCGTCATGACGGCGCACGTCTCGGTCGAGTACGCCGTCTCCGCGCTCCGGGCGCAGGCCGACGAGTTCCTCACCAAGCCGCTCGACAACGCCCGGCTCGTGGAGTCGGTCACCCGGCTCGTCGAGGAGTCCCGGCGCCGGACAGCGGAGGCGAAGACGGGTGAGGTCGTCCTCGCGATCGGAGCGCACCCGGACGACGTCGAGATCGGTGTCGGCGGCATCCTCGCAGCCCATGCGGCCGCCGGCGATCGCATCACCATCCTCACGCTCTCCCGCGGAGCGCGCGGCGGTGATGCGGACAGCCGCCAGCACGAGTCCCTCGCCGCCGCCGAGCAGGTGGGCGCCCGGCTGTTCGTGAAAGACCTCGTCGACACCGAGATCTCCGGTGGCGGGTCGACCGTCCGCCTCATCGAGGAGGTCGTGCAGGAGATCCAGCCGACCATCGTCTACACGCACTCGCACCATGACCGCCACCAGGATCACCGCGCGGTGAACGAGGCGACGATCGTCGCGACGCGCCGCGTCGGCACGGTCGCGTGCTACCAGAGCCCGTCCGCGACCATCGACTACCGGCCCACGCGCTTCGTCCGCATCGACCGCTTCCTCGACGACAAGCTGCGGCTGCTGGAGTGCTTCCAGTCCCAGGCCGCCGCGAACCGGGAGTACCTCGCGCCGGAGTTCGTCACGGCCACCGCCCGCTACTGGTCGCGGTTCGGCGGCGGCGTGGCCGTCGAGCCGCTGGAGGTCGTGCGCGAGACCGCCGAGTTCATCGGCGCCCATGAACTGACCCGACGGGAGAGCTGATGACGAAGCGCGTACTGGTCACCGGAGCCGGGGGCCCCGCCGGAGTCGCGGTGATCCGCTCCCTGCTGCGCCGGTCCGATCTGACGGTCTTCGCGGCCGACATGGACGGCTGGGCGAGCGGCATCTACCTCGTCCCGCCGGCGCAGCGTCGTCTGGTTCCCCCGGGGCGGGATGCGGACTTCGTGCCGGCGATCGCGCGGATGGTCGCCGAGGACGGTCTCGACCTCGTGATCTCCACCGTCGACGTGGAGCTGATCGCGCTCGCGGACCGCCGGGACGAGCTGGCCCCCGCGGTCCTCGCCGCGCCGCCCGCCGACACGCTGCACACCGCCCTCGACAAGCTCGCCCTCGCGGAGCGCTGCGCGCCGACCGGTCGTGTGCCGCGCACCGTGCTCGCCGGCCCGGATGCCGCGGAGGTCGCGTGGGAGTTCCCCGTGTTCGCCAAGCCCCGGCAGGGGGCGGGCAGCCGCGGCGTGCGCCTCGTCCCCGACGCGGAGGCGCTCGCCGCCCTCCCCACGGATGAGGGGCTGATCGTGCAGGACTTCCTCCCCGGCGAGGAGTACTCGGTCGATGTGATCGCCGACGCCTCCGGTGGCGTGGTCGCGGCGGTGCCGCGCACCCGTGCCCGGGTGGACTCCGGGGTCGCGATCGCCGGCCGCACCCTCCGCGACCCCGAGCTCGAGGAGACCGCCGCCGCCATCGCGCGGGCGATCGGCCTCGTCGGCGTCGCCAACGTGCAGCTCCGCCGCGATCGGGACGGGCGGGCCGTGCTGCTCGAGGTCAACCCGCGCTTCCCCGGGGCGCTCCCGCTGACGATCGCCGCCGGGGTCGACATCCCGTCGCTCGTCGCCGATCTCTTCCTCGGCCGGGAGATCCCGGTGCAGGTACCCTTCCGTGAGGTCGCCTCCGTGCGCTTCCTGGAGGACGTGATCGTCGAGGTCGACGACGTGCTCGTGTCGGCGCACGCCGGTCACCAGGAGGAGCTGTGAGTCATCCCGCCCTGCGCGGAGACCACCACGTCCACTCCACGTTCTCCGACGACGCGGTCTCCACCCTGGAGGAGAACGTCGCCGCGGCTGCGGCCGTCGGTCTCGACACCGTCCGTCTCGTCGACCACGTGCGGCAGGGCACGACCTGGGTGCCGGAGTACCTCGCCGCCGTCCGCGGCCTGTCCGTCCCGGACGGGCTGACCGTGCTCACCGGAGTGGAGGCGAAGATCCTCGACGCCTCGGGCGCGCTCGACATCCCGGCGCTTCCGGCGGGCATCGACCGGATCCTCATCGCCGATCATCAGTTCCCCGGCGTGGACGGGCCGCTCGGACCCACCGCGGTCCGCGAGCGCATCGCCGCGGGCTGGGCGCCGGCCGACGTCCTCGACCAGTTCGTGGACGCCGTCATCGCCACCATGCGCCGCCATCCGGGCAACCAGCTCGCGCACTGCTTCTCGATCCTGCCGAAGATCGGCCTCGCGGAGGAGGAGCTCGGGGGCGAGCGCCTCGACGCGTGGGCGCGAGCCGCCGCCGAGACGGACACGCTCGTCGAGGTCAACGAGAAATGGGTGTGCCCCGGGGCGGAGGCGCTGAACGCCCTGGAGCGCGCGGGCGCCGGCATCGTGGCCTCCACCGACAGCCACGTGGCCGCAGACGTCGGCCGGTATTCCCGCATCGTCCCGCTGCTCACCGGGACGGAAGGACGCTGATGCCCGAACTGACCTGGATCGAGACGGTCGTCGTCGTCATCCTCCTCCTCTGCGTGCTGATCGGCACGCTGCCGGTCGTCAACACCGGTCTGCAGTTCCTCATGCTGCCGCTGCACGCCTTCCGCAATCACTACGGCAAGGCCGCCCCGTACCACCCGAACGTGGCCGTGGTCATCCCGGCATGGAACGAGGGCCTCGTCATCGGCCCCGCGATCGAGCGGCTGCTCCAGCTCGAGTACCCCGCCGAGCGCCTCCGTGTCTTCGTCGTCGACGACGCCTCCACGGACGACACCCCGGCCATCGTGCAGCAGAAGGCGGCGACCTATCCGGGGCGGGTCGTCCACCTGCGACGCGAGAAGGGCGGCGAAGGCAAGGCGCACACGCTGAATCACGGCCTCGACGTTGTGCTCGCCGACCCGTGGACCGAGGCGGTGCTCATCATGGACGCCGACGTGATCTTCGCGCGCAACTCCCTGCGCAAGCTCACCCGGCACCTCGCGGACGAGGAGGTCGGGGCCGTCACGGCCTACATCGCGGAGGGCAGCAGGGACCGCAACTACCTCACCCGGTTCATCGCGATCGAGTACGTCATCGGCCAGCTCTCGGCACGGCGCACGCAGAACGTCGGAGGAGCGATCGCCTGCCTCGCCGGGGGCGCCCAGCTGCATTCCCGCGCGAACCTCGAGGCGATCGGCGGACGCATCCCGACGGGCACGCTCGCCGAGGACACCATGACGACCTTCGAGAGTCAGCTCCACGGCCGCCGGATGGTGTTCGAGCCGCACGCCGTGGTGCTCGCCGAGGAGCCGCGGACGATCGACAGTCTCTGGAAGCAGCGGCTGCGCTGGGCGCGCGGCAACGTGCAGCTCACCTCGATCTACAAGAAGCTCTGGTTCCGTCCGAGTCGCGACCACAACCTGGGCAGCATCCCCTTCGGGCTGGCCTGGTTCACGATCCTGCTGATGCCGGCGCTCCTGCTCCTCGCCGCCACCGCGATGATCGTCCTCCTGCTCCTGCACAGCGACGTCGCGGAGTTCGTGTTCCGGTTCATGTGGATCGCCGCGGCGGCCATCTACATCTTCTCGATGCTCTACTCCGTCCAGCTCGATCCGCGCATCGGGCGGCAGTCCTGGCGCGAGGCGATCATGTTCCCGGGGCTCGGGGCGCTGATCCTCATGGCCCTGGCGCTGTTCCCCTGGGCCCTGGACGGCCTGATCGGCGCGGCGGGGCAGGAGTCGACGGAGCAGACGCGGGTGCTGTGGCTGATGGCGTTCGCCCTCTGGGGGCCGGTGTCGATGCTCGGCATCTGGCTCGCCCGGGCGGTCGAGCCGCTTCCGGCCGGACGCTTCTTCGCGGGCCTGCTGCTCTACGTCTGTGGGTACGGATCGCTGCTGTGCGCGATCACCGCCGACTCGTACCTCAAGGAGTGGCGTCGCGCGGACGCCTCCTGGATCAAGACCGAGAAGATCGGACGGGTCGACTCATGACCGACGCACCATCGCACGACGCCGAGGTGGAGGAGATCGCCGCCGACGCCCGGAAGGAGCGCCGCCTCATCCCGCAGGCGCTCATCTCCCTCGCCGTCGTGGTCGTGATCGTCGTCGTCCGAGAGCTGCTCCTGCGATGACCGGACGGCCGCTCGCCCTGGTCGTCGAGGACGCTCCGGATCAGGCGACCCTCCTGGGGCGGTACCTCGACCGGGAGGGCTTCGACGTGTTCGTCGCGCCCGATGCGGAGTCTGCCATCGCCGCCTTCCCGGACATCGACCCCCAGGTCGCCGTCCTGGACCTGCTGCTCCCGGGCATCTCCGGGCAGGCCTGCTGCCGCCTGATCCACGAACGCTATCCGGAGTGCTTCCTCATCGTCAGCTCGGTGCTGGACGTCGCGGAGTACCCGCCGGCGGACGCGGCCCTGCCGAAGCCGATCACCGGGGCCGACCTGCATCGCGCCGTGGAACGGGTCCCGCGATGAGGGCGACACCGCTGGAGCGCGCCGAGAACCGCTGGTATCGGGTCGTCGACAACCCGAATCCGATCGTCAAGCAGATCCCGACGCTCGTCGCCGCCGCGATCGCGGGCGTGATGACCTGGGCCATCCCCAGCCTGCCGTTCACCGATGTCGCCCTCGCTCTGGCCGGCCTCGCGATCGTCCTCGTCGCGACGCTCCACGCCGGAGTGCTCAGCGCGTTGCACATCCGGGAGGGCTGGATCGTGCTCCTGGTCCCGATGGTCGACATCCTGGGACTGGGGCTCTTCCGCGCGGGGACGGGAGGCGCGGCCTCGCTCTTCAGCTCGCTCGTGCTGCTCCCCGTGATCTGGATCGCGGCGGCGCCCGGCATCCGCTGGGTCTTCGCCGTCGGCGCGTTCACGTCGCTCGCGCTGCTGATCCCCTACGTCATCGAACCGCCGACGAACGCGGTCGCGTGGCTCCGCGGCGTCGTCGGCCCTCTCGTCTTCGCGGCCGTGGCCGCCGTGGTGAACGAGCTCTCCCGGCAGCAGCGCCTGCGGGTGCAGCAGGCGGAGGAGCTGGTCACGGAGCGGACCAAGGCGCTGTCCGAGAACGTCTCGATGATCGTGCAGCTGCGACAGAAGGAGCACGAGTACCGCGTGCTGCTCGACTCGTTCGAGGGCCTGTGGGCGTCGATCACGGCGCAGGCCGTGATCGGCACCGATCGCGAGGGGCGCGTCACGGCCTGGAACCCCGGGGCTGTCCGCCTGCTCGGGCTCTCTCACGACGAGGCTCTCGACGACGTACGTGTCGATCGCTTCTTCTCGTCGTCGGCGTTGACCATGCTGGCCGAGGACACCGCCGCACGCGAGGGGGTCGCGCGCGCACCGCGCGTGCCCGGTGCGCCCGACGAGCGCGCGGACGTGCCGGAGGGCCTCTGCGAGCTCTTCGCCCAGGCGGACGCGGGGAACACGGTCGACGGCGACATCGAGGTCAAGACCGCGGGCGGCACGACGGTACCCGCCCGGGTGACCGTGACGCCGCACAAGGATCCGTCCGGCGCGCAGCAGGGCTACCTGTTCGTGCTCACCGATGAGACGAGAGCCGTCGAGGTCGCGCGCATGAAGGACGAGTTCGTGGGGATGATCTCCCATGAGCTGCGGACGCCGCTGAGCGCGATCATCGGCTTCCTCGACCTGCTGCAGAACGATCCGGGTCAGCCGCTGACGGAGGACCAGCAGGAGTTCGTCGGCATCATCGAGCGCAACGCGAAACGCCTGCTGAACCTCGTCGGCGACCTGCTCTTCACGGCGCAGGTGGAGTCGGGGCGCTTCCCCCTGGAACGGGACGAGGCGGACGTCGCGGCGCTCGTGCGTACGGCCGTGGCCTCGGCGGGACCGCACGCGCAGCGCGAGGGGATCGAGCTGGACCTGCAGGTCGGGGACGAGCCGATCCCGCTGCTCGTCGATCCCGGACGCCTCGGGCAGGCCGTGGACAACCTCCTCTCGAACGCCATCAAGTTCACCCCGCGCGGGGGTCGGGTGACGGCCGCCGTGCGTCGCCTCGACGGCGGGGTGCAGGTGGCCATCGCCGACACCGGGGTCGGGATCCCGCAGGACGAGCAGCGCATGCTCTTCACCCGGTTCTTCCGGGCCTCGACGGCCACCCGCAACGCCGTGCCGGGGGTGGGGCTCGGGCTCACGATCACGCGGGCGATCGTGCTGGCCCACGGCGGGTCCATGGACGTGACCAGCGAGGAGGGGGTGGGCACCGAGTTCCGGTTCTTCCTCCCGGCGGCGCCCAAGACCGAGGTGCTGCAGACCCTCAGCCGCGCGGACTGACCACGCGAGGACGGGCAGTGGTATCGTGGGTTGATGGATACCACCTTCGTCGCTCCGATGGGAGACCGCGGCCGTCTGGTGATTCCGGCTGAGCTGCGCGCGCGGCAGCACTGGGATCAGGGCGTTCCCCTCCTGATGATCGAAGCGGAGGGTGGCGTCGTCCTCCTCACTCGCGAACAGGCGAAGGCGCTCATCCGCAGTCAGCTCGAGGGGCAGAGCGTCCTGGAGGCTCTGCTCGCCGAGCGCCGCGCGGCCGCTGCGCAGGACGACGCGGCGTGACGGTCCTCGACGCGTCGGCTGTGCTGGCATTCCTTCAGGACGAGCCCGGTGCCGCCCGCGTGGAGCAGGCTCTCGATGGCGGCGTCATCGGTGCGGCGAACTGGTCGGAGGTGGCCCAGAAGGTGCGCGCCGCCGGGGCCGACTGGGGCATCGCCTCCGGACTCCTCCTCAGCTATCGTCTGACGATCGAGCCCGTCTCGCATCGCGACGCGGAAAGGGCGGCAGCGCTCTGGGCCCGGGGCACCGGGCTCTCTCTCGGAGACCGGTTGTGCCTGGCGCTCGCCGAACGGATGGACGCGGCGGTGCTGACCGCGGACCGGGCATGGGGCGACGGCGGGCGCATCGAGCAGCTACGACCGTAGCTCGTCCCGGTCGTCGCGAAGCCCCGCGGACTGATAGCCTGGTCGGCTCGCTGTCCGCGGGCGGAAGGACGGCCACGCCTGTGGGGTACATCGACGCATCCGGAGTCTCGCTGACGCTTCCCGATGGCAGACCTCTTCTCGACGAGGTGTCGTTCCGTGTCGGGGCGGGCTCGACGAGTGCTCTCATCGGACCGAACGGTGCCGGGAAGACGACGCTGCTGCGGATCATCCGCGGCGAGCAGCCGGCCGACGACGGGGTCGTGACCATCGACGGCGGCCTCGGCGTCATGGACCAGTTCGTCGGACACGGCGAGCCGGGCCAGACCGTGCACGAGCTGCTCGTGCGGGTGGCTCCCACCCGCCTCCGTGCCGCCGCGGAGGCGCTGGAGGCCGCGGAGAACGCCCTCATCGACCGCGACGAGCACGACACCCAGATGGCCTACGCCTCCGCGATCGCCGAGTACGCGGATGCCGGCGGCTACGAGCACGAGACCGTGTGGGACCAGTGCACCGTGGCGGCGCTCGGCGTGCCGTTCGAGCGGGCGCGCTACCGCGAGCTCACCTCCCTCTCCGGCGGCGAGCAGAAGCGGCTCGCCCTGGAAGCGCTGCTGCGCGGCCCGGACGAGGTGCTCCTGCTCGACGAGCCGGACAACTACCTCGACGTGCCGACCAAGCGATGGCTCGAGGAGCGGCTGCGCGCCACCGACAAGACCGTGCTGCTGGTCTCGCACGACCGCGAACTCCTCGCCAGGGCCGCCGATCGTCTGATCACGCTGGAGCCCGGCGCGGCGGGGTCGACCGCCTGGGTGCACGGCGGGAGCTTCGCCACCTATAACCAGGCGCGCACCGATCGGATGGACCGGCTCGACGAGCTGCGCCGACGGTGGGACGAGCAGCACGAGAAGCTCCGCGTCCTCGTCGCGAACCTCAAGGTCAAGGCGTCCGCGAACGACGGCTTCGCGTCCCGCTACCAGGCGGCGCAGACGCGGCTGCGGAAGTTCGAGGAGGCGGGCCCGCCCGAGGAGCGGCCCCCGGCGCAGGAGTTCGACATGCGCCTCCGCGGCGCCAGGACCGGCAAGCGGGCCGTCGTCGCGGACCGGCTGGAGCTGACCGGCCTCATGCGTCCGTTCGACACCGAGATCTGGTACGGCGACCGCCTCGGCGTGCTCGGCTCCAACGGCTCGGGCAAGTCGCACTTCCTGCGGCTGCTGGCCTGCGGCGGCACCGACCCGGACCCGTCCCTCGGGCACGTGACCGCGGTCGCGGAGGAGCTCCGTCCCGTCGCGCACACGGGGCGTGCGGTGCTGGGCGCCCGCGTGGTGCCGGGGCTCTTCGCGCAGACCCACGCGCATCCGGAGTTCGTCGGCCGCACCCTGCTCGAGATCCTGCACCGCGGGGACGACCTCCGAGACGGGATGCCCCGCGACGCGGCGAGTTCGGCGCTGGACAGATACGGCCTCGTCCGCCAGGCCCAGCAGCCGTTCGAATCGCTCTCCGGCGGACAGCAGGCGCGGTTCCAGGTGCTCCTGCTCGAGCTCTCCGGCGCGACCCTGCTCCTCCTCGACGAGCCCACCGACAACCTCGACCTCGAGTCGGCCGAGGCGCTGGAGGAGGCGCTCGGACGCTTCGAGGGCACCGTGGTGGCGGTCACGCACGACCGGTGGTTCGCGCGCTCCTTCGACAGGTTCCTCGTGTTCGGCACGGACGGCGAGGTCTACGAGTCCGACGAGCCGGTGTGGGACGAGCGGCGGGTGGCGCGTGCGCGCTGACCGCCGCGGAGGCCGCCGGGTGCCGGGTAGGCTGGACGGGTGACCATGGAGATCGAGCTCGGCCGAGGAAAGCGCGCGCGTCGCGCGTACACGTTCGACGACATCGCGGTGGTGCCCTCGCGGCGCACGCGCAACCCGGAGGACGTGTCCACCGCGTGGACGATCGACGCCTTCGGCTTCGAGATCCCGGTGCTCGGTGCGCCGATGGACTCGGTCGTCAGCCCGCGCACCGCGATCATGCTCGGGCAGCTCGGCGGTCTGGGAGTGCTCGACCTGGAGGGGCTCTGGACCCGCTACGAGGACCCAGAGCCGCTGCTCGCCGAGATCGCGGGCCTCGCGGAGGACCGGGCGACCGTGCGCATGCAGGAGCTCTACTCCGAGCCCATCAAGCCCGAGCTCATCACCCGCCGCCTCGCCGAGATCCGGGAGGCGGGCGTCACCGTCGCCGGCTCCCTCACTCCGCAGCGCACGCAGGAGTTCTACGACACCGTCGCCGCGGCCGGGGTCGACCTGTTCGTCATCCGCGGCACGACCGTCTCCGCGGAGCACGTGTCGAGCGTGGCGGAGCCGCTGAACCTCAAGAAGTTCATCTACGACCTCGACGTTCCGGTGATCGTGGGCGGAGCGGCGACCTACACCGCGGCGCTCCACCTCATGCGCACCGGCGCGGCCGGCGTGCTCGTGGGCTTCGGCGGCGGTGCGGCGTCCACCACCCGTGCCACCCTCGGCATCCACGCCCCCATGGCGACCGCGGTGTCGGACGTGGCGGCCGCGCGTCGGGACTACCTCGACGAGTCCGGCGGGCGCTACGTGCACGTGATCGCCGACGGCGGCGTCGGCACCTCGGGCGACATCGTGAAGGCGCTCGCCATGGGCGCCGACGCGGTCATGCTCGGTGTCGCCCTGGCCCGTGCCACGGACGCCCCCGGCCAGGGGTTCCACTGGGGTCCCGAGGCGCACCACCCCAAGCTCCCGCGCGGACGACGCGTCGAGGTGGGCGGCATCGGCACGCTGGAGGAGATCCTCTACGGCCCCGCTCCGGTCGCCGACGGCACCGCGAACCTCATCGGCGCGCTGCGCAAGTCGATGGCCACCACCGGATACTCCGACCTCAAGGAGTTCCAGCGGGTGGAGGTCGTGCTGGCTCCGTACGAGGCCTGAGGTCTCCGCATCACCGTGACCGCACCTGCTCCCTTCCCGCCGACCCTCCGTGAGGTCATGCTGCGGGGACGCTGGATCGCGATGCTGCTGCTGTGCCTGGTCGTCGCCGGCGTGTTCGCCTGGCTCGGTCAGTGGCAGCTGGAGCGGGCGATCGAGACCGATCCTCCGGCGCCGGGGGCGACGGAGCAGGTCCGACCGCTCGACGAGGTCGTGGAGCCGGGGGAGTACCTGCCCGAGCCCCTCGTCGGACAGCGCGTGGAGACCGAGGGCGTCTGGATCCCCGGAGACTTCCTCGTCGTGGGCAGCCGCTTCAACGACGGCGCCGAGGGGTACTGGGTCACCGGTCAGCTCCGCGTCGACGAGCGCGTCTCGCTGGCGGTGGCGATCGGCTGGGCGCCGGATCGCGAGGCCGCCGATGCCGCGGTGGAGCGCCTCGAAGCCGAGGCGGACGGCGGCGTGGTCCCCGTCGCCGGTCGCATCATCTCGGATGAGGGGCCGGCGGTGCCTCCGCGCTCGGATCCGGAGCAGATGGACCGGATGTCGCCGGCCGCTCTCCTGAGCCGCTGGCACGACACCGAGCAGCTCGACGTCTACCGTCCCTACCTGGCCGCCACGACCGCGACCGCGGGACTCGTGGACATCGCCTCCCCGGCGCCCGACGAGCAGTCGCCGGTCAACTGGCTCAACGTGTTCTACGCCGCCGAGTGGGTCATCTTCGCCGGCTTCGCGTTCTACCTCTGGTACCGCCTGGCGAAGGACGCCTGGGAGCGCGAGGTGGAGGAGTTCGACGAGGCGCAGGGCTCCGCGGCTCCCTGACACCCGCTGCGCATCCGCGCGTCGGATGCTGCGCTTCTGCGCGTCGGGTCGGCCCGGTGTGAACCTTCGTCAGGGGGTGTCGCGGCCATTCGGTGAGCGCTCGGTGACCAATGGGAAAACTCCGTTGAGGATGTCCGAACCGCTCCGTATGCTCGCTCCATGTGCGCACGCTGGGAGTTCCCGATGTGTGCGATGACAGCGTCCTGAGCAGCGCCGGAACACGATCGAGGAGACAGCACCGATGATGTCCGCTCCTGAGCACGGGGAGACCCTGACCCCCGTCTCGCACCGCAGAATCCGAGGGCGCGTGGGCGCTCTCGCAGCGACGTGCGTCGCCGCCCTGAGCCTCGGCTCGCTGGTGGCCGCGCCCGCGTCGGCGAACACCGACGGCACCGGGGTGGTGATCAACGAGGCGTATCTGTCCGGCGGCAGCGCCGGGGCGGCGTTCACGAACAAGTTCGTGGAGCTGTACAACCCGACGACGGCGCCCGTCACCCTGGACGGCCTGTCCCTGCAGTACCGCTCCGCGACCGGGACCGGCGCCTTCAACGGCGTCGCACCGCTGAAGGGGACGATCCCCGCGGGCGGCTACTTCCTCGTGCAGGGGAACAGCAACGGCACCAACGGCGCCGCCCTCCCGACCCCCGACGCCACGACGACGCTGAGCCCGAGCGGCACCAACGGCACGCTGGCCCTCGTCGAGGGCACCGCGGCGGTCACCCTGACTCCCGGCTCGACGGTCGGCGTCGACGGCGTGATCGACCTCCTCGGCTACGGCACCTCGAACACCTTCGAGACGGCGGCCGCCGCCGCCCCCACGAGCAACACCGACGTCCGGTCGCTGAACCGCACGGACGGCGCGGACGCGGACGACAACAAGACGGACTTCGCGCTGTCGGCGACCATCACCCCGCAGAACTCCGGCGGCACCGATCCCGGCACCGACCCGGGCGAGGAGCCGGGGACGGAGCCCACGACCGCCACGATCGCCGAGGTCCAGGGCACCGGCGACGTCTCGCCGCTGGCCGGACAGCGCGTCCGCGTCGAGGGCGTCGTCACCGCCGATCACCGGACGGGCGGCTACAAGGGCATCGTGATCCAGACGCAGGGTTCGGGCGGCGAGACCGACGCGACTCCCGGCGCCTCGGATGGCGTCTTCGTCTTCCTGAACGCGCTCGCGCCCACGCTCGAGATCGGCGACCTCGTCTCGGTGACCGGCACCGTGAGCGAGTACTACGGCCAGACCCAGATCGCTCCCGCCGCGGTGGCCGACGTCTCCGTCGTCACCGCCGGTGTGGGCGTGCCGGCCCTCACGCCGCTCCCGGACACCGTGCGCGGTGCCGACCGCGAGCAGTACGAGAACATGTACGTCGCCCCGACCGGCACCTACCGGCTCGCGTCGAGCCACCAGCTGTACAACTACGGGGCGCTGTGGCTGAACGCCGGCGACGACCTCAACGTCAAGAGCACCGAGACCACGCGTCCCGGGGCCGACGCGGCCGCCATCGCGGCCGAGAACCGCGCCAACCGCATCCTGCTCGACGACGCCTGGTCCATCCAGGTGACCAACAACGGCCACCCGGGCCAGCAGCCGTACTTCACGGAGGACACGGTGGTCCGCAACGGCGACACCGTCGACTTCGGGTCCAACGGCTACGTGCTCCAGTGGGGCTTCGACGACTGGCGCCTGCAGCCTGTCGTCCCGATCGACGACGCCTCCCCGGCGGAGCGCAAGGTCACCTTCGAGCCGACGAACCCGCGCCCCGAGAAGGCTCCCGAGGTGGGCGGCGACGCGCAGGTGGCGTCGTTCAACGTCTACAACTACTTCACGACGCTGAAGAGCGAGAACGCGGACGCCCGCGGTGCGGCGAACGCCGCCCAGTTCGCGATCCAGAAGTCCAAGATCGTCTCGGCCATCAACGGCCTCGACGCGGAGATCGTGGCGCTGATGGAGATCGAGAACTCGGTCAAGCTCGGCAAGCCCGTCGACACCGCCCTGAAGGATCTCGTCGCGGGCCTCAACGCCGACGCGGGCGCGGACGTGTGGGACTACGTGCGCACGCCCAAGGCGCTGCAGGACCCGGCGACGACGGACTACATCACCAACGCGATCATCTTCAAGAAGGACGCCGTCAGCACGGTGGGCGACAGCGCCACCGTCACCGACGAGTCGGTGTGGGGCAACGCCCGCGAGCCGATCGCGCAGGCGTTCGACATCGACGGCCGCGTCGTCACCGTCGTCGCCAACCACCTGAAGTCGAAGTCCCCGCCGCAGGGTGCCGGCGCGGAGCCGGCCGACGGCCAGGGATTCTTCAACGCCGACCGGGTGAAGCAGGCGCAGGCCATCCTCGCCTTCACGGATGAGCTGACCGAGAGCAGCGGCAGCAGCGACATGCTGCTGATCGGCGACTTCAACGCCTATGGGCAGGAAGACCCGATCGACGTGTTCACCTCGCAGGGGTGGAGCGACGTGGCCGCCGACAGGGCCGCAGGGCAGTACACGTACACGTTCGACGGGGAGCTCGGCTCGCTCGACCACGTGATCGCCTCGCCGTCGCTCGTCTCCTCGATCACGGGCGCCGGTGTGTGGGGCATCAACTCGCCGGAGTGGAGCGACCGCGGCTACGCGTTCGGCGCCACCGAGGAGGGCACCCCGTACCGGTCCAGCGACCACGACCCGATCCTCGTCGGCGTCTCCTCGGAGGTCCCGCCGGTGAACATCGACGTCGTGACGGTGAACGACTTCCACGGCCGTATCGAGGCCGACGGGGCCGCGGCCGGCGCCGCCGTGCTCGCGGGGGCGGTGCAGCAGTTCCGTGCGGCGAACCCGAACACGATCTTCGCCGGAGCCGGCGACCTCATCGGTGCGTCGACGTTCACCTCCTTCATCAACGACGACAACCCGACCATCGACGCGCTCAACGCCGCCGGCCTGGACGTGAGCGCCGCGGGCAACCACGAGTTCGATCAGGGCTGGGAAGACCTGCGCGACCGGGTGCAGGAGCGCGCGGACTGGGAGTACATCTCCTCGAACGTGTTCCTCACGGAGACCGGTGAGCCCGCGCTCGCCCCGGCGTGGGTCAAGGAGCTCGACGGCGTGCGCGTCGGCTTCGTGGGCGCCGTCACGGAGGATCTCGACTCGCTCGTCTCGCCCGAGGGCATCGCGGATCTCGAGGTGCGCAGCATCGCCGACTCGGTGAACGCCGTGGCCGACGACCTGCGTGACGGGGATCCGGCCAACGGCGAAGCGGACGTCGTGATCCTGCTCGTGCACGAGGGTGCGGAGAGCACCGCGCTGTCCGCGATCACCGAGGACTCGCCGCTGGGCGAGATCGTCTACGGAGTCGACGACGACGTGGACGCGATCGTCTCGGCGCATACGCACCTGGCCTACAACCACGTCATCGACGGCCGACCGGTCGTCTCGGCGGGGCAGTACGGCGAGAACCTCGGCCTCATGAACATCCAGGTCGACCCGAAGACGAAGGAGCTGCTCTCGATCACCAACGAGATCAAGCCCCTCACATCCGCGGGCAAGCCGCTGTACCCGGCGGTGCCGGAGGTGCAGGCCATCGTCGATAAGGCGAAGGCGGAGGCCGACGTGCTGGGAGCGGTGAAGGTGGGCGACATCACCGCCGACTTCAACCGCGCGCGGCAGACCAACGGCTCCGAGAACCGCGGTGGCGAGTCCACCATCGGCAACTTCGTCGCCGACGTGCAGAAGTGGTCCACGGGTGCGGACATCGCTCTCATGAACCCCGGTGGCATCCGTGCCAACCTGACCTACGCGTCGAGCAACCCCGAGGACCCCGACGGCAACGTCACCTATCGGGAGGCGGCGACCGTCCAGCCCTTCGCCAACACGCTCGTCACGCTGACCCTCACCGGCACGCAGCTGAAGGGTGTGCTGGAGGAGCAGTGGCAGCCCGCCGGATCGGCCCGACCGTTCCTCAAGCTCGGCGTCTCCGAGGGTCTGGTCTACACGTACGACCCGACGGCGGCCGCGGGTTCGCGGATCACCTCGATCACGCTGAACGGCACCGCGATCGACCCGAACGGGGAGTACACGGTGGCGGCGAACTCCTTCCTCGCGGCGGGCGGCGACAACTTCGCCACCTTCAAGGAGGGGGCGGGCAAGCGGGACACCGGCAAGATCGACCTCCAGTCGATGGTCGACTGGTTCGACGCGAACAAGACGGCCTCGCCGGACCTCGCCCAGCGTGCGGTCGGTGTGACCGTCAGTCCGGCGGACGCCGACGGCTACCGCGCCGGCGACCAGGTGACGGTCTCGCTCTCCTCGCTGGCGTTCAGCGGTGGTGAGGCGGCGCCGGGAGCGGTCACGCTGTCGCTCGGCGACACCCAGCTCGCGGCCGGCACGGTCGACCCGACCATCGTGGACACCACCGACGAGGGCGGCCGCGCCACCCTCACCTTCACGGTGCCGTCCGGGGTGTTCGGTGAGCAGCAGCTCACGGTCGAGGTCCCGGCGACGGGCACGACGGTGCAGGTGCCGTTCACGATCGCCGGCGAGGAGGAGTTCGCGGGGACCATCGCGCTCGGCTCGTCGAAGGTGGCCGCGGGCAAGAAGCTCGACGTCACGGGCAAGGACTACCAGCCCGGCGAGACGGTCACGGTCGAGCTCCGGCCGAAGAAGGGCCAGGGCGTCCAGGTGGGCACGGTGCAGGTCCGTCAGGACGGCACGTTCAGCACCTCGGTGACGGTGCCGAAGAACGCCCAGCCCGGCAAGTACACCGTCGCGGTGGCTCAGGCCGACGGGGACGAGGCCACGGCCACGGTCACCGTCAACCGCGCCGGCGGCATCGGCGGGATCATCAAGGACATCGTCGACTGGCTGTGGGACCTCCTGACCGGATGGTTCTGATGCCGATCGGCGGATGACGAGGCGGAGGCCGTCGGGGAGACCCGGCGGCCTCCGTCGTTTCCGCGGGGTCGGGGCGTCGCCCGCCGCCGACTAGACTGGGGGCATGCCCGAACCGAAAGTCGCCAGATTTCCGGCGATCCGCGGTGCGCTGAAGTTCTACCAGATCGCGTCGATCATCACGGGAGTCATGCTGCTCCTGCTGCTCGCCGAGATGGTGCTGAAGTACACGCCCATCCACCTCGAGCTCTTCGCCGGAGGATCGGGCGGCCCTCTCTGGTTCGCCGGCGTCATCGCGGGGCCGGACTGCCAATGGTGGTCGCTGTTCGCGCCGTGGACGAACTCGTGCGAGATGACCTCCCTCGGGGACGGCTTCAACATCTCGCTGTTCATCCTCGTCGCCCACGGCTGGTTCTACGTGGTCTACCTCTTCGCGTGCTTCCGCATGTGGAGCCTGATGCGCTGGCCGTTCCGCCGGTTCATCCTCCTCGCGCTCGGCGGCGTCATCCCGCTGCTGTCGTTCTTCATGGAGGCGATCGTCGCCCGTGAAGTCAAGACCTATCTCGCCACCCGGGAGGCCGCTGAGGCCTCCGCGATCGCCCCGGAAGGTGTCCGTTGACCGAACAGTCCGAGACCCAGCAGCGCCCCGCGCTCGTCGTCGACTTCGGCGCCCAGTACGCGCAGCTCATCGCCCGCCGCGTCCGCGAGGCCGGGGTCTACAGCGAGATCGTGCCGCACACCGCCACGGCGGAGGAGATCGCCGCCAAGAACCCCGTCGCGATCATCCTCTCCGGCGGACCTTCGTCGGTGTACGAGGAGGGCGCGCCGAAGCTCGACCCGTCGGTCTTCGACCTCGGCGTCCCCACGCTCGGCATCTGCTACGGCTTCCAGTACATGGCCCAGTCCCTCGGCGGCGAGGTCGCGCACACCGGCCTCCGCGAGTACGGCGCCACGGATGCCGTCATCTCCGGTGACGGCGGCACGCTGCTCAGCGGGCAGCCGACCGAGCAGAACGTGTGGATGAGCCATGGCGACCAGGTCGCGAAGGCACCGGAGGGCTTCGAGGTGCTCGCGACGACGGAGGCCACGAAGGTCGCCGCCTTCGCGAACGAGGAGCGCGGCTTCTACGGCGTGCAGTGGCACCCGGAGGTCAAGCACTCGGATCACGGTCAGCGCGTGCTCGAGAACTTCCTCCACAAGGGTGCGGGCCTCGCGTCCGACTGGAACCCCGACAACGTGATCGCCGAGCAGATCGAGCGCATCCGCGAGCAGGTCGGCGACGCCCGGGTCATCTCCGCGCTGTCCGGCGGCGTGGACTCCGCCGTCTCGACCGCTCTCGTGCACAAGGCCATCGGCGACCAGCTCACTGCCGTCTTCGTCGACCACGGTCTCCTCCGCAAGGGCGAGCGCGAGCAGGTCGAGAAGGACTACGTCGAGTCCACCGGTGTGCGGCTCATCACGGTCGACGCCGCGGAGACCTTCCTCGGTCACCTCCAGGGCGTGACCGACCCCGAGGAGAAGCGCAAGATCATCGGCCGCGAGTTCATCCGCGCGTTCGAGAAGGTGCAGCTCGACCTCGTGGAGGAGGCGAAGGCCGACGGCGGCGCCCCGGTGAAGTTCCTCGTGCAGGGCACGCTCTACCCGGACGTGGTGGAGTCGGGCGGCGGTGCGGGCACCGCCAACATCAAGTCGCACCACAACGTGGGCGGTCTTCCGGACGACCTCGACTTCGAGCTCATCGAGCCGCTGCGGGCCCTGTTCAAGGACGAGGTCCGCGCGATCGGCCGCGAGCTCGGCATCCCCGAGGCGATCGTCGGGCGCCAGCCGTTTCCGGGGCCCGGTCTCGGCATCCGGATCATCGGTGAGGTCACCGCTGACCGCCTCGAGATCCTGCGTGAGGCCGACGCCATCGCCCGCGAGGAGCTGACCAAGGCCGGGCTCGACCAGGAGATCTGGCAGTGCCCGGTCGTGCTCCTCGCCGACGTGCGCTCGGTGGGCGTGCAGGGCGACGGCCGCACCTACGGCCACCCGATCGTGCTGCGTCCGGTCTCCAGCGAGGACGCGATGACCGCCGACTGGACCCGTCTGCCGTACGACGTGCTCTCGAAGATCTCGAACCGGATCACCAACGGTGTCCGCGACGTCAACCGGGTGGTGCTGGACGTCACGTCGAAGCCGCCGGGGACGATCGAGTGGGAGTAGGGGGCGCGATGCCCCCGGTCTCGGCACCGGTCCTCCCGGACGCCGAGTACCTGGTGCTGTCCAGCCGTCTGATCCCCGGGCTGGACGGCGGGTACACGATCGCGACACTCGCGCGAGCCCGGCTGCTCGCCGGAGCGGGCGCCGGCGAGGGCCGGGGTCCGCAGCTGCTGACCTTCGATCCGGGGACGATCGCCGATCACGCCGAGCATCGCCGCGTGTTCGCCGACCGCGGCGCGCTTGCGGACCCGGATCGTCTGCGGAACCTCTTCGACGAGGCCGTCGCCCCGGAGGGCGGAGCCGCCGCCTGGCTGCGAGACGCGGCTGATGACGCGGTGACGGCCGACCCCGACGTGGAGTACCGGGTGCTCGCGGACCCGGAGGGTCGTCCCTTCGTGGCCCTCCCGGTGATCCCCGGCGACCCGGACTGGCACCTCACGGACGAGCCCGTCCTCGTCCACGACGAGAGCGGTGCGGTCGTCGGGGCGTTGCACGGCTTCCGCGGGCTCTACGGTGCCTGGCTCGACCACATCACGGCGGCGCTGGGCGACCGGCCGATCGTCGTGATCTGCGAATCGCGTCAGCTCGGCGAACTGGTCGCCGACTGGGACGACCCGCGCGTGCGCATCCTGCACCCCATCCACACCATGCACGTCGAGGCTCCCTACACGCCGGACGCACCCATGAACACGCTCTGGACGCGGTGGTTCCGCCTGGCCGACCGCTTCGACGCGGTGATCTGGCCGACGGCCACGCAGCGCGACGACGTGGTGGCGCGATTCGGCTCCTCCGCGAACCACGTCGTGGTGCCGAACCCCATCGAGCCCGTGGAACGTCGGGAGAGTCTGCGCGAGGACGGCCTCGTCGTCGTGCTGGGCCGACTCGCGGCGGGCAAGCGCGTCGACCACGCGATCCGCGCCTTCCTGGCGGCGGACGTGCCGGGCACCCGGATGGAGGTCTGGGGCACGGGTGCGGAGGAGCAGCGGCTGGCGGCGCTGATCGCCGAGCTCGACGGCGCCGACCGCGTGCGGCTCTGCGGGTACACCGCCGATCCGGCGACCGTGCTCGATCGTGCGTCCGTCCTGGTGACCTCGACCGCGTTCGAGGGACAGCCGCTCGGCGTGGTCGAGGCGCTGCTGCACGGCACCCCTGTGGTGTCGTACGACGTGCGGTACGGCATCCGCGATGTGCTCGGCGCCGGCGGAGGTGTGCTCGTGCCCGCCGGTGACATCACGGCGCTGGGGGAGGCCCTGCGGGACCTCCTGACCGATCCGGACCGGCTCGCGGCGCTCCGCGCGGAGGCGCCGCTCGTCGCGGCGGCGTGGAGCCCGGCGCGCTCCGTGGAGGCGCTGACCGCGACGATCGCCGCGGCCGTCCGCGCTCCCTCGCGGCGCTGACCGTCCGCGACCCGGTCGACCGCCGGGGAGTCGCGGACGACGCCCCGGCGGTCGACGGTCCTATCGCGTGCGCCGCCGGAAGGCGGTCACTCCGACCGTGACGGCGCCGGCGGTCAGCAGCAGTCCGCCCAGGAGCAGCGCCATCGTCGGGACATCGCCGCCGGTCGCGGCGAGGTCGCCGCGGTCGCCGCGCGACGCGCCGCCGACGGGAGAGGCAGCGGCGTCATCGTCACCCCCGGAGTCCGGGTCCTCCGGCGTGCCGGGGTCGGTGGGATCCGTCGGAGTTCCCGGATCGGTGGGATCCACCGGCTCGTCCACCGCGACAGCCATCGGCGCGCTCTCGACGGCGGCCGCGTCCAGCGCGGTCACCACCCAGGTCTCCGTCGCGGCGCGCGCGGCGGCCGGGGCCTCGTCGGCGGGGAGGGGGAAGCGGAACGACGCCGCACCGCCTGCCCAGACCGTGTCGACCAGCGCGCCCGGGGTGGTGACGATCTGCGCCGGATCGCCGGTACCGCGATAGATCGCATACTGGCGGGCCTCCCGCGCGTCGCCGGCCTGCCAGCGGAGCTCGCCGTCGACGACCTCGGGGGCCACCGGGGCGGCCACCTGTCCGTCCGAGAGCCAGGGCTTGGCCGGAACGAGCGTGGGGTGGGCGAAGGCCTCGCCCTCGAGGAGCTCGATCGCGGTGTTCTTCGCCTCGTGCTTGGGCTGCTGATCCGCGGGCAGAGCGGCCAGGTCGCTCGGCTTCATGTCGTTGTAGCTGAACAGGACGCTGCCCTCGATGCCGTCGAGCTTCTGGTTGTACCGGATCTGATTCGGCACCTCTTCCGGATTCATCCAGGCCTGCTCCCAGCCGCCGTTGTTGACGTGCTTGTAGAGCGCATGCCCCACGTAGACCTGGGTGCGGCTGCCGGCGGCCACGTCGCTCCACCACTGCGCCAGCTCCCCGTACGGGGCGGCCGCCTGATCGAAGCTCCAGTAGATCTGCGGCACGATGTAGTCGATCAGCTCGTCCTGCACCCACCCGCGGGTGTCGGCGAAGACCGCCTGACTGTACGTCTGCGACGAGCTCGTCGGCGTGTGGGATCCGGCCGGGTCGATCGCCTCGTGCTCCCAGATCCCGAACGGGCTGATACCGAGCTGCACGGCGGTGCCGCGGGCCGCGTTGCCGGCGTCGATCGCGTCGCCGACGAGGGTGATCAGACCCGTGATGTTGTCGCGCCGCCACGCCTCGATGCCGGCGACGGTGTCGGGATAGCCCGCCGTGAGGCCGAACTCCTCGAACGTCGCCCGGTCCTCGCCCTGCGCGCCGAAGAACACGTTCTGACCGTCGACGGTGATCCGGTACGGGTAGAAGTAGTCGTCGAAGTGGATGGCGTCGACGTCGTAGTTCTCCGTGATCTCGGCGACGGTGGCCGCGACGTACGCGGGGACCTCGGGCTGGCCGGGGTCGAGGAACAGCTTCTCCTCGAAAGACAGGACCCAGTCGGGGTGCTGCACGGCGAAGTTGTCGTCGGCGAGGATGCCGGCGTCGTTCAGTGCCGCGATGTACTGCGGGATGGAGAGTGCCTTCACCTGGTCCGCGGTGAGGCCGAGGGCGGTGAGGATCCCCGGCGAGGTCATCTTCGCGTTGGTCACGCGATAGGGGTTCAGCCACGCGTGGAACTCCATGCCGCGGGCATGGGTGGCCTCGACCATGCGCTGCAGCGGGTCATAGCCGGGATCGGCGCCCTGGGCGCCGGTGAGGAACTCGGACCACGGGTTGAGCGCCGACGGGTAGTAGGCGTCCAGCAGCGGACGCACCTGGAAGATCACGGCGTTCATGTTCCAGGAGGCGAAGTCGTCGAGCACCGTCGCGTAGCGGGCGTCGAAGTCCGCCGCGTCGGCGGGTTTGCCGAAGTTCAGGTTGCCGATCGTCCCGACCCAGGCGCTGGAGAAGCGGCGGTTCTCCGGCGTCAGCGTCGTGGGGATGGCGACCTGCTCGCCGGATCCCGGATAGGTGTACACGGGCTCCGTGCCGTAGCCGTACGTGCCGGAGGCGTGCTTGACGTACCGGGTCAGCGGCTCCTCGTCGGGGGCCGCTCCGGCGGTCGTGGGGAGCGCCAGCAGGAGCAGGGCGGCCGCGGCGGTGGCGGCGATGCGTCTCTTCATCGAGTCCTCGTTCGATCTGGAAAAGAATTTCCACTGAAAGGGATTGAACTGAAACTCTATGCCGATGTGGCTCTCGGCAGAAGACCGGGAGGAATTCTCGCCCCGATGTCGATCTCCGCCGTTCCTGTTCGACGTCTGTGATGAGAGGGTCGAGGAACGGCCCTTCGGAACAAGGAGAACATCATGAAGTTCATGCTCATCATGCGCGCGACCGACGACGCGGTGGCGGCCTATCAGGAGATGCCCTTCGAGCAGGTCATCGAGGCCATGGGCCGCTACAACGAGTCGATGATGAAGGCGGGCGTCCTCGTCGCCGGGGAAGGCCTGACCGACGCGGCGGAGGGCTTCGTCGTCGACTTCAGCGCCGAGAAGCCGCTCATCACGGACGGCCCCTACGGGGAGACGAAGGAGCTCTTCAACGGCTTCTGGATCATCGAGGTCTCCTCGCGTGAGGAGGCCGCGGAATGGGCGAGCCGGGCGCCGCTCGGACCGGGATCGTTCCTCGAGGTGCGCCGGGTGACCGGCCCGGAGGACTTCCCCGCCGACAACGAGTGGATCGAGAAGGAGGCGGGCTGGCGGGAGGAGCAGGCCCGCCGCGCCGAGCAGGCGTGACCCCCGTCCGCTGATGGACGGCTTCCCGGGCCCCGCGACGACCTCGGCCGCCTCTGCGCAGGAGGCGGCCGAGCGCGCAGTCGCGGCCGTGTGGCGCATCGAGTCCGCGCGCATCGTCGGCGCACTGACGCGGATGGTCGGCGACTTCGGCCTGGCGGAGGATCTCGCGCAGGAGGCCCTGATCGCCGCGCTGCGGCAATGGCCCGCCGAGGGCGTGCCGCAGAACCCCGCCGCGTGGCTGACGGCCGTGGCGAAGCGGAAGGCGGTGGACGGATGGCGCCGCCGCGAGCGGCTGGACGACCGTCTGGCGCTGATCGCGCACGACCTGGAACAGGAGCAGGCGCAGGGGCACGAGCTGCCGTGGGACCCGGATGCCGTGGACGACGATGTGCTGCGCCTCCTCTTCATCGCGTGCCACCCGGTGCTCTCCCGGGAGGCGCAGGTCGCGCTGACGCTGCGGGTCGTGGGCGGTCTGACGAGCGAGGAGATCGCCCGCGCCTTCCTCGTCCCCACGGCGACCGTGCAGCAGCGGATCGTGCGCGCGAAGAAGACGCTGGCGGCCGCGCACGCGCCGTTCGAGGTGCCACCGCGGGAGGAGCATGCGGCGCGGCTCGGCGCGGTCCTCGGGGTGCTCTATCTCATCTTCAACGAAGCGCACGCGGCCAGCAGCGGTCCGGAGTGGATGCGGCCGGAGCTGAGCGACGAGGCCATTCGTCTCGCCAGGGTGCTCGCCGCGCTGCAGCCCCGGGAACCGGAGGTGCACGGCCTGCTCGCGCTCCTGGAGCTCACGGCCGCACGCTTCCCGGCGCGGACCGACCGGAACGGCGACCCGGTGCTGCTCGCGGATCAGGACCGTCGGCGGTGGGACCGCAGCCGCATCGCGCGGGGGAGAGCGGCTCTGGCCCGGGCGGACGGACTCGGCCGCGGACGCGGGCCGTACAGCCTGCAGGCCGCCATCGCCGAATGCCATGCCGTCGCGCCGTCCGTGGACGAGACCGACTGGGACCGCATCGTCGTGCTCTACGAGGCGCTCGGCCGGCTCACCCCGTCCCCGGTGGTGGAGCTCAATCGCGCGGCCGCCGTGGCCATGGCCACCGGGCCCGCCTCCGCCCTGCGGCTGCTCGACGACCTGGCCGGGTCCGGCGCGCTGCGCGGCTACCACCTGCTCCCGGCCACGCGCGGCGAGCTGCTGCGCCGACTCGGGCGGGAGAGCGAGGCGCGCGGCGAGTTCGCGACCGCCGCGGCACTGGCGGGCAACGACCGCGAGCGCGAGCTCCTAGAACGCAAAGCGCGAGGGGCCGAGCGCTGACCTGACCGTCTGCGGCACGAAAAGACCCGCCCCTCACGGATGCTCTCGCAGCCGTGAGGGACGGGCGTGGGTGACGCGGAGCGCGTCGAGTGGGGTCTGCGTCAGTCGTTGACCCGCTGGCCGCGGCCGGCGATGAGACCGTAGATCAGCAGCACGATGATCGAACCGCCGATGGCGAGGAGCCAGGTGCCGAGGTCCCAGAACTCGGTGAGCGGACGGTTGAGGATCAGGCTGCCGAGCCAGCCGCCGAGCAGGGCGCCGACGACGCCGAGCAGCAGGGTGATGAACCATCCGCCGCCCTGCTTGCCGGGCAGGATCAGCTTCGCGATAGCTCCGGCGATGAGGCCGAGAAGAAGAAAGCCGAGAAAACTCATGGTCAGCTCCTTGGGTCAGGAGCCCCGGGGTGCCGGGGCTTCGTGACACCTACTGTGCCCGGCCGCGGAATCGCGTGCCAACCCCTTGCGCGCTCCCTCCCGGATATGGCAAGAGGCCCGCCTCCCCAGGGAGACGGGCCTCTCATCGCGACGGATCGCGTCAGTTGTTGCCGCGGGCGATCGCGATGATCCGCAGGATCTCGACGTAGAGCCAGACGACCGTGACCATGATGCCGAAGCCGCCGAGCCAGCCGTACTTGCGCGGAGCGCCGTTGCGGACGCCCTGCTGGATCTGGTCGAAGTCGAGCACCAGGGAGTACGCCGCCATGATCACGACGAGGACGCCGATGATGAGGCCGAGCGGGATGCCCATGATCTCCTGGCTGAACAGTCCGAACGCGTTGGTGTTGACGCCGGTCCACATGAGGACGAGGTTCAGGAGCGAGAAGACCAGGTAGCCGATCATCGCGATCATGAAGATCTTTGTGGCCTTCTTGGACGCGCGGATCTTGCCACTGGCGAAGAGGGCGAGGGTCACGCCGACGACCGAGACGGTCGCGAGCGTCGCCTGGAAGACGATGCCGGGCCAGCGGACCTCGAAGAACGCCGAGATGCCGCCGATGAAGAGACCCTCGAAGGCCGCGTAGGCGAAGATCAGCGCGGGGCGGACCTTCTTGCGCGAGGTGAAGGTGATGACCATCGCCAGCACGAAGCCGCCGAGCGCCCCGAGGGCCCAGGGCAGCACGTTGACGGCGGCGGGGTTGTACGGGTCGTAGCGCGGCACGTCGAGGCCGCCGAGCGTCAGCACCCAGCCGACGACGGCGGTGACGAGGAGGATGCCGAAGAGGCCGGCGGTCTTCCACACGGTGTCCTCGACGGACATCCGGTCGGTCTCGAGCGCGCCTGCGGCGGGAGCGGCGTACATGCCCTCGAGCTGGGCGTTGGCGGCGGCGTCCATCGCGCCGTGCTGGAGCGACGCGGCCTGCGCGCCCTGAGCGCCCTGGGGCGCACCCGGGTAGGTCGCGACGTTGCGCGGGTCCTGCTGCTGGAAAGCAGGATTGTTGAAAGCGAAGTTGCTCATCAGGTGGGCCTCACTCCAAAAGGGGGGTCGTAGGTCGCTTTCCTCCACGATACCCGTGAGGCGACACTCCCGGGGTGCCTTACGCTGTGAGCGTGCCCAGCAAATCTCCGCTCGTCATCGGGCATCGCGGTGCCCCGGGTCACCGACCGGAGCACACCCGTTCGTCTTACGAGCTCGCTCTCGCGATGGGGGTCGACGCGGTCGAGCCGGACGTGGTCGCCACCCAAGACGGTGTCCTGGTCGTGCGGCACGAGAACGAGATCTCCGGCACCACGGACGTCGCCGATCACCCGGAGTTCGCGGATCGCCGCACGACGAGGCGCGTGGACGGTGCCGCACTGACCGGCTGGTTCACGGAGGACTTCACCTGGGCAGAGCTGTCCACGCTGCGCTGCCGGGAACGGCTGCCGAAGCTCCGGGCGTCCAGCGCCTCCTTCGACGGCACGGAACCCATCCTGCGCCTGCGCGACGTCCTCGACCTCGTGCGGGCGGCCGCGCAGGAGCAGAGTCGGCCGATCGGCGTCGTGCTCGAGGTGAAGCACGCCACGCATTTCGCGAGCATCGGACTCGACCTCGCGCCCCTCATCGCGCGGGAGCTGCGCGACGCCGGATGGGCGGCGGGGGAGCTGCCGCTGATCGTGGAGAGCTTCGAGTCGACCGTGCTCGGGCAGCTCCGCGCCGCGGGCGTCGACGCGAGCTTCGTCTACCTCATCGAGGCGGCGGGACAGCCGTACGACCTGCTCGTCGCCGAGGGATCGAAGGCCCTGAGCTACCCGGAGACCGTGACCCCCGGGAATCTGGATCGCCTGGTCGGTCAGGTCGACGGGATCAGCGTCGACAAGAAGATGCTCCTGGCGCCGGGCACGACGCTGGTCGCCGATGCCCATGCCCGCGGCCTGACCGTCTTCACGTGGACCTGTCGTCCGGAGAACGCCTTCCTCGCGGCGCCCTACCGCGGTCCGGGAGGCAAGAGCGCGTTCGGGCACTACGAGGCCGAGTGGGGCGTGATCGCCCGGCAGGGCGTGGACGGCGTCTTCGTCGACCACCCCGATCTCGGCGTGGCGTTCTTCCGCGGCTGACCCGTCGGGGTCAGAGCGTGCGGTCGAACGCGCCCTGACGGGTGGAGACGATCTCCTTGCCGAGCGGCATGAGCGACACCGGGACCATCTTGAAGTCGGCGATGCCCATCGGGATTCCGATGATGGTGATGCACAGCGCCAGTCCCGACACGATGTGGCCGAGCGCGAGCCACCACCCCGCGAGGATGACCCAGAGCACGTTCCCGAGGAACGAGCCGACGCCGGCCGTCGGCTTGCTGACGACCTCGCGGCCGAACGGCCAGATGGCGTAGGCGGCGATGCGGAAGGACGCGATGGCCCACGGGATCGTGACGATCGGGATGCACAGCAGCAGGCCGGCCAGCACGTAGCCGAGGAAGAGCGCCCAGCCCGCGAGGATGACCCAGATGATGTTGAGGATCGTGCGCATACAGCGATTGTGTCACCCGCGGGGCGGCGCGGCTGGGCATCAGCCCGGAGGTCCCCGGCGCTCGCGCCCGGCGATGCCAGACTGACCGCATGACCGGAATAGTGGTGGACGACGTCAGCAGGGCGTTCGGGGACGTGCAGGCCGTGCGAGGGGCCACGCTGCGCGCAGAGGCGGGAAGGGTGACGGGCCTGGTGGGCCCAAACGGCGCGGGCAAGACGACGCTGCTCCTGATGCTCGCCTCGTTGCTCGCCCCCGACAGTGGCTCGATCCGCATCGGCGGCATCGACCCCGAAGCCGATCCGCTCGCCGCCCGTCGCGTGCTGGGGTGGATGCCGGACGCCCTCGGCGCCTGGCCCTCGCTCACGGCCCGCGAGACCATCGTGACCACGGCCCGCCTCTACGGGATCGACCGCGCGGACGCGGAGCGGCGGGCGCAGCACCTCCTCGGTCTCGTCGGCCTGGGAGAACTCGCGGACTCCGCCGCGAAGGTGCTCTCCCGCGGGCAGAAGCAGAAGCTCGGCCTCGCCCGCGCTCTCGTCCACGACCCGCAGGTGCTGCTTCTCGACGAGCCGGCGTCGGGCCTCGATCCCGAGGCCCGCGTGCAGCTGCGGGTGCTGCTGCGCCGCTTCGCGGCCGAAGGGCGCACGGTCCTCATCTCCAGCCACGTGCTGTCCGAGCTGGAAGAGGTCGTCGACGATGCCGTCTTCCTCGTCGGCGGGGCCGTGGTGGATGCCGCTCCGGCGCAGAGCACGGTCCGCGCCTGGCGGGTGCGGCTCGCCGGTGCCACCGCGGAGCGCCTGAACGCGGACACGTGGCAGGTCGCGTCGACTCTCGGGCTGGCACCTGAGTCCCTCGCCGTGGACCGCGGCGCCGTCCTCGTCGGCTTCCCCGGGGAAGACGCCGCCGCCCGGTCGCTGCGTCTCCTCGTGGAGGCGGGGCTGCCGGTCGCGGAGTTCGCACCCGCGCAGAGCGATCTGGAGCACACGTTCCTCGCACTCCGGCACCCGCAGCCGCCCGCGGCGACGACCCCGCCGCCCCCGCCGCCTGCAGCGCCCCACGGAACGGAGGCGGGAGCATGAGCCTCGCGAACATCGGCGTCATCGCGCGCCTGGAACTGACCCAGCGGCTGCGGAGCATCGGCTGGTACGTGCTCCTCGGCGTCTTCGCGCTGGTGCTCCTCGGCGTCACCGGCCTGTCGTTCGCCGTGTACTCCTGGGGGGAGGACGTCGGGGCGGGCGTGTCGTCCATCGTCGTCAACGTGGTCCTGCTGCTCGTCGTGCTCGTCTCGCCGACGCTCAGCGGCAACGCCATCAACGGCGACCGGGATGCGGCCACGCTCGCGCCGATCCAGGTCACCGCGGCATCGACCGGCGACATCATGCTGGGCAAGCTGCTCGCGGCGATCGCGACGGGCGGCGCGTTCCTCCTGGTGGCGGTTCCCTTCCTCGCGGCGTCGCTGCTGGCGGGCGGGACCGATCCGATCGTGCTGTTCGTGGCGCTGCTCATCCTCGCCGTCGAGATCGTCATCGTCGCCGCGATCGGCGTGGGGCTGAGCGGCCTCATCGCCCGCCCGCTGTTCTCCGTCGCGTCCACCTACCTCGTGGTCTCGGCGCTCGTCATCGGCACGATCATCGTCTTCGCGCTCGGCGGCCTGGCCGTGCGCAGCGAGGCGACGAGCTACAGCCGCCCCTACGACAGCAACGGCAACGTGGACTGCGAGAGCTGGGAGAGCTACACGTACGAGGCGCCGCGGTTCGACCTCGTGTGGTGGGCGCTCGCCGCCAACCCGTTCGTCGTGCTCGCCGACGCGACCCCCACCGAGTTCAGCAAGGACGGCTACCCGGTCGACCTCTACGGGCAGATCAAGTGGGGCGTCCGCAGCGCGCAGCTCTCGCCGCTGGAGCAGCGCTGGGACGACTGCGATCCGGAGAGCGGCTCTCAGACCGCCGAGGAGGTGATCGACGAGACCGTGCCGAGCTGGTTCGTCGGGCTCGGCGTGCAGGTCGTGCTCGCCGGGGCGCTGTTCGCGGGAGCATGGGCCCGCACCCGGACGCCCGCGCGGCGGCTGCCGCCGGGCACCCGCATCGCCTGAGCGTCGGGGCCGAGGAAGACGCCACCGACCGTTCACCGGCCGTCCACCGACGGGTCGACGGACGGCCATGCGGCAGCGGTGGTCTGGACGGGTACCCGTCTGCGCTCAGTCGAGCCTTCTTCCAGGAGCCCCCATGCCCCGACTGCACTCCGTGGCGGCCGTCACGGCGGCGTGCGCGCTGAGCGTCGCCGCCCTGATCGCCACCCCCGTCGCCGCCTCCGGTGCCATCCCTCCCGGCGAGCCCGCGCCGACCGGCGAAGCAGGGCTCGTCCTCAACGAGATCGTGTACGACGACGCGGCGACCGGGCTCGCCGACCAGATCGAGATCTACAACGCGGGCTCGGCGAGCGTCGACCTGACCGGCTGGCGGGTCTCGGACGAGAAGCGCGACAGCTTCGGCGCGGCACCGGCCGGGACGGTGCTCGCACCGGGCGCGTTCCTCGTCCTGGTGAAGGACGTGGACTTCGCCTTCGGGCTGGGCAAGGGGGACGAGGTCGTCCTCCACGACCCGGAGGGGGTCGAGGTCGATTCCTACGCCTACGCGAACACCGCGCCGCTGGCGGTCTGGGCGCGCTGCGCCGACGGGACGGGCGACTGGGCGCATGCCATGGCGGCGACACCGGGCGCGCCCAACGACTGCCGGGTCGCGCCGGTCGCGGGGTCGATCCGCATCAACGAGGTCGACTCGCAGCCGGCCGACTGGGTCGAGTTCCACAACTCGGGGACGGAGGCGCTCGATGTCTCCGGATACGAGATCCGCGACAACTCCGATGACCACCGGTGGCGCTTCCTGCCGGGCGCCACGATCGAACCAGGAGCGTTCCTCGTCGTCGATGAGGGCACGATCGGGCTCGTCGACGGCGTGGAGGCGGCGTTCCGCGACTCCATCGGGATCGGCAGCGCCGACCGCATCCGCCTCTTCGACACCGCGGGCACGCTCGTCGACGACACGCAGCCCTGGGAGGGACACGCCGCCATCGACGGGGACTTCGCCGCCGCCACGCTCGCGCGCTGCCCGGACGGTGCCGGCGCCTTCGTGCTCGCCCACGCGACCCCCGGAGCGGCGAACTCCTGCGTCCTCCCGGACATCGCGATCAACGAGATCGAGTCCAACGGCGACGCGACCGACTGGGTGGAGGTCGTGAACACCGGCAGCGCCACGGTCGACCTGTCCGGCTGGACCGTCATGGACGGCGATCCGGTCGGACACGCCTCGGAGACGACGCCGCTGCCGGCGGGGACGCTGCTGCCCCCGGGCGGATACCGGGTCTTCGATCAGCCCACCGACTTCGTCTTCGGGCTGGGCAACGGCGACACCGTGACGCTGCGGGACGCGAACGGACTCACCATCGACGAGCACGTCTACTCCGCGCATGCCGACGGCGTCTGGGCGCGCTGCGCCGACGGGACGGGCACGTTCATCGACGCGCCGGCAGCGACGAAGGGGCAGCGCAACGCCTGCGGGAACCCGGTGCGGATCAACGAGGTCGAGTCCGACGGTGGGGCGCCGGACGACTGGATCGAGCTCGTCAACCCGACCGGCGCCTCGCTCGACATCGGTGGCGCCGTCGTGAAGGACGACGACGCCCACGCCTACACCGTTCCCGTCGGCACGACGATCCCGGCCGGAGGCTTCTTCGTCATCGAGCGTTCGGCCCTCGGCTTCGGGCTGGGCGCGGGCGACGCCGTCCGCCTCTTCGACGGTGAGCTGCTCATCGACGAGACCGCCTGGGGCGAGGGCCACGCGGCGACCTCCTGGGGCCGCTGCCCTGACACCACGGGAGCCTTCGCGGCGACCGCGACGCCGACGAAGGGCGCGCCGAACGTGTGCGCGGGCGAGGTCGCCGTCGGCACCTGGCCGGGGGCGGCCGAGGTGCGGGTGCTCGACGACGTGCCGACGTTCCTCGAGGACAGTTCCGGCCTCGACGTGCAGGAGACCGCGGACGGGGCATTCCTCTGGGCCGTGGACAACGGCGAGGGGCGCATCTGGAAGCTCGAGGCCCACGCGGACGGCTCGGTGGAGAAGGCCGCGGGCTGGGACGAGGGCAAGCGCGTGCGCTTCGCCAAGGACGCCGGGAACCCGGGCGCCGCAGGGCCGGACACCGAAGGCATCACGGTCGACGGGAGGGGCCTGGTCTACGTGGCGTCCGAGCGCGACAACAGCGCCAAGGGTGTGAACCAGAACGTGCTGCTGCAGGTCGATCCGGACGCGGCGGCCGGCGAGCTCGTGGCGCAGCGGGAATGGGATCTCACGGCGATGCTCCCGGCGGTCGGCGCGAACCTCGGCATCGAGGCCGTGCAGTGGGTGCCGGACAGCGCGCTGGTCGGAAAGCTCTTCGACGACACCGCCGGGACGGCCTACGACCCGGCCGTGCATCCGGGACACGGCGACGGTCTCTTCTTCGTCGCCGTGGAGGACGACGGGCGCGTCTACGCCTTCGCGCTCGCCGCGGACGGCACGGCCACGCTCGTCTCTGAAATCTCCCCCGGGCTCACCGGTGTCATGGCGCTCGACTGGGATGGCGTCCGCGGCACCCTGTGGGCGGTGTGCGACGACGGCTGCCAGGGCCGCTCCGCCGAGCTCAGCCTGAACGGGACCGCCCAGCCCGGGATCGCCCACTACGCACGGCCCGCGGGCATGCCCGACATCAACAACGAGGGCTTCACCACGGCTCCCGCATCGCTCGCGGTCGACGGACAGCGTCCGGTGTGGTGGTTCGCCGATGGCTTCGCCTCGGAGGCGCTGCGCACCGGCACGCTGCCGGGCGGCACAGGCGCCGAGAACCCCGGCGGCGAGAACCCTGGTGGGGAGAACCCTGGTGGGGAGAACCCTGGTGGGGAGAACCCTGGTGGGGAGAACCCGCCGCTTCCCGGCTCGGAGCTCGAGGACGGCAACCGCCACGGCGTCACCGTCGATCCGGCGGTGGCCGCACGGGGGCAGCGGGTCACCGTCACGGTCGGCGCGGATGCCGTCGGAGCGCGGGCGGAGGTCTGGATGTACTCCGACCCGGTCCGCCTGGCTGCGGGGACGCTTTCGGCGACGGGTGCCCTCACGGTCACCGTTCCGATGGACGCGCCGCTGGGCGCGCACCGCATCGCCGTCTACGCGGCGGATGGGACGCTCCTCGGCTGGGCCGACCTGCGCGTCACTGCCGCGGGCGAGGGGCTGGCCGCGACCGGAGCGGACCTGCCGGTGGCCGCCACCGCGCTCGCGCTGATGCTCCTCGCGACCGGGGTCCTCGCGCTGCGCCGTCGGAAGCGCACCGCCTGACCGGGGGAGGGGTGCGGGCGGTCGCCTGCATCCCTCCCCGGCGGGGACCTCGATGTCGGTGCCGCCGCCTAGACTCGAGAGGTCATGACCGAAGCCCCTCTCATCGTCCCCGGTTCCGTCGGCCCGCAGTCCTCCGGCGCCCCCGCGCAGGACGACCTCCTCGCCGGCCTCAACCCCCAGCAGCTCGAGGCCGTCACGTATCGCGGCCCCGCGCTGCTCATCGTCGCCGGTGCCGGCTCGGGCAAGACGAGCGTGCTCACGCGCCGCATCGCCTCGCTCCTGCGCAGCCGCGAGGCGTGGCCGAGCCAGATCCTCGCCATCACCTTCACCAACAAGGCCGCCGGCGAGATGCGCGAGCGCGTCGAGGGGCTCATCGGCGACGCCGCGCGCGGCATGTGGATCTCCACATTCCACTCCGCGTGCGTGCGGATCCTCCGCCGCGAGGCGCAGCAGTTCGGGTTCACCAAGAACTTCACCATCTACGACTCCGGAGACTCCCGCGCCCTCCTCAAGCGGTTGGTCAAGGAGCACGAGGCCGACGCCTACGGGCTCACCCCGGCGGCGGTCCAGGGGCGCATCTCCAAGCTCAAGAACGAGCTCTCCGATGCCGAGTCCTACGCGCGACAGGCCAACATGAGCGACCCGGCCGAGCGCGTCTTCGTCGAGGTCTTCGCCGACTACCAGCGCCAGCTCCAGAAGGCCAACGCCTTCGACTTCGACGACCTCATCGGGCAGACGGTCTACCTGTTCCGGGCGTTCCCCCAGGTCGCCGACACCTACCGCCGCCGCTTCCGGCACATCCTCGTCGACGAGTACCAGGACACCAACCACGCGCAGTACGCGCTCATCCACGAGCTCACCCGTCCGGTGTCCGGCGTCGGCGCGACCCCCGAGCCCTACGCCTCCAACGGCATGATGATCTTCGAGCCCGACCCCGAGCCGGCGCCGGGCGCCGGTGAGGCCGGGGCGTCGCTGACGGTGGTCGGCGACTCGGATCAGTCGATCTACGCCTTCCGCGGCGCGGACATCCGCAACATCAGCGAGTTCGAGCGCGACTTCCCGGGGGCGAAGGTCGTGCTCCTCGAGCAGAACTACCGCTCGACGCAGAACATCCTCTCCGCGGCGAACGCCGTCATCGGCAACAACTTCGACCGCAAGGACAAGAAGCTCTGGAGCGACCGCGGCGAGGGCGACAAGATCATCGGCTTCACCGGCTACTCGCAGCACGACGAGGCCCAGTTCGTCGCCGACGAGATCGAGGCCCTGCACCGCAAGGGCATGCCGTACTCGGAGATGGCCGTCTTCTACCGCACGAACTCGCAGTCCCGCGCGCTGGAGGAGATCTTCATCCGCTCGGCCGTGCCCTACAAGATCATGGGCGGCACGAAGTTCTACGAGCGCGCCGAGATCAAGGACGCGCTGGCCTATCTCGTGGCGGTCGCCAACCCCGCCGACGAGATGGCGGTGCGCCGCATCCTCAACAAGCCGCGGCGCGGCATCGGCGACGTCACCGAGACCGCCATCGCCCGCTTCGCCGAGGAGCACGGCATCTCCTTCCGCGACGCCCTGTCGCTTCCGGGCCAGCTCGGCGTCGGCCCGAAGATCCAGGCCGCCATCGCCCAGCTCGACGCCGTGCTCGCCGAGGCGACCGCGATCACGCTGCCGCCGACGGGCGAGGTGCCGCCGCCCACCTCCGTGGCGGACGGGCTCAGCCTGCTGCTCTCCAAGAGCGGCTACCTCGACGCGCTGCGCGCCAGCCGCGATCCGCAGGACGAGGCCCGCGTGGAGAACCTCGACGAGTTCGTGGCCGTGACCCGCGACTTCGCGCGCAACAACCCCGAAGGCACCATCACCGACTTCCTCACCGAGGTCGCGCTGGTCTCCGACGCGGACGACCTCGACGACGAGTCCGGATCGGTCTCGCTCATGACCATGCACACCGCCAAGGGCCTGGAGTACGACGCGGTCTTCGTCACCGGCGTGGAGGAAGACCTCATCCCGCACCGCATCTCGGCGGGGGAGCCCGGGGGACCGCAGGAGGAGCGACGCCTGTTCTACGTGGGCATCACCCGCGCCCGCAAGCGCCTGCACCTGTCCCTGGCGATGACCCGCGCGCAGTTCGGCGAGGTGACGGTCGCCATGCCCAGCCGGTTCCTGCAGGAGATCCCGGCCTCCCTCATCGACTGGAGGCAGTCCCCGGGCGACGTGAACTCCCGCGGGGGCATGCAGTCGCGTGCGCTGAACGCCCGTCGCTCCGGTGGGTCCGGCGACCGCTTCGGCGTGAAGGCCCTGCCCCGCGAGTCCCTCAAGCCGCTCTCCACGGCGATGGACAAGATCCCCAACCGCGTCACCGCCAAGATGCGCGACAACGGCGACCTCGAGCTCGCCGCCGGCGACCGCATCCGGCACGACGACTTCGGCGAGGGGAGGGTCGACGCCGTCACGGGCGAAGGCGCCAAGCGCATCGCCCATGTCCGGTTCGACACGGCAGGGCAGAAGAAGCTGCTCATCAAGGTCGCCCCGATCCAGAAGCTCTGACGTCGCGGCGGAGAGGGCGGGGAGACACGGTTAGGCTGGCTCCCATGGCCCTCTTCTCCCGCCGCAAGAAGTCCGGCGACGACGCCGTCGCTCCCGCCCCCTCCGCCGCTCCGGCCACCGAGAGCGAGGAGGACGCGAGCACGGCGACCGAGGAGTCGGAGGCTCCGACGGCCGAGGCCTCGCCCACCGTCGGCATCTCGGTGCAGGCGTTCCGCGGTGTCGGCGCCGAAGCCGGGCCCGAGGTCGCGCTTCCGGATCCGGAGGCCGCAGCGGCAGCCGCAGCGCCCGCTGCCGCGCCGACGCCGCCGAGCTCCACCGCGGAGCCCGCGGCACGGCCGGCCGAGCGGAAGCTCCCGCTCGCTCCCGCGCTCCCGCCGGAGCAGACCGAGACCGTGGCGGGGATGAAGGACAACGTCCTCCTGCGCGAGTCCCTGGCGCAGATCGAGGCGGGGGCCTCGAACGCGCAGCTCCTCGGGGTGCTCCGCCAGGCTCTCCAGGGGCACCTCTACATCCGCGTGAACGGCGATGCCCGCGCACAGATCAGCGAGGGCAAGCCGCTCGCCGTCGCCGTGGTCCGCGACGGGGAGCGCCAGTTCATGCTGGCGTTCAGCTCGGCGGCCGCCGTCCGGGATTCCGTGCAGCTCGAAGCCGATCCGTCCGCGACCTCCGCTGTCGCCCAGCCGACGACCTCGGTGATGCAGCAGGTCGTCTCCGGCGACTTCGCAGGTCTCATCATCGACAACGCGTCCGCGCCGCATCGTGTGGTGTTCCCCACCGAGCTCCTGCAGAAGACGCTCGAGCAGGCCGACGTCGACATGACCGTGAAGTCTCTGCTCGCGGCACCGCGGGAGCAGGACTCGCCCGCCAAGGTGGGCGAGGCTCTCGCCACAACGCGCATGTGGGTGGCCGTGAACGACGGATCCGGAACCGGGCAGGTCGGCATCGCCGAGGCGCAGACCGCCGACGGCCGCCGCTTCCTCCAGCTCTTCTCGCACCCGCTGGAGGTCATCGCGCTCGGCCGGGGCGATCGCCCGCTGCCGTTCGAGCCGGACCAGCTCGCGAAGGTGCTGTCGAGCCACTCCGAGATGGCCGGCGTCATCATCGACTCCGCAGGGCCCTCCATGGTGGTGGAGCGCGACGCCCTCGCGCCGGTGCTCGTGCGCGCGGTGCGGATCGAGGACTGACGGCGCGCGCACCCGGAGTCGCCGGGGGTTCCGCGGGTCGTGACCGCGCCCTAGGGTCGGAGCATGGCCTCTGAACGCGTGACCCTGACCGTCGCCGACACCGATGGAGAGCGTGAGGTCGCGCTCTCCAGCCCGAACCGGGTCGTCTGGCCCGACCTCGGCATCACCAAGGCCGAACTCGCCGAGTACGTGCAGCTCGTGTCGGTGCCGTTCCTCGCGGCGAACGGCAACCGGCCGGTGTCCCTGGAGCGCTTCCGGGACGGCGTGGGGACCGCCGGAGGACCGCGGCCGGAGGGCTTCTTCTCGAAGAACCCGCCCAAGGGCACTCCGGACTTCGTCGACGCCGTCACGGTCACGTACAACAGCGGCCGCCGCCATCCTCAGATCGTCCTGAACCGCACCAGCGCGATCGTGTGGGCGGTGCAGATGAACACCATCGTCTTCCATCCCTGGGCGTCGTTGGCGACCGATTCCGACAACCCCGTCGAGCTGCGGATCGACCTCGACCCGCAGCCGGGCACCGGCTTCGCCGAGGCCGTCCCCGCGGCCCACGCCCTGCGGGAGGTGCTGCGGGAGGCCGGCCTCGAGGCGTTCGCGAAGACGAGCGGCAACCGGGGCCTGCACGTCTTCGCCCCGATCGAGCCCACCCACGAGTTCCTCGACGTGCGGCATGCCGTGATCGCCGCCGGCCGGGAGCTCGAGCGCCGGATGCCGGACCGGGTCACGACGAACTGGTGGAAGGAGGAGCGCGGCGAGCGCCTCTTCGTCGACTTCAATCAGGCCAACCGCGACCGCACGATGGCCGGCGCGTACAGTCCGCGTGCCCTCCCCGGTGCGACCGTCGCGACGCCCGTGCACTGGGAGGAGCTCGACGATCTCGACCCGCGCGCCTTCACCGTGCGGAGCATCCCGCAGCGGCTCGAAGAGGTCGGCGACCCGTGGGCCGACATGCAGGCGAAGCCCGGGCGCATCGACACGCTCCTGGAGTGGTGGGAGCGCGACACGGCGAACGGCCTCGGGGAGCTGCCCTTCCCGCCGGAGTTCCCGAAGATGCCGGGCGAGCCGCCGCGCGTGCAGCCGAGCAAGAAGAACGCCGCGAACTGGGACGCCGACGGCAACCCCGTCGACGACTGAGCGGGCTCAGCTCAGGACGTCGGCGAGGTCATAGCCCTCGACGGTGTCGAGCTGGTCGTACGTGCAGGAGCGGGCGTCGCGGTCCGGCCGCCACCGCTCGAACTGCACGGTGTGACGGAAGCGGGCGCCCTCGAGCTGGTCGTACCGCACCTCCAGCACCCGCTCGGGACGCAGCCGCACGAACGAGACATCCTTCGACCCGCTGAACCGCGAGCGCTCGCCCTCGCCGGTCACCGCCGCGCCGTCCTCGTCACGCTCGACCAACGGTGCGAGCTCCTCCACGAGCTGCTTCCGCTTCGCGTCGCTCCATGCCGCGACCCCGCCGACCTGACGCAGGGTCCCCTCGGCGTCGTAGAGCCCGACGAGCAGCGACCCGACCCCGGTGCCGGACTTGTGGATGCGGTAGCCGAGGGCGACGACGTCGGCGGTCCGCGCGTGCTTGATCTTGAAGAGGGTGCGCTTCCCCGGTGCGTACGGCTGCGCCAGCGGCTTGGCCACGACGCCGTCGAGGCCCGCGCCCTCGAACTCCTGGAGCCAGCGGACGGCGGCGTCACGGTCGCGGGTGGTCCTGGTCAGGTGCAGCGGGTGCTCCACGGACTCCATGAGCGTCTCCAGCCGGGCCCGCCGCGTCTCGAACGACTGGTCGCGCAGGTCGTCCTCACCGGAGGCGAGCAGGTCGAACGCGATGAACAGGGCCGGGGTCTCGACGGCGAGCTTCGCGACCCGGGAGGCGGCCGGGTGGATGCGCTGGCTGAGGGCCTCCCAGTCCAGACGCTGCGCGCCGTGCGGACCCGTGGCCACGACGATCTCGCCGTCGAGGAGGCAGGGCACGGGCAGCAGCTCAGGGATCGCATCGACGAGCTCCGGGAAGTAGCGCGTGAGGGGCTTCGCGCCGCGGGACCCGATCTCGACCGTCTCGCCGTCCCAGGCGATGAGCCCGCGGAACCCGTCCCACTTCGGCTCGTAGAGCAGCCCGCCCGGGGTCTTGTCGGGGTCGGGGACGGCCGCGACGGCCTTGGCGAGCATGGGGGCCGGGATCTCGTAGCGCATGCACCCATCCTGGACCGGGCGGCGAGCGGGGGAAAGGGCCGGGTCAGCCGAACAGGTCGTCGAGTTCCGCGGGCGTGCCGGCGTCGTGGAGCACGGTGTGTGCCGCGTGCCACCCGGCCATGCCGTTGACCGCGGGTCCGGGCGGAGTGGAGGCCGACGCGAGGTACACGCCCGGCATCGGCGTGCGCCACGGCGCGGGGGAGAGGACGGGGCGGCGCAGGGCCTGACGCATATCGAAGACGCCGCCGGAGATGTCGCCGCCGATCTCGGCCGGGTTGATCGCCTCGCGGGAGGACGCCGGCACCGCGTGGTGGGCGAGGATCCGGTCGCGGAAGCCCGGCGCGAACCGCTCGACCTGCGCGGTGATGAGCTCGGTCGGGTCGAGGTCGGAGCCGTTCGGCACATGGATGTACGCCCAGAGCACGGCCTTGCTGTCGGGCGCCCTGGTCGGGTCGAAGAGCGAGGGCTGGACGGCCAGGACGTACGGGCGCTCGGACACGCGACCCACGGCGACCGCGTTCTCGCTGTTCCACACCTCGTCCCTCGTCCCGGCCACGTGCACGGTGGGCGCGTTCCGCACGTGCTCGTTCGTCCACGGGATGGGGCCGTCGAGCGCGAAGTCGACCTTGGCCGCCGCGGCGCCGTAGCGGTACCCACGGAGGGCACGGGCGTACGACGCCGGGATGTCCGGGTGGGTGAGGGCGAGCCGGGGGGAGGTGTTGAGCAGGAGCACGTCGCCGCGGTCGGGGTCTCCCCAGTCCAGCGCGGCGAGGTCGGTGACCCGGGTGCCGGTCTCGATCGAGCCCCCGTGAGCCTCCAGGTCGGCGATGAGGGCGTCGGCGATCACCTGCGAGCCGCCGCGGGGATAGGGCCAGCCGCCGGCGTGGGCGAGTCCGGCCAGCAGGAGCCCGGCCGCAGCCCCCGCGAGCGTGGGCTGGGGGGAGTTCGCGTGCGCGACGACTCCCGCCATGAGCGCGGCCGACTCCTCGGTGCGGAAGGCGGCGCGCGCCAGGGGAGTGCCCTGGTCGAGCATGCGGATCGCGTAGCGGACCGCGGTGACCGGGTCGTGCGGGAGGCGGAGGAGCTGGTTCCCGGTGAAGTCCGTGACGCCGTCGATGTGGGTGCTGAGGGGGCGGAGCCGGCGCCGCCACGCGTCGCCGTCGATGCCGAGCTCGGCCGCGGTGCGCTCGATGTCGCGCCAGGCGATGGCGGCACGGCCCCCGTCCAGCGGATGGGCGAACGAGATCTCGGGGCGGATCCACTCGATCCGCTCGTCGAGCCCGAACGCCTGGAAGAACGGCGAGGCCACGGCCGCAGGGTGGACGGCCGAGCAGACGTCATGACGGAAGCCGGGGAGGGTGGCCTCCTGGGTGCGCAGGCCGCCTCCCACCGTGTCCGCGGCCTCGAGCACGCGCACCCGGTAGCCGGCGCGGGCCAGGGAGACGGCGGCGGCGAGGCCGTTCGGTCCGGATCCGATGATCGTCGCGAGTGCCATGCGGCCAGTCTCGCACGCGAGCCCGCGGTCAGCGGAGGGGGTTGCGCCGTGCGATCCTGGAAGGGATGAATGAAGTCCAGGGCCCGACCCCCGCCGGCACCTCCCGTCCGTACCGCTCGCTTCCCGAGGCGCTCCGCGCCCATCGCATCGATCCGGTGAACCACGCGTTCATCACCGAGATCGTCGAGGCCGCGGGGGTGACCTCGCTGATCGACCGCGGTCGCTACATCGAGGCGATCCGCCGCGAGGGGGCGGCGCTGCACATCGGCCGCACGTACACTAACGGCTTCACGGAGGACGAGGTCGTGACCGTCGGGTCCACCCGCCTCCGCCTGCAGCCCAGCGAGGGGCGCGCGCCCTACTTCTACGTCACGCACCCGAGCGAATTCGCCCCGCAGGCCCCGGTCAAGGCCAAGCGCTCCACGACGCCGCGCACCCCCGCCGCTCCCCGCACGCCCGCGGCTCCGAAGCCCGTCGAGCGCGACTACGGCGTGTGCGACGTGTGCTTCATGGTGAAGACCCCCGCCGGCGGCTGCGGCTGCGACTGATGCCCGCCGCCTCCGCGTCGCGCCGCGGCGTCACCGTCCGCGAGGCGGAGTGGCCGGGTGACGCGGCCTTCGTCGGTGCCGCGGTGTCGACGTATCTCCGGCAGACCGAGCAGGAGAAGCACGACGTCCTGGGTGACCCCGCGGAGCCCGAGGCCGAACTCCCCGAGCGGTACCGGCCGGAGGTCCGCGATCCGGCGACCGCGTACGCCGGCGGACGGGTGCTCGTGGCGGAGCTCGCCGGGGCTCCGGTCGGCGTGGTGATCGCGCTTCCGCATGCCGGGTACACCGAGATCAAGCGGCTCTGGGCGGATCCGGCGGTCCGCGGTCGCGGCGTCGGTTCCGCGCTGCTCGACGCCGTCCTGGTGGAGGCCGAGGGCGCGGTGCGGCTGTCGGTCTGGGACTGGCGCGACGCCGCGATCCGGCTCTACACATCCCGCGGCTTCCGTCCCGTCGACCCCTGGGACGACCGCGACCGCCTCCTCTGCTTCGAGTCGCGCACTTCGCTGCATCCGGCCGCCGAATCCAGCACAGTGCGCGATTCGAAGGGCTAGGCGAAGGCGCTCATTCCGGTGATGTCGCGGCCGAGCAGCAGGGCCTGCACGGATTCGGTGCCCTCGTAGGTGTGGATGGCCTCGATGTCGGCCAGGTGCTGCATGACGCCGTTCTCCAGGAGGATGCCGTTGCCGCCGAGGAGATCCCGCGCCGTCGCGGCGATCCGCCGGGCCGCCCGGGTGTTGTGGAACTTCGCGAGCGAGGCCTGCGTCGGCCGCAGCGCCCCCGCCTGCTCCAGATCGGCCATGCGGCGGCAGTAGAGCTGCATCGCCGTCAGATCCTCCAGCATGTGCGTGAGCCGCTCCTGCACCATCTGGAACTTCGCGAGCGGCTTGCCGAACTGCACACGCTCCTTCGCGTAGGCCAGCGCCGCCTCGTAACAGGCCGTCGCGTGACCCAGCGCCGACCACGCGACCCCGGACCGGGTGGCGTACAGCACGGTCGAGGCGTCCCTGAAGCTCTTCGTCCCCGGCAGCACCGCGTCCCGCGGCACCCGAACGTCGTCCAGGCGGATGTGGGCCTGATGGATCGCGCGGAGGGAGGCCTTCCCGCGGATCACGGTGCCGGTGTATCCGGGGGTGTCCTGCTCGACGAGGAAGCACCGCACCGCGCCGTGCTCGGCGGCGGACTCGTCGTCGACCCGCGCCCAGACGAACGTGATCCCGCCCGAAGCGCCGTTGCCGATCCACTTCTTGGCACCGCGGAGCACCCAGGAGTCCCCGTCGCGGCGGGCCACGGTCTCCAGCGAGACGGAGTCGGAGCCGTGGTCGGGCTCGGTCAGGGCGAAGGAACCGAGCACCGTGCCGTCGGCGAGTGCCGTGAGCCAGCGGTCCTGCTGGGCGGGCGAGCCGAACAGCGCGAGCGTCCGCAGCGCGAGCCCGCCCTGCACCGCGAGGATCGTGCCGAGGGAGCCGTCCCCGCGCGAGATCTCCATGTTGACCAGGCCCGCGGCGAGCGGCGAGAGCCGGGTCAGCGCGGGGTGGTCGACGCCGTCGACGACGAGGTCCATCTCGCCCATGCGGCGGGCGGCGTCGAGCGGGTACTCGGCGCGGTCCCACGCCTCGGCCATCTGCGGGGCGACCTCATCGACGTACCCCTTCGCGCGGTCCCAGGCCTCCCGGTCGGCGGCGGGGATGTCGGCGAAGACCGCGTAGTAGTCGCTGTCCTGCCGCCCGGTGACGTCGTAGGACGAGACGCGCTCGCCGGGCAAGGGGGAGGCTTCAGTGCTCATGGGTGCTCCTTCGTGACACCAGGTATCGTACTCCTCGATACTCGGTACCACGACCGCCCCGGTCGGCTCAGTCGAGCTCGGAGCGGAGCCTCCTGGTCACCTCGGCGATCGGCATCGACCGGGGGAAGACCGCCACCACCACGTCGTCCGGAGCGCCCGCGTCGGCGGCCTCGCCCACGCCGTACCGCCGACGTGCATCCGCGAGCGCGGACTGGAGGGTGGACAGCGGCACCTTCTTCCGTCCGCGCAGGAGCTGCCGCAGCACGTGGTTGTGCACCGCCGTCACGAGCGCGGCGAAGCCCACCGCGTCCAGCGGATCCACCCCCGGCAGGGCACTGCGCAGGTACTCGTCGAACAGCCGCTCGTAGCGGAACACGGTGATGATCTCGCGTTCGCGGAGCACCGGCACCTCCCGCACGATCTGGTAGCGCCGTCGCGCGAGCTCCGGGTCGTTCGCGAAGTGCGTGAACACGGACTCCGATGCCGCGCAGACCGCGCCCCACGGATCGTCGTGCCCCTCGTCGAGGAACTCGCGGAGCTGCTCCAGCAGGACCTCGTGATCGGCGAAGACCACGTCCTCCTTGCCGCCGAACTGCCGGAAGAAGGTCGACCGGGAGACGCCGGCGGCCTTGGCGATCTGCTCCACGGACGTCTGGTCGAACCCCTGGGCGCTGAAGAGTTCGAGCGCGGCGGCGACGACGCCCCCGGTGCGCAGCTCTGCGGATTCGTGCATGGCGAAAGCCTAGACCGCCGTGGGGCTCGCGCCCGACGGCCCCGGCGAGAGCACGCCGCTGACGCGGTTCCAGAGTTGCACGCGATGGGCGAAGTCGGCCAGCGCCTCCTGCTCTGCGGTGAACACCCGCAGCGACCCCTCGATCGGCTGCGCGCGCTCGTCCTGGATCCAGGTCTGGTAGCCCTCTCTGCCGTACGACACCACGACGGTGTTCGTCTTGCCCCGGGGGTCGTCGAAGAAGCAGAAGCCGACGGAGCCTCGCGCGCGGAGGTCGGCGAGGACGGTGTCGCGGTTCATGCGGATGCTCCGGGGACGGCCAGCTCCCGGACCAGGCCGAGACGCAGGTAGAACGTGAGGGGGAGGGGCAGCAGGAGCTGGGTCGCGCCGCCGGGGTCGCCGAAGGCCGGGGCCACCGTGCCGCGGAAGATCGGGGCGTCCCAGCGGTAGTAGCCGATGTCCACGAGGTCGTCCAGGTCCCGTCGGAGGACGGCGTCCTCCGAGCACTCGTATGCTGCGCGGATGTGGACGCAATCGCCGACGACGAGGAATTGGTGGTACGCCGCGGGGTTCTCGACCCAGGGCAGGGAGCGCTCCGGATAGGCGGCCGGCCGTCCGTTCTCCACGAGGTAGACGTAGCGCGTGTTGAGCGGCCCGTACATGTCCCACACCTCCGCGCCGCGGGGGAGCGGCTCGCGATCGATCGCGACGCCGTCGGGTCCGATCCACAGCTCCGTCATTCCCGGCCCTCGATCCGTCGGACGGCGTGCGAGTCCGACGCCCGGTAGCGGCGCGCGATCCGCAGGAAGAAGTCCAACGCCTCCGACTCCGAGTCGAAGCGGACGGGATCGTGGAATCTGCCGCCACGCTCGTCCGTCTCCCACACGATCCACGCGTCGCCGTCGCGGTCGATCCACGCCGATGACTGTGGTCGACCGGTGAGGCCGAACCAGTTCGCGGTGGCGGTGAGCTTCTCATCGGCGATGATGCGCTGCACGTCGTCGGAGGTGAGCTCGGTCATGGAATCTCCTTCAATACGCCGAGTGTGATCAACTGTGCGGCCGTGAGGGGAAGCTGGACCTGCACCCCGCCACCCGTCGAGCCGAACCCGGGCGCGATGTCTCCTCGGTAGCCCTGCGAACCCAGATACTCGGGCTTGAACCCGCCCGCCAGGAGTTCGTCCTTGACGTCTTGCGGAGCGCGGTCGTAGACGCTCCGAAGATCGGACATGTCGCCGACCACTTCATAGCGGTGGTAGTGGGCCGGGTTCTCCACATACGGGAGGGACCGCTGATCGTAGGTATACGGGCCGCTCTCGGGGACCGGGGATGTGTAACGGCCCTCCGGAGGACCGTAGCGGTCGAGGACGTCCCCGACCTGTGGAGTGTGCGGCTGCCGGATCGGTTCCCCGCCCGAATCCAGCACGTACCCCTCGCCGGGAACCTGGCTCCAGTCGATGCTCCCGTCGGGCTGGAGCACGTCCGGTCCCTTGGGGATCTGGACGTCGGGCGGGAGCGTGCCGTTGTCCGCGAAGTCGTCAGCGTATTCCGGGTAGTTGCGGTCGAGGTACGTCTGGATCTGCTCGTCTGTGAGCGTGCTCTGGTCGCGCACGCTGGGGCCCGCGGGGCCGGAGCCGCCAGGCGAGGTGCCGTCGGGAGACGAGCCGGCGGGGGACGAGCCCCCGGGGGAACTGCCGTCAGGGCCGTGCGGGGCTCCGGGGCCGGACGGGCCATGCCCACCGCCCGGGCCGCGCGAGAAGAGGTCGCCGAGGCGCTGGAACAGCGACTTGAGCTCGTCGAGGTGCTTCGTGAGGGCCGTCACGGCATCCACGAGCTTGAGCACGGTGCCGGAGATCCGGGCGGTCATGGCCGAGACGCGACTCGTGGCCTGCGCGATGACGTACGGGGTGGCGGTGCCCAGCGACACGACGAGCGTGCTCGCATAGGAGATGAGGGAGCCGACCAGCTGCGACAGGGTGTCGCGGACCAGCTCGTGCACGATCTGCACGAGCATGGACGCGGTCTCCATGCCGGTCCTCATCCCGCCGGCCCAGGCAGCGGCCGCGGAGATGTGGGCGGCGACGTCGGACTGCAGCCGGAGGTAGGCCGCGATCGCCTCGCCCGACATCGAGCTGACGTCGGAGAGGCGGGCGTCGAGGGTCTCGCCCGCCTGCTGCAGCTGCTGCGCGATGTTGCCCCAGGTCGCCGCGAAACCGGCGACTTCGCCCGCATCGCCGGTCAGGTCGTTGAGCCAGCCCTTGAGCGGCTCGAGGTGGTCCATCAGCCACCCCAATCCCGCGGCGATCAGCGAGCCGAGCGGATCCATGGCCGTGGCCACGGTGTTCGCGAGGGCGGAGAAGGACGCGAGTCCTCCGGAGACCCAGTCCCCGCTCTCGATCGCGTTCACGAGGTCGTAGCCGTCCTCGAGCAGACCGGCTCCGCTGAACGGTGTCGTCGGGTCGATCGGTCCCGCCACCAGCGGGTTCGGCGGGGTCATCGGCGAGCGCCCTCCACGGACGACAGCAGCCCGCGGATCGAATCGAGCTGACGCTGCTCTCCCTCATCGAAGTCGTCCGCCAGGCCGCGGAGCTGCTCCTCGGACTTCTCCAGCATCGTCGCGGCGGCGGTGATCGCCCCGGCGGCGATCGACGAGACGATCTGTGCCGGGGGGACGAGGAAGGCGCACATCACGCCGAAGGCGCCGCCGCCCACGTTCATCGAGCCGGCGGCGTTCTCGGCGAGCCGGACGTCCGCGGCGATCTGCGCGACGCGCTGGGCGTGCTGGCGGACGGTCTCGGTGTCGACGGCGATCAGCTCGGCCATCAGCGGTACTCGATCTGCGGTCGGCCGTCCTGACTCGGGTCGGGGAGCTCGGCGATCTCCTCACGCAGATGCGCGACCGCCGCGTCCTCCGCGCCGAACGCCTCCGCCGCGATCTCGACCGCCCGTGCTCCCGCCGCCTTCTGCGCGGTGGCGGCGAGGGTGACGATGAGGGCGCCGAGGGCGGCGGGGGAGCGCTGCAGAGCGGCATCCGTGAGCGCGACGTCGGCGAGGCGCCCGGAGGCGTCCACCGTCACGGTGACGTCGCGGCCCGGAGAGGTCGCCTGCTCCCGCACGCCTGCGATGTCGTCGCGCACCTGCGCGGCCTGCGCGGCGCGGCGCTCCGCGTCCTTCACCTGCTGCTCGATGCGCGCGCGTGTCGCCACCGGATCCGACCAGTCGAAGGTGTCCGTCATCTCGTCTCCCCTGCCTCGACGCTCAAGAATCGTACCGGAGGCGTCGGCGCGTCGGGGAGGGCGTCGGGGCGTCGGAGCGCTCAGCCTGCGGTAGTAGGCTGGGGGACTGGTCGATGTCTCGACATCGAGAGAATCACCAGACCAGACCGCAGCCCAGTGAAGGAAGCACAGTGGATCTGTACGAGTACCAGGCACGAGACGTTTTCGAGAAGTACGGAGTGCCGGTCCTCGCCGGCATCGTCGCGGACACCCCCGAGGAGGTGAAGGCGGCTGCCGAGAAGATCGGCGGTGTCGTGGTCGTCAAGGCCCAGGTCAAGACCGGAGGCCGCGGCAAGGCCGGCGGTGTCAAGGTCGCCAAGACCCCCGACGAGGCGTACGAGGCCGCGAAGGCCATCCTCGGGCTCGACATCAAGGGCCACGTCGTCAAGCGCGTCATGGTCGCGCAGGGCGCCCGCATCGCCGAGGAGTTCTACTTCTCCGTGCTGCTCGACCGTGCCAACCGCTCCTACCTCTCCCTCTGCTCCGTCGAGGGCGGCATGGAGATCGAGCAGCTCGCCGTCGAGAAGCCCGAGGCGCTCGCGCGCGTCGAGGTCAACCCGCTGACCGGCATCGACAAGGAGAAGGCGGTCGAGATCGCCCGCGCCGCGAACTTCCCGGAGGACCTCGTGGAGAAGGTCTCCGACGTGTTCGTGAAGCTCTACGACGTCTACAAGGGTGAGGACGCGACGCTCGTCGAGGTCAACCCGCTCGTCCGCACCGAAGACGGCGACATCATCGCGCTCGACGGCAAGGTCACGCTCGACGACAACGCCTCCGAGATCCGCCACCCCGAGCACGAGGCGCTCGAGGACAAGGACGCCGCCGACCCGCTCGAGGCCAAGGCCAAGGCGTCCGGCCTCAACTACGTCAAGCTCGACGGCGAGGTCGGCATCATCGGCAACGGCGCGGGCCTGGTCATGTCGACGCTCGACGTCGTCGCCTACGCCGGTGAGAACCACAACGGCGTCAAGCCCGCCAACTTCCTCGACATCGGCGGCGGCGCCTCGGCCGAGGTCATGGCCGCCGGCCTCGACGTCATCCTCGGCGACCCGCAGGTCAAGAGCGTGTTCGTCAACGTGTTCGGTGGCATCACGGCGTGCGACGCCGTCGCCAACGGCATCAAGGGCGCCCTCGAGACGCTGGGTGACACGGCTTCCAAGCCGCTCGTCGTCCGCCTCGACGGCAACCGCGTGGACGAGGGTCGTGCGATCCTCGCCGACTACGCGCACCCGCTCGTGACCCTGGCCGCCACGATGGACGAGGGCGCCGACAAGGCCGCCGAGCTCGCCAACGCCTGACGCTTCGACAGGATTTAAGGAACAGAACATGTCGATCTACCTCAACAAGGACTCCAAGGTCATCGTCCAGGGCATCACCGGCGGCGAGGGCACCAAGCACACCGCGCTGATGCTCAAGGCCGGCACCCAGGTCGTCGGCGGCGTCAACGCCCGCAAGGCCGGCACCACGGTCTCGCACACGGACAAGGACGGCAACGCCGTCGAGCTCCCCGTCTTCGGCTCGGTCGCCGAGGCCATGAAGGAGACCGGCGCCGACGTGTCGATCGCCTTCGTCCCCGGCGCCTTCACGAAGGACGCGATGATCGAGGCCATCGACGCCGAGATCCCGCTGCTCGTCGTCATCACCGAGGGCGTCCCCGTGGGCGACTCGGCCGAGGCCTGGGCCTACGCGCAGAGCAAGGGCAACAAGACCCGCATCATCGGCCCGAACTGCCCCGGCATCATCACCCCCGGTGAGGCGCTCGTCGGCATCACGCCCGCCAACATCACCGGCAAGGGCCCGATCGGTCTCGTGTCGAAGTCGGGCACCCTGACCTACCAGATGATGTTCGAGCTGCGCGACCTCGGCTTCTCGACCGCCATCGGCATCGGCGGCGACCCGGTCATCGGTACCACGCACATCGACGCGCTCGCCGCGTTCGAGGCCGACCCCGAGACCAAGGCCATCGTCATGATCGGCGAGATCGGCGGCGACGCCGAGGAGCGTGCGGCCGAGTACATCAAGGCGAACGTCACCAAGCCCGTCGTCGGCTACGTCGCGGGCTTCACGGCTCCCGAGGGCAAGACCATGGGTCACGCCGGCGCGATCGTCTCCGGCTCGGCCGGTACCGCGCAGGCGAAGAAGGAGGCCCTCGAGGCCGCCGGCGTCAAGGTCGGCAAGACGCCGTCCGAGACCGCCGCTCTCATGCGCGAGATCATCGAGTCGCTCTGATCTGAGCTACGCTTGACCTGAAGGCCCCGGGCTCCACCCCGGGGCCTTCGTCATACCCCCGGTTCCTGCCGCCCCACCTCCCTCAGGTCGCGCAAATGGCCCCATTCCGTGTCGGAATGGGGCCATGTGAGCGATTCGAAGCGGGGTTAGATCCCGACGCCGAAGAGGGCCTCGATGGGACCGCGGGCGAAGAAGATGAGGAAGCCGGCGCCGACCACCCACAGCAGCGGGCTGATGGTCTTGGCCTTGCCGGAGAAGGCGTGGATGAGCACCCAGCTCACGAAGCCCGCCCCGATGCCGTTGGCGATCGAGTACGTCAGCGGCATGACGGAGACCGTGAGGAACACCGGCAGCAGCACCCGGAAGTCGCCGAAGTCGATGTGCCGGATCTGCGCCATCATCATCGCACCGACGATGATCAGGGCCGCGGCGGCGATCTCGGTCGGGACGATCGAGGTCAGCGGGGTGAGGAACATCGCGATGAGGAACACGATGCCCGTCACGACGTTCGCCAGTCCCGTGCGGGCGCCCTCGCCGATGCCGGCGCCGGACTCGATGAAGACCGTGCTGGAGGACGACGAGGTCGCACCACCGGCGATCGCGCCGACGCCCTCGACCACCAGCGCCGACTTGATGCGCGGGAAGTCGCCGTTGTCGTCGGCGAGGTTCGCCTCCTTCGCCAGGCCCGTCATGGTGCCCATGGCGTCGAAGAAGTTCGTGAAGAGGAGCGTGAAGACGATCATCACGAGCGCGACGAGGCTGACCTTGCCGAGGTCGAACGAGAAGTCGACGGCGCCGATGAGGCTCAGGTCGGGGACGCTGACGGGGGAGCCGTTCAGTGCCGGGACGGTGAGACCCCAGCCGCCGGGGTTGACGACATTGCCCTCATCGTCGACGCCGCGGGCGCCGATGTGCCAGATCGCCTCGACGACGACCGCGAGCACGGTGCCGCCGATGAGGCCGATGAGCATGCCGCCCTTGATGCGGAGTGCGACGAGGATGCCGGTGAGCAGCAGCGTGATCACGAACAGCAGGCTCGGCACGGTGGCCACGGAGCCGTTGACGCCGAGGCCGACGGGCGGGGACGAGGCGCCGGTCGCGGTGACGAAGCCGGAGTTGACGAACCCGATGAACGCGATGAAGAGGCCGATGCCGACCGTGATCGCGATCTTCAGCTGGAACGGTACGGCGTCGAAGATCGCCTTCCGCAGCCCGGTGGCGGCGAGGAGCACGATCACGACGCCGTTGATCATCACGAGCGCCATCGCCTCGGGCCAGGTGACCTGGCCGACGACGGAGAACGCGACGAAGGCGTTGATGCCGAGACCGGCGGCGAAGCCGAACGGCAGACGGGTGACGACGCCGAAGAGGATCGTCATGACGCCGGCGGTCAGGGCCGTCGCGGCGCCGACGGCGTTGAAGTCGAGCATGTCGCCGGCGACGTCCGGCTTTCCGGACAGGATGATCGGGTTCAGGATCACGATGTAGGCCATCGTGACGAACGTCACGAGGCCTCCACGGATCTCGGTGCCGATCGTCGATCCGCGCTTGCTGATCTCGAAGAAGCGGTCCAGGGTACCGGTGGGGCCGGTGGACGCCGGGGCGGGCGGGGCAGTTGTCATCGGGAAACCTCCGGAGAAACGCTACCGTGTCGCCGCCCCCGCGCGCGCCCACGGGGGACGGGAAGGAACTCGTCGTAGTCTCGGAAGCGCTATGCAACGCCTCCTCGTCGCGCTCCTCGCCGCCCTCGATGCCGCCATCGCGGCGGCCATCGGGCTCGTCGTGCTGCTGGCGCCGTTGACGCTCCTCTGGACGCTGGCCTTCGGGATCACGGCCGACTGGGGCGCACTCTGGCCGCTCACCGGCACGCTCTGGGAGTTCGGCCACGGCGTCCCCCTGGAGATCACGATCCCGGACACGCTGCTCGTCGCCCTGGCGATCCCCGCAGACGCCGCGCGGTTCGTCGTCTCGGTCACGCCGCTGGCCTTCCTGCTCCTCACCCTGCTCTTCGCCGCGCGCTCCGGGGGCCGCGCGGCGCGCTCCGGGGCATGGCTTCTGGGGTCGCTGTCGGGGACCGTCGTCTTCGCCGTCATCTCCACGGTCGTCGCCCTCACATCGGCGCTCGGGGCCGCGCGGGTCCCGCTGGCTCTCGCGATCTTGCTGCCGCCCGCTGTGTACCTCGTGGGCGCGGTGTGCGGCGCCGTGCGGGTGGCATGGGAGGACGGCGACGGCGGACTGCTCGACCGTGTCCATGACGTCCTGGACGCCAGGGAGGACTGGGCGCCGGTGCCCTCCTCGATCGTGCGCGGCGCCGCGTTCGCGCTCGTGGGCGTGACGGGAGCCGCCGCGTTGGCCGTCGCCCTGTCGGTCCTCACGCGCGGTGGAGAGGTCGTCGCGCTGTTCCAGGCGGCGCGGGTCGACGCCCTCGGCGCGACCGTGCTGACCCTCGGGCAGCTCGCGTATCTGCCGACCTTCGTGGTGTGGGCTGCCGCGTGGCTGGCCGGGCCCGGGTTCGCGGTCGGTGCGGGGACCGCGGTGTCGCCCGCCGGCACCCAGCTCGGCGTCGTGCCCGGCATCCCGGCGTTCGGCCTGCTGCCGGAGAACTCCTCGATCTGGATGCTCATCGTGGTCCTGATCCCCGTGGCCGCCGGTGCGTTCGCGGGGTGGGCCGTCCGCTCGCGTCTGGTGTGGGAGGGGACACCGCTCGGCATCCCGCAGCGGACCGTGATCGCCGTGGGGATCGCTGCGGTCGCGGCCGGTGTCGCCGCGCTCGCCGCGATGTTCGCGAACGGGTCGATGGGGCCGGGACGCCTCGGGACGGTCGGTCCGGCGGTGCTGCCGTTCGCGCTGTCCCTCGGCGCGGAGGTCCTCGTGGGTGCGGCGATCCTGCTGCTGTCGCCCCGTCACCGGGATGAACTCGCCGAGGAGCGCACGGACCGCTGGATCGCCGAGATGTCCACGCTGACCTCCGCCGACGCCGGCGACGACCGGAGCCCGCACCCGGGCTTCCCGTCCTCCGAAGACACCGCGCCGCTGGACGCGCTGCGCGACCGCGGGACACCGCGCGGACCCGTCGAGGACGATCGCCCCTAGCGGCCCTGCGCCGCCCCGCGGTCGGGACGGCGCCTGTGCGGCACGCCGGTAGACTGGGCGCGTGCTCACGGTCGCCGTACTCATCTCGGGCGCCGGCTCGAACCTTCGCGCCCTCCTCGAGGCCGCTCGTCACCCCGATTTCCCGGCGCGTGTCGTCGTCGTCGGGGCGGATCGCGAAGCCGACGGGCTGGCCCATGCCGAGGAGTTCGGCATCCCCAGCTTCACCGTGCCGTGGCACGAGCACGAGAGCCGCGAGGCGTGGGGCGAGGAGCTGGGCCGTCAGCTCGCCGTCTGGGCGCCGGACCTCGTGGTGCTCAGCGGCCTCATGCGGCTGCTGCCGTCCTCCCTCGTCGCCGCCTATGCGCCGCGGATCATCAACACCCATCCCGCGTACCTCCCGGAGTTCCCCGGAGCGCACGGTGTCCGCGACGCCCTCGCCGCGGGTGTCCGGGAGACGGGCGCCAGCGTGATCGTCGTGGACGACGGGGTCGACACCGGCCCCATCCTCGCGCAGGAGCGCGTGCCGATCCGGGCCGACGACACCGAGCACACGCTGCACGAGCGCATCAAGCCGGTCGAGCGCCGGCTGCTCATCGACGTCGTCCGGCGCATCGCGACCGGCGACCTCGCCCTGACCTCCGCCCCCTGACCCCCCGACGCCCCCGCACGAAGGAGCCCATCATGGCCGGCCCCCGCCACGACCCCACGCTCTACCGCGATCGCGACACCGTGCCGATCCGGCGCGCTCTCGTCTCGGTCAGCGACAAGACCGACCTGCTCGTGCTCGCCGCCGCGCTCGCCGAGGCGGGCGTCGAGATCGTCTCGACCGGGTCGACGGCGTCCACCATCCGCGACGCCGGCTTCGAGGTGACCGACGTGGCCGCGGTCACCGGTGTCGCCGAGATGCTCGACGGCCGGGTCAAGACGCTGCACCCGAAGGTGCACGGAGGCCTGCTCGCCGACCTGCGCCTGGAGGACCACGAGCGGCAGCTCGCCGACCTCGACATCGCGCCGTTCGAGCTCGTCGTCGTCAACCTCTACCCGTTCGTGGAGACCGTGGCCTCCGGCGCCGAGGGTGACGACGTGGTGGAGCAGATCGACATCGGCGGCCCCGCCATGGTGCGGGCGGCGGCGAAGAACCACGCCAACGTCGCGATCGTCGTGTCGCCGCAGTCCTACCCGGCGATCATCGCGGCCGTGGCGCAGGGCGGCACCTCGCTCGCCCAGCGGCGGGAGCTCGCGGCGCGGGCGTTCGCGCACACCGCGGCCTACGACACGGCCGTCGCGCAGTGGTTCGCCGAGGGCACCCTCAACGACCCGGGCGACCTCCCGGCGCACCTGACGATCCAGGCCGAGCGCCTCGCCACCCTCCGCTACGGGGAGAACTCCCACCAGCGCGGCGCCATCTACACCCGCGCGGGCGGCCACGGCATCGCCCAGGCCACGCAGCTGCAGGGCAAGGAGATGTCGTACAACAACTACGTCGACGCGGACGCCGCCCTGCGCGCCGCCTACGACATGGTCAAGCCGGCGGTGGCGATCATCAAGCACGCGAACCCCTGCGGGATCGCCACGACCGCGCCGAACGCCCTCGACCCGATCGCCAGCGCGCACCTCCGCGCCCATGAGTGCGACCCCGTGTCGGCGTACGGCGGCGTGATCGCCGCGAACGGCACCGTGACGCTGAAGATGGCCGAGAACCTCAAGGACATCTTCACCGAAGTCATCGTCGCGCCGTCGTTCGAGCCCGCGGCCCTCGAGGTGTTCAAGGCGAAGAAGAACCTACGTCTGCTGCAGCTCCCCGAGGACTGGCAGCAGGAGTGCATGGACGTGCGCCTCGTGTCCGGCGGCCTCCTGCTCCAGGACGCGGACCGCTTCCCGGACGACATCGTCTCCGTCGCCAAGAACTGGGAGCTCGTGTCGGGGGAGCGTCCGAGCGACGAGGAGATGGAGAACCTGATCTTCGCGTGGAAGGCCTGCCGGGCCGTGAAGTCGAACGCGATCGTGCTGGCGAAGGACAACGCGACGGTCGGCGTCGGCATGGGCCAGGTCAACCGCGTCGACTCGTGCCGCCTCGCGGTGGAGCGTGCGGGAGATCGTGCCGCCGGATCCGTCGCCTCGTCCGACGCGTTCTTCCCGTTCGCCGACGGTGCCCAGGTGCTCATCGACGCGGGTGTCACGGCGATCGTGCAGCCCGGCGGCTCCGTGCGGGACGAGGAGGTCGTCGATGCCGCGCGCAAGGCCGGCGTCACGATGTTCTTCACGGGGGAGCGTCACTTCTTCCACTGACCGAGACCCCGGTCTTCCGCCGAGGCCCCGGCGTGCGCACGTCTGCACGCCGGGGCCTCGGCGCGTAGGCGGGGTCTCGGGGAGGGAACCGCGATGTCCGATTTCCGCCAGCCGTAGCCGTGCGGGGGTGAGAGAGTGGAGGACATGAGCTACTCCTTCGACGAGCGCTACCGGGCGATCAGCGCTCGGGACACCCGCTTCGACGGGCAGTTCGTCACCGCCGTGCGCTCGACGGGGATCTACTGCCGGCCCAGCTGCCCGGCCCGCACGCCGAAGCCGCAGAACGTCACGTTCTATCCGACGAGTGCCGCGGCGCACGAGGCCGGCTACCGCGCGTGCAAGCGGTGCCTGCCGGAGGCCGCCCCCGGGTCGCCCGCGTGGGACGTCCGCGGAGACACGGCCGCGCGGGCCATGCGCCTGATCGCGTCCGGCGTGGTCGAGCGCGAGGGTGTGCCAGGACTCGCGTCGCGACTCGGCTACTCGAGCCGTCATCTCACGCGGCTGCTGACGACCGAGCTCGGCGCCGGACCGCTCGCACTCGCGCGAGCGCACCGCGCCCACACGGCCCGCATGCTCCTCGTGGGCACCGACATGCCCATCGCGGACGTCGCCTTCGCCGCCGGTTTCCACAGCGTCCGTCAGGGCAACGACACGATCCGCGAGGTGTTCGGTCTCACGCCGGGGGAGCTGCGTGCCCGCCGCCGCACGCCCTCCGCGGCCGTACCCGGAACGATCGACCTCGTCCTGCCGTACCGGGGCCCCCTGGATGCGGCCGGAGTCTTCGCGTGGATGGCCGCGCGAGCCGTGACGGGCGTCGAGGAGGCCACGGCGACGTCGTTCTCCCGTCATCTCCGGATGCCGGGCGGCCCCGCGTGGTTCGAGGTGCGTCAGGAGGAGACGGAGCGGTTGCATCTCCGGGCCCGGGTCGCGCAGCTCGGCGACCTCGCGCCGCTGGTGGCCACGGCACGCCGCATCTTCGACCTCGACGCCGACCCGCTCGCGGTCGACGAGGCCCTGGCCGCGCACCCGCCCCTCGCCCCCCTCGTGGCGCGGACCCCCGGCATCCGCGTGCCCGGGGCTGCCGATCCGCACGAGATGCTCATCCGCGCGATGATCGGGCAGCAGATCACGGTCGTCGCCGCCCGCACCACGCTCACCGCCCTCACCGACGCGCTGGGGGAGCGGACCCCCGACGGCCTGCTGTTCCCGACGATGTCGGCCATCGCGGCGCACGGGGCGGAGGTGCTGCGCGGCCCCGCCGCCCGGATCCGCGCCGTGACGGGAGCCGCCGCGGCCCTGGCGGACGGGAGCCTGACCCTCACCGTGGGCGATGACGGTCCGACGCAGCGCGCCGCCCTCCTCGCGATGCCCGGCATCGGACCCTGGACCGCCGATTACGTGCGGATGCGGGTGCTCGGCGATCCGGACGTGCTGCTCCCCGGCGACGTGGCTCTCCGTGCCGGTGCCGCGGCCTCCGGGCTGCCCGCCGACCCGAAGACCCTCACCGCCTGGGCGGAGCGCACCGCACCGTGGCGGAGCTACCTCAGCGCGCATCTGTGGCGTGCCGCCCCGATCCGTCCCGCCGGACCGCGGCGCAGATCCGCCGTCCGGCCCGCCCGCGACATCGCATCCGACACCGAGGAGACCTCATGACCGCTCTCATCCAGACCCTCGACACCCCCGACGGTCCCTTCACGATCCTCGCCGACGAGCGCCAGCGGGTGCTCGTGTCCGGGTGGACCGACGACGTCGAGGCGATCCTCGGACGTCTTCCCGCCCGCGTCCGCCCCGACGCCGTGCGCGACGCGGAGACGGAGGCGGCCGGCGCGGTCGGCGCGTACTACGCGGGTGACGTCGCGGCGATCGACGGGGTCGCCGTCGCGCAGACGGGCACCGCCCTCCAGCTCGCCGGCTGGGCGGCGCTCCGCGGCATCGCGCCGGGGGAGCCCCTGACCTACACCCGCTTCGCGGCCCGGCTCGGCAACCCGCAGGCGGTGCGGGCGGCGGCGTCGATCTGCGCCCGCAACGCCCCGGCGCTGTTCGTGCCCTGCCATCGGGTGCTCCGCACGGACGGCTCCCTCGGCGGCTTCGCGTGGGGGCTCCCGGTGAAGGAGAGCCTTCTGGCGCGGGAGCGCGCCGCCCGCTGACATTCCGATCCGAGGAGCCCGCCCCGCACGGAGCGGGCTCTTCGGCGTCCCGGGAATTCCCCTTGCGCTCAGCTGGTTCACAGGAATAGGCTGATGGGCTGTCGCGCCAACCGGACGACCTCGCCGAGCCCTTGAGGAGGACACCATGACTACGATCGCCACCGCGCGGATCGCCACCCTCGGCTCGACCCCGGCGCGCCCGCTCTCCTAGAGCCTCCGCCCCTCTTCTGCACCGGATGCCGGGCTCCGTGAGCCCGCTCTCGCATCCGTTCCCCGCTCTTCTCCCCTTCGACTCCTCTGAGAGACATGTCTTCCTCGTCTTCCGCGCAGAACCCGTCCCCCTCGTCCTCCCTCTCCACGCCCGCCGCGCTGTGGCGGCTCAAGCCGTTCGTGAAGCCCGTCATCTGGCGCCTCGCCGGCGGTGCCGCCAGCGCGCTCGCGGCCGCGCTCATCGCCCTGATGATCCCCATCGTGCTCGAGCAGATCATCGGCGGGCCGGTGCAGTCCGGAGCGCTCGACGCGATCATCTGGGGAGCGCTCGCCGTGTTCGCCCTCGGCCTCGGCGAGGCGCTCATGGTGTGGCTCCGCCGGCAGTTCGTGCTCTTCCCCGCCACGCAGGTGGAGTACCGCATGCGCACCGAGCTCTACGCGCGCCTGCAGACGCTTCCCGTCGCGTTCCACGACCGGTGGCAGTCCGGGCAGCTGCTGAGCCGCATGATGCAGGACATCGGCCTCATCCGCCGGTGGCTCGCCTTCGGCCTCGTGCTCCTCGTCGTGAACGTGCTGACGATCCTCATCGGCTCGGTGCTGCTGTTCCGCTGGCACTGGCTGCTGGGCACGATCTTCCTCGTGACGGCGGTCCCGCTGTGGATCCGCGGCTACCTCTTCGAGAAGCGCTACGGCGCACTCACCCGCCGCAGCCAGGACCAGGCGGGCGATCTCGCCACCAGCGTCGAGGAGAGCGTGCACGGCATCCGCGTGCTCAAGGCGTTCGGCCGCGGCACGCACGCCCTCCGCCGCTTCAGCCGTCAGGCCGAGACGCTGCGCGAGACCGAGATGAGCAAGGCCGGGGCCATCGCCTCGATCTGGTTCTGGCTCGACCTCATGCCGCAGATCGCCTTCGGCCTCAGCCTCATGTCGGGCATCTGGCTCATCTCGCAGGACGCGATCACGTCGGCGGAGCTCTTCGCCTTCTTCGCGATGGCCGTCGTGCTGCGCTGGCCGATCGAGTCGATCGGCTTCCTGTTCTCGTTCATGCTCGACGCGCGCACGGCGACGGACCGCGTCTTCGACATCTTCTCGGAGACGAACACCATCACCGATCCGGAGAACCCGGTGCACATCAAGAACCCGCGCGGGGAGCTCGCGTTCGAGAACGCGCACTTCCGGTACCAGGACGCGGCCGCCGACGAGCGGGACCTGCTCGACGGCATCGACCTCGTGCTGCGGCCGGGCGAGACCATGGCGCTCGTGGGCCTCACCGGCAGCGGCAAGACGACGCTGACGACGCTGCCGACGCGGTTGTACGACGTGACGGGAGGCCGGGTCACTCTCGACGGCGTCGACGTGCGCGACCTGACGCTCGCCGAGCTCCGGGAGCACATCGCGATGGCGTTCGAGGACGCGACGCTCTTCTCGGCGTCGGTCCGTGAGAACGTCCTGCTCGGACGCGCCGACCTCGACGTGCACAGCCCCGAAGCCGAGCGCGTCCTGCGCGAGGCGCTCGACGTGGCGCAGGCTTCCTTCGTCGACACGCTCCCCGAGGGTGTCGAGACGGTGATCGGCGAGGAGGGACTGAGCCTGTCCGGCGGACAGCGCCAGCGGCTCGCCCTGGCCCGCGCCGTGGCCGCCAACCCCCGCGTGCTCGTCCTCGACGACCCGCTGTCGGCGCTGGACGTCGACACCGAGGCGCTCGTCGAGGAGGCGCTGCGGCACGTGCTCGCCGACACCACCGCGATGATCGTCGCGCATCGTCCGTCCACCGTGGCCCTCGCCGATCGCGTGGCGCTGCTCGAGGACGGCCGGATCACCGCCGTCGGCACGCACGCCGAGCTGCTCCGGACGAGCCGGCACTACCGGCACGTCATCTCCAGTCTGGAAGCCGAGGAGGCCGCCCGCACCGGGGCCATCCCGATCATCCGCGACGAGCAGGCCGAGATCCACGAGACCGTGAAGGACGGCATCCGCGAGGAGGCCGATGACGAGGCGCCGGGAGGCGCCCCCCGATTCGCAGGAGAGGAGGTGCAGCGATGAGCTCCCTCACCGGAACCCAGGACGAGGACCGCTCCCGCCTCACCACGGAGGAGAGCAGGGCGATCCGCCGCCGCTCGCTGCGGCTGCTCGGCTCGCTCGTGCGTCCGCTCAAGCCGCAGATCGTGCTCGCCGCGACCGTGCTCGTCATCTCGACGGCGCTGCAGGTGGCGGGGCCGATCCTCATCAGCATCGGCCTCGACCGGGCGCTCCCCGCGGTGCTCGACGACGCCGACTGGATGCCGACGTTCGTCGTCGGCGGGATCTACCTGCTCGCGGGTGCTCTCGCCGCCGTGCTCATCGCCTGGTACGTCATCATCGCGGCGAAGCTGACCCAGGCCGTCCTGCTGGACCTGCGCAAGCGCATCTTCCTGCACACCCAGCGCCTGAGCCTGGAGTTCCACGAGTCGTACACCTCGGGGCGGATCATCTCGCGCCAGACGAGCGACCTGGACTCCATCAAGGAGCTCCTCGACGGCGGCCTGAACGAGCTCGTCTCCGGCGTGCTCTTCGGAGTCTTCACCTTCATCGCGCTGTGCGTGTGGGACTGGCAGTCCGGTCTCATCCTCGCGATCGGCGGCGTGCCGCTGTTCTTCCTCATGCGCTGGTTCTACTCGCGCTCGCAGCTCGTGTACCGCGAGTCCCGGGTGATCAGCGCGAAGGTGATCGTCCAGTTCGTGGAGACCATGACGGGCATCCGCGCGGTCAAAGCCTTCCGGAAGGAGCCGCGCAACGACGAGGCCTTCCAGGGCGTGGCCGGCGAGTACCGGGACGTGAACCGTCGCTCGATGCTGCTGTTCGGCACGTTCGAGCCGGGCCTCATGGGCGTCGCGGCGCTCGTGCTCGGGGTCGTCGTGCTGTGGGGCGGCATCCGGGTCTCGGAGGGAGCGCTGACGGTCGGCGTGCTGCTGTCCGCCGTGCTCTACGTGCGCAACTTCTTCGCTCCGATGCAGGAGATCGCGATGTTCCTCAACTCCTATCAGTCCGCCACCGCGGCGCTGGAGAAGGTGTCGGGCGTCCTGGAGGAGGTCCCGACGGTGCCGGACCCCGAGAAGCCGGTCGACCTCTGGGAGTCCCGCGGGCACATCCGCTTCGGCGAGGTCACGTTCGCGTACAACGAGGACAAGACGATCCTGCCGAACTTCTCGCTCGACATCCCGGCCGGGCAGACCATCGCGCTGGTCGGGACGACGGGGGCGGGCAAGTCCACGCTGGCCAAGCTCATCTCGCGGTTCTACGACCCGTCCGCGGGGACGGTGACGCTCGACGGCGTCGATCTGCGGTCGCTGCACCCGAAGGATCTCCGCCGGGCGATCGTCATGGTCACGCAGGAGGCGTACCTGTTCAGCGGGACCGTCGCCGACAACATCGCGCTCGGGCGCCCGGACGCGACGCTGGACGAGATCCGCGAGGCGGCACGGGCGGTGGGCGCCGACGCGTTCATCTCGGCGCTGCCGGACGGGTACGACACCGACGTGAACAAGCGCGGCGGTCGTGTCTCGGCGGGGCAGCGCCAGCTCATCTCGTTCGCCCGCGCCTTCCTCGCCGACCCGGCGGTGCTGATCCTCGACGAGGCGACGGCCTCGCTGGACATCCCGTCCGAGCGGCTGATCCAGGACGCGTTGCAGACGCTGCTGGCCGACCGGACGGCGATCATCATCGCGCACCGGCTGTCGACGGTGGCGATCGCGGACCGTGTGCTCGTGATGGAGCACGGCCGCATCATCGAGGACGACACCCCGGCCGCCCTGATCGGCGGCACCGGGAAGTTCGCCCAGTTGCACGCGGCCTGGCAGGAGACGCTCGTCTGACGCGCTGACGCGCTGACGCGCTGACGCGACTGAGGCCCCGGCATCCGCACGGATGCCGGGGCCGCTGCGTCCGGGCGCGGGCGCGCCGCGGTCGGTAGCATCGAAGGATGGACCCCTTCCTCCTCGTCGCGGAGTGGTGGTGGCTCGCGCCGACCGCCGCCGCCGGGGTGACCGCGGGGGCTATCGGGGTGCGTCATCGCAACACCCGCAGCGGCCGCCGTCTGGAGTACGACGCCGCCCGGCACGACCTCCGTGAGGCCCAGCAGCGCGCGGTGGTCCGACGGACGGCGCTGAAGGTGGCACGAGCCGACCTCGCGAGGGTCTCCGCCGAGCGGGCCGCGCAGCGCGCGAGCGCCGAGCAGGTGGCCGGCGCCCGGCGCATGCTCAAGGAGCGTGAACGCGATGCCAGGGCGGCGGCGGCCGACGTCCGCGCCCGACGAGTCCGGCTGAACGCGGCTCGCGCCGCGATCCCCGCCGGCTCCGCCCCGCGGCCGCTGGAGCGGCTGTATGCGGAGCACGAGGCAGTGACGGCGCGGTGGATGCGATACGAGACCGACCCCGCGCTGCAGATCACCTATCCCGAGATGACGGACGTGAAGCGCCCGGAGACGGCCGCCTACCTCCGGGCCGCCGGCGCGGCGGTCGAGGCGCGTCGGCAGACGACGGGCCGCGTGACCGCCGCCGAGTACGCGGCCTACCGCGACGCCGTCGCCGAGCTGGAGCGGGCGTTCGAGGCCGCCGAGCACGCCGCGAAGGTGCAGACGGGGGAGGCGCCGCCGACTCCGGCCTGGCAGGACGCTGCGCAGGACATGCTGCACCGGTCTGCGGAGGCCATCGACCGGGCGGCCGGAGCTGCCGCGTCTGCGCTCGCCGCGTGGAACAGCCGCCGGGGGAAGGGCACGCCTCCCGGCGACAGCGGTCAGCGCTGAGAGGGATCGAGGTCGCGCCGCCCGGCGGAATCCGAGGGCGACGGAGTCTCGATGGGGGAGGGGATTCGAGACCCCGCCGCCGGTCTCAGGAGGGGACCCGGATCTCGGCGATGACCTCGCCGTAGGCCGTCTCCCCGACGGGGGTGAAGCCAACGCGCCGGAAGAACGCCTCCGGGCCGTCCTCGCCGGCTTCGTAGATGACGTTGACGTGGTCGACGCCGCGGTTGCGTGCTTCGTCGATGAGACTCTCCACGGCGAAGCGGCCGACGCCGCGACCCTGGTCGTCCGCGTCGACGTTGATGCGCCACAGCACGGAGCGGAAGTGCTCCTCCGGGGCCTCGTCGTCGAAGTTGGCGCTCACGAAGCCCACGACCTCGTTGCGGTCCAGGATCACCCGCTGCCAGGAGGTCTGCGGGTTGATGACGGTGGCCGCGATGCCGTACGAGACGGGGGCGAGGAACTGCTCCTGTCCGGGCTTGAGCGACAGGTTGTTCACGGCGACGATCGTCGCGGCGGAGAGTTCGACCATGCGCAGTTCGGACATGTCCCCAGGCTAGCCCCTCCGGTCACCGCATTCATCACTCGGGAGGACTTTTCACGGACCGGGCGCCTCCCTCGGGGCCGCCGCTTCGGGGCCGACCCCGCTCAGGTATCTTGGTATCGAGACAAATAGACCTCGTGAACGGAGAACCTCCCGGTGACCGACGACGCCATCATCTACACCTACACCGACGAGGCACCGGCACTGGCCACCGCCTCGTTCCTGCCGATCGTCCAGGCCTACACGGGCCAGGCGGGCATCGAGTTCGAGACGCGGGACATCTCTCTGGCCGGCCGCATCCTCGCCGCCTTCCCGCAGAAGCTCACCCCCGAGCAGCAGGTCGGCGACGCGCTGGCCGAGCTGGGCGGCCTCGCCACCCTCCCCGAGGCCAACATCATCAAGCTGCCGAACATCTCGGCGTCGATCCCGCAGCTCAAGGCGGCCATCGCGGAGCTGCAGCAGCAGGGGTACGACATCCCCGACTTCCCGGACGAGCCCTCGTCGCTGGAGGAGAAGGACATCCGCGCCCGCTACGACCGCATCAAGGGCTCCGCCGTGAACCCGGTGCTGCGCGAGGGCAACAGCGACCGCCGGGCGCCGCTGGCGGTGAAGAACTATGCCAAGAAGCACCCGCACCGCAACAAGCCGTTCGCGGAGGGCTCCAAGACCCGCGTCGCCACCCTGGGCCACGACGACTTCAAGCACAACGAGCGCTCGTGGGTCGCCGCTCACGACGACGTCCTCTCCTTCCGCCACACCGCGAAGGACGGCACCGTCACGGTCCTCAAGGAGGGGCTCAAGGTCCTCCCGCGCGAGATCATCGACGCGACGTTCCTGTCCGCGAAGGAGCTGGACGCGTTCCTCGCCGACACCCTCGCGGAGGCCAAGGCCGACGACGTGCTCTACTCGGTGCACCTCAAGGCCACGATGATGAAGGTCAGCGACCCGATCATCTTCGGTCACGTCGTGAAGGCGTTCTTCAAGGACGTCTTCGACCAGTACGGCACCCAGCTCGCCGAGGCCGGGCTCAGCGCGAACGACGGCCTCGGCTCGATCCTCGCCGGCCTGGCCACCGTCGCGGGTGGCGAGGAGATCGCCGCGGCGTTCGACAAGGCCATCGCCGAGGGGCCGCGCCTCTCGTACGTGAACTCCGACAAGGGGATCACGAACCTGCACGTGCCGAGCGATGTCATCGTCGACGCGTCCATGCCCGCCCTCGTCCGCAACGGCGGGAAGCTCTGGGGCAAGGACGGCGAGGAGGCCGACACGATCGCGGTCATCCCCGACTCCTCCTACGCGAGCGTCTACCAGGCCGTGATCGACGATGTGATCGCGAACGGCCCGCTCGACCCCGCCACCATCGGCACCGTGCCGAACGTGGGTCTCATGGCGCAGGCGGCCGAGGAGTACGGCAGCCACGACAAGACGTTCGAGATCGCGGCGGACGGCATCGTCCAGGTGCTCGACAGCGAGGGCACCGTCCTCATCGAGCACGAGGTCGGCAAGGGCGACATCTGGCGTGCGACGCAGACCAAGCACATCCCGGTCATGGACTGGGTCAAGCTCGCGGTCGGCCGCGCCCGCGCGACGGGTGCCCCGGCGGTGTTCTGGCTCGACGCGAACCGCTCGCACGACGCGCAGATCATCGCGAAGGTGCACCAGGGTCTCGCCACGCTCGACACCAAGGGCCTGACGATCACGATCCTCGCGCCGGAGGAGGCGACGCGGTACACGCTCGCCCGCATGCGTCACGGTCTGGACACCATCTCGGTGACCGGCAACGTGCTGCGCGACTACCTCACCGACCTGTTCCCGATCCTCGAGGTCGGCACGAGCGCCAAGATGCTCTCCATCGTGCCGCTGCTCGCCGGCGGCGGACTGTTCGAGACGGGCGCCGGCGGCTCGGCTCCGAAGCACGTGCAGCAGCTGGTCGAGGAGAACTACCTGCGCTGGGACTCGCTGGGCGAGTTCTTCGCGCTGGCCGCCTCCCTCGAGCACTTCGCCGACCGCACGGGCAACGAGAAGGCCCGCGTGCTCGCGGAGACGCTCGACGCCGCGACCGGTACCTTCCTCGAGGAGGACCGCTCGCCCGGCCGCGCTCTCGGCACGATCGACAACCGCGGAAGCCACTTCTACCTCGGCCTGTACTGGGCGCAGGAGCTGGCCAAGCAGACGAAGGACCCGGAGCTCGCCGCCGCCTTCGCGCCCATCGCCGAGAAGCTCGCCGCGAACGAGGAGACGATCGTCTCCGAGCTGAACGCGGTGCAGGGCTCCCCGGTGGAGATCGGCGGCTACTACCGTCCGGACGAGAAGCTCGTCGAGGCGGTCATGCGCCCGTCCACGACGCTCAACGAGATCGTCGACGCCCTGCGCTGAGACGACGAGAAGGGGGCGGATGCTGCGGCATCCGCCCCCTTCTGCTGTCTTCCCCAGCCGGGTTCGCCCGGTGCAGGGCTCCGGATCAGTTGTAGACGGAGACCTCGAGGCCCACGGGGGACCAGTCGTAGACGTACTTGGCGAGGTCGATCGGCAGGTTCACGCAGCCGTGGCTCATCCGGTTGCCGAAGTTGTTGTGCCAGTAGGTGCCGTGGAAGCCGATGTTCGGGGCGAACCACGTGATCCAGGGCACGTCCTCGGTGCAGTACGGCGCGCCCTCGTAGCAGCCCATGTCCTGGATGGCGGTGTGCGCGAACACCTTGAAGTTGCCGGTCGGCGTGGGCGTTCCGGGAAGACCGGTCGACACCGCCCAGGACTGCACGACCTTGTCGTTCTCGAACAGGTAGGCGCGCTGCGTGCTGAGGTTGATCTCGGCGCGGCGGAACAGGTTCGTCGTCTCGAAGGGGGTCTCCGTCACGGAGAGGGCGAAGACGCCGTCTCCCGCGGCGAGTTGCGTCGCGAAGTCGTCGGCGATGTCCGCGGTGTCGCCGAGGGCGCGTCCGGTGGCGCCCTCCTTCTCGGCGCGCAGCACGTTCCCCGCGGAGTCCACGATGTTGGTCGCGTTGACGGGGGCGCGGTCCACCGCGGCGGGCAGCGTGTCCACCGTGGCCTGGATCGCCTCGGGGTCGGCCTCGATGCGGAGCTGGCCGTCGTCGTCGACCACGGTCAGCCAGGAGGCCGCGACCTCGGGGGAGACCGGGACGGTCCGCTCCTCGCCGACGTAGAAGCCGATGGTCGAGAGCATGGTGTTGAGCGTGGTCGCGGTCGCCGTGGCGTCGTCGTCGGACACGGCGGGCGCGGCCTCGGCCGGACCACCGGGGTACTCGAACGTCGTGCGGCCGTCGCCCACGGCCTCGACGAAGGCCGCGTTCAGTGCGGTCACGTCGATGCCCGTCCCGGGCGTGGACGGCGTGACGGCGTAGGTGCCCTTCGCGGCGTCGAAGACCACTCCGGCGTCGACCGGGTCGACGAAGCTGCCGGGGACGGCGCTGCGGAGCGCCGCGGCGGCGGTCTCCTGGTCGAGCACGATGTCGGCCGGCACGGGGTCGCCCATCCACGCGCCGAGGTTCCACATCGGGTGTGCGGCGAACGCGGCGTCGGCGAGCGCGGTGGCATCGGCGGTGGCGCCCAGGTCGGCGCCCGTGAGCACGGCGTCGTCGCCCTCGCCCGTGAGGGTCACCTCGGTCTGCGCGAGGCGGGAGCTGATCGCGTCGGCGGCGGCCCCGGGGGTCATCCAGCCGACCGGGATGCCCGCGACGGTGGTGCCGGGGGCGATGAGGATCATCGAGGCGGCGCCGGCGCCGAGCGCGACCACGCCGAGGCCGAGACCGATCCACAGGCCGAGGCGGCGCTTCTTCGGGGCGGGCTCGACGGGAGCCCAGGCCAGAGGCTGCTCGCCGGTCTGCGGCGGGGCCGTGTCGGTCGCCGCCTCCGGCGTCAGGACGCTCGTCGGTGTCGCATCGTCGGGCTGTGCCCCCGTCGCAGTGCCCGGCGTGGAAATCAGATCGGTCACGAACTACACCCCCCGCAGTCTCGACGTGTCCTGGCGTCCATGGTACGGGATGGCTGGTAACGGGGAGGCAACGGTCCTGATAAGGTGCCTCCCCGTTCGCCAGGGGTGTCGGGGGTCAGTCGACGACGGCGAGTCCGTCGATCTCGACGAGCATCTCCTCGCGGGGAAGTCCGGTGAAGACGGTGGTGCGGGAGGGCAGCACGCCGCTGGTCGTGTGGGCCTCGACGAACGCGCCGTAGGCCTCGTTCATGATCGGGAAGTCCTCGCGCTTGGTGAGGTACACGCGCAGCATCACGACATCGTCGAACGTGGCGCCGGAGGCCTCCACGATGGCCTTGACGTTCTCGAGCGTGCGGGTGGTCTGCGCCGCGACGTCGCCCGGGTACAGGTACTCGTTGGTCTGCGGGTCGACGGGGCCCTGGCCGGAGACCTGGACGATCGGGCCCTTGCGGACGCCCTGCGAGAAGGTGTGCGCGGGAGCGGGGGCGGCGTCGGTGGAAACTCGTGTCTTCGCGGTCATGCCGCCAGCCTAGTAGCCTTGTTAGATGCCTCTACAAATTCCGGATCCCGTCCTCGGCGCCTGGGCGAAGGGGTTCCCGGCGCACGCCGCGGGGCTGCGTCTGTCGGAGGTCGGCGCGGCCGGTCTGCACCTGTCGGACCTCGGCACCCCGGTGCTCACGGTGCACGCCGACGCGATCGCGCACAACGAGGACACGGTGTTCGGCTGGGCCGCGCGCGAGGGCGTCCGCCTCGCCCCCCACGGCAAGACCACCATGGCGCCCGCGCTCTGGCAGCGGCTGCTCGACGCGGGAGCCTGGGGGATCTCGGTCGCCACACCCTGGCAGGCCCGCGTCGCCGTCGACGCCGGTGTGCCCACGGTGCTCATCGCCAACGGGGTGACGGACGGCGCCGCGGCCCGGGAGCTCGGAGCGATGCTCGCGGCCGACGAGGGCCTGCGGATCCTCTGCGGCGCGGATTCCCTCGCCGGTGTCGCGATCCTCGCCGACGCCCTCGCCGGCGCCCCCCGACCGCTGGACGTGCTCGTGGAGCTCGGCGGCGCGCAGGGCAGGACGGGCGCGCGCACGGTGGCGGAGGGTGAGCGCATCGCCGCGGCGATCGCGGCCGCCCCTGGTCTCCGCCTGGCCGGGGTGACGGGCTACGAGGGGCCCTTCGGTCCCGATCGCTCCGCGGCCTCGGTCGCCGCGGTGGACGGCTTCCTGGCCACGCTCGTCGAGCTGCACAACCGTCTCGACTACCCCGACGGCGTCCGCCCCGTGCTCAGCGCGGGGGGCAGCTCCTTCCCCGATCGCGCCGCCGCGGTCCTCGGCGCTGCGGGAGGGGACGCCGAGGTCGTGCTGCGCTCCGGTGCGTTCCAGATCCACGACGACGGCTTCTACTCCCGCATGTCGCCGTTCGGTCCGCTGACGGACACCGCCCCGCTGCGCTCTGCGATGCACGCGTGGTCACGGGTGGTCTCGCAGCCCGAGCCCGGCCTCGCCCTGCTCGACGCCGGGCGGCGAGACGTGCCGTTCGACATCGACCTCCCGGTGCCGCAGTCGGTCGCCGGCGCCGTGACCGCCCTGAACGACCAGCACGCCTTCCTCCGACCCGCCGACGGGGCGACCGTCGCGGTCGGCGAGGTCGTGCGGCTGGGTCTCTCGCATCCGTGCACCGCGTTCGACAAGTGGCGCGTCGTCGCCGTGATCGACGACCCCGACGCCGAGGACCCCCGGGTGATCGACGCGGTGGCGACATGCTTCTGAGCGCCGAGAAGGCCGCGGCCGGCCTGGTGCGCGTCTATCGTCGGGCGACCGTCGTCGACGGTACCGGTGCTCCGCGCGTCGTCGCGGACGTTGCGGTGGAGGGGGCCAGGGTCGTCGCCGTCGTCCGCGACGGCGACGGGACGACGCTCGAGCTGCCGGACGGCGCGGTCGAGGTCGACGCGTCCGGCCTCGTCCTGGCGCCCGGTTTCATCGACATGCACGCGCACAGCGATCTCGCGGTGCTCCAGGGGGCCGCGCACGACGCCAAGATCCGTCAGGGGGTCACGACCGAGGTGCTCGGGCAGGACGGCCTGGGCTACGCGCCGCTGGACGAGGCGACAGCCGCCGTCATCCCCGCGCAGATCGCAGGCTGGAACGGGCGGCCGTCAGTGGTCCCGTGGCGGTCGATGGACGACCTCCTGCGGGCGATCGACGCTGCCGCGGTGGCCAACGCCGCGGTGCTGGTGCCGCAGGGCAACCTCCGGATGATGGTGGTCGGACACGACGACCGCCGGGCGACCCCTGCCGAGATCGCGGCCATGGCCGACCTGCTCGGGCAGGCCCTCGACGCGGGGGCCTTCGGCATGTCGAGTGGCCTGACCTACACCCCGGGGATGTACGCCGACACCGCGGAGCTCGAAGCCCTCTGCCGGGTGGTGGCGGAGCGCGGCGGCTACTGGGCGCCGCACACCCGCAGCTACGGGCGGGCGGCGCTGGACGCGTACCGCGAGGCCATCGAGATCGGCCGCCGCACCGGGTGCCCGGTCCATCTCACCCACGCGACCATGAACTTCGCCCCGAACCGCGGTCGCGCCGCCGAGCTGCTGGCGCTCGTCGACGCGGCGACGGCCGACGGCGTCGACGTGACCCTGGACACCTACCCCTATCTCCCGGGGGCGACGACCCTCGCCGCGCTCCTGCCGAGCCGGCTGGCGGCGACCGGCGACCTGCTCGGCGTCCTGGCAGCCCTCGACGCAGAGGGGCGCGAGGCGGTCCGGGTCGAGCTGGAGGAGATCGGCTGCGACGGGTTCCACGGCGAGGCGGCGGACTGGTCGGCGATCCAGATCTCCGGGACCGCCCACCCCGATCTGGCCGGGCTCGTCGGCCGGACGATCGCCGACATCGCGGCGGAGACCGGGCAGCGCGCCGTCGATGTCGTGATCGACACGATCCTCGCCGATGCCGGCGCCACGGGTGTGCTCATGCACATCGGCGACGAGGACAACGTCCGCGCCATCATGCGGCACCCCCGGCACTCCGGCGGCAGCGACGGCATCCTCATCGGCGCGCGCCCGCACCCGCGCGGCCGTGGCACGTTCCCCCGTTACCTCGGGCACTACGTCAGGGAGCTGGGGGTGCTGAGCCTCGAGGAAGCGGTGCGTCATCTCTCCGGCAACCCGGCCGCCCGCCTCCGCCTCGACCGCAGCGACGCACCGCGCGGCGTGATCCGCGAGGGCGCCACCGCCGACCTGGTGCTCTTCGACCCGGAGACGATCGCAGCCGGAGCCACCTTCGACGACCCGCACGGCGCGCCGCAGGGCGTGCATGAGGTGCTCGTCGGCGGTGTGCCGGTCGTCATCGACGGCGACCCCACGGGTGCCGTCGCCGGCCGTGCGCTGCGGATGCCTCCGTCCGCGCCGCGGGCGACGGTGCCGCACATCCCCGCAGAGATCGACTCCCTGGCGCCTGGTTTCCGGTGGACGCCCTCGACTCCGATCCTCGGCGCGCCGGAGCTGGCGGCCGCGGTCGCACGGCTCGGCGGCGGGGGAGCGGACGACACCCTGCCCGCGATCCGCCTCGTGATCGACGAGGAGCTGGGCGCCGCGGCCTCCGCCTCGGGGCGCCACGGTGCCGAGGCCTTCCGGGTGACCGTGACGGCCTCCGGGATCGAGATCGCGGGGGCGACGCCGGAGGGGGTCTTCCGCGGCGCGACCACGCTCCGGCAGCTCCGCGACCCGGATCACGACCGCGCCCTCCCCGCGATCATCCCGGCCGGGCGCTGGGAGGGCGCTCCCGCCTCCGCCTGGCGCGGAGCGATGCTCGACGTGGCGCGGCACTTCCGCCCTGCGGAGGACGTGCGTCGCCTCATCGACCTGCTCGCCGACCACCACCTCAGCATCCTGCACCTGCACCTGACGGACGATCAGGGCTGGCGCTTCGAGGTGCCCGGCTACCCGCGCCTGACCGAGGTCGGCGCGCGGCGCGAGGCCACCCAACGCGGTCACGGACCGGAGGCCACGGTCGAGCCCGGCGTGCACGAGGGCTTTTACACCTCCGCCGAGCTGCGCGACCTCGTGCGGTACGCGGAGGAGCGCTTCGTGACGCTCGTGCCCGAGGTCGAGCTGCCGGGACACATCCAGGCCGCGCTCGCCGCCTATCCGGAGCTCGGCAACCTCGACGTCGGGACGCCGCCCACCGGGCCGTGGGAGCGCTTCGGCGTGAACGCCCGCACCCTCGCGCCCACCCCGGAGGCGCTGGCCTTCGGCCGTGCCGCCATCGACGCGCTGTGCGACGTGTTCCCGTCCCCGTGGATCGGGATCGGCGGGGACGAGGTCCCGGTGACCGAGTGGGCGGAGAGCGCGGCCGCCGCCGCGCGCATGCAGGAGCTGGGGCTGGCCACGGCGCACGACGTGCAGCCGTGGTTCACGGCGCAGTTCGTCGACCACGTCCGCCGCCGCGGTCGGACCGCGCTGGCCTGGGACGAGGTGCTGGAGGGCGACGTGCCCGACGGCGTCCGCATCCTCGCCTGGCGCGGACCGGTCGCGATGCGCGAGGCGCTGCGCCGGGGGATCCCGGTCGTGGGGTGTCCGGATCTGGAGGTCTACCTCGACTACCCGCAGTCGGAATCGACCGAGGAGCCCATCCGCGTCGGTCCGCCGCTGACCATCGAGCGCGCGTACTCCTTCCAGGTCGTCGAGGGGGCGGTCGGCGGGCAGGCGAACGTGTGGACGGAGCACCTGCCGAGCAGGGACCGGGTCGACTTCGCGATGTTCCCGCGTCTCGCCGCGATCGCGGAGCGGCTCTGGGACGGGGGAGAGCCCGCCCCGTTCGCCGACTTCGCGCGGCGGCTGCCCACGCACTTGCGGCGCCTCGCCGCGGCGGCGGTGCGGTATCGTCCGCTGGACGGCCCGTCGCCCGAGCAGCGGCGCCCGGGGGTCCCCGGCAAGCCCATGACGGTGGAGACGCGGGAGGCGATCGTCGCCGGCCTCGTCGAGCGCCTCCTCCGCCGGGCCGCTGACGAGGATCCGCGGTCGGCGTGATGTCACGTTTCGGTAACCCTGCCCGCGGAATCGCGCGGAACAGTTGCACAATTCCTGTTCGTAAGGTCTACTAACAAACATGTCCGTTTCGGATGATCAGCGCCCCGCGGCGACGACAGACTTCGTCGCCGCGAACGCCCACGCCTTCGGCCCCGCGCGGCATCTCCGTTCGCGCACCAAGGTGCTCCCCGAGCACGCGCGTGGTCACAACCGCGCCCTCGTGCTGCAGACGCTCTATCACTCGGGGGCGATGAGCCGCGCCGACCTCTCCCGAGAGACCGGCCTCACGCGCGTCACGATCTCCGACCTCGTCGCGGAGTTCATCGCCGACGGCATCGTCGTCGAGATCGGCGTCCGCGAGGCGGTGGGCCCCGGAAAGCCGCCGATCCTCATCGACATCGACCGCGTGGGGCATCAGATCATCGGACTCGACCTGTCCGGTCCGACCGCCTTCGAGGGGGCCGTGCTCAGCCTCGACGGCGACGTGCTGGAGCGGCGTCAGGTGCCGCGTCCCGCGACGCCCGACGGCGATGCCGCGTACGACGCCCTCCGCGGCCTCGCGCAGACCCTCGTCGAGATCGCCACGCAGCCGGTGCTCGGCGTCGGCATCGGCACCCCGGGTGTCGTGCGTCCGGACGGCCTCGTCCTCAGCTCGCCCAACCTCGGCTGGACCGACTTCCCGTTGGAGGCGAAGCTCAGCGCCGAGCTCGACCTCCCCGTGCTGGCGCGCAACGACGCCAACGCCGCGGTGCTCGCGGAGTACACGTTCGGCGAGGCGGAAGCCGACTTCATGCTGATCAAGATCGGCCGCGGCGTGGGTGCCGGGCTCATCACCGGCAGCCAGCCGCTCCTCGGCAGCCGTTTCGCGGCGGGGGAGATCGGTCACGTCGTCGTCGGCACGGACGGCGGCCCCCGCTGCGCGTGCGGCAAGATCGGCTGCCTGGAGGCGTGGCTGAGCGTGAGCCGCATGCAGGAGGCGATCGACGCCGACCCGGCCGCGCGCGAGGAGATCCTCCGCGACTCCGGGACCCGCATGGCGATCGCGATCGCCCCGATCGTCGCCGCCCTCGACCTGTCCGAGGTCGTGCTCTCCGGACCCGCCGAGCTGCTGGACGGCACGCTCATCGACGCGGCCGTCGAGACGCTCCACGCCCGCACGCTCGAGGGCGTCTTCGAGGACGTCATGGTGCGGCTCACCCGCCAGGACGACATCGTGCTCCGGGGCGCCGCGGTGATGGTGCTCTCCGGGCAGCTGGGGGTGTCGTGATCTTCGCGACCATGACCGGGAACGGCATCCGATGATCGTCCCCGCCTCCGCCGACCGCGCCGGTCGGCCCCTTCGCGTGGGCCTCGACGTCGGCGGCACGAAGATCGACGCCGTCGCCGTCGACCCGGCGGGGACGATCCTCGCCCGCCTCCGCCGCCCGACCGGGTGGGGAGAGGACGCCGTCGTCGACAGCATCGTCTCGACCGTCGCCGCGCTCGCCGAGGAGAGCGGGCTGCCGCTGTCCGCCGTCGGATCCGCCGGCATCGGCATCCCCGGCCTCGTGGACGCGGAGACCGGACGTGTGCTGCACGCCGTGAACCTCGGCGTGGAATCCCTCGACCTCGCGGCGCGCGCCGAGCAGGCGCTGGGCGTCCCCTTCCGGGTCGAGAACGACGTGAAGGCGGCCGCGCTCGGCGCCGCCGTCCTGAGCGACGTCGCCGGATCGATGGCCTACCTGAACCTCGGCACCGGCGTCGCGGCCGGCATCGTCATCGACGGCCGCATCTGGCGCGGGGCGCGGGGGACCGCGGGCGAGGTCGGGCACCTCTCCGTCGACCCCCGCGGGCGTCTGTGCGGCTGCGGACAGCGCGGCTGCGTGGAGACGTTCTGCGGCGGCGGGGCGCTGGCCAAGGCCTGGGGACGCCCCGGCGCGCTCCCGGTCAAGGACATCGTGGAGGCGGCCGACGCCGGCGATCCGCACGCCCTCGCCCTGCAGGCGGACCTCTTCTTCGGGGCCGCGGCGGCCGTGCGCGTGCTCGTGCTCTCGGCCGACGTCGAGACGGTGGTCATCGGCGGCGGTCTCACCGCGCTCGGCGGTCGTCTCGCGGACGGCATCCGCGCGGCCCTGCATGCGGGTGCCCAGGCGTCACCGTTCCTGAAGTCCCTGCGGCTGGATGAGAGAATCGAACTGCTCCCCGCGGGTTCCCCCGCCGCCGCTTTCGGCGCCGCTCTGGTGGGCGCATCCATTTCTGAGAAGGAGATCGTTCCGCATGGCTGAGGTCGTCATCGTCGAGAATGCCGAGGCCGCCGGGGCCCTGGTCGCCACCGAGATCGTCGAGCTCATCGACCGCCGCCCCGACGCGGTGCTCGGACTCGCGACCGGCTCCACGCCGCTGCCGGTGTACCAGGCTCTCCGCAGCCGCCTCGCGGGCCGGGACGTCTCGCAGGTGCGGGGCTTCGCACTCGACGAGTACGTCGGGATCGACCCCTCCCACCCGGAGAGCTACCGCTCGGTGATCACCCGCGAGGTGGTGGAGCCGCTGGGCCTCGACCCGGAGCGCATCCACGTGCCGAACGGCGCGGAGGCGACCATCCAGCACGCGGGTGAGGACTATGACGCGGCCATCGCCGCGGCCGGCGGGGTCGACCTGCAGATCCTCGGCATCGGCACCGACGGGCACATCGGGTTCAACGAGCCCGGGTCCTCCTTCGCCTCCCGCACCCGGGTGAAGACCCTGACGGAGCAGACCCGCGAGGACAACGCCCGGTTCTTCGACTCGATCGACGACGTCCCGATGCACTGCATCACGCAGGGGCTGGGGACCATCCTGGAAGCGCGTCACCTCGTGCTGCTGGCGTTCGGCGCGGGCAAGGCCGAGGCCGTGGCCGGTGCGGTCGAGGGGCCGCTCACGGCCCTGCTGCCTGGTTCGGCCATCCAGCTGCACCCGCACGCGACCATCGTCGTCGACGAGGCCGCCGCGTCGAAGCTGCAGCTCGCCGACTACTACCGCTACACGTTCGCGAACAAGCCGGCCTGGCAGGGCATCTGATCCGAGGCGCTAGCGCGCTCCGGCCGGCCACGCGAGCGGCAGCAGATGCTCGACGCTCAGCGGGGCCAGCGGGAGCGCCGCGGCGTCCTCCGGGGTGATCCAGCGCAGCTCGGCGAGCTCGGCCTGCACGCGGACCCCGTCGGGATCGATCGAGGCCGAGAACGCGTCGGCCACCACGCGGTGCCCCGGCTCGTTGGCGGCCGCCGACACGAAGCGCCCCAGGGGCCGGAGGTCGGCGTCCGTGAGCTCGAGCCCGAGCTCTTCGTGCAGCTCGCGGATGAGGGTCTCGACGGGGGATTCGCCCGGCTCCGGCTTGCCCCCGGGCTGCATGAAGCGGGTGGTGCCGTGCTTGCGGACGACGAGGACCCGCCCCTCCGCATCGACGATCACGGCCGCGCTCACGTGGATGTCAGGCATCGAGAGAGAAGACCTTTCCGGGGTTGAGGATGCCGAGGGGGTCGAACACCGCGGCGATGTCGCGCTGGAGGCGCCATTGGTCGTCGCCGAGCTCGTCGGCCAGCCAGCGCCGCTTGAGGACGCCGATGCCGTGCTCGCCGGTGAGGGTGCCGCCGAGCCGGATCGCGGCGCGGAAGAGCTCGTCGGCCGCCGCCCACACCTGCGGCGGGGTCTCCGGACCCTCGAAGATGAAGTTCGGGTGCAGGTTGCCGTCGCCGGCGTGGGCCACGGTCGGGATCACCATGTCGAACTGGCGCTCGATCCGGGCGATCTCGTCGAACATCGCGGGCATGGCGCTCCGCGGCACCGAGACGTCCTCGATGAGGGTGGTCCCCAGCGACGCCATCGCGGCGTGCATCGACCGCCGGATCGCCAGCAGGCGATCGCCCTCGACGGGGTCGTGCGAGACCACGGGGACGCCCTCGTGGGCGCTCAGGATCGCGGCGATGGCGTCCGCCTCCGCACGCGCGGCCGGGCCGTCGGTCTGAATCGTCAGCTGTGCGGCGCCCGGGGTCGGCGCGGGGAGGGCGAGCAGGGCGTGGACGGCGGCGAGGCTCGCGGCATCCATGAGCTCCATGATCGCGGGCTGGATCCCCGCGGCGGTCACGGCCGCGGAGCCTGCGGCCGCCGCCCGGACGCCGGGGAAGGTCGCCGTCACGGTGCAGGTCTCGCCCGGCACCAGGCGGCGCAGCTTGAGCGTGGCTCCGACGACGACGCCGAGCGTTCCCTCCGACCCCACGACGAGGGCGGTGAGGTCGAGCCCGGTCACGCCCTTCACGCTGCGGTGCCCGAGGTGGAGCAGGCGTCCGTCGGCGAGGACGAGATCGACGCCGAGGACCGCATCGCGGACGACGCCGTACTTCGCGCAGAGCAGTCCGCCGGCTCCGGTCGCGATGTTGCCGCCGACGGTGGAGATGTCACGGCTGGCGGGGTCGGGCGGCCACCACAGTCCCTGGGCCGCCAGGTGCGCGTTGAGGTCGGCATTGAGGATGCCGGGCTCGACCACGGCGAGGAGGTCGTCCGGCCGCACCTCGAGGACGGCGTCCATCCGGCGGAGGGAGAGGACGATCTCCCCCTCACCGGCGTTGGCGGCCCCGGCGAGCCCGGTCCCGGCACCGCGAACGACGACGGGCGTGCGCGTGGCCGTGGCGATGCGCAGGGTCTGCTGCACGTCGTCCACGCTCTCGGCATGGACGACGGCCAGGGGGAGGCCCACCGCGGCATGACCGGAGCGGTCGGCTCTGGCCTCGCGCCGCGCCTGCTCGCTGACGTCCACGCGCGCCCCGAGGGCGTCGCGGAGCAGCGAGACGACGCTCACGACCGTGCGCTCATGCCAGCGCGCGGCGTCCGCTGAGGACCCCGGCGACGACGGCCACCAGCGCGAACGCCGTGCCGATGAGGGCCTGGCCCATGGACCACCACGCGATGGTCACGCCGACGTAGATGAAGAGCTCGACGACCGCGCGGAGGAAGGGGTGCACGCGGAGCACCGGGCGCGGGGAGAGGAACAGCGCCCACAGCAGGAGGGCGACGACGGGGGCGCCGACGCCGATCACGACGTTCCACGGCAGGTCCCAGCTCGCGAACCCCCACAGGGCGAGCGAGGCGATCGCCGCGATGAGGACGACGACGCGCACGATGTCGAGGGCCGTGAGGGCCGGACGGTCGACGCCGGCGACAGGGGCGGAATCCGGGGTCATACGACCAGTCTATTCCGCGGGCGGGGCGTCCTCGGCCGCGGCGTCCGTCGGTGCGTCTGCGGTCGGGGCATCGGTGGCCACGACCTCGGCGGGGGCGGCGTCCGTCGGTGCGGCTTCCGCGGGTGCCGGTTCGGCGGAGGCGGCGTCGGTCGGGGCCGCGACCTCGGCGACGGGGGCCACGGTCTCGGCGACGGGGGCCACGGTCTCGGCGACGGGCGCTTCGGGCGCCGGCGCCTGCTCGGCCTCCTCGATGACGACCGCCGGCTGCTCCTCGGCCGCCGTCGCCGCTGCGCGCTCGTCGGCGCCTGCCTCCTGGGGTTCGAGCGAATAGAGCGAGGTGGTGGCCGACGGGCCGGCCTCGCCGGACGGCAGCACGTAGCGGAAGGTCACCGGCACGAGGCTGGCGAACAGGAACTGGTCGAGGGAGGCCCGCAGCTGGACGAAGCCCGTGCCGTCCTCGCCGAGGACGATGCTGTCGCCCTCCTGGCCGCCGAGCAGTGCCTGAACGACGGTGCCCGGTGCTCCGGCGACCGGCACGACGTAGTACCAGTGCAGGTCCTCGCCGAGCCAGAAGTCGGCGGTGCTCCACGTGGGCGGATCCGTCGGGATCGCGGGGTCCACCGGATCGACGGGGTCCACGGGATCGACGGGGTCCACGGGATCCACAGGGTCCACGGGGTCCACCGGGTCCACGGGGTCCACGGGATCGACGGGGTCGACGGGGTCCACGGGATCGACCGGGTCCACCGGGTCCACGGGGTCCACGGGATCGACGGGGTCCACCGGAGCGACGGGCGGCACCGTGGCCTCGGGGAGCGCGGGGACGACCACGGGGGCGGCGGGAGCCGCATCGGGTCCGGCCTCCGAGGACACCGGCGGGGCCGTCTCGTCCTCCGCGGGGGGAGACGGCGGCTGCGTGGCATCCGGCGTCTCGATCACCACGGGCTCGTCGAGGTCGAGGGAGGAGTCGGGAGCGATGTCGGTCGTGATCGACGACGGGTCGGTGTCCGAGGCGCTGGGCAGGGAGGTCGCGGGGTTCGCGCCCGCGAGCCCGGGGACGATGGCCGCCGCGGCGACGACTCCGGCCACCACGAGGGCCGCCGACCCGGCGCCGACGACGGCGCCCATGCCCGTGAAGACGCCGCCCGTGCTCGCGCCCGTGCCCGCACCGCCGGCGGAGCCGGCTCCCGAACCCGCGGCGCTGACCCCGGAGGTGGCCGCCGCGGCCTGTCCGATGCCGCCGTCGCCGACGAACACCGCACCGGGGATGGTGGACGCCGCGCCCGCCACCGCCAGGACCGGTGCACCGCCCTGGAGGGCGGCGAGGTACCCGGAGGCGCCGGTGGCGCCGAGGACGAGCGGGAGCAGCACGAGGGCGAGGCGCTTGGAGACGTCCTTGGCCTCGGCGGCGACGATCATGCAGCGCGCGCACTCGTCGAGGTGCAGCTCCAGGCGACGGTGGTCGCGGGTGGCGAGGTTGCCGCGCGAGTAGGCGCCGAGATGCTCGATCGTCCACTGGCACTCGGAGCCGGGGCTCGCGCTGCGCAGGTGCGCCTGGATCCACGCCTCGCGGAGCCCTTCGCGGGCCCGGAAGGCGAGCTGCGACACCGCGCCGGCCTTCATGCCGAGGAGCGGAGCCACCTCCTGGGGCTTCATCTGCTCGATCTCGGTGTACCAGAGCACTTCCTGCCACCGGGAGGGGAGGCTGCGGAACGCCTGGGCGGTGAGGCTGCGATCGAGCGCCTCGTTCGTGGCGTGCTCGGTGCTGTCCGGGTCGGCGACCGTGTCGAGCTCGTCGATCGCGGTCTCGCGGCGCGCGCGTCCCCAGGCGGCCGCGGTGTTGCGGATGCTCGTGAAGAGGTACGCGCGGAACGAGCCGTTGGGGCCGCCGCCCTTGAGGATCGCCTGGTAGATGCGGGTGTAGGACTCCTGCACCAGGTCGTCCGGATCGATGGACGAGGTCACCGACCGTGCGACTGCCATCCCGGAGGGATAGTGCCGCCTCCAGAGTTCCCCGAACGCCCCCTTGTCGCCGGAGCGGACGCGGAGGATCAGGTCGGCATCGCCGATGGTGTCGTCTGGTGTGGTGTTCTCTCGGTGCACGGTCATCCATCTGGTCCCGGGGCACACAACCGTCCCCAGGAGGAGAGACGCGAGAAGGCGTCTTTCATTACGCGGTCCCTCCATTGTCTCGCGAAATCGGCATGCTGGCCAGCCCCAGGACGGACTCGGAGCCGATGCTCGGGATCGGCTCCTCGAGCGCGGTGACGACGCCCGCGGAAGGGAGCGGCGAAGAATTCTCAAACTTTTTCGGAGAACCGCGTAATGAACCGGGGACACCCTCGTCTCTTCCGGTAGAGACAGCCGAAATGGACTCCACCGGGGGGCGGAGTTCCGGCGCTGGTGCGGGGGGTACTGCACCAGTGGGCGGGTCGGGATCCTCGGGGGAGGAGCTCCCGGCCCCGCCCGCTCGAGCGGGAGGGAATGGGCCGCCGATCTGGGGAGAACGGCGGCCCACCACTCCCACACCTGCGAGACGCACGTCACCGATCTGGGGAGTCCGGTGACACCGTCTCGTCCGATCGACCGGAGACCGCAGTGCTGCGCGTCGCGCGGAGCGCTGTCGTCCTAGGCGGGCAGCGCCGGTCCCGTCCAGACCCGCGCGACGCGCAGCTCCGCGTCCAGGAGCACCGCATCGCCGAGCAGGCCGGGGCGCAGCGCGCCGAGGTGGGCGTCACGTCCGATCGCGCGGGCCGGGGTGTCCGTGAGCGCCCGCACGACCTCCGGCAGCGGCACGCCCGCCGCCACCGCCCGCTGCAGCGCGACGTCCTGGGTCAGGGTGGAGCCGGCGATCGAGCCGGTGTCGTCGGCGCGGGCCACGCCGTTCTCGACGGTGACCTTGACCGCACCGAGGTCGTACTTGCCGTCGGCGCTCCCGGCCGCGGCCATGGCGTCGGTGATGAGCGCCACGCGCTGCGGCGCCGCGTCGAACACGAGCTTGACGACGTGCGGGTCGAGGTGCACGTCGTCGGCGATGGCCTCCAGGATCACCCGGTGGTCGGCGGCCGCAGCCAGCACCGGTCCGGGCGCGCGGTGGTGGATGCCGGGCATCGCGTTGAACGCGTGGGTCAGCAGCGAGGCACCGGCCTCGAAGGCGGCGACGGCCATCGCGGCGTCGGCGTCGGTGTGCCCCACCGCGGCCGCGGCACCCGCCGCGACGATCTGACGGACCGCGTCGATCCCTCCGGGGAGCTCCGGCGCGATGGTGACCTGACGGACGGTGCCTTCTCCGGCATCCAGCAGACGGGCCACGTCGGCCGGGACGGGGTGCCGCAGCAGCGAGGGCTCATGGGCGCCGTGGTGCCCGGGGTCGAGGAACGGGCCCTCCAGGTGCGAGCCGAGGACGTCCGGGTCGGTCCTGGTCAGGGTGGCGATCAGGGCGACGCTGCGGGCGAGGTCGTCGATCGTGCCCGTGACGAGCGAGATGACGGCCCTGGTGGTGCCGTGCTCGCGGTGCAGATCCCGCCCGGTCCGGATGGCGTCCACACCGTCGTCGTACGCCGCACCCGCTCCGCCGTGACCGTGGATGTCGACGAAGCCCGGCGTGAGCAGCGCGCCCGCGCCCGCCACGGCGGTCGCGTCCACGACCTCCGTCGCGGGCTCCCAGTCCGTTCCGGTGCCGCGGGACGCTACGACGCCGTCCTCGATGCGCACCCAGCCGTCCTCGACGATCTCCCCGCGATCGACGAGGCGGGCGGAGTGGATGACGAGGGAACCGGTCGCGGAGGAGAGGGTCTTCAACGGGCGCTCCAGGGGATCTCGGGGGCGGGGTGGAAATCGACCCCCTCAGCCTTCCACAGCGGCGCGAGGGCGCCGACCCGGGCGCGGAAGGACTCCCACGTGCGGCCCACGCCCTCGCGCGGCGACCAGGCGATCTCGGCCTGCGCGGCGGCACGGGGGAACACGAGCTGCTCCACCTCGTCGAGCGTGCGGGTGGTCTCGGACCACAGCGGCGCCTCGATCCCCAGGATCGCCTCGTCCGGCACGTCGAGGACGGCGGTCGGCTCCCACTCGTACGCGCGGCGGACGTCGATGATGGCGGCCCAGGTGAGTCCGAGCGGGAACTCGGCCGTGTACTTCATGTCGAGATAGGTCGCATCCGCCGCCGACATGATGAGGGCTCCGCCGCGCTCGACGAAGTGCGCGGCCTCCTCGGCATGCGTGCCCGTCGGCGTCGTCATGCCCCAGTACTGCCCGATCGTGCCGCGGGCGATGCCGGCCGCCGACCCCATCTCGTGCCACGCGACCGGGGTCTTGCCCTCCTCGACGACGATCGCCGTCGCGCGCTCCGCGAAGAGGTCGAAGTCGGCCTGGGGCGTGCCGAGGGACTCGTCTCCTCCGATGTGGATGTAGGGCCCCGGGGTCATCTCGGCGAGCTCGCGGACGACGTCGCGGACGAACCGGTACGTCTCCTCCTCGTGGATGCGCACGCTGGAGTGCCCGACGCCCCAGCCCAGGTAGGGCTCTCCGGCCACGGGGAGCGGCTGGCCGAGCTGCTCGGACTGGGCGACCAGCGCGTCGTTCAGCACCGGGGCCTCGACCAGCTCCGGATAGGCCACGCCGATCGCGTGGGTGTGGCCGGGGAGGTCGACCTCGGGGATCACGATCATGTGGCGCGCCGCCGCGTACGCCACGATCTCGCGGTAGTCGTCCTTGGTGTAGAAGCCGCCGGGGGCGCCGTCGGCCGCGGTGGCGGCGGCGCGCTCGGTGAGCAGCGGCCAGGAGTCGATGTGCACGCGCCAGCCCTGGTCGTCGGTGAGGTGCAGGTGCAGGTGGTTGAACTTCAGCGCGCTGGTGCTGTCGATGAACCGCTTCACGTCGTCGACGCCGAAGAAGTGCCGCGCCACGTCGAGCATCACGCCGCGGCGGGCGAAGCGCGGGGCGTCGGCGATGTCGGCGCGGAGCAGCGCCCAGCCGGCGTCGTCCTCCCGGAGCAGCTGCAGCAGCGTCTGGACCCCGTAGAAGAGCCCCGCCTCATCGGCGCCGATGAGGATGGCGCGGTCGCCGACCTCGAGCGTGTAGCCCTCCGGTGCGGACGAGGCCGCGTCGACGAACAGCTCGATCTCGGCGGGGCCGGAGTCCACCGCGGTGAGGCGGAGGCCGGTGCGGCGTTCGACGGCGTCGATCAGCTGTCCGGCGGCGGGGGAGGAGCCGAGCACGCGCGTCGTCGCGGCGAGCGGCAGACGTCCCTCCCTGGCCTTCGCGGACACCGGAGCGGGGACGAGGGGCAGATCAAGAGGTAGGACCATGAACAAAACCTAGCCAACGAAACGCCGCAAGGGAACAGGGGGATCGAAACGATTCTGCAGACGGTGGGCACGATGCCCGAAACGACCGCGTGCGCGGCGTCGCGCATCGGCTATGCTCGTAACCGTCGCGACTGGCGTCTGGGTGGACAACCACCGGGGAGCGACTGACCACGGAATTCGACCGCGCGCCTGGGCCGATAGGAACACCCTTTTCGAATCCGTCGTCAAAAGGAGCACGTCATGACCGACCGTTACTTCAACGCCCCGCTGTCCGAGGTCGACCCGGAGATCGCCGAGGTCCTCGATCGCGAGCTGAAGCGTCAGCAGACCTTCCTCGAGATGATCGCCTCGGAGAACTTCGTCCCCGTCTCGGTCCTGCAGTCGCAGGGCTCGGTGCTCACCAACAAGTACGCCGAGGGCTACCCCGGCCGCCGCTACTACGGCGGCTGCGAGGAGGTCGACGTCGCGGAGGAGCTCGCCATCTCCCGCGCCAAGAGCCTGTTCGGCGCCGAGTTCGCGAACGTCCAGCCGCACTCCGGTGCGTCCGCGAACGCCGCGGTCCTGCACGCGATCGCCCGCCCCGGCGACACCCTGCTCGGCCTCTCGCTCGACCAGGGCGGCCACCTCACGCACGGCATGAAGATCAACTTCTCCGGCCGCCTGTACGACATCGTGGCCTACGGGGTCGACGCCGAGACCTCGACGATCGACATGGACGAGGTCCGCCGCCTCGCCATCGAGCACAAGCCCAAGGTCATCATCGCCGGGTGGTCCGCCTACCCGCGGACGATGGACTTCGCCGCGTTCCGTGCCATCGCCGACGAGGTGGGCGCGATCCTCTGGGTCGACATGGCGCACTTCGCCGGCCTCGTCGCCGCCGGCCTGCACCCCAACCCGGTGCCGCACGCGCACGTCGTGTCCTCCACCGTGCACAAGACCATCGGCGGCCCCCGCTCGGGCTTCATCCTCACCAACGACGCCGACCTCGCCAAGAAGATCAACACCGCGGTCTTCCCGGGGCAGCAGGGCGGTCCGCTGATGCACGTCATCGCCGCGAAGGCGACCGCCTTCAAGCTCGCCGGCACGCCGGAGTTCAAGGAGCGCCAGGAGCGCGTGCTGCGCGGGGCGAAGCTCATCGCCGAGCGCCTGTCGCAGCAGGACGTGAAGGACGCCGGCATCGCCGTGCGCTCGGGCGGCACGGACGTGCACCTGGTGCTCGTCGACCTCCGCGACGCCGAGATCGACGGCAAGCAGGCGGAGGACCTCCTGCACGACATCCACATCACCGTGAACCGCAACGCCGTGCCGAACGACCCGCGTCCGCCGATGGTGACCTCGGGCCTGCGGATCGGCACGCCCGCGCTCGCGACCCGCGGCTTCGGCGACGCCGAGTTCACCGAGGTGGCCGACATCATCGCCCTCGCGCTGCTCCCCGGTGCCGACATCGAGGCGCTCCGCGCCCGCGTGGACGCGCTCGCCGCGGCCTTCCCGCTCTACCCGGACCTGCAGCAGTGACCGCGGTCGTCCTCGACGGCAAGGCGGCGGCGGCCGAGATCCGCGCCGAGCTGACGGAGCGGGTCGCCGCGCTGAAGGAGAAGGGCGTCACCCCCGGCATCGCCACGGTGCTGGTGGGAGCCGACCCCGCCTCGCAGCTCTACGTGGGCATGAAGCACCGGCAGTCCGAGGCGATCGGGATGAACTCGATCCAGCGCGAGCTGCCGGCTGACGCCACCCAGGCCGACGTCGAGGCGCTGATCGACGAGCTCAACGCCGATCCCGCCTGCCACGGGTACATCGTGCAGCTGCCGCTGCCGAAGCACCTCGACACCGACGCGATCCTGGAGCGGATCGATCCGGCGAAGGACGCGGACGGGCTGCACCCGACCAACCTCGGGCGCCTCGTCCTCAACGTCAACGCGCCGATCCACACGCCGCTGCCATGCACCCCGCGCGGGGTCATCGAGCTGCTGCTGCGCAACGACTACGACCTCAAAGGCAAGCACGTCGTGGTCGTCGGTCGCGGTGTCACGATCGGGCGTTCGATCGGGCTGCTGCTGACCCGTCGCGATCTCAACGCGACGGTCACGCTGACGCACACCGGCACTGTCGACATGCCGCGTTACCTGCGGGAGGCCGACGTGATCGTGGCGGCGGCGGGGGTCAAGCACCTCATCCGCGCCGAGGACGTCAAGCCCGGAGCCGCGGTGCTGGACGTGGGGGTCACCCGCGAGACCGATCCGGAGACCGGGAAGAACCTCGTGTTCGGCGACGTCGCTCCCGAGGTCGCCGAGGTCGCCGGGTACCTGTCGCCGAATCCGGGAGGGGTGGGGCCGATGACCGTCGCCCTGCTCATGACCAACGTCGTCGAGGCGGCCGAGCGGTCGGTCTGACCTCCGCACCGCGTCGCAGATTCACGCGAACGCCGCAGGGACCCGAGTGATCCCTGCGGCGTTCGTGCGATTCTGCGGACTCAGCCCTGGCCGTGCAGCGAGCTCTCCACGCCGCTGATCCGGGCCTGCTCGTCGAAGCGGATCGTCGCGGTGCCCGAGGCATCCGTCACCGTGGCGCCGGAGAAGGACTCGTCCGTCCAGGTGAGGGTCCAGCCGGCGAGACGCGCGAGGTCCCAGACCGCCGTGCGGGCGTCGGGGAGGGGCGTCTGCGCGAGGGTGCGGGGCAGGGCCACCACCGTGTCGGCGACCGTGAGCGGGGCGAGCGGGGCGTCGAGCAGGAACACCGCGCGGGTGCCGCCGTCGACGGGGGCCGAGTAGTAGGGGGAGCGCCCGGTGAGCTCCACCGCCACGCCGCCGATCGTGTGCGCCGCGCGGGCGATCCACTCCGCGTCGCCCGAGGCATCGGCCGGGAACGGGACCTCGGGGGCGGTGAGCTCGGCGATCCCGTGCTGCTCGCCGTACGCGCGGAGCTGCGCCGCGACACCCTGGGGGTCGCCCTGGGGGTGCGCCCACGCCCACAGCAGCGAGCGGGGGCCGGGGGCGATCGTGGCGATGAGGTGCGCGCGGGTCACGAGCTGCCGGGTCGGGTCGTCGTTCGCGGTGAAGGTCAGCGTTCCCGCCGCGAGGTCGGCGTCCCACCGGTGCTCGCCGAGCGCATCGGCGGCCGCGGAGAGGGCGTCCTGGCGGAGCGCGGTGAAGAGGGCGGCACGGTCGGCGAGGGGCTGCAGCGGGGGGAAGGTCATGCCCACAGTCTCGCCGGGATTGCTATGAATCCGCCACTCCCGCGCGCTCCGGGACGGCCGCCGCGGGCCGCCCCATCCGCCACACCGCGGGGACGAGCAGGGTGATCAGGGCGATCGCCGCATAGAGGACCGCGGAGGTGGTGAGCACGGTGGCCGGCTCCGCGTGCGTGATGAGCCAGCCGTACACGAGCGTGCCGATGGGCATCACCACGAAGCTGCCGAGCATGTCGTAGCTCGCGACCCGCGAGAGCTTCTCCCCGGGGATGTTCTCCATCATCGCGAGATTCCAGCCTGTCGCGAAGACCTCGGCCCCGGCTCCGGCGACGAACGCCGCCATCGCCAGCAGGACCGCGGCCGGGTGCACGCCGAGGAGGGTGAGCGGCAGGGCGAACGCCGCCATCCCGATCATCCCGTAGCGCAGGGGCCGGCCGAGCGGGAACCACATCAGCAGCAGGGTCATCACCAGGACTCCTGCGCCCTCCGCGCTCACGACCCACCCCCAGCCGGAGATGCCGAGGCGATCGTCGTTCTTCGCGATGTACGGGCCGACGACGCCCCAGGCGCCGACGTGGATCGCGTTCATGATCATGAAGGCCAGCACGATGGTCCACAGCCAGGAGCGGCTCCAGAACTCGTGCCACCCCACCCGGAGGTCGTGGAACATCGTGGTGCCGCCGGACGCCGCGGGCGGCGGGAGCTTCACGAGCGCGAGGACCGGGATCGCGAGCAGCCACCCCGCCGCCTGCACGACCATGGCCCACGCGGGTCCCGCGGTGGCCACCAGGACCCCGGCGATGACCGGTCCGCCGATCGTGACGGCCGAGCGGACGAACGACAGCATCGCGTTCGCCTGCTGGAGGTGCGCGGGGGTGGTCAGCTGCGGGATGATGCCCTGCATCGCGGGGAGCACGAACGCGGACGAGGCGCCGTTGATCGCGGAGAGCACGGCGAGGAGGGGGACGGTGGCCGTGCCGGTGAACAGGAGAGCCGCCATCGCTCCGACCGACAGGATGTCCACGACGTAGCAGGACTGGATGATGAGAGCGCGGGGGAGGCGGTCGGCGACGACGCCCCCGAACAGGACGAACACGATGTTGCTGATCGTGAAGGCGGCCAGCACGATCGAGAGCGACCGGGCGTCGTTGTCGATCTCGAGCACCGCGAACGCCAGGGCGATGGCCGACATCGAGCCCGTGACGAGCGTCAGGGCGCGCGCGAGGAAGAACCACCGGAAGTTGCGGTCCTGCATCGCCGCCAGTCTGTGCACCGGCTCATCCTTCCCGGCCGCTTCGAATCGCGCAAATGGCCCCATTCCGGCCGCGGATGGAGCCAGGTGCGCGACTCGAAGTCAGTAGCTGGGGCGGCCGGAGGCGTCGGAGCGGGGGAGGAAGCGGGCGGCGAGGGCCTCGGAGGCACGGGCGAGGAGGGCGACATCGGCGCCCACGGCCACGAAGTCCGCACCCGCCGCGAGATACGCGTCGGCGGCGGAGGGGTCGAACGCGTTCACCCCCACGGGCTTCCCGGCGGCACGCACTGCGGCGAACACCGACTCCACGGCGGCGACCACGTCCGGATGTGTCTGCTGTCCGAGCAGGCCCATCGACGCGGACAGGTCGGAGGGGCCGACGAACACCGCGTCCACCCCGTCGACCGCGGCGATGTCGGCGGCGGCCTCGACCCCGGCGACCGTCTCGATCTGCACCGTCAGCGACACGTGCTGCGCCGACTCCTGCAGGTAGCGGTCGACGCGGTTCCAGCGGGCGCTGCGGGCGAGGGCGCTGCCGACGCCGCGGACGCCCTCGGGGGGATAACGGGTCGCGGCCACGGCGGCCCTCGCCTCGTCGGCGGACGACACCATCGGCACGATGAGGTTCTGCGCACCGAGGTCGAGCACCTGCTTGATCGCGACCGCATCGTTGAAGGGCACCCGGACGAGCGGGGTCACCGGATAGGCTGCGACCGCCTGGAGCTGGGTCAGCACGGACTCGAGCGTGTTCGCCGAGTGCTCCATGTCGATGAGCAGCCAGTCCAGCCCGGAGCCCGCGGCGACCTCGGCGAGCAGCGGGCTGCCGGAGCACACCCACATCCCCACGAAGGGACGATCGGACGCGGCGAGCTGCGCGCGGAAGGACGGGTCTAGACGAAGCGGCATGTGATGGTCCCCATCGGTCCGTAGTCGCACAGCACCTCGTCGCCGCGCGACACCCACATCGGGCGTGTGAACGATCCTGCCAGGATGATCTCGCCCGCCTCCAGACGCGCGCCGTGCTGATGGAACTTGTTCGCGAGCCACGCCACCCCGGTGGCCGGATGCCCGAGCACGCCGGCGGCGACACCGGTCTCCTCGATCTCCCCGTTGCGGGACAGCACGCCGGGCACCCACCGCAGGTCGATCTCGTCCGGGCGCTTGCGCACCGTCCCCAGCACCATCGCCCCGTACGCGGCGTTGTCGCTGATGGTGTCGACGATCGTGCGGCCCTCGAGCTCGATGTGCGAGTTCAGCACCTCGAGGGCCGGCACGGCGTAGTCGATCGCGGCGAGGGCGTCCTCCAGTGTGCAGTCGGGGCCCTCCAGCGGTTCCTTGAGCACGAACGCCAGCTCGACCTCGATGCGGACGTTGGAGAAGTGATCCGTGGGGATCTCCGCGCCCGACTCGTACACGGTGTCGTCGAACATCACGCCGTAGTCGGGCTCGGTGATCCCCGTCGCCTGCTGCATGGCCTTCGACGTCAGGCCGATCTTGCGCCCGACCAGCCGACGACCGGCCGCGACCTGCGAGTCCCGCCACACGCCCTGGATGGCGTAGGAGTCCTCCACGGTCGCCTCGGGGTACCGCGCGGTGATGCGCGGGATCACCCCGTGCGTGCGGTCGGCCTCCGCGAGCTCCGCGGCGATCTGCGCGATGGTCTCCTCAGGCAGCATGAGCGTCTCCTAGAGCTGGTGGCCGAGCTTGTACTCGCCCTGCTTGTACTCGGGCATCGAGGTCTCGCCCTCGTCCGCGCGGGTGTAGGAGAAGCCGTCGGCGCCGATCGTCACGGCCATCTCGCTGGAGTCCGTGCGGGCGACGACGGGCTGCGGGTTGCCGTCGAGGTCGAGCACGAGCGAGGCGTCGGTGTACCAGGAGGGCACCACCGGGGTGCCCCACCAGTCGCGGCGCTGGTTGTCGTGCACGTCCCAGGTGACGACCGGGTTGTCCGGGTCGCCGGTGTAGTAGTCCTGCGTGTAGATCTCGACGCGGTGGCCGTCCGGGTCGCGCAGGTAGAGGTAGAACGCGTTGGAGACGCCGTGCCGGCCGGGGCCGCGCTCGATGGCGTCGGAGCGGCGCAGCGCCCCGAGCTTGTCGCAGATCGCGAGGATGTTGTGCTTCTCGTGCGTCGCGAAGGCGACGTGGTGCATGCGCGGACCGTCGCCGCCCGTCGCCGCGGTGTCGTGCACGGTGGGCTTGCGGCGCATCCACGCGGCGTACACGGTGCCCTCGTCGTCCTGGATGTCCTCCGTCACGCGGAAGCCGAGGTCCTGGTAGTGGCGCACCGCGCGCGGCACGTCGGGGGTGACCTGGTTGAAGTGGTCGAGGCGCACGAGCTCGCCGGGGGTGTGCAGGTCGTACCGCCAGGACAGGCGCTCCACGTGCTCGGTGGCGTAGAAGAACTCGTACGGGAAGCCGAGCGGGTCGACGACGCGCACGGAGTCGCCGATGCCCTTCACGAAGCCGTTCTCCTGACGACGGACGTCGCAGCCGAGCTCGGTGTAGAACTCCACGGCGCGGTCGAGGTCCTCCGCGGCGCGCACCCGGTACGAGAACGCGGCGACCGCGGCGATGGGCCCCTGACGCAGGACGAGGTTGTGGTGGATGAACTCCTCGGTCGAGCGCAGGTAGATCGCCTCGTCGTCCTCCTCGGTCACGTACAGGCCCAGGATGTCGACGTAGAACTGCCGCGAGGCGGCCAGGTCGGTCACGACGAGCTCCATGTACGCGCAGCGCAGGATGTCCGGCGGCGTGCTCTTCGGCGTCGCGACGGGGTTGTCGCTCTGGATCGGGGCCTCCTGGCTCACGTAGTAGCCGGAGGAGGTGAGGGTCTTGGCGGTCTTGTCGGTCATGTCAGCGTCCTTGCTTGTGTCCGGCGGGCGTCAGTTCTTGCCGAACGTCGGGTTGTGCGGGGTCGAGGCGAGCGTGATGTGCACGCTCTGCTGGTCGGTGTAGAAGTCGATGGAGCGGTAGCCGCCCTCGTGGCCCAGGCCCGACGCCTTCACGCCGCCGAACGGCGTGCGGAGGTCGCGGACGTTGTTGCTGTTCAGCCACACCATGCCGGCCTCGACGGACTGCGCGAACGTGTGGGCACGCTTGAGGTCGTTCGTCCAGATGTAGGCCGCGAGGCCGTACTTCGTGTTGTTCGCGAGCGCCAGCGCCTCCTCGTCGGAGTCGAACGGGGTGATCGCGACGACCGGGCCGAAGATCTCCTCCTGGAAGATGCGGGCGTCGGGGGCCACGTCGGCGAACACCGTCGGGGCGACGAAATTCCCCTCCTCGAAGCCCTCGGGACGACCGCCGCCGGCGACCAGACGGCCCTCGGTCTTGCCGATCTCGACGTAGGACATCACCTTGTCGTAGTGCTCGGGGTGCACGAGAGCGCCGACCTCGGTCTCGGGGTCGTGCGGGTAGCCGACCTTGACGCGCTGCGCCTGCGCGGCGTAGCGCTCCACGAACTCGTCGTAGATCGAGCGCTCCACGATGATGCGGGACCCGGCGGTGCAGCGCTCGCCGTTGAGGGAGAAGACGCCGAAGATGGTCGCGTCGACGGCGGCCTCCAGGTCGGCGTCCGCGAAGACCACGGCGGGCGACTTGCCGCCGAGCTCCATCGACAGGCCCTTGAGGAACGGCGCGGCGTTGCCGAAGATGATCTGCCCCGTGCGGCTCTCGCCGGTGAAGGAGATGAGCGGCACGTCGGGGTGCTTCACCAGCGCGTCGCCGGCGTCTTCGCCGAGGCCGTTGACGAGGTTGAAGACGCCCTGCGGCAGGCCCGCCTCCTCGAAGATGCCCGCCCACAGCGAGGCGGAGAGGGGCGTGAACTCGGCCGGCTTGAGGACGACCGTGTTGCCGGTGGCGAGCGCGGGGCCGAGCTTCCAGGACTCGAGCATGAACGGCGTGTTCCACGGGGTGATGAGTCCGGCGACGCCGATCGGCTTGCGGTTGACGTAGTTCATCTGCTTGCCCGGCACCTTGAAGGCGTCGTCGGCCTGGGCGACGATCAGGTCGGCGAAGAAGCGGAAGTTCTCGGCGGCGCGGCGGGCCTGACCGAGGGCCTGCGTGATCGGCAGGCCGGAGTCGTACGACTCCAGCTCCGCGAGCCGGGCGTCGCGCGACTCCACGATGTCGGCGATCCTGTGCAGCACGCGCGAGCGCTCACGCGGGAGCATCCGCGGCCAGGGACCTTCGTCGAAGGCGCGCTTGGCGGCGGCGACGGCCCGCTCGATGTCGGCCTTCTTGCCGGCGGCGGCCGTCGTGTAGGTCTGGTTCGTCACCGGGTCGAGCACGTCGAACGTGTCGCCGTCGATCGAGTCGACGAAGGCGCCGTCGATGTAGTGCTGGATGTGGTCGGGCAGGTCGGCGGGGATGCGGGAGTCGGTCATGATGCTTCTCCTTCGGCGGGGACGGAACGGGTGTGCAGGGCGTCGAGGAACGCGTCCCTCGTGCGCCACCGGTGGTTGCGGGCGGCGAGCTCGATCTCCAGCGGCTCGGCGCCGTCGCGGATCAGCTCGAGGATCTGGGTGTGCTCGTCGACCGAGTGGTGGGCGCGGCCGGGCACGTAGGCGAAGGTCGAGTCGCGGATGCCGGACAGCCGGGCCCAGCCGCGGTGCACGAGGTCGAGCAGGTGCGGGTTGGGGCACGGCTCGAACAGCACGGAGTGGAACTGCCGGTTGAGCTCGGTGAACGTGTGCGGGTCGAAGTGGTCGAGCAGGCGGCTCATGCGCTCGTTGACCTCGGCGGCCTGCGCGAGCGCGTCCGCGTCGAGCAGGGGAGCGGACAGCGCGGTGGCCGCCCCTTCGACGAGTCCGAGCGTCTGCATCGTGTGGGCGTACTCGCCCTCGTCCACGAGGGTCACGCGGGCGCCGACGTTGCGCTCGAAGGTCACGAGCCCCTCGGCCTCCAGGCGGCGGATCGCCTCGCGCACCGGGACCACGCTCATCCCCAGCTCCTCGGCGATCGGACCGAGGACCAGGCGGTAGCCAGGGCCGTAGGTGTGCGCCGAGATGCGCGCGCGGATCCAGGCGTACGCCTGCTCCGACTTGCTGGCGCTCTCGACCGTGCTCACTTCCGCTCCGCTCCGGTGCCGGTCGCCTGCTCGTAGCGGGCGCGCCATTCGGCGTTCATCGGGAAGAGGCCGTCGACCGGGTGCCCGGCGGCGACCTGCTCGGCGATCCAGGCGTCCTCGATCTCCTGGGCCACGGCGTCGGCGGCGACCTCGGCGGCGAGAGCCGGCGGGATCACGATCACGCCGTCGCTGTCGCCGACGATGATGTCGCCGGGCTGCACGGTGGCACCGCCGCACGAGATCGTCACGTCGACGTCCCACGGCACGTGCTTGCGGCCGAGCACCGAGGGGTGCGCACCCTGCGAGAAGACGGGAAGCCCGATCTCGGCGACGGCCTGGAAGTCGCGGACACCGCCGTCGGTGACCACGCCCGCCGCGCCGCGGGTCTGCGCGCGCAGGGCGAGGATGTCGCCGAGCGTGCCGGTGGTCGCGTCGCCGCGGGCCTCGATGACGATGACCTCGCCTGCGGCGACCGCGTCGAACGCGCGCTTCTGGGCGTTGTACCCGCCGCCGTGACTGCGGAACAGGTCTTCGCGGAACGGCACGAAGCGGAGGGTCTTGGCGGTGCCGACGATCTTCGTATCCGGGAGGTTGGCGGAGACGCCGTCGATGAAGCAGGAGTGGTGTCCGCGCTTGCGCAGCTGGGCCGAGAGGCCGGCGGTGGGGGCTTCGAGGAGCTGGGCGCGGAGCTCGGGGGTGAGCGTGGGCGCGGTGTCCTCGGCGGGCAGGCCGGCGAGCTCGCGGGAGCCCCAGGCCTCGGTGCGCTGGAGGTCGTCCACCGCGGGGAGCGAGCCGAGGTCGCCGTCGAAGGGGACATCCCCCTGCGTGACCGTCGTGACCAGGCGGCCGGACGTGGGGGCGCCGGGGGCGTCCGGGGCGTCGACCTCGATCTCGACCACGTCGCCGGGGACGATGACCGACGAGCCCGCGGGAGTGCCCGTGAGGATCACGTCGCCGGTCTCCAGCGTGAAGTGCTGGGAGAGGTCGGCGACGAGCTGGGCCAGCGGGAAGATGAGCCCGGCGGTGGTGTCGTCCTGGCGGAGCTCGCCGTTCACCCAGGCGCGCACGCGGAGGGCCGCCGGGTCGACCGTGCGGGCGTCGATCAGCTCCGGACCGAGCGGGGTGTACCCGTCGCCGCCCTTGGAGCGGACGTTGGAGCCCTTGTCGTTGGCGCGCAGATCGTAGAGACCGAGGTCGTTCGCGGCGGTCACCCACTGCACGTGATCCCAGGCGTCGGCGAGGGCGACCCGGCGGGCCGGGGCGCCGATGATCAGCGCGATCTCCCCCTCGAACGCGAGCAGCTCGGTGCCGGCGGGACGCTCGACGGTGCCGCCGGAGACCCCGACCGAACTGGCCGGCTTGAAGAAATAGGAGGGGTGGGCGGGGCGTCGACCGCGCTGGTCGGCCCGCGAGGCGTAGCTCAGGTGGATCGCGATGATCTTCCCCGGGCGGGCGATGGTGTCCGTCACGGATGCGCCTCCTCGCGCTCGTCAGGACGCATTGTGCGTCGTATCCGAAATCATATATCATCGTCTCACCCCTCGGCAAGCGGATCGGATTCACGTCCGGGCGCGCCGTGACAACGCGGTCACAAGCACAAAGGAGACACCCCATGAGCGGGCAGTCACAGGGTGGGTTCACGCCCACCGGAACCATCGCGACGGCGGCCGACCGGCGTCGTGTCGTCTTCGCCACCGTCGTCGGGACCACCGTCGAGTGGTACGACTTCTTCATCTACGCCACGGCGGTCGGGCTGGTCTTCGGACAGCTCTTCTTCGCGCCGCTCGGCGCCAACAGCGCTCTCGTCGGCTTCGCCACGGTCGGTGTGAGCTTCCTCTTCCGGCCCCTCGGCGCGTTCCTCGCCGGCCACTACGGCGACAAGCTCGGCCGCAAGGCCGTGCTGATGTGGACGCTGATCCTCATGGGGGCCGCGACCGCCCTGATCGGTCTGCTCCCCACGTACGAGACCATCGGCGTCATGGCGCCGATCCTCCTCGTGCTGCTGCGCATCGTGCAGGGCATCTCGGCCGGCGGCGAGTGGGGCGGCGCGGTGCTGATGGCCGTCGAGCACGCCCCGCGCAAGAAGCGCGGCATCTTCGGCGCCTCCCCGCAGATCGGCGTGCCGCTCGGCCTGCTGCTCGCGTCGGGGGTCATGGCGCTGATGACCGTGATCGCTCCGGGGGACCAGTTCCTCGCCTGGGGCTGGCGCGTGCCGTTCCTGCTGAGCGTCGTGCTGATCCTCGTCGGCTACTACGTCCGCCGTCGCGTGGAGGAGAGCCCGGTGTTCGCCGAGCTCGCCGAGCGCAAGGAGAAGGCGAAGATGCCGATCGTGCAGCTCTTCCGCAAGCACCTGCTGCTCGTCATCATCGCCGCCCTCGTCTTCGCCGGGAACAACGCCGTGGGCTACATGACCACCGGCGGCTACATCCAGGGCTATGCCACGAACCCCGAGGGGCCCATCGGCCTCGAGCGCGGGCCCGTGCTGTGGGCGGTCACCGGATCGGCCGTCACCTGGCTGCTCACCACGCTGCTGGCCGGCTGGGTGTCCGACCGCATCGGCCGTCGCACGACCTACCTCATCGGCTGGGTGCTCCAGCTCGTCGGCGTGTTCACGCTGTTCCCGCTCGTCAACACCGGCGAGGTGGGGCTGCTGTTCGCCGGTCTCGCGATCCTCACGATCGGCCTGGGCTTCACCTACGGGCCGCAGGCGGCGCTGTACACCGAGCTGTTCCCCGCGAGCATCCGGTTCTCCGGCGTCTCCATCTCGTACGCGATCGGCGCGATCGCCGGTGGCGCCTTCGCGCCCACGATCGCGACGTTCATCGTCGATCAGACCGGCTCCACCGAGGCGGTCACCTGGTACCTCGCGGGCATGACCCTCCTCGGCCTCGTCGCCACGCTCCTGCTGCGCGACCGCTCGGGCATCCCGCTCGGTCCGGACCACGAGGAGGAGCAGTCCGTCAGCCCGATCCGCGGGCTCGCGAAGGCCTGACCTCCCTGCCACGAGAGCGCACGTCCCTGAGGGGCGTGCGCTCTCGTGTGTTCCGGCTCAGCCCTCGAGGGCCTCGCGGATGAGGTCGGCGGAGCGCCGGAGGCGCGCGGCGACCTCCCCGTCGTCCAGGTCGGTCGCGACGTGCACGACCGCGATCGCGGCGGGACGCTGGCCGCGCAGACGCAGCGGGACGGCGACGGACTGGACCGTGGGGATGACCTCGTCGTGGCTCGTGGCGTAGCCGCGCGCGGCGGCGCTGTCGACGTCGGCGCGCAGGGCGGGGGAGATGGCGACGGGAACCTCCGCGCCGTCGAGCTGCGCGAGGATCGCCTTCCCTGGGGCGCCGACCGTGACGGAGTGCCGCGCGCCGGGCCGCTGGGCGACGCTGGCGACGGCGTGCCGCGGCTCGACGCTGGCGAGGGTGATGCACTCGGCCCCGTCCAGGACGGCGAGGAAGCAGGTCATGCCGAGCTCGTTCGCGATGGCGGTGAGCTCCGGCAGGGCCTCGGCCTGGAGGTCGTGGGCGACACCGGCGGCGAGGGCGGCCATGCGAGCGCCGAGGCTCACGGCGCCGCTCGCGTCGCGGGTGACGAGACCGTGATCCTCGAGGGTGCGGAGAAGCCGGTAGGCGATGGAGCGATGCACCTCGAGGCGTCCGGCGATGTCGTCGATGGTCAGCGCACCGCGGGCGTCGGCGAGCACCTCGAGGATGCGGATGCCGCGGCTCAGCGTCTGCGAGGCGGGGGCGGCGGGGCGCTCGGACATGGCTCTCCTTGCGATGCGCGAGGCACCGGTCTAGGCTGTGTTCAATAGTAGAACACTGTGTTCGAATATAGAACACAGTGTTCCTGGACGCAACACCCGACGAAGACGTCCGGAAGGAATCGACGACGATGCAGTTCCACCACCACGGCTATGTGTCCGGAGACCCGCGCGTGCAGGACGCCGCCGGCACCGGGATCGACCGCCCCGCCGCCCTGCCCGACGAGGTCGACGTCCTCATCGTCGGCTCCGGGCCCGCGGGCATGCTGCTCGCGGCACAGATGTCGCAGTACCCCGACATCACGACCCGCATCATCGAGAAGCGCGAGGGCCGCCTCGTCCTCGGACAGGCCGACGGCATCCAGCCCCGCAGCGTGGAGACCTTCCAGGCCTTCGGCTTCGCCGAGCGCATCATCGCCGAGGCCTACAACATCGGCTGGATGAACTTCTGGGGCCCCGACCCCGAGCACCCCGATCAGATCGTGCGGACCACCCGCACCGCCGACTACGCCTACGACATCTGCGAGTTCCCGCACCTCATCGTCAACCAGGCCCGCGTGCTGGACTACTTCGCCGAAGCGGCGGCCGACGGCCCCGGACGGATCGTGCCGGACTACGGCGTCGAATTCCTCGGGCTCACCGTGCATGAGGAGGGCGAGTACCCGGTCGAGGTGCGCGTCCGCCATGTCGGCGAAGCCGACGAACGCGTCGTCCGGGCGAAGTACGTGGTGGGCTGCGACGGCGCCCGGAGCGGCGTGCGTCAGGCGATCGGACGCACGCACGTCGGCGCGAGCGCCGCGCACGCCTGGGGCGTCATGGACGTGCTCGTCAACACCGACTTCCCGGACTGGCGCACCAAGTGCGCGATCAACTCGAAGGCGGGCAACATCCTGCACATCCCGCGGGAGGGCGGCTACCTCAGCCGCATGTACATCGACCTCGGCGAGGTCGCGGCGGACGACGACCACCGCGTGCGCCAGACGCCCATCGAGGAGATCATCCGGCGCGCCAATGCGATCCTCCACCCCTACACGCTCGATGTGAAGCAGGTCGCCTGGCACAGCGTCTACGAGGTCGGCCACCGTGTGACCGACGGCTTCGACGACGTCGACCCCGGCGTCGACCGCAGCCCGCGCGTCTTCCTCACCGGCGACGCCTGCCACACCCACAGCGCCAAGGCCGGCCAGGGCATGAACGTGTCGATGCAGGACGGGTTCAACCTCGGCTGGAAGCTCGGTTCCGTGCTGAGCGGCCGTGCGCCCGAGTCGCTGCTGGCCACGTACGGCGCCGAGCGTCGTCCCGTCGCGCAGCAGCTCATCGACTTCGACCGCGAGTGGTCCAGCCTCATGGCGCGCAAGCCCGAGGAGATCTCCGACCCGAACGAGCTGGCCACGTACTACCTGGCGACGGCCGAGTTCCCGTCCGGGTTCATGACCCAGTACACGTCCTCCATGATCACCGGCACGGACGCCCACCAGGCGCTCGCCGTCGGGTACCCGCTGGGCAAGCGCTTCAAGTCGGCGGAGGTCGTGCGGGTCGGGGACGGCAACGTCGTCCACCTCGGACACCACGCGAAGGCCGACGGCCGGTGGCGGGTCTACGCGTTCGGCGACCGGACCGGCGAAGCGCTCGCCGCGTGGGCGGAGATGGCGGCGCCCGTGTTCGCACGGTTCACCCCGGCGGACGCCGACGCCGACGCCGTGTTCGACGTGAAGGCCGTGTATCAGCAGCCCTTCGAGGAGGTCGAGGTCACGACGACGCCCGAGCTCTTCCAGCCGAAGACCGGCCCGCTCGGACTCACCGACTGGGAGAAGGTCTACGCGGCCGGCCCGAGCAAGTGGTGCGGCACGGACATCTTCGAGGCGCGGGAGCTGTCCCGTGACGGCGTCGTGATCGTCGTGCGCCCGGACCAGTACGTCGCCGCGATCCTCCCGCTGGACGGGGTGGACGGCGTGGACGAGCTGGCGGGCTTCCTGGACGGGGCGCTGCTTCCCGCGCGCTGAACCTCGGCATGACACGTGTCATGCCGAGGAGATGACACCGCCCTCCGGACGGCCGCGCGCTCCGGCGCGAGGCTGGAGGCATGAACGAGACATCCGTGCAGGAGGCGGCACCGCGCGTCGCGTCGTCCTCCGCGTCCCCCGCCGTCGATGACGGACCCGTGGCGCTGGAGCTGATCGACGTGCGCAAGCACTTCGGCACCGGCGAGCGCCGCGTGCCGGCCGTCGACGGTGTCGACCTCTCCATCCGGCGCGGCGAGGTGGTCGCCCTGCTCGGCCCCAACGGCGCGGGCAAGACCACCACGCTCGACATGCTCCTCGGGCTCACCGCCCCCAGCAGCGGGACCGTGCGCGTGCTCGGGGCGGCTCCGGAACGGGCCACCGCGAACGGGGCCATCGGAGCCGTGCTGCAGACCGGGGGCCTGCTCGGCGACCTCACCGTCGGCGAGACCGTGCGGCTGATCGCCTCGCTGTACGGGCGGGAAGCCCTCGCACGCGTGCCGGAGGTGATGCGCCGTGCCGACCTCGCCGGTCTCGCGCGCCGCCGGGTGTCCAAGTGCTCGGGCGGCGAGCAGCAGCGCGTGAAGTTCGCGCTCGCGATGATCTCCGATCCCGACATCCTCGTGCTCGACGAGCCGACCGCCGGTATGGACGTCACCGCGCGGCGCCACTTCTGGGACGTGATGCGTGCCGACGCGGACGCGGGGCGCACGATCGTGTTCGCCACGCACTATCTGGAGGAGGCGGAGCAGTTCGCCCGCCGCACGGTGGTCATGCATCGGGGCGCCGTCGTCGCGGACGCGCCCACCGCCCTGCTCCGTGCGAGCCTGGGCGAGCGTACGGTCTCGGCCACCGTGCCCGACGTGTCGGACGCGCTGGTCGCCGCCCTGACCGCCGCGGAGGGCGTGACCGGTGTGCGCGTCGACGGGGACCGCCTCAGCCTCCGCGCCACCGACTCCGACGCCGCCGCCCGGCTGCTGCTCGACGGGGGAGCGCGCGACCTGGAGATCGCCGCCCCCACGCTCGAGACCGCCTTCACCGCCCTCACGGAGGACTGACATGACCACGACCGTCTCGCCCACCATGCTGCGCATCGAGGGGCTGCGCCAACTGCGCAACCCCTACACGCTCGCCTTCACCCTCGCCATGCCCGTGGCCATGTACCTGCTCTTCGGTGCGGGCATGGGGTACGGCACGCTCTCCGCCGGCAACGGCAACGTCTCCTTCTCCGTGATGGTCTCGATGGCGGCCTACGGCACCGCGGTGGCGATGAGCTCGCTCACCTCGCTCGCGGCCACCGAGGCCAAGCAGGGGTGGGGAAGGCAGCTCGCGATGACGCCGCTGACGACCACCGGGTACGCCCTGACGAAGCTGCTCACCGCCGTGTCGTTCGCCGCGCTCGCCCTCGTCGCGGTGTTCGTCGCCGGGCTGCTCACCGGCGCGGAGGCGGACGGCGCCTGGCGGTGGGTCGTGACCGCCGCCCTCATCCTCGGCATCGGCCTCATGTTCGGCCTCTACGGGCTCGGGTTCGGCCTGTTCTTCGGCTCCGACTCCGCCGCCGCGCTCGCGTCCATCTCGATGACCTTCTTCGCCTTCTTCGGCAACGTGTTCATGCCGCTCGACGGCGTCATGCTCGACATCGCCCGATTCACCCCGTTGTACGGCTTCGTCGCCCTGAGCCGTTGGCCGCTGACGGAGGGCGTGCTGACGACGGGGCAGACGGATGAGCTGTGGATGCTGCTCCTCAACGTCGCGGTCTGGCTCGTCGTCTTCGCGGTGCTGGTGACGGTGGGCGTGCGGCGCTCGCGGTCACGACGGTGAGCGCCCCGGCGCGACAGTAGGTTGGACGGATGACGATGCAGGAAGGCCGGGAGGCGGACGCCCGATCCGGGACGGGCAAGGACCCCTGGGCGCGGTTCGGCTGGCTGATGGCGGTCGTCTGGCTCGTGTTCCTGATCTATCCGGTCCTTGCGTTGCTCGCCTCCGCCGCTCCGCCGGCGTGGGTCGTCACGGGGTGGGTGGCGCTGGTCGCGTTCATCGTCCTCTATGTGACGGGGTTCCTGCACGGCATGCGCGGCGGAGGCGGCCTCGGTCGCACCCCCTCGCGGCGACAGTGGATCACGTTCGCCGCGCTCATCGCGTGCGCGCTGGTCACGATCCCCGCCGTGGGCGGGTCGGCGCTGAGCTTCCTGCCGTTCATCATGTCGTTCGCCTCGTACGGACTGACCCGTGCTTGGCACTGGATCACGACCATCGCCGCGCTCGTGGTGGCGGCCGGCTGCGTCTTCCTCATCCCCGACAACCTCTCCTACCTGTCCGTCCTCGCGATCGTCGCCCTCCTCGGCGTCGTGAACACGGTCTCGACCTGGCTCATCGTGCGCTCGGCGGAGGCGGAGCGGCTGGGCAGGGAGCTGGCGACCAGCGAGGGGCGGGAGGCCGTGGCGCGCGACGTGCACGACCTCATCGGCCACTCGCTGACGGTCGTCGGACTCAAGGCCCAGCTCGTGCGGCGGCTGATGGACTCCGACCTGGAGCGCGCCAAGGCCGAGCTCGCCGACATCGAACGTCTGACCGCGGAGGCCATCGCCGGAGTGCGGCAGACCGTCGCCGGTGCGCGGGCGACGACCCTCGTCGAGCAGCTCGCGTCGACCGAGGACTCGCTGCGCGCCGCGGACATCGCGCTCGTCGTGGACGGGACCCCGGACGCCCTCTCGCCGGTCCAGGCGATCACGGCGAGCTGGATCCTCCGCGAGGCGACGACCAACACGCTGCGGCACTCCGGTGCCGCGGCCGTCCGTGTGCGCATCGCTCCGGGCGTGCTCACCGTGGAGGACGACGGTGTCGGGCCCGCGTCCGCGACCGGGCATCGCGAGGGCAACGGCATCCGGGGGATGCGGGAGCGCGCGGCGGCGGCCGGCGCCGGGTTCGCCGTGCGGCCAGGCGAGGCGGCGGGCACGCGGGTGGAGGTGACGTGGTGACGGCGGCCCCGACGGTTCCGATCCGGCTGCTCATCGCCGACGACCAGGCCCTCGTCCGCGGGGCGCTCGGGGCCCTGCTCGACCTGGAGCCGGATCTCGAGGTGCAGGGCCTGGCGGCGGACGGCGCGGAGGCGCTGCGCCTGGCGGAGGAGCTGCAGCCGGACGTGTGTCTGATGGACATCCAGATGCCGGGGGTGGACGGCGTCGAGGCGACGAAACGGATCCGCGCGGCCAGCCCGCAGACGCGCGTGCTCGTGGTGACCACGTTCGCGCGACCCGGGTACCTGCGCGCGGCGCTCGACGCCGGGGCGAGTGGGTTCGTGGTGAAGGACACCCCGGCCGAGGAGCTCGCCGCGGCCGTGCGCCGCGTGCACGCCGGACTCCGGGTGCTCGATCCGAAACTCGCCGAGGAGAGCCTGTTCGAGGGAGCCAACCCGCTGAGCGACCGGGAGCGGCAGGTGCTGCGGCTGGCCGCCGACGGACGATCCGCGGCGGCCATCGCGGCGGAGGTCTTCCTGTCGGCGGGCACGGTGCGCAACCACCTCTCCGCCGCGATCGGCAAGACCGGCGCCGAGAACCGGGCGCAGGCGGTGCGGATCGCGTCCGACAAGGGCTGGCTCTGACGCCTCTGGCGGGTGTCGGAGGCCGCGCGTACTGTGAGGGCCGACGGGTGACGGAGCCCGACAGGAGGAGTGCGTGATGGACTGGAAGATCGAACTCATCTTCGTGCCGGTCAGCGATGTCGACCGGGCGAAGGACTTCTACGTGAAGATCGGTTTCCACGCCGACCATGATCAGGTGCCGTACGAGGGCCTGCGCTTCGTGCAGATGACCCCGCCGGGATCGGCCTGCTCGATCGCCTTCGGCACGGGGCTGACCAGCGGCTTGGAGCCCGGGCAGCAGAACACCATCCAGGTGGTCGTCCCCGACGCCGACGAGGCTCTCGCGCACCTGAGGGGTCTCGGCGTGGAGGCCGAGGGCGTGGACGAGCAGGACTGGGGCCGTTTCGTGCGCTTCGACGACCCGGACGGCAACACCTGGACCCTGCAGGAGCTCCCGGACTACAGCGCCCAGGGGTGACGACGGTCCCCGGGCCGGGTCTAGGGATGGGGTCGGGTCCGGTTCGGATTCGTCCCGGGTCTGGTTCGGTTCCGGGGGCTGGGGGTCCTGTGCGGTCACAGATGCACGACCTCGGGACGCATGCACGACCGGCGACAGTGTCTGGTCGTGCAGATGGAACGGGGTAGTGCATCTGTAGGCGGGCTCGGGACGCGGGTCCCCGTCGGGGCGGAGACGTACGACCTGGGGACGAGTGCACGACCGGGTGACGGATGCACGACCAGGGGACGAGTGCACGACCCGGGTGACGGATGCACGACCGGGTGACGGATGCACGACCGAGGGTGGGTATCGGTCGTGCGGGCGGAACCGGGGCGTGCGGGCCGAACCGGGGACGTCCGCGCGGAACCGCGTCGTGCGGGTGTGCCTGAGCCCGGGGGTAGGTCCGGAGTCGGGAGACGGGTGCACGACCGGGCGACGGACGCACGACCTGGGATGTGTATCGGTCGTGCGGGCGGAACCGGGTCGTGCAGGCGGTCCGGGATCAGGGAGGTCCGGGGGGTCAGGGGAGGCGGGTGGCCCCGCCCGAGACGACGAGGCCGCCGGAGGCCGGGATCGCGACGCGGAGTTCGCTCGGGCGACCGACGTGGGCGCCCTGATGGATCCGGACGGTGTCGCCCGGATAGCCCTGGGCGCGGAGATAGGCGCCGACCGAAGCGGCCGCGGACCCCGTCGCGGGATCTTCGGTGATGCGCCCCACGGGGAAGAGGTTGCGGGCCTGGATCTCGGCCGGATCCTCGGCGTGCAGCACCGTCACCGTGCCGTGCCAGCCCTGCGCGCGCATGAGAGTGGCGACCTCGGCGGGGGAGAAGCGGAACTGGTGGAAGAGCTCCCGGTCGGCGACGAAGACGATCGGATGCCAGTTGCCCGCGAACGCCTCACGGACCGGGAAGCGCGGGTCGACATCGGCCGGCTCCATCCCCAGCAGCGCGAGGAGGCGGTCACGCACGACGTGGTCGAGGTCGCGGACCTCCGGCTCGACACTCGTGAACGACACCGTGACCCGGCCGTCCGCGTCCGCGAAGGACTCCATCGACACGTCTCCGGCCGCGGTCGCGAACACGACCGTCCCCGGACCCTGCCGCTCGGCGAGGGCCACCGCGGTCGCGACGGTCGCATGCCCGCAGAACGGCACCTCCGCAGCCGGCGACCAGTAGCGCACGCGGAAACGGGAGCCGTCCGCCGCGGCGTCCTGCACGAACGCGGTCTCCGAGTAGCCGACCTCGGCCGCGATCCGCTGCATGTCCGCCTCGTCGAGCCCGTCCGCGTCGAAGACGACCCCGGCGGGGTTGCCGCCGTCCGGCGTCGCGGCGAAGGCGCTGTAGCGCAGGACCTCAGGAGCATCCGTCATTCCGGGAGCCTATCGGCCCGCACAGGTCAGGAGTTCACGCGGATGATCTCCTGCTGGTACGGCGCGATCACGTCGCCGGAGATCCGGAGGTCGAGGACGAGGAAGCGCCGGGTCGCCGGGTCCTCCTCGGACCACGCGGCGAGGCGATCCAGGTCGTCCAGCGTCCGCACCACGACGCCCTCGGCGCCGACCGCCGCCCCGAACGCGGCGAAGTCGACCTCGGGGATGCGCATCGGACCCTCGGCCAGGCCCTTCAGCCCGTAGAGGTTGACCTCGGCGCCGTACGCGGCGTCATTCCAGACCACGGCCATGCCGCGTCCGCCCGCCGCCCGGACGGCCGATTCGAGGTCGGCGATCGCCATGAGCCCGCCGCCGTCGCCCGAGGTGAGCACGATGGTCGCGTCCCGACGGGCGAGGGCCGCACCCACCACGCTGGGCCAGCCCTGTCCGATCGACTGGAACGCGGTGCCGATCATCATCATCCGGTCGGGCGCGGCCACCGGCCAGTACATGTTCGCCCAGCCGATGAAGTGCCCGCCGTCCGACACCACGACGCGGTCTTCGGGGAGGAGCTCGGCGATCCGGCGCGCGGCGGAACGCGGGTCGAGGCGGCCGTCCGGCGCGAGCTCGTCTCCCGGCTCGTACGCGCGGGCCGCGGCGACATCGACCGTCTCCCGCCACGGGCGGGCGGGCACAACTGCGGAGTCCGCGCCCGACACGCCGCCGGAGTCGGGGGCCGCCCCGGCGAGTCCGGCGGCATCTCCGAAGTCATGTCCGGAGGAGAGGCGGGTGACGAGGGCCTCGGCGGCGAGGCGGGCGTCGGCGCGGACGAAGCCGCCGACGTGGGCGTGCGTGGCGGCCGGAGCGGTGTCGATCTGGTACACCCGGGTGCCCGGGGCGAACAGGTCGCCGAAGCGCATCGTGAACTGGTTCAGGCTCGCGCCGAAGACCACCGCGACGTCCGCGGTCCGCACGAGCTCCATCGCCCCCTCGGCGCCGAAGCCACCGGTGACCCCGAGGTCGTACCGGGCGTCCGGGAAGATGCCGCGGCCGAGGGCGGAGGAGGCGGTGAGGGCCCCGGTCTGCGCGGCGAGGGCGCCGAGAGCCTCGCCCGCGCCGGCCAGCCACGCCCCGCGCCCGGCGAGGAGGAACGGACGCTCGGCGTCGCGCAGGGCGGCGGCGATCTCATCCAGCATGCCCTCGGCGAAGTCCCCGCGCGGGGCGAGCGGCGCGGGGAGCCGGGGAGCCGGCGCCGTCGGCACCGCGCCGGCCTCGAGGGCGGCCACGTCATAGGGGATGGCGAGCACGACGGGCACGCGATAGGTGAGGGCGTGCTCGACGGCGATGACGGTGGTCGCAGCGGCATCCGTCCGCCCGACGGTGTAGGTGCGGGCGCCGACGGCCGAGGCCAGAGCGATCTGGTCCACGTCCCACGGCCGCGGCCCCGATGTGGGCTCGTCACCGACGACGAGGACGAGCGGCACGTGCGCCTGCACGGCCTCGGCCAGCGCCGTGATCGTGTTCGTGAAGCCGGCGCCGTAGGTGGAGGTGCCCGCGGCGATGCGGCCGGAGGCGCGGAAGTGCGCGTCGGCGGCGACGACCGCGCCCTGCTCGTGACGGACGGCGGTGAAGGTGGCGTCGGTCTGCGTCTCGAGGGCGTCGAGGAAGTAGGCGTTGCCGTTGCCCATGACGCCGAAGACGGCATCGACGTGCTGGGCGAGGGTGAGGGCGACGTGCGCGGAGACGGAGGGCATGGAGAAGCCTTTCGAGACAGGGACGGAGAAGGGGGATCCGTATGTGTCTCGCCCTCGCGGCGATGCGAGGTGCTTCGTGCCTCTTTTTCAGGCACCGGCGGGGCCGGACCTGCTCAGTCTAGCGGCGGCCCGGACGGAGCGGATGCGCGAGAATGGACCGATGACGGATGCATCGATCGAGCGCGAGACGCTCACGTGGGACGGCTTCGGCGCGGCGACGCGCGATCTGGCGCGGGACATCATCGCGACGGGCTTCGAGCCGGAGGTCGTGGTGGCGATCGCGCGCGGCGGCCTGCTCCCGGCCGGCGCCATCGCGTACGGACTCGGCGTGAAGAACTGCGGCGCCATCAACGTCGAGTTCTACACCGGCATCGGCACCGTGCTGGACGCCCCGGAGGTGCTGCCACCTGAGCTCGACATGGCCTACCTCGACGGCCGCCGCGTGCTGCTCGTGGACGATGTCGCCGACTCCGGTCGCACGCTGGCGCTTGCGGTGCAGCTGCTGCAGGAGAAGGGCGCCGACGTGCGCTCGGTCACGATCTACACGAAGCCCTCGACGATCATCCAGCCGGACTTCGCGTGGAAGGACACCGACCTCTGGATCGACTTCCCCTGGTCGTTCCGCGGCACCGTGCGTCAGGAGGACGAGGGACTGCCGCCCACGGCCTGATCAGGAGTCGTCCGCCGCGCCGCGCCGCAGGGCCAGGAGGGTCTGGATCGTGTCGGCCTCCGCAGCGGTCTTGTCCGGGCGGTAGCCCTTGACCCTGGCGAAGCGGAGGGCGAGGCCGCCGGGGTAGCGCGGGGACCGCTGCACGCCGTCGATCGCGATCTCGACCACGAGCTCCGGCCGGAGGAACACCGTGGACGCGGAGCGATGGGTCTCGTGCGCCGGGAACTCGTCGGTCTGCCACTGCAGCAGCGCGTCGGTGAGGCCCTTGAAGGTCTTGCCCACCATCACGAAGCCGCCGGGGTCGCCGAAGTCGCCATCCGGGTCCCGTGCGCCGAGGTGCAGGTTCGACAGCCGTCCGCGCCGTCGCCCCGACCCCCACTCGGCGCCCAGCACGACGAGGTCGAACGTGAGGACCGGTTTCACCTTGACCCAGGACTTGCCGCGGCGACCGGCGGCATACGGCGCATCCACGGCCTTCACCAGCACGCCCTCATGACCGGCCGCCAGGGCTTCGCGGGACAGGCGCTCGGCCTCCTCCGCGCTGTCGGTCACGATGCCGGGCATGCGCCACTCGCCGGCGACCTCGGCCAGGACCTCCTGACGCACCGACAGTGGCTCGTCCAGCAGGTCGCGGCCATCCACGTGCAGGACGTCGAAGAACCAGGGCCGCAGGGCGAGCTCGCGCGCGGCATCCGCACCGAACCGGGACATCGTCTCCTGGAACGGCCGGGGACCGCCGTCCTCGTCGAGCGCCAGGGTCTCGCCGTCGAGGATGACCTCCTGCGCGGGAAGGCCGCGGACGACCTCGACGATCTCGGGCAGGCGGTGGGTGACGTCGGCGAGGCTCCGCGTGTAGATGCCGACCTCGTCGCCGCGGCGGTGCACCTGGATGCGCGCGCCGTCGAGCTTGTACTCGACCGAGGCGCGTCCGGTGATCTCGAGGGCGGCCGTGGGCGTCGGCGCCGTGGCCGCGAGCATCGGGAGCACGGGGCGACCCACCCGGAGCCCGACCTCGTCGAGCGCTCCCTCGGCACCGGTGAGCGCGAGGAGCGCCGTCTCGCCGAGGTCGCCGGAGAGCATGGCGGCCCGTCGCACGGTCGCGGCCGGAGCCTCGGCGGCGCGGGCGATCGCGTCGAGCAGCACGCCGCCCAGCGCCCCGGTGCGGAGCTCCCCGAGCATGGCCCTGGTCAGGAAGTCCCATTCGGGAGCCGTCGCGCGGGCCGCGAGATCGTGCAGGAGCGCGCTGCGGACACCGGCTGATCCGGAGCCGGACGTGTGCACGAGGGTGTCGAAGGCGTGGTCGACCTCCGCGATGGTCAGGGTCGAGGTCGCGCTGTGCTCGATCGCGAGAGCGGTCAGCCCCCGCCAGCCCACGCCGAGGCGACCCTGGCGGGGCGTGGCGAGGAGCAGCCCCACGAGAGGGGCGATGTCGTCGGCATCGGCCCGGCGGAGCAGCGCGGCGATCGCCTCGATCTTGGCCAGGCGGGACGAGGTCGCGGCGACCTGGTCGGTGGTGGTGACGAGCTCCGAGAGCAGCATGCGGGCATCCTCCCACCGGGGTCGGACACCACACGAGACGGTTGACAGCGACGACCGGGCCGTGGCGTCAGCGCCCGCGGAACTCCGGTTTCCGCTTCTCCTGGAACGCGGCGAAGCCCTCGCGGTAGTCCTCGGTGTCGCACAGGGCGGCCTGCGCCGCGTTCTCGACGTCGATGGACTCCCACAGGGTGAGGCGTTCGTCGCGGATGCGGGCGACGAGCTCCTTGCTCGCCCGGAAGGCGGCCGTGGCGCCGTGGGCGGCCTTCCCCGCAGCGGCCGTCGCGGCGGCGAGCACCTCGTCGTCCGGGAAAACCTGGGAGAAGAGCCCCGAGCGCACGGCTTCCGTGCCGCTCATGAGCCAGCCCGTGTAGATGAGGTCGAGGGTCTTGTGCGGGCCGAGCCGGTCGAGGAACAGCGCGTGCCCGCCGGAGTCCAGGGTCGCGCCGAGCGCTGCGAACGGCGAGCCGATCTTCGCCGATTCCGCGACGTACACGACATCCGTCGCGATGAGCAGGCCGAGTCCCACGCCCAGACAGGCGCCGTGGGCGACGGCGAACGTCGGCGCGGGGAAGCGGGACATCCGCTGCAGCAGCGGTGTCACCCGCCCGCCGAGGTAGCCGAGCACGTCGTCGTCGCGCGGATCGACGGCGGAGATGTCCCGCCCGGCGCAGAACGCCCGCCCTTCACCGCGGAGCAGCAGCGCGCGCACCCCGGCGGCCTCGGCATCCCGGTACGCGGCGTCGAGCTCCGCGAGGGCGGCCTCGTCCAGGGCGTTGAGCTTCGCGGGGGCGTCGAGCACCACGGTGGCGACGTCGTCGGCGATGGCGAGATCGATCATCAGGAGTCCTCAGACGTCGTAGTCCACGACCACGCGGTCGCTGGTGGGATGGGACTGGCAGGTGAGCACGTAGCCGCGCTCCAGCTCGTCGGGCTCCAGGGCGTAGTTCTCGGTCATCGTGACGCTGCCCTCGATCACGCGCGCGCGGCAGGTGCCGCAGACGCCACCCGCGCACGCGAACGGCGCGTCCGGCCGCACCCGCAGTGCGGCGTTCAGCACCGACTCGCGCGCCGCGACCGGGCTCTCCACCGTCGAGGACACGCCGTCGAGGTTCACCTCGATCCGTACCGTCTTCTCGCCCGAGCGCACCGTGACCGGCCGGGCGGCCCGCACCGGTTCGTCGCCGGTCGTGAACAGCTCGAAGCGCACGTGCTCGCGGGGTACGCCCACGTCGGCCAGCACCTCCCGGCAGAGGTCGACGAGCGCGAGCGGTCCGCACAGGAACCACTCGTCCACGTCGGCCGGGTCGATCAGCGCGTCGAGGATCGTCCGCAGCTTGGGCTCGTCGATGCGGCCGGAGAGCACCGGCGCGGTCCGCTGCTCGCGGGACAGCACGTGGTGCAGCGTGAGCCTCGTCGGGTAGCGGTCCTTGAGGTCGGCGAGGTCCTCCAGGAACATCACGTCCAGCGTCGACCGGTTCGTGTAGAGGAGCGTGAACCGCGAGGTCTGCGACCGGGAGAGCACGGTGTGCGCGAGGGCCATCAGCGGCGTGATCCCGGAGCCGGCCGCGATGCCGACGACGTGCTTCTCGTCCAGGTCGTCGAGGCCGGAGGTGAACGTGCCCTGGGGGCTCATGACGTCGATGCGGAAGCCCGGGCGCAGGCCGGTCTGGGCCCACGTGGAGAACGTCCCGCCCTCGTCGCGCTTCACGGCGACGCTCAGACGGGTCGGCATGCCGTCGGTGCGGTGCTCGGGCGCCCGGCACAGCGAGTAGGAACGCCGCACCTCCACGCCGTCCAGCGTCGTGCGCAGCGCCACGTACTGCCCGGGGAGGTGGTCGTAGTCGTCGGCGAGCTCCGCGGGCACCGTGAAGGTCACCTCGACGGAGTCCTCGGTGAGCGGGCGGACGTCCTCGACCTCGAGCGTGTGGAACCGGGCACGGGTGCGCGCCCGGGCGGGGGAGGCGGGAGAGGGCGCCGGCGTCGTCGCCGGGGCCGGGGAGAACAGCGACATCAGTGCACCTTGAAGTGATCGAAGGGTTCCAGGCAGGCCCGGCACTCGTACAGCGCCTTGCACGAGGTCGAGCCGAAGCGGGAGACCTCCCGGGTGTCGAGCGAGCCGCAGCGGGGGCAGCGCACGCTGAGGGCGAGCCGGATCGGACCGGCGGGTACGGCCGCGCGGCCGCTGGGCGGCGCGATCCCGTACTCGCGGAGCTTCTGCTTCCCGGCGTCGCTCATCCAGTCGGTGGTCCACGCGGGCGAGAGCACGAGCCGCACCTCGACGTCGGCGAACCCGGCGGCCGTGAGCGCGAGGACCACATCGTCGCGGATCGTGTCCATGGCCGGGCACCCGCTGTAGGTCGGCGTGATGTCGACGACCACGCGCTCGCCGCGGAGCTCGACCGCTCGCAGCACGCCGAGGTCCTCGATCGTGAGCACCGGCACCTCCGGGTCCGGCACGGCGGCGGCGATCCGCCAGGCCTGGGCCTCCGCGTCGGCGGCGGTCCGGGTCACCATGACGCCCCCGGGTGTCGTCGCGCCAGGACCTGCATCTCGGCGAGGAGGTGGCCGAAGGGGGTCGCGTGCGCGCCGTTCCGGCCGCCCGCCGACGACCCCGGAACCTCCGGCACCGTGAGCTCGGCCTCGGCGAACACGGTGGCGATGACCGCGTCGAACGGAGCGCGGAGGGTCGACGGGCGCACGGCGACGTCGCCGAGCCGGTCGATCAGCGGCTCGTCGCGGAACAGCTCGTCGACGTACGGCCACACATCCGCGAGGGCGCGGATCATCCGCCGCCGGGACTCCTCCGTGCCGCCCGCCAGGCGCAGCACCCACTGCACGGCGTGGTCGCGGTGGTAGTCGACCTCCTTGAGCGCCTTCTCCGCGATCGCGGCGAAGGTGGGCTCGGAGCTCGCGCGGAGGGCGGTGTACAGCTCCACGAGGTAGACCGAGGCGACGAGCTGGCGCGCGATGGTCTGCGCGAAGTCGCCGTTCGGCTGCTCCATGATCCAGGCGCTGCGGAACTCCGGCTCGTCGCGGAAGTACGCCAGGTCGTCCTCGGACCGGCCGTCCCACGTGCCCGCGAAGTGCAGGAAGGAGCGCGCGTGGCCGAGCAGGTCGAGGGCGATGTTGCCGAGCGCCACGTCCTCCTCGAGCTCGGGGGCGCGGGAGATCCAGGCGCCGAGCTGCTGCGACAGGATGAGGGCGTCGTCGCCGAGCCACAGGGCGTACTCGGCGATGTCGGCGCTCGCCGCGGTCGTGCCGGCGCCCGCGAGCTCCTCGCTGAGCCGCAGCTCGTCGACGGAGACCTCGCCGTGCGCCTCCCCGTGGACGTCGCCGACTCCCTCAGCGGAGCTGGGTCCCTGAGCAGGGCTGGGTCCCTGAGCCTGTCGAAGGGTCACAGGTGCGGCACCCCCTCGGAGGCGGTGTAGTACACTGCGTGCCGGTAGTTCTTGCCGGCGGGGCTCTCGAAGTACGCCCCCTTGGCGTCGGGGTCGCTCGTGGTGATCGCCTCGGCGGGGACCGCCCAGATCGACACGCCCTCGCCCCGGCGGGTGTAGAGGTCGCGCGCGTTGCGGATGGCCATGTCGGCGTCGGGGGCGTGCAGCGAGCCGACGTGCACGTGGCTCAGCCCGCGGTTCGCCCGCACGAAGATCTCCCACAGGGGCCAGACCTCCCGGCCCTGGGTCCCCGAACTCGTCGAAGGGTCGGCTCCGGGGGTCGCCATCACGCCACCGCCCCTTCGACACGCTCCCGGCTGAGGCGGGAACGCTGCTTGCGGGCGTACTCCGCGGCGGCCTCCCGCACCCACGCGCCCTCCTCGTGCGCCGTGCGGCGGCGCTCCAGACGCTCGGCGTTGCAGGGGCCGTTGCCGCGCAGCACCTGGAAGAACTCGTCCCAGTCGATCTCGCCCATCTCGTAGCGACCGGTCTCCTCGTCGAACCGCAGGTCGGGGTCGGGGAGGGTGACGCCGAGGATCTCGGCCTGCGGCACGAGCATGCCGACGAACCGCTGACGCAGCTCGTCGTTGGAGAAGCGCTTGATCTTCCATGCCATCGACTGGGCGGAGTTGGGGGACTGGTCGTCGGGCGGCCCGAACATCGCCAGGCTCGGCCAGTACCAGCGGTCCACCGCGTCCTGCGCCATCTGCCGTTGCTCGTCCGTGCCGCGCATGAGCGAGAGCAGGATCTCGAACCCCTGGCGCTGGTGGAACGACTCCTCCTTGCAGATGCGCACCATCGCGCGCCCGTAGGGGCCGTAGGAGGCGCGGCACAGCGGTACCTGGTTGCAGATCGCGGCGCCGTCGACGAGCCAGCCGATCGCGCCCATGTCGGCCCAGGTGGGGGTGGGGTAGTTGAAGATCGACGAGTACTTCGCCTTGCCGGAGATGAGCTGCTCCATCATCTCGTCGCGGGTGATGCCGAGCGTCTGCGCGGCGGAGTAGAGGTAGAGCCCGTGCCCGGCCTCGTCCTGCACCTTCGCCATGAGGATCGCCTTGCGCTTGAGGCTCGGGGCGCGGGTGATCCAGTTGCCCTCGGGCTGCATGCCGATGATCTCGGAGTGCGCGTGCTGGGAGATCTGCCGGATGAGGGTCTTGCGATAGGCCTCGGGCATCCAGTCGCGCGGCTCGATGCGCTGCTCGTTCGCGATCAGCTCGTCGAACAGGCGTTCCTCGTCGGAGGTCTCGCCGTCCACGAGGGACAGGTCTGCGGGACTGGTCATCGTCGACTCCTCGGGCTCCGGTCCTTCTTTACTGACCGATCGTTAGGTAATTCTGACACACGCGACGGCCCGATTCAACAGGGCGTGTCAGCGGGAGCGCGAGATCAGCGCCAGCAGCGCGCGGCCGTAGGCCTCCGCCGGGTCCGGGTGCTCGAACAGCAGGGGAGCGCCGCCGAGCTCGATCTCGACGCGGAACGTGTCGGGGAGGCGGGTGAGGGCGCGGAACGTCCCGCGGAGCAGGTCGCGCAGCTGGTCCTCGCGCGGCAGCCACACCGCATCGGCGAGGGTCACGGCGTCGAGCGCCCACTCCGTCGTGCCGTTGAAGGCGAGGTCCGTGCCGGCCGGCGTCTGCCGCGCCTCGATGGTCATCGCGCTCACCGTGAAGACGTCGGCCTCGGCTTCCAGCTCCACCTCGTCGGGCAGATCGAGCTGGAACCGGTCACCCTCCGCGGGCTTCCAGTTCAGACCGGCATCGCGGAGCGCGACGGCGAGTTCGCGGGTGATCATTCCTCCACGCTACGGCCATCCCACCGGTCATCCACCGAGAGCGGGCGGCGGGCGGAGTCCTGTCCGAGGTCTGCGGCAGAGTGGAGGGCATGACCTCTCCGACCGCCGTTCCCCTCCGCGAGGCCGCCCGCGCCGCCCTCGGCGAACTCGTCGGCCGTCCCGACGTCGACTTCCACGACGGCCAGTTCGAGGCGATCGAGGCGCTGGTGGAGGGGCGTCGCCGCGCGCTCGTGGTGCAGCGCACCGGGTGGGGGAAGTCGGCGGTGTACTTCGTCGCGACCCTGCTCCGCCGCCGGCAGGGAGCCGGCCCGACCGTGCTCGTCTCCCCGCTCCTGGCGCTCATGCGCGACCAGATCGCCGCGGCCGAGCGCGCGGGCGTGCGCGCCGTGGCGATCAACTCGACGAACGCCCACGAGTGGGCCGAGGTCCAGGAGCGGCTCGCCGGAGACGACGTGGACGTCCTGCTCGTCTCGCCGGAGCGGCTCAACAACCCGGCCTTCCGCGAGGAGCAGCTGCCCGCGCTGGTGGCGCGGCTCGGCATGCTCGTCGTCGACGAGGCGCACTGCATCAGCGACTGGGGGCACGACTTCCGTCCGGACTACCGCCGACTGCGCGACCTCATCGCGCAGATGCCCGCCGACGTGCCGGTGCTGGCGACGACCGCGACGGCGAACTCCCGCGTGGTGGCCGACGTGGCCGAGCAGCTCGGGGCGCTGCCGGGTGGCACGGGTGGAGCGGAGGCGGTGCGCGTGCTCACGATCCGGGGGCCGCTCGCCCGTACCTCGCTGCGGCTCGGGGTGCTCCGCCTCAAGGACTCGGCGAGCCGCCTGGCCTGGCTGCTCAGCCACCTCGACGATCTCCCGGGCAGCGGGATCATCTACACGCTGACGGTGGCGGCGGCGGTCGACACCGCGCGGTTCCTGCGCGACCACGGCCATGACGTGCGCGCCTACACGGGGCAGACCGACCCCGAGGAGCGTGCGGAGTCGGAGGGCTTGCTCAAGCGCAACGAGGTGAAGGCCCTCGTCGCGACCAGCGCCCTCGGCATGGGGTTCGACAAGCCGGACCTCGGGTTCGTCGTCCACCTCGGCGCGCCGTCCTCACCGGTGGCGTACTACCAGCAGGTGGGACGAGCGGGGCGTGCCAGCGAGAGCGCCGACGTGCTCCTGCTCCCCGGTGTCGAAGACCGCGAGATCTGGCACTACTTCGCGACCGCGTCGATGCCCGATCGGGAGCGTGCGGAACGGGTGATCGCGGCGCTCGGCGACAGCCCGATCTCGACGCCGGCGCTGGAGGCCCTCGTCGACATCCGCCGCACGCCGCTCGAGCTGCTGCTGAAGGTGCTCGACGTGGATGGTGCCGTGCGTCGGGTGCAGGGTGGGTGGGTCGCGACGGGACAGCCGTGGACGTATGACGCCGAACGCTACGAGCGCATCGCCGCCGAGCGGGTGGCGGAGCAGGAGCACATGCTCGAGTACGAGCGCACGGACGGCTGCCGGATGGCCTTCCTGCAGCGGGCCCTCGACGACGACACCGCGGCCCCGTGCGGCCGGTGCGACAACTGCGCGGGCGTGTGGTTCCCGGCGGAGGTCGCGCAGACGGCGAGCGCACAGGCGGCCGCCTCCCTCGACCGGGTGGGCGTGCCGGTCGAGCCGCGTCGCGCGTGGCCGACAGGGGCCGACCGCCTCGACGTGCCGGTGCGCGGCCGCATCCCCGCGGGAGAGCAGGCCGACGAAGGGCGTGCCCTCGCCCGGCTCACCGACCTCGGCTGGGGCGGCACGCTGCGCGAGATCTTCGCGGCAGGTGCCCCGGACGCGCCGATCAGCCCGGCGCTGCTGCAGGCCTGCGTGCGCGTGCTCGCGGGGTGGGGCTGGGCGGAGCGGCCGGTGGCTGTTGTCGCGATGCCGTCGCGGTCGCATCCGCAGCTCGTCGACTCCCTCGCCCGCGGGCTGTCCGAGATCGGGCGGCTGCCCTACCTCGGCGCGCTGGAGTGGCGCGGCGGAGGGCCTTCGGGGCAGGCGGGCGGGAACAGCGTGTTCCGGCTCGCGGGGGTGTGGGACCGCTTCGACGCGGCGCATCTCGAGGTCCCCGCCGGCCCGGTGCTGCTCGTCGACGACCTCATCGACAGTCGCTGGACCCTGACGGTCGCGGCGCGCACGGTGCGACAGGCCGGGGCCACGGCCGTGCTGCCGTTCGCACTCGCCCTGCGCGGCTGACCGCCGGGATCGAGGGTGGACGCGCCCGCCGTCAGTCCTCGGCGGGGGCCACGGGCGGTGGCCAGGACGTCGCGCCGAGTTCGCGGGAGATGTTCCGTGCCGTCTCGCGGAGCGCGTGCACGACGGCGTCGGATGCCGGTGCCTCCGCGGTCGGCAGCACGACGGCCACCGCGGCGACGATCGTGTTCGAGGCGTCGGCGATCGGTGCCGCGAGGGACGACTCACCGAGGACGGCCTCATCGCTCTCCGCCGCCGTCCCGCGCTCCGCGATCCCCGGCAGCTCGAGGGTCAGTCGGGCTACGTCGGTGACCGTGTCGCCGGTGAGACTGCGCAGGGGCTCGGCGAACACGCTCTGCTGGAAGCCCTGGTCGTACGCGAGGAGCACCTTCCCCATCGCGGAGGCGTGCGCGGGGACCGCCATCCCCGTCTCCAGCATCTGCGGGCTGTCGTCGGGGCGGAGGTTGTGGTGGATCACGAGGACGTCCGTGAGGTGCGGGGCGCCGAGGCGCACGGACATCCCCGTGCGTCGCGCCAACTCCTGCGTCCAGCGCATCGCCCGCGCCCGCACGTCCAGGGTGTCGAGGTACACGTTGCTCAGTCGCAGCAGGGTGGGGCCGAGCATGTACCGCTGTCCGCCGCGCTCCTTCGCGACGAGGCCGTGCGCGCGCAGCGACTTCACGAGGCCGTGCACGGTCGACGGCGGCAGGCTCAGGGCCGCAGAGAGGTCCGTGATGCCGAGGTGGCGGGCGCCCTGGAGCAGGTCGAGGATCTTCGCCGCGCGATCGATCGCCTGGATCATGCGCGTCCTCCTTCCGGTCGTCGTCGAGCCGGGTCTCCGGTCGCCGGATCGATCTTGACAACCCGGCAGGCTCCGAGCATATTCGACATTGACGAATTCCTTTCGGATTTTTGCTCGAGACTCACGCCGCATCAAAGGAGATCGCAGGATGAAGAAGCTCATCAACGCCCCGGAGGACGTCCTCGTCGAGTCCCTGAAGGGCGTCGCCGCCGCACACCCCGAACTCTCGGTCGACCTGGAGAACCACGTCATCACCCGGGCGACACCGAAGGCTCAGGGCAAGGTGGCCGTCGTCTCCGGCGGCGGATCCGGCCATGAGCCCCTGCACGGCGGCTACGTCGGCACCGGCATGCTCGACGCGGCCGTCGCCGGCGAGGTCTTCACCTCGCCCACCCCCGACCGCGTGCAGGTCGCCACCCAGGCGGTCGACCGCGGCGCCGGCGTGCTGCACATCGTCAAGAACTACACCGGCGACGTGCTGAACTTCGAGATGGCCGCCGAGCTCGCCGCCATGGAAGGGATCGAGGTGGGCACGGTCGTCGTGGACGACGACGTGGCCGTGCAGGACTCGCTCTACACCGCGGGGCGCCGAGGCGTCGGCCTCACGGTCCTGCTGGAGAAGCTCGTGGGGGCCGCTGCGGAGGAGGGCCGCGACCTCGCGGCCGTGGTCGACCTCGCGAAGCGCATCAACGGTCAGGGGCGCTCCATGGGCATGGCCCTCACCAGCTGTACGGTCCCCGCCGCGGGCAAGCCCACCTTCGACCTCCCCGACGACCAGATGGAGATCGGCATCGGCATCCACGGCGAGCCGGGACGCCACCGTGAGCCGCTCGCCCCCGCGTCGGAGATCGCGCGGCAGCTCGTCGAGCCGATCCTGGGCGACCTCGACGCCACCGGGCCTGCGATCGTGATGCTCAACGGCATGGGGGCCACGCCCCTGATCGAGCTCTACCTCATGTACGGCGAGGTCGCGTCGATCCTGGAGAGGTCCGGAGTGCAGATCGCGCGCAACCTGGTCGGCAACTACATCACGTCCCTCGACATGGCCGGGTGCTCCGTCACGGTGCTCAAGGCCGACGACGAGCTGCTGCGGCTGTGGGACGCCCCGGTGATCACCCCCGGCCTGCGGTGGGGCGCGTGATGGCGGCCGTCGGCACCGACGCCCTCGTCGACTGGATCTCCCGGTACCGGGAAGCCGTCACGGCGCAGCGGGACTGGCTCACTGAACTGGACTCCGCCATCGGGGACGCCGATCACGGCGCGAACATGGCGCGGGGCTTCTCGGCGGTCGGGGAGAAGCTCGCGGCGACGACGCCCGCGACGATCGACGAGCTGCTCAAGACCGTCGGCATGACCCTGGTGAGCTCGGTGGGCGGCGCGAGCGGGCCCCTCTACGGCACGTTCTTCCTGCGCATGGGGATGTCCGCCGGTGCGGTCACGTCGCTCGACGGACCGGCGCTCGCCGTCGCGCTCCGGGCGGGCCTCGAGGGCATCGTCGCGCGGGGCAAGCCCGAGGCGGGCGACAAGACGATGTTCGACGCCATGGCGCCCGCGGTGGACGCCTTCGACTCCGCCCTCGCCGGAGGAGCCGATGCCGCGGCTGCCGCCAGGGCGGCGGCGGATGCCGCGGCCGCCGGCCGCGACGCCACGGTGCCGCTCGTCGCCCGGAAGGGCAGGGCGAGCTACCTCGGTGAACGCAGCGCGGGCCACCTCGACCCCGGAGCCGCCTCGACCGCGCTCCTGTTCGAGGCGCTCGCGGCGGCCCTCGCGGACGCCGGATGATCGGGATCGTCGCCGTCTCCCACAGCGCCCGGCTCGGGGAGGCGGCGCTCGAACTCGCCCTGCAGATGGTGCCGGGCGGCGGCGCGCGGGTCCGCGTGGCGGCCGGGGCCGGCGTGGACGCGGACGGCGCGCCCATCCTCGGGACGGACGCCGTCGCGGTGTCGGCGGCGATCGATGAACTCGCCGCCGAGGTCGACGGCGTGCTCGTGCTCATGGACCTCGGGTCGGCCGTGCTGAGCGCCGAGCTCGCGCTGGAGCTGCGCAGCAGCGACGTGCCGGTGCGGCTCGCGCCCGCGCCGTTCGTCGAGGGGCTCCTCGCCGCGGTGGTGGCCGCGGCGGCCGGGGGCGACCTCGATGCGGTCGCCGCTGAAGCCGCGTCGGCCCTCGCCGCGAAGACCGGTCAGCTCGGCCCGACGGACGATGCGACGGCTGAGGACATCGTGACGTCGCCCGCGGAGCGCGCTCCTGACGGGTCGGAGCCGGCCGGGGAGACGGTGTCCCGTCGGGTGCGGGTGCGCAATCCTCTCGGCATCCATGCCCGCCCCGCCGCACTGATCGCGGAAGCGGCGGCGGGCGCGGACGTGCGTCTGCGGCGGTTGCCGGACGGCCCGGAGGCCGCGGCCGGGAGCCTGACCCGGTTGCTCGCACTCGGCGCGCGGCAGGGGACCGAGTTCGAGCTCACGGGTCGGGGAGCGGATGCCGAGGCGGCGATCGACCGCCTGGTCTCGCTCTTCCAGGGAGGATTCGGCGAGGGCGTCGAGACGGACGAGGGCGCCACCGGCGGCCCCGGAACCGCACCCGCGCTCGGCACAGCCGGGGACGACCAGACGGGAGCCCGGGCCGACCACGAACCGGCGCCGACGCCGGAGATCGTCTCCGGATCCGTGCTGCAGGGCCGCGGCGTCAGCCCGGGACGGGTGGCCGCGAGGGCGGTGTCCCTCGCACCGGCACTCCCGGAACCGGATGCCGAGACCGTCGTCCCGCCGGAGGGTCGGGAGGCCGAGGTCTCCACGATCGAGTGGGCGGCGGTCGCCGTCGCCGATCAGCTGCGTTCGCGCGCCGAACGGGCCCGCGGAGAGGCGCGGGCGATCCTGGACGCGTCCCGGCTCCTCGCCTCGGACCCGGAGCTCGTCGCGGAAGCCACCGCCCTCGTGCGCGCTCAGGGCCGCACGGCGGCGCGGGCAGTCTGGGAGACGTCCGCGGCACACGAGGCGGCGCTCGCAGCGCTCGGCGGGAGGATGGCGGAGCGCGCCGCCGACATCCGTGACGTCCGGGACCGCATGATCGCCGAGATCCTCCGGGTGGACATGCCCGGGGTCCCCGAGCGCGATGAGCCGTTCGTGCTCGTCGCGACCGACCTCGCACCCGCCGACACGGCAGCGCTGGACGGCGGGAGCTGCGTCGCTCTCGTGACCGCGGACGGCGGGCCCACGTCGCACACGGCGATCATCGCGCGGGCACTGGGACTTCCCGCCGTGGTCGGGGTGCCAGGGGCGACCGGCATCCCCGAGGGGGCCATGCTCCTCGTCGACGGGGATCGCGGCACGGTCCACGTCGACCCGGACGAGGCGGAGATCGCCGAGGCCCGGGCCGCGGCCGTCGTGGTGACCTTCGACGGGCGGGGTCGTCTCGCCGACGGGACCCGCGTGCCGCTCCTGGCCAACGTCGGGGGCGCCGCGGATGCCGGGAGCGCGGCCGCGGCGCACGCCGAGGGGGTCGGACTCTTCCGCACCGAGTTCTGCTTCCTCGACCGGACAGCGGCGCCGAGCATCGAGGAGCAGGTCGAGGCGTACCGCGGGGTGCTGCGCGCATTCCCCGGGCGGAAGGTCGTCGTGCGCACGCTGGATGCGGGGAGCGACAAGCCGTTGCCGTTCGCGAACGACGACGACGAGGAGAACCCCGCGCTCGGTGTGCGGGGCCTGCGCCTCTCCCGTCGCCGGCCCGCACTCCTCGACGATCAGCTCCGCGCGCTGGCCAGGGCCGCCGATGCGGAATCCGCCGAGGTGGAGGTCATGGCCCCGATGGTCGCCACGGTCGACGAGGCCGCGGACTTCGCGGCGCGGTGCCGTGCCGCGGGGCTGGACAGAGCGGGGATCATGATCGAGACCCCGGCGGCGGCGCTGCTGGCCGCCGAGCTGTTCGAGGTCGTGGACTTCGTGAGTCTCGGGACCAACGATCTCGCGCAGTACACCCTCGCCGCGGACCGGCTGTCCAGTGCGCTCGCCGATCTCAACGATCCCTGGCAGCCGGCGGTCCTGCGGCTCATCGGGACGGTCGGGGCGGCGGGACGCGCGGCGGGCAAGGCCGTCGGCATCTGCGGGGAGGCGGCCGGTGACCCGGCACTCGCCCCCGTGCTGGTCGGGCTCGGAGCGACCTCGCTGTCGATGACGCCGCGCGCCCTCGGGCGGGTGGCGGCCGCGCTCGATGCCGTGGACGCCGATGCCTGCCGGCGGGCGGCCGAGGGCGCGAGCGGCGCGAGAACCGCGGCGGACGCGCGGCGGGCGGCCGCCGGCGTCCTGAGTCCCGGATCCTGACCGCTATCCTTCCCTCAGGGGCGCGCATCGGTGCGCACGAGACCACTCGGAGGGGTTCATGACGGCTGCGGTGCCCGGGAGGCGGAAGAGGCGCGGCGCGGCGTTCCTCGCGGCGGCGACGGCAGCGGCGCTGATCGCCGTGCCCGGATGCGCGGCGACCCCGGAGGCGACGCCCACGACCGCCTCTCCGGTGACGGAGACGCCGACGCCGGAGCCGTACGACGGCCCGCTCCTGTTCGTGGGGGACGACCTCGACGCCTTCGCGCTCACGCCGGCCGAGGTCGCCGACCTGCTTCCGTCCGCGCCGCCGGCGGGTGAGGTCGACGACATTCTGCTGCAGTACGCGGACGGGGGCGGCCCGGACTTCACCCCGTCCGTGTGCGGGATGCTGATCATGGAGACCTCGATGTTCAGCATCGGGGCGCGCACGGTGCCCTGGGCGGACGCCGAGGACACGCAGAACAGCGGCAAGCAGGAGATCCTCCAGTTCGCGTCGGAGGACGTGGCGGCCGAGCGCATGGATCTGCTCGCCTCGACCGTCGACCGCTGCGCGCAGTTCGACGCTCGGGGTGAAGGCACCTTCAACGCGGTCGCCGTGCCCGATGAGGAGGGCGTGCGGGCTTTCGCCGGCGCGATGACCATGAACTCCGGCGGAAACCCCTGGCGCGTGCACCACGCCTTCGCCGCCGTCGGCAACGTCGTCGTGCACCTGCGGCAGCCGGCGCTCGACGGCTCCGCGTTCGACGCCGAGCGCGCGGCTCTGCTCCTCCGGGATCGGGCGGTCGAGGCGGAAGCCGCTCTCGTCGAGGAGCTCACGGACGACCCGCCGGTCGCCGAGACCCCGGCGCCCGCCGACCCCGCCGCTCCGTGGAGCGACTGGGAGATGACGACGACGGGTGTGGGCCCCCTCGTGCTGGGCACCTCGCGCGAGGAGGCGGTGGCGGCGATCCCGGGGGCCACCGTGGAGGAGTTCGACTGGTCCGACCGGCAGGTGCGCGTCGTGAGCGCCGACGGGACGTCCCGCCTCGTGCTGCACTTCGCCGAGCAGGGGGATGCGCTGGCGGCGGTCGCCGCCGGCATCGCGAACATCCAGGGCGACGTCGAGCCGGACGGCGCCGCGCTGCCCGCCGCCGAGGGAGTCCGGATCGGCGCTCCGCTGACGGAGGCGGTCGCGGCCTTCCCGGAGGGCACGTTCCTCCGCGTGGTCTCGTCCGGCGAGTACTTCTACGAATGGTCCACGCGGGAGGGAGGCACGATCCGCTTCCGCGCGGATCGCGACTTCTCCGACCCGGCGGCGGTGATCACCGGCGTCACCGTGGAGGACGCGACGCTGCGGACGCCGTTCCGGATCGAGTGACCCACCCGCGTCCCCGACACCCTTGCGTTACTGACCGATCGTTCAGTTAGTATGGGCGGACGGGACGCGGTCGTCCCGTCCCAGCGCGACGAGGAGGTCGGCGATGACGGAGGCGACGGATACGGCGGAGGCCGTGCGGCCGAACCGGGCCATGATGGAACGCGACCGGGCCTCGGCGATGCTCGGGCTCGTGGTCGAACGCGACGACCCGGGGCACGCGGTCGTGTCGATGCGCGTCCGTGAGGACATGACCAACGGCTTCCAGATCACCCACGGCGGGCTCGTGTTCGCGCTCGCCGACACCGCCTTCGCGATCGCCTGCAACGAAGACGACCGGGTGACGGTGGCCGCCGGTGCCGACATCTCGTTCCTCAAGCCCACCGTCGCGGGGCAGACGCTCACCGCGACGGCCGTCCGCCGCACCCGCACCGGTCGCTCCGGCCTCTACGACGTGACGGTCGTGGACGAGCAGGGCGACGCGGTCGCCGAGTTCCGCGGCCGCTCCCGCACCACCTCCCAGACCTTCTGATCCGCCGTTCCGAGGAGTCCCCGTGTCGACGATGACCGCCCCCGCCTCCGCCCTCCGCCCGCCGACGACCGACGAGCTCGACCCCGAGGAGCGGATGAGCCGCGCCGAGATCGAGCGCCTGCAGCTCGAGCGCCTCCGGTGGACCGTGCAGCACGCCTATCGCAACGTTCCGCTCTACACGCGGAAGTTCGACGAGGCGGGCGTGCATCCCGACGACATCCGCACGCTCGACGACGTGCACCGGCTGCCCTTCACCACTAAGGACGACCTGCGCGAGACGTACCCGTTCGGGATGTTCGCGGTGCCGATGGCCGACGTCGCCCGCATCCACGCGTCCAGCGGCACCACGGGCCGCCCGACCGTCGTCGGCTACACGCGCGGCGACCTCGACCGCTGGGGGACGCTGGTGGCCCGGTCGCTCCGCGCCAGCGGCATCCGGCGCGGCATGAAGGTGCACAACGCCTACGGGTACGGCCTGTTCACGGGTGGGCTCGGGGCGCATGCCGGCATCGAAGCCCTGGGCGCCACCGTGATCCCGATGTCGGGCGGACAGACCGCCCGGCAGGTGCAGCTCATCCGCGACTTCGAGCCGGACGCGATCCTGTGCACCCCGAGCTACCTCCTCACGATCGCCGACGCGATGGCCGCGCAGGGCATCGACCCGCGGTCCACCTCGCTCCAGGTCGCGGTGCTCGGCGCGGAGCCCTGGACCAACGAGATGCGGCACGAGCTGGAGCAGCGGCTCGGCATCGACGCCCTCGACATCTTCGGGCTCAGCGAGGTGATGGGGCCGGGCGTCGGCAACGAGTGCCTCGAGACCAAGGACGGCCCGCATCTGTGGGAGGACCACTTCCTGCCCGAGGTGATCGACGGCGACTCCCTGCAGGCGCTGCCGGACGGCGAACGGGGCGAGCTCGTCTTCACCTCGCTCACCAAGGAGGCGTTCCCCGTCATCCGCTACCGCACGCGCGACATCACCCGCCTGCTCCCCGGCACGGCGCGTCCGGGTATGCGGCGGATGGAGAAGGTCACCGGGCGCAACGACGACATGATCATCCTGCGCGGCGTCAACCTCTTCCCGACGCAGATCGAGGAGCTGGTGCTCGGGATCGAGCAGCTCACGCCGCACTTCATCCTGGAGCTGACGAAGGAAGGGCGGATGGACGCCCTCACCGTCCGTATCGAGCGACACCCCGACCTGTCCGTGGAGACGTGCGAGGCGGCGGCGCAGGTGCTGGTGCAGCGCATCAAGGTGTTCATCGGCTCGTCGGTCGCCGTACGGCTGGAGGAGCCGGGTGCACTGCCGCGCAGCGAGGGCAAGTACAAGCGCGTCTACGACCTGCGCTGACACGCGGGGGTCTCGGCGTCGACCTCCGCGATGCGCGCGGCGGGCGGTGCGAGACTGAGGGGGATGTCCGAGATGCAGACCACGCGGCGCGGCCGCCCCGGGTACGACCAGCAGGGGATCCTCGCCGTCGCGGTGGCCGCCTTCAACGAGCACGGCTACGACGCGACCTCGATCGGGATGCTCGCCGAGCGCCTCGGGCTGTCGAAGTCGGCGATCTACCATCACTTCGGGTCGAAGGACGAGATGCTCGACCGCGCCCTCGACAGCGCCCTCGGCGGGCTGGAGGCGGTGGTCGACGCGCCCCTCCCGGACAGCGGGGGAGCCGCCGATGCGGTCGCCCGCCTGGAGCACGTGCTCCGCGGGGCCGTTCATGTGCTCGTGGACCAGCTCCCCGCCGTGACGCTGCTGCTGCGCGTGCGCGGGAACACCGACGTCGAGCGCCGCGCCCTCACCCGGCGCCGGGCGTTCGACCGTCGCATCACGGCCCTCGTCGCGGAGGCGCAGGCCGAGGGCGCCCTGCGCTCCGACATCGACGCGGCCGTCGTCGCCCGCCTGACGTTCGGCATGATCAACTCGATCGTGGAGTGGTACCGTCCCGGCGGTCGCGAGGACGCCGATCGTCTCGCCGACGACGTCGTCGCGATCGCCCTCGACGGCCTCCGCCACCCCTGACCCCGAAACCCCGTCTTCGCGCCGAGGCCCCGCCGTGTCCGCGTGGGAAGGGCGGGGCCTCGACGAGAACCCGGGGGCTCGGGATCAGGCGGGGGTGAGCTCCTTCGCGACGAGAGTCAGGACGTCGTAGGTCGCGACGAGCTCGTCGTCCTGGTTCTTCAGGACCGCGTCCCAGCGCACCTCGCCGTACTCGTCGGTCTCCCGCGGCGTGATCTGCTTGGCGGTGAGCTCGACGCGGATCTCGTCGCCGGGGGACACCGGGGTCACGAAGCGCAGGTTCTCCAGCCCGGAGTTCGCAAGCACGGGACCGGGAGCCGGATCGACGAAGAGCCCGGCCGCCCACGACACCAGCAGGTAGCCGTGGGCCACGCGTCCGGGGAAGAACGGGTTCGCCGCCGCCGACGCCTCGTCCATGTGCGCGTAGAACGTGTCGCCCGTGAACGCCGCGAACGTCTCGATGTCGTCGAGGGTGACGGTGCGCGAGGGGCTGACGACCTGATCGCCGATGCGCAGCTCCGCCAGCGACTTCCGGAAGGGGTGCACGCCGTCGTCGGTGTCGAACGGGCGGGCCGAGGCCCCCTGGTGCCAGACGCCGGTGAGCGCGGTCATCATCTCCGGGGAGCCCTGCACCGCGGTGCGCTGCATGTGGTGCAGCACCGCCCGGATGCCGCCGAGCTCCTCGCCGCCGCCGGCGCGACCGGGGCCGCCGTGCACGAGGTTCGGGAGCGGGGAGCCGTGGCCGGTCGAGCTGCGGGCGTCGTCGCGGTCGAGGAAGAGCACGCGGCCGTTGTACGCGGCGATCCCCGCGGCGAGCGTGGTCGCGACCTCCGGGTCGTGCGTCGCGACACTCGTCACGAGCGAGCCGCCGCCCCGGGCCACGAGCGAGGCCGCCTCGTCCAGCGTGCGGTAGCCGAGGATGCTGGAGACGGGGCCGAACGCCTCGATCTCGTTCACGGCGGGGCTCGTCGCATCGGTGAAGCGCAGGAGCATCGGCGCCACGAACGCGCCGTCCTCCGCCGGGCCCTCGCTGCCGTCCGCACGGCGGACCGTCGGCGTCTCGGGGGAGCCGATCACGAGCTCGCCGCCGCCCTCGCGGAGTCGCGCCACCTGCCGGAGCACCTCGTCGCGCTGGGCCGTCGAGGCGAGCGGTCCCATGGTCACGCCCTCGGCGCGCGGGTCGCCCACGACGATCCGCGCGGCGAGCCGGTCGCGCACGGCGGCGATCACGTCGTCCACCGCGTCCTCCGGCACGATCGCCCGCCGGATCGCGGTGCACTTCTGCCCGGCTTTCGACGTCATCTCCGCGACGAGCTGCTTCACGTAGGCGTCGAACTCCGGCGTGCCGGTCGCCGCATCCGTGCCGAGGACCGAGGCGTTGATCGAGTCGGTCTCGCTGGTGAAGCGGACCCCGCCGGTCTGCACCGCGTCGTGAGCCCGCAGCCGCTCCGCCGTCGACGCCGAGCCGGTGAACGCGACGAGGTCGCCGAGGCGCAGGTGCTCGAAGAGGTCGGGCACGCTGCCGGACACGAGCTGCAGCGACCCCTCGGGCAGCAGACCCGATTCCACCATCACGCGCACCATGGCCTCGGTGAGGTAGCCGGTGGGGGTGGCGGGCTTCACGACCGTGGGGACACCGGCGAGGAAGGCCGGCGCGAACTTCTCCAGCGAGCCCCACACGGGGAAGTTGAAGGCGTTGATCTGCACCGCCACCCCGGGCAGCCGGGTGTAGATGTGCCGACCGAGGAAGGAGCCGTCCCGGGACAGGTTCTCCACGGCGCCGTCGACGTAGACCTTCGCATTCGGCAGCTCGCGGCGGCCCTTGCTGGAGTACGCGAAGAGCACGCCGATGCCGCCGTCGATGTCGACCCAGGAGTCCTGCGCGGTGGCGCCGGTGCGGCTGGAGAGCGCGTACAGCTCCTCCTTGCGGGCGGTCAGCGCGAGCGCGAGCTGCTTGAGCAGCACGGCGCGCTGGTGGAACGTGAGCTCGCCGAGCGCGGCCTGGCCGGTGGTGCGGGCGTAGTCGAGCGTCGCGCCGAGGTCGAGACCGGTGGTGGAGACGCGGGCCACCGTCTCCCCGGTCGAGGCGTCGCGCACCGCGGTGGCGTCCGCGTCGGAGGCGGGCGTCCACCAGGAGCCCTGCACGTAGCTGGGGAGGATCTCGGTCATGGGGGTTCCTTTCATCAGTCGTCCCATTCGTAGAAGCCGCGTCCGCTCTTGCGGCCGAGGTGCCCCTCCGCCACGAGGCGGCGCAGCAGGGTCGGGGGTTCGAAGCGCGAGCCGAGCTGCGCCGCGAGGTACTCGGCGATGCCGAGCCGGACGTCCAGCCCGACGATGTCGGTGAGTCGGAGCGGCCCCACCGGGTGCTTGTAGCCCAGGGTCATGGCGGCGTCGATGTCGGCGGCGGAGGCGACGCCGTCCTCGAGCATCCGGATCGCCTCGAGGCCGAGGGCGACGCCCAGCCGTGACGAAGCGAAACCCGGGGCGTCGGCGACGACGATGGGCGTCTTCCCCAGCGCGCGGACCCAGGAGGTGGCGTCCGCGACCAAAGTCTCCGCGGTCGCGCCGCCACGGACCACCTCCACGAGGGTCGAGGCGGGCACCGGGTTGAAGAAGTGCATCCCGAGGAAGCGCTCGGGGCGGTCGAGCACCGCCGCGAGCTCGTCGATCGAGATGGACGACGTGTTGGACGCGAGGGCCGCGTCGTCGGCGAGGTGGCGCTCGACGCGGGTGAGGGCGTCGATCTTGAGCGCCAGCTCCTCCGGGACGGCCTCGACGACGAGGGTGCAGTCCGCGAACAGGGCGGCGTCGGTCCCGGTCGCGAACCGGGCCCGGTAGGCCTCGCCCGTCTCGATCGCCGTGCCGCGGGCGAGCGAGGCGTCGATCGACCCGTGCACGCGGGCGGCGGCGGCCGCGGCGGCGGCGTCGTCCCGCTCGACCACCGTCACGGGGGCTCCGGCGAGGAGGAAGGCGTGGGCGATGCCGGCGCCCATGCGTCCACCGCCGAGCACGCCGACACGGGCCGGGGCTGCGGCTTCGGGGGAGGCGGGCGTGCTCATCGGTCTCTCCGTTCCAGGAAGGCGGTCATGCGACGGTGCTTCTCCGGGCTCTCGAACAGCGCGGCCTGCTCCTCGAGGTCGACCGCGGGGTGCTGGTCGCGCGGCGCCCGGAACACCCGCTTGGTCGCGATGGTCGCCGCGGGGTCGTTGCGGGCGATGCGGTCGGCGACCGCGTGGGCGGCGGCGAGGAGGTCGGCGACCTCGTGCAACGAGGAGACGAGACCGATGCGGACCGCTTCCTCGGCGTGCACCGTGCGGCCGGTCAGCAGCAGCTCGATGGCGCGGGCGTCGCCCACGATCTCCTTGAGGCGCCAGCTCGCTCCGGCGGCGGCGAGGATGCCCAGGCCGGTCTCCGGGTTGCCGATCTTCAGGGTCGGCGTCGCGAGGCGGATGTCGGCGGCATACGCGAGTTCCGCGCCACCGCCGAGCGCGTAGCCGTCGATCGCGGCGATGACGGGCATCGGCAGCTCCGCGACGCGGACGAACGCGTGGGCGTTGATGCCGCGGCGGGCGTCGTCGGCGCGACGGTCCCGGAGCTCGGCGATGTCGGCGCCCGCCGCGAACACCCCGTCGGCGCCGGTGAGGATGAGCGTGCGCGGCGTCTCCTCCAGCTCGGCGCACAGCGCGTGCAGCGCGTCGATCGTGGCCTGGTCGATCGCGTTGCGCTTGTGCGGACGGTTCAGGGTCGCGACGACGCGGTCCGCGGTGCGGGTGACGAGCAGCGGCTCGTCCGCGCCGCTCACACCTTCTCCAGGATCACGGCCGCGCCCTGGCCGACGCCGACGCACATCGTGGCGAGGCCGTAGCGGGAGTCCTCGCGCTCCATGCGTCCCATCAGCGTCACGAGCAGGCGCGAGCCGGACGAGCCGAGTGGGTGCCCGAGAGCGATGGCGCCGCCGTCGGCGTTCACGCGGTCCTCATCGAGGCCCAGCCGCCGGATGCAGGCGAGCGACTGCGAGGCGAACGCCTCGTTGAGCTCCACGGCGCCGATGTCGTCGAGGGAGAGCCCCGAACGGCGCAGCGCCTTCTCCGTCGCGGGGACCGGTCCGAGTCCCATGATCTCCGGAGCCAGGGCGGCGGAGGTGCCGACGACGATCCGGGCGCGGGGCGTCAGCCCGTGGCGCTCGACGGCTTCGGCGCTCGCCACGAGCACGGCCGAGGCGCCGTCGTTGAGGGCGCTGGAGTTGCCGGCCGTGACGACCTCTCCGCCGGCCACGACGGGACGGAGGCGCGCGAGCACCTCGAGGGTGGTATCCGGGCGCGGCCCCTCGTCGACGAGCACCTCGCCGTCGCGGACCGGCACGCCGACGATCTCCGGGGCGAAGCGGCCGGCGGCGATCGCGGCGGCGGCGCGCTGCTGCGAGCGGACGGCGAAGGCGTCGGCCTCGGCGCGTGTGATGCCGTCGACCCGGGCGACCTCCTCCGCGGTCTCCGGCATCGTGAAGGTGGCCTTGTCGCGTGCGGCGAGGCGCGGGTTCGGGAAGCGCCAGCCGATCGAGGTGTCGAAGGCGGCGCCGGGCTTCGCCCACGCCTTCTCCGGCTTGGCCTGCACCCAGGGGGCGCGGGTCATGGACTCGACGCCCCCGGCGACGAGGAGATCGGCGTCGCCCGCGCGGATCGCCTGTGCGGCCATGGTGACGGCGGACATCCCGGAGGCGCACAGGCGGTTGACCGTGATGCCCGGCACGGTGTCGGGGAGGCCGGCGAGGAGCACGGCCATCCGGGCGACGTTCCGGTTGTCCTCTCCGGCCTGGTTGGCGGCGCCGAGGATGACCTCGTCCAGCTCCGTACGCGCCGGGTCGAGCCCGGCGCGGCGCACGGCCTCGCCGACGACGAGCGCCGCGAGGTCGTCGGGACGGACGGCGGAGAGGGAGCCGCCGTAGCGGCCGACCGGGGTGCGGACCCCTCCGACGAGGTAGGCCTCTGGCATGCGGATCTCCTGACTTCGTCGTCCTGGTGTGGTCCGGGAGCGGCCGGTCGTGAATTACTGACCGATCGTAAGGTAATTATGGCACAGGCGCACGGCCGGCCGCGATCCCGGACCAGGAGTCAGACGCTGAGATCCACGCCCTTCGTCTCCTTCACCAGCGAGACGCCGATGAGCGAGATGATCGACGCGACCGCGATGTAGACGCCGATCGTCCACGCGGCGTGGAACTGGTTCAGCAGCGCCTCCGCGATCATCGGTGCGAACGCGCCGCCGAGGATGGCCCCGAGGGCGTAGCCGATCGAGACGCCCGAGTAGCGCACGTTCGCGGGGAACATCTCGGCGTACAGCGCCGCCTGCGGGCCGTACGAGAGTCCAAGCGCGAACGTCATGACGAACAGGGCGACGAAGTACCAGACGATGTTCGCGGTGTCGATGAGGAACCACATCGGGATGGCCCACACGGCGAGGGCGACGTAACCGATCTGGAACGTGCGGATGCGGCCGAGGCGGTCGGACAGCGCGCCGCCCCACAGTGTGAAGATCAGCCAGCCGAACGAGGCGAGCGTGGTCGCCAGCAGCACCGGCGGGCGCTCCATGCCGAGAGCCGTGACGGCGTACGTCGCGAAGAACGCGATCAGCAGGTATCCGGCGGCGTTGTTGGCGATGAAGATGACGGCCGTGAGCACGACCTGCTTCGTGTGCGCGCGGAAGAGCTGCCCGAGCGGCGCCGAGGCCTCCTTGCGGCGGCGACGGAGGTCTTCGAACACGGGGCTCTCGTCGACCGCGCGACGGATGACGTAGCCGACCGCGATGAGCACGATCGAGAGCAGGAACGGGATGCGCCAGCCCCATTCGAGGAAGGCCTCGGGGGACATCGAGCTCGTGAGGGCCCAGAGGGTGAACGTGGCGAGGATCATGCCGACCGGCACGCCGATCTGCGGGAACGCGCCGAACAGGCCGCGTCGCGCCGTCGGTGCGTGCTCGACGGCCATGAGGGCTGCGCCGCCCCATTCGCCGCCGGCCGAGAAGCCCTGCAGGATGCGCAGGAGGATCAGGAGGATCGGGGCGGCGACGCCGATGGCGGCGTACGTGGGCAGCAGACCGATGAGGGAGGTGGACAGCCCCATCATCACGAGGGTGAAGACGAGCATCTTCTTCCGGCCGAGCTTGTCGCCGAGGTGTCCGGCGACGATAGCGCCGAGTGGGCGGAACAGGAACGAGATGCCGATGGTCGCGAAGGAGAGCACCTGGGCGAGCCCGGGGCTCGACTCCGCGATGGGGGCGAGGAAGAGCGGGGCGAGCACGAGGCCCGCCGCCTGGGCGTAGATGAAGAAGTCGTACCATTCGATCGACGTCCCCACGAGGGTGCCGGCGAGGACGCGCCGCTCCTCGGCGGGCATCCTTCCGGTCGACGAGGCGGCTGCGGTGGCTGAGGTCATGCGAACTCCGTTGTTCTGCGAGGGGGAGCGCCGACGCGGGTACGTCGGCGATGACTTACCGAATGATCGGTCAGTAATCGCCGAGCGTAGCGTATCGGCGCTCCGCCCACGAGGGTTCGCCGGCCGGTCGACCTCAGACCCGCCCGAAGGCGCGGAGCGGATGCTCGATGAGCTCCACCACGCGGCGGAGGAATCCGGCCGCATACCCGCCGTCGCAGACGCGGTGGTCGAACACGAGCGAGAGCTGGACGATGCGACGCGGCACGATCGCCCCGTCCACGACCCAGGGCCGCTCGATGATCCGGCCGATGCCGAGGATCGCGACGTCGGGGTGATTGATGATCGCCGCGGAGCCGTCGACGCCGAGCCCGCCGTAGTTGTTGAGCGTGAAGGTCGATCCGCGGAGCCGCTCGGGCGGGAGCGTGCCGGCGCGCGCGGTGGCCGCGAGCTCGCGCAGGGCGGCGTCGAGGTCGGCGACCGTGAGCCGGTGCGCGTGCGGGACGACCGGGACGAGGAGGCCGCGTTCGGTGTCGGCCGCGACGCCGAGGTTCACGCCGTCGAACGAGATCAACTCGGAGCCGTCGTCGCTGAGCCGCGAGGCGAGGACCGGGTAGTCCTCCAGTGCGAGCAGCACGAACCGCGCGAGGAGCGCCGTGATCGACGGGGCCTTCGCGCCCTCGGGAGCCATCCGCCCGCGGAGGTCCCAGAGCTCGGTGGCGTCGACGTCGACCCACACGGTGGCCTCGGGGATCTCCGAGCGGCTCTGGGCGAGCCGGGCGCTCACGGTACGGCGCAGCGGGGACAGGCGCTCGCGGCTGCGGACCGGGAGGCCGTCGATCTCGCCGGTGGGAGCGGTCGCGGAGGTCGGCGCCGGGGCCGCGGCGACGCCGTCCACCGCATGGTCCACGGCGGCGCGCAGCACGTCGGCGCGCGTGATCGCCCCGTCCGCTCCGGTGGGGGAGATCGCGTGCACGTCGAGGCCCAGATCCCGGGCGAGGCGCCGCACGAGTGGCGACCGCACGGCGACCGGCGCGGGTCGCGCGGCGTCGCGGGGGGCCGGTGCGGGCGACTCCGGAGCGGTCGCGGCGGGTGCGGCGGGTGCGGGTGCTGACGAGGCGGGTGCCGGTGCGGGGCGTGGCGCCACGGGGCGGCGTCGCCGACCCGTCGAGGCGGACGCGGAGGTGCCGTACCCGATGAGGACGTTGCCCGACCCCGCCCGCTCCTCCTGCCGGTACGCCTCGTGCTCGGGCTGCGCGGCGGGGGCCTGCGGCGCGGACGTGGTCTCCTCGCTGCCGGGGTCGGCGACCTCCAGCACCGGGGCCCCGACGTCGATGGTGTCGCCGGGTGTGCCGTGCAGCGCCGTCACAACGCCCGCGAACGGCGAGGGCAGTTCCACGACGCTCTTCGCGGTCTCGACCTCGGCGATGGCCTGGTCGGTCGCGATCGTGTCGCCGACGGACACCAGCCACTGCACGAGGCCGGCCTCGGTGAGTCCCTCGCCGAGGTCGGGGAGGCGGAACACGCGGGTCGCGGTCTTCACCGGGGTGCTCATGCTTCGTCCTCCCAGTGCAGCGTGTCGATCGCGTCGAGCACCCGATCGACGTCCGGCAGGTACCAGTGCTCGAACTTCGGCGGCGCGTAGGGGGTGTCGAAACCGGTCACCCGCCGCACCGGGGCCTCCAGGTACTCGAAGCAGCGCTCGAACACCCGGGCCTGGATCTCGGAGGCGACGCTGACGAATCCCGGGGCCTCGGCGATCACGACCGCGCGTCCCGTGGACCGCACCGCCGCGGTGACCGTCTCGTCGTCGAAGGGGGAGAGGGAGCGCACGTCGACCACCTGCACGCTGCGCCCTTCGCCCGCGGCGACCTCAGCCGCCTCCAGCGCGAGCGGCACGGAGGCTCCGTACGCGAGGAGGGTCACGTCGGTGCCCTCCCTGGCGATGCGCGCCGCGCCGATCTCCGCCGTCACGGCGGTGTCGACCTCGCCCTTCGACCAGTAGAGCTTCTTGGGCTCGAGGAAGACCACCGGGTCCGGCGCGGCGATGGCCGCCCGGAGCAGCGAGTAGGCGTCCTGCGGGGTGGACGGGCTCACGACGGTGAGGCCGGGCGTGTGCGCGTAGTACGCCTCGGACGAGTCGCAGTGGTGCTCGACGCCCCCGATGCCGCCGCCGAACGGGATGCGGATCACGAGCGGCATGCGCATCCCGCCGCGGGTGCGGTTGCCGAGCTTCGCGACATGGCTGACGATCTGCTCGAACGCGGGCAGGGCGAAGGCGTCGAACTGCATCTCGACCACGGGGCGCATCCCGTTCATCGCCATGCCGACGGCGGTGCCGATGATGCCGGACTCCGCGAGCGGGGTGTCGAAGCAGCGGTCCTCGCCGAAGCGGGCGGTGAGTCCGTCCGTGATGCGGAAGACGCCGCCGAGGGCTCCCACATCCTCTCCGAACACGACCACGTCGGGGTCGGCGGCGAGGGCGTCGGCGAGAGCGCGGTTGAGGGCGGCGGCCATGGTCATGGTCGTGGTGGTGCCGGCGTCCGTCGCGACCGGCGTCTCGTGCTCGGCGATGGTCATCGGGGGCCTCCGGTCGTCATCGTCTCGGCGGGGTGGGAGCGCTCGATCTCCTCCCGGAGGAGCTGCCACTGCTCCTCACGCTGCGGCGAGCGGGTCGCGGTCACGAAGCGGAAGAGGTCTTCCGGGTCGAGCTCCGCATCGGTGTTCAGGGCGGTGCGCATGGCGGCGGCGATCTCCTCCGCACCCGCGGCGAAGCGCTCTTCTGCCTCGTCGTCCAGCGTCCCCGTCGCGGTGAGGTGCGCGCGCAGGCGGAGCAGCGGATCGCGGGCGAGCCAGGCCTGCACCTCCTCGCGTTCGCGATAGCGGGTGTCGTCGTCGGCGTTGGTGTGCGCCTGCATGCGGTACGTGTGGGCCTCGACGAGAGAGGGGCCGCCGCCGGCGCGGGCGCGGTCGACGGCCTCCGTGAGCACCGCGAGGACCGCGGCCACGTCGTTGCCGTCGACGCGCTGTCCCGGCATGCCGTAGCCGACCGCCTTATGGGCGAGGGAGGGGGCGGCGGTCTGCCGGGAGAGGGGGACCGAGATTGCGAACTCGTTGTTCTGCACGAAGAACACGACGGGCACGTGGAACACCGCCGCGAAGTTCATCGCCTCGTGGAAGTCGCCCTCGCTCGTCGCGCCGTCGCCGCAGAGCGCGAGCACCACGGTGTCCTCGCCGCGGTGCTTCGCCGCCTGCGCGAAGCCGACCGCGTGCAGCAGCTGGGTCGCGAGTGGGGTGGCCTGCGGGGCGACGCGGTGCGCACGCACGTCGTAGCCCGAGTGCCAGTCGCCCTTGAGGAGCACCATCGCCTCCGCGGGAGCGACGCCGCGGGCGATCACGGCGACCGAGTCGCGGTACGTGGGGAAGAGCCAGTCGGTGTCGCCGAGCACCATCGCCGCGGCCACCTGGCAGGCCTCCTGGCCGTGCGACGACGGGTAGACCGCGAGGCGGCCCTGGCGCACGAGCGCGCCGGCCTGATCGTTGATGCGGCGGCCTTCGACGAGGCCGCGGTAGGCCGCCAGCAGGACGTCGGCGGCGGGGAGCGCGTAGGTCTCGTCGGGGAGGGTGGTCCCGTCCTCGGCGACCAGTCGTACCGCGGTGTCCCGCGGGAGCATGTCGTGGGGGTGCATCCGTCCGCCTTCCTTGCCGAACTCGATGAGGACAGCATGCCGCGCGTGTGACAGTCATCCAAGATCCGTCGCGGGATCGTGGACGATTGCTCGCGACGTGCCACAATGGCTTCCGAAATGTCAGGATTTCCCGGACGGGAGAGGGGTGCCATGGCGGCGCTGGACGAGACGGATCGCGCGATCCTCGCGGAGCTGCGGCGGGATGCGCGGGCGTCCATGACCGCGATCGCCGAGGCGGTGCACATCTCCCGCGCGGGGGCGCATGCCCGCATCAAGCGGCTCAGCGACGCCGGGGTGATCACGGGGTACACCGTGCGCACCGACCCCGTGCTGCTGGGGCATCACGCGAGCGCGTACGTGACCCTCGCGATCGAACAGGCCACGTGGCAGGAGGTGAGCGCGCGGCTCCGGGCGATCCCGGAGATCGAGCACATGGCGCTCGTCGGCGGCGACTTCGACGTGCTGCTGCTCGTGCGCGCCAACGACGCCCGCGACCTGCGCCGCATCGTGCTGGAGGACATCCAGGCGATCCCGTCGATCCGCTCGACCCGGACGATCCTGATCTTCGAGGACTTCGACCGGGCGTGACGGTTGTGTCCTGCGACGGGGGTCGTTGGGGTGCGACGGGCGTCGGTGCCGCGGGTCGTGGGTGGGGTGCGGGGGTCGTGCCGGGAAGCGGCGGATTTCGGCGGCGGCATGCTGTGCGGATGGTGTTGTGATGCGGAGGGTTGATCACGGGTCTGTTCGTGTGCAGGAGGAGTCCTTCGCGCGTACTGGAATATCACTCTGAACAGGGGTAATCGGGCCTCGCAATGTCGGTGGCCCTCTGTTGAATCGTCGTATGGAAGGCACCCCGGCAGCGGTTCTCGACGACACGGTCGTCGCTCTCGACGCCGTGCTGCGATCCGGCACCGTGGGCGCTCTCGACGCACGGGAGCTGATGGACCTGCTGCGGGTCGCGGGAGAGATCCAGCGACGCGTGGAGGCCGTGATCGTGGATGCGGTGGCGAACGCCGATCCGCGTCCGGCGGGATCGGGGGAGCCGGCCTTCTGCGGCCGGTTCGGCTGTCGCTCGATGAACGAGCTGCTGCAGCGGGTGCTCCGCACCGACGGCGCGTCCGCCGCGCGGGTGGTGAAGGCCGCGCGGTTGGTGCGACGAGAGGTCGACCTCTCCTCCGGGGAGTGGCTGCCGGCGCGGTGGCCGGCGCTGCGCGAGGCCCTCCTCGACGGGGCGCTCGGCGTGACCGGGTTGCTGGCCGCGACCGGGCCGATCGAGCAGGCAGGCCCTCGCGTGCGCCTCGCCGACCGCTGGGAGGCCGACGCGTATCTCGCGGAGGTCGCTCGTGGCGAGGAGAGTTGCGACGGTGCCGAGAACAGTGATGGCGCCGAGAACAGTGATGACGCCCAGAACGAGCCCGGGCCGGCGCCGACACCCGAGGATCTGCGGGTGCGGGCGCAGCTGATCGTGCAGTACCTCGACCCCGACGGCGCGGAGCCTGCGGAAGACATCGCGCTTCGAGCGCGGGGTGTGGTGCTGGGGCGCGCCAAGGACGGCGTGATCCCGGTCCGGGGCGCACTGCTGCCCGAGGTCGCGGGGCAGCTGCAGCGGATCTGGGACGCATATCTGAACCCGAAGGTCGATGGTCCGCCGCTTCCCGGCGTGCACTTCGTCCCGTCCGCGGAACTCGCGGATGCCGCGCAGCGGAACACGGCGGTGTCCCCGGACGACGATGTGCTCCCGGCCGGCGACCCCGGCGGGATGGTCGACGGGCGCACGCGGGCACAGAAGCAGCACGACGCGCTCGCGGCGGCTCTGGGGATCGCGGCCCGGCACGACGACATGCCACGGCTGGGCGGTGCCGCCCCGACACTCGTGGTCACGGTCGCCGCCGAGGACTATGCCACCGGGCGCGGCTGGGCGCGGGTCGAGGGTGCCGAGACGCCGGTGTCGACGCGGGTGGCCGCGCACACCGCGTGCGGAGGGACGGTCCAGCGGGTCGTGCTCGGCGCCGGCGGGAGGATCGTCGGGCTCGGGTCGAGCGACCGGATCTTCACCCCCGCGCAGCGCCGGGCGATCGGCGTGCGGGACGGTGAGTGCCTGATCCCCGGGTGTCACGTCCCCGCCGCCTGGTGCGAGATCCACCACGTCACGGAGCACGCGCACGGAGGTCCGACGCACACCGACAACGGGGTCGCGCTGTGCTGGCACCACCACCGCACACTGGACACCTCGGGGTGGCAGATCCGCATGCGAGAGGGAGTGCCGCAGGTGCGAGGGCCGGCGTGGTGGGATCCGAGGCGTCGATGGCGCACGCCGCGCCCGGCGCTTCCCGGCTCCCCGGACCGGATGGGGGCCCGCTTCGCTCACGCGGGACCGGCTCGGGAGCGCATCCTTCGCGCGGGGACATCTCCGGCGCGCTCCGCGACAAGTGCGGCGGCAAGGGCCGACCGAGAATGAGAAGAAGACCGGCGTCCGCGCCGTGACCCGCTCGAAGGAGAGACACCGATGTCCGATTCCGCCGTTCCCGTAGCCGTCGACTCCGGATCCGCCGATGCCGCGGCGTCCGCCGCTGCGGCGCTGCTCGACCGCATCCAGCCCCCGCAGGGCGAGGGGCGCGAGATCCCCGACGCCGCGACGCGGGAGGTCATCGGACGCGCTCCCGTGGCCACGGTCTCCGACCTCGACGACGCCATCGCCCGCGCGAAGGCCGCGCAGCCCGCGTGGGAGGCGCTCGGACACGAGAAGCGGAGCGCACTCCTCCTCGCCGCGGCCGACGCCATCGACGCGAACGCCGAGGGGCTCGCCTACCTCCTGTCGCGGGAGCAGGGCAAGCCGCTGAACGGCCCCAACGCGCGGTTCGAGCTCGGCGCCTGCTCGGCCTGGCTGCGCACCAACGCCACCACCGTCCTGGAGTCGCAGGTGCTCGTCGACGACGAGACGCTGCACGCCGAGCTCGTCTACAAGGCGGCCGGTGTGGTCGGCGCCATCGGGCCGTGGAACTGGCCGCTCATGATCACGATCTGGCAGATCGGCCCGTCGCTGCGCATGGGCAACACGGTCGTCGCGAAGCCCAGCGAGTACACGCCGCTGAGCGTGCTGGCGATGCTCGCCGTGATGAACGACGTGCTGCCCGCCGACGTCCTCATCGGCGTCTCCGGCGACCGCGAGGTGGGCGCCCGCCTCGCCTCGCACCCCGACATCGCCAAGATCATGTTCACCGGCTCCACCGCGACCGGGCGCCGCATCATCGAGAGCTCCGCGGGCAACCTCGCCCGCCTCACGCTGGAGCTGGGCGGCAACGACGCGGGCATCGTGCTCCCCGGCGCCGATCCCTCCGCGATCGCGGAAGACCTCTTCTGGGGTGCGTTCATCAACACCGGACAGACCTGCGCCGCCATGAAGCGCCTCTACGTGCACGACTCCGTGTACGACGAGGTCGTGGACGCGCTCGCCGCCATCGCCGCGCAGGTGCCGATGGGCAACGGGCTCGACGAGGGCAACGTGCTCGGACCGTTGCAGAACCGCCCGCAGTTCGACATCGTCAGTCGCCTGGTCGACGATGCGCGGAGCCGCGGCGCCCGGATCGTCACCGGTGGAGAGCCGGCCGCCGACCTCGGCGAGCTGTTCTACCGGCCCACCATCGTCGCCGACATCGACAACGACGCGGCGCTCGTGCAGGAGGAGCAGTTCGGTCCCGCGCTCCCCGTCATCCGGTACAGCGACGTCGACGAGGCCTTCGCGCTCGCGAACGCCCTCGACGTGGGTCTCGGCGCGTCGGTGTGGGCGAGCGACCCGGAGGAGGCCCGCGCCGTCGCTGCGCGCATGCAGTCCGGCACGGTGTGGATCAACTCGCACGGCGGGCTGCACCCGATGGTGCCGTTCGGCGGCGTGAAGAGTTCGGGCTACGGGCTGGAGTTCGGCGTCGAGGGGCTCAAGTCCGTCGCCGTCACCCAGGTCGTCTCCGGACCCGGCCGGAAGGCGTGAGCGTGGCCGCGGCGAACAGTGGCGCGGTGCGCTCCGCCATCGTCGTCGGTGCCGGCACGTCGGGAGCCATCGTCGCGCGGCGTCTCACCGACGCCGGTGTCGCGGTGACGCTCGTCGAGGCGGGCGGCTACGACACGAACCCGGCCATCCACGACCCCGCGCGGGCGGGTGAACTCTGGCACTCCGCCGAGGACTGGGACTTCTTCACCGTGCCGCAGCCGCACGCGGCCGGTCGTCGGCTGCATCTTCCTCGCGGCAAGGTCACCGGTGGGTCGCACGCGCTGAACGCCATGATCTGGGTGCGCGGCGCGGCCTCCGACTACGACGCGTGGGAGGCGGCCGGCGCGACCGGATGGGGCTGGGCCGAGGTCGAGCCGATCTACGATGCGATCGAGAACGACCTGCTGCCCGTGACCGACGACTACGCGCTCGCACCCATCCAGGCCTCGATCATCGACGCCGCCGCCGAGGAGGGGCTGCCGCGCAACCCGAACTACAACGGGGGCACGCTCGACGGGGTCTCGCAGGAGCAGGTCACGATCACGGACGGCCGCCGCGTCAACACCTGGACCGCCTATGCGCAGCCCGTCGCCGACCGGATGACGATCCTCACCGGTCGCGCCGTCCACTCCGTGATCGTGCGCGACGGTCGTGCGGTCGGCATCCGGCTGGGGGAGGGCGACGACGCCGAGGAGGTGCTCGCGGACCAGGTCATCCTCTCGGCGGGAGCACTCGGCACTCCTGTCATCCTGCTGCGCTCGGGCATCGGTCCCGCCGACGAGCTGAGTGCCCTCGGCATCCCCGTCGTGCTCGACGCCCCCGCGGTGGGGAAGAACCTGCACGACCACCTCCTCTCCCCGGTGATCTTCGCGACCGAGAAGAAGCCCGTCGGCCCGCCGCAGCCGGGGGTCTCCGTCACGCAGAGCCACCTGTTCTGGCGCAGCCGGGACGGCCTCGCGCAGCCGGACACGCAGCCCATCCACTTCTCCGTCCCGATGTGGGGAGAGCTGGAGCCGCGGGGCACCGACGGGTTCACGCTCATGGCGGGCCTGGTCACGCCGTACAGCCGCGGCGAGCTCCGCCTCACCGGTCCTGGCCTCGACGACCTGCCGCACATCGACCTGGCGGCGCTGGAGGATCAGCGTGATGCCGATGCCCTGGCCGCCTCGGTGCGCCAGTGCCGCCGCATCGGCGCACAGCCCGCGCTCGCCGAGGAGTGGGGTGCGGTCGAGGTCTACCCCGGGCCGGATGTCGCGGACGACGACGTGGAGGAGTGGGTGCGCCGCACGGCCATCACCTACCACCACCAGGTCGGCACCTGCCGCATGGGCTCCGACCCCGAGTCCGTTGTCGACCCGCAGCTCCGGGTACGCGGGATCGAGGGCCTCCGGGTGGTCGACGCCTCGGTCATGCCGACCGTGCCGACCGGCAACACCAACGCGCCCGCGGCCATGATCGGCGAACGCGGCGCGCGGTTCCTCCTCGCGGACTGAGGGAGGGCGGCGAGGGGACGCGGGGCGGTCACGGCATCTGTCGCGTTCGCCCCGCGCTCCGGCGTGTCAGCGCGTGAGCAGCGTCAGCGCCACGAGCGCGAGGGCGACGAGACCGAAGCCGGTCGCGAACACCGTCAGCGCGAGCGGGAGTCCGCCGCCGGGCAGCGGCCCGCGCGCCCGGGCGGTGAGCACCGCGGTCGTCCGGCGCTGCCGATGGCGAGCGGCGATCCAGAGCAGCGCCGCCGTGCCGACACCCAGCACGCCCGGGACGAGGCCCCACCCCTCGGCGCCGGTCGGCAGCACGAGGGGGAACACCCGCAGCGACAGCAGCGAGCCGACCGCGATCGCGAGGGCCGTGCGCCGCCAGGCCAGCTCCGTGCGCTCCGGCTGCAGCCCGGGATCGTACAGATCGGGCGCCGAGGTGTCGGGCGCGGGAGTATCGGGGGCGGTCATCGGCAGGGCTCCGTCAGCGCCACAGCACCCCGGCGAGGACGAGCAGTCCCGTCGTCACGACGACCACGGCGAGCACCACCGCCGACAGCGCGCCCGGCAGGGGCCGTCCCTGTCGGAGGGCGCGTTCCGCCCGCATCCACTCGAACCAGGCGAGCGGGGCCACGGCCGTGCCGGCGATCATCAGCAGCAGCGAGGCGGCCAGCCGGAAGCCGGGGTGCAGGTCGAGGCCGAGGACCTCGAGCGCGACGCCACCCGCGATCAGCGCCAGTCCGGTCCGGGTCCAGGCCAGGAACGTGCGCTCGTTGGCGAGGGAGAACCGGGGATCGGGCTCGTCCCCGACCCGATAGACGGAGGCGGGGAAGCGGCGCATGCGCCCATCGTACGGCGCGTCGTGTTCAGCGCTCGTGCACCGCGCGCCCGGCGAACCATGTCGAGACGACCTCGGTGTGCACGATCTCCTCCGCCGGTCCGCCGATCGCATCCCGTTCCAGGATCACGAAGTCGGCGGACTTGCCGGGGGTCAGGGAACCGGTCTCCGCGCCGAGCCCCATCGCCGTCGCGGCGTTGATCGTGAAGACCTCCAGCGCCTCCTCGGCGGAGATCGCTTGTTCCGGCCACAGCGTGCCCGCGGCCCGACCGAGCGGATCGGCGCGTGTCACCAGCCCCTGCAGGCCCTCGAGCGTGTTCGGCGACTCGCTCACCGGCCAGTCCGAGCCGCCGGCCACGAGGGCTCCGGCGTCGAGGAGGGCACGGTTGGGCTGGGAGTGCTCGGCACGCTCTCCCAGCACGTCCGCCAGCGCCTGGGGGATGACGCCCGGGTACCAGATGAACGGGGAGATGTCGGCGGAGACGTCGAGCGCCGCGAGCCGGGGGATGTCGCTCTCCGCGAGGAACTGCCCGTGCGCGATCTGCACCGGCGTCGTGAAGCCCTCCCCGCGCAGGCGCTCGGCGGCATCGAGCACGAGCCGTGCCGACCCGTCGCCGGTGCAGTGCACCTTGGCCCCGAGACCGCGGGCGGCGACGGCCCGCAGCCAGTCGGTGAGCTCGTCGAGGGTCATGGTCGTCTCGCCATGGAAGTGCGCCCCGTGCACCGGATCCGCCGGATACGGGTCGAGGAAGGAGGCGGTGCGGGCGGGCGGCACGCCGTCGAGGAAGATCTTCACGAAGTCCGGGCGATGGTGCGGCGTGCGGAACTCCTCGCCCCGGTCGAGGAGGGGAGCGCCGATGGGGTCGAACCCGAAGATCTCGTCGTTGATGAGGAGCGAGGAGACGACCCAGGCGTGCAGCTCGTCGGCGCGGTCGAGCCCGGCGAGTGCGGCGAGGATGTCGACGGAGACCCCCGCGTCCTGGAACGCCGTGATCCCGAACGAGTTCAGCAGCTCGATGCCGCGGCGCGACGCGGCGACGTGCTGCTCCGGGGTGAGTCCGCCGCTGCGGTCGTACGCCTCCTGCACCGGGATGCCCGCGGCCTCCAGGAGCACCCCGGTGGGGGTGCCGTCGTCGGGGTCGAGCACCGTCACCCCGGAGGTCGGGATGCTGTCGGCCGTGATGCCGGCGAGCTCCAGGGCCCGGGTGCTGGCCCAGCGGTTGTGCCGGGAGTCCTCCATGAGCGCCACCGGCCGTCCGCCCGCCGCCACGTCCAGCCGGCGCCGCGTGGCGGTGTTCGCCAGCGTCGGGAGCAGGGTCGTGGCCACGGCGCCGCCGACGATCCAGGCGTCCTCGGGCAGGGTCTTCGCCTTCTCCCGCACCCGGTCGAGGATCTCGTCGAGCGTGAGGGAGGGGGCGAGCGACAGTTCGAAGAGCTCGGTCCGTCCGGCGAGCGCGTGGTGGTTGTGCACGTCCACGAAGCCGGGGTAGACGGCCGCGTCGCCGACCTCGACGACCCGCGTGCGGCGGCCCCGGAACGCCTCCACGTCGGCGCGGTCGCCGACGGCGAAGATCCGTCCGTCGCGCACGGCGAAGGCCTCGGCGCGCGGACGGGCGCGGTCGGACGTGCGGATCACGGAGCCGGTGACGAGGAGGTCGGCGACGTCGGTCATGTCAGGCGTCTCCGAAGGTCGCGGGCTCGAGCGCGGGCGTGTGGTGGGTGGTCGACAGCAGGCGGCCGTGCGCGCCGAACGTGAAGTGCGTCGGCACCTCACCGGTCTCGTCCAGACCGAACAGCACGCCGTGGGAGCGGATCGCGTTCACGTCGCGGTGGTCGGCGATCGTGACCGAGGCGCACGGGATCACCTTCTCGCGCCACGCGAAGACGTAGATCCCGGGGCGCACCTCCCACACGCTGTTCTCGTCGGTGTCGGCGAGCCCGCGCTCCGGACCGGCCAGGCACTGCCACGAGTACCAGCGCGGGGAGAGGTACACGTGCTCGTAGGCGTGCTCCTCGCTGTAGACCCACTCCACGCGGCGGCCGATGAGCGTGGTCGTGGGGGCGGCCTCGGCGCCGGTGACGTCGGCGCCCTCGATGGTGCCGGGGGCGAAGTGGTGCTGCACGCGGGTGCGGCCCTGCTCGGGCGCGGGAAGGATCTCGGAGATCACCGCGAGGGAGCGTCCGTGCCGCAGGTCGACCACGAGCGAGACGGCCTCGTTCGGGAGGTAGCGGTGGTGGAACTGCACGAAGTAGAGCTCGTCGTCGACCTCGAACGCCTCGTAGTCGTCGGTGTCGGACGCCGCCTCGGTCGGGTCCTCGGCGCCGGGCTGGTACTCCCAGGCCACCGTCGAGTCGTCGAAGCGGTGGACGATGCGGGTGCCTCGGGCGTCGACGACGGCGATCTCGCGGCCGCTCAGGGCGGTGGTGTGCGGGGCCTTGTTGGCGTCGAAGCCGGGGGCGAGCCCTTCGAGCGGCAGCCAGGTGGAGGTGTCGGCGGGGTTGAGGGTCGTCATGGGGATTCCTTCCTTCGGAGAACGGGGTCGGCGCGGGCGTCAGCGGTCGCTGAACCGCTCCAGGTCGGTCGCGAGACCGTCGTAGACGGCGGGCTTGGCACGGCGGAGGTAGGCGGCGTAGACGATGCCGCCGATCAGCGCGAGCACGAGCAGCAGCGGCATCAGGCGGATCGCGAGCTCCTCGGAGCCGGCCACGATGTTGAAGTTCACGATCGCCAGGATCGAGATGGCCGCGATGCCGAGGAAGCCGATGCCCGGAGCGATGAACGTGCTCCACCACCGCGGGTCGCTCCGGCGCCGGAAGTACACGACGATCGAGATCGCCGCGAGCCCCTGCAGGATCAGCACGCTGAGGGTGCCGAAGCCGAGCATCGCGGGCACGAGCGTGACGATGGGATCGGCGCCGGCGAGGGCGAACAGGATCGCCACGATCGCCGCGAAGCCGGCCTGCACGATGCCCGCGAGCTGCGGGGCGCCGTTCGGGCGGGTGCGTGCGAGGGCCTGCGGGAGGATCTTCGCGCGGCCCAGCGAGTACAGGTAGCGGGTGGCGGAGTTGTGGAAGGCGAGCATCGCCGCGAACAGGCTCACCAGGAGCAGCACCATCATCACGGTCGTGAGCGGTCCGCCCAGGTACTGCTGCGAGAGCGAGAAGATGAGGTCGCCCGTGGGCAGGTGCTCCAGCGCCGTGGCCTGCGCCTGCGCGACGCCGGTCGCGCTCACCACGGCCCAGGTCGTGACGCCGAGGATCACGCCGATCGCGATGATCGAGGTGTAGGTCGCCCGCGGGATCGTGCGCAGCGGCTGCTTGGCCTCCTCGCTGAAGAGCGCGGTGGCCTCGAACCCGAGGAAGCCGGTCGCCGCGAGCAGCAGGCCGATGGGCAGCGAGCCGGAGAACACGGCCTCCGGGCTGAACGCGGCGACGTCGTAGCCGGTCTGCACGAGCACCGAGATGTCGAACACGACGAGCATGAGCACCTCGAGCACGAGGCACACCCCGAGCACCTTCGAGCTGAAGTCGACGCCGATCCGGGCGAGCACGAAGCAGACGACGATCGACAGCAGGCCCCAGACGAGCCAGTGCACGTCGAGCCCGGTGAGGTCGCGGATGATCGTCTGCATGAAGAAGCCGCTGGTGCCAATCGTGCCGACCACGAAGAAGTTGTAGCCGAGCGTCGCGATGAGGCCCGCGATGAGTCCGCCGGTGCGGCCGAGGCCCTTCACGACGAAGGCGTAGAAGCCTCCGGCGTTCACGAGCTGCTTCGACATCTGGGCGTAGCCGATCGCGAACAGCAGCAGGATGGCCGCGACGAGGAAGAACGACATCGGGGTGCCGCCGCCGTTGCCCAGCGCGATGGCGAGGGAGGCGACGACGACGATCCCGGTCAGCGGCGCCACGGCGGCCAGGACGAGGAAGACGATGCCCGCGACACCGAGGGCGCCGGGGCGGAGGGAGGTGCGGTGCGGCGTCGTGGGTGCGGAGGTCTGCTCTGCCACGTCGGCTCCTTTGCTCGGGTGACGGCCGTGTGGACACGGCATCGACGACGAGGGGAATCGTCGATAGAGCGAGTCTGCTCGCCGCCCCGTTCCGACGCTTGACCGTGAGCGAAGGACGATGGTGCCACCGCGCACACCCCGGCGTCGAGCGTGCGGGCCCTCCGCACCGCGGAGCAGGATGACCGGGACGACACCGCTGTCTCGTCGGCGCCGCGCGGCGCCGGGCCGCGGTCGGAGGATGCGATGGACCTGCAGCTCGACGGCACGACGGCCCTCGTCACGGGGGCTGCCTCCGGCATCGGTCGTGCCGTCGCCCGGGCGCTCGCCGCCGAGGGGGTGCGGGCCGCGCTGCTCGACCGGGACGCCGCCGCGCTCCGGGACGCGGCGGGGGAGGCCGGCATCGATCCGGTGCTGCTCGCCGCCGACGTCACGGACGAACAGCAGGTGGCCGCCGCCGTCGCCGACGGTGTCCACGCGCTGGGTGGTCTCGACGCGGTGGTCTGCTGCGCCGGGATCTCCGGCCCGGTCGGGATGCCGATCGAGGAGACCCCCCTGGAGGCGTGGAACCGCGTCCTCGCCGTCAATGTCACCGGCGCGTTCCTCGTGCTCAAGCACGCGATCCCGGCGCTCCGGGAGTCCGCCGCCGGATCCGTCGTGCTGCTCGCGAGCGACTCGGCTGTCGTGGCCTCCCCGGGCATGGCCCCCTACGCCGCGTCGAAGGCGGCGCTCGTCCAGTTCGGAAGGGCGCTCTCGGTCGACCTCGCCGGCACCGGGGTGCGGGTGAACGCGGTGTCACCGTCCATCGTCGACACCCCGATGAGCCGGGGCGACCTCGGCGCCGCGGCGTTCGACGAGCCCGCCTTCCCCGTGCAGAGCGCCGACGAGGTCGCCGTGCACGTCGCCTACCTCCTCTCCCCGCGGAGCCGGGCGGTCAACGGCACCACCCTCCTCAGCGACTTCGGGTACACCGCCCGGTCGGGATTCCCCGCCTGACGCACCCGCGTCCGGCCCCACCGCGCACGCGCGCAGAACACACAGGAGCACACATGGCAACCGTGGTCGGATCGAGCGTCTCCGGACGCGTCGTCGTCATCACCGGAGGCGGCACGGGCATCGGCGCGGCGGTCGCGGAGCGGTTCGCCGCCGAAGGGGCGCACGTCGTCGTGGTGGGCCGCCGCCCCGAGCCGCTGCACGAGGTCGAGCGGGCCGTCGGGGCCTTCCCCGTCGTCGCGGACGCGGCGGACACCGCGTCGGCACAGGCCGCGATCGCCGAGATCCTCGCGCGGTTCGGCCGCATCGACGTCCTCGTCGCGAACGCCGGGGGACACGGGTTCTCCCCGGTCGCCGAGACCGACGACGCGAGCTGGGACGCCGCGATCGGTGCCAACCTCACCACCGCGTTCGTGATGGCGCGGGAGGCCTTGCCGGCGCTGATCGAGGCCAAGGGGCAGGTGGTGGTCGTCTCCTCGCTGGCCGGGCTCTTCGCGGGACCGTCGGTGGCCGGATACACGGTCGGCAAGCACGCCCTCATCGGCCTCACCCGGACGCTCGCGCGCGACTACGGGCGCCACGGCGTGCGCGTCAACGCGATCTGCCCCGGGTGGGTGCAGACGCCGATGGCCGACGAGGAGATGGACGAGTTCGCGGCGCACGCCGGTCTCGGCTCCCGCGAGGAGGGGTACGCGACGGTCACCGCCGACGTGCCGCTGCGCCGCCCGGCGCGGCCCGCCGAGATCGCCTCCGTCGTGCGGTTCCTCGGGTCGGGGGAGTCGTCGTACATCACCGGCGCCGTGATCGTGGCGGACGGCGGGTCCCACGTGGTCGACGTGCCGACCATCGCCTTCGACCACGCCGGAATGTAGCGCCGGGTTAGGGGCGGGCGGCGGCCGTCGCGCGGTAGCGGAGTCCGTCCACGAGCAGTCCGACCAGGGTCAGGCTCTGCTCCTCCGACCCTGCGGACTGGCAGAGGTTCGCCGCGGCGTAGAGCAGCTGCGTGGCGTCGACGTCGGCGCGGATGGTCCCGGCCGCTTCGGCGGCGCGCAGCAGGCCGTCGAGGGCGCCCCCGAGATGAGCCGTGAAGTACGCCGGCAGTGCCTCGAAGGCGGGGTCGCCGGAGTGCAGGGCAGCGGCGAGCCCCCGCTTGGTCGCGATGAACTGCGTGAACCGCTGCAGCCAGAGGGCGAGCGCCTCGTCGGGCGCGTGCGCGGCGGCGAGCTCGGCGGCCGCCTGCTCCGTGGCATCCACGGCGGTGCGGAAGACGGCCACCACCAGATCCGAGCGCTGCGGGAATCGTCGGTACAACGTGCCCACCCCGACGCCGGCGCGGTCCGCGATCGCTCTCGCGGGTGCATCGACCCCGTCGGTGGCGAAGACCTCGCGCGCGGCGTCGATGAGGGCGTCGGTGTTGCGGCGGGCGTCGGCGCGCATGGATCCTCCGGGGGTTGCATAAACGGAACAGCGTTCCGTATGCTTCCGGAAGAGCGTTCCGCTTCGGTCAACGATAGGACACCGGACGACGGGATGCCAGCCACGAAAGGAACCGCTCATGCACTACCGCACCCTCGGCCGCACCGGCATCCGGGTCAGCCCCTTCGCGCTCGGCGCGATGATGCTCGGCACCGACGGCCGCATCGGCAACGGCGACGAACAGGACTCGATCCGGATCGTCCACCGGGCCCTCGACGCGGGCATCAACATCATCGACACCGCCGATCGGTACTCGCAGGGCGGGTCCGAGGAGCTCCTCGGCAAAGCGCTCGTCGGGCGCCGCGACGACGTCGTGCTCGCCACGAAGTTCAACGGGCCGATGGGAGACGACCCCAACCGCCGGGGCAACTCCCGCCGCTGGATCATGCGCGCCGTCGAGGACTCGCTCCGTCGGCTCCGCACCGACCACATCGATCTCTACCAGGCGCACCGTCCCGATGACAGCGTCGACCTCGAGGAGACGCTCTCCGCCCTGACCGACCTCGTCCGCAGCGGCAAGGTCCGCGCGATCGGCAGCTCCGACTTCCCGGCCTCGATGCAGGTCGAGGCGCAGTGGACGTCCGAGCGCCGCGGGCTCGAGCGCTTCCGGACGGAGCAGCCGACGTATTCGATCCTCAACCGCGGCATCGAACGCGAGGTCCTCCCGGTCGCGCAGCGCTACGGCCTGGGGACGCTGGTCTGGAGCCCGCTCGCCGGCGGCATGCTGACCGGGCGGTTCCGGAAGGGACAGCAGACCGATCTCGCCAGGGCGACCATGTTCCGACACAACCAGGACGAGCGCCGGATCGACGCGGTGGAGCAGATCGTCGCCCTGTCCGAGGAGAGCGGCATCCGGATGACGCACCTCGCGATGGCCTTCGCGATCGCGCATCCCGGCGTGACCAGCGCGCTGATCGGGCCGCGGTCGATGGAGCAGCTCGACGACCTGCTGGAGGGCGTCGACGTGGCGCTGAGCGACGAGCTGCTCGACCGCATCGACGAGATCGTCCCGCCGGGCTCCGATGTCGGTCGTCTCGATCAGCAGTACAACCCGCCCGCGGTGCTCGAGCCGGTGCTCCGCCGGCGTCCGGCCGCCGACCGCTCCGCCGCCTAGTCGGCGGGGTCGTTCGGGCCCCGCGCGTCAGTCGATGCGGAGCTCGAAGCCCTCGTCGGTCGGGACCACGGCGACGTGCGTGAGGTCGTCGACGTGCACGGTCGGGGCGTGGGCGCCGGCGTGCGGACCGATTCCGATCACGCGCATGCCCGCCGCGTGGGCGGCCTGGATGCCGGCGCCGGAGTCCTCGAACACGACGCAGTCCGCGGGGTCGATGCCGAGGGTGCGGGCGGCGAGGAGGAAGCCCTCCGGATCGGGCTTGGAGGCCGAGACGTTCTCCGCCGTGACGGCGAGCTCGGGGACCGTGAGCCCGGCCTGGCCCATCCGCGCGGTCATGAGCGCGACGTTGGCCGAGGTGACCACCGCGTGCGGGAACGGCTGCAGCGCGGCGAGCAGGTCCTCGGCGCCCGGGATGCCGATCACACCGTCCACGTCGGAGGCCTCGGTCGCGAGCATGACCTCGTTCTCGCGGAGGTTGATCGCGTGGTCGCGCTCGGGGAGCAGGATCGCCATGCTCTGGTGCCCCTGGCGCCCGTGGACGGTGCGGAGCACGGTCTCCGGGTCGATCCCGTGCGGCTCCGCCCAGGCGAGCCAGAGGCGCTCCACGACGGCGGTCGAGTCGACGAGGGTCCCGTCCATGTCGAGGAGGGCGGCGCGCGCCTGGAGGATCTCGGTCACTCCCTCAGGCTAACCCCCACGCCGCCGACCCACCCCCTTTCGTGCGCCCCGGCCCCCTGCGCACGTACGCAAGGGGCCGGGAGGAACGCAACGGGGTGGGTCGACGGGGAGTCAGCCCCCGAGGTAGGCGCGGTGGAGGAGGGCGGGATCGTCTTGGAGGGCCTGCGGCGCACCCTGGAACGACACACGGCCGCCGGCGACGACCACCGCCTCCTGCGCGAGACCGAGTGCGAGTTGCGTGAACTGCTCCACCAGCAGCACCGCGACCCCGGACTCCGCGATCGACGACACGATCGGCATCAGGCGCAGGAACACCACCGGCGCGAGACCCAGGGACATCTCGTCGATGAGCAGCACCCGGGGCTTCGCCGCGAACGCCCGAGCCAGCACCACCATCTGCTGCTCCCCACCCGACAGCAGCGCCGTGGGGGAGTCGATGCGCTTCTCCAGCTCCGGGAACTGCGCGAGCACGGCCTCGATCTCCCCGGCGGTGCGCGCCGTGAGGGAGAGGTTCTCGCGCACGGTCAACGACGGGAACACGGCCCGCCCCTGCTCGATGTGCACGATCCCGCGCCGGGCCCGCGCCACGCGGGAGAGCCGGTCGATCGGCTCCCCGTCCAGCAGGATCGACCCCGCCGAGTGCGGCGTCACGCCGGACACGGCCTCGATCAGGCTCGTCTTGCCCGCCCCGTTGGGGCCGACCAGGGCCAGGACCTCGCCGCCGGCGACCCGCAGCGAGACGTCCGAGATGACAGGCCCGGCGCCGCGGCTCACCGTGACGCCGTCGAGCACCAGTGCGCTCATTTCAGCAGCTCCGTCTCTCCCATGTACGCCTTGACGACGTCGGGGTTCGCGAGGACCTCCGCCTGCGGGCCGCTCGCCAGGACGCGGCCGAAGTCGAGGACCGTGAGGGTCGGGCACACCGAGCGGACCAGATCCAGGTCGTGCTCGATGATGATGAGGGCCACGCCGTAGCGCCCGGGAAGTTCGCGGAGGCGAGCAGCGAGCGCCAGATGCTCCTCGTGCGAGAGGCCGGCGGCGGGCTCGTCGAGGATGAGCAGGCGCGGGCGGGCGGCGACGTTCGCCGCGACCTCCACGAGCCGCCGGGTGCCGACGTCGACGCTCGAGAGGCGCGCCCGGGCCGGCGGGCACCCGAAGAACGCGAGGACCTCGTCGATGTCCGCCGCGGCGAGCCGCCGTCTGGCCACGAAGCGCACGTAGCCACCCACGGTCAGCGCCGGAGGCACGCGGTCCTGCTGGAAGGTCCGTCGCAGTCCGAGTCGCGCGCGCCGGGTGGGGGAGAGCCCGGCGAGGTCGCGGTCGCCGAGGAGCACGCGGCCCTCGTGCTGGGGGAGGAAGCCGCTGATGGCGTCGACGAAGGTCGACTTCCCGGCGCCGTTCGGACCGATGAGCCCCATGATCGAGGCGGCGGGCACCGTGAACGAGACGTCGTCGAGGGCCTTGAGCGCCCCGAACTGCACGGTCAGGCCGTCGACCGTGAGCACCGGGGCGCCGTCGAGGGCCGCCTCGTCGACGGTGGCCGTCGTGGTCGTGGTGATCGCCGTCGCCTCGGTCCCCGCGTCGGGCGGGAGCGCCGTGAGCTCTGCGGTGGCCGTGCGCCGGTCGGCCCGTCGGTACAGGAGGTTGCGGATGCCCTGGCCGAGGTTCGTGCCGCTCGTGAGCGCCTGCACCCCCAGCACGCCGAACACGACGAAGCCCCAGTCCTGCGGCACGCCCCAGCGCTTGAGCAGCTCCGGCACGAGCACCCAGAGCAGTCCGCCGAAGATGGCCATATCGATGAGGTGCGCGCCGGACATGATGGCCAGCACGTACAGGGCGAGGGACTGCAGCGGTGTGAAGCTCGAGGCGAAGGGGAGCTGCACCTGACCGGCGAGCAGCCCACCGGAGATGCCGCCGAGGGCCGCCGACACCGCGAACGCCGTGAGCTTCGCGGTGCGCACGCTCTGCCCGGCCGCGGCCGTGCCCCGCTCGGAGAACGCGACGGCCTTCCAGCTCGCGCCCCACCGTCCGCGCTGCAGGAAGAACACCGCCAGACCGCAGACGGCGAGCACGACGATGGAGAGGAAGAAGAACTCCCGGTCGCTCCCGAACAGCGCCGGGCGCTCGATCGCGATGCCGTCCGCGGAGCCGGGGAACTGGATCTGCACGAGCGTGACGTCGGCCGCCGCGGCGAAGCCGAGCGTCACCACCGCGAGGTTCACCCCGCGCAGCCGCAGGGCGGGGAGCCCGACGAGGATGCCGACGAGTCCGGCCGCGACACCGCCGAGCACGAGCCAGACGAGGAAGCCGCCCGGCGCCTGCATCACGTTCAGCAGCGAGACGATCCACGCCCCGACCGCGGCGAACGTGAGCTGGCAGAGGGCGATCATGCCGGCCGAGCCGGTGACGATGCCGAGGCCGAGGATCGCGATCGCGGCCGTGACGGCGCTGATCGCGAGGAAGACGAAGTAGCCGGGAAGGGCGGCGCTGAGGAGCGCGCCGACGCCGATGCCGACGACGGCGACGGCGAACGGCCAGGTGATCCGGAACCAGGGGCGGTCAGCGAGCGGCATCCCACACCTCCTTGCGTTGCGTCCACAGCAACAGGACGACGATGAACAGGAACGGCAGGAAGTTGCGCACGAGCGCCACTTCGTCGATCTGCGCGACGAGTCCGCCGAGGACGCCGAGGAGCAGCCCGCCGACGACGGCGAGGTCGAGCCGGCGGAAGCCGCCGAGGAGCGCGGCCGCCGCGGCGGGGACGATGAGCATGGACAGGCTCGTGGCGTCGTTCGACTGCGAGGGCGCGACGATGATGATCGCGATGGCGCTGATGATCCCGGTGACGAACCAGACGGCGATCGACAGCGGCCGGGAGCGGATGCCGAGCAACTCCGCCGTGGTCGGCCGCTCCGACAGCGCGCGCAGCTGGGTGCCGACCCGGGTGCGGCGCAGCACGATGCGGACGGCGACGGCGGTGACGACGGCCATCGCCACCGTCGCGACGGTGACCTGGCTGATCACCACGCCGCCGAAGGAGAACGCGGGGCCGGCGATGATCGGGGTGAAGGGCTGCGGCTTGTTGCCGAACAGGATGAACGACAGCGAGATGAGCAGGAGGAGCGGGCCGACCGTCATGGCAGAGCGGGTCGTCGTCGAGGCCTCCGACAGCCAGGTCGCGGCGATGAACCCGATGGCCGCGGCGAGCACGCCCGCGACGAGGACGCCGAGGATCGAGCCCAGCCAGATGGGCAGCCCGATCTCGCGGACGAACCACACGGCGGTGAACGCGCCGAACATGCCGGTCGCGGCCTGGGCGAAGTTCACCACGCGCACGAGGCGCGACATGAGGGTGAGGCAGACGCCGAGGACGGCGTAGAGGCCGCCGGCGGCGAGACCGGCGATGGCGCCTTGGAGCATGAGGCGTCCTTTCTGGTGAGGGGGAGGGCCCTTCGACAGGCTCAGGGACCCAGATGTGGGTCGCTGAGCCTGTCGAAGCGCGGGGACCCCGGGTGGGTCGCTGAGCCTGTCGAAGCGCGGGGACCCCGGGTGGGTCGCTGAGCCTGTCGAAGCGCGGGGAACCCGGGTGGGTCGCTGAGCCTGTCGAAGCGCGGGGCTATTCGCCGATCCGGAGCCAGTCGTCGGCGACCTTCTCCCAGGCGTTCGTGCCCGACTTCAGGATGATCGGCCAGCCCGCGGTGTTCTGAGTGCCGAAGGCGTAGGGCGTGCCCACCATCGGGTTCTCGATCGGGTCCATGCCCTTCAGCGCCTCGGAGACGCTCTCCCGGGTGATGTCGCCGTCGATGCTCTTCAGCACCTCGATGAAGTACGTCGCCGCGAGGTAGCCGCCCTGGCTGAACGAGGTGAGCGGGATGTCGTTCTCCTCCATCAGCGCCCGCCAGTCCGCGTTGATGTCGCTGTCGTCCGTGAACGGGTAGAACTCGGCGGGGACGTAGATGCCGGCGCCCGCGTCGTCGATCGCGTCGGCGAAGTTCTCGCTGTAGACGCTCGTGAGGTAGAGCCAGGTCACGTCGTCCCAGCCCTGTGCGTTCGCGGCCTTGACCTGTCCGATCGCGTCGGGCTCGACGGGGTTGATCGCGAGGGCCTTGCAGCCCTGGTCGCGCGCCTTGACGATGTAGGGCGTGTAGTCGGAGGCGCCGTACGGCACGGTGTCGTCGACGTACTTCGGCTCCTTGCCCGTGATCTCGGTCCAGGTGTCGATCGCGGCCTGGTAGGTCGGACGGGTCGAGCCGGCGATCTCCAGCAGGATGCAGATGTCGTCGAGTCCGAGCACCTCGGAGCCGTACTGCAGCGTGAGGGTCATGTCGTTGAACGGGCCGACGTTCGCCGGCGAGATGTTCTCGCTGTCGAAGCAGCCCGTGTCGACGCCGATGCCGGGCACCGAGAGGATGCCCTCCTGCTCGTAGTACTTCGCGTTGATCTCGCACTCGATGAGGCTCGCGGAGCCCACGAGTGCGACGGCTTCGTCGCTGCCAACGATCTCCCGCGCCGAGGCGGTGGCCGTGGCGGGGTCGCCCTTGTCGTCGAGCATCTTGTACTCGATCTTCCGGCCGTCCAGGCCGCCATCCTCGTTGAACGCGTCGAAGACGGCGGCGGCCGCCTGCGACGCTTCCGGGAACGTCGCCGGGCCGCTGATCGTGTTCACGGAGCCGACGACGATGGGGGCGCCGTCGCCCCCGGCTCCGTCGCCACCGGCGCAGCCGGCGAGAGCGAGGGCGGCCACGGCGATGACCGCCGCGGTGCCGGATGCTCGTCTGTTCATGTGCTTCCTGCCTCTCCTGTTCGGGTCGTGCTGTCAGCTCGAAGGCTGGGTGTCGGTGCTCGTCGACGGCGCGCGCAGGGCGCGGTTCACGAGCTCCGTGTCGGTGAACTGCTCGAAGGCGACGATCTCGCCGCCCGCCACGCGCCAGACGTGGGCCACCCGGGCGGCGAAGAACCGCCCGGTGCGCTTGTAGGTGCCGGAGTAGGTGCCGATGCCGACCACGACGTCGCCGCCGTCGACGACCTCGTCGATCGCGACGGTGTAGTCGTCCCACTCCTCCTGGATGCGGCCGAAGACGTTCTCGGCGACCGCGTCCGGGCCGATGTAGGTCCCGGCGTAGGGGAACCCGGCGGCCTCCGTCCACTCGATGTCGGCCGCGAAGGGCGCGAGCATGCCGTCCAGGTCGCCGCGGTCGTTGGCGGCGTAGTGCTCGCGGATGAGGTCTGCGTTGCTCATGTGCTCTCTTTCGTTCCGGGTCCCCGAGCCCGTCGAGGGTGGGTCCCTGAGCCTGTCGAAGGGTGGGTCCCTGAGCCTGTCGAAGCTGGGTCCCTGAGCCTGTCGAAGGGTGGGTCCCTGAGCCCGTCGAAGCTGGGTCCCTGAGCCTGTCGAAGGGTCAGACGGGCTGCGCGTCCGGGTAGGCGACGGCGCCCAGGGGGTAGATGTGCCCGCCGGCGCGGGAGTGCTCGGACTCGCCGTCGCCGTTGAGTCCGAGGAAGATCCCCGTCGTCATGAGCTGGTAGCCGAGGTCGTGGAGCCAGACGCTCGCCACCGCGATCCGGAACTCGCGGAAGCAGAACAGGTAGAGGCCGTCCGCGAACTTCCACACCGTGGAGAGGTCCATGTCGCCGTGACCGCGCTGGACGCCCTCGAGGCACTGCCACGCGTAGCGCTGGCTGGAGACGTAGACGTGCTCGTACAGGTGGTGGGGGCTGTAGCGGTAGATGTTCCGCTTGCCGATGAGGTCGCGGCTCGGACCGGGGACCTCTCCGGTCGCGGGGCCGGCGTCGGTGGTCGCGGCCCAGAAGTCCTGCCCGACCTGCGGCGTGCCCTCGACGGCCTCCGCCGCGATGCGGGAGCGGATGACGGTGGCGCGGTGGGTCGTGGTGGAGAAGACGACGGTGAGGGCTTCGCGCTCGCGGGTCTCGAAGGGGATGTTCACGAAGACGACGTCGTCGCGCACGCGGACCGCGTCGTACGGGTCGCGTCCCGAGGAGCCCAGTCCCTCCCAGGTCACGGAGTCCTCGTCGAAGCGGAGCGCGAGCGTGGTGTCGTCATCGAGGGTGAGCGAGAGCGCGGTTCCGGCGAGCGTCGTGCTCGGCAGGCGGAAGGTGTCGATGCCCGCGGCGAACTCGTCGTACGTGCGCCATTCGTCCAGAGCGGGGTCGGTGGAGATGTCGGTCATGAGGGTCCTGACGTCGCACACGGCGGGGCCTCGTCGCCCCGGGCACCGCGTCGTCGCGATGCGCTTGCCTCATGCTCCGGCCGGCCCGGGGGAGCCCTCAAGCGCGCGGAGTCCATCCCGCACCGACAGTCAACCGGCGTGCCCTCCCGGGCAAGTCCCGCCCTCGCGGAGCTTCGCCCTCCCGGTTCCGTCCCCCGAATCCGCCCCTGGCCCCCGTGCGGGATTAAAAGCGCCCCTGCCGCGCCCAACGGCGGCCCGTTCCTGATCCCGCACCGGTGTGTCCCACCGGCCGCCGCCCCGGTGCGGGACGGAAACCGCCCCTGCCGGACGCGTTTGGGGTGCGTTCCTGATCCCGCACGGGCGTCCCGCCTGCGGCCACCCCGGTGCGGGACGGGAAAACGCCCCTCCCGGACGCGGATGGGGCGCGTTTCTGATCCCGCACGCGGGAGTCAGTCGTGTCCTCTGGCGCGCGGGAGTCGCGCCCTCCCGCGCACGGCGTGCCTTTCATCGGAGCGGGATCGAAAACGCCCCTGCCGGACGTGTGTGGAGTGCGTTTCTGATCCCGCACCGGCGTCCCGCCTGCGGCCGCTCCGGTGCGGGACGGGAAACGCCCCTGCCGGACGCGTGTGCGGCCCGTTCCTGATCCCGCACCCGAACGCGGTGTACCTCTGGTGCACGGGAGTCGTGCCCTTCCGTGCAGGGCGTGCCGCTCGTCGGTGCGGGGTCGAAACTGCACCTGCCAATGGCGTCTGGGGTGCGTTCTTGATCCCGCGCGCGGGGCGGGGGATGGTGCGGGATCAGGAACGTGCGCGGGGCGGGCGCTGGCGGGGCGGTTTTGATCCCGCGCGCGACGGGAGGAACGACGGGGTCAGTGGGTGGCGCGGTACTCGCTGGGGGAGACGCCGAAGGCGGTCTTGAACGCACGGCTGAAATGCGCGGCGTCGACGAAGCCCCAGCGCGCGGCGATCGCGGCGACGGGGCGGTCGGCGAGCATCGGGTCGAGGAGGTCGCGGCGGCACTGCTCAAGGCGGCGGGTGCGGATCCACGTCGACACGGTCACCCCCTGCTCCTGGAACAGACCGTGCAGGTGGCGGGTGGAGATGAAGTGCGCGGCGGCGATGGAGGCCGGACCGAGGTCGGTGGAGGCGAGGTTGCGGTCGATGTGCGCACGGATCCGCTGCATGAGGGCGCGGTGCGGGTCGGCGGAGGCCTGGTCGAGACCGAGCTCCCGTGTGAACACGGTGGTCACGAGGTCGAGGGCGCTGTGCGCGAGCCGGGCCCCCGTCGTGCCGGCGAGCTCGTCGAGGTTCCCGGCGAGCTGCGTCAGGTACGGCACGACCATGCCGCCCAGCCCCTCCTGCCCGGAGATGCGGACGGCCGTGAGCTGCCCGATCATGTCCGCGGGCAGGCTGATGAGGTGCTTCGGGAACATGACCACCATGGTGCGGAAGTCCTGATCGAAGACGAGGGAGTACGGCCGATCGGTGTCGTAGACGGCGAGGTCGCCCGGCTGCAGCACGGCCTCGCGGTCGTCCTGGATGAGCAGCCCGGTCCCGGCGAGCATCAGGCTCACCTTGAAGTACGAGCGGTCGCCGCGGGCGATGAGCTCGGTGGTGCGCTCGACGACGTGCGAGGTCGCGCGGATGTCGTTGACGTGGACCTCGTCGACGGCGGCACCGCGGATCACGCCGCGGAACTGGTCGGCGCCCGCGGAGGACACCTGCAGGGGGACGAACGACTCGGAGACGGCGGCGCGGAACTCGCTGATGTTGCGCGCGACGAGGGTCGACACCGATTCGGCGGGGGTGGTGAGGGCACCGTTCATGACTGATCACCTCGGGCTGGTGGGAACGACGACGTTGTATACGATCCGTTCCGCGATGCTACCACCGGCGACGGCCGCGCGGGGTGCCGTCTAGGATGTGGTCCGTGAACGGCGGGATGATGTCGACGGTGGGGCAGCGGATCCGGCACGTGCTCCGTCAGGTGCGTGGACCCGCCACCTCGGACGCGGTGTTCGAGGCGACGGCGCTGATCGTCGGCGCGGCGTTCCTGCTCGTGGGATTCGTCGTGGCCCTGCCGGTGTTCTGGGGGCACCAGCTCTCGATCAGCGGCACCGGATCGATCGGCATGTTCGCGGCGTACGGCGGTGCGATCGCGGCCGCGCTCGCCTTCGCTCTGGGGCGCCTCGCCGTGCGGGCCCCGGAGCCCGACCCGTCGGTCGCGAGGGACGGATTCGCGGTTCCCGGCGACCGGCTCCGCTGGTACGACCTCGCCGCCATCGCGTTCGCGCACGCCGCGATCGCCTACCTCGGCTGGCTCGGCATCGCGCAGCTCCTGGAGCAGAGCTTCGTCGACGCCCCGGTCTTCCCGTTCCCCGGGGCGATCCTCGTCGCGGTGGCCTTCGCACTCACCGGCTACGTCGCCTTCCTCAGCGCCGTCGCACTGACGCCGACCGTGCTGTCGCTGGTGCTGGCGGTGTTCCTCGTCGTGGGTGCGTTCGCGGCGATGCTGGCGTCGAGCGACGTGCACTGGTGGCGCGACAACCTGTCCGCGCTGGGCATGAGCAGCAACAGCGCCTCGGTGGCCTTCAACGTGACCCTCATCATCGCGGGGATCATGGTGACGACCATCTCCCGCTATGCGACCGCGGGGCTGGCCGTCGACGACCCGGTCGACCGCCGCGGCCGGACGATCGTGCGCGGGGGCCTCATCCTCATGGGGATCTTCCTCGCGTGCGTGGGCATCTTCCCGGTGGACGAGTTCTTCGGCCTGCACAACACGGTCGCGACGGGCATGGCGGTGGTGTTCGCGGTGATCGTCGTCGGCCTGCCGTGGTTCGTGCGCAGCATCCCGCGGGTGTTCGTGGGACTCGGCTGGGCGTACGTGCTGGTCATCGTGCTGCTGGGGGCGTTCTTCGCGGTCGGCTACTACAACCTCACGGCGGTCGAGCTCATCGCGGCCGTGCTGATCTTCAGCTGGATCATCGTGTTCCTGCGCACCGCCGGCACGATGGGACCCTCCACGACGCGCGCGGATGCCCGTGCCACCCCGGAGTCGGCGCTCGACTGACGGGGCGAGGCGTCGTCAGTCGCGGAGGAGGCGCGTCGCCTGACGCGTGCGCTGCAGGGCGTCGACGGTCTCGGCGTACCGGCGCTTGGCGACGCCGATGAACAGGCAGTCCACGAGGGCGAGCTGGGCGATCCGGCTCACCATCGCCCCGGCGCGGAAGGTCGACTCGCGCACCTCGGTGAACAGGGCGTGGTCGGCGACCTGGGCGAGCGGGGAGTCCTTCACGGAGGTGACGGCCACCGTCGTCGCGCCGTTGGCGACGGCGGCTTCGAGGAACCGCACCGTCTCGATGGTCGACCCGGCGTGCGAGAACCCGATAGCGACGGTCGTGCCCACGGGGAGCACGGCGGCGGCGATCGCCTCGTGGGGGTCGGAGAGGACGTGGGCGTTGCGGCCGACGCGGAGCAGCTTGTGCGCGAGGTCCTCCGCGACGAACTGGCTGGCGCCGATGCCGTACAGAAGGATGCGGTCGGCGCCGTCGATGGCCGCGACCGCCGCCGTCAGCACGGCGAAGTCGAGCTGTCCGACGGTCTCCTCGATCGCGAGGAGTTCCAGGGCGGCGAGCTTGGAGACGGCCTCCTCCAGGGAGTCCTCGTCGGAGATCTCGGAGCCGTAGGCGCCGCGGGCGGAGAACTGGGCGGCCTCCTTGCCGAGCTCGGTGGCCAGGGCCATGCGCAGCGGCGCGTATCCGGTGAAGCCGATCGCCCGACAGAATCGGACGACGGACGCGACCGAGGTGTGGCACTCCGTCGCGAGCTCGCTGATCGTCTTGTCGATCACGAGGCTCGGGTTCTCCCGCACGGCGGCCGCGACGCGGGCCAGGGACGGGGGCAGGGTCGCAGCGGCGGCTTCGATCGTCGACTGGATGCTCACGGTATCCTCCGGAACGGCGGAACGGGATGGTAAATTCTTTTCAGCGAGTTTACGTGTTGTGTAGTCGCTTTTCTTTCTTTCCGCCGGATCCGAGGAGTGCCGATGAGCGAGACGACCGCCACCGTCGACCTCGGCAAGTCCCGCTGCCGCCTCGTCGTGCACGGCGCGACGGCTGGGGAGCGCTCCGGGCTCGGAGCCCCGGGCCTCGCCGCGGCGGGCGGAGTGGAAGCGGCGCTCACCGCGATTCTCCCGCTGCTCGACGACGTCGGGCGCATCGACACGCTCGGCGTGGGGGCGGCCGGCGCCTGGTTCGCCCCGGAGGCGGCCGCGGAACTCGCCGCCGCGCTCGCCGCACGGACCGGCGCACGCGTGGCCGTGGCGTCGGACGTGGTCACCGCCCATGCGGGCGCCCTCGACGGCGCGGCCGGCGTGCTGCTCATCGCCGGCACCGGAGCCGTGGCGCTGGGCGTCGACCCCTCCGGAGCGCGTCTGGTCGACGGCTGGGGCCCCGAGCTGGGCGACTTCGGCAGCGGATCCTGGCTCGGCCGGGAGGCGTTGCGCGCCGTGCTCCGTGCCCACGACGGGCTGGCCGCGCCCACCGCTCTCACCGCGGCGCTCGCCGCCCCCGTCGGCCCGCCCTCGGCCGTCCAGGCCTGGCTCGCCGCCGACGGAGCCCTCGCCCGCCGCCTCGCGACCCTCGCGCCCCTCGTGCTCGCCGCGGCCGCAGACGGCGACGCGGTCGCCATCGGGATCGTGGACGAGGCCGTCCGGCTCCTCGCGGCGACGACCGCTGCGGCCGCCGGCGCGACAGCGGACGTCGTGTTGCACGGCGGCCTCACCGACCACGACGGCTTCCGCGCCACCCTGACCCGCGCCCTGGAGACGAGCGGCCACCGCGTCGTCCGCGCGCGAGGCGGCGCCATGGACGGGGCCCTGCTGCTGACCCGTCGCCTCGACCTCCCCCATGAAAGGTTCGTGCACCGTGCCGAATGACCCCCGTTTGACCACCCTCCTCGCCGAGCTCGCGGGCCTCGACACCGAGGCCTCCACCACCGAGCGCGGCGACCTCGACCTGCTGAGCACGACCGAGCTCGTCGAGCGCATGAACGCCGAGGACCGGCGCGTGCCCGAGGCCGTGGCCGGTCGCGCGGCGGAGATCGCGGCGGCGGTGGACGGCATCACGGAGCGGTTCCGCCGCGGCGGTCGCCTCATCTACATCGGTGCGGGCACGGCCGGCCGCATCGGCGTGCTGGACGCGAGCGAGTGCCCGCCCACCTTCGGCACCGACCCGTCGATGGTCGTGGGGCTCATCGCGGGCGGGGAGACGGCCATCCGCTCGGCGGTGGAGAACGCGGAGGACGACGACGAGGCCGCGGCCCTCGCTCTGCGCGACCTCGACCTCACCGACCTGGACACGGTGGTGGGGATCTCGGCATCCGGCCGCACGCCCTACGTCATCGGCGGGCTGCGGTACGCCCGGGGCCTCGGCGCGCTCACGGTGGCGATCGCGTCGAACGCCGGGTCGGCGATCGGCGCGGAGGCCGAGATCGCGATCGAGGTCGTCACGGGGCCGGAGTTCATCTCGGGCTCCACGCGGCTGAAGTCCGGCACGGCGCAGAAGCTCGTCGTGAACATGCTGACGACGCTCTCGATGATCAAGCTCGGCAAGACGTACCGCGGGGTCATGGTCGACCTGCTGGCGACGAACGAGAAGCTGCACGCCCGCTCGATCCGCACGGTGTCGCAGCTCGCGGGCGTCGACGTCGACGCCGCGTCCTCCGCGCTGGAGGCCGCGGACGGCTCCGTCAAGCTCGCGCTGCTCCTGCTCGCGACCGGAGCGTCCGCCGAGACCGCCGCGGCGGCACTGGCGGACGCCGACGGCATCCTTCGCGACGCGATCGCCGCCCTCACCTGAGTCGGTCGTCGCTCTCCCCGCGGTGGGGGATGCGAAAAGCTCCTGCCCGGAACGATCGGGGCACCTTTTCGCACCCGCGACGGCGCGGCACCGCCGGGCGGTCGCTAGTGGCTGCAGGCGCAGGAGTCGCCGCCGCAGCAGGAGGTCGCCGTCGCACCGCCGTGCGCCTGGGAGGACTCCGGCACGTCCATGGCCGGGTTCTGGTCGAGGAAGCCGTAGGGCTTGAACCAGAATCCCGCGTAGTCCACGGGCATGATCGGCCAGTCCTCCGGCCGGGGGAAGTGCGTGAGCCCGAAGGTGTGCCACAGCACCATGTCCTCGCCGTCGATCCGGCGGTCGCCGGCGGTGTACTCCGGGAGGCCGGCGCCGCCCTGGTGCGCGTTGGGATAGCGCCCGGCCGGCCAGATCTGGCCGTGCTCGTACCGGGTCGCCCAGAGGTGCTTCGTGGCGAAGGCCGCGCGCGCCGCGACGGACGACCCGGTGTCGGCCATCAGGAGAGCGGTCGGCTCCGGCACGAGGTGATAGGCGGTCGGGCGGCCGACGTGGTTCGTCCGCGAGGCGCTCTGCACCTCCCACACCCGGGCGACGGAGGAGTCGGCCTCGCGCTGGGCGGCGTGCTCGGTCTCCAGCACCGTCTCCGACCAGGTGAACGCGTTGCCGAACGGGTTGTCCGGCCCCATCGGTACCCGCTGCGCGTCCACCTCGACGAGGCGGTTGTCCTGGCCGTCGATCGCCACGTCGAGGCGCGCGCAGAACAGGTGCTGGTGGACCGGGGCGAAGACGCCCGGGGCGAGCTCGGTGGCGTGCTTCTGGCGGACCCCCGGCTCTCCGGCACCGGCGAACACGATGCCCGTGGCCTTGGCGACGACCTCGATCGAGCCGTCCAGGCCGAAGTTCCAGTAGAAGCCGTAGTCGTAGTTGCCGATGGTGGAGAAGTACGAGACGACGAAGCGCCGTGAGCGCCGCACGTCGGAGCGTCCGGAGAGGTCGGTGTGCTTCCAGAGGATGCCGAAGTCCTCCTCGTGCATGCAGATCACGTTCGGGATGCGCACCGGGTGGCCGTGGTCGTCGGCGACGTAGCCGTCGAGGTACCGGATCACACCGAGGCAGTCGCAGCCGAGCTCCAGGTGGTTGGCGTTCTTGCCGAGGAGGTACTCGCCCGCGTCGAAGTAGCTGATCCAGAAGCGCCCGGGGGCGGTGTCGCCGTAGGGCACGACCATCTCCGGCACGCTCGCCCGGTGCAGCACGGAGCGCCCCTGGAACGACACGTCATGCAGGACGAGACCCTCGCGGGCGTTGAAGCCCACGCGCATCGACCAGCCCTCCCACTCGACGAGCGAGCCGGACACGCCGAAGCTCGGCCCCTCCGGCTGGGTGATCTCGATGGGCTTCAGCGTCGTCCGTGCCGCGCCCTGCACCTCCGGGTAGTAGTTGCCGTGTCCGGCCGGGACCGGCACGTCGCCCTCGTCCTCGACGCGGATCACGCTGTCCGTGGTGAGGTCGATGTGCACGATCAGCCCCTCGACGGGGTGCGCCCACGGGGAATCCTGCTCGTCGTATCGGAGGAAGGTGAGGGACCGGATCACGCGGCGGCCCACCTCGTCGGCGCGGCCCGTGTAGCCCGGGGCCAGGGGGGAGCAGAAGGCGAGGGGCATGTGGTCCGTCAGGCCGCGGCGGCGCATGGCCGCCTGCCATTCCGGGGACGACTTGGCGATGGCCTCGGCCCGCTCGTACTCCTCGAACAGGTACTGCGGCTGGCCGTAGGGCGGGGCGTCGTTGGGCACCCGCTCCTGGCGCACGACCTCGCCGCGGGTGATCGAGACGATCACCTCGGTCGCGACGCCGGTGGCCGTGTCGAGCAGCGTCACGTCCACCCGGCGGTCGATGGGGGAGCCGGGGCGCCAGGCCGCGAGCTCCTCCTTGGTGGCTTCGTCGGGGAGCAGCATGGGCACGCGGGTGGTCGCCGTCAGCAGGCCGGCCGCGTCGAGCACCGCGCGCGCTGCGGCGATCTCGGCGCCGGTGAGCGGATCGAGCGGATGCGGAGCGGCGATGGGCTCGAGGGAGACGGGCTGCGGGGAGTGCGGGGACATCGTTGACCTCACTATTTTCGAGCGAATGCTCAAGAAACGGGTTGGCACGATGATACGACGGCGTGCACGGGTGCACAACCGTGGCGTGTGGGCGATGTCGAGGTCAGCGTCGCCAGGGAGCGAGGATGCTGTCGAGGACCGCGAAGTGCGCCTCCGGCGTCTGCGGCTCCGTGACCTCGACGACCTGCTGGCCGTAGGTGATCGAGCGCAGGAGGGCGAGGAGGTCGCCGGTGGGGGTGTCGGGGCGCAGCTCGCCGTCGGTCGCCGCCTCGTCCAGGGCCTCCCGGATGCTGTCCTGCCACGTCGCGAGAGTCGGCGCTCCGGCATTGGGGGCCGGGGCGAGAGTGGCCAGGCGCCCCCAGAAGCCGACGACCACGTGCGCCTCGGTGCGGGTGCGCTCGTCGACGGGGAGCACCTCGCCCATCAGGGCCCGCAGGCGGGCGAGTCCGCGGAGCCCGGTCGTGGCTGCGGCGATGCGCTCGTCGGTGCGGCGGGTGACCTCGGCCGCCGCGGCGCGCACGACGTCGTCGAAGCCGTCGAAGTAGTGCCACAGGGAGCCGGTTGCGACGCCGAGCTCCTTCGCGACCGCCCGCGAGGACACGCTCTCATGACCGTCCCTGGCGGCGACGACGAGCAGCGCGTCGGCGATCTGGCGGCGACGCTCATCATGGTCGACGATGCGGGGCACGTGCTCATTGTGTCGCATTGCGACCGGGTCTCGCTTTTTTGAGCGACCGATCAATATACTTCGGCTGTGGACCTCCTGCTCCCGGCAGCATCGTGGCTGATGGCGGCGGCGGCGCTCGTGTCGGCCGGCGCCTGCCTCGCTGCGCGCCGTGCCGTGCCGTGGCAGGGACGCCAGGCGGCAGTGGTGATGGCGTCGGGGATGCTGCTGATGGCCGCGGGGGTCCTCGACGCGCTGGGCGACATCATCTGGGGTGCGTTGCTGCTGCTCTCGGCCATGCTCGGGACGATGGGGGTGCGCGGAATGCCGTCCGCGCCCGCGTGCTGCCACCGGGCGCTGGGCTCGCTCGTGATGGCGGCGTGCATGTTCGAATCCGCCTCGACCCCGGGGTCGGTCGCCGGCGTCGAGGCCGCTCTTGGTCACGGCGGGCATGGTCTCGGCGGTGTGCTCTCGGCGTTCGTGCTGGTGGGTGCTCTCGGGGTCGTCGGGTGGGCGTTCGCGGCCTCGTGGCGCCGTTCCGAGCTGCACCGCGGGGGAGCGGCGCGGTCGCTGACGGTCGAGTCCTGGGCGATGGCCGGCGGTGTCGTCGTGATGTGCGCCGGGATGTGATCGTGGAGCGTGAGGGAGGTCCGCTACCGTGAACGCATGCCCCTCGCCCTGATCACCGGTGCCGCCCGCGCGAACAGCATCGCCGCCGGCATCGTCCCGCGCCTGCGCGCCGCGGGGTGGACGGTCGTCACCAGCGATCTGCGCGACGCCGACCACCCGGCGGACCTGTCGACGCCGGACGGCCCCGCATCCCTCGTGGCGGAGGTGAATGCACAGCACGGTCCGATCTCGGCGCTGATCCTCAGCCACGCGCACGATGTCGAGTCCGGAATCCTCGACACCACGGCGGAGAGCTTCGACCTGCACGTCGCTGTGAACGCGCGGGCGAGCCTGCTCCTGATCGCAGCGTTCGCACGCCAGGTCGGCGAGGACGGCGGCGCGATCGTGGCGCTCACGAGCGATCACGTCACCGGCAACCTCCCGTACGGCGCTTCCAAGGGCGCGCTCGATCGGCTCGTCATCTCCGCCGCCCGCGAACTCGGTCCGCGCGGCATCTCCGCGAACGTGCTGAACCCCGGCCCGATCGACACCGGCTGGATGGATGACGAGACCCGCACCTCCCTGGGCGAGATGACGCCGCTGGGCAGGCTCGGGCGACCCGCCGACATCGCCGCCGTCGTCGAGTTCCTCGTCTCAGAAGAGGGGCGATGGATCTCGGGTCAGCTCCTGCAGGCGGACGGCGCCTTCTCGGCCCGCTACTGACTGCGGGCCGCGGGCCGGACGAAGGCCCAGGCGGCGAACGCCGCTGCCGCAGCCGCGACCGTCATCGTCACGGCCATCGTGATGGCCGTGGTCCCGCCGAGACCGGCGGCCACGGGGGCCAGCACGGGGCCGAACAGGAATGTCGCCATCCCGAGAAGGGCCGAAGCGGTGCCGGCACGGACTCCGTGATGGGCGAGCGCCAGCGTCTGACCATTGGGCCCGCCGATGCCGGAGCACAGCATGAACGCGACCAACGCGATGACGACACCCCTCATGCCGACGCCCAGAAGCGCCAGCACGAGGAAAGCCGTCGTCACCAGGAGCGTCGCGGTGATCCCGCCCAGGTAGACGCGCAGGGGCCCCCAACGCCGCACCACGAGTCGGCTCAACTGGCTGCCCGCGATACTCGCCAGGGCGCCGGCCGCGAAGGCGACGCTGAACTCCTGCGGGCTGAGACCGAACTCGTCCTGCAGCACGAACGACGACATCGACAGGTAGGTGAAGAACGCGACACCGCCTCCGGCCGCGGCGCACAGCACGGCGACGAAGAGCCGGTCGCGGACGACCGCTCCGGCGTGCGCGCCCCAGACCCGGAGGCCCCCGCGGTGACGGGCGGATGGCGACAGGGTCTCCGGCAGGGCGAACACCACCACGAGCAGCAACAGCACGCCGACCGCGGACAGCACCCCGAAGATCCCGCGCCAGTCCATGATGCGGGCGAGCTGACCGCCCACCACCGGCGCGATGATCGGGGCGGTGCCCGAGACGAGGAACAGCAGCGAGAGCATGCGGGAGAGCTCGACCCCCTCGAACTGGTCGCGGGCGATCGCCAGGCAGATCACGATGCCCGCCGATCCCGCCAGCCCCTGCAGGAAGCGCGCGACGAGCAGCAGCTCGATGTTCGGAGCGACGGCGCACACCGCGGAGAGCACCGCGAACGCCGCGACGCCGACCAGCAGTGGCAGGCGTCTGCCCAGCCGGTCGCTGAGAGGACCGGCGACGAGCTGCCCCAGGCCGAGGCCGATCATGCACGCCGACATCGTCACCTGCGCCAGGGCCTCGGTCGTGCCGAGCGACGCCGCGAGCTGGGGGAGCTGCGGGAGGTAGAGGTCCATCGACAGCGGACCGAAGGCTTCCAGCATGCCCAGCACCAGCATCGCCCGCAGAGTGCCCATGCGGGGCCGCGGGGCGTCAGCGGCGAACGGAAGACTCATCCCTCGAGGCGCAGCACGCGGCGCAGCCAGCTCTCCCGCGCGGCCACTGCGGCCCGGGAGACCTCGGCATCGGGGGAGAACCCGGAGAAGCCGTGGTAGCCGCCCGCCCAGACGTGCAGTTCGGCCTGCCCGCCCGTGGCCCAGATCCGCGACGCGTAGTCGACGGCCTCGTCGCGGAAGGTCTCCGCGGCGCCCACCTCGATGAACGCCGGGGCGAGTCCCGATAGATCCGTGGCCCGGGCCGGTGCCGTGTACGGCGACACGCGGTCGGTGAACCGGTCGGCTCCGGCGATCGCGTCCCACGCGGTGTCGTTGTTGTTCCGGTCCCAGGCGCCGAAGCCGTCGTACTGGCGGCTCGACGGGGTCTCGTTGCGGTCGTCGAGCATCGGGCAGCCGAGGAGTTGCCCGGCCAGCCGGGGCCCGCCGCGGACACGGGAGAGCAGCGCGACCGCCGCCGAGAGCCCGCCCCCGGCGCTCTGCCCGGAGGCGATGATGCGGGAGGTGTCGATGCCGAGCTCGTCGGCTTGGGCGACCATCCACTCCAGCGCCGCGTAGCAGTCCTCCGCCTGTGCCGGTCCGGGGTGCTCGGGGGCGAGGCGGTACTCGACCGCGACCCCGACGACGCCGTGCCGCTCGGCGAGGTCGATGAGCTCGGCGGTGCCGAAGAAGCGCGTGCCGAGCACCATGCCGCCGCCGTGGATCGACAGCACCGCCGGTGCCGGGTCCGTGGGCGCCGGCGCCGGGCGCACGACCGTGATCTCGAGGTCCGGAGCCCCGACGGGGCCGGGAATGACCCGGTCCTCCCAGGTCACGGCGCGACCGTCCGCCTGCACGGCCATCGGCGGGATGATCGTGGCGAAGTGGTCGCGGTTGGCGTGGATCGTGTCCGCGCGCAGCGGGATGACCTCCACGAGGTCGACGAAGGCGTCGAGTCCGGCGACGAGCTCCGGGTCGTAGGGCACCGGCTCCGGCGTGCTCATGCGGCGGCCCGCCAGATCCGTCGCAGCCAGGAGGCACGGGCGGCGAGGGCGGCGCGGGTGATCTCGGCCTCCGGCATGTACATGTCGAAGCCGTGGGCGCCGCCGCCCCAGACGTGCAGTTCGGCCTGTCCGCCGGTCTCCCAGATCCGGAGGGCGTACGCGGTGTCCTCGTCGCGGAACATCTCCGCCTCGCCGACCTCGATGTACGCGGGCGGGAGGCCGGAGACGTCCGTCGCGCGGCTCGGCGCGGCGTAGGCCGGGGCCTCGGTGCTGAACGCGAGCTCCTCGCCGAGGACGCATGACCAGGCGAGGAGGTTCATGTCGCGCTGCCAGGTGCCGATGCCGTCATACTGCCGACTGGCGACCGTGGTGTTGGTGTTGTCGATCATGGGGCACAGCAGCAGCTGCCCGGCCATGACAGGGCCCCGCCGATCACGCGCCAGCAGGGCGACGGCCGCAGTGAGACCGCCGCCCGCGCTGCCTCCGCCCACGACGATGCGCGCGGGGTCGATGCCGAGCTCCGCGGCGTGGGCGTGCGTCCACACGAAGGCCGCGTAGCAGTCCTCCACGCCCGCGGGGTACGGGTCCTCCGGTGCGAGACGGTACTCGACGTTCACGGCCACGACGCCGTGCTCCGCGACGATGTCGACGACCCGCGCCGTCTCCCACGAGCGGTGGCCGACGATCATGCCGCCGCCGTGGATGTTCACGAAGCCCGGGAGCGTCGAGGTCTCGGAACCGGTGGGGCGGAAGATCGTGACCTCGATGTCCGGGGCTCCGGGCGGGCCGGGGATGACGCGGTCCTCCCACGTGATGTCCCGGCCGGCGATCACGGTGTCGTTGTCCGGGAACATCCGGTCGACGCCGTCGCGCGGCAGGGTTTCGCGGGTGAGCGCGGGCTGCGGGTTCTTCGCGATCTCGTCGAGCACGGCCTGCACGTCGGGATCGAAGGGGACGGGGATGGTCATGGTTCTCCTCGGGTGGGACGGCGTCAGGGGCCTTCGGGGTCGACGACCCCGCGGTCGGCCCAGAAGGGCTCGACGAGACGGCGTAGCTCGGCGGCGCCGATGCGGTCGACGAGGGCGGCCGCGTCGAGGTTCGCCTGCAGCTGCGCGAGGCGGGAGGCGCCGAACAGGGTGGTCGTCAGGGCGGGGTGGGTGAGGGTGAAGGCGATGCCGAGCTGGGCCGGGGTCACGCCGAGGTCCTCCGCGACCGCGGTGAACGCAGGGACGTCGGCGATGATCCGCTCGCGGATGTCGCCGGGGTCGCGCCCGATCTGCCTGTCGCCGTTCACCGTCCCGGCGAGGATCCCGCCCTCCAGGCAGTCCGAGGCCTGCAGCGTGAGGCCCTGCTCCCAGAGGCGCGCGAACGGCTCGCCGTCCGGGATCGACCGGCGCGAGACGCTGTACTTGAGCTGCGCGATCTGCGGACCGGGCACGCCTTCCGCGGCGGCGAGGTCGATCAGGGTCTGGATGCTCCCCGCCGACCAGTTGTTCACGCCCCACGCGCGGATGAGGCCGGCGTCGGTGAGGGCGGCGAGGTCGAGCACGAGATCGCGCAGCTCGAGGTCGTCGCGGCGCAGGTCGCCGAGGATCACGAGGTCGGCGTGCTCCGTGCCCACCCGCATCAGGGCGTTCTCGAGCTGCGGGCGGAAGCCGTCGGCGCCGAAGGCCTCCAGCCAGAGCTTCGACGACAGCAGCCACTCCTCCCGGCGCAGCCCCGCCGCGCGCACCATCGCCGAGAAGATCACGTCGGTGAAGACGGGCGGGGCGCCGGGTGCGGAGTACACGCCCACATCGAAGAGGTTCACGCCACGGTCGGTGGCCTCGCGCAGGAGTGCGACCGCGTCGGCGAAGTCCATGCGGTCGTAGGTGTGCCACGAGCCCAGCGAGAACAGGGAGGCATGCAGGCCGCTGCGGCCGATCTCGCGAAGGGGGAGGGGAGTGGTCATGATGCTCCTCAGAGGCTCGGGTCGATGACGGCCTTGACCTCATCGAGGTGGTGCATGTGGGCGATCTTCGCGGAGGCGTCGGCGAGTCCGACCGGGGCGCTGAACAGGTCGTCCCACGGGAAGCGGTCGGCGAAGGCCGTGAAGAAGTCGATCGCGCGGGCGTAGTCGGAGATGTCGCCGTTGAGCGAGCCGACCACCGTGAGCTCCTTGCCCATGATCGTGCTGAGGGCGAAGCCGTCTCCGGCGGGGCCGGTCGAGCCGACGATCGCGACGGTGCCGCGCTGGGCGGCCATGCCGACCGCGTCCGGCCCGACGCTCGGGGCGCCCGCGAAGTCGAACACGTGGTCCGCCCCCTGGTCTCCGGTCAGCGCCAGGACCTGGTCGACGACGGGTCCGTCGCGGAAGTCCACGACGGCGTCGGCGCCGAAGCGGGCGGCGAGCTCCAGACGGGCCGCGGGAGCGCCGACGGTGATGACCTGCCCGGCACCCGCGATCTTCGCGACTGCCGTGGCGAAGATGCCGAGGGCGCCGGAGCCCTGCACCACCACGCGGGAGCCGGGGCGGATGCGGCCGGCCCGCTCGAACGCGCGGAGGACGGTCTTCGCGGCGCAGCCTGCCATGGAGGCCCAGGTGTCCTTCACCGCCGCCGGGAGCAGGAGCTTGGCGGCACCCGGGGTCACGTACGCGTACTCGGAGAGCCCGGCCGTCGCGAACGGCGGCACGTCGGCGCGCTGGAGGAAGCCGTAGCCGCGGCGGGAGCAGGCGACCGGTTCCCGCAGCACGACGCACCCGTGGCACTCGCCGCAGGTGGACTCCGACCAGCCGATCCGGTCGCCAGGGGAGAGCGGGCGGCCGAGCGCGTCGCGGGTGTCGGGTCCGGTGGCCACGATCTCGCCGACCATCTCGTGACCGAGGACCATGGGCAGCATGCCGGGGAACGACATCCTCCCCTCCCAGATCTCGATGTCCGTGCCGCACAGCGTGGTGCAGGCGATGCGGACGAGGGCGGCGCCGGGTTCGATCTCGGCGGGCAGCGGGAGATCCTGCAGGGTGAGCGGCTCGCCGTGCGCGGTGAGCACCGCGGCGCGGGTGGTGGTGGGGAGGGTCATGGTTCTCCAGTCGCGGGGCGGGTGGCGGGATCGAAGACGGTCCTCCGCGGTGCCCGGGAGGGGCGGAATCGATCCCGCACGGAGGGGGTCGGGGGTCAGACGAGGAGCTGGCCGCCGTCGACGGGGACCGAGACCCCGGTGATGTGGCTGGCGGCCTCGCTCGCGAGGAACAGCACGAGCGGGGTGACCTGGTCGACCTCGGCGATGGTGCCGAGCGGGATGCGCGACTCCCACGCGGCGCGGGCGTCCGGGTTCGAGGCGAATCCGGCGGTCAGGGGCGTGAGCACGGGGCCGGGGGCGACGGCGTTGACCCGCACCCCGGAGCCGGCGAGCTCGATGGCCGCCGTCCGGGTGAGCGCGTCGACCGCGGCCTTCGTGGCCTCGTAGTGCCCGAGGCCGGGAGTGGGCTGCCGGGCGCCGATCGAGGAGATGTTGACGATGGCCCCGTGGCCGGCCGTGGCGAGCAGCCCGCCGAAGACCCGCAGCATGAGGAACGTGCCGCGGACGTTGACCCGCAGGGCCGCATCGACCGCGTCGACCGCGACCTCCTGGAGCGTTCCCCCGCCGGCGACGACGCCGGCGTTGTTGACGAGGACGTCGAGACCGCCGGACTCGCGGATCCGTCCGGCCGCCGCCTGCACCGACGCTTCGTCGCCGATGTCGAGGGGGAGGGCGGTGGCGCCGATCTCGGCGGCGACGGCTGCCGCGGCGCCCTCGTCCACGTCACCGATGAACACCTCGTCGCCTGCAGCGCGGAAGGCGGTGGCGATGCCGCGGCCGAGCCCGGAGGCTCCTCCGGTGACGAGGATACGGCGCGGGGAAGCGGTCATGGTCGTCCTCACTGACGGGTGTTCTGATGGGATTCCTCCGTTATATTCTACAAACATAGAAAAATACAACCCCGTGCCCCGAGACGGCGAAGGAGCCCTCATGCCTGATGCGACATACCCCCGCAAGCCGCTGTCTCCGGGAGGCGCGACGGTGCCGCCGCTCGCCCTCGGATCGTGGAACACCTGGGATCGCATGGAGTTCGACGACGCCGTGCAGCTCATCCACCGGGCGGTCGAGCTCGACGCCGGATTCTTCGACATCGCGTACTACAACATGGGACCGCACGCCGAGAACTCACGGACCGACATCCTCTTCGGGGAGGCCTTTCGCGCGAGCGGGGTGGACCGTGCCGACGTCGTGCTGTGCGGCAAGCTCTGGCTCTGGGACTGGCCGAACCAGGGCTTCCGTGGGCAGATCGAGGAGTCGCTCGAGCGGGCCGGCCTCGACCGCTTCGACACCCTCGTGGTGGGGGACTACCTCGACGCCCCGGACATGCCGCGACTCGTCGCCGACGTGAACGCCCTCCTCGTGGACGGCCTGGTCGACTCGTGGGGGATCAACAACTGGCGGATCGCGGACACCAGGGCGGCGCTCGCCGAGGCGGACGCGCAGGGGCTGATCGGCCCCGCGTTCGCGCAGCTCAAGTACGGCATCGCCCGACGGGCCATGGCGGAGGGTGACGCGTACGGCCCGCTGTTCGCCGACGGAACCCTCGCGCTGCAGGCCTCGGACGTGTTCGAGGGCGGAATCCTCGCCACGGGACGGATGCCTCAGCGCAAGATCGGTGCCGATGTCGGGGGTATCCGCGAGCGGATCCTCGCCGTGTACCCCGAGGTCGCGCGGGTCGCGGGGGAGTTCGGGGTGACCCCGGCCGCCCTCGGCATCGCCTTCTGTCTGGCGAACCCCGCGACGGCCACCGTGCTCTTCGGTGCCTCCCGCGTCGCGCAGCTCGAGGAGAACCACGCCGCCCTCGCCCTCGCCCGCGACCACGGAGCCGAGGTCCGCGCCGCCCTCGCCGACTGCCGCGTCGACCACGCCGTCCGGCCCGACGGCACCTGGTGACCTTTCGCGCCTGCCGCCGCTCCCGCCGCTCCCGCCGCTCCCGCCGGTGTCCGGGATCACTTCCGCACCTCCCGCGCGCCCCGCAGGCACGTTCCTGATCCCGCACTCGCTCGCCCTCGCGTCCCACTCCGCGTGCGGGATCACTTCCGCACCTCCCGCGCGCCCCGCAGGCACCTTTCCGATCCCGCACGGTGTGACCTACTGCGTCCCGGTGGGAAAACGTGCCTCGAGGAGAGAGAGTGCGCCGGGAGGCGACCCTGGTGCCCCGCCCTGTGCCCCTGAGGACCGCTTCGCCCGCGGGATCAGTTCCGCCCCTCGCGCGCGCTCTGCGGGCACGTTTGTGATCCCGTCTTGCTCCGCCTCCACCCCACCCCGCTGCGGGATCCATTCCGTGCCTCTCCGACGGCCCGCTGGCACGTTTCTGATCCCGCACGGCGTGAGGCTCCGCGCGCCGGTTCGAGAACGCGCCGCGTGGGGAGGATGTGTGGTCGATTCTGATCCCGCTTCTGGTGGCGGCTGTGGGTCCGTCGCCGAGTCTGCTGTTCCTGCACAACCGAACCGCTCTCCGGCACCCCGGATCAGAAACGCTCCTCGCCTCCGTGCTGAATCAGAAGTGCTCCTCGCCTCCGCGGCGGATCAGAAGTGCTCCTCGGATCGGGGTGGGAGGTGCGTTCTTGATCCCGGGAGGGTGGGTGTGGTCTCTCTCGGAAGCGGCAGCGGAGACCATTCCCGCCGTCACTTGCTCCGGTGCGGGGTGAAAAGGGTGCCTTGAAGGCGCCGCGGAGGGGTGTTTCTGATCCGGCCGGAGGGGTGCGCGCAGTGGCGGGATCAAGAACGGGCCCCTCGGGGAGGGGGCGGGTGCGGTATTGATCCCGGCACCGGCACCGGCACCGGTACCCGCACCGGCACCGGTACCCGCACCGGCACCGGCACAGGCACCCGGGGGGCGGGGGTGTGCGCGGGGGAGCAAGGTGCGTGCGCGCTGAGGCATCGGTCCGTGCGGCCGGGGTCGGAAACACGCTTGCGCTCTTTTTCCACGCATGTAGACTAACCAGCACGACACATCGAAGTGGCGTCGGTCCCGGTCCCCGGTCAGCGGCTCTTCGAACCTTCTTCACCACCCCCTGCACCCGAGAGAAGGAACCATGAAACGAATGCCCCTCGCGGTCGCCGCCGCCGTCGCCGCGACCCTCGCGCTCGCCGGCTGCAGCGGCGGCGGAACGCCCTCGCCGTCCGACGGCGGTGGCGCCGAAGGCCCCGACGCCCTCAACATCGGCAACTTCCTCGATGTCACGTCGTGGGATCCGTCCCTCGCCGACATCGGCTTCGACGGCCCCTACCTGTCCGCGGTGTACGACGCCCTGATCGCCCTCGACGCCGACGGCACCCCGATCCCGTCGCTCGCGACGAAGTGGACCGTGGCCGACGACGACCTCAGCATCGACCTCGACATCCGCACCGACGCCGTGTTCAGCGACGGCACCCCGGTCGACGCCGACGCCGTCGTCGCGAGCCTCGAGTACCTCAAGGCCGGCGCCCGGTCCGGTGAGGCCTACGTCAACGCGAAGGGCTTCGAGAAGGTCGACGACGACACCGTCCGCATCGCCCTCACGCAGCGCGACGACACGATCCTCTACCTGATGGGCCTCGGCCGCAGCTACGTCATGCTCCCGGCCTCCATCGAGGCCGGCACGCTCGGCAGCGATCCGGTCGGCTCCGGCCCCTATGTGCTCGACAGCGACACCAGCGTCGCGGGCGCCGAGTACCACTTCACCAAGACCGAGGACCACTGGGACGCGGAGACGTACCCGTTCGCCGAGCTCGCGATCTACCCGATCACCGATGCGACCGCCCGTCACAACGCGATGCTCAGCGGCCAGATCAACGTGCAGTACGGCGACGTGGCCAACCTCGACCAGGCCGAGCAGCAGGGCTGGAACACCGCCCAGCGCGTCTCCGGGTGGGCGGGCCTCGTCATCACCGACCACACCGGCGCGAAGAGCGAGCCCCTCGGCAAGCTCGAGGTGCGCCAGGCGCTGAACTACGCGTTCGACGGTGCGGCCGTCCTCGCGGCGGTCGGCAGCGGTGCGGGCGTGGCCACCAACCAGGTGTTCCCCGACGGCGGCGACATCAACGACCCCGAGCTCAACGACGCCTACGCGTTCAACATGGACAAGGCGAAGGAGCTTCTGGCCGACGCCGGCTACCCGGACGGCTTCGACATCTCGATGCCGATGTCCCCGATCTTCGAGATGTGGAAGCCGTCGGCCGAGCAGGCCCTCAACGAGCTCGGCATCACCGTCACCTGGGACAACATGCAGATGCCGGACTACCAGCTCAACGCACCGAACTACCCGATGTTCATCTCCTTCCTCGCGATGGACGGCAACGACGTGGCCACCGTCTCCCGGCAGCTGACGAGCGTGCAGTGGTTCAACCCGGAGCCCGACTACGCGAAGAACGAGGTCATCGCCCCGCTCGTCGAGAAGGTGCAGACGGAGCGCGGCGACGCGCAGACCGCCGCCATCAAGGAGCTCAACGAGGCCCTCGTCGACCAGGCCTGGTGGTCGGTCTGGTACCAGGCGAACAACATCTACTACACGGCGCCCGGCATCCAGCTGCAGCCCGTCGTGGGGATGATGTTCCCGACGCTGCGGTACATCACGCAGGGCTGAACGCCCGCCGGGGCGGTCGCGACGCGGCCGCCCCGGCACCCCTTCCCCTCCTCCTCACCCTCGAGAGGCCCCCATGCTCCTCTTCACGGCGAAGCGGGTGCTGTCCGGCATCCTCCTGCTCGTCGCGGTCTCGATCGGCACGTTCTTCCTCGCCCACCTCGCGATCAGCGATCCGACCGCCTCGCTCCTCGGGACCACGGCGAGTCCTGCGCAGCAGGAGGCGCTGGCGGCGAAGATCGGTCTCGACCGCCCCCTGATCGTGCAGTTCTGGGACTGGTTCTCCCACGCCGTGCTGCTCGACTTCGGCGTCTCGTGGCGCAACTTCCAGCCGGTCGGCGCGCAGCTCGCGGTCAAGGTCCCCGTCACGCTCTCCGTCGTGACCCTCGCGACCCTCATCACCGCGGTCATCGGCGTCGCCTTCGGCATGATCACCGGACTCCGCCCCGGCACCTGGTTCGACCGGATCATCAAGGGGATCTCCGTCGTCCTCTTCGCGCTCCCCGGGTTCTGGGTGAGCCTGGTCCTGGTGATGTGGCTGGCCGTGCAGCTCCAGTGGTTCCCCGCCGTCGGCTACGTCCCGCCGACCCAGTCCGTCGAAGGGTGGCTGCGCTCGATCACGCTCCCGGCGATCTCCCTCGCCCTGGGCGGCATCGTCGCCGTGTCCGAGCAGCTGCGGAACGCCGTGATCGCGCAGAGCCGCCAGGACTGGGTGCGCACCCTGCGCAGCCGCGGCCTGTCCGCCGCGCGGGTGAACCTGCACATCCTCCGCAACGCCTCGCCCGCCGCGCTCACGGTGATCGCCCTGATGTTCGTGGGCCTGCTCTCCGGCGCCATCGTGGTGGAGCAGATCTTCAGCCTCCCCGGTCTGGGGCAGCTCACGAACCAGTCGTCGCAGAACGGCGACATCCCCATGCTGCTCGGGATCACGGTGGTCTCCATCGTCTTCGTCGTCCTCATCAACCTCCTGCTCGACCTCGTGCTCGGCTGGATCAACCCGAAGGTGCGCGTCGCATGACCACGACAGACATCCGCGTCGCCTTCGACCGGGCCGCCCAGAAGCGCCGGTCGAGCCTGTTCCGACGCTTCCTCCGCCACCCCGGCGGCTCCATCCCGCTCGCCATCTTCGTACTCATCGTGCTCGTCGGGGTGTTCGCGCCACTGCTGGCGCCGATGGACCCGAACCTCGTCGACCTCGCAGCCGCGAAGGCCCCGCCCTCCCCGGAGCACCTCCTCGGCGGCGACTCCACCGGCCGCGACATCCTCAGCCGCCTCATCTACGGGACGAGGACGACGCTGTGGGGTGCGCTCATCACGATCGTCACGGCGCTCGTCATCGGGGTTCCGTCGGGTGTCGCAGCCGGGTACTTCGGCGGTGTCTTCGACCGGGTCGCGACCTGGATCAGCGACGCCCTCCAATCGATCCCCGGGATGATCATCCTCCTCGTGGTCGCCGCCGGCAGCCGCAACAACTTCGAGCTGCTGATGGTCACCGTCGGCGTCTTCATGGTCCCGGGGTACTTCCGCATCGCGCGGTCGCAGACGCTCGCCGTCCGCGGCGAGGCGTACATCGACGCCGCCCGTGTGTCGGGCCTGTCGGACGCGCGCATCATCTTCCGCCACGTCATCACAGCCGTCTATCCGCCGGTCATCATCCAGACCGCGCTCACGGCGGGTATCGCCATGGGCATGCAGGCGGGGCTCCAGTTCCTCGGCATCGGCGACTCGAACGTGCCGAGCTGGGGCGCGATGATGCTCGAGGGCTTCCGGCTCATGCTCACCTACCCGCTCATGCTGCTGTGGCCCTCCGCTGCGCTCGGTCTCACGATCGCCGTCCTCGCGATCATGGGCTCCACGCTCGCCGAGCTCGTGCAGGTGCGCACGCCGCGCGCGGCCCGACGGCGGCGGCGCGGAGTGCTCGAGACCGCGGACGAGGTCGCCGCGGCTCCCGCCACGGGCAGTGTCCGCCACGAGGCTCCGGCATCGGCCCTCCGCGTCGAGAACCTGCACGTCGTCCACGCGACGCCGACGGGGGAGACCGAGGTCGTGCACGGCGTGACGCTCGACGTCGCGCCAGGGGAGGTCGTCGGGATCGTCGGCGAGTCCGGGTCGGGCAAGTCGCAGACCGTGTTCTCGGTGCTCGACCTGCTCCCCGCGACCGGCCGGGCGACCGCCGACGCGATCTGGGTCGGTGGAGCGGAGGTCACCCACGCGACGCCGAAGGAGCGCCAGGCCCTGCTCGGACGAACGATCGGCTACGTGCCGCAGGAGCCGATGAGCAATCTCGACCCCTCGTACACGATCGGGCATCAGCTCATCGAGCCGCTGCGCCGCACGCACGGGCTCGCGAAGGCCGCCGCCCGGCAGCGCGCGCGGGAGGTGCTCCTGCGGGTCGGGCTGTCCGACCCCGATCGCGTGATGCGCAGCTATCCGCATCAGGTGTCCGGCGGCATGGCCCAGCGCGTGCTCATCGCCGGCGCGATCGCCGGTCGGCCGTCGCTTCTCGTGGCGGACGAGCCCACCACCGCCCTCGACGTCACCGTGCAGGCCGAGGTCCTCGAACTGCTGCGGGAGCTGCAGGCCGAGTACGGCATGGCGCTGCTCATCGTGACGCACAACTTCGGCGTCGTCGCCGACATCTGCGACCGCGTGATCGTCATGCGCGGCGGCGACATCGTGGAGACGGGGCCTGTGGACGACCTCTTCGCCGCGCCCACCCAGGAGTACACGCGCGAGCTCATCGCCGCGTCGCTCGATGAAGCCGACGGTCGCGCCGCGCTCGACGGACGGCGGACGGAGGTCCCCGCGTGAACACCGCTCCGGTGAACCCCCTGCTGCAGGTGGACGACCTCGTGGTCGAGTACGGCCGGGGTCGGCATGCCTTCCGCGCGCTGCACGGCGTCTCCCTCGACATCGCCCCCGGTGAGTGCCTGGGCCTGGTCGGCGAGTCCGGATCCGGGAAGTCGACGCTCGGCAAGGCCATCCTCGGCCTGGCCCCGGTGACGGCGGGCCGCATCCGCTTCGACGGCCGGGACATCGGCCGGCTCGGCGGCCGGGCCCGACGGGCGCTCGCCGACGACGTGCAGGTCGTGTTCCAGGACCCGTACGGCTCCCTCAACCCGGCACTGACCATCGGCGATATCCTCGCCGAGCCGCTGCTGACGACGGGGATCGGGGCGAAGGCCGCCGAGAAGCGCGTGCGCGACATGCTCGACCGCGTGCGGCTGCCCTCCGCGAGCATGGACCGGTACCCGAGCGAGTTCTCCGGCGGGCAGCGGCAGCGCATCGCGATCGCCCGCGCCCTCGTCCGCGGTCCGCGGCTGATCGTGTGCGACGAGCCGGTCAGTGCGCTCGATCTCACCACGCAGGCCACCATCCTCGACCTCTTCATCGAACTGCAGCGCGACACCGGCGTGGCCTACCTGTTCGTCTCGCACGACCTCGGCGTCGTCCGTCGGGTCTGTCACCGGGTCGCCGTGATGTACCGGGGCGAGATCGTCGAGATCGGAGACGGGGAGCAGGTCACGCGCGCGCCACGTCACCCGTACGCCGAGCGCCTGCGGCTGGCCTCGCCCGTCGCGGACCCGGTGGCTCAGCGGGAACGCCGGGCGCAATGGCTCGCTCTGCGGGAGGTGCCCGATGCGGCGGTACGGTAGCTCCAGGCCGGAACACGCCACACCCCGGACTCGGCCGGAAGGACGCCATGCCGAAGATCATCGACCACGACCAGCGGCGACGGGACATCGTCGAGGTGGCCAAGAGCATCATCCTGAAGGGTGGGTTCGAGGCGGCGACCATGCGCAGCATCGCCGCGGAGGCGGGCTTCGCGAACGGTGCGCTGAAGCACTACTTCCCCGGGAAGGAGAGCATCGTCGCGGCGACGTTCGAGACGATCCTGCAGCAGATGTCCGAGGGCGTGGAGGCCGCGGGGCAGGAGCCGGTGGCGGCGGACGACGCCCTGCGGGGCTTCCTGCAGGCCACCGTGCCGCGCGACCCGGAGCAGATCGCCGCGGGCCGGGTGCTCCTGGCGCTCTGGGAGTACGCGATGGCGAACGAGTCCCTGGCCGAGCTCTACCGCGGACACCTGGGCTCCTGGCGAGCCTCGCTCATCGCGCGCATGGAGGCGGCCCGCGACGAGGGGTCGATCCGCGATCAGGACTACGGCCCGCTGGCGGACGAGTACATCTCCGCGGCGGTCGGGGCGACGGTCATCAACCTCATGTACCCGGACGGCGAGCGCATCGCCGACTACGAGAACTACATCGACCGGTTCCTCGCGCGGCTGCGCTGAGGGTGAGGGGCCGGTCCCGAGAGGACGGTCCGTCATGACCCTTCCCCCCGAACGACCCGTGGTGTTCCTGCACGGCCTCGCCTCGCGCGGCACGCAGGACTGGCCGGACAGCGAGTGGACGGCGGTGCTCGGCGACCGGCCGCGCCGGGTCCTCGACCTGCCGGCGCACGGCGACGCCCCCGGGCTCGGCGTCGTGCCGACCTCCGCGGTGCTCGACGCGCTCGCCGACGCGATCGGCCCGGACGAGGTCGACCTCGTCGGCTACTCGCTCGGTGCCCGGCTCGCGTGGGACCTCGCGCGGCACCCGGGTGTCACGGTGCGGCGCCTCGTGCTCGGCGGCCTCAGCGCGGGGGAGCCCTTCGCGCTCGTCGACCTCTCCGCCGCGCGGGCCGCGCTCGCCGGCGGACCGGCTCCCGTCGACCCGCTGACCGGGATGATCGTGCACATGGTGAGCCTGCCCGGCAACCGCCCGGACGATCTGCTCGACCTCATCGAGGGGCTCGCGACCGAGCCGTTCGCGCCCGAAGCCGGAGCGCCGGCGGTGCCGGTGCTGCTCCTGGGCGGCGAGGACGATCCGATGGCCGCGGGCATCGACGAGCTCGCCGCGCGGCTGCCGGACGTCCGGGTGCGGCGCGTCCCCGGCGATCACCTCGTGGCGTTGCACACCGCCGCGTTCCGCGACGCCGTGCGCGGGTTCCTCGCGGACTGACCTCCGCGACCGCCGCCCGGCCTCTTCCTGCCCTTTATTTCCCACGTTCGTAGACATACCGAAAGGCATCCGCCATGACCGACACCCCCACTCCCGATGCCGCCCGCATCCTCGACATCGCCACCGGCTACATGGCCGCGAAGCAGCTCTTCCAGGCCAGCCGCATCGGCCTGTTCGCCGCCGTCGCCGCCGGCGCCGACACGGCCGCGGCGATCGCCGAGCGCTGCGGGGTGAGCGAGCGGATCGCCCGGCTGCTCGCCGACGCCCTCGCCGCGAAGGGTCTCCTCGTCCGGACGGAGGGGCGCTACGCCCTGGCTCCCGACGCGTCCGCCTACCTCACGGGGGACGACGCGGTCATCGACCTCGCTCCGTTCCTCACGTTCCTCGACGAGATCAGCTACCCGCACTGGCTGCAGTTCGCGCACACGGTCGACACGACCGAGCCCGGCGACCTGCAGATGGACGACGCCCGGTGGGGCACGTTCATGGCCGGCGTCATGACGTACAACCGCCTGCACGCGCAGGAGTTCGGCCGGCTCGTCGACCTCGCCGGCGCGACGAAGGCCCTCGACTTCGGTGGCCTGTCCGCCGAGTTCGCCCTCGCCGTCATGGCGCGCAACCCCGAGCTGCACACGACGTTCGTCTACGCCCCGGGGTTCGAGGACGGCGTGGCCGAGGCGGTCGCGGCCGCGGGCGTCGCCGACCGGGCTGCCGTCGAGGTGGGGGACACGGCGACCGCGGCCCCCGAGGGCGCCTACGACGCGGTGTTCGCCAACCACGTCATCCACCGCTTCTCCGCGGAGGAGAACGCGCAGATCTTCCGCCGGCTCCGTGCCGCAGCGCTCGACGGGGCGACGCTCACCGTGCTCGACTTCTTCCTCGACGACGACGACGAGCAGCGCGCGCTGGACGCCCTGCACGCGGGGGAGTACCTCGTGATCGACGGCACCGTCGTGTACCCCGAGTCGCAGGTCCGCGGCTGGCTGACGGACGCGGGATGGGCGGTGCGCGACACCGTCGCCCTGCCGGGGAGCCCGCGCGTGCTCCTGGCCACCGCGGTCTGACGACCGCGGTTCGAGACTGGTCCGAGGGGGATCAGAGGCGGGCGGCATGCGTGAACATGCCGCCCGCCGTTTTCGTGGGGCGGGTGGTCAGCCGCGCGCGAACACCGTGCGGCCGTCGACGATCGTGCGCTCGACCTGGAGGGCGGCGAACGGGCGCCCCGGGCTGCACGGATCCTCGTCGAGCACCGTGATGTCGGCGACCTTGCCGGGCTCGAGGGTGCCCTTCCAGCTCGCGGCGCCGTCCTGGATCGCGGCGTCGGCCGTCATGGTGCGCAGCAGCCGGCGCCGCGTCGCGGCGTCGTCCGCGCGGCCGTCGGCGGCGAGGAGGGCGAGGGACGCATCGAGGCTCGGGCGCCAGTCCGGCGTGGCGATCGGGGCGTCGCTGGTCACGGTGGTCAGCGCCCCGGAGGAGAGCATCTCGGCCAGCGGCCACGCGGCGGCGACGCGGGCCTCGCCGAGCTGCACCGCCGCCCAGGAGTGCGTGTGCGCGGCGATGAGGGGCTGCACGGCGAAGCCGACGCCGAGGCGTTCCGCGCGCCGGATCTGCGCGGGGGTCGCGAGGTCGCCGTGCACGATGTGGTGGGGCGCCGGCGGCGGGGGAGTCTGGCCGTGCCGTTCCAGTGCGGTGAGGAACTCCTCGATCGAGCGGTCGCCGGTGGCGTGCACCGCGATCTGGAGGCCGCGACTCGCAGCCAGCGCGATCATCTGCTGGAAGGCGCTGAGCGGATCGGCGTCGCCGCGCGTGAGCAGGTGCCCGGTCGTCCCGTCGGGGTAGGGGTCGGACGTCCACGCGGTGGCCATCGGCGGGATGCCGTCGGCGAAGATCTTCACGCCGGGGATCGCGAGCCAGCGGGAATCGGTCGACGGGGGCGGCACCGGGAGTCCGGCGGCGAAGTCGTCCAGGGAGCTCTCGCCGTCGATCGTCCCGAACAGGCGGAGCAGTGTCACGCGCGAGGTCTGCGCGGCCTCTTGGTGCAGCTCCACGTACGCGTCGAGCATGTCGGTGCCGAAGCAGCCGGTCTCACCGTGGTCCTCTCCGGGGCCGATGCCCGGCTCCGTGTAGCTCGTGACGCCGAGCTCCGCGAGCAGTGCCCAGGCCCGGCGCAGGGCCGCACGTCGCTCATCGGCCGTGGCCACGAGGCGGCCGGTGGGCTGCTCCTCGGGCGGGGTGTCGGAGAAGAACAGGTGCGGCCAGCGCGCGCCCAGCCAGGCGGCGTGGAGGTGGGCGTCGTTGAGGCCGGGGATCGCGGTGCGACCGTCGAGCTGCACCACTTCGCGGGCCGAGAGGGCTTCGGCAGCGGCGTCGGTGGCGACGATCACCCCGTCCCGGACGGCGATCGCGGTGGCGACGGAATCGGTGGCGTCGACGGTGTGGATGCGGCCGCCGCGGAGAAGGAGGTCGGCGTCGTCGCCGAGGAGTGCGCTGCTCATTATTCCACCAGTGTAGACGTAAAACTCTCGTGCCAGGGAGGTCCCGCCCCGGCCGATTCGGCGCGCGGTTCCGCGGCTTGTACCCTGGAGTCATCCCCCGAACACCCCGGCAACCTCGTGCGCGCCGGCGACCTCGGCGCGCGCTCACACATGCAAGGACGCAGATGAACGATTCCGCGGCACATCGCGACGAATGGACGGCGAGCGAAGAGCTGGCGGAGCGGATGATCCCGCTCATCGGGGCTCTCAAGCGCGAGCGCGACGTGGTCACCTCGTTGCACGGCCACCGCCTGCTCGGCCTCTCGGCGACCGGCCTCGTCGAGGTGCACGAGCGCGTGGCCCAGCTCGGGCACGAGCGTCTCGAGGTCGAGGACAGCCTGGCCGTGCTCGAGGGCATCCACGCCCTGGCCCCCGGCGCCTCGTCGATCGACGTGGCCCGCCTCGTGGAAGGGTACGCGGAGAGCGGCCGCCCGCTCGAGGAGTATCTCGCCGAGACCCTGGCCCCGGCCGTCGGCGCGGTCCCGGCATCGCCGACCGACGTCGTTCTCTACGGCTTCGGGCGCATCGGCCGCCTGCTGGCCCGCATCCTCATCGCTCACACCGGCGGCGGGAGCGGACTCCGGCTCCGCGCCATCGTCGTGCGCCGCGGCTCCGAGAACGACCTCGTCAAGCGCGCGTCGCTGCTGCTGCGCGACTCGGTGCACGGCCGCTTCGCGGGCTCGGTCACGGTGGACGAGGACGCCGAGCAGATCATCGCCAACGGCACGCGCATCCAGGTCATCTACTCCGACGACCCGGCCGCCGTCGACTACACCGCCTACGGCATCGACGACGCGATCGTCGTCGACAACACCGGCCGCTGGCGTGACGAGGCGGGGCTCTCCCAGCACCTCCGCGCGAAGGGCGTCGCCCGCGTGCTGCTGACCGCCCCCGGCAAGGGCCCGCTGAAGAACATCGTGCAGGGCATCAACGACGACACGATCACCGACGAGGACCGCATCGTCTCGGCGGCGTCGTGCACGACCAACGCCATCACCCCGGTGCTCGCCGCGATCGACGAGGCCTACGGCGTCGTGAAGGGCCACGTCGAGACCGTGCACTCGTTCACGAACGACCAGAACCTCATCGACAACTTCCACAAGGGCGACCGCCGCGGCCGCTCCGCCGTGCTGAACATGGTCATCACCGAGACCGGGGCTGCGAAGGCCGTGGCCAAGGCCCTCCCGCAATTGGAGGGCAAGCTCACGGGCAGCGCGATCCGCGTCCCCACGCCGGACGTCTCGCTCGCGGTGCTGCACCTCACGCTGGAGAGCCCCGCCACCAAGGACCAGGTCAACGACTACCTGCGCCGCGTGTCGCTGCACTCGAAGCTCCGGCAGCAGATCGACTACGTGGAGAGCCCCGAGGTCGTCTCCACGGACTTCGTCGGCTCGCACCGCGCGGGCATCGTCGACGGCCTGGCCACGATCGCCGACGAGGACACCCTCATCCTCTACGTCTGGTACGACAACGAGTTCGGCTACTCCTGCCAGGTGATCCGGGTGCTGGAGACCATGGCGGGTTCGCACCCCGTCGTCCTCCCCGCCCGCCGCGAAGTCACCCTCTGACCGTCGACCCACCCCCTTCCGCTCGACCCGGCCCCCTGCGCGCGCACGCAACGGGCCGGGGCGCGCGAAAGGGGGTGGGTCGCGGCATGATGAGGGGCATGAAGACCTCACGATGGCGGGAGGAGCGGCTGCGGTGGCAGGGGCTGACCGCGCCGGGGCGGGACGTGGTGGGGGCGGCGGCGCGGCTGCTCGCGGTGCAGAGCCAGGACTTCACGGCCGGACGGTGGGCGCTGGCCGTGCGGACGAAGGGCGATGTACGGCTTCGTGACGTCGACGCCGCGTTCGACCGTGGGGACCTCGTCCGGGCCTGGACCATGCGGGGGACGCTGCACACGATCCCCGCACGCGACCTCGGCTGGGTGCTGGAGGTCACGGCCGCACGACAGCAGCAGCAGGCGGCCTCCCGACAGCGGCAGCTCGGCATCGACGACGCCATGATCGACGCGGTCGTCCGGGAGCTCAAGCCGCGGCTCCGTGACGGCGGCCTCACCCGGAGCGAGATCTTCCCGGTGCTCGAGGGCATCGGCATCGACCCCTCGGGCCAGCGCGGCATCCATCTGCTGTTCGCGCTGACGGTCTCCGGCGTGCTCGTGCAGGGGCCGGTCGTGCCGCGGGAGGGCATCACGCGGGAGCAGCGGTTCGTGCTCGCGGCGGACCACATCCGCGACCACGCCCACCCGGAGCACCCGCTGGCCGAGCTGTTCGTCCGCTACGTCGAGGGACACGGGCCCGCCGGGGTCGCGGACTTCGCGTGGTGGTCGGGGCTGACGCTCGGGCGGTCCCGGGAGGCGGCGGAGCGGGCGGCGACCAGGGTGAGCGAGGTCGAGGACGGGGTCTTCGTCGGACGCACCCCGCCCCGGCGCGCGGCGGGCCGTCCGTCCGTGTTCGCCCTCGGAGCCTTCGACGAGTACTACATCTCCTACGCCGACCGCACCGTCGTCTGCGCTCCGGAACACCTCGCCGCCGTCGGCCCGGGGAAGAACGGGATGGTCCGGGCGACCGTGGTGGAGCACGGCCGCGTGATCGGCTGCTGGACCCACGCCGCCGCCGCCCACACCACCCCTCCGGCTCTCTTCGAGCCACCCGAGGACCCCGCCGCCGTCACCGCCGCCCTCGCCCGCTTCGCCGCGTTCCTCGCCTGACCCCTCGTCGACCCGCCCCTTCCGTGCCTCCCGGCCCCCTACGCCCGCGCGTAACGGGCCGGGGTGGACGCAAGGGGGTGGGTCGACGGGTCACTCACTCGCATGGCGACCGAGGAAGTTGTAGACCTCGTTGTCGTCCACGCCGGGGAACATGCCGCGGGGGAGCGGCGAGAACATGTGGGTGTGCACGCGGGCGCTCGGCCACGCCCGGCCCTTCCAGCGCTCCGTGAGCTCGGGCGACGGGCGACGGCAGCACGCCTCGTCGGGGCAGGTCGACACGGCCCTGTCGTTCGTCTCGCGTCCCCGCCACCAGCGGGCGTCGTCGAACGGCACGCCGACCGTGACGGAGAACTCGCCCTCGCTCGACGAGCCGGTCTGCGTGGAGCACCAGAACGTGCCGGACGGGGTGTCCGTGTACTGGTGGTGCTCGACGGTGCGGTTCTGCTCCGTGAAGGCGGAACGGGCCTGGAACTTCCGGCACACCCGCTGCCCCTCCACTGCTCCCGTCACGTCCATCGGCAGCGGCAGGTCGTCGTTCTCGTAGACGCGCGTGATGGCCCCGGTCGAGTCGACGCGCAGGAAGTGCAGCGACATGCCGAGGTGCTGCGTGAGCAGGTTCGTCATGCGCATGCCGGCGGCCTCGTGCGTCACGCCGAAACCGTCGCGGAAGTCCTCCACCGCGAGGTTGCGGTCCTTCTTCGCCTGCTGCAGGAAGGCCACCGCGGCGGTCTCCGGCATCAGGCAGCACGCGGCGAAGTAGTTGATCTCCAGGCGCTGCTGCAGGAAGTCGGCGTAGTCGGTCGGCGGCGTGTGCCCGAGCAGGCGGTGCGCCATGGCCTGCAGCGCCATGGACCGCAGGCCGTGTCCGCCGGGGATGGACGCCGGGGGCAGGTAGATGCGGCCGTTCTCGAGGTCGGTGACCGAGCGCGTCGAGTGCGGCAGATCGTTGACGTAGATGAGCTCGAAGCCGAGCTTCTCAGCCATGATGCTCACGGTGCGGTGGGTCAGGGCGCCCTGCGAATGGCCGGCCGCCTTGAGCTGCTTCTCCGCGAGCTTCTCGATGTCCGGCAGGTAGTTGTTCTGCGCGCGCATCCGCAGGCGCAGCTCCGTGTTGGCGCGACGGGCCTCCTCCGGGGTCGCGATGGCCTCGCGCTCGCGGCGCTGCAGCTCGCGGTGCAGCCCGAGGATGGACTCGATGGTCTCATCGCTCATGCCCTTCGTGACGCGGACGGGCGAGACCCCGAGCTGACGGAACACCGGACTCTCCTGCGCCCGCTCCAGCTCGATCTCCAGGGCCGCGCGGCGGTTCGGCGGCTCGCCGGAGATGAGATCGGTCACCTCCGTGCCGGTGGCCTGCGCGATCGCCTGGAGGAGTGACAGCTTGGGCTCGCGCTTGCCGTTCTCGATGAGGCTGAGCTGGGAGCCGGCGACCCCGACGAGGGCTCCCAGCTCGTCGAGCGTGTAGCCCTTCTCCAGGCGGCGGTGCCGGATGCGGTGGCCGAGGGTCGTGAGGTGGATGCCGGAGGACGCCATAGTTTGAGTCTAGCGAAAGAACTGTGATTCTTATCGCTCGATTCGGCCGAAAGTCCGCGCCGAGGGCGAAGAAGATGGAAGCAACGCCCCACACTTCGAAGGAGCAGTCATGGCCATGGCCGAAGTTCTCACCCCTCGCACGTCCCCTGTCGCCCCGACGCGCACGTTCGGCACCGCCCCCTCCTACGACACCCCTGCGATGGCGGAGCTCGCCGCCTGGGTCGAGGAGATCCGCGCGCTCACGCAGCCGGACGCCGTGCACTGGGTGGACGGCTCGCGTGCCGAGAACGACTGGCTGCTGCGCGGACTCGTCGACGAGGGCAAGCTCATCAAGCTGAACCCCGAGTGGCGTCCCGGCTCGTACCTGGCGCGCTCGCACCCCAGCGACGTCGCCCGCACCGAGGCGCGCACCTTCATCGCCTCGGAGCGCGAGGAGGACGCCGGCCCCACCAACAACTGGGCCGACCCCGCCGAGATGCACGCGAAGATGGACGAGATCTTCGAGGGCTCGATGCGCGGCCGCACGATGTACGTCGTGCCGTTCTCGATGGGTCGCGTCGGCGGCCCCCTGTCGCACATCGGCGTGCAGATCACCGACAGCGCCTACGCCGTCGCGTCGATCGGCATCATGACCCGCGTGGGCGACGAGGTCACCCGCCAGATCGCCGAGGGCGCGCCCTGGGTCAAGACCGTGCACTCCGTCGGCGCTCCGCTGGAGGCGGGCGAGCCGGACGTCGAGTGGCCCTGCAATGACGACAAGTACATCGTGCACTTCCCGGAGACGCTCGAGGTCTACTCGTACGGCTCGGGCTACGGCGGCAATGCGATCCTCGCGAAGAAGTGCTTCGCGCTGCGCATCGCGTCGGTGATCGCCCGTGACGAGGGCTGGCTCGCCGAGCACATGCTCCTCATCCGCGTGATCGACCCGCAGGGCAAGGCGTACCACGTCGCCGCCGCGTTCCCGTCGGCCTGCGGCAAGACGAACCTCGCGATGCTGCGACCGACGATCCCAGGCTGGAAGGTCGAGACCCTCGGCGACGACATCGCCTGGATCCGCCCGGGCGAGGACGGACGACTCTGGGCGATCAACCCGGAGGCCGGCTTCTTCGGCGTCGCGCCCGGCACCGGTGAGTCGACCAACGTCACCGCGGTCGAGACGCTGTGGGGCAACACGATCTTCACCAACGTCGCGCTCCGCCCCGACGGCGACGTGTGGTGGGAGGGCCTGACCGACGAGGCGCCCGCGAACCTCATCGACTGGGAGGGCAACGACTGGACGCCCGACTCCGGCCGTCCTGCGGCGCATCCCAACTCGCGTTTCACGGTGTCGGCGGCCCAGTGCCCGCAGATCTCCGAGGACTGGGAGGAGGCCGTGCCACTCGACGTCATCCTGTTCGGCGGACGCCGCGCGAGCAACGTACCGCTCGTGGTCGAGGCCACCGACTGGACCCACGGCGTGTTCCTCGGCTCGAACATCTCGTCCGAGCGCACGGCGGCCGCCGAGGGCACGGTCGGCGAGCTGCGCCGCGACCCCTTCGCCATGCTGCCGTTCTGCGGCTACAACATGGCCGACTACTTCGGTCACTGGCTGAAGGTCGGCCGCGGCCTGCGCTTCGACCGTGCACCGCGCATCTTCCAGGTGAACTGGTTCCGTCGCGGAGCTGACGGCCGGTTCCTCTGGCCCGGCTTCGGCGACAACTCCCGCGTCGTCGACTGGATCATCCGCCGCGTGGCCGGTGACGTGCCGGCGGTGGACAGCCCCATCGGACGCCTGCCGCGCGTGGAGGACCTCAACCTCGACGGCCTCGACATCCCCGCGGAAGACCTCGACGAGCTCTTCTCGGTCGACCCCGAGGCGTGGAAGGCCGAGGCCGACCTCACGGAGGAGTTCTACGACACCTTCGGCGACCGCGTCCCGGCGGCGCTGCGCACCGAGCTCGCTTCGCTGCGCTACCGCCTCGCGAAGGCGTAGCCCCCAGACCGGTGCCGGTTCGGGGGAGCCGGCACCCTCGGCCTCCGGGTCGAGACAGACCCGCGAAGGCGGGGCATCAGAGACCAACCCATGGCTGAGTGGTCTCCGACGCCCCGCCTTCGTGGCACCCACTTCCGACGAGACCCCGGTTTCGCGTCGAGACCCCGCACCGCACACGTGCGGAAGGCGGGGTCTCGGCGGAAACGCGGGGTCTCGGCGGTGTAGGTGGGGGGAGGGGGAGTCAGGCGAGGAGCTGGTGGCGGGCGAGGTCGCGGTAGAGCGGGGTCGACTCCACGAGCTCGGCGTGCGTGCCCTGTCCGACGACCACGCCGTCCTGCAGCACCACGATGAGGTCGCTGTCGACGACGGTGGACAGACGGTGCGCGATCACGACGAGCGTGCGGTCGGTGGCGACCGCGTCGATGGCCTCGCGCATGCGCTGCTCGTTCACGCCGTCGAGCGACGAGGTCGACTCGTCCAGCAGGAGGATCGGGGCGTCCGTGAGGAGCGCCCGGGCGATCGCGAGCCGCTGCCGTTCGCCGCCGGAGAGCATCACGCCGTCCTCGCCGACCGGAGCATCGACCCCGAGGGGGTTCCGCTCCAGCACGTCGCCGAGGTTCACGGCGCGGAGCACGCGCTCGCAGTCCGCATCGGTGGCGTCGGGGGAGGCGAGCCGCAGGTTCTCGGCGAGGGTGCCGGCGAGGGTCGGGGCGTCCTGCTCGACGTAGCCGAAGTGGGCGCGGAGCTCGTCGCGCGCGTAGGTGCGGGTGTCGTGTCCCTTCAGACGGATGGAGCCGCCCGTGGGGTCGTAGAAGCGCTCGATGAGGGAGAGGATGGTGCTCTTCCCCGCCCCGCTGGGGCCGACCAATGCCACCCGTGCCCCCCGGGGGACCGCGAAGGACACCCCGCGGAGCACCTCGTGGTCCTGGGGGTCGGGGGCGGCATCGGCCTGCTCCAGGTGCGCGTCGGCGAGCAGGGTCTGCGCCTCTCGCGCGGCGGCGCGGCGGGCCGCGACGACGTTCTCCGGGTAGCGGAAGCGCACGTCGCGGAACTCCAGGACCGGGGCGTCCGCACCGGGCTCCTCGTCGCGGGGGAGGGCGGCGGCGGTGGCCGCGTCGTCCTGGGTCTCGGTGGGCAGGTCGAGCACCTCCTGGATGCGGCCGAGCGCGCCGAGGGCCTGGTTGACGGAGGTGATCGCGCCGAACGTCGAGGCGAGGGGCATCACCAGCAGGAAGAGGAACATCACGAACGAGATGAGGGCCGCGATCGAGATGGCTCCGGCGGCGACGCGGAAGCCGCCCACGCCGAGCACGACGAGCAGGGAGAGCTGGAGGGCGATGCCGGCGACCGGCACCACGAGCGAGGAGATCTTCGCGATCCGCACGCCGATGCCGTACGCCTCGGAGGCCCGCTCCGTCACCGCCGCGGTCTCCCGCTCGGTCGCGCCGGAGGCTCGGATGGTGCGGATGGAGCCGACGGCCCGCTCGACGCCCGAGGCCAGCTCGCCGACCTTCTCCTGCTGAGCGGTGGACGCCGCGCGGATCCGGCCGCTGAGGGCGACGACGACCACGACGGAGACGCCGATCACCACGACGATGAGCAGCAGCAGCACGGGGTCGATGAGCAGCATCGCGATGAGCGCCCCCGCGAAGAGCACGACGTTGCCGACCGCGTCGGCGAGCCCCTGCGTGAGGACGGCATAGAGGAGCGTCGTGTCGGTGCCGACGCGAGAGACGAGGTCGCCGGTGCGCCGTGCGTCGAACTCGGATGTCGGCAGGTGCAGGATGCGGGCGATGAGCTTGCGGCGGCTGGAGTACACGACCGCGGTGCCGGTGCGCTGCAGCAGGTAGTGCTGGAACCCCGAGATGATCGACGACACGATCACGAAGCCGACGAGCAGCCACACGAGCACGCCGATCGTGCCGTCGGATTGCACGGCCTCGATGACCTGGCCGACGAGGAGGGGCTGCACGAGCGAGGTCGCGGCGCCGAACACGCTGAGGACGGCGACGACGACGAGGGTGCGCTTGTGCTCGAAGAGGAAGGGGAGGAGCTGGCGGAAGGTGGCGCGGGGCCCGTCGGCCGGTGCGCCCCGTCCGCGTCGGCGTGCTGTCGCCGTGCGGGACATGGGGGACCTCGATCTGGAGATGGTACTTCGACCGTACTCGGGGGACGGTCGTTTCCTATGGGGCGGCTGTATGGGCTCAGGTGCGACCGAAGCGCCGATGTGCCGCCTGCTTGGTGACGCCGAGGGCACTCGCGATCGCCTGCCACGAGTAGCCGCTCGTGCGGGCGCGGCGGACCTGCGCCTCTTCGGCGCGCGCGAGCTCCTTGCGCAGCGCGGCCAGGCGGTGGAGTTCGGCGAGGGGTTCGCCGCCCTCGGCAGCGGCGACGGTGGTCGGTTGAGACATGGGGACCTCCTTTGCGTCAATATTCGTTGACGTTTGGGCCGGTGTCAAGAAGTGTTGACGAGCACGTTGTCCACAGCACGGCCTTGCCCGCATGCGGAGCGCATGCGATCCTGACAGGATGGCTCGCATGCTGCAAGTGAGGAACCTGCCCGATGAGGTTCACGCCCGGCTCAAAGAGCGTGCCGCGGCGGAACGCATGAGCCTGTCGGACTACGTCGCGCGCGAGCTGGAGGACCTCGTCCGGTACCGCAGCAATGCCGAGGTCCTCGAGGCGTCGCGGGCACGGGCGCGCGCGGCCCGCGTCTCCCTGACGCGCGAGGGCATCCTCGCCGCCCGTGATCGCGAACGGGACGAGCGCGAGTGAGCGGGACGTCCGAGGCGGTCGTGCTCGATGCCTCGGCGGCGATCGAAGCACTGCTCGGCGAGGAGGTCTGGACGCACGGCGAGGAGTTCCACGCACACGCGGGTCTCGATATCGAGGTCCTCTCCGCGCTCCGACGCCTCACGATGCGGTCCTCGATGCCGGCGCATGCCGCTCGTGAGGCTCTCGACGCGTTCGGAGCGCTGGAGATCACCCGCCATCCGCTGCGTCGGCTCATCCCGCGGATCTGGTCGCTGCGCGGTGACGTCTCCGCGTACGACGCCGGTTATGTCGCGCTCGCGGAGGCCCTCGACGTCCCTCTGCTCACGGCCGATCGCCGGCTGGCGAAGACGGCGGGCCGGTACTGCCACGTCGTGGTGCTGTGAGCGTCTGGCGAGGAAGACGAGAACGGCTGCACCCCCGAGGGAGTGCAGCCGTTGCTGTCGTTCGGTCGGCCTCTAGAGCTCGACGGCGGAGGCGAGACCGAGATCGTCCTCGTAGTCGTGGTCCTTCGTCTCCGGGGTGAAGATGAGCGCGATGAAGGTCAGCACCGCCATCGACGAGAGGTACAGTCCCACGAGCCAGGGCTCGCCGCCGACGGCCGCCCACAGGGCCACCGCGATGAACGGCGCCACGGCCGCACCGAGGATCGACGACACGTTGTACGCGATCGCCGAGCCGGAGTAGCGAACGTTCGTCGGGAAGAGCTCCGGCAGGAGGGCGCCCATCGGGCCGAACGTCGTGCCCATGAGCATGAAGCCGAACACGAGGAAGGCCTGGGTGAGAGCGCCGGTGAACTTCGGGTCCGCCTGCGGGAGCAGGAAGATGTTGAACGACAGGCCGAAGACGACGATGAGTCCGGTGACCCACAGCAGCAGCTTGCGGCGCCCGACGGCGTCGGCGATCGGCCCGGACAGCAGCGTGAAGATGCCGAAGAACACGACGCCGATGATCTGCATGAGCACGAAGTCCGTGTAGCCGAAGCCGAGGCCCGGGTAGAACTGCGCCGCGAACGCGCTCGGGTCGAAGTCCTTTCCGGTGGCTTCCGCGGCAGCACGGGCGGCGGCCGAGGCGGTCTCCAGGTCGGCGGCCTTCGTGCCGTAGGTGAGCGTGAAGTTCGTCATCAGGTAGAACAGCACGTACGTCGCCAGCATGATGAACGTGCCGAGGATGAGCTGCTTCCAGTGGTGCCGGAACACGGTCGCGAGCGGGAGCTTGCGGATGGCCCCGGTCTTCTCCGCCTTCTTGAACGTGTCCGACTCGACGAGCCGGAGCCGCACCCACAGGCCGATGATGACCATGACGGCGGAGAACAGGAACGGCACACGCCAGCCCCAGGAGAGGAAGGCCTCCGACTTCAGCGCCGGGTCCTCCGGGTGGGGGAGCGCGAAGTTGATGGCGAGGAAGATGCCGTTCGCGATGATGAAGCCGAGCGGTGCGCCGAGCTGCGGGAACGAGCCGTACCAGGCGCGCTTGCCCTTCGGGGCGTTCTCGGTGGCCACCAGCGCCGCGCCCGACCACTCGCCGCCCAGCGCGAAGCCCTGGGCGAGACGGAGGATCAGCAGGAGCAGCGGGGCGACCCAGCCGATCTGCTGGAAGGTGGGCAGGAGACCGATCACGAACGTCGCGATACCCATGGTGAGGAGCGATGCGACGAGGGTCGCCTTGCGTCCGAACTTGTCGCCGAAGTGCCCGAAGACGACGGCGCCGATCGGGCGGGCGACCATCGCCGCGCCGAAGACGGCGAACGACGACAGCAGCGACGCGGTGTCGTTCGTGCTCGGGAAGAAGAGCGTGGGGAAGACGAGCACGGCTGCCGTCGCATAGACGTAGAAGTCGTAGAACTCGATGGTGGTGCCGACGAGGCTCGCGGTGATGACGCGCGAGCGGGGGTTCGCGGGGGTGGTGGCGGTGCTCAAGGGGTCTCCGATCCTCCGCCGGTATACCAGCGGACTCGGGCGAGTCTACGCCTTCCTGGGAGTTCGCTGGACGTTGATGACGGGACCGGGTCCAGCGCGTCGGTGCCCCGCGTAGAGTCGGGGGAGGCCGGCCGGAGGAGGATCATGACCACGCGGATGCTGCTCCTCGCCGACACGCACGTTCCGAAGCGGGCGAAGCGGCTGCCGGACGCGGTGCTCCAGGCGATCGACGAGGCCGATGTCGTCGTGCACGCGGGGGACTGGATCGATCTCGCCACCGTCGAGCTGCTCCAGTCCCGCGCGCGCGTGCTCCACGGCGTGCACGGCAACAACGACGGCCCTGAGATCCGTCGGGTGCTGCCCGAGATCGCGCGGTTCACCGTGGAGGACACCGCCGTCGCCGTCATCCACGAGACGGGCGCCGCGACGGGGCGGGAGAAGCGGATGGATCTCGCCTTCCCGGACTCCGACCTGCTGGTCTTCGGGCACTCGCACATCCCGTGGGACACCGTGACGCCGAACGGACTGCGGCTGCTCAACCCGGGCTCTCCCACCGACCGGCGCCGGCAGCCGGTGCACACGATGATGCACGTCGTGGTCGACGGACGCGATGTCGAGGCGACCCTGGTGTCGCTCCGATGACCGACGACGGAGCCGATGTCCCGATCGCCTACCGGGCGCCGATGCGCTCCCGCGACGACACCGTCGCCCCGGGGGTCGCGGTCGAGCGGGCGCTCGCCGGAGGGGTGTGCGGCATGGGTGGGCGGCTCGACAGCCCGCCCCGCTCCCTGACCGCGGCGCTCGCGGCCGTCGACGCCCGTCATGGCGAGCGAGCGGCGCGGCGGCTGAAGCGCTTCGCGGCGCTTCCGACGGGAACCCTCGTCTGGACGCGGGACGTCGACGGGTACTTCTGGCTCGGGACGCTGACGGGGCCGTGGCGCTACGACGACGATCCGGCGGCGGTGGCGGCAGACCTCGTGCATGTGCGCGACTGCACCTGGTCGTCGCGCCCGGTGGCGCCTTCCGATGTCCCGCCGGGCGTCACGGCCACGTTCGCCCGCGGGGGACGCAACGGCCAGCGCATCCGCACGGCCGAGGTCGGGGAGCAGTCAGCCGCACTCTGGGAGCGCGGCCTCCGCTGATCCGCGCCTCAGCGCCAGATCGCGGCGATGGCCGCGTTGACCGCGGTGAGGATGCCCACGAGCCAGAAGACCGCGGGCGGCACCACCTGGTCGCGCTTCTGGCGCGCCGTCCCGATCCCGAGCAGGGCGCCGATCGCGAGGAGGATGACGAGCTTCGTGCCGATCTTGGCGTAGTTCATCTCGACGCCCTCGGGAAGGCCCCACGGGGCGGCGAGGGCGAGGCCGGCGACCGCGGCGATCGTCATGCCGATGGTCATCAGACGCGTGAACACCCGCTTGCCACCGAACGCCTGCGCCGCCCAGGCCCCGAAGAGCACGGCGAAGCCGATGAGGTGGACGAAGAGCACGATGTGGCGCAGGGTCTCCATGCCCTCACCGTACGAGAGCGCGGCGTTCCGCGCCACCAAGGCACGCCTGACCTCGCGCCCGCGATCGGGCGCGAGGCGGAGGGGGTCAGCCGCGCAGCTCGCGGATCACGAGGGCGGTGCGCAGCGCGGCATCCGCGGCCTCCGCGCCCTTGTCCTCCTTCGAGCCCTCCAGGCCCGCGCGGTCCAGCCCCTGCTTCTCGTCGTCGAGCGTGAGGAGCCCGAACCCGACGGGCTTGCCGGCATCGAGGGAGACGCGGGTGAGGCCGTCGGTCGCCGCCGCCGAGACGTACTCGAAGTGCGGCGTGCCGCCACGGATGATGACCCCGAGGGCGACCACCGCGTCCGCACCGCCGGCGAAGGCGGCCTGTGCGGCCACGGCGAGCTCGAACGAACCGGGCACTCGCACGAGCCGATGCGTCGCCCCCGCCTCGTCGAGCACCCGCTGGGCGCCGGCGATCAGGCCGTTCGAGATCACCTCGTGCCAGGTGCCGGCGATCACGACGACCTCCAGCCCCCGCCCGTCGATGTTCCCCGTCTTCGGTGCTCCGGCGCCGCTCATTCCTCGTCCTTTCCTGCCGCGAGGGCCTCGGCGAGCTCTGCTTCGCCGATGATGTGGCCCATGCGGTCGCGCTTGGTCTCCAGGTACTGGTGGTTGTTCGGGCCCACGCCCACGATCAGCGGCACCTGCTCGACGACGTCGAGGCCGAGCTCGCGCAGCTTGTTCACCTTGTCGGTGTTGTTGGTGAGCAGCCGGACCTTCGAGACGCCCAGGTCGGTGAGGATCCCGGCCGCCGCGGCGTAGTCGCGGGCGTCCGCGGGGAGCCCCAGCGCCAGGTTCGCGTCGACGGTGTCCAGGCCGTCCTCCTGCAGGCTGTAGGCCCGCAGCTTGTTGATGAGCCCGATGCCGCGTCCCTCGTGCCCCCGCATGTAGATGACGATGCCGCCCTCGCGGTCGATCGCGTCCAGCGCGGCGTCCAGCTGCGGCCCGCACTCGCACTTCTGGGAGCCGAACGCCTCGCCGGTCAGGCACTCGGAGTGCACGCGCACGAGGGCGGTCTCGGTCGGCTCGCCGGACACGACCGCGATGTGGTCGGTGCCGGTGACGCGGTCCTTGTAGGCGAGGAAGCGGAACGTGCCGTGGTCGGTGGGCACGGTGGCGTCGGCACGGAGGCTCACACGGCGTCCACGCTGGGCGGCCGGTGTCGCTCCGTCCGGGTCGATCTCGTTGAGGTGCGCGATCAGCTGCTCGATCGTGATGACCGGCACGCCGTCGCGGGCGCCCAGTTCGAGAAGCCCGGGAAGCCGCATCATGCTGCCATCCTCGGCGACGACCTCCGCGATCGCGCCGACCGGCCGGAGGCCGGCGAGCTTCATGAGCTCGACCGCGGCCTCCGTGTGACCGCTGCGCTCGCGCACACCGCCGTCGACGGCCCGGAGCGGCAGCACGTGGCCGGGGCGGATGATGCTCGTCGCCGTCGAGGACGGATCGGCCAGGACGTTGAGGGTGTGCGCGCGGTCGCTCGCGCTGATCCCCGTCGTCACCCCTTCCGCGGCGTCGACGCTCACGGTGTAGGCGGTGGAGCGGGCGTCTTCACTGGCCGCGACCATCGGCGGGAGGTTGAGGCTGTCCGCGAGGTCGGTGGGCATCGGCGCGCAGATGAAGCCGGACGACCAGCGCACCGTCCACGCCACCCATTCGGGGGTGGCGAGCTCGGCGGAGAGGACGACGTCCCCCTCGTTCTCGCGGTTCTCGTCGTCGGCCACGAGCACGGGCCGGCCGGCGCGCAGCGCCTCCAGGGCCTCGGGGATGGTTGCCAGGCTCATCGCGAGCCCCCTTCCGGTGCGGCGCGGAACGCGAGCAGGCGCTCGACGTGCCGCGCGAGGATGTCGGTCTCGAGGTTCACGCGGTCGCCGACCGCGCGCGTGCCGAGGGTGGTCGCCGCCAGGGTCTCCGGGATGAGCGAAACTTCGAACCAGTGCCCGCCCCGGGCCCCCGAGCCGTCCTGGGTCCCCGAGCCGTCCTGGGTCCCTGAGCCTTCCTGGGTCCCTGAGCCTGTCGAAGGGTCCGGCGGGCTCACCGCACTCACCGTCAGCGAGGTGCCGTCGACCGAGATGGAGCCCTTGTCGACGACGAGCGGCGCGAGGTCGTCCGGAAGGCTGATGCGGAGCACGCTCCACTGCGCGCCCGGGCGCACCTCGAGCACGACACCGGTCCCGTCGACGTGGCCCTGCACGATGTGCCCGCCGAGCCGCGCGCCCACGGGCATCGCCTTCTCGATGTTGACCCTGGTCCCGACGCTCGCCGTAGCGAGGGCCGCGACGTCGAGCGTCTGCTTCATGACGTCGGCGTCGAAGGTCTCGGCCGTGGAGCCGACGACGGTCAGGCAGACGCCGGAGACCGCGATCGACTCCCCGTGCACGGCGTCGGCGGCCGCCTTCGGTGCGCGGACGGTGAGCCGCCAGCCGTCGCCCGACTCGGCGATGGCGGTGATCTCGCCGATCTCCTCGATGATTCCGGTGAACATCAGAGGCTTCCCTCCTTCTCCGGGCCCGCGTGGTCCGGGTCGTCCGCGTCCGCAGGATGCGCGATCGCGAGCAGGTCTGCGCCCAATGGCAGCCATTCGTCCACGACGAGGCGGCGCGCCTGGTCGATCGAGCGGACGCCGATGTCGGTCACGGCCAGGCGGCTCCCGCCCAGGAGGACCGGGGCGACATAGGCGAGCACACGGTCCGCGAGCCCGGCGGCGAGGAACGCGCTGGCGAGCGTCGGGCCGCCCTCCACGAACAGCGTCTGGATGCCGCGCTCGTGCAGCGCGGCGAGGACCGCCGACAGGTCGTGCGTGTCGAAGAACAACGGCGTGTGCGGATGACGGTGCACCGCCGCATCCGCAGGGGTGGGCCGCGCGCCGATCACGACCGGGACGGGCTGATGCGGAAGGAGCTCGTCGCTGGCGCGGGCGGTGAGCGCGGGGTCGTCGGCGAGCACGGTGCCGGTGCCGACCGCGATGGCGTCGGCCGCGGCGCGTCGCCGGTGCACGTCGGCACGCGCCTCGGGCCCGGTGATCCACTGGCTGGTGCCGTCGTCCGCTGCAGCCCTGCCGTCGAGGCTCTGCGCCCACTTGACGGTGACGTGCGGACGGCCGCGTCGCGCCGCGAAGAGCCAGTCGCCGATCAGCGCGCGTGCGTCCGCGGCCCGTTCGCCGGACTCGACGCTGACGCCCGCGGCGCGCAGCCGCTCCGCGCCGCCGCCGGAGACCTCACCCGGGTCGTCGAGGGCGTAGACGACCCTGGCCACCCCGGCCTCGATGAGCGCGAGCGCGCACGGACCGGTGCGACCGGTGTGGTTGCACGGTTCGAGGGTGACGACCGCGGTCGCGCCGCGTGCGGCGCCGGGGGCGAGCTTCGACAGCGCGTCGACCTCGGCATGCGGAGTGCCGGAGCCCCGGTGCCAGCCCTCGGCTAGCACCTCGCCGTCGGGGGAGAGGAGCACGGCGCCCACCTGCGGATTGACTCCGCGGGGGCCTCGGGTCGCGAGGGCGAGCGCGCGATCCATCGCGCGGCGCTCTGTCGCGGTCACTGCCATCCGTCGTCCTCTCTGGCGGCCTCGGGGTCGCTGCAGGGGGGCGGAACGGACGCACGCGCGTGCGCCTCGTGCTGCCTCCCTTCCGGACTAGCGAGGTGTCCCTCGCATCACCGTCGGTTCCGGAATTCCACCGGATCGGCATCCCGATCACTCGGAACGCTCGCGGACTGTCACCGCCGGTTCGGATTCCCACCGACCCCGGAGCACGTTGCTGCTCTGAGTGTACTCAACGCGTCCGCGCCCGTTTCATTCCGTGGCAGGGGCCCTTCCCCGCCCCTCACTTGAGCAGGCGGGAGAGCCGCCGATCGGCGAGCACCTTGCCGCCGGTCTGACAGGTGGGGCAGTACTCCAGGGAGCGGTCGGCGAAGAACACGCTGCGCACCTCATCGCCGCAGACCGGGCACGCCTCGCCCCGGCGGGCGTGCACCCGCATGCCGCGGCGCTTGGCGTCCTTGAGATCAGCCGGAGGTTTGCCCGCGGCGGCCGCGACGGCCTCGGCGAGGGTCTCCTGCATCGCCGCGAACAGGCGGTCGATCTCGGCGTCGTCCAGCGTGCCGGCGATCGCATACGGCGACATGCGGGCCGCGTGCAGGATCTCGTCCGAGTAGGCGTTGCCGATGCCCGCGATCACGCCCTGGTCGCGGAGCAGCCCCTTGATCTGCATCCGACGGTCGTCCAGCAGCGCGGCGAAGGCGTCGCGCGTGAAGGACGGATCGAGCGGGTCGGGGCCGAGCCGAGCGATGCCGGGCACCTCGGCGGGGTCGCGGACCACGTACACGGCCAGCGACTTCTTCGTCCCGGCCTCGGTCAGGTCGAAGCCGCTGCCGTCGTCGAGGGCGATCCGCAGCGCGATGGGCGACTTGCCCGGCTTGAGGAGCGTGGTCGGCAGAGTGTCGTACCAGCGCAGCCATCCGGCCTTCGCCAGGTGGAAGACGAGGTGCAGCTCGGACCCGCAGCACAGCACCACGAACTTGCCGCGGCGCTCCGCGCCGGTGATCGCCGCGCCTTCCAGTGCCGAGATCGGCGGGTCGTAGGTCTTGAGCGCGGCGATCGCGGCCACGGAGGCACGGGTGATCGTGCGTCCGGTGGTGCGCTCGCCGAGGAACGCGACGAGTCCTTCGACCTCCGGCATCTCAGGCATGCAGCCATCCTGTCACCGGGGTCCGACGCTGTCACGCGTGGACGTGCGGTCAGAGCACCGACCACTCGACCGGCGTCCGGTCGTCCTCACGCAGCAGCCCGGCGAGCCAGCCGTCGTCCCGTCCGCGCTGGCTGGTGAGTCCCTGGCGCATGGTGCCCTCGAAGCGGAAGCCGAGGGCGCGGGCGGCGCGGGCGGAGGGGACGTTGCCCACGACGGCCTGCCAGCGGATGCGGGCGAGGCCGAGCTCCGCGAAGCCCCAATCGAGCACGGCCCGCGCGGCCTCGACGAGGTAGCCGCGGCCGCGGGCGTTCGCGACGACCCAGTAGCCGAGCTCGGCATGGCCCCCGGCCGGATGCTCCCCGATGTGGTGGAGTCCGACCATGCCCACGAGGACGTCGTCGGCGTAGACACCCCAGACGGTCTGCGAGCCGTCCTCCCACCACTGCTCGACGAGGGCGACGAAGTCCTCCGCGTCCTGCCGGAAGTAAGGGGAGGGCACCGTCGTCCACCGCGCGATCTCCGGGTCCTGGCACGCCTCGGTGATCGCGTCGACATCCGCCTCCGTCGGGGCGTGGAGGACGAGTCGTGCGGTGGTGAGGGTGACCGGAAGCATCCGTCCAGCCTAAAACGCTCGACCCGGCCCCTTCGGTTCGCCCCGGCCTCTTCCGCGCGTCCGTAACGGGGTGGGAGGCACGGAAAGGGGTGGGATGCACGGAAGCCGACCGCAGTGTCGGTGGGCGCGATTAGGCTTGTCCGGTGACTGTTCCGGGGATTCTGCGCGCCTTGGAAGAGGCGTCTCTGTATCGTGACGCTCTCGCCTGGGCGCACACCGACGCCGACCTCGGCCTGGTCGACGGGCTCGACGCGCCCGTGCTCGCCGGTCTGCTCGCCAAGCGCGCGGCGGCCGGCCACCCGGCGGCGCTGCTGGCCGTGGTGCCCACGGGGCGCCGCGCGGAATCGGTCGCGCAGGCCCTGGAGACGTACGTCCCGGACGCCGAGGTGCTCACCTTCCCCGCCTGGGAGACGCTGCCGCACGAGCGCCTCAGCCCCAGCCCGGACACGGTCGGCCTGCGACTGCAGACCCTGCGGCGCGTCGCCGAGTGGTCCGGGGAGCGTCCCCTCGTGGTCGTGGCCTCCGTGCGCGCCGCGCTCCAGCCCATCGCCGGGAACCTCGGCGACATCGTGCCGCTCGAGCTGACCGTGGGCAGCCGCGGCAACGAGCTCGACCACGTCGCCGAGCAGCTCGTGGAACGGGCGTACTCCCGCGTCGACATGGTGTCGCGACGAGGCGAGTTCGCCGTCCGCGGCGGCATCCTCGACGTCTTCCCTCCCACGTCGGAGCACCCCTACCGCGTGGAGTTCTTCGGCGACGAGATCGATCAGATCCGCGCGTTCTCCGTGGCGGACCAGCGTTCCCTCCCCGGCGATGTGCCGCGCGTCGACCTCCCGCCCAGCCGCGAGCTCCTGCTCACCGCCGAGGTGCGGGAGCGCGCCAGGGCGCTCATCGGTGGCTTCCCGGCCATCAGCGGCATGCTCGAGAAGATGGCCGAGGGCATCCCGGTCGAGGGCATGGAGTCGCTGCTGCCCGCGGTCGCCGGCCCCCTCAAGTCGCTCGTCGAGTACCTGCCCGAGGGCACGGCGACCGCCGTGATCGACCCGGAGCGCTCGACCGCCCGCGCCCTCACCCTCGGCGAGACGAACCGCGAGTTCCTCGACGCCGCCTGGAGCGCGGCGACCTCCGGTGCCTCCGCCCCCATCGATCTCGGCGCCGGCGACTTCCTCACCATCGCCGACCTGCGCGAGGTCGTCCGCGACCGGGGCGGCGTGTGGTGGCGGCTGAGCCCATTCGGGATCGGCGATGCGACCGCGGAGAGCGTCGAGGCGGCCACCGTCATCCCCTCCTTCCACGGCAACGTCGACGGCGCCATCGCCTTCGTCGACGCGAAGGTCGCCGACGGCTGGCGCGTGGTCGTGCTCGCGACCGGACACGGCCTCGTCGACCGCGCCCGCGACGTGCTGTCCGACCGCGGCATCGCGGCGCGGGTCGTCGAGACCATCGCGGACGCGCCGGACCCGGGGGTCGCGACCCTCACCGTCGGCGGCGTCGAAGCCGGCTTCCAGGTGCCGGAGGCGAAGCTCGCCGTCCTCACCGACAACGAGTTCTACGGCCGCACCATCGGCGGCGACCAGCGCGTCGTCAAGAAGCTCGCCTCCCGTCGGAAGAACGTCGTCGATCCGCTGCAGCTCAAGCAGGGCGACTTCGTCGTGCATGCCACGCACGGCATCGGCCGCTTCGTCGAGATGACCCAGCGCGAGGTCTCCACCGGGGGCCGCAACGCCGCGAAGTCCGTCCGCGACTACCTCGTGCTGGAGTATGCGCCGTCGAAGCGCGGCTACCCCGGCGACAAGCTGTTCGTCCCCACCGACCAGCTCGACCTCCTGTCGAAGTACGTCGGCGGCGAGGCCCCGACGCTGTCGAAGATGGGCGGCAGCGATTGGGCGCAGGCCAAGGGCAAGGCGCGCAAGGCGGTCCGCGACATCGCCGTCGAGCTCGTCAAGCTCTACTCCGCCCGGATGAGCGCCAAGGGGTACGCCTTCGGCCCGGACACCCCCTGGCAGCGCGAGCTGGAGGAGGCGTTCCCGTTCGCGGAGACCCAGGACCAGCTGCAGACCATCGACGAGATCAAGGCCGACATGGAGCGGCCCATCCCGATGGACCGGCTGCTCTCGGGCGATGTCGGCTTCGGCAAGACCGAGGTCGCCGTCCGTGCGGCGTTCAAGGCCATCCAGGACGGCAAGCAGGTGGCGATGCTCGTCCCGACGACCCTGCTCGTCAAGCAGCACCTCGAGACGTTCACGGAGCGCTTCGCCGGGTTCCCGGTCAAGGTGCGGCCGCTGTCGCGGTTCCAGACCGACAAGGAGGCGCGGCTCACGCTGCAGGGCCTCCTCGACGGCTCGGTGGACATGGTGATCGGCACGCACCGCATCCTCACCGAGCAGGTGCTGTTCAAGGATCTCGGCCTCATGATCATCGACGAGGAGCAGCGCTTCGGCGTCGAGCACAAGGACGCGCTGAAGAAGATGAAGACCAACGTCGACATCCTCGCGATGAGCGCCACCCCGATCCCGCGCACGCTGGAGATGGCGGTCACCGGCATCCGCGAGATGTCGACGCTCGCCACACCCCCGGAGGACCGGCACCCGATCCTCTCGTTCGTCGGACCCCGCAGCGACAAGCAGATCGCCGCCGCCATCCGCCGCGAGATCCTCCGCGAGGGGCAGGTCTTCTTCGTGCACAACCGCGTGCAGTCGATCCAGCGGGTCGCGGCCGAGCTCGCCGAGCTGGTCCCGGAGGCGCGGATCGCCGTGGCACACGGGCAGATGGGGGAGCACGCGCTGGAGCAGGTCGTCGACGACTTCTGGGAGCGCAAGTTCGACGTCCTCGTCTCGACCACGATCATCGAGACCGGCCTCGACATCTCCAACGCGAACACGATCATCATCGACCGCGCCGACAAGTACGGGCTGAGCCAGCTCCACCAGCTCCGCGGACGCGTGGGTCGCGGACGGGAGCGCGCCTACGCGTACTTCCTTTACGACGACATGAAGCCGCTGAGCGAGACCGCGGCCGACCGGCTGCAGACCATCGCGGTCAACAACGACCTCGGCTCCGGAATGCAGGTCGCCCTGAAGGACCTCGAGCTGCGCGGTGCCGGAAACCTCCTCGGCGCGGAGCAGGCCGGACACATCGCGGGGGTCGGCTTCGACCTGTATCTGCGCATGATCGGCGAGGCCGTCGCGACCTTCCGCGGCGAGGAGGTCGAGACCGGGCAGGAGCTCCGCCTCGAGCTGCCGCTCGACGCCCGCATCCCCGAGGACTACATCGACAGCGAACGCCTCCGGCTCGAGGCGTACCAGAAGCTCTCCGCCGCCTCGGCCGCGACCGCGAAGGACGACGCCATCGACCTCGTGGTGGAGGAGCTCGTCGACCGGTACGGCACGCCGCCGGAGGAGGTCACCGGACTCGTGTCGATCGCACGGCTGCGGCGCCGGGCGGCCAGGGCCGGGCTCACCGACGTCGTGGCCATGGGCTCGAACCTGCGCCTCGCGCCCGCCCGCCTCGAGGACTCCATCAAGGTCCGGTTGCAGCGGCTGTATCCGAAGGCGAAGCTCGTCTCCGGCGGGGAGGCCCTGGTCGTGCCGATGCCCACGGTGCCCGCGGCGGTCGGCGTGGGCGTGGAGCCGCTGCCCGACGCCGAGCTGCTCGCCTGGGTCGACCAGCTGTTCACCGCCATCTTCCCCGAGCCCGCCAAGCCCGAGTGATCCGGTGGTGATGATCTCCGAAGTCGTGCACGCCGCAGACGCCGCGGACTAGTCTGGCCGCATGTTGTACGAGCACCTCGGGGCTCGCCCCCGCATCCACGACACCGCCGTCGTCGCTCCGACCGCCGTCATCTCCGGTGACGTGGAGCTCGGACCGGGCTGCCAGGTGCTGCACGGCGCCGTCATCACCGCGGAGGGCGGCCCGATCACCCTCGGCGCGCACGTCATCGTGATGGAGAACGCGCTGATCCGGGCGACCGCGGCGAACGCCGTCCACATCGGGGCGCACACCCTCGTCGGGACACTGGCCAGCATCGCCGGGGCGACCGTGGGCGAGGAGGTGTTCTTCGCGTCCGGAGCCCGGGTCTTCAACGGCGCGCTCGTCGGGGATCGGTGCGAGGTGCGGGTCAACGCCATCGTGCATCGCCGGGCCGTGCTGCCATCGGGGACGGTGGTGCCGATCGGGTGGGTCGCGGTCGGCGATCCGGTGCAGCTGCTCTCACCCGACCGGGACGCGGAGATCGCGGCGGCCCAGCCCGAGCTCGACTTCCCCGGACACGTCTTCGGCGTCGACCGGGACACTCCCGACCTCATGGTGCAGCTCACGGAGCGCTACGGCAGCTCCCTCGCGCGGCACGCCGACGACCGTCAGGTCTGACCCCACACCCTTCGAATCGCCCGAATGGTCGCATCTCGGCCGGATTTGGGACCATTCAGGCGATTCGAACGGGTCAGATGACGCCCTGGGCGAGCATCGCCGCGGCGACGCGCTCGAAGCCGGCGATGTTGGCACCCGCCACGTAGTCGCCGGGGACGCCGTGGCGCTCCGCGGCCTCGAAGGCGGCGCGGTGGATGTCGCCCATGATCTCGCGGAGCTTGTTCTCGCTGTCGCCGAAGCTCCAGCGCTGTCGCGAGGCGTTCTGGCTCATCTCCAGGGCCGAGGTCGCGACACCGCCGGCGTTCGCGGCCTTGCCAGGGGCGAACAGCACGCCGGCCTTCTGGAAGGCCTCGACGGCCTCGGGCACACACGGCATGTTGGCGCCCTCGGATACGGCGCGCACCCCGTTCGCGATCAGGGCCTCCGCATCGGCGAGGCTGACCTCGTTCTGGGTGGCGGAGGGCACCGCGATGTCGACGGGCACCTCCCACACGCTGCCGCTCTCCACGAACCGGGCGCTCGGGCGGCGGTTCGCGTACTCGACGATGCGGGCGCGCTCGACCTCCTTGAGCTGACGCAGCAGGTCGAGGTCGATGCCCGCGTCGTCGACGACGTAGCCGGAGGAGTCGGACGCCGTCACCGCGGTCGCGCCGAGCTGGGCGGCCTTCTGGATCGCGTAGATCGCCACGTTGCCGGAGCCCGAGATGCCGACGCGCTTGCCCTCGAGGGAGTCGCCGTGCACGCCGAGCATCTCCTGCGCGAAGAACACCGCGCCGTAGCCCGTGGCCTCGGTCCGCACCTCGGCGCCGCCCCAGCCGGTGCCCTTGCCCGTGAACATGCCGGACTCGTGGCGGTTGGTGACCTTGCGGTACTGGCCGAAGAGGTAGCCGATCTCGCGGCCGCCGACGCCGATGTCTCCCGCGGGGACGTCGGTGTGCTCGCCGAGGTGCCGGTAGAGCTCGTTCATGAACGACTGGCAGAACCGCATGACCTCGGCGTCGGACTTGCCGTGCGGGTCGAAGTCGGAGCCGCCCTTGCCGCCGCCGATGCCCTGACCGGTGAGCGCGTTCTTGAAGATCTGCTCGAAGCCGAGGAACTTGATGATCGAGAGGTTGACCGACGGGTGGAACCGCAGGCCGCCCTTGTACGGACCGAGCACGGAGGAGAACTGGATGCGGTAGCCGCGGTTGACCTGCAGCTTCCCGGCATCGTCGACCCACGGCACCCGGAACATGATCTGCCGCTCCGGCTCGACCAGGCGCTCCAGGATCCCGCCGTCGACGTACTCCGGACGCTGCTCCAGCACCGGGGCGATGGAGTGCAGCACCTCGTGGACGGCCTGGTGGAACTCCGGCTCGTGCGGGCTGCGCGCCAGCACCGTGTCGAAGACGGGCTGCACGGAGGGGACGAGCGGGTGGAAGTCGGTGGGGGTGGTGACGGTCACGCGGGAGGGCTTTCTGATGGGGGATGGGGTGCGGGCGATCGTGTCGCACGCGAAAGCAGAGCCGGGTGAGGCGGAGGTTTCACTCTAGCGTCGGCGACGAGGGCCTCCGCGCACGCGGCAGGAGGGCTCCGGTCACCCGGTGTTCTGCAGGCCGGCGGCGACCCCGCTGACGGACAGGAGGAGCAGGCGCTGCTGTTCGGCGTCCGCGCCGGAGCCCTCCGGCTGCTCCGGCGCCGAACGGAGCGCGCGGAGCGCCCGCAGCTGCAGGAGGGAGAGGGCGTCGACGTACGGGCTGCGCAGCTGCACGGCCCGCTGCAGCACGGGCTTGTTCTCCAGCAGGCCCTCGCCTCCGGTGAGACGGATGACCCAGCGACGGGTGAGCGCGAGCTCGTCGAGCACCAGGGCGGCGAGGTCGTCGCGGTCGCCGAGGGCGAGGTACTGCCGGGCGATGCGCTCGTCGGTCTTGGCGAGGCTCATCGCGACGTTGTCGACCATCGTGCGCAGCAGCGGCCACTCGCGATAGGCCTCCGTGAGCAGTTCCTCGTCGCCGACGGCCTCGAGCGCGGTGCCGAGTCCGAACCAGCCGGCGAGGTTGATCCGGGCCTGCGTCCACGCGAACACCCAGGGGATGGCCCGGAGGTCTTCCAGCGACTCCACCGAGAGGCCACGACGGGCGGGCCGCGAGCCGAGCGCGAGCAGGCCGATCTCCTCCATCGGGGTCACGGTCGCGAACCACGGGGCGAAGCCCTCGGCCTTGACGAGCGCGAAGAACCGCTCGCGGGAGGCGGCGTCCATCATCGCGGCGACCTCGGCGTAGCGGGCGGCCGCGCGGCTCGTGCGCTCCTCGACCGTGGGGGAGGAAGCGAGCAGCGTCGCGGCGGCGACCTGGTCGATGTGCCGCATCGCGATCGCGGGCTCGCCGTAGCGGGCGAAGATGACCTCGCCCTGCTCGGTGAGCTTGAACCGACCGTCGACGGAGTGCGGGGGCTGCGCGAGGATCGCGGAGTTGGCGGGGCCGCCGCCACGGCCGAGCGCACCGCCGCGGCCGTGGAAGAGGGTGAGCTCGATGCCCGATTCCTGTGCCCAGCGGGCGATCTTCTCCTGCGCCGTGTACAGCGCGAGGTTCGCGGCCACGGGCCCGACGTCCTTGGAGGAGTCGGAGTAGCCGAGCATGACCTCCAGCCGGTTGCCGGTCGCGGCCATCCGCTCGCGGAACTCCGGGAAGGTGACGGCCTCGGCGAGGATCCCCGGGGCGGCCTGGAGGTCGGCGAAGGTCTCGAACAGCGGCACGACGTCGAGCACCGGGGCGTCGTCGCCGAGCGCATGACGGGCCAGCTCGTACACGTTCGCGAGGTCGGAGGCCGCCTGCGTGAAGGAGACGACGTAGCGACCCGCGGCGCGCAGCCCGCGGTCGCGCTGGATGTCCGCGATCGCGCGGAACACCTCCAGCACCTCCTCGGTCTGCGTGCTGATCGGACCGCCGGCCTCGAGTTCGGCCAGGGCCTTGGCGTGCACCTGGGAGTGCTGGCGCACCTCCAGCTCCGTGAGGTGGAAGCCGTAGGTCTCGACCTGCCAGATCAGGTGCTGCACGCCGCCGAACGCGTGACGGCGGGCTCCGGCGGCGACGAGGGAGGACTGCACGGTGCGCAGCTCCGCGAGCAGCTCCTCCGGACCCGTGTAGCCCTCCTCGTCTCCGCGGCGCGTGGCCGCCACGCGGCGGGCCATGACGAGGACGACCCGGCGGTGCGGCTCGTCAGGGGAACGGGCCGCGAGCTCGTCGGCGACCGTCGGCTCCGCGGCCGCGAAACGCTCCCAGAGTGCCGTGACCTCGGCGCTGGGCGGGGTGTCGTCCGCGGCGAGCGTGAGGGTGCGGCCGATCCGGTCGAGCGCCCGCTCCAGGCCGCGGAGCACGTGGTCGGAGGCGATCTGCGACGCCTCGCGGGTGACCGCGGCGGTGACGAACGGGTTGCCGTCGCGGTCGCCGCCGACCCAGGAACCGATCCGCACGAACGCCGGGACGACCGGGGCGGTGGCGCCGGACTCCTCGCCGCGGAGGGCGTCGTCGATCCGGCGGTAGACGTGGGGGACCGTGGTGAACAGCGTCTCGTCGAAGACGCCCATGACGGTGCGGACCTCGTCGGTCGGGGAGGGCTTCTGCGCGCGCAGCGGCGCCGTGCGCCACAGGGTGTCGATCTCCTCGAGCATCCGGCGGCGCGCGCGGTGCTCCTCGGAGCCGCCTGCGCTTGCCACGTCGTGCTGGGTGAGCAGCTCCGAGAGGCGGCGGATGCTCGACGAGACCGCGCGGCGCCGGGCCTCGGTCGGGTGGGCCGTGAAGACGGGGTGGAAGCGCAGGCCGTCCAGACGACGGCGGGCCTCGTCGTCGCCGACCTCCTCGCGCAGCCGGGCGTACGCCCCCGCGACCGTGTCCGTCGCCTGGGCCCCTGAGCCCGTCGAAGGGCCCGAGCCCACCTGGGTCCCTGAGCTTGTCGAAGGGGTCTGCCCCGCCCGCTCCCGGAGCACGCGCACGCGCTGGTGCTCCTCGGCCAGGTTCACGAGGTGGAAGTAGCAGGTGAACGCGCGGGCGACCTCGTCGGCACGGGCGATCGTGAAGGAGTCGGCGATCGCCGCGGCGCGGTCGAACGCGTCGGAGCTGTGGTCCTCGTAGGCCTGGATCGTCGCGAGGCGCAGGCGCTCGACGTCCTCGAACAGGTCGTCGCCGCCGGCCTCGCGGAGCACCTGGCCGAGGAGCTGGCCCAGCATCCGCACGTCGGAGCGCATGGCATCGGGGATGCCGCGACCGGCTTCGAAACGACCGATCACGCGGATGGCCTCGGTGGGCGTCGGCTCGGAGAAAGCGGGGGAATCGGGGGTCACCCTCCGAGAGTAGCCGGGCGGATCGGGGTGTCCTGCACGCATGACGACCGTGTGACGCCGCGGCCTACGATGGACGGGATGCGCATCACAGCGAACCCCCTCCGCGGGCAGCAGTTCCCCGCCGTCCTCCTGCTCGTGGCCGCCGGCCTCGGACTCCTCTTCGCGAACCTGCCCACGCACGACGCGATCGCCGGGCTGTTGGAGACGCACCTCGCCGTCCCGGGGACGGCGCTGGACCTCTCGATCGCGCACTGGGTGTCGGACGGACTGCTCGCGATCTTCTTCCTCGTCGTGGCGATCGAGCTGCGGCACGAGCTCACCCACGGCGAGCTCGACTCCCCGCGGAAGGCCGTGCAGCCGGCCATCGCGGCGACCGGCGGCGTGCTCGTGCCGATCCTCGTGTACCTGCTGATCGCGGGAGGGCCGGAGACGGCGTCCGGGTGGCCGATCCCGACCGCCACCGACATCGCCTTCGCGCTCGGCGTGCTGGCGATGTTCGGACGCGGACTCCCGTCCCGGGTGCGGGTGTTCCTGCTGGCCCTCGCGATCCTCGACGACATCATCGGCATCATCTTCATCGCGGTGCTCTTCGCGCACGACGTGCAGTGGCTCCTGTTCGGGCTCGCGATCGTCGGGGTGGCGGTGTTCTGGCTGCTGAGCCGCCTGCTGCACGCCACCGGACACACGCTCGTCGCGGTCGGGATGGCCGTCGTCGGCGTCGTCACGTGGGGCCTCGTCGCCTCGTCCGGCATCCACGCGACCATCGCCGGCGTGATGCTCGGCCTCGTCATGGCGCCGGTACCCGCCGGACGCACCCGGCATGCGCTGGAGCCGACCGTAAACGGCGCGATCCTGCCGCTCTTCGCCTTCGTGGCGGCCTTCGTCGTCATCCCCGCCGTCTCGCCGACGGCCCTCTCCCCGGCCTTCTGGGCGATCGTGGTGGCCCTTCCGGTGGGGAAGATCATTGGCATCTCCCTGTTCGGCTGGCTCGCCATGCGCATCCGTCCGAAGGGGGCCGACCCGGCGCTGCCCTTCGCGGACATCCTCGCCGCTGGCGCCCTGGGCGGCATCGGATTCACCGTCTCGCTCCTGCTCGCGAACCTCGCGTTCGAGGGCGACGCGGTCATCCGCGACCAGGCGATCCTCGGCGTCCTCGTGGGGTCGCTCTTCGCGCTGATCCTCTCCGGCATCGTCGTCACCCTGCGCGCCCGGTGGTACCGTCGCGCTGCGCCCATCCCCGCCTGAGCCGGAGTCCGGAGGAAGCATGACCAGCGAGCAGCGAGGCCCCGAGGACATCGACGATCCGCTGCGCGCGGCCGCAGAGACCATGCGTGCGGTGCGGGAGCGGTGTGTGTGGTCGCAGCGCATCACGCACCGCGACCTCGTGCCGTACCTCATCGAGGAGTCGCACGAGGTGATCGACGCGGTCGAGGACGGCTCGCGCGCCGACCTCCGCGAGGAGCTGGGCGATCTGCTGTGGCAGGTGCTGTTCCATGCCGCGATCGCGGCACAGGATCCGGACGACCCGTTCGACATCGACGACGTCGCCCGCACGCTCACCGAGAAGATGGTGCGGCGGCATCCGCACGTGTTCGGCGACGAGGTCGCGGAGACGCCGGAGGAGGTGCTCGTGCACTGGAACGCGGCGAAGGCGGCGGAGAAGCGCACCCGCCGCAGCGTGCTCGACGGGATCCCGCGCGCGATGCCCGCCCTCGCGCGTGCGCAGAAGATGTCGGGTCGTGCCGCCGGTGCCGGCGTGGTGCCCGCGCCGCCGTCCGCCCTGCGCCCGTCGTCAGAGGAGGAGCTCGGCGATGCCCTCCTCGCCCTCGTGGACGCCGCTCGGGTCGAGGGCTGGGACGCGGAGCGCGCACTCCGGGAACGGTTGACGCGCCTGGAGGACGAGGTCCGCGCCGCCGAGGCCGGTTGACCCGACACGGACACCGCCGCCGACCTGGGAAGATAGACGGGTGGCTACCGTGAACGCGCCGCGCGGCATGCGCGACTTCCTCCCCGCCGACAAGGCCCGCCGTGAGCGGGTGCTCTCCGTCATCCGCGACCGCTATCGCGCGCACGGATTCGACGAGATCGAGACCCCCGTGGTCGAGGAGTACGACCGGCTGCACGCCGGCATCGGCGGCGACAACGAGAAGCTGTCGTTCAACATTCTGCGTCGCGGCCTGGATGCGGAGGCCGTCCGCGCCGGCGCCGACGATCCGGCGGAGCTCTCCGACCTCGGCCTGCGCTACGACCTGACGGTGCCGCTCGCCCGCTTCTACGCGAGCAACCGGGGACAGCTCCCCGGCGTCTTTCGATCCATCCAGATCGGTCCCGTCTGGCGGGCCGAGCGTCCGCAGAAGGGGCGCTACCGCCAGTTCGTCCAGTGCGACATCGACATCATCGGCGACGCGTCCGCGCGCGCCGAGGCCGAGCTGCTGGCCGCCTCGCTCGACGCCGTCGACGCCCTGGGGCTGGAGGGCGCGAGCGTGCGGATCAACGACCGCCGCGTGCTGGAGTGGATGCTGGAGCACTTCGGCTTCACCGAGGAAGAGCGCCCGCAGGTGCTGATCACGATCGACAAGCTCGACAAGATCGGGCCGGAGGGTGTGGCTGCCGAGCTCCGCGAGCGCGGGGCTACGACGACCGCGGTCGACGCGTTCCAGGCCTTCCTCGGTCGCCCGCAGACGCTCGAGTACCACCCGTTCGGCGACCGCCAGATCCGCAAGGCGCTCCCGGACGGCGCGCCCGACGAGCTCGTCGCCCACCTCGTCGGCATCGGCGAGGCCGTCGCGGCGGGTCGAGGGCAGGACGACATCCCGCTCGTGTTCGACCCGTTCCTCGTGCGCGGCATGGGGTACTACACGGGGACGATCTTCGAGCTCGCGCACCCGTCCGTCACGTACTCGCTCGGCGGTGGAGGACGGTACGACGGCATGATCGGCCGGTTCCTCCAGCAGGACGTGCCGGCGGTGGGCTTCTCCCTCGGGTTCGAGCGCCTGGTCGACCTCGTCTCGACGGACCCGGCCACCGCGGCGCAGGCGATCGTGCTCGTCCACGACGCGGCCGTGCCCGTCGCGGAGCTCGTGGCGCACAAGACGGCCCTCGTCGCGAAGGGCGCGCGGGTCCGCCTCGAACAGCGCACGAAGAACCTCAAGGCGCTGCTGGAGCGCTCCGCCGCGGACGGCTACACCCACTTCGCGAGCGTGCGCCCCGGCGACGACGAGCTCGAGGTCAAGACGCTGGCCTGAGTCGCCCCCGTCGGGACGAGGCGTTCACCGGACGTTCACGGCGGTCGGCTGGAATCGCGCCGTGCGTCGTCTGCCTCTGCTGACCCTGGTCGCGCTCGCCGCCGCGCTCGTCGTGGGCGCCCGCGCGGTCCTCGACCGGCAGGCCGCCCTCGCGCGCCGGCGCATCGGGAAGCCGCTGGGGGAGCAGTCGCTCGACGCCGACCGTGTCTGGCGCCCGGGGCTCGAGGGCGAGCCGCTCGACCTCCTGCTGCTGGGCGACTCCCTCGCTGCCGGCCTGGGAGCGGCACGGCGGAAGGAGACCCTCGGGGCGCGGCTCGCGAAGGCGACGGCACGCCGGCTCGGGCGTCCGGTACGGCTGCGCACCGCCGCGGTCGTGGGCGCGGAGTCGCGGGATCTCGCCGGGCAGCTCTCCCGTCTCCCCGCGGACTACCGCCCCGACGTCGCCGTGATCGTGGTCGGCGGCAACGATGTCACCCACCGCCTCCCGGCAGCGGAGTCGGCCGGCCACCTGCGCGCGGCCATCAGTCGCCTGCAGGCTCGCGGTGCCCGCGTCGTCGTCGGCACCTGCCCCGACCTCGGCGCCCTGCGCGCGGTGCCGCAGCCGCTGCGCCGCATCGCCTCCGGTCTGTCCCGACGGCTGGCGGAGGCGCAGGCGGAGGCCGCGCACCGGGAAGGAGCGGAGACGGTGGACCTGCGGCGGGCTGTCGGCCCGATGTTCTTCGACGAGCCGGAGGAGATGTTCAGCCTCGACCGCTTCCACCCGAGCGCCCTCGGCTACCGCCGCACCGCGGAGGCGCTGCTGCCGGCCGTCGAGCGGGCCTCCCTGGTCGCGCTCAGCTCCCAGCACTCTCCGGCGCGGCGCTGAACGAGGCCGCCCACTCCGCGACCCGTCGTGCGCTCTCCTCGTCGGAGAGGTCCTCCACGCGGGTCATGATCGACCAGCGGACGCCGAACGGGTCGCGGATGCTGGCGTAGCGGTCGCCGGAGACGAACAGGGACGGCGCCTCGCGGACGGTCGCCCCCGCCGCGACAGCGCGCGCGACCACGGCGTCCACATCCGGGACGTAGAGGCCCATCGAGTAGCAGTCGTCGTCGCCGGCGGGCGCGGGCACGAGGTGGTACTCGGGGCTGGGCTCACCGAGCTGGAGTCGTCCGAGCCCGAAGTCGAGGTCGGCGTGCGCGACGACACCGCCGAACTCCGTCACGTCGACCACGCGGGCGCCGAAGACGTCCCGGTAGAACTCGACGGCGCGGGCGGCGTCGGGGATCGCGAGGAAGGGGGTGAGCGAGGTCGCGCTGTGCGGGCGGCCGTCGGTGGTGTGTGCGCCGGTCACACCGGCCGGAGGTGTCTGTTCGGTCATGCGGCCACGCTAGACGCGGGAGGGCGCCCGCCGCTTGAAGATCCGCGACACGTCGCCGACGCCGCGTCGGTGGCGCGTTCTACGCTGGGCCCATGGTGGACCGGACGCGCGGAGTGCTCTATCCCGCACGGCTGCCCTCGTTCCATCGGGTACCCCCGCCCGCTGAGGCCGCCGCGCTCGTCTCCTGGTTCTGGATCCCGGAGTGGAGCCTCCCGGACGGCGAGGTGTCGCGGCAGGAGATCGTCTCGTATCCGGCCGTCAACCTCGTCGTCGCCCCGGAGGGCGTGTCGATCTCGGGCGCCACGACCCGCGCGTCGACCAGGGAGCTGCGGGGGTCGGGGTGGGCTGTCGGCGCTCTACTCCGCCCCGCCGCGGTCCCTGCCCTCACCGACGACCCTCCGGCCCTGATCGACGCGGAGCACTCCTTCGACGCCCCCGAGCTGCACGCGGCGGTGACGACGGCGATGCGGACCGCGCCCGAACGCCGGGAGCGCGCCGTCGCGGTCTTCGCCGCGTGGCTGTCACAGCGCGTCGGCCCGGTCGGCGCGGCGGGGCGGCAGGCCAACGCGATGCTCGACGTGCTGCTGGGGGAGGGGGCGGCGCTGACGCCGGAGGAGGCGGCGACCCGACTCGCGCTCTCGGTGCGCACGCTGCAGCGCCTCACACATCGCACCGTGGGACTGTCGCCGGGCGCGATCATCCGCCGTCGCCGGTTGCAGGAGGCGGCGCAGCGTCTCCGCGAGGAGCCGGAGACGGATCTCACGGCGCTCGCCGCCACGCTGGGGTATGCCGACCACGCGCACCTCACGCGCGACTTCGCAGCCGTCCTCGGTCTGCCGCCCCGCGACTATCGCGCCCGGGTCTCCGGCTGAGCGCGATCAGCCCGGCCGATGCTGCTGCCGCCGCACCCGCAGCGCCCGCCCCGCGACGCCGAGCAGCACGACGCCCATGCCGACCAGCGAGGCGAGGGCGGGAAGCGTGCTCACGAGCACGAGACAGCCGAGGGCGCCGCCCACCTGCAGTGCCCGGGGGTATCGTCGGGCCGCGCCGTGCTGGCGGAAGGCGGCGGCGTTCGCGATGAGGTAGTACAGCAGCACACCGAAGGAGGAGAACCCGATCACCTCTCGGAGATCCCCGACGAGCACGAGCGCGATCACGATGACCGCGAGGATGATCTCGGCGCGGCGCGGCACCTGATGGCGCTCGTCGATGCGGGCGAGGAACCGCGGGAGATCGCCCTCTCGCGCCATGGCGAGGGTCGTGCGCCCGATGCCGGTGAGCAGGGCCAGCAGAGCGCCGAGGGACGCGGCGGCCGCGGCGATCCGCACGACGGGGGCGAACGCCGACCAGCCGGCGGCGGTGAGGACGTCGGAAAGCGGTGCGGCCGCTCCGCTGACGGCGCCGCCGAGCACGAGGAGCACGACGACGCCTACGAGCCCGTAGACGACGACGGCACCGCCGAGGGCGAGCACGATGGCGCGGGGGATCGTCCGCGCCGGGTCCACCACCTCCTCGCCCATCGTCGCGATCCGGGCGTAGCCGGCGAAGGCGAAGAACAGCAGTCCGGCGCCCTGGAGCACGCCGTACACGGTCGTGTCGGGGAGCGGTGCGGGGGAGGCGGTGGGCGCGGCGCCGAGGCCGACCGCGACCACGACCGAGAGTCCGAGCAGCGAGCAGGCCACGAGGATGCGGGTCGCGAGCGCCGTCCGCGTCACGCCCAGGCAGTTCACGACCGCGAGGGCGACGACGGCGATCACGGCGACCGGGGTCTGCCACCCCGCGGGAGCGGCGTAGGCGGCGAAGGTCATGGCCATGGCGGCGCAGCTCGCGATCTTGCCGATCACGAAGCTCCAGCCGGCGACGAAGCCCCACCACGGTCCGATCTCCGCTCGCGCATACGCGTACGTGCCACCGGCGACGGGGTGGACGGCCGCGAGCTGTGCGGAGGCGGTGGCGTTGGCGTAGGCGACCGCGGCGGCGATTCCGAGCGCGACGAGCGTCGCGTTCCCGGCGACGTCGACGGCCGGGCCCCAGACCGCGAACACGCCGGCACCGATCATCGATCCGAGGCCGATGGCGACGGCATCCGGCAGCGTCAGGCGGCGGGCGAGGGGCACCCGGTCATCGTCGCACGCCGGGGTGAACGACGGGTGACGTGTCAGCCGCGGGACGCGGTGACGCGCTTCTTCTCGCGGATGTAGACCTCGCGGCGCACGGTCGCCACGACGTCTCCGTCGCGATCGGTGATGACCGTCTCGAACCACTCGAGCACCTTCGCGCCGCCGCGGGCGCGCTGCCGGAGCTCCTCCGCCTTCTCCCGCGTCACCTCGAACTCCGCGGTCAGCACCCCGCGCCCCGGCTTGAGGAACTCGATCTCGCCTCGGGTGTCCCACACGACGTAGTCCCGTCCGAGCTGATGCATGACGAGCATGAAGAAGTACGGGTCGGTCATCGCCGACATCGAGCCGCCGAACGCGGTCTTGACGTAGTTGCGGGTGAGGAGGTTCACGTGCAGCTCCACGGTCGCCTGGGTCCAGTCGTCGCTGAACCGGCGGACGCGGATGCCGCTGCAGAGATTGGGGATCCAGAGGCTCATGCCGAGGGCGAGGCGGCGGGGCGTGATGCGCATGAGGTCAGTGTGGAGGATGCGCCGAGTCCCCGCGAAGACGTCTGGAGGGTTGGCACAGTTGTTCTAGTTCACATAGAATAACTAGCGAAGGGAAGTGCCATGCTCATCCGCGTCGATGTCGACAGCCCGCTCGCGCTCTACGACCAGGTGGCCGCCTCGGTGCGTGCCGACATCCTCTCCGGTGCTCTCGCGCCGGGCGATCGTCTGCCGGCCGCCCGCGACGTGGCCGCCGCCCTCGACATCAATCAGCACACCGTCCTGCACGCCTACCAGCGCCTCCGCGACGAGGGCCTGGTCGACCTCCGGCGGGGGAGGGGCGCCGTGATCGCCGCCTCCGCCGCGCCGCTCGCCGCACTCTCTCACGAGATCGATGGGCTGATCCGGCGGGCGGCGGCCCTGGGTGTCTCCGCCGAGACCCTCGCCGGCATCGTCCGCACGCACCGCGCAGAAGCCGAACCTCCCACCCCCGCCGCGACCCCCCAGGAGGCCTCCCATGACGACGCCTGACCCCACCCGCACCCCTCCGGCCACCCTGCGCCGCGCACGACGGGCCTTCGTCCTCGTGGCGCTCGTCCTCCCGGTGCTCATCGTCGCGATCTCCGCTCTCGTGCTCACGGCCTGGCTGCCGTCGTTCCCCACCGACGTCGCGATCCACTGGGGCGTCGACGGGGCGGACGGTTTCGGCCCGGCCGCCACCTACCTCTGGGTGCTCCTCGGCGTCGGTCTCGGCCTCCCGGTGCTCCTGACCGTCACGACACTGGTCGCCGTCGGGGCGCACTGGGGCGCGACCGCCCGTCTGCTCGGAGCGACCGCGGCCGGCATGTCGGCGTTCGCGGGCGTGATCTGCCTGGGCTCCCTCGCGATCCAGCGCGACCTCCCGCCCTCCGGTGAGGTCCCGGGCATCGCGGGAGTGATGGCACTGGCCTGGGCGGCTCTCCTCGGCGTGGGCGCGATGGCGTGGTTCGTGCAGCCGCGCGTGCAGTCGGTGCCCGGCGCCGCTCTCGAGCCCCGCCACGACGTGCGGGTCGGCGACGGCGAGCGGGTCGTCTGGGTGGGCACCACGACCATGCCCACCGGTGCCCTCGTCTTCCTCCTGCTCGTGCTGCTCGGGCTCGTGGAGCTCGCCGTGGCGATGCTCATCACGGGCACCCCGCTGGCCTGGGTCTCGGGTCTGGTCGCCCTCGTCGTCGGGTTCGCGCTGGCGGCGACCGCCTCGTTCCGGGTGCGCGTCACGCCGGACGGCATCGACGCCCGTGCCGTGATCGGGTGGCCTCGGAAGACCATCCCGGTGGCGGAGATCGCGTCGGCCAGGGCCGTGCGCATCTCGCCCTTCGGCGAGTTCGGCGGCTGGGGGTGGCGTCTCGCTCCCGACGGCCGCAGCGGGATCGTGATGCGCCAGGGGCCGGCGATCGAGGTGCATCGCCGCGACCACGGACCGTTCGTCATCACGATCGACGGGGCGGAGGAGGCGGCGGCGCTCCTGCAGGCGTACGTGGACCGATCCGCGGGGCCTGCGCCCTCCGGAGGAACGGAGAGGACGGCATGATGAGCGCTCTGACGCCGACCCGCGTGCCCTGGCGCGCGGTCCTCATCTTCACCCTCACGGCCTGCGGGCTCGCGGCTCTCGTCTGCCTGCCCCTCTGGCTCGGCGACGGCCTCGCCGAACCCTTCGCGGGAGCGCTCCTCCCCGTGATGATGTTCACGCCCGCGGCCGCGGTGCTCGTCGTCATGCTCACCACGGGCGTACCGGAGAAGGGCAGTCGGGCGCGCTTCCTCGGGATGTGGCCGCTGCGGCCCGCGAAGCGCGTCGTCGGGCTGCTGGTCGCGGCCTGGCTCGTGCCGCCGCTGCTCGTCGCCCTCGGCGTCCTCCTCGCCGCCGCATTCGGGTGGGTGCGGCTCGACCTCACCTTCTCGACCTTCGCGGATCAGCTCGCCCAGGCTCTTCCCCCGGGGACACCGGTGCCGCCGGTCGGAGTGGTCGTGTTCGCGCAGCTCGCCGCGATCCCGGTCGGGGCGCTGGTGAACAGCGTGCTCGCCTTCGGCGAGGAGCTCGGCTGGCGCGGCTGGCTGCTCCCGGCGCTGCGTCCGCTCGGCACCTGGCCGGCGCTCCTGCTCAGCGGGGCGATCTGGGGGCTGTGGCACAGCCCCGTCATCCTCCTCGGCTACAACTTCGGCCGGACGGACGTCACCGGCGTGCTGTTCATGATCGGCGGCTGCGTGGCGTGGGGGGTCCTGTTCGGCTGGCTGCGGCTGCGCTCCGGCTCGCTGTGGCCGGCGGTCGTCGCGCACGGGGCCCTGAACGCCGCCGCGGGCCTGGTCCTGATCGTCGCCGCCGAGCAGCCCGACCTCGCCCTCGCCGGACCGCTCGGCGTCGCGGGCTGGATCGTCGCCGCCGTCGTGGCCATCGTCCTCATGCTCACGGGGCAGTTCCGCCGCCAGCCGGAGCTCGCCGCGCCGCGCACCCCGCCGACGCTTGACGGCCGGCCGGCGCCGGGGGTTGGCTGAGCACATGGAATCCACTCCCGCCGCCTGGGCCCGCGCCGACACCTTCCTCGCCGACATGCTCGTGGGTCCGGATCCGGCCCTGGCGTCGGCCTTGGAGGCGCAGCGGGCGGCGGGGCTGCCCGAGATCGAGGTCGCGCCGGTCGCGGGGAAGCTGCTGAATCTCCTCGTGCGGATGAGCGGTGCCCGCCGCGTGCTGGAGATCGGCACCCTCGGCGGCTACTCGACGATCTGGATGGCCCGCGCGGTCGGACCGGCGGGACAGGTCGTGACGATCGAGGCGGAGGCGGACAACGCCGCCGTCGCCCGGGCGAGCATCGACGCGGCCGGAGTGGGGGACCGCGTCGACATCCGGATCGGTCGGGGAGCCGACGTGCTGCCGACCCTCGCCGGCGCCTTCGACCTCGTCTTCATCGACGCCGACAAGGAGTCCAACACCGTGTACCTGGACTGGGCCGCGAAGCTCGGTCACCCGGGCACCGTTGTCGTGCTCGACAACATCGGCCGCGACGGCGAGATCGTCCGCGACGACTCGACGGACCCCAAGGTGAACGGCACGCGCGCGGGGCTGCGGATGCTCGGGGAGGACCCGCGCTTCGACGCCACGGCGCTGCAGACGGTCGGGATCAAGGGATGGGACGGCATCGCGCTCGCCCTCGTCGTCTGACGCGGGCGGATCCCCCCGGCTCGTCTCCGGGTGCGGTCCGACGCCGGGGATAGACTGGGCGCGGATCGACGACGCTCCACACACCCTTCCATCCTGAGCAAGGAGCACATCAGTGGCACTGATCGAGGCTGTAGGCGCACGCGAGATTCTCGACTCGCGCGGAAACCCGACCGTCGAGGTGGAGGTGCTCCTCGACGACGGCATCGTGCAGCGCGCCGCCGTCCCCTCCGGTGCCTCGACCGGCGCCTTCGAAGCGTACGAGCTGCGGGACGGCGACAAGAGCCGCTACGGCGGCAAGGGCGTGCTCAAGGCCGTCGAGGCGGTCATCGACGAGCTCGGCCCGGCCATCGAGGGCGTGGAGGCGAGCGAGCAGCGCATCGTCGACGAGATCCTCATCGAGGTCGACGGCACGGACAACAAGAAGCGCGTCGGCGCCAACGCCATCCTCGGCGTGAGCCTCGCGGTCGCGAAGGCCGCCGCGGACTCCGCCGACCTGCCGCTGTTCCGCTACCTCGGCGGTCCGAACGCGCACGTGCTGCCCGTGCCGCTGTTCAACGTCATCAATGGCGGAGAGCACGCTGACAACGGCATCGACATGCAGGAGTTCTTCCTCGCCCCGATCGGCGCGGAGACCTACTCCGAGGCGCTGCGCTGGGGCGTGGAGACCTACCACGTGCTGCGCGCGGAGCTGAAGGCCGCCGGCTACGCGACGGGTCTCGGCGACGAGGGCGGCTTCGCCCCCGACCTGCCCAGCAACCGCGAGGGCCTCGACTTCCTCGTCAAGGCGATCGAGAAGGCCGGCTTCACGCCCGGCACCGACATCGCCCTCGGCCTCGACGTCGCCGCGACCGAGTTCTTCAAGGACGGCGTCTACCGTCTCGACAACAAGGACTGGGACGCCGCCGCACTCACCGAGTACTACGTCGGGCTCGTCAACGACTTCCCGATCGTCACGATCGAGGACGCGCTCGCCGAGGACGACTGGGACAACTGGAAGCACCTCACCGAGGCCCTGGGCTCGAAGGTGCAGCTGGTCGGCGACGACCTGTTCGTCACCAACCCGCAGCGTCTCGCCGACGGCATCACGCGCGGCGTCGCCAACTCGCTGCTCGTGAAGGTCAACCAGATCGGCACGCTCACCGAGACGTTCGACGCCGTAAGCCTCGCGCAGCGCTCGGGCTACACGGCGATGCTCTCGCACCGTTCGGGTGAGACCGAGGACACGACGATCGCCGACCTCGTGGTCGCCACGAACGCCGGCCAGATCAAGGCGGGTGCCCCGGCGCGCAGCGAGCGCGTCGCGAAGTACAACCAGCTGCTGCGCATCGAGGAGGAGCTGGGCGACGCGGCGGTCTTCGCCGGCCGTTCCGCCTTCCCGCGCTACCAGGGCTGAGCGCCCGCGACAGCGACCACGCCGCATCCGCGGCACGACCGCGCCGCCCGGATGGCGGCTGACACGAAGGAGGAGCCGTGGCACGACGACCGGCTCCTCCTTCGCCGTCGATCGGGGCGGCGACGCCTCGCTCGACGTCCTCGTCGCGACAGCCGCGGAGCGGCGCCCCCGCCGCACCCCGCGTGGACGTGCGCGAGTGGGCCTCGGGCATGCGGCTCTCGGCCTTCTCCGTGATCATGCTCTCCCTCGTGGTGCTGGGAGCCTGGGTGCTCGTGCCCACGCTGGGCACCTTCATCGACCAGCGCCAGAAGATCGCGGCGCTGGAGCAGTCCGTGCAGGTGAGCGAGGACGAGATCGCCGCGCTGACCGCGGAGCGCGAGCGCTGGGACGACCCCGCGTACATCACGACCCAGGCCCGTGAGCGCCTGTACTACGTCAAGCCGGGCGAGGTCGTGTACCTCATCGACAACGACCTCGATCCCTCCACCCTCCCGCGCGAGCAGGAGCCGGTGAGCGACACCCTCGAGGAGAAGCCCGCCGACTGGATGCCGCAGCTGCTGCGCACCCTCGTCTCCGCGGGACTGAGCGACACCGCCGTCCCCGCAGGCTGAACCCGGGCTCCGAGCATCCTCCCGGACGGCTCCCCTACGCTGGTGGGGTGACCACCCCGCCGTTCCCCGCGCCCACCTCCGCCGAGCTCGCCGTCGTCTCGACCCAGCTCGGACGCCCCGCCCGCGGTGTCGTCGGCATCGCGGCCCGCTGTCGGTGCGGGAACCCCACGGTGGTGGCCACCACCCCGCGCCTGCCCGACGGCACGCCGTTCCCCACGTTCTACTACCTCACGCATCCGGCGGCGACCGCCGCGATGTCGACGCTCGAGGCGAACCAGGTCATGCCCGAGCTCGCGGCGATGCTCGCGGAGGACGAGACCGTGGCCGCCGCGTATCGGTCCGCCCACGAGGCGTACCTCGCCGACCGTGCGCAGTTCGGCGAGGTGCCCGAGATCGACGGGATCTCCGCCGGAGGCATGCCCACCCGGGTGAAGTGCCTGCACGCCCTCGCCGGCCACGCCCTGGCGGCGGGAGCCGGTGTGAACCCGATCGGCGATGCCGCGCTGGCCCGCAGCTCGTGGTCTCCCGAGGTCTGCCGCTGCGAAGAGCCCGGCGCCGCGCTCCGCGACGATCCGGCACGTTCGGCATGACGCGGCGGCGGATGCTGCGCGGCGCCGTCGCCCTCGTGGCGGTGGCGGCATCCGTCCTGCTCCTCGGTTCCACGGCGACGCCGACGCCGACGCCACCTCCGGTCGCCGACGACCCGGCCGATCCGGTGCGGGCGGCGGAGTACTGGCTGGACGGTGCCCGCATCCGCGACGCCTGGCAGACGACCCGCGGGGAGGGCGTCACGATCGCCGTCATCGACACGGGCATCGGCAAGGTGCCGCAGGTCTTCGACGAGGCGGTCGTCGGGGGGACGGACGTGTCCGGAGCCGGGACGCCGGACGGACGCACGCCGCTCGGCGCCGTCGACGGCAATCACGGCTCGTGGGTGGCGTCCCTCGCGGCAGGACGCGGCAAAGCCGACGGCACCGGCATGATCGGGGTCGCGCCCGAGGCGGAGCTTCTCTCGATCTCCGTGGGGTTCGGCGCCGCCGCGGCGGTGCCGTTCACCGAGCAGGTGGCCACCGGCATCCGCTGGGCCGTCGACCACGGCGCCGACATCATCAACCTGTCGTTCACGACGAACACGCTCGACTGGGATCAGAGCTGGGACGACGCCTTCCTCTACGCGTTCGAGCACGACGTCGTGGTCGTCGTCGCGGCCGGCAACCGGGGGAGCGGCACGAACATCATCGGCGCGCCCGCCACGATCCCCGGCGTGCTCACGGTCGGCGGCGTCGACCAGACCGGCACCGCGAGCATCGAGGCCTCGACGCAGGGCATCACCATCGGCATCTCGGCGCCGAGCGAGGGCCTGCTGGGGGTGTCGGCGGACGGCGAGGTCGTCTCCTGGAGCGGGACCAGCGGCGCGGCTCCGATCGTCGCCGGCGTCGCGGCGCTCATCCGCTCGGCGCACCCCGACATCTCCGCGAACGACGTCATCAACCGCATCATCAAGACGGCGATGCCGGTGGCGGATGCGAAGAAGCCGCGCGATCCGCTGTACGGCTTCGGCCTGGTGGACGCGGAGGCGGCGATCTCGGCGAACCTGCCGTCCGTGAGCGAGAACCCCATGGGCGATCTCGCGGAGTGGGTGCGGCTGTACCGCCGCGCCGACAGCGAGCCCACGCCCGAGCCGTCGCTCGCCCCCGTGGAGGTGCCGCCGCTGCCCGACGCGGATGCCCCCACCGACCCCGGTTCACCGCTGCTTCCCAGCGCCGACTCCCTGCGCTACGGTACCCTGCCGCTCATCGCCCTCACGGTCCCTGGTATCCTGGTAGCGCTTGGCGTCACCGCAGCTGCCCGGCGCATCCGATCGGCGCGCGTTCCCGTACGCCACAATCCCGACTCCGAGGAGTAGTTCTTCTGTGCCTCAGAACAGCACTGTGCCCAAGATCCTGATCGTCGGCGGAGGGTACGCAGGTTTCTACACCGCGTGGAAGCTCGAGAAGCATCTGCGCAAGGGCGAGGCCGACGTGACCATGGTCGACCCGCTGCCGTACATGACGTACCAGCCGTTCCTCCCGGAGGTCGCCGCCGGATCGATCGAGGCCCGGCACTCCGTCGTCGCGCACCGCCGTCACCTGAAGCGCACGCACGTGCTCACCGCCAAGGTGACGAACATCAACCACGCGCAGAAGGTCGCCACCATCACGCCGCCCGTCGGCGAGCCGTACGAGTTCGCGTACGACCAGATCGTCGTCACCGCGGGCGCCGTCTCGCGCACGTTCCCGATCCCCGGCATCGCCGACAACGCCATCGGGCTCAAGACGATCGAAGAGGCCGTCGCCATCCGTGACAAGGTCATGTCGAACTTCGACAAGGCCGCCTCCCTCCCGGCTGGCCCCGAGCGCGACCGCCTGCTGACCGTCGTCGTCGTCGGCGGTGGCTTCGCGGGCATCGAGGTCTTCGCCGAGCTCCGCTCGCTCGCCTCGTCGCTGGTGAGCAAGTACCCGCAGCTGACCTTCGACGACACGCACTTCCACCTCATCGAGGCCATGGGCCGCATCATGCCCGAGGTCTCGCTGAAGACGAGCGAGTGGGTCCTGAAGGACCTCGCCACGCGCGGCGCGAACGTCCACCTCGACACCCAGGTCACCGGTGCCATCGACGGCAACGTCGAGCTGTCGACCGGCGAGGTCATCCCGACGGACGTCATCGTCTGGACCGCGGGCGTCATGGCCAACCCGACCGTCGTGCGCGGCGGCGACCTGCCCGTCGAGGAGCGCGGTCGCATCCAGACCCGTGCCGACCTGCGCGTCGGTACCCCCGAGGCGTTCGTCGAGGGTGCCTGGGCCGCGGGCGACGTCTCGGCCGTTCCCGACCTCTCGGGCGGCGGCGTCGGCGGATTCTGCGTCCCGAACGCGCAGCACGCCGTCCGGCAGGCGAAGCTCCTGGCGAAGAACCTCGTCGCGGTGCTCCGCGGGGAGACCCCCAAGGAGTACTTCCACAAGAACCTCGGTGCCGTCGCCGGCCTCGGCCTGTACAACGGCGTCTTCCAGTCCGGCAAGATCGCGCTGAAGGGCTTCATCGCCTGGCTCGCGCACCGCGGCTACCACGGCTTGGCCATGCCGACGTGGGAGCGCAAGTGGCGCGTGCTCTGGGGCTGGTGGAACAACCTGTGGCTGGGCCGCGACCTCGTGAACCTGCAGACGGTGCAGAACCCTCGCTACGTCTTCGAGGAGTTCGCCGCCCGCCCGCGTCCCGCGGCACCCGCCGACGCCACCCCGGCCGCCAAGGCGCCGGCCGCTGAGAAGCCGGCCGCTGCGCCCGCGGCGGAGACGCCGTCTGAGATCAAGAAGCCGGCCGCCAAGCGGCCCGCAGCGAAGAAGGCTCCGGCCTCCGTTGCGAAGGACTCCGCGGAGACCGCTGCGGCGAAGTGACCGTCCGGTTCTGAGGAGAAGGCCCTGAGCGCGTGAGCGCCAGGGCCTTCTCCTATTGACCGGGGACGGGAGTTGGTCGCGTAACATCTCACATTGTACGCTCGCAGGGGTGCTCGGGAGGGGTGTGTGCGAGGCACCCCCGATGCGGGGAGGAGGTCCGGTGAGCGCGCACGGGGGAGAATCACCGACCGTCAGTGTGTCGATCCGGACGGGTCCGGGCGAGGACGCGCATGCGGCACAGCTCGCGGCACGGCTCGACGGCGCTCCCGTCCGCATCTGCCCGACGGGCGCCGCGGCATGGCGGCCCTGGACGCGACGAGCCACGCATCATCTCGTCCTCGACGCTGCGGTGCGCCCGCACCCTCACCTTCTCGCCCAGGTGCAGGAAGCCGTCGCCGCGCAGCCCCGGGCGGTCCTGAGGCTCTTCACCCGCAGTGACGGCTACGCCTCGCATGCGTCCCGGGTGGCGGCGTTCTCCGGGTGCTCGTGGTTCGTGCCGCCGGGCCCCGATCCGTCGTCCGTCGCCGTCGTGCTGCCGGTTCCCGAGGCGGCGGAGTTCGCGCGTTCCGTCCCGGGTGGCGATCTCGACCCCGTCGGGCTGCTGCTGCAGCGGTTCGCGGCGGAACAGGGCCTCAGCCTGCTCGCGAGCACGGCCGATCTCGTGCAGCTCGAAGGGGCGGGGGCGCACGCTCCGGCCACTGCCTTCCTGTCTGCGGCGATGGCGCCGGCGGACTGGTGGCGGCGGCCGTCGCTCGTGTCGCCGTCGTCGATCCCGGTGGTCCATCTCCGGGACGGCGAGCCGCTGTCGTACGAGTCCGTGCCGGGCACGCCGGATGGTTGGCGTCTCCGCACACGCCGGGAGGTGCCGACGCCGCACGCCCGACGGCTCGCACGAGTGATGCAGGAACGCCTTCTCGGCACGGAGGTGGCCCGCAGCCATCTCCGCGCAGCGGCCGTGCTCCTCGGGGTGGCGGGAGTGCTGCGCGACCAGCTCCTCCTCGCCGCGGGGTGGGGCCGGCCGTCCGATGAGTTCGGCACGGCGGTGGCGCGGGAGGCCGCGGCGACCCTCGCCCTCGGGACACTGGCGGAGGCGGTCCCGGCTGCGAGTCGACCGGATGGTGCCGCAGAGCTCCGCGACGCCTTCCGGGTGCTGTACGACGAGATGACCGCGATCCTGGGCACGGCGCCTCCCCGGGCCGCGCGTGGAGCCGATCCATAGGCCGCCTCGCTAGCGTGTCGACCGCAAGGGGAGTACTCCCGTCTGCAGCGACGTCGTCATGACGGGCATGTCATCGTGCCCCGGCCCGCTGGCCCGCGAGGGTGGAGGAGACCTTGGCACCCGAATCGCGGGCTGCCCGGAACCTTGCGTCGACAGAGGTCGCGGAGAACGGCGGTCCGTCCCACGAAGGGACCCCCATGTCGAAGCTCTCCCGCCTGATCCGCCTCGCCACCGACGCCATCGACGCGAAGGGGGGAAGCCCCGGGGTGCGCGGCGGCGAGGGCGCGCGTGCCTCCACCGACTGGAGCGGGATGATCCGCGGCGCGGTCGACGCCGTGCGGGGCACCGATCCTCAGGCGCAGCGCCCGACCGCGCCTCCTCCCGCGTCCCCGGCGCCCACCCCTCCCGCCGGACGAGCATCCGCCGCAGGGGCGTACGCCCCGCCGCCCGCTCCCGCGTCCGGTGGTGCGTCGGACGTCTCCGCGGCGGACCGCGCGGCCATCGCCCGGTACGACTACCTCCTGCAGACAGCGGATCCACATCGGATCGAGCAGATCCATCGCGAGGCCTTCGCGCGCCTCACGCCGTCGCAGCGCGCGCACGTCGACGCCCGCATGCGGGCGGAGCTCCCGGCGGAGGAGCGACCGCGCTCGTCGTCTGCGGACGACCTGGCCCGCGCGGCCGGACGGGCCGAGGCGATGCAGCCCGGCCGCCTGCGCGGACTCCTCTCCCGCGCCCGCGGCGGCGGGGCCGCGGTCGCCGCGGGCGGCGCGGCGGTCGGTCTCCTCGGCGTGGTGGCCGGCGGAGCCGTCGTGAGCACCGTGGCCGCACCGCTCCTGGAACAGGCGGCGGGGCTCGGGGTGGACTTCGACGCGCTGGCGCAGGGCATCGACCTGGATGCGCTCGCCTCCGGCGTCGACATCGACGCGCTGGCCGGCGGCGCCGACGAGATGCTCGGCTCGGCCGGCGAGGCCGTCTCGGGTCTCGGCGAGACGGCGACCGGCTGGGGGGAGCGGCTCGGCGATCTCGGTATCCCCGGGATCGGCGACATCCTCGGCCGCTGACGGTGCCCCCGCTGGGACTCGAACCCAGACTGAGGCGATTTTAAGTCGCCTGCCTCTGCCATTGGGCTACGGGGGCTGCGCCGCCAGCCTATCGTCGGCGGGGTCGTGACCCGGCGGGGCTCAGGCCGTAGGGTGGGGGAGTGCTCGACCTCACCGACGAACTGAGCCCCGTCCCGGGTGGCCCCGCGGTCGCCCCCGAATGGGAGGACCCGGGCCGCTACTGGCCGCGCCTGTCGGCCGCGACCGGGCACCTTCCGGCGCCCGTGGCGGTCATCGATCGCGAAGCGCTGCGCTACAACGCCATGGACCTGCTCGTCCGTGCCGGCGGACTGCCGATCCGCGTGGCGTCGAAGTCGGTGCGGGTGCGTGCGGTCCTGGATGCCGTGCTGCGGCTCCCGGGTTTCCGCGGGATCCTCGCGTTCACGCTGGAGGAGGCGCTCTGGCTCGCGGCGACGCACGACGACATCGTCCTCGGCTACCCGACCGTGGACCGGGCGGGCATAGAACGGCTGTGCGCCGACGAGCAGGCGGTGCAGCGCATCACCCTCATGATCGACGACCCCGTGCACCTGGACCTCGTCGACAGCGTGGTGGCCCCTTCCGCGCGCCCCGAGCTTCGCGTGGCCATCGACGTCGACGCGTCCTGGCGATCCGCGCTGCTCGGTCACATCGGCGTCCGCCGATCGGCCCTCTTCTCCGCCGGGGAGGTCGCCGCGTTCGCGCGGACGGTCGTCGCACGCCCCGGCTTCCGCCTCGTGGGGCTGCAGATGTACGACGCCCAGATCGCAGGACAGGGCGATGCCGGTCCCGATGGACCGCTGATCCGTCGCGTCCAGGCCCGCTCGCGCGAGGAGCTGCGGGAGCGAAGGGCGGCGATCGTCGCCGCGGTCGGCGCCGTGACGCCGCTCGAGTTCCTCAACGGCGGGGGCACCGGATCCCTGGAGTTCAGCGGCAGCGACGAGTCGCTCACCGAGGCCAGCGCGGGCAGCGGCCTGCTCGGCGGACACCTGTTCGACGGGTACCGGTCCTTCCATCCGGCGCCGGCCGCGGCCTTCGCCTTCGACGTCGTGCGCCGTCCCGCTGCCGACATCGCCACGGTGCTGGGCGGCGGCTGGATCGCCTCGGGTCCGGCGCTGGCCTCGCGACAGCCGCGCCCGGTGTGGCCGGCGAACCTGCGCACGCTTCCGCGAGAGGCTGCCGGCGAGGTGCAGACGCCGCTGCAGGGGCCGACAGCGGCGACGCTCGGCGTCGGCGATCGTGTCTGGTTCCGTCACGCCAAGAGCGGCGAGCCGGCCGAGCGCATCGCCGCGTACCAGCTCGTGTCCGGCGACGAGGTCGTGGACGAGCTGCCGACGTACCGCGGCGAGGGGAAGGCGTTCCTGTGACGAGAATCGGCGGCACCTGGCAGAACTGGGGCCGGTCGGCGTCCGTGCGCCCCGTGCGGGTCGAGCGCCCGCGCAGCCCCGAGGGCGTGCAGCGTGCCGTGCGGGCAGCGGTGCGACAGGGGCTCACGGTCAAAGCCGTCGGCGCCGGTCACAGCTTCACCGGGATCGCCATCGCCCCCGGTGTGCTCCTGGAACTGGACGACCTGCAGGGACTCGTGTCCGCGGACGTCGCGAGCGGACGGGTCACGCTCCTCGCCGGTACCCGGCTGCACCGCATCCCCGGGCTGCTCGCCCGCTACGGCCTCGCGATGGAGAACCTCGGCGACATCGACCGCCAGTCCATCGCCGGCGCGATCTCCACGGGCACGCACGGCACCGGCGCCGGTTTCGGCGGACTCGCCACCCAGGTCGTCGGGGTGACCCTCATCACCGCCGACGGGGAGTTCCTCCGCATCGACGAGGCGCACAGTCCGGAGCTCCTACCCGCGGTCGCTCTGGGGCTGGGCGCGCTCGGCATCATCGTCGAGGTCACCCTGCAGTGCGTGCCCACGTTCGTGATGCATGCGGTCGACGAGCCGCTGCCGCTGGACGAGGTGCTCGGCACGATCGACGAACGCGTCGCCGCCGCCGACCATTTCGAGTTCTACTGGTTCCCGCATACCGACGTCGCACTCACCAAGCGGCAGTCGCGTCTGCCGGAATCGACGCGACGGAGGCCGCTCCCGGTCGTGGGCCGGTGGGTGGATGAGACCCTGCTCGCGAACGGCGTCTATCGCGTCGTCTGCGCGGCGGGACAGGCGGTGCCGGCGATCACGCCGCCGTTCAACCGGCTCGCGGTGCGGCTCACCGGTGACCGTGAGTACACCGACCTCTCGAATCGCGTGCTCACCCAGAGCCGGACCGTGCGCTTCCGCGAGATGGAGTACGCGCTGCCGGCGGCCGAGGTGGTGCCGGCATTCCGCGCCCTCCAGGAGCTCATCGCCGAGCGCGGCTGGCGGATCGAGTTCCCCGTGGAGGTCCGCTTCGCTGCCGCCGACGATCGCTGGCTCTCCACCGCGTACGGCCGCCCCAGCGCCTACATCGCGGTGCACCGGTACTGGCGCGCGGACCCGACGGCGTACTTCGGTGCGGTCGAGGAGATCATGCGGGCCCATGGCGGCCGCCCGCACTGGGGCAAGCTGCACACCATGACCCGGGAGACGCTGCGGGGGAGCTACCCCCGCTTCGATGACTTCGTGGCGCTGCGCGACCGCCTCGATCCGGATCGCCGCTTCACGAACCGCTATCTGGAGCGGGTGCTGGGACGCTGATCGGCGGCGCTGGTCCGTCGCATCCCCAGTCCACGTGCAGGCACCGCGTCTAGGATGAGAGAAATACGGGAAAGGGTGGGGCACTGATGGAATGGCTCGTGCCGGTACTGATCGTCGTCGGGGTGATCCTGCTCGTCGGCGTCTATCTCTGGGCGACGTACAACTCGCTGGTGCAGCTGAACGTCCGCGTAGACGAAGCCTGGAGCGGCATCACCGTCCAGCTCAAGCGCCGAGCCGACCTCATCCCGAATCTCATCGAGACGGTCAAGGGCTACGCCTCGCACGAGAAGGCGGTGTTCGAGAACGTCACCCGCGCCCGCGCCGAGACCCTCTCCGCCGGCAGCCCCGGCGAGGCGGGGATCGCCGAGGGGCACCTGCAGCAGGCCCTGCGCAGCCTCTTCGCGGTGGCCGAGGCCTACCCGCAGCTGCAGGCCAGCCAGAACTTCCTTCAGCTGCAGCAGGCCCTCGTCGACACCGAGGACAAGATCCAGGCCGCGCGGCGCTTCTACAACGGCGGCGTCCGCGAGCTCAACACCAAGATCAAGGTGTTCCCCAACAACCTCTTCGCCAAGGGACTCGGCTTCACCGAGCGCGAGTTCTTCGAGGTCGCCGACAGCGGCGCCATCTCCGAGCCGCCGCGCGTGCAGTTCTGATTCTCGCCCTCACCACACGGTGAGGGCGAGTTCGTCTGCGGTGATATCCACAGCACCGCGAACGCTCCACGCGGTGCTGCGGTAGGTGACGGTGCGCGCAGCGCCGTCCTGGCCGGTGCCGGTCACGGTCGCCTCGAGGATGCCGTCGTCCGCGGTGAACCCGCCGGCGGAGAGCGTCACCGCGGGGAACCGCTCGACGCGGAACGCCACGTGGGAGACGTCCCGGAACTCCGTGCCCCACGGGATCCGGATGCCGCAGTTGTCGGGAATCGCGTGGCCGTCGGCGGTGCAGGTCTCCAGGTAGCCGTCGAGCTGCGTCTGCGCGGCCTCCGTCGCCTCCGGGCGGAGTTCCGCGGTCACGCGTGCGGTGGCGTCGTCGCCGGGGAGGACGACGGCCTCGGTCGTGCCGGCCAGCAGCGCCCGCGGCGCGGCCGCGACCGGGTACACGCCAGGGAGCAGAGCGGTGTCTTCGGTCACCGGGAGGACCGCATCGCCGACCTGGACCGTTGTCCCGATCGTCGTCGTGGCGCGGAGGGCACCGAGTCCGGAGGCGTCGACGGTCCAGCGGCCGCTCTCCGGCGTCAGCCGGACGCGCGCCTGGTGCTCGTCCCCGTCGAGTCGGAAGCGCACCGTCGCGGACGCGTCACCGTCTCCCTCACGCACATCGGTGACCTCGGCGTCCGCGATGGTCGACGAGGCTCCGGCGAACGCGGTGAGGGCGGCGTCGGACACCGCGGTCCCCGTCGCCGCGACCGCCTCGGGATCGCCCGACTCCAGCGCCCGGAGATAGGCCAGCGCTGCGTCCTCCGCGGTCGGCGAGCGGAGCGCGGACAGCCCCCACCACACCGCGCCGGTCAGGGCCACGGCCACGACGACACCGCCCAGGAGCCACCAGCGACGACGGCTCACGCGACGGCCTCCCGGACGTGGACGTGACGACGCACCGTGTCCGGGGCGGTGGAGGCGAGCGCGGTGTGGACGGCAGCGGTCGCATCGCCCCATCCGGAGACCGACACCTGTTCGAGACCCTGCCACCGCGCGGCGCGGAGGAGCTCCGCCGCGATCGCCTCGGCGTCGCCGGGACGCGCCTGCGGCTCCCACCACGCCGACTGCACCTGCAGCGTGGACGTGCCGCGGTCGGCCTTGAGGTCGACCCGCGCCACGATCCGGTCGCCGACGAGCACGGGCAGCGAGTAGTAGCCGTAGCGGCGCTTCGCCGCCGGCACGTAGATCTCGATGCGGTAGTCGAGCTCGAAAGCCCGCAGCGCGCGTTCCCGGAACCACACCACCGGATCGAACGGAGTCAGCAGGGCGGCGGTCTCGACCCGGCGCGGAAGAACTGCGTCGCGATGCCGCCAGGCGGGGAGGGGCCGGCCACCCCGCTCCCAGCCGCGGACGGTCACGGGCTGCACTTCCCCGGCGTCGACGAGGTCGGCGATCGCCCCGGTCACCGCGGCACGGTCGCGGAGGCGGTAATAGTCGGCCAGGTCGGCCGCCGTCCCGACGCCGCTGGACCGAGCGGCGCGTCGGACGAGCTCGCGGACGGCGTCCTCGCGCGGGATCTCGCGGGACCGGATGCGCTCGGGGATGACCTGCTCGGCGAGGGCGTAGGTGCGCTCGAAACCCCGGCGCCCGCTCACAGCGACGTCGCCCGTGCGCCACAGATGCTCGAGGGCGAGCTTGACCTCGTCCCAGTCCCACCAGGTGCCGCGCTCGCGCGGGGCGTCGGCACGGAGGGCGACCGGGCGGAGCGGTCCGCGCGCACGGAGCTCGTCCTGCACCCACTGCACCGTCCGGGCGTTCGTACGGAGCCAGGAGTCCTCCGCGGACCAGCGCCGCCGGAAGTCGTCCATGCGGAACCGCCACAGGGGCCAGTCCTCGACGGGGATGAAGGTCGCCTCGTGGGCGAGGTACTCCACATAGTGCGTCGTGCGCGACAGGAAGAGGCGGTCGAGGAGTGCGGGATCGTAGGCGCCGAGCCGGGAGAACAGCGGGACGTAGTGTGACCGGGCGAACACGTTGACCGAGTCGATCTGCAGCACGCCGAGCCGGTCCATCACCCGGTGCAGATGGCGACCGGAGACGGTGGCCGGGCGTGCGCGGGTGAAGCCCTGAGCGGCGAGGGCGATCCGTCGTGCCTGGGCAGGACTGAGGGTGTCGGTCACGCCGCCAGCGTATCCCCGCTCTCCGACATCGTCCTGGCGTGCAGGATGCGTCGAACGGCATACGGCATGACCGTAGACTGAGGCGATGAGCGAGGACCAGCGACCCCGGCTGCGCGATCTGTTCCGTCCGCGCCCCGTGGTGACCGATCGGACCGTGACCACCGAAGCCGACGAGGCGGTGCCGCTGCCCCTGCGCATCACGGCGAGCTACGCCTGGCGCCTGCTGCTCATCGCAGCGGCGGCCGGCGTCTTCATCTGGCTGGTGATGCTGCTCAAGCTCCTCGTCATCCCGCTGATGGTGGGCATCCTCATCACCGCCCTGCTGTGGCCGGCGTTCTCCTGGATGCTGCGTCACGGATTCCCGCGCTGGCTCGCGATCGCTGTCTCCCTCATCGGCACGATCGCCATCGTCACCGGGCTGATGTGGCTCGTGGTCTGGCAGGTGCGCGCCCAGCTCCCGGACGTGCAGCAGCGCACGACCGAGGCCTTCGACCAGTTCCAGGTGTGGCTGCACGACGGTCCGCTGAACCTGTCGGACACGCAGATCGCGAACTACCTGCAGCAGGGCCTCGACTTCATCAGCGAGCAGGCGCAGGTCCTCTGGACGGGTGCCCTCGCGATCGGCACGACCGTCGGGCACGTCGCCACCGGCGCGCTGCTGTCGCTGTTCATCCTCATCTGCCTCCTCGCCGACGGCGCCGGCATCTGGCGCTGGACGCTGCGCATCTTCCCCCGGAAGGCCCGCCCCGCCGTCGACGGCGCCGCGCGCAACGGCTGGACGACGATCGTCAACTACGCCAGGACGCAGCTCTTCGTGGCGACGATCGACGCGATCGGCATCGGCCTCGGCGCCTTCCTGCTCCAGGTCCCGCTCGCGCTGCCCGTCGCCGTTCTCGTGTTCCTCGGCTCGTTCATCCCCATCGTCGGTGCGGTGGTGACCGGTGCCGTGGCCGTCTTCCTCGCGCTCGTCTACAACGGGCCGTGGATCGCCCTCTGGATGCTCGTCGTCGTCCTCGCCGTCCAGCAGATCGAGGGCCACATCCTGCAGCCGATCATGATGGGCTCCGCCGTCAAGGTGCACCCCCTCGCCGTCGTCCTCGTGGTCGCGGGCGGCGCGATGATCGCGGGCATCCCGGGTGCCCTGTTCGCCGTCCCGCTGGCCGCGTTCGTGAACGTGGCGGCGGTGACCATCAGCTCGGGATCCTGGCGCACCGGCGTCGGGCCGAGTGGAGATCTGATCTGGAGCACAGTTCCGCGTGAGCGGAGACGGAGGAATCGATGAGCGCAGTCCCCAGCCTGACCGAGTTCCAGGACGCGGCTCGAAGTCTGGCTGAGGTGATCTCGCACACCCCGACGCTGCCCTCCCGGGCGCTGTCCGACGCGCTCGGTGCCCCCGTGCTGCTGAAGATGGAGAACCTGCAGCGCACGGGGTCCTTCAAGATCCGCGGCGCGGCGTACCGGCTCTCCCGCCTCAGCGCGGAGGAGCGCTCCCGTGGCGTCGTGGCGGCCTCGGCCGGGAACCACGCGCAGGGCGTCGCTCTGGCCGCCCAGGCGCTCGGCATCCCCGCGACGATCTTCATGCCGCTCGGGGTCCCCGTGCCGAAGCTCCTCGCCACCCGCGGCTACGGGGCCGAGGTGGTGCTCGAGGGGGAGACCGTCGCCACGTCGCTGCGCCTGGCCGCCGAGTTCGCGGAACGCACCGGCGCCGTCCTCATCCACCCGTTCGACCACCGGGACATCGTGATCGGGCAGGGCACCCTCGGTCTGGAGCTGCTGGAGGATGCGCCCGAGATCGACACCGTCGTCCTCGGCATCGGCGGAGGAGGGCTGATCGCCGGCGTCGCCGCCGCGGTCAAGGCCAAGGCCGCCGAGCTCGGACGGACGATCCGCGTGATCGGCGTGCAGGCGGAGAACGCGGCCGCGGTGCCGCCGTCGCTCGCGGCCGGGGAGCCGGTCGACATCGTCACGCGCCCGACCATCGCCGACGGCATCCTCGTCGCGCGCCCGGGAGCTGTGCCGTTCGAGATCATCAAGGACCTCGTCGACGAGGTGGTGACCGTCTCGGACGACGACCTCGCGCGCGCCATGCTCGTCCTCCTGGAGCAGGCCAAGGTCGTCGTGGAGCCCGCCGGAGCCGCGGGCGTCGCCGCGATCCTCTCCGGACGTGTGTCGGCGACCGGCACGACGATGGCCGTGCTGTCGGGCGGCAACATCGACCCGCTCCTGCTGCAGCGCGTGGTGTCCCACGGCCTCGCCGCCTCGGGGCGGTACCTGACGATCCGCATCCCGCTGCCGGACCGTCCCGGCCAGCTGGCCCGCGTGTCCGAGCTCATCGCGGAGGCGGGAGCGAACGTCATCGAGGCGATGCACACGCGTCACGGCCACGGACTGCAGATCAGCGAGGTCATCCTCGAGCTCAGCGTCGAGACCCGCGGCGCGGACCACTCGGCCCACACGCTCGACACCCTCCGTCGCGCGGGCTTCGCACCCATCGTCGTCCAGGACTGACCCCCGGACGCGAGACACCCCCTCGACCGTGGCGGTCGAGGGGGCGTCTCGTGAGGGGGCGTCAGCCCGTGTAGGTCTCCACCTTCACGATCTCGACGCTGATCGAGCGGCCGTTCGGCGCCTCGTACGACGAGGACTCGCCGACCTTGAGGCCGAGGATCGCCTGGCCCAGCGGGCTGGCCTCGCTGTAGACGTCGAGGTCGCTGCCGGCGGCGGCGATCTCGCGGCTGCCGAGGAGGAAGACCTCCTCGCCGCCCGCGACGATCGCGGTCACGACGGTGCCCGGCTCGACGATGCCCCGGCTGGCAGGGGCCTCGCCGACCTTGGCGGTCTTCAGCAGCGCCTCCAGGGTGCGGATGCGCGCCTCCTGCTTGCCCTGCTCGTCCTTCGCCGCGTGGTAGCCGCCGTTCTCCTTGAGGTCGCCCTCCTCGCGGGCCGCCTCGATGCGCTTGGCGATCTCGTCGCGACCGACGGTGGAGAGGTGTTCCAGCTCGGCGACGAGCCGGTCGTAGGCTTCCTGCGTGAGGAAGGGGACCTGAGCATCGGTGGACATGACGAAGCTCCTTCTATCGGGATCCCGCCGAGATGCCGCGGGGGATATGCCAAGACGCCCCGGCACGGTGCCGGGGCGTCGTCTGTCTGGCATCAGTCTAGGCGACCCAGCAGGTGTTCACCAAACCTGTCGTGGCCTCCGCGACGGTCGGGATGCGCTCCGCACGGGTGAGCGCATGGGCGTCTCCCGCCGGGATCTCCACGATCTTCCAGCCCACGACGCCGAACTCCTCGTCGAGGGCCTCGAGCACGCACACGACGTCCTTGCCCTGGACGCCGGTCACCTGGAAGCGCACGTCGACGGCGTGCTCGTCCACGAGCTCGAAGCCCAGATCATCGGCGTCGACCGAGCTCAGCGACTGGCCGACGATGGACCACGCGAGGGCCGCGAGGAGGAGGAGCGCGACGGCCCCGGCGAGGAACCACGGCCACCGGCGGCGGCGGGTGCGGCCATAGCGTTCGTCGAGCTGGAGGGCGGTCGTCACAGGTGGGGTCTTCCGGTCGTTAGGCTGGTGATACCAGGTTATGCGACCTGCGTACGAAAGGCCGATTCATGCGCTTCCTCTCCGAGACCCCGATGCCGACACCGTCGATGACGGTGGCCCCGGAGTCGGTCACGCCGGGCTTCGCGGGCTTCGCGGTGATCGTCATCGTGCTCGTCGCCGTGATCCTGCTGATCTGGGACATGAACCGCCGGATCCGCCGGGTGCGGTACCGCGAAGAGGTGCGCGAGGAGCTCGACGCGGAGGAGGCCGCCCGCGCCGCCGAAGACGCCCAGGACCAGGGTCGCACCGCACCGGACGCACCGGCCGCGCCCGACGAGGAGCCGCGCGAGCGCTGACCGCCGCTCAGGGCGCGCCGAGCGACGGCGAGAGCGGGTGCAGGGCGATCAGCAGGCATGCGGTCCAGTGGCAGAGGAAGGCCAGGACCGTGCACACGTGGAAGATCTCGTGGAAGCCGAAGTGGCCAGGCCACGGGTTCGGCCTCTTCAGCGCGTAGACGATGGCGCCGCCCGTGTAGAGCAGACCGCCGACGATCACGAGCACCATCATGGCGACGTTGGCCTGGAGCAGGTCGACGATGTACATCACCGCGGCCCAGCCGAGCAGCAGATACAGCGCGACGTAGAGCCAGCGCGGCGCATGGATCCAGAACACGCGGAAGAGGATGCCGAGCAGGGCCCCGCCCCAGACCAGGGTCAGCAGCAGGACGCCCTTGGCCGGCGGCAGCGCCAGGGTCGCGAGCGGGGTGTACGTGCCGGCGATGAGCAGCAGGATGTTGGCGTGGTCGATCCGCTTGAGGATGCCCTTCACCCGGGGCCGCCAGTGGAAACGGTGGTACAGGGCGGAGTTCCCGAACAGCAGCAGCGAGGTGGCCATGAAGACCACCGCCGCCCACTTGGCCGCCGCTCCTTGGGACAGGGTGACGAGGACGATGCCTGCGGCGATCGCGACGGGGAACGTGCCGGCGTGGATCCACCCGCGCCAGGTCGGTTTGATCTCGGTCGCCGCGTCGGCGGCGGCCGCTTCGAGCAGCGGCAGCTTCGGGAGGTCGGCGCCGGTCTGGTCGGAAGTGCTCACGTGCTCACTCTAGGCGGGAGCGCATGCCCGTCTCCGTACATGTCCCCAGGTTCTGCACCGGCGCGGACGGGCGGGGCAGGGTAGCGTAGGTGGGTGATGTCACGCGAGAGCCCGGGACGGGGACCGCTGTACCGGCTGTACACTAGCCGGCTGCGTCGCCACCTCGATCCGGCCTCGGTTCCGCACCACGTCGCCATGATGATCGACGGCAACCGCCGGTGGGCGCGCCAGCTCGGATTCGATACCCCGGCCGAAGGGCACCGTGCAGGCGCCGCCAAGATGCAGGAGTTCCTCGGCTGGTGCGACGAACTCGGTGTGCGTGTGGTCTCGCTCTACCTCCTCTCCAGCGACAACCTCCGCAAACGGGACTCGGCCGAGCTCGCCGACCTCATCGAGATCATCGCGGAGCTCGCCGAGGCGCTGTCCCAGAAGGGCAACTGGCGGGTCAAGCACGTCGGCCGCTCCGACATCCTCCCCGCGGAGCTGGCGCGCGTGCTCGCCGATGCGGAGGAGCGCACGAAGGACCACACCGGCCTGCACGTGAACCTCGCGGTCGGGTACGGCGGCCGGAACGAGATCGTCGACGCGGTGCGCAGCATCATCACCACACACGAGGCGTCGGGCGGGACGCTGGAGGACCTCGCGGCGCAGCTCACTCCGGAGATGATCGGGGAGCACCTCTACACGGGCGGCCAGCCCGATCCGGACCTCGTGATCCGCACGAGCGGCGAGCAGCGGCTGAGCGACTTCCTGCTGTGGCAGAGCGCGCACAGCGAGTTCTACTTCGTCGAGGCGCTCGGGCCCGATCTGCGACAGGTCGACTTCCTCCGCGCGATCCGCGACTACGCCGACCGCGACCGCCGCTTCGGTCGCTGATCCGGGAGCCGCGGGGCGTGGCACAATGACGCAGTGAGCGCTTTCGACGACTACCTGAGCGCGTTCGACGCGGAGCCCGGCTATCTGAACTGGGCAGCATTCGGCCCCGTGTCGCCCTCCGTCCGTGCCGAGGTCTTCGCCGACGCGGACCTCCTCGGGAACGGCCGGCCGTCGTCGCTGGCGCTCGTGGGGGAGCGGATCGGACAGGCGCAGGAGGTCGTCGCCGAGCTCCTCGGGGCCGAGGCCGCGGAGGTCACGCTGCAGCCGTCGTCGACGCACGGCCTCATGCACGCGCTCTACGGGGTCTCCGGCGCGGTCGTCGCGAGCACGGCGGAGTTCCCGAGCGTGAGCCTCACCCTGGAGCGCGCGGCGGCCGCGTCACAGCACGCGGTCACGCCCCGCTGGATCTCGCCCGACGACGGACGCGTCACCCCCGACGACATCGCCGCCGTCCTCGACGACGATGTCGTGGCCCTGGCCGTCAGCCACGTCGACTTCCGCACCGGGTACCGGGTCGACCTCGCCGCGCTGCGGGACGTCCTCGGCCCGGACCGCCTCCTCATCGTCGACGCCGTGCAGTCCTTCGGCGTGATCGACGCCGACTACAGCGTCGCGGACGTCGTCGTCGGGCACGGCTACAAGTGGCTGCGCGCGGGCCGGGGCACCGGGTTCGCCTGGTTCTCGCCGCGGGCGCGTGAACGGATCGTGCCCGTGCTCTCCGGCATCACGGGGACGGCGGCGACCGGGCTGGTCGTCGACGAGCGCCCGGCCCCGGCACCGGACGCGCGGGCCTACACGATCAGCATGCCGGACACGCTCGCCGCCGGCCGGCTCGCGATCGGCGCTCGGGACGTCAGGGACGCCGGGGTCGCGGCGATCGAGGAGCGGCTGTCCGCGCAGGTGGACGCGGTCATCGCCACGGCCGACCACCACGGGATCGCCGTCGTCTCCCCACGCGAGCGCACCGAACGCGCCGGGATCGTCGCACTCGCACCGGAGGAACCGGCGCGGCTCGCCGCGGCTCTCGCCAACGCCGGTCTCGTCGTCACCGCTCGGGGCGGATCCATCCGCATCGCGCCGCACGCCGGAACCGACGCCGAGACCCTCGGCCTGCTCGACGAAGCGCTCGGGGCCTTCGGCAGGGAATCGTTCATCGTCCCGTAACGAATCGCTGGCGTGTCGAGGCCGGGAAAGACCCTCGGGCGGCCGTACCTTCAAGGCATCGGGCAAGGCGCCCGGTCGGGTCGGCCTCAGGTTCGCGACTCGTGACCCCCTGGTCGACTCGTTCGAATAGCCGGGAATCCCCGGGTCGGGAGTGGGTCGTGACCACACGTACAGCGCAGCTGTCCACCAGCACCGCGCAGCAGTCCACCCGTCAGACGCCGAGTCAGGCCGCGGCCGCAGAACCCGCTCAGGATCTGCGCACCTACGTCCTCGACACCTCGGTCCTGCTGAGCGATCCGCAGGCGCTCTTCCGGTTCGCGGAGCATTCCGTGGTGCTCCCGGTCGTCGTCATCACCGAGCTCGAGGGCAAGCGGCACGACCCGGAGATCGGGTACTTCGCCCGCCAGGCGCTGCGGCACCTCGACGATCTCCGCGTCGAGCACGGCCGCCTCGACTTCCCGGTGGAGGTCGGCGAGGGGGGCACGCTCCGCGTCGAGCTGGGCAACGCCGACCTCTCGGTCCTCCCGGCCGGCATCCGCCTCAGCGACAACGACAGCCGCATCCTCTCCGTCGCGATGCACCTCGCGCAGGACGGCCAGGACGTGACCATCGTCTCGAAGGACCTGCCGATGCGGGTGAAGGCCGCGTCCCTCGGGCTGCGTGCCGAGGAGTACCTCGCGGAGCAGGCCGTGGACTCGGGCTGGACCGGCATCGCCGCCCTCGATCTCTCCGGCGACGACATCAGCGACCTCTACGAGAGCGAGGTCGGGCTCAGCGAGGACGTGCACGGGCTTCCCGTCAACACGGGCCTCATCATCCACTCCGAGCGCGGGTCCGCCCTGGGTCGGGTCACCGGTGACGGCGAGTTCCGGCTCGTCCGCGGTGACCGGGACATCTTCGGCATGCACGGGCGCTCCGCCGAGCAGCGCATCGCGATCGACCTGCTCCTCGACCCCGAGGTGGGCATCGTGTCCCTGGGCGGGCGCGCGGGTACCGGCAAGTCGGCGCTCGCACTGTGCGCGGGGCTGGAGGCCGTGCTGGAGCGCCAGCAGCAGAAGAAGATCATCGTCTTCCGCCCGCTGTTCGCCGTGGGCGGCCAGGAGCTCGGGTACCTGCCGGGCGACCAGGGCGAGAAGATGAACCCCTGGGGTCAGGCGGTGTACGACACCCTCGGCTCCGTGGTCTCGGGGAACGTCATCGACGAGGTGGTCGAGCGCGGGCTCCTGGAGGTGATGCCCCTCACCCACATCCGGGGACGGTCCCTGCACGACGCGTTCGTGATCGTGGACGAGGCGCAGTCCCTGGAGCGGAACGTGCTGCTCACGGTGCTCAGCCGCATGGGCCAGAACTCGCGCGTGATCCTCACCCACGACGTCGGGCAGCGCGACAACCTCCGCGTCGGCCGGCACGACGGTATCGCGAGCGTCATCGAGACCCTCAAGGGACACGGTCTCTTCGGCCACGTCACCCTGACCCGCTCGGAGCGCTCCGCCATCGCCGCCCTCGTCACCGACCTCCTGGAGGGCGGCGAACTCAGCTGACCCGAGCCGTCGGGCGGGCTCTGCATGACCCGGGCCCGCCCGCACGATCCCGTCCCGCCCGCACGGCCTCGTCCCGGCTGTGGGCCCCACTGGCCTCTCGGATCGTGCATCCGTGTCGGGCTCGTGCATCCGGAGATCCAGACGTCACGTCCCACGAGCCGGTGGATACACGGCCCCGTCGGATGCACGATCTCCCGGATGCACGATCCGACGACAACGGTGGGTCGATCAGGGGTGTCCCGCCGTGCAGGCGTATCCAGCTCGTGCATCCGTGCATCCGTGCCGCGGCCCTCGGACGTCGGTAGCGACACCTGCACGATCCTGCACCGTCGGCCGGCCGCTGCGGCCCGAGGGGTCGTGCGGGTGGAACGGGGTCGTGCGGGCGGAGCCGTGGTCAGAGGCGGTCGTGCGCTCGACGCAGGGCACCCTCGATCGCGGCCTGGACCGTCGGCCAGTCGTGCACGACCTGGGCGTAGTCGAAGCGCAGCGTCTCGTACCCGAGTCGCGAGGCGGCGGCGTCGCGGGCGAGGTCGCGGTGGCGCATCGCCGGGGCACCGTGGTGCTCGCGGCCGTCGACCTCGATGATGAGTCGACCGTCGACAACGAAGTCGACGCGGCCGACACCGGAGATCGTGACCTGCGTCGTGAGCTGTACGCCGAGGATGTGGAGACGGAGGCGCAGGAGGGATTCCAGGCCGCTGTCCGCGTCGGAACGGGCGAAGTCCACGAGCCAACGCGCGGACCGAGGCAGCGCGGCGCGGATCCGGGCCCGTGCGGCCCGCCCGATCAGTCCCTGCCGCCAGGCTGACTCGAAGGACACGAAGAAGGCCTCGTCACCCTCGCACACGTGCAGATGCCGAAGCGCATCCTCGACAGACACGATGCCGAACCGGGTGCGTCCCTCGAAATGATGCGGGATGCACCGGCACTCGATGTGCGGGTGCGCGCGGCCGTTGCGACCGAGCCAGACGTGCGGCGCATCGCTCTCCGACAGCACCCAGACTCCGTGGGCACGGAGCGCGGTGCCGCAGCTGATGGCCCCTCCGTGGGCAGCCGCCGTCAGCACCGTCGCGTCGAGGTCGTGACTGGCGAAGATTCCCGGCCGGACCCGATGGATCCGGCCGGCGCGCACCGCGCGGGACAAGGCGGAGCGGGAGATTCCGAAGGCCCCGAGGTCGCGGCCGCGGGCGATGCCTCCGAGACGGTGAAGGGTCGAGACGGGATCGAGCATTCGCCGATTCTGCGTCCTCCGGTGTCTCGGCGGGGCCCGAAGGGCGTCATGGGGACGAGTCGGGGTGTCCGGGGAGCCGTGGAGGAAAAGTCACCTGCACGATCCGGAGCCGCGGGTAGTCCTGATCCGGGGATGCCGTCGTGCATACGGAACGTGGTCGTGCATCCGGGGCAGGAACTGAGACGGACGGAGACGGGAACCGAGACGGACGGAGACGGGAACCGAGACGGACGGAGACGGACGGAGACGGACGGAGAACGGGATCGGAGACGGGACGCGGCCGGAGACGACGGATGCCGCCAGGATCGAGGTCCTCGCGGCATCCGTGTCAGGTGTGGATCAGCCCGGGTGGGTCATCGACAGGAGGTCGAGCTTCTCGTCCAGCTGCTCCAGCGTGAGCTCACCGCGCTCGACGTAGCCGAGGTCGATCACGGCGTCGCGCACCGTGATGCCCTTGGCGACGGAGTGCTTGGCGATCTTCGCGGCGGCCTCGTAGCCGATCAGCTTGTTCAGCGGCGTCACGATCGACGGGCTCATGCCCGCGAAGGCGGCGGCGCGGTCGAGGTTCGGCTGCAGGCCGTCGATGGTCTTGTCGGCGAGCACCCGGGAGGCGTTCGACAGCAGACGGATCGACTCGAGCAGCGCGGTGCCCATGACCGGGATGGCGACGTTCAGCTCGAACGAACCGGAGGCGCCGGCCCAGGCGACCGTGGCGTCGTTGCCGATGACGCGCGCGCACACCATGAGCACGGCCTCGGGAACGACGGGGTTCACCTTGCCCGGCATGATCGAGGATCCCGGCTGCAGGTCGGGGATGTGCAGCTCGCCGAGACCGGTGTTCGGGCCGGAACCCATCCAGCGCAGGTCGTTGTTGATCTTCGTGAGCGACACGGCGATGGTGCGGAGCGCACCGGAGGCCTCGACGAGACCGTCGCGGTTCGCCTGCGCCTCGAAGTGGTCCTTCGCCTCGGTGATCGGCAGCTCGGTCTCGGCCGCGAGCAGCTCGATGACCTTCTGCGGGAAGCCGAGCGGCGTGTTGATGCCCGTGCCGACGGCCGTGCCGCCCAGAGGCACCTCGGCCACGCGGGGGAGCGCCGACTGCACGCGCTCGATGCCCAGGCGGATCTGGCGGGCGTAGCCGCCGAACTCCTGGCCGAGCGTGACGGGCGTCGCGTCCATGAGGTGCGTGCGGCCGGACTTGACCGCGTCCTTCCAGAGCTCCGCCTTGGCCTCGAGCGCGACGGCGAGGTGGTCGAGCGCCGGGATCAGGGTGTCGATGAGTGCCTGGGTGACCGCGATGTGCACCGAGGTGGGGAACACGTCGTTCGACGACTGCGAGGCGTTCACGTGGTCGTTGGGGTGCACGGTCGAGCCGAGGATGCGGCTCGCGAGCGTCGCCAGGACCTCGTTCATGTTCATGTTCGACGAGGTGCCGGAGCCGGTCTGGTACGTGTCGACCGGGAACTCGCCGTCGTGGCTGCCCGCGGCGACCTGGTCGGCGGCCTGGGCGATCGCGTCGGCGATGGCGCCGTCGAGCGTGCCGAGCTCCTTGTTCGCCAGCGCGGCCGCCTTCTTGATGCGCGCGAGTGCGGCGATCTGCGTCGACTCCAGGCCCTTGCCGGAGATCGGGAAGTTCTCCACGGCGCGCTGCGTCTGCGCCCCGTAGAGCGCGTTCACGGGCACTCGCACCTCACCCATGGTGTCGTGTTCGATGCGGTACTCGGTGTCGGTCATTCCGAACCCTCCTTGGTTGCGGGGTCGATCCCCTCGGCTTCGATGCCGACCGTGATGACAGGCGCTGCCTCACCCTCGGCCAGACGATAGTTGGCGCCGACGATGCCGAGACGGCCTTCGGCGACGGCGTTGCTGATGATCTCGGACGACTGCAGCAGGTCGTTGACGGTGTTGCGCAGGTGCTCGCGTCCGACGAGCTCCGCATCGATGTCGGCCACCGTGCCGCCGCCGCTCTCCGCGAGGACCTTGCGCGCGGCAGGGACGATCGGCGCGATGAGCTTCCAGATGTGCGGGGGGAGCGGGTCGGCATCGATGGCGGTGCCGTCGATGGCGGCGCGCACCGCACCGCAGGAGTCGTGTGCGAGGACCACGATGAGCGGCACCTCGAGGACGGCGACCGCGTACTCCAGGCTCGCCACGATCGACTCGCCGATCACCTGCCCGGCGTTGCGCACGACGAAGAGGTCGCCGAGGCCGAGGTCGAAGATGATCTCGGCGGCCAGGCGGGAGTCCGAGCAGCCGAACAGCGTCGCGACGGGGTGCTGGGCCGCGGTGAGGTCCTTGCGGCGGTCGACGTTCTGGTTCGGGTGCTGGGGCTCGTCGCGGACGAAGCGACGGTTGCCGTCCTGCATCTGCTTCCAGGCGGCGGCGGGGGTCAGCGGGTGGGTCATCGGGCCTCCGAGACGGTGCGGATCTGGGGGATGAGCGACTCCGCGAGCTCGGCGGTGGAGTCGGCCGAGCGGGAGCCGTAGAGAAGCACGTAGTCGTCGCCGGCCTGGGTGCCGAGGGCATAGGTGACGTTCGCCTCCGCGCCGGCGGACCCGGGCCGATAGACGTCCCACTCCCGGCCGCCGATGCGGATGGTGTCGGTCGGGGCGACGCCGTTCAGGCGCTGCGGGGCCCACGAGGCGTCGGCGTCGAAGGCCTGGGCGAGCTTGATGAACCCGCGCTCGTCCTGGGCCGCGGGGGCGAGGGTGACCTCCCAGACGACGGGGGCTCCGCTCTGGAGCTCAGCGGCGTTCACCCGCCAGAAGTCGTCCGTCTCGGGGACGATCGCCGGGCTGCCCATGGACGACTCGACGTCCGCGGCGATGGCGGCGACGTCGATCGGCTTCGCCGCGACCGGCTCGCCCCGGGGGACGAGCGCGATGATGACGACGACGACCGCGAGGGTCACCACGAGCGCGGCGACGAGGTTGCGGACGGTCTGGCTCGACCGGTAGGCCTTGCTCGACGCGGCCTTGCGTGCGGCGGTCTCGTCGGGCGTCTCCGGTCGACCGAGGTCGGCGTTGATCGCGGGGCCCTTGCTCATGACGCGTCGCTCTCGTCGGTGGTGGCGGTGCGCGCGGCTTCGAGGCGACGCTTCGCGCCGAGCAGCCACTCCTCGCAGCGGGCGGCCAGGGCCTCGCCGCGCTCCCAGAGCGCGAGTGAGTGCTCGAGGGTGGGCGCCCCCTGTTCGAGCTCGGCGACGACCCGGACGAGCTCGTCACGGGCCGCCTCGAACGACAGCGTGTCCACAGAGGTGTCGTTCACGGCGCTCACTCCTCCATCCTACGTCGTGCCCCGGACGCCGCCCGCTCAGGCGCCTTCCGCGATCTCGCCCTCCGAGCGCACCGCGAGCGACCCTCGGTCCACCGTGAGGGTGAGCGCGCTGCCCGCAGGCGCATCGGCCGCATCGCGGAGGATGACGCCGCCCTCCAGATGCGCGATCGCGTAACCGCGGGCCAGAGTGGCGGCGGGGGAGAGGGCGCGCAGCGAGGCGCGCAGTTCACCGGTCCGCCGGCCGGCGTCGTCGAGCTGCCGGGTGACCGCGTCGCGACCGCGAGCGAGAAGCAGGAAGGTCTCCTGCGCACGGCTGTCGATGATCGGATCGGGCGAGCGCAGCACCGGCCGGGACCGCAGCTGCTCGAGCTGGGCGATGTCGTGCGTGAGGCGCTGCGTGAGGCGGGTGGTGGCCCGGGACCGCAGCTGCGCGATGAGTGCGCGTTGCTCCCCGACGTCGGGGACGACGCGCTTGGCGGCATCGGTCGGCGTCGAGGCGCGGAGATCGGCGACGTCGTCGAGGAGGGGGTGGTCGTTCTCATGGCCGATGGCGCTGACCACCGGTGTGGAGGCGGCGGCCACGGCTCGGACGAGGCGTTCGTCGCTGAAGCCGAGGAGGGTCTGCGGGTCGCCGCCGCCGCGAGCGATGATGATGACGTCGACCTCGGGGTCGGCGTCCAGACGGGCGAGAGCCGCCAGCGTGTCCGGCACGCAGCGATCGCCCTGCACCGCGGCGTACGCGGTCTTGAACCGCACCTGCGGCCAGCGCAGCTCGGCGTTGCGGTGCACGTCCTTCTCGGCGTCGGAGCGCTCGCCGGTGATGAGTCCGATGACATGGGGGAGGAACGGCAGGCGCTTCTTGCGTGCGGGATCGAAGAGGCCCTCCTGGCGGAGCTGCACCCGCAGCCGCTCCAGGCGCTCGAGCTGGTCGCCGAGCCCGACGTGCTTCATGGCCGAGACCGCGAAGCTGAAGTCCCCGGAGCGGACGAAGTAGTCGGCCTTCACGGCGGCGACCACGTGATCGCCCACGCCCAGGTCGGCGGGGATGCGGCCGCGCACGCTCGACCAGACGCGGATGGAGATCTGCGCGTCGGACCGGGTGTCCTTGAGGCGGGCGAAGACGTTTCCGGCGCGCACGTTCCAGGACGTGATCTCGCCCTCGACCCACACCGTGTTCCATCGCGCCACGAAGTCGCGGATGGTGGCGTTCAGTCGGGCGACCGACGTCGGTGCCTGGGCCGTGGAGTCGCGCGGGGCGACGACATCCGCCGGCGGGGTCTCGCCCGGTCCCGTCGTCGCTTCGAAGACTGTCATCTGCTCCCGTTCCTGCCTGCGCGCTCACCGGCCCCGCCCAGCCGCACGACGGTAGAATCGAGGGGTGACTTCGACTGCCGTTCATCTTCCCGCTCCTCGCATCCCACGAGTGCGCGCCGCGGCCGGGCGGCTTCAGGATAACCCGGTGCCCGGACACAAGCGCGTCCTGCTCGCCGCCCCCCGCGGTTACTGTGCAGGCGTGGACCGCGCCGTGGTCGCTGTGGAGAAGGCGCTCGAGCGCTATGGCGCCCCGGTCTACGTCCGCAAGCAGATCGTGCACAACATCCACGTCGTGACGGAGCTCGAGGCCAAGGGGGCCATCTTCGTCGAGGAGGTCGACGAGGTGCCCGAGGGCGCGCACGTCGTCTTCAGCGCGCACGGCGTCTCCCCGGCTGTCGTCAACGCCGCGTCCGACCGTGGCCTGCACGCGATCGACGCCACCTGCCCGCTCGTCACCAAGGTCCACCGCGAGGCCGTGCGCTTCGCGCGGGACGACTTCGAGATCCTGCTCATCGGCCACGACGGGCACGAGGAGGTCGAGGGCACGGCCGGAGAGGCACCGGATCACGTCACCGTCGTGAACTCCCCGGAGGAGGCCGACACCGTGCAGGTGAAGGACCCCTCGAAGGTGGTGTGGCTGTCGCAGACGACGCTCTCCGTGGACGAGACCATGGAGACGGTGAACCGGCTCCGCACCCGGTTCCCCGAGCTGCACAACCCGCCGTCCGACGACATCTGCTACGCCACGCAGAACCGGCAGGTCGCCATCAAGAAGGTCGCCCAGGGTGCTGATCTGGTGATCGTCGTGGGGTCCGCCAACTCCTCCAACAGCGTGCGACTCGTCGAGGTCGCGCTGGAGTACGGAGCCAAGGCCGCCTACCGCGTGGACTACGCCGAGGAGATCCGCCAGGAGTGGCTCGACGGCGTGGAGACGGTCGGCGTCACCAGTGGCGCGTCGGTCCCCGAGGTGCTCGTGCGCGAGGTGCTCGACGCGATCGGCGATGCCGGGTATCGCGACGTGGAAGAGGTCAAGACGGCGGAGGAGGACCTCATGTTCTCCCTGCCGAAGGAGCTCCGTCAGGACGCCACGGGCCAGCGCGACGCGCGCGCCCTCGGCGGACGCGCCTCCGCAGGAGGGGGTGCGTAGCGGTGAACGCCGCGGAGGCGGAGCCGACCCTCATCGGGTCCGTGCAACGCGCACTCCGCCTGGTCGACATCGTCGCGAACTCGCCGCGCCCGCTGCCGGCGAAGATGCTCTCGTCGATCACGGGCTTGACGCCGGGTACCACCTACAACCTCGTGCGCACGCTCGTGCACGAGGGGTACCTGAGTGCGGAGCCCGACGGCCTCGTGCTGGGGAACCGGTTCCCGTCCTTCCAGCAGCAGATCGGCTCCCGAGGCGTGTTCCTCGCCCGCGTGCGCGCCGCCTTGCGTGCGGTGACCGAGGACGTCGGCGCCACGGCCTACCTGTCGCGGTACGCGGATGGGGAGATCCACCTCGTCGACATCGTGGACGCCGTGCGGAACCCTCGGATCGAGCTGTGGGTCGGGCTGCACGCCAGCGCGCACGCGACCGCCCTCGGGAAGCAGATCCTCGCCGCCCTCTCGGAAGAGGACCGGCTGGACTACCTCGCCCGTCATCGGCTCGAGGAGCTCACGCCGCGGACGATCAGCGACCGGACAGCGCTCCTCACCCAGCTCGAGCAGACCCCGGGGTGGGCGATCGATCGCGAGGAGTACGCGATCGGCGCGACCTGTGTCGCGGTCCCGGTCATCGCCCCGGGCGTGACGGCATCGCTGGCCGTCTCCCTCCCGGCCGACCAGGCGGTGGTCAACCGGCGGCTCGTCTCGAACCTGCAACGCGCCGCCCGTCGGCTGTCGGTGCAGCTCGGGGCCGATGCGCTCGACACCGACGGGCCGGACGCCGAGTTCACCATCTGAATTCGTGACCCTGGTGCCCGCCACGTCGCTTATCTATGATCGAAGGCGTAGTGGCTGACAACGCCCTACTGATCGCCCATGGCGGCCCCAGCGCCGGCGACCGAACGGGATGAGGAGCGTCCCCAGCGCTCTCCGTCCGCGGCCCCGAGAAGTCCCCACTTCTCCGGGGCCGCTATCGGTTGGGCCCCCTTTTCCTGAACGGGCGGCTGAGCGCCGGCCGATACCATGGCGGCATGACCGACCAGCGCCCCCGCTACGGAGAACTCGCCACGCCCGAGGAGCAGCGGAGGGCCGCGGGGCTGCCGCCCGTGGCGGAGGTGGTCGCCCCGTCGGCTCCCGTCTCGGACCCCGCGCCCGCGGCTCCTGCTCCGGCGCGCCCCTCCTCGGTGGACCGCTTCGCGACGATCGCGCTGCTCGCCTACGGCCTCGTGAACGTCGTCGTCACCGGCCTGTCCTACCTCGACATCGTCCCGGTGATGAATCAGACCATGGGGATGCTGGGCATCGAGGGGGAGTTCACCAACTACGCCGCGGGCCGCACGTGGGGCACGATCGCGGCCGTCGTGCTGGCGGTCGGCTGGTGCGTCACGGCGGCCCTGTCGATCCGTCGCCTGCGTCGTGGCCGCCTCACCTGGTGGGTCCCGCTCGTCGGAGCCGTCATCACGCTGGGCATCGCCTCGTTCTGCCTCGTCGTGCCGATGATGGGCGACCCGGCCTTCATCGCCTACCTCGACCAGGCGACCGGGGTGCGTTGACCCCGTGCAGACAGACGAAAGGGGCCCGGCATGATGCCGGGCCCCTTTCCTGTGTCTGCGGGTGTCAGCTCTTCGACTGGCCGTACGATCCCAGCTGGCGGGTGGACTCGACCACGCGGGCGGCCATGGCCGACTCGGCGATCTTGCCCCAGGCGCGCGGGTCGTACTGCTTCTTGTTGCCGACCTCGCCGTCGACCTTCAGCACGCCGTCGTAGTTCTTGAACATGTAGTCGGCGATCGCACGGGTGTACGCGTACTGCGTGTCCGTGTCGATGTTCATCTTGATGACGCCGTTGGCGACCGCGAGGGCGATCTCCTCATCGGTCGAGCCGGAGCCGCCGTGGAAGACGAGGTCGAGCGGCTTCTCGCCGGTGTTGTACTTCGCGGCGACCTCGGCCTGGATCTCGCCGAGCAGCTCCGGGCGCAGCTTCACGCCGCCCGGCTTGTACACGCCGTGGACGTTGCCGAAGGTGAGCGCGGCGATGTAGCGGCCCTGCTCGCCGAGGCCCAGCGCCTGGACGGCCTGGTCCACGTCGGCGAACGTCGTGTAGAGCGCCTCGTTCGAGCCCTCGTGCTGCACGCCGTCCTCCTCGCCGCCGACGACGCCGATCTCGACCTCGAGGATGGCGTTGATGGCCTTCATGCGGGGGAGCAGCTCCTTGGCGATCTCGATGTTCTCCGCGAGCGGCACGGCCGAGCCGTCCCACATGTGGGACTGGAAGATCGGGTTGCGGCCGGCCTTGACCTCTTCCTCCGAGGCGGCGATGAGCGGCTCGACGAAGCCCGCGAGAGCGTCCTTCGGGCAGTGGTCCGTGTGCAGGGCGACGGTGACCGGGTAGTTCTTGGCGACCTCGGTGGCGTAGCGGGCGAAGGCGAGGGCGCCGGTCGCCCGGGCCTTGACCGTGTGACCGGCGAAGTAGTCGGCGCCACCGGTGGTGACCTGGATGATGCCGTCGGAGCCGGCCTCGGTCAGACCCTGGAGGACGGCGTTGATCGTCTGCGAGCTGGAGACGTTGAACGCGGGGTACGCGAAGCCGCCTGCCTTCGCGCGGTCGAGCATGTCGGCGTACTGATCCGGGGTGGCGACGGGCATGAGAACTCCTGCGGTAGGTGAAGCCGGGACAGCTGCCACTCTATCGGGGCGGGTGTCCGGCTTCGGCAGGAGGAGTCGCGCGCCGGCGGGGGCTGTCCTTCGGTGGTGTTAAGAACTGCGATTTCTTCCTCGCTCAGAGGCGGAAAACGAGCCGATCGATCCCCTGCTCGCGGATAGGCTGGGGATCATGGTGAGTCTGACTGCCGACCTGAGCCCGCTGCGTCCCGACCGTAACCTCGCGATGGAGTTGGTGCGCGCGACCGAGGCGGCGGCGATCCGTGCCGTTCCGTTCATCGGTCGCGGTGCGAAGGAGGCTGCCGACGGCGCCGCCGTCGACGCCATGCGGGCGTTCCTCGGGACGGTCGACTTCCAGGGCCGCGTGGTGATCGGCGAGGGCGAGAAGGACAATGCCCCGATGCTGTTCAATGGCGAGGTCGTCGGCACAGGACGCGGCCCGCTGTGCGATATCGCGGTCGACCCGATCGACGGCACGTCGCTGACCGCGGCCGGTCGGCAGAACGCGCTCTCGGTGATCGCCGTGTCCGACCGCGACACGATGCTCGACGCCTCCAGCGTCTTCTACATGGACAAGCTCGTCACCGGGCCCGCCGGTGTCGGCGTCGTCGACATCCGCCTGCCCATCGGCGAGAACATCCGCAAGCTCGCCGGCGCGCTGGACAAGCCGGTCGACGAGATCGTCGTCTCGGTGCTCAACCGCCCGCGGCACGAGCAGCTCATCCAGGAGATCCGCGACGCCGGTGCCGGTACGCGTCTCATGAGCGACGGCGATGTCGCCGGTGGCATCAACGCCGCCCGCCACGACGCCCGCACCGACATGTGCGTCGGCATCGGCGGCAGCCCCGAGGGCATCGTCACCGCGTGTGCGATCAAGGCCCTCGGCGGCCACATCCAGGGACGGCTCTGGCCGCGCGATGACGACGAGCGCCAGCGCGGTATCGACGCGGGGCTCGACATGGACAAGGTCTACGAGGCGGACGACCTCGTGCAGGGGAACAACACGATCTTCGTCGCGACCGGGGTCACGGACGGCCAGCTCGTGGCCGGCGTCCGGCGGGAGCGCGGTTACGTGTACACCGAGAGCGTGGTCCTGCGCGGAGCCTCCGGCACCCTGCGCCGCATCGCGTCGGAGCACCTCGTCTCGAAGTGGCTGTGACGGCTCTTCTGCCGGCATGATCGCGGGGAGGACTCTCGCCATCGTTACCGACCCGGTATCGCCTCCTGCACGGGTCGGGCCCGGTTCGGCGAGCCGCCGTGTCACAATTGTCACTGGGTTTGTCGCCGTCGACGGAGCCGCCAGGCACCGCAGGCACAGGAGGGCGAACGCATGACAACGCAGCACACGACCGGCTCGAAGAGCGCCGCGCCGACGAAGATCATCACCACGAACACCGGACGCATCCTCCGGGTGAGTGCCGATGCCGAAGCGGCCGCCGTGGCCCCGCCGGCACCCGTCGCTCAGCCGGCCGTCGATCCGGCTCGCCGCGCCGACGTGCTGTTCCGCGTCCGTCGCGCCGAGGGGCACGAGGTCAGCGCCTGGTGGATGATCGGTGCGTTCCTCGCGACGAGCGGCCTCGTCATCCTGCTGCTCAGCGGCGTGCCCGGCGTCGCCTGACGCTCCCGCGGTCGGAGGATCCGGTCGCTCCCGTCGTCACTGCTCCCGGTCGCGGAGCGCGGCGGCGTGGTCGAGACGCGCGCGTACCTCGCCGACGTCGGCCTGCATCGCATCGGCGGCCTCTCCGGCCTCGGTCGGGGCCAGGAGCTCCGGAGCGGTGAAGCGCCGCCCGTCCGCGGTGATCGGCGACGCCGGCGCCAGGGCCTCCGCATCGACGCCGGGGAACTGCCGGGCGGTCACGAGCACCCGGGACTCCAGGGATCCTGCGAAGCGGTTGTAGCTGTCGACCGTGCGCTCGATCGCCCGGCGCAGGTCGTCGGCGTGACCCGCGAGTGTGCCGAGGCGCTCGTACAGCTGCGTGCCGAGCGCGAGCAGACTCCGGGCCTCGGTGGACACCTCCTGCTGGGTCCAGGTGTAGGCGACCGTCTTGAGGACCGCCCAGAGGTTGACGGGGGAGGCGAGGGCCACGCGGCGGCTGAACGCGTAGTCGAGCAGCGTCGGATCCTCGTCGATGGCTGCCGCCAGCAGCGACTCGCTCGGCAGGAAGCAGATGACGAACTCGGGGCTCGCGTCGAGGCCCGACCAGTAGGCCTTCTTGGCGAGGGCGTCGACGTGGGCGCGGACGGCGCGGACGTGCTTCTGCATGTGGGCGCGACGCTGGGGTTCGTGGGCGTCGCCGAGGGGGAGCGCCGAGGCCTCGAGGTAGGCGTCGAGGGGAACCTTCGCGTCGACGGCGATCGACGTGCCCCCCGGGAGACGGACGACCATGTCGGGGCGCCCCTGGCCGCGGTCGGAGGTGATCGTCGCCTGGAGGTCGAAGTCGACGTGTCTGGTCAGCCCCGCCGCCTCGACGACGCGCCGCAGCTGGGTCTCGCCCCAGACGCCGCGCGTGGACGTGGAGCGCAGCGCACCCGCCAGTGACTCGGTCGTCGCGCGGAGCGCCTCATCCGACTCCTGGGCGCGCCGGAGCTGCTCGGCGAGCGTGCCGAACTGTGCCTGCCGCTCGCTCTCGATCGCGGCGACCTTGGACTGCATCTGCTGGAGACTCTCGCGGACCGGCGCCAGAGCCTGCAGCACGGCGTTCTGCTGCTGGACGCGCTGAGCCTCCGCCCGCTGCTCGGAGCGGGCGTGCTCGACGGCGTCCCGGTAGAGGTCGTACTGGCGATCGCGGTCGTCTCGCGCGGCCGCCAGCTCCGCCTGCGTGCGTGCGATGTCGGCGGCGCTGCGACCGGCTCGCAGGAACCACCCGAGAGCGACGCCCGCGGCGAGGGCCACGAGCAGGAGAACGATCGACAGGGCATCCATGGCTCCATGATGCCGGGGGCGTCCGACATCGCCGGGAGGACGCGAGGTGCGTCAGGCGACGGCGCGCTCCAGTGCCGGCACGGCGGGCTCGGTCACGCGGAGGCCGAGGACATCGGCGAGCGCGAAGACATCCGCGGCTCCGGCCCGCGCGGCCGCGTCCACGATGATCTGGGCGCAGGCGAGGGCATCCGCCAGCGCGTCGTGATGCGAGAACTCGGCGTATCCGGCCGCCGCGGCGGCGAGCGGCAGACGGTAGGAGTCGAGCTGGTAGGTCTTCCGCGCCACCTGGAGGCTGCACAGCGACCGGTACGGCGGACAGATCTGACCGGTGACCTCGGTCGCTCGCCGCAGGACGTTCAGGTCGAAGCCGGCGTTGTGGGCCACGAGCACGTCGGCACCCGCGAAGCCGCACAGACGGTCGAACTGATCGACCCACGTCGCCGCCGACAGCACGTGCTCAGGGCGGATGCCGTGGATGCGGACGTTCCACTCCTGGAACTCGTCGTGGCCGGGCGGAGGCTGGATCAGCCAGTTCGCGGTGGCGACGACCTCCCCGTCCCGCACCCGCACGAGTCCCACGGAACACGCGGAGGCCGGGCTGGAGTTCGCGGTCTCGAAGTCGATCGCAGTGAAGTCCAGTGGCACGTCCTCACTCTCTCCCGGGGCTCCGACGTCGCTGTGCAGGCTCGCCGTATGCTGGCCACATGGCGGACGAACTCGCGAGATCCTTCGGCGCGGCGGCCGGAAGCTACGAGGCCGGACGGCCCGAGTACCCCTTCGAGGCCGTCGCCTGGATGCTGGAGCCGATGGCGGACGGTGCGCGGCGGGTCGCCGATGTCGGCGCCGGTACCGGCAAGCTCACGCGGGCGCTCGTCGCGGCTGGGGATGCCGAGGTGGTGGCGATCGATCCGGACCCCGCGATGCTCGCGGCCCTTCGCGACGCCGTTCCCGGGGTGCCCACGTTCGTCGGGACCGCCGAGGCACTGCCGCTTCCGGACGCGAGCGTGGACGCCGTCGTGCTGGGCCAGGCGTGGCACTGGGTCGAGCCGGTCGCCGCCTCGGCGGAGATCGGTCGCGCGATGCGCCCGGGCGGTGTGCTCGGGCTCGTCTGGAACCTCCGCGACGAGCGCGTGGACTGGGTGCGCCGGCTCACCGAGATCATGCACGGCAGCAACGCCGAGATCATGCTCGCCGCGGGCGACCCCGTGGTGGCGGAGCCCTTCGGCGCCCTGGCGCAGGAGCGCTGGGAGTGGTCGCGCCCCATGACGCGGGAGCTCCTGCATCGTATGGCCGCGTCCCGCAGCGCCGTGATCACCGCCGACGATGCCGAGAAGGCACGGATCCGCCGCGAGATGGACGCCCTGTTCGACGAGCTCGGCCTGCGCGGGAACGGTGTGATCGAGGTGCCCTATGTGACGAGGGCCTTCCGCGCGGTCCGCGACTGAACAGGCGTCCGCGCCGCATCAGGCACTTTCCCACCCTGCCGCCTGACTCCGCGTGGGCGCCTGCCCTCGCGAGGGTGAGGTGGGGGAGAACAGCGCAGGTAGACTCATACCCCGTGGCTCTCACTATCGGAATCGTCGGCCTGCCCAACGTCGGCAAGTCCACCCTCTTCAACGCTCTCACCAAGAACGACGTGCTCGCGGCGAACTACCCGTTCGCGACGATCGAGCCGAACGTCGGCGTGGTGAACCTTCCCGACCCGCGGCTCCAGAAGCTCGCGGAGATCTTCGGGAGCGAGCGCATCCTGCCCGCCGCCGTGTCGTTCGTCGACATCGCCGGCATCGTGCGCGGGGCGAGCGAGGGGGAGGGGCTGGGCAACCAGTTCCTCGCGAACATCCGCGAGGCCGACGCGATCGCCCAGGTGGTGCGCGGGTTCTCCGACGACGACGTGGTGCACGTGGACGGTGCCGTGAACCCGGCGTCGGACATGGAGACCATCAACGCCGAGCTCATGCTCGCCGACCTGCAGACCGTCGAGAAGGCGATCACGCGGTACGAGAAGGAGGTGCGGGGCAAGAAGATCGACCCGTCGGTCCTCGAAGCCGCGAAGGCCGCCAAGGACGCCCTGGAGCGCGGGATCCTGCTCTCCACGAGCGGCCTCGACCTCGAGCCGATCCGCGAACTCGGGCTCCTGACCGTCAAGCCCGTCATCTTCGTCTTCAACGTCGACGAGTCCGTGCTGACCGATGACGCCCGCAAGGCGGAGCTCGCCGCCCTCGTCGCGCCGGCGCAGGCGATCTTCCTCGACGCGAAGATCGAGTCCGAGCTTAAGGACCTCGACCCCGAGGACGCCGCCGAGCTCCTCGCCTCGACGGGACAGGACGAGTCGGGCCTCGACCAGCTCGCCCGCATCGGCTTCGACACGCTCGGTCTGCAGACCTACCTCACCGCCGGCCCCAAGGAGGCCCGCGCCTGGACCATCCCCAAGGGATCGAAGGCCCCGCAGGCCGCCGGCGTGATCCACACCGACTTCGAGAAGGGCTTCATCAAGGCCGAGATCGTGTCGTTCGACGACCTCGTGGAGACCGGTTCCGTGCAGGAAGCCCGTGCGAAGGGCAAGGCGCGCCTGGAGGGCAAGGACTACGTCATGCAGGACGGCGACGTCGTGGAGTTCCGCTTCAACAACTAGGTATTCGGAGAGCGATGATCGATCACGACAGAGCAACGCTGGCGATCTACAGCGAGTCGCGCACTGTCGCGGAGATCACCGCCTCGCTCCGGCTCGAACCCACCGAAGCTGCGAACATCGGCGAACAGACCCGGTCCGGCCGAGCAGGACGAGCGTACAAGCCCGAGTATCTGACCTCTCAGCGGACGACGTGGCTTCTTGACGTGACCGCACGTTCAACGGGCGACGACGAAGGTGTCAATGCGAGCCTGATCACGGACCTCGCCGCCATTGGATGTGAGGTTCGTGGGACCGTCTTCCTCGATGATCATGATGCAGGACGTGACGGAGTGGAGTTCCGCTTCGACGACTGATAGGTTCCGGCATATCGGAAGGCGGGCGATGTCTCGATCGACAGCACGAACGGCAGCGCTCGCGTCCGTGGGGGTGGTGGCACTGCTCTTGGTCGGGTGCGCCGCGGAGGGAACCGGGGACACGTCGAGTGCTCCATCCCCGCCCGCGATCCGCGAGCCCGAGCCCGAGCCCGTGACGGCGGGGGCACCGGAGCCGACCACGACGGACCGCTGCGTCCGGATGTCCGAGGTCGTCAGCTACACCGACGACTGGCGGTGGGAGCGTCGGCAGCCGCTCGTCGACCTCGGCGCTAGGGAGTTCGCGCAGGGGGAGGTGACCCTCGATGACGACGGTCATGTCGTGACGTACACGGTCGCGCCCGGCGACGTCGAGGCGGTGATCGCCGAACGGCTCTGCGCCTACCCGTCCCTCGCCTTGCTGAATCACGTGCGCGATCTCTCCCCGGGGCAGGTGCTCTGGCTCACCCCGGATCCCGACTCGCCCTGGGTGCCGTACTTCAGCCCGCTGGACGCCGAGGCCGGATTCGCACAGATCGCCTACCAGAACGCCATGACCGCGGCGGGTCTCGCGGTCGACGCGGGCGACATCGACGGCGTGCGTGCGATCTGGAACGACACGCTGGCGGGCATGTTCACCGACCCCGCCACCATCGAGGCCATCCAGAAGGTGGTCGACGCCGGGGACCCCGACGCGCTGCGCCAGCTCTTCTCCTAAGTCCGCCGAACCCGCGGCCGGAGCGAGGTCTGGATCCCACTCGGTTCGCCTGGGAGAGTGGTGGGATGCAGCAGGCAGAGACGAGTCGACCGCGGCTCCTGAGGAGAGCCCTGCCGGCGGTCGTCGTCGTGCTCGTGACATGGCTGCTCCTCTGGCTGGCTCAGGGAGTGCCGACCGTGTGCGCCCTCGCGTTCCCCTGCCCCACGCCGGACGTCCGTGTCGCCCCGGCCCTGCTCTTCGGCGGGCTGTTGCTCGTGTCGACGGTCGTCCTGCTTCTCACGTCCGGATCGCGCCACGGGCGGAGCGGGGTCCGCGCTGTCGCGTGGGTGCTCCTGGTCGGCATGGCCGTCGTGGGCCTCGGCGCGGTGCTGTTCTCGGGCGGCTTCAGCATCGGTCTCGGTCGCTGACGTGCGACGGCTCAGCGCCGTACACCCGCGTCCGGCCCATGGCGATCCTCGAACGCGCGGAGCGCGCGCCTCGCGCGGCGAGTCTCGACGATACCGACGACGATCCCGGCGGCGAACACGATGATGCTGAGAACGCGCCACAACCCGGCGGGCGCATCCAGGAGGAACGCGACCGTCCAGCCGACCGTCATCACCGAGGAGAACACGATCGCGTAGACGCCCCAGTTCCGCCGCCGTTCCAGCGCCATGCGCTGCTGGATGAGCGACGGCTCCGGTCCGCCCGCGGGCCCGCTCATACCCGGAGGGAGGAACCCTCGTCGCTCGCGGTCGGAATCGGAACCGCAGCGCCGGAGCGGGTGCGGAACCACAGGGTGAGCTCGAACAGGGCGCGCTCCATCGTGGAGGCGTCCGCGCCGTCGACGAGGTCGTCGAAGGAGTCGCGGAAGCCCGCGGGGGCGGCGGTGCTCCCCGTGCGGAACGACCGATAGCCCATCGACCAATCGGAGAAGAGCCGGGCGGTGATCGGCGTCTCCAGCAGGATGCGCATCGCGCGGTGACGCGGATCGTCGGCGATCGCGTCGACGAGTCGGCGCACGGCCTCGACCGGTCCTTCGAGGACCTGGAGGAAGCGCCCCTGGCGGAAGAGGAGGAGGCCCGTGATGTCGCGGGCCGCGTTCGACCGGCGGCACTGCTCGAGCAGCTGCTCCAGAGCGGTCTCCCGGAACGGCTGCGCCGCCGTGCTGGTGTAGACGAGGCGGAGCAGCCCGTCGGCCCTGGCCGCCGTCACCCCTGCACCAGCTCCGGAGCGCCGAGGGCGGCGTCGCCCTCCGAGGGGCCGGCGTGGGCGACGACCTCCGTGGTCGCGTCGCTCAACGTGGCGTGCAGACCGAGCGGCTGCGCGGACGCGGAGAACGCGGCGAAGCGGCCGTCGGGCTGACGGTCGACGTAGCCGAGGAAGTCTCCGCCGCGGCTTCCGACATGGAAGCCGTCCTCGACGCACGCCCAGAGGACATCCGATGCGGGGTGGGGGGAATCAGGCACGGCTCCACACTACGGCGGGCGGCCGACATCGCCGCGGGCCTTGCGCTGACCCGCCTCGATATGGCACACGCACCGCATGCCGCCTCAGTCGCCGGCGCGCGGTCGTCCCGGTTCCCGCCAGCGCGGCGGCACCGGGGCCGGAGTGAGCGGCTCGACGCGGTCCGGCGTCGGCAGTTTCGACGGAACGCCGGCGTGCAGGACGAGCTCCTCGCCCGCGTGCCGGATCGTCACCGGTTCGCCAGCGCTCAGCCGGTAGGTCGTCTCCGCCGGCGTGATGTCGACGTGCAGGATGCAGCCGTGCAGCCGCACCCCGAACGCGAGACGGGTCACCCCGTCGGGGAGCTGCGGCCGGAAGGACAGGCCGTCGTCTCCCTCCCGCATGCCGCCGTAGCCGGCCGTGACTCCCGTCCAGATGCCGGCGAGGGCCGCGATGTGCAGTCCCTCGTCCGTGTTGCCGTGGAGATCGTCCAGGTCGAGGGCCGCGAGCTCCGCGAGGTACGCCGATGCGAGCTCGAGATGGCCCACCTCGGCGGCGATCACGGCCTGCGCGGCCGCGGAGAGCGAGGAGTCACGCACGGTGAGGGCGTCGTAGTAGGCGAACGCCCTGGCCTTCTCCTCCCACGTGAACTCCTCGTGCGCGGTGTAGAGCGCCAGCACGAGGTCGGCCTGTTTCAGCACCTGCTTGCGATAGAGGTCGAAGTAGGGGAAGTGACTGTGCAGCGGATAGTCGTCGGGGCCGGTGGCGTCGAAATCCCACCGGGCGTGCGCGGTGAACCCCGCCGACTGCGGGTGCACCTTCCGCTCCTCGTCGTAGAGCACGGTCATGCCGTCGGCGGCGGCCTCCCACGCGGAGATCTCGTCGTCGTCCACGCCGAGGCGGGCGGCGACGTTCGGATGCCGCCGGACGGCTGCCGCGGCTCCGCGGAGGTTCCGGCGGGCGGAGAGGTTGGTGTAGACGTTGTCGTCGACCACGGCGGTGTACTCGTCGGGCCCGGTGACCCCGTCGATGTGGAAGCCGCCGTCGTCGTCCCGGCGCCCGAGGGACACCCAGAGGCGCGCGGTCTCGACGAGGATCTCCGTGCCCGCCTCCCGCTCGAAGTCCTGGTCACCCGTCGTGCGGACGTAGTGCATCACCGCACCCGCGACGGCGGCGTTGATGTGGAAGGCCGCCGTGCTCGCCGGCCAGTATCCGGAGCTCTCCCGCCCGTCGATCGTGCGCCAGGCGAAGGACGCGCCGCGCAGGCCGAGCGTGCGCGCCCGCTCCCTGGCGTGATCCAGCGTCGCATGCCGCCAGCGCAGTGCCTGGAGCGCGGCATCCGGAGCGGTCGAGGTGAGCACGGGGAGCACGAACGCCTCGAAGTCCCAAAATGTGTGGCCCTCGTAGCCCGAGCCGGTGAGACCCTTGCCCGGCACGGATCGAGCCTCGGCGCGCGCCGACGCCTGGAACACCTGGAACAGCGCGAAGCGCACGGCCTGCTGCAGCCGGGCATCGCCCTCGATACGGACGTCGCCGCACTCCCAGTACCGATCGAGGACGGCGCGCTGTCCCGCCACGAGCGCGTCCCACCCCAGGCGAGCCGCTTCCTCCACGGCCTCCTCCGCGCGGTCACGCAGCGTCTGCGGTGCGAGGGACGCCGACCACTCGTGTCCGACGAGCTTGACGACCTCGAGCTCCTCGCCGGGGGCGAGGTCGACGCGGATGCGCGTGCGCGCCAGATCGTCGTCCACCTCGGTCGTCACCTCCGGCGTCCTCTTTCCGGAGATCTGCACGAGATGGTCCGCGCTCACCGCCACACGCAGACCGCTGCGGCGGGTGCGGTGCAACAGCGTGCTCCGCGCGCCGCGCTCCGATGCAGCGACGGCCTCCAGCGGACGGGCGAGGAGCTCCTGCACCCGCGGATCGTCATGGGTCACGGGAAGCGGCTCGTTCGCGAGCACCTCGGACAGCACGGTCACCGCGAGCGGAGCGTCGAGCGCCTGCACGCGGTAGCGCACGGCGGCCAGCGACCGGTGCTCCAGGGAGACCAGACGGGTCGAGTTGATGTGCACCCGACGTCCCTCCGCTGACTCCCAGTCCACCTCCCGATGCAGGGTGCCTTCGCGCAGGTCGAGGCGGCGGGTGTGCGCATGGACGGTCCCGTGCTCGACGTCGAACGGCTCGTCGCCGACCAGCAGGCGGATGAGCTGCCCGTTCGGCACGTTGATCACCGTCTGCCCCGTCTCGGGGTAGCCGTATCCGTCCTCCGCATACGGCATCGGATGCTCTTCGAACACGCCGTTCAGGTAACTGCCCGCCACACCCCGCGGATCGCCTTCGTCGAGATTGCCCCGCCAGCCGATGTGGCCGTTGGAGAGACCGAAGACGGACTCCTCCTGCGCGAGATGGGCCGGGTCGACGCTCTCGATGCCGACGGCCCACGGCTCGACCGTGAAGCGCGCCGTCATCGGCGCGCCCCGGCCCCGAGGCTTCTGTCCGCGGAGGAGCTGAGGATGCCGAGGAGCATGGAGTTCCCTTCTGCCGGAGACCGTGTGCCTCGACGGTATCCGCGCCGATGCACCGGCACGAGGGAGTTGCGCCGCGTCGACCCGGTCAGGTAGGCGGTCGGCGACGCGAGCGGCGCCAGGGCGAGAGCACCGCGCCGAGGAGGGCGACGACCGCTGCGGTCCGCCACCCCGGGTGCACCCGCAGCCAGGTGCTGACGCTGCCGCGTCCGCGGTGCGGCAGCCCGCCGCGCTGGTCGGTGTCGCGGAGCGGACCGACGAGGTTCCCGAACTGCGCCGGAGCGGCGTCGGCCGTGTGCATCATCCGCGGACCGAACCGGCCGAGGGCGGCATCGAGCACGCCCGGCGTGACGCGCTGGAGCCCGGTGAGCAGGAGAGCGCCGCCACCGACGTGGGTGGTGCGTGCGGGGTGCACGGCGGCATGGAGGATCGCTCGTGCCACGGACCGCGGACGGTAATGCGGATGCGGCCCGCTCGGCCGAAACGCCATCCGACTGCGGGCATGACGGTAGATCGGTGTGTCGATGACGGCGGGTCGGACCACCGTGATCGTGACCGGCGCGCGCTCGGCACGCAGTTCACGGCGCAGCGCGTCGATCGCTCCTTCCAGTGCGTGCTTGGAGGCGGCATACGCGCCGTGCCACGGCAGCGCCACCACGGCCTCGGCCGAGCTCACGACGATGATCGTCCCTCCCGAACGCCGGAGCGCCGGCAGTGCCGCCTGGACGCCGTTGAGCTGTCCGATGACGTTGATGTCGAGGACGCGACGGAACTCCTCCGGTGAGGTGTCGGCGACCGGGGCATAGAGGAGCACGCCCGCGTTGCCGACCCAGGTGTCGATCCGCCCGAACGCGTGCGTGATCTGGTCGACCGCGTCCTGCACGGCCCGGCGGTCGGAGACGTCGCACACGATCCCGCGGACGTCCCCGCCTCCCGCGGCGATCTCCTCGACCGTCTCGGTCAGCGCCTGCTCACCGCGGGCGAGCAGGACGACGGATGCCCCCGCTCGCGCGAAGCCGAGGGCCGCCTCCCGGCCGATGCCGCGGGAGCCGCCGGTGACGACGACCATCTGTGCGTCGAGGGGCGGCCGCCGTGCGCGTGTGCGCGGCGACCGCCCCTTCCGCGAGACCGATGGCGGCATCTCACTCCTTGTGGAGCGCGTCCTGCGCGGCGCCGGCCACCTTCTCCACGACGTTCGGCAGCTCGGTCGTGCCGTAGAAGCGCGCGTCGGGGTGGGTGGGCGGAGGCATCTCGGCCGTGGTCGTCGGGCCCTCGTGGTAGCTGAACTCGCCATGTCCGTCCGGCGTCGGTCCGGATGCCCATGTGCCTTCCGCGGCGGCAGGACCGTCGCTGAAGTTGAGGTACTGGTACGACACGTCGCGGTGCTCCTTGGACAGCGGGAAGTTGCTGGGCACGGGCAGCTTCTCGGCGCCCTCGGCCTTCAGCTCCTCCGCGGCGGCGAGCCACTGGTTCTGGTGCATGGTGTCGCGCGCCAGCAGGAAGCTCAGCAGATCGCGCACGCCGTGGTCGTCGGTCATGTGGCAGAGCCGGGCGACCTGCACCCTGCCCTGCATCTCGGCGTTCGCATTGGCCATGAAGTCGGCGAGGAGGTTGCCGCTCGCGGTGATGTACGAGCCCTGCCACGGGTTGCCGTTGCTGTCCACCGGGCGGGCGCCGGCACCGGCGACGATGCCCTGCTGCACGTCCGTACCGCCGACGATCGCGGCGACCGTCGGGTCGTCCTGCACGGCGTCCTCCGTGATGCCGAGCGGGGACTTCTCGAGGAGTTGCGCGATCATGACCGCGAGCATCTCGACGTGGCCCATCTCCTCGGCCCCGATGCCGAAGACGAGGTCGCGGTACTTGCCGGGGATGTGCATGTTCCACGCCTGGAACTGGTACTGCAGGGCGACGGTGATCTCGCCGTACTGCCCGCCGAGGACCTCCTGCAGCTTGCGGGCGTACACGGCGTCCGGGGCCTCGGGCGTCGCGGAGAATTGGAGCTCCTGTCGATGGAAGAACATATCGAGCCTTTCTCTTCTGGGGATGGGCTGGCCATGCAACGCCCGGTCGGCCGATCCACTCAGGCCCTTTCCAAACCCGGAAGCGCCTGGGACAATCACTCTCGGCCCGCTGCGCCGCGACGACCGTTAGCGGGTGCGCCGCGACGGCGTCAAGCCCCGTCCGGAGAACCGGTCCTCCGGGCAGGCTGTCCTCCATGACGGAGGAGACGGCGGCAGCGCAGGATGCGATCGGCGCCTTCCTCGGGTCCCACGTCGACGAGATGGTCGAGCGTCTGTCGGCCTGGGTCGGGATCCCCTCCGTGTCCGCGGACCCCGAGCGTCGCATTGACGGTGTGCGGTCTGCGCACTGGATCGCCGGAGAGCTACGCGATGCCGGCTTCACGACGACGCTGCTGTCGGCGGGTGACGCGATCACCGTGTTCGCCGAGCGGTCGGGCGCGCCGGGAGCGCCGACGGTCCTCTTCTACACACACCACGACGTCCGCCACGCCAAGCCGGAAGAGTGGAGCGAGACGGCGCCTTTCACTCCGGTGCTCCGCGACGGGCGGCTCTACGGTCGCGGTGCGTCGGACGCGAAAGGCCAGGCGCTCGCGCACGTCTGGGCCCAGCGCGCGCTCGCCGCCGCGGACGGACCTGATGCGGGGGTGCACCTCAAGCTGCTCATCGACGGCGAAGAGGAGATCGGCTCGCCTCACCTCCAGGGGTTGCTGGAGGGAGACCCCGCACGGTTCGCGTGCGACCTCGTGGTGTTCTCGGACACCCTCCAGTGGGAGGTCGATTCCCCGGCCCCGGTCACCACCATGCGCGGGACGCTCACGGCGACCCTCACGGTGCAGGGCCCTGACCGGGACGTGCACAGCGGTGCCGCGTCGGGCGTGACGGTGAACCCCGCGCTGGTGTTGTCCCGCGTGCTCGCGCAGCTGCACGCCGAAGACGGGAGCATCGCGATCCCCGGCTTCTACGACGACGTGCCGCCGCTCAGCGAGGAGCGTGCGGCAGAGCTGGAGGCGGTGCCGTTCGACCCGGATGACTGGGCGCGGCGCACCGAGACCAGGGTCATCGTCGGGGAGGAGGGCTTCACGCCGAAGGAGCGCCTCTGGGTGCGCCCGGCCATCGAGGTGATCTCGCTGCTCGCCGGTGACCCGGAGGGCATCGAGCGCTCCGTCATTCCGCGGGAGGCCATGGCCTCGCTGAGCATCCGGACCGTCGCCGACCAGCGCAACCATGACGTCGCCGACGCTCTCCGCGCCTTCATCGCCGACGTCATGCCCCCCGAGGCGACGTACCGTCTCGAGGTCGACGAGGACATCGCGCAGGAGCCGTATGTCTCTCCTCCGGGGCCGTACCGGGATGCGCTGGAGCGCGCTCTCGCCCTCGGGTACGGCCGACCGATCCAGGGGAGGATGGGCAATGCCGGGGGAGGGCCGGCCGAGCTGCTGTCCCGGGAACTCGCCGCCCCGGTGATCTTCCTCGGTACAGGGCTGCCCGAAGACCACTGGCATGCGAGCGACGAGAGCATCGATCTGCGCATGCTCGTCCGCGGCGCCGCGACGCTCGCGCATCTGTGGCGCGAGCTCGCCGCCGCCTCATGACTCCGCCGGGGGATGCGAGGAGGAGGCTCGTCCCCCGGCGGGCTACGCTGGACGCAGGCGCCACCGCCCGGTGCCCGGTCGCAGGAGCCCGGCGCGGACGACGCCTGCGAACCTGACACCGACGGCTTGAGGAGAACGACGCCGATGACCGACACCCAGATCTTCGAGCCCGAGGGCCGCGCCATCCCCTTCGTCGACGAGGGTGACGGGCCGGTCAGGCTCGTGCTCATCCAGGAGCGCGGCCTGGCCGCCGACGTGCTCGGAGTGGTCGGTCACTACCTCGCCGAGGAGGCCGGATTCCACGTGGTGCGGATCGGCCATCGCGCGGATGACGCCGACGTCTCGATCGACGACCGCGTCGCGGACGCGCTCGCCGTCATCGACCACCTCGGCCTCGGCGACACGTGGATCGGCGGACACGGCTTCGGCGGCACGATCGCACGGTCATTCGCGCTGGCTCATCCGGAGCGCGTGAACGGTCTCGCACTCCTCGGCGTGGAAGACGTGGAGACGCCCCTCGCCCCGGTGATCCCGGTGCTGCTGATCCAGGGGACGGCCGACGAGGTCACCCCGCCCGCGAACGCCGAGAGCCTGCGCGCCACGGCTCCGGAGCGCGCCAGCATCAAGGTCGTCGAGGGCGGGGATCACCTCTTCCCGATGACGCACCCCATCGAGACGGCCGTCGTGCTCGAGGAGTACCTGGACTGGGACTGAGGGTGACGCCGCGGGTCAGAGGTCGCTGAAGTCGTTCGCGGGGACCATGATCTGCGTGACGGTGTCGCCGTCGAGCACGAACATCGTGTAGATGATCCCGGTGGAGCCCGGGCGGGTCAGGGACTCGGTGTCCGGCACCTCGCGGCCGCCGAGCCCGAGTTCGCTCGCCGTCTCCGGGTCCTCCGCATCCGTCAGCGCCCAGGCATCGGCGGCGCGGAGCTCGGCGCGGGTGCTGCCGACGCGGAATCCGTCCTCGGTGACGACGGGGAGGCCCGCCACCTCGGCCGCGGTGACGGAGACGCTCGCCGGGGCCTCGCCGGTGCTGTCGGCCAGGACGCGCAGGCCCTCCCAGTCGTACGCCTCCAGCGTGGAGGCCTCGCCGGGGAAGATCTCCACGCTCTCCGGCTCGGGAAGCTGGCCGGTGACCTCCTGGAGGAGCTCGAGAAGGGCGGCGGCGTCCGTGTAATCGGCGCTCCGGTCTTCCGCGCCGGTGACCGTCAGACCGTCCAGCGTCACCACGATCTGCGCGGACGTGGTCTCCGTCGGCGTCGGCGATGCGCTGGTGGTCTCCGAGGGACGAGGAGACGCGGACGGCTCGGCCGAGTTCGCGGGAGCACAGGCCGTCACCGCGAGCGCGGTGGCGGCAAGGGCGAGAAGAAGAGAAGCAGGTCGTCGCATGCTCCGATGCTAGAGCGTTTGCGGCCGGGTGCCCCGAAGGCGCGGACCTCGTTATCAGAGCGTGCTCGGAGACGGACGGACGCCGCGGCCGGGGCGGCCGCGGCGTCCGAAGTCTGAGGTCTCAGGCGACCTGAGGGAGCACGGCGAAGGACACGGAGCCCTCGTCGTCCACGCCCGCGTCGAGGACCTTGTCGTCGAGCGCGGAGGCGGCGGCCTCGTCGAGGAACAGGCGCGTGCCCGACAGCTCGACGACCTGATCGGCGGGCTCCGGGTCGGCGGTCACGGCGACGGCGAGCCGGGCCGCGCCCGAATCGTCCTGCGCATCGGCGGTGTGGATGCGCAGCCCGGCGGCCGGCGCGTCGTTCTGTCGACTCACAAGGGTCGACACGATGGCGGTGGCGTTGTCGGTGAGGGTGAGCACGAGCTCTCCTTTCCGGTTGGGGCATGACGCGGTCGCGACATGTCCCGGCTACGATTCCCCATCGCCCCGGATCCCCTCGACCCCCTTGCGCCGACGGGGGCGATGCCCTTAACCTCGCAGCCGCTTGCGGAGGAAGACCTGGGCGGTGCCGTCGCCCTGCGGCACCCGTTCGCGCTCCTCGTATCCGCAGGACTCGTACAGCCGGATGTTCGCCTCGCTGAGGCTTCCGGTGAAGAGCTCGGACTCGCGGGCGTCGGAGGCCTGCTCCGCCGCCTCGAGGAGCTTTCGCCCGATGCCCTCGCCCTGCATGTCGGGGGCGATCGCGATCCGTCCGATCAGGAGCAGGTCGTCGTCCTCGACGAACCGGATGGCTCCGACCAGGCGGCCGTCGATCCGGGCACCCAGGCCGCGCTCCGAGGTGAGCTCGGCCTCCATCTCGGCGAGCGTCTGGGTCAACGGCGGCATGTCGACGCTCCCGTAGATCGCCGCCTCCGACACGAAGGCCGCCCGTTGGATCGTGAGCACTTCGCCGGCATCCGCCGCGGTCAGAGGGGCGATGACCACCTCGGGTCGATCCTCCTGTGCTGCTGTTCCCACTGTTCCGCCTCTCGTGATGGCCGTGTCGCCTCCCTCACGTTCGGGGGTGCGCCCGGTGGGTGTCAACCCCCTCGAATCGGCCGCGTGGCGGGGTTACCGTGACGGCAGGAGGTCACACCATGGCAGACACGAAGTCCACGAAGACCAGCAGCTCCCGCAGCAAGGACGGGGCGGCGAAGGCCGGCGTCAAGACCACGCGCCAGCAGAACGCGGAGAAGGGGTTCACGGCATCCCCGACCCTCGCGGCGAACCTGCAGGCCGTGCTCGTCGATCTGCTCGAGCTCTCGCTGCAGGGCAAGCAGGCGCATTGGAACGTCGTCGGACGGAACTTCCGCGACACCCACCGGCAGCTCGACGAGATCATCGAGGACGCCCGGACGTTCAGCGACACCATCGCGGAGCGCATGCGCGCGCTGCACGCCGTCCCCGACGGCCGCAGCGCCACGATCGCGAAGACGACCACGCTGCCGGAGTTCCCGACCGGCGAGGTGTCCACGACGGAGACCATCGACCTCGTGACCGCGCGCCTCGAGGCCGCGGTCGGGACGATGCGCGACGTGCACGACGCCGTCGACGAGGAGGACCCGACGTCCGCCGATCTGCTGCACGCCGTCATCGAGCGGCTGGAGCAGTTCGCCTGGATGGTGAGCGCGGAGAACCGCAGTCCCGCCGGTCGCTGATCGACCCGCTGTCCGACCGCCGCCCTCGTCGCGCTCACGCCGACGGGGGCGGCGGTCCGTCGTGTGATCGCGCCCGCGCTCGGGCGCGCCGCAGCCGGCCGGGCAGCGCCATCCACAGTCCGACCACGAGCACGAGGGACGCGACGAGCGCGATGATCCCGGCGGTCCGGCTGACCGTGAAGTCGATGATGAGGGTCGTGACGCCGATCGTGAGGGCGCCGATCACGAACAGGTCGATCTTCACCAGCCGCGCCGCCGTCCGGACGAGCTCGGGCTTCAGCCGGCTGCCGAACAGGGCCCGGTGGATGCCGACGGGGGCGAGGGCGAGGATCGTCGCGAGAGCGGCGAGGGCCACGAGGACGACGTACAAATCGCGCTGGAACTCGTCCATGTCGGTGAAGCGCGGCTGGAAGGCCACCGCCAGAAGGAATCCGGTGAGGATCTGGGTGCCGGTCTGCATGACCCGCAGCTCCTGCAGCAGCTCCTCCCAGTTGCGGTCCGCGCGCTCGTTCGGGGTCTCGTCGCGGCCGTCGTCGCGGTCGTCGCGCTCGTCCGCGGCGCCAGGGGGTTCTGCTCTCATGGCGATAGTCTCGTGGGCACGATCCGCCGCTGTCCAGGACCTTGCGCGGCCCGGCGGAGACGCCTCAGGAAAGGACCCGAGATGACCCTGCCCCCGATCGACGAATGGTGGCCCGAGCTGTCCGACGAGGCGCGCCGAGCGGTCATCGGCAGCGGCTCGCGGCACCTCGATGAGGACGTCCGCGAGGAGATCAGGGAGATCACCGGAGCGGTGGTCGGAATGATCGAGTCGCTGTCCGACGACGACCTCGCGTACGCCCGAGACCACGCCCCCGCGGAGGAGTGAGGCGTCAGCCCTCCGGCCGCTCGGCCGTCTCCTCGCGCAGCCGCGGCTCCGTGCGGCGCTCCGGACGCACGCCGTGCTTGTCGGCGTAGAACGCGCGGATCCGGTCCATGTCGGCGGCCACGTCTCCCGTGAGGTCGATCGTCGGCCCGAGGCCGGTCGTCATCGTGTGGCGGTCGACGAAGCCGAGGGTGACCGGCATGCCGGTGGCACGCGCGATCCGGTAGAAGCCGCTCTTCCAGTACTCGTTGCCGCCGCGGGTGCCGTCGGGGGTGACGACGAGGCCGAACACGGTCCCGGCGTGCACTTGGTCCACGACCTCGCCGACGATGCGTGCCGGATCCGCCCGGTCGACGGCGATGCCGCCGAGGCCGCGCATGATCGGGCCGCGCCAGCCGCGGAACAGGCTCTTCTTGCCCAGCCAGTGCACCTCGATGCCCAGCCGCCAGGCGATCGCGAGCATGAGCACGAAGTCCCAGTTCGAGGTGTGCGGGGCGCCGATAAGGACGGTCGGCCGCGTGGGGGCGGCGTCGGCGACGAGGGTCCACCGGCTGACGGCCCAGTACACGCGGGCGAGGAATCGTCGGAGCATCCGTCCAGATTAAGGGGAGCGGCCTATCGATCACCTGGCGGCTCGGCCGCGGAGGCGTGCGTGAGCGCCGCGGCGAGAGCGGGGTCCAGCCCGGAGACCTCCTCGACGGGGACGGCCAGCGCGAGCAATGCCCTGCTGAAGTAGTTGCGCGCCGCCGCCGCCAGGGTGATGTCCACGATCTGCCGGTCGCTGAACCCCGCCTCGCGCAGCTCCTGCGTGTTCGCATCGGTCATCGCCGACGGATCCGTCGACAGGCGTGCGGCGAAGCGGATCACGACCTGCTCCTGCTCCGTGAAACCGCGGTCGTCTCCGGCAGCGAAGGCGGCGAGTCCCGCCTCGTCGACGACTCCCGCGCGGAGGGAGCGGCGGCCGTGGGCGAGCAGACAGTGTGCGGAACCGAGGGCCCGTGCCGCACCGAGGGTCGCGGCTTCGTAGACTCCCACGCCGATCGAGGGGACGACCGCGCGGACGAGCGCCTCGAAGGCGGCGTGGGCTTCGGGGTTCACGGCCATGGCCCGGGTGTGTGCGAACACGATCCCGTCGTCGGCGAGGTCGCTCTCGTACATCGCCGCGACATGCCCGGTCGCGGTGGTCCGTTCGGGCGGGTGGATGATCATGGCGCCTCCTCGGCTCCGGGGCGCGCGGCGAGGGCGTGCACCCCCTCGCCGGGAACGATACGCCGCTGTCGGCTCCCAGAGAAGAGCGTGCGGCGCCCGGTGCTCCTGGCAGGCGTACGATCGAGGGATGACCGATTCGAAGCAGGAGAGCACCGGGCAGGACGCGCCGCTCGGTCTGCAGCCGCTGCCGGGTGCGATCGAGCTGCTCGACGGCGGTGCCGCCGGCTACTGCAGCAACGGCGTCTGCCACATCCCCGCCCCGAAGGAGCGGTGAGCAGCAGACGCCGTCGGTGTCTCTGTGCGGTCAGTGACCGCCGTGCGCCGCGTCGCCGATGTCGTCGGCGGGCTTGCGCACCAGCGGGCTGAGCGCGACCGCGGCGAGCGAGATGATCGCCGCGATGAGGAACGCCGTCCGCGCACCGGGGGCACCCGCCACCGCCCGCGACAGGCCCTCGTCCTCGCCGGCGTGCAGGATGGCCGAGTACGTGACCGTGAGCAGCGCGACGCCGGCGGCGCCGCCGACCTGCTGCAGCGTGTTCAGCACGGCCGAGCCGTGCGAGTACAGCGAACGGTGCAGCGACCCCAGCGACGAGGAGAAGAGGGGCGTGAACGACATCGCGAGGCCCACCGACATGGCCGCCTGCACGATGATCAGCAGCCACCACACGGTGTGCTCGCCGACCGTCGAGTAGAAGAAGAGCGAGGCCGAGACGAGGATCGTGCCGGGGATGAGCAGCGGTCGGGTGCCCTTCGCGTCGTACACGCGACCCATGATCGGTCCGAGGAGACCCATCAGCACCGAACCGGGGAGCAGGATGAGGCCCGACTCCAGAGCGCTGAGTCCGGCGACGTTCTGCAGGTACTGCGGCAGCAGCGTGAGCGTGCCGAACATCGACAGCGCCAGGATCGTCATGATGATGACGGCCAGCGAGAAGTTCGCCGAACGGAACACGCGCAGGTCGAGCAGCGCGTCGTCCACCCGCTGCAGCACGAGCTGGCGCCAGACGAAGAGGGCGAGCGAGACGGCGCCGACGACCAGGGCGATGACGCCGGTCGTGCCGCCCGCACCGCCTTCGCCGCCGAACTGGCTGAGGCCGAAGACGATGCCGCCGAAACCGAGCGCCGCGAGCGGGATGGACAGCACGTCGAGCGGAGCCTTGCGGGTCTCGCCGAGGTTCGTCATCCACTTCGCCCCCATGCCGAGCGAGATCAGGGCGATGGGAAGCACGATCGCGAACAGCGCGCGCCAGTTGAACGCGTCGAGCACGGCGCCCGCGAGCGTGGGGCCGATGGCGGGCGCGAGCGAGATGACGAGGCCGACGCGACCCATCATGCGGCCGCGCGACTGCGCGGGCACGACGTTCATGATCGTCGTCATCAGCAGCGGCATCATGATGCCGGTGCCGGCGGCCTGGATCACGCGACCCACGAGCAGCACGGAGAACCCGGGCGCGACGAGCGCCACGAGCGTGCCGAGCGAGAAGGCCGTCATCGCGGCGATGAAGACCTGTCGCGTCGTGAAGCGCTGCAGGATGAAGCCGGTGGTCGGGATGACCACCGCCATGGTGAGCATGAACGCGCTCGTCAGCCACTGCCCGAGCTCGGGCGGGATGCCGAGATCGGTGTTCAGGTGCGGGATCGCGATGCCCATCGTCGTCTCGTTGAGGATGGCGACGAAGGCGGCGACGAGCAGCAGCCAGATGACCCGCATGTCCTTGCGGGGGATGCCCCCGCTCGATGCGGGGGGCGTCGTGATGGAGCCGGTATCGACGGCAGACATGGGCGGCCTCCAGGGCATCGGAGAGAAGAGGAAGGTGCGAGAGTTCGCGAGAGTCATTCAGCGTAACGGGTCGGACGGACATTTCATTCCGAAATCTGGGATATCGCTGAACGCCGAGACAGCGGAGCCGGTGTCCTGGGGGGTGAGTACGCTGGCGCCATGAGCATGGGCGGGATGGGCGGTGGTCCGCGGGGCGGTTTCCGCGGCGTGGACGAGGACGCCCAGCGTCGGCTCAACGCGGAGGCTCCGAAGATCGACGGACTCGGCACCCGGGTCGTCGCCCTGTTCAGCGCCTACCGGTGGCGCATCCTCTTCACCGGTGTCCTCGTGGTGCTCGGCGCGGGCATCGCGGTCATCCCGCCGCTCCTCGTGCAGCGCATCTTCGACGACGCGCTGTTCCCCGTCGACGGCGGCGGCCCCCACCTCTCGCTGCTCGGCGTGCTCGTCGGCGCGATGGTCGGCCTCTTCCTCTTCTCGGCGGTCCTCGGCGTCGCACAGACCTGGCTCACGGCCACGGTCGGCAACAGCGTCACGGGCGATCTCCGGGTGCGGCTGTTCGAGCACCTGCAGGCCATGGAGCTCGGCTTCTTCACCCGCACGAAGACCGGCGTGATCCAGTCCCGGCTGCAGAACGACGTCGGCGGCGTCTCGGGCGTGCTGACGAACACGGTCACCAGCATCCTCGGCAACGCGGTCACGGTGATCGCCTCACTCGTAGCGATGATCCTCATCGACTGGCGCCTCACCCTCATCGCCGTCGTGCTCATGCCGTTCCTCGTGCTCGTGCAGCGACGCGTGGGACAGGTGCGCGCCCGCATCGCGGGGGAGACCCAGGAGTCGCTGTCCGAGCTGACCTCCATCACCCAGGAGACCCTGAGCGTCTCGGGCATGCTGCTGTCCAAGGCGTTCAACCGCCAGCGCACCGAGTCCGAGCGCTATCAGCAGGAGAACCGCAACCAGGTGCGCCTCCAGGTGCGGCGGGCGATGAGCGGTCAGGGCTTCTTCGCGGTCGTCCAGGTCATCATGGCCAGCGTCCCCGCCGTCATCTACCTCGTCTCCGGATACCTCATCGCGGGCGGCACGGGAGCGATCACCGCGGGGACGATCGTGGCCTTCACGACGGTCCAGGCGCGGCTGCTCATGCCGCTCATGGGTCTCATGCGGGTCTCGCTCGACCTGCAGACCTCGTCGGCGCTGTTCGCCCGCATCTTCGAGTACCTGGACCTCGTGCCCGAGATCACCGACGCCCCCGATGCGATCGCCGTGGCGCAGGCCCCCGGGCCGCGTGGACGCATCGAGTTCCAGGACGTCGTGTTCCGGTATCCGGATGCCGCGGCCGACTCGCGTCCCACCCTGCACGGGGTCTCCTTCGTGGCCGAGCCCGGGCAGCACGTCGCCTTCGTCGGCCCCTCCGGCGCGGGCAAGACGACGATCCTGTACCTCGCACCGCGCCTGTACGAGGCCAAGGGCGGCGCGGTACTGTTCGCGGGGGCCGACGTGCGCACCCTCACGCAGGAGTCGATCATCGACGACGTGGGCATCGTCTCTCAGGAGACCTACCTGTTCCACGCGACCATCCGGGAGAACCTCCGCTACGCGAAGCCCGACGCGACGGACGAGGAGCTGGTCGCCGCCTGCACCGCGGCCAACATCCACCACATCATCGCGGGCTTCGAGAAGGGCTACGGCACGGTCGTGGGGGAGCGCGGGTACCGGCTCTCCGGTGGCGAGAAGCAGCGCATCGCGATCGCCCGTGTGCTGCTGAAGGACCCGCCGGTGCTCCTGCTCGACGAGGCGACCTCCGCCCTGGACACCGTGTCCGAGCGCGTGGTGCAGGAGGCCCTCGACGAGGCGGCCAAGGGGCGCACGACCCTGTCGATCGCGCACCGCCTGTCGACGGTCATGGGGGCGGACGTCATCCATGTGCTGGAGGCCGGGCGCATCGTGGAATCCGGCACCCACGCCGAGCTGCTCGCGCAGGGCGGCCTCTACGCCGAGCTGGCGGCGCAGCAGGTGGCCGCGTCGCGCGTGCTCGACGCGGAGATCGAAGCGGAGGCCGAGGAGGAGGCGGCGATCCGGGGCGGTGTCGAGGAGGGCGTCGAGGCCGGCCTCGCCGCGCGCCGTGCGGATCGCGAGCCGGAGGATTCCGCCGCCGCCGATGCCGTCGTGGCGCTGACGACGGGCGTCCCGCTGCCGACGGCATCGAGCACCGACGCCCGGCCGCGCCCGACCGACGGGTGACGACCGCGAGGGTCAGTGCACGGAGAGCCCGCCGTCGATGAACAGCGACTGGCCGGTGACGTAGGCCGAACCCGGACCGGCGAGGAAGACCGCTGCCGCGGCGAAGTCCTCGGGAAGACCGTTGCGTCCGATCATCGTCCGGGCCGCGAGGGCCGCGATCGTCGCGGGATCCTCCTGCAGGCGGGCGTTCAGGGGTGTGAGGACGAATCCGGGGACGAGGGAGTTGCTCGTCACACCGGTGCCGCCCCAGGCCTCGGCCTCCGAGCGCATGAGCGACTCGACCGCGCCCTTGGAGGCGCCGTACACCCCGCTGCCCACGAACGCGCGGTGCGCCTGCTGGGAGCTGATGTGGATGAGTCGCCCGAACCCGCGCGCCGCCATGCCCTGCGCCCAGCGCTGACCGAGGAGGAACGGGGCGAGCGCATTGACGGTCATCGTCGCGTCCCAATCCGCCTCGGTGATCTCGGCGTAGGGCGGACGGATGTTGATGCCGGCGGAGTTGACGAGGATGTCCGGCTCGCCGAAGGGGACGGCCGCGGCCTCCGCGACCGCATGGATGCCTTCGCGTGTGTTCAGATCGCCGACCACGCCCGCGGCCCGGCACCCCTGCGCGTTCAGCTCCTCGACGGTCTCGGCGATGCGCTCCGCGCCGCGGGCGACGATCACCGTGGCCGCGCCGGCCCGGGCGAGCGCCGTCGCGATGCCGCGGCCGATGCCCGAGCTGCCGCCGGTCACGACCGCGGTGCGGCCGTCGAGCGCGAAGAGCGAGGAGAGGTAGTCGGTCATGCGGGGGTCCTTCCGGCGGGGCTCACCACGCGAGGGCGGCGGCGAGGGTGGGGTCGGGGCGGGCGTCGGCGAACTCGGGAAGGGCACGCAGCTCGGCCAGGAACGCGGAGACCTCCGCCGCGTAGGCGGGATCGGGATGGGTGTCCGCGATCTCCCGGAGCGGAGCGACGTCCATCGCGAGGATGAGGTCGAGCCGGGCGGTCACGGCGGCGTGTGCGCCCGCCTCCTGCAGCACGCGGATGCCGCCGCGGAGCGCGGCGAGGTAGTCGCGGAGCACGGGGAGCTGCGCCTTGCTCTGGGTGATCGAGGTGCCGTCCGCTCGGACGCGCCAGCGCACCACGACGTCCGGCAGCACGTCGAAGGCGCGTGCCCGGGTGTACATCGTCTGCGCGACGACCTGGTCCTCGTAGGCCACCCCTTCGGGGAACCGCAGGTCGGACCACATCTCCGTGCGGCTCACCTTGGACCACGCGACGATGTTCGACACGGCCTGCGGGTGCTCCGCCAGAGTGGTGCCGAGGCGGGCCGGAGAGGTCGCCGCGGCCACCCACGGCTGCACGCGGCCGGGCACGTATCCTCGCCCCTGGGGACGCAGCCGCACGTAGGCGCCGGCGGCGAAGTCGCTCTCCGTGCGCTCGAGCGTGCCCACGAGGGTCGCCAGCGCGTCCGGCATCAGCTCGTCATCCGCGTCGAGGAAGCCCGTGAAGGGCGTGTCGACCCGTGCGAGGCCGACATTGCGCGCGGCGCCGAGCCCGACGGAGACCTCATGCCGCACCACGGTGAAGCGGGCATCCCTCGCGGCGGCGTCGGCGAAGATCGCTCCCGTGTCGTCGGTGGAGCCGTCGTCGATGAGGATGGCACGCCACCGCTCGTCCGTCTGCGCGCGGAGGGAGTCGAGAGCGGCGGGGGCGAACGCGGCGATGTCGCGTCCTGGCACGATCAGCGTCACGATCGGGGTGGGGGCGGTCACTCCGCCGAGTCTAGAGCCGTCCGTCAGCCGCGGACCGCGGCGACCGCCTCCGCGACCAGTGCGGCGAGGCGCTCGGGAGCGTCCGCCGGGAGCGCCGTGCGCCCGAAGGTGAACCGCACGGCCGTCTGGGCGACCTCCGGGGTGATGCCGCAGGCGAGCAGCACGGGGGAGGGCTCGTCGCTGCCGGCCGCGCAGGCGGAGCCGCTGGACGAGATCACCCCGCGGCGCTCCAGCTCCAACAGCACCGCCTCGCCGCTCACACCCGCGATCGTGAAGCTCGCCGTCGCGGGGAGCCGATGCACGGGATGCCCGGTCAGCGTCGCATCGGGCACCCGCCGGGTCACCTCGGCGATGAAGCGCGCCGTGGCCTCTGCCGCTCGGGCCGCAGCGGCCGCGCGCTCCTGCTCCGCGAGCTCGAGCGCCGTCGCCAGGCCGACCGCTCCGGCGACGTCCACCGTGCCGGACCGCCGTCCGCGCTCCTGGCCGCCACCGTGCAGGAGCGGCTCCAGAGGGAGGCGTCCGCGGACGACGAGCGCCCCGGTCCCTTTGGGAGCGCCGAGCTTGTGCCCGGCGACCGACACGGCGTCGGCATCCAGATCGTGCAGGGGCAGCCAGCCGGCCGACTGCACGGCGTCGACGTGGAGGGGCACGCGGCGGGCGCGGACGACCTCGCGGAGCGCGGGGATGTCCTGGACGGTGCCGATCTCGTTGTTCGCGTGTCCGACGGACACGACGGCCGTGTCGTCGGTGAGCACCGTGTCGAGGGCGTCCGGCCCGATCCGCCCGGTCCCGTCCACCGCGGGCATCGCGACCGTCACCCCGTGGAACCGGGCGAGGTACGCTGCCGACTCCCGGATCGACTCGTGCTCGATGGGTGACACCACCACGCGCCGCCGCCCGGAGGCGAGCGCTGCCAGCGTGATCCCCTTCACGGCGAGGTTGTTCGCCTCCGTGCCGCCGCCGGTGAAGACGACGTCGCCCACCCGCGCCCCGAAGACGCGGGCGACCCTGGTGCGGGCGTCCTCCAGCGCCCGCGCCGCCGTCTCGCCCGCGGTGTGGTGGCTGGCGGGGTTGCCGAACACCGCGGTGAGGTAGGGCTCCATGGCCGCTCGCACCTCGGGGCGTACCGGCGAGGTCGCGGCGTGATCGAGGTACAGCACGGACTCAGTCGATCCGGAGGTCGAGTCCGAGATCCAGCGCCCGCGCGGAGTGCGTGAGGGCTCCGACCGAGATCACATCCACCCCGGTCTCGGCGATGGCGCGGACGGTGGTCAGGTCGACGCCGCCCGAGGCCTCCACGGTGGCGCGCTCGCCGATGAGGGCCACCCCGGCGCGCAGGTCGTCGAGGGAGAAGTTGTCCAGCAGCACCGTGTGGGCACCGCCGTCGAGCACCGCCGGGATCTGGTCGAGACGGTCGACCTCGACGACGACGTGGGCGGTGTGCGGCAGCCGCGAGAGCGCCTCGCGAAGAGCCGTCGCGAGGTCGAGCCCGGACCGCTGGAGCACTGCGAGGTGGTTGTCCTTCGCCATGACCGCGTCGGAGAGGGAGTACCGGTGGTTCCGGCCGCCGCCGGACACCACGGCGTGCCGCTCGAACGCCCGCAGTCCTGGCGTCGTCTTGCGGGTGTCGGCGATGCGCGCCCGCGTTCCCTCGACTTCGCGGACGTAGGCGGCGGTGAGGGTCGCGATGCCCGACATCCGCTGCACGAGGTTCAGGGCGACGCGCTCGGCGGTGAGGACCGCGCGGGCCGGTCCGGTCACGGTGGCCAGCACGTCGGAGGCAGTGAAGGCGTCGCCGTCGCCCACGTGCAGGTCGACCGTGACGTCGGGATCGGTGAGGAGGAACGCGGTGGCGAAGGCCTCGCCGCCGCTGAAGACCCCGTCCTCGCGGGCGACGAGGTCGGCCGTGGCCGTCGTCTGCGCCGGGAGCAGGGTGGTGCTGGTGAGGTCGCCCCAGGGGGCGTCCTCCTCCAGCGCGGCTCCGACGACGCGGTGCAGGGTGGCGCGGGTGAGCATCAGGCGGTCTCCAGGATCGGTGCGTGTGCCGCGGTCGGTGCGGCGGGGGCGTGGTCGTCGCGGTGGTGGGCGCCGACCGAGACGGGGCGGGCCAGGGCGGCGCGGATGGCGGCCTCGGCGACCCGCAGCAGGTTCCGGTCCTCGTGCGAGCGGACGTCGGAGGGGGGAGGCGTCTCGACGTCCCATCCGCGCACGATCCGGAGCGCGCGCTGCAGGCCCGATCCGGTCCTGTGCAGGCCGACCTCGTCCCACAGCAACCGCTGCAGCCCGGCGCGGTCGAACGGGGGGAGAGGCTCCGGTACGACATCCGCGTCCGCCGAGTCGGTCGGTGACGGAAATGGGGTGATGTCGACGGCAGCGGGCCACGGTCCGTCCAGCGCGGCGGCGGCCCTGGCCCCGAACACGGCCCCTTCGAGGAGCGAGTTGGAGGCGAGCCGGTTCGCCCCGTGCACCCCGGTGCGGGCGGTCTCACCGACGGCGTACAGCCCCGGGATCGTGCTCCGTCCGTGCCGATCGGTGACGACGCCGCCCATGAGGTAGTGCGCGGCGGGGGTCACCGGCACGGGCTCCGTGGACCAGTCGAAACCGCGAGCGCGCGTCACCCTGTCGATGGTCGGGAAGCGGCGGGCGAGCGCGTCCGCCCCCAGGGCCGTCGCATCGAGGTGCACGGGCGCCCCCTGCCGGGCGGCCTGCCGGGCGATGGCCCGCGCGACGACATCCCTCGGCGCGAGCTCGCCGTCGGGGTGGCTGTCGAACACGAACCGTCGCCCGTCCTGGTCGCGGAGCACGGCGCCCTCGCCGCGGACGGCTTCGGAGAGCAGGAAGACCGGGCTGCCCGGAAGCGCGGTCGGGTGGAACTGCACGAACTCCAGGTCGGCGACAGCGGCGCCGGCGCGCAGGGCCGCCGCGATGCCGTCGCCGGTCGTCTCCGCCGGGTTCGTCGTGTGCGCGTAGAGCTGCCCCGCCCCGCCCGTCGCGAGGATCACGGCGTCGGCGCGGATCTCGGCCGTGTCCCCGTCGCGGAGGACCGTGATCCCGCGGACCCGTCCCTCCTCGACGACGAGGTCGAGGAGCATCGTCCCCTCGCAGACGGCGATGGGCGTGCGGCGAACCGCTGCGCACAGCGCCGCGGAGATCGCGGCTCCGGTGGCGTCGCCTCCGGCGTGCAGGATGCGGGCATGGGTGTGCGCCGCCTCGCGCCCGCGGGCGAGAGCGCCGCCCGGAGCCCGGTCGAAGGCGACGCCGCGGGCGAGGAGCTCGGCGATCCGGGCCGCGCCGTCCGCCACGAGCGCGTCGACCGCGGCCGGATCGCACAGACCCCCTCCGGCGCGGATCGTGTCGGCGGCATGGGCGTCCGCGCTGTCGCCGGGCCCGTAGCTCCCGGCCACGCCACCCTGGGCGAGAGGCGTGCATCCACCCCCGAGGTCGCCCTTCGTCATGACGGTCACCGTGTGCCCGGCCTCGTGAGCGTGCAGCGCGGCGGTGAGCCCGGCGATACCGGAGCCGACGACGACGACGTTCATCGTGCCCCGGCGGCCACCGGCGGCTTGGCGGCCAGCATCCGCTCGAGCGCGAGGCGAGCCGGATCGGCGACATCGGGGGAGACCGTGATGCGGTTCGGTGTGCGTCCGGCGACCAGCTCCTCCAGGACCCACGCGAGGTAGCCCGGATGGATGCGGTACATGGTGGAGCACGGGCACACGACCGGGTCGAGGCAGAAGATCCGGTGCTGCGGGTACTGTGCGGCCAGGCGGCGCACGAGGTTGATCTCGGTCCCCACCGCGAACGTCGTCGGCTCCGTGGCCTCGGCGATGGCGCGGCGGATGTACTCCGTGGACCCGGCCTCGTCCGCCGCGTCGACGACCTCCATCGGGCACTCCGGGTGCACGATCACGCGGACCCCCGGGTGCTCCGTGCGGGCCTGGTCGATCTGCGCCACGGTGAAGCGCCGGTGCACGGAGCAGAAGCCGTGCCAGAGGATCACCTGCGCGTCGACGAGCTCCTCCGCGGTGGAGCCGCCGAGCGCTCGCCGCGGGTTCCACATCGGCATCCGGTCGAGGGGCACCCCCATGGCCTTCGCGGTGTTCCGGCCGAGGTGCTGGTCGGGGAAGAAGAGCACGCGGCGGCCGCGGGCGAACGCCCACTCCAGCACCGTGGCGGCGTTGGACGAGGTGCACACGATGCCGCCGTGTCGCCCGACGAAGCCCTTGATCGCCGCCGAGGAGTTCATGTAGGTGACGGGGATCACCGGCACGCGGCCGTCTTCGTCCGGGGTGTCGAGGTCGCCCAGCACGTCGGCGAGCTGCTCCCAGCACTCCTCCACCTGGTCGATGTCGGCCATATCCGCCATCGAGCACCCTGCGGCGAGGTTCGGCAGGATCACCGCCTGGTCGGGACGCGAGAGGAGGTCGGCGGTCTCGGCCATGAAGTGCACGCCGCAGAAGACGATCGCCTCCGCGTCCGGCCGCATCGTGGCGGCGGTGGCGAGCTGGAACGAATCGCCCACCTCGTCGGCGTGCGTCACGACCTCCTCGCGCTGATAGAAGTGCCCGAGGATCACCACGCGATCTCCGAGCGTGGCTTTCGCCGCCTCGATGCGTCGGTGGAGCTCCGCCTCGCCGGCCTCGCGGTAGGCCGCGGGGAGCTCTCCCTGCCGGGGAGCCCCGGTGGGGATGACATCGCCCATGGAGGAGCCGGGGCCGTAGCCGGGGCGTGTGTCGAAGTCCCAGGGGCCGACGGCGAGGTCGGTCGTGCAGGTGGCGTCGGTGGAGACCCCGCCGACGATGGCCTGGATGGCGTGGTCGACGGACGGATCCGACGACGGGACGGCGGGCATCGGGACGAAGGTGGTGCTCATCGGGTTCTCGTTTCCTCCGGGCGGAGCGGACCGCGGTCGGCCAGCTCGAGATCGGTGTCGTCGCGGTACAGGCGGGCCGGGCGGTGACTGCCGGTCCGGAAGCGGTCGGTGCGGGTCAGGTTGCCGGCGGACTCGACCTGCCGCCGGAAGTTCGCGGGGTCGAGTGCGCGCCCCAGGATCGACTCGTAGGCCTCCCGGAGCTCGGCGAGCGTGAACTCGGCGGGCAGGAAGCCCTGGGCCACGCGGCTGTATCCGACCTTGTTCCGCAGGCGCCAGAGCGCGTACTCGATGATCTCGTGATGATCGAAGGCGAGCGCCGGCAGATCGTCGACATCGAACCACTCCACGTTCTCCGGCGCGCGGCCCGATGCCCGGTGCGCGGTGATCTGGGCTTCGACGTCGTCCTGACGCAGCAGCGCCCAGTACACGATCGAGACGACCCGCGTGGGGGAGCGGTCGACGGCGCCGAAGGCATAGAGCTGTTCGAGGTAGGTGGGCGCGAGGCCGGTCGTCTCGGCGAGCGTGCGGGCGGCGGCGTCGACCGGCGACTCCTCGGGGGTGAGCCACCCGCCGGGGAGCGCCCACCGCTCGGCGAACGGCTCGCGGGTGCGGCGGACGAGGGGGAGCGCCAGTACGGGCGGACCGTCGTCACCGCGGCGCAGCGTGAGGATCACCGTCGAGACGGCGACGCGGATGTCCGCACTTCGAGTCATAGGCACCTTAACCTCCGGACTCGATCTTAGTGTCATCGGGACCTTTAGTGCGCGCCCATGACGAGGGAAGACGTCGAGTCCGAAACGTTATCTCCCGCCCGCGGGAAGGCTTGTCCCCCCGGGGCGGGTTTGTTAGGTTACTGTCCTAACAAACCCCTTCGAGGGCGGCCGCAGGCCACCTCCCGGGGTTCCCGTGAACCCCGCCCGGGGTTCGGCTCCAACCGGAGAATCCCTCCTGCAGTGCAGCACCGAGAGGAAATGAAGAATGATCCGTAACGGAAAGCGCAAGATCGCGCTCACGGCGGTCGCGGGGGCCTCGGTCCTCGCCCTGGGCCTGACGGCCTGCGGCAGCGGTGGAGGCGGCGACGACGGCGGCAACGCCGACGGCGACCGCGCACTCCGCGTCTGGGCAGGAAGCCAGACGCCGATCACCGCGAACTACAACCCGTTCGCGCCCACCGTGCTCCACGGTGCGCTCGGTCCCATCTACGAGCCGCTGTTCTTCTACAACAAGACGCAGGACGCCGAGCCCGTCGGCCTGATCGGCGACTCGTTCGAGTACAACGAGGACGGCACCCAGATCACGGTGAAGATCAAGCCCGACCTGAAGTGGAGCGACGGCGAGCCGCTCACCGCCGACGACGTCGTCTTCTCCTTCACGTACGAGGCCAACAACCCCGAGGGCAACGGACTCGTCTCAGCCGAGGCGACCGACGACACGACCGTCGTCCTCACCTACGCCACCGCCCAGTACACGACCGAGTTCCAGCGGATGGGGTCGAGCTACATCCTCCCGGAGCACATCTGGAAGGACGTCACCGACTTCGCGAACTTCGCGAACGAAGATCCCGTCGGCTCCGGTCCGTACGTCGTGGACAAGACCACGAGCGAGTCGTACACGCTGGTCGCGAACGAGAACTACCGCGGCGCCGACGAGCTCGCGGTCAAGAAGGTCCAGTACATCGCGGTCGACAACAACCAGACCGCGCAGGACCTGCTCGCCGCCGGCAAGCTCGACTGGACCGGCATGTTCATCCCGAACCCGGACGACGTCACGGGCAACGGCAAGATCGAGTGGATCAACACCCCGCAGGACCCGACCGTCCTCTACACCTGCTCGAACGCCGAGCTCGGCTGCACGGGCCCGCAGACCGACGTCGCGGTGCGCCAGGCGCTGAACGTCGCGATCGACCGCGCCACCATCAAGGACAAGGCGTTCGTCGGCCTGACCGGCGACATCTCGCCGGCGTACACGCTGCTGCCGCGCGACGAGAAGTGGCTCGCCGACCCGGCCAACGAGGTCAGCCCGCAGGAGGCGGACGCCGCAGAGGCCGGGGAGATCCTCGAGGCCGCCGGCTACACCAAGGGCTCCTCCGGGATCTACGAGAAGGACGGCGCTCCGGTCGAGCTCAGCCTGATCTCGGTCGACGGCTGGACCGACTACAACGACGCCGCGAAGCTCATCGCCGAGCAGGCCGAGGCCGCGGGCATCAAGGTGACCGCGTCGACCGTGCAGTGGCAGGAGTTCTCCGACGCCCGACAGGGTGGCGACTTCCAGCTCATCGTCGGCGGTGTCGTCGGCACGTCGGTCGCCGACCCGTTCCAGATCTACCGTGACTGGTTCGGCGGCACCGAGGTCGAGTCCACCAGCCCCGTCGGCACGGAGATCCCGGCCGGTCGCTGGAACTTCAGCCGCTACAGCAACCCGACGGTGGATGCCGCCATCCAGTCCGCGATCAGCACGAACGACGAAGCGGAGAAGAAGGAGCTGTACGGCACGATCCAGTCCGAGATCGTGCGCGACCTGCCGTACATCCCGCTCGTGATCAACGCGACGCAGACCTTCTACAACACGAAGGACTACACGGGCTGGCCGACGGAGGAAGACCTCTACGCCTTCCCGCCGTCCTGGGGTGCGATCGCGGCCGGCTACGTGCTGACGCAGATCAAGCCCGCCGGCTGAGTCGATGAGTCGGGGAAGTAGGAAGTCAGGACAGGTGACATGAAGTTCTATGCACGAAGGATCGGGTTCTACGCGTTCACGCTGTGGGCCGCGATCTCCATCAACTTCCTGCTTCCCCGGCTCATGCCGGGGGACCCCGCCGACATCATGATCGCCAAGATGCAGCGGGCCGGCGGAGAGGTCTCCGAGACCACCATCCGCAACATCAAGCTCCTGCTCGGCGGAGACGACTCGTCTCTCTGGGAGCAGTACCTCGCCTACTGGGGGCGCATGTTCCAGGGCGATCTGGGCGTGTCGGTGACGAAGTTCCCCACTCCGGTCACGGAGCTCATCGCGGGTGCTCTCCCGTGGACGCTGGTGCTCGTCGGAACCGCGACGGTGATCTCGTTCGTGCTCGGCGTCGTGCTCGGTGCGTGGGCCGGCTGGAAGCGCGGCACCTGGGTCGACCATCTCATCCCCGCGACCACCGTGCTGCAGTCCATCCCGTACTTCTGGCTGGCGCTCATCCTCGTGGCGGTCTTCGCCGTGGGCCTGGGCTGGTTCCCCATCTTCGGCGGCTACGACGTCTTCGACTTCCCGGACGGCCCGGAGCCGACCTGGGCGTTCTTCTCGGATGCCGTCGCGCACTCGATCCTCCCGGCGATCACGATCGTGATCAGCTCGGTGGGCGGCTGGATGTTCGGCATGCGCAACATGATGGTCTCCACGCTCGCCGAGGACTACGTCCTCACCGCCGAGGCGAAGGGACTGCGGCCGCGACGCATCATGACGACGTACGCCGCGCGCAACGCGGCCATCCCGTCGATCGCGGGCTTCTCGATCACGCTCGGGTTCGTCGTCGCCGGCTCCATCGTCATGGAGCAGGTGTTCACCTATCCGGGCGTCGGCAAGCTCATGTTCCAGGCCGTCACCAACAACGACTACGCGCTGATGCAGGGGCTGTTCCTCGTGATCACCCTCACGGTGCTCGTCGCCAACTTCTTCATGGACCTCGTCTATGGCTTCATCGACCCGAGGGCTCGCCAGAATGTCTGACACGAAGAACCCGCTCCTCGTGGAGGAGCCTCCCACCGTCGCCCCCGAGGGCACCGTCGCCCTGGCTACGCAGCGTCAGGAGCGCCGGCGCCGCCGGATCCTGCCCAGCACGTCGCCGAAGTTCATCGTCGGCTCCGTGCTCGTGCTCGCCATCGTGCTCTTCGCGATCATCGCGCCGTTCTTCACGCAGAACCCGCGCAGCACGGACAACCCCGCTCTCGCCGCGCCGTCGGCGGAGCACTGGCTCGGCACGACCAAGCTCGGCAACGACGTGTTCGCGCAGCTCGCCGTCGGCGCGCAGGGGTCGCTGCTCATCGGCGTGACGGCCGGCGGCATCGCCATCGTGCTGTCCCTCCTCTTCGGCGTCCTGGCCGGGTACCTCGGCGGCTGGCGGGAGGACGTCCTCGCTCTCCTGACCAACGTCATGATCGTCATCCCCGGACTGCCGCTGGTCATGGTGATCGCCTCCTTCGTGCCGCAGCGCAGCTGGCAGCTCGTGGCCTTCGTCCTCGGCATTACCTCGTGGGCCGGCGCGGCGTATGTGCTGCGGCTGCAGACCCGCTCGCTCCGCACCCGCGACTACGTGTACGCCTCGAAGGTGGCGGGGGAGAAGTCCCTCCGGGTGATCCTCGTCGAGATCATGCCGAACCTGCTCCCTCTGCTGACCGCGCAGTTCCTGTTCGCGATCATCTTCGCCATCCTCGGCGAGGCGGGGCTGTCGTACCTCGGCCTCGGTCCGAACTCCTCGATCACCTGGGGCTCGATCCTCAACGACGCCCAGTCCGGTCAGGCCCTCGGCCGCGGTGCCTGGTGGTGGTTCGTGCCGCCGGGCATCATGATCGCGATCCTCGGCGCGGGACTCGCGCTGATCAACTTCGCCATCGACGAGGTCATCAACCCGAAGCTGCGCAACGCGCCCGATGCGGCCCGTCGTCTGCGCAAGGCCGCGAAGGAGAAGGGGGTCACCGCATGAGCGACGCCGTGCTCACCGCCAGGAACGTCTCGATCGAGTACGAGGTCGATCCGCCCGTCAAGGCGGTCCGGGATGTCTCGCTGACCCTCCACCGCGGCGAGATCCTCGGTCTCGCGGGGGAGTCGGGCTGCGGGAAGACCACCCTCGCGTACGGGATGAACCGGCTGCTCAAGGCGCCCGCCCTGATGACCGACGGCGAGATCGTGTTCCACGACCGCGACGGCCATGACATCGACGTCGTCGGACTCGACGGAGACGGGCTGCGCGCATTCCGCTGGGACAAGATCTCGATGGTCTTCCAGGGGGCGATGAACTCCCTCAACCCCGTCATCTCGGTCCGCGCGCAGATCTTCGACATCTTCGACACCCACCGCCCCGGAATGTCGAAGAAGGCCAAGCAGGAGCGCGCCGAGGAGCTGCTCACGCTCGTCGGCGTGGACCCCGGCCGGCTGACGAGCTTCCCGCACGAGCTCTCCGGCGGTATGCGCCAGCGCATGATGATCGCGATGGCGCTGGCGCTCGACCCGCAGGTCATGATCATGGACGAGCCCACCACGGCGCTCGACGTGGTCGTGCAGCGCGGCATCATCCGGGAGATCATGCGCCTGCGCGAGAAGCTCGGCTTCGCGGTCATCTTCATCACCCACGACCTGCCCATGCTCATCGAGATCAGCGACCGCATCGCTGTCATGCTGCAGGGCCGGATCGTCGAGCAGGGCACCGCGGCGGAGATCTACCGCAACCCGCAGCACGAGTACACCCAGCGCCTGCTGTCGAGCTTCCCGTCCCTCACGGGCGAGCGGGGCGACTTCGTCCGCAGCGGCGGCGTCAACCAGGAGGTCATCCGATGAGCGTGGACGGGACGAGGCGCGGCGGCACCCTCGAGGCGAGGAACCTCGTGAAGGACTTCCACCTGCGATCGGGGTTCCGCACGAGCGTGCTGCACGCGGTGAAGGACGTGTCGTTCACCTTGGAGGCCGGGCGGACCACGGCGCTCGTCGGCGAGTCCGGGTCGGGCAAGTCGACCATCGCCCGGATGCTGATGAAGCTGGAGACGCCGACCTCGGGCAGCATTCTCCTCGACGGCGAGGAGTCCGGCATGCGGGGGTCGGCCCTCGAGCGCTACCGGTCGGACGTGCAGATGGTCTTCCAGGACCCGTTCGCCTCGCTGAACCCGTTCCACACGATCGTGCACCACCTGGAGCGTCCGATCCGGCTGCACCACCCCAAGCTCGACAGTCGCGAGGTGCGGGCGCGGGCGATCGAGCTGCTGGAGCGCGTGCGGCTCACTCCGGGCGAGAGCTTCGCCGAACGGCGCCCGCACGAGCTCTCCGGCGGACAGCGGCAGCGTGTGGCGATCGCGCGGGCCCTGGCCCCCGGCGCCCGGTTCATCGTGGCCGACGAGCCGGTGTCGATGCTCGACGTGTCGATCCGGCTCGGCGTGCTCAACCTGCTCGCCGAGCTGCAGCGGGAGGAGAACCTCGGCGTCCTCTACATCACGCACGACCTGGCGACCGCGCGGCACTTCTCCGACGACATCATGGTCCTCTTCCGGGGCGACGTCGTGGAGCGGGGATCGGCCGACGAGGTGATCCTGAACCCGCAGCACGAGTACACCAGGACGCTCCTGGCGGCGGCCCCCGAACCGGAGAACCTCGGCAGGCTCCGCGACGAGGTCAGGGCGGAGCTCGCGCTGGGCTCCTGAGCGGGCGGGGGAGACCGCTAGACTGAACCCACAATCGAAGACAGGCCGAACGACCGACGCGGGAGAGCCCCGGCGCATGCAGCCGGGCACCGAAGGAGCAAGCCTCCCCGCCAATCTCTCAGGTACGCGTACCGCGGAGGTCCGGCCGCTCTGAAAAGCGATCCCGAGCACCGGGGGATCCGCCGACGGTGAAAGCCCTGCGCTCGCGCGGGCGAAGCTCTCAGGCCCATGACAGAGGGGGAGTTCCCAGGGACGACGTCGTCGTCCCGCCCGACCCAGCCCGGGAGAACTCCATGTCCGACCCCCGCTACACCCCGTTGCGCGAGCGCCATGAGGCGCTCGGCGCCTCCTTCACCGATTTCGGCGGCTGGCAGATGCCGGTGCGCTACACGTCCGACCTCGCCGAGCACCACGCGGTGCGGCAGGCGGCGGGTGTCTTCGACATCTCGCACATGGCCGAGTTCACGGTCCGCGGCACCGGCGCGGCGGCCTTCCTCGACTACGCCCTCGCCGGGCGGCTGTCGGCGCTCGCGGTCGGCAAGGCGAAGTACTCCCTGCTGCTGACGGCGGAGGGCGGCATCGTCGACGACGTGATCGTGTACCGGCTGGCCGACGACGACTTCCTCATCATCTCGAACGCCGGCAACCGCGACGCCGTGCGTCGGGCTCTCACCGAGCGGATCGCGGACGCGGACGCGGGCGCCGTGGAGGTCGACGACGTCTCGGACGACTACGCGCTGATCGCCGTGCAGGGCCCGCAGGCCGAGGAGATCCTCGCGGCGACGGCGGGCATCGCCGACGTCAGCATCCCCTGGGCGGAGCAGAAGTACTACGCGTGGGCGACCGCGTCGTTCGCCGGCGAGCCGCTGCTCCTCGCCCGTACCGGCTACACCGGGGAGGACGGCTTCGAGCTCCTCGTCCCGGCCGCCCACGCGACCGCGCTGTGGGACGCCGTCCTCGACGCCGGCGCGCCGCACGGGCTCGTCCCCGCCGGCCTCGCCGCGCGCGACACGCTCCGCCTGGAGGCGGGCATGCCGCTGTACGGCCACGAGCTCAGCCTCGACACCGCACCCGCCCAGGCCGGCCTCGGCCGCGTCGTGGTCGTCGCGAAGGACCGTTTCGTCGGCAAGGATGCTCCGGCGCCCGCCGACGATGCCCGCATCCTCGTCGGCCTGACGGCCGAAGGACGACGCGCCGGCCGCGCCGGCTACGCGGTCGTCGACGCCGACGGCACCCCGATCGGAGAGATCACCAGCGGTGCCCTGAGCCCGACGCTCGGCCATCCCATCGCGATGGCGTACGTCGACCCTTCTTCCGCGGAAGAGGGAACCGCAGTATTCCTTGATGTGCGGGGGACCCGTATCCCCGCGACCGTGACCGCCCTGCCTTTCTACCGGAGGACAAAATGACCGACCTCAGCGCACTCCGCTACACCGACGAGCACGAATGGATCGCCGGTGACGGCGACACCGTGACGATCGGCATCACCGACTACGCCGCCGAGAAGCTGGGGGATGTCGTCTTCGTCGAGCTCCCCGCCGTCGGCACCGAGCTGACCGCCGGCTCCGTGGTCGGCGAGATCGAGTCCACGAAGTCGGTCGGGGAGCTCTACGCTCCGGTCGCCGGCACGGTCGTCGAGGTCAACGACGCCGTCGTCGACGACCCTTCGCTCGTCAACGCCGAGCCGTTCGAGGGCGGCTGGCTGCTCAAGGTGTCCGTCGCCGCCGGGGCGCTGGACGGACTGCTGGACCGCGACGCGTACGTCGCACTCACGGAGGGCTGATCCGGACGTGGTTGCATTCGCCGATCGTCACATCGGACCGACCGAGGCCGCCCAGCGCACGATGCTCGACGCGCTGGGTCTCGGCTCCGTCGACAACGGGACGCTGAGCCCGGTCGAGGAGCTCATGCGTCAGGCCGTCCCCGCCTCGATCTACACGGGACCGGAGGACGCGGTCGCCGACTCCCGCATCCCGGTCGCCGCGTCGGAGACCGAGGCACTGGCCGAACTGCGTGCCCTCGCCGCGCGGAACACGGTGAACCGCTCGATGATCGGCCTGGGCTACTACGGCACCGTCACGCCGCAGGTCATCCAGCGCAACGTGCTCGAGAACCCGTCCTGGTACACGGCCTACACGCCGTACCAGCCCGAGATCTCGCAGGGGCGCCTGGAAGCGCTCATCAACTTCCAGACCATGGTGGCCGAGCTCACCGGCCTCACCACCGCGAACGCGTCGATGCTCGACGAGTCCACCGCGGTCGTGGAGGCGATGCTGCTCGCGCGCCGGGCCTCGAAGACCTCCTCCAACGTCTTCGCAGTGGACGCGGATGCGCTGCCGCAGACGAAGGCCATGCTCGCGTCCCGGGCCGAGGCGCTCGGCATCGAGCTGGTCACGGTCGACTTCGCCGCGGGGGAGGAGCTTCCCGCCGAGCTCTTCGGCGTCTTCGTGCAGTACCCCGGGGCCTCGGGCCGTGTGTGGGATCCGTCCGCGGTGTTCGACGCCGCGCACGTCGCCGGCGCGCTCGCCGTCGCGGCCGCCGACCTCCTCGCGCTGACGCTCCTCACCGCGCCCGGCACCCTCGGGGCCGACGTGGCCGTGGGCACGACGCAGCGCTTCGGCGTGCCGATGGGCTTCGGCGGCCCGCACGCCGGCTACATGGCCGTGCGGGCAGGCCTGGAGCGGCAGCTGCCCGGACGTCTCGTCGGCGTGTCCGTCGACGCCGAGGGCAAGCCGGCCTACCGCCTCTCGCTGCAGACCCGCGAGCAGCACATCCGCCGCGAGAAGGCGACGTCGAACATCTGCACCGCCCAGGTGCTCCTCGCCGTGATGGCCTCGATGTACGCGGTCTACCACGGCCCGGATGGACTCCGCGAGATCGCCCGCGACGTCGCCGCCAAGGCGACGCTGCTGCGCGAGTGGCTCGTCGAGGCCGGCGCCGAGGTCGTCCACGAGCACTTCTTCGACACGCTGACCGTGCGCGTCCCGGGCCGGGCGGCGGAGTACGCCGACCAGGCGCGGGGCGGCTTCGGCATCCTCCTGCGGGTCGCCGACGCCGACACGATCGGCATCGCGGTGGACGAGACGACCACGGTGGCCGAGCTGCACCAGGTCGCGCAGGTCTTCGGCGGGAAGCAGGAGCGCGCCTTCGGCTTCGGCCTCGGCGACGCGGACGCGCTGCAGGACGCCCTCCGCCGCCAGGACGAGTACCTCACGCACCCGGTGTTCCACAGCCACCGCAGCGAGACCGCCATGATGCGGTACCTGAAGAGCCTGTCCGACCGGGACTACGCCCTCGACCGCGGCATGATCCCGCTCGGCTCGTGCACGATGAAGCTCAACGCCGCCACGGAGATGGCCGCCATCACGTGGCCGGAGTTCGCGGCCATCCACCCGTTCGCCCCGGAGGCCGACGTGCGCGGCTACCTGGAGCTCATCGACCAGCTCGAGGGCTGGCTCGCCGAGATCACCGGGTACGACGCGGTGTCGCTGCAGCCGAACGCCGGCTCGCAGGGTGAGCTGGCGGGCCTCCTCGCGATCCGCGGCTACCACCGCGCGAACGGCGACGACCACCGCATCGTGTGCCTCATCCCGTCCTCCGCCCACGGCACGAACGCGGCCTCCGCCGTGCTCGCCGGCATGAAGGTCGTCGTGGTGGCGAGCGACGCGCTCGGCAACGTCGACCTGGACGACCTCCGCGCGAAGATCGCCCAGCACGCCGACGACCTGGCGGCGCTGATGATCACGTACCCGTCCACGCACGGCGTCTACGAGGAGCAGGTCGTCGAGATCACCGGGGCGGTGCACGCGGCCGGCGGTCAGGTGTACGTCGACGGAGCGAACCTCAACGCGCTCCTCGGGTACGCGCGATTCGGCGACCTCGGCGGCGACGTCTCGCACCTCAACCTGCACAAGACCTTCGCCATCCCGCACGGCGGCGGCGGCCCGGGCATCGGCCCGGTCGCGGCGAAGGCCCACCTCGCGCCGTACCTGCCGTCGCACCCGCTCGCGCAGCGCGCCGAGCACTTCGGCGGCCACACGTTCGAGGGCGCGGTGATCTCCGCGGCACCGTACGGCTCTGCGGGCATCCTCCCGATCTCGTGGGCGTACGTGCGCATGATGGGGGCCGAGGGCCTCCGGCGCGCGACCGCCGCGGCGGTCCTCTCGGCGAACTACATCGCCGAGCGCCTCGGCGGGCACTTCCCGGTGCTGTACACGGGGGAGAACGGACGGGTCGCGCACGAGTGCATCCTCGACCTGCGTCCGCTCAAGGAAGCCACCGGCATCTCCGTCGACGACGTCGCCAAGCGCCTGATCGACTACGGCTTCCACGCGCCGACCATGTCGTTCCCGGTCGCCGGCACCCTCATGGTGGAGCCCACCGAGTCGGAGGACCTCGACGAGATCGAGCGCTTCATCGAGGCCATGATCATGATCAAGGCCGAGGCGGACGCCGTCGCCGCGGGGCGCTGGCCTGCGGACGACAACCCGCTCGTGCACGCCCCGCACACCGCGGTCTCGCTCATCGCGGGGGAGTGGGCGCACGCCTACACCCGCGAGGAGGCCGCCTACCCGGTGCGCTCGCTGGTGGCGGCGAAGTACTGGCCGCCGGTCCGCCGGATCGACCAGGCGTACGGCGACCGCAACCTCGTCTGCGCCTGCCCGCCGATCGAGGCCTTCGCCTGACACGGACCCGCACGACGAACGGCGTCGCGCCCGCCTCCCCGCGGCGCGGCGCCGTTCGCGTTGCGCCATGTTTCGGTCATGTGACAGATGGTCACCACTCAGTAACAGTTCGTTAGCCGAACGTCCTGGACGCGCGACCCCCGGGTTACGCTCAGGTATCCCTGCGCGCTCGATGATGAGCCGCGCAGAATTCCCACGTCCACAGGAGGACAAAAGTGAAGCGCAACAAGATCGCCCTCGCGGGCAGCGCACTGTTCGTGATCGGCGCCCTGACCCTGGCAGGCTGCGCCAGCGGCGGCGGCAACTCGGGAGACGACGGCAGCGGGGCGAAGGCTGACCCGGACGCCATCATCACCACGAACGGCTCCGAGCCGGAGAACCCGCTCATCCCGACCAACACCAACGAGGTCGGCGGCGGCAAGATCCTCGACGAGATCTTCGCCGGACTCGTCTACTACGACGCCGAGGGCAAGCCGGTCAACGACATGGCCGAGGAGATCGTGACCGAAGACCCGCAGCACCTCACGGTGAAGCTGAAGGAGGGGCAGACCTTCTCCGACGGTGAAGAGGTCACGGCCGACAACTTCATCAAGGCGTGGAACTACGGCGCCCAGGCGGAGAACGCCCACCTCTCGAACTACTTCTTCGAGGACATCGAGGGCTTCCAGAACACCGACGAGGTGTACGGCGCGCAGGGCGACATGACCGGCCTCGAGCAGGTGGACGACTACACCTTCAAGATCACCCTGAACAAGCCGGCCGCCGACTTCGCGCTGCGCCTCGGCTACTCGGCGTACTACCCGCTGCCCGACGCGGCGTTCGAGGACATCGACGCCTTCGGCGAGAACCCGATCGGCAACGGTCCGTACAAGCTCGACGGCGAGGGCGCCTGGCAGCACGACGTGCAGATCGACCTGGTCCGCAACGACGACTACGAAGGCGGGCGCCAGGCGAAGAACGGCGGTCTGACGATCAAGTTCTACGCGACCCAGGATGCGGCCTACGCCGACCTGCAGGGCAACAAGGTCGACGTCATCGACGTCATCCCCGCCGTCTCGCTGCCGACGTTCCAGGACGACCTCGGGGATCGCGCCGTGAACCAGCCGTCCGCCGTGTTCCAGTCGTTCACGATCGGGCAGTTCCTGCCGCACTTCTCGGGCGAAGAGGGCATCCTCCGTCGCCAGGCCATCTCGATGGCGTTCGACCGCGACCAGATCACCGACAAGATCTTCTTCGGCACCCGCACCACGGCCTCCGACTTCACGTCGCCGGTCATCGACGGCTGGTCCGACTCGATCGCGGGCAACGAGGTCCTGAAGTACGACCCGGAGAAGGCCAAGGAGCTGTGGGCCGAGGCCGACGCGATCTCCCCGTGGGAGGGCGAGTTCAAGATCGCCTACAACACCGACGGCGGCCACCAGGAGTGGGTCGAGGCCGTGACCAACGCGATCTCGAACACGCTGGGCATCGAGGCCTCGGGCGACCCGTACCCGACCTTCTCGGTCATCCGCGAGGAGATCAACAACAACAGCATCAAGACCGCTGCCCGCTCGGGGTGGCAGGCCGACTACCCCGGTCTGTACAACTTCCTCGGCCCGCTCTACGCGACCAACGCCGGCTCGAACGACGGTGACTACTCGAACCCCGAGTTCGACAAGCTGATCGCCGACGGCATCAGCAACACCGACACCGCGGCCCAGGTCGAGGAGTTCACCAAGGCGCAGGAGATCCTCTTCAACGACCTCCCCGCGATCCCGCTGTGGTACTCCAACGTGACCGGTGGCTACGCCGACACGGTGGACAACGTCACCTTCGGCTGGAACTCTGTCCCGCTGTACTACGAGATCACGAAGGCTGCCGAATAGGCCTGACGGAGCTCGCAACCGCGAGGCGGTGACGGTCTTCCGTCACCGCCTCGTCGGGTGCTTCCGTCCTGCCTGTTCGCGACCGCCCGAAAGCGACAGCGGATGCTCAGCTATATCCTCAGACGTCTTCTCCAGGTGATCCCCGTCTTCTTCGGGGCCACCCTGCTCATCTACTTCCTCGTCTTCGCGATGCCGGGAGACCCGATCCTCGCGCTGTTTGGCGACCGCACGCCCAGTGAGGCCCTCGTCAACGCGCTCCGCGAGGAGTACCACCTCAACGATCCGTTCCTGGTGCAGTACTGGTACTACATCACCGGTGTCTTCCAGGGCGATCTCGGCGTGACCTTCTCCGGCCGACCGGTCTCCGACGTCCTCGTCGACACCTTGCCCGTCACGGGGCGTCTCGCGATCATGGCGATCGGCATCGAGTTCACCCTCGCGATCTCCGTCGGCACCATCTCGGCGCTGCGCAAGGGGAAGCTCTTCGACACGACGGCCCTGCTCATCGCGCTCGTGGCTCTCGCCATCCCGATCTTCGTGATGTGCTTCCTGGCGCAGTACTTCCTGGCGATCCAATGGGGCTGGTTCAGTCCGACAGTCGGGTCCGACAACGACTGGGGCGGCCTGTGGCTCCCCGCGCTCGTCCTCGGGTTCAGCCTGTTCGCCGTCAGCATGCGCCTGATGCGCAGCTCGGTGATCGACACCCTCAACCAGGATTGGGTGCGCACGGCCTACAGCAAGGGGCTCTCGCGGCGACGCGTCCTCCCCGTGCACGTGCTGCGCAACTCCCTCATCCCGGTCATCACCAACTCCGCCACGAACTTCGGTGTCCTGCTCGTCGGGGCCACCGTGACCGAGGGGATCTTCAACATCCCCGGTGTCGGCAACACGCTCTATCAGGCGGCGATCCGCGGGGAGGGGCCGACGGTGGTCTCCTTCGTGACGGTGTTCGTCATCCTGTACGTGCTGGTGAACCTTGTCATCGACCTGCTCTACGGTCTGCTCGACCCGAGGATCCGCTATGTCTGACCCCACCACACAGAAGCACTACGTCGCCCCGGTCGAGACCGAGACGATCTCCGTCGATGCCGTCCGCGTCGGCGACAAGCCCAGCAACCTGTGGCGAGACGCCTGGCGCGACCTGCGCCGTCGACCGTTGTTCTGGTTCTCGGTGTTCCTCGCCGCCGTGTTCGTGCTGATGTCGTTCTGGCCGACCCTGTTCACGCAGGTCAATCCGCGCGCCTGCGACCTGATGTACAGCAACGAGGGCCCCACGCCGGGCCATCCGCTCGGCTACAACTTCCAGGGGTGTGACATCTACGCGCGTGTCGTGTGGGGTGCGCAGACCTCGCTGGCCGTCGGTCTGATCGCGACCGTGATCTCCGCGGTCCTCGGCCTCATCATGGGAGCCATCGCCGGTTTCTACGGCGGCTGGCTCGATGCCCTGCTCTCGCGCGTGGGGGACATCTTCTTCGCGATCCCGTACATCCTCGCTGCGCTCGTGGTGATGACCGTGCTGTCGGACTACCGGTCGGTGTGGACGCTCGCGCTCGCGATCGGTGGGTTCTCGTGGGCCTCGACGGCTCGCGTCGTGCGCGCCGAGATCCTGCGGGTGCGTCAGGCCGACTTCGTCATGGCATCGCGCGCTCTGGGGCTGTCGCAGTTCAAGACGCTGGTGACCCACGTGGTTCCCAACGGGATCGCACCGCTCCTGGTGGTGTCGACGCTCGGGCTCGCCGCCGCCATCGTGGCCGAGGCCACGCTGTCGTTCCTGGGCGTCGGGCTCGACGGCACCGTCGTCTCCTGGGGCAAGGACATCAGCCAGGCGCAGGCGGCTCTGCGCGTCGCTCCGATGTCCCTCATCTATCCGTCGATCGCGCTCACCCTCGCGGTGCTCGCTTTCGTGAGCCTCGGCGAGCTCATCCGAGACGCCATCGACCCGAAGGCGAGGGCTCGCCGATGAGCGACCGCACCACCCCACAGATGCCGCTGCTGAGCGTGCGCGACCTCACCGTCGCGTTCCGCACCCAGGGCGGGATGCGCGAGGTCCTGCACGGCGTCACGTTCGACGTGATGCCCGGTGAGACGGTGGCCATCGTCGGCGAGTCCGGCTCGGGCAAGTCGACCACGGCGACCGCCATCGTCGACCTCCTCCCGGGCACGGGAACGATCACGGGCGGGTCCATCACGCTGGAGGGCCGCCCGCTGACCGGGCTGAGCCGGCGCGACATGGAGGCGGTGCGCGGTCGAGACATCGGCTTCGTCCCGCAGGACCCGATGTCGAGCCTGAACCCCGTGTGGAGCATCGGCTTCCAGGTGAAGGAGGCCGTCCGCGCGAACGGCGTCGCCCAGGGGCGCGCCGCGGCGAAGGCGCGGACGATCGAGGTGCTTCAGCAGGCCGGATTGGCGGATGCCGAGCGTCGCCTGCACCAGTACCCGCACCAGTTCTCCGGCGGAATGCGCCAGCGCGCGTTGATCGGGATCGGCCTCGCCGCCGACCCGAAGCTCCTCATCGCCGACGAGCCGACCTCGGCTCTCGACGTGACGGTGCAGCGGGTCATCCTCGACCACATGGCGTCGCTCACGCGCGACAAGGGCACCTCGGTGCTGCTGATCACGCACGACCTCGGACTCGCGGCCGAACGCGCCGAGAAGATCATCGTCATGAACGGCGGCAACATCGTCGAGGCGGGCCCCAGCCGGCAGATCCTGGAGAACCCGCAGCACCCGTACACGAAGCGACTGGTCGCCGCGGCGCCCAGCGTCGCCTCGCAGCGGATCCAGGCGGTCGTGGAGGACCGGGGCATCGAGACGCTCGACGACCTGGCCGACATCCCGCCGACGGTCCGCGTGGCCGGCCTGACCAAGGACTACAAGATCCGGCAGGGCAACTTCCGCAGCGAGGCGTTCCGGGCGGTGGACGACGTGTCGTTCGAGATCCCGCGCGGAAAGACGCTGGCCCTCGTCGGTGAGTCCGGTTCGGGGAAGTCCACGGTCGCGAAGATGGTCCTCAAGCTGGAGGAGCCGACGAGCGGGACGATCGAGATCGACGGGCAGGACGTGTCCCATCTGTCGAACGCGCAGTCGTTCGGACTCCGCCGGCGCATGCAGCCGGTGTTCCAGGACCCCTACGGGTCGCTGGATCCGCTGCGGAACATCGGCAACACCATCGCGGAGCCGCTGCAGATCCACGGCGTCGGCGACCGGGCCTCGCATCGGGCTCGCGTGGAGGAGCTCCTGGAGCAGGTCGCCCTGCCGCAGGCACTGGCCACGCGCTACCCGAACGAGCTCTCCGGCGGACAGCGGCAGCGCGTGGCGATCGCGCGTGCGCTGGCGCTCAAGCCCGACATCATCGTCCTCGACGAGGCGGTGTCGGCACTCGACGTGCTCGTGCAGGACCAGATCCTGCAGCTGCTCGCCGAACTCCAGTCGGAGCTGAACCTGACGTACCTCTTCATCACGCACGACCTCGCGGTCGTCCGGGTCTCCAGCGACCTGGTCTGCGTCATGGAGAAGGGCAAGGTCGTCGAGCAGGGGACGGTCGACGAGATCTTCGCGAACCCGCAGGAGGAGTACACGGATCGTCTGCTGCAGGCGATTCCCGGTGCCTCGATCCCGCTCGGCGGCCTCTGAGGTGGCGTCTCCCGGACACCCCGAGGGCGCACGGACCTACCGTGCGCCCTCGGGCACCGTGGTCTTCGTCCTCAGCATCCTGCTGGTGCTGTTCCTGCTCGGGGACACCGTCGTCAACGGCAGCATCGTGCAGGCGCTTCTCGTGGCGCCCTGGCTGCTGCTCGGTCTGTGGATCGTCTACGAGACGGCTTTCGTCTCCTTCGTCCGCGTGGATCAGGACGGGGCCGTGGTGCAGAACCTGCTGCGTCGCACGACCGTCGGCTGGGCGCATGTGCAGGACATCGACATGCGCTGGCAGCTCGAGTTCACGCTGGACGACGGCCGCACCGTGAGCTGTTGGGGCGGACCGGCCAAGGCACGTCCGCCTCGTCGCTCCCGGGATGAGGATGCTGAGGTGAAGGTGCCGTCGGCGCTCCGGGTGCTCACCGGCATCCGCGACCTGTGGAGCGCGGCACCCTCGACGGCGGACGCCCCGGTCCGACGCAGCTGGGACGGCCCGGCCCTCATCGCCCTCGCCGTCATCGTGCTGTGGGCCGTCGCGGCGCTCGTCGTCGTCAACCTCGGCTGAGCGCGCCTCAGCCGGGAAGACCGAACAGGGCGGGCCAGGTCGCCGCGGCCCAGGGATAGCCGACGAACGCCGCCGCGTCGATGAGGAAGTGCGCCACCAGGAACGGCAGCAGCCGACCGGTGCGGTGGTAGAGCCACCCGAACAGCAGCCCCATCGCGAGGTTGCCGATGAAGGCACCGGGCCCCTGATAGAGGTGGTACGTCGCGCGGAGCACGGAGGTCGAGACGATGATCGTCCACGGCGACCATCCGAGCTGCCGCAGGCGGGCGAACAGGTACCCGAGCACGACGAACTCCTCCTGGAGCGATGCGCGGGCGGCGGCGAGCAGGAGGATCGGCACGGTCCACCAGTGCGCGTCCAGACCCGCGGGGTTCACGGCCACGAACAGTCCGAGCGCCCGCCCGCCGAGGTAGAGCGCCAGTCCCGGCACGCCGATCGCGAGGACGAGGAGCACGCCCCGGCCGACGTCGCCGGCCACGCGGGTGCCGTCGAGGCCGAGCCGCTCCAGGTGCGGGCGACGGCGCTGCCACAGCAGGAAGCACACGAGGAGCACCGGCACCAGGGCGAAGCCGATCGACAGCACCTGATAGATGAGGTCGAACACCTCCCGGTCGCTGCGGGAGGGGTTGAGGGTGGCGGTCTGATCCGCGAGGGGCGTGTCGTCCGTGAGCCGATAGGCGAGCTGCACGATCGCGTAGACCGCGGACTGGCCCAGACCCAGGGCGAGCACGATGGCGATCTCCCACCACAGGCGTGCCCGACCCTCACGCGGTTCGTCCCGCCGAGTGGGCGCGGTCGACGGCGTCTGCGGCGCCGGGGGAGTCGGATCGGGGAGGGTCACGGGACGATGGTACGACGTGCGTTCAGGAACCCGATCCGCGCGTACGTTATCCTGGAACGTCGGCTTCCCGGCGCAACCCCACACTCTTTGAGGACCCTTGTATGGCGCACGCCCTCCGCTCTGACCTCCGCAACGTCGCAATCGTCGCCCACGTCGACCACGGCAAGACCACGCTCGTCGACGCGATGCTCCGCCAGACGGGCTCCTTCGGCGAACACTCGCACGTGGAGGAGCGCGCGATGGACTCCAACGATCTGGAGCGCGAGAAGGGCATCACGATCCTCGCCAAGAACACGGCGATCACCTACAAGGGCAAGCACGCCGGCGGCAAGGAGATCACGATCAACGTGATCGACACCCCCGGCCACGCCGACTTCGGCGGCGAGGTCGAGCGCGGCCTGTCGATGGTCGACGGCGTCGTGCTGCTCGTGGACGCGAGCGAGGGCCCGCTGCCGCAGACCCGCTTCGTGCTGCGCAAGGCGCTCGAGGCCAAGCTCCCCGTCATCCTCCTGGTCAACAAGACCGACCGTCCGGACGCCCGGATCGCCGAGGTCGAGGAGGAGGCGCACGACCTCCTGCTGGGCCTGGCCTCCGATCTCGTCGACGACGTGCCCGACCTCGACGTCGACGCGCTGCTCGACGTGCCCGTGGTCTACGCCTCCGGTCGCGCCGGTGCCGCGTCGCAGAACCGTCCCGCCGACGGCTCGCTGCCCGACAACGACGACCTCGAGCCGCTGTTCGAGGCCATCCTCGAGCACGTCCCGGCCCCGGCCTACGACGACGAGGCCCCGCTGCAGGCCTGGGTCACGAACCTGGACTCCAGCCCCTTCCTCGGTCGCCTCGCCCTGCTGCGCGTCTTCAACGGCACACTCAAGAAGGGCCAGACGGTCGCGTGGGTCCGCTCCGACGGCTCGACCAGCAACGCCCGCATCACCGAGCTGCTGAAGACCCGCGCCCTGGAGCGCTACCCGGCCGAATCCGCCGGCCCCGGCGACATCGTCGCCATCGCCGGCTTCGAGGACATCACGATCGGCGAGACCATCGCCGACCCCGAGGACATCCGCCCGCTGCCGGCCATCACGGTCGACGACCCCGCGATCTCCATGACGATCGGCACGAACACCTCGCCGCTTATGGGCAAGGTCAAGGGGCACAAGCTCACCGCCCGCATGGTGAAGGACCGCCTGGACCGCGAGCTCATCGGCAACGTGTCGCTCAAGGTCGTCGACATCGGCCGTCCCGACGCCTGGGAGGTGCAGGGCCGCGGTGAGCTGGCCCTCGCGATCCTCGTCGAGAACATGCGCCGTGAGGGCTTCGAGCTCACGGTCGGCAAGCCGCAGGTGGTCACCAAGAAGATCGACGGCAAGGTGTACGAGCCGTTCGAGCACCTGACCATCGACACGCCGGAGGAGCACCTCGGCGCGATCACCCAGCTCCTCGCGAACCGCAAGGGCCGCATGGAGAACATGACCAACCACGGCACCGGCTGGGTGCGCATGGAGTTCGTCGTGCCCTCGCGTGGTCTCATCGGCTTCCGCAGCGAGTTCCTCACGACCACCCGCGGCACGGGTATCGCCAACGCGATCTCGCACGGCTACGAGCCGTGGGCGGGGCAGATCACCACCCGCCAGAACGGCTCGATCGTGGCCGACCGCTCGGGTGTCGTCACCCCCTTCGCGATGATCGCGCTCCAGGAGCGCATGTCGTTCTTCGTGCAGCCGACCGAAGAGGTCTACGAGGGCATGGTCATCGGCGAGAACTCGCGCGCCGACGACATGGACGTCAACATCACCAAGGAGAAGAAGCTCACCAACATGCGCTCCTCCACGGCCGACAACTTCGAGTCGATGACGCCGCCGCGCATCCTCACGCTGGAGGAGAGCCTGGAGTTCGCGCGCGACGACGAATGCGTCGAGGTGACTCCGGAGAAGGTCCGCATCCGCAAGGTGATCCTCGACCAGACCGTCCGCGGTCGCGAGGCCTCGCGTCTCAAGCGTCAGGACGCGAACGCCTGATCGCACCGCACTCCTTTCGAGAGGGCCCCACGCCGCCGCCTGGCCGCGTGGGGCCCTCTCATGAAAATCCCAGGTGAGGGCTAGTTTTCGTTCAGGTTGATGACGCAGACTCGTTGACTTGCGCCCGGGGCGAGCTCCCGATGAGTCCCCGATATGGGCGTACGACGACCCGAAAGTCAAAGCCTTGCTTCAGAAGACCCGTGCGCTTCGGCGCGCCTCCGACGCGGCAGCCGCTCGCGCCACCGTCACCCGTACACCCCTCATCGCCCTCGGCGCCGCCACGGCCGCGCTCGTCGGCATCACCCTCAGCGTGGGCCTCGCCTCCGCCCCGGCGGCCGGAGCGGAGCGCTCCGACGCCACCTCCGCCGTCACGAGCCACGACCTCGGCACCGAGCCCCTCACCCGCATCGCCGATCAGGCCGTCATGACGGTCTCGAACGCCACCGATGCGGTCGCCGCGGCGAAGAGCCTCTCCACGGAGGTCGCCGAGTCGGGCCTCGACGTGGGCGCGGCGGCGTCCGTCGACACCACCGCTCTCGAGGACGACCTGGAGACCCTCGCCGATCGATCCACCCTCCCGCTGGTCCTCATCACCGTGACAGCCGAGCAGGCCGAAGCCGAGACCGAGAAGGTCGTGACGGCCACCGCAGACCTCCAGAAGGCTTTCACGGCCGCGCAGGAGAAGAAGGCGGCAGAGGACGCCGCCCGCGCCGCCGAGGAGAAGGCGGCGGCCGCAGCGGCGGCGCTCGCCTCCGCGAACACGCCGGACGGGGCTCGGGCCACCGCACAGCAGATGATGGCCGACCGCTACGGCTGGGGCGGCGAGCAGTTCTCCTGCCTGAACTCGCTGTGGAACAAGGAGTCCGGCTGGAACTACCAGGCGTACAACAACGACGGGGGAGCGACCGGCATCCCGCAGGCGCTGCCCGGCAGCAAGATGGCCTCGGCGGGTGCCGACTGGCAGACGAACGCCGCCACCCAGATCGCCTGGGGCCTGCAGTACATCGCCGACGCCTACGGCACCCCGTGCAGCGCCTGGGGACACTCCCAGGCCATGAACTGGTACTGAGCCGCAGAGCGGGCCCCCTCGCGAACGATTGCCCCTAGCCGACACCCGACACGGACGCTACCGTGACAGGGAGACGGCTGGGGGCGTCGCGATTTCCGAGGAGGAATGGTGCTCGACCCCACCGTCTGGCTCGACGTCCCGCAGGAGGTCTCCACGGGCACGCTTCCCGGATGGGAGCGGGTGGACGAGCTCGTGCGGGAGGCGCACGCCCGCTACGCGGACGAGGTGTCCGGGGAGGTGGCGGACTACATCCCCGTCCTCGCCGCGGTGGATCCGGAGCTGTTCGGGCTCGCGGTGATCGAGGTGGGCGGCGGCATCCACGACGCCGGAGACGCCCTGCACGCTTTCTCCATCCAGTCGATCTCCAAGATGTTCGTCTACGCGCTGGCGATCCAGGAGCACGGCCACGAGCGGGTCCGCGAGATCGTGGGCGTGAACAACACCGGCCTCGCCTTCAACTCGGTCGTGGCGCTGGAGCTCAACGACGGGCATCCGCGCAACCCGATGGTCAACGCCGGGGCGATCGCGACCACGGCGCTGATGCCCGGCGCCACGGCGGTGGAGCAGTGGGAGCGCGTCCGCGAGGGGCTGTCCGCGTTCGCCGGACGACCGCTGAGCCTGGACGGCGAGGTCTACGCCTCCGAGGCCGAGTCGAACGAGCGCAACCGCGCACTCGGATGGCTGCTGCGCAGCTACGGACGACTGGCCGGCGATCCGGACGAGATCGTCGACGTCTACACCCGTCAGTGCGCGCTCAGCGTGACCGCGCACGACCTCGCCGTCATGGGGGCCACGCTCGCCGACGGCGGGGTCAATCCCGTGACGGGGGAGCGGGTGGTCTCCGCGGACGTCTGCCGTGACACGCTCGCCGTCGTCGCGGCGAGCGGGCTGTACGAGCGGTCCGGGGACTGGCTGTTCGAGATCGGGCTTCCGGCCAAGTCGGGCGTCTCGGGCGGCCTCGTCGCGGTCTCTCCCGGCAAGGGCGCCGTCGCCGGCTTCTCGCCCCGGCTGGACGAGGCAGGCAACTCGATCCGGTCGCAGATGGCGATCGGCCACCTGTCGCGGTCGCTGGGGCTGAACCTCTTCGCCTCCGCGCCCGCGCCCGCGCATTCCGACGATGCGCGTGTCTCGTCAGCCTTGGAAGGAGAGCGCTCATGACCCGCACGGCCCCCGCCCCCGCGAAGACGTCCTGGCTGCCGATGGTCAGCCTGTTCCTCGCACAGGTGCTCATGTCCTTCAACGTCGCGGCGCTGCCGATCTCGCTCGGCGGCATGGTGAGCGACTTCGGCGTCCCGCCGACCGTCGCGAGCACGACGATCGTGATGTACGGCCTCGCCGTCGCGGCGCTCGTGATGACCGGGGCCAAGCTCGGGCAGCGCGTCGGCTGGGTGCTGATCTTCCGCGTCGTCGTCGCGCTCTTCGCGGGGTCGGCCGTGATGATGCTCCTCGCCCCGACCGTCTGGTGGGCCATCGCCGGACAGGCCGTGGCGGGAGCGGCCGCCGCGATCATCGTCCCCTCGATCGTGGCCCTGATCGCCGAGAACTACCGGGGCGCGCAGCAGGCCACGGCCATCGGTGCGATCGGCTCGGCGCGCGCGATCTCCGGTGTCAGCGCCTTCCTCATCGGAGGGACGCTCGGGACGCTCGTCGGGTGGCGTCCGCTCTTCGTCATCGTGCTGGCGATCGCCGTCGCGGTCTTCGCCCTGAGCTTCACGCTGCGCGGCGACCGCGGCGATGCGGCGATCCGCATCGATCTCGTCGCGGCCCTCCTCATCGGCGCGGCGATCGTGCTGCTCACCCTCGGGTTCAACAACCTCAACAGCTGGGGAGCGCTCGCGGCGGCGCCGTCCGCCCCGTTCTCCATCCTCGGGCTCTCGCCGGCACCGATCTTCATCGTGTCGGGGATCATCCTGGGCCAGGGGTTCTTCCTGTGGACCCGGCGGCGGATGGCCGAGGGGAAGGTGCCGCTCATCGACCTGAGCGTGCTGGGGTCGTCCCGGGAGCGCGCCGCGGTGTACGCCATGTTCATCGTCGTGGCGCTGGAAGCCTGCGTGAACTTCACGGTGCCGCTGTACATCCAGATCGTCCAGGGGCGGACGCCGTTCGACACCGCCCTCGCGATGATGCCGTTCAACCTCACGGTGTTCGTCACGGCGACGCTCGTCGTGCGGTTCTACACGCGCTACCCGCCGCGCACGATCGGCGTCTTCGGGTTCATCCTCACGACGGCGGCGCTCGTCTGGTTGTCCGTCGTCGTGACGAACAACTGGGAGACCGTGCCGACCATCGCCGGCCTCATCGTGTTCGGCATCGGCCAGGGCGCGCTCGTCACCCTGGTCTTCAACGTGCTCGTGACCGCGGCGCCGCCCGAGCTCGCCGGCGACGTGGGATCGTTGCGCGGCACCACGCAGAACCTCGCCTCCGCGGTCGGGACGGCGCTCGCCGGGGCGCTGCTGGTCTCGCTGCTCGCGCTCAACGTCGGACGCGCGGTCGTGGAGCATCCGGACCTGCCGCCGTCGCTGGTGTCGCAGGTCGACCTGAACGAGGTGAACTTCGTCAGCAACGACGAACTGCGTGCGGTCCTGGAGACCACGTACGCGACGCCGGAACAGGTCGACGCCGCGGTCGCCGTGAACGAGGAGTCGCGCCTGCGCACGCTCAAGCTCGGCCTGCTGATCCTCGCCGCGGTGAGCGCGCTCGCGATCCTGCCGGCGTCGCGCCTGCCGAACTACCGTCCGCACGAGATCCCGGATCCCTCGCCGGCCGGGCCGGGGGAGTGACCCTCAGCGGAGCTCGGAGATGAGCACGGCGCTCGTCCCGGGCGCGATGGCCTCGAACACGTGCGCCGCATCGCCGGCATACGTCAGGTAGTCGCCCGGGTTCAGCACCACGGCATCCTCGGGCGGGCCGACCCGCGCCTGCCCGGCGATGAGGATCACGTGCTCGATCGTGCCCGCATGGTGGGGGTCCGAGCGTCGGGGGTCGCCGGGCTCCGCCTGGATGAGGTACACGTCGCGCCGGGCGCCCGGAGGGCTCGCCGAGAGGAGTGTGGCGCTGTAGGCGGCGGCAGAGGAGGGCACCCCCGCGAGGTCGTCGGCGCGGATGAGGGTGGGGGCGTTGGCCTGCTGGTCGACGAGCACCGCGAAGGGCACGCCGAGCGCGACGCCCAGCGCCCACAGCGTCTCGACGCTCGGGTTGCCGGCACCGCTCTCGAGCTGGGAGACCGTCGCCTTGGAGATGCCGGCCCGCCGGGCGAGCTCGGAGACGGACAGGTTCGCCGCCTCGCGCTCGCGGCGGAGCGTGCGGGCGATGCGGGTGCGGAGATCGTCCATGCGTTCATCATGGCAAACGATCGTTCGCTTGACTATGCATCCAGGCATGTTCAGAATGATGATCGTGTGTTCAGTGAAGCGAACGTCGTGGCGGAGCGGACCCCGATGACCGCCGAGCGCGAGGTGTGGCGCGAGGCGCTCGGCGTCGTGCTCGCGACGAGCGCCTACGGGATCTCCTTCGGCGCGCTCGCCGTGGCCGCGGGCCTCGACGTGTGGCAGACATGCGTGCTCAGTCTCCTGATGTTCACCGGGGGATCGCAGTTCGCCTTCGTGGGAGTCTTCACCGCCGGCGGACTGGCCGCCCTGCCCTCGGCGATCGCGTCCGCCGCCCTGCTCGGGGTGCGCAACGTCGCCTACGGGATGCGCATGTCGCCGGTCGTCGGCGGGGGACCGGCACGACGAGCGCTCGCCGCGCACTTCACGATCGACGAGTCCACCGCCGTGGCGATCGCGCAGGACGATCCGCGCCTGCGCCGGGTGGGATTCTGGGTCACGGGTGTCGGCATCTTCCTCGGCTGGAACCTCACCACGCTCGTCGGTGCGCTGGTCGGCGACGTGCTCGGCGACCCGAAGGCCTGGGGTCTGGATGCGGCGGCGGCCGCGGCGTTCCTCGCCCTGCTGTGGCCGCGTCTGCGTCAACGGCAGGCGGTCGCCGTCGGGATCGCGGCCGCCGTGATCGCGGCCGCCCTCACCCCGTTCCTCCTGCCCGGACTCCCGGTGCTCGTCGCCGCTCTCGTCGCGATCGTCGTCGGATGGTTCAACTGGCTCGGAACGCCGCGACCCGCAGGCGCCGGCGAAGGGGAGGGGTCCGCATGACCCTCTGGAGCGCCATCCTCCTCGCGGCCCTGATCTGCCTCGCCCTGAAGGCCGTGGGCTATCTCGTGCCGCCGAAGGTGCTCGAAGCGCCGCGCCCCGCCCGTATCTCCGATCTCCTCACCGTCGCGCTGCTCGCCGCCCTCGTCGCGGTGCAGTCGCTCGGCGACGGGCAGGCCATCACCGTCGACGCGCGTGTCCCCGCCCTGCTCGTCGCAGCGGGACTCCTCTGGCTGCGGCAGTCGTTCCTCGTGGTGGTGGCCGCCGCCGCCCTCGTCGCCGCGCTGCTGCGGCTGTTCGGTCTCGCCGCCTGACACGTCGTTCCGCCGGACAGCGCCCGGGTAGGATCGGGGGGTGCGCGGGAAGTGGTTGTCGAGGGTGCTGTCCTGGGTGGCTGCTGCCCTGGTGGGTGGGGTCTACGGCGTGGCCGGGACCATCGCACACAGCGTCATGTGGGGGCCGATCCCGATCGGCCTCATCGTCGCCGCCATCGCCTGCGCCGCGATCCTCATCGCCGTCCGTGCGCTCACCCACGACCGGGGAGCGGCCGTTGCCGCCGGTCTGGGGATGCTGGGCATGATCGTGCTCATCTCGGGCGTCGGCCCCGGCGGCTCCGTCGTCGTGCAGGACACCCTCGCCGGGCGCATCTGGACGTATCTCGCCGCCGGCATCGTGCTGCTGGTCATCGCGTGGCCGTCGTTCTCCCGGCAGCCGGTCCGCCCCGCCACGCCGTCCTCGGAGGAACCCGAGGTCCACGGGTCGTAGACTGAGGGGGTGACGTATGTGATCGCCCTCCCGTGCGTCGATGTCAAGGATCGCGCCTGCATCGACGAGTGCCCCGTTGACTGCATCTACGAGGGCGAACGGTCGCTCTACATCCACCCCGACGAGTGCGTGGACTGCGGAGCGTGCGAGCCGGTGTGCCCGGTCGAGGCGATCTACTACGAGGACGACCTGCCCGACGAGTGGCAGGACTACTACAAGGCCAACGTCGAGTTCTTCGACGAGATCGGCTCGCCCGGCGGCGCCGCCAAGGTCGGCGTCTACCCGTTCGACCACCCGATCATCGCCGCGCTCCCGCCGCAGGGCGAGTAGGCGCGCTCCGTGAGCGTCCGCGACCTCGCCGACTACCCGTGGGACGCCGTGGTCCCGTATCGTGAGCGCGCCGCCCGGCACCCGGGCGGTCTCGTCGACCTCTCCGTCGGCTCGCCGGTCGACCCCACGCCGGAGATCATCCGTCAGGCCCTCGCCGCGGCGACCGATGCCCACGCCTACCCGCAGACCGTCGGCACCCCCGCGCTCCGGGAGGCCATCGTCGACTGGTACGCCCGCCGCCGCGGCGTCCCGGACCTCCGGGTCGACAACGTGCTGCCAACGATCGGCTCCAAGGAGCTCGTCGCGCTCCTGCCCACGCTGCTGGGGCTCGGCGCCGGAGACATCGTGGTGCATCCTCGCGTTGCGTACCCGACGTATGAGGTCGGCGCGCGGGTGGCAGGGGCGACACCTCTCGCGGTCGACGACCCGGCGGAGTGGCCGGAGGGCGCCAAGCTCATCTGGATCAACACCCCGGGCAACCCCGACGGCCGCACCTGGACGGTCGACGAGCTCGCCGCGGCGGTGCAGCGGGCGCGGGAACTGGGCGCCGTGCTGGCCAGCGACGAGTGCTACGCCGAGCTCGGCTGGGACGGCCCCTGGGCGGACGAGGCTATCCCGTCGGTGCTCGACCCCCGGGTGACCGGCGGCACGCGGGCGAATCTGCTCAGCGTGTACTCGCTGAGCAAGCAGTCCAACCTCGCGGGTTATCGGGCGGCCTTCGTCGCCGGCTGCGCCCGCGTGGTCGGCGAGCTCCTCGCCGCGCGTAAGCACCTCGGCCTCATGCCGCCCGCGCCGGTGCAGCAGGCGATGATCGTCGCCCTCGGTGACGACGCACACGTCGCGGCGCAGAAGGAGCTCTACCGTGAGCGGCGGGCGCTGCTGCTGCCCGCCGTCGAGGCTGCCGGCTTCCGCATCGATGGCTCGCAGGCCGGGCTGTACCTCTGGGCGACCGAGGGGCGCGACGCCTGGGAGTCGATGGCGCGTCTCGCCGACCTCGGGATCCTCGCGGGTCCCGGGCACTTCTACGGCGCCTCGTCGCCTGCGCACGTGCGGCTGTCGCTGACGGCGCCGACCGACCGCGTCGCGGAAGCGGCGCGACGCCTGCGCGGCGCGGATCTGTAGGATCCCTCCCTGTTGCAGCCATCCCTTTGGCGGTTGTCACAGTAGGCCTGCGTGACGACTAGGCTGTAAAGGCGATTCGGTCGGCACCCGGCCCGGCGCTCGGCGCCAGAGATATCGCCAGTTCCGGCTTGATCAAGAACTTGCTGACGCCCGCGACGCCGGGGCGATCAGACAGAAGGAGGAGGTCCGCGTGAGCGCTGCGGCAGACCAGACGGCGAAGCTGACGATCGGCGACACCACCGCCGAATTCCCCCTGGTGCGCGGTACCGCGGGCCACGACAGCATCGACTTCTCGACGCTGACCCGTCAGACCGGCTACACCGGGCTCGACTACGGCTTCGTCAACACCGCCTCCACGAAGTCGGACATCACCTTCATCGACGGCGACAAGGGCATCCTGCGCTACCGCGGCTACCCGATCGAGCAGCTCGCCGGCAGCACCAGCTACCTCGAGGTCGCGTGGCTGCTCATCTACGGGGAGCTCCCGTCCGCCGGAGAGCTGGCCGAGTTCGACGAGAAGATCCGTCGGCACACGCTGCTGCACGAAGACCTCAAGCGCTTCTTCTCGGCGCTGCCGCACACCGCGCACCCCATGTCGGTGCTCTCCTCCGCCGTCGCCGCCCTGTCGACGTACTACGAGGGGCAGACCGACCCGCACAACCCCGAGCACGTCGAGCTGAACACCATCCGCATGCTCGCCAAGCTGCCGGTCATCGCCGCCTACGCGCACAAGAAGAGCGTCGGCCAGGCGTTCCTCTACCCGGACAACTCGCTCGGTTTCGTGGAGAACTTCCTCAAGCTGAACTTCGGCGTGAACTCCGAGCCGTACGAGATCAACCCGACCATGGTGAAGGCCCTCGAACTGCTGCTCATCCTGCACGAGGACCACGAGCAGAACGCCTCGACCTCCACCGTCCGCCTCGTCGGCTCCACGGGAGCCAACCAGTTCGCGTCCGTGTCGGCCGGCATCCAGGCGCTCTCGGGTCCGCTGCACGGCGGCGCGAACGAGGCCGTGCTGACCATGCTCGGCCAGATCCGCGACTCGGGCCAGAGCGTCTCGCGGTTCGTCGAGCGGGTGAAGAACAAGGAAGAGGGCGTGAAGCTCATGGGCTTCGGGCACCGGGTATACAAGAACTACGACCCGCGCGCCAAGCTCGTCAAGGAGGCCGCGGACGAGGTGCTGAGCTCGCTCGGCGTCACCGACCCGCTCCTGGACCTCGCGAAGGAGCTCGAGGAGATCGCCCTCGCGGACGACTACTTCCGTGAGCGTCGCCTGTATCCGAACGTCGACTTCTACACGGGCGTGATCTACAAGGCGATGGGCTTCCCCACGCGGATGTTCACGGTCCTCTTCGCGATCGGCCGCCTGCCCGGCTGGCTCGCCCAGTGGCGCGAGCTCCAGCTCGACCCGCAGACGAAGATCGGCCGTCCGCAGCAGCTCTACACCGGGTCGCCGGAGCGCGCCTTCCCGACGCGCTGAGCGCGGCGCCGCAGACGCCGAAGGCCCCCTCGCACCGGAGTGCGAGGGGGCCTTCGTCGTCGTCAGGCGCGAGCCGGGATCAGCGTCCCTGGCCGCCGCGCGCGCCCTGGCGGCCCTGGCCGCCCTGGCGCTGCGCACCCGGCGCGCCCTGGCCGGCCGAGCGCGGACGGCGACGACGGCGGGAGGGCGGGGTGGTCGCGGTGCTCTTCTCGCCGCCCGCGGGCCGCTGCTTCGCAGAGCGCTGCTGCTGCGGCTGCGGGGGAGCGGGGCGCACGTGCGGAGCCCGCTCGGGGACGAGCTCGGTGACGGCGTCGGCGGTGAGGTTCTCCAGCGGTGCGGTGATGGCGGCCTTGCGCAGGAGATCCTTCACGTCACGGCGCTGCTCGGGCAGGACCACGGTGACGACCGTGCCGGCGGCGCCGGCGCGAGCCGTGCGGCCCGAGCGGTGCAGGTAGGCCTTGTGCTCGACGGGCGGATCGACGTGGACGACGAGGTCGACGTTGTCCACGTGCACACCGCGGGCCGCGACATCGGTCGCGACGAGGACGCGCACGCCCCCGTCGGCCGGGTCGGTGGAGAAGGCGCCGAGGTTGCGCTCGCGTGCGTTCTGGGACAGGTTGCCGTGCAGGTCGACGGCCGGGATCCCGGCGGCGGTGAGCTGCTTGGCGAGCTTCTTCGCCTGGTGCTTGGTGCGAGTGAAGAGGATGCGACGGCCGGTGCCCGAGGCGAGATCGCGCACCAGCACGGTCTTGTTCTCGGGGGAGTCGACGACGAGCACCCGGTGGGTCATCTCGCCGACGGGCACGCTCGCCTCGTCGACCTCGTGGCTGACGGCGTTCGTGAGGAACCGGCGGGCGAGGGTGTCGATGCCGCGGTCCAGCGTGGCGCTGAAGAGCAGGCGCTGACCGTCGGCGGGCGTCGCCGACAGGATGCGGGTGACGCCGGGGAGGAAGCCCAGATCGGCCATGTGGTCCGCCTCGTCGAGCACGGTGACCTCGATCGCGCTGAGACGCACGACCTGCTGCTTCATGAGGTCTTCCAGACGGCCGGGGCAGGCGACGACGATGTCGACGCCGCCCTGCAGCGCCTGCTCCTGCGGACGCTGGCTGACGCCGCCGAACACGGTGGTGACCCGAAGGCCGACGGCCTCCGCGAGCGGGGCGACGGTCGCGGCGATCTGGGTGGCGAGCTCGCGGGTGGGGGCGAGCACGAGGCCGCGGGGAAGGCCGGAACGGCGCTTGTGGCCGGAGGCCGCCAGGCGGGCGACGAGGGGGAGCGCGAAGGCGATGGTCTTGCCGCTGCCCGTGCGTCCGCGACCGAGGAGGTCACGGCCGGCGAGCGAGTCGGGCAGGGTGTCGCGCTGGATCGCGAACGCCTCGGTCTTTCCGGAGGCGGCGAGAACGGTGGCGAGCTCGGCGGGAACGCCGAGATCGAGGAAGGAAGGCATGCAGAGAACTCCGTCAGCGCACGAGAACGGCGCGGGATAGTGGGGTGAGGTGGGCGAAGACGCAGCGAGTGCGCGTCCGTTCGCCGTGCGAATGGCCAGTTCGGGCTGGAGAGGGGAGCGCGGGCGCTCGCTTCGGTCCTCGGAGACCCCTAGACGACGACGATGCTGACCGGCCGGCGGCGCGGGCAACGGAGCCAGTCTACCAGCGGAGACCGGTCGAAGGCTGCAGGCGGGCTGTCAGGCGTGGAGCGCCTCGTTGAGCGTGACGCCGACGCCGGCCCGGCGGACCGCCTCGACGGCACCCGTGAGGGAGTTGCGACGGAAGAGGAGGCCGTCCTGGCCGGAGAGGTCGGCGCCCTTGACGGTCTTCCGTCCGCCGTCGGCCGTCGCGGGACCGTCGGCGAGCACGATCTTCGTCCCGGCGGTGACGTAGAGCCCGGCCTCCACGACGCAGTCGTCGCCGAGGGAGATGCCGATGCCGGCGTTCGCGCCGAGAAGCGTGCGGGCGCCGATCGACACGCGGTGCGACCCGCCGCCGGAGAGGGTGCCCATGATCGAGGCGCCGCCGCCGATGTCGCTGCCGTCGCCGACCACCACGCCCTGCGAGATGCGCCCCTCGACCATCGAGGCGCCGAGGGTGCCGGCGTTGAAGTTGACGAAGCCCTCGTGCATGACCGTGGTGCCGGGGGCGAGGTGGGCGCCGAGCCGCACGCGCGAGGCGTCGGCGATGCGCACCCCGGCGGGCTGCACGTAGTCGGTGAGACGAGGGAACTTGTCCAGGCCCTGGATCTGGATCCCGGCGCGCTGGAGCTGCGGACGCAGGCGCGCGGCATCGGCGGGGAGCAGCGGGCCGGCATTGGTCCAGGCGACGTTCGGCAGGTGACCGAAGATGCCGTCGAGGTTGAGGGCGTTCGGCCGCACGAGCAGGTGCGACAGCGCGTGCAGACGCAGATAGGCGTCCGCGGTGGAGACCGGGGCGGCGTCCAGATCGATCGTGAGCTCGACCACCGCGAGGGTGACGTCGCGGCGCTCGTCCTGACCGGTCTGTGCGTCGAGCGCGGTGCGCGCGGCGGCGACCTCGGTCTCGGACGGCGCGGACGAGCGGACCTCCGGGTACCACGCGTCGAGGACCGTGCCGTCGCTCGCGGTGGTCGTCAGGCCGAGTCCCCAGACAGATCGTGCGTCGCTCATGCCTCCACGGTATCGCGCCGGCGACGGTGTCCCGTCCCGCATGACGGGCATCAGTAGGCTGGGGGCATGGTGCTCGATCTGACCGCGTCCTCCGCCGACATCACCCGCGCGATCTGCGACGTCCCGAGTGTCTCCGGCGACGAGAAGACACTGGCCGACCTGATCGAGGAGGCCGTGTCCGGTCTGCCGCACCTGGAGGTCATCCGGCACGGCAACACGGTCGTCGCCCGCACGGATCTCGGTCGGGCGCAGCGCGTCGCGATCGCCGGGCACATCGATACCGTGCCCCTCAACGACAATCTGCCCACGCGCGACATCGAGATCGACGGCGTGCCGTATCTGTGGGGTCGCGGCACCGTCGACATGAAAGCCGGGGTCGCGGTGCAGCTCAAGCTCGCCGCCGAGCTCACCGACCCCGCGATCGACGTGACCTGGATGTGGTACGACAACGAGGAGGTCGCGGCCTCCCTGAACGGCCTCGGGCTTCTCGCCGCAGCGCGTCCTGACCTGTTCCAGGCCGATTTCGCCATCCTCGGGGAGCCGTCGAACGGCCAGGTCGAAGGCGGGTGCAACGGCACGCTGCGGGCGATCGTGCGGACCACGGGCGTCCGCGCGCACAGCGCCAGGGCCTGGATCGGCGAGAACGCGATCCATCGCGCGGCGCCCATCCTCACCCGGCTGTCCGAGTACCGGGCCCGGGAGGTGCTGGTGGAGGGCCTGCTCTATCGGGAGGGGCTCAGCGCGGTCCGCATCGCGGGTGGGGTCGCCGGGAACGTCATCCCGGACGCCTGCGAGGTCGAGGTCAACTACCGCTTCGCGCCGAACAAGTCCGCGGCCGACGCCGAGGCCCACGTCCGGGCGGTCCTCGCCGGCTTCGACGTCGAGATCACGGATGCCGCCGAGGGCGCCCGCCCCGGGCTGGACGCCGACATCGCGCGCCGGTTCGTCGCGGCGGTCGGCGCGGAGCCGCAGCCGAAGTACGGATGGACCGACGTGGCGCGCTTCTCGGCCCTCGGCATCCCGGCCGTGAACTACGGGCCCGGTGACCCGCATCTCGCCCATCACGACGAGGAGCGTGTGCCGCTCGCCCAGATCGACGCCGTCGAGCGGGGTCTGCGCGCATGGCTCACGTCGCACTGACGCTCGCACGGCGCTGGGCGCGGATGCCGCTGGCTCTGCGCATCGGCATCATCTACGTCCTCGCACGGGTCGTGACGACCGGATTCCTCATCGCCGCGGCCTCCCTGTCCACGGTGTTCTCGCGCTTCGGCGGCGACGCCGGGCTCGTGGACTTCGTCCTCGGATGGGATGCCCAGTGGTACTGGCAGGTGGCGGTGCACGGCTATCCCGCCGACCTCCCGCTGACCGACGAGGGGGAGGTGGCCGAGAACGCGTGGGCCTTCATGCCCGTGTTCGCGTACGCCGCGAAGGCGCTGGGCTTCCTGTTCGGCTCCTGGGGCGCCGGAGCGCTCGTGCTCGCGCTCGTCGCCGGCTATCTGGCCTGTCTCGCCCTGCATCGTCTGCTCCGCGACCGCATCGGGAACGCGGCGGCGCTGTGGGCCGTCGTCTTCTTCGCCGCCGGCCCCCTGGGCGCCCTGTTCCAGGTCGGCTACGCGGAGACGCTCTTCCTGCTGCTGCTCTTCCTCGCGCTGGACGCGACGATCCGCCGGAACTACGCCTGGCTGTACGTGCTCATCCCGGTGCTGGGATTCACCCGCCCCGGAGTGCTCGCCTTCGCCCTGTACCTCGGTCTGCACGGGATCCTCCGCTGGACGCACCGTCGCACGGATCCGCTCGGGGGCAGGGAGGTCGTGCACATCGTCGCCCTCGGCGCACTGGCGACGGCGACCGGGTTCGCGTGGCAGGTGATCGCCGGTGTCGTGACCGGGGACCCCGGCGCCTACCTCGCCACCGAGCTCGCCTGGCGCCGGCACTGGATCACCGGGGGCGTCGAGGGGTTCGTGCCCTTCGAGGGCTGGGTGCAGGCATCGCAGTTCTGGTTCGAGCTGTGGGGCCTGCCAGCCGGCTGGGGGCCGGTCGCGCTCATCGTGCTCGTGGTCGCGGCGGCCGCCGCGCTGCTGCTGTCCCCGCAGGTGCGCGCTCTCGGCCCCGACCTCCGTCTCTGGAGCGCGAGCTACCTGCTCTACCTGCTCGCGGTGTTCTTCCCGCAGTCGAGCACGTTCCGCCTGCTGCTGCCGCTCAGCCCGGCGTGGGGAGCGGTGGCGGTACCGCGCTCACGAGCGTGGCGGCTGGGCGTGCTGGCGCTGTGCCTGGTCGGCCAGTGGGTGTGGATCTATCACGTGTATGCCCTCGGCAGCACGTTCTGGCAGGTGCCCTGACGACGCCGGGGAGCGGATTGTGTCCCGTGACGTCCACGGCGCGGTCGCACCCGATAAACTCGTCCCATACCACCGGAGGAAAGGGAGCCACGATGGCAGCGATGAAGCCGAGGACCGGAGACGGACCCATGGAGGCCGTGAAAGAGGGACGACTCATCATCGTGCGTGTTCCGCTCGAAGGAGGAGGCCGCCTGGTCGTCTCCGTGAACGACGCCGAGGCCAAGGAGCTTCACGACGTGCTCGGTGCCGTCGTGGCCCCGGCCTGATCGTACCTGGTCCGCTGCAGCGCGACGCGAAGAGGGCGAGGGATCCGCGGATCCCTCGCCCTCTTCGCGTCGGCGGACCCGGTCAGGCCCGGTCGTCGAGGCGGATCAGCTGCAGCAGGCCCTCGCCCGCGGGCGAGACCGTGGCCAGCACCGCCGAGGATTCCTGCGTCTCCTGGACGAGCGATCGGTAGGCGGAGGTGACGTCGTCGCGCTGGACAGGGTCGGCCACCCGGCCCCCGGCGAGGATGCGCGGCACGAGCACCAGGCCGCCGGTGCGGGCGAGGCGGAGACCGTGCGAGACGTACTCGATGACGTTCTCGGGGTCGGCGTCGACGAGGACGATGTCGTACGACGCCTCGTTCATGCGGGGGAGCACGTCGATCGCGCGGCCGGCGATGAACCGCGCGCGGGTGGCGGGCACCTTCGCGTCCGCGAACGCCTGACGGGCGGCGGCGAGGTGCTCGGGCTCGTTGTCGATCGAGGTCAGCACCGCGTTCGGGGCCCCGCGCAGCAGCCAGAGTCCGGAGACGCCGGCGCCGGTGCCGATCTCGACGATGGAGCGCGCCGTTCCGGCGGCGGCGAGCACGGCGATCTGCGAGCCGACGACCGCGCTGATCGGGGCCGCTCCCAGCTCCACGGCGTGGGCGCGAGCGCGGGCGATGGTCTCCGGCTCGACGATGGACTCGCGAAGGAAGCGCGCGTTGGCGTCGTGCTCGCTCATGACCTGCCTCTCCCTGCGTGCATGGCTGATGTGTCCAGGGTATTCGCTCACCGCGCGCAGAGCCCGCAGGCGCGGCGGTAGCCTGGTCACATGACGTTCGGCCTCACCTTCGAGAAGCTGCTGCTCATCGGCCTGATCGCGGTGCTGATCATCGGCCCCGAGCGTCTGCCGCGTGCCGCGGAGGCCTTCGCGAGCATCGTGCGCAGGGCCGGCGAGTACATCCGCGACACGAAGTCCCGTGTGCGCGAGGAGATGGGACCGGAACTCGACGATGTGGACTGGCGCAAGCTCGACCCGCGGCAGTACGACCCCCGGCGCATCATCCGCGACGCGCTCCTCGAGGAGCCGGAGCCTGCGACCCCCGCGCAGGCGACGGCGACGATCGCCGAGCCGGTGGCCCCGCGCACCGCGCCGCCGACCTTCAGCGCGGAGGACCGCCCGCCGTTCGACAGCGAGGCGACCTGAGCCGTCCGGTCAGGAGATCCGCGTCCGCAGGGTCGCCAGCTCCTCGTCGCTGAAGAGCGAGCGCGGGATGGCGGTGGCGACGGAGGCGTCGCGCACCTTGAAGATCACGGCGTCCCGTCCGACGCGGAGACTCTGGAACGTGGCGTAGGGGATCTCGGAACGACGACGATCGCTTCCCAGCTGCAGCCGATCCTCTTCGAGTGCGACCCACACGACGCTCTCCACCGGCATCGCGGCCCGCACGGCGCGCCGGGCGCTCGAGGTGGTCAGGAGCACCGCGTAGGCGCCCAGTCCCACCGTGACCACGGGCATCCAGGCGACGATCGCGCTGACCTCGGCTCCCGTGGAGAGGAGGTCGTTGAGGGTGAAGACGGAGAGGACGAGTCCCGCCGCCAGCGCGACCCACATCACGATCGCGACGGGACGGGTGAGCGCGTAGACGGCCGCGTCGCGCGCCATCCTCCGCAGCAGTCCCTCATCCACGGTCACGGAGCGGTGCGGCATCCGTCCATCCTCCCACGCGTGCTCATCCGATCGACATGGGCAGCGAGCGGCCGGACAGGCCCCGGCCCCGTCGGGCGAGGGCGGCGGCCATCGTGCGGATCGCCTGCGCGGCGGCGTCGTCCGGCGCCGAGGTGACGACCGGGACGCCCTCGTCGCCGCCCTGGCGGAGCGCCGGGCTGAGCGGGATGGAGGCGAGCAGGGGGACCGGCGCGTCGGGCGCGGACAGGGCCTCCGCGACCGCCGCTCCGCCGCCCGCACCGAACAGGTCGATGACGGTGCCGTCGGGGAGGGTGTACGCGGACATGTTCTCGATCACGCCGATCACCCGCTGACCGGTCTGACGGGCGACGAGTCCGCTGCGGATGGCCACGTCGGAGGCCGCCGCCTGCGGCGTGGTGACCACGAGCACCTCGGCGTGGGGGAGGAGCTGCCCGATCGAGATGGCGATGTCCCCGGTGCCGGGCGGCATGTCGATGAGCAGGACGTCGAGATCGCCGAAGAAGACGTCGGTGAGGAACTGCGAGACCGTGCGGTGCAGCATCGGTCCGCGCCAGGCCACGACGGACTCCCCGTCGCGCAGGAACATCCCGATCGAGATGGTCTTCACCCCGTGGGCCACCGGCGGCAGCATGAGGTCGTCGATGCGCGTCGGCTGCGTGCCGGCCGGGATGCCGAGCAGACCGGGGATCGAGAAGCCGTGCACGTCCGCATCCACCAGGCCGACGGCGAGGCCCTGATCGGCGAGGGCGACGGCGAGGTTCGCGGTGACCGTCGACTTCCCGACGCCGCCCTTGCCGCTGGAGACGAGGATCACGCGGGTGAGGGAATCGGGCCCGAACGGCATGTGCCGGGCGGGGCGACCCGCGCGGAGCCGTTCGGTGAGGGCCTTGCGCTCGGCCGGGGTCATCACGCCCACCTCGACCTCGACGCCCGTGACCCCGGGGACCGTGGCGGCGGCACCGCGCACGTCGCGCTCGATGCGGTCGGCGGCGGGGCACCCCACGATCGTCAGCACGATGCCCACATGCGCCACGCCGTCTTCGACCGTGATGTCGCGCACCATGTCGAGGTCGCCGATCGGCCGCCGCAGCTCGGGGTCGGTCACCGCCGCCACCGCGGCTCTGACGCTCTCGGCCGCGGTCATGAGGCGGTGCCGCCTGCGGGCTTCTCCTCGGCGTCGCCCAGCTCGGCCAGCAGGGCACGGAGCTCCTGCCGCAGCACGTCGCGGGTGACCACCTGCGCGTTGCGCTCCTCCAGCGACATCCGCAGCGCGACGATCTCGCGGGCGAGGTACTCGGTGTCGGCGAGGTTGCGCTCGGCGCGCTGCCGGTCCTGCTCGATCTGCACGCGGTCGCGGTCGTCCTGGCGGTTCTGCGCGAGGAGGATCAGCGGTGCGGCGTACGAGGCCTGCAGCGACAGCATGAGGGTGAGCGCGGTGAAGCCCAGCGCGGCGTCGTCGAAGCGCACCTCGCGGGGCATGAGCGTGTTCCAGCCGATCCAGAGGATGCAGAAGAGGCTGAGGATGACGAGGAACGCCGGCGTGCCCATGGCACGGGCGACCCATTCCGTGAAGCGTCCGAAGCGGTCGCGCGAGGTCGACCGGGGGCGGGTGCTCGTCCGTCCTGGCGCGTCGAGGCGGGCGGCCCGCTCCTTGCGTGCCATCAGCGCGCCTCCGTCACGGGCGGGGCGACGTCGTCGCTGTCGTGCGTGCGCCAGTCGTCCGGCAACAGGTAGTCGAGGACGTCGTCGATGCTGATCGCGCCGACGAGGCGGTGGGCCGCGTCGATCACGGGCAGGGAGACGAGGTCGTAGCTGGCGAGCATGCGGGCGACCTCGGCGGCGGAGGCGGTGACGGGCACCGGCTCGAGGCTGTCGTCGAGGATGGCGCCGAGCCGCTCGTGCGGCGGATAGCGCAGCATCCGCTGGAAGTGCACGAGGCCGAGCAGCCGCCCGGTCGGCGTCTCGAACGGTGGGAGCGTCACGAACACCGCTGCCGCCAGGGCCGGGTGCAGCTCGTGGCGGCGGATGAGCGCCAGGGCCTCGGCGACCGTGGCGTCGGCGGACAGGATGATCGGCTCCGGGGTCATCAGACCGCCGGCCGTGTCGGGACCGTAGCGCAGCAGCATCCGCACGTCTTCCGCCTTCTCCGGCTCCATCCGCTGGAGCAGCTCCTCCAGCTGGGTGGGCGGAAGCTGGGCGAGGAGGTCGGCGGCGTCGTCCGGCTCCATCTGATCGAGGATGTCGGCCGCGCGCTCCTCGCCGAGGCGGTCGAGGATGTGCACCTGCTCGTCCTCCGGCATCTCCTCGAGGGCGTCGGCGAGGCGATCGTCGGAGAGCTCCTCCGCGACCTCGATCATCCGCTGCTGCGGGAGGTCGAGGAGCGTGTTGGCGAGATCCGCGGCGTGCAGCTCGGAGTACGAGGCGACGAGCTGCTCGGCGGACTGCGACTCGCCCGGTGCGTGCTCCTCGGTGACCTCGCTCCAGGCCGCGAACGTCGTCGGGCCCTTGGCGAACGGCGACGCGCCGGTCTTCGGGCGGCGCAGGAAGAGCTGACTGATCGCCCACTCGCCGAGACGGTTCGGCTCGATCGCCACGTCCTCGATCACCGCGGTGCCGCTGCCGTCGGTCAGACTCACCCGCCGGCCCAGCATTTCGGCGAGGACGCGCACCTCGCCGGCGCGGGGAGAGAAGCGCCGCACGTTGATGAGGCCGGTGGTGATGACCTGCCCGGACCGGATCGACGTGACCCGGCCGATCGAGAGGAACACATGGCGCCGGCCGGGGATCTCCACGACCAGTCCGATCACGCGCGGGGCCGCGGTACTTCGATACACGACGACGACGTCCCGGACCTTGCCGAGCCGGTCGCCGACGGGATCGAAGACGGCGCACCCTGCCAGGCGCGCGGCGAAAACCCGTTGTGTGCTCACCCGACCAGCGTAGCCCGCGGCGTGCCGGGGCGGCTGTCGGGGCGGTCGCTCGGCCGGCCGCGAGGCACGACGTGGAAGAATAGCCGGATGAGCATGCTGAATCGCCCCGCGAGCGGCACGGACACCGGTGAGATCGTCGCCTCCATGCGCGACTACGAGAGCGCGCAGAAGGCGGTGTCGAAGCTGATCGCCGGAGAGGTCCCTGCGCGCGACATCGCGATCGTCGGGCAGAGCGTGCGGACGGTCGAGCGGGTGACCGGACGGCTCGGCTACGCCGCGGCCGCGCGCTCGGGCGCGATCAACGGGGTGCTCATCGGCCTCTTCCTGTCGGCGATCCTCGTCCTGGGCAACCCCGAGGTGCCGATCCAGCTGTTCGTCGGCTTCGTCCTCATCGGCGTCGCGGTGGGCATGCTGCTGAGCCTCATCACCTACGCCATCGTGCGTCGCCGCCGTGACTTCGCGAGTGTGACGCAGTTCGCCGCGGATCACTACGAGGTGACCGTGCAGCCCGGGTCGCTGGCGAAGGCGCGGCAGGTCCTCGGCGCGCAGCGGGTCGCCCCCGTGCGTCCTCCGGTGAACCTGGACGAGCCGCCGAAGTACGGCGAGCGGATCCCGCAGGGCGCTCCTGCTCCGGCTCCTGAACCCGCTCCTGAGCCCGGCCCGGCCCCTGAGCCTGCTCCGGCCCCTGAACCGGCTCCTGAGCCCGGCCCGGCTCCTGAGCCCGCTCCCGCTCCTGAGCCCGGTCTTCCGCCGCGGCCCGCCGACCCGGAGACCGGCACCCCCGGATCCGTGCGGTGACCCCGGTGCCCTCCGCCGTCCGGATCGAGGTCGCCCTGCCCGCCGGCGCGACCCCGGTATCCGCCGACTGGACGCCGGGCACCCGCGATGACGTCGTGCTGATCGCCCACGGGGCCGGGGCGGGGAAGGATCACCCCTTCCTCGTCGGCTTCGACCTGGCCCTCGCCGCACTCGGCTACTCGACGCTGCGTTTCTCCTTCCCGTACGCCGAGCAGGGGCGCCGCATGCCCGGTCCCGCCGCCCACGCGGTCGCGACGTGGGAGGCCGCGGTCGCCGAAGCCCGTGCACGGGCGCCGCATGCGGCCGTGTGGGCGACCGGGAAGTCCTACGGCGGGCGCATGGCGTCCCTGGCCGTCGCAGAGGGGCTCGTCGTGGACGGCCTCGTCTACCTCGGCTACCCGCTCCACCCGCCGGGGCGTCCGGACAAGCCGCGGATCGCCCATCTCCCCTCGATCACCGTCCCGCAGCTCTTCGTGGAGGGCACCGCGGACCCGTTCATCCAGCCGATCGCCCAGCTCGAGGAGGCCGTCGCGTCCTGTCACGACGCGCGGGTGCACTGGGTCGAGGGTGGCGGCCACTCCTTCGAGGTGAAGGGCCGGCGGCGGCCGTCGGCGGACGTCGCCGCGGACCTGGCGCCCGTGGTCGACGCCTTCGTCAGCACGCTGCGGGGGTGAGGAGCGCGGCCGCGGCCCCACTCCCTCCCGTCGTCAGCCCTGCAGTCGCGCCATCCAGGCTTCGACCTCGTCGGCCGTGCGCGGGATGTCCGCGGAGAGGTTGACCGGGCCGTCCTCGGTCATCAGGATGTCGTCCTCGATCCGGACGCCGATGCCGCGCAGCTCGGCGGGTACCGTGAGGTCGTCGATCTGGAAGTACAGCCCCGGCTCGATCGTGAAGACCATGCCCGGCGTGAGGATGCCGTCGTAGTACATCTCGCGGCGCGCCTGCGCGCAGTCGTGCACGTCGATGCCGAGGTGGTGCGACGTGCCGTGCACCATGTAGCGCCGGTGCTGGCCGCCCTTGTCCGCGTCCAGGGCCTCCTCGGCGGTGACCGGGAGCAGGCCCCACTCCGCGGTGCGCTCGGCGATCACGGCCATCGCCGCGGCGTGCACGTCACGGAAGCGGACACCGACCTTCGCCGCCGCGAAAGCCGCGTCGGCGGCCTCGCGCACGGTCTCGTAGACGCGGCGCTGCACGTCCGTGAACGTCCCGGACACCGGCAGCGTGCGGGTGATGTCAGCGGTGTAGAGGCTGTCCGCCTCCACGCCCGCGTCGACGAGGATGAGGTCTCCCGGCACGACCGTGCCGTCGTTGCGCGTCCAGTGCAGGTAGCACGCGTGCGGCCCGGACGCGGCGATCGTGTCGTAGCCCTCGCCGTTGCCGTCCTCGCGGGCGCGGCGGTGGAAGACGCCCTCGACGACGCGCTCGCCCCGGGCGTGCGCGACCGCGGCCGGGAGCTCACGGATGATGTCGTCGAAGCCCTGCGCCGTGATCGCCACGGCCCGGCGCATCTCGGCGATCTCGAAGTCGTCCTTGATGAGGCGCAGCTCGGAGACGAAACGCGTGAGGGCCTCGTCCTCGTCGAGGACGAGCTCGCCGTCGACCGGGGTGAACTCGTGCAGGTGCGCCGTGGCCACCTGCAGGTCGGCGGCGACGCCGGCCAGCGACGGGCGCGGGCCGATCCAGAACTCGCCGACGGTAGCGTCGGCGTAGAACTCGGTCGTGGTGCGGTCGGCGCGCTCGCGGAAGTACAGGGTGATGTCGTGTCCGTCGGACGTCGGCTCGAAGACGAGCACCGAGTCCGGCTCCGCGTCGGAGGCCCAGCCGGTGAGGTGCGCGAAGGCGGAGTGCGCGCGGAAGACGTAGTCGGTGTCGTTGCTGCGCTGCTTGAGCGAGCCGGCGGGGATCACGAGGCGCTTGCCGGGGAACGCGGCCGAGACGGCGGCGCGGCGGCGCTCGGCGTACGGAGCCTGGGCGCGCGGCGCGGGCAGCGTCTCCGGACGCTCGGCCCAGCCGGTGGAGATGGTGTCGAGGAAGCCCTGCGGGAAGGGCTGCTTGCGGTTGGTCGAGCTGTTCTCGACGGGGGCTTCGACGGTCTCGTCAGCGATCGTGTCGTTTTCTCCGGTGCTCATCCGTCCAGTCTCTCACCTGGAGGCCCCCGGCGTGATCAGCCGGCCGGCTCGAGCTGCACGATGAGGGCGCGATGATCGCTGCCCCCGGCGTCGTCGAGCACGGCGGAGCCCGTGGGGCGCCAGTTGGCCGACGCCATCACGTGGTCGATGGGGGCGCCGGCGAGAGCGGGGAACGAGCTCGGCCAGGTGCCGGACATCCCGTTGCCGGTCCGGGAGGCGACGTCGCGGCAGTACCCGATGTCGCCGCCGTCGATGCCGAGGGAGGCCATATGATCCACGGTCGCATTGAAGTCGCCGGCGAGGATGAAGTCACCTGCGGGGCACTGGTCGGCGATCCACTGCAGGTCGCTCTGCCACTGCTGCATCTCCTCCATGCGCGGCGCGACGGCATGCACGGCGACGATCGTGGGGCCATCGCCGTCGATGGGCATGAGCACGGCGCTGGGCACGGATCCGGTGTTGTTGCTCCCGTCCTTCGACGACTCGATGACGGAGTACTCGCCGAGCTCCGGAGCCACGAGCACGGTGGTCTGCCACGACTGCGGGCCGTCCTCCACGTCCGGGCGGAACTGCACGTGGTGCACCCACATGGGATGCCCCTGCTCGCGCAGCATGAGCGCGATCCGCTCGCCGACCTCCTCGGTGGTCTCGGGCAGCGCCACCACGTCGGCTTCCTGCTCCAGGATCTCCCGGGCGATCTGCTCGGCGGAGACGGCCTCACCCGCCGTGTTCCAGGTGAGCACTCGCAGGCTCGTGTCGGTCCGCTCGGGGAGGGCAGCCACGCCGAACCCCCGCGTCGCCCCGATCACGCCGGTCGCGGCGGCACCGAGCAGCGCGACGATCAGGATGGACGCCGCGAAGCCCCGCAACGGCCGGGCGAGCAGGAGCAGCAGCGCCAGCACCGCGATGACCAGGAAGCCGCCGAGCACGAGGCCGCGGGCGGCGACGAGCTGAGCGAACGGGTAGGTCTGCTCGAGGCGGAAGAACTGCGGCCACACGACGACCGCCGTCGCGATCGCGAACAGGACGGTCAGCAGGATCCCCAGGAGTCGAAACATCCCGTCCAGCCTAGAAGCGCCGCCTGTGAAGTCCCTGCCTCAGGACCGGCTCGTCGCCGCGATCGGTGTCCGGGATTCCGCGCCACGCGCGTCGGCGCTCGGTACGCTCGGAGGATGCCCGTTCCGCCCGCCGGTCCCGCCGACCTGCACCTGCATTCCAACCACTCCGACGGCACCGAGACGCCCGCCGAGGTCATGAGACAGGCGCATCGGCACGGGGTGCGGACCGCGGCGCTCACGGATCACGACCGCACCACCGGCTGGGCGGAGGCCGGCGACGCCGCCGCCGCCCTGGGCATGACCTTCCTCCCGGGCATGGAGCTCTCCGCCAAGCACGAATGGCGCAGCGTGCACGTGCTCGGCTACCTCTTCGATCCGGAGGATGCGGCGCTGCGGGCCGAGACCGACCGGATCCGGAACGACCGGATCGGGCGCGCGGAGCGCATCGTCCGCAACATCGGCCGCGACTACGACCTGCACTGGGACGACGTCCTCGCCCAGACGACGCTCGACGCGACGGTCGGCCGTCCCCACATCGCCGATGCCCTGGTGGCCCGCGGCATCGTGCGCGATCGGGGGGAGGCCTTCGACGGCATCCTGCACCCGCGGGAGGGCTACTACGAGCCCCACTACGCGCCGGACCCGCTGACCGCCGTGAGACTGCTCACCGAGGCGGGAGGCGTGGCGATCATCGCGCATCCCGTGACGGCGGGCCGCGATCGGATGATGCCGATGCCGTACATCGAGCGGCTGCTCGACGCCGGGCTGGCCGGGTTCGAGGTGGACCATCGAGAGAACACGGCCGCCGGCAAGCGGCTCCTTCGCGAGCTGGCGGAACGGCACGACCTCATCGTCACCGGGTCCAGCGACTACCACGGCACGGGCAAGCCCAACGTGCCGGGGGAGAACACCACCACGGAGGACATGGTGGCCCGCATCATCGACCGGGCCACGGGTACCCCACCGCGGCGTCCCTGAGCCCGGCGGACTGTCGGCGGTCTCCCGGCGTTCTGTCGACCCCGACCGCTACGGTCCGAGGCATGCAACGTGCCACCTCCCTGGAGCGCCGCGTCGATGCGGCCGCCCGCCGTCTCCTCCGCGCGGTGCCGACGACGGGCTTCCGCGCCGGACTCGCCGAGTTCGTCGTGTTCGTGCTCAAGCAGGCGTGGGCGTGCGTGTTCGGCGCGGCGCTCCTGGTGGTGATCATCGCGGCCCGCCTCTGGTATCCCGACGACGCGGCGCTCGCCCGCAACGACGCCCTGACGATCGCGGCCGTCCTGATCCAGGTGGCGATGCTCGTGTTCCGGCTGGAGAGCGGACGGGAGCTCTGGGTGATCGTGCTCTTCCACATCACGGGGACCGCGATGGAGCTGTTCAAGACCGACGTCGGCTCCTGGGCGTACGCCGCGGACGGCATCCTGCGCATCGGCGGCGTCCCGCTGTTCAGCGGCTTCATGTATGCGGCGGTCGGCTCGTACATGGTGCGGGTGTACCGGCTGTTCGACCTCGGGTTCACCCGCTATCCGCGGCGGTGGATGACGGCCGTGCTGGCGGCGGCGATCTACATCAACTTCTTCACCCACCACTGGTGGTGGGACGCGCGGTGGGTGCTCCTCGCCGCCGTGGTCGTGCTCTGGCTGCCCACGATCCTGCACGCGCGCGTGTGGCGCCGCACCATCCGCCTTCCGCTCCTGGTCGTGTTCGCCGGCGTCGCGGTGTTCATCTACCTCGCCGAGAACATCGGCACGTGGGCGGGCGCCTGGGCCTACCCGGACCAGGCGGAGGGATGGCAGCCGGTGTCGCTGAGCAAGCTCAGTTCCTGGTTCCTGCTGATGATCATCTCGGTCGTGCTCGTCGCCTGGGTCTACCCGCCGCAGGTCCCGGCTGCGCTCCTGCAGAACGAGGGGCGCCGCACGGAAGACCGTGCGGCGCCCCTCGGACGACGATGATGCGGATCAGGCGCCCGTGACGGGTGCCGCTCCGCTGCCGGAGCCGCCGCGACGACGGCGGCGGCGACGCGCGGGAGCGGGCTTGCCGTCGTGGTGCTCCTTGCCGGCGCCGTCGTGCGTGCCGGCGCCCTCGGCGCCCCGGTCGGCGGTCTGCGCGGTCGAGCCCTCGGCGGACCCGCCCTCGGTCGCCCCTTCGGCGAAGGTCGAGCCGACGGGCGTGGAACCCGTCCGGCGGCGGCGACGGCGGCGCGTGCCGCCCTCCCCGGTCCCTTCGGCGGCGGCGTCGGCAGCGCGCTCCGGGCGACGGGAGCGCTCGGTCTTGACCGCCTCCTTCTTCGGCGCGCTCACGAGCCGGCCCTTCGTCCCCTCGGGGATGTCGAGGTCGGTGTAGAGGTGCGGGCTCGAGGAGTAGGTCTCGATGGGCTCGGGCTGGCCGAACTCGAGGGCGCGGTTGATGAGGGCCCACTTGTGCAGGTCCTCCCAGTCGACGAACGTGACGGCGATGCCGGTCTTCCCCGCGCGGCCGGTGCGTCCCGCGCGGTGCAGGTAGGTCTTCTCCTCGTCGGGGATCGTGTGGTTGATGACGTGCGTGACGTCATCCACGTCGATACCGCGCGCGGCCACATCCGTCGCCACGAGCACGTCCTTCTTGCCGGCCTTGAACGCGGCCATGGAGCGCTCGCGCTGGTCCTGGCCCATGTCGCCGTGCACGCCGCCCACGTTGAAGCCGCGGTCGGTGAGCTCGTCGACGAGGCGCTGGGCCGCGCGCTTGGTCCGCGTGAAGATCACGGTCTTGCCGCGCCCCTCGGCCTGCAGGATGCGCGCGATGACCTCGTCCTTGTCGAGCGAGTGCGCGCGGTAGACGAGGTGCTTGATGTTCGCCTGCGTCAGACCCTCGTCCGGATCGTTCGCGCGGATGTGGATGGGGTTGGTCATGAACCGCCGCGCGAGCGCGACGATCGGGCCGGGCATGGTCGCGGAGAACAGCTGGGTGTGCCGCACCGCCGGTACCTTCTGGAAGATCTTCTCGATGTCGGCGAGGAAGCCGAGGTCGAGCATCTTGTCGGCCTCGTCGAGCACGACCTCGGTCGCGTTCGAGAGATCGAGCAGGCGCTGGCCGGCGAGGTCGATGAGACGGCCCGGCGTGCCGACGACGATCTGCGCGCCGGCCTTGAGCTGGTCGATCTGGCCCTCGTAGGCCTTGCCGCCGTAGATGGCGACGACGCTCGTGGAGCGGTTGCTCGTGAGGAGGTCGATGTCCTCGTAGACCTGCACCGCGAGCTCGCGGGTGGGGACGACGATGAGGGCCTTGACGCCCGGCTCCGGGTCCTTCCCGAGTCGCTGCACGACCGGGATGCCGAAGCCGAACGTCTTGCCGGTACCGGTCTTGGCCTGCCCGATGATGTCCTGGCCGGGGAGGCCGAGGGGGATGGTCTGCTCCTGGATGGGGAAGGCATCGACGATGCCCTTCGCTGCCAGTGCGTCGACGATGTCCTGGTCGATGCCGAGTTCGGCGAAACTTGTCACTGTGTTCAGATGCCTGTCCGGCGACCTCGCGATCGCCTCGTAAACGGAGCCACGCCGTCTCGTGTGCCACAGGCGCGGGGCCCCGCTCCGACGGCGGGGACACGCCCAGCCTACCGGAGGGGCGGCTCCGGACAGGGAGGACGCCGTCGCCCGAGTATTGTGAACGACGTGGCCGACTCGGGAGGAACACCTCGTGGTTAAGTGGTTCTGGCAGCGCGATGCCGCGCCGCGACGCACCCTGGCGCTGCGCAGCCGCGGCGAGCAGAGCGATGCGACGCGTGTCGACTTCGCGGAGCTGGCGCCCGAGCTCGACCGGTTCCTCGGCCAGGCGGCCTACCTCCAGCTCGGGTACTTCGAGACGCTGACGCGGCTCATCCGCGCGACTCCCGAGCTGGCCGAGAAGGAGTCGCTGTCCCGGGCCGCCGGTGCCGCGCTCACCAAGCACCGGAGCATCGTCGACATCATCGCGGCACGCGGCCAGGACCCGACGCAGCTCATGCTCCCGTTCCGCGAGCACCTCGACGCGTTCCGGCGCAAGACCATCGGGGCGCGCCCGCGCGAGACCCTGCTCGCGGTCTACATCACGGCGGGCATGCTCGACGACTTCTACCTCGCGCTCGCCTCGAGCTACGGCGAGACGGGGCGGCGGGTCGCCGAGATCCTGCGCGAGGATGATGCGCGCCACGAGATCGTCGCGATCATCCAGGAGACGATCGAGAGCGACGAGGAGTGGCGCTCGCTGCTGTCCATGTGGGCACGGCGCCTCGTGGGGGACACGATCCTCGTCTGCCGTGCGGCCCTGCGGCCGGAGCTCCTCGCCGTGGAGGAGGCCCGGATCGAGCCGGTGTACACCGAGCTCATGGGAGCGCACGCGCGCCGCATGGATGCGATGGGCCTCGCGTCCTAGGTCAGATCCCGAGCGCGGCTCGCCTCTGCTCATCGCCGCGTCGACGCCCTGCGGTGAGAGCCGCGGTCGCCAGCGCCGCGACGACCACCGCGCCGAGGATGCTCGCGAGCCACAGCCAGACGCTGTCCTCGCCCACGCCGGCCCATTGCAGGCTCGTGTAGACGATCGCCGAGACGGCCGTCGCGATCGCCGGGGCGAGGGCGACGCCCCGCAGCTCGCGACCGCCGATCAGGAAGTGCGCGGCGATCCCGAGCACGCAGGCGCCGACGAGGGCGAGGAGGATGTACATGCGCGGGTCAGGCGACGAAGCCCACGCGACGCGACTCCTCGGTGCCCAGCTCGATGTAGGCGAGGTTCGCGGTCGGCACGATGTAGGAGTTGCCCTTCACGTCGGCGAAGCTCAGGTGCGAGGCGCTCTGCTCGAGTGCCGCGGAGACCTGGGTGCGGACCTCGTCCGCCGTGGCAGCGGTGTCGAAGCTCAGCTCGCGGCCGGTGTTGATGATGCCGATGCGGATTTCCACGGGTGCTCCTTGCAGGTCGTCGGACTCGCCCAACTCTATCGCGCAGCCGGCGGCGGAGACCGGTGACGGGAGCCGTTTCGCCCTGAGCGCACAACCCGCGAGCAGCCCCGCCCTCGACGCCGATGTCCGCGCCTCCCGATAGCGTGGAGGGATGATGTCGGATGCCGCGCAGCGAGCTGTGATCACGGCGCCGCCGACCGCGTCCGGCGTCGTGATCGGCGCCCCCGGCACGGGTAAGACGCGCACGCTCGTCGACCGGGTCGTGCAGCTCCTCGAGGTCGAGGGGCTGCGTCCGGAGGAGGTGCTGGCGCTCACCCCGAGCCGGCAGGCGGCCACCGCGCTGCGCGACCGGATCGGCGTGCGCATCGGCCAGGCGACGCCAGGGCCACTGGCACGCTCGCTCGGGTCGTTCGCGTTCCAGCTGGTCCGCGGGGCGATGGTCCGCGAAGGGGCCGAGCCGCCGGCGCTGCTCACCGGCGCCGACCAGGATCGCATCATCGCCGAACTGCTGGCCGGAGATGCCGAGGACGCCCGCATCTCCTGGCCTCCGGCGCTCAGCGAGCCCGTCCGCGCCTCGAAGGGCTTCCGCTCCGAGCTCCGCGCCTTCCTCGCGGAGTGCACGGAGCTGGGGGCGAGCCCGGCGGAGCTGCGCGCCACGGGCGACGCGGTGTGGACGGCGGCCGCCGACTTCGTGGAGGAGTACCGCGCGGTGCTCGACGCCCTGCGGGCCGCGCACCGTGACACCGCCGACCTCCTCAGCGAGGCGGCGGGGATCCTCCGCACCGCCGACGGCGCCACCCTCGGACCGCTCGCACCCCTGCGGGTGGTGCTCATCGACGACGCCCAGGAGCTCACGCGCGGCGGGATCGGCGTGGTGCGCGCGCTCCGGGAGCGGGGCGTCGCGGTGCAGGCGTTCGGCGATCCCGACATCTCCTCCGGTGCCTTCCGCGGGGCCAGTCCCGAGCTGTTCGCGCAGCTCACCGGCGCGCTCGGCACCGTGCACGTGCTCGACGGCGCGCACCGGCAGCGCCCCCTGCTGACCGCGCTGACGCGCACGGTGACGCAGGCGATCGGGGCGTCAGGACGGGTCGAGCACCGGCGGGCGCCGGCACCGGCGGCGGAGGACGACGAGGCCGAGGTGTCGACCTTCCTCGCCCCGTCGCCCTACGAGGAGTTCGACCGCATCGCCGGGGTCATGCGCGACTGGCATCTCCGCGCCGGGATCCCGTGGGAGCGGATGGCGGTCATCGCCCATGACACCCGTCAGGTCACAGCCCTCGAGACCGAGCTCGCCGCGCGCGAGATCCCGACGAGGGCCGCCGGTGTGCAGCGCCCGCTCGGCAGCGAGGGGATCGTGCGCGACATCGTCGGCATCGTCCGGCTCGCGCTGACCCCGGACGACGAGCGCACGGTGCAGGCCTGGGAGGAGGCGCTGCGCACACCGTTCGGCGGCATGGATGCGATCGCGCTGCGGCGGCTGCGCGCGCGGCTCCGCCACCTCGAGCTCGGGCAGGGCGGGTCGACCCCGGCGCGCGAGCTGCTGCGCGCGGCGATGTCGGCGCCGGCCACCCTGACGCTCATCGATGCGCCCGAGTCGCGGACCGCCGAGCGCTTCGCCGAGACGGTCGCCGGCGTCGCCCGTGCGGCGGCGGAGGGCGAGACGATCCACGACCTCCTGTGGCGCATCTGGGAGCAGGCCAGGGCCGTTGACGGGCGGCGGCTGCACGTCGCGTGGCGGGAGATCTCGCTGCTGCCCACCGGTGCCGAGACGGCGCGGTCGCTCGACGCCCTCGTGGCCCTCTTCGACGCGGCCAAGCGCTTCGTCGAGCGCACCCCGAACGAGCGTCCCGAGGTCTTCGTGCGCGACATCCTCGACAGCGAGGTGCCGGAGGACACGCTGTCGTCGCCCGAGCGGCCGGGCACGGTGACGCTGCTCACGCCGGCCACAGCGCTCGGCACGGAGTTCGACGCCGTGGTCGTCGCCGGGGTGCAGGACGGCGTGTGGCCCAACGTGCGGCTGCGGGGCGGGCTGCTCCAGACCTGGCGGCTCGCCGACGCGCTGATCGCGGCGCGCTCTGGCCTGCCGGCGGAGGTGCCCGGCGTGCTCGACCGGCGTCGCGCCGCTCTGCACGACGAGCTGCGCCTGTTCGTGCGGGCGCTCTCCCGGGCGCGCCATCGACTGCTCATCACCGCCGTGGACGACGACGACCTGTCGCCCAGCGCGTTCTTCGGATTCCTGCCGCCGCCGGAGCCGCCGGAGCGCCATGCCTCGGCGGAACACCCCCTCACGCTGCGCGGGCTCGTCGCGCGGCACCGTCGCGTGCTCACCACGGCTCCCGCCGAGCCGGCGCGGCGCGAGGCCGCCGCCCAGCTCGCCGTCCTGGCCAGGGAGGGGGTGCCCGGTGCGCATCCGCACGACTGGTACGGAGTGACGGCGCCGTCGACCGCGGCACCGCTCCGCGATCTCGCCGCGAACGGCGCACGGGTGTCGCCCTCGGCCGTGGAGTCGTATGAGGAGTGCGGGCTCAACTGGGTCGTCTCGGCCCTCGGGGGCGATACGGTCATGCCGCCGACGGCCGGTATCGGCACGATCGTCCACGAGGCGATGGAGCGCGTACCGGACGGCGATCTCGCGCGCATGCGGGAGATCGTCGAGGAGCACTGGCCGGAACTCGACTTCGAGACGGCGTGGATCGGACGCAAGGAGCGCCGCCGCGCCGACCTGTTCGTCGACCGGCTGCACAGCTACCTCGGCGAGGTGAGGAGAGACGGCGGGCGCGTCCTCGGCAGCGAGGTGGAGTTCCGGTTCGCCGTCGACGTGTCCGGTGCGACCGCCGAGCCCACGGTGCACCCGGTGGGAGAGGACCGTGGGCACCGTGCCATCGTGCACGGCTACATCGACCGGGTCGAGGCGTACCCGCCCGGTGCCGGCGAACACGGCCGGGCGCGCGGCCGCGGCTGGCAGACGATGGCCGGCGGGCCGGAGGGGACCACGGTGGTCGTCGACCTCAAGACCGGGAAGACCGATCCGGAGTCGGACGGCGGCGTCGTCGAGCACGCCCAGCTCGCGGCGTATCAGATCGCGGTGCAGGAGGGTCTCGTGCCCGGTGCCGCGCCGGGCTCGCTCGGGGGCGCGCGGCTCGTCATCGTCTCGAAGACGCTGGCCAAGAGCGACTACCGCGTCGCGCATCAGCATGCTCTGGACGCCGAGGCCCGATCGCAGTTCCTGCGCCGGGTCGCGGAGGTCGCCCGCGGCATGTCGGCGGCGAGCTTCACGGCTCAGGTCGAGGCGCACTGCGCCGACACCCAGCGCCGGGTGCATCCGTGCCGCATCCACACCGTGCCGGCGGTGAGCGCATGACCGCAGGACCCGCGGACGCCGTGCTCTCGGCGACCGATATCGCCGCCGCGCTCGGACTCCCGACCCCGACGCCCGCCCAGCAGCAGGTGATCGAGGCCCCGCTCGAGCCCGCCCTCGTCGTCGCCGGAGCCGGCAGCGGCAAGACGGAGACCATGTCGGCCCGGGTCGTCTGGCTCGTCGCGAACGGGCTCGTCCGCCGGGACGAGGTCCTCGGACTCACGTTCACGCGCAAGGCGGCGGGGGAGCTGGCGGAGCGCATCGGCGCCCGCCTCGCCGTCGTCGACGAGTACGGGCGGCGGGGTCTGCTCCCGCACCTCCCGGAGATCGTCGCCGGAGGAGCGCTGCGCCGGGTGGCGGACGCCGCGCCGGGGCGCCAGCGGGAGCTCGTGCGCGCGCAGGTCCTCGACGACCTCGCCCGGCAGCACGGCACGGGCGGAGAGCCGGCGGTCCGCACCGCCGACGACCTCCTCATCCGCCCGCGCGTGTCGACCTACAACGCCTTCGCGGACGGCATCGTCCGCGAGCACGCCGCCCGCATCGGCCGGGATCCGGATGTGGCGATGCTGAGCCAAGCGGCCTCCTGGATGCTGGCGCGGGAGGTCGTGCTCCGCAGCGACCTGCCGGAACTGGAGGAGGTCGACTACGCCCTGGGGACGGTCATCGACGCCGTGCAGCGGCTCGCCGGCGAGGCCCTCGACCACCGCGTCGACCTCGCGGAGGCGGAGCGCCTCGCCGCGGCGCAGGCCGCGGCGTTCGAGCCCTACCGCTCCCACGCCGACGTCGAGAAGGCGGCGGTCAACCTGCGTACCCTCTCGACCCTGACCCGCCTCGTGCGGGACTACATCGCCGAGAAGGATCGCCGCGGCGTGCTCGACTTCGCCGACCAGGTCTCCGGCGCGTACGACATCGTCGAGTCCGCGCCGGACGTCCGCGCCGAGCTGCGCGAGCAGCACCGTGTGGTGCTGCTCGACGAGTATCAGGACACCTCCGTGATCCAGACGCGCTTCCTCGCGGAGCTGTTCCGCGACACGGCCGTCATGGCCGTCGGCGATCCGCATCAGTCGATCTACGGCTGGCGCGGGGCCAGCGCCGACAACCTCTACGCGTTCCCCCGGTCGTTCTCGAGTGCAGGCGGCGTGCGCACCTACAGCCTCATGACGAGCTGGCGCAACGATCGGAGGATCCTCGACGTCGCCAACCGGGTGCTCGAACCTCTGCAGCGCCCCGGACTCGATGTGCCGCCGCTGGAGCCGCGGCCGGGCGCGGGGGAGGGCACGGTCGCCGTGCGCTACCCCTTCACCGTCGACGACGAGGCCGCCGAGGTCGCGGCCTGGTTCGCCGAACGCCGCGCCGCCCACGACGCGACCTCGGCCTCCCCGCACACCGGCGCCATCCTGTTCCGGTCCAAGCGCCACATGCAGACCTTCGCCGGCGCGCTCGCCGCGCGGGGCATCCCGCATCGCATCCTCGGTCTGGGCGGCCTGCTCGCCACGCCCGAGGTCGTCGACGTCGTATCGACCCTGCGGGTGGTGCACGATCCGACGGCGGGCTCGGCGCTGATCCGGCTCCTCACCGGCCCGCGCTTCGGCGTCGGGGTGGCGGACATGGCGGCGCTCTACGAGCTGGGGCGCGCACTCGCGGAGCGCGACACCGCCCTCATGCCCCTGCCCGAGGAGGTCAGGGTGCGGCTCCGCTCCTCCCGCGGTGCCGACGAGGCCGTCTCCATCGTGGACGCGGTCGACATCGTGCGCGCGGTCCGGGACGACTACCGCCTGCTGGAGGGGATCACGCCGGAGGGCCGCGCCCGGATCCGCGCGGCGGGGGAGATGCTGGAGCGTCTGCGTCGCGCGTCGTCCCAGCCCATCCCGGAGCTCATCCGGCTCATCGAGCTGGAGCTGCGGCTGGACATCGAGCTCGCCGCCAACGAGACCCGAGGCCCCGCGCGCGTCGCAGCGACCCAGCTGCGGGCGTTCGCCGACGAGGTGCGCGCGTTCCTCGCCGCCGACGAGCGCGGCACGATCGGCAGTCTGCTGGCCTGGCTCGACAAGGCCGAGAGCACCGACGAGCTGATGCCGCGTCCGGAGCCGCCGGAGCCCGGCGTCGTGCAACTGCTCACGATCCACGGGTCGAAGGGCTTGGAGTGGGACGCGGTCGCCGTCGTGCGCCTCGTCGTCGACGAGCTGCCGGGACGCGTGTCCGACACCTCCGGCTGGTTCGGCTTCGGCGTCGTTCCCTTCGCGCTGCGCGGAGACCGCGATGCGCTCCCGCGCTTCCTCTGGGATCCGGAGGAGGCGATGGAGGGGGAGACCGACCCCGGCATGCGGCAGAAGCGCGCCCAGGCGTCGCTGTCGGGCGGTGTGACGAAGGCGAATCCGCACGGTGGCGCGCTCAAGCGCTTCAAGGACGCCTACCGGGAGTATCAGCGCCAGGAGGAGCGTCGCCTCGCCTACGTGGCGATCACCCGCGCCAAGAGCGATCTTCTGCTCAGCGGAGCCCACTGGGCGGGCCAGAAGGCGCCGCGCACACCGAGCCCGTACCTCCTCGAGGCCATCGACGTCCTCGGCCTCGACGAGGTCCCGCCGGTCGATCCCGACGAGAACCCGTACGACGGTCCCGGGGCCACGCTCCACTGGCCGCTCGATCCCCTCGGCGGGAGGCGTGCCGTGGTGACCGCCGCGGCCGCGCTCGTCGAGGAGGCCCTGCACGACGACGCCGCCGTTCCGACGGAGGAGCTGCGCCGGCTCCTCGATGAGCGGGCGGCCCGCCAGCGCGGAACGGACGCCGAGGCTCCCACCCGCGTTCCCGCCTCCCGGTTCAAGGACTACGTCACGGATTACACCGGCACCCTGTCCTCGCTCGTGCGTCCGATGCCGGAGCGTCCGTACCGCCAGACCCGTCTGGGGACCCTGTTCCACGCGTGGGTGGAGCAGCGCTCCGAGCTCGTCGGCGTCGGGACCCGGGTCGATGAGGCGCTCTGGGAGATCGACGAGGACGAGCCGGAGGGCGACAGCGTACCGGGCGCTCCGGGGTCAGGGGCAGCGGCGGATGCCGCCGACCTCGCGGCGCTGCAGGAGACCTTCGAGCGGAGCGAGTGGGGGCCGCTGCAGCCTCTCGCCGTGGAGATCGAGATCGACTTCGCGCTGGGCGCCGGCCTTCCGGGGACGGGTGCCGGCGCCGCGGACGCGCACATCGTGATCTGCAAGCTCGATGCGGTGTACCGACGCGCCGACCGCGGCGGACGGATCGAGATCGTGGACTGGAAGACCGGGCGCGCGCCGCGGACGCCGCAGGAGCGCGAGGAGCGCATGCTGCAGCTCGCCCTCTATCGGCTCGCGTACCACCGACGGTTCGGTGTCCCGCTGGAGGAGATCGACGTGGCGCTGTACTACGTGGCCGACGACCTCGTCATCCGCGGGGATCGCGTCTACTCGGAGGAGGAGCTCTTCCAGCGCTGGAGCGCTGCCCGCGCCGCGCGCTGAGCCTCCTCGGAGTCGTCGTCGGCTGCGGGGGAGGACGAGGGGGCGGAGTGCTCAGCTCGTCCGCTCCCGCGCGTCTCGGCGAACGCCTGGGCGACGCCGGAGAGGTCTTCGGTCTCGATGCTCGCCACCGCGGCGCGGCGTTCCGCGTCCGGCTGCGACGGTGCATCCGCGGGCTTCTCCGCGTCCGTCGACGCCGCCGCCGGGGCGTCGCGGTCGGCGTCGTCCGCCTCCGCCGCCCAGAGTTCTTCGGGGTTGTAGGCGTCGGTCTGCATCGAGGTGTCCACCTCGGGGGCGGCCGCCACCGGCACGCGGTCGAGCGCGTCCATGGCGGAGTCCACGTCCGAACGTCGGTCGCCGGGCACGCCGAGGTCGTCATGGCGGAGGCCGTCGGCGAGAGCCTCGAGCAGCGCCGCAGCGTCCTCCACGATGTCCTCGCGCCGCAGCGCGTCGCCGTGGACGAGCCAGCGCGCGAACTCCAGCTCGGCGAGCAGACGCGCGCGGACCTCGAGCCCGGCATCGGGAGTGCGGTCCATGGCACGGGCGTAGGCGCCGTGCACGTCGGCCGCCGCGTCGGGAGCCGCGGACAGCCAGGAGAGATCGAGTGCCGGATCGCCGACCGCGAGACCGTGCCAGCCGATCACGCCGGTGACCTCGGGGCCGCGCTCGGGGTGGTCGTCGAAGAGGAAGGACGTCGCCTGCACGCCGCCGAGCACGACGGTCGACTCGAAGCGCCAGAGGTCGTCGTCGGCGACGGCGTCCCGCCACCGCACGGTGAGGCGGGCAGGGACGTGTCCGGTGGCGGCCGCGGTGTCGACGAGGCGCTCCAGCTCGGCGCGGCTCTCCTCGGCGCTGCGCATCACGAGCCCGGCGCCGCGGACGACCGACGTCGGCAGCCCGTGCACGGCGGCGATCGCGGCTCCCATGGATTCCGCCGCGCCGCGTCCGGCGGGCACCATCGACGCCTCGATCTGGAAGCCGGGGAGCAGCTCGGTCACGAGCGCACGCCCTTCGCCCACCCTGGTCTCGCCGATGTAGCCGGGGGCGCGGAACGGCAGCATGGCACGCGCACCGTCGGTGAGGGCGCGCAGCGCCAGGGCCTCCGCCGCCAGCTCCCGCGCCGCGTCATCGTCGTCAGCCACGCGGATCGCGAGTTCCCGGCCGTCGGCGAGCGAGGCGACGGCGGAGTCGAAGCGCCCGTCGCCGTCCGCGGTGAGCGCCCGGGTGCCCGTGACCTCCGCGCCGGGAAGTGCGGCCGTCACCGCCGCGGCTAGAGTGAATGGAGAGCGTCCCATGCCCCCAGGGTAGGTCGGCTCAGGGGCGGTCCCGCCTCCGCCACGCCCGCGAAAGGGGGAGTCGATGAGCATTCCGCGCCCGTTCTTCGACCGCGCCGCCGAACTCCGCGAGGAGGAGGGCGTGCTCGAGCGTCTGCGCGACGACGCGGGCTCGCGCGTCGTCGTCGTCCGGGAGGGACGTGTGCGCGTGGCGGCCTCCGCGCTGCTGCGCGTCTCGCCGGACGAGGTCGCGGACGGGACATGGGCGCTGCTCGGCCGGGATGCCGACGGCGCGGCGCTCCTGCTCGCCGCGCTGCCGCCGGAGACCGATGCCCTCGACACCGCGCCCGACGAGATCTGGCTCGGGCTCCGCGACCTCGGCGGGCGCCTGGACGCGGGGGAGTCCGAGGTCCTGGTCGCCGCCGTCGCCCTGGCCGGCTGGCTCCGCGACGCCCCGTTCTGCCCCACCTGCGGTGGAGGGACGGAGCTGCGCAACGCGGGCTGGTCTCGACGGTGCCTGGTGTGCGGGCGCGAGCACTTCCCGCGGACCGATCCCGCCGTGATCGTCGCCGTCGAGAGCGGGGACGGCGAGCGGCTGCTGCTCGGCGCCAACGCCAACTGGGGCGGACGCATGTACTCCTGCTTCGCGGGTTTCACCGAGGCGGGCGAGTCCCTCGAAGCCACCGTGCACCGGGAGATCGAGGAGGAGTCCGGCGTGCGGCTGTCGGCCCTCCGCTACGTCTCCTCGCAGCCGTGGCCGTTCCCGCGGTCGCTCATGGTCGGCTTCCGGGCGGTCGTCGAGGACGACGCGGCGGCGCGCCCGGACGGCGAGGAGATCATCGACGTCCGGTGGTTCACGCGGACGGAGATCGGCTCCGCGCTCGCGGGGAACGGTCCGGTCGGACTCCCGGGGCCGGCCTCGATCGCGCGGGCCCTCATCGTCGACTGGTTCGAGGAGCGCCCGTGAGCGCACTCGATGCCCTCGACGAGCGGCAGCGAGCGGCGGCCTCGGTCCTGCGGGGCCCGGTGGCGGTGCTCGCGGGGGCCGGGACGGGCAAGACCAGGGTCATCACGCATCGCATCGCGCACGGGGTGGACACGGGTGCCTACTCGCCGTCGCGCGTGATGGCGGTCACGTTCACCGCGAAGGCCGCCGGCGAGCTCCGCGGCCGCCTCCGTGCGCTCGGGGTCGAGGGCGTGGCCGCCCGCACCTTTCACGCGGCGGCCCTCGCACAGCTCAACTTCTTCTGGCCCACCCTGGCCGGTGCGCCCGCGCCGTCGATCATCGACAACAAGGTGCGCCTGCTGGGCCAGGCCGCCGATGCCATCCGCCTGCGTCCGAGTACGGCGACCCTGCGCGACATCGCCGCGGAGATCGAGTGGCGGAAGGTCTCGATGATCTCGATCGACCGGTACGCGGAGCTCGGTCGCCCGATCAGCGGGATCGACCCCACGCAGCTCGTGGAGCTGATGCGCGGCTACGAGGCGCTCAAGGACGAGCGTCATCAACTCGACTTCGAGGACGTGCTGCTCGCCTGCGCGGGGATGCTGGAGACCGAGCCCCGGGTCGCGGCCGCCGTCCACGAGCAGTACCGGCACTTCACCGTCGACGAGTTCCAGGATGTGTCGCCGCTCCAGAACCGGCTCCTGGAGCTCTGGCTGGGCGATCGGCACGACATCTGCGTGGTCGGCGACGCCAGCCAGACGATCTACTCGTTCGCCGGGGCGGAGCAGCGCTTCCTCCTCGAGTTCGAGCGGCGGCACCCCGACGCGACGGTCATCCGGCTGGAGACGAACTACCGGTCCCAGGCCCCCATCCTGACGGCGGCGAACGCCTTGATGCACGGCAGGCCCGGCGCGCTGGAGCTGGTCCCGGCCCGGGAGCAGTTCACGGCGGAGCCGCCGACGGTCACCGCGTACGACACGGAGGCCGAGGAGGCCGCGGGCATCGCCGCCGGCGTCGCGGCCCGGATCGCCGGGGGCGCGTCCCCGGCGGAGATCGCCGTGCTGTATCGCGCCCATGCGCAGTCCGCGGTGCTCCAGCAGGCGCTCGCCGCCGAGGGCATCGCCACCTCGGTGCTCGGGGGCACGCGGTTCTTCGCCATGCCGGAGGTGCGCCAGGCGATCCTCGCGCTCCGTGCGGCGGCGGTGGCGCCGACCGAGCACGGCTTCCTGCCCGGGGTGCGACGGGTGCTGCGCGAGCTGGGACTCACCGAGGAGCCTCCGGCAGCCGGGGGAGCCCAGCGCGACGGGTGGGAGGCGCGGCGTGCCATCCTCCGTCTCGCGGAGGAGGCGGGGCCGGAGACGACTCTGCGGTCCTTCAGCGACGACCTCATGGCCCGCGCGAAGGATCAGCACGAGCCGACGATGCGGACGGTGACGCTGTCGACGCTGCATGCCGCGAAGGGCCTGGAGTGGCCGCACGTGTACCTGGCCGGATGGGCGGAGGGGTCTCTGCCGATCTCCTACGCCACGACGTTCGAGGCCGTCGACGAGGAACGGCGTCTGGCCTACGTCGGGGTCACGCGGGCTGCGCGCACGCTGGAGCTGTCGTGGGCACGGACGGCGGGGCGCGGCGAGCGGGCGCCGTCGCGGTTCCTGGCGGAGATGGGCACGACGGCGCGCGGCACAGGCATTCTGCGCGAAACCGCACCGAACGCCACGCGATCCCGCCGTCCGCGCTGACCCTGGCGATGCGCGCCGGATCGGCCGCGCGCAGGAGATGCGCGGCGACGGCCCCGGCGGCAGCCACCCTGGCGAGCGTGAGGCGTCCGGGGTCGCGGCCGACGAGCTGACCGTGCAGGAGCGGCCAGGCCGGATCGCGAGCGGTGTCCTCGGCGTCCCGGCAGCTCAGACACGGCGTGACCCCGGGGATCACGAGCGGCCCCACGGTGATGCGCGCGGGCTCGACCGCGACGGGCAGGTGCGGGTGGTCGGCGCGCAGCATCGGGGCGAACTGCACGGCGGCCGCCGCGCCGGGGACGAGGACGACGGCGACCGCCGTCGACCCCCGCTCCTCGGCCGTCGCGAGCGGCACGCCCTCGTCCTCGAGCGTCTCGCACAGCCGCCCCTCCGCGCGCGTGTCGGTGAGGCCGAGCGCGGAGACGCGGGCGGCGCGCGGCGGAGCGGGCTCATCCTGCAGCGCGGGTTCGACGACGGCCAGCAGCCGTCGCGCCTCGGACCACGGTGCACCCGCGCGGTGCGCGATGACGTCGAACGCGCTGCGCCGGAATCCTCGGCGCATGCGGCTGAGGACCCGTTCGACCCACGGTGCGGAGGCCGGGACCCGGATGCCGGGGTCGTCGCCGATCTGGAGGGTCGTCCCATCGCGCCAGAGCAGCGGGAACGCGGGATCGAGACGGGTCAGGGTCGTCGGGGTGAGCGGCACCCCTCGATTCTGCGGAGCCGCGCGAGGCCGCAGACCGGTTCGAGGGATCGGTGGAGAAATCGGCGGGCTCTGCCCGGTCGGGGAGGGAGAGTGCTCAGTCGTCCTCGATGACCCGGGCTCAGACCGGGCGCTCGCCCTCCGGAGCGTCGTCGTCGCCGTCCTCGCCGCTGCCCTCGGCCGGCGTCTCCCCGGAGAAGTCGTCGCCGTCCAGCAGGCGCGCGAGCGCCTCGTCGAACTCGTCCGCCTCGGGCTGCTCCCCGCGCTCGGCGGCCTGCAGACGTGCGATCAGCGCCGTCGGGTCGTCGATGTCCTCGGCGGTGGGCATGAGGTCGGGGTAGTCCCACAGGGAATCCCGGGCGGCGACGCCGACGGCATCCGTGACCGCGCGCCACATGGCCGATGCCTCGCGGATGCGCCGCGGGCGGAGCTTGAGCCCGACGAGCGCGCCGAGGGCGTCCTCCGCCGGGCCGCCGACCGCGCGACGGCGGCGGGCCGCCTCGGCGATCCTGCCGCCGTCGGGCAGCCGGGTGGTGGCCTCCGCCGTGACCACGTCGACCCAGCCGTCGATGGTCGCGATGAGGTTCTCCAGGCGCGCGAGGGCCTCGCGCTGCGCCTCGGTCTGCGTGGGCAGGAGGGCGCCGCCCTCGATCGCCGCGCGCAGCTCCTCGGGGTTCGAGGGATCGAGGCGGCTCGCCACGTCCTCCAGGGCGTCGACGTCCACCGTCACGCCGCGGGCGAAATCGGTGATCTGCGCCATCACGTGCAGATGCAGCCACTTGGCGTGACGGTACAGGCGGGCGTAGGCGAGCTCGCGGGTGGCGATGTAGAGCGCGATCTGGTCCTCGGGGATCTCGAGTCCCTCACCGAAAGCCGTGAGGTTCTGCGGGATCACGGCGGCCGTGCCCGCCGGCAGCACGGGGATGCCCACGTCGCCGCCGGAGACGACCTCGAGCGAGAGGTTGCCGAGCACCTGCCCGAACTGGGCGGCGAAGACGGAGCCGCCCAGGCCCCGCATCAGGCGTCCCGCACCCTGCACGACACCGCGCATCTCCTCGGGGACCTGGGTGTCGAGCGCGGCCGTCAGGGCGTCGGCGATGCTCGTCGAGACGGGGCCGGCGATCTCCTTCCACACCGGCAGCGTCTTCTCGACCCACTCGCCGCGGGTCATCGCCACCGGGGGAGCGGCGAGTTCGGAGATGGTGGTCACCTCGCCCAGCCACAGGTTCGCCAGAGCGAAGGAGTCGGCGAGGGAGGATCGTGAGCCGTCGGCGATGCCCTGGCCCTCGCGGTTGGCGATGTGCAGGGCCTGCCGGAGCGAGTTCTCCCACGGATCGCCGCCGAAGGCACCCTGGAGCTGCGCCATGATCGTCTGCATCATCGCCGGGTCGAACGTGAAGCCGTCCATCCCCTGGAAGGCGCCGCGGAGCGCCTCGGGGTCGATGTCGCCGCCGCCCTGGTTCGAGAGCATCCGTCGCAGGAACTCCTGGAAGTCCTCCGGGTTCGGTTCGTTGTCTGCCATGTCGCTCGCCCTCTCAGCACGTCTGAAGCCGTGGCATCTACGCTAGTCACAGGTTTCAGTGCGCGACCCCGAAGCGGGCAGATCGCTGTACGCCGCTCGCGAACGACGGAGGATTGCTGTGGAACGACCGCGCGCAGGGAAGCTCGGACTCGGGGTCTGGGCGCTGGTGGTCGCGCTCGCGGCGCTCGCCGTCCTCACGTTCCTGCCCTCGCCGTACGTCATCCAGCGCCCTGGTCCCGTGTACGACACCCTCGGCACCGCGAAGAACGCGGACGGCGAGCAGGTCCCGCTCATCAGCGTGGAGGGGACGGAGACCTACGAGACGGGCGGAACGCTCGACCTCACCACCGTCCAGGTCGTCGGCAACCGGGAGCGCACGCCGAGCTGGTTCGAGCTCGCACTCGCCTGGATGGACGCGTCGCGGGCCGTCGTGCCGCTGGACGCGGTCTTCCCCGAGGGCGTCACCACCGAGCAGCGGGACGAGCGCAACGCGATGCTCATGGTCGACTCGCAGCACGAGGCGACGGCCGCCGCGCTGAACGAGCTCGGCTACGACACGGGAGCCGAGGTCGTCGTGGTCGATGCGGTCGAAGGGTCGCCGGCCGACGGTCTGCTCCAGGCGGACGACGTGATCACCGCGATCGACGGCACGCCCGTGACCTCGGCCACCGCGCTGCGCGAGGCCATCCAGGAGGCGGGCGGCGATCCGGTCGCGCTCACGGTGCGCCGCGACGGCGACGAGCAGACCGTGGAGATCACGCCAGAGGAGCAGACCCAGGACGGCACGACGACGTGGCTGATCGGCATCACGCTGCGCACGGACTACGACTTCGAGGTCGACGTCACGATCCAGCTCGACAACGTCGGCGGCCCCAGCGCGGGGATGATGTTCGCTCTCGGGATCATCGACACCCTGACGCCGGGCGAGCTGAACGGCGGCAAGGAGGTCGCGGGTACGGGGACGATCGACGCCGAGGGGACCGTCGGGCCGATCGGAGGCATCCGCCAGAAGCTCTACGGCGCCCGCGACGCCGGTGCGGACTACTTCCTCGCCCCGGAGGCGAACTGCGACGAGGTCTTGGGGCACGTTCCGGACGGCCTGCAGGTCATCCGCACCGCGACCCTCGACGAATCGCTCGCGGCGCTGGAGGTCATCGCCGAGGACGGCGACGTCGACGCGCTGCCGACCTGCGACGTCCCGGCCACCTGAACCGGCGCGGGTCGTGACCCCGCCGTGACCGGTGTGACAGCCCGCCCACAGCGAGCGGTGCCTAGGATGGAGGGGTGACCTCGACCCCAGCCCAGCCCCCGGCCACGCCTCGAACCTCCCGACGCATCCTCGGAATCTCCCTGGTGATCATCGCCGCGCTCATCGCGGCGTTCTTCGTCTTCGCGTCGCTCTACACCGAATTCCTCTGGTTCGACCAGGTCGGGTTCACCGGCGTGCTCACCACGCAGTGGATCGCGACGGCGGTGATGTTCGTCGTCGGCTTCCTCGGCATGGCCGTGCCGCTGTTCGTCGTCATCCAGCTCGCGTACCGGCTCCGCCCGGTCTACGTCCGGCTGAGCTCGCAGCTCGACCGCTACCAGGAGGTCATCGAGCCGCTGCGGCGCCTGGCGATGTGGGGCATGCCCATCTTCTTCGGCCTCTTCGCGGGGTTCGCGGCAGCGGGCAACTGGAAGACCGTGTGGCTGTGGGCCAACGGCGTCGCCACCGGTGAGGTCGACCCGCAGTTCAAGGTCGACACCGGCTTCTACATGTTCGCGATGCCGTTCTACTCGATCCTCCTCGCGTTCGTCTCGGCGGTCCTGCTGCTCAGCCTCCTCGTCACCGCACTCGTGTCCTACCTCTACGGCTCGGTGCGCGTCGGCCAGGGCGAGCTGCGCATCTCCAAGCCGGCCCGCATCCAGCTCGCGGTCATCGCGGGTCTCTACCTGCTCGTGCAGGCGGCGAGCCTGTGGCTGGACCGCTACAAGACCCTCGTCGAGCCGGACGACCGCATCACGGGTGCCGCCTACACCGGCGCCAACGCGACCATCCCCGGCCTCGGCATCCTCGCGATCATCGCCGCCGTCGTCGCCATCCTCTTCTTCGTCACGGCCGTCATCGGCCGCTGGCGCTTCCCGCTCGCGGCGACCGCGCTGCTGATCGTGGCCTCGCTCGTCATCGGCATCGGCTACCCGTGGGTGGTCACCACCTTCCAGGTCAAGCCGAACCAGAACGCCTACCAGGCCGAGTACTACCAGCGGAACATCGACGGCACGAAGGAGGCCTACGGCGTCGCCGACCTGGAGACCACGGCCTTCGAGGCCGAGACCGACGCCGAGGCGGGGCAGCTCCGCGCCGACGCCGAGACCACCGCGTCGATCCGCATCATGGACCCGAAGGTCATCCCGCCGACGGTCCGTCAGCTCGAGCAGTACCGCGGCTACTACCAGTTCCAGACGACCATGGACGTCGACCGCTACGAGATCGACGGCGTGAAGCAGGACACCGTCGTCTCCGTCCGTGACCTCGACATGTCGGGCCTCGGCGACGGCGATAACTGGAACAACCGCGTCGCGGTCTACACGCACGGCTACGGCCTCGTCGCCGCGGCGGGCAACCAGCGCACGACCGACGGCGAGCCCGTCTTCCTCGAGCGCGGCATCCCGACCTCGGGCTTCCTGTCCGAGCAGGGCGACTTCGAGCCGCGGGTCTACTTCGGCGAGAACTCCCCGGAGTACTCCATCGTCGGCGCCCCCGAGGGGGCCGACCCGGTCGAGATCGACTACCCGCGGGGCAAGGACGGCTCGAGCGAGACGAAGACGACGTTCTCCGGGAACGGCGGGCCGAAGATCGGCGACAGCTTCACCAAGCTGCTCTACGCGCTCAAGTTCCAGTCGGAGCAGATCCTGTTCTCGAACCTCGTCAACGAGGACTCCCAGATCCTCTACGACCGCGACCCGAAGACCCGCGTGCAGAAGGTCGCGCCGTACCTCGAGCTCGACAGCGACCCGTACCCGAGCGTCGTGGACGGCCGCATCGTCTGGATCGTGGACGGCTACACGACGAGCTCGACCTACCCGTACTCGACGAGCGTGAGCCTGTCCGACGCGATCGCCGACTCGAACGTGCCGACGCCGTCGCTCGCGATCGACGACATCAACTACATCCGCAACTCGGTCAAGGCCACGGTCGACGCCTACGACGGCTCGGTCACGCTGTACGCCTGGGACGAGGAGGACCCGGTCCTGAAGACCTGGCAGAAGGTCTACCCGTCCACCCTCAAGCCGATCAGCGAGATGTCCGGCGAGCTCATGAGCCACGTCCGGTACCCGACCGATCTGTTCAAGGTGCAGCGCGACATCCTCGGCATCTACCACGTCGACAAGGCCGGCTCGTTCGCCCAGCAGGACAACCGCTGGCAGACGCCGAACGACCCGCGCAGCGACGCGATGCTGCAGCCGCCGTACTACCTGACCATGCAGATGCCGGGTCAGGACGAACCGCGGTTCTCGATGTTCTCCACGTTCATCCCGGCCTCCCAGGGCGCGGGTGGCAGCCGTGACGTGCTGATGGGCTACCTCGCCGTCGACTCCGATGCCGGCGCCGAGAAGGGCGTGAAGGCCGAGGGGTACGGGCAGCTGCGCATGCTCGAGATCGACACCGACACCACGGTGCCCGGTCCCGGTCAGGTGCAGAACACCTACAACTCCGACACGGCCGTGGTCCCGCAGCTCAACCTGCTCCAGCAGGGGGAGTCCGAGGTCATCTACGGCAACCTGCTGACCCTGCCCGTCGGTGGCGGTCTGCTCTACGTCCAGCCGGTCTACGTGCAGTCGTCCGAGGGGACGCAGCTGCCGCGTCTGCAGAAGGTGCTCGTCGCCTTCGGTGACCGGGTGGCCTTCGAGAACACGCTCACCGAGGCGCTGGACACGCTGTTCGGCGGCGACTCCGGAGCGACCGGTGGTGACGACGAGGTCGAACCCACCGATCCGGGCACGACCGATCCCGACACCGGCGAGACGCCGACCACGCCGACGCCGACGGACGAGCAGGCCGATGCCCTGGCGAAGGCGCAGCAGGCGCTGCTCGACCGCCAGGCGGCTCTCGCCGAGGGCGACCTGGAGAAGTTCGGCGAGGCGGACAAGCGCCTCACCGCGGCCGTCGAGAAGCTCCTGGAGCTGGAGGCCGCCGCGGGAGAGTGATCCTCCCACGCACACGAAAGGGCACCCCCACGCGGGGTGCCCTTTCGCATTCCCGGAACCCGTGGTGCGCCGGAAGCCGGTCCGCCGCACCAGGCGCTCGCGCGAGATCAGGCGCCACCCTGCACGCGAGCCTGATTCCGCGCGGGTGCCTGGTTGCGCGCGTGGCGCGGCGGGACAGGCGTTCTCGCGGCATCAGGCGGGCGCGCGAGGTCAGGCGCCCTCTGGGCAGGAAGCCTGAACCGGCGCGCGTGCCTGAGCTGGCGGAGGGTTTTGTCCGGGACGGACCGTCGCGCGGGGAGGGGGTGGCATGGGAGGGTGGAGGGGAACAGGGAGGGTGTCGTGGCTGAGCGCATCGTTGTGGGAGTGGTGGACACGTCGGCGGGACGACGAGCACTGGAATGGGCCGCGCACCGCGCCCGGTCGCGGAAGGCCTCGCTGCTCCTCGCGAGCGTCGTCGGGGGAGCGGTCGGCGCCGTCGGGGAGGGCCCTGTGGTCGACGCTGCGATCGCGGCGGCGCGGAGTCTGCTGGAGGAGCACGCGGAGACGCTGAAGGATCAGGGCCTGGACGTCGACATCGTCGTGCTCCGCGGCGACCCTGTCCGTCAGCTCGTCTCGACCACCGCGGGCGCGAACCTCCTCGTGATCGGCAGCGACTTCCGTCCCGATGACGCGGACAGCCCGCGGCGCGGGGCCCACGGGCTGCGCATCGTCGCCGACTCCTCCTGCCCGGTCGTAGTGATCCCCGACATCGAGACGAGCGACCGTCGCAGTGTGGTCGTCGGGGTGGACGGGTCTCCGATCTCGGAAGCCGCCGTCGCCTTCGCCGCTGCCGAAGCCGACCGTCTCGGCGAGCCCCTCGTCGCGGTGACGGTATGGACTCCCGTCCCCCTCCCGCGCGGAGCGAGGGCGTATCCCGAGCAGTACCTCTCCTCCATGCAGGAGCTGTCCGAGGAGACCCTCGCCGTCGCTCTCGGCGGATTGCGCTCGACCTATCCGGATCTCGAGATCCAGCCCCGAGTCGAACGCGGATATCCGTCCGAGGTCATCAACCGCGCCGCCGCCACCGCGAGCCTCGCCGTGGTCGGCTCGCACGGGCGGGGCGCGGTCGCCCGCTTCCTGCTCGGCTCCATCAGCCACGAGGTGCTCGCCGCGCTCGTGGCGCCCACCGCCGTCGTGCGCTGACCGGGGGCCGCAGGCCTAGAGCGGGCTGGTCAGCACCTTGTGGAGCACGCGTCGGCTGTCGTCGCCGCCCGGCCCTGACCCGTCGGAGAGAGTCACCAGGGCCTTCCAGAGTGCCCAGCCGCGAGCCCGTCGCCAGGTCGCGGCATCGAGGTCGACGGCGTCGCGGAACGTATCGCGCGCGTCCCCGTCGAAGTACGTCCATGCCATGACGAGGTCGCACGCCGGATCGCCGACGCCGCAGGTGCCGAAGTCGATCATGGCCGACAGGCGGCCGTCGCTGACGAGCAGGTTGCCGACGGCGACGTCGCCGTGGAACCAGACCGGCGAGGACTCCCACGCGCTGCTCGTCGCGTCGAGCCAGACGCTCCGGCAGAGTTCCGCGTCCAGGATGCCGTCAAGCCGCTGGAGCGCGGCGTGGACCTCATCGCTGTAGACGCTCGGATGCGAACCGCGGAAGAACGAGTGCCGACCGGCCGCCCAGCCCGCGTCCACGGGCAGGGATCTCACGGTGCGGAGAAGAGCCCCGAGATCGACGGCGAGGCGAACGCGATCGAGACCCGCGGCGCGCTCGACGGTGTCGCCGTCGAGCCACCGGCGGATCGACCACGGAAACGGGTAGCCCGGGCCTGGCGCCCCCAGCGCCACGACGGAGGGAACGGCGACGGGAAGCCTTCCGTCGAGGAACTCGAGCGCTCCGCTCTCCTTCGGCACGGCCGCGGCGTAGGCCTCGGCACGAGGAAGTCGCACCGACAACTCGTCGCCGAGACGGAACGTCCTGTTGTCCCATCCCTGACGCGCCACGGCGCGGACGGGCAGGTGCGCCCAGCGGGGGAACTGCTCCGCGATGAGGTCGGCGACGAGCCGCTCATCGATGTCGACCGGTCGGTTCACCCCTCGATACTCGCAGACGACGGCTCGACCGGCCTCCGAGCACCGGGATGGGGCGCACGCTCTAACGGCGGGACAAGGAGAACAGCCGGGGCCCCTCGTCGTGACTGTGGCTCGTGAAGCCGTAGAACGCCGGGAGGAGCAGGAAGACGATCGACGCGACGAGCGGGTGTACGGCGACGCCGAGAACCCCGGCGGCGAGGTACAGGGCGACTCCGATGAGCGCGCGCGGGCGCTCGTGGGCGAAGTAGGAGTCGTCGACGTCGTCCTGCGTGAGGTCGGGGTGACGAGCCAGGTACGAGAAGAAGACCAGCCACGCGGAGCACAGCAGAGCCCCGACGAGAGCGTAGAGCGCCACGGCGACCCGCTCGTCTGCGAGATTCCCGGTCCTCGCCGTCTCCGCGATCACCGCGGTGGGCCAGGGGACGAGCGCGAGAGTGGCGAGGATGCCGAGGTTGGCCCACTGCAGGCCGCGGTCCATCACCCGGATCCGTGTGAAGGCGGCCTTGTGGTTCAGCCAGATCACCGCGAGATAGACGTACGAGCCGGCGTACGCCAGATAGGTCGGCCACTCCTCGAGGAGGGCGGGCAGCAGCTCGCCCTCCTCGGCTCGGGGAGGTCGGAGATCGAGCACGAGCAGCGTGATGACGATGGCGATGATCGCATCGCTGAACGCGACCGCGCGGCCGGGATCCGCACGTCCCCCGGCACGCGCCGGCGAGCGCCGGTCCCGTCGGCCGTCCGTGTCCATCCTCGTCACCCCGCACCCGTCGGGTCACGCCGCCGTCGAAGTGCGATCCGGGTGCAGCACGACCTTCGTCCAGCCGTCGTCCCGATTGTCGAAGTGCTCGTACGCCTGCGGTGCCTCTTCGAGAGGCAGATCGTGGCTGACCACGCGGGAGGGCGTCGCCTTGCCGCCGGCGATCAGGTCGCGCAGTCGTCGGTTGTACTTCTTCACCGGACACTGACCGCTCCCGAGCTTCTGGCCGCGGAACCAGAACTCCCCGAAGTCGAAGGCGAGCTTGCCCTGCTTCGCCAGCTCATCCGTGGCGCCCGGGTCCTGCGGGATGAACACTCCCACGACGCCGATCTCGCCCGTGAACCGGACCGACCTCACGAGCCGGTTCAGGGTGAGGGTCGGGTCCTCGGTGCCGCTCGGATCGTGCGCCTGATAGCCGACGCATTCGCAGCCGTTATCGGCGCCCAGGCCCATCGTCATCTCGTTGACCGCCTCGACGGGGTCCACCGCGGAGTCGTCGATGGCGATCGCGCCGAGCTCCTCGATCGTGCGCAGGCGGTCGGGATGCCGGTCCACGACCATGACCTTTCCGGCCCCCTTGAGGATCGCGGAGTAGGCGGCCATGTAGCCGACGGGGCCCGCGCCGTAGATCACGGTCTGGTCCCCGGGCTTCACGTGGGCGAGCTCCGTGGCGTGATAGCCGGTGGGGAAGATGTCCGCGAGCATCACGTAGTCGTTCTGCTTCTCCTCGGCGTCCTCTCCCAGGCGGAGACAGTTGAAGTCGCCCCACGGCACCCGGAGGAGCTCGGCCTGACCGCCGGCCCACGGCCCCATGTCGGCGAAGCCGTAGGCGGCTCCCGCCCACTCCGGGACGGGCTGCGCGGTGAGACAGTAGTTGGTGAACCCGCGCTCGCAGTTCTTGCAGTGCCCGCAGGCGACGTTGAAGGGCAGCGCGACGTAGTCGCCGACCTTCACCTTGTCGACGCCCTCGCCGACCTCGATGACCTCGCCGAGGTTCTCATGGCCGAACCATCGGCCGGTCTCGAAACTCGTCCGGCCCTCGTACATGTGCAGGTCCGAACCGCAGATGTTCGTCGTGGTGATGCGCACGAGCACGTCGGTGGGGCGTTCGATACGGGCATCCGGTACATCGGTGACGCTCACCGTATGCGGGCCTTCGTACACTACTGCTCTCATGTCCTCTTCCTTTCCGTCCCGGGCAGGCCATCACGTTTCGGCTCTGCCGCTGAGCCGGGCCATCGTGGCTCCGCGGCGGTGCGTGACGGAGGGCCTTCCCAGATCCGGGGCGGGGGAGGAGAATGCGGGAAGCGCGCGGCGAGAGTGGCCGACCCGCGGTGACGCCGGACATGCGAAAGGCCCTCCGGCCTGGGATTTCTCCCGGCCAGAGGGCCTTTCATTTGTTGCGGGGACAGGATTTGAACCTGCGACCTCCGGGTTATGAGCCCGGCGAGCTACCGAACTGCTCCACCCCGCGGCACAAGAGATAACTTATCACGGATCCGGGGAGCCGTCGAATCGAGCGCGGCGGCAGCGGGTGCGAGAGGATGGCGTCATGTCTGAGAACACCGCCGTGCCCGTCGCCGTGTGCCAGTTCGCCCCCACGGATTCCCGCGAGGCCAACCGGGAACGGATCGCGGAGCTGGCGACGGAGGCCGCGCGCCTCGGGGCGAAGCTGATCGTGTTCCCCGAGTACTCGAGCTACTTCGTCGACCCGATGGACGAACGCCTCGCGGCGAATGCGGAGGGTCTCGACGGCGAGTTCGTGACCGGGCTGATCGGTCTGGCCGCGGAGCTCGCCGTCGTCATCGTCGCGGGCGTCACGGAGAGGGCCTCGGACGAGGGGCGCGTGCGCAACAGCGTCGTCGCCGTGCGCGGCGACGGCATCCTCGCGGTCTACCGGAAGCAGCACCTCTACGACGCGTTCGGGCAGACCGAGTCGGACTGGGTGGAGCCGGGGGAGATCGGCGAGCCCGCGGTGTTCGAGGTCGGCGGACTGCGCTTCGGGCTGATGACCTGCTACGACCTGCGGTTCCCCGAGCTGTCGCGGCTTCTCGCGGTCGCCGGTGCCGATGCGCTCGTGGTGCCCGCGGAGTGGGTGCGCGGACCGCTCAAGGAGCAGCACTGGACCACCCTGCTCGCCGCGCGGGCCATCGAGAACACGGTGTTCGTGATCGCCGCCGACCACCCGGCGCCGATCGGCGTGGGCCACTCGCGCATCGTCGACCCGCAGGGCGTCGTCCGCGCCGGCATCGGCTCCGAGCCCGGAGTGGCCCTCGGCGTGGTCGACGGCGCGGCGATCGCCCGCGTCCGTGCGACCAATCCCTCGCTGCGGGCCCGCCGCTACGCTGTGGTGCCGCGCTGACCGGACCCGCTCACGGGTTCAGGCCGGCGAGGCGCGCCGCCGCCTCCTCGAGGACATCGATGCGCTTGCACGCCGCGAAACGCACGAGCCCCGCGTACGCCGAGCGCTGCGCGGGGGACACGAAGGCAGTGAGCGGGATCGCGACGACGCCGGCCCGGTCAGGAAGCGTGCGGCAGAAGCCCGCCGCATCGGCGCCGCCGAGCGCCGTCGCATCGGCCACCGTGAAGTAGCCGCCCTGCGGTGCGTGGACCGTGAAGCCGGCGGCGCGGAGACCGTCGCCGAGGATCGCGTGCTTGCGGGCGAGCACGGCTGCCGCGTCCGTGAAGAACGCGTCGTCGAGGCGGAGCCCGACGGCGACGGCGGGCTGGAAGGGGGCGCCGTTGACGTAGGTGAGGTACTGCTTGACGGTCAGGACGGCCGTGATGAGTGCGGCGGGGCCGTGCACCCAGCCGATCTTCCACCCCGTGGTCGAGAAGGTCTTCCCCGCCGATGAGATGGTGAGCGTCCGCTCCGCGGCACCGGGCAGGGTGGCGATCGGGACGTGCGGGGCGTCGAAGGTGAGGTGCTCGTACACCTCGTCGGTGACGATCACGGCGTCGTGCCGCGCGGCCAGGCGCACCACCTCGCGGCGCACCTCCTCGTCGAAGACGGCTCCGGTGGGGTTGTGCGGGTCGTTGACGAGGATGATCCTGGTCCGGTCCGTGACGGCCTCCGCCAGCTGATCCAGGTCGGGCTGGAACCCGGGCGCCCGCAGGGGCACCGTCCGGAGCCGGGCACCCGCGAGCGCCACCGCGGCGGCGTACGAGTCGTAGTAGGGCTCGAAGACGACGACCTCGTCCTCCGACCCGTCGATGAGGGCGAGCAGGGTCGCGGTGAGGGCCTCGGTGGCGCCGGCCGTCACGATGACCTCGGTGCCCGGGTCCACCTCGAGTCCGTAGAACCGCCGTTGGTGCTCGGCGATGGCCGTCAGGAGGTCGGGGAACCCGCGTCCCGGCGGGTACTGGTTGACCCCGTCGGCGATCGCGGCGCGTGCGGCGTCGAGCACCGCCTCCGGGCCGTCCTCATCCGGGAAGCCCTGCCCCAGGTTGATGGCTCCGGTTCTGACCGCCGCGGCGGACATCTCTGCGAAGATGGTGGGCGCGACGGTTCCGTCCGCGTCGAGCAGACCGGCACCGGCCGCCGTGCGACGCCATGCGCCGGGGATGACACTCATGAAGAACAGGCTAAGGCCATAGCGGAAACTCACGCTGGGCATAAGGAACGCACAGGGATGCGGGGCATCCTGGAGGGGCGTTGAAGGAGCACACCATGAACCAGGACAACCCGCAGGACCGCCCGGCACCGGCGTCGGACGACGCCGTGTCGGCCGGACACACCCCCCAGACCCCTCAGACCCCCGAGGCCGCGCCGAGCGCGCCGTCTCCGGCCGCCGACGGCACCCCTGCGCCGGGCGCTCCGGCCGCTTCCGGCCCGATCGCCCCGCAGGGCCACCACATGCCGCCGACGTTCGCGTCGCACGCCGCCGGCACCCCGACCGTGGCACCCGTGCCGCACGGGCTGGCCGCGCCCGGTCCCGCCGCGGCGGGCGTCCCCGGTGCCGCATTCGGCGTCCCGGCGCAGGACACCCGGCCGCTCGACGGCACCGTGCCGCCGGCCGAGCAGGCCCCCGCGGCCACGAAGGAGAAGTCGCGCGGCGGCACCCGCGTGGCGGCGTTCATCGTCGCGGCCGCCCTCGTCGGCGGCGTCGCCGGATTCGGCGGCGGCGCCCTGCTCACCGGGCTGCAGGACTCCCCGTCCTCCGGCACCGCCCAGGGCCCGCAGACCGTCACCGTCAACAACCCCGGCTCGGTCAACGAGACCACTGCCGTCGCGACCGAGGCCCTGCCCTCCGTCGTCACCATCGAGGTGGCCGGATCGCAGGAGGCCGGCAGCGGCTCGGGCGTCATCATCAGCAAGGACGGCTACGTCCTCACCAACACCCATGTGGTCACCCTCGGTGGGGCGGCGGCCGATCCGACGATCCGCGTCACGACCTCCGACGGCCGTATCTACGACGCCACCGTGGTCGGCACGGACCCGATCTACGACCTCGCGGTGATCAAGCTCACCGACGCCGAGGGCCTCACGCCGATCGAGTTCGCGGACTCGTCGAAGCTCAACGTCGGCGACACCGCCGTCGCGCTCGGCGCCCCGCTGGGCCTGGCGAACTCCGTCACCACGGGCATCGTGAGCGCGCTGAACCGCAGCATCCAGATCGCCTCGTCCGCGCTTCCCGACTCCTCCTCCGAGGACGCCCCGCAGCAGCAGGCGCCGGAGGACGGGCAGAGCGAAGGGCCGTTCCAGTTCGATCTGCCCGGGAACAGCGGGCAGCAGGCCACCGAGTCGATCTCGATCGCCGTGATCCAGACGGATGCCGCGATCAACCACGGGAACTCGGGCGGCGCCCTCGTCAACAGCAAGGGCGAGCTGATCGGCATCAACGTCGCCATCGCGAGCTCGGGCAGCTCCGAGGAGTCGGGCTCGATCGGCATCGGCTTCGCCATCCCGTCCAACATCGCCAAGCGCGTCGCGGACGAGATCATCGCCGACGGCGCGGCCACCCACGGTCTGCTCGGCGCATCGGTCCGCGATGCCTCCGGCGTCGAGGGCGCGACCGAGGCCGGTGCGTACATCGCCGAGGTCACCGACGGGGGCGCGGCCGCGGCCGCCGGTCTCCAGGCCGGCGACGTCGTGACGAACTTCAACGGGGTGCCGATCACGAGCGCGACCGACCTGACCGCTCAGGTCCGCGCGGCGGCAGCCGACAGCACGGCCGACGTGACCTACGTCCGCAACGGCAAGCAGAGTCAGATTGAGGTGACGCTCGGCACGCTCGCCGGCTGATCGCCCCGTCAGAGAAGGACGCCACCCGCGCGATAGGCTCGCCGGGTGGCGTCCTTCTCTTTCGGCACCGGCAACGCGGCCAAGCTGCTCCGGATCCCGCTGTACGCCCTCGGTCGCCTGGGCACGCTCGTCGTGCCGCGCGGCCGGCGCTGGGTCTTCGGCTGCGGCGCCGGCGTCGGCGACGGCGCTCTCGCCCTGCACCGGCATGCGGCAGCGGAGGGACATGACACCCTCTGGCTGACCGGGTCGGCGCGCGAAGCGGCCGACGCCGAGGCCCTCGGCCTGCGGACCGTCCCGCGGGGCGGCCTCCGCGGCTGGTGGGCCACCGCCCGTGCCGGCGTGCTGGTCGTGACGCACGGCCTCGGCGACGTGAACCGCTACGGCAACGGCGGTGCCTTCGTCGTGCAGCTCTGGCACGGCATCCCGCTCAAGCGCATCGGACTCGACTCCCCGGCCACGACGCAGGTGCCTGCCGTCCCCGGCGCCCCGATTCTGCGGCGCCTCGTCGGGCTGCTGTACCGCGGCGCCGCGCAACGGATCCGCGTGCTCCCCGCGGCGTCGCACCGGGCCAGGGCACGCCTCGAGTCCGCGTTCGGACTGAGCGACGACCGGGTCGTGGTCACGGGGGAGCCGCGCGTCGACGTGCTGTCGATCGGCGCACCCCAGGAACGCCGCGCCCACGCACGGGCTCTGCTCGCCGAGGCCGTGGGTGCGATCGGCGACGCCGACCGCGTCGTGCTCTATGCCCCGACGTGGCGGGACGGCGCCCCCGACCCGTCCGTGCCGACGGCCGAGGAATGGATGCGGATCATCCGGGTGCTGGAGGAGCACGACGCCGTCCTGCTCGTGCGCTCTCATCCGCTCGGCGACGGCAGCTACGCGCCGCCCCTGCCGACGACACGGGTGCGGGCGCTGCCCAGCACGGTCGTCAGCGATGTCACGCCGCTCCTTCCTGCCGTCGACATCCTCATCACCGACTACTCCTCGCTCGCCTACGACGTGGGCCTCCTCGCCATGCCGGTCGTCTTCCTCGCGCCGGATGTGGCGGAGTACGCCCGGACCCGCGGTTTCTACGGCCGCTTCGAGGAGGTCGCCGCGTCGGGCGTCGCGACCGGGTGGGAGCCCGCACTCGCGCGGCTGGCATCGCTGCTGGGCGACGCGGCCGCGTTCGACGAGGCCGCCGGGCGTTCCGCTACGCTCAGCGCGGAGATGCACGCGTTCCGCGACGGCCAGAACACCCGTCGGGTGTACCGCGCGATCCGTGCGCGGGGGGTCCCCGCGCCGAAGGGAGCAGAATGACGACGGCCCGCATCGATGACACGGCACAGGCGCTGGTCATCGCAGGGACCGGGGAGCGTCCGACGAGCGCCGAGCTCATCGGGCCGCGAGCGCGGGTGGAAGCCCGCCTCACCGGCGGGGGAAAGACCTGGAAGGCGACGTTCGCGCTCCGTGCGTCGCGATGGGGCGGTCCGGAGCTGCCTCTGCCATCCGGGGAGTACGAACTGCGCATCGAGGGCGTCGATCTGACGGCCCTCCGTCTCGCGCCGGTCGTGCTCCCGGGCGTGCGGATCGCCGTCGACGGCGCCGTCGCCCGCATCGGCGCTCCCCTCGACCCGGTGTACGACACGGCGGAGGGACGCTCCACGCTCGAGGAGCGGTACGTGGCGCAGGCCGGCGGCACGGAGAACGCCGTATTCTTCGAGAGCTTCTACGGCCGGAGCGTGGGCTGCAACCCGCGCGCCATCGACCGGGAACTCGCCCGGCGCGCCCCGCAGGTCCGCCGGTACTGGAGCGTCGTGGACCTGTCGGTCGAGGTGCCGGACGGCGCGATCGCGGTGATCGAGGGCAGCCCGGAATGGTGGCGTGCTCGCGGCGCCGCGCGGCTCCTGATCGTGAACGACTGGATGCGGCGCCGCTTCGTACGCAAGCCGGGGCAGAAGGTGCTGCAGACCTGGCACGGCACGCCTCTCAAGCGTCTGGCCCTGCACCGTCCCGGCTTCGACCCCCGCCGGATGGCGGCGGTGGTCAAGGAGTCGCGGCGGTGGGATGTGCTTCTGGCGCAGAACGCGTACGCCGCACGGATCCTCCGTAAGGCCTACGCGTTCTTCGGGCGGCCGATCTGGATCGACGGCTATCCGCGCAACGATGCGCTGCGCACGGGTGACCCGGTCGCGGTGCGCGCGGCGCTCGGCATCGGGGCGGACGAACGCGTCCTGCTCTACGCGCCGACCTGGCGGGACGACCGGGCGGAGATGGTCGACTTCGTCGATCCCGAGCTCCTGGCGCGGCAGACGAACGCGGTCGTGCTGGTGCGCGGTCACTCGCGCACGCTGGGGGAGGGCAGGGACCGTGCCGGCGCGCGGGTGATCGACGTGACCGGCTACCCCGAGACGTCGCAGCTCCTGCTCGCCGCCGACGCCCTCGTCACGGACTACTCCTCCGTCATGTTCGACTTCTCCGTCACCGGCAAGCCGATGTACTTCCTCGTGCCCGACCTCGACCACTACCGCGGCCAGCTCCGGGGCTTCTACTTCGACCTGGCGGAGCGGGCCCCCGGCCCTCTGGTCCGCACCCAGGACGAGCTCGTGGCGGCGATTGCGGACGAGGGCCACCGGGAGCGCTACGCCGAGCGCTACGCCGCCTGGCAGCGGCAGTTCAACGCGCTCGACGACGGCCGGGCCGCGCAGCGGGTGGTCGATCGGATCCTCGACCTCGGATTCGTCACGCCGTAGTCGTCGGAGGTCAGGGCAGCGGGGTGTTGCGCGTGCCGAGCCGGGACGCGTCCACGGTGTCGCCGGCTCCGCGCAGCACGCCCCCGAGGAATCCCAGGCCCCACGAGAGGTGCATGGTGGGCAGCACGAGCAGCGTCCACAGGCGCTGCCGCACGCCGCCCCCGCCCGGGGCGAGGGCCACGCCGATCACGAGCAGCACGTAGAGCGCGAGCGGGAGGTAGACCAGGCCCGCGGCGATGAGGGAGACCGTGCCGGACACGACCCCGGTGAGCTGCAGGATACCGAGCACGACGGCGAGCACGACGAACAGCAGGAGCACCGGCGGGGCGAAGTAGCGCAGACCGTTGCGGCGCCCGAAGCGGCGCACCAGCTCTCCTCGCCAGGCCCCCGTCGCGCGGAACTGCCTGGCCAGTCGCAGCCAGCTCTCCCGGGGCCAGTAGGTCACCGCCAGCTCGGGGTCGAACCATACGCGGTGACCGGCCTGACGGATGCGCAGGTTCAGCTCCCAGTCCTCGCCGCGGCGGATCGACTCGTCGAAGAGACCGACCTCGTCGAGGACCTCTCGTCTCATCACACCGAGGTAGGCCGACTCGGCCTCGCCCTCGACCCGGCCGCCGTGGTACGCGCCGCCGCCGAGGCCGACGGGGGAGTTGTACAGCCGGGCGACGGCCTTCTGGAACGGGGTGCGGCCCTCCGCGTGCATGACGCCGCCGACGTTGGCCGCTCCCGTGCGCTGCAGGGTCTGCAGGGCACGGGCGGCGTATCCGGGGGCGAGCTCGGAGTGCGCATCGACCCGGATGACGGTGCGGTAGCGGCTGGCCCGGATGGCGGCGTTGAGCCCGACGGGGATGTGCGCGGCGGGATTGTCCACCAGCCGGATCCGGTCGTCGGCGGCCGCGAGGCGGCGGGCGAGGTCGGTGGTGCCGTCCGACGACGGTCCCAGCGCGAGGACGAGCTCGGTCGGAACCCCCACCTCCTGGGCTAGCACCGAGGCGACGGCGTGCTCCAGGTAGGCGCGTTCGTTCAGCACCGGCATCACGAAGGACACCCCGGTGACGGGGGCGGGGATCCGTTGGCTGGCACACGTCGATCATGTCACGCGCGCCTCCCCGCGCTCTCCCAGGCGGAGCATCGGGACCCCGGGGCGCCCAGGGGGACGACAGCGGGACGAACTATCCTGGAGGGATGGGTGCACTGTCTGACGCGAACAAGGCCTATCGGCTCCTGCGACGGGCGCTCGCGTCCCGGTCCGCGGTGCAGCGCGTCCGTCGCCGCCTCGCGGCCCAGGAGCCCTATCCCGCCGATCACTTCCGGGTCGCGGTGTACTTCGCCGACGGCGCGGTGAACATGTACCAGATGCGCCAGTGGTACCGCCCGCTCGCCGCGCTCGCGGAGCGCTGGCCCGTCGTGGTGCTGGCCCGCCAGGCGACCGGAGCGGAGAAGCTCCTCGAGGAGGACGCGCCGCCCGTCGCCTTCGTGCCGACCGTGCGGGATCTCGAGCGTTTCCTCGCCACGCAGGACATCCGCGTCGTGCTGTACGTCAACCAGAACACCCGCAACTTCCAGATGTTCCGCTACGGCCGCCGCTGGCACGTGTTCATCAACCACGGCGAGTCCGACAAGATGTACATGACCACGAACCAGTACAAGGCGTACGACTACGCCTTCGTGGCCGGGCAGGCCGCCAGGGACCGCCTCTCGCGCACGCTGTGGGACTACGACGTGGAGCGCCGCACGATCGAGATCGGCCGTCCGCAGGCGGATCACTACTCGGGCTCCCTGCCGTACACCCCGGACGACCGCCTCGTCGTGCTCTATGCGCCGACCTGGGAGGGGGACCGCCCGAGCGCCCACTACGGCTCGATCGCGTCGCACGGCGAGCGGCTCGTCGCCCGACTGCTGGAGACCGGTCGTCACCGGGTGATCTACCGCCCGCATCCGCGGAGCGGCGTCGTCGACGACGCCTACGGGGCCGCCCATCGCCGGATCATCGCCGCCATCGCCGTAGCGAACGCGGCCGATCCCGCCGCTCAGCACGTGTACGACGACGGTGCGGAGCTGGGATGGCAGCTCGCGGCCGCCGACGTCGCCGTGGTCGACATCTCCGCGATGGTCTACGACCGGCTCGCGGCCGGGAAGCCGCTCATGATCACGCGCCCGGTCGACGACCGTGCGGCCGTCGACACCACCGGCTACCTCTCGGACTGCGAATGGCTGACCGCGGAGTCTGCGGACGACATCGTCGCCGAGCTCGAGCGCGTCCGGGCCGACGAGGCGGCGGTCGCCCGCCTGCAGATGTGGGTCCGCCACTACTTCGGGGACACGACGCCGGGGGTCGCCACGGAGAAGTTCCACGCCGCCGTCGACGGGCTCATGGCGGAGTGGGAGCGCTGGCGCGACCGCGAGATCGGCGCCGTCCGCGGCGACGAGGACGACGATGACGACGAGGCGGACGACGAGGACGTATGAGCACCGGGTTCCCGCGCGCCGCCGCGCTCGCACCGCGTCTCGAGGTCTTCGCCGCGACCGGATCGACGAATGCCGACCTCCGAGCGAAGGCGCACGACGCTCGCGCCTGGCCGCACCTCTCCGTCCTCCTCACCCGTGGCCAGACGGCGGGACGGGGGCGCCTCGACCGCCGCTGGACCGCTCCGGCGGGCACCGCGCTCGCGGTGTCGGTGCTCCTGCGCGACCTCCCGTCGGATCCCCGCGCCCGGGGATGGATCCCGCTCGCAGCCGGTGAGGCGATGACGGCCGCTGTCGCCGCGCAGCTCCCGGATGCCGAGGTGGCGCTCAAGTGGCCGAACGACGTGCTCGTCGACGGGCGCAAGATCTGCGGGATCCTCGCCGAGGCGGGCCCGGACGCGGTCATCGTGGGGGCGGGGGTCAACACGGCCATGGCGGCCGCCGAGCTCCCGGTGCCGACGGCCACGTCGTTCGCGGTGCACGACGTCGTCGCCGACGAGGACGCGCTGCTGCACGACTATCTCGGTGGGCTCGACGGGCACCTGCGCGCGCTCGCCGCCGCGGGAAGCGCGGTCACGAGCGGGCTGCGCGAGGCGGTGACGGCACGCTGCGCCACGATCGGACAGGCCGTGCGGGTGTCCCTCCCCGGCGGACGGATCCTCGAGGGCATGGCCGTCGGCATCGATGCGGAGGGGCGCCTGCTCGTCGCCGCGGAGGGGACCGCGCAGGCCGTCTCCGCGGGCGACGTCGTGCACGTGCGGCCCGCGTGACGCGGGGACACGCCGCCCCGCGGACGGCGTTGTCCGCGATCCCGGGCACAATGGGGGTGTGACCCAGCCCGTGACGCTCGGCGGAAGACCGCTGATGCCGCCGCCCGGCACCCCCGCCGAGGAGCTGCTCATCGCGCGCTTCCGCAGCCACGCGCGTCGCCTCTTCTGGTCTGCGCTGGTGCTCATCGCGGTCTTCGGGGTCACCGCGTACTTCTACGGCAACCTGCCGGCCGGGTTCGAGGACTGGATGCTGCTCGCCGCCGCCGGCCTCGTCGTCCTCGTGGCCGTCGTGATCCCCTTCATCGTCTGGTACTCGCGGACGACGACGATCACCACCCGTCGTGTGATCGCGGCGCAGGGGCTGGGTTCGCGGCATCGCCGGGAGATGTCCCACGCGCGCGGCTACACGATCGGCGTGCGCCGCGGTCCGCTCCAGCGGATGTGGGGCTGCGGCACGATCACGCTCTCCAACGGCGTCGACGCCCCGCTGCGCCTCGTCAACGTGCCCAACGTCACGCTCGTGCACGAGACGCTGGCCGACCAGATCGAGGTCGGCCAGATCCTGGCCCACCGCGACGCCCAGGCGAGCGGCGACGACCTGTCCTGACCCGCCGGGGGCGTCCCCGGTGCCCGAGCGTTTCCGGTGCCCTCGCGTGTGCGGAAGAATGGGCATGACGAATGGAGGCGGCACATGGCGCTGCGCGTGGGCGTGATCGGCGGAGGACAGCTGGCACGGATGATGATCGCTCCGGCGGTCGAGCTCGGACTCGATCTGCGGGTCCTCGCCGAGGAGGAGGGGATGGCCGCGGGGCTGGCCGCCACGGCGGTCGGCGACTACCGCGATCTCGAGACCGTTCGTGCCTTCGCGGCCGACGTCGACGTCATTACCTTCGACCACGAGCACGTGCCGCAGGAGGTCCTGCGCGCCCTCGTCGCCGAGGGCGTCGCCGTGCATCCGGGTCCGGACGCCCTCCAGTTCGCGCAGGACAAGCTCGTCATGCGCGCGCGCCTGGCGGAGCTCGGCGTGCCCCAGCCGGAGTGGGCACCGGTCCGTTCGTCAGAGGAGCTGCAGCGCTTCCTCGACGACCACGACGGTGCGGCTGTGGTGAAGACGCCGCGCGGCGGCTACGACGGCAAGGGCGTGCGCGTCGTGCGTTCCGCCGCCGAGGCGCAGGACTGGCTGGACGCGCTGGACGACACCGACGCGCTTCTCGCCGAGGAGCTCGTGCCGTTCGTCCGCGAGCTCGCCCAGCAGGTCGCACGGCGCCCCGGGGGAGAGATGATCTCCTATCCGGTCGTGGAGACCGTCCAGCGCGACGGCGTCTGCGCCGAGGTCATCGCCCCGGCCCCCGCCGCCACCGACCGGCTCGCCGACGTCGCCGAGGACATCGGGCGTCGCATCGCCGAGGGTCTCGGCGTGACCGGCATGCTCGCGGTGGAGCTCTTCGAGACCGAGGACGAGCGCATCCTCGTGAACGAGCTCGCGATGCGTCCGCACAACAGCGGCCACTGGAGCCAGGACGGCGCGATCACGGGGCAGTTCGAGCAGCATCTCCGGGCCGTGGCCGATCTGCCGCTGGGGAACACCCAGCCGCGCGCCGCCTGGTCCGTGATGGTGAACATCCTCGGCGGTCCCGCGGAGGGCACCCTGGGGGATCGCTTCGAGGCGGCGATGACCGCGCACCCGGACGCGAAGATCCACACCTACGGCAAGGCCCCTCGCCCCGGCCGCAAGGTCGGGCATGTCAACGTCGCCGGGGACGACCTCGACGATGCGGTGTACGAGGCCAGGGCCGCGGCGGCCGCGTTCGACTGAGTCGGCGGCAGGACACGGGAAAAGAGGTGTGCCGCTCGGGGATTCTCCCAGTGCGAGACCGTAGCCTGATCTGGTGACCGAGCCACTGCACTCCTCCGCCGCCCCGTTGGTCGGCGTCGTCATGGGATCCGATTCCGACTGGCGCGTCATGAGCGACGCCTCCCAGGCGCTCACCGACTTCGGGATCCCGCACGAGGTCGAGGTGGTCTCCGCCCACCGCACGCCGGACAAGCTCATGTCGTACGCACGGGAGGCCCGGTCCCGCGGGCTGCGCGTCATCATCGCCGGCGCCGGCGGTGCCGCCCATCTGCCCGGCATGCTCGCGTCCATGACAGCGCTGCCCGTCGTCGGGGTGCCTGTGCCGCTGGCGTACCTGGACGGCATGGACTCGCTCCTCTCGATCGTGCAGATGCCCGCAGGGATCCCGGTCGCGACGGTCTCCATCGGCGGCGCCCGCAACGCCGGTCTGCTCGCGGCCCGGATCCTCGGTGCCGCGGACGACGAGCTGGCCGACCGCGTCGAGGCCTACGCCGCCGACCTCGAGGCGCAGGTCGAGGAGAAGAACGATCGGCTGAAGGGCTCGCTGTGACCCTTGCGCCCCCGCGCGCGACGCGGCGCCCGCTCATCGAGACCCGGCCGCTGCGGCACCCCGACTCCGGCGATGCCCGGCTCATGTCGAAACGCGCCTGGTGGCTCGTCGGGCTCAACGTCCTGCTCCCGGGCTCGGCCCAGGTCCTGGCCGGGAACCGCCGTCTGGGGCGGTTCGGTCTCGGCGTCACCCTGACCACGTGGGTCCTCGCGATCGTCGCCCTCGGCCTCGCGCTGTTCGCGCGCCCCGTCTTCCTCTGGCTCGCGATCGGCGGCGGCCTCGTGTCCGCCGCGCTCCTGACACTCGTGCAGGTGCTGCTCGTCGGCGTCGTCGTCCTCTGGATCGTCCTCACCTTCGACACGCTCCGACTCGTCCGGCTCGTGAAGGTCCCCGCCCCGTCGCGCTTCCTGCTCCCCGTCGTCGCCCTCGTCCTGCTGGGACTGGTCGGCGGCGTCACGGGGTACGCGGCGACGGCGGTGGGCTCCGTGCGCGGCAGCGTCGGTGCCATCTTCGGGCAGAGCGGCCCGAGCCTGCCGCCGAGCGACGGATACTACAACATCCTGCTGCTCGGTGCGGACAGCGGTGACGGGCGCGACTCGATGCGATTCGACAGCATCTCGGTGGTCTCCGTGAACGCCGAGACGGGCGCGGTCACCATCACCGGCATCCCGCGCGAGCTCCCGCACGCCCCGTTCAGCGACGGCAGCCCGATGCAGGAGCTCTATCCGGACGGGTTCCAGGGCTTCGCGTCGTCGTCCTGCGGCTGGAACGGCTGGATGAACCACGTCCGGAATGCCGCCGAGGTGTGCCGCGAGGATAAGGGGACCGGGCTCTACCCCGGGGCGGACGCCGCCGGCTCGGCGCCCGGCATCGAGGCGACCAAGGACGCCGCGGAAGGGGCGCTCGGCATCGAGATCCCGTACTACGTGTTCGTCGACATGCACGGCTTCGCCGATCTCGTCGACGCTCTGGGCGGTGTCGACATCACGGTCACGGAGCGCCTGCCCAAGGGTGGGCCGCCCGACGGGTGGTCCGGGACCGACGTCAACGAGTGGGCCATCGGTTGGATCGAGCCGGGTGCGCAGCACATGGACGGCGACACGGCGCAGTGGTACGCCCGCTCGCGCTACACGACCAGCGACTGGGACCGCATGAAGCGGCAGCGGGAGCTGCAGGAGGCGATCCTCGCCCAGTTCACTCCGCAGACCGTCCTCACGCGGTTCAACGAGGTGGCGGCCGCGGGGACGGCGCTCATCAGCACCGATCTCCCGCAGGGCAAGCTGCCGGAGTTCTTCGATCTGATGCTCAAGGCGAAGGAGCAGCCGGTCCAGACCGTCGAGCTCACCCCCGAGAACGGTGTCGACGAGTTCGACCCGAACTACGACTTCATCCACGAGCTCATGCAGGAGAAGCTGCACCCCCCGACGGAGACGCCGACGCCTACTCCGTGAGCGTGCCGCGGGCATGACGCAGCCCACGGATGATGTTCCCGGGAATATCACCCGTGGGCGTCCGGTTCATGACCGGATTCGCCAGACGACGGTGATCGGAGGGGGAGGGATCACCGTCGTCCAGCCGACCACCGCACGAGGCGGCAGCCAGGCTCAGGCGCGCGTGCGGCGCGCGGCTCAGGCGCGCTTGCGGCGCGCGGCTCCGACGGCGACGAGGGCACCACCGGCGACCAGAGCGACCGCTCCACCGCCGAGGACCCACGGCGACACCGAGCCGCCGGTGAGGGCGAGTTCCATGCCCCCGCCGGTGAGCGGAAGCTCGGTGCCGGCCGGCGCGGCCACTCCCGGATCGTGGTCGCAGCTCGATGCGGCCGTGTTCCCGTGCGAGACCGTCACCATGGCGGTGTACGGTCGCGAACCGGCGAAGTCGAGGGCGTAGGCCCCCTGTCCGTCGGACGGCGGGCGGAACGTCACCGTCAGGCTGCCGTCGGAAGCGGCGGTGTTGCCCGAGATGGCGGCGGCGCCGGCGTTCTGGCCGGACACGGACACGCCCACGGTCTCCGACGGCTCGAAGAACCCGGCGCCGAACGCGACGGTCGAGACCTCGCAGGTGTCGATGATCGCGTCACCCACCTTCGCGCTCGGCGGAGACGGGTACGAGTCGCTCGGCGCGGCAGAGGCGACGGTCGGCGCGGCCAGGATGAGCGCGCCAGCGGTAAGGCTGATGGCAGCCAGTTTCTTCAGCATGATTTCTCCCCAGAATTTCACGCGGAATCGCCTCCGGATACACCCCTGCATCCGACTGCGCGAGGCCCTCTGCCCCCACGGCAGGTTCACGGACCCCGGTTATTCCCCAGTGAGATGACAGTACCTCATCCGTCGGCGAATGTCACGAGCCGCAACGCAGGGTGTCGCGCGTCAGCTCCGGATCGACGATCAGCGGCGTGTGCCGCACCTCCGTCAGCCGTTCTCCCGCGCCCTCGCCCTGGAACTCCACCGTGATGGTCGTGGACTCTCCCGGGGCGAGCAGCACCTCGTGCTGCACGACGGGCCGGTCCTGAATGGTCGTCGTCTGGACGCCCTCCTCGGCGCCGTCGCGATCGATGTGCGAAGGCAGGGCGCCCTGGGGACCGTAGACGGCGATCAGGGTGCGCACGCTCCCCGCGGGCACTCCGTAGACGCCGTCGCCCGTGACGTACGCCGGCAGGGAGGTGGCGGCTTCGGCGGGTGCGGTGTTCGTCCAGGTCACGCGCACCTGCGTCGTCGGCGCTCCGGCGCACGTCCCCACCGCCGTCGCGATGGACGCGCGGGTGTAGTAGTCCATCTTCCCGCCGGTGCCGTCGTTGAAGAGCACGCCCACGGCCGCGGCGTCGGCGTCGTCCTGGGGGAGTGTGCCGCCCAGGGCGCTCGCCGCGAGGAGCTCCTCCTCCGGCTCGTGCGCGCTCCAGATCCGGACGCGTCCTTCCCCCGCGGCGTCCGCGAGAGCGCGGACGAGGTCCTGAGGCTTCGCGTTCGACAGCGCGGCCGCGAAGAGCCCACCGGCGGCCTGCGCGAAGATGTCGTCCTGGACGGCGGGATCGGGGACCGCGGCGTAGATCTCCGAGAGCAGGATGTCGGTCACGGTGTCCGCCGTCGCGGTGAAGGGGCCGAACGTCAGGTCGCCGGTGGCGCGCATGAGATGCGCCGCCACCAGCGCGTCGACGGCGATGACGCCGTCGACCTTCCCGCCGAACCGGCCCTCCCACCGGGCGGCGATGGTCTCGCCGGCCTCGCGGAAGTCCGGGATGCTCGTGATGTTCTGCAGATAGCGTCCCGGGCGGTCCTCGAAGAGCGCGACGGTGCTGTCGCTGAGGGGCAGCGCGGTGTCCAGCGGGGGGAAGTCGCGCGTGGAGGCCTGCTGCTGCAGCGTGATCCTGCCGTTCTCGGCGCGCAGCAGCGCGATGGAGCCGACGATGCCGCCCGACGACCGCAGCTCGGCATTGTTCTGCATCGCGAGCACGTAGGTGCGCGGTCCGTCGCCACCCAGCATCGTGGGCAGGAGCACGGATGCGCCGTGCAGGGCGCCCACGGCCGTCGCGGCCTGGGTGACCGCGCCCCGCATCTCCCGGACGGCGTCGGCCAGGGGTGGGAGGGTGGCGTCGGCGTCGATCCGCCGCGCCCGGTCCTCCGCCGAGGTCAGAGCCGCGCTCGCCGTGCCGAGCGGTTCCTCGATCTCCGCGAAGGGGGCGAGGTCGATCGCGCCGCCCGAGAAGCCGAGACTGGAGAGGTCGACCGCGTCGGCGACGTCGAGCAGCGGGTCCAGCGCGTCGGTGGAGACGTCGTCCGCGATCACGGCGATCTCGCTCACGGCGCGGAAGTTCGGTCCGAGCCAGGGGAGGACGCCGAACGCCTGCCAGATCGGGTCCCCGGTGAGAGACCGGGCCGACTCCGCGTGGTGGGAGATGCGTCCGGCGATGGGCCCGGCGGCGTCGAGATCGCCGGCGGCGATCGCCTGCTTGAGCTGCGTCGTCCCCTTCGAGATCTGCTGCAGGTTGTCCACCGCCCCGATGCCGCGCACGGCCACCCAGCCGAGAGCCAGGACGAGCAGCGTGATGAGGAGGCCGATGGTCCACCCGATCCACCGGCGCCGGACGGGAAGTCGACCATCGCTCACCCTGGCATTCAAGCACGCCGGCGGCATCCGGCGAGAGCCTCATTCTGTGGGAACGCTGAGTACCGCCCCGGGAAGGTGATGCGCTCCCCGCCGGGCCGGGGTCGCGCGGTTAGCCTGATCCCATGGGTGCTCGGCTGCGTGTTGTTCTGGATCAGCTCGTGCATGTCGTCGATCCCGACCAGGCGTCGGCGTCGCGCGATCTCGCCGTCGGTCTCGTCCAGACGGCGCCGCCGAACTGCACGGTGGACGCGATCGTGCCCGCGGGCGCGGAGGTCGGGATCCGCGGGATCGGCGAGGTGCGCACGCTCGCGGTCGGGCGGCGGGAGCTCGCGGCGTCCTGGCAGCTCGGCATCGCTCCCGGCGTCGGCGGCGGTCTCATCCATGCGCCGACGCTGCTGGCCCCGCTGGTCCGCCATGACCGCGTGCACGACAACGACCAGACGACGGTCACACTGTGGGACCTGCGCGCGTGGGAGGCGCCGTCCCAGCTGTCCCGGGGCGCGGTCGCCTGGCACCGGGGGATGCTGCGGCGCGCGGTGAAGCACGCGGACGCCGTGGTCGTGCCCTCCCATTCGATGGCCGAGAAGGTCTCGCGGCTCGCGAAGCTCGGCGACCGCGTCCGCGTGATCGCCGGCGCGCCCGCGCAGGATCTGGTGGTCCCCGCCGCCGCGTCCACGCACCGAGACGACCTCGGCGTCCCCGCGGACTACCTCGTGCTGTCCGGCCCGGAAGACGGCCTGGCCGCCGGCTTCCGCGGGGCCGTCGCCGCCGGCCTCGATGCCGTGGTGATCGGCGCGGCGGAGGGGAGTGAGCCGCGCATCGCCGAGATCGCCGCCGCCGCCGGACTGCCGGAGCGGCGTGCGCATATCCGCGGCGTGCTCGACGTCCCCGCACGTGCGGCCGTGATAGCCGGCGCGCGGGTCTTCGTGTCGACGGATGCCGTCGCCGGGTGGCCGTGGCGGGCGGTGGAGGCGATGACCCTCGGGATCCCCGTGGTCGCTACCGAGTCGGGGTGCCATCGCGATGTCATCGCCGACGGGGGAGCCGTGGTCGCGGCGGAGGATCTCGCGGAGGCCGTGGAAGATGCGGCGACCGATGGGGCGGCGCGGCTGCGCGTTCTCGCCGGCGATCGCGCGCGAGCCTTCTCGTGGGCGAGTGCCGCGGAGCGCGTGTGGAGTCTGCACGCGGACCTCTGAACACCTGAGAGCGGGCTCCGCATCGGTGCGACACGCCGAGCGGCGATCGCGTTTTCCCGGCAACAGTGGCATCATCTCGCAACTTCCGTCACACTGGTCACATGTCTCGACGTGCCCCACGCTCGCGAAACACCACGAAGGTCACCCGCCTTCTCACCTGTTTCCTCGCTGCCTCCGCTCTGGTGATCGGTACGGTGGTCCCCGCCACCGTCGCCTCCGCCGCCGTCTCCGCCGCCGCTCCGGCCGCCGCTGCGGCGGCTCCCGACCCGGTGCAGACAGGTCTGTCGAAGACGACGCTCGCGGGCTTCACTCCGGGCAACATCATCAGCGATGCCGTGTTCACCAACAAGGGCACGATGACCGAGGCGCAGATCCAGAGCTTCTTCAACAGCAAGGTGGCCCGCTGCCTCGGCGGGCGCGACGAGAACAACGAGCCGATCGTCTGTCTCAAGGACTTCCGGATGAACACGGTGTCCCGCCCGGGCGACCAGTACTGCAGCGGATACTCGGGTGCGGCGAACGAATCCGCGGCACGCATCATCTATCGCGTGGCACAGGCCTGCAACATCAACCCCCAGGTGCTGATCGTCATGCTCCAGAAGGAGCAGGGGCTGGTCACGCACACGTGGCCGAGTGCTTGGCGGTACCGCATCGCGCTGGGCCAGGGTTGCCCCGACACTGCTCCGTGCGACCCGAACTACATCGGGTTCTTCCATCAGATCTACGGCGCCGCGCGCCAGATGCAGATCTATATGGAGGGCAAGTGGTTCCAGTGGTACGCGCCCGGCCGCACGTGGAACATCCTCTACAACCCGAACACCGGGTGCGGCTCGGCGCCGGTGTACGTGGCCAACAAGGCCACCTCCGCGCTCTACTACTACACGCCGTACCAGCCGAACGCGGCCGCTCTCCGCGCGGGATATGGCAAGGGTGACGGCTGCTCCGCGTACGGCAACCGCAACTTCTACAACTACTTCACCGACTGGTTCGGATCCACGCAGGGCTCGCGTGGTGAGAACCTCCGGGTCGGCGGGGACATCTTCTTCGTCAGCGCAGGGGTTCGTTATCATGTCACGCCGGACGACTGGCCGGAGTACGAAGCCAAGTTCGGCGCGTTCCGCACCGTCGCCTCCGTGTCGCAGTACGCCGATGGCGGCACGACATCCCGTTTCGTGCGGAACATGTCGACCGGGGTCATCGCCTACTTCGACGGCGGCAAGACCCACCGGTTCCCGACGTGCGACCTCGTCGCTGCGTGGGGCGGTTCCTGCGACCGCCTCGTGCAGATGGCGGACAGCGATTTCGCGCGGATCGGTGCCGGACCGGAGATGACTCCGTTCGCGCGGGTCGCTCACGCCGGCACGGTGCACGTGATCTCGGGCAAGACCCTCATCCCGCTGTACGACGCTGCGGCCCGGGTCGCGGCGAACGGCGGGAAGGCCGATCCCTACGCCGCCGTGATGGCTCCCGTCTCGCGTGCGAAGTTCACAATGAGCTCGCGTATGCAGTTCGCGCCGGGACAGTTCGTCACCGCGTCCGGGACGTCGGAGGTGTACCTTGCGACGCAGGACGGGCGACTCCTGCATCTCCCCTCCTGGGATCTGGCGCAGGACCTCGGCCTCAGCCGGACGAAGGTGACCGTCCCGGCCTCGGCGCTGAACGGCTACAAGAAGGGCGTGCTCGGGGCGGTCTTCACCTGCGCCGGGAAGACGTACATGCCCTCGGGTTCCGGTCTCAGTGTCCTCACGCGAGGGAACACGACCGGCATCGCTGCGACCGCACTGGACGCACCGACCTGTGGCCGGCTCAACCTCTCCGGAGCACAGGTCACGACCGAGGCCTTCGTGCGCTTCGCCGGCTCCGACGCGGTGTTGCACGTCACCGCGGGGACGACTCGACACGTCGCGTCCGCGGGGCAGGTGCGTTCGCTCGCGGGTGGCGTCTATCCGAAGGTGACGCAGCTGCGCGCCGGAACAGCGAGCGCGTTCGTGGTGGGCGCCCCCTACATGCAAGCGGGAACACTCGTGCGCGCCGACGGAACGTCGGAGGTGTACCTCGTCGACGGGCTCACGCTCATCCACCTGCCGACGTGGGACATGGCCGCGGCGTTCGGCCTGGCGAAGACCTCGCGCCTCGAGTCCGCCGCCGCGCTGTCCTCGTTCGAACGCCGGCCCGCACTGACGACCTCTGTGTCGTGCAACAACGTCACTTTCGTCGCTGCAGGCGGCCGATTCGCCCCGTCTGCACCGCCTGCCGGGACCACGGTCACCACGCTCGCCCCCGCGACCTGCACAGCGCTCGGCATCAAGTAGGGCCGGTGCGCGGCGTCGAAGATGCCGGGCACCGGACCCCGATGCGAATAGGCTGAGAACGAGTAGCTGGTTCCGTCGATGCGGCGGATGTCGATGGGATGACGCCAATGGCCCTGTGGAAGCGGAAGCTCGCTGCGCGCGAAACCGACATCGAACGGGCGGATCTCGCGTATCCGGAGCGCGTCACGTCTCGCGAATACTACGGAGCCCTGGTGGGCATCCGCTTCGAGGACGACCTGGCCGCCGCTGAGCACTACCTCGCGGACGGGTGGCGGGAGGGCGTGGTCCCGCACCCGTTCCTGCATCGGCCGATGGTGCGCGCGTCCATGGACGCTGCCGTCACGCTGCGAGACGAGCTCCGCGCATTCGCGACCGAGGCGAACGCGCTGCCGCAGTTCGGGGCGATCGGCGGACTCATCAACGGCGAAGGCCTGCGGGAGAACAGAAAGCTCTCGCATCTCGCTGACGTCGCCGAGTTCCTCCGCGCGCCCCGCTCCGAACAGGACGCCGCTCCGGTGCGATCAGGCGGGAGCTGGGGGCGGCTGCGGGCCATCCTCGCGGACGCCGCTCACGTCGTCGCGCGCATCCACGAGGCGGAGATGTTCGACGCCGCGCGCTACGCCGGCGATCGTCCCTTCCTCACGTGGCGTGCGGCCCTCGATGACTATCTGGTGGACGGGGAGACGGCGGGACGCACGCCGAACTGGGCCTTCGAGCCCGAGTGGCACAGCGCTCACGACCGCGCGCAGGCGCGCGGAACTCGCACCTTCAACCAGCTCTTCTCGTATGTTCTCGGGGGTGAGCGGACACAGACCACACCCGCCGACGCGAGCAGCCGTCCCCTCGCCGAGCTGCTTCGACTCGCCGACAGCGACGAGATCGAACCGGTGGGCGGTGGGCGCGTGACGGTGGGAGCGCTGAAGAGCGCCACGCTCGCCGCTCAGCAAGGCCTCCCCGAAGCTCGCGCCGGGAGGCGGCTGTCTCTGCGCGGCGGGGAGAACACCCAGGTCGTCGTGATCGTGGATGGTCGTCACCTGGTGACAGCGGCGCACTACGAGGATCTGCGTGGGCTGGCACGAACGCAGGATGCGGAGTTCCGAGAGATCGTCGTCGTGTGCGATGCCGACGACGGGCACACGCCGCCCCTCCGCACGATCTTCGACGAGGAGCGGTTCTACTTCCGCTCGTCGGCACTCGGGCAGCCGTTCGGTGCTGTCGCCGCCGCGATCGTCGAAGAGGGCGCCTTCTCCGGCTGGACGCTCTGGAGGCCGGGACAGCAGTGGAAGCCGGGCGGCCTGGCGGACGTGTCACGGGCGTTGGACGTGCATCCCGAGGCGTCAGCCGTCGGTGCGTACACACCGTTCGCTCCTCAGAACTGGGGGGATCTCGACGGGGCGCTGTGGAACTCCCGCCTCGATGCCGCCGGGATCGTCTTCCGCGCTGACCGCATCGCTCCCGATCCTGCCCTGGACTATGGAGTGAACGCCGATGCGGTCGCGCGGCTCGCGATCGAAGGCGACGGCATCGTGCTGGAGGGGGATCGGTTCTGGGCGCGCCGTTACGACGGTTCCGTCTTCGCGAATCGTGCGGGCGCCAACAGTGCGCGGAAGCGACACCACCCGGCGGCCGACTGTACGCTGCCGTCGTCGGTGACGGCGACGGTCGTGATACCGACGTTCGAGGACTGGCGGATGACCGTGGACGCCGTGCGAGCGGTGCGCGCGACGAGCACGGCCGGGGTCATCGTCATCGACAACGGTTCGCGCCGCCCTGTCGGGGCGATTCTGCGCCAGGCGTTTCTCGGGGATCCGTACGTGCAGTACGTCCGGTTGCCGGCGAATGCCGACTTCGCGGTGGCGAGCGATGTGGGGGCTCGGATCGCGACATCGGAGACGGTCGTGTTCCTTAACAACGACACCGTCGTGCAGCCGGGGTGGTTCGACGGGCTGGCGGCCGCGCTCCCCGACGCCGCTGCGGCGCAGCCGCTGCTGCTCTTCGCGGACCGCACGGTCCAATCGGCTGGGACCGTGTTCGCCGGCGGGCTCGCGACTCCCCGACACCTGCTCACAGGATTCCACCTGACCGACGTGCCGCCGCACGTCGCCTCCTACTCCTTCTCCGCGGTCACCGCCGCGTGCATGGCCGTGCACAGGGCCGATTACCTTGAAGTGGGCGGCTTCGATGCGGAATACGTCAACGGGATGGAGGATGTCGATTTCTGTCTTCGACTGAAGGCGTATACGGCCCGTCCTCTGCGTGTCGTGCCGACGTCGACCGTCCTTCATCTCGAGAGCAAGACGGCGGGGCGGTTCGCCCATGTCCTGCCCAACCGCCGGCGTTTCTCGCAGGTGTGGAGGGAGGAGCTCCTCACCGAGCTGGACGACCGCTCGGTGTTGGATGGCGGGCCGTTGCGGGTCGCCGAGGTGAGGTGGGGAGAGCAGCGAGGATTCCCGCTGCGCGAGCCCGAATGGCAGATCGAACGTGTCGTGACGCCGCTGCAGACGAACGAGCGCACTCCCCGTCTTCGGTGGGCCCTCAAGACCTCGAGCCCCGGCACGATCCTGGGTGACCGCTGGGGTGACACGTTCTATGCCGATGATCTGGCGGCAGCTCTGCGGCGTCTCGGCCAAGACGTGGTCGTCGATCGAACGAGCTCCTGGCAGCGACCCGCGAGCAGCGGATGGGACGACGTCACGCTGACCCTGCGCGGCCTGCACCGGTTCACGCCTCAGCCGGACGCCGTCAACCTCCTCTGGGTGATCTCGCACCCGGACAAGGTGACCGTGGATGAGCTGAACGAAGGATGGGACGCGGTGTACGCCGCGGGGCCCCAGTGGGCGGCGGAGCAGGGACGGCGCTCGGGCGTCGCCATCAGCCCGCTGCTGCAGGCGACCGACCCCTCGCGCTTCCGTCCGTCGCAGGACAGACCGCGCGACGGCGGCGTGCTCTTCGTCGGCCGCACGCGGGGAGAGCGGCGGCCGGTCGTGCTCGACGCGGTGCAGGTCGCTGAGGACGTCGAGGTCTACGGCGATGACGGCTGGGAGCAGTACATCCCCGTAAGCCACGTGCGTGGCCTGATCCTGCCGAACGCCGAGCTGCCTGCGGCCTACGCGAGCGCGCGCGTCGTCCTCAACGACCACTGGGTCGACATGCGGCGCGGCGGCTTCCTCTCCAATCGGCTCTTCGACGCGGCGGCGACGGGGGCACGCATCGTCAGCGACGACGTCCCCGGGATGCGGGAGGTCTTCGGCGATCAGGTACACACCTATCGGGACCGCGCGGAACTGCAGCAGCTGCTCGCGCCGGGATCGACGATGTGGCCTTCGGCGTCGGACCTCGCGGCGGCGGGTTCCCGGATCGCCGCGGAGCATTCCTTCGACGCACGCGCTCGCCGGCTTCTGGACGACGTCCTCCCGCTCGCAGCCCACCGGGCTGCCGCGCACGGACGGACCTCTCAGGTCGGCTGAGTAGGATAGCCGGGTTGCCCGCGACAAGCCCGGTCGCCGAGCCCACCCCTCGAGAGGACTGCAATTGGCAGGAACGTTTGTCGATGTCGCGGACTATGATCGCCCGGGCCGTGGAAGCGGTCTCCTCGACGTCTTCCGGTGGAACTATCTGCTCCGGGTCCTGATCCGCAAGGGAACAGCGACGCGGTATCGGAACTCGACCCTCGGCTGGATATGGTCCTACGTCAAACCGGCGTCGCAGTTCGTCATCTACTACTTCATCATGGGCATCGTGCTCCAGAACCACCGCGTTGACAACTTCGCGGTCTATCTATTCAGCGGGATCGTGGTGGTGAATCTCTTCAATGAAGCCTTCGGCAACGCGACGAACTCGATCGTGGACAATCGCGCCCTCGTGCGGAAGATCTACATGCCTCGGGAGCTCTTCCCCGTGGCAGCGATCGTGGGCTCGGTGATCCACTTCCTCCCGCAGCTCGCCATCCTCGTGGTCGTCTGCCTGCTCATCGGCTGGGTTCCGACCGCAGCCGGCCTCGTCGGCGCCGTGCTCGGGTTCCTCCTCATCCTCGCCTTCGCTCTCGGTCTCGGCCTTCTCTTCAGCGGGCTGAACGTGCGCTATCGCGACGCGCAGAACTTCGTCGATCTCATCAAGATGTTCTCCACCTGGACCTCTCCGGTGCTCTACAGCTGGATCCTCATCGCCGAAGCGTTGCGGAACTATCCGTGGGCATCGTTCCTGTACACCGCCAATCCGATCACGATCGCGGTGGAGCTCTTCCATGTCGGGTTCTGGGAGCCGACGGTCGTCGAGCCGCAGGGGCTTCCGGAGTACTTCTCCTGGGCTGCTCTGTGCGCGATCGCGATCACGATCGTCTTCCTGATCGTCGGACAGGCCGTCTTCCGTCACTACGAGCGCACGTTTGCGCAGGACCTCTGATGCCGCAGATCGAAGTTCTCACCCAGTCCACGCCCAGCATCATCGTCGATCACGTGACGAAGCGGTTCCTGAAGCGCAACTCGCATTCGTTCAAGGAGGCGTTCGTCGGCTGGATCCGCGGTCGACGGGTCCGCGCCGACACCTTCACCGCCCTTGACGACGTCACCTTCCAGGTCGGCGAAGGCGAGTCGGTCGCCGTCCTCGGTTTCAACGGGTCGGGCAAGTCCACGTCGCTGAAGCTGGTGTCCGGCGTGCTCGAGCCGGACGAGGGCATCGTGCTGACCCGCGGCCGGGTCGCCGGGCTCATCGAGGTCGGTGCGGGGTTCCACCCCGACCTCACGGGTCGCGAGAACGTGTTCCTCAACGCCGCGATCCTCGGGATGAGCCGTGCCCAGACCGAAGCCCGCTTCGACGAGATCGTGGAGTTCTCCGAGATCGGGGACTTCATCGACCAGGAGGTCAAGCACTACTCCTCCGGCATGTTCATGCGCCTCGCCTTCTCCGTGGCGATTCACGTCGACCTCGACATCCTCCTCGTCGACGAGGTCCTCTCCGTCGGCGATGCACCCTTCCGTGAGAAGTGTCGGATCCGGATCAAGGAACTCGCGGAGAGCGGCGTGACCATGCTGGTCGTCAGCCACGATACCCGTATGGTGGAGGAGCTCTGCGAACGCGGAATCGTCATCAACCGCGGACGGAAGATCTTCGACGGGCCGATCCGCGACGCTGTCCAGGTGCTCAGGGAGGGGGAGCGATGATGGCGGCGACGGCCGAGAACGGTGGGAACGCTCGCCCTCTCTCGGTCATCGTTCCGACGCACAACGTGCGCTCCTGGATTTCGGAGACGATCCGCTCGATCCTCGCTCAGGACGTCGACGATATGGAGGTGATCGTCGTAGACGACCACTCCGACGACGGCACGCCGGAGCTGATCGAGCGAGTCGCTGCCGCCGATTCCCGCGTGACGGTCGTCCGAGCGACGAACCGCGGCGGCGGCTCCGCCAGGAATGAAGGGGTGGCGCGCGCGACCGGACGCTACATCGTCTTCGCGGACGGTGACGACATCGTGCCAGAGGGGGCGTACCGAGCGCTCGTCGAATCCCTGGAGGCCAGCGGATCGCAGATCGCCGTCGGCGACTATCTGAAGTTCTCGCCGACAGCGACGTGGCGCCCGACCGCCAGTATGCGCGCCTTCGACGCTCCCGTGCGCGGGGCGACGCTGACAGACATCCCCACGCTGATCTTCAGCCGCCCCTGCTGGAACAAGGCTTTCGATCGCGCGTTCTGGGTCGAGAACGACATCCGCTTCCCCGACGTTCCTCGCTCGAACGACATCGTGCCGATGGTGACCGCGTACGTCAAGGCGGACCGCATCGACGTCATCGAAGATGTCGTCTACCTGTATCGTGATCGACCGGGCGGGACCTCGATGACATCGCGAGCATCGTCCGCGGCCTCGTTCCTGAGTTACGTCACGCAGGAACGACAGTGCGCGGATCTCGTGGCGTCGGTCGGTGACGACGGTCTGCGTGCGCGTTATGCCTCCTTGATCCACGACCGCGACGGCTTCTTCCACGTGCGAAAGTTCCTGGCGTCGTGGACTCAGCCGCAGGATGACGATGCCGAGGCGGTCCGACTGCTCGCTGATCTCTTGGCGATCGCCGGCCCTGCGGCGACGTGGATCGACATCCGCAAGCGCGTAACGCTGCGTCTCTTCGCCGCCGGCGACATCCTCGCGGCGCGCGCCACGGCACAGACGGTGGACGGGGGGACGTGGAGCAGTGCTGACGGCCTGATCCGTCTGCGTTCCCTGGAGGCGCTCCTCCGGCACGCCGCTTCCGATCTTCTCGTCATCGCCCAGGGAGATCGCGCCTCCGACGGCGATGCCGATGCCGCCGAGGAGAGGTTGCTGCGGGGCGTGGCCGAGGCTCTGGAGAACGTTCGTATCGTCGACGCTCCGACCGAAGAGGCCTGGGTCCGCCTCGCGCAGGCAGCCGAGGAGGGGTTCGGAGAGCGTATCCGTGCGCTCGTGCCGGAGCTCGCTGCGGGTGACGTCGCCGCCGCTGCTGCCCGGCAACGCGGATTCGCGGCCACCGTGACGCCGCTGTTCGGTCGAGACCCCATTCGCCTACACACGAGGGCTTCGTCGCCGGACGCGATTCCGGTGCTGTGGAGTGCGGGGTCGGTCGTGCGACCGCTCCGGTGGTCGTGGAGCGAGAAGGACGGAGGATGGACGTGCGAGGCTGATTTCTCGCGTTCCCGCCTGCCGCGAGCGGTCCTCCTGCAGCCCGCTTTCCTCTTCGCTGACGGCGTGGTGGTTTCCGGTTATGCGGACTCCGACGTCCCGGAGTACCACCCGTTCGACAACCTCCTGTATGAGCAGAGCGGCGCCTGGGTCCGACTCGAGCGTCGTGCGCACTGGGTGTTCCGTGCGCCGCGCCGCCTCGTGATCCGCACGGTGTCCGCCGCCCGCACCCTGACTCGGCGTGTGATCCCTGCTCGGCCCTGACGCCTTCCGGCGTCTCGGCGGAGCATTAGTCTCCGAGCGTCCGTAGGGCTCTGAGGTACGACAGCGAGACCGTCCACGGGCTGATGCCGTCGTTGAACCGTTCGAAGTCCGTCTCGCCCACGCCTGCGAACAGGTCGTCATCACTGAGAAGAGCAGTGAGGGAGTCCACGGGCGCGTCGACGTCGAAGAACGTCACCCAGGGCTCGGCACCGAACTGTTCCCGAAGATGGGGAAGACCCGGCAGGATCGAGGGGACGTTCATCGTCGCCGCGAGATGCAGACTTCCGGAGTTCAGGATGGCGCGATACGGGAACACGGCGACGTCGGCGGCGCGATACCACCTCGCGACATCGGCATCGGGCACGGACTCGAAAGCAGTGATCGTGCGGATGCCGGACGGCTTGAGCGCATCGTATTGCGCGATCGATTCGGAATTGGCGGAACCGGCGAGCAGGAGGACGGGTCGACGCCCCCCTGCGCGCTGCGCGTGCGCGGTCGCCTGGAGGAGGAGGTCGATGCCCTTGTACGGTCGGATCTGACCGAGGAAGAGGATCGCATGGTCTTCCGGGTCGAGACCGAAGCTGGCGCGCGCGTCGTCCCGCGAGATGTCGGAGTCGTAGACGCCGAGGTAGCTCGGGTGGGGGATCGTCACGATCTTCTCCGGCGGCAGCACGACGACGTCGGAGACCAAGTCGGACGTCGCCGGTGCCATCACGTGGATGAGGTCGGCCGCCTCGGCGAGAACCGCATAGAGCCGACGCTCCGCATCCAGATGCGTGAGCTCGTGGGGGAGGCGATTGTGGACGGTCCACACGATCTTCACGCCCCGTGCGCGAGCCTCCGCAAGACTCTCGGCGACCACCTGCACGCGTTTCGCCGCCTCGCGGTGAGATCGTGCGGATTGTGCGATCGGTGCCGTCCAATGGAGGTGCAGCACGTCTCCGGCGTCGAGCGCCGCGACGGAGGCCAGCAGAGACGAGTACGCCGATCGCTCGATGAAGCGGTAGCCGGCAGCCCGGGGCGCGAGGCCCATCAGGTTGAGGTAGGGGTTGCCGTTCCAGGCCGGGAACACGCAGAGCCGGGGACCTGTCTTCATCTCGTCACACTTCCGATCTCACTTCTGGAACCTGTTCCGCAGGCGGCGGTACGCCGACCGTAGCGGGTGGAGCGCTTCTTTCCGCAGGGAGGCGAACTCCCGCTTCATCAGTTCCTCCGTCTCGCGCAGCCGGCGCTCGAAGTACAGCGCCGCTCCCGCTCCCTCTCGGGCGACCAGGCGCCGGAACTCCTCGTCGCGGAGGAGCGCGTCTGTCCGCCGGTGGTCCTCGCTTGCGGCGATCACACTGTTGCCGTCCACCCCGATACCCGACGGGCGCTGGTGCCAGTACACCAGCGGCGCGGGATCGAGGTACTCCAGAGCGCCGAGCTCCAGGACCCGGGTGTTGAAGACCCAGTCGCCGACGACAGGGAGGGATTCATCATAGAGTCCGAGGCGTTCGTGGAGTTCCCGCCGATAGACGAACGCGATAGGCACGAACTGATTGAACCGCTGCTGATCCATCAGCAGCGGGGCCACCGATTCGGGGAGGAACGCTTCGCGGCCGAGTTCTCTGAGCTCGTCGCCGGTGCGCTGCTCCCACACGATCTCGATGCGCGAGACGACGCCGAGGCGATCGGGGTGCTCGTGCAGGTAGGCGACGGCGCGGGCGAGGAACTCCGGTGCCCAGGAGTCGTCGTCATCGTGCAGGACGAGCAGATCCCCGCGCGCGGCGCGCACTCCGGCGTTGGCCGCCTGCCAGCGCCCGAGTGAGACCGGGTGCGAGATGATCCTGGTTCGTTCCCGCACCAGAGGGCTGCTCTCGGCCACGACCGCCTCGACGACCCCGGGAGCACCGCCGTCGTCGACGATGATCAGTTCCCAATGGGTGTGGGTCTGCGAGCCGATGCTCCGAAGAGCACGCCGGATGAAAACCGGACGGTCCTTCGTGCGCATCACAATCGACACGAGTGGGGGCATGGCGGTTCCTAAGAAGTGGGGGCCGAGTCGGGGACAAGTGCGGTGATCTCCCGGCGAAGGTACGGAGCGAGGGAATGGCTGAAGGTGGCGGTGATGTGATGGAGGTCGCGGTACACGACGACGCCTCCTGCGACCATGGGGCACACTCCTTCCGGATCGCAGAAGGCGCCCCGGAGGTCGATCGGCGTGATGCCTGCGTCACGGGCGGCTATCGAAAGAGGATCCTCGCGGAGGAAATCGGCGGCGGAGAACGCGCACGTCTCGTAGGAGAAGTCGCGCTGCTCCGCCAGACAGTCCGCGGCAGCCTGCGGGACAGCCGGGTTGTCGAGCACGGGGATCACGCGGACTCCGGCCTCCTGCGCGGCGCGCCAGCGGTCGGCGAACTGCGCGCCGCGCTCCGCGCGCTCCGAAGCGTCGGCGTCGATCTGGTTCCACGCGGTCACGAGGATTGCGTCGTATCCGCCGGCGAGCAGGTCGGCGTCCAGGGCCGTGCGACGCTCAGCGCACGCGGGGTCGGGATCGCTCGACCACGCGCACCCTCGGCCCACGTAGACGTCGATGGACCACCCGGCGTCCTCGGCGACGTCTCGCAGAGCCGGGACCAACATGGCGGCGTGCGAGTCTCCGGTGACGGCGATGCGCACGGCATCGGGCGCCTCGGATCCGAGGTGGCAGGGCTCGATCGGCGCCGCACTCTGCGTGTAGCAGGCGAAAGCGCCGTCTGTGTCGTCGTACAGCCCAGCGAGCCCGGGGATCAGTTCGGCGCGGTCGACGATCTCGCTCTTGGCGCCGGCGCAGTCGGGGCCCAGGAGGAGATTCGCGCCTCGGCACGCGTCGGGATCCGCGATCTCTGTCTGCGCCTGGGCCGTCCTTTCCTGCTCGGACGCGGAGATGGCGAGCGCGGGAACGCCGGCGGCGGCCGTGACCACGACCATTGCGGCCGCCGTCCCCCACAGGATCGTCCGAGGGCGGAAACTGGTGAGCCTGCCGAACCGCAGCGGATCCTCGACATATCTCTTGCCGAGCGCGGCGAGGACCGCAGTCAGCACGACCAGCAGGACGTTCTGCCAGAGGTCGAGCTCCGCCCCGAGGACGGCGGGAGCGATCACGATGAGCGGCCAGTGCCACAGATAGATGCCGTAAGAGTTGTCGCCGAGCCATTGCACAGGACGCCAGGCCTGGAGGCGGGCCGCCGCGAAGGGCGGGGTCGGGCCGATGAGGATCAGCGCGGCCGTCGCCGCGACGGGGAGGATTGCTGCGTATCCCGGGAAGGGCGTCGTCGGTCCGAAAATGAGGGCGGAGCCGATCAGCGCGAGCCACCCGGCTAGCCAGATCACGGCGCGCGCTGCGCGGGGGACGGCGATCGCCGGGAGCACAGCCACCAGGGCACCGAATCCGAACTCCCACATCCGCACCGGCGTGGCGAAGTACGCGAAGGAGGGAGCGGTGAATGTCGTCACCAGACTCAGCACCAGACTCGCCGCCGTGACGGTGCCGAGGGTGACGAGGAGGGCCCTGCGGCCTCGTCCCCTGGCGATGGCCGCGCTGGTCGCGGCGATCACGAGCAGCGGCCAGAGGATGTAGAACTGTTCCTCCACGGAGAGCGACCAGTAGTGTTGGGCGATCGGAGGAGCGTTGTCCGCGCCAAGGTAGTCGACGGCGTCGGCGGCGAGCACCCAGTTCTCGACGTAGAGAGTGCTTCCGACGATGGAACGCAGGTACTGCGTGACCAGAGCCGGAGGCGCGAAGAGCAGAGTGAGCACGGTGCTCGCGGCGAGCACGAGGAGCGCCGCAGGAAGCAGGCGACGCGCCCGTGCCGCCCAGAACGCACTCAGCCGGAGGCCGCCCCGCTCGCGCAGTCGGACCAATTGCCCGGTGATCAGGTAGCCGGAGATCACGAAGAAGACGTCGACTCCGATGTACCCGCCGGTGAGCGCATGCGGCCAGACATGGAAGACGACGACGGCCGCTACCGCGAACGCGCGCAGCGCCTGGATGTCCGCGCGAGGCGGGTGGGGTAGCCGGGACGAAGCGGTTCTCTTCGTTGCGCGGACGCGCGGGTCAGCGCCGACCGAGGCCACGGTAGCTCCACCCGGCAGCGCGCCAGCGGCCGGCGTCGAGGCAGTTGCGGCCATCGATGATCAGACGGTCCGCCACCAGATCCGCGGCCGTCTCCGGGTCGAGCTGCCTGAACTGCTCCCATTCGGTCACGACGACCGTTGCTTCGGCACCGGCGAGAGCCTCGTCCGCGGTACGCGCGTACGTCAGGTGAGGACGAACACGACGCGCCGTCTCGATCGCTTCCGGATCATAGGAGATGACGTCCGCCCCGAGCCCGTGCAGGCGCGTGGCGATATCCAGCGCGGGGGAGTCGCGCGTGTCGTCCGAATTGGGCTTGAATGCCAGCCCGAGGATCGCGATGCGACGTCCGGCGACGGAGCCACCGAGTTCCTCTGACACGACATCGACGAGGCGGTTCCGCTGGCGTAGGTTGATCTCGTCCACTTCGCGGAGGAATCGCAGAGCTCTCCCGTGCCCGAGCTCCTCAGCTCGGGTGGCGAACGCGCGGATGTCCTTCGGCAGGCAACCGCCACCGAAGCCGACGCCGGCGTTGAGGAAGCGGCGGCCGATGCGGACGTCGTGTCCGATCGCATCCGCGAGCTGCGTCACATCCGCGCCCGTGGCGTCGGCGATCTCCGACATCGCGTTGATGAAGGAGATCTTCGTGGCTAGGAACGCGTTGGCCGCCACCTTGACCAGTTCGGACGTCGAGAAGTCGGTGACGAGACGCGGGATCCCGGCCGCGAGAGCCTTCGCGTATACCTCGTCGAGGATCGCGACCCCTGGACCCTCCGGGTCTGCCGTTCCGTAGACGATGCGGTCGGGCTCAAGGGTGTCCTGGACAGCGAAGCCCTCGCGGAGGAACTCCGGGTTCCAGAGCAGCATGGCGCCGGTGGGAGCGACGATGTCGGCGAGCCGTTGTGCGGTGCCTACGGGAACCGTCGACTTGCCGACCACGACGTCCCCCTCGGAGAGCACGGGGAGCAAGCCCTGAACGGCGGCATCGACGAACCGGAGGTCGGCTCCATCGCCGTCCTCGCGCTGGGGTGTTCCGACGGCGATGAAGTGGACCTGTGCGGCGGCGAGGTCGGAGGGTTCGGTGGAGAACGTCAACCGCCCTGTCGCCAGCGTGTCGCGCAGCAGTTCGTCGAAGCCGGGCTCGAAGAAGGGCGCTTCTCCCGCGGCGAGGCGACCGATCTTGTCGGCATCGACGTCGAAGCCGACGACCTCGTGGCCGATGGACGCCATGGCCGTGGCGTGCACTGCCCCCAGGTACCCGCAGCCGATGACACTCAGCCTCATCGGATCTCCTCCTCGACAGCAAGATACGCCGCGAGTGACTCGTCGGCGTCGGCGGGGACGAACCCGGTCGCGGTGATCTTCGCGAGATCCAGAACGCTGTTCCGCGGGCGCGGGGCGACCGGGCCGGTCGCTGATGCGAAGTACTCATCCGTGCTCACGGCGGTGACGCGGTCCGCGTCGTGGCCGCTCAGGCGGAACACCTCGCGTGCGATGTCCGCCCAGGAGCGGGGGTCGCCCGATCCTGTCACGTTGTAGACGCCGTATGGGGCCCGCGTCTCGACGAGATGCGCGATCGCGGCTGCGATGTCGGAAGTGAAGGTCAGGCGTCCGATCTGGTCGCCCACGACCCGCGGGTCGATCCCGCGCTCGGCGAGGGACTGCATGGTGCGGACGAAGTTCCCGCCCTCGCCGATCACCCAGGACGTCCGCACGATGTAGTGCCGCTCGGCGGTCGATGCCGCGAGGTCGCCGGCGGCTTTCGTCTGCCCGTAGACGCCGAGGGGGCGCAGCGGCGCGTCCTCGGGGTAGGCACCGTCGTGCGTGCCGTCGAAGACGTAGTCGCTCGACACGTGGACGAACGTGATGCCGTGGTCGTCGGCGATCCGCGCGAGCGCGGCGACCGCGGAGGCGTTGGCGGCCCATGCCTGCTCCCGGCCGTCCGCTGTCTCCGCCTGGTCCACAGCGGTGTAGGCGGCCGCATTGACGATGAGGCCGTAGTCACGCCAGCGGCGTGCCGATGCGAGGTCGGTCGCCGACACGTCGATGTCCGCGCGGGTGGCGTACTCGATGTGCGCCGCGTCGCCGAGCCGCGCGCGCAGGGCGCGACCCAGCTGGCCCGAGGCTCCGAGGACGAGCACCTTCCGCGGAGGGATCGGCGTGACGTCCGCGAGGCGCGGGTGCGCCTTGTCCTTCTCCGAGATCTCCACCTCGGAGAGCGGGATCGGCCACGCGATGGCGGCCGTCTCGTCGGCCAGGTTCAGGAACGAGTACGAGGCGTCGGGGGACCAGTGGTCGTTGACGAGGTAGGTGTACGCCGTGTCCGTTTCGAGGGTCTGGTACGAGTTGCCGACGCCTCGGGGGACGAAGATCGCCCGTGACGGATCGAGTTCGGTCGTGTACACCGCCCCGAACGTGGGGCCTTCGCGCAGGTCCACCCAGGCGCCGAAGATGCGCCCGGTCGCAACCGACACCCATTTGTCCCAGGGCTCCGCGTGGATGCCTCGCGTCGTGCCGACGGCGTCGTTGAAGGAGATGTTGTTCTGCACGGGACCGAAGTCCTCGAGACCGAGGGCGACCATCTTCTCGCGCTGCCAGTTCTCCTTGAACCAGCCGCGAGAGTCTCCGTGGACGGGCAGCTCGAACACCACGAGACCGGGAATGGGGGTCTCGATCCGCTCCAGCTGCTTCCCGAACGCGGCGCTCACTGGCCCTTGCCCGCGTAGAACGCCTCGACGGCGTCCTTGCTCGGCGCCCACCACGACTCGTTGTCCCGGTACCAGTCGATCGTCGCCGACAGGCCGGCCTCGAAGTCGGAGAACTGCGGACGCCAGCCGAGCTCGGTGCGCAGCTTCGTGGAGTCGATCGCGTAGCGGAGGTCGTGGCCCGCGCGGTCGGTGACGTGGTCGTAGGCGTCGGCGGGCTGCCCCATCATCGTGAGGATGAGCTCCACGACGTCCTTGTTGTTGCGCTCGCCGTCCGCACCGATCAGGTAGGTCTCGCCGATGGCGCCCTTGTCCAGGATCGTGAGGACAGCGGAGGAGTGGTCGTCCGCGTGGATCCAGTCGCGCACGTTCTCGCCGGCGCCGTAGAGCTTCGGACGGATGCCCCGGAGCACGTTCGTGATCTGCCGCGGGATGAACTTCTCCACGTGCTGGTACGGGCCGTAGTTGTTGGAGCAGTTCGAGATCGTCGCCTGGACGCCGAACGACCGGACCCAGGCGCGGACCAGGAGGTCGCTGCCGGCCTTGGTCGAGGAGTACGGCGACGACGGGTTGTACGGCGTCGACTCGGTGAAGCGCTCCGGGTCGTCCAGCTCGAGGTCCCCGTACACCTCGTCCGTCGAGATGTGGTGGAAACGGCGATCGTGGCGACGCGCCGCCTCGAGCAGCGTGTAGGTGCCGACGATGTTCGTGTCGAGGAACGGACGCGGGTCGTTCAGCGAGTTGTCGTTGTGCGACTCCGCGGCATAGTGGACCACCGCGTCGGTTTCGGCGAAGAGCCGGTCGACGAGGGCGGCGTCGGTGATGTCGCCCTCGACGAAGGTGACCCGGTCCTCGGGCAGGCCCTCCAGCGAGCGCCGGTTGCCGGCGTAGGTGAGCGCGTCGAGCACGGTCACGTGGTGGTCCGTGTGCGCCACCACATGGTGGACGAAGTTGGAGCCGATGAAGCCGGCGCCTCCGGTCACGAGCAGACGGCTCATGCGTGTCCTCTCTTCAGGATGTCGAGCAGGTAGACCCCGTAGCCCGACTTGACCAGCTTCTCGGCGCGCTCGCGCAGTTCGTCGTCGCTCAGGAAGCCCTGCCGCCACGCCACCTCTTCGGGAACGCCGATCTTCAGCGCGGTGCGTCGTTCCATCGTGCGCACGTACTCCGCGGCGTCCGTCATCTGGTCGAACGTGCCGGTGTCGAGCCACGCGGTGCCCCGCGGGAGGACCTCGACCTGCAGCTTGCCGCGCTCCAGGTAGGCGCGGTTGATGTCGGTGATCTCGTACTCGCCGCGAGCACTCGGCTCCAGGTTGCGGGCGATCTCGACGACGTCGTTGTCGTAGAAGTACAGACCGGGTACGGCGTAGTTGCTCTTGGGCTGTGCGGGCTTCTCCTCGAGCGACACCGCGCGGCCCTCGTCGTCGAACTCGACCACGCCGTAGGCCTGGGGCTCCGCCACCCAGTAGGCGAAGACCGCGCCGCCGTCGATGTCCTCGAACCGCTGCAGGCGGCTCCCGAGGCCGGGGCCGTAGAGCAGGTTGTCGCCGAGGACCAGGGCGACCGAGTCGTCGCCGATGAAGTCCGCGCCGATGGTGAAGGCCTGGGCGAGGCCGTCCGGCGACGGCTGCTGCGCGAACTGCAGGTTGATCCCGAACTGCGATCCGTCGCCCAGCAGCCGCTCGAAGTGCGCGGCGTCGTGCGGGGTGGTGATCACCAGGATGTCGCGGATGCCGGCGAGCATCAGCGTCGACAGCGGGTAGTAGACCATCGGCTTGTCGTACACCGGGATCAGCTGCTTCGAGACCCCCAGTGTGATCGGGTGCAGACGCGTGCCGGAGCCCCCGGCGAGAATGATGCCTTTCACGCCTCTATGTTGACACACTGTTCCCGGAAGTCCCGGGCGCGAGCCGAGGCAGCGGCGTCCCGCCGGACCACGCAGGGGATCGCCATGGCCCCGGGATATCCTGATCCGGTTGTCCTCGAGAGATCTGGAACTAATGGGAATGCTCGAACTGCTGTGGCCTGCCGTCGTCCTCCTCGCGGTGTACGCGGTTCTCGGAGGGTCGCTCGCCTGGGTGATCGGGCTCCGGGGACTCTGGGCCGTCGCCGCGGCCCCCGCCTTCGCGACGACCGTGATCGGCGGCGCGAGCGTCGTCGCCGGATGGCTCGGTCTCGGGTGGTCGATCCTTCCGAGCCTCGTCCTTGCGGTCGTGATCGGCGCCGGCGTGCTGCTCGTGCGACGCAGGACGACGCCGCGCCCCGTGGCGCCGCGCTCCTTCTCGCCGTGGTGGACGGTGCTCGCCCTGGTCCTCGCCGCGATCGTGATCGGCGGGCAGACACTCTCCGTGATCGGAGCGCCGACGGCGATCTCCCAGACGTTCGACAACGTCTTCCACCTCAACGCGATCCGCTACATCCTCGACACCGGCGCCGCCTCGCCCCTTCAACTCGGCCAGATGACGAGCCCTAACGGCGGCGTGCCGTTCTACCCGTCGGTCTGGCACGCCACCGCCGCCATCGTCGTCCAGCTGAGCGGCGCGAGCATCCCCGCCGTGGTCAATGCGCAGACGCTCGTGATCGCCGCGGTGCTGTGGCCGCTCGGCGCCGTGCTGCTCTCGCGGGTGCTCGCCGGGGCGACCGCGGCCGTCACGGTCAGCGCGGCGCTCGTCAGCGCGTCGGTGCCGATGTTCCCGCTGCTCCCGATGGACTACGGCGTGCTCTACCCGTTCCAGCTCGCGCTCGCGCTCGCCCCGGTCGCGCTCGCCGCGACCGCCTCCCTGCTCGGGATCGGGGCGAGCGCCGGGGAGCGGGCGCCGGGCTGGTGGGGCTTTGTCCTCCTGGGCGCGATCCCCGGGGTCGCCCTCGCTCACCCCGGCGGGTTCGTCGCGTGGCTGGCGCTGTCCGTCCCGATGGTCGGCGTCTTCGCCGTCCGCTTCTGGCGCGGACACCCCGCGGGTCGGGCACGCATCGGGCTGGTGGTCGGAGTGCTCGCGTACCTCGGCCTGGGGCTGCTGCTGCTCAAGATCCTCCGCCCGCCGCTGCCCACGCGCCTGTGGCCGACCGCGCTCAGCCCGGCCGAGGCCGTGCAGGAGGTGGCGCAGGTGTCGATGTTCTACGGCACGGTGTCGATCGGCGTCGCCCTCGCGATCCTGCTGGGTCTGGTGTGGGCCGTCCGGGAGCGCACCGGGCCGATCTTCGTGACGGTGGCGTCGTGGATCATCGGCGCCGCCCTGTTCGTGATCGTCATCGCCTCGCCGTTCGGCACGCTCCGTGACGCGCTCACCGGGAGCTGGTACAACAACTGGCCGCGGCTCGCCGCCGTCTTCGGCGTGGCGCTCGTCCCGCTCGCGGCGTTCGGTGTCGCGCGCACCGTCGAGGCGGTGGCACGACGCTGGGCGGCGGCGCGCCCCGAGGCCGTGAGGGTCCGCACGCTCACGGGCGCGGCCCTGGCGGTCGTGGGCGCGGTCCTGCTGCCGTTGCCCGCTCTGCCGCACGCCGTGGAGCAGGCGCACGGACGGTTCGCGCTGGACGACGACTCCGCACTGGTGAGTGCCGATGAGATGGCGCTGCTCGAACGACTCCCCGCCCACGTGCCGGCGGGGGAGACGATCGCGGGGAACCCCTACACGGGCACCGCGCTGGCCTATGCGATCGGCGGCCGCGAGGTGCTCATGCCGCACATCCTCGTGGACGTCTCCGAGGACGCCCAGACGGTGAACGACCATCTCGCCGACGCCGAGACGCAGCCCGACGTGTGCGATGCCCTCCGCGAGACCGGCGTCGGCTTCGTGCTGGACTTCGGCGACCGGGAGGTGCACAACGGCTCGCATCCGCTCCCGGGCCTGGAGGAGCTGGAGGATTCCGGGGTGGTGCGTCTGGTCGACAGCGAAGGCGATGCCAGACTGTACGAAGTGACCGCGTGCGGTCTGGGCTGAACTCGGAGATCCTGACATGACCGACAAGACACGTGCGAACCGTGTCCTCGTCCTCGTGCCCGCGTGGAACGAGGAGCACAACGTCGGGACGACCGTCCGCGAGATCCGCGCCGCGTCGTCGCGCTACGACGTCGTCGTGATCGACGACGGCTCCACCGACGCCACCGCCGCGGCGGCACGGGAGGCCGGCGCCGCCGTCCTGTCGCTGCCGTTCAACCTGGGCGTGGGCGGGGCCATGCGCACCGGGTTCACCTATGCGGCGCGCGAAGGGTACGCCGCGGCGATCCAGGTGGACGCGGACGGGCAGCACGACCCGGGCGACATCGAGCGGGTGCTCGGCGGCCTCGAGAAGGCGGACATCTCGATCGGCGCGCGTTTCTCCGACGTCGGCGACTACTCCGTCCGCGGGCCGCGCCGGTGGGCGATGGTCTTCCTCGCCTCGGTGGTCTCGCGGATCGCGAAGACCCGGCTCACGGACGTGACGAGCGGATTCCGCGCCGCCAACGCGCGGGCCATCGACCAGTACGTCCGGTACTACCCCGCGGAGTACCTCGGCGACACGCTCGACTCGCTGGTCGCGGCGCTGCACTCCGGCCTCACGGTGACTCAGGTCGGTGTCGCGATGCGTCCCCGCGCCCACGGCACCCCCAGCCAGGGTCCGCTCGGCTCCACCGTCTACCTGCTGAGGTCGGTGTTCGCCCTGCTGCTGGCAGCGATGCGACGCACCGGCTCGCGGAAGGGAGAACCGCGCGCATGATCGTCCTCGTCGGCATCGCCCTCGCCGTCCTCATCCTCGTCATCGTCCTCTGGATGCTGCTCACGCGACGGCTCCGCGAGAAGTACGCGGTGCTGTGGCTCATCATCGCCGTCTCGGTGCTCATCGTCGGGCTCTTCCCGGGGCTCCTGGCCGGTCTCACGGCGTTCCTCGGCGTGCAGGTGCCGTCCAACCTGCTCTTCGCGACGGCGATCCTGCTGCTGCTCGGGGTCGCGCTGCACCTGTCCTGGGAGCTCAGCCAGGTCGAGGAGGAGACCCGCCGTCTCGCGGAGGAGTCGGCGATCCTGCGCACTCAGCTGGAGCGGCTGGAGCAGCGGACCTCGAGTCTCGAGGAGCGCAGCGCGCCGGGAGAGCGCGACTGAGCTCCGCCGTCAGACGCCGGTCGCGTCGACGGCACGACGGACGGCGCGGCGCCCGCCGCTGACCGCTCCGCACAGCCAGCTCGCGCGATACTCGAGCGCGAAGCGCGCCGGCACGATGCCACGCCGCCGCGCCACCCGGAGCAGGGCGGATGCCGCGCGGAACCGACGGTCGTCGCCGAAGATCCGGTCACGACGGGCGTCGACGCGGGACGCCGGGATCCGTCGATCGAGCGTGTCGACCAGCAGCTGTCGCCAGCCCACATAGGTCCAGAAGGTCATCCGGGCGATCGCCCGCGGGGAGCGGGAGCCCTCGTAGCGCTCCGCCTGGTCGCGGATGTTGCGCACCGACTGGCGGATGCTGCCGCCGCCGAGCCGGCTCGGGTCGCCGAAGACGTTGGCGTCGTGCTGCACGTAGTCCTGCACGACGTCGTCGACGATGCGCGTGCCCCGGTGGGCCGCCGCGACGACTGCGAGCCAGTGGTCGTGGGTCGCGACTCTCGTCGAGGCGCGGGGGAAGGGGAGGGCGGTCGCCAGCAGCTCCGGGGCGAAGAGGCACAGCGAGCCGGTGAACTCGTTGGAGAGGAGGGTGAAGAGCGGGCCGTGATCGCGGCGGGCCGTGCGCTCGGTCTCCTTCTCGGAGGGGTACGAGACGATCCGCGCCTGGGCGGAGACGAGCGAGACCTCGTCGAGGTGGGGCAGCAGACGCTCGATCTTGTCGGCGTCCCAGCGATCGTCCTGGTCGCAGAGCGCGATCCACGTGCTGCGCTCGGACACGGCGAGGAGGCCGCGCTCGAAGTTCAGGTAGAAGCCCAGCCGCGATCCGTCGCCGACGATCCGGAAGCGACCGTCCCCTTCGGTGATCTCCTCGACCAGGGCGGCGACGGGCGCGGGATCGCCGTCCACCGAGATCACGCATTCCCAGTTCTCCACCGTCTGTGCCCGCAGGGAGGCGAGCTGACGACGGAAGAGCTCCGGATCGGGGGAGTAGGCGGCCAGCACGATGGTGCCGAACGGGGAGGTCGACACGAGAGGGCCTTCCGGGTCTGCGGGGTCGATCAGCGAATGAGGCTAGTCTAAAGGCGCCATGCTGGAGTCTCTGCTTTCCGTCCCCCGTCCGGTGCGCCTCGGATGAGCGCCTCGCGTGTCTGGGCCGTCTTCTCGACCTTCCGGCCCGGTGAATCCGCGAGAGAGGCGGTCGCCTCGGTCGCCCCGCAGGTCGACGGCGTGATCGTCGTCGACGACGGCTCCGGCCCGACCTCCGACCCCGTGCTGTCGGCGCTCGCCGCGGACGGCGCCACGGTGGTGCGACGCCCCGCCAACGACGGCATCGCCGCGGCGCTGAACGACGGCATCGCCAGGGCGCAGGAGGCGGGCGCCGGGTTCGTGCTGACGTTCGACCAGGACTCGCACATCGAGCCGGGCTTCGTGGCCGCGCTGCTCGCGGCCCACGACGCCGCGACGGCGGCGGGCGCCCGCGTCGGCGTCGTCGTCCCGGAGTTCTTCGCCGGGGTGCGGCAGCAGCGCGGGCCCGAGGCGCCCTACGGCGACGCCGCCAACGTCATCCAGTCCGGGATGCTCCTCCCCGTGCCGGTGGTCGAGGCCGTCGGAGCGCTGCGCGAGGACTTCTTCATCGATCTCGTCGACACGGAGTTCGAGCTCCGGCTGCGCCGCCGCGGATGGCGGGTCCTCGCCGCCGGCGGCGTGCGGATGGAGCACGCCCTCGGGGCGAAGTACCGCCGTGAGCTGTGGGGACGCACGGTGCGGCTGCCCGGCATCCCGCCCGAGATCACCCTGAGCACCCCCTTCCGCTACTTCTACCGTCTCCGGAACCGGATCGTGCTCAACCGCGAGTACCTCCTCGTGGCTCCCCGCCAGATCATCCGGGACTCCCTCCTCGACGGCATCCACTTCGTCAACGCCGTCTGGGTCGCGCAGCCACGACGGGCGCTGCTGCGCGTGTACCGAGCCGCGGCCGTCGCCGCGTTCCGGGGACGGATGGGCCGGATGCCCGCGGCGCTCGCCCCCGTCGCCGCCGAGATCCGGTGGACGGCACCCGTGATCGCGCAGGAGCCGGCGTGAGCGGGGCCGTGCGCTCCGCGGCCGGCCGCCTGAGCGGGTTCACCGTCTCGGTCGGCGTCGTCACCCTCATCGGCATCATCTCGATCCCGCTCCTCACGGCCTCTCTCGGCAAGACCACCTGGGGCACCCTCGCGCTCATCCAGACGGTGTCGCAGTTCGGCGGCATCCTCGTGGCCTTCGGCTGGGGCGCGACCGGCGCCGCGACCGTCGCCGGCATCCCCGTCGAGGGGCGGCAGGCCTTCTACCGCACGTCCCTCCGCGCTCGCGCCCTGCTCTACCTGCTCGTGCTCCCGGTGATCGCGCTCATCCTCGCCCTGCTCACCCGCGGCGACGTCCTCGTCTCCGTGCTCGGCGCCGCGGTGTACCTGCTGCCGAATCTCGGGGCGGCGTGGTACTTCACGGGGGAGGGCAAGCCCCTGCGGCTGCTCCTCTGCGACACGCTGCCGACCGTCCTCGGGGCCGTCGTCGGAATCGTCGGCGCCGTCCTGACCGGCGAGCTGTGGGTGTATCTGGTCGCCCAGGGACTCGGTTTCGTCGGCGCCGTCGTGATCGACGCCGTGACCGTCCTGCGCGGCTCCACCGCCTCGTCGCACAGCCGGGTGCCGCTGCGGGTGGTGCTCGGCGGACAGCGTCATGCCGTCTCCGCCACGCTCGTCAGCGGTCTCTACGTGACCCTGCCGATGGTGGCCGTGCAGGCGTTCCTCCCTGCGCTGCAGCCGATGTACGCCTTCGCCGACCGTCTGTTCAAGTACGCCTCGATCGCCCTTCTGCCCATCCAGCAGTTCTTCCAGGGGTGGGTGCCCGACCCGGAGGCCGACTACCGGCACCGGGCGCGGATCGCCGCCGGCGCCGCCGTCGTCATCGGGATCATCGGCGGCGCGTGCATCGCGGTGCTGAGCCCGTGGGCGTCGACGATCCTCTCCGTCGGCGCGATCACCGTCCCCTGGGAGGTGTCGCTGCCGCTCGGCGTCGCCTTCATCGGCATCGCCACGGCGGCCATCGTCGGCTACTCCTGCCTGGTCGTCGTCGGGCGGGTGCGCGCACTGGCCGTCTCGACGCTCATCGGTGCGCTCGTCGGCGCTCCGCTCATCCTCCTCTTCGCCGCGGCCGGATCCGTGCCGGCGGTGGCGTGGGCGGTGGCGGTGTCGGAGCTGTGCGTCGCGGGGTATCAGGTGCTCGTGCTCCGTGCCGAGCTGCGCAGACCAGCGAAGGAGGCCGCGTCGTGAGCGCGATCCGGGTGAGCGTGTGCATGGCCACGTACAACGGCGAGCGGTACCTCGCGCCGCAGCTCGAGTCGATCCTCGCGGAGCTGGAGCCCCAGGACGAGGTGGTCGTCGTGGACGACGCCTCGACCGACGGCACGGTCGACGTGCTGGCGGGCTTCGACGATCCGCGCATCCGGGTGCACGCGCGGGGAGACAACCGCGGGTACGTCCGCACCTTCGAGGAGGCGCTGGGCCGGGCCACGGGCGACGTCGTGATGCTGTCCGATCAGGACGACGTCTGGATCCCCGGTCGGCGCGCCCTGTTCCTCGCTGCGCTCGAGGACTCCGCGGTCGCGGCGTCCAATCTGGTGCTGCTCGGCTCCGACGATCCGCTCCCGAACCCGATCACCCGCCGGCCCTGGCGGCTGCGGGCGGCATGGTCACGGCAGGGCGTGCGCAACGCGCTGCGGATCCTCGCCGGGATGGCGCCGTACTACGGCTGCGCCATGGCGATCCGCCGGGACGCCCTCGACCGGGTCTTGCCGTTCCCGTCGTACCTCGACGAGAGCCACGATCTCTGGATCGCGCTCGTCGGCAACGCGCACCGCACCATGACGCACATCGAGGCCCCGACGATCCGGCGGCGGATCCACGATGCGAACGCCTCCCCGTCCCGGCCCCGCGGGATCGGGGCGGTGCTCCGCGCCCGCGTGATGCTGCTGCGGGCGTGGGGGTCGGCCGTCCGGCGCTGATCAGCGCAGGATGTGCGCCCAGAGGGCGCGGCGGCCCTCGGCGTCCCCGCGTCGCATGACGGTCGGCACCGTCGTCAGGGCATGCAGGCGCGCGAACACCCGGGCCCGGGCCGCGCGGGCGGTCGTCGTCCAGCCGCGCTCCTCGGCCCGTCGCGCCGTCTCCAGGAAGAACCGGCGGTCGTCCCGGAAGCGGGAACCGTCGAGGATGGCCTTCTGCGACGCGCTCTCGGTGTGCCGTCGGTAGGCGAAGACCTCGTCGTCGATCACGACGAGCGATCCGCCCGCGAAGACGATGTCGAGGAGGATCGCCAGATCCAGGACGATGGGCAGGTCGTCGCGGAAGTCGTGCGCACGGATGGCGTCGGTCCGGAATACGAGCGACGGCCAGTAGAGCCAGTTGCCCCGCACCAGGCTCGTCGCGAGCCGTTCCCCGCTCAGCTCGACGTCGCCGGCACGGGTGTCCGGTCGCAGCATCCGCTGCTTTACCCGGTCGACGAGCGGCAGCGACGGCGCGCCGTTCTCGTCGATCACCTGAACGCCCGGCTGGACCACGGCGGCGTCCGGATGGCGGGAGATGGCGGCGCGGACGGCGGCGACGTAGCCCGGCAGCAGGAGGTCGTCGCTGCCCAGCACCACCAGATGGTCGGCGTCGGCCAGACGCACGCTCTCCCGGAAGTTCTCGATGATGCCGACGTTCTCGTCATGCCGCCGGTACCGGATCCGCGGGTCGTCGAGGCGGGCGAAGGCCTCCGCCACCGCGGGGTCCGGGTAGGCGTCGTCGATCACCGTGAGGCGCCAGTCGCCGTCGGTCTGCGCGCGGACGGACTCCACGGTCTGGCGCAGCAGCGTCGGGTCCCCCCAGAAGGGCAGCATGATATCTATCGTCATCGTCCCTTCAGCATACGAAGTGAGGGCGCGGGCGGACGCCCCTGACCGGTGCCGACGGCAGTCACGGGTAGCATGGGAGGGCCAACGGCTGCCTCCAACGGGCTGCCGCGACGGGTCCCCGGCTGGGGCTCCAGACAGGAAAGAATCACGCATGGACCTCCTCATCGTCGGCTCCGGCTTCTTCGGCCTCACCATCGCCGAGCGCGCCGCGGAAGCGGGCCGTAAGGTGACCGTCATCGACCGCCGCTCGCACATCGGCGGCAACGCCTACAGCGAGGCCGAGCCGGCGACCGGGATCGAGGTGCACCGCTACGGCGCGCACCTGTTCCACACGTCGAACGCGACGGTGTGGGAGTACGTCAACCGCTTCACGTCGTTCACGAACTACGTGCACCGGGTCTACACGACGCACAAGGGCGTCGTGTTCCCCATGCCGGTGAACCTCGGGACGATCAACCAGTTCTTCCAGGCGGCGTACACCCCCGACCAGGCCCGCGCGCTGGTCAAGGAACAGGCCGGCGAGTTCGACGTGAAGTCCGCGGCGAACTTCGAGGAGAAGGGCATCGCCCTCGTCGGCCGCCCGCTGTTCGAGGCGTTCTTCCGCGACTACACCGCCAAGCAGTGGCAGACCGACCCGCAGAGGCTCTCCGGCGACATCATCAGCCGCCTGCCCGTGCGCTACACCTACGACAACCGGTACTTCAACGACACCTGGGAGGGCCTGCCCACCGACGGCTACACGGCGTGGCTGGAGCGCATGGCCGATCACCCGAACATCGAGGTGAAGCTCGGCGTGGACTACTTCGACGAGTCCCAGCCGCTGAGCAAGACGGCGACCGTCGGCCAGGTCCCCGTGGTGTACACGGGCCCTGTCGACCGGTACTTCGATTATGCGGAGGGGGCGCTGAGCTGGCGCACGCTCGACTTCGAGCAGGAGGTCCTCGACGTCCGCGACTTCCAGGGCACCAGCGTCATGAACTACCCGGACATGGACGTGCCCTACACCCGGATCCATGAGTTCAAGCACTTCCACCCGGAGCGGAAGGACGTCTACGAGTCCGACAAGACCGTCATCATGCGGGAGTTCTCGCGCTTCGCTGAGCGCGATGACGAGCCGTACTACCCGGTGAACACCCCGACGGACCGTGAGGGTTTGCTGGCCTACCGCGAGCTCGCGAAGGGGGAGCAGGACGTGCACTTCGGAGGCCGCCTCGGCACCTACCAGTACCTCGACATGCACATGGCCATCGGGTCGGCGCTGTCGCTCTGGAACAACACTCTCTCCTAGACTCGGAACCGTGAGTCACGCTGCTGTCGGGGCGCCCGGGACGCCCCGGCGCTATCTGCATTCGCTGTGGCTGCTGTCCGCCCGCGACCTCAAGGTCCGGTATGCGACCAGCTTCCTCGGTTACTTGTGGTCGGTCCTCGATCCGCTGGTGATGAGCGCGATCTACTGGTTCGTCTTCACCCAGGTGTTCCGGCGCGACGTCGGCGAGGAGCCGTACATCATCTTCCTCATCAGCGCGCTGTTGCCGTGGGTATGGTTCAACAGCTCGGTGTCGGACTTCACCCGCGCGTTCAAGAAGGACGCGCGACTCGTCCGCTCGACGTCGATCCCCCGCTCGATCTGGGTCAACCGCATCGTGCTCAGCAAGGGCATGGAATATCTGTTCTCGCTGCCGGTCCTGGTGCTGTTCATCGTCGTCAACCTGCTGTTCGAGAGCCATGCCGACCAGGTCGTGCAGATCGGCTGGGGCGTGCTGTGGCTGCCGGTCGCCGTCCTCATGCAGACGGTGCTGCTCGTCGGCCTCGGCCTGCTCGTCGCGCCGCTGTGCGTGCTGTATACGGACCTCGAGCGCACGACCGCCCTCATCCTGCGGGCGATGTTCTACGCGACGCCGATCATCTACAACGTCACCGATCTCCCGGGGATCTTCCAGACCCTCGGCGCTTTCAACCCGCTCGCCGGCATCTTCATGCTCTACCGCATGCCGTTCTTCCCCGACCAGTGGAACCCGTTCACCCTCGCCGTCAGCGTCGCGATGTGCCTGCTGATCCTCGCGTTGGGCGTCTGGGCGTTCCGGCGTCTCGAGCGCCCCGTGCTGAAGGAGCTGTGATGGACGCCGCGATCGATGTCCAGGGTCTCGGCGTCCGCTTCCGGCGCAACCGGCGCGGGCGGCGGAGCTTCAAGGATCTCTTCGGCGGCGCCTCCCGCCGGTCGCGCCCCGGGGAGTTCTGGGCGCTCCGCGACGTCTCGTTCACCGTGCAGCCGGGGGAGTCGATCGGCGTCGTCGGACGGAACGGACAGGGCAAGTCGACGCTGCTGCGTCTCGTCGCCGGCGTCCTGCTTCCGGACGAGGGGCGCGTGCGGGTCAACGGCGGCGTCGCACCCCTCATCGAGATCACCGGCGGCTTCGTCGGCGACCTGACGGTGCGGGAGAACGTGCGGCTCACGGCAGGGCTGCACGGCATGGCCAAGGACGAGATCGCGCGCCGCTACGACGACATCATCGGCTTCGCCGAGCTCGCCGGGTTCGAGGAGACGCCCTACAAGCACCTCTCCAACGGGATGAAGGTACGGCTGGCGTTCTCCGTCGTCTCCCAGCTCGACGAGCCGATCCTGCTCGTCGACGAGGTGTTGGCGGTGGGCGACAAGGCGTTCAGGGAGAAGTGCTACAAGCGCATCGACGAGCTGCTCTCCGACGGTCGGACCCTGTTCTTCGTGAGCCACAACGAGCGCGACCTCCGGCGCTTCTGCACGCGCGGTCTCTACCTCGACCGCGGCACGCTCGCGCTGGACGCGCCGATCGCCGAGGTGCTGGACCGCTACAACGCCGACTACGCCGTCTGACCGGCCCCGCGGCGCGGGCGGACGGGGGCGACGTCAGAACCCGGCGACGCTGCTCAGCTCGGCGACCGCGGAGCGGGCGCTGTCGAGAGCGCCGGAGATGCCGGAACCGCTCTCGAGCGCCGTCCGAAGGGCGGTGAGGCGCTCCGCGTAGGTCTCGACCCCGGAGCGCCAGGCGTCCTGGATGGACGACGGGGGGACCGCGTCGCCCAACCGCTGGGCGTCCTCCTGGAGGGAGTCCACGACGGGGAGGGCGTCCTGGTTCCGGTTCTCGTCCACGATGTCGAGGCCGCGCTCGGCGGCCGTTAGCCACCCGCCGACCTTGTCCCGGAAGACCTCGAGAGAGGGGTCGCCGACAGGCGGAGGCGTGGTGATGGGCGTGGGTTCCGGCGTCGCGGCTCCCGACGGCGCGGTCGGGGACGACGGCGCGGTCGTCGGGGTCGACGAGGCGGTGGCGGACGGCGAGGCGCTCGCGCTCGCGCCAGGCGCCGGGGCGCCGTCACGGGGGAGGAGGAAGAAGAGCAGCAGCCCGACGATCGCGAGGGCCGCGACCACGAGGCCGACGATCAGCCAGATGCGTCCGCGGTTCCGGGGGCGCGGCGGAAGCGGCGCCCACCGCACCTCGGGCTGCGGTTCCACCATCTCAGGCCTCCAGGGGGCTCATCGGCTGCCAAGTGCGGTCGCGCCCGATGCGCCCGCCGTCCCGGAGACCACGGAGCAGGTTGCTCGTGCCGCGCACCGTGCGCTCGACGAAGACGAGACGGATCAGCTCCTTGAAGAACGTGGCGGTCGTCCCGAGGCCGAAGAGCACGGGGTTGTAGACGCCGTGCACGCGGTAGTACTGCTTGATGAAAGCGCGGTTGCGCATGATGTAGTAGCGGTACGCGTTGCTGGACGCGTTCATGTGGCGGATGCCCATGTCCCACTGCCGGATCTCGCGGGTGCGGCGCAGCACGAACTCGTCCACGATGACCGCGGTGGTCAGGCGCGAGGCGAGCCAGCCGTACATCTGGTCGTCCCAGTAGATGAAGAACCGGGGGTCGGGGAGACCGATCTGCTTCACGATCGAGCGATGGATGAACATGCCCTCGAAGCAGCCGCTGTTCATCTCCTTGTAGCCGGAGGAATCGAAGCCGGCCGGTGCGAAGGGAATCGGGATCCCCATCCGCTCCGCGATACGGTACTGCCAGTAGAACTCGCTGCCGTCGTAGTCATAGCGTCGGCCCTGGATGCTCTTGAACCGGGGGGCCCAGGCCCCCATGCGGGCGAGGCCGTCCGGCAGGACCTCCACGTCGTCGTCCATCATCCAGATCCACTCCGCGCCGAGATCGTAGGCGGTGCGCATGCCCTCGCTGAAGCCACCGGATCCGCCCGTGTTCACGTCGAGCCGGCGATAGACGATCTCCGTGCCGATGTCGTCCCGGAAGGACTCGACGACGTCCGTGGTGTCGTCCGAGGAAGCGTTGTCGATCACGACGACGCGACCCGGTTTCGGGTCCATCGCGGCGATGCTCGTCAGCAGTCCCGACAGCAGGTGCGACCGGTTGAAGGTCACGATGACGATCGCCGTGCTCGCGGGGTCGAACACGGGGGTCTCGACGGTCATGCCTTCTCCTCGAAGATCTGCTGCCAGGAGGACGGCGAGACAAGCTCGGGCAGCGCCTCCCGATACTGCCGCTGGAGCTCGGGCCACCGTCGGCGCAACTCGGCGTGCAGGCGGACTGTCTCGAGCAGCATCCGGCGGTACTTGGCGCGATCGCGCGTGTAGATGTTCTTCCCGGAGCCGTCTGCGGCGCTGACGAGCGCGCTGTCGAAGTGCGGCACCCGCCACCAGTGCGCGTCGTCCTTGCCGAACTCGACCTCGGGCTGGGCGACGTTCGCGGGGTCCGGTCGATGCATCCAGTGCGACAGCAGCGTCCGCAGGGTGAACACACGGAGCTGCAACCCGGTGGGGCTGTCGTACTCGTGCCGCCGCAGCCGCTTGTAGACCTGGCGCCCGTGGCGGGAGTGCAGGACCCGGGCGGGATCGCGGTGGACCACGGTCTCCGGGTACTCGGCGGCCAGAGCCCGTGCGGCCGGCATCGCGGTGGCCAGGTTCCGGCGCATGTGGTCGGGGCCGGACAGCACGTCCCGCAGTGCTTTCGCGCGCAGGGCCACGGGGTAGTACTGCATCATCATGAGGTGCTTGAGGTCCACCCGGCGGCTGTGCACGAGCAGGCGGCCGCCGCGGGGAGCGTTCGAGTGGAGCAGGCCGGCGACGATGCGGTTGCGGGCGTGGAAGTAGGCCTGCCAGTCGATGGAGTCGTCCTTGTTCACCCACGACACGTGCCAGAGGGCGACTCCGGGCATCGACACCGTCGCGAAGCCCGCTTCGCCGGCGCGCAGGCAGAACTCCGCGTCGTCCCACTTGATGAATGCGGGGAGCGACAGCCCGACCTTCCGGACGGCGTCGAGCGGGATCAGGCACATCCACCAGCCGTTGTAGTCGGCGTCCATGCGCATGTGCAGGAGAGGGGACTGCCGCAGATTGGCGGCCCCGAAGTCGTGCGGCATCTTCTCCTGGTAGAGGTTGCGCCACATGAACGGCTCTTCGTCGACGACCTCGGCCCAGCCGTGCAGCTTGGGGCGGTCGAGGAGGTCGAACATGTGCCCGCCGACGAGGACCGGCGTGGTCGCGAACTGCCCGAAGACGATGGAACGGCGCAGGGACTCCGGCTCGATGCGCACGTCGTCGTCGAGCAGCTGGACGAAGTCGCTTTCCGGCCGCTGGAGGGCCTCGTGCATCGCGCGGGCGAAGCCGCCGGACCCGCCGAGGTTGCCCTGCCGGATGACCTGGAGGGTCTCGCCCAGCCGCTCGGCGACCTCGGCGTACCCGTCCTGATCCGCGACGAGCTGCGTGCCCTGGTCGACGAGGAAGATGCGGTTGACGAACTCGAGCGCGTCCGGCGACGCCGCGAGCGCCCGCAGCGTCTCGACGCAGTAGTCGGGCTTGTTGTAGGTCGTGATCCCGAGCGACGCCTTGCCGGTGCGGGCGGGCTCCTGCTCAGTGGTCCACTCGGCGCCCTCGAGGACGGCGGGCTTCTCGTCCGCGACGATGTCGAACCAGATCCAGCCGCCGTCGCTGTACTGGGTGAGGTCGAGGTCGAAGGAGGTCGTCGCCTCGCCGGTGACCTCGCGCGTGGCCACGCGCTGACGCACGCCGGAGCCGTTCGAGCGGTACACGAGGACCGTCGCCGGGCCGGTCGTGCGCACGGTGAGGCGGACCTCCCGGACGCTGGTCCAGTGCTGCCAGTAGGAGGCGGGGAAGGCATTGAAGTAGGTGCCGAGCGAGACCCGGCGCCCGGCGACGATGCGGGCGCGGTGGCGGCCGAGGATGTTGCCGAGATGTGCGCGGCTGGAGACGCGGACCGGCTCGTCCTCGATCACGGACCACGTCTCGGGGTCGGCGTACAGCGGGAGTAGGTCGGGGTCGCGATCGAGCGGGAAGACGACGTTCTGAAGGACGTGGGCCACAGGGAGGTTCTCCGTTGTTGGTGCCGCAGCCGCTGCCGGAGGGCAGCGCGCGACTCGACGAGCAGTGAGTAGCCTACCGTTGGTCTCCTTCGGATCTGCGGAGAGCCCCGCCTGCGCGCACGACGCGCCTGGCTAGACTGACCGCGATGAAGGTACTGATCACCGGCGGGGCCGGCTACATCGGATCGACCGTGGCGACCGCGTGCCTGGAGGCCGGGATCGAGGTCGTGCTGCTGGACGACCTGTCCACGGGCCTCGCCGCTTTCGGCGCGGGGCGCGACCTGTACGTGGGCGACATCGCCGACGCCGCGGTGCTCGATCGGCTGCTGGGCGATCATCCGGACATCGACGCGGTCGTGCACTGCGCCGCGCGTGTCGTGGTGCCGGAGTCCGTGGCGGACCCGCTCGGGTACTACGACACCAACGTCGGCCGGTCGATCGTCCTGTTCCGTCGTCTCCGCGACGCCGGCATCCACCGCATCGTCTTCAGCTCGTCGGCCTCGATCTACGCGGGGGAGACGGGGGACGGGGTCGACGAGAGCGGCCGCATCGCTCCCTCCAGCCCGTACGCCACCACCAAGGCCATGGTCGAGCAGATCCTCGCCGATGCCGCAGCCGCGGGCGAGGTCCGCGCCATCGCTCTCCGCTACTTCAATCCGATCGGCGCCGACCCCCAGCTACGCACCGGCCTGCAGAACCCCCGGCCGACCCATGCGCTCGGGAAGATCATGCAGGCGCGGGCGGCCGGCGAGCCCTTCACGATCACCGGGACGGACTGGCCGACCAGGGACGGCTCGGGCCTGCGCGACTACGTGCACGTCTGGGACCTCGCGCTGGCGCACGTCGCCGCGGTGACGCGGTTCGACGAGGTCGCCACGCCCACCGAGCCCTACCGGGTGATCAACCTCGGCACCGGCGACGGGGTCACCGTCCGTGAGCTCGTGCAGGCGTTCGAGCGGGTGACCGGCGCCCCGCTGCCGGTCGTCGAGACGGAGCGGCGGCCGGGGGACCAGGCCGGCGCCTTCGCGGTCGTGGAGCGCGCGCGCGACGTGCTGGGCTGGCGCGCGGAGCGCTCCGTCGACGACGGCGTGCGCGACGCGCTGGCCTGGGCCGAGAAGCTCCCGACGGTCCGCTGAGCCCGACGCCTCACTCCTGCGGGCGCAGCGTCGGGATGGCGCCCGTATGGGCGGCGTCGATGTTCTCCCGCCACGACCGGGACTGTCCGGCCCGCAGGGCGCACAGCACGAGCATGAACCAGCCGGCGTCCACGAGCGTGAAGCTCTCGAACATCGAGTCGACCGCTAGGGTGACCAGCGTGATCGGCGTCCACGCGTAGACGACCGAGCGGCGCACGCTCGCGACCAGCCACGAGCGGATCAGCGCGATGCCGCCGAGCAGGAGGAAGAGCACCAGACCCGCGGCGCCGAGCTGGAGCAGCACGTCGAAGAACGCGTTCAGCGCGCTCTGGTGGCGGTCGTCGAGCTGGAAGTTGATGAACGTGAACGGGTACTCCCCGCGCGCCCAGTCGCCGAACCACCCCCACCCGGTGATCGGCTTGACCGCGACGAAGTCCAGGATCATGTTCCACAGCTCTGCGCGCATGGAGAAGTCCGACCCGGCGTCGAGGAGGGCGATGATCTGGTGGCGCAACGCGAACGCCACCGTGAGGGCGAGCGCGACGAGCACCCCCAGGGCCCACTGCACGACGTTGCGACGCGCCGGCGGGGTGTGGCGGACGATGGTGAGGGCGACCGTGACCACCCCGACCGCGCCGGCGAGCACCAGCACGGTGGGCGACGCGGACAGGAACGCGAGGCCGCCGGCGAGGGCGACAGAGCCGACGGCGAGGGGCGGGTCGACCGACTGCGTGCGCCATTCGATCACGAACGTGATGAGGGCGAGCACGGCGATGAAGCCGAGCATGTTGCGACTGCCGAACAGGCCCTGGATGGGTCCGCCGGCCGCGAGGTTGCCCTGGATGCCGAGGAACGCGAAGGGGAGGTCGAGGAGGATCCCGGACAGGATCTCGACCCCGAGCGAGATGCCGAGGAGCACGCGGAGGGTGTCGCCCAGCGCCCGCACGGTCTGCAGGGTGTCGCGGACGTGCCCGATGGTGATGGCGAGGAAGGCGTAGCCGAAGAGCGACAGCCAGCCCAGGATCGTGTCGGAGCGGTCGGTCGTCCACAGCAGGCTCACGAGCGCCCACGCCAGGAACGCCAGCAGCGAGGACGGCGCGATCCGCAGCGCGGACAGCTCCTCCCGCCGCACCCACAGGATCGCCGCGCCGAGCAGGCAGAGCGCGGTGATGACGGTGGCGAGCGTGACCGCCGACGTCATCCGCTCGATCGCGAACGAGCCGAACACCGCCAGCAGCGCCGCGAGCGTGAACGCCCTGGCCATCTCCGCCGAGCCGAGGAGGCGGGCGAGGCGATGCCCCGTCGTCACGGCACCCGCCGTGGCGTCGCGCCGCGCTCGAAGACGAGGTCCCGTTCGCCGACGCCGACCAGCGGCACCGACTTGAGCTTGAAGGACAGGAGCACCAGGAGCAGCCAGCCCCACAGCATGATCGGGGTGGACTCCGTGAGCCCCTGCACCAGCAGCACGACGGTGAACAGGCTGGGCAGCAGCGTCAGCGGAGAGTAGGGGCGATGCGCGTCGAGATCCCATCGCGGCCGGTCGACGGCGAAGAACCAGGAGCGCCAGAGCAGGCTGCCGTACGCGACGGCCATCAGCACGAGGCCGACGATGCCGAGCTGCAGCAGCACGTCCAACCACATGTTGTGGGCGTGGAAGACGGTGATGCCGTGGTCGACGATCCAGCCGTCGAATGCCGGGTCGGTGGGCACCCAGGGGCTCGAGAACCCGTTGCCGATCACGGGGTGCTCCGCGACGCGCTCCAGGACCTTCTCCCAGATCTTGCTCGACCGGCCGGTCAGATCCGCGCTGCGGCCGAGCAGGCCGAGCAGCGGTTCGCGCAGCAGCCAGAGCACGAGGGCGCCCACGGCGATCGACCCGATCGCGATGACGTAGATCCGGGTGCGCGCGCCCGGTGAGGCGGCGCGCCGCATGAGCAGGGCGACGAGGAGCACGACGGCGGCGGCCCCGGCGCACGCGAGGGCGGTGGCCGACGCCGTGCGGAACAGGAAGTACGCGGCCAGCAGCATCCACAGCGCGAGCGTCGTGCGCCAGCGGGACCTCGCCGCGAACAGCACGCCGAAGGTGATGAGGGCGAAGAGCGACACGATGCCGAGCAGGTTCGCGTTGCCGAGGATGCCCTGGATGCGCCCTCCGTCGAAGAGGTTGTCGCGGACCCAGTACCACTGCGGGTCGATCTTCCCCGGCGGGAGGTCGACGAAGTTCGGCAGCAGCGGGCCGTGCAGGACGAGCGAGACCCAGAGCTCGAGGGCGAGGGACAGCCCCAGGATCCACTTGAACGCGGAGGACAGGGCGCGGACGATCTCGTGCCACGTGAGCACGTGCGCGATGAAGAGGCCGTTCACGGTGACCGCGGCGAACAGGACGCCCGTCGCCACGGTCGGCACACGCCACTGCGACCAGACGACGGAGAGGAGGGCGAGGGCCGCGTAGCCGAGGGCCGCCCACGGCAGCCGGCGCCAGCGGAACGGCTGCGGACGGTTCCGGGCGAGCATCGGGATCCCGATCGCCAGCGTGGCCGCGGTGAAGAGTGCGAGCGTGATCGCCGCGCCGACCTCTCCCAGCAGGTTGTAGACCGCGGAGTGGGCGAACGCCACGAAGAGGACGGCGATCACGTACCCGCGCAGCAGGAGGTGCCCCGTGGATTCGCGCTCGGGCGCGGTGGGCGGGGCGGCCACCGGGTGCTTGGTGTACTGGGCCATCGCGACTCAGGCTACCTCGACGGGCCCGGATCCGACCCGTCCGTCGCCCCGGGCTCTACGCTGGGGGCATGCTGCGCAGCCTCACGAACGTGCCCCGCGACTACGCCTGGGGGTCGCCGTCGCTCCTCGCCGAACTCGAAGGGCGCGAGCCGTCCGGGGTGCCGGAGGCCGAGGTGTGGTTCGGCGACCACCCGGGCGACCCCGCCGACCTCGACGGCGGAGGGACGCTGGACGAGGTGACGGGTGGCACGCTGCCCTACCTGCTGAAGCTGCTCGCGGCCGCGCGGCCGCTGTCGATCCAGGTGCACCCGACGAAGGAGCAGGCGAGGGCCGGCTGGGCGCGGGAGAGCGCCCTGCCGCTCGACGACCCGCGACGCAACTACCGCGACGACAACCACAAGCCGGAGCTCCTCGTGGCCCTCAGCGAGCGCTTCGAATCGCTCAGCGGTCTGCGTCCGGTCGCCGACACCCTGCGTCTCCTCGACGCCCTCGACGACGTCCCGGGGGTGCGGTCCCTGCGCGAGCGGCTCACGGGCGCGGCGGACCCGCTCGGAGACGCGATCGGGTGGCTGCTCGGGGGAGAGGCGCAGACCGCGGTGGACGAGGTCATCGCCGCCGTCCGCCGCGCCGCGGACGGACCCGCGGGTCAGGAGCACCCGTCGCTGCGCGCCGTCGCCGCCATCGCCGAGACCTCGCCCGGAGATCCGGGGGTCGTGGTCGCTCTGCTCATGAACCATCTCGTGCTGCGTCGCGGCGAGGGCGTCTTCCTGCGGGCGGGCCTGCTGCACGCGTACCTCTCCGGTCTCGGCGTGGAGATCATGGCGGCCAGCGACAACGTGCTCCGCGGCGGCCTGACGCCCAAGCGCATCGACGTGCCGGAGCTGCTCGCGATCCTGGACACCACGCCCGGCGAGGTGCCGGTGCTGCGGCCGGAGGGCGACGAGGCCGTGACGACGTACTCCGTGCCGGTGCCGGACTTCGCCCTCCGCCGGGTGCGCCTCGACGGTGAGCCGATCGCCGTGGAGGTGGACGGCCCGACGATGGTGCTGGCCACCGGCGGTGCGGTCCGCGTGGCCACGGAGTCGGGAGCGGACATCGCGCTCCGGGTCGGTGCGGTCGCCTTCGCCGATGCCGAGGAGCGCCGCCTGACGCTCTCGGGCACGGGGGAGGCCTTCGTGGCCACCCCCGGGCACTGATCCGCGCGGGCGCGACACGCCGAGAGACGTCCATGAACCTTCAAGAATCGCTTGAGGGTTTACGATCCGCGACTTGACCGGAGCGAATGACACGGGTGTAATTAGGTGAGCACGGCCCGCCAGGGGGGCGGTTTTTGAAGGGTTGGAGGTCGAGATGACGGGATACCGTTCCGATGTGCCGGAGAACTGGTTCGTCGATCCGGTCAACCTCGGTGTCCCCGGGGTCCGCCGGTCCGACCCGGACGACGACAACGCGCTCGCGTGGCAGAGCGACGCCCTGTGCTCGCAGACCGACCCCGAGGCCTTCTTCCCGGAGAAGGGCGGCTCCACGCGCGACGCCAAGCGCATCTGCACCTCGTGCGACGTGCGTGGCGAGTGCCTCGAGTACGCGCTGGCCAACGACGAGCGCTTCGGCATCTGGGGCGGCCTCTCCGAGCGCGAGCGTCGCAAGCTCAAGCGCCGCGCCAGCTGACGCCTCTCCGCCGCGCGGCTTCGTGGGCGCGCCGGGAGCGGTGCGCTACCCGGCGTGACAGCGCGCATAGGCTGACCACGTCATGCCAGCCCGAGTTCATGCCCTCATCGTCGCGCGCCCCGGCCCCTCCGCACGCGCCCAGCTTCTCCGCACGCTCGACGCCGTGCGCGCCCAGACCGTCCCGCCCGCGGCCGTCACGCTGATCATGTGCGGCGACGCCGCCACCGCTCGGGAGAGCGAAGCGGTCGCCGCCACGGTCGAGGGCATCATCGAGGCGCGGCCCTCGACGTCCTTCGCAGAGGCCATCGACCTGGCGCGCCCCCGCATCCTCGACGGCTCCGCGATCTGGATCCTCGCGCAGGACACCGCGCCGCACCCGCGCGCCCTGGAGCGCCTCACCGGCATGCTGGAGCGCTCGCCGTCCGCCGCGATCGTCGCGCCGAAGCTCGTCGCCACCGACAACGACCGCGAGATCGTGTCCCTGGGTGTGAGCATGACCACCTTCGGCCGCGCGGTGGAGCTCGCGGCGGGGGAGCTGGATCAGGGCCAGCACGATCGGATGGACGACGCTCTCGGCGCCGACATCCGCGGCCTGCTCATCCGCGGCGAGGTGCGCGAGGCCCTGCGCCCCGACCCCGCCCTGGCCGGCGCGGACGAGGGTCTCGATCTCGGCGTGCGCGCTCGGCTCGGAGGCGGTCGGGTCGTGCTCGCCCCGGCGGCGCGGGTCTCCGCCGCTCCGGACGGTCCGGCGGCACTGCCGACAGGACGATCCCGCCGTGCCTTCGTCACCCGTCTCGCGCAACTGCATCGGCGTCTCGCTTACGCCCCGGCGGCCGCAGTCCCCCTGCACTGGCTGACCTTCCTGCCCCTCGCGCTCTGGCGCTCCCTCGCCCATCTCGTCGGCAAGCGGCCGGAGGCGGTGTTCCCGGAGTGGGGAGCCGCCCTCACCGCCATGCTCCGGTTCGGGGCCGTCGCCCGATCGCGGGCTCGGATCCGGTCCTTCCGCTCCTCCACCTGGGCGAGCATCGCCCCGCTGCGGGTCACGCCGTCGCAGTTGCGACGCCGGCTCGACGACGGGCACGGCAGCGAGCACGGAGCCGTCAGCGAGCTCCGCTTCTTCTCCGGCGGCGGGGCGTGGGCGGTCCTGGCCGCTCTCGTGGTGAGCATCGCCTCCTTCACCAGCCTCCTCGCCTGGCCGGCGCTGGGCGGGGGCGGCCTGCTTCCGCTGCGGGAGACGGTCGGCGCGCTGTGGCGGGACGCGGCCTGGGGGATGCGCGGGGTCGGTCTCGACGTCGTCGGCCCCGCCGATCCGTTCGCCGCCGTCGTCGCCCTGCTCGGCTCGCTGTGGCCCGGTGCGCCCTCCTTCGCGGTGGTCCTGCTGTGGATCCTCGCGCTTCCCCTCGCCGTCCTCGGCGGGTGGTTCGCCGCCACCCGGGTCACCGATCGTGCCGGTCTGCGCATCTTCGCCGGTATCGCGTGGGCCCTCGCGCCGACCTTCCTCACCGCGCTCGTCGACGGCCGACCGGCCGCGGTCCTCGTGCATCTGCTGCTGCCGTGGCTGTTCCACTCCGCGGTCGTCGCACACCGCTCCTGGGGCGCCGCCGGCAGCGCGTCCCTGCTCCTCGCCGCCGTCGTGGCGTGCGCACCGGTGCTCGCGCCGGCGCTCGCCGTGCTGTGGGTCGTGGCGCTCGGGATCGTGCTCGGCACCGCGCAGTTCCGCGGCGCCGGCCGCCTCCTCTGGCTGCCCCTGCCCACGGCTGCCCTGTTCGCGCCGCTGATCTTCTGGCAGCTCGCCCACGGCACCCCCCTGGGCCTGTTCGCGGACCCCGGGCTGACCTGGCTCGGGCCGCAGGCCGCGGCCGATGCCGCCGGGCGTCTCGCCCTCGCCACCGGGTTCCCGACCGAGGATCTCGCCGGCTGGGCGACGGTCGTCCCCGGCACCTGGGCGGCACTGCTGTGCGCTCCGCTCGCGCTGCTCGCCCTCGGGTCCGCCGTGTCCCCGCGGTGGCGCGCCGGCATCACTCTCCTGGTCGTCGCCCTGACCGGCCTGGCGACCGCGTTCCTCGCCGTGGGCGTCAGCGTCGCCTTCACGCAGGGCACCGCCGTCCCGATCTGGCCGGGCACCGGATTGAGCCTCGCGTGGATCGGCGTGGTCGGCGCCGCGACGGTCACCCTGGACACGGCCTTCCCGCTGCCTCGGCTCCGCGTCGCCGCGACGGGTGTGGCGGCTCTCGCACTCGTCGCCTGCGCCGTACCTGCCCTCACCGCGCTCCACACCGATCGATCCGCGCTGACCAACGGTCCCGAATCGACGCTTCCGGCGTACGTGCGCGCACAGGCGGCCGGAGACCAGCCCGTCGCGACCCTCATCCTCACGCCGCAGAACGACGGCGGGCTCGCCGTCGAGGTCGTCCACGGCGCCAGTGAGACCCTGGGCGCACAGACGACGATGCTCTCGACCGCGGTCGAGCCCCAGGGCGACGACGTCTCCACCCTCGCGGTGGACCTCATCTCGGCCCGCGACTTCGACGCGCCCTCGGAACTGCTCGACCGGGGGATCAGCTACGTGCTCCTCGCGGCGGTGGACGATGAGGGGGATCGGGCCCGGTCGCTGCGGACCGCGTCCGTGGCGGCCATCGACCAGCGCGCCGGTCTCATGCAGGCCGGGTCCACCGACCGCGGCGTCCTGTGGCGTCTCGAGGGGGAGCCCGCCGCGCCCGCCGAGCTGAGCGGGAGCGCGGAGGGCACGGCGCGCCTCGTCGTGACCGTCCAGCTGCTGGTCGTCCTCGCCGCCCTGCTGCTGTCCATCCCGACCCGTGCGTCGCGGCGCGCCGCGCGGGCGCGGTCCCGCATCGTCGGCCGAGCGCCCGAGGAGCCGCTGGTGCTCCCGCGGCACGCCGAGGATCGCGAGCCGGAGACCGTGGACGAGCCCCCGGTGGGTGCCGTGGAGGACCCGCAGGACGAACCGGCTCTCCGCGACGAGGCCCTTGCCCCGATCGCGGACGCCGAACCAGGGGACGACGGCGCGGATCCGCCGCAGGCGGCGGATGAGGACGACACCACGGGTGCTCCCGACGCGCACGGCGGCCCGGTCGCCGCACGCCAGGACGACGCCCGCACGGCGGAGGAGGACCGATGACCGGCACGCGCGCATTCCGAGTCGTCGCCACGAGCGCGCGCCTCGCCACCGGCGTCGTGGTCGCGGCGGCGTGCGTCGTCGGGGTGGTCGCGGCGGTGCACGCCCCGTGGCCCACGGTGACCCATGAGCCTGCACAGGAACAGGTGACGCCGCTTCCCGGGGACAGCGTCCTGCTGTGCTCCGGCGACTTCCGCGCCCTCGGCCGGAACACGGCGGCGCCGCTGGAGATGCGCGCCGCGGGCACGCCACGGGTGACCGCGGGAGGCACGTCGGGTGCACCGACGTCGTCCGGGCTCGCCGCCCCCGACCTCGTGGACGGCGACGACGTCCCCGTGCTCACCGGCGCGGTGGAGGGCCGGTCGGCGCCCCTGATCGCCGGAGCGGAGTCGGTGAGGCTCGCCGCCGACGACCTCGCGGGCCTCGCGGCTTCGCCCTGCGGCGTGCCGCGCCTGGAGTCGTGGTTGATCGGCGGGTCCGTCGGCACCGGCGCGGAGGACGTCGTCCTGCTCGCGAACGCCTCCGATGTCGCGGCGACCGTGACCCTCGCCGTCTACGGGACCGCTCGGGGCGGCCGCACGGTGATCGTGCCGCCGCGCACGCAGACCGCCCTTCCGCTGACCTCCGTCGCGGCGGGCAACGACGTGCCCGTCGTCAAGGTCAGCGCCGTCGGAGCCCCCGTGCGTGCCGTGCTGCAGTCCGCCCTGATGCGGGTGCTCGACCCCGTGGGCGCGGACCAGCAGGAGGCGGTCGCCGGCCCGCAGCAGCACCTCGTCCTCCCGGGGGTGCAGGCCTTCGAGACCGAGGGCGACCAGGGCGACATGACCGTCCTCCGCCTGCTCGCCCCCGGAGCGGACGCCACGGCGCGCGTGCGGGTCACGGGGCAGAGCGGTGCCGCCGGACTCGACGAGTTCGTCGTGCCGCTCACCGCGGACGAGCCGACGCAGGTGTCGCTGAGCGGACTGGAGCCCGGGACCTACACCGTGGAGATCGATGCGGACGCACCGGTCGTCGCCGGAGTCCGGCAGCAGGACGGCTTCGGGGCGGACTCCGACTTCGCCTGGGTGACGCCCGCACCGCAGATCGACACCGAGGTGGCCTTCGCGGTCCCCGCGGGGCCGAGCCCGAAGCTGCAGCTGGCCAACCCCGCGGACGAGGAGGTCACGGTCACCCTCCGCACGATCGAGGGAGACGCTCCGCAGGAGATCACCGTTCCGGCCGGCGGCACCCGCGCGGTCGAGGTCCGCGCCGATCGGTCCTACCTGCTCCAGCCCGCGGGGCCGGTGCACGCGGCGGTGACGCTGACGGGAGCCGGGGCGCTGGCGGTCCTGCCGGTCCCCGCGCCCGCCGGGGTGGAGAACTCGATCACCGTCTATCCCTGAGCAGGGCGGGCGGCGCGTTCAGTGATCGTGCCCCAGGTCCCACGGCTCGCGGCCGACGTATTCGGCCGCGGCACGGAAGACGGCGCTCTCGATCGCCAGCCGGCGATGGGTGGCGTCGTCGTGGCCGGGGGGAAGGAGGCGCTCGATCGGGATGCGGAAGAGCACGATCCTCCGCCGGTCCCGGTCCAGGTGCCAGCGGGGCACCACGCCGTCGGCCTCGGCGCTCGGCAGCGCACCGATCTCGAAGCGGACGTCCTGGAGCTCCGGCCACGTGCCGCGGAGGAACTCGACGGCGGTCCCGACGGTGAGGTCGAAGCGGTCGATGCGCCCGTCCAGCGGGGCGAGCGGGGGCTTCACGACCTCGCTGCGGCCGAGCCGTCCGTGCCGGCCGTGTCGCGCGCCGCGACGGACACCGGAGACGGAGGCGGATCGACGACGGGGCATGCCGAAAGTCTAGGCGCTGCGTACCCGCCCGGCGCGGCACCGCCGCCCGCGCGGCCGGGAGCCGTACGCTGACGGTGATGGACGGACGACTGTGCTCGAAGGTCGGCTGCGCGCGCGAGGCCGTGGCCACCCTCACATATGACTACGGCGACCAGATGGCCGCGCTCGGCCCGCTCGGCGCGGCCAACGACCCGCAGGCGCATGATCTGTGCGCCCCGCATGCCGATCGGCTGTCGGTTCCCGCGGGCTGGCTGGTCGTGCGCCACGAGGCGCTCCGCGCCTGACCGAAGACCGCCGCTCGAGGAGAACCACGGGTGCGGGCCGCCCTCAGACGCCCAGGCGCCGCCCGGTGAGCTTCTCCGCCCGACGGTCGGCGTTCTCCAGCGCCCGCCGCTCCCGCTCCCGCCGCAGCACGGTGACGCCGACCAGGACGAGCTCCGCGGGCGCGGCCGGCACGGGGGAGACGTACGGTGTCGCCTCGGCCAGCAGGTCGGCCGCCACGCGCTCGCGCGCCGCCGGGAGCATGCGCGGGGCGCTCACGAGGAACTGCGAGATGCGGCGGGCGAGGCGGTCGGGGAGACGGGCCACGTCGGCGACCTGCGCCCACCCCGCCAGCGCTGGGGGCAGGACGGGAGCCGGGGTGAACAGCTTCGGCGTGCGCACCCGCTGGCTGTAGGTGCCGGCGACGAGGTCGCCCAGCCGCTGGGATCGCGCCGTGAAGGCGCCGACCAGGACCGCGAGGCCGCCGAAGGTGAGGTAGATCTCCAACACACCGAGCAGGGCGCGGATGAACGCATGCCGGAACCCCGCCGCGCCGCCGTCCATCCGCACGATCCGCCCGCCGACCGCGAGCTTGCCGAGGCTTCGGCCCTTGAGGGCCACCTCCATCGTGATCGGCAGGACGACGAAGCTGACGACGAGGGAGGCCACGAGGGCGATGCGATCCGTGGCCGGGTCGAGCACGCCGATGTCGAGGAGCCAGAGGCGCAGGAAGATCGATCCGACGAAGACGGCGTAGCCCAGCAGCATGTCGATCACGGCCCCCGCCGCCCGGAGGAGGAACCCCACGGGCTGCACGTCGATCGCGACCGCCTCTCCGGAGAGCACCTCGTCGGAGACGTCGATCTGCGCGGACATGAGTACAGTAAATCAGGTGGATGCCGATGCCCTCGCCGATGCACGCCGGTCCGAATGGGAGCGGTTGGACGCCCTGAGCCGGGCTCGTCTCGACGGCGCCGGCGTCGACGAGCTCATCGTGCGCTATCGCGCCGCCTCGGCCGACCTCGCGGAGCTGAAGACCTCCATCGGCGAGTCGCCGCAGGGCGCCTACCTCTCCACGATCCTCGTGCGCGCGCGACTCCGTCTCACCGGCGCCGCGGACAGCATCCTCACCCAGACGGCGCGCTTCTTCCGGCTGCAGCTGCCGGCGGCGCTGTACCGGCTGCGATGGACGACCCTCGTCATCGCTCTCGCCTTCGTGGCCGTCGCCGTCGGGACCGCCGCCTGGATCGCGAGCGATCCCGCCCTCGTCGCCACCCTCGGGCCGCCCGACGCCCTCCAGCAGTATGCCGACGAGAGCTTCACCGGGTACTACACGGAGAACCCCGCCGCGGTGTTCATGGGCATGGTCTGGACGAACAACGCCTGGATCGCGATGCAATGCGTGCTGTTCGGCGTGACCGGGATCTGGCCCGTCTACATGCTCGTGCAGAACGCCCTGGGCCTCGGCACGTCCGGGGCCGTGATGGCGATCCACGACAAGGCCGACCTCATGGTCCTCTACATCCTGCCGCACGGCATGCTGGAGATGACGTGCATCTTCGTCGCCGCGGCCGCCGGCCTGCACATGTTCTGGGCGTGGGTGGTGCCCGGCCCCCGCACGCGCGGTGAAGCGCTCGCCGCGGAGGGGAGGGCGCTGGCCACGGTCGCCCTCGGACTCGTGTTCGCGCTCTTCCTCTCCGGACTCGTGGAGGGCTTCGTCACCGGCTGGGCGCTGCCCTGGCCGGTCAAGATCGGCATCGGGGCGGCGGCGCTCGCGGTGTTCCTCATCTACATGCTCGTCGTCGGCCGCCGGGCGCACCTGCGGGGCGAGACCGGCGATCTGGTGGAGTACGAGTCGGGCACGCCACGGCTCGTCGCGGGCTGACGCCTCCGCGGACCGCGGTCAGAGCCGTCCCGCCGCCTTGAGCTCGAGGTAGCGGTCGGCGATCCGGGGCGGCAGATCCTCCGGGTCGGCGGCGATGGCCTCCCCGCCCGCCCGGCGGATCGCGTCCGCGACGTTCTCGGCGTCGCGAAGCGTGCGCTCGGCGGCGGCGGCGAGGTAGACCTCCTCGCGGGACCCCCGGGCACGGGCGAGCGCGGCGATGCCGTCATCGGTCACCGACCCGACGAGCACCGTGGTGGCCCGGGAGGCATCGGGGAAGGCCCCGAGGAAGCCCCGGGCGGACTCGGCCGCGTCCTGAGCGGTGAGCACGACGATGAGGGAGGGGCGGGTCGTCAGGGTGCGCACCGCCGCGAAGGCCGCGTGCCAGTCCGTGTCGACGAGACGGGCGTGCACCGGGGCCATGGCGTCGGTCAGCGCGGGCAGGAGCCCGGTGCCGTCCACGCCGGTGACCCGCGCCCGGGTGACACGGTCGTGCATGAGCAGGTGCACGTGATCACCGGCGCGGGAGGCGAGCGCGGAGAGCAGCAGGGCCGCCTCCAGCGCGGCGTCGAGTCTCGTGCCGTCGCCCACGCGTGCGGCCGCCGTCCGTCCGGTGTCGACGATGAGGACGACGTGCCGATCGCGCTCCGGGCGCCAGGTGCGGAGCATCGTGGTGCCCGCGCGTGCCGTCGCCCGCCAGTCGATCGAGCGCACATCGTCGCCGCGCACGTACTCGCGCAGAGAGTCGAACTCCGTGCCCTGGCCGCGTACCTGGATGCTCGTGTTCCCGTCGAGCTCGCGCAGGCGCGCGAGCCGCGACGGCAGGTGCTTGCGCGAGGAGAACGCCGGCAGCACGCGGATCGCGCCGCGGACGGGGTGCCGCGCCTGGCGGCCGGCGAGGCCCAGCGGGCCGCGGGAGCGGAGCACGACGAAGGCGCTGACCAGCTCGCCGCGGCGTCGCGGACGGAGGGGGATGTCCACGCGCCGGCGCTCGCCAGGCGGGATGCGCAGGTGCTGTCGCGACTCCGGCGCGCCGGCGGTGGGCTGCCAGGCGTCGCGGAGGAGGACGTCGAGCAGTCGGGCCCCGCGGTTCTCCACCGCCACGCTGACCGGGATCTGCTCGCCGAGACGCGCACGCGCCGGGACGCGCCGGGTGACGGTCGCCGCGCGGGGGTCACCCGCGAAGACGAGATCGACCACGACGAGGAGCACGCAGAGCCCGATCCATCCGCCCAGCACGGCGTACGGCGGGTACCCCGCCAGTCCCGCGAGGACCAGCGGCACGATGCCGACGGCGAGGGCGACGGCGAGGCGGCCCGTGACGAACACCTAGATCGGCACCCGGGTCTGCTGGACCACCGACGTCAGCACGGCGTCGGCGGACACGCCCTCCATCTGGGCGTCGGGGCGGAGCTGCAGGCGATGCCGCCACACCGGGACGAGCATCGTCTGGACGTGGTCCGGGGTCACGGCGGTGGAGGCGTTGAGCCACGCCCATGCCTTCGCCGCGGCGAGCAGGCCGGTCGAGGCCCGGGGACTGGCGCCGAGCTCGACGGAGGGGGACTGCCGGGTCGCGCGGGCGAGGTCGACCACGTAGCCCAGGACATCGTCCGTCACGTCGACCCGCGCAGCCGCCTGCTGCGCGGCACGGATCTCGTCGGCGCCGATCACCGCCTCGACGCCGGTGAGCTCCCGCGGGGAGAAGCCCTGGGCGTGGCGTCGCAGCACGGACACCTCCGCGTCCCGCTCCGGCATGCCCACGACGAGCTTCATCAGGAAGCGGTCGAGCTGCGCCTCCGGCAGCGAGTACGTCCCCTCGTGCTCGATGGGGTTCTGCGTCGCCGCGACGAGGAAGGGATCGGGCAGCGCGCGGCTGACGCCGTCCGCGGAGACCTGGCGTTCCTCCATCGCCTCCAGGAGCGCCGCCTGGGTCTTGGGAGGCGTGCGGTTGATCTCGTCCGCGAGCAGGATGTGCGTGAACACCGGTCCGGCGCGGAAGTCGAACTCCCCGGTCCTGGCGTCGTACACGAGGGATCCCGTGACGTCGCCCGGCATCAGGTCGGGGGTGAACTGGACCCTCTTGGTGTCGAGCCCCAGAGCCCGCGCGAACGAGCGCACCACGAGGGTCTTCGCCACTCCGGGCACCCCCTCGAGCAGGACGTGGCCGCGGGCCAGGAGCGAGACGAGCAGGCCGGTGACCGTACCGGCCTGGCCGACCACCGCCTTGTCGACCTCGGTGCGGACGCGGTGCATGGCCTGGCGCAGCGCGGCGTCGTCGGCGGGACTGTTCTCGTCGGTCACGGGGTCTCCTCGGCTTCGGTCGGGAAAAGGATGCGGGGTGGGCAGGTGCTCATGCGTCGCTCCGTGGGGTCTGCGCGCTCGTCTCCACGGCGGTCTCCAGCTCGTCGAGGCGTCGGGCGAGGGTGACCAGTGCCGCGTCGTCGGTGGGCGGCGGTCCCGCCAGCAGGCTCTGCAGCGTGCCGCGCGGGATCCGCAGCCGGTCGGCGGCGGCGTCCGCCACCTCGTCCGCACTCGCGTGCGCGGCCAGGCCCAGCCGCCGCGCCAACCGCCGACGGGTTCCCTCTCGGAGCGCCTCGGCCGCGTGCGGGGCGTCGGCCGCCCTCGCCGTCAGACGGGCGCGTCCGTGCATCGTCTCCGAGGCGCGCACGGTGACCGGCAGGGTCTCGGCGACGAGCGGACCGAATCGTCGGCCCCGGGCCACGGCCACGGCCAGGCCCGCGGTGAGCAGCAGCAGGATCGCCGGGGTGACCCAGTCCGGGGTGAGGGTGCCGAGCGTATCGGGGGTCGCGCCCTGGATGTCGGTGTCCTCGTAGGACGGCACGTACCAGACCACGCGCGCGGTCTGTCCGAGCAGGGCGAGACCGAGCGCGGCGTTGCCGTCCTCGGCGAGGGTCGCATTGCTGAAGAGCTTGACGCCCTCGACGACGGCTCGGTGTCCGTCACGGTCGTCCACGAGCACGGCGGCCGCATCGCCGTCGGCGAAGCAGCCGGTGACACCGTCGGCGGGGGCGAAGAGTCGATCGGGACGGATGTCGCCGACCTCGGCGAACGCGGGCACGGCGCACGCGGCCGGCCGGGGGGCCGCCGAGCCGGAGGCATTCTCGCCGATCGCCAGCTCGGAGAGGAGGTGCGTGCCGGTGGAGAGGAAGACCACACGGTCGGCCGGCGCGAGCAGATCCGCCAGAGCCTCGTCGGAGAGCGTGTAGGGGTTGGTCAGGGCGAGCGTGCTGTCCTCGTCGAGGGCGGCCGCGGCTGCCGCCCGGGAGCGGACGACCTCGACCTCGACGCCCTGATCCCGGAGGAGCTCGGCGAGCGCCAGGGCGCCGGTGTCGGACCGGCTCTCCGGGTCGAGCGCGCCCCGCGCACCGGGACCGGTCGCGGCGAGCTGCGAAGCCGCGAGGGCCACGGCGATCACGAGCACCGCGACGAGGACCCATCCCCACAGGGACGCGGTGCGACGCTTCGGCCGCTCCGCGGTGGTGTCGACGGCCTCGTCGGGAGGGGCGGTCGTCGTCATGCCGGCACCGCCTCTGGGCGGTGGGCGCGGAGCCGCTCGTCGGTCGCGGCGAGGTGGCGGTAGTCGTCTTCGGCGGCGGGATGGCGCAGGTACCGCACATCGTCGAAGGACGCGGCGGCGCGGCGCAGGGACTCGGCCTCCTCGGCGAACACCGCGCTCGCGGACCGGGCGATCGACTGCGCGGTCGCGCCGGGTGCCGGATCGATGAGATCGCGCTCGAGCAGGCTGCGGGCGATGGCCCGATAGCGCAGCACGACAGCCGTGTCCCAGTCGTTCTGCCGTGCGCTGCGCTCGGCATCGACGCGGAGCTGCGCGGCGCTGCGATCGTCGGCGGCGCCGAGCAGGTCGCCCTGGGGGCGGCGGATCGCTCGCGACCGTCGGGGGCGTCCCCAGACGAGCAGAGCGGTGACCAGGGCCGCGGCGATGAGCACCGTGACGACGATGAGCGCGGTGGGGCCGACGTTCGCGCCGTTGTCCCCGCTGAAGAGGTCGCCGAGGAAGCGCATCACGTCGCGCGCGAACAGATCGAACCAGGTGGGCTTCGCGTCCGCGTACCGCGGGTTGGACAGCTCCTCCTCGGCCCAGCGTCGTGCCTCCTCCCCGTCCGGGACGAAGACGTCGTCGAAGCGCCGCATCATGGCTGCCGGGAGCTGCCCGGAGCCGTCCATCCGCCTCCCGCATCGGCATCGGCGGGGGGCGAGGCCGGGGGTGCCGGCGCGGGTGGGGGCGGCGGGGCGAAGGAGGGAGGCGCCGTCTGCGCACCCGGCGCCGGATATCCGGGAGCCCCGTATCCGGGAGCCCCGTATCCGGGAGCCCCGTATCCGGGCGCGCCGTACTCGGGGGCGCCGTATCCGGGGGCGCCGTACGCCTGCGTCATCATGACGTGCTCCGGCACCTGACGCGGCGGGGGAGCACTGGTGACGGCCCGCGAGGGATCGACCGCGAAGGGATCGCCGAGCTGATCCTCGGGGACGCCGAGGTCGCGGCGCTCGACATGGGAGAGGAGGGCCTGGTCGAGACCCTCATAGCGCATCCGGCAGTCGAGGTAGACGAGCACGCCGCCGGTGCTCTGCACGACGATGGCGATCGCCTGCAGGATCAGCAGGAGAACCTGCGGGGCGAGGAGGGCGAAGACGTACCCGACCACCGCGCTCGGCTCACTGGCGCCGGTGGGCGCGATGACGGTGCCGAGGAACGAGGAGAGCATGGCGGTCGGGAAGCTGACCACCTGCATCGCCAGGCCCATGATCAGGCTGATGAGGAAGGTCACGCCGAATGCGACCCAGAAGCGGCCGCGGGTCAGGCGCCAGGACCGCACGAACGCCTCGCGGAACCGGGCGCGCTCCAGCACGAGGATCGACGGGACGAGCAGCAGCTTGGTCGACAGCCACACCGTGAGCGGGATCGCGGCCAGGCCCAGGAGGACCACGACGAGCACCACGATGCCGATCATCTCCGGGGTGCCGCCGAGGCCGCCGGCGATGAGCGCGCCGATGACGCCCGCGACGATGGCGAGGCCGCCGAAGAGGGCGAGCACCGAGAGGGAGGCGAATCCCGCGAGCCGCCAGAACGCCGGGGCCATCCGGCGCCACAGCATGCGCAGCGTGGCCTTGACGCCGACCGTGGCGTAGCCGACCTCGGCGGCCACGACGCCCTGCATGATCGCGGTGAACGCGATGGACGCGAGCCCGACGAGGAGCCCGGCGAGGAGGTTGATGGCGATCGTGCCGGCGAACACGGCCTCGAAGTCGGGGGAGGAGGGGGAGACCGTCTCCAACCGGGAGAACGTCGTGAACAGGACGACGCCCATCACCCCGGCCGTGGCGATGACCACGATGAGCTGGATGACGACGGCGAACCCGAACAGGACCTTGGGGTTGTGCCGCAGCGCCGCGAAGGCCTTGCCCAGCAGCATGCCGAAGGTCAGCGGGTGAAGGGGGATGATGCCCTTCCGGGGAGCTGGGGTCCACGTCTGGCCGCTCACGGGCCTCCCTCCGTCGTGCGCTCCCATCGTGTCATATCCTCGCGCTGAGGCGCAGACCTGCGGAGGGCGGGACTCGGTGCCATAAGGTAACAGTTATGACCTCACGCATCCTTGTGGTCGACGACGACACCGCGCTCGCCGAGATGATCGGCATCGTGCTGCGCACGGAGGGATTCGAGCCGGTGTTCTGCGCGGACGGCGCGCGCGCCGTCGACGAGTGGCGCGCGCAGCGTCCCGACCTGGTGCTCCTCGACCTGATGCTCCCCGGTATGGACGGCATCGAGATCTGCACGCGGATCCGCGCCGAGTCGGGGGTGCCGATCATCATGCTGACGGCACGCAGCGACACGGCCGACGTGGTGCGCGGTCTCGAGGTCGGCGCCGACGACTACATGGTCAAGCCGTTCAATCCCAAGGAGCTCGTGGCCCGCATCCGCACCCGGCTGCGGCCGACACCGCAGGCCTCCAGCGAGCAGCTGCGGATCGGCGACCTCACCGTCGACGTGGACGCGCACGAGGTGCGCCGCGGGACGACGCCGATCGCCCTCACGCCGCTGGAGTTCCAGCTCCTCGTGGCCCTCGCCTCCAAGCCGCAGCAGGTGTTCTCCCGCGAGATGCTCCTCGAGCAGGTCTGGGGCTACCACTACAAGGCCGACACGCGGCTCGTGAACGTGCACGTGCAGCGCCTGCGGGCGAAGGTCGAGCTCGACCCGGACAACCCCAAGATCGTCATGACGGTCCGCGGCGTGGGCTACCGCGCCGGCAGCGTCACCTAGAGACCCCATGGCCGCGACGACAGCGACCACGGCCGTCGCCGTCCTCCGCGACTGGCGCGGCTGGCCGGACGTGCTGGCGGCGCTGTGGCGACGGTCGCTCCGGTTCCGCACCCTCGCGATCACCCTGGTCGCCACGTCGCTGGCGATCTTCATCACGTGCGTCACGATGGCGCTCGTCATCCAGAACGACCTCTTCGTGTCGCGGAAGAACGTCGCGCTGGAGGATGCCCGCCGGGCGGTGGACCAGGCGCAGTCGCTCCTGGACGTGGCGGAGGTGGGCGACGACCCCGCGGCGCTGACCGATCTCTGGAACGGCATCCCGGACACCCTCTCGCGCACGTCGAGTGCCGACCAGCTCGCCGGCTTCAAGATCCAGGACGGTTCAGGGACGGTACGGCTCAACGGCTTCACCGCCGGGCTGACGCCGGATCTGCTGAGCCCCGAGCTGCAGGCCCGGGTCCGCGAGTTCGACGACCGGCAGGCCTGGCAGTCCGTCGCCCTGCCCACCGAGGATGGCGGCGTCGTGCCGGGCATCGTCGTGGGGCAGCAGCTCCAGGTGCCGCAAGCCGGATCCTTCGAGATCTACTTCGCCTACGACCTCGCCGACGCCGACCAGACCCTCGTCTTCGTGCAGAGGACCCTGTGGATCGCCGGCATCGGGCTGGTCGCCATCGTCGCGGCCATCTCCTGGATCGTGCTGCGGACCGTGTCCACCCCGATCGTCCAGGCGGCGGAGACGAGCGCACGGCTCGCGGCGGGCGATCTCGGCGTGCGGCTGGAGGTGCACGGCGAGGATGAGCTCGCGACCCTCGGCCGCTCCTTCAACGCGATGGCCGACAGCATCGAGGCGCAGATCAAGGAGCTCGGCGAGCTGTCCATGGTGCAGCAGCGCTTCGTGTCCGACGTCTCGCACGAGCTCAGGACCCCGCTGACGACGATCCGCCTCGCCGCCGACATGCTCAACGACCAGCGTGACGAGTTTGATCCCACGACCGCACGCACCGCCGAGCTCCTGCACGCGCAGGTGCAGCGGTTCGACACGCTGCTGGCCGACCTGCTGGAGATCAGTCGCTACGACGCGGGGTCCGTGCAGCTCGAGCTGGAGGCCACGAGTCTCGCGCAGCTCGCGGAGGACGTGATCGAGCAGATGCGGCCGCTCGCGGAAGGGCACGGCACGGAGATCCGTCTCGTGGCACCCGGCGGCTACTCGCCGGTCGACATGGACCCGCGCCGCGTGCGGCGGGTGCTGCGCAACCTCATCGGCAACGCGATCGAGCACGGCGAGGGACGCCCGGTCGTCGTCACGGTGGACAGCAACCAGCACGCGGTGGCGGCCGGCGTCCGGGACTTCGGGCTGGGCATGGACCCCGGAGACGCGGAGCGGGTGTTCGACAGATTCTGGCGGGCGGACCCGTCGCGTCAGCGCACGATCGGCGGCACCGGGCTCGGGCTGTCGATCGCCCTCGGCGACGCCACCCTCCACGGCGGGACCCTGGCGGTCTGGTCCGAGCTCGGCGTCGGCTCCCACTTCGTCCTCACCGTGCCCCGCCACGACCGGGTGCTCGACGGACCCAGTCCGATCCCGGTGGAGCCGCAGGAGCCCCTCGCCGAGCTCGGTGATGCCACGCAGCCGATCTCCATCGCCGAGACGTACTCTGATCTCCTCGACGGGAAGGACCAGTCATGAGCACGCGCGCGTCACGTCGCCTCCTCCGCGCCGCTGCCGTGGCGGTCGTGGCCCTGCTGCTGCCGGCCTGTGCGGGGCTGCCGACGAGCGGAGACGTGGCGGTCGGCCTCGAGCTCGGGGAGTCGCCCGACGACGTCGACGTCCTCCCCGTCGCCTCCGGACCGATCGCGGGCGCGGGGCCGGAGGAGATCGTGGAGGGCTTCCTCGAGGCGGGCATCACGACCTCGGACAACTGGGCCACGGCGCGCGAGTTCCTGGCGCCCTCGCTGCAGCGGAGCTGGCGCCCGTCGGCGGGCGTCTCCATCGACGCCGGAGCGGAGACGCGGACCCTGACCTCGAACGTCGCCGACGACCAGGTCGAGGACGCCGACGAGGCCGAGGTGCAGGTGCTGCTCGAGCTGCTCGCGAGCGTGGACGACTCCGGGGCGTACAGCGGCGCCCCCGGGGATTCGAGCATCCCGTTCGCCCTGGCCCGGGACGAGGACGGCGAGTGGCGCATCACCCAGGCACCGGACGGCGTCGTGATCGACGAGGCGCGGTTCCCCAACGTTTTCGAGGGGTACTCGCTGCAGTGGTTCGATGCGGGCTGGTCGCGACTGGTCCCGGACATACGGTGGTTCCCCCGCCGTCAGAGCCCGGCGACCACGGTGACTCAGGCGCTCGTCGCCGGAACCCCGGCGGAGTGGCTCGACCCGGCGGTCCAGACGGCCTTCCCCGCCGACGTGCAGCTGGCGCAGGACGCGGTGCTGATCACGGCGCAGGTCGCCGAGGTGTCGCTGACGCGTCCCGCGGCTGGTCTCGACCGGACGACCCTGGCGCGCATGCGCACCCAGCTGCAAACCACGTTGAGGGCCGCCGGCGTGAACGTCACCCAGGTGCGCTTCAGCGTCGACGGGAGGGCTCTCGACGCGGGGGTCGTCGAGCTCGCCGACTCCACGCCGGAACCGGGGACGCTGGTGCTGAAGGACGGCGTGTTCGGGCGCATCGTCGGCGACGAGATCGCGTCGATCCCCGCGATCAGCCCGCAGATCCAGTCCGTGTCGCAGCCGATCGAGGCGATCGACGTCGCCGCGGACGATGCGAGTGCCGCGCTCCAGCTCGATGACGGCCATGTGTACCTCGTGGGCAAGAGCTCGCGCGACGAGCTGGATGCTCGTCCTGGCCTGGTGCAGCCGTCCCTCGACCCCTACGGCTACGTGTGGTCGGTCCCCGCGGGCGCGCCGCAGGCCGTGCAGGCCGTCGGTCCGGACGTGGTCGCCCACAAGGTCGCCGGTGCCTGGCCGAGCGCCTCCTCCATCTCCGACCTGCGGGTGGCGGCGGACGGCGCCCGCGTGGCGGCGGTGATCGTGGTCGGCGGCCAGCGCTGGCTCGCGGTCGCGTCGGTGGTGCGGGACGGGTCCGGTGTGCCGACGGACCTCGGCGAGATGCGCCCGCTGCTCCAGCTCACCGAGGCGTCGACGGGACTCGCCTGGCTGGGTCCGGATCGCCTGGCCGTCCTGACCGATTCGTCCACCCCGCGGCTCCTGGTGCAGCCGGTCGGCGGTCCCGGGTCGGCGGAGACCGCACCCAGCGACGCCGCGTCGGTCGCCGGCGCCCGCACTCCCGCGGGCGTGCGCATCCTCGATGCCGATGGTCAGCTGTTCGCTCACGCCGGCTCGGCGTGGCGCGAGGTCGCGGAGGGCGTCGCGATCCTCGCCACCCGCGCCGGGGAGTGACCGCTCCTGCACAGCGGCGGATGACGTCCATCCGCCCGCACCTCGTCCCCTTCGTGGCCCGCGCGGCGGCTCCGGGCGACAGGATGCCCGCATGGGGATCACGACACGGACGCACGCGCTCCTCGCCGAGATCGGCGCCCTTCTGCTCGCCGCGCGGTGCGCCGGGTGCGAGCGTCCGGGGACGCTGCTCTGCGACGACTGCCGGCACGCGCTCGATCCGTCGCCGCGCGAGGTGCGCACGCCGGCGGGCCTGCGGGTCCGAGCCGCGCTCGCTCTGGAGGGTCCCGCAGCGTCCTGCATCCGGCGGATGAAGGGGGAGGGCGAGACGCTCCTGGCCCGGCCGCTCGGCGCCGCGCTCGCCGCTGTCCTGACGCCCGTCCTCGTCCCCGGGGTCTGGGTGATCCCGGTGCCGACCTCGCGCGCCGCGTTCCGTCGTCGGGGCACCCGCGTTCCGGAGCTCCTCGTCCGGCGCGCCGGAGCCGATCCGCAGCGCGTCCTGACCCTCACGCGCCGGGTGCGCGACCAGCGCGAGCTGGCTGCCCCGGACCGCGCCGCGAACGTCCGCGGGGCGATGATCTCGCGGCGCCGGGGATCCGGGGCCCCGGCGGTGGTCGTGGACGACGTGGTCACGACGGGAGCCACGCTCGACGAGGCGGTCCGGGCGCTCGTCGCCGCCGGGTTCGTGGTCGTCGGGGCCGTCGCGCTCGCCGCCACGCCGAAGTCGCCGGAATCCGGATGAGGTTCATCGAAGACTCACCGGAGACACAGGGTCGAGGGCCGTGACATCCGCCGCGCGTCGGACTACGGTGGGGTGTCACAAGGCGACCACGGTCCGCCCTTGGCCGGGTGGACCGGGACAAGGAGGCAGCAATGGAAACGAGCATCGTGGGCGTCGGAGTGGGCATCACCGATCGCTTCCGCACCGTCGTCGAAGAGAAGATCGCCAAGATCCAGACACTCGCCGCCAAGGCGCAACGTCTGGACGTGAAGGTCACGCACCGGGTCTACCGCAACGGGCGCATCCCGGACGAGACGGTCGAGCTGACGCTGGTCGGCAAGGGCCCCGTGGTCCGTGCCGAGGCCGTCGACGGCGACAAGTTCGTGGCTCTCGACCTCGCGATCGACAAGATGACGGAGCAGCTGCGCCGCGCGAAGGAGAAGCGCGTCGACGGACGACAGCATCCGCGCGGCCCGCACTTCGAGAAGGGCAGCGGATCGCTCGAGGGCATCGACGTGCAGCCGGCCTCCGCCGAGGTGCTGCACGCCGTCGCGACCGGCAGCATCCCGGTGCAGAGCGAGGAGGAGGAGGACTACTCGCCCGTCGTCATCCGCACGAAGAGCTTCGAGGCGGAGTGGATGACGGTGGAGGAGGCCGTCGACCGGATGGAGCTCGTCGGGCACGACTTCTTCCTCTTCGTCGATGCGCGCACCGACCACCCGAGCGTGGTCTACCGCCGCAAGGGCTGGGACTACGGTGTCATCGCCCTGAGCACGCAGGCTCCGCCCGCCGAGGCGCTCGCCTCCTGATCCGACCGAGAACGGCCCGATCCCCGCGGGGGTCGGGCCGTTCTCGTGTGAAGACCGGACGGCGTCAGTCGAAGATGCCGTCGAGGATGCTGCCGATGACGAGCCCGCCGAGGATGCCGGAGGCGAGGTCGCCGCCGCCCATCCCGCCGCCGCGACGAGGACCGCCGCCCCATCCGCCGCCCCAGTCCTGATCCTGCGGGCGGGACGAGTCGATGTCGCGCTGCGCGAGCTGGAGGGCCTCCGCGGCGAGGCGCGCGACGCGGCGGGCCTGGGCGAGCGCCGCCTCGCGGGTCTCTTCGGCAGGAAGCAGGGCCGGGAGATCGACGCGGAGTCGTTCCGCCTCGGCGAGACGGGTGCGCGCATCGGCGCCGATCCATCCGCGATGCCCGGCGATGAGCCCGCGGGCCACGCCCAGCTGGCGGTCGGCGTCGTCGATCGCGTGCTGGACCTGCGCGATGCTCGGCAGCGGATTCTCGGCGCGATGCCGGGCGGTGGCGATCGCGTCGTCGAGACCGGCGTTGGCTTCGCGCAGACGCGAGAGCTCGGCGAACGGGTCGTTGGGCTGGCCCGAGGGGGTGAGGGCGGCCAGGGCCGCCTGCAGCCGGGCGACGGCCTCCGCCACGGCGGGCGTGGAGGGAGCGGTCCGGGCGGCGATGAGGTCGTTGCGGGAGTCCGCGATGACCTCGGCCAGCGTCGACTCGGCGCGCAGGGCCTCGATCTCGAAGTCCTCCACCGCGTCGAGCAGGGCAGCGGCGCGACGCGTCGCCTCGGTGGCCGTCTCCAGCGCGAGGTTCGCCTCCTCGTTCTGCTTCGCGGCGCGGCGACGCTCCGAGATGTCGGCGCTGTGGGTCGCGAAACGGATCAGCTGCTCCGCCTCGGCCGCGCTGGCGGTGATCTGATGCATGGCGGAGTCGGAGTAGCGGGCGGACAGCCGGGACACCGTCTCGTCCGTCTGCGGGATGCGGGCGCTCAGCGCCTCGGCGTCCGCGCGGACCTGGGCGATGATCTCGGGCGCGCGCCGCACCTTCGCGACGGACTCCGCGAGCACGGTGGTCTTCTCGTCGAGGAGGTCCTGGGCCCAGTCGCAGAGCTGCAGGATGCGCGCGTTCCGCGTGCGCAGCTCCTCGTCGGTGTCCGGGATCTCGTCGTGGTTGAGCTGGTGGAGCTGGAAGGCCTCCCGCAGGTGCGTGCGCACCGACAGCAGCGCGGCCTTGAGGTCGGCGGTCAGGGACTCGCCGAGCTCGGCCTCCGCGAAGACGAGCTCATCGGAGGTGGTGCGGATGCGCTCGTCGGCGGCGACGAGTGCCTGTTCCGCACGCCGGGCGAGGTCCGCGTCCTGTGCGGCGAGTTCTTCCTGTTCGCGTTTGCGTCTGCCCCAAAATCCAGCCATGTGCCGATCCTAGTTTCCCGGGCGCGTGCGCGGGCTGAGCATCCGCTCCAGGCGAACGGCGGGCATCGTCGGCCGGTGCGTCAGGCGGGGAGGGCGACGGGATCGCCGCCGACGACGGGGGAGGGCGCCGCCTTCGCGGGGCGTCCTCGCTTGGGGCGTTCGGTGGTCAGCTCCAGGGCCATCTCGGGATGGGGGTGTTGCGCGAGTCGGGCCTCCGCCTGGTCGAGCCACCGGAGCTCGGCCTCCGCGGCGCAGACGAGCGAGTCGAGGACGAGCGACCACGCGAGATCCTCGGGGCTGCCGGCGGCGAGGCCGGGGGAGGGCGTGCGCCGCAGGTCCTCGAGCCGCTGCCGCGAGGCGTCCCGCTGGCTGCGGAGGATGGCGGCGGCATCGACTCCGGGCAGCGTGGCCGCGACGGCGAGCTTCACGGCGAGCTCCTCGCGCGTCGCGGGAGCGCGGAGCACGGGGGTGGTGAGCCAGCGTGCCGCCTCGGCCGAGCCCGCGGGCGTGATGCGCCAGTACACGTGACCGTGGTCGTCGGCCTCCCCGCGCTGGACCAGCCCATCCCGCTCGAGCCGCTCCAGGGTGTTGTAGATCTGGCCGACGTTGAGCGGCCAGGTCGATCCGGTCCGGCGGTCGAACTCGTGGCGGAGCTGGTAGCCGTAGCAGGGGCCCTGGTCGAGGATGGCGAGCAGGCTCTGGCGTACGGACATGACCGGTCTCCCGAGGATGGCGGATGGAAAGCAGTGCCGAGTATATGCATACCGGGCAATTTCCCGGACGCGGCGCGGCGGCCCCATGCAGGCGACGTGGAGGTCACAGGCCGGTAACATGGCAAAGTATGCCTGGCGCTCGCCTCACGGCGGCCGGCGAATGACCCAATGACAGGGAGATGACATCCGTGGCGAATCCTCTTGAGAAGCTGCTGCGCGCAGGTGAGGGGCGGATCATCCGCCGTCTGAACCAGGTGGTGAAGGCGGTGAACGCCCTCGAGGAGGACATCTCCCAGCTCACGGACGACGAGCTGCGCAACGAGACCGCCGAGCTGCGCGCCCGCTACGAGAAGGGTGAGACGCTCGACCAGCTCATGCCCGAGGCCTTCGCCGCGGTGCGCGAGGCCGCCAAGCGCACGCTCGGCATGCGCGCCTACGACGTGCAGATCATGGGTGGCGCCGCCCTCCACCTCGGGAACATCGCCGAGATGAAGACCGGTGAGGGCAAGACGCTCGTCGCCACCTTCCCCGCCTATCTGAACGCCATCGCGGGCAAGGGCGTGCACGTCATCACCGTGAACGACTTCCTCGCGAGCTACCAGGCGGAGCTGATGGGCCGCGTCTACCGCGCCCTCGGCATGACGACGGGCATCATCGTCTCCGGCCAGACACCCGCCGTGCGCCGGGAGCAGTACGCGGCCGACATCACCTACGGCACGAACAACGAGTTCGGCTTCGACTACCTCCGCGACAACATGGCCTGGCGCAAGGAGGACCTCGTCCAGCGCGAGCACTTCTTCGCGATCGTCGACGAGGTGGACTCCATCCTCATCGACGAGGCCCGCACGCCGCTCATCATCTCCGGGCCGTCCTCGGGCGAGGCGAACCGCTGGTTCGCGGAGTTCGCCAAGATCGCGCGCACGCTCGTCGCCGGCGAGGACTACGAGGTCGACGAGAAGAAGCGCACCGTCGGCGTCCTGGAGCCGGGCATCGAGAAGGTCGAGGACTACCTCGGCATCGACAACCTCTACGAGTCCGCCAACACGCCGCTCATCTCGTTCCTGAACAACTCGATCAAGGCGCTCGCGCTGTTCAAGAAGGACACCGACTACGTCGTCATGAACGACGAGGTCATGATCGTCGACGAGCACACCGGACGCATCCTCGTCGGACGCCGTTACAACGAGGGCATCCACCAGGCGATCGAGGCGAAGGAGGGGGTGCCGGTCAAGGCCGAGAACCAGACCCTCGCCACCGTCACTCTGCAGAACTACTTCCGCCTCTACGACAAGCTCGCCGGCATGACCGGTACGGCCGAGACCGAGGCCGCCGAGTTCATGTCGACGTACAAGCTCGGCGTCATCCCGATCCCCACCAACAAGCCGATGATCCGCAAGGACCAGCCGGACCTGGTGTACAAGAACGAGGCGGCGAAGTTCGCGCAGGTCGTGGAGGACATCGCCGAGCGCCACGCGAGCGGGCAGCCGGTGCTGGTCGGCACCACCAGCGTCGAGAAGAGCGAGTACCTGTCGCGCCTGCTCGCCAAGAAGGGCGTCAAGCACGAGGTCCTGAACGCGAAGAACCACGCCCGTGAGGCGGAGATCGTCGCCCGCGCCGGCCGCCTCGGCGCCGTGACGGTCGCGACGAACATGGCCGGCCGAGGCACCGACATCATGCTCGGCGGAAACGCCGAGTTCCTGGCGGTGCAGGAGCTGAAAGCGAAGGGACTCGACCCGGTGGAGACGCCGGAGGAGTACGAGGTCGCGTGGGACGAGACCTACGAGACCATGAAGAAGGTCGTCGAGGAGGAGGCCGAGAAGGTCATCGAGGCCGGTGGCCTCTACGTGCTCGGCACCGAGCGCCACGAGTCGCGCCGCATCGACAACCAGCTGCGCGGTCGGTCCGGTCGTCAGGGCGACCCCGGCGAGAGCCGCTTCTACCTGAGCCTCACCGACGACCTCATGCGGCTGTTCCAGTCCGGCGCCGCCGAGGCGATCCTCGCCCGCACGAACTTCCCCGACGACGTGCCGATCGAGTCGGGTCTCGTGTCCCGGGCGATCCGCAGCGCCCAGTCGCAGGTCGAGGCCCGCAACGCCGAGATGCGCAAGAACGTCCTCAAGTACGACGACGTCCTCAACCGTCAGCGCGAGGCGATCTACGCCGACCGCCGCCACATCCTCCAGGGCGACGACATCGCCGATCGGGTGCAGCACTTCATCGAGGACGCGATCAGCGGCGTCGTGAAGGACCACACCGGCGAGGGCCACAACGAGAGCTGGGACTTCGACGCCCTCTGGACCGAGCTGAAGACGCTGTACCCGGTGAGCGTCACGATCGACGAGGTCGTGTCGGAGGCCGCAGGACGCAAGGGCGGCATCACCGCCGAGGGCCTGACGCGTGAGCTGCTGTCGGACGCGAAGATCGCCTACGAGAAGCGCGAGGAGTCGCTGGGCGAGGCCGCGACCCGGGAGCTCGAGCGTCGCGTCGTCCTGCAGGTGCTCGACCGCCGCTGGCGCGACCACCTGTACGAGATGGACTACCTCAAGGACGGCATCGGCCTCCGGGCGATGGCGCAGCGCGATCCGCTCATCGAGTACCAGCGCGAGGGTTACGCGATGTTCCAGTCGATGATGGGCCAGATCAAGGAGGAGTCGGTCGGCTACCTCTACAACCTCGAGGTCGAGGTCCGTCGCGCCGGCGACGCCGAGACGGCGGAGGTCGAGGCCAAGGGGCTCGCCACCGACGGTGGAGAGCAGCGCCTGGAGTACTCGGCGGCGAACGACGCCGGCGAGGTCGAGGTCCGCAACGACCGCGGGCAGGTCCAGCAGGCCGCGACCGACCGGATGCGCCAGGCCGCGGCCCGGGCGCAGGCTCCGCAGCAGGCCGAGCCGGAGGAGGCCCCGCGCGGCGCCTTCGGCCAGCGCACGGAGCCGGCCGCCCCGGCGGCGGGCAACCGCGAGCAGCGGCGCGCGCAGAGCAAGAAGAAGAAGTAGCCTTCGGGTGACGAGGAGGGCCAGTCCGTGCGGATTGGCCCTCCTGTCGTCCCTGTAGGCTTGATCGATGACACCATCGCGCACCTTCGACCAGTCGTCGAAGCTCAAGAACGTCCTGTACGAGATCCGCGGAAACGCCCTCGTCGAGGCGGCGCGATTGGAAGCAGAGGGCCACCGGATCCTCAAGCTCAACACCGGCAACCCCGCGATCTTCGGCTTCGACGCCCCGCACCAGATCGTGCACGACATGCTCGCGGCGCTCCCCACGGCCCACGGCTACAGCGACAGCAAGGGCATCATCTCCGCCCGGCGTGCCGTCGTGAGCCGGTACGAGGAGATCGACGGGTTCCCCCGTTTCGATCCCGACGACGTGTACCTCGGCAACGGCGTCTCCGAGCTGATCACCATGACCATGCAGGCGCTGCTGGACGAGGGGGACGAGGTCCTCATCCCCGCTCCCGACTACCCGCTCTGGACGGCCATGACGAGCCTCGCGGGCGGCACGCCCGTGCACTACCTCTGCGACGAGGAGCAGGGCTGGCAGCCCGACCTCGAGGACATCCGGTCCAAGATCACGCCGCGGACCAAGGCGCTCGTGATCATCAACCCGAACAACCCCACCGGCGTGGTCTACTCCCGGCAGGTGCTGGAGGGCCTCGTGCAGATCGCGCGCGAGCACCAGCTGCTCATCCTCTCCGACGAGATCTACGACCGCATCCTGTTCGACGACGCCGTGCACATCCCGACGGCGACCCTGGCCCCCGACCTGCTCTGCCTCACGTTCAACGGGCTCTCCAAGACGTACCGCGTGGCCGGCTACCGGTCCGGCTGGATGGTCGTCACGGGACCGCAGGACCACGCCAAGGGCTTCATCGAGGGCATCACGCTGCTGGCCTCGACCCGGCTCTGCCCGAACGTCCCGGCGCAGCACGCCGTCCAGGCGGCGCTGTCCGGGGTCCAGTCGATCGACGCCCTGGTCGCCCCGACCGGGCGGCTCCACGAGCAGCGCGACATCGCCTGGGAGGGGCTGGAGGCCATCCCCGGCGTGTCCTGCGTGAAGCCCCAGGGTGCGCTCTACGCCTTCCCGCGACTGGACCCGAACGTGCACGAGATCCGCGACGACGCCAAGCTCGTCTACGACCTGCTGGTATCCGAGCACATCCTGCTCGTGCAGGGGACGGGCTTCAACTGGCCGACGCCGGATCACCTGCGCCTCGTGACCCTGCCAGAGCCGCGAGTGCTGAGCGAAGCCGTCGAGCGCCTCGGGAACTTCCTGTCGAGCTACCGGCAGTAGCCTCCGCGGGCACGGACGCATCGAGGTCGGCCGCCAGCCGGCGCACGGCGGCGACCATCGTCGAGCGCGGGGCGACGTCGGAGATCGGCCGGGCGTGGAGCAGCGCCGCATCGACGGCACGACGGTCGTAGGGCAGGAAGGCGATGTCGGTGAGGCCGGCGAACCTCTCCAGCGTGCGACGGATCTGACTCCGGGCGTCGAGGCCGAGGGGTCCCGGTCGCACCTGATTGACGACCACCGTCATCGGCGTCCGCCCCACGAGGCGGCGGACCTCGGCGTGGTCGCGGAGGAAACGGCTGATCCCCACCGGGTCGGCGGGAGCCACCGCCACGACCCGGTCCGCTGCGCCCAGTGCCGCGGTGGTCGCGGCGTGCCGACGGGGGCCGACGACATCATGGGTGGCTTCGTCGTCGGCGTCGATCGCCGCGGAGACGTCGACGATCGTCTCGTCCCGCCAGGTGCGGCAGGCCTCGAGGGCCGCCCGCAGCCGCGCATCCGACAGCTCCGGCCAGCGGCTCGGACGGTTGAGCCCGGCGAGCACGTCGACCTCGGTGCCGCCGGCGAGCAGCCGGACCGAGAGCCGGGAGAGCTCCGCGGGATCCAGCGCCCCGGTCCCCGCGCGGCGGCAGGCTCCGGCGAGCCCCGGGGCGTCGTCGTCCATGCCCAGGAGCAGGGCGAGCGAGGGAGCCACGGTGTCCGCATCGGCCAGGGCTGTCCGCCGACCGCGACGGGCGAGCTCGACGGCGAGCTGGATCGCGACCGTCGACCGTCCGGGCGCCCCGTGCGGGCCCCAGACCGTCGTGATGCGCGACGGGGAGACCGGCAGTCGCGGGGCGTTGAGCGCATCCGCGGACAGTGCCGCGGCGATCTCCCAGCCCGCCGCATCGGTGCGCAGTGGCGGGGCGAGCCCGAGCCGGGCCACCGCTCGGCTCTCCGGGTCGCCGAGCGTGAGGATGCGGACGCCCGCGCGGTCGCAGGCCGCCCGCAGCTCGACCGTCAGCGTCTCCCTGGTCGCGGGTACCACCACCGCCTCCACGTCCGGTTGCAGGCGCGCGATGAGGGCCGCGGGCGCGGCGGACGGCAGGGCTATCCCCGTGATGCCCTCCCACTCCAGCTCCGCCACGAGCGCATCCACGCGGGGTGCGGCCACGGCCAGGAGGACGACGCTCACGATCCGGACCCGACGGGGACGACGGAGAGCGCCGCCCCGCCGGTGACCGCGCCCAGCACGGCGGCGACGTCGCTGCGGTCGATCACGATCTCGACCTCCGCCGCCCCGTCGGCGAGGAGCCCGTCCGGTTCGAGGATGGTGCGGACGGCGACGTCCCCGACGAGGATGCGCGGCTCGTCGTAGGAGCGGCCGTCGTCGCGCAGCGGCGCCTGCCAGACCTCGACCTCCGTGCCGGTCGCCACATCCTCCGGGAGAGCGACGCTGCTCTCGACGACGACCGTGGTCGTGTGGCTGCTCTCCGCTCCGGCCGTCGCCGTCCGCGGCAGGAGCTCCCCCTTCGTCAGGGTGCGGGCCGCAATCCGCCCCGCGGCGAGCTGCTCCGGCCGGAGGTAGTCGTCGGAGACCGCCCCGAGCGCCACGTCGACGGTCTGGAAGTCGGAGGCACGGAGGACCTCGCCGCGGACGATCGTGCGCCGGGCCTGGAGCACGGGACTCGCCTGGTCCGCAGCGGTGACGATGGACCAGACGCCGGCGACCGAGGCGAGCACGAGGACGATGCCGACCGCGAAGCGGAGGTCGCCCCGGAGGCGGCGACGAGGGGAGCGGAAGAGCGGGGCCATGGCGACATCGTCACAGAAACGCCGTCCGGGGCGACCGAGTTATCCACAAGGTCCCGCCGATCTCCGACACCGTGCCGGACGGCCGCCCAGAATGAGGGCATGACACCCCCGCACCCGCAGACCCCCCGTTTCCTCGCGCCCGCCCAGGTCGCCGAGCTGCTGAGCATCGACGTCGACGAGGTGATCGCCCTCGTGCACGCCGGGCATCTGCGCGGCGCCCCGCTCGGGGCACCCGCCCGGTGGCGCATCGAGGAGCCGAGCATCGAGGAGTACCTCGCCGCGCAGACGGAGGAGGCGCGGCGCATGGCGCTGTGGCGGCAGTCCCAGGCGGCCAGCTTCCCGGAGCTCTGGGGTCGTTCGGTCACGCCCTTCGCGTGAGCGTTCAGATCGACGCGGTGCCGAGGACGCGCACCGCGGAGAGCGCGGCGTACGGCACCATCCGGAAGCCGTGCACCGCATCCGCGCGGCGGGCAGCGCCGCTGTCGTGCTCGGCGAGATCCAGGTGATCGACGGCGGCACGGTCGATGGTGCCGTGCAGGTCGTCCCCGACCAGCAGCCGGAGCTGCACGGGGAGGCGACGCCGGGCGAGGTCGCGGAGCACGAAGCCCAACGTCATCCGCTCGCGCAGCGTCGACGCGCCGGGGCTCTCCGCGGCGAGGCTCGCCAGCATCGCCCCGTGGTCGACCGTGAGCCCGCGCACCGCCGCCATCGGGACGAGCAGGACGGCGCTCTGCAGCCGTGCGCCCTGCGGCACCCGGGGGAGCGCGGCCACCCAGTCCACCCCCAGCGACCGCAGCCCCACGGGCACCCTGGCGCCGTCGGCGAGGTGGAGGATCGCCTCGGCCTGCGCCGCGCACAGGTGCCGCAGACGCGAGCGGAGATCGAGTCGGGCGATGCGGAGGCGCTCGGACTCGGCGTCGCGAGCGGCGCGTTCCGCCTCCCATTCCGCGGCGAGCTGCCCTTCCAGGTCGTCGAAGAGGGATTCCCAGTGCATCCGACCGAGCGTACGGCCGCGCGCCGCCGCACCCGAGTTATCCACATCGGCACCGTCGCGTACGGGTTGTCCACAGACCTTCGCCGTCGTCCCCGCCGGCGGTCCACGCCGTGGTCTACTGACGTCTCGCCGACGCCTTCGAGGGGAGAACCCGATGATGCTGGCCGAGTTCTTCGGACCACAGCCCACCCCCGCCGATCAGCTTCCCGACCCCGCGCTCCTGGTCCGGAGCCTCACACGGGGCGCGCTCGAGGCGCTCGCCGGGATCCGCGAGGTGGATCAGCTGGCGCGGTGGTTCAGCGAGGAGGCGTACCGCAGCCTCGTCACCCGTGCGAACCTCGCCGCTCGCGCCCGCAGCGCACGCGGGGTGCCGCCGGCCCGGCCGACCTTCGTCATCCGCACCGTGCGGGTGACCCATCCGCGCGACGGCATCGTCGAGGCGGTCGTCGTGGTGGCGGGGCCGGGGCGCACGCGCGCGGTGGCCCTCCGGCTGGAAGGGCTCGACCACCGGTGGCGCGCGACGTCGCTCGCCATCCTCTGAGGTGCGGGACTCTAGGCTGGGGAGGTGTCAACCCTCAGTGATCTCGCCCAGGCCCAGGGCCTTCTGACCGACGACGACGTGGAGTGGCTGCATCGGCTCGCCGGTGACGGACAGCTCCTCGCCGACCTCGCCTCCGCCGACATCGTCCTGTGGATCCAGACCGAGGACGGCTCGTTCATCGCCGTCGCGCACGCGCGGCCCAGTGGCGCGGCGACGCTGTTCTACCGCGACATCGTCGGCGAGCGCGTGCGGCCGCAGTGGCGGACGCAGGTGCAGGGCGCCTTCGAGTCCGCGGAGATCGTGGACTCGTCCTCGCCGGACTGGTTCGAGGAGACGCCGACGCGGGTGCGCGCCGTGCCGATCGTGATCGAGCGCCGCGGAGAGGACAAGGCTCCCCGCGTGATCGGCGTGGTGACGCGGCACACGAATCTCGGAGAGGTCCGCACCCCTTCCCGTCAGCAGATCACCTTCGACGAGTGCGCCAACGACCTGTTCCGGATGATCGCCGACGGGAGCTTCCCCGACCCGGCCGCGCCGACGTCGCCTCGACGCGGGGCGCCCCGTGCGTCGGACGGCCTGATCCGCATCGACGTCGACGGCATCACCACGTTCGCGAGCCCGAACGCGCTCTCCGCGTTCAACCGGATGGGATTCGACGACGAGCTGGAGGGGGAGTCCCTGGCGGAGGTGACCACCCGGCTCGTGCCGCCGTCCCGTCAGGTCGACGAGTCCCTGCCCGTGGTCGTGACCGGACGGGCGCCCTGGCGCACGGACATCGAGGCGCGGGGCGTGACCGTCTCGCTCCGTGCCATCCCCTTGAAGGACCACGGCACGCGCATCGGCGCCATCGTGCTCTGCCGCGACGTCTCGGAGCTGCGTCACCAGGAGCAGGAGCTCATCACCAAGGACGCGACGATCCGCGAGATTCACCACCGGGTGAAGAACAATCTGCAGACGGTCGCCTCGCTGCTGCGGATCCAGGCGCGGCGCACGCACTCCGACGAGGCGCGCGACGCCCTCACCCAGGCCATGCGCCGCGTGGACGCCATCGCGGTCGTGCATGACACGCTCGCGCAGGGCCTCACGCAGAAGGTCGACTTCGACGAGGTCTTCCACCGGGTCCTCAAGCTCGTCGCCGAGGTCGCCTCGGCGCCGAACACCCGAGCGCGCACGCAGTCCACGGGGCGTTTCGGTGTGCTCCCCAGCGAGTACGCCACCCCGCTGGCGCTGGCGCTGACGGAGGTCGTGACGAACGCCGTCGAGCACGGTCTCGCCGGACAGGAGGGCGTCGTCACGATCGATGCGAAGCGCACGGAGGACAACCTCCGGGTGACGGTGCGCGACACCGGTCACGGGCTTCCCGAGGGTCGGGTGGGGCAGGGTCTGGGGACGCAGATCATCCGCACCCTCATCCAGGGCGAGCTCGGCGGCACCATCGACTGGCAGGGGAGCGAGGGCGAGGGCACCGAGGTGGTCATCGACATCCCGCTGCGCTGGCTGGAGCGCTGAGCCCGCCCGTGCACGCAGAAGCGGCCTGAGACCGGGTCTCAGGCCGCTTCCGTGAATCTCAGGAGGCGCGGCGGGCGCGGGCCGCGCGACGCTTGAGAGCGCGACGCTCGTCCTCGGAGAGGCCGCCCCAGACGCCGGAGTCCTGGCTGGTCTCCAGGGCGTACTGCAGGCAGATCTCGGTGACCGTGCAGGTCGCGCAGACCGTCTTGGCCTTCTCGATCTGGTCGACGGCCGGGCCGGTGTTCCCGACGGGGAAGAACAGTTCGGGGTCGACGGTCAGGCAGGCGGCCTTGTCACGCCAGTCCATGGGGGCTCCTCGGTGTGGATTTCATGAGATGTCGCGATGCGACCTCTCGATTCGGGTGACGGTTCGGGTTCCGCTACCATGTTGAGATACGGGCGGATGCCCGCTGATTGTGATGCGAACGCGAACGTTCGCCCCACGCCGCTGTGGGAGCACATGACTTTCTCTATTCTGTTACATGAATACCCTGAAATCAAGGGTTTTCTCGTCATTCGATCCCCGGGAGGACACCCGTGCGCGCACCGGGAATCGCCCGCGCCGCCGCCGCCGTGCTGGCGGTGGAAGCCATCGCCCTGCTCGTGTTCGCCGCGATCGAGATGGCCGGACTCGGGGCGGGGGACGCCGCGTCGCTGCCGACGGCCATCGCTCTCATCGTCCTGACGCTGATCGGCGCCGCCGCACTCGCGGCCTTCGCGTTCGGCACCCGCGCGGGACGCTCCTGGGCGCGATCCGGGGGCGTGGTGTTCCAGGTCCTCGCGATCGCCCTGGCGCTCGGAGCCCTCACGCTGCCGCCCATCCCGTGGGCCTTCGTGCTCGGACTCGGCATCCCGGCCGTCGCGGGCTTCGCACTCCTCATCGCGAGCGCACGCCGGGAGGGCTCACGCCGCGAAGCGGAGTGAGCGGGACCCGACCCGTCAGGCGTCGATGCCGAGCTGCTTGCGCAGCCGCGCGACGTGGCCCGTGGCCTTCACGTTGTACTGCGCGCTCGTGATGATGCCCTCCTCGTCGAGGACGAACGTCGAGCGGATCACACCTTCGACGAGCTTGCCGTAGTTCATCTTCTCGCCCCAGGCGCCGTACGCCTCGTGCACCGCGTGGTCGGGGTCGCTGAGCAGCGGGAACGTGAGGCCGTCGCGGTCGCGGAAGGCGGCGAGCTTCGCCGGCTCGTCCCGCGAGACGCCGACGACCTGATACCCGGCGCCCTGCAGCGACGAGATGCTGTCGCGGAAGTCGCAGGCCTCCGTCGTGCACCCCGGCGTCATGGCAGCCGGGTAGAAGTACAGCACCGTCTTCGTGCCGCGGAGGTCGGCCAGGCGGATGGTGTTCCCGTCCTGGTCGAGCAGGGAGAAGTCGGGGGCGGCGGTTCCGGTTTCCAGGCGTTCGGTCACCCGTCCAGCCTATCGTCCGGGGGGCTGCTCCGCCTTGTCGGCGAAGGTCTGCAGGAGGCGCTGCAGGGAGTCCAGCCGGGCGCGCCCCGTCTCGCTCAGCTCGCCGCGCTCCGCCGCCTCGATGAGGGCGCAGTCCGGCGCGTCGGGGAGGTGGGTGCAGCCGCGCGGGCAGTCCTCGGCGATGACGGCGAGCTCGGTGAAGGCGGCGAGGATGTTCGCGGGGTCGACGTGCCCGAGGCCGAAGGAGCGGACGCCGGGGGTGTCGATGACCCAGCCGGAGCCGTCGGCGCTCTCGTAGCGTAGCGAGACGGTGGAGGAGGAGGTGTGTCGCCCGCGGCCGGTGACCTGGTTCACGTGTCCGGTGGCGCGGCCCGCGGTCGGCACCAGGGCGTTCACCAGCGTCGACTTGCCGACACCGGAGTGTCCGACGAACACCGTCGAGTGGCCGATGAGTGCGGCGCCGATCTCGTCGAGCGGCATCTCGTCCTGTGCGCTCGTGAAGACCCGGAGATCGAGGCCCTCGAAGTGCGCGAGGAACGGCGCGGGGTCGGCGAGATCGGTCTTCGTCACGACCAGGAGGGGACGGATGCCGGCGTCCAGTGCGGCGACGAGGTAGCGGTCGACGAGCCGGGCGCGGGGCTCGGGGTCGGCCGCCGCGACGACGACGAGCATCTGGTCGGCGTTCGCGACGATCACCCGCTCGACCTCGTCGGTGTCGTCGGCGCTGCGGCGGAGGAGCGAGGTGCGCTCGACGATGCCCACGATCCGGCCGAGCGTGCCCTCGTCGCCCGAGGTGTCGCCCACGACACGGGCCTGGTCGCCCGTCACGATGGGCGTGCGCCGCAGCTCCCGCGCGCGCGCTGCGGTGATCGTGCGCTCCTGCGGGGTGTCCTCGTCGAGGAGCACGGAGTACCGGCCACGGTCGACGCCGAGGACCCGGCCGATCTGCGCGTCCTCGTGCGCGGGACGGCGTTTGGTGCGCGGCCGGTTGGCCTTCGGGTTCGGACGCGTGCGGATGCTGCTCTCGTCGTAGTCCTCGAAGTCGTCCTCGAGGTCGTCGGCGTCGTTCAGCCAGCTCACCCGTCAGCCTCGCAGCATCCGCTCCCAGAGCATGGTGAACTCCGGGAGGGTCTTGGCGGTGGTGCCGATGTCGTCGATGACCACGTCGGGGACGCGGAGGCCGATCAGCGCGCCGGTCGTCGCCATCCGGTGGTCGTGGTGCGCGGCCCAGGTGCCGCCCCGGAGTGGACCGGGAACGATGCGGATGCCGTCGGGGAGCTCCTCGGCGGTTCCGCCGAGCGCGCGCAGGTTCCCGACGAGCGCCGCGATCCGGTCGGTCTCGTGAAGACGGATGTGGCCGATGCCGCGGATGGTCGTGGGGCCGTCGGCGAAGGCCGCGAGACCGACGAGGGTCGGCGTCAGCTCGCTGGCGGCGGAGAGATCGAGATCCAGTCCGCGGATTCCGGAACCGGCCCGCACGGTGAGCACGCCGCCGTGACGGCTGACGTGTGCACCCGCTGCCTGCAGGATCTCGGGGAGCATCGCTCCGGGCTGGGTCGAGTGCGCCGGCCAGCCGGTGATCGCGACGGAGCCTCCGGCGACGAGGGCCGCCGCCAGGAACGGGGCGGCGTTGGAGAGATCCGGCTCGATCGGGATCTCCTTGGCGCGGGGGACTCCGGCCTCCACCAGCCATTCGCCCACCGCGGGGCGCTCGATGCGGATGCCGCGGCGGCTCAGGGCCTCGATGGTCATGTCGATGTGCGGCAGGCTCGGCAGCCGCTCGCCCGTGTGCACGAGGTGCAGGCCGACGTCGAAGCGTGGGGCCGCGAGCAGCAGCCCGGACACGAACTGGCTGGAGGCCGACGCGTCGATCTCCACGCGACCGCCGCGGATGTGGCCGTGGCCGCGGATGGTGAACGGGAGGGCCCAGGTGCCCTCGTCGTCGATGTCGACGCCGAGGTCGCGCAGGGCGCTGATGAGCCCGCCCATGGGCCGGTGCAGAGCCGTCTCGTGCGCGGTGAGTTGGACGTCCTGTTCCGCGAGGCCGGCCAGCGGTGCGATGAAGCGCATGACGGTCCCGGCCTGGCCGCAGTCGATCGTCGTGCCGCCGCGGAGCTTGCCGGGCGTGATCACGAGGTCGGGACCGAACTCATGACCGGCGTCGACCTCCTCGATGCCGACGCCGAGCGCGCGGAGGGCCTCCACCATGCGCTGCGAGTCGTCGGAGTGCAGCGGCGCGATCAGGCGGCCGGGGCCGTCCGCGATTGCCGCGATGAGGAGCTCGCGGTTCGTGAGGGACTTGGAGCCGGGGATCGTGAGCTCGGCGTGCACCGGGCCGTCGATCGTGGGCGCGGGGTAGGCGCCCTGCACACGGGTGGGGGAATACCTTTTGGCGCTCATCGGTTCTCACCTTAGTAAACGCAACGCCGTCCTCGTGAGAGGCGGCCCCCGTGCGAAGGGAAGAGGATGCCTGCGACGCTGGAACGCGAGGTGATCGACCTCAGCCGCCTAGACTGGCCGGTGATGGACGACACCGCAACCGCAGCCACCGTCGGCGACCCTCGGCGCGAGTTCGAGGAGCAGGCGCTCCCCTTCATGGACCAGCTCTACGCCGCCGCGATGCGCATGACGCGCAATCCCGCTGACGCTGCCGATCTCGTGCAGGAGACCTTCGTCAAGGCCTACGGCTCGTGGTCGACCTTCGCGCAGGGCACGAACCTCAAGGCGTGGCTGTACCGCATCCTCACCAACACGTACATCAACATCTACCGCAAGCGGCAGCGCGAGCCCTTCCAGGGCACCATCGACGAGCTCGAGGACTGGCAGCTCGGCGGCGCGGAGTCGACCACCGCTTCGCACAGCCGGTCGGCAGAGGCGGAAGCCATCGACCGCATGCCGGCGTCGGTCGTGAAGGACGCCCTGCAGGCGGTTCCGGAGGACTTCCGGCTCGCGGTGTACCTCGCCGACGTCGAGGGCTTCGCGTACCAGGAGATCGCCGACATCATGAAGACCCCCATCGGCACCGTGATGAGCCGTCTGCACCGTGGCAGGCGGATGCTGCGGGAGCTGCTGGCCGACTACGCCGCGGAGCGGGGAATCGCCGCGGCTGACCCGAGGAGCAAGAAATGAGCGACTGCGGCTGCGACAAGGCCCGTCAGGATCTGGAGGAGTACCTCCGCAACGAGGTGTGCAAGACCGAGCACGCCGAGATCCGCGAGCACCTGGAGAACTGCCCGGCGTGCCGGGACGAGGCTCTGGTGGCGACGACCCTCACCGAGGTCATCGCCCGCGCCTGCAAGGAGACCGCTCCGGAGGAGCTGCGCGACCAGGTGTTCGCCCGGCTCCGCGAGGTCCAGGCCGCGCAGCACTGAGCGCCCCCGGGGCGCGGAGCGTCGGAGACCGCCCGTAGGCTGTGTGCATGGCCCTCATCGATGCGCGCGGGATCCCCGCTGACCAGACGTCCGTCGACCGCCTCGCGGGGGAGGGCCTCGAGTACCGGGTCCTCGATACGACGGATTCCACGCGCGTCGCCGCCTTCCAGAGGGCGATGGCCCGCGGGTTCCTCGGCGCCGACCCCTCGGAGGCGGCTCGTGAGGAGGGCGTGGGCACGCTGAGGAGCCGGCGCAACATCGGCGTCTACGAGCCCGACGCCCCGGCCGACCGCTTCCCGGTGGCGACCATCGACTCCTGGGTGACGCCGCTGACGATCCCCGGCGGCGAGATCGGGATGTGGGCGATCAGCGGGGTCACCGTGGCCGGCACGCACCGCCGCCGTGGCATCGCGCGCGCCCTGCTGGAGGGCGAGCTGCGCGCCGCCGTCGATGCCGGCCTCCCCGTCGCGGGCCTCACGGTGTCCGAGGCGACGATCTACGGCCGGTACGGCTTCGGCTCCGCCGTCCCCGTGGCGCGGTTCACCGTGGATGTGCGCCGCGCCGGCTGGGCGGGCCCCGTCCCGGCCGGCCGCGTGGAGTACCTCGAGCGCGAGGAGCTCGCCGAGGCGCTGGCGGAGGCGCACGAGCGCGCCCGTACCGCGCGGTCCGGTCAGGTCCCGGGGTGGGCGGCCCGCTGGGCGGGCATCAGCGGGCTCGCGAGCACCGACACCGACCGGGATCGGGTGCGCGGCGTCCGCTATCGCGACGAGTCCGGTCAGGTGCGCGGCGTGATGGCCTTCCACCTCAGCGAGCGCGGCGGCACGTTCCGGTTCGCAGCGCACGTGCGCCTGCTCGTCGGCGAGACGGCGGAAGCGACGGCTGCGCTCTGGCGGTTCGCGCTGCAGCACGACCTCGTCGACGAGGTGACCGCCGATCTCCGACCGCTCGACGACGCCCTGCCGTGGCTGGTCGCGGACCCGCGCGGCGTCACACAGGAGGTGCACGACCACGGTTGGCTCCGCGTCCTGGATGTCCCCGCCGCGCTCACGGCCCGGACCTACGCCGCGCCCCTGGACACCGTGCTCCGCATCGAAGACGCCCTGGGATTCGCCGCGGGCACCTGGCGCCTGCACTTCGACGCGGAGGGGCGGGCGCACATCGAGGATGCTCCGGGCGCCGAGGCGGACCTCGTCCTCGACGTCTCCGCGCTCTCGTCGATCTACGCCGGCAGCATCCGCGTCGCCGCGCTGCACGGAGCGGGCCGGATCTCGGGCCCGGTCGACGCGGTGGAGGCACTGGACCGTGCGTTCGTCGCCTTCCCGGCGCCGTCCCTCGACATCTGGTACTGACCCGCGGACCGAGAAGGGCGCCCCGGCCGGAGCCGGGGCGCCCTTCGTCGTCAGAGAGGCGGTCAGCCCAGGGTGACCGCCGCGCGGATGAGCGCGGCCTGCTCGGTCGCGTGCACCTTGGACGAGCCCGTCGCCGGCGAGGCCGACGCCGGACGCGAGACCGGGCGGAACGAGCGGTCGCCGGGGACGTCCGCGAAGGCCAGAGCCAGGAACGGCCACGCGCCCTGGTTCTCCGGCTCCTCCTGCACCCACACGAGCTCGGCGTTCGGGTACGAGTCGGTGATCTTCTTCAGCTCGTCGATGGGCGTCGGGTAGAGCTGCTCCAGACGCACCAGGGCGATCTCCGGGTTCGGGTTCTTCTCCAGCTCGGCGCGGAGGTCCCAGTGCACCTTGCCGCTGTGCACGAGCACGCGCTTCACGGCGGAACGGTCGAGACCGCGGTCGTCGTCGAGGACCGGCTCGAAGCGGCCCCCGGTGAACGCCTCCACCGGGCTCGTCGCGCCGCGCAGGCGCAGCATGGCCTTCGGCGTGAACACGATGAGCGGCTTGCGCGGGCGGGCGTAGGCCTGCCGGCGCAGCAGGTGGAAGTGCGACGCGGGGGTCGACGGACGGGCCACGATCATGTTGTCCTGCGCGCACAGCTGCAGGAACCGCTCGATGCGCGCGGAGGAGTGGTCCGGTCCCTGGCCCTCGTAGCCGTGGGGGAGCAGGAGCGTGACGCTGGACTGCTGACCCCACTTCTGCTCCGCGGCGGAGATGTACTCGTCGATGACCGACTGGGCGCCGTTGACGAAGTCGCCGAACTGCGCCTCCCACAGCACCAGGGCCTCTGGCGCCTCCACGGAGTAGCCGTACTCGAAGCCGAGCGCGGCGTACTCGCTGAGCAGCGAGTCGTAGACGAAGAAGCGGCCCTGCGCGTCGGACAGGTTCGACAGCGGCAGCCACTCCTGGCCGTTCGCACGGTCGTGGAGCGCGGCGTGCCGCTGTACGAAGGTCCCGCGGCGCGAGTCCTGGCCGGCGAGGCGCACCGGGGTGCCCTCGACCAGAAGCGAGCCGAAGGCGAGCAGCTCGCCGAAGCCCCAGTCGATGTTCCCGTTGCGGCTCATGTCGAGGCGCTTCTCCAGCAGCTGCTGGATCTTCGGGTGCACCGTGAAGCCCTCGGGCTTGTTCACGAACGCGTCGCCGATGAGGCGGATGACCTCGGCGGGGACACCGGTGACCTCGGGGGCTCCGACCTGGTCCTCGACCTGCGGGGCCTCCTCGGGGGCGATCGGGGTCGCGCCGGTCTCGGCGGCGTGCGTCTCGGCGAAGGCGATCTCCAGACGGTTCTGGAAGTCGGCCTTGGCCTCGTCGTACTCCTCCTCGGTGATGTCGCCGCGACCGACGAGGGACTCCGTGTACAGGCGGCGGACGGAGCGCTTCGCCTGGATGAGGTCGGTCATCAGCGGCTGCGTCATCGAGGGGTCGTCGCCCTCGTTGTGCCCGCGTCGGCGGTAGCAGACGAGGTCGATCACGACGTCGCGGTGGAAGCGCTCGCGGTACTCGAACGCGAGCTGCGCGACGTGGATGACCGCTTCGGGGTCGTCGCCGTTCACGTGGAAGACCGGAGCCTGGATCGTCTTGGCGACGTCGGTGGCGTAGACCGAGGTGCGGGCGTCGCTCGGCGTCGTGGTGAAGCCGACCTGGTTGTTGACGACCACGTGGATCGTGCCGCCCGTGCGGTAGCCGCGCAGCTGGGACATCTGCAGGGTCTCGACGACGACGCCCTGGCCGGCGAAGGCCGCGTCGCCGTGGACGAGGATGGGCAGCCAGGCGAAGGTGCCGATGGGCTTGCGGTCCTGCTTGGCGCGGACGATGCCCTCCAGCACGCCGTCGACCGTCTCCAGGTGGGAGGGGTTGGCGGCGAGGTACACCGGCAGCGCGGAGCCGTCGTCGGCGACGAACGTGCCCTCGGTGCCCAGGTGGTACTTCACGTCGCCCGAGCCGCGCTGGTTGCCGGGGGTCTGCGTGCCCTCGAACTCGCGGAAGACCTGGCCGTACGTCTTGCCGGCGATGTTGGTGAGCACGTTCAGGCGGCCGCGGTGGGCCATGCCGATCGCGGCGCCCTCCAGCCCGGCCGTGGCCGCGCCCTGGAGGATCTCGTCGAGGAGCGGGATCAGCGACTCGCCGCCCTCGAGCGAGAAGCGCTTCTGGCCGACGAACTTCGTCTGCAGGAAGGTCTCGAAGGCCTCGGCCTCGTTGAGCTTGCGCAGCACGCGCAGCTGCTCGTCATGGCCGGGCTTCTGGTACTTGACCTCGACCTTCTCCTGGAACCAGCGGCGCTGCTCCGGGTCCTGGATGTGCATGTACTCGATGCCGAGAGTGCGGCAGTACGAGTCGCGCAGCACGCCGAGGATGTCGCGGAGCTTGGCGACGCGGCGTCCGCCGAACCCGCCCGTGACGAACTCGCGGTCGAGGTCCCAGAAGGTCAGGCCGTGGCTCTCGATCTCCAGGTCGGGGTGCGAGCGCTGACGGTACTCGAGCGGGTCGATGTCGGCCATGAGGTGACCGCGCACGCGGAAGGAGTTGATGAGCTCCTGCACGCGCGACTGCTTGTCGACGCGCTCGGCGAGGTCGACCGCGATGTCGGGGTTCCAGCGGATGGGCGCGTACGGGATGCGCAGCGCCGCGAAGATGTCGTCGTAGAAGCCCCGCTGCCCGATGAGCAGCTCGTGCACCTTCTTCAGGAACTCGCCGGAGCCGGCGCCCTGGATGACGCGGTGGTCGTAGGTGCTCGTGAGCGTGATGGTCTTGCCGATCGCGAGCTCGTTGAGCGTCTTGTCGCTCGCGCCCTGGAACTCGGCGGGGTACTCGAGGGCGCCGGCGCCGATGATGCAGCCCTGGCCCTTCATGAGACGCGGGACCGAGTGCACCGTGCCGATGCCGCCCGGGTTGGTGAGCGAGACCGTGGTGCCCTGGAAGTCGGCGGCGGTGAGCTTGTTGGCGCGGGCGCGGGTGACGAGGTCCTCATAGGCGGCGAGGTACTCGGTGAAGGTCATGGTGTCGGCACGCTTGATGCTCGGGACCATGAGGGCGCGGGTGCCGTCCGGCTTCGGCAGGTCGATCGCGATGCCGAGGTTGACGTGCGCCGGGGCCACGACGGAGGGCTTGCCGTCGATCTCGGCGTAGAAGACGTTCTGGCTGCGGAACTCGTCGAGGGTGCGGATGAGCGCCCAGCCGATGAGGTGGGTGAAGCTGACCTTGCCGCCGCGCGTGCGGGCCATGTGGTTGTTGATGACGATGCGGTTGTCGATCATCAGCTTGGCCGGGACCGTGCGGACGCTCGTCGCGGTGGGGACGGTGAGCGATTCGTCCATGTTCGCGGCGAGGGTCTTCGGCAGACCGCGCAGCGGGGTGACCTTGTCCTCTTCGGACGGCTGCTGCGTCTCCTTGGACTCCTGCTTCGGCTTCGGCGCCTGGGCGGGGATCGGCGCGGCCGCCGCCGGCTTCGCGGTGGTGCGGGCGACGGGCTGTGCTCCGATCACGGGGATGGGAGCGGTCACGGGGTGCGCCGGGGCCGCGGTCGCGGCGGGAGCGGCAGCGCCTCCGGCGGCCGTGGTCTCGGAGTGGTACTTCTCCAGAATGGGCCACCACTCCTTGTCGACCGAGTCGCGGTTCTCCTTGAACTGCTCGTAGAGCTCTTCGACGAGCCAGGAATTGGCTCCGAACCCCCCGTCGCCACCGACGCCGGTCACCTGGTTCGACACGCTCTATCGCCCTCTTTCATCGCTGAAGATCTCCGATGCGGACGCACGACGCAGGATGCGCTCGGGCCCGCACACTCTCGACCACCAAGCCTAACCTGTTTCGACCGAGGAGACGTCGAACAGCACGACCCGTGGCGCGCCGATCTGGGTACCGTGGAGACATGGAGTTCTCAGGTGCGCAGCCGACCGTCGATCTGACCTACTCGGACGTCTTCCTGGTGCCGCGCCGCTCGGCCGTCACCAGTCGCCTCCAGGTCGATCTCGCTCCGCACGACGGCACCCCGGCGACGCTGCCGCTCGTCGCCGCGAACATGAACTCGGTGACCGGGCCGCGGATCGCCGCCGTGCTCGCGCGCCGAGGGGCGCTGGGCGTGCTGCCGCAGGACCTCCCGCTCCAGGAGCTCGACGCCGCGATCCGCGACGTGAAGGGGCAGCCGGTGCTCTGGGACACGCCGCTCGTGCTGCCCCCGGAGGCGACCGTCGCCGACGCCCTCCGCCTGCTCCCCGCCGCCCGCGGCCACGGCATCGTCGTGGCCTCCGGCGCGGCGCCGATCCCCGTCGACCGCATCGTCGGGGTGCTCCCGGCCACCCGTCTCGCGACCGCGCTGCCCGACGCGCAGCTCGGCGACCTCGTGCACCGGGGCACGCCGTCCATCGACGCGGACGACATCGGCTCCGAACGGCACGCCTTCGACGTCATCACCGAGGCGGACGTCGAGGTCGTCACGGTCGTCCACCACGGCCACCTCGTCGGGACGCTGAGCGCCCGCAGCGCCCTCCGCGCCACGCTGTACCGGCCGGCCGTGGACGCCGACGGGCGCCTCGCCGTCGCCGCGGCGGTCGGCATCAACGGCGACGTCGGGGCGAAAGCGAAGGCGCTCGCGGCGGCCGGGGTGGACGTGCTCGTCGTCGACACCGCGCACGGCCACCAGGAGGGCATGCTCCGGGCGCTGCAGGAGGTCGCGTCCCTAGGGCTCGGGCTCCCCATCGTCGCGGGGAACATCGTCACCGCGGACGGCGTGCGGGATCTCGTCGACGCGGGTGCCTCGATCCTCAAGGTCGGCGTCGGACCAGGGGCGATGTGCACGACGCGGATGATGACGGCGGTCGGTCGTCCCCAGTTCTCCGCGGTGCTGGAGACCGCGCAGGCCGCCGCCGAGGCCGGAGCGCATGTCTGGGCCGACGGCGGGGTGCGCTACCCGCGGGACGTCGCCCTCGCGCTCGCGGCCGGTGCGGCCTCCGTCATGGTCGGCTCCTGGTTCGCCGGGACGATCGAGGCCCCGGGGGAGCTCCAGCGCGACGCGGACGGGCGCCTGTTCAAGGAGTCGTGGGGGATGGCCTCGACCAAGGCCGTGCAGGCGCGGTTCGGTCGGCTCGATGCCTACGAGCGCGCGCGCAAGGAGCTGTTCGCCGAGGGCATCTCCTCCTCCAAGATCTACCTCGACCCGCTGCGCCCGGGAATCGAGGACCTGCTCGACATGATCACGTCGGGCGTGCGGTCGTCCTTCACCTACGCCGGGGCCGCGACCGTGCCGGAGTTCCACGACCGCGCTCTCGTCGGACTGCAGTCGGCGGCGGGCTACGAGGAGGGCAAGGCGCTGCCGGTCAGTTGGTGATCACCTGCCGCGACCACAGTCCGCTTCTGTAGAATCGAGCGCACTATGGACGACCCTCCCAGTTGCCGAACATTGCCCCACCGTCCCGTTCTCTCCCCGGAGAGGAAGATCTGATGGACTACATCATGTTGGGCGTGGGGCTTCTGCTCACGGTCGGCACCGGCCTCTTCGTCGCGAGCGAGTTCGCCCTCGTGAACCTCGACCGCGCGGATCTGGAAGCGCGGCAGGCGCGAGGCGAGTCCCGCCTCTCCCTGACGATCAGCGCCCTGCGGCACACCTCGACGCACCTCTCCTCCGCGCAGCTCGGCATCACGCTGACCACGCTGCTGACCGGATACACGATGGAACCGGCGCTGTCCAACCTCCTGCGCCCCACGCTCGTCGCCTGGAGCATCCCGGAAGCCGCCGTCGCTCCCATCGCGACCGTGGTGGCGATGTTCGTCGCGACGGTGCTCTCGATGATCCTCGGCGAGCTCGTCCCGAAGAACTTCGCGCTGGCGCTGCCCCTGGCCACGGCGAAGCTCGTCGTGCCGTTCCAGATCGCCTTCACGACGGTGTTCAAGCCGGCGGTGGTCGTGCTCAACGGCAGCGCCAACGGGGTGCTGCGCAGCATGGGCATCGAGCCCAAGGAGGAGCTCTCCGGCGCCCGTAGCGCGGAGGAGCTCTCCTCCCTCGTGCGACGGTCGGCGAGCGCCGGAGTGCTGGAGGCCGACACCGCGACGCTGCTGGACCGCACGCTCACGTTCTCGCGGCTCACCGCGGCCGACGTCATGACGGCGCGCCCGAGCATGCACGCGATCGCCGCCGGCGACTCGGTCGACGACGTGATCCAGCTGGCGCGGCGCACCGGCCACAGCCGCTTCCCGGTCTTCGACGAGGACCTCGACGACATCACCGGCGTCGTGCATCTCAAGGCCGCCATCTCGGTGCCGCGGGAGCGCCGGGCCGAGGTGCCCGTCGGTGCTCTCGCGACCGATCCGCTGCGCGTGCCGGAGACCGCCCACGTCGACGCGCTGATCTCCGACCTCCGCGGTCGCGGATATCAGCTCGCGGTCGTCGTGGACGAGTACGGCGGGACGGCGGGGATCGTGACGCTGGAGGACCTCGTGGAGGAGCTGGTCGGCGAGGTGTCCGACGAACACGACCGGACGAGGGCCGGCATCATCCGCAACCGCGACGGGGTGACCTTCCCCGGCGAGCTGCGTCCGGACGAGCTGCGCAGCCGCGCAGGCGTCGAGGTGCCGGAGGGCGATGTGTACGACACGGTCGGCGGCTACGTCATGAGCGTCCTCGAGCGGGTGCCGGTCGTCGGCGACGAGGTGCCCCTGGAGAGCGGCACGCTGCAGGTGGTCCGCATGGACGGCCGCCGCGTGGATCGGGTGCGCTACGTCCCGAGACCGGATGCCGTCGTCATCGAGGGGGTGTCCCTGTGAGCGATTGGGGAGGCCTCGCCTGGCTCGTCGTCCTGCTGGCGGCGAACGGATTCTTCGTCGGCGCCGAGTTCGCGGTGATCTCCGCGCGGCGTTCCCAGATCGAGCCGAAGGCGGAGCGCGGCTCGCGTCCGGCCAAGACGGCGCTGTACGCAATGGAGCACGCGACGCTCATGCTCGCGACCTCGCAGCTCGGCATCACGATCTGCTCGCTGCTCATCCTGAACGTGTCCGAGCCCGCCATCCACCACCTGCTCGCCGTGCCGCTGCACGCGCTGGGCTGGTCGGACGGCGCGGTGGACGTCGTGTCGTTCACGATCGCGCTGCTCATCGTGTCGTTCCTGCACGTCGTGTTCGGCGAGATGGTGCCGAAGAACCTCGCGTTCTCGATTCCGGACCGGGCCGTGCTGCTGCTGGCGACGCCGCTGGTGTGGGTGTCGAAGGTGTTCATGCCGGTGATCTGGCTGCTGAACGCGGCGGCGAACGGCGTGCTGCGCCTCTTCAGGGTGGAGCCGAAGAACGAGGCGGCGTCGACGTTCACGCTCGACGAGGTGGCGACCATCGTCAACCAGTCGCGCCGCGAGGGCGTGCTCATGGACACCGCGGGCACGGTGACGGCCGCGGTCGAGTTCACCGACAAGAAGGCGCGCGACGTGGCCGTTCCGCTGAGCGACCTCGTCACGCTGCCGCAGACGACCACGCCCGACGACATCGAGAAGGCGGTGGCCCGCTACGGGTTCTCGCGCTACGTGATCGTCGACGACGAGGACGTCCCGATCGGCTACGTCCACCTCAAGGACATCCTGCGGGCCTCGGAGGGCCCGGATGCCGAGGCCAAGGTGCTCGAGCCGATCCCCGGCAAGCGCATCCACCACATGGTGCCCGTGCAGGAAGACACCGATCTGGAGGACGCGCTCGCCGTCATGCGACGGGCGGGTCGCCACCTCGCCAAGGTCCGCGACGCCCGCGGGGAGACCACGGCCGTGCTGTTCCTGGAGGACATCCTCGAGGAGCTCGTCGGCGAGGTGCAGGACGCGACCCGTCGCGTCCGCGGCCACTGACATCCGGATACGCGAAGGCCGCCGGCTCCCTCGGGGACCGGCGGCCGTCGTCGTGGGCGTCAGCGCCAGTGCGCCCGCTCGTACTGCGGCGGCCAGGCGACCTCGTCGCCCAGCTCGTGCGCGGCCCGGAGCGCGAAGTGCGGGTCGCGCAGCCACTCCCGTCCGGCGAAGATCGCGTCGGCCGCCCCGTCGGCGAGCACCTGCTCGGCCTGGGCGGCGGCGGTGATGAGGCCCACGGCCGACACCGGGATCCGCCCGCCCTGGCGGACGGTCTCGGCCAGCGGGACCTGGTAGCCGGGGGAGACGCTGATGCGCTGGTGCGCGACGAGGCCGCCGCTGGAGACGTCGATGAGGTCGGCGCCGCGCGCGGTCGCCCAGCCGCCGACCGTCGCGGCCTCCTCGGGCGTGAACCCGCCCTCGGCGTGATCCGTCGCCGAGATCCGGACGAAGACCGGCACGCCCTCGCCGGCCGCGTCGCGCACCGCGTCCACGACGCGCAGCAGCAGCCGGGCCCGGTTCTCCAGCGAGCCGCCGTACTCGTCCTCGCGGAGGTTCGACAGCGGCGACAGGAACTGGTGCAGGAGGTAGCCGTGGGCACCGTGGATCTCGATGACGTCGAAGCCCGCCTCGAGCGCCCGACGGGTCGCCGCGGCGAACCCGTCGACCACGCGGTCGATGCCCTCCGCGTCCAGCGCGACCGGCGCGGCGAACCCCTCGTAGGCCACCGCGGACGGGGCGGTGGTCGTCCACCCGCCCGCGGCGGCGGGGACCGAGCCGCGCTCGTCGGCCCAGGGCCACCAGGTGGAGGCCTTCCGCCCCGCGTGCGCGAGCTGGATGCCCGCGGCGGCCCCGCGGTCGTGGATCGCTCGGACGATCGGGCCGAGGGCGTCGCGCTGGGCGTCGTCCCACAGCCCGAGGTCGCGCGGGGAGATGCGCCCCTCCGGCAGGACGGCCGTGGCCTCGGCCACGATGAGCCCGGCGCCGCCCGAGGCGAACTGCGCGAGGTGGGTGTGGTGCCACTCCTGCGCCACGCCGTCGACGGCGCTGTACATGCACATGGGGGAGACCCAGAGGCGGTTGCGGAACGTGGTGGACCGGATGGTCAGCGGGGAGAAGAGAAGACTCACCGTTCGACGGTACCGCCGACGCGGACGGGACAGGGCCGTCGGGCTAACGTGGAGTCATGAGCGACGTGCGCGAGTGGACCCGCAGCGACGCGGCGCGGTTCTTCCGCGCGCCGACCGCCGAGGACGACAAGTACTCGCGGGGCGTCGTGGGCATCCGCACCGGATCGGCCGCCTACCCCGGCGCGGCGGTGCTGGGCGTCGAGGCCGCCTGGCGCACCGGTGCCGGATTCGTCCGCTACATCGGCGCGCCGTCGGCGGTGGCGGCGGTGCTCGCCCGGCGCCCGGAGACCGTCGGCGGGCCGGATGCCGGACGCACGCGGATCGGCGCCTGGGTGATCGGCTCCGGGACCGATCCGGACGACCGGAGCGCCGCGGAGGCGCAGGCGCTCCGGGAGATCGTCGACGGCGACGTCCCCGTGGTCATCGACGCCGGAGCGCTCGATCTGGCGCCGACCGCCCGCGCCCCGTTCGTCGCCACGCCGCACGGCCGCGAGTTCGCGCGGCTGCGCGAGCGTGTCGGCATCGACGGGACCTCGGACGACCTCGCCGACGTCCGCGACGTGTCCGCCGCGATCGACGGCGTGGTGCTGCGCAAGGGCGCGCGCACCGTCCTCGCCGCACCTGACGGCACGCTCATCGCCGTCGAGGCGGGGACCGGCTGGCTCGCGACGGCCGGGACGGGGGACGTGCTGGCCGGGATCGTCGCCGCCGTGATCGCCGCGAATCCGGACGGCCCGCTCGTCGAGTCCGCCGCGGCGGCCGTCTGGCTGCACGGGCACGCCGCCCGCCTCGCCGCCGCGGCGACCGGGGGTGCGAGCGGTCATCCGATCGTGGCGCTCGACGTCGCGGAGGCGCTGCCCCGCGCAGTCGCGGACCTCCTGTCGTGAGGACAACGGCCCGGGGGAGCGTGCTCGCGCTGTGGATCGCCTTCCTCCTCGTCCACGTCCTGACCGCATGGATGGGCTGGGTCTACCCGAGCCAGCCCATGGGGGACGTCGTGCTGGTCTACGAGCCCTGGGCGACGGCCGCGTGGAGCGGCGGGGAGATCGTGGGTGTCACGGAGTCCTGGGTGTATCCGCAGCTCGCGCTCCTGCCGATGATACTCGCGGCCGTGCTCGCCGCCCCATTCCTCCCGCTGCTCGGCGTCTCCGGCGCCTACCTGATCGGGTGGGTGCTGCTGGTCACGGTGCTCGACGCCGTCGCCTTCGCCGTCCTCGTCGGGCGTGGACACGTGCGGTCGCGGCGCACCGCCGCGTGGTTCTGGTGCGCCGCGCTGCTGCTCCTCGGACCCATCGCGCTGTACCGCATCGATGCCGTCACCGTGCCGATCGCCGTCGTGGCCGGCCTCTGGCTGGCGACCCGCCCGACCATCGCCGCGGCGCTGCTGGCCATCGGCGCCTGGATCAAGATCTGGCCCGGTGCGCTCCTCCTCGCGGCGGTCGTGGCCGGGAGGGCGCGGCTGCGGATGCTCCTGGCCGCCGCGGTCGTCACCGCCGGTGTGGTGGTGGTGCTCCTGCTGCTCGGTGCCGACACCGAGATCCTCGGCGTCCTCACCGCGCAGACGGGCCGGGGACTCCAGATCGAGGCGGTCGCCGCGACGCCGTTCCTCTGGATGGCCGTGACGGGGGCCGCCCGCATCGAGTACAGCTACGACATCCTCACCTTCCAGATCGTCGCGCCGGGCGCGGAGGCCCTCGCGACGATCCTCACCCCGCTCCTGGTGCTCGCCGCCGCCGTCGTCACCGGCGTCGGCGGGGTCAAGGCCGTCCGTGGGGCGTCGTTCGCGCGACTCTTCCCGCCGCTGGCCCTGCTCCTGGTGACGGTGCTCATCGCCCTGAACAAGGTCGGCTCGCCGCAGTTCCAGACCTGGCTGCTCGCCCCCGTGATCCTGTGGCTCGTGCTCGACCGCCGCCGGGCGCGCACCGCCGCCGCCCTCGTGCTCGCCCTGTGCCTGCTCACCTGTCTCGTGTATCCGCTGAGCTATGACGGGCTGCTGCGTGCCGAAGCCGCCCCCGTCCTGCTGCTCACGATGCGCAACGTCCTGCTCGTCGTCCTCGCCGCCGTGAGCGCCGTCGCGCTCGCGCGGGTCCCCGCCGTCCGTCGTCCCCGAACCCAGGAGTGAACCCATGCTGATCGCCTTCTCCGTCGCCCCCAGCGGCACGCCCGCCGACGGTGCCGAGCGCACCGATGCCTCCGTGCACGACGCGGTCGCCGCGGCCGTGCGCGTCGTCCGCGCGTCGGGCCTCCCGCACCGCACGACGAGCATGTTCACCGAGATCGAGGGGCCCGACTGGGACACCGTCATGGACGTGGTCAAGCGCGCGACCGAGGCGGTGATGCCGTTCGGCTCCCGGGTGTCGCTCGTCCTCAAGGCGGACATCCGCCCCGGGTACACGGGAGAGCTCGACGCCAAGGTCGAGCGCCTGGAGGCGGCGATCGAGGAGTCCGACGACCGGTAAGCTGAACCGGTGAATCCCTCGACACCTTCGAGGGGTGCGGCGAAGTGGGCGCTCCTCTCCCTCGCCATAGGCAGTTTCGGCATCGGCATGACCGAGTTCGTGGTCATGGGCCTGCTGCCGAACATCGCCGCCGACCTCCTCCCGTCCGTCTGGGCGTCGAGCCAGGAGGAGGCACTGAGTCAGGCCGGCTGGCTGATCTCGCTGTACGCACTCGGCGTGGTCATCGGCGCCCCGACCATCGCCGGCTTCGTCGCCCGCTATCCGCGGCATCGGGTGATGATCGTGCTCGCCCTCGCGCTGACCGTCTTCAACGCCCTCACCGTGGTGCTGCCGACGTTCGAGCTCGTCGGGGTCTCGCGCTTCCTCGCCGGACTCCCGCACGGCGCCTACTTCGGCATCGGCGCGCTGGTCGCCGCCGACGTGATGGGGCCGGGAAACCGTGCCAAGGGCGTCGCGTTCATCCTCACCGGTCTCACGGTCGCCAATGTCGTCGGCGTGCCGCTGGGCACCTTCCTCGGCCAGGAGTGGGGCTGGCGGGCCGCCTTCGCGGTCGTCGCGCTCGTCTTCGCGCTCGCCACCGTCTTCATCGCGCTGTTCGTGCCCGCGCACCCGGGGAACCCCGGACGCACGATGCGAGCGGAGCTCGGGGTGTTCCGCATCGGTCAGGTCTGGTTCACGCTCGGCGTCGGGGCGATCGGCTTCGGCGGGTTCTTCGCCGTCTACAGCTACATCGCCCCGCTCGTGACGGAGGTGGCCGGATCGCCGGACTGGGTCGTGCCGATCGTGCTCGTGCTCATGGGGCTCGGCATGACGGGCGGGAACCTCGTCGGCGGTCATCTGGCCGACATCGACCTCCGTCGGACGCTGCTGCTGGGCCTCGCCGCGATGGCCGTCGTGTTCGCCCTCCTCGCCGTGCTCTCGTTCTGGATCGTGAGCCTGAGCCTCGTGGTCGTCCTCGTCGGGTTCGTCTCGTCCGTGCTCAGCCCGACGATCCAGACGCGGTTGATGGACGTGGCCGGCGACAACCAATCCATCGCGGCGGCCATGAACCACTCCGCTCTGAACATCGGCAACAGCCTCGGCGCCTTCCTCGGCGGCATCGTGATCGCGATCGGCTGGGGCTTCACGGCACCGGCGTGGACCGGGGCGGTGCTCGCGGTGGCCGGACTCCTCATCGCCCTGGTGTCGTACCGCGTGGAGGCACGGCGGGTCGCGCAGACGCCGGTCCTCGCGTCGTAGAGTGACGGGGTGACCGCTCCCGACGACGACCTCCCGCTCGCCGGAACCGTCGTGCTGCTGCGCCCGAGTCCCGGTGGCTTCGAGGTGCTGCTGCTGCGCCGTCCGTCGCGGGGCTCCTTCGCGGACGCCTGGGTGTTCCCCGGGGGGAAGGTCGAGCCGGAGGATCGGCGGGCGGGCGCGGCGGACGTCGAGGACGCGCGCCGGGCCGCCGCCCGGGAGACCGCGGAGGAGGTCGGACTCGTCGTCGACGACCTGGTGCCTCTGTCGGAGTGGCGCCCGCCCGCGGAGGCGCCCGTGCGGATCCGCACCTGGTTCTTCCTCGCCCTCGCGCCGGACGTCGAGCCGTCGCCTGCCGCCGACGAGGTCGTCGAGCTCGCCTGGGTGTCACCGGACGCGGCCTTCGAGCGGCACGCGGCAGGGGAGTGGCGGCTCTTCCCGCCCACCTGGCTCACGCTGCACCGGCTCTCCGCCTTCACCGACGTCGAGGCCGCGCTGGCCTCCGGCGGGGCGGTCGAGCTGTTCCAGACGGAGGTGCGCGACGGGGGTCGGGCGTTCGGCTGGGCGCAGGGGACCCTCCACGCCCACACCCTGCCGTGGCGGTTCGACCCGGCCTGACGCGGGTCAGGCGTCGAGCACGCGCCGCAGGTGCGTGCCGACGGCCTCGGTCTCGATGAGGAACCCGTCGTGGCCGAAGTCGCTCGTGAGCACCACCGCCTCGCCGTCGAGCACGTTCCGGATGCTCCGGGCGATCCGCTGCTGACCGTCGACGGGGAAGAGGCGGTCGCTGTCGATGCCGAGGACGAGGGTCGTCGCGGTCACCGCCTTCAGGGCCTCCTCCACGCCGCCGCGGCCCCGGCCGACGTCGTGCGAGTTCATGGCCTCGACGAGGGTGATGTAGCTGTTGGCGTCGAAGCGGCGCGTGAACTTGTTCCCGTGGAAGTCGAGGTAGGACTCGACGGCGAAGCGTCCGCCGTGGCCGAGCGGCGACACGTCCGACTGCCAGGAGCGCTGGAACCGCTGGTTGAGTTCGATCGGGCTGCGGTAGTTCAGCAGCGCCATGCGGCGGGCGAGGGCCAGGCCGCGGTGCGGGCCGTCGCCGTCCGCGAGGTCGTAGTACTCGCCGCCCTGGAAGCGCGGGTCCATGCGGATGGTCTCGAGCTGCACGGTGTTGAGCGCGATCTGGTCGGCGGTGGTGACCGGAGGCGAGGAGAGCACGGCGAGGCGCTGCACGCGGTCCGGCTGCGCCACGGCCCACTCGAGCGCATGCATGCCACCCATCGAGCCGCCGATCACCGCCGCCCAGCTGTCGATGCCGAGCGCGTCGGCCAGGCGCACCTGCGCGGCGACCTGGTCGCGGATGGTGAGGTAGGGGAAGCGCGACGCCCACTCGTAGCCGTCCGGGGCGATGCTCGCGGGGCCGGTCGATCCCTGGCAGCCGCCGAGCATGTTCGGCGCGATCACGAACCACTCGTCGGTGTCGAGGGGCGCACCGGGGCCGACGACGTCCTCCCACCAGCCGGCGGTCGGGTGGCCGGCACCGGCGTCTCCACGCACGTGGCTGTCCCCGGTGAGGGCGTGCAGGACGAGCACGGCGTTGTCGCGTGCGGCGTTGAGCTCGCCCCAGCTCTCGTACGCGAGGCGGATGCCGGGGAGCCGGGCTCCGCTCTCCGTGTCGAAGGCGCCGAACGCGGCGAACCGGCGGCCGCCGACGGGGTCGCCGTCGCGCCAGGCGCCGGTGGCCGGTGGCCGGGCACGGAGCAGCCGGACGTCGGCCTCCGTCACCGGTGCCGACGGCACCGTGTCCTCGGAGGTCGTCTGCCAGTCCATGTCTCCATTCTCGCCTGGCCGGTCGGTCCCGGCCCGCAGGTTACGACACCGGGGACGACGAAGGCCCCGGACCGTGCGGTCCGGGGCCTACGCGGAGAGGGTGCTCAGGCGCGCGCGGCCTCGGAGACGGCGCGGGCGGCGGCGAGCGCCTGGTCGAGATCGGCCTTGAGGTCCTCGATGTTCTCGAGTCCCACGGACAGGCGCACGAGGCCGGGGGTCACGCCCGCGGTGAGCTGCTGCTCCGGGGTGAGCTGGGCGTGCGTCGTGGAGGCCGGGTGGATGACGAGCGAGCGCACGTCGCCGATGTTGGCGAGGTGGCTGAACAGGGAGAGGCTGTTGACGAACTCGCGTCCGGCCTCGACACCGCCCTTGAGTTCGAACGACAGCACGGCGCCGACACCCTTCGGGGCGTACTCGTTCGCCTTGGCGTACCAGGGCGAGGACGGCAGGCCGGAGTAGTTGACCGCGGCCACGTCGTCGCGGCTGTCCAGCCACTCGGCGATCTCCTGGGCGTTCTGCACGTGGCGCTCGATGCGCAGCGACAGCGTCTCGACACCCTGGATGAGGTTCCACGCGCTCTGCGGGGCGATGGCCGAGCCGAGGTCGCGGAGCAGCTGGACCCGGGCCTTGATGATGTAGGCGAGCGGGTCGCCGACCGCGGCCGTGTAGCTGGCGCCGTGATACGACGGGTCCGGCTCGGTGAGTCCGGGGAACTTCTCGACGTTCTCCGACCACGCGAACGAACCGCCGTCGATCACGACGCCGCCGATCGTGGTGCCGTGGCCGCCGAGGAACTTCGTGATCGAGTGGACGACGATGTCGGCGCCGTGCTCGAACGGGCGGATGAGGTACGGGGTCGCGATCGTGTTGTCGACGATCAGCGGGACGCCGTTCTCGTGCGCGATGTCGGCGACCGTGCGGATGTCGAGCACGTTGATCTGCGGGTTGCCGATCGTCTCCGCGAAGAAGAGCTTCGTGTTCGGGCGGACGGCGCGACGCCACTCCTCGGGGTCGTCCTGGTTCTCGACGAAGGTGACCTCGATGCCGAGCTTGGCGAGGGTGTACTTGAAGAGGTTGTAGGTGCCGCCGTAGATCGAGCTCGACGCGACGAAGTGGTCGCCGGCCTGCGCGATGTTGAGGATCGCGAAGGTGGAGGCGGCCTGACCGCTGGAGAGGACGAGGGCGCCGGTGCCCCCTTCGAGCGCGGCGAGGCGCTGCTCCAAAACGTCCTGGGTCGGGTTCTGGATGCGGGTGTAGATGTTGCCGAACTCGGCGAGCGCGAAGAGGTTCGCGGCATGGTCGGCGCTGTCGAACACGTAGGACGTGGTCTGGTAGATCGGGGTCGCCCTGGCCTTGGTGACGGGGTCGGGGGCGGCGCCCGAGTGGATCTGCTTGGTCTCGAAACGCCAGGTCTCGGGTGCGGACATGTGTTCCCCCTGGAACGGTCGGAAGGTCGGATGGGCTGGTGCCCTTGCAGTGAGAGTACGGAATATCGGTCCGTGTCAACAACGACCGGGAAATGTGACGTAACACGGCGAGGGGGCCGGGAACGGGCGGAACCCGCGCGGACATCGTACGGTGGAGGACATGGCCAACAGACGTGCAGTGGTGACAGGTGCGAGTTCCGGGATCGGTCAGGCGACGGTGCGGGTGCTGCGGTCTCGGGGGTGGGACGTCGTCGGCGTCGCCCGCCGTGCGGACCGGCTCGCCGCGCTGTCCGCCGAGACCGGGGCGTCGACGATCGCCTGCGATCTGACCGACGACGCGGCGGTGGCGGCGCTCCTCGGGGAGCTCGAGCGCACCGGACCCGTGCACGCCCTCGTCCAGGTCGCCGGTGGCGCGCGGGGGACCGACCGCGTCGAGGATGCCGCGCTCGCCGACTGGCAGTGGATGTACGACGCGAACGTCCTCGCGACCCAGCGCCTCGTCGCCGGACTGCTCCCGATGCTCCGTCGCACCGCGGACGTGGACGGCCATGCCGACCTCCTGTTCGTGACCTCGACGGCCGCGCAGACCGCCTACCCGGGCGGCGCGGGCTACAACGCGGCGAAGGCGGCCGAGGCGATGCTCGTCCGTGCGCTGCGTCAGGAACTGAACGGCGAGCCGCTCCGGGTGGCCGAGATCGCTCCCGGGATGGTGCACACGGAGGAGTTCACGCTGAACCGGCTCGGGGGCGACGCCGTCGCCGCGGAGGCCGTGTACTCCGGGGTCGAGGCGCCCCTTCGCGCCGAGGACGTGGCGGACGTGATCGCCTACGCCCTGGACGCTCCTGCCCACGTGAACCTCGACCTCGTCACGATGCGGCCCGTCGCCCAGTCGGCGCAGCACCTGCTCGCGCGAGGCCCGCTGCGGGTCCGGCCGGTCGAGTGAGCGGAGGACGCACCCTCGCGGAACTCGCCGACGAGGGACTGATCGACGCGGGATGGGCGGAGGCGCTGGCCCCGGTGCAGGACACCATCACGGCGCTCGGCGAACGGCTGCGCGCCGAGCAGGCGGCCGGTCACGGATACCTTCCTGCGGGGCCGAACGTGCTGCGCGCCTTCCAGCGACCACTCGCGGACGTGCGTGTGCTCATCACGGGCCAGGACCCCTATCCGACTCCCGGGCACCCGATCGGGCTGTCGTTCGCCGTGGACCGCGACGTGCGGCCGCTGCCCCGGAGCCTGACGAACATCTACAAGGAGCGGGAGGCCGACCTCGGCCTCCCGCCCGCCCCGCACGGAGACCTCACCGCGTGGAGCGATCAAGGCGTGCTGCTGCTCAACCGCGTCCTGACGGTGCGCCCCGGAGCGGCCGCCTCCCACCGCGGCTGGGGATGGGAGCAGGTGACGGAGCTCGCGATCCGCACCCTCGTGGCCCGGGAGCAGCCGCTCGTCGCGATCCTCTGGGGGCGTGACGCGGCGAACCTCCAGCCCCTTCTCGGCGACACCCCCGTGATCGCCTCCGCGCATCCGTCCCCTCTCTCCGCGAGCCGTGGCTTCTTCGGCTCCCGGCCCTTCTCCCGCGCGAACGCGCTCCTGGAGGGACTCGGCAGTGCTCCGGTGGATTGGAGGGTGGAGGGCGAGGCGTCCGGCTCTCTAAGCTGAGCGCATGCAGTTCGAGCCGGGGGACCGCCGCCGCGTTCTCCCGCGTCATCTGCGACCGGCGACAGCGCCGGACACGTTCTCCTACGTCATCAGACCGGCACGCGCGGCCGATCTGCCGCACGTGCGGGAGATCTACAACCACTTCGTCAGCAATTCGGCCGTCACCCTGGACGAGCGCCGCAGCAGCATCCCGTACTGGCGGGACAAGTTCACCCTGCTGGAGCGGCTCGGGCTGCCGTTCCTCGTGGCGGTGTCGCCCTCCGGCGCCATCCTCGGGTATGCGCTCGCGCAGCCGTGGGCGGGCAAGAACGCGTACCGGTACACGGTCGAGGACTCGATCTACCTCGGTCCCGGCGCGGCCGGCAAGGGTCTCGGGTCGGCCCTTCTGCAGGCGCTGATCGCGGCGTGCGAGCAGCGGGGGCTCCGGGAGATGGTCGCCGTCATCAGCGACCAGGGTGCGGAGGCCTCGATCCGGCTGCACGAGAAGCTGGGCTTCGTGGAGGCCGGTCGCATGGGGCGCGTCGGCCACAAGTTCGGCCGCGACCTCGGCACCGTCTACCTGCGCCGGGTGCTCCGCCCATCCCGCCCTCGCCGTCGCCTCTCGCTCTTCCCGCGCTGACCCCTCGCCCCACCCCTTGCGTGCCTCCCACCCCGTTGCGGGCGCACGCAACGGGCCGGGGCGGCCGCAAAGGGGTGGGTCGGCGATCAGGCGTCGGGGATGACGGGGATCGCGGAGAGCAGCGTGCGGGTGTAGTCGGCGGTCGGGTGGAGCAGCACGTCACGGGTCGGACCGCGCTCGACGATGCGGCCGTCCTTCATGACGACGACCGTGTCGCAGAGGTTCTGCACCACGCCGATGTCGTGTGACACGAGCAGCAGCGTGAGCTCGTCCGCGACTCGGAGTTCCGCGAGCAGCTCGAGGATCTGCGCGCGCACCGTGACGTCCAGCGCCGACAGCGGCTCGTCGCCCACGAGGATCCGCGGACGATGGACGAGCGCGCGGGCGAGAGCGATCCGCTGCCGCTGCCCGCCGGAGAACTCGTGCGGATAGCGATCGCCCATCTCCGGGTCCAGGCCGACCCGGGCGATGACCTCGCGCACCCGTGCCCGATGGTCGCCGTCGATGCCGAGGGCCCACAACGGCTCCCGCACGATCTGCCCCGCCGTCATCCGGGGGTCGAGCGAGGCATAGGGATCCTGGAAGACGAGACCCGTCTGCCGGCGCAACCAGTGCAGCGATCGCGCGGAGGCGCCGGCGTCGACGAGCCGACCGTCCACCGACACGGTGCCCGCGGTCGGTCGGTCGAGGCCCAGCAGGAGTCGCACGAGCGTCGACTTCCCCGAGCCGGACTCGCCGATGATCCCCAGGGAGGCGCCCTCGGGCACGTCGAGGTCGGTCGGCTGGAGCGCCGTCTGCCGCCGCGTGCGCTCGAACGCCGTCCGCTTCGGCACGACGAAGTCCCGTCGCAGCCCGCGCGCTTCGATGAGGCTCATGCCTCTCCTCCCTCGGGCCGCCACAGCGTCGCGGTCGCGTCCCGCAGCAGCCCCTGCGTGACAGGAGAGGTCGGCGCGGTCAGCAGCCGCGACACCGGTGCGCTCTCGACGACCCGACCGTGCTCCAGCACGACTCCCTCGGTCGCCACCTGGGACAGCACCGCGAGGTCGTGCGTGATGAACAGGAGCGACATGCCCTCGTCGGCGACGAGCCCGAGCAGCAGCGACAGGATCTCGGCCTGGATCGTCACGTCGAGGGCCGTCGTGGGCTCGTCCGCGATCAGCAGCCGCGGACGGCAGGCGAGGGCCATCGCGATCGCGACGCGCTGCCGCTGGCCGCCGGAGAGCTGGTGCGGATACCGGTCGACGATGGTCTCCGGGTCGGGGAGTCGCACGCGGGCGGCTTCCGCGATCGCCCGGTCACGGGCCTCGCGCCGGCCCAGGCCTTCGTGGATGCGGATGGACTCCGCGATCTGGCGGCCGACCGTCCGGATCGGGTTGAGCGCCGTCCGGGGTTCCTGGAACACGATGCCGATGTCGTCGCCGCGCAGCCGGGCGAGTTCACGGTCCGGCATCCCGATCAGCTCGGTGCCGTCCCACCGGATGCTCCCGCGTGCCGTCGCCCCCTCCGGCAGCAGCCCGAGCGCGGCGAGCGCCGTGAGGGACTTGCCGGAGCCCGACTCGCCGATCACCCCGAGGCGGGTGCCGTCGGGGACCTGGAGCGAGACGCCGTCGACCACGCGGCGTCCGTCGATCTCGATGACGAGATCCTCGACCGTCAGACTCATGCGACCACCGCCGGTGTGTGCGTCTCGGCGGCACGGTGCCGCAGGGTGGGGTCCGTGGCTTCGCGGAGCCCGTCGCCGAGCAGGTTGAGGGCGAGCACGGTCAGGGTGATCGTGAGCCCGGGCCAGATCACGGTGAGAGGGTGCACGCCGATGTAGCGCTGGAGATCCGCGAGCAGCAGCCCCCAGCTCGGTTCGACGACCGAGGCCCCGAAGCCGAGGTACGACAGGCCGGCCTCCGCGAGGACGGCCACGGCCATCGACCACGAGAGCTGCACGATGAACACCGGAGCCACGTTCGGGAGGAGGTGGCGGACGAGGCTCTGCGCGGGGGTGAGGCCGGACGCGCGCGCGGCGAGCACGAAGTCGCTCTGCTGCACGCGGCGCAGCTCCGGCCGCGTGACCCGTGCGATGTTCACGCCGAACCCGATCCCCACCGCCCAGATCACGACCCAGAGCGATCCGCCCCACACCGACGAGATCATCATCGCGATCAGCAGCACGGGGAAGGCGATGAGGATGTCGACGAACACGGCGACCGTCTCCCGCACGAGCCGGGTGGTCAGGGCGCCGAGGGCGGCGAGGGCGATGCCGACGACGGTGGCCACGAGTCCCGCGCCGACACTGACGAAGACCGTGGTCCGCGCCCCCGCCATGAGCAGGCTCAGGATGTCGCGTCCGGTGTCGTCCGTCCCGAGCAGGTGCGGCCAGCCCGGCGGCAGCCAGCGGTCGCCGATGTCCGAGGCCCGCGGGTCGAACGGCGTCCAGAAGAGGGACACGACGGCCGCCAGGGCGACGATGGCGATGACGATCAGTCCGAAGCGGCCGGTCGAGGTCCGCCAGAGCCGAGGGAACCAGCGCGCGCTCATGCGGCCTCCCGCTGTCGAGGGTCGATCGCCCGGTGCAGCAGATCCACGAGGAAACCGACCACCAGCACGAAGCCGGTCAGCACGAGCAGCTCGCTCTGCACCTTGACCAGGTCGCGGGTGCCGACGTCGGTCACGAGCATGCGGCCGATGCCCGGAAGCGTGAACAGCTGCTCGATCACGACCGAGCCGACGATGATCCCGGCGACCTGGAGGCCGAGGACCGTGATGATGGAGAGCCCGACCGCCGGGATGCCGTGCTGGATGAGGGCGCGGGTCTTCGTCAGACCCTTGGCGGCCGCGGTGCGGACGAAGTCCTGTCCGGCGGCCTGCAGGGTGGCGCTGCGCACGAAGCGCATGAGCATGGCGCCCTCGACGATGCCGATCGTGAGGGCGGGCAGCAGCAGCGCCTCGATCGCTCTACCCGGTGTCGACCACCCGGTGCGGGGGAAGCCCTGGGGCGGCAGCCAGCCGAGCCACACGGAGAACACGACGATCAGCATCATGCCCGCCCAGACGACGGGGACGGCCGCGAGAGCCTGCGCGCCCACGCTGAGCGCCGTGCCGTCGCGGTGGCCACGACGCAGGGCGGCGAGGATCCCGAACGGCACGGCGATGAGCACGGCGATCACCAGCGACATGATCCCGAGCGGAACCGTGACCTGTGCCTTCAGCAGCAGCTCCTCGCCGACGGAGGCGCCGGACAGCAGCGACGTGCCCAGGTCGCCGCGGAGGATGCCGCCGATCCAGTCGGCGTACTGCGCGAGCAGAGGCTGGTTCAGCCCCAGCGACTCCCGCAGCGCCTCGACCTCGGCGGGGGAGGCCTGGGTGCCGGCGATGAGCTGGGCCACGTCGCCGGGGAAGACGCGCAATGTGAGGAAGATGAGCGCGCTCGACACGAGGAGCCCTGCGATCAGCAGGACTCCTCGGACGAGCGCGTAACGCAGCACGGAGCGTCGACCGTCGTCAGCTCGCGGCGGAGACGGTCACACCCGCGAGGTTGATGCGCGAGTTGATCGAGTCCTCCGGGAACCCGCTGACGACCGGATTCACGGCGGTGATGGTCTGACCGTTGTAGAGCCAGTCCGCCGCGTGGTCCTCGGAGACGATCCGGGCCGCCTCTGCGAGGAGCTTCGCGGAGGCCTCGGGATCGACCTCGGCCAGCGCCTGCGTGTAGAGGTCCTGCACCTCGGCGTTGTCGTAGCCGAAGTAGTAGTCCGGGTTGGCGAAGTTGCCGAAGTCCCGCGGCTCGACATGCAGGACGAAGCTGAGGTCGTAGTCCTTGTTGGTGTACACGTCCTCGAGCCAGGTCGGGAACTCCACGGAATCGACCTCGAGGTTCACACCCACCTTGTCGAAGTCCGAGATGAGCACCTTCGGGACGGTGGTGCCGTAGAACGACGGGATCGTCAGCGTGAGGTCGAGGTCTTCCTGGCCGGCCTCGGCGAGCAGCTCCTTGGCCCGCTCGGGGTCGTAGGAGATGACGTCGGAGAGGTCCTCGTAGCCGGGGTCGAGCTCGGGGATGGGGCCGTACAGCGGGGTACCGGCGCCGACGGCCTCGATGAGGGCCTCATGGTCGATCGCCAGGCGCAGGGCCTCGCGCACCCGGACGTCGTCCAGCGGCGCCTTCTTGTTGTTGAAGGCGAGCGTGGCCTTGTCGGTCGTGCGGCCCGTGGTGAGCGTGAAGTCGCCCGAGTCCTCGAGCTGCGGAGCCAGGTTCGGGTCGACGGCGGTGAGGACGTCCACGTCACCGGCGAGAGCCGCGTTCACTCCGGCCGTGAAGTCGGGGATGTACTGGAACTCGACCTCGGCCACGCCGGCCGGGTCGCCCCAGTAGTCGTCGTTGCGGGCGAAGGTGATCGTGCTGCCCTTGTTCCAGCGCGTGAGGGTGAACGGTCCTGTGCCGTTCTCCGCGGTCTTCAGGTCGGTGGTGTCGCCGTCCTTGAACACGAGCCCGGCGGGGCCGGTGAGGGCGAAGAGGAAGTTCTGGTTCGGCTCGGACAGCACGATCTCGACGGTCGTGTCGTCGGGAGCCGAGATCGAGGAGACGGACGCGAACTCCGCGTTGCCCTGCACCGTGTCATCGGTGCGGACGGTCTCATAGGAGGAGACGACGTCGGCCGCCGTCAGGGGCGAGCCGTCGTGGAAGGTGATCCCGTCGTTGAGGGTGAAGGTGTACGTGAGGCCGTCGTCCGACACCTCGTACTCCGAGGCGAGCCGCTCCACGATCTCGTTCTCCTGGGTGCGGCTGACCAGTCCCTCGTAGATGTTGTCGATGAGGATCTGCTCCAGCGCGGCACCGCTGGTGTGCCGGATGTCGAGGTTGGTGGGCTCGAGCACGAGACCGACGTGCAGGGTGGCGTCGGGGTCGGGCTCGCCGCCCGTGGACGGGGCAGGCTCGGCGGAGCCGGAGCAGGCGCTGAGGATCACGGCGGTGGCCGCGAGCGCGGAGATCAGCGCGAGGCGTCGATGACGTCGGAACATGGGTGTTTCCTCTCGGTGCGGCAGGTGCTGTGTGCCGGTGGGACGAGCCTAGGGTCGGGCGGGATTCGGCGCGGCGGACGTGGAACGGAGCGTCATATTCCGGCCGCGGTCGCCGAACCGACGAGCAGGGCGAGGTCTCGGGGCGCCGTCTCCTGCACGTTGTGCGTGGCGTCCATCGCGACGACCCGCGCTTCCGGGAGGCGGTGCTGGAACTCCTCCGCGTCGGCAGCGCTCACGAAGCCCCGCTCGGCGCGGACGAGCGTGACGGGCGCGGTGACCGCCGCCAGATCGTCCCAGCCGGTCTCATGCAGGACCGACGGCGCCGTCGGGGTGCCGGGGTCGTGGGCGGCCAGAGCGGTGGCGGCGAGGTGGGCGAAGTGGTGCTTCCACTCGACGCGGCCGTCCGCGCGGACACGGGTGTTGAGGAAGACACCGCGCTCGGTCTCGGGGCGAGTGCCACCGAACCCCAGGGCCATCGCCTTGTCGACGAGCTCGTCGCGGGTCGCGAAGTCCGTGGGCCCGGCGTAGAACTCCCGGAGCGCCGCGGGGCCGGCGGACACGTCGATCCCGGGCGTGATGTCGACGATGATCAGAGCGGCCACGAGGTCCGGCCGCGCCGCGGCGACGGCGGCGCCGGTGAGACCGCCGAGCGACTGTCCCACCAGGATCTGCGGTGCGGAGACCCACGCGTCCAGAGCGGCGACGACGTCGGCGGCGAGGGTGCGGGGGGAGTAGTCCGCGTCGTCGCGCCAGGAGGAGTCGCCGTGGCCGGCGAGGTCGATCGCCAGGAGCGGCTGCCCCAGCGCCAGCGCCGTCGTGTCCCAGGTGTGGGCGTTCAGACCGGCGCCGTGCAGCAGGGTGATGCGCGGCGGCTCGGACCCGAAGCGCAACCCGCTCACGACGCGACCCTCGGGGAGGGGGAGCGTCAGGCGCTCCACGGTCGGAAGCGGAACGCCGAGCGCGTCGGCCTGCGCGGGAAGATAGGAGAACTCGCTGGTGTCGATCGCCACGCGGCTATTCTGCGCCCCGTTTCGACCTCGCGGGAAATGCCGGAGCAAACTGACAAGATGTGAGGGGGATTAACAGGGCGATATGCAGCAGGATCGCGCCTAGAGATTGGCAGCGTGCATTTCGGTGAGGCCGGTCCCACGCCGTCTCCCGCGCCCGGCGCCGAATATCATGGAGGTATGACCGAACAGCGCGTGCACCTGTCCAAGACGGAGCCTGCGGCCTATCAGGCCCTCGACGCCTTCTCGAAGACGGTCGGCACGATCTGCGCCGAGAATGGGATCGACGACCGCCTGAAGGAGATCGTCATGATCCACTGCTCGCAGCTGAACGGCTGCAGCTACTGCACGCGGGTGCACGTGGACCGGGCGGTCGCCGCCGGGCTGGACGTCGACACGATCAGCCAGATCGCCGTGTGGCGGGAGAGCGGTGTGTTCAGCGATCGGGAGCGTGCCGCGCTCGAACTGGCGGAAGCCTTCACCTTCATCGCGGAGGACGGCATCTCGGACGAGGTCTACGACCTGGTCGGGAGTGTGTTCACCGAGAAGGAGTACGCCGCGTTGAGCTGGGCGTGCGTGTCGATCAACGCCTTCAACCGCATCGTCATCGCCGGGCGCTACCCGGTGCCCCCGCGCGGCCCCCAGGCGGGCGCGTGACGATCCTGGACGTCGAGGGCGTCACGAACGTCCGCGACGTCGGCGGGATCCCCGCGGAGGGTGGACGCATCCGCCCCGGCGTCCTGCTGCGTTCCGGCCAGCTCTCCACGGCGACCACGAACGGCGCGGCGCTCCTGCGGGCGACGGTGCGTCACATCGTCGACCTCCGCGACGGGGAGGAGGTCGCCGCGGAACCGAGCGAGATCGAGGGCCCGGAGACGACTCACCTGCCGCTGTTCCTCGGGTCCGTGCGCTCCTTCTTCGAATCCGATACGAGTCTCGACGACCTGTACCTGCATCTCCTGGAGGAGAGCGGGGAGCGCCTGGTCGCCGCTGTCCGGGTGATCGCCGCGGGCGAGCCGACCCTGGTGCACTGCACGGTGGGCAAGGACCGCACGGGCGTGACGGTCGCGCTGGCGCTCTCGGCGGTCGGCGCCGATCGTGATGCCGTCATCGCCGACTACGCCCTCACCGAGTCGCAGCTGCCCGCCGAACGGTCGCGGCGCATCGCCGCCTATCTGCGGAGCCAGCACCCTGAGGCGCTGCACGCGGTGGATCTGGCCACCCGCTCGCCCGCCGAGGTGATGCGTCGCCTGCTGGCCCAGGTCGACGAGCGGTGGGGGTCGGCCGCCGGCTACCTGCGTGCGAACGGCATGACAGAGGAAGAGCTCACTGCGCTGCGCGAGGCCCTCGTCGAGCCCGTGACGGAAGAAGGCGTCGAAGGTTAGGCAAGCCTTCGCTTGGTGTACAATGGGATCACCATGGACACCACGCTCGACACCCGAGGCACGCGTGCGGCTCGCCGCGCGGCGCGCCGTCGCGCACACCACCTGGTGACCGCCGACGAGCACTCCCTGCTCGACCTCGAGGCGTTCCTCGCGACCCTCCCGCTGTGCGCGTCCGGTCGCATCTTCATCGAGGTTCCCGACGTCTCCGACATCGGCGTCATCCATGCTCCCGGTCGCATGACGGTCACCTGGCTCGCCCGCTCCGCCCGCTCCGGAGCCCCGGGAAGCGGTCGCGGCTGCGCGCCAGGGCAGGCCCTGGCCCGAGCCACCTGCGCATGGGCCGACGAGATGCTCGTCGACGACGAGGTCGAGACGCACGTCACGCTGCTCGGGGGCTACCTCGGCACGGCCGACATCGTCGAGCACCTCACCGACCGCCTCGGCGTGGCCGTGAACCGGATCCGCGTGCCGGAGCGCTTCGGACTGCTCCCCGTCGAGGGCTGAGTCAGCGGGGGCGGCGCACGTAGTTGCCGTCTTCCAGCCCCGCTTCGATCTCGAAGCGGTTCCGCAGCGGGTCGCGTCCCGCGAACAGATAGAGCACCGGCATCAGGAAGCCGTAGCGCAGCCACTGCTGCTTGTGCACGGCCTCGTGGCGCAGCACCGCGTCCGTGGGCCGCGCGTCGCCGGTGAGGAAGCACCCGCCCACGCAGACGCCGCCGCGGTGGAAGGTCCATCGGGGCATGCCCCGGAACACCCAGAGACCGCCGCGCCGTTCGATCGGGCCGGTGCTCCACAGAGCGCCCCAGATCCAGCCGACGGCCGTGCCCCAGAGGTAGCCCAGGCGGCTGATCGGGGAGCGCAGCAGGAAGGAGGGGATGCGGCGGTCCGACCGTCGTCCGCGGGCGAGGCGTTCCGCCGCGACGGCCTCCCACCCCGGCGCCGGGCTCACGCGACGGCTCCGACGAGACGCAGGATCGCGCCGAGGTCGTCGACGGCGTCGGCCGGCGTGCGAGGGGCGAAGCCCGCGATGGTCGCCCCGGCGAGGGGGACGCGGCTCCGGAGCTCTCGGATCGCCGTGCTCAGGGACGAGGGGGTCACGCCGAAGGGCACGGCGGCGGAGACTCCGGTGAACGACGCCGGGTCGAGGACGTCGACGTCGATGTGCACCCACACCCGCTGCGCCCCTGTGGCCTGCACGGCGTCGGCGAGCGCCGCCGGGTCGTCCAGATCGGCCACCCCGAGATTCCGGAGGCGGTCCCATTCGCCGGTCTCGGCCTCGTCGAGGTTCCGGACACCCACGGTGACGACACGATCCCGGGGGATGCCGGGGGACAGGGCGAGCTGCGGTTCTCCCTCACCGAGGACGGCACGCAGCGCCATGCCGGAGAAGGCCCCGGACGGCGAGGTGTCCGGCGTGTGCAGATCGCCGTGCGCATCGCACCAGACCACGGCGAGGTCGTCGGTCCCGCCGGGGAGCGTGTCGAGTGCGGCGACGGTGATGCTGCAGTCGCCGCCGATCAGCACGGTTCCGGCTTCGAGATGTCCGGCGACGAGCTCCCGCGTACGTGCGAGGGCGCTGAGCCGCCGGACGCCCGTGCCCAGCGCCTCGCCGGCTTCGACCGGAACGTCGAGGACGGTCGTCGCCGCACGCGGCAGATCGCCGGCGATCGCCGACGCGCCGTCGACGAGGAGCATCGCGCGCGCGGCGGGTGAACCCTGCCACTGCGGCACGACCAGGAAACGCACCATGGGAGACCTCCCGGAGACGGAACCGCGGATGCCCGGGCGTGCGCCCGGGCATCCGCGTCGGTGTCAGTTGCCTTCGAGCGCCTGGCGCGGCGCGGTGCCGCCGGCCTTCAGCTCGGCGAGGCGCGCCTCGACCTCGGTCAGCTCGCCGAGATCCTCGAGGCTCTCGAACTGGGCGTCGAGGCTCGACGCGGCCAGCTCCGCCTTGCCCTGGGCGAGAGCCTCCTGGCGGCGGACCTTGTCCTCGAACCGGCCGAGCTCGCTGGTGGGGTCGAGCACGTTGATGGAGCTGACCGCGTCCTGCACCTTGGTCTGCGCCTCGGCGACCTTGGCGCGGGCGAGCAGCTCGCTGCGCTTGTTCTTGAGCTCGTTGAGCTTGTCCTTCATGCCGTTCAGGCCGCTCTTGAGCTTGTCGACGATCTCGGTCTGGGCCGCGATCTGCGGTTCGGCGCTCGTCGCCTCCCGCTCGGCGCTGATCTGGCGCTGCAGGGCGATCTTCGCGAGGTTATCGAACTTGTCGGCGTCGGCGGTGTTGCCCGCGCCGCGCATCTCGTCGGCCTTGCGGCTGGCAGCGAGGGCCTTGTTGCCCCACTCGTTGGCCGCCTGCACGTCTTCCTCGTGGTCGCGCTCCAGCAGCCGCAGGTTGCCGATGGTCTCCGCGATGGCGGACTCGGCGTCGGCGATGCTGTTGGTGTAGTCGCGGACGAGCTGGTCGAGCATCTTCTGCGGGTCCTCCGCAGAGTCCAGGAGGGCGTTGATGTTCGCGCGGACGAGGGTGGAGATCCGTCCGAAGATGGACTGCTTGGTCATGCGTGGTTCCTTTCAGAGGGGCGTCTTCGAGAGCTTGGCGTATGTGTCTGTGCGGGGGATCAGAAGCGTCGACCTCCGGAGCGTCCGCGTCCGCCGCCGCGGGATCCGCCTCCGCCGAAGCCGGAGCTGCGGAAGCCGCCCGAGGAGCGCCAGCCGCTGCTGCGCCGGGACGAGCCGCCGCCCCCGCCGCCGGCGAGCAGTCCGCCGATGATCCCGCCGAGGATGTCCCCGCCGATGCCGGAGCCGCCGGAACGGGACCCGGAGCCGCCGAAGACTCCGCCCCAGCCGTCGTCCGGATAGCCGCCGGGGGTGTATGCGCGGAGATCGGCCTCCGCGGCGGACGTGGCCTGGCGCGCGAGGTCGAGGGCGCGCTGGGCCTCGGCCAGGGCGTTCTCGACATTCGACGTGCGCAGGGTGAGGGCCTGGGTCAACGCGGTGTCGGCGGTCGCCAGGCGCGTGCGGGCGGTGGAGCCCACGGTGCCGCGGCGCGTCTCGATGAACTCCCGGGCGGCCCGGATCTCGGAGGCCGCCTGGGCCAGGGTCTGCTCCAGGAGCTGCTGGGCCCGTCGGGCGCGCTCCACGGCTTCGTGTCCCTGCGCGATCGCGCCGTCGATCTGGGCGTTCGCCGCCGTGAGGGCGTCGAGGGCCCGCTGCGGGTTGCGTGGCGTGGCGACGAGGTCGGCCTGCGCCGTCTGCAGCTGTGCGGTCACCGTGTGGGACGCACTCGCCAGGGCGCCGGTCGGGTCGGGCAGCTGCGCCGCCGCAGCCACATCGCCCTGGAGCTCGGTGACGAGCGCCTGCGCCTGCGCCTCGACCCCGGTCAGCTCGGTGCCGAGCGCGGTGATCGCCTGGACCAGCTGCGCGGCCTGCGCCACGGCCTGCTCGGCCGTGCGGATCGCGAACGCCGCCTCGCCCGAACGTCCGCTCGTCAGCGCCTGTGCTGCGGCATCGATCGCCCGATCGGCCAACGCCGCGCGCTCCTGGGCCTGCGCCGGGTTGTCCGTCACGGTGCTCAGGGCGGCCGGGTCGTAGGTCGCGGTGAGAGCAGCGAGGGAGGGAGCGGCCGAGGCGAGGAGCGGCGTCAGGTCGGCGCGCTCTCGTCGCACCCGCTCCAGCTCCTTCGGTGCGTTCTGCTCGAGCTGGCGCAGCTCGTCGAAGGCCTCGGTGTTGTCGTCGAGGATCTCGTCGATCTCGTCGGCCAGTCTGATGATGCGGATGTGCCACGCACGGCGGTCGTGGACGGAATCCTCGATCTCGTCGTCGAGCTTCTGCCGGAGGTCGAACGCCTCGGCGATCTTCGCCTTCGCCTCGTCGATGGCGCGGGAGAACTCCGCGGTCGCGCCCTCGCCGTACTGCGCCACGGCGAATCCCAGCTCCTCCCGGCTGGAGGTGATGGCGTCGTCCGCGCGCACGAGCGCGACGCCGGCCTGTTGCTCGACCTGGGCATCGGTGAGCGTGGAGAACGGATCGGCGGGATCCGGGGTCTCCGGCATGGCGCCTCGCTCGCGGATGGCTGCGGTGCGGCGTGCGCGTCGGACCAGAGCGACGACGAGCCAGACGAGCAGGGCGGCCGCGACCACCCCGACGACGATCAGCGTGACGCGGAGCGCTCCGGCGCCCCCGTCCCCCTGGATCTCGTCCGCGGCCAGCGTGATCGCGCCGACCCAGTCGCCGTCAGCCGCGAGGGGGACCATCTTGTCCTCGATGCTGTCGAGCTGGCTGAAGCTCACCGGGCCGTCGGGTGCAGCGGAGATGTAGTAGCTGCGCCCTTCGACCGCGATCGCGAGGAGATACTGCTCGGTACCGATACCGTTCTTTTCGGCGACCGTGTCTGCCCAGGCGGGGCCGTCGCTCGGTTTGGTGAATTCGTCGACGAGCACCACGAATAGGTCGGTGTTGGAGTTGGCCGTCAGGTCTTTGAGCCTGGCTTCTACCGTGGCTTCCTCATCGGCGCTGAGAACGTCGGCTTGGTCGGTGACGTATCCGGAATCGAGCGTGAGCGGATCAGTTGCGAAAGCGGCGGAAGCACTGAAAACTCCCGTCACGGCGGCCATGGCAAGTGCAGCCAGCGTAAGCCACCGTTTCGTCATCGTGTTCCCTCCGACTGGCAGCAGAGCCCCATGCCATGAGTCTATGCGTTGATGAACTACCCCCGCATTGCGAGGAGGGCCTCGGCGTTGGGATCTAATCGCGGAGTCGCGTCCCACAGTGCAACAATCGGCTCATATCGCTTGATGAAGGCGTGGTAGTTCAGCCGCCCGAGGGAGGCCAGACGCTCGTCGGACAGTGGTTCTCCGGCGAGAAGTTGGTCGATCGCCTCTTCTGCTTGCGACGCCTGAATCAACAAGCAGAGGTCGTCGAAGAGCTCTCTTGTGTGACCCATGTCCTCCCATGGTCGCAGGCCTGCTTCGGGCGCGGGCAGGTTCCATGTAGATTCGCGCATGTCAGAAATGCTGTCCTCCTGGCCGGCAGCGGGTGGGGCTAAAGGGCACCGATGCTGAACCGATGATTCCGTCAATCTTCACTCGCACCATTACTGAGCCTGCGCCGCTCGGCCAAGTTGACGTGATGGTACCCGTGGAGCCGATCCCGAAGCTCCCATTCGTGGAGACGTTTGAGGTCCGGTGCCAGGCTCCGTTGTTCACCGAATAGTACGCAGGTAGAGAGGCGTTCTTTCGCGCTCCGTCCGTGCTGCCGTGAAAGGCCACGTAGTGGCCGCCATTACTGGCTGTGCACCGCTGCCCCCAGACCAGTATCTGGAACCGCGAGCACTGAGATTGACAGGATAAGGGCAAGAGCAGCAGCGATCCCGCCGCGCCTTTTGCGCTTAGAAGCTACGAGATCCGAAACGAGTTCCATAATGATTCCCCTCACTGAGAGCTGGAAGCTAATGAGTGAAATGTTAGCGAGGGAAGCCGCGAGTGGCTGTAGGGCAAATGGGGGACAGAAGCGAGTTGCCTAGTCCGACGCGACAACACTCGCGCACGTTTCGGCGTTCGCCCTCAGCGGAGACACATACGCTGGAAGGCATGGACGACAGGTACGGATCCGACGTGCTGGCAGCGGGCTGGCGCGAGCGCGGCGTGAAGCCGGTGCCGCAGGTGCCCGCCGAGGTCGACCTCGTGGTCGAGGTCGCGGCGGACGGATTCTGCGGCGCCGTGACGAAGGTGCAGGGCGGTGCCGTGGAGCTCGAGGACCGCGTCGGGCGACGGCGGCTGTTCCCCCTCGGCGGCGGCTTCCTCATCGACGGGGCACCGGTGCGCCTCACGGCGCCGGCGGCGTCGGCACAGGGCCCTCGTCGCACCGCCTCCGGCTCCTTCGCCGTGGCGGATCAGCGGGCGCGGACGGCGCTGCCCAGCCGCATCCTCGTCGAGGGGCGGCACGACGCCGAGCTCGTGGAGAAGGTATGGGGGGCCGACCTGCGTGTCGAAGGCGTCGTCGTCGAGTACATCCAGGGCGTGGACCTCCTCGACGACCTCCTCGCGGCGGAGCCGCCGAGTGCGCGCCGGCGGTACGGCGTCCTCGTCGACCATCTCGTGCCCGGGTCGAAGGAGTCCCGTATCGCCGAGGCGGTGGCCCGCGGACCGCACGGTCGCCATGTCCGTATCGTCGGACACCCGTTCGTCGACGTCTGGCAGTGCGTCACCCCTCGGGCCCTCGGCATCGCGGCGTGGCCCGAGATCCCGCGCGGCGTCGACTGGAAGACGGGCATCTGCCGTGCCTTCGGCTGGCCGCACGAGACGCAGGCCGACACGGCCAGGGCCTGGCAGCACATCCTGTCGAAGGTGACGACCTACCGCGACCTCGAGCCCGCGCTCCTCGGCCGGGTGGAAGAGCTGATCGACTTCGTCACCGAGCCCGCGGGCTGACCGCGTCCGGCGGCGGCGGCCCCGGCGGCTACCCTGGATCCATGCCCGAACCGCGTACCTTCCGCGACGAGCCGGTGTCCTTCGTGCGTCGGAGCGGCCGGATGTCCGAGGCGCAGGAGCGCGCCTTCAGCGACCTCGCCCCGCGCTATCTGCTGGATGTCCCGCGCGCCGTGGCATGGACCTCCGTGCACCCCGAGGCGCGGTTCGACGTCGCCGCCGAGTACGGCAGGGAGGCGGACCTCTTCGTCGAGATCGGCTCCGGCCAGGGGCATGCAATCGTCGCCGCCGCATCGAGCCGGCCGCACGACGACTTCCTCGCCGTCGAGGTCTTCCGCGCGGGCCTCGCCCGGACCATGCTCGACGCCGACCGTGCGGGTGCACAGAACCTCCGCGTCGTGGAGGCCAACGCGCCGGAGGTGCTCTCCTCGTACCTGCCGGAGGCCGCGGCGGCCGAGGTGTGGATCTTCTTCCCCGATCCGTGGCACAAGAAGCGCCACACGAAACGTCGTCTGGTGCGGCCCGGATTCGGTGACACGGCGGCCAGGGCGCTGCGCGACGGCGGCCTCCTGCGGCTCGCGACCGACTGGGAGGACTATGCGCTCCAGATGCGGGAGGTGCTCGACGCCGAGCCCCTGTTCGAGCGGGCCTTCGAGGGCGACTGGGCCGAGCGGTTCGACGGTCGGGTCATGACCGCGTTCGAGCGGAAGGGTCTCGCGAAGGGGCGCGATATCCGCGACCTCGTGTACCGCCGACGGGATCGTGCATGACGCAGGCCCCTCCGAGCGCGCCCGTGGGGGTGCGCCTCGTCCCGGCGGCGCTGGTGTGTGCGGCCGCCCCGGCCTTCTTCGTCGTGGCGTTGCCCTGGCTCGGTTGGCTGCTGCTGGCGCTGGGCGTCGGTGCCGCTCTGTTCGTGGAGCGCCGCGGCGAGCCGCTCACCGGGGCCGACGGGTCCCGGCAGCCATCGCTCACGCGAGACCTCTCGCTGATCGCGCTCGGCATGCTCATCGTGAGTGTCATCCCGCTCGCGGCGGAGCTGGACAACCTGGCCATGCTGCGCTTCACGCTCGCGCTCGGCGGCGCGGTGCTGGTGCCGTATCTGGTCTCGCGGTTCGTCTATCGCGACCGGGCGATCCGGTTCCCCTGGCGCACCGGGCAGCGCTGGGGAGTGCTCCACTGGGGCTGGCTCGTCGCGGTGCTGGTGCTCGGCTGGCTGATCCTGCCCTTCTACTTCATCACCAGCGGCGTCTATCAGAACTGGCCCGTGGTGGACACGCCCGATCTCATCGCGCGGCTGTTCGTCGGCGTCGGCGCCGTCGGCATCTGGGATGAGCTGTTCTTCATCTGCACCGTCTTCGCGCTGCTGCGGCGCCATTTCCCCGATGCGCTCGCGAACGTGCTGCAGGCCGTCGTGTTCGTCTCCTTCCTCTGGGAGCTCGGGTACCGCGAATGGGGCCCGCTGCTGACCATCCCGTTCGCGCTCCTGCAGGGATTCATCTTCCTCCGGACGCACTCGCTGGCCTACGTCGTCACGGTGCACCTCCTCTTCGACGCGGTCGTCTTCGCCGTCCTCGTCCACGCCCACAACCCCGGGCTCCTGCCGATCTTCCTCGTGTGACGGGGTGACTTCCCGGGCGTCAGCGGCCACACTCGATGCATGGCCGAGTGGGTGCTGCACGTCGACATGGATCAGTTCATCGCCGCGGTCGAGGTGCGGCGTCGGCCGGAGCTGGCCGGGCGGCCGATCATCGTCGGGGGCCGCGGTGATCCGACCGAGCGGGCAGTCGTCTCGACGGCGTCGTACGAGGCGCGTGCGTTCGGCATCGGGTCGGGGATGCCACTGAAGATCGCGGCGCGCAAGGCACCGGAGGACGCGGTGTTCCTGCCGGTGGATCACGCGGAGTACGAGCGGGCCTCCGAGGAGGTGATGACGGCGTTGCGGACCCTGCCGGACGTGGTGCTGGAGGTGCTCGGATGGGACGAGTGCTTCCTCGGCGTCGCGACCGACGATCCGGAGGGCGTCGCGCGGGCCGCGCAGCGGGCGGTGGAGGAGGCCTCGGGCCTGCACTGCTCGGTCGGCGTGGGCGACAACAAGGTGCGCGCGAAGATCGCGACGGAGTTCGGCAAGCCGCACGGCGTCTTCCGGCTGACCGCCGACAACTGGTTCGCCGTGATGGGCGACCGGCCCACCCGCGATCTCTGGGGCGTGGGGCCGAAGGTGCAGAAGCGGCTCGCGGCACACGGCATCGCCACGGTGCGCGAACTCGCGGCGGCGGACGAGGAGACCCTCGTCACGGAGTTCGGCCCCAAGATGGGGCGGTGGTATCTCGGCCTGGGCTCCGGGCTGGGGCCGCGGATCGTCGACGACACTCCGTGGGTGGCTCGGAGCCACAGCCGGGAGACCACGTATCAGCAGAACCTCACGACACCTGAGGCGGTGCAGGACGCGCTGCGGGAGCTCGCGGGACACGCGTTCGACGACTGCGCCGCCGAGGGGCGCCCGGTCATGCGGGTGCATCTCAAGGTGCGGTACGCCCCGTTCGAGACGAGGACCTTCGGCCGGAAGCTCCCGGCTCCCACGGCGGATCGAGAGGACGTGGTCGCGATGGCGCTCGCGCTCGGTGAGACTCTCGACCCCGCCCGGGAAGTGCGTCTGCTCGGCGTCCGTGCCGAGATGACCATGCCCGACGAGCCGGACGGCGTCGAACGCACCCCCGTGCGCGGTCGCATCTGACTCAGTCGCGGATGGTCGCGGCGATCGCGCTCACCTCGATGAGGGCTCCGGGCACGCCCAGGCTCGCCACCCGGGCGGCGGTGACCAGTGGCGGGGCGCCGTCCCTGGCGAGGGTGGCGGCCACGGCGCCGTACGCCGCGCGCAGATCGGCATCCTGATCGATGAGGATGGTCCAGCTCACGACGTCGTCGAGCGTCGCCCCCGCCGACTCCAGCGCGACCCGGGCGTTGTCGAGAGCGCGAAGCGCCTGCGCCCCCACGTCCGGGGAGACGACGGCGCCGGAGGCGTCGACGCCGTTCTGCCCTCCGATGTAGACGGTGGTCGCGCCAGGAGGGATGACGGCGGCATGGCTGAAGGCGGGGCTGCGGACGAGGTCGTCCGGCTGCAGGAAGGTGATGTCCATGCGCAGATCATGCCCGAGGGCACCGACATCGCGCACCCCGTTCTCACACGGCGTCGGACGGCACGAGGGGTGGCGGGGCCGGGACGCTGGTGACCGTGCCGGTCGTGCCGAGAGCGCCGAGGGCGTCGAAGACGGCGACCACGACCGCGGCGCTGACGAGGGCGCCGTGCAGCGGGTGGTGCCAGAACTGCAGGCGGGCGATCAGCCGGTCTCCGCTCACGCCGACCACGAGCGCCCGCACGCCCTCGTGCCGGTGCACGCCCTCCGCCGTCCGCGCGGCGTCGACGAGCGGTGCGAGCACGCCGTCGATCCCGGTCGTCCCGTCCCGTCGCACCCTGACCTCCACCTCGCTGCGCCGGGCTCCGCGGGTGGAGTCGTTGACCACGGGGTCGGAGAGCAGCCGCGCGTTGGGGATGTGCAGGGTGCGCCCGTCGACCGTGTGCAGGATCACCGCGCGGGCGTTGAGCTCGGTCACCGTCCCCGCGATCACGGAGTCCAGCGCCTCCACGACGATCTCGTCTCCGATGCGGACCGTCTGCCGTGCCTGCAGCAGCACCCCGGCCGCGAAGTTGTCGGCCACACCGCGGAGGACGAGGATCGCGACGATGCCGAGGATGACGACGATCGCGAGCAGGGGCTGCACGTTGGCGCCGAGCATCGCGAGCGCGATGCCGAAGCCCAGCAGGAGGATGGCGTAGCCGACGAACTGCGCGATGGCCGTCCCGACGGCGGGGGAGATCCCGGGTGCACGCCGGAGCAGGGCGATGGTGCCCCGGCGTGCGAACCGCGAGATGATCCAGGTGGCGAGGGCGACGAGCAGGGCGAGCAGGAGCTGCCACCAGTCGATGTCGGTGGGCAGCAGATCCTGCACGTCCATGCCGCGGGCTCCTCGCGATGGTGGGGCGGGCCCTGGGCCTACTGCAGCGCCTTCGCCTTGATGAGGGAGTACTCGTCCGGCGTGATGGTGCCGGCGTCCAGGAGCGCCTTCGCCTTGGCGATCTCCTCGCTCGGGCTGCTGCCGGCGACCTGCTGGATGTAGGCGTTCGCGGCCTCTTGTGCCCGACGGGCCTCGGCGCTGCTGCGTTCGGCCATGCCGTTGCCGCGGGCGATGAGGTAGACGAGGGCGGTGAGGAACGGCACGAAGATCAGGAAGAAGATCCACACGGCCTTCCACCAGCCGCTCAGCTTGTGATCGCGGAACAGGTCTCCGATGATCGCGAACAGAGCGAAGAGATACGCGGTGAAGGCGAAGATCCACAGGAACCACCAGATGATGTCCCAGAACGATGCCCAAAATCCCATGACTGCTCCTTTCTCGGTGCCGCCGTCGCCGGGGGCACGCTCGGACCATACCGGCGGGCGCGGTCGCTGCGCACCGCTTCCGTCGGGAGTTCACCCGGGTGACTCACGGCCCGTCCGGTGTCCCCGGAGGGTCGCTGCGGGAGCGTCGGCAGTACGCTTCCCTCGACGGCGGAGGGAGCCCCCATGAGCGCAGCGCGCAGACCGTCCTGGCTGCTGAGCACGCTGGACGGGTACCAGCGCCGCTGGATCGTGCGCGACGTGCTCGCCGGCCTCTCCGCGGGCGCCGTCGTGGTGCCGCAAGCCATGGCGTATGCGACGATCGCCGATCTCCCGGTGCAGGTCGGCCTCTACACCTGCATCGTGCCGATGCTCGTCTACGCCCTTCTGGGCGGCAGCCGGGCGATGAGCGTCTCGACGACGTCGACCATCGCCACCCTCACGGCGACCACGCTGGTCTCGGCGGGGGTCGCCGCGGGCGCAGACGACGCCATCGGGGCGCTCATGATGCTCACCCTCCTGGTGGGGGTGGTGCTGCTGCTCGCCCGGGCGTGCCGCCTGGGCTCGCTCGTCGAGAACATCAGCGGGGCCACTGTTCTCGGGTTGAAGATCGGGGTCGGGGCGACGGTCGCCGTCGGGCAGCTCCCGAAGCTCCTGGGGGAGACCTTCGACTTCTCCGGCCACGGATTCCTCCGCTCGCTGGTCGCCGTGGGAGAGGCGCTCGACAGCGTCAACGTCCCGACGCTCCTCGTCTCGGCCGGGTCCATCGCCACGCTCCTGCTCCTCAAGCGGTTCGCCCCTCGGGTGCCGGGAACCCTCGTCGTCGTCGCGGCCGGCATGCTGCTCGTCGGGGTCGGCGGGATCGATGATCTCGGGGTCGACCTCATCGCCCCGGTGACCGGCGGTCTGCCGGTCCCCGGGATCCCGGACCTGTCCGCGGCCGCGGCTCTCGTGCCGGGAGCGCTCGCCATCGCCGTCATGGCGTTCCTCGAGTCCGCCGCCGTCGCGCGCAGCCTCCGTCAGGCGACGGAGCCGCAGATCGACAGCGACCAGGAGCTCTTCGCCACCGGCGCGGCGAACACGGTCGGCGCGTTCTTCTCGGCCATGCCCGCGGCGGGGGGATTCTCGCAGAGCGCCGTGAACCAGGGGGCCGGAGCCCGCTCCCAGCTGGCGACGCTGACCACGGTCGCGCTCGCCGTGGCGGTCGCGCTCTTCCTCGCCCCGGTGCTCAGCCTGCTGCCCGAGGCCACGCTCGCGGCGATGGTCTTCACGGCGGTGGCCGGACTCGTCAACATCCCGGAACTCGTGCGGTGGGCGCGCATCAGCCGGATCGACTTCTGGGTCGCGACGGCCGTGGCGGCGATCGGGCTCACCGCGGGACTCCTCCCCGCTGTCGCCGTCGGGGTGGTGGTGACCCTCGTGCTCGTCCTCCGGGAGCTCAACATCCCTCGGATCCGGGTGGTGGGCAGGAGGGGGAGCGCCCTCGGGGTGGAGCCGGAGCGGGGCCTGTACACGGCGAACGCGCTCGCCAACCAGCGGCTCATCGTCCAGACCGTCTCGGCTCAGGCCGAGCCGGTCCGGACGCTCGTCCTCGGGCTGCCGCAGCAGGTGGTGATGTCCATCACCGTGCTCGACACCCTCGAGGCGCTCGACCGGGAGCTGTCCCAACTCGGCGTGCTGCTCCACCTCGCGGCGGTGCCGGAGGCGGCGGCGGCCGTCGCGGCGCGGACGCCGTGGTACTCCGGGCTGGTGGAAGCCGGCCGGGTGCACCCCACCGTCGACATCGGGCTCCGGGCCGCTGCGGATCGGGAGGGGAGCGGAGGCGTTCACCCGGGTGAAGTGGCCGACGAGCGGTGACGTGCGGTTATCGCCTGCCTAGGCTGACGGCACGGAGGATCCGAGGGGCGATCGAGAACGGGGAGCGCATTCCCGACCGCAGCCGGAGCCGGAGAGCGAGACGGTGATGGCGGCGCGCGGGGGACTGACCTGGCGGTGGTCGCGGTTCGGTCTCGGCCTCCTGTACGCGGTGCCTTCGATGGCGGTCGCCCCGTTCGATCCTGCCGTCGCCCTGGCCCTCAGCATCGGCGTCCTTCCCGCGGCCGCCATGGGACTGCCGGCGCGGCGGCGGGCCCGGTCGGCGATCCCGGTGCTCGGGACGCTGGTCGCGCTGGGGCTCCTGCTCGGCGCGACCCTCGCGCTCGCACCGGTCCTCGCCGTGCCCGCCCTCGCGGTGCTGGCGGTGCTGGCCAGCATGCTCGCCGCCCGCGAGCGTGCCGGCCCGCTCGCGCTGACCCTGGTCCTGCCCATGGTCGGGCTCGGGTTGAGCTTCCCTCTCTCGGCGACGACCATCCTCCTGGCGGGCGCGATCGTCGCGGGTTCGGTGTACGCGTGGCTCATCGCCCTGCTGTGGCCGGAGCACGGGGCGGGCGCGCGGGTCCCGGCCGCCATGCCCAAGGGACGAGCTCTGCTGGTCTACGGCGTCCTGCTGGGTGCGGCCGCGGGGACGGCCGCCGCGATCGGCTTCGCGACCGGGGTCGAGCACGTGGGCTGGGCGACCGGCGCCGTGCTGCTCGTGATGCGTCCGGTGCGCGGGCAGCTCGTCCTGCGCAGCGTCGGTCGGGCGGCATCGGTGCTCATCGGGGCCCTGGCGGCCGCCGGTTTCGCCCTGCTCTCTCCGAGCGGCGTGGTGGTCGCACTCGCGATCGGTGTCGTGGTGGGCGGCCTCGGCGCGGTCCAGGAGAGTCGGTGGTACGTCGCGCCGGCCTTCACGACCTTCCTCGTGCTCTCCCTGCTGCTGTCGACGTCGGACGAATCGCCGACGTCGCGGTTCCTGGAGCGGACCCTCGAGACGCTGCTCGGTGTGGCTCTCGCCCTGTTCTTCGGCGCCCTCGTGCCGGCGCTTCTCGCGATGCGGCGGCCGTCGCGGGCGGACGTCTCCGAGTGAGCCCCTCTTGCGGGACCGCTCCCACCTTGCAATAGACTGCCCGCGAGGGGGAGCAAGATCGAAATCGGGGGGTTTCGAGTGCTGCACAGTGCAAGAACGGCGGGAACGAGCGAGAGCCCGGGACCCGCAGCGGTGAAGGGCGAGGTCCGTCGAGAGCGCCTGCTCTCGCGGTTGACGGCCGCGATGGACGGGCCGTGGACGCTCACGCTCGTGAGCGCGCCGGCGGGATCCGGCAAGACGAGGCTGCTGTCGCAGTGGGCGCAGGGTCTGCGTGCCGATCCCGGCATCGACCTCGTGTGGGTGTCCCTGGAACGCGGCGAAGCGGACCTGCCGCTCCTGCGTGCCGCCCTCGAGAGGATCGACGATCCCGGACTCCAGGACGCGCTCGCGGCCGTGCCCGCCGTGCGCTCCGCGACGACGGCGCGTGCGTTCGCCAGGGCCCTCCGAGAGGCGAGGAACCGGATCGTCCTCATCGTCGACGACGTGCACCGCGTCGAGGACGAGCACACCGCCCAACTGATCTCGACGTTCGTGCAGAGCGCTCCCGGCACGGTGCACGTGGTGCTCTCCGGACGCGGGACGCGCGCGATCCCGCTGGCACGACGCCGCATCGCCGGCGTGGCCCTCGAACTCGACGCCCGTGCGCTCGCCTTCACCCCGGCCGAGATCCGCGCCTTCTTCGGCGCGCGAGGTCTCCGGCTCTCTCAGGGCGAGGTCAGCACCGTGCTCGCCCGTACCGAGGGGTGGGCGACCGGGCTGCAGCTCATGATGCTCGACGCCGCCGGGGCGCAGACCGTCCTCGGGCCCACGCTGCGCGGGGACGCCCCCGAGGTCGCGGACTACTTCGTCGAGGAGGTGCTCGCCGACCTCGACGGCGAACTGCGCTCCTTCCTCGAGGCGACCGCGGTCGTGGACCGCTTCACTCCCGAGCTCGCCGCCGTGCTCTCCGGGGCCGATTCCGTGACCGCCATGATCGACCGGCTGCTCCGCCTCAACGTGCTCGTGGGCCCGGACGCCGAGGATCCGTCCCGCTACCACTATCCGCCGCTGCTGCGGGAGTTCCTCCTCGGCCGGCTGCGGGAAGGCGGTGCCGGCCGCGAGGAGCGGCTCCACCGGCGGGCCGCCGACTGGTTCGCGCAGCAGGGGCAGCCCCTCCGCGCGCTGCAGCACGCCGTCCGTGGCGGGGAGACGGCCTGCACGGCCGGCGTCCTGCGGCGCTGCGGGATGCAGCTCGTGCTGGACGGCCGGGCGGACACGGTGCGGCGGATGATGGCGGAGCTGCCGACCGCCCTGCGCGCCGTGCCCACCGTCCGGATGCTCGTCGCCGCGGCGGAGCTGTCCTGCGGAGATCCGTCGGCCGCCGTGATCGTGCCGCCCGTGGGCGCGGGGGAGTCCGACGCCGACCGGCGCTGGCGCCGCGGGATCGAGATGCACACCGCGCTGCGGCGGGGCGGGATCGCCGAGACCCTCGACGGCGCCGGAGCCGAACTCCGCGATCTCAGCGGAGAGGAGCAGCTCGACACCTATGCCCTCCTGGAGACCGCGACGGCGGAGCTCTATGTGGGACGACTCGATCAGGCGGAGGCGACAGCGCGCCGTGCCGGTGACCTCGCCCGAGCGATCGGTGCCCGCGCGGCGGAGCTGCAGGCGGAGGCGGTCCTCGCCACCAGCGTGCTGTTCCGCGGCCGGCTCCGTGACGCGATCGAGGCGGGAGCCGCCCTGGAGCCCCGCTGGCACGAGTTCGGCGAGCCGGACAGCCCGTTCTTCGAGGTGACCAGGGTGTGGCGTTTCTGGGGCCCCTACGAGGGCATGCAGATCCTGGAGGAGGCCGAGACCCTGGAGTCCTCGGCGCAGGTGATCGCCGCGGGCGGAGAGACCGCGATCGCGCGGGGCCTGGAGGGGATGCGCGCGCTGCTCGGCGCGGAGCAGGGCGGCGATCCCCACGACGCGGCCGTGCGGCTCCTCGACACCCTGACTCCCCGTGACGATCTGCCGCTTCCGCCGCACTGGTACGCCATGATGGGGCCCTTCGCGGTGCACGCCTTCGACCGGTTGGGGGAGCCGACGCTCCGCGACCGGTTCATCGCCGACATCGAGGATGCGCTGGGGACACGGGAGACGTGTTCCTGCTCCGGGCCATCGCCGCCGTGCACGACCGCCGTGACGGCATCGCGCGTGGCGCGCTGGCGCCGGTGCTGGAGGGCGCCATCCCGTGTCTGCTCCCGGCGTCGATGATCGACGCGTGGCTGGTCGAGGCCGAGCTCGACGTGCACGACGGGGAGCCGGACCGGGCGCAGCTCGCGCTCGCCACCGCGCTCGCCCTCGCGGAGCCGGAGGACCACGTGCGCCGCGTCGCCGAGTCCGGCCCGATCGTGTCGCGGCTGCTCGCCGCGCGGGCGACGGCGGGCGCGCGCACGCACTTCGCCGATCGGGTGCGCGAGCGGCTGTCCGCCGCCGGAGTCCTCGTCGAGGAGGAGCTGACGCAGCGGGAGCGCATCGTGCTGAGCGCGCTGAGCCGGAATGCGACGCTGCGGCAGATCGCACAGCAGGAGTACATCTCGCCGAACACGGTGAAGACGCACGTGCGGAACATCTACCGCAAGCTCGGCGTCTCGGATCGGGACGGCGTGACGGCGGCCGCCCAGGCCCTCGGACTGCTCTGAGGGCCCGGGCGGCCGCGGGGTCGTCAGTCGCGGGCCATCGCGGCCGCCAGGTGCGCCTCCAGGTCGATGTAGGCGTCGTCGGCGACGTCGAAAACGACCTGCGTTATGTGGCCGCCGCGGAAGTCGAACCCGTAGCCGTACAGGGACGACACGGGGTCGGCGCTGTCCCGCCCGATCGTCAGGCCTTCGCCGCAGAGCGAGAAGTGGCCGAGAGTGGTGTGGAGCTCCATTTCGCCTACGACGGCGTCATTGATGTGAAGTCGGAGGGGGCCCACGGCCTCCAGCGAGTCTCCAGTGTGCGTTTTCGTGAACTCGATCCCGACGATGTGGGAACCGGGTGCCGGAATCGGTGCAGATACGTGATTCTCAGGAGGGATGCCGAGGTAGTTGTAGACGTAGTGCACTTCGCCGTCCTTGACAAAGAGTGTGTGTCCGCCGAAGCGGGAGCCGTGCGCGAAGATGACGCCCTCGGTGTCTGGCGTGAACTCGACCTCCGCGGCGATCTTGAAGGAGACGCCGTGGGTGTTCGCCGCCGATCGCTCGGGCACCTCACTGGTGCCCGGGTAGTAGACGAATCGACCGGACGGCGGTACGGGTTGGTGGAACTCCATGTTGAGGAAGGTCTGCAGGTCTTCGGGGTTGCCGATGATCTGGAGGTCGTTCAGTGGGAGCACCGCGTTCGCCTTCGCCTCCTCCATCCAGAGGGCCTTGAGCTCCTCCAGCTTGTCGGGATGCTCGGCGGCGAGGTTGACGGCCTCGGCGCGATCGACGTCCGTGTGATAGAGCTCCCACTCGTCGTCGAGAAAGTGACCGCCCCCGCTCATCGGGCCATGCACGGCCACGGCCTTCCACCCGTTGTGCCAGATGCCGCGCTGTCCAAGCATCTCGTAGTACTGCGTCTCCTTCGCTGTCGGCGCGTCTGGGGCGGCGTCGAACGAGTAGGCCATCGAGACGCCGGAGAGCGGCGTCTGCTCGATGCCGTTGTAGACCTCCGGGAACTCGACGCCGCAGGCTTCGAGGATCGTCGGCACGATGTCGGTGGAGTGGTGGTACTGATGACGCACCTCGCCGCGGGCCTTGATGCCGGCGGGCCAGTGGATCACCAGCGGATCGCACACGCCGCCCTGGTAGGTGTAGCGCTTGAACATCTTGTAGGGCGTGGAGAAGGCCGCGGCCCATCCGGTCGGGTAGTGGTTGTAGGTGTCAGGGGACCCCAGCGCATCCCTCATCGTGATGTTCTGCGTGATGTCGTCAGGTACCCCGTTGAAGAACTTGCCCTCGTTGACGGAGCCGTTGGGGCTGCCCTCGCCGGACGCGCCGTTGTCGGCGCAGTAGATGATGAGGGTGTTGTCGAGCTGCCCGGACTCCTCCAGGTAGTCCACGATGCGGCCGACCTGGGCGTCGGTGTACTCGCTGAAGCCGGCGTAGACCTCCGCCATGCGCGAGAAAAGTGCCTTCTCCTCGTCGTTCAGGGTGTCCCAGGGACGCACCTCGTCGACAGGTGTGAAGGTGCCCTCCGGCATCGGGTTGAGCGCGGTGAGCTCGGTGCCCTCCGGGACGATGCCCTTCTCGATCATCCGGGCGAGGACCCACTCGCGGTAGGCCTCGTAGCCGTCGTCGAACACGCCCTTGTACTTGTCGATGTACTCCTGCGGCGCGTGGTGCGGGGCATGGTTCGCGCCGGGGCAGAACCACATGTACCAGGGCTTGTCCGGCTCGGTCTGCTTGACGTCGCGGATCATCGACAGCGCGCGATCGGCGAGGTCCTTCGAGAGGTGGTAGCCGTCCTTGGGGAGGTATGGCTGGTCGATGTAGTGGTTGTCCTCGGCGAGGGACGGATACCAGTTGTTCGTCTCGCCGCCGATGAAGCCGTAGAAGCGGTCGTACCCCTGCGCCAGCGGCCAGTGCTTCTTGGACGCGCCGGCCGTCCACTCATCGATCGGGACGTTGTGGTTCTTGCCCACCCAGAACGTCGACCAGCCGGCGTCGCGGAGGACGTGGGCCATCGTGGTGTTCGAGTCGGGGATGTGGGAGTTGTAGCCGGGGAAGCCGGTCGACGACTCCGAGATCGTCGCGAAGCCGTTGAGGTGGTGGTTGCGTCCGGTGAGGAACGTCGAGCGGGTGGGGGAGCACAGCGCCGTCGTGTGCCACTGGGAGTACGTCAGACCGTTCTGCGCCAGGCGATCCATGGTCGGCATGTTGATGCGTCCGCCGTACGGGGACCAGGCCGCCATGCCGGTGTCGTCATAGAGGACGACCAGCACGTTGGGTGCTCCCTCGCGGGGCTTCGCCGGGAGGAACGCCTCCCAGTCGGCCTCCGAATCGCGGACGTCGAGTTCGATTCTGCCCTGGAAGTCACGGGCCATGTCCATCTCCTTTATCTCTGCCGAACCGCCTTTCCCCGCACAGTACTGCCGGGTCAGGGCCGGGGTCACGGGTCCCGTGACGCGTTCATCCGGGTGATCTCCGTGGCGCGGCGGCGGCGCCCTCAGAAGCTGCCGATGCCCTTGCCGATCAGGGACATGCCGATCACGAGCAGTAGCACGGCCATGATGACCGCGTTCTCGGCGGCGAGCCATCCGCGCAGGGCGTCGAGCGGGGCGCGCAGCCGTGCAGCGGCGACGAGGTAGCCGACGACGGGCACGAGCACGGTCGACGCCCCGATCAGGGTGAAGACCGCGATCACGAGGATCGTGGACCCCCCGTCGAGCGCCGCGCCCCCGATGTCGACCCCGGCTCCGGCGGCCAGGAGCAGGTTCTTCGGATTCACCGCCGACAGCAGGAACCCCAGTCCGAGCGCCGTGCCGAACGACATCGTGTCGATCGCCTTCATCCACGACGGCAGGGCCGCCGGTTGCCCCGCCTGCGGGCGCTTGCGCCACTGACCGACCGCCAGCACCAGCAGCAGGAGTCCGAGGACGAGCTGGATGACGCCGCGGATCGGGCGGGAGGCATCCGGACCCTCCTCGGGGAGCACCGCAGACAGCAGGGTGAAGAGGCCGACCGCCACGACGATGCCCGCGATCCAGCCGAGCAGGAATCCGACGCTCGTGACCCGTGCCTTCGGGGACAGGAGCATGAGGATCGCGGCGATGATCGGCACGGGGCTGATCGCGACGCCCACGGCGAGGGGGAGGATCTCCCCGATGACGGCACCCATTCAGCTGCCCTTCCTGTTCGGAGCCGGCGAAGCGGCATCGGTCGGCGCGAGCTCGGTGATGGCGGCGCGGTTGGTCGCGTAGACCGGTTCCCGGTCGAGGATCCCCAGCGAGCGGAGGCGGCGGAGCGTGTTCGGCCGGACGCGGCTGAAGGCGAGGGAGATCGACTGCGGGTCGAGCCACTCCCGCAGCGCCTGGAAGGCCTCGGCGCCCGTGACGTCGACGTCCGTCACCGCCTCCATGTCGACGACGACGTGCTGGACGGCGGACGGGCCTGCGGCGCGGACCGCCTCCTTCACGGCGGCCGAGAACACGGCGCCGTTGGCGAAGAACAGGGGTGCCGCGAGCCGGACGACGATGACTCCCGGCGCGGTCGTCGTGCCGGCGGGAGCGTCCTCCAAGAGGGATTCGCCGGGGTCGCCGGAGGTCTCCAGCACGTCGATCGCCGGGTGCGAGGCGCGTTGCGCGAGGTTGACGAGGGCGAGCACGAACGCCACGAGGATTCCCGCGATCGAGCCGACGAACAGGGTCACGAGGAAGCAGACCGCACCGATGACGAACTCGAACCGGTCGAGGCGCCAGAGGCGGATGAAGTCGCGGATGCCGAGGAGCGGGATGATCGCGACGCCGACGATGGCGCCGATCGCCGGGGAGGGGATGTCGGCGAGCAGCGCGGTGCCGAAGAGCAGCAGCAGGAGCGTCCCGACGGCGAGCACGAGCGCCGGGAGCTGGGTGCGCGAGCCGGCCTGGTCCATCGCCGCGGTGCGCGACGTCGAGGATCCGACGGCGAAGCTGCCCTGCGCGCCGGCGGCGACGTTCGCGACGCCGAAGGCGAGCAGGTCGCGGTTGGCGTGGAACGGGTAGCGATGCTTCTCGGCGTAGGAGCGCGACACGAGCAGGCCCTCCGCGGTGGTGACGAGGGTCAGGGCGATCGCGGACGGGACGAGAGCGAGCCACAGCGACCAGTCGATGATCGGCCAGGTGAGCGCGGGAGGGCCGGCGGGGACCTCGCCGAGCACATCCACACCCCGTCCGTCGAGGCCGGTGAGGACGACCGTGATGGTCGTGGCGACGAGCACGATCAGCGCCCAGGGAACGGCGCGGAGATAGCGCTGTCCGAGGAGCAGCACGGCGACGGAGACGGCGGCGAGGAGCACGGACCAGCCGTTGAGCGAGGGGAGGCCGGTCACCAACGCGACGACCTTGTCCACGAACTCGGCTCCGGAGTCGATCTTCACCCCGAGCATCTTCGCGATCTGGCTGATCATGATGTCCAGGGCCAGCCCGCCGACGAAGCCGACGAGGATCGGCTTCGACAAGAAGTTCGCCAGGAATCCGAGCTTGAAGACGGCGAGCAGCACGAACATCCCGCCGCAGAGGATCGCCTGGGCGAGGGCCAGGGTGGCGTAGTCGGCGCTGCCGGCGACGGCCAGACCGCCGATGGAGGAGGCCACGAGGGCCGCGGCGGCGGCATCGGGGGAGGCGACCAGCTGGCGCGACGACACCACGAGCGCGTAGACGACGGTCGGGACGATCAGCGCGTACAGCCCGGCGGTCGCGGGGAGCCCGGCGATCTGCGCGTAGCCGATGTTGAGCGGGATGGCGATCGCCAGGAGGGTGACCCCCGCGGTGAGCTCGGTCACGAGGGTGCGTCGGGTCAGGCCCGCGAGCGGACGCGGCATGCGCTCTCCCTTCGTCGCCGGTGGTGTCCGGCTTCACGATGGCATCGTCGGACGGCGACGACCAGAGCGGCGGGCAACCTCGCCCTGGTGATTTCGCGGTGCGGTGCCGGCGGAGCAGCGTCAGCGTCGGCGGAACCGGCGCCGGGTCGGCGCCGCGGACGGCTCCGGCGTGGGCTCGGGGACGGCCGTGCGGTCGCCGGTGACCCAGCGCGCCCAGGTCGCCCCCGGGTCGCCCTCCAGCACGACGGCGCGCACGAGCAGGGTCAGCGGGATCGACAGGATGGCGCCGAGCGGACCGATCACGAAGGTCCAGAAGATGACGGAGAAGAAGCTCAGGGTCAGGCTCAGGTCGACGGCGTCGCTGACGAACTTGGGCTGGACGAGGACCTGGAGCACGACGTTGACCACGCAGTACACGGCGATGACACCGAGCAGCAGCGGCCAGCCGCCCACGACGAAGGCCAGGATCGCCGGCGGGATGAGCCCCAGCGCGAACCCGATGTTCGGGATGAAGTTCGTCACGAACGCGAGGATCGCCCAGACCACCGGGGCGGGGACGCCCATCCACCACAGGGCGAGGCCGTCGACGATCGCCACGACGGCGCCGAAGGCGGCGTTCACGACGTAGTAACGACGGACCCCCGTCTGCAGCCGAGCGATGCGCTGCAGGGCGGGGCCGTGCGTGGCGCCGAAGAGCGCCGGAGCCGTGCGATAGCGGGCAGCGTCCGCGGCGAGGAAGATGATGTAGGCGCAGACGAAGAACAGCGCTGTCGCCACCCCGAGCACCGCGCCGCCCAGGCTCCCGGCCAGGCCGAGGAGGGTCTCGGGGTCGAGGATCGAGGCCGCGGCGTCCGCCGCCTCCTGGTCCAGCCCGAGGGACTGCAGCCAGGCGACGATCTGATCGGCGGCGCGCACCAGGCCGTCCTGCGATGCGAGGTCGCCGACGAGCCGGGCGAACTGGGTGCCGGCGAGCCACAGCAGCGCCGCCATCGCCAGCAGGATCACGTAGGCGAGCACGATCACGGCGGTCGTCCCGATCCAGGCGGGCCGGCCGGGGCGCTGGAAGGGACGACGGACGGGTTCGCAGATCACCACGATGACGATCGCGAGGGCCAGCGGGCCGAACACCTCGCGCGCCAGCGAGATCCCGGCGAGGACGATCGCGCTCGCCGCCAGGATCAGCAGGGTGCGCAGAGCAGGGGCGGGCGCGTGGTCCGCTGCGGAGCGCGGAGGAGTGGGGAGCGAGGTCACGCGGCCAGCGTAGCCCGCCGCACTTTCATCCGGGTGATTGCGCCTCCGCCCCCTGGAAGGGCGCGCGGACGCGTGGTTTCGTGTTGCCATGTCGCCTCCCGTACGTTCCACGAGGCCGGGACCGGCGATGCGCTTCCGGCCGCCCGCCACGCCCATCGGCGTCGTGCCGCGGGAACGCGTGACCGCAGCGATCGCGGCTGCCGTCGATGCGGACGGTGTGACGGTGCTCAGCGCACCCAGCGGCTATGGAAAGACCACGGCCGTCGCCGCCTGGGCGTCATCGCGCGACGACGTCGCCTGGCTCGCGCTGAGTGCGTCCGACGACGATCCCGCACTGCTGACCGCCGGCGTCCTGAACGCCCTGGCGCTCGCGGCGGAGCGCGCCGGTCGGGCGTTCGTCGTGCCGCGGGACATCGAGGATCCGGTGCGCGCCTACCGGCAGGTCTGTGCGGCGTTCCAGGACGCCGAGCACCCGGTGCACCTCGTCGTCGACGATGCCCATCGTGCCGGGGAGGCGTGGAGCGATGGTCTCCTCGGGCTGCTGGCCGACCAGCCTCCGGACGGACTGCGGCTCCTCCTGGTGGGGACGACCCTGATCGAGGTCACCCTGTCCCGCCACCGCCTCATGAACCCGGGAGCCTTCGTCGGCGTGGACACCCTCCGGTTCTCGGCGGACGAGATCCGGAGTCTGACGCGATCGGCGCCCGGTGGGCTCGATGCGACCGCGGTGCGCGACGAGACCGGAGGCTGGCCCATCGCGGTGCGGCTGGTCCTCGTCGGCGGCTCCCTGCCGTCGAGCCCGGCATCGACGGCCTCGTCCTTCCTCGGCGCGTACATCCGTGAGCACGTCCTGGATGCGCTGCCGCCCGCGCTCGCGGACTTCGTCCTCGAGGGGACGGCCTGCGCGGAGCTCACGCCAGACACCGCCGCACAGGTCACGGCGAGGGACGACGCCGCCGACCTCCTGGAGACCTGCGTCCGGCTCGGGCTGTTCCTCGACCGGTTCGACGGCCCGGAGGGCCCCACGTACCGCTGGCACCCCGCGTTCGCGCGTCGGTGCGCCGACCTCGCGCGGACGGATGCGGCGCGTTTCGCCACGGTGCACCGCCGGGCCGCTCGTGCTCTGGAGCACACGGATCCGATCGCCGCCGTGACGCACGCGCGGCGCGCCGCTGATCGGGCCGGTGCCAGGGCCATCCTCCTGCGGCACTGGCTGGGCCTCGTGGTCGGCTCCTCGGCCGTCGACGTGGAGCGGACGGCGACGGCTCTCCTGCGCGACAACCCGGATGATCCGCACTTGCTGCTCGTGCGGGCCGGAGCCAGCGACGTCCTCGGCGACCATCGCGTCGCCCGGGAGCTGTGTCGACGGGCCGAGGCCCTCCTCGATCGCACGCCGGGGCAGGCCGACCCCGCCGTCCTGCTCATCGTCCGCCTGCTGCTCGCGGAGTCGTCCGTCGAGGTGGCCGCGTCGGGTCCGGAGATCCGCGCGCTGCTGGATGCCGAGGACGACAGGATGTACGGCGGACGGGTGGCGCTCAACCATCTGCTGGGGTGGACCGCGCTGCGCAATCGCGAATCGCCGGACCTCGCGATCGAGTACTTCTCGGCGGCGGCGCGCGAGGCGAGGGAGGCCGGCGATCGGGAGCTCACGTCCCGCGCCGTCGGACATCTCGCCTACGGCCTCGCCACCTCCGGCCGGCTCACGGAGGCCGCGGCCGTGCTCGCCGAGGCCGAGACCACCCGGGAGGCTCTTCTTCCGCGGAACACCTTCGCGCGCGGAAGCGCCGTGGCCGCCGCGGGGTGGGTGGCGTACTGGTCGGGCGAGGCGGAGGAGGCGGTCCGGATCTTCGACGCGGCGCGTGAGGAAGCCGCGTCCGGCCGCGATCTGGCCGGACATGCACGCATGATGGGAGCCTATGCCGCCGCGCTCACGGGAGACCCCGCGATCTGCCGCCGAGCGGCCATCAGCGTGCAGGAGCTCCCCATCGACGTCGTCCAGGGGGTGGAGTGGCCGGCGTTCCGGGAGTCGTCGGTGGCCCTGCTCGAAGAGGCGGTGGGGCGGAGGGAGCGCGCACTGCGCATCGCGAAGAAGTATGCCAGCGGTACCGACCTCCCGCTCGTGGGCGTCGCCCTGTCCGGGATCCTGCGTCGCGCCGAGGAGCATGCGGCGGCGCTGGAGATGCTGCGGTCGTTGCGGGGTGCGTCCGAGCTGTCGTACGTCAAAGCCGCCACGTTGATCACCGCGGCCACGCTCCGGAGGGCGACGGGGCACCAGGAGGACGCGCATGACCTGTGCGAGGCCGCCCTCTCGGTCGCGTCCGCGGAGAACCTCGTCGTGCTCTTCGGCCCGCGCGAGGTCGCGGTGCGCCGGCTGCTGCAGGCGCATGTGCATCACGGCACGCAGTTCGAGGAGTTCATCGAGACATGCCTCGCCGTCGACGCGGTCGGCTCCGTGACCGATCGGCTGTCGGAGCGGGAACGCGACGTCTTCCACCAGATGCAGACGGCGCGCACGCTGCCGGAGATCGCCCAGGAGCTTTCCGTGTCGGTGAACACGGTGAAGACGCATCAACGAGCGATCTACCGCAAGCTCGGGGTCTCGTCCCGGCGGGAGGCCGTCCACGCGACCGTGTGAGCAGGCACGGCGTCAGGGGCCCGCACCGAGGGTGGCGACGAGCGCGGCGTTCGCGACCGCGGAGGGGATCGCCTGTGTCGCCAGGATCCGGTCCCCGGCGTCCTCGACCTCGCGGATGAAGCGGACGTCCCAGCGCTGTTCGACGAGGATGACGGCCGCGACGGCGTCGGGAGGCACCCACGGGAGGAAATGCCGGACATCGTCGAGGGAGATCAGTCCCGGTGCGTACAGGGGCAGGCCGGCGAGCGAGAAGTCGTCGCCGTCGACCTCCGTGATGCGCTGCCCCTCGGCGGCGTCGCGGCGGACGATGAGGAAGTCGAGCACGCGCAGCGTGCCGTCCTCGACCTGACGCAGCAGCGGTTCGAGGACGGGCGGTCCCGGGTGTGCGCTGCGGAGCTCGACCACGACGAACGCCACGTCGCCCAGCACCCGGCTCCTCATAGCCACCCTCGATTCGTCCCGTCCTCCGATGGTGACAGCCGCACGGAGAGGGAGTCCCGAATCCTCACCCGGAGCGGGTGAGGACCGGCGCGCGGGCGACGACGGCGGTGCCATTCTGGACCGCGGATGAAGGGTGGCGACATGAAGGAGTTCCGATTCGGGCCCGTCGAGTTCTATCTCGTGGGCTTCGACGGTGATCGGCCGGATCCGTCCACGTTCGGCGCGCTGACCGACCTGGTGTCGAAGGGCGTGGTGCGCGTGCTGGACTTCGTGCTGGTGACGCGGACGGCGGAGGGGGATCTCGACATCCTCGAGGTGGAGGAGGACGACGGCACTGCCGTCCTCGACGGCCTCGAGCCGATCGTCGCCGGGCTCGCGAGCGAGGACGACGTCCGCGCCCTGGCGGAGGTCGTGCCGCCGGGACGGTCGGCGGCGGTCGTGGTCCTGGAGCTCCTGTTCGCCCGGACCCTCGCCCAGGATGTGGCCGCCGCGGGAGGCCAGGTGCTGCGCAGCGAGCGCGTTCCGGCACCCGTCGTGAACGCGGTGATGGACATCCTCGAACAGGAAGGTGAATGAAATGCCCTTGCGGAGATTCGGCCGGCCGGGGCTCATCGGTCTCGCCGCGCGGACCGCGGTGGTCGCCGGGACGGCGACCGCGGTGCAGGGAGCCGCGGTGCGGCACCAGGAGCGCCGCGCACAGAGCGAGTACGAGCAGCAGCAGTACGAGGCCGCCCAGCAACAGGCCCAGATGGACGATGCGGCCCGCACCGCGGCCGCGCAGTATGCGCCGCCCACGAGCCCGCCGGCCGCGCCGCCCTCAGCGGCGGACGACCTGATCGCCAAGCTGCAGGAGCTCGGATCGCTGAAGGCCTCCGGCGTGCTGACGGACGAGGAGTTCACGGCCGCGAAGCAGAAGCTGCTGAGCTGAGCGTCGCGACGATCGAGACGAGGCGGCGATGAGCGAGATCGAGGACCTGCGGGCACGGCTGCGTGCGCTGGAGCAGGAGAACGAGGCGCTCCGACGCCCTCGACGCCGGATCTCCGCCCGCAGCATCATCGCCGGGATCGTGCTCGTGGTCGCCGTGCTCCTCGCGCCGATCGCGGCGATGGGGACGTGGGCGCGGCTGCAGCTCGTCGACGCGGACCGGTTCGTCGCGACCTTCGCCCCGCTGGCCGAGGATCCGGACGTGCAGGACTTCGTCGCCGATCAGGTGACGGCCGCCATCGACGAGCAGGTCGACCTGGATGCGGTGGTCGGCGAGCTCTTCGACGGCCTGCGTGCCCTCGACCTCCCGCCGCGCGCCGCCGCCGCCCTCGGCCTGTTGGAAGCGCCGGCCGCCTCCGGCCTGTCGTCCCTGATCGACGGCGTCGTGCACGAGGTGGTGTCGTCGCAGCAGTTCGCCGACATCTGGGCGGAGACGCTCCGCTTCACCCACGAGCGCGCGGTCGCCATCCTGCAGGACGAGCCCGGCACCGCGCTGGACCTCAGCGACGACGTCCTCTCGGTGGACGTGGGGGCGGTCGTCGAACGCGTCAAGGAGGCTCTGGCCGAGCGTGGGGCCGGGGTCGCCGACCTCATCCCGGTGATCGATCGCACCATCCCGGTGGTGCAGGCCGACGCCCTGGTGCTGGTCCGCACGGTCTACCAGATCGCGGTGACGGCGGGCTTCTGGCTGCCGTGGGTCGTGCTCGGTCTCGTCGTCCTCGGTGTGCTGCTCGCGGTGAACCGGCCGCGGGCGCTGTTCTGGACGAGCGCCGGGTTCGCCGTCGTCTTCCTCCTCCTCGCCGCCGGGATGGGGATCGGACGCGGGTTCTTCGTCAGCGCCGTCAGCCCGTCGATCATGACGGCGTCGGCGGCCGAATCCCTCTTCGATCAGCTCACGGCCCTCCTCGGGTCCACCATCGTCGCGCTTGCTCTGGTCGGGGTCCTCATCGCGCTGTGGGCCTGGCTCGCCGGGTCGAGCCGCAGCGCGCGCACGGTGCGCGGCGTCACGGAGAGCGGGTTCGGGGCGCTGCGCGAGACGGCGGAGGCACGGGGGCTCTCCACCGGGCGGTTCGGGAGAGCGGTCGACCGCTATCGCGGCGCGATCCTCATCGCCGGGATGGCGATCGGGGTGCTCATCCTCCTGGCGACGCGTCCGGTCACCTTCGGCGCCGTCCTCGGCGTGGCGATCGGCGTGCTCGTGCTGACGATCCTCGTGGAGCTGCTGCGACGGCCCGGCCCCGCCACGGCGCCGGAGGGGCAGGACGCCGCCGTCGGCGCGGACGCGAGCGACGCGGAGATCACCCGGGGCGGGTGAGGGCCCCTGTCGGCACGCACGCGGGGTCGGAAGACTCAGGCCGAGGAGAGCGCGGACGCGCCCTGAGCGAAGGAGAGACGATGTCGGAATTCAACGCGGACTTCTCGGGCGAGATCACGCTGGACGTCCGCGACGCCCGACCCGACTGGTCGCCGTACGAGCTGCGGAAGGCGCCGGACGGAGCGCCGAACGTCCTCGTGGTGCTGTATGACGACACCGGTCTGGCCTCGTGGTCGCCGTATGGCGGCCGCATCGCGATGCCGACGATGGACCGTCTGGCCGCCGGGGGTCTCACCTACACGCAGTGGCACACCACGGCGCTGTGCTCTCCCACGCGGTCCACCATGCTCACGGGCCGTAACCACCACGTCAATCGCGCGGGCGTCATCATGGAGGGCACGAACGGCTTCCCCGGCTTCGCGGGGCGGCTCCCCGCCGAGTGCGCGACCATCGGACAGGTTCTGCAGGAGAACGGGTACAGCACGTTCTGGCTCGGCAAGAACCACAACGTCCCGGAAGAGGACATCGCGCCGGGGGGCAGCCGCTCGATGTGGCCGCTGCAGCTCGGCTTCGACCGCTTCTACGGCTTCCTCGGCGGGGAGACCAACAACTGGTACCCCGACCTGGTCGAGGACAACCACTTCATCGAGCAGCCGTACCGCCCGGAGGACGGCTACCACCTGTCGAAGGACCTCGCCGACCAGGCGCTCGCGATGATCCGGAACCAGCAGGCCTCGAATCCCTCGAAGCCCTGGTACATGTGGTTCTGCCCGGGCGCGAACCACGCGCCGCACCACGCGCCGCAGGAGTACATCGACAAGTACAAGGGGGCGTTCGACGACGGCTACGACGCCTACCGCGAGTGGGTGCTCGCCCGCATGATCGAGAAGGGCGTGCTGCCGGAGGGCACGCAGATGACGCCGTTCAACCCGCTGCCGGAAGAAGCGGCGAACCCGGCCGATCACGTGCGCCCGTGGGCGGAGCTGAACGACGACGAGCGGAGGCTGTTCGCGCGGATGGCGGAGGTCTTCGCGGGCTTCTCCGAGTACACGGATGCCCAGGTCGGCCGGATCGTGGACTACCTGGAGGAGACGGGGCAGCTGGACAACACGATCATCTTCTACTGCGCCGACAACGGCGCCTCGGGGGAGGGATCGCCGGACGGCTCCGTGAACGAGAACAAGTTCTTCAACGGCTACCCCGACGACCTCGCCGAGAACCTCGCGATGATCGACACGCTCGGGTCCGCCGACACCTACAACCACTACCCGACGGGGTGGGCGGCGGCGTTCTCCACGCCCTTCCAGATGTTCAAGCGGTACTCCCAGTACTCCGGCGGCACCTGCGACCCGATGGTCGTGCACTGGCCGAAGGGGATCGCGGCGAAGGGGGAGCTGCGCCACCAGTACCACCACTCGGTGGACGTCGTGGCGACGGTGCTCGACGTGATCGGCATCGCGATGCCGGAGTCCTACCGCGGAGTGCCGCAGCGACCGCTCGACGGCGTCTCGATGAAGTACTCCTTCGACGCCGCGCCGGACGGGCCGACGCGGAAGAGCGTGCAGTACTACTCGATGCTCGGCACCAGGGGCATTTGGAAGGACGGCTGGAAGGCGGCGGCGGTGCACGCGCCGCTGAGCGGCAAGGGCCACTTCGACGACGACGTGTGGGAGCTGTACCACGTGGCGGAGGACCGCTCCGAGTCGAACGACCTCGCCGCGACGCACCCGGAGAAGCTGCAGGAGCTCATCGCCGCGTGGTTCGCGGAGGCGGAGGCGAACTTCGCCCTTCCCCTCGACGACCGGTCGGCCCGCGAGATCCTCACGGTTCCCCGGCCTCAGGCCGAGGCGCCCCGGGAGCGGTACGTCTACTTCCCCGGCACCGCGGCGGTGCCGGAGAGCGTCGCGGTGAACGTCCGCGGGCGCTCCTACAAGATCATCGCCGACGTCATCCTGGAGCAGGGCGCCGAGGGAGTGCTCTTCGCGCACGGCTCCCGCTTCGGCGGGCACTCGCTGTTCCTCAAGGACAACAGGCTCGTCTACGTGTACAACTTCCTCGGCATCCCGCCGGAGCAGTCGTTCACCTCGGACGAGCTCGCCCCCGGCCCGCACACCCTGGGCGTGGAGTTCGTGCGGGAGGGAGCGGGGGAGCACGGCGAGTCCGTCGGCACCGCCACGCTGTACGTCGATGATCGCGCCGTGGCGTCCGGTCCGATGCGGGCCCAAGTCGGCAAGTTCACGCTCTGCGGCGACGGGCTCTGCGTCGGGTGGGACAGTGCCGACCCGGTGAGTGCGCAGTACGCCAACCCGTTCCCGTTCACCGGCGGCACGCTCCTGGGCGTGGCGGTCGACGTGAGCGCGGAGCAGTATCTCGATATGGAGCTCGAGGCGGCCGCGATGCTGTCGCGCGAGTGACCGCGCGGAGCGGGCGGCGGCCTAGCATGAGGGCATGACGGCGATGATCGAGGTCCCCGGCGGAACGCTGCTCATGGGGTCGGACGAGTTCTACCCGGAGGAAGGCCCCGTCCACGAACGGCGCGTGGAGGCGTTCGCGCTGGATCAGCACCCCGTGACGAACCGCCAGTACGCCGCGTTCGTCGAGGACACCGGCTACGTCACGATCGCCGAGCGGCCGATGGACCCCGCCGACTACCCCGGGGTGCATCCGGACGACCTCGTCCCCGGCGCCATGGTGTTCACGCCGACTCGCGGCCCCGTCGACCTGCGCGACTGGCGGCAGTGGTGGCGGTGGGAGCCCGAGGCGTCCTGGCGCCACCCGTTCGGACCGGCCTCGTCGATCGACGACCGCCTCGATCATCCGGTCGTGCAGGTCGCGTACCCCGATGCCGTCGCCTACGCCGCGTGGGCAGGCAAGCGCCTTGCCACGGAGGCGGAGTGGGAATGGGCGGCGCGCGGCGGCCTCGTCGGCGCCCGCTTCGCCTGGGGTCAGGAGACGAAGCCGGACGGCACCCTCATGGCCGACACCTGGCAGGGCGCCTTCCCGTACCGGAACGACGGTGCCGACGGGTGGATCGGCACCGCGCCGGTCGCCTCGTTCCCCGCGAACGGGTACGGCCTGCACGACATGATCGGCAACGTCTGGGAGTGGACGGCGGACTACTGGACGCACCGGCACGTGCCGCCGGGCGCGGTGGGGGTCGACGCCGGTCAACGCGCGAGCCTGCTGTCCTCCGAGCCCGGGTCGCCCATCCCTCGCCGCGTGCTCAAGGGGGGATCGCACCTGTGCGCTCCGGAGTACTGCCTCCGCTACCGCCCCGCGGCGCGATCGGCGCAGGCGGAGGACACCGCCATGACCCACATCGGGTTCCGCTGCGCCCTGTGACCGGTGATCCCCGACTCAGATGGGGTCGGGGAACAGGGACGCCCAGTCGTCGCGGACACTCACCACGGTGTACCCGCGGTCGGCGGCTGCGCGGAGGGCCTGCTCCGCTCCCGTGTCGTAGGGCGTGTCGTCGCGGTCAGCGTCGTCGTGATGGATCAGCAGGGCGAGTCCGGGCCGAGGGCCGCCGTGCGCGAAGTCGAGCATCGGCAGGTCGCCGTTCGAGTTGCCGGCCGCCAGCAGCGGGCGCCGCCCGATCCGACTCCAGATCCGCACCGGTTTCTCCGGTCCGTCGTCGAAGAACGCCAGGGCCGAGGAGTAGCGGACGCTGGCATCCTTCTCGTCGTAAGCGAGTCCGAGCGCCGAGCCGATCACGCGCTCGGGAGGGATGCCGTAGTTCGCCTGGGTCATCGGCCGCATGAAGTCGCGCTCGCCGCCCGACACGATGTAGCACGTGAAGCCGTGGCTCTCGAGGTACCGCAGCAGCTCGACCATCGGGCGGTACACCGATTCGGCGTAGGGGCGGCCGAGGAGCGGGTGCTGGGCCGTGCGGTAGAACTCCGCGACGGAGCGGGCGTAGTCCTCCACGCTCACGCCATCGGTCAATCCCAAGAGCGCCTGGATGATGACGCCGAGGTCGGAGTCGTCGCCGGCGTAGTGCTTGTCGATCGCGGTGCCGAGCCAGGCGAGGTCACCGGTGACCGCGGCGCGGTAGGGCTGCCGGTCGGCCAGGGAGGGGTCGCGGGTCGCCTCCTCGCGCCAGCGCTCGACGACGTAGTGCAGCTGGGTGGGCATGGGTTTCTCCGACCAGAGAGTGCCGTCGTTGTCGAACACCGCGATGCGTTCGTCGACGGGGATGGCGTCGGGGCCCTCCGTCACGGCGGCGACGAACGCCTCGATGGTGCGCCGCGTGCCGGTGTCCCGCCAGGAAGACAGAGGTGAGGAGTCCATGACCGGGATCCTCCCAGGCGCGACGCCGGATGCCGAGCGTCCCTCACCCGGAGCGGACGAGTCCCGCTGCGGCCGGGCGTGCGGGAATACCCTCGGAGGGTATAAGGTTGTGCCGAAGGAGTACCCCAGGGGGGTATCCCGAGGAAAGGAAGCATGATGAGCACGAGCGAGTACCAGGTCACCGGAATGACGTGCGGCCACTGCGAGATGGCGATCCGCGACGAGGTGTCGCGCATCCCCGGTGTCGAGGGTATCGATGTCAGCGCGCAGAGCGGGAGACTCGTGGTGCGCAGCTCCGCCCCCGTCGACGACACGGCCGTGCTGGCCGCCGTGGACGAGGCGGGCTACCAGGCGGTCCGGTCCTGATGGACACTCCGTCCGCGACCAGCGTGGAGCTGGAGATCGGCGGCATGACCTGCGCGTCGTGCGCGATGCGGATCGAGAAGAAGCTCAATCGTCTCGACGGCGTCACCGCCACCGTGAACTACGCGACCGAGAAAGCGAGCGTCACGGTGCCGGCGGGCGTCGACACCGCCGTGCTCATCGCCGAGGTCGAGAAGACCGGATACACCGCCGTCGTCCCGGCGCCTCGCGCGCCGGAGGGTGCGCAGCCCGACGGAGAGCAGCCGGATCCGGAGCTCACGGCGCTGCGGCAGCGGCTGATCGCCTCCGTCGTGCTCACCGTCCCGGTCATCGCGATGGCGATGATCCCGGCGCTCCAGTTCACGTACTGGCAGTGGCTGTCGCTCGCGCTCGCGGGTCCCGTGATCGTGTGGGCGGCCTGGCCGTTCCACAAGGCGGCGTGGATCAACCTCCGGCACGGAGCGGCCACGATGGACACGCTCATCTCGATGGGTACGATCGCCGCGCTGCTGTGGTCGCTGTACGCGCTCTTCTTCGGCACCGCCGGGATGCCCGGCATGACGCACCCGTTCGAGTTCACCGTCGCGCCCAGCGACGGCGCAGGGAACATCTACCTCGAGGTCGGAGCGGGGGTGACCACGTTCATCCTCGCCGGACGCTACTTCGAGAAGCGCTCCAAGCGGCAGGCCGGTGCGGCGCTCCGCGCCCTGCTGGAGCTCGGCGCGAAGGAGGTCGCCGTGCTCCGCGACGGCGTCGAGACGCGCATCCCGACGAGCGCGCTGCGGGTCGGCGACGAGTTCGTCGTGCGCCCGGGGGAGAAGATCGCCACCGACGGGGTGGTGGTCGGCGGCACGTCCGCCGTCGATGCCTCGATGCTGACCGGTGAGTCGGTGCCCGTCGAGGTCGGGGAGGGCGACGTCGTCACCGGCGCCACCGTGAATGCCGGGGGACGCCTCGTCGTCCGTGCGACCCGCGTCGGCGCCGACACCCAGCTCGCGCAGATGGCGCGGCTCGTGGAGGAGGCGCAGACCGGGAAGGCCGAGGTGCAGCGGCTCGCGGACCGTGTCTCCGGGATCTTCGTGCCGATCGTGATCGTGATCGCCCTCGGCACGCTCGTGGCCTGGCTCGCGGCCGGGTACCCGGCTGCCGCCGCCTTCACCGCCGCGGTCGCGGTGCTCATCATCGCCTGCCCCTGCGCTCTGGGTCTGGCCACGCCGACCGCTCTCCTCGTCGGCACGGGTCGCGGCGCCCAGATGGGCATTCTCATCAAGGGCCCCGAGGTGCTCGAGTCGACCCGGAAGGTCGATACGGTCGTGCTCGACAAGACGGGCACCGTCACCTCCGGTCGCATGACGCTGACGGCGGTGCACACCGACGACGGCGTGCAGCGCGAGGAGCTGCTGCGGCTCGCCGGGGCCCTCGAGGACGCCTCCGAGCACCCCATCGCGCAGGCCGTGGCGGCCGCGGCCACCCGGGAGCTCGGCACCCTTCCGAGCGTCGAGGAGTTCGCGAACGTCGAGGGCAGGGGCGTCCAGGGCATCGTGGACGGCCACGCCGTCGTCGTGGGACGCGCCTCGTTGCTCGCCGACTGGTCGCAGCACCTGTCCGCGGGGCTGGCTGCGGTCAAGGCCGAGGCGGAGGCCCAGGGCAAGACCGCGATCGCGGTGGGCTGGGACGGTCGTGCCCGCGGGGTGCTCGTCGTCGCCGACACGGTCAAGGCCACGAGCGCGGAGGCGGTGGCGCAGCTCCGGGCGCTGGGACTGACGCCCGTCCTGCTCACGGGAGACAACCGTGCGGTGGCCGAGCAGATCGCCCGCGAGGTGGGGATCACCGAGGTGATCGCCGAGGTGCTGCCCCAGGACAAGGTCGAGGTGGTGCGCCGGCTCCAGGGCGGAGGAAAGGTCGTCGCGATGGTGGGAGACGGTGTGAACGACGCCGCGGCCCTCGCCCAGGCGGACCTCGGGCTGGCGATGGGGACCGGGACCGACGCGGCGATCGAGGCCAGCGACATCACGCTCGTCCGCGGCGACCTCCGCAGCGCGGCCGACGCGATCCGCCTGTCCCGCCGCACGCTCGGCACGATCAAGGGCAACCTGTTCTGGGCGTTCGCCTACAACGTCGCCGCCATCCCGCTCGCGGCGCTCGGCCTGCTCAACCCCATGCTCGCCGGTGCGGCGATGGCGTTCTCCAGCGTCTTCGTCGTCGGCAACAGCCTCCGCCTGCGGTCCTTCCGCAGCAGGGCGGTGGACACCCCGTGAACGAGAGACAGAGGAGTACCGACATGTCCGATTCCCCCGCAGGATCCTGCTGCAGCGTCCCGCGCCAGAGCGGCGTCTCCGCCGAAGGGCGCACCGACCTGCTCGCCGTGCCGGCCGAGGGCATGGCCGAATGCCCGGTGATGGCCGGAACGCCCGTCGTGATCGCGACCGCCGAGGCCGCGGGGTTGTACCGCGACCACGAGGGCACCCGCTACTACTTCTGCTGCGCGGGCTGCGGGCCGGCATTCGACGCCGATCCCGCGAAGTACACCAGGGCGGCCTGAGCCCCCACCCGTGCGGGGCCGCGACAGATCCGGCCCCGCACGGCATCATCGACGTTGGAGGGAAGACATGAGCACCTCGCATCACGACCATTCCGCGCACGGTCACCTCGCGGGAACGGGGACCGGGACGCCCGCGGACCACACCGGACACGCGGAGCACGCCGCGCACGGAGACCACACGGACCACGCGGGACACAGTGGGCACGCCGGGCACGACGATCACGCGGGACACGGCGGTCACGGGGGCCATGGCGATCACGGCGACCACGTCGCCCAGTTCCGGCGGCTGTTCTGGATCATGCTCGTCCTCGCCGTGCCCACCGTGCTGCTCTCGGGCATGTTCGCGATGATCGTGGGCTACCCGCTTCCCGACATCCCGGGTCTGGTCTGGGTGTCGCCGGTCCTCGGCACGGTCATGTACGTCTGGGGAGGGAAGCCGTTCCTCACCGGCGCCGTCAGCGAGATCCGTGCCCGGCAGCCCGGCATGATGCTGCTCATCGGGCTCGCGATCACGGTGGCGTTCGTCGCGTCCTGGGGAGCGAGCCTCGGCCTGCTGCATCATGAGCTCGACTTCTGGTGGGAGCTCGCTCTCCTCATCGTGATCATGCTGCTCGGGCACTGGATCGAGATGCGCTCTCTGGCGCAGACCACCTCTGCCCTCGACTCGCTGGCCGCGCTGCTGCCGGACGAGGCGGAGCGTGTGGAGGGCGATCAGGTCGTGCGGGTCTCCCCGTCGGACCTCCGCGTGGGCGATGTCGTGGTGGTGCGCCCCGGCGGGAGCATCCCCGCCGACGGGCGGATCGTCGACGGCCGTGCCTCGATGGACGAATCCATGGTGACGGGGGAGTCGCGCACCGTCACCCGGGCGACCGGCGACCCTGTGACCGCGGGAACCGTCGCCACCGACTCGGGGCTGCGCGTGGAGATCACGGCGACCGGAGACGACACGACGCTCGCGGGGATCCAGCGGCTCGTGACGGAGGCGCAGAACTCCTCGTCCCGCGCACAGCGTCTGGCCGACACGGCAGCCGGCTGGCTGTTCTGGTTCGCGCTCGGTGCTGCCGCGATCACCGCGGTGGTGTGGAGCGCGGTCGGCCTGCCGGACGACGCCGTCATCCGCACGATCACCGTCCTCGTGATCGCCTGCCCGCACGCGTTGGGCCTGGCCATCCCGCTCGTCGTCTCGATCGCGACCGAGCGCGCGGCCCGTGGCGGGGTGCTCGTGAAGGATCGGCTGGCCCTGGAGAGCATGCGCACCGTCGACACCGTGCTGTTCGACAAGACCGGCACGCTGACCAAGGGTGAGCCCGTCGTCTCCGCGGTGTCGCTGGCCGGTGCGGAGACCGCGGAGGAGGTGCTGGCGCTCGCCGCGGCCGCCGAGGCCGACAGCGAGCATCCGCTGGCGAAGGCCATCGTCCGCGCCGCGCGCGACAAGGAACTCCGCGTGCCGGCGAGCCGCGACTTCTCGTCCTCGCCGGCGGTGGGGGTGACCGCGACGGTGGACGGTGCGGTGATCCGCGTCGGCGGCCCGCACCTGCTCACGGAGGAGGATGCCCACGAGCTCCCCGCTGCGGAGGGCTGGCGTGCGGACGGCGCGATCATCCTGCATGTGCTGCGGGATGGACACGTCATCGGGGCGCTCAAGCTCGCGGACGAGGTGCGCCCGGAGTCGCGGGACGCGGTCGACGCCCTGCACGCGCTCGGTGTCCAGGTCGTGATGATCACCGGCGACGCGGAGGCCGTCGCGCACACCGTCGCGGCCGACCTCGGCATCGACCGCGTGTTCGCGGGCGTCCGGCCGGAGGACAAGGCCGCGAAGGTGCAGGAGCTGCAGCACGAGGGCCGCAGGGTCGCGATGGTGGGCGACGGCGTGAACGACGCGCCCGCGCTCGCTCAGGCCGACGTCGGCCTGGCGATCGGCGCCGGCACCGACGTGGCGATCGCCTCCGCCGGGGTCATCCTCGCCGGAGACGACCCGCGTGCGGTGCTGTCGGTGATCGAGCTCTCCCGCGCCTCGTACCGGAAGATGAGGCAGAACCTCTGGTGGGCGGCCGGGTACAACCTGCTCTCCGTCCCGCTCGCGGCGGGTGTGCTCGCTCCGATCGGCTTCGTGCTGCCGATGTCGGTCGGCGCGGTGCTCATGTCGCTGTCGACGATCGTGGTGGCGCTCAATGCGCAGTTGCTGCGGCGGCTCGATCTCCGTCCGGAGGTCGTCACCGCGGGCATCCTGCAGCGCTGAGCGCCACCACGCCGCCGTCTCGGTCCCGGCTCAGCGCCGACGGCCGAGGCGGCGGAGAGCGCGGACGCCCAGGACCGCCGTCAGCACCCAGGGCCCCACGACGATGATCGGGTCGAGCCAGGTGTGCCGGAGATCGATGCGGCCGCGTCCGAACCGCGACGCGAGCGGACGATGCTGCGGTTCCGCGAGGACGCCGGTCTGCGTGATGGGGTCGTCCGGCCGCCGGGTGATAAGGGAGCGGGCGTGCGCGGTCACGGCATCGACGCGGTCGCCCAGCACGAGCAGCAGCCAGCGGCTGTTCTTCGTCTCGCTGAACCGGTCGTAGGCGACGCGCCTGATGGCACCCGACACGCCGTGCAGCGGTTGCGCGGTGCCCCAGACGGGAGGCAGCATGCCGTGCTCGATCGAGCGCTCGCGGCCGCGGTCGGGGCCCTGACGCTCGGGGAGGTCCCAGTGCGCGCCGGTGTCGCCGACATCCTCCAGCTGCTGCCAGGTGCGGCGGTGCTCGGGGGCGAGGTCGGCGCCCCAGCCCGGGATCCGTGCACGCAGCTCATCGGGGGTCGGTGCGGGGATGGGTCGAGATCCTTCGTACGGCATGGTCATTCCTCTCCGACGACGATGAGCGGTTTGATGCAGTCGTCGAGCTTGGACGAGAACACGTGGTAGGCCTCCGCGATGTGCTCCAGGGGGAAGCGGTGCGTCAGCAACTCGGACGGACGGATGTGCCCCGCCTGGATGTGTTCGAGCAGCCGCGGCCACTGCCTCTTCACGGGAGCCTGGTTGCCGCGCACCGTGAGGCCCTTGTTCATGATGTCGCCCAGGCGCACCGAGGTCACCAGCGGGCCGTAGGCGCCGAGGATCGACACGGTGCCGCCCTTGCGCACGCTGTCGATGGCCCAGTTCACCGCGACGGGGGAGCCGCCCTGCAGCTTGAGCTTGGCGGCGGTCACGTGCTGGACGACGCTGCCGTCCGCCTCCGCGCCCACCGCGTCGATCACCACGTCCGCGCCGAGGTAGCCGGTCGCCTTCTTCAGCGCGAGCACGATGTCACCGGCTTCGTGCAGGTGCATCGTCTCGGCGAAGGCGAAGTCCCGTGCCTTCTCGAGCCGGTAGTCGAGGTGGTCGACGACGATGACGCGGCCCGCGCCGAGGAACCAGGCCGAGCGGGCGGCGGCCAGGCCGACGGGACCGGCGCCGAACACGACCACCGTGTCCCCTTCGGCGATGTCCGCCTGTTGCGCGCCGAAGTAGCCGGTGGAGAACGCGTCGGTGAGCAGCAGCGCGTCCTCGGAGGCGAGCCACTCCGGGATCACCGAAGGGCCGACATCCGCGAACGGCACGCGCACGCGCTCCGCCTGCCCGCCGTCGTACCCGCCGGTCGTGTGCGAGTAGCCGTAGATCCCGCCGACGGCGGTCGCGTTCGGGTTCACGTTGTGGCAGTTCGAGAAGAGACCGCGGCGGCAGAAGTAGCACGAGCCGCAGTAGATGTTGAAAGGCACCATCACCCGGTCGCCCGGGCGCAGCGTCTCCACGGAGGAGCCGACCTCCTCGACCACCCCGACGATCTCGTGACCGAAGGTGTGCCCGATACGGGTGTCGGGCATCATGCCGTGGAAGAGGTGGAGATCCGACCCGCACACGGCGGCTCTCGTGACCCGCACGATCGCGTCGTTGGGGTGTTGGATCGTCGGATCGGGTTTCTCCTCGACGCGGATCTTGTACGGTCCGCGGTAGGTCATCGCCTTCATCGGATGCTCCTTCGCTACGTGGAGTGACCGACGCTAGGCGCCGCCTCGAGGATGACTCAGGGCATTGACGGATGAGACGGGGAGGCGTACGAACGATGCGAACTCGAGGACCGCGCGCTCCTGCACATCCAGCTCGTCATCACCGCGAAGCTGCGTCGAGGGGAGCCGTTCGCGTTCAGCTGGCGGGAGGATGCCAGCGTCGGCGGCGGGAAGAACACCGTCTGGATCCACGCCTACAGCAGCATCGTCTTCCAGTACTTCGGCAGCAGGAGACCCGAGGTGAATCGCGCGTGGGTCGACGCGCTCGCCTACACGGCCAACAGCCCCACCGGGCTCTACCTGGTACCGGAACCGCCGGGCAGCGCGACGGCCGGCAACCTCGAGATCGCCTGAGGCCGGCCGTCGCGCCGGGGCATCAGCCGGCCGAGGCGGCCCCGCGCGCGCGCCGGCTTCGTGCTGCGAGCACGAGTCCGCCGAGGACCGCGGCGAGGAGGGAGCCGACGAGCACGCCGATCTTCACGTGATCGTCCGCGACGCTGCTGCTGCCGTACGCGAGCTCGCCCACCAGCAGCGAGACCGTGAACCCGATGCCCGCGAGCAGGGACATGCCCGCGAGATCCGGCCAGCGCAGCGACTCATCGAGGCGCAGGGCCGGTACGCGACTCAACAGGAAGGTCGTGAGCAGGATGCCGACGGGCTTACCGAGCACGAGCCCCACGATGATACCGATCGTGATGGGGTCGGTCAGCGCCGAGACGAGGCCGTCCACGCCGCCGATCTCGACCCCGGCCGCGAAGAAGGCGAACACCGGCACGGCGACGAGGGTCGCCACGATGCCCCAGCGATCCGCGAAGTGCGCGGCGAGACCGTCGTAGACCGGGGCGCCGTCGGCGTCCGTCCCGGTCCGCACCCGCGCGCGCTCCGTCGGACGCACCGGCACCATGAAGCCGAGCAGCACCCCCGCGACCGTCGCGTGCACCCCGGACGCATGTACGAACGCCCAAACGGCCAGGGCGAGGGGAAGCAGGATCCACCAGGACCGGATGCCGTTCTGCACAGCGAGTGCGAAGCCCGCGAGGGGGAGGAGCGCCAGGATCAGCCAGGGGAAGCTGATGGTCTCGGTGTAAAAGGTGGCGATGATCGTGATGGCGATGAGGTCGTCGATGATCGCGAGGGTTAGCAGGAACACCCGCAGGGCGGGCGGCAGGAAGCGGCCGACGACGGCGAGCACCGCGATCGCGAACGCGATGTCCGTGGCCGTGGGGATCGCCCATCCGCGGAGGACCTCGGCGCCCGACGCGGCGTTGATCGCGACGAAGAAGAGGGCGGGGACGATGACGCCGCCCACCGCGGCGGCGATCGGAAGCGCGGCACGGCGCGGGTCACGGAGACGCCCGGCGACGAACTCCTCCTTCAGCTCCAGTCCGACGACGAAGAAGAACACCGCGAGCAGGGCGTCGGCGGCCCAGGCGCCGACACTGAGCTCGAGGTGCCACTCCGGGATCCCGAAGCGGAAGTCCCTGACGGCCTCGTACCAGGGGGCGGCGGGGGAGTTGGCGAGGATCAGGGCGGCGAGCGTGGCGGTCAGCAGCAGACCGCCGCCGAGCACGTCGCTCCGGGCGGTGGAACGGATGCCGCGCCAGAGCTCATGCGGCGCGAGACGGAAACGGGCAGGGGACGACGAAGAAGACACAGGGATACCTCACGGCAGATGGATGGGTGACGCGATGTCGCCGCCCCCGTCCGGGCGCGGCCTATCCCTGTGGCGGCGGGCAGCCGGCGATCTCGCCGTGCGAGAGGGTGCCCCAGACGCTCGTCCACCCGTTGGTGCCGGGGTGCAGGACCACGCGCATCCACTCCGTCATCGGCGTCGCGGACGACAGACGGCGCGGGGCGCGCGTCGAACCGGCGATGAGGAGGGAGGGCACGGATCCAGGCTACCCGGCTCGGCTGCGGGACGTGGACGGACTCCCGGCGGCACGAGAAGAGGGACCGTCCGTGTGGACGATCCCTCTTGCTGTACGTGCCCCCGACAGGAGTCGAACCTGCGACCTACGGTACCGGAAACCGGCGCTCTATCCACTGAGCTACGGAGGCGTACCGATCGACAATATCACTCGTCGGGGGTGGTCTCCGACCCACCGGCCTCCGTGACCGGTGCGGCGCGCAGTTCGTCGAGCGCCGCCGCGAGCTTCTCGGCGAGATAGCGGTGGCCGTCGGTGGACGGATGCTTGCGTCCGACCTCCACGTCGATGACGGAGAGATAGTTGTCCTCGGTGATCCAGTCGAGCGCGACGGGGGAGATGTACCACCAGCCGCGGGCCGAGGCGAGAGCCGCGAGATCCCGGTCGATCCGTGCCGTCTGCGCGCCGACCGGAAGCTCGTGCGGCGCGGGGCCGAGCACGACGATCGCCGCCTCCGGGTACAGCGCCGTCAGCGCGTCCCACGCGGCGGTCACCGCCTCGCGGTAGCCGGCAGCGCCCTGTGCCCGGTCGTTGATGGAGCCCTGGATGATGACGAGGTCCGGGTCGAGAGTCGGGTCCAGCGCCGCGATGCGCTCGCCGAAGGTGGGGCCGTCGATGCCGGGCTTGAGGTAGCCGCTGCCGCGCACGCCGTCCACGATGGTCGTGCCGTGCAGCAGGTCGGCGAGCACGTACGCGTAGCCGAGGGTGGGGTCGGACGCGGCAGAGCCGTAGGTCCACGAATCGCCGAAGACGAGGACGGTCGGCTCGTCGGGGAGCGCGAGCGGTGCAGGAGCGATCACCGCGGCGGACTCGTCTCCGGCCGCAGTGCCGACCGGGAGGGACGACGGCGCCGGAACCCACGGTCGCCAGACCCCGATCACGCCCGCGGCGACGGCGACGAGGAGGGCGGCGGCGACGCCCGCGATGCGCAGTCGACGAGGGGCGGCGGGGGCGTTCATGGTGTGAGAGTAGATCACGGAGGACGGATCGCAAACTCGGCGGGACACGGGGCGACGGAACGGGCCTGCGCACCCCCGTAAACTGGGGGGTCTATGAATCCTGAAACGCTCGCCCACGCCCTCCTCGCCGTCCTCGCCCCCATCGCCGAGGAACGACGTCCGGGCGAGCCGTTCGACCTCTCCGCCGCCGACATCGTGCTGGAGCGCCCGCGCAACCGCGATCACGGCGACTGGGCCTCGAACATCGCCATGCGCCTGGCCAAGCCCTTCGGCACGAATCCGCGCGAGCTCGCCCAGCAGATCGCCGACGGACTGGCCGATGTGGACGGCATCGCGAGTGTGGAGGTCGCGGGCCCCGGCTTCCTCAACATCCGCCTCGACGCGGCGGCCGCCGGCGCGCTCGCGAAGGTCATCGTCGACGCCGGTCCCGCCTACGGGACGAACTCCTCGCAGGAGGGCGTGAGCGTCAACGTCGAGTTCGTCTCGGCGAACCCCACCGGGCCGCTGCACATCGCGCACACGCGCTGGGCGGCCCTCGGCGACGCGATCGTCCGCCTGCTCCTCGCGAGCGGTGCCCGTGCGGTGCGCGAGTACTACATCAACGACGCGGGCGTGCAGATGGACCGCTTCGCCGCGTCCGTGCTGGCCGCGGCGAAGGGGGAGCCCACGCCGGAGGGCGGCTACCCGGGCGAGTACATCGCGACGCTGGCCGGCCGCGTCCTCGAGGCCCGCCCCGACCTGCTCGACCTCCCGGAGGAGGAGCAGCTCGCCGTCGCCCGCGAGCTCGGCTACGAGTACCAGCTCGCCGAGATCAAGCACTCCCTCGAGCGCTTCAACGTGCCGTTCGACGTGTGGTTCTCCGAGCGCACCCTCCACGCGAAGGACGCCTCGGGTTCCAGCCTGATCGACCAGGCCGTCGACCGTCTGCGCGAGCAGGGCCACGTGTTCGACGAGGACGGCGCCGTCTGGGTGCGCACCACCGACTTCGGCGACGACAAGGACCGCGTCATCCGCCGCTCGAACGGCGAGTACACGTACTTCGCCGCCGATGCCGCCTACTACCTGAACAAGGGCGACCGCGGCTTCCGCGACAAGATCTACCTGCTCGGCGCCGACCACCACGGCTACGTGCACCGCCTCAAGGCGGTCGCGGGAGCGGCGGGCGACGACCCCGCGAAGAACATCCAGGTGCTCATCGGCCAGATGGTCTCGATCAACGGAGCCCGCCTCAGCAAGCGCGCCGGCAACATCATCGAGATGGACGACCTGCTCGACTGGCTCGGCACGGACGCGCTGCGGTACTCGCTGGAGCGCTCGCCCGCCGACTCGCCGCTCGACCTCGACCCGGAGCTGCTGCAGAAGCGCACGAACGACAACCCGGTGTTCTACGTGCAGTACGCACACGCCCGCACCCACAACGTCGCGCGCAACGCCGCCGACTCCGGCATCGACCGCTCGGTCTTCGCCCCGGAGACGCTCACGCACGAGACCGAGGCGGCGCTGCTGGGCGCGCTGCAGGAGTTCCCGCGCATCGTCGCGTTCGCCGCCGAGGTGCGTGAGCCGCACCGCGTCGCGCGCTACCTGGAGGAGCTCGCCGGGCTGTACCACCGCTGGTACGACAACTGCCGGGTGATCCCCCTGAGCGACGCCCCGGTCGAGGACGTGCACCGCACGCGCCTGTGGCTGAACGACGCCGCCGGCCAGGTCTTCCGCAACGGGCTCGACCTGCTCGGCGTCTCCGCGCCCGAGCGCATGTAGGGAGCGCCATGAGCGACGACAACCCGACCCTCCCGTACCCGAAGCCCTCGGACGAGCACCCGACGCTCGTGGTCCCCGACCCGGCGGACGGTCGGCGGAAGAGCGCAGCGCCGCGGCGGCGCCGGTGGCCCTGGGTCGTCCTCATCGTCGTGGTCGTGCTCGCCGCCCTCGTGGTCGCGGCGGAGCTCGTCGCCCGTGCCGTGCTCCCCGGCGTCGTGCGGTCGATGGTGATCGAGCAGCTCGACCTGCCCGCCGACCAGCAGCTCGATGTCGAGACCGAGGGGATCCTGTTGCCGCAGCTGCTCGCCGGCCGCCTCGACATCCTGCGCCTGTCGACCGACGCCGTGACGCTGCAGGGCATCACGGGGGCGGCCGACGTCACCGCGACGGGCGTCCCGCTGCGCGGCGGCGACCTCGATGGCGCCGACGGCACCATCCGCATCGACCAGGAGCAGTTCACCGCTCTGCTCTCGGACACCGACCTGCCCGTCGACACGGTCGAGTTCGCCGCGCCGAACGCGACGCTCGGCGGCTCCTTCGCGGTGCTCGGGACGGCGGTCCCGGTGTCCGTCACGTTCACCCCCGGCGCCGTCGAGGGCGACCTCGAACTCACGCCGGTGGCGGCCAGCGTCGGCGGCGTGGAGGTCGACCTCGACCGCGTCGGGTCGTCGCTCGGCTCCCTCGGCGAGGGGATCACCCAGCCACGACGGGTGTGCATCGCCGACCAGCTCCCGGCCGGTCTCACGCTGACGGGGGTCGAGATCGTCGGCGACGACGCCGTGATCGACGTCGATGCGGACGGCGCGATCGTCACCGACGAGGCACTCCAGGCGAAGGGCACCTGCGACCGCTGAGCGGACCCCGGTTCACCCGGGCAGGCGCTCCTGCAGGCGCGCGGCGAGTTCCGCCGGCCGTTGCAGGGGGATGCCGTGACCGCACCCCTCGACGATCTCGAGCGTGCTGCGCGGGTGCACGCGGTTCAGCAGCGCGGCGGAGCGGCGCATGAGCGGCTTCTCCTCCGCGCCGACGAGCACCAGCGCCGAACCGGGATGCGCACGCCACGCGGGCGGCGGTGTGAAACGCAGGTTCTCCTCGACCGCGCGCAGCAGCGTCGTGCGTGAGAGGGCGGCGGAGGTCTCCAGGTAGCGGGGAAGCAGTTCTTCCGGGATGAACAGCTCTCGTGCCTGCAGACGGGCGAAGCGCTCGTTCCTGGCGAGTCCGGCGGTGAGGCGGAGCAGCGCCAGAGTGGGCCCGACGGCCCGGATCGGCTCCGCCTGAGCGCTGATGACGACGGCGTCGGCGACGAGGTCCGGGCGTCGTGCCGCCAGCAGGACGGCGAGCTGCGCGCCGAGGGAGAAGCCGACGACGGTGGCCGGTCCGGTCTCCCGCTCCAGCAGGGGGACGAGCGCCGCCACCGTCTCCCCGTGCGATGCGTAGTCGACGCTCGCGCTGCGGCCGTGACCGGGGAGGTCCGGGACGACGACCCGGCGCGCGGGATCGAGGTGTCCGCGCAGCGGCTCCCACATCCACCCGGCGACCCCGCCGCCGTGCAGGAGCAGAAGCGGTGGTGTCCCCGGGGGACCCGATGTCTCGTGATGCATGTCACTCCGTCTCGAAGCTCGCGGCCATCCGGCCGACGGTGTCGATCGCGCTCTCCAAGGTCGCGCGATCCAGGGGACCCAGCGTGCGTGCGGCCGAGAGCAGTCCGAGGGTGGCGCTGGAGAGAGCGAGGGCCAGGGCTTCGGGCTCCACATCCGGCACGATCCGGCCCTGGCGCTGGAGGTCACGGATCCCGGCGACGACCCGTTCGTGACGCGTCCGGTACCGGGAGGTCGGCTGCGCGGCGACGTGGGCGCCGAGCACTCCCGCGTCGTCGAGGAACGCGGCCGTCATGAGCTCGTCGCCGAGCAGCGCCGCCGCCGTGGCGCGGTAGAGGGCGCTGAGCGACGGCTGCGGTCCCGCGGTGCGGGCGACGGCGTCGGCGATCCGCACGGTGCCGCGCTGGAGCAGGGCATCGAGGATGTCGCGTTTCGCCGCGAACTCCAGGTAGACGGCGCCCTTGCCGATACCGGCCGCGCGCGCGATCGCGGCGACGTTCATCGCGTCGAAGCCCTCGGCCAGGACCATGCGCTCCGCCGCGTCGAGGATGCGTCCCCGACGGTCGGGCACGAGCGGCCTAGGCATCGGAGCCTCGGGCGAACCAGTCGCGCAGGGCGGGGATCACGAGGTCGGGACGGTCCCGTTGCACCCAGTGCCCGGCGCCGGGGGCCACGAGGAGCTGCCCGTCGGGCAGGATCTCCGCGGCCTCCTCGACCCGCCGGAGAGGGACACCGGAGTCGCGGTCGCCGTGCACGAGGAGGACCGGGACGCGGATCTCGGCGAGTCGATCACGGTAGTCGGTGCGGAGTCGCAACGGCCGCACCTGATCCCGCTGCCAGTCGCCGAACGTCGTGAGACCGGAGCCGGTCGCGGCCTCGGCGAGCACCGCGTCGACGAGACCAGGGGTGCGGGCGTCGGGGGAGCGCACGAGATCCTGGAGGCCTCGCGTCATCGCCTTCCGGTCGCGTGCGTAGACGCGTGTCATCGCACCGAGCAGGCCCGAACGCAGGAGCAGGAACGTCGACAGGTGCGAGAGGGGCCCGAAGGTGCCGTCCGTCAGGCGCGGCATCAGGCCGTAACTGCCGAGGAGGGCAGCGGCGTGTGCTCCGTCCGGGCGGTCGAGCAGATGGCCCAGCGCCATCCCCGCGCCCATCGAAAGACCCCCGATGGCATACGCGTGCAGCTCGAGAGCGTCGACGAGGTCGCCGACGTACTGCACCAGGCGCTCCTGGGTCAGCGACGCATCGAGGCGTGGGCTGCGTCCGAAGCCGGGGTGGTCCGGCGCGAGGACGCGGTGTCCGGCCGCCGCCAGCGCCGGCCCGACCTCGCCCCAGGAGAGCTCCGCACTGTCGGCCCCGCCGCCGTGCAGCAGCAGCACGGGTGTCTGCGTCTCGCCGGAGGGGCGCCATTCCAGGACCGACACCGCGGCGCCGGGAACGGTCACGGTGTGCCGTCGTGGTGCGGACATGCGTCCCCTCTCGTTGTGACCATACTATCGATTCCGGTCACAACAAGGACCTCACTCCGGGGCGGCGGTGCCGTTCTCCTCGGCCGCCGCGCGCTGGGCGTCGCGCAGCTCGGCCGTCGCGATCTTCACGTCGACCTCGGCGCGCTGCAGCCGTCGCTGCACGAACGTCCGCGCACCGAACCGTTCGTGCAGGCGGTCGCCGCGCTCCTCTTCGGCGGTCACGATGTAGGCGCACGCGACGAGGATGACCTGCGTGGACAGCTGGAGCCAGATTAGGAGCGCGAGGAGCGAGGCGAACGACGCGAGGAGGGGGTTGCTCGTCGCTCCGCCCACGAACAGTCCGGAGAGCTGCTGCAGCACGATGAGGCCGAAGGCGCCGAGGAAGGCGCCGCTCCACAGGGAGCGCGCGGCGGGCCGGACGCCGGACAGCAGGAGGAAGGCGCCGACGATCAGGGCCGCATCGAGGATGAAGACCACGAGCAGCGACAGGAGACGGACCGTCCAGGCGAGCAGCGGCGAATCCGACGGCACCCCGAGCAGATCGCCGATCCAGGTCACCCCGAGCTGTCCGATGAAGGTGATCCCGGCGGCGAGCACGAACGCGAGCCCGATGCCGACGGCGAGCAGGAGGTTGCGGACGATGACCCAGATCCACAGGATGTCCGCCTGGATCGTGCCGGCGATGGTCCGGATGGCCGTGCGGAGCGAGCCGATGGCGCCGAGAGCGGCACCGACCAGCGCGACGAGGGAGATGATGCCGGCGATCGAGAACGAGGCCGGAGTCCGGAGGTCGTTCGTATTGATGACACCGCCCTCGCCGATGAGCCCGGGGACCGCGGATTGCACGGCGTCGATGATCGCGCGCCAGGCCTCCGGGTTGCCGGACAGCCAGAGGGCCGCGAGGGAGAAGCCGAGGAGCACGCCCGCGAAGACGCTGAACAGGGCCCGGTAGGTCACGCTGTCGGCGAGCATCGGGCCACGGCGCTCGGAGTACAGCAGCACGGCCCTGACCGGGCGCCGGGCGAGGGCCCAGGCGATCACCGGACCCGTGATGCGGGCGACCAGCCCCGGGCGGGCCGGGGCTGCGGAGTGGTTCTCGGAGTCTCGGTTGTCGGTGTCTGCCACGTGCCCACCCTACGAGCCGGGCGGTACCGCTCCCCAGGGGGTTGACGCGGCGTGTCACCGTGACCAGGCAGCGACAGAGGGTGCCCTAGAATCGGGGCAACTCGATGTGCGCCTCCGCCCGAGATCCGTCCCACGATTGGTGTTCCGTGCTCGACTCTGCCGCCACGCTCGCTCCGGACTGGCTCGTCGTCCCCGAAGATCCGAACGATCTCGCGCCGGGTGTCTGGCCGGCTTCGGCCACGCGCGACGACGACGGCAGCCTGGTGCTCGCCGGAGTGCCGGCGCCCGAGCTCGCCCGCACCTACGGCACGCCGCTCCTCGTGCTCGATGAGGACGAGGTGCGGCGCCGCGCCCGGGCCTTCCGCGACGCGTTCGACCGCGCCGCCTCGGCGCACGGCACGACCGCGCAGGTGTACTACGCCGGCAAGGCCTTCCTATGCACGACGGTCGCCCGCTGGGTCGTCGACGAGGGGCTGCGCATCGACGTGTGCACCGGCGGCGAGCTCGAGGTCGCCCTCGCCGCGGGGGTCGCACCGGCCTCGCTGGGCTTCCACGGCAACAACAAGTCGGTCGCCGAGCTGGAGCGCGCTGTCGCTCTCGGCATCGGCACGATCGTCGTCGACAGCGCGATCGAGATCGAGCGCCTCGCCGCCATCACGGCCCGGACGGACACCGTGCAGCGCGTCATGGTCCGGGTCATCAGCGGCGTCCACGCCGAGACCCACGACTTCCTCGCCACGGCCCACGAGGACCAGAAGTTCGGCTTCCCGCTCGCCGAGGCCGAGGTCGCCGTGGCCCGCATCCGCGAGATCCCGGGGCTGGAGTTCGCCGGCCTGCACTGCCACATCGGCTCCCAGATCTTCGGCGTGGCCGGGTTCCGCGAATCCGCGTCGCGCGTGCTCGAACTGCACGCCGCCCTCCTCGAGGACGGCCCGGTGCCGCAGCTGAACCTCGGCGGCGGCTTCGGCATCGCCTACACCCGCGTCGACGACCCCACGCCGATCGACGAGCTGGCCGACGGCATCGTGGCGGCGGTCGCCGAGGGCTGCGCGGCGCGGGGCATCGCGGTGCCCGCGCTCTCGTTCGAGCCCGGGCGCGCGATCGTCGGCACGGCGGGCGTGACCCTCTACGAGGTCGGCACGACGAAGGACGTCACGGTCGCCTCCGGGGCCACGCGGCGGTACGTCAGCGTCGACGGCGGGATGAGCGACAACGCCCGTACGGCTCTCTACGGTGCCAGCTACTCCGCCCGCCTCGCCTCGCGGACGGGGACGGACGAGCCCCAGCTGAGCCGAGTGGTCGGCAAGCACTGCGAGTCCGGCGACATCGTCGTCGACCACGAGTACCTCCCCGGAGACGTGACACCGGGCGATCTGCTGGCCGTCCCGGCGACCGGCGCCTACTGCGCCTCGCTCGCGAGCAACTACAACCACGTCCCGCGGCCGCCCATCGTGGCGGTGCGGGAGGGGCGCTCGCGGGTGATCGTCCGCGGCGAGACCGTCCACGACCTGCTGGCCCGCGACGCGGGCATCGACGGGGCGCACGCCCCCGAGGGAGCACGATGACCCACCCCGAAGGAGCACCCATTGACTGACTACAGACGACTTCGCGTGGCGCTGCTGGGCGCCGGGGCCGTCGGCTCCCAGGTGGCGGCCCTCCTGCTCCGCCACGGCGACGAACTGGCCGACCGCGCGGGTGCCGCGCTGGACCTGGCCGGAATCGCGGTCCGTGACCTCGACGCGCCCCGCGACGTCGAGCTCCCGAAGGAGCTCTTCACGACCGACGCCGAGTCGCTCATCCTCGGCGCCGACATCGTGATCGAGCTCATCGGCGGCATCGAGCCCGCCCGCACCAACATCCTCCAGGCGATCGGCTCGGGAGCCGACGTCGTCACGGCCAACAAGGCGCTGCTGGCCACCCACGGACCGGAGCTGTTCGAGGCGGCGGATCGCGTCGGCGCCTCGGTCTACTATGAGGCGGCGGCCGCGGGTGCCATCCCGATCATCCGTCCGCTGCGCGACTCGCTCGCGGGCGACCGCGTCGTGCGGATCATGGGCATCGTCAACGGCACCACGAACTACATCCTCGACCGGATGGACACCGAGGGCGCCGACTTCGCCGACGTGCTGGCGGACGCGCAGCGCCTCGGATATGCGGAGGCCGACCCGACCGCGGACGTCGAAGGCTACGACGCCGCGCAGAAGGCCGCGATCCTCGCCAGCCTCGCCTTCCACACCGCGGTGCCGCTGGAGGCGGTGCACCGCGAGGGGATCACCACCATCACGGCGTCGATGATCGAGGAGGCCCGCGCGGCGGGCTTCGTGATCAAGCTGCTCGCCGTCTGCGAGCGCATCGAGGCCGACGGCGCCGAGTCCATCTCGGTGCGGGTCTACCCCGCCCTCGTGCCGGTCGCCCACCCTCTCGCCTCCGTGCACGGTGCCAACAACGCCGTCTTCGTCGAGGCCGAGGCGGCGGGCTCCCTCATGTTCTACGGCGCCGGCGCGGGCGGTATCCAGACGGCCTCGGCCGTGCTCGGCGACGTGGTCTCCGCCGCTCGTCGGCACATCGCCGGCGGCGTCGGCGTGGGCGAGTCCACCCGGGCGAACCTCCCCGTCGTGCCCATCGGCCACGTGACCACGCGCTACCAGATCACCCTCGAGGTCTCCGACGCCCCCGGCGTGCTGGCGACCGTCGCCGGTATCCTCAGCGACGGCGGGGTGTCCGTCGCGACCGTCGTCCAGACCGTCGAGGGGGAGGACGAGCCGACCGCACGCCTCATCATCGGCACGCATCGCGCGACGGAGCAGGCCCTCAGCGACACGGTGGACGTGCTCGCGGGCAGCGACGTCGTCGCCCGCGTGGTGTCCGTCCTCCGGGTGGAAGGCGAGTGACCACCGTGACGGCCACGGCTCCCGCCCCCGAGGAGCACGGTGCGCGTGTGGGTCGCACGGTCGAGGTGACGGTGCCGGCGACGAGCGCCAACCTCGGCCCCGGCTTCGACACGCTCGGCCTGGCGCTCAGCATCTACGACCGGCTCGAGGTGACGGCGCTCCCCGAGGGGCAGCTCGAGATCGAGGTCTCCGGTTCCGGTGCCGAGGACATCCCGCGGGATGCCTCCAACCTCATCGTCCGGACGATCGCCCACGTGTTCGCCGACGCAGGCCGGCCGATGCCCGGTCTGCGCATCGTGGCCGAGAACGCCGTCCCGCACGGCCGAGGCCTCGGGTCCTCCGGCGCGGCCGTCGCTGCCGGCGTGCTCGCGGCGAAGGGGCTGCTGGCGGGAGACGTCGACATCTCCGACACCGATCTGCTGCGCCTGGCGACCGAGCTGGAGGGCCACCCGGACAACGTGGCCCCTGCGCTGTTCGGCGGGCTCACGATCGCGTGGATGGGGGAGCGCGGCCCGCAGCACAAGAAGCTCCTCGTGCACCGCGGCGTCTCCCCGCTCGTCCTCGTCCCGGCGTACACGATGTCCACCTCGCAGGCCCGGTCGCTGCAGCCGCCGCACGTCTCCACGGCCGACGCGGTGTTCAACGTGTCCCGGTCCGCACTGCTCATCGCCGCGCTGATGCAGAGCCCGGAGCTGCTGCTCGACGCGACCGCCGACCGCCTGCACCAGGACTACCGCGCCGGTGCCATGCCGGAGACGCAGCGCCTCGTGCAGGCTCTGCGTGCCGCCGGATTCGCGGCGGTCGTCTCCGGCGCCGGACCCAGCGTGCTCGTGCTCGCCGACGGTCCCGGCAGCCGTCTGGACGCCGTCGAGGTGGCCAATCAGGTGACCGACACCCCGTGGGAGGCGCTCCTGCTCGCCGTCGACGTCCGTGGTGGTACAGTGGGGGATCGAGCGGAGGGCTCCACGTAGCATTCGTGAATCTGGCCCCATTGCATCTCTTGCAAGACCCGCACGCGAACCCCTGAGGCCCAAGTGCCGAGGCTGGCTGACGCCGAGCGTCAGCCCGTGCGATCGTGCGCAGCACCCGTTGTGCGCGTTCACGCTCATTTCCCATGACCTATAAGGGAGTACTCGTGGAGAACCTCTCCGAGACCCAGAACGATCAGGCGGCTCCGACCGCCGATGCCCCCGTCGCCGAGCAGGCGACCGAATCCGCTCCGGCCAAGAAGCGCGCACCGCGTCGGGCGAACACCGCTACGGCTGCGGCCAAGGCGGCCAAGGCCGCGGAGGAGTCCGGCTCGGCGGAGGCCCCTGCGGCTGCCGGCGACTCCGCCGAGGCGGCGGAGGCGGCCCCGAAGGCGAAGGCTCCGCGCCGCACGCGGGCGAAGAAGGCGGACGCCGAGGCTCCGGCCGAGGCCGCACCGGCCGAAGCGGCACCGGCTGCCGAGACCACCGAGGCGCCCGCCGAGGCCCCCAAGTCCGCCCGCGGCCGTCGCACGAAGAAGGCGGATGCCGAGGCCTCGGAGGCGAAGACCGAGAAGGCCGAGGCCGCACCGGCCGACAGCGCGGCGGAGACCGCCGACGCGGGCACCGCCCAGGGCGGCCGCGCCAAGAACGACGCGGCGAAGAGCGAGTCGAAGAACGACGGCGCTGCCGCGAAGAACGAGGCCGAGGCGGACGCTCCCTCGAAGGACTCGTCCGGCGAGGCCGACAACGGCGAGGAGCAGGGCGGTCGGGGCCGCAGCCGCAACCGCAACCGCAACCGTGGCCGTGGCCAGGGCGGCGGTCAGGAGCAGGCGCAGAACGCGCCGGCCGACGACGACCAGTCGGGTAACGGCAACGGCCGCAACCGTCAGCGCAACAAGCGTCGCAGCGGCGGCCAGGTCGACGAGTTCGAGACGGAGATCACCGAGGACGACGTCCTCATCCCGATCGCCGGCATCCTCGACGTGCTCGACAACTACGCCTTCGTGCGCACCACCGGTTACCTGGCCGGCCCGAGCGACGTATACGTCTCGCTCGGCCAGGTCAAGAAGTACAATCTCCGCAAGGGCGACGCCGTCGTCGGCTCCATCAAGCAGCCGCGCGAGGGCGAGCAGCAGGGTCGGCAGAAGTACAACGCCCTGGTCAAGGTCGACTCGATCAACGGCCTCTCGGTCGACGATGCGGCCACCCGCGTGGAGTTCGGCAAGCTCACCCCGCTCTACCCGCAGGAGCGTCTGCGGCTGGAGACGGCTCCGGAGAAGCTCACGCAGCGGATCATCGACCTCGTCGCGCCGATCGGCAAGGGCCAGCGCGGCCTCATCGTCGCACCGCCCAAGGCCGGCAAGACGATCGTCCTGCAGCAGATCGCCAACGCGATCGCGCAGAACAACCCCGAGGTCCACCTCATGGTCGTGCTCGTCGACGAGCGCCCCGAAGAGGTCACCGACATGGAGCGCACCGTGAAGGGCGAGGTCATCGCCTCCACCTTCGACCGCCCCGCGGAGGACCACACGACGGTCGCCGAGCTCGCGATCGAGCGGGCCAAGCGCCTCGTCGAGCTGGGCCGCGACGTGGTCGTGCTGCTCGACTCGATCACCCGCCTCGGGCGCGCGTACAACCTGGCCGCTCCGGCGTCCGGCCGCGTGCTCACCGGCGGCGTCGACGCGTCCGCGCTCTACCCGCCGAAGCGCTTCTTCGGTGCCGCGCGCAACATCGAGAACGGCGGATCCCTCACGATCCTCGCCACCGCGCTCGTCGAGACCGGTTCCAAGATGGACGAGGTCATCTTCGAGGAGTTCAAGGGCACCGGCAACAGCGAGCTGCGGCTGTCGCGTCAGCTGGCCGACAAGCGGATCTTCCCGGCGGTCGACGTCAACGCGTCCAGCACCCGCCGCGAGGAGATGCTGCTCTCGGCCGACGAGGTCAAGATCACCTGGAAGCTGCGCCGTGCTCTCGCCGGCCTCGACCCGCAGCAGGCCCTGGAGGTCGTGCTCGGCAAGCTGAAGGAGACCCACTCCAACGTGGAGTTCCTCGTGCAGATGCAGAAGTCCATCCCGACGCTGCCCTCGGGCGCTCACGGGCACGACAACAACATCCGCTGAGGACCGACGTGTTCGAGTCCGTCCAGACTCTGATCGACGAGCATCGCCGGGTCCAGGAGGAGCTCTCCGACCCGGCGGTGCACGCCGACGCGGCTCGCGCCAAGCGCGTGAACCGTCGGTATGCCGAGCTGTCGCGCATCGTGGCGGCGCATGAGGCGTGGACGGCTGCCGTCGACGATCTCGAGGCGGCGCGGGAACTGGCCCGTGAGGACGAGGCCTTCGCCGCGGAGGTCCCCGCCCTCGAAGAGGGCGTGCAGGCGGCGCAGGAGCGCCTGCGGCGCCTCCTCATCCCGCGCGACCCGGACGACGCCCGCGACGTGATCATGGAGATCAAGGCGGGGGAGGGCGGCGCGGAGTCGGCCCTGTTCGCCGCGGATCTGCTGCGCATGTACGTGCAGTACGCCGCGTCGAAGGGGTGGAAGACCGAGCTGCTCGAGCGCAACGAGTCCGACCTCGGCGGCTACAAGGACGTCCAGGTCGCCATCAAGGGTTCCTCGTCCGACCCCGCACAGGGTGTCTGGGCGCATCTGAAGTACGAGGGCGGCGTGCACCGCGTGCAGCGGGTTCCCGCCACGGAGTCGCAGGGCCGCATCCACACCTCCACGACCGGCGTGCTCGTGTTCCCCGAGGTGGACGAGCCCGAGGAGATCCAGATCGATCAGAACGATCTGAAGATCGACGTGTTCCGCTCGTCGGGCCCCGGCGGACAGTCGGTGAACACCACCGACTCCGCTGTCCGCATCACGCACGTGCCCACCGGGATCGTCGTGTCGATGCAGAACGAGAAGTCGCAGCTGCAGAACCGCGAGGCGGCGATGCGGGTGCTGCGTGCCCGGCTGCTGGCCAAGCAGCAGGAGGAGCTCGATGCGGCCGCCTCGGACGCGCGCAAGTCGCAGATCCGCGGCATGGACCGCTCGGAGCGCATCCGCACCTACAACTTCCCCGAGAACCGGATCGCGGATCACCGCACCGGGTTCAAGGCGTACAACCTCGATCAGGTCATGGACGGCGCGCTCGACCCCATCATCGAGAGCGCCATCGCCGCCGACGAAGAGGCCCGTCTGGCCGCCGTCGGCTCCGAGGGCTGAGCGGCCGCCGCGACGGCGTCAGGTGCGCGCGGCGTACCGGTGCTCGGGACGCCCGGTCGACCCGTAGCGCAAGCGCACCTCGACGATGGTCCGTGTGGCGAGAGCCGCGAGGTGCCGTTGCGCCGTGGCCCGGGAGATGCCGACCCGCTCGGCGACCTCCGCCGCTGAAGCCTCGCCGTCGCCGAGCGCCGCGAGCACGCGCTGCTCGGTGGCCGAGCGCGACAGGGAGACCGGCTCGCCGCCGCCGTGCAGGATCGCCAGCGCGCGGTCCACGTCCTCCTGCGTGACGGGCCGATCACCCGCGAGCAGGTTGCGGTAGCGGGTGTACCGGTCGAGGAGTCCCGTGAGAGCACGTCGGTCGAAAGGCTTCACGAGGTAACCCACGGCGCCGGCTCGCAGTGCGCGGCGCACGGTGGGCGCGTCGTCCGCGGCGGAGATGAGGATCGCGTCGACCCCGAGCTCGCGGACGAGTCCGATGCCGTCCCCGTCGGGGAGGTAGACGTCGGCGAGCAGGAGGTCGGGGCGTGTCGAGCGCACGAGGTCGCGCGCCTCGGCGCAGGACCGCGCGGTCCCGGTCACGGTGTATCCGGGCTGATCGTCCACGATCGTCCGGTGCAGGTCAGCCACCCGGAAGTCGTCGTCGAGGATGAGCGCGCGCAGCGGTTCGGTCATCGGTCCTCCTTCGGGACACGCGGAGCGGGGTCGACGGCATCCCCGAGCCGGGCGGCGAAGACCGCGCCGTGATCGGGACCGCCGGAGTCGATGATCCAGAGGTCGCCGCCGCTGCGGCGGGCGATCTCCGTCGCGAGCGGCAGTCCGATGCCGTGTCCGTGCACGGAGTCCGCGCTCCCGTCGTCGGCGTGCGGCCGGGGGTCGGACGGGCGGAGCCCCTCGCCGGAGTCGGCCACCGTGACGACGAGCGCGTCACCGTCGCTCAGCACCGAGACCTCCACCCACCGCGGCTCCCGCGCGCCCGCGACGGCGGCCACGACCGCGTTGTCCACGAGGTTGCCCAGCACGCTGGCCACGTCCTCCGCTCGACGGACGGTGCCGATCACCTGGGTGTCCGCCGCGATCCGCAGGGCGACGCCCCGTTCGGCGGCCTCGACGCCCTTGGCTCCGAGGAAGGCGTGCAGGAACGGGTCGCCCACGAGGTCGAGTCCGGTGACGGGGAACGCCACCGGACCGCGGCTCACCAGCTCGTCGAGGAACGCCCTGGCGTCGTCGACGCGACCGGCGTCGATGAGGCCCGCGGCCACATGGAGGCGGTTCGCGAACTCGTGGCGTTGGACACGCAGCGCGGAGGTCATCGTCCGGACGGCCTCCAGTCGCTCGGTCAGGGCGATGAGGTCGGTGCGGTCGCGCACGATCAGCACATCGCCGAGCGCGCGCCCGTCGCGTCGCACCGCGCGCGACTCGAGGTACAGCATCCGGTCGCCCACGACGGCCTCCGCGCGGTCGCGAGCCCCGGTGGCGGTGTCGCGCACGACAGGGGGGAGGGGAAGCGCGTCCACGGTGCGGCCGACCGGATCGTGGAGCCCGAGAAGCCGGTCCGCCGCGGCATTGCTCACGCGCACGACGCCGTCCTGATCGACCGCGAGCACGCCGTCGCCGACGCCGTCGAGCACCGCCGTCTGATTCTGCACGAGGGCGACCAGCTCCTCGGGCTGCACGCCGATGGTCAACCGTTCCCAGCGCCGGCGCAGGAGGAGGAAGGTCAGGAGGGCGAGGGCGAGCGCGCCGGCGGCGGTCAGACCGAGAGCGGCGAGCAGCGGCGGCAGGTCGTCGAAGACGCCGTTGCGCTCGAACCCGACGCTGATCTCGCCGACCGGCGTGCCGGAGTCGTCGCGCACCGGCACCTTCGCGCGGGCGGACTCGCCGAGCGTGCCGGTCTGCCAGTCGACCACCTCGCGTCCCGCCAGCACCGCGGCGAACGGGGTGCTCACGACCTCGCCGATCCGCGAGGGCAGCGGATGGGCGAGTCGGATGCCTTCATCGTCCGTGATGACGACGAACAGGGCCCCGGTGCGGGCCATGACGTCGGTGGCGATCTGCTGCAGGTCTCCGTCGCGCAGCGCCTCCGCGTCCGGCTCGTCGTCCGACGCGGAGATGGCGGCGACCGCCGCCCGCACCTGCGCGTCCTCGGCCAGGGTCCTCGCGATGCCGAGCGCGGTCGACTCCGCCTCGGCGCGCAGCTGCTGGACCGCGAGGGCGAGGTACACGCCCGTGCACAGCGTCACGACGAGGGCGACGGCGGCGAGGTGCAGCAGCAGCGCGCGGGTCGCGAACCGGACCCGTCTCCGCGGGGACATCGACACCTCCTCGACGCGCAATATGCGCAGAAGTCACGGTACGCGCACAAGGCGCGGTTATGCGGCATACCGCGCTCGGCGTCTCCGGATTCCCTAGCCTCGTCAGGATCCGTCAGCGATGACGGAGCGACGACGAAGGAGTCACGCATGTTCCACGCATCGACCGCGCTGATCGCTGCCGCCGAGGAGGAGGCACCGACCTACGACGTGGCCTTCGTGCCGCCGGAGGGTGTGCTCGTCATCCTCGGCTTCACGATGGTCCTCGTGTTCATGACGCTGATCATGACCAAGCGCCTCACCCCGATGGTGGCCCTGATCCTCGTGCCGACCGCCTTCGGGCTCTTCGCGGGAGCAGGGCTCGGGCTCGGCGACATGATCCTCGACTCGATCGGCACCATGGCGCCCACGGCCGCGCTGCTGATGTTCGCGATCATGTTCTTCGGCATCATGATCGACGTCGGCCTCTTCGATCCCCTCATCCGGCTGATCACGCGGGTGCTCGGCGACGACCCCGCGAAGGTGGTGCTCGGGACGGCGATCCTCGCGGGCGCGGTGTCCCTCGACGGCGACGGCTCGACGACCTTCATCATCACGACCTCCGCGATGCTGCCCATCTACCTCCGCCTCGGCATGAGCCCCGTCGTCCTCACCTGTGTCGCCGGCCTCATGAACGGCACGCTCAACATCGTCCCGTGGGGCGGCCCGACCGTGCGCGCCGCGACCGCGCTCGGTGTCCAGCCGACGGAGATCTTCGTGCCGATGCTCCCCGCCCTCGGCGCAGGCATCGTCGTGACGCTCGGCTTCGCCTGGCTCCTCGGGCTGGGGGAGCGGCGGCGTCTGGGGCGGATCGACGCGGACGGCCGGCTCACCGGAGCCGACGGCGGCGTCCTCTCCTCGGTGCCCCGGATCTTCCGCGGCGCCGAGCTCAAGCCGGGCGCTCGTGCCTCGCTGCGCACCGGCAACCTCGTCGTCGTCGCCGGCGGACACGCTCCGGTCGCCGCCGGGAGCGTCGACCCCGCGGACACGGCGATGGCCGACACCATGCTGGATCCCGCCCGCCCGACCCTGCGTCCGCGGCTGATCTGGTTCAACCTCCTCCTGACCGTCGCGGTCATGGTGCTCCTGGTGATCGACATCCTTCCGCTGCCCTACGTGTTCATGGTCGGCGCGGGCATCGCGCTCGTCGTCAACTTCCGCGGCATCAAGGACCAGGCGGCGGAGATCGTCGCGCACGCCCCGAGCATCGTCGGTGTCGTGTCGATGGTCATCGCCGCCGGCGTCCTCGTGGGGGTCCTCTCCGGCACCGGCATGGTCGACGCGATGGCGACGTGGATCACGAACGTGCTGCCGCCCGCACTCGGCCCGTTCCTCGCCCCGATCACGGGCGTGCTGTCCATCCCGTTCACGTTCTTCATGTCGAACGACGCCTTCTACTTCGGGATCCTCCCCGTGCTCGCCCAGAGCGCGGCGAACTTCGGCATCGATCCGGTCGAGATGGCCAGGGCCTCGATCACCGGGCAGCCGGTGCATCTGCAGAGCCCGCTCGTGCCCGCGATCCTGCTGCTCGTCTCCCTCGCCGGGGTGAACCTCGGAGACCACCATCGCAAGGTGCTGTGGCGCGCGGTCATCGTGTCGCTCGTGATGCTGGGGATCGGCATCCTGGTCGGTGCCGTCCCGTTCTTCGTCGCGCAATGACCGCGCCCCGGTGCCGCGCTAGGCTCGCCCCGTGATCACACTCCTGTATCGCGGCCTGATGTACCTCGTGTCGGCCGGCCTCGGTCTGCTGGCGGCGGACCTCCTCCTCGACGGTTTCCAGATCCAGTGGGACCAGTGGTGGGGGTTCGTCGTGTGCATCGTCGTGTTCGCCGTGCTGCAGAGCGTTCTGTCGCCGTGGGTCAGCAGGCTCGCCGACCGCTATGCGCCCGTGCTCATGGGCGGCATCGGGATCTTCTCCACGCTCATCGCCCTCATGGTCGTCGTGCTGCTTCCCATCGGGGGCCTGCGCATCGTCGACCTGACCGGGTGGCTGCTGGGCGCCGTCATCGTCTGGCTCGTGACGGCGCTCGGCAGCGTGCTGCTGCCGCTCATCTTCCTGCGGCGCCGGATGGAGGGCCGCAGCGGCCGTCGCTCGGGTCGAAGGGCTGCGCGTCAGATGGAGTAGTCCGGGGCGGTCAGCAGCGCCCTGGTGTCCTCACCGGCGGTCCGCTGACGCGGCTTCGCCGGCACACCCACGAGCACGCTGTCGGCGGGGGCGTCCTTGGTGACCACGGCGTTGGCGCCCACCACCGAACGGGCTCCGACCGTGACGGGGCCGAGGATCTTCGCCCCCGCGCCCACGGCCACGCCGTCCTGCAGGGTGGGGTGCCGCTTGCCGACGTCCCTGGTCCGGCCGCCGAGGGTCACACCGTGGTACATCAGCACGTCATCACCGATCTCCGCCGTCTCGCCGATGACGACGCCCATGCCGTGATCGATGAAGAAGCGTCGGCCGATCCGGGCGCCGGGATGGATCTCGACGCCCGTCAGCCACCGGGCGACCTGCGACCCGGTGCGGGCGAGGAGCCGGAGGCGCCGCCGCCACAGCGCGTGCGAGATGCGGTGCGCCCAGATGGCGTGCAGCCCCGGGTAGAGCAGCGCGACCTCGACCGCGGTGCGCGCGGCCGGGTCGCGAAGGCGCGCGGCGGCGATGTCCTCGCGCATTCGCCCGATCATGCCCATCGACGACCTCAGTCCTCGCGCAGATCCTCGAACAGGGCGGTGGAGAGGTACCGCTCGCCGGTGTCCGGGATGATCACGACGATGGTCTTGCCGGCGTTCTCCGGGCGCGCGGCGACGGTCAGCGCGGCCGAGACGGCGGCACCGGAGGACATGCCGACCAGCAGACCCTCCTTCGCCGCGAGCGCGCGGGCCACGCGCAGCGAGTCCTCGAACTCCGCCGTGATGATCTCGTCGAGCACCTCGCGGTCGAGCACGTCGGGCACGAAGTTCGGGCCGATGCCCTGGATCTTGTGCGGTCCGGGGTGCCCTTCGGTCAGGACGGGGGAGTCCTTGGGTTCGACGGCGATGACCTGGACCTCGGGCTTCGCCGCCTTCAGGGCCTGGCCGGTGCCGGTGACCGTGCCGCCCGTGCCCACGCCGGCGATGAAGATGTCGACCGCGCCGTCGGTGTCGCGCAGGATCTCCTGCGCCGTGGTCTCGCGGTGGATCTGCGGGTTCGCCGCGTTCTCGAACTGGCGGATCCAGATGGCGCCCGGGGTCTCGTCGACGATGCGCTTGACCTCCTCGATCGCCCCCTTCATGCCCTTCGTGGGGTCGGTGAGGACGATCTCCGCGCCGAACGCCTTGAGCAGCACGCGGCGCTCCTTCGACATCGAGGCGGGCATCGTGAGGATGACGCGGTAGCCGCGCGCGGCGCCCACCATGGCGAGGGCGATGCCGGTGTTGCCGCTCGTCGACTCCACGATGGTCCCGCCGGGGGCGAGCTCGCCGGCGGCCTCGGCGGCGTTGATCATGGCGATGCCGATGCGGTCCTTCACGCTGGACGCCGGGTTGTAGTACTCGAGCTTCGCGAGCACGGTGGCGCCGAGGCCCTCGGTCACGCGGTTGAGGCGGACGAGCGGGGTGTTCCCGAAAGCGGTGGTGATGTCGGGGTGGATGCCGGACATGGGGGAGCCTTCCTGTGCGGGTGCGCTGCCGATCCAGCCTAGGCGAGCGCGATGGGGGACGGGGCATTGTGACGGTCGCGCACTCTACGCTGGAGCCATGCCCGACCTCTCCCTCGCCGCCGCCGTGCGCGCCGCGGCGCAGCGTCTCGCCGACGCCGGCGTGCCCGACCCCCTCGTCGATGCGGAGCTGCTCGCCGGACACGTCCGCGGACAGCGCAGGGGAGAGGTGCAGGCGGCGGTGATCCGCGGCGACCGGCTCACCGATGACGACGCGGCGGCGCTGGACGCCCTCGTCGACCGCCGCGCGCGCAGGGAGCCGTTGCAGCACCTCACCGGAACCGCGCCGTTCCGGCACCTGGAGCTCGCGGTCGGCCCTGGCGTCTTCGTCCCGCGTCCCGAGACGGAGACGGTGGTGCAGTACGCGATCGACGCTCTCCTGGGTTCGGGGGAGCCGTCACCGATCGGGGTCGACCTCGGCACCGGCAGCGGCGCGATCGCGCTCGCGATGGCCACCGAGGTGCCGCACGCCCGGGTGTACGCCGCTGAGCTCTCTCCGGAGGCGCACGCCTGGGCCCGACGCAACGTCGCTGGCGTCGAGAACCTCACCCTCGTGCTCTCGGACCTGGCAGACGCGTTCCCCGAGCTCGACGGCACCGCGAGCGTCGTCATCTCCAACCCGCCGTACGTGCCGGCGCAGGCGATCCCCCGCGATCCGGAGGTCCGGCTGTTCGATCCGGCGCTGGCCCTCTACGGCGGAGAGGACGGTCTCGACGTCGTCCGCGTCCTCAGCACGCGCGCACTGCGACTGCTCCGGCCCGGGGGACGCTGGTGATCGAGCACGGTGAGCTGCAGGGCGCTCCGATCCGGGAGCTGCTCGCGGCGGACGGCTGGCGGGCCGCGGCCACCCATCGCGATCTGACGCTGCGCGATCGCGCCACCACCGCCGTGCGTCCCTGATCAGAAGACGTCGAGCTCGTCCCGAACCCGCCCCGCGTAGAATCGAACCGTCATGTCCCCCATCTTCGACTGCAGCGACGAGGCGCAGCTCCTCGCCGGGATGCGCAACGCGCGTCAGGCGATCGGCCGCGGCGACCTCATCGTCATCCCCACCGACACCGTCTACGGCGTCGCCGCCGACGCCTTCTCGCCGCCCGCGGTGCAGCGCCTCCTGGATGCCAAGGGGCGCGGCCGCAATCAGCCGCCGCCCGTTCTCGTCGGCACGAAGGAGACGCTGACGGCCCTCGCGGAGGAGGTCCCGGAGCCGGTCCAGCGCCTCGTCGACGCGTTCTGGCCCGGCGGCCTCACGATCGTCCTTCCCGCGCAGCCCTCGCTGGTGTGGGACCTGGGGGAGACCAGGGGGACCGTGGCCGTGCGCATGCCCGAGGGGCGCGTGGTTCTCGAACTGCTGGCCGAGACCGGGCCGCTCGCGGTGTCCAGCGCCAACCTCACCGGGAAGGCGGCGGCGATCTCCGCGCTCGACGCCGAGAAGATGCTGGGCGACAGCGTCGCCGTGTATCTGGACGACGGCATGAGCAGGAACGGCGTCGCGTCCACGATCATCGACGCCACCTCGCTCGTCCGCCGCGCCTCCGACGCCGAGCCGGGCGTGGTCCGGGTCCTGCGGGACGGCGTGGTGACGAGAGAGCAGCTGCGCGAGGTCCTGGGCGATCTGCTCGAGCCGGAGCCGCAGGACGGGGATTCGTGAAGCAGTACCTCTTCACGATCATCGTCACCGCCGCGATCACCTTCGTGCTGACGTGGGCGGTGTGGCGGTTGAGCCTGCGCTTCAAGCTGTATCCCGGCATCCGCGAGCGCGACGTGCACACCACGCCGACGCCCCGCCTCGGCGGCGTCGCGATCTTCTTCGGCATCGTGGCCGCCTTCGCGATCTCGGCGGCCAACCCCTTCTTCCAGAGCATCTGGACGCCCCCGCAGACCATGTGGTCCATCCTCGCAGCCGCCCTCCTCATCGCCGTGATCGGGGTCATGGACGACCTCTGGGACATCGATTGGATGATCAAGCTCGGCGCGCAGTTCCTCGCCGCGGGCATCATCACCGTGGGTGGCGGCCTGCAGATCCTCTCCCTGCCGTTCGGTGACCTCATCGTGGTGTCGAGCTGGCTGAGCATCACGATCACGATGTTCGCGATCGTGATCGTCATGAACGCCGTGAACTTCATCGACGGCCTCGACGGTCTCGTCGCCGGCGTCTGCCTGATCTCCAACGGGGTGTTCTTCGCCTACTCGTACATCTTCACGCGCGACTCCGGTGCCTCGAGCTACTTCAACCTCTCCACGTTCCTCGCCGCGGTCCTCATCGGGGCGTGCCTCGGGTTCCTGCCGTTGAACTGGAGCCCGGCGAAGCTGTTCATGGGCGACTCCGGTGCGCTCGTCATCGGCCTGCTCATGGCGACGTCGGCCATCGCGATCACCGGACAGATGGACCCCTCGGCGCTGGACCCGGAGCGCCTCGGACGCTCGCAGCTGATCGGTGCCTTCCTGCCCATCCTGCTTCCGCTGCTCGTCGTGCTCCTGCCGCTCCTGGACTTCGGGCTCGCCGTGCTGCGCCGGATGAGCGCCGGCCGCTCGCCGTTCTCCCCGGACCGCAAGCACCTGCACCACCGGATGCTGGACCTCGGTCACCGCGACCGCGACGCCGTCCTCATCTTCTACGCCTGGACGGCCGTCATCTCGCTCGCCGTCCTCCTGATGTACGTCGGCGCCAGGGAGGACTGGCCGGGCCAGTACATCCCCGGCGTCGTGTTCGGCGTCGTCGGCATCGCCGCGTGCCTCGTCATCACCCTGAGTCCCACCCGCCGACGCAAGACCGCCGCGGGCGCCGCGCCCGACCCGATCCCTCTGGAGCCCCGATGAGCCCGAGCCCCGTTTCCAGCACCCCGATCCTGCGTCGCACGCTCATCTGGTCGGCCGTGGCCACCGTCGTGCTCGCCCTCGTCGCCGGCGGCATCGGATTCGCCGTCGCGCAGGGGGAGGGGCTGATCAGCGGACTGCTCGGCGTGCTCCTCGCTGCGCTCTTCCTCGGCATCACCGGGCTGAGCATCCTCATCGCGAACCGGTGGTACGGCGACCCGCTCTATGTGCAGCTCTTCTTCGCGATCGTGCTCGGCGGCTGGCTGCTGAAGCTCGGCGTCTTCGTCGTCGTGATGATCCTGCTCGCGGGACAGCCGTGGATCGAGCCGATGGTGTTCTTCCTGTCGATCGTGGCGGGCGTGCTCATGTCGCTGATCATCGACGTGGTCGTCCTGACCCAGATGCGCCTGCCGAACGTCAGCGACACCACGCTGCCCACCGAGGTGCCGGAGGACCGCGCCCCGGGAGCGGCGAACGATGCCCCGGACGGCCCGGCGGACACGGCCCCGCGGTCTTAGGGCACCCTTGGATTCTGATAGTGTTGAGGAGTGCCCGCCGCTCGCCCGCGAGCGCTTGCGCTGTGTAGCACACCGACCATCGTCGCCCCGGTTCTGACCGGTGCCCCGAAGCTGGAGCCCGCGCTGTTTAATCTTGCTGCGACCCTGACCCCCCGACTCGCGTCCTCTGATGGCGAGTTCCACGGCCCTTCGATCGATGAGTTCTTCCCGGAGATCCTCTTCCACGTCGGACCCATCCCGGTCAACCGGATCCACCTGATCCAGTTGCTCTCGGTGATCGCCGTCGTCCTGATCCTCTGGCTCGGCACCCGCCGCATGAAGGTAGTGCCCGGCCGGTTCCAGAGCCTCGTCGAGATGGGCCTCGGCTTCGTCCGCGGCGGCATCGCCCACGACCTGTTGGGCCGCAAGGACGGCGACCGGTTCCTGCCGATCCTCACCACGATCTTCTTCATGGTGCTGTTCATGAACATCACGGGCATCATCCCGTTCCTGAACATGCCGGGAACGGCGATCATCGCGGTGCCGCTCACGCTCGCCGTGGTCAGCTACGTCACGTTCATCTACGCCGGCATCAAGAAGAGCCCGAAGAACTTCTTCAAGAACGCCCTCTTCCCGTCGGGCGTGCCGTGGCCGGTCTACTTCATCGTCACGCCGATCGAGCTCATCTCGACGTTCATCATCCGCCCGGTGACCCTCACCCTGCGACTGCTGATGAACCTCGTCGTCGGCCACATGATCCTGGTCCTCTGCTTCGCAGCGACCCAGTTCTTCTTCTTCACCGCGGGTGGCGGCTGGGCCGCCCTCGGTATCGGAACCCTCGCCTTCGGTGGCGCCTTCACTCTCTTCGAGATCCTGGTGGCCGTCCTGCAGGCATACGTCTTCACCGTCCTCACCGCGGTCTACATCCAGCTCGCGGTCGCAGAAGAGCACTGAGCGGGCGGGCAACAGCCCTCCCACCCAACGAAAGGAAAAACCCGTGGACGCAACTACGGTTCTCGCTGAAATCAACGGCCACCTCGCGGCGGTCGGCTACGGCCTCGCGGCCATCGGCCCGGCCATCGGTGTGGGCATCGTGGTCGGCAAGACCATCGAGGGCGTCGCCCGTCAGCCCGAGCTGGCCGGTCGCCTGCAGGTCCTCATGTGGATCGGTATCGCCTTCACCGAGGCGCTTGCGTTCGTCGGCATCGCCGTCGGATTCATCCCCTTCCCGTAATCCCCACCGACTTCTGAAGGAGACAGGATGCTGAACGCTCTTGTCACGAACCTCGCGGCTGAGGGTGAGGCGGCGAACAACCCGCTGATCCCCGCGTGGTACGACATCATCTGGTCGGGCTTCTGGTTCCTCATCATCCTCGCCGTCGTGTGGAAGGTCGCCCTTCCCCGTCTGACGAAGATGCTCGACGAGCGGTCCGCCGCCATCGAGGGCAACATCGCCAAGGCCGATGAGGCGCAGAAGCAGGCGGAAGCGGCTCTCGAGGAGTACACCCGGCAGCTCGCCGAGGCGCGTACCGAGGCCGGTGAGATCCGTGAGGCCGCCCGTGAGGACGGCAAGAAGATCATCGCCGAGGCGAAGGAGACCGCAGCCAGCGAGGCCGCGCGTCTGACCGCCACCGCGCACACGCAGATCGAGGCCGAGCGCCAGACGGCTCTCGTCTCCCTGCGCAGCGAGGTCGGCTCGCTCGCTCTCGACCTCGCCGGCGGCGTGGTCGGCGAGACGCTCTCCGACGACGCTCGCGCGGCCGCCGTGGTCGACCGCTTCCTCGCCGATCTCGAAGCATCCGAGAAGGCGGCTCAGTAATGGGCAGCGCGACCGCTCAGGCACTCGCGGCATCCACTCAGACGCTTGCCGCAGCGAAGGACGTCACCCTCGAGACCGCGCGCGAGCTGTTCGCGGCCGCGCGGGCCGTGGGCGAATCGTCTCAGCTGAGCGGCGCGCTGGCTGACCCCTCGGCTCCGACCACGGCCCGGCAGAACGTCGTGTCCGCGGTGTTCGGCCAGTACGGCTCCGCAGCGCAGGACGTCCTGCGCACCGCGGTCGCCGAGCGCTGGTCGAACGCGTCCGAGCTGATCGACGGCCTCGAAGAGCTCGCGATCCGGGCGGCGACCATCGCCGAGCCCGGCGCGGACATCGAGGGAGAGCTCTTCGGCTTCTCGCGCGTGATCGCGGCGAACCCGGAGCTCGAACTCGCTCTCGGCAGCCGGCTCGGGGGAGAGGACGCGAAGGCCGCCCTGGTCGAGCGTCTCCTCGCCGACGCCTCCGCCAGCGCTCCGACGGCCCTCATCGTCACGTCCCTCGTGCGTCAGCCGCGCGAGCGCCGGGTGCGGCAGCTGCTGAGCCGGGCGATGCGCATCGTCTCGAGCCAGCGCGGCCGCCTCGTGGCCACGGTGCACACGGCGACCGAGCTCAGCGACGCCCAGCGCACGCGACTCGGCCAGACGCTCTCGCAGCGATACGGCGGCCAGGTGTCCCTCAACGTCGTCATCGACCCCAGCGTCGTCGGAGGCCTGCGCGTGCAGATCGCCGATGACGTCATCGACGGCAGCATCTCCGCACGACTCGCCGACCTTCGCCAGAAGCTCGCGGGCTAACACGACTTCGCGCGGGGAACCGCGCACCCAGATACAAAGGGAAGACAATGGCAGAACTATCGATCAGCCCCGACGTCATCCGTGACGCGCTGAAGGATTTCGCCGCCGCGTACGAGCCCACCGGGGCCGCGGCGACCGAGGTCGGCACCGTCATCGACGCCGCCGACGGCATCGCTCACGTCGAGGGACTTCCCGGCGTCATGGCGAACGAGCTCGTGACCTTCGCCGACGGCACCAAGGGTCTCGCGCTGAACCTCGACGAGCACGAGATCGGCGTCGTCGTCCTCGGCGACTTCACCGGCATCGAGGCCGGTCAGGAAGTCACCCGCACGGGTGAGGTCCTCTCCGTCCCGGTCGGTGACGGCTACCTCGGCCGCGTGGTCGACCCGCTCGGCAACCCGATCGATGGCCTCGGCGCGATCGCGACCGAGGGTGTCCGCGAGCTCGAGCTCCAGGCCCCCGGCGTCATGCAGCGCAAGTCGGTCCACGAGCCGATGCAGACCGGCATCAAGGCCATCGACGCGATGATCCCGGTCGGCCGCGGCCAGCGCCAGCTCATCATCGGCGACCGTCAGACCGGCAAGACGGCCATCGCGATCGACACGATCATCAACCAGAAGGCCAACTGGGAGTCCGGCGACGTCAACAAGCAGGTCCGCTGCATCTACGTCGCCATCGGTCAGAAGGGCTCGACCATCGCTTCGGTGAAGGGCGCGCTCGAAGAGGCCGGCGCTCTGGAGTACACCACCATCGTGGCGGCTCCGGCGTCCGACCCCGCCGGCTTCAAGTACCTCGCTCCGTACACCGGTTCGGCCATCGGCCAGCACTGGATGTACGGCGGCAAGCACGTCCTGGTCATCTTCGACGACCTGTCGAAGCAGGCCGAGGCCTACCGTGCCGTCTCCCTGCTGCTCCGCCGCCCGCCGGGCCGCGAGGCCTACCCGGGCGACGTCTTCTACCTGCACTCGCGTCTGCTCGAGCGGTGCGCGAAGCTGTCCGACGAGCTCGGTGCCGGTTCGATGACGGGTCTCCCGATCATCGAGACCAAGGCGAACGACGTCTCGGCGTACATCCCGACCAACGTGATCTCGATCACCGACGGCCAGATCTTCCTGCAGTCCGACCTCTTCAACGCCAACCAGCGTCCCGCGGTCGACGTGGGTATCTCGGTGTCGCGTGTCGGTGGTGACGCCCAGGTGAAGTCGATCAAGAAGGTCTCCGGAACGTTGAAGCTGGAGCTGGCGCAGTACCGCTCGCTCGAGGCGTTCGCGATGTTCGCGTCGGACCTCGACGCCGCGTCGCGCCGTCAGCTCTCGCGCGGTGCCCGTCTGACCGAGCTGCTCAAGCAGCCGCAGTACTCGCCGTACCCGGTGGAGGAGCAGGTCGTCTCGATCTGGGCCGGCACCAACGGCAAGCTCGACTCGATCGAGGTCGAGGACGTGCTGCGCTTCGAGCGCGAGCTGCTCGACTACCTGCGTCGCAACACCAAGGTGCTCGACACGCTGCGGGAGACGAACGTGCTGGACGACGCGACCGTCGCCGAGCTCGACAAGCAGACCGACAACTTCCTCCTGGAGTTCCAGGGCGGCAAGGGCCACGCCATCGGCGCCCCTGGTCACGAGGAGCACGCTGCGGCCGAGGCCGAGGACGTCAACCAGGAGAAGATCGTCAAGGGTCGTCGCGCGTAATCGCGTGAGGTACTGATTCATGGGCGCTCAACTCAGGGTCTACAAGCAGAAGATCTCTTCTGCTCAGACGACCAAGAAGATCACGAAGGCGATGGAACTCATCGCGGCTTCGCGCATCCAGAAGGCGATGGCACGCGTCAAGGCGTCCACCCCCTTCGCGCGGGCCGTGACGAGGGCCGTGTCCGCCGTCGCGACGCACTCGAACGTCGACCACCCGCTCACCCGCGAGCCCGAGACGATCCGCCGCTCCGCGGTCGTGATCTTCTCGTCGGACCGCGGCCTCGCCGGAGCCTTCAACTCGCAGATCCTCCGTGAGGGTCTCGAGGTCGCGGAGCTCCTGCGCGAGCAGGGCAAGGAGCCGGTGTTCTACCTCGTGGGCCGCAAGGCCGTCGGGTACTTCCAGTTCCGTCGTATCGAGGCCGCTGCAGAGTGGACCGGCGACACCGACACCCCCTCGTTCCACACGGCGGAGGAGATCTCGCAGACGCTTCTCGAGGCCTTCAACCGTGGGGGAGAGGACGGCGGCGTCGACGAGATCCACCTCGTGTACAACCGCTTCGTCAGCATGATGACGCAGTCGCCGGAGTCCGTGCGCCTGCTGCCGCTGGAGATCGCGGAGGCCGACGACTCGGAGGCGGGCAGCACCGTCTACCCGCTGTACGAGTTCGAGCCCGACGCCGAGACGGTGCTCGACGCGATCCTGCCGGTGTACATCCAGAGCCGCGTCTTCAACGCCCTCCTGCAGTCGTCCGCCGCCAAGCAGGCCGCGACGCAGAAGGCGATGAAGTCGGCCAGCGACAACGCCGACAAGCTCATCACCGACTACACCCGCCTGCGCAACAACGCGCGTCAGGCCGAGATCACCCAGCAGATCGCCGAGATCGTCGGTGGCGCCGACGCTCTCGCATCGAGCTGACAGACCCTCAGGAAAGAGACGAAGAAATGACCACCACCGCCACGGCTGAGCAGCCGGCGACCGCGGTCGTCGGGCGCGTCGCCCGCGTCAACGGTCCGGTTGTCGACATCGAGTTCCCGCACGACTCGATCCCCGACATCTACAACGCGCTGAAGACGACGATCACGATCGGCGAGGAGTCCACCGAGATCACGCTCGAGGTCGCGCAGCACCTCGGCGACGACCTGGTCCGCGCCATCGCCCTGAAGCCGACCGACGGCATCGTCCGCGGTCAGGAGGTGCGTGACACCGGTGAGGCCATCTCGGTCCCCGTCGGTGACATCACCAAGGGCAAGGTCTTCAACGTGATCGGCGAGGTCCTCAACGGCGAGCCCGGTGAGACCATCGAGGTCACGGAGCGCTGGCCCATCCACCGCAAGGCCCCGAACTTCGACCAGCTCGAGTCGAAGACCACGATGTTCGAGACGGGCATCAAGTCGATCGACCTCCTCACCCCGTACGTGCAGGGTGGGAAGATCGGTCTCTTCGGTGGTGCCGGCGTCGGCAAGACCGTCCTCATCCAGGAGATGATCCAGCGCGTCGCGCAGGACCACGGTGGCGTGTCGGTGTTCGCCGGTGTCGGTGAGCGCACCCGTGAGGGCAACGACCTCATCCACGAGATGGAGGAGGCGGGCGTCTTCGACAAGACCGCCCTCGTCTTCGGCCAGATGGACGAGCCGCCGGGGACGCGTCTGCGCGTCGCGCTGTCGGCTCTGACGATGGCGGAGTACTTCCGTGACGTGCAGAAGCAGGACGTGCTGCTCTTCATCGACAACATCTTCCGCTTCACGCAGGCCGGTTCCGAGGTCTCCACGCTGCTGGGCCGCATGCCCTCCGCCGTGGGGTACCAGCCGAACCTCGCCGACGAGATGGGGCTCCTCCAGGAGCGCATCACCTCGACGCGCGGTCACTCGATCACCTCGCTGCAGGCGATCTACGTGCCGGCCGACGACTACACCGACCCGGCTCCGGCCACGACCTTCGCGCACCTCGACGCGACGACCGAGCTCTCGCGTGAGATCGCGTCGAAGGGTCTGTACCCGGCCATCGACCCGCTGACCTCGACGTCGCGCATCATGGACCCCCGCTACTTGGGCGAGGACCACTACCGCGTGGCCACCACGGTCAAGCAGATCCTCCAGAAGAACAAGGAGCTGCAGGAGATCATCGCCATCCTCGGTGTCGACGAGCTCTCCGAGGAAGACAAGATCGTCGTGTCGCGTGCACGTCGCATCCAGCAGTTCCTCTCGCAGAATACCTACATGGCGAAGAAGTTCACGGGCGTCGAGGGCTCGACCGTGCCGCTGAAGGAGACCATCGAGTCGTTCGATGCGATCACCCGCGGTGACTTCGACCACGTCGCCGAGCAGGCCTTCTTCAACGTCGGTGGCATCTCCGACGTGGAGGAGCGCTGGGCGCAGATCCAGAAGGAGAACGCCTGACCATGGCGCTGCACGTCAGCCTCGTCTCCGCCGACGCGGAGGTCTGGACGGGAGAGGCGAGCCTCGTGGTCGCCAAGACCGTCGAGGGCGAGATCGGCTTCATGTCCGGTCACGAGCCGGTGCTGGCCATCCTCGCCGAGGGCCAGGTCCGGATCACCCAGACGGATGGCGCCAAGGTGCTGGCGAACGCGCAGGACGGATTCCTCTCGATGGAGGGCGACGTCCTGACGATCGTGGCCGGCAACGCGGCACTCATCTCCTGACAGTCCTGTACATCGCGTCCGCCTCGACACCCGCCCGGGTGCCGAGGCGGACGCGTCTCTTTTCCCCGAGGTTTCATGAAGATCCTGCTCCCGCCGTCCGAGACCAAGCGCGAGGGCGGTGACGGCAGCCCGCTGGACGTGTCGGCGCTCGCGCTTCCCGATCTCGCGCCGCAACGGAACGCCGTGATCGACGCGCTCATCGCTCTCGCGGACGACGAGGATTCGGCGCGCCGCGTGCTCAAGCTCAGCGAGCGGCAGCGAGGAGACGTCGCACACAACAGGGCTCTGCGAAGCGCACCCACGATGCCCGCGGTGGACCGCTACACCGGGGTGCTGTTCGACGCCCTCGACGCGGCATCGCTGTCCACCGCGTCCCGCCGCTGGCTGGATGCCCATGTGTGGATCCACAGCGCCCCGTTCGGCCCCGTCGCCGCCCTGGACGCGATTCCGACGTATCGGCTCGCTGCCGGCACGGCGCTGCCCGGAGTGACGCCGCTCCGCCGCCACTGGGCCGATCCGACGACAACGGCGATCGCGGCCGACGCCCCCGCGTTCGTCCTCGATCTGCGCAGCGAAGCCTACGCAGCGCTCGGTCCGGTCCCGGGCGCGGTGTCGTCGGCGTACGTGCGGGTCGTCACGGAGCAGGGGAGAGCCTTGAACCACTTCAACAAGAAGAGCAAGGGGCTGCTCCTGCGCGCGCTGGCGGAGGATCGTCCGCGGCTGGGCTCTCTCCGTGCGCTGCAGCGGTGGGCCCAGGCGCATGACGTCGTGCTCCGGGACGGGAAGGTGCCCGGCGAGGTCGAGCTGGTCGTCGCCGACTGACGCCCGCCCCGAGCCCGGCGAATCGCCTCCGGCGGTCGTTGCCGCCCCCTGGGCGCACCGCTACCATGTCCAATGCGAGGCGGGGAGTCTCGTGGTGGGGGACGAAAGCCGTCTCCCCTGACCAGAGAATGTGAGCCTCATGGGTTACGACGACTACGGAGCGGGGTATCTCGGCCTGCTCTTCGCCTACTTCTTCGTCATTCTGCTGATCGCGGTCGCCGGATACGTCCTGGTGTCGCTCTTCTACATGAAGATCTTCCAGAAGGCCGGAGTCCAGGGGAACTGGCGCGCCTGGGTGCCGGTCTACAACTCCATGATCTTCTTCAAGCTCGGCGACCTGAGCCCGTGGCTCGTCCTCTACGGGATCGCGGGTGCCGCGCTGCTGAGCTGGATCGGCATCGGCTTCCTGTTCTCGCTCGCCCTCGGGGTGCTCTCGGCCATCGCCGCGTGGCGCGTGGGTCTCAAGCTCCAGAAGGACGCCGTCTGGGTCGTCCTCTACGTCTTCCTCGCCGTCGTCTGGCTCGGCATCAACGCCTTCGACAAGTCGCGCTGGAACCCGAACATCCAGCCGGCACCGTGGGCGGGCAACGGATTCCTCGGCGACCGCACGGTCTGGGACGGCATCCCCGTCCAGCCCGCCGCGGCCGCGCCGCAGCAGGGCTACGGCGCGCCCCAGGGGTACGGTGCCCCGCAGGGCTACGGCACCCCTCCGCAGGGGTACCCTCCTCCGACGCAGCCGTACACCCCGCCCGCCGCTCCGGGCTACGCACCGCCGGCCGCGCCGACCGCTCCGGCGACGGGAGCGCCGATCCCTCCGGTGCCGCCCACCACTCCGCCGGCTCCGCCCGCGGCTCCGCCCACGACGCCTCCCGCGCCTCCCGCGGCTCCGCCTGCGGCGCCTCCGGCTCCGCCGACCACGCCGAACGATCCCACGCAGCCTCCTGCGTGACGACGGTGGAAGAACCCCGGCCTCCGGACCGGGGGTTCTTCGCGTCCGTGGTGCCGGCACGCCCCGACATGCCGCTAACGTGGAGGCATGGACTCGTCGCACCGGAGGGCCGTGCACTCTCCTCCTTTCGTCCCGCGCCCCGTTCACAGATACCCCGGTGCGGAGCAGGAGAGCGAGTTCCACTACGATGTGTGAGTATCCTGCGCCCGTCCCCTTCGCCGCAGGTCCATCGGAGGCAGTTCGTGGCTGAGACCAAGACGCACACCGTCACGGTTGCGCATCGTCCGTTGCTGCTGTCCTGGGCCGGGGTCACCGACCAGGGGCGACGCCGGGAGACGAATCAGGACGCGCTGCTCGCCGAGTACCCGTTGTTCATCGTCGCGGACGGCATGGGCGGCCACGCCGGCGGGGAGATCGCCAGCCAGAGCACCGTCACCCGGCTGCGCGCGGTGGTGGACGCGGACGAGGTCTCTCCGTCCGCGATCGAGAAGGCGCTCGCTCTCGCGGTGGACGACATCGCCGGGCACCCGGACACCACCGATGAAGGCACCGGCACCACGCTCACGGGTGTGTATCTCGATGAGCGCGAGGGGGAACCGCACTGGGTGGCGCTGAACATCGGCGATTCCCGCGTGTACCTCCTCCGCGACGACCGGCTGCTGCAGGTCACGACGGATCACTCGGTCGTGCAGGAGCTCATCACAGCGGGAAAGCTCAGCCCGGAAGAGGCCGAGGGACACCCGTACAGCAACGTGATCACCCGCGCCGTCGGCGCCAGTGAGCTCACCGCGCCGGACTACGTGACCATCGACGTGCGGCCGGGAGATCGCTTCGTGATCTGCTCCGACGGACTCACGAAGGAGCTCACGGACTACGGCATCCAGCACTTCCTCCGCGCGCACGCCGATCCGGGGGAGAGCGTCGACGCGATGCTCGCCGCGGCTCTCGACAACGGCGGTCGCGACAACGTCACCGTGATCGTCCTGCAGGTCAGCGACCCCGAGGACTCCTCCTCCCCATCCGACGACTCCGCGGAGTAGCGCCCCGCAGCCTGTGGAGAGGCCGCATCGGCACCGGGGGTGGGATGCACTGGGGGCATGGACCCTTCGCCGCTGCTCCTGCCGTCCGCATCGACACCGCTCCGCCGCCGCCCGCTTCCCCTCGTCGCCGCCGTCGTCCCCGTGGCGGCCGGCCTCGCGCTCTGGATGACGACGGGGGCCGTGCACGCGCTGTGGTTCGCGGCTCTCGGTCCCCTGATGCTGGGCGCTTCTCTCCTCGACACGGCCCGGGGGCGCCGTCGGGAACGGAAGGCCGACGCGCTCAGGGTGAGCACCGCCTGGGCCGACATCGAGGCCGAGCTGCATCGTCGCCACGCGCAGGAGCGGGCGCAGGGGGAACGCCGTCATCCGGATGCGGCATCCTGCATCCGCGACCGACCGTTGCGGGATGCCCGACCGCCGGGCGACGACACCCCGCTGGTGGTGGGACGCGGATCCCGGGCGAGCGGGGTGCGCTGCGAAGGCGGTGACGACGCCCGTGCTCACGCCTTCCGCCGCCGCTGCGCGGTGTTGGAGGACGCGCCGTGGGTCGTCGCCCTCGGCCGTGGGGTGTGCCTCCGCGGCCGGGAGCCGCTCGTGCAGGCCGCAGCTCGCGCTCTCGTGATCCAGCTCTGCCTGCGCTTCTCGCCGAGCGTGCTGTCCCTCGTCGGCGACGAGGGGTGCGACCCGGCGCTCCGAGCGCTTCCGCATGCGCAGCGAGCGCGACGCGGCGGATTCCGTCTCGCCCTCGCCACCGGTTCGGCCGGCGGGTCGGGGCCACGTGCGGATGCCGTGATCTGGACCGTTCCGTCCGGCGCCGAGGTCCCGGAGGGCATCACGACGGTGATCGACATCGAGGAACCGGGCGCGGCCACGCTGCGGACGCCGGACGGCGAGGCCGACCTCGCCGTGGAGTTCCTCTCTTCCGCCCAGGCAGCGGCCGCGGCGGAGCTGTGCGGCGCGCGGGACGGGGCGGCACCCGCCGTCACCGCGACAGCCCTGCGAGACCTTCCGCAGCCGCCGGCGGGGCCGGGCCTCCGCGTCGCGCTGGGCACCGGGGGGGATGGCGCGCCCGTGGGAGCCGACATCGTCGAGGACGGTCCGCACGCCATCGTGACCGGGATGACGGGCACGGGCAAGAGCGAGCTCCTCGTCAGCTGGGTCGTCGCGGTCTGCGCGGGACACGGCCCTGACCGGGTGAGCTTCCTCCTCGCGGACTTCAAGGGAGGAACGGCCTTCGACCGGTTGCGCGGTCTGCCGCAGGTGGTCGGCGTCATCACCGACCTCGATGAGACGGAGGCGCGACGCGGGGTCGCCAGCCTCGCCGCCGAGATGCGGCGTCGCGAGGCAGCCCTCGCCGCGATGGGCGCCCGGGACGTGCGCGAGACCGACCTGCCCCGTCTGGTCATCGTCGTCGACGAGTTCGCCGCCTTGCTGCAGGAGCACGCGGAGCTCGCGGCGGTGTTCACCGATGTCGCGGCGCGGGGGCGTGCGCTGGGCATGCACCTGATCCTGGGCACCCAGCGCGCCGCCGGTGTCATCCGTGACGCTCTCGCGACGAACTGCCCGCTGCGGATCAGCCTCCGCGTCGCGGAGGCCGCCGACAGTCGAGCGGTGATCGGGACCGGGGAAGCGGCGGATCTGCCCGGGGGCGCGGACGGGCGCGGTCGGGCGCTGCTCCGACGCCCCCAGGACGAGGAGCCCCACCCCGTGCGCACAGCGCTCGCGGATGACGAGCACATCCGTCGCATCGGGGAGCGGTGGTCCGGTACGACTCCGTCCGCACCGCCGTGGCACCCGGCCCTCCCCACGCACCTGCCGCTCGAGACGCTGCGGGCCGGGTCGAGGACGGGCGACCGGAGAACCGAGGAGGGGCCGCTGATCGTGCTCGGACGCGCCGACGACCCCGACCACCAGGCGCAGCCGCTGGAGGTCCTGCGTCCGGGGCGCGAGCGCGGCCTCGCTGTGCTCGGCGCTCCGGGGACCGGCAGGACGACAGCGCTGCGCGTGATCGCCGCGCAGTATCCGGAATGCACGTGGTTCCCTGATGACCCCGAGAGCGCCGTCGATCAGCTCCTCGCATGGACGGAGGAGGACGGCGCTCCGTCCGATGTCGTGCTCGCCGACGACCTCGACGCTCTCCATGCGGCGCTGCCTCTCGAAGACGGTCAGGACTTCGTCCAGCGCTGGGAGCACCTCGTGCGGTCGAAGGCGGCCGTCACCTGGGTGCTGGCGGCGAGCCGGGCCGTGGGCCCTCTGGCGCGCGTGTTCGATGCGCTTCCGCGACGGGCGGTGCTCCGGATGCCCACCCGGGTCGAGCACCTCGCCGCCGGTGGCGAGCTGGCGGCCTTCCGACGAGACCGGCCGCCGGGGCGGGCGGTCCTCGAGGAGCGGGAGATGCAGTTCGCGTGGATCGACACCGAGGGCGTGCCCGTACGGCCGGTGCAGCCCCTCCGAAAGGTGGCGCCGGCCTGGGCACCGGCGGGGGAGCTGACGGCGCTGGTCACCCCGGGCGCGGCCTCGGTCGTCGAGACGCTGGCCTCGGCGCACCCGGAGTGGGACGTGCAGGCCGCTCGTCCCGAGACGAGCCGGACCGGCAAGCCGCTCGTGCTCGTCGCCGATGCCGAGAGCTGGCAACGTCACTGGGCGCTGTGGCAGCGGGTGCGGTCGCACGGCGAGGTGCTCATCCGGGCGGAGCGGCCCAGCGAGCTGCGTCAGCTCGTCGGCGTCCGCGTCCGCCCGCCGTACGCCCGACCCGACGCCGGACGCGCGTGGTCCGTGATCGGCGACCGCGCACCCCGGCGTGTGGTCATCGATGCTCTGGGGCGTCGATGACCACCCGACGGCGGCACACGGATCCCGTGCCGCGGATATGCGGTCAGATACCCGCGCCGGGCCGGACGACGCCGACGCGGGAGCCGCCACCGAGCACCGCGAGCGGCAGGGCCTCGGCCAGCGCGGTCACGTCGGCCTCGCTGAGGCCGCCGGCGCGCGCCAGCAGCGTGGCGGCCACGATCGTCGATGCCCGGGCACCGCCGTCCAGCATCTTGAGGGCGACCGTGGTCCCGTTCGGAGCCACCATCACCATGACGCCCTCCGCGCCGCCCTTCGCGAAGACGCCGAGCCGCTCGATCGCGATCGTGTCAGGGCGCCCCGGACCATCGATGGTCCAGGGGTTCTCGCGGACGGCCTTCACCAGGGCGCCGGCCACCCGATGCAGCGCGAACGGGGAGCGCTCGGAGGCGGTGCCGACGCGGTGGATCGCACGGGCCAGGCCCGTGAGGGTGAGGGCGTACACCGGGGCGCCGCAGCCGTCGATCGCGGTGTGCGCCATCTTCTCGCCGGTCAGGCGTTCGATGACGTCACGGATGTGGGCCTGGAGCGGGTGGGTCGGTTCGAGGTAGCCCTCGACGGGCCAGCCGGTCGCGATGCAGGCGCGGAGCATCGCGGCGTGCTTGCCCGAGCAGTTCATCCGGACCCGCGCCTCTTGGCCGTGCTCGCGCACCATCTCGTCGCGGGACGCGGAGTCGCTTGGCCACGCCGGGGGACAGGCGAGGTCGTCCTCGTTGAGGCCGCCGGCGGTGAGCATCTCGCGAACGACCTCGGCGTGCCGGTCGGTTCCGGAATGGCTGGCGGTGGACAGAGCCAACTGCTCTCCCTCGAGCACGGCGCCCGCCGTGAGGCAGGCGACTGCCTGCAGGGGCTTGAGGCTGGAGCGGGGGAGGATCAGTGCCTCCGCGTTCCCATGCCGCGCGACCACCTCGCCCTCGGGCGACAGCACGACGGCCGCACCGGCATGACGCGACTCGATGAAGCCGCTCCGCTCCACGACGGCGAGTTCGACGGAATCCTGAACGGTGAGAGTCTCCAGCACCCGACAACTCTACCGGCGGGTGCGGCGCGGCTCCGTCGAGGGCGGAGCCCGGGTGTCGGCGCCGCCTGGCAGACTGGGCGCATGCCAGAGCAGACGACTCCCCGGGCCCTCGGCGAGCACCGCTACGCCCTCACCTCCACCTGGACCGGCAACGCCGGGTCCGGCACGAGCGGTTATCGCGACTACCGCCGTGACGTCACGATCGAGGTCGAGGGGAAGCCCGAGCTGCTCGCGTCGTCCGACAAGCCCTTCCGCGGCGATCCGTCGCGCTGGAATCCGGAGGACCTCTTGCTGGCCTCCCTCTCGGAGTGCCACCTGCTGTCCTATCTGCACGCGTGCGTGACGGCCGGCGTGGTGGTCGTGTCCTATCGCGACACCGCGAGCGGCCTGATGCGCGAGAACGGCGCCGGCGGCGGGTCTTTCGTCGAGGTGCTGCTGCGACCGGAGGTCGTCGTCGCCGAGGCGTCGATGATCGAGGCGGCCGAGCGGGCGCACGCCCAGGCGAACGAGTGGTGCTTCATCGCCAACTCGGTCAACTTCCCCGTCCGGCACGAGGCGACGGTGACGGCCGCCGGCTGAACGGGGCGCTCAGCGGCGCTCGTGCGGGAGCGCCTGCTTGATCTTCTCGATCGCGTTCTGCGCCGGCGCCTCGTTGTAGGTGCCCGCGAGCTCCTGACCGGAGAGGGCGTGGATCGCGGCCATGATCTCGTCGGTCGCGAGTCGGCGCGCGCGGCCGCTCGTCGCCGGTCCGTGCGGAGACAGATCCAGGGGCTCCCCGAAGCGCACGGTGATCCGCTCGGACAGCGTGGGCATCTTGGCGCCGACCGGCATCACCTTGTCGGTGCCGATGAGTCCCACGGGGACGACGGGGGCGCCGGTCTGCAGGGCGAGGAACGCCACGCCCGTGCGGCCCTTGTACAGCCGGCCGTCGGTGGAACGGGTGCCCTCGGGGTACAGCGCGACGGCGAGGCCCTCGTCGAGGAGCTGACGCTGCAGATCGAGGGCGTCGAGCGCCGCCTGGCCGGCGCCGCGGCGGACCGGGATCGCGCCGATCGCCTCGAAGAACGTCTTGGACGCCCAGCCCTTCACGCCGGTGCCCTCGAAGTAGCTCGACTTCGCGAGGAAGTGCACGGGCCGCGGAGCCGCCACCGGGATGGCGATGGAGTCGATGAACGACAGGTGGTTGCTGGCGAAGATCACCGGGCCGGTGGTGGGGACGTGCTCGCGTCCTTCGATGTGCGGCCGGTAGACGAGCCGGGCGAGCGGGGCGATGAGGCTGCGGCCCAGGGCGTAGGTGAACCCGGCGTGCCGGGGCTTCGGGGAGTCCTCTGAGGGGGTTTCGGGGTCCACGGACTGCTCAGAGCTCATCAGAGCAGGCTACTCCCGGATCCATGCCGACGTGGGAATGAAGACTCGCGCCGCCGCTTCCCAGCGCGAGCAAAGGGCGATGAGGCAGGATGGAAGCTCCCGCCCGCGATCGTGAGGTCTTCCTGTGCGCACCCGTCCGCTGCTCGTCCTGTCCACCGTCGCTGCGGCGACCCTGCTGCTGGCGGGCTGCTCCGGGAATGGCGATCCGCAGAGCACCTCCTCCCCGGACGCCTCCGGGTCGAGCCAGTGCCTCGTGAACGCGAAGGCCGGCGACACCTCGGACGCCATCGAGGTGGAAGGCGAAGGCCTCGACGCCACGATCACGGTTCCCGACGATGCGGAGTTCGCGAACGTCGAGCGGACCGTCGTGTCCGAGGGCGAGGGAGACGACCTCGCGGCGAACGACCTCGTCTCCGTCCAGTACCAGATCGTCGATGCCGCCAGCGGCGACGTGGTCGACTCGTCGGCGCGCGGCGAGGACGGCACGCTCCCCGTGCTCCTCGACCCGAACCAGTCGTCGCTGTTCGTCGCCGCGCTGGAGTGCGAGCCGGTCGGATCCCGCGTCGTCCTCGCCATCCCCGGCAGCGCGCTCGGTGAGGGGCAGAGCAACATCGTCGTCTACGCGGAGGCCGTCGACCGACTCCCCGAGGTCGCGACCGGAGAGCCCGTCGAGCCGACCGCCGGCATGCCCGAGGTCGAGCTCGACGACGACGGCAAGCCGTCCGTCACGATCCCGGACGGCGACGCGCCGACCGAGACGAAGGTCTCCGTCCTCAAGCAGGGCGACGGGGCGACGGTCGCGTCCGGCGACCTCGTGGTCGTCCAGTACCTCGGCGTGAAGTGGTCAGACGGCGAGGAGTTCGACTCCAGCTGGAGCCGCGACGCCGCCCCCGCGCAGTTCCAGACCACGGGGGTCGTCGCCGGCTTCCAGAAGGCGCTCGAGGGGCAGAAGGTCGGTTCGCAGGTCCTCGTCGTCATGCCGCCGTCCGACGGCTACGGCGCGACTGAGGGCCACGAGCTGCAGGACGAGAGCCTCGTGTTCGTCGTCGACATCCTCGCGACGACCCCGGTCCAGCCGCAGCAGTAGGGCCGCCGTCGCGGCGTGTCCTAGGCTGGCGTCATGCGTCGCGTCATCATCCTCGGCTCCACCGGTTCCATCGGCACCCAGGCGCTGGATGTGATCCGTGCCAATCCTCGACGCTTCGAGGTCGTCGGTCTCGCCGCAGGGTCGAACGCGGCGATGGTGGCCGAGCAGGCGGCGCAGTTCCAGGTGGAGCACACCGCTCTCGGCGCGGCGGAGGCGGAGCAGCTGGTCCGCGACGTCGAAGCCGATGTGGTGCTGAACGGGATCACCGGCTCGATCGGTTTGGGCTCGACACTGGCTGCGCTGGAGGAGGGGCGGACGCTCGCCCTGGCGAACAAGGAGTCGCTGATCGTCGGCGGTGATCTGGTGCTCGCCGCGGCGGCGCCCGGTCAGATCGTCCCCGTGGACTCCGAGCACTCCGCCCTCGCGCAGGCTCTGCGCTCCGGTACGCACGACGAGATCCGTCGGCTCGTGGTCACGGCCTCGGGCGGGCCCTTCCGCGGGAAGTCGCGCGACGAGCTCACCGCCGTCACGCCGCAGGATGCGCTCGCGCACCCGACGTGGAACATGGGACGCACCGTCACCACGAACTCCGCCACGCTGGTCAACAAGGGCCTCGAGGTCATTGAGGCGCACCTGCTGTTCGACGTGCCCTACGACGACATCGACGTCGTCGTGCACCCGCAGTCGATCGTGCACTCCATGGTGGAGTTCATCGACGGATCCACCATCGCCCAGGCCTCGCCGCCGGACATGCGGCTGCCGATCTCGCTGGGCCTCGACTGGCCGCACCGGGTGGGCGGTGTGGGCCGCCCGCTGGACTGGACCACCGCCACCTCGTGGACGTTCGAGCCGCTCGATGACATCGCCTTCCCCGCGGTGGCACTCGCGAAGGCGGTCGGGCGTGCCGGAGGCACCTTCCCCGCGGTCTACAACGCCGCCAACGAGCAGGCCGTGGACGCGTTCCACGAGGGACGCCTGCCGTTCCTCGGCATCGTCGACACCGTGCAGCGGGTCGTCGACGCGCACGACGCTCCGGACGCGCTGACCGTGGAATCGCTCGCGGCGGCGGAGGACTGGGCGCGGCGGAAGGCCGACCAGCTCATCGCCGCCGCCTGACGCGGCGCGGGCTCAGTCCTCGTCCGGGTACGGCACGGGCCAGCGCGGCTCCGGGACGGGCCATCCGGCGGCCTTCAGCGCACGCCGGGAGAGCTCGCGGGCGGAGTACGGCGTCCGCACTCCGCGGATGTCGCGGTAGTCCTGGTGGCCGGGTCCCGCCCAGAGGATCGCGTCGCCGTCGCCGACGAGTCCGACGGCGGCCACGATCGCGGCCTCCGGCGGGGAGTACTCGTGGATCTCGGCGTCGGGACGGGCGCGACGCGCGCCCTCGACGAGCGTGGCGCGGATCGACGCCGGGTCCTCGAACCGGGGGTGGTGATCGGTCACGACGAGGATGTCGCTGCCCTCCACCGCGGTGCGGGCCATGTCGAAGCGCTTGCTGGCGTCGCGGTCCCCGTCGGCCCCGAAGAGCATGAGCACCTTGCCGGGGGTCACCCGCCGCACGGCGGCCAGGGTCTTCTCGAAGGCGTCGGGCGAGTGGCCGAAGTCGACGAAGACGGCCGGTCCTCGCGCGCCCGAGACGAGCTGCGTGCGACCGGGCAGGTAGGCGTGGATGCCGCCGTCGCGCTGCAGGGCCCCGACGATCCGCTCCCAGGCATAGCCGCCTTCGAGCAGCATGACGATCGCCAGCGCCGCGTTCGCGGCCATGTGCGGACCGATCACGGGGACGGTCGTGGTGAGCGTGCCGGCCGGTCCCGTCATCGTGAACGTGGTGCCGGTCGCCCGCTCGTCGTCGATGACGACCACCCAGTCCGCTCGCGATGCCTGATCGGCGTCGGCGGCGATGGAGGGCGTCCCGACGGTGACGACCGGGATCCCGGAGCGTTCGACGACAAGGGCGCCGGAGGAGGAGTCGAGGCAGACGACGCCGCGCACGGCGCGGTCGGGACGGAAGAGCGGCAGCTTCGCCTCGAAGTACTCCTCCATGTCGGCGTAGTCGTCGAGGTGATCGTGGCTGAGGTTGGTGAACCCCGCGACGTCGAACCGGATGCCGTCGACGCGGTGACGGGACAGGGCCTGGGCACTGACCTCGACCGCGACGGCCTCGACCTCGCGCTCCCGCATCAGCGCGAGGAGGGCATGCATCTCGGAGGCCTCGGGTGTGGTGAGCCGCGAGACGATGACCTCACCCGCGATGTGCCGTTCGGCGGTGGAGGAGAGCCCGGTGACGACGCCCATCTGCTCGAGGATGCCCTCGAGGAGGTGGGAGACGCTCGTCTTGCCGTTCGTCCCGGTGGTCGCGAACAGGAGGGGGAGCGGATCCTCCGCGCCCGTGCCGTACACCCAGGCGCTCAGCGCGCCGAGCACGCCGCGGGGGTCGTCGACGATGAGGATCGGGAGGCCGGCGTCGGCGGCGATGTCGGCACCCGCCTGGTCCGTGATCACCGCGACCGCTCCCTTCTCGGCGGCGGTCTTCGCGAAGTCCGCGCCGTGGCGGTTCACGCCGCGGATGGCGACGAAGGCCTCGCCCGGGCGCAGATCGGCCGTGGCGAGGGTGATGCCACTGAGAGCGACGCCCTCCACATCGCCCCGCACGGAGCGGGCGAACAGGGAGGCGAGTTCGGACAGCTCGCGCCGGGGCGGGTTCGCCGGGCGGAGCACGGGGGGCAGGGTCGGCTGTTGTTCCATCGACATGTCGTCTCCATGTTCTCACGGCCGCGGTGTCAGCCCGGGCGGGTCGGTCCGCCGCGCGCCGGAGCCGGGCGCGGCGGACCGGAGGTCAGGCGCGGCGGCGGAACGCGAGCACCGCGACCACCAGCGCCGCGACGCCGGCGAGCAGACCGCCGGCACCCAGCGCGATGCCCAGCGCGTCGTCGCCGTCGTCCGCCGTCGCGGGCTGCGGCGCGGCGCTCGTGCCGTGACCGTCCGCGGTGCCGTCCGTGACCGTCACGACAGGCGCGGGGGAGTCGAGGTCGTGCGGGTCCTCACCCTTCTCGGCGAGCTGCGTCCACTCGGTCGCGCCGTCCACGCACTGCTGGACCACCGGGAAGGCGAGCGTTTCGGGCGTGTCCTCATCCAGGCCCACCGACATGCTCACGGCGCCGCGCAGGTCGGTCGGCACCGGCGTGAGGGCGGTGTACGTGACGGCGCTCACGAGACCGTCGTCGCCGCGCTCGACCTGGATGGTCCAGTCGCCGTCGAGCGTGGGGGCGACCGAGGCGAGGCCGTCCGGCATGGTGATGCGCAGGGCGGTGGTGGGCGAGGTGCCGCAGCCGTGCGAGAACGAGAAGGTCAGCACGCCGTGGTCGCCCGCGGCGAGCTCGTCCGGGCTGACGCTGACGTGCGCCCCGGCCATCGCGGGGACGGCGAGGGCGAGGGCGAGTCCGCCGACGACGCCGGTGGCTCCGAGGAGGGTGCGGCGCGGACGACGGGGACGGATGGTGGTGTTCGACATGGGGTCTCCAGATGCTCGTGTGCGGGCGCGCCGGAACAGCGCAACCCGGAAGGATGGGCCGTCGAACGGCGACGGCCGGATCGAGGGGACGGCTCAGCCGCCGAGGAGCATCGGAGGACCGCGTCGCGAGACCACGGCGGTCGTCGCGACGTCGAGCGGAGGGAGGAGGGCGGAGCGCAGCGGACGCGGGGGAGCGGGAGGCGTGGAGGCGGGCGTCGCCGTGCGTCGGAGGGCGGCTCGGAACCAGCGGGCGATCGTGCGCAGCACGCTCTCGCCATGCCACAGCAGCACCGTCGTCAGCAGGGCGGCGACGAGGTGCGCTGCCAGCATCAGAGTGCCGGGCCCCGGAGCGGGCGACAGGGGTCCCAGCGCGCTCAGGTCGAGGTGGTGGGAGTGGACGCCGAGTCCCGGCGCCTCCTCGGCGGTGGGCGCCCCCAGGAGCTGGAAGAGCAGGTGGAACGCGCCCTGCGCCAGGATCACGGCCACCGCGACTCGGGCGCGCGAGGACCGACGGCGGACCACGGCGGCGGAGAGCGGCACGAAGAGCGTCGCGACGGCGGCGATGAGCAGCGGGTGCGGGGCGGCCCCGCCGGCGAGCGTGTGGGAGACGGCCGCGAGGAGCGTGGCGATCGCGGACACGGCGGCGGCGCGGAGGAAGCGCAGCTGCCGGGACGTCATCGTGCCAGCCTAGCGACGCTGCGCGAGCCGGGCGGATTCCTAGGCGGCGGGCAGTAGCGTGGGCTCGTGGAATTCCTGCTCTATCTGGGCGGCATCGTGTTCATGCTGATCGGCCTCGGCCTCTCGATCGGTCTGCACGAGGTCGGCCACCTCGTCCCCGCGAAGCTCTTCGGCGTGCGTGTCGGCCAGTACATGATCGGCTTCGGGCCGCGCCTGTGGTCGAAGCGGATCGGGGAGACGGAGTACGGCTTCAAGCTCCTGCCCCTGGGCGGCTTCATCTCCATGTCGGGGATGTATCCGTCGTCGAAGGACAGCGGGCCCGCGTCCGGGGCGTTCCGCACGCTCATCCAGGACGCGCGCTCGGCCAACGACGAGACCATCGCGGAAGGCGCCGAGGACCGGGTCTTCTACAAGCTGCCGGTGTGGAAGCGCGTGATCGTGATGCTCGGCGGACCGCTCATGAATCTCGTGCTGGCCGTGGTGATCTTCACCGTCCTCGTCAGCGGGATCGGCGTGCAGCAGGGGACCACCACGGTCGCGGCGGTGAACGAGTGCGTGGTCCCCGCGTCGTCGACGGCGACCGAGTGCGGGGCCGACGATCCGGAGTCCCCGGCCGCTGCGGCCGACGTGCAGCCGGGCGACGTCCTCGTGTCGATCGACGGGAAGCCGGTGTCGACCTTCGCGGAGGCCACCGCCATCGTCCAGGCCTCACCGGGCGAGCCCCTCGCCCTCGTCGTGCGCCGGGACGGCACCGAGCGGACGCTGACCCTCACGCCCATCGCCGCGGAGCGCACCATCACGGACGCGAGCGGGCAGCCGGTGCTCGACGACGACGGCGATCCCGTCGTGAAGGAGGTCGGCTATGCGGGGATGATCGCGCAGATGGGCTACGTGCAGCAGCCGCTGACCGCCGGACCCCAGCTGGCGGCGGACACCGTCGCCCGGGTCGGCTCGCTGATCGTCACGCTCCCGGTGCGGCTGTGGGACGTCGGGGTCTCGCTCGTGACGGGAGGGGAACGCGATCCGAACGGGCCGCTGAGCGTCGTCGGCGTCGGGCGTCTCGCGGGCGAGGTGGCCGCGACGGACGCTCCGGTGCTCAACCGCTTCGCCGTGCTGCTCGGCCTTCTCGGCTCGCTCAACGTCGCGCTCTTCGTCTTCAACCTGATCCCGCTGCTGCCGCTCGACGGCGGGCACATCGTCGTCGCGCTGTGGGAGGGGATCAAGCGGGCGTGGGCGAAGCTGTTCCGGCGGCCGCCCCCGGCCCCGGTCGACGCCACCAAGCTCGTGCCGCTGACCGTCGTCGTCGCGACGCTGCTCATCGCGATGGGCGCGCTCCTGCTCGTGGCCGACCTGTTCAACCCGGTCAAGCTCCTGGGCTGAGCGGCCGGAACGCGCTCAGCGCAGGGCGTGCGCCGCCAGGCGCTCCAGCGTGCGGATGCCGTCGCGGGACAGGATCGATTCGAGGTGGCCCTGCACCGATGCGAAGCCATCGCCGCGGAGCGCGTAGACGTCTCCGGTCACCGGATCCGCGGAGACCTCGGCCGGGCCCACCGTGGTCGCTCCGGGGTCGACCCGTGCCGTGAAGGTGTTGTAGAACCCGATCGAGGCGTCCTCGCCGAACACCGGCACGGCCTTCTGCAGCCCCTGGTGCGGAGCGTCGAGGGGCGTCAGCGCGATCCCCATCCGGTCCGCCAGGATCTGGTGGCTCAGGCAGACCGCGAGCAGCGGCGAATGCGCCTGCAGGCGGGCCGCCACGATCTCGCGCATCCGGGCGATGCGCGGGCTCGCGTCGTCTCGGGGGTCGCCGGGGCCGGGGCCGGCGACGACGAGATCGGCCGTCTCGACCGCTTCGTCGTCCACCTCGTCCCAGGACGCGATGGTCACGTCGAGCCCGAGGTGCCGCAGCTGATGCGCGAGCATTGTCGTGAAGCGGTCCTCGGCGTCGACGACGAGGGCGGAGCGGCCGGAGAACGGACCGGTGAAGTCCTCGCCCTGCGGGTTCAGCCAGAACTCGGCGAGGCGGGCGTTGCGCGAGGAGAGGAGCGCGGCGACGTCCGGGTCGTCCGCGAGACGCCGCGGCTCACCGGGGGCGTCGGCGTCGCTGCGGGCCTCGGCGACGCGGTCCCGATCGATCGCGCCGATCGCGCCGAGCACGCCGGCGGCCTTGCCGTGGGTCTCGGACACCTCGCCGTGCGGGTCCGAGTGACGGACGAGGGTCGCGCCGACGGGCACGCTCAGCTCGCCGTCGCGCAGGTACACGGTGCGGATGAGGATGGGCGCGTCGAGGTCGTGCCCGCCATCGGCGTTGGGCGTGAAGAGCGCCGCGACGCCCGAGTAGTAGCCCCGGGGCTTGCGCTCGTGCCGCCGGATCACGGCGCAGGCGTTCTGCATGGGGGAGCCGGTGACGGTCGGGGCGAACATCGTCTCGCGGAGGATGTCCCGCGGGTCCAGCCCGCTCCGTCCGCGCAGCATGTACTCGGTGTGCGTCAGCCGCGACATCTGCTTGAGATGCGGGCCGGTGATGCGTCCGCCGTCGGCGCAGACGGCGCTCATCATCTTGAGCTCCTCGTCCACGACCATGAACAGCTCCTCGGTCTCCTTGGTCGACGCCAGGAAGTCGGTGAGCGTCTCCTTCGTCGCGCCGCCGGCCGGATGCCGGAAGGTGCCCGAGATGGGGTTCATGGTGACGACGCCGCCGCGGGCCACGACGTGCGCCTCGGGGCTCGCCCCGACCGCGATGTGCCCGGGGGTGACGACCGCGAACGTCCAGTAGGCGCCGCGCTCGTGGGCGAGCAGAGCCCGGAACCAGGTGAGCGCCGCCTGGCGCTCGTCGGCCTCGACGGTCGCGGTGAAATCGCGGCGGATGACGAAGTTCGCACCCTCGCCGCGGCCGATCTCGTCCGCGATCACGGTCTCGACGATCCGCGCGTACTCCTCGTCCGCGATGTCGAAGCCCTCATCGCGGAGCGCGATCGGGGCGGTCGGAAGCGCGTCGAGCACAGCAGCAGTTGGCAGGTCGAGGTGCTCCGCGACGACGAGGCAGCGCAACGGGGCGCCGTCGTCCTGGGCCACGAAGCCGCGTTCGCGGACCTGCCGATACGGGACGAGCGCGAACACCTCCCGCGGCTCTCCCTCGACCGTCAGGGGGATGTCGGCGAGCAGGTCGACGTCGGTCACATCTCCGGTGAGCAGCTCGACGGTGTCCGCGCCGTCCCGGGCGATCAGCACGAAGGACGCGGTGGGGTCGGCGCTGAGCTCGTCGAGGCGAGAGAGGGTCATCGATGTCTCCTGTGCGAGGGCTCCGGCTCGGCGCAACGAAAAGACCGCCCCGGAGGCGGTCTGGATTCGAGGGAACGCGAACACACCGCCTAGGAGGCGGGCCACCAGGTGATGTGCGCGATCATGGGGCGAAACTACCACACCCGCCGCATCCAGCCCTTCCGCATCCGGGCGGCGTAGGCTGGGATCGTGCCAGCAGTGAATCTTGGGATGCCGAAGGTCCCCGAAGTCCTCGCCCCGCGTCGCAAGTCCCGTCAGATCAAGGTGGGCAAGGTGCTCGTCGGCGGCGATGCGCCCGTCAGCGTGCAGTCGATGACGACGACGAAGACCACCGACATCAACGGGACGTTGCAGCAGATCGCGGAGCTCACCGCCTCCGGCTGCGAGATCGTCCGCGTCGCCGTGCCCTCGCAGGACGACGCCGACGTGCTGCACATCATCGCCAAGAAGAGCCAGATCCCGGTCATCGCCGACATCCACTTCCAGCCGAAGTACGTCTTCCAGGCGATCGACGCCGGCTGTGCGGCCGTGCGTGTGAACCCGGGCAACATCCGCAAGTTCGACGATCAGGTCGGCGAGATCGCGAAGGCCGCCAAGGACGCGGGCGTCTCGCTCCGCATCGGCGTGAACGCGGGCTCGCTCGACCGTCGCCTGCTCGAGAAGTACGGCAAGGCCACGCCGGAGGCCCTCGTCGAGAGTGCGGTCTGGGAGGCCTCGCTGTTCGAGGAGCACGACTTCCACGACTTCAAGATCTCGGTCAAGCACAACGACCCGGTCGTCATGGTCAAGGCCTACCGTCAGCTCGCCGAGCGGGGCGACTGGCCGCTGCACCTCGGCGTGACCGAGGCGGGACCGGCCTTCCAGGGCACGATCAAGAGCGCGACCGCCTTCGGCATCCTGCTGGGGGAGGGCATCGGCGACACCATCCGCGTCTCGCTGTCCGCGCCGCCGGCCGAGGAGGTCAAGGTCGGTCACCAGATCCTCCAGTCCCTCAACCTCCGGGAGCGCAAGCTCGAGATCGTCTCGTGCCCGTCGTGCGGTCGGGCTCAGGTCGACGTCTACACGCTCGCGGAAGACGTCACCGAGGGGCTCAAGGAGATGACGGTGCCGCTGCGCGTCGCCGTCATGGGCTGCGTCGTGAACGGCCCGGGTGAGGCACGCGAGGCCGACCTCGGTGTCGCCTCCGGCAACGGCAAGGGTCAGATCTTCGTCAAGGGCGAGGTCATCAAGACCGTCCCGGAGGCCGACATCGTCGCCACCCTCATCGAGGAGGCGAACCGCATCGCCGCCGAGATGGGACCGGACGCTCCGCTCGGCACCGCCCAGGTCGTCACCGCCTGATCCGAGGAGTGCCGTGTCCGACATCCTCCTGCCCGCGCCGGTCCAGGCCATGATCGACGCGATCAACGCCGGGGACACCGACGCCTTCGTCGCCGCGTTCACCGCGGACGGCTTCGTGAGCGACTGGGGCACCGTGAAAGCCGGTGCCGACGGCGTGCGCGGCTGGGCGGACAGCAATGCGATCGGCGCCGGGGCGCGGATGACCGTGCTCTCGGCCGCCACGGACGGCGACACGACGCGCATCCGGTTCGCGTGGAGCAGTCGCGTCTTCAACGGCGAGTCCGATGGGATCTTCGTCGTCGACGGCGACCGGCTCGCCAGCTTCACGATCCCGCCGTCCCACTGACACCCCGTGCCTGACCGGCACCACCGTTCCGTCGTCTCTCCGAGGAGCCCCATGACCACGCCCACGATCGTCACCTTCCCGGACGGCGGCCTCCGCGGAGACGCCGTCGTGACCCGTGTGGCGGACGACGCCGACGGGACCGTGGTCGTCGTCGACGCCACGCCGTTCCACCCCGTCGATCACACCTGGCCCGATCAGCCCGGCGATACCGGAGCGATCTCCGGCGATGCCGGAGCCGTCCCCGTGACCGAGGCGCTCATGGCGGCGGTCTCGGATGACGGCGCGTTCGCGGTGGGCAGCGCGATCCCCGTCAAGCGCGGGAGCGAGGGGTGGACGTGGCTGGTGGGCCACCGGCTCGATGGTGCCGCGCCCGCCTGGCTCGCGGAGGGGACGCGCGTGGCGCTCTCGGTCGACGAGGCGCACCGTGCAGGCCTCAGCCGCGGTCACACCGCGTGCCACCTCGCCTCCCTCGCCCTGGATCTCGCGGTCGCCGACCTCTGGCGCAAGGACCCGGGGGAGGATGCGCTGGGAAACCCGGACTTCGAGGGACGGGCGAACCAGTCCAGCCGCATCCACGAGGACGGCGCCGTCGACGAGTACCGCCTGGGCAAGAGCCTGCGCCGCGCGGGTTTCGACACCGAGACGTTCGCGGCCACGCTGGCGGACCGCGAGCAGCGCATCAACGCACAGCTCGCCGCATGGGTCACCTCCGCTGCCGCGAGCCGCATCGAGGTGGACGGACCGACCATCGTCGACCGGCGACGCTGGCACTGCGACCTCCCCGAGGGCGAGGCCGTGATCCTCTGCGGCGGCACCCACGTCCGTTCCCTCGCGGAATTCGCCGCCATCGCGGTGACTCTGGATCTGTCCGACCCGCAGCTCCTCGTGATGACGACGACCGCGACTCCCGCCTCCTGAGCCCTCGCCCGCCTCAGGCCTTCGCGCGAGGACAGGCGCCAGCAGCCGGTGTCGCCTGCTGTCGCATGCCTGCCTGTTCCCGCGATGAGGTCAGCGCACGAACCCTGCCTGCACCCGACCACCGGCGAGTTCCAGTTCCTCACTGACCCGCGCCGCGAACCCCGGGATGTCTCCGGCGAGCAGCGGAGCGCTGAGCTGCTCGGCGCGCTCGGGACTCCACGCGCGCAGACGTCGGGGGAGCCACTTCCCGGAGCCGATCCACTGCCCGTCGGTCAGCAGCATCAGCTCGGCGATGCGCTCGAACAGCAGGCCGGCCACGACGTGCTGCTCGAGCGGGTCCGTGGCGTCCTGGAGGTCGTCGAGCAGATCGGTGATCACGTACCGCCGGAATCGTGACTCACTGTCCTCCACCGTGGGCCCGGCGGCGAGCACCGCACCCCACCGGGCCCGCAGGTCGTCGAGCCCGGGCCCGGAGAGCACCGGCACGCCCTCCACGAGCATGTGCACGATGACGGGTCGGTGCTGCGCAAGGCCGCGGTTCGCCCATGTCTCGAACCCTTCCGCCGTGTAGGCGAAGACCTCGAAGATCTCGCCCTCGAACTCGCAGGTGAGGGCCTCGCTCTGCTGGGCGCGATCGGTGAAGAGATCATCGTCGATGAGCAGGAGGTCGATGTCGCTCGTGCGCGTGCGCTGGCCGCGGGCCGTGCTCCCGGCGACGATCGCGATGCGTGCGCGCGGATACCGCGCGGCGATGAAGCGCCCCACCCGCTCGACCTGATCCATCTCGACAGGGTAACCGGCGGCTCAGGCGACGATTCGCCGGCGCAACGCGCGGAAGAAGCCCCGGATGGCGAGCTCTCGCTCCTCTGAGCGGAGGTGCTGCCAGATCTCGAGCTGTTCACGCCGCTTCTCGAGGTCCGGGGGAAAGGGGCCGTCGCCGGAGTCCCAGACCAGGAACGCGAGGATCATCTGCACTTCCCACGCGGCCGCCATCGGTGTGCTCAGGAGGGAGTTCGGGGCGAACGGGCTGACACTCACCGCACTCTGCAGCGGGAGAAGGCTGGAAGCGAGGGGGTCCGGATGTGTCTCGCTCGTGCGGACGGCGATGCCGTCGTCGAGGATCGCCAGGATCCTCTGCCGCTGCGCTTCCATCGCGGCGAGGGCGCGGTTGCGCCAGGCGAGGCAGGCAGCGACAGCGACGAGGGCCACGGAGAAGGAGCCGGCGATCTCGAGCTGGGGGCTCAGGAACCAACACGTGTACACCACGAGGATCACGGCCGCTGCGGTCATCGCCGTGTAGGCCCGTCCTGCCCGATGCAGGTCTGCGGTCGGGGCCGTCGAGAGGACAGGGGGAGTCAGCATGAGGGCCGTCCACCCCCAGAAGGCGCCGAGCACGGCGATCGTGGCGAGCAGGAGCAGCACCTGGGGGTCCCGGCCGATCGTCGGTGTCAGCGCCGCCGCACCCGCGCCGATCGCCAGCAGCAGCGAGAACGCGACGGACAGCCCCAGTACTGCGGCACCGATCCGGTGCCGCGCCTTCCGGGCGAACCGGGTCACGCGACTGTAGCCGTTCGCGGTCAGAAGCGTGACCAGCAGGATGACGGTCGCCATCGAGCATCCGATCCCGATACCCATGCGAAGGGACATGTCGTTCGCGGTCGCAGCCGGCACAACGGTGAACGCGGCGGCTGCGCCGAGGGAGAGGAAGACCGCCAGGCACAGGCGGAAAAACCACCAAGGGGCGGAGCGCCAGGAAGACACCGGGACTTCCACGAACGAGGAGGCCAGCGCGAAGAGGTCGAGCGGGGGACGCGTCACGGATTCGACCGGCAGGGAAGGCATGGAGCGAGTATGCCGACCAGCACGGACATCGTCCCGAGAGGCGCCGACGGCCGTCTCGTCTCAGGCTGACGCTGGTGGAGGATCAGGCGAACGCGGCAGCACAGGCTCTTGCGCCGGTAAGCGCCTGATCCCGCGTCCTCGCCTGACCCGGCGGAGTCAGACGGCGAGCTCAATCTCGCCCGTCGCGATGTCCACGCGCACGACGCGCAGCCGCACCACGTCCCCGGGCCTGGCGAGACCCACCGCCGCGGTCGTCGTGACCGCGGGCTCCGCGATCTGGACGGCGGCCCGCTCGCCCCGGAGCTCGATGACCGTCGCCTCGACCGTCTGCCCGACCAGAGGCGTGAGCAGCGCGGCCTCGACGCGGTTCACGGTGTCCGCGTCCAGCTGCGACGCCCGTCGGCCCGAGTCCTGCATGAGCGCGGGGAGGTCGCCGAGGGAGGAGCGCACCCACTCCGGCACCGGCTGTCCCGTCGACACGGCGAGGCAGATGGTGAGGACCCAGCGGTCGACGAGCCGGCGGAGGGGAGCGGTCGCATGTGCGTACGGGGCGCCGATCGCGGCCTGCACGGCGTCGGCGGGCGGCTCCCCGTCGAACACGAGGTACCCCGCACCGCGGAACAGCGAGGCGGCGGCTTCCAGCACCGGGAGGGTCATCGGGTCGGAGCGGTCGAGGCCGCGGAGGTACTCGCCGTACGTGCCGTCGGTCCACGGGCGCCCGAGCGCCTCCGTCTGATGACGGAAGGCCGCGAAAGCCGCCTCGTCCGGCTCCGGCATCGTGCGGAGGATGCCCACGCCTGCGTCGATCATGAGCGTCGCGGCCGCGATCCCGGTCATGAGCGACAGCTGCGCGTTCCACTCCTCCACGGGCAGGGGGCTGCGGCGCTCGATCGCATAGGTGCCGTCCTCGGTGCGCACGACCTCCTCGTCCGGGACGTTGAGGCTGGCTCCACCGCGCCCACGCTCCTGCTCGAGGCGGAGGGCACCGATATCCGGCAGCAGGGCCGCGTGGCCGCCGTCGCCCCGGTCCAGCGCCTCCTGGGTGGACGCGTAGTCGAGCTGCGCACGGGACCGGATGAGGGCGCGCTCCAGCCGGAAGTCGGTCACGGTGCCCGCGGCATCCAGCGCGAACGTCCACACGAGAGCGGGACGGTCGACATCGGGGAGCAGGGAGACGCGGTCCTCGCTCAGCACCGGCGGATGCAGCGGGATCGTGCCGTCCGCGGCGTACAGGGTCTGTCCCCGTCGGCGGGCCTCCGCGTCCACGGCACCACCGGGGGTGACGAAACCCGGCACGTCCGCGATGGCGTACCGCACCCGATAGCCGTCGCCGTCGCGCTCGAGGTGGAAGGCCTGGTCGAGGTCACGGGCGCCCGCAGGGTCGAGGGTCGCGAACGGGATGTCCGTGAGGTCGAGCTCCGGGGTCGTGGCCGAGGCCGCTTCCGCCTCGGCGAGCACGTCGGCGGGAAACACGGTCGGCGTGTCCAGGGCCTCCCGCAGCGCGGAGAGCGCCGCGGCGAGCTCGGTCTGGGCGGCGGAGGGGGCGACATGCGAGCGGCGCTGGGGCATGCCGCCAGCCTAGGTCGAGCACCGGGACGATCCGCCGCAGCCGGCCCGCGTGCCCGCATCGGCCGCTAGCGTGGGGACATGACCACTGCTGCCAAGGCTCAGACCCTCGTCGGACTCTATGACGCCCCGGAGATCCTCCGTGTGGTGAACGTGTGGGATGTCGTCTCCGCACGCGCCGTCGCCGCGCTGCCGGAGACGAAGGCGATCGCCACCGCCGGTCACGGCATCGCCGCGTCGTTCGGCTACGACGACGGGGACACCCCGCGCGACGTCATGATCGACATGGTCGGACGGATCGCGGCGGCCGTGTCCGTTCCCGTCACCGCCGACCTGGACGACGGGTACGGCGACGCGGGGGAGACCACCCGCCTCGCGATCGCGGCCGGCGTCGTCGGCGCGAACGTCGAGGACCGCCTCAAGCCGCTCGACGAATCGGTCGCCGTCGTCGAGGCCATCGTGAAGGCCGCGGAGGCGGAGGGCGTGCCGTTCGCCCTCAACGCCCGGACCGACGCGTTCGTGCGTGCCGGGTCGCGCCCCGTGGAGCAGAGCATCGCGGATGCCATCCAGCGCGGTCGCGCCTTCCTCGATGCGGGCGCCACCGCGGTCTTCGTCCCCGGCATCCTGGACGCGAACGTCACGCGTCAGCTCGTCGAGGGGATCGGTGAGCGCAAGGTCAGCGTGATCGGCATCCCCGGCGCGCTCGCCGCCTCCGAGTACGAGAAGCTCGGCGTGACCCGCATCTCCTACGGTCCGCTGCCGCAGCGCGTGGCGCTCACGGCTCTGCAGGAGCTCGCGGAGAGCCTCTACCGCGGCGGTGTCGTGCCGCAGGGACTCCCGGCCCTCAACTGAGCGACGAGGCGGGTGACCGCGGCTCACTACACTTGAGCCGTGGTCACTCGTCTTTCGAACTTCTTCCTCCGTACGCTCCGCGAAGATCCTGCCGGTGCCGAGGTCGCCAGTCACAAGCTGCTGATCCGCGCCGGGTACATCCGACCGCAGGCGGCGGGCATCTTCGCGTGGCTGCCGCTCGGCCTGCGCGTCAAGGCGAAGATCGAGACCGTCATCCGCGAGGAGATGGCCGCCGCGGGTGCGCAGGAGGTGCACTTCCCCGCGCTGATGCCGCGCGAGGCGTACGAGGCCACCGGGCGCTGGGACGAGTACGGCGATCTGCTGTTCCGCCTCCAGGACCGCAAGGGCGGGGACTACCTGCTGGCGCCGACGCACGAGGAGGCGTTCACGCTCCTCGTGAAGGACCTGTACTCGTCGTACAAGGACCTGCCGCTGACGATCTTCCAGATCCAGGACAAGTACCGCGACGAGGCCCGGCCGCGCGCCGGGCTCCTCCGCGGCCGCGAGTTCACGATGAAGGACGCCTACTCCTTCGACGCCTCCGACGAGGGGCTGGATGCGAGCTACCAGGCGCAGCGGGACGCGTACGAGCGCATCTTCCAGCGGCTGGGCCTCGAGTACGCGATCGTGCAGGCCGACGCGGGGGCCATGGGCGGTTCGCGGAGCGAGGAGTTCCTGCACCCGACCCCCGTGGGCGAGGACACGTTCGTCCGCAGTGCCGGCGGCTACGCGGCCAACGTCGAGGCCTTCAGCACCCCGGTACCCGCGCCGCTCCCGTTCGATGCCGACGGCGCCCCCGTGATCTTCGACTCTCCGGACACGCCGACCATCGAGACGCTCGTGGCGCACTGCAACCGCGAGCTCGACGGCGAGTACACCGCCGCCGACACGCTCAAGAACGTGGTCCTCGCCTTGAAGCACCTCGACGGCACCCGTGAGCTCGTGATCGTCGGCATCCCCGGCGACCGCGAGGTGGACGAGAAGCGCGCCGAGGTGGCCTTCGCGCCGGCCGAGGTCGAGACCGCCACCGCCGAGGACTTCGAGAACAACCCCCTTCTGGTGAAGGGCTACATCGGTCCGTGGTCGCCCACAGGCGCCGTGCTGGGCGAGGAGTCCGCGACCGGCATCCGCTACCTCGTCGACCCCCGCGTGAGCGAGGGCACGAGCTGGATCACCGGCGCGAACATCGACCAGAAGCACGCGCACTCCGTCGTCGCCGGACGCGACTTCGAGGCGGACGGCATCGTGGAGATCGCGAACGTGCGCGCCGGCGACCCGGCGCCCGACGGCTCCGGTCCGGTCGAGCTCGCCCGCGGCATGGAGATCGGTCACGTCTTCCAGCTCGGACGGAAGTACGCGGAGGCGCTCGGCCTCAAGGTCCTCAACGAGAACGGCAAGCTCGTCACGGTCACCATGGGGTCGTACGGCATCGGCGTCACGCGGATCCTGGCGATCATCGCCGAGCTCAACAACGACGACAAGGGCCTCATCTGGCCGGCCTCGGTCGCCCCGTTCGACGTGCAGGTCGTCGCCGCCGGGCGCGACCAGGTCGCCTTCGACGTCGCGGAGGACCTCTCCGCGCAGCTCGAAGCCGCCGGGCTCGACGTGCTCTACGACGACCGTCCGAAGGTGTCGCCCGGAGTCAAGTTCGGTGATGCAGAACTCGTCGGCGTCCCGAAGATCGTGATCGTCGGCCGGGGCGCCGCCGACGGCCAGGTGGAGTTCTGGGACCGCCGCACGGGCGAGCGCGAGGCGGTCTCGGTCGCCGAGGCTGTGGAGCGGCTCTCCGCCACGCGCTGACCCGGCGCCGCCGGTCGCTCAGCAGGTGACGCGGCCGTGGTTCATGATGTCGTCGTCCGGGGTGTCTCGGGTCACCAACGCCTTGAGCGCCCCGGCGGCCATCGCCACCTTGCCCTTCGCCGGTTCCCAGAACTCGGCGACGACCGGGGTGACCGCGAGCAGGGCGATGTCGGGGGTGTCCAGCCCCTCCTCGAACCAGATGTCGAGGGAGGGGGAGTAGAGCTCCTCCATCTTCGCGCGGTCGTGCACGATCTCTGCGGTGCCGGCGACGGACACGTAGCGCATGCCCTTCGCGTCGCAGTAGGCCAGCCCGACATCATGGTGACGGCGCGCCTCCTCGACCTTCTCCGTGTCTTCCGCCGTGAAGAACCAGATGGCGCCGGCGTCGTCCATCTGCCTGGTGGACATCGGCCGGCTGACGAGGTTCCCCTCCGGGTCGGTGGTGGTGAGCATGGTGAAGTCGATGTCCTCCACGAGCTCCTTGATGCGGGCGAGGGCCTCGGGTCCGGTGATCTCTGTCATGTCGCCATCGTGGCGCCACCGCCGACCGAGCGCACGGGCGTTGACACCGTGTCCCGCCCATGCTGCGGAGCGCGGGGGTGCGGATCCTCGGCGTTGCGTCCCGTCGGCGGGAGGCCGCGTGGGACGCTGGGGGCATGACCGAGGAACCGCTGCCGGCCGCTCTGAGCGACGAGATCAACCATGTGCTGGACGAAGCGGGGGTGTCCTCTGACCGCCGGCTCGTGATGCGGATGCTCCGCACGGCGCTGCTCCTCGGTGAGGACGACACCGACCGCCTCGACCTCAAGATCGCCTCCGCCGCCCTGGCCGAGATGCGCGACGCGTTCCGCCTCTTCGCCCCGTTCCGCGGCGTGCCGAAGGTGACGGTGTTCGGCTCCGCACGCACCCTCCACGACGACCCGCTGTACCTGCAGGCGCGCGATGTCGCGGCGGCGCTCGCGAACGACGGCTGGATGGTCGTCACGGGCGCGGGCCCCGGGATCATGCAGGCCGCCGCCGAGGGGGCGGGGCCGGCGCTGTCTCTCGGCGTCTCCATCCGGCTCCCCTTCGAGGAGAAGGCGAACAGTCTCGTCGCGGGAAGCGATCAGGTCGTCGCGATGAAGTACTTCTTCACGCGCAAGCTCATGCTCATCAAGGAGTCGAGCGGATTCATCTGCCTGCCCGGGGGCTTCGGCACGCTCGACGAGATGTTCGAGCTGCTCACCCTGCAGCAGACCGGGAAGGCCGAGCCGACGCCGATCGTGCTGCTCGACGAGAAGGGCGGATCGTTCTGGCAGGGCATGCGGCGCTTCGTCGACGAGCACCTCGCCCCGATGGGGGTGATCTCCCCGGGGGATTTCGATCGCGTCGTCATCACCGACTCGGTCGAGGAGGCCCGCGCCGAGATCACCGGGTTCTGGCGCAACTACGACTCGCTGCGGTGGGTCGGGGACACGCTCGTGCTGCGGCTCAAGGCCGAGCCGACGGACGCCGAGATCGAGGAGCTCAACACCGCCTTCGCCGCACTCCTGTCGACCGGGCGGATCGAGCGCACGGCTCCCCGGTCCCCGGAGGTCGCCGACGACGACCGCCTCGACCTCCCGCGCCTCGCCCTGCACCTGGATCAGCGTCAGGTGGGCAACCTCTTCCGTCTGATCGGCGCGCTCAACGCCCTCCCGTCCGCGCCGAAGGCGTGACCAGGCGCGGGACTGTCCGCCGGGACAGGCCGCCGCGCGGAGGCAGGCCGGTTCCGGCAAGGGCGCCTGCTGCCTCGCGACGGCCTGTGCCGGCGGAGGCCGGATGGCCCGGGCGCGCGGCACACGGTATCGTTGTACGGATGTCGCGCGTGCATTCGGGCGCGACGAGAGCTGAATAGGGAGGCCGTCATGGACATCGAACTGAGTCTGCTGCGAGGGATCGAGAAGGAGAAGGCGATCCCGTTCGACGAGCTCGTCTCGATCATCGAGCAGGCGATCCTGACCGCGTACTCCAAGCACGTCTCGCCCGACGGCGCGACGCCGGAGGGCGTCCGCGTGCACCTCGACCGCAAGACCGGCCACGTCGCCGTCCTCCAGGTCGTCCGCGACGACGAGGGTGCGATCATCGGCGAGGAGGAGGCGACGCCGGACGACTTCGGGCGCATCGCCGCATTCGCCGCCAAGCAGGTCATCAGCCAGCGCCTCCGGGACATCGCGGACGACGCCGTCCTCGGGGAGTTCAAGGGCAAGGAGGGCGACATCGTCGCCGGCGTGATCCAGCAGGGGCCGAACCCGCGCATGATCCACGTCGACCTCGGCTCCGTCGAGGCGATCCTCCCGCCCGAGGAGCAGGTACCCGGCGAGGAGTACACGCACGGGTCCCGGCTGCGCGTCTACGTCACCAGCGTCGCCAAGGGGCTCAAGGGTCCGCAGATCACCGTCTCGCGCACGCACCCGGGCCTGGTCCGCAAGCTGTTCGCGCTCGAGGTGCCCGAGATCGCGGCCGGCCTGGTCGAGATCGTCGCGCTGGCCCGCGAGGCCGGGCACCGCACCAAGATCGCGGTGAAGGCGAACGACCCGGCCATCAACGCCAAGGGCGCGTGCATCGGCGAGATGGGGCGCCGTGTGCGGGCCGTCACGGAGGAGCTGGCGGGGGAGAAGATCGACATCGTCGACTACGACGCCGACCTGCCCACGTTCGTGGCGCACGCGCTGTCGCCGGCGAAGGTCACGAGCTCGTTCGTCCTCGACGCGAGCACCAAGGCCGTCCGCGCCCTCGTGCCGGACTACCAGCTGTCGCTCGCCATCGGCAAGGAGGGTCAGAACGCGCGTCTGGCCGCCAAGCTCACCGGCGCCAAGATCGACATCCAGCCGGACAGCGTCCTCGACTGATCCCTGTCCGTCCTCGACGCCACGCCCGGTGGCGGCGAGGACGGACGGAACGCAGGTGTAAGATGGAACCCGTACGAACGTGCGTCGGTTGCCGCACGCGTGCTCCCCGCTCCACTCTGCTCAGGGTGGTTGCCCAGAACGACACCCTCATCCCCGATGAGCGTGCTGTCCTGCCGGGGCGTGGCGCGTGGGTGCATCCGACACCCGAGTGCATGGAAGCCGCTCTGCGGCGTCGAGCTTTCGGAAGAGCACTGCGTGTGACCACTCAGCTGGACACACGGATCTTCGAACAGCACCCACCAAGAAACAAAGGCTGAACAGCTATGGAAACAAAGTGAACGGCTCGAAATGAGACCCGTCCGCGACTAGTGGTCTGCCCTGTCTGGGCAGACCGACCCAGACAGGAGAATTGTGGCTGGTAAACCACGCGTACATGAGATCGCCGCCGAACTCGGCGTCGACAGCAAGGTCGCACTTGCGAAGCTCAAGGAACTCGGCGAGTTCGTGAAGAGCCCGTCCTCGACGGTCGAGCCCCCGGTGGCGCGCAAGCTGCGCGCCGCGATCGAGGCCGACCCGTCCCTGAATGCGGCCTCCGAGCCCGCTGCGGCGAAGCCCGCCGCGAAGCCGGCACCGAAGTCCTCGGCGCCCACCCCCGGTCCGAAGCCCGGCCCCAAGCCGGGTCCTGCAGCTCCGGCCGCACCCGCCCCGAGCCCGGCGCCCGCCCCCGCGGCGGAGAAGGCTCCGGCGCCGTCGGCGCCCGCGAAGCCGTCGGCTCCGGCCCCGGCCGCACCGTCCTCCGGTGACGGCAACGCCCCGAAGCCCGGCGCGCCCCGCCCCGGCAACAACCCGTTCTCGTCCGCACAGGGCATGGGCCAGCGTCCCGCGGGTCCCCGTCCCGGCAACAACCCCTTCGCCTCGGCGCAGGGGATGGGCCAGCGCCCGACCCCCGGCAACATCCCGCGTCCGCAGGCGCCCCGTCCCGGTGCTCCGCGCCCGGGTGCCCCGCGTCCCGGCTCGCCGCGACCCGGCGCACCTCGTGGTGGTCAGGGCGGTCGTCCCGGTGCTCCGTTCCAGCAGCGTACGGGCGGCCCCGGTCGTCCCGGCGGCGGTGGCGGTCCCGGTGCGGGTCCCCGTCCCGGCGGCGGTTTCGCCGGTCGTCCCGGTGGTGGCGGTCGTGGCCGTGGTCCCGGCGGCGGTACGGCCGGTGCCTTCGGCAAGGGCGGCGGCAAGAGCAAGCAGCGCAAGTCGCGGCGGGCGAAGCGGCAAGAGTTCGAGATGCGGAGCGCCCCGGTCGTCGGTGGCGTCAACGTCACCCGTGGCAACGGCGAGACGATCCGCATGCGTCGCGGTGCCTCCATCGCGGACTTCGCCGACAAGATCGAGGCCCTGACCGGCTACACCGTGCAGCCGGGCACCCTCGTCACGATCCTCTTCAACCTCGGCGAGATGGCCACGGCCACCGAGTCGCTGGATGAGGCCACGTTCGAGGTCCTCGGTGAGGAGCTGGGATACAAGGTCCAGATGGTCTCGCCCGAGGACGAGGACAAGGAGCTCCTCGAGGGCTTCGGTCTCGACCTCGAGAAGGAGCTGGAGGAGGAGAGCGAGGACGACCTCGAGATCCGTCCCCCGGTCGTCACCGTCATGGGTCACGTCGACCACGGTAAGACGCGCCTCCTCGACGCGATCCGCCAGACCAACGTCATCGAGGGTGAGGCCGGCGGCATCACCCAGCACATCGGTGCCTACCAGGTCTGGACCGAGCACGAGGGCATCGAGCGGGCGATCACGTTCATCGACACCCCCGGTCACGAGGCGTTCACCGCCATGCGTGCCCGTGGTGCGCAGGTCACCGACCTCGCGATCCTCGTGGTCGCGGCCGACGACGGCATCATGCCGCAGACGGTCGAGGCGCTGAACCACGCCCAGGCAGCCAACGTGCCGATCGTGGTCGCGGTGAACAAGGTCGACAAGCCCGAGGCCAACCCGGCCAAGGTGCGTCAGCAGCTCACCGAGTACGGTCTGGTGGCCGAGGAGTACGGCGGCGACGTCATGTTCGTCGACGTCTCGGCCCGTGCCAACACCGGCATCCAGGAGCTCCTGGACGCGGTGCTGCTCACGGCGGACGCCGGTCTCGACCTGACCGCCAACCCGAACAAGGCCGCTCGCGGTGTCGCCATCGAGGCGAAGCTCGACAAGGGCCGCGGTTCGGTCGCGACGGTGCTGATCCAGTCCGGAACCCTCCGGGTCGGCGACGCGATCGTGGCGGGCACCGCTTACGGCCGTGTCCGCGCGATGATCGACGAGAACGGCGAGATCGTCGAGGCGGCCGCGCCGTCCCGTCCGGTCCAGGTGCAGGGTCTGAACTCCGTGCCCCGCGCCGGCGACGTCTTCATCGTCACCGAGGAAGACCGCATGGCGCGTCAGATCGCGGAGAAGCGCGAAGCCGTCGAGCGCAACGCGCAGCTGGCCAAGGCTCGCAAGCGCATCTCGCTCGAGGACTTCACCCGTGCTCTCGAAGAGGGCAAGGTCGAGTCGCTCAACCTCATCATCAAGGGTGACGTCTCCGGTGCCGTCGAGGCGCTGGAGGAGTCGCTCCTCAAGATCGAGGTCGACGACTCGGTGCAGCTGCGCATCATCCACCGCGGTGTCGGTGCGATCACCGAGTCCGACGTGAACCTGGCGACGATCGACAACGCGATCATCGTGGGCTTCAACGTCCGCCCCGACACGAAGGCGCGCGAGCGTGCTCAGCGTGAGGGCGTGGACATCCGTTTCTACTCCGTCATCTACAACGCGATCGACGAGATCGAGAGCTCGCTCAAGGGCATGCTCAAGCCGGAGTACGAAGAGGTCCAGTCGGGTGTCGCCGAGATCCGCGAGGTGTTCCGCTCCTCGAAGTTCGGCAACATCGCCGGTGTCATCGTGCGGTCCGGGACGATCACGCGCAACGCGAAGGCCCGCGTCATCCGCGACGGCGTCGTCATCGCCGATGGCCTCGCCATCGAGTCGCTGCGCCGGTTCAAGGACGACGTCACCGAGGTGCGGACGGACTACGAGGCCGGTATCGGCCTCGGCAAGTACAACGACATCCAGGTCGGCGACGAGATCGAGACGACCGAGATGGTGGAGAAGCCGCGCGGCTGATCCGCACGACTGCGGCGGCTGCCTCCTCCTCCCGTGACGGGGGAGGAGGCAGCCGCCTCCGCGGTTCGCTGGGAACCGCGACGCACAGAGGTGGGAGAAGGAACAATGGCTGGTGAACGACAGGCCCGACTCGCGGATCGCATCCGCGTGATCCTCGCCGAGCGCTTGGAGAAGGGGCTGCGCGACCCGCGTCTCGGCTTCGTGACCATCACCGACGTCCGCGTGAGCGGCGATCTGCAGCACGCGTCCGTGTTCTACACGGTGCTCGGCACGGAAGAGGAGCGCCTCGCCAGCGGTGCCGCGCTCACGTCCGCGACCGGAATGCTGCGCAGCGAGGTCGGTCGACAGCTCAGCACTCGACTCGTCCCCACGCTCGAATTCATCCCGGACGCGCTCCCGGAGAACGCCGACCACATCACCGCTCTGCTGCGCGAGGCGCAGGAGCGCGACGCGGAGGTGGCCAAGCTGGCCTCGTCCGCGACCCACGCCGGCGAGGCCGACCCCTACCGGTCGGACGACGACGACGAGGACTGATCCCGTCTGATACCCTCAGGTCCGCGGCGGGACAACCGGTGGATCTGGGGGGATCGACATTCAGGCGACGAGCACGCCCGCGGGCCTCTTCGTCGCGCCTGTCGTCGTGGAGCCGCTGCTGGATGAGCTTCGACGGCGGGATCTGTGCTGCGCGCCGCACGTGGCGGCGCAGCTGGGCGCCGCGCTGCCTGACGATGCCGAGGCCGTGCTCGCCGTCGCGGCTCGCCTCACACCGGAGCAGCGCCGCGGATTGAGTCGGATGCCGTGGCCGCTGCCGTCCGCGGCGGTCCATGCCGGCATCCGCGGGCTGGCGAGCGCCGACCGACTGCTCCTGCTCACGGTGGTGCTGGCACTCGAGGAGGAGCTGGATCCGATCCTCGCGGCCGACGGACGCCGCGTGGAGGAGATACGGGCCAGCGCCGCCGCGCCGCATCTGACGATCCACGCGGGCTCGATCCGGCTCACCGACCCGCGCGTGGCCGCGGAGGTGTACGCGGCCGCGTCGGCGGCGGAGGTCGCGCGCGTGCACACCCGGCTGGCTGACGCCGCGGTCGCACGCGGGGACCGGAGTGGGGAGGCGTGGCATCGCGCGCGATCGTGCGCCGCGCGGGATCGTCGGGCCGCAGCGGTCCTGACAGCGCGGGCCCGTGTCGCGGCCGACGCGGGGCTCACCGAGCGCGCGCTGCTCCTGGCCGGTGAGGCCGCCGCGCACGCGACCGGCGCCGTCGGCGAGGAGGCCAGGGTGCTCGCCGGCTGCGCGGCGCTCGCCTGCGGCTACGCCGCGGATGCCGAGGCGTGGCTGAGCGGTCTCTTCCCGGGCGCGGCGGAGCATCGACGGGCACGGGCGCTCGGCCCCTACCTCGCCGCCCGCACCCTTCGGCACGGCCTCGTTCCCGCCGTCGATCCGCGGCGGCTCGCCTCCGGCTCCGCGGCCGACGCCACGGCATGGGCGCGATCCGCGGGGCTCGTCGCGATCCTGTGCGCGGAACGTCGCGACCGCGGGGCCGAGTGGCGCTGGCTCGCCCAGGTCCGCGGAGCCTCCCACGCGGGGACGGACCGTGCGCTGCGCGATGCCGTGGTGGGGGTGTGCGCTCTCCTCGCCGGCGACGTCATGCCGGCGAGCGGGACCGCGGGCCTCGGCGGGCTCGGCGGCGTAGCGGCGGCGCTGCAGATGGCATGCGCGGGCGACATCGACGAGGGCCTGCGGCTGCTGCGCACGGGAGGACTTCCCGGAGCGGAGCGCGATCCGGTGTTCCCCGGCTTCGAGAGCAGCCCGGTCGTGCGGGCCTACCGCGCTGTCACCGAGGTGCTGCTCCTCGTCTGGCGGGGAGACATCGGTCCGGCCAGGGAACTGCTCCGGCACGCGGCGGTCGAGCTCCCCGTCGCCATCCCGTTCGCCGGTCTCGGTGTCGTCCTGGCGCGGCGGCTCGACCTGGCGGTGCTCGGCGCCCTGGGCCCGATCGCGCGTGCACTCACCGACGTCCTTGCTCCCGCCGCCGGGTCGGACGTGCTGGTCGATCGCGCCGTCGAGGCCTTTCTGGACGGTTCCTTCGAGGTGGCCGTCGGCGCCATGGGGCTGTGGCGGGACCGCGGAGCCCCGCAGCCGGTGTTCGCGGTGCCGGGAGTCGACGAGGTCGTGCTCTGGTCGCCGTGGGGATACCGGCCGGGGACCGTGCGGCCGCCGGAGAGCGAGATCGCCGCGGCGCTGCGGCGGGCGGTCGTCGGTTCCGCCGGCCCCACTTGGCGCACGGACCAGGAGGAGCTGCGGGTGGCGGCGAGCCGGCTTCGGTCTCCGTTCGCCCGCGGGCGGGTCGAGTCCCTCCTCGGGGTCCGATCCGGTCTGCACGGAGACGTGGTCTCGGCACGCGGGCACCTCGCGCAGGCCGAGCGGCTGTTCGAGGTCGCCGGAGCGCGAGCCTGGGAGCGCGCGGTGCGACGACGGCGGGAACGGCTCGAGGCGTCCGGGACCACGGCGGACGGGACGGCGGCCCTGCCCGCCTGCCGGAGCGCCTGGGCTCAGCGACTGACGCCTCGGGAAATCGAGGTGGCGATGCTCGCGGTCGGCGGGACGGCGAACCGCGCGATCGCGGAGCGGCTGTCGGTCTCGGTCCGCACGGTCGAGGTGCACCTCGGACGCGCGTTCGCGAAGCTGCATGTCCGCAGCCGCGTCGAACTGACCGTGCTGGCCCACCGCACCGAACAGCTCCTCTGAGCGCTCACCGTGGCAGGGAGAGGCCCTCCCCGTCGGCTTCCGCGAGCCCGTCGGCGATGAGGGAGTCGATCGCACGGTCCCGCTGACGCACGTCGGGCCAGTCCGGGAGGACGGCGGTGAGCGGGACCGCGGCGGGGGCGGCGGCGCGCAGGAGCCGGAGCACGGCGCCGCGGGCCTGGCGGTCCGAACCCTCGTACGCAGCCTGTCGTCGTCGCTCATCCCCGGTGTCGGGTCGGCCGGCCGCGAGCCACGCACACCCGTCCGCCAGCGGGCAGCGTTCGCATCGGGGCGCACGGGACGTGCAGATCGTCGCGCCGAGCTCCATCGCCGCGGCGTTGAGGACGGCGGCCTCGGCGGGGTCCGCGGGCAGCAGCGCCGCCATGAGCGCGAGGTCGCGGCGGGACGGGGATCCCGGTTGCGCTCGTCCCTCGACCGCCCTGGCGAGCACGCGACGGGTGTTGGTGTCGACGACGGGATGACGGTCGCCGTAGGCGAAGACGGCCACGGCACGAGCGGTGTAGTCGCCGATCCCGGAGAGGGCGAGGAGGGCGTCGACGTCACGCGGCACGACGCCGCCGTGGCGCTCGACCACCTCGACGGCCGCACGGTGCAGCCACAGGGCGCGCCGCGGATAGCCGAGGTTCGCCCATTGCTGCACGACGTCCGCCGGAGACGCGGCCGCCATCGCGCGGGGTGTGGGCCACCGCGTCAGCCACGCGTCGAGGTGCGGGATCACGCGGGTCACGGGCGTCTGCTGCAGCATGAACTCGCTCACCAGCACGCCCCAGGCGCCGAAGGCGGCGTGGAACTCCGGGCGGCGCCACGGCAGATCGCGCGCCTCCTCGGCGTACCAGCCGTGCAGGGGCGTCATCGTCGCAGGAGACGGTGCGGGCGCGGCCATCCCTCCAGCCTAGGCGAGCGGTCGCCGCTCCCGGCCTCGGTAGGCTGGAGGGATGGCGACCCCCGGCATCCTCCTCGTCGACAAGCCCGGCGGGCTGACCAGTCACGATGTGGTCGGCCGCACCCGACGGGCCTTCGGGACCCGCAAGGTAGGCCACGCCGGGACTCTCGACCCGATGGCCACCGGACTGCTCGTCATCGGCATCGAGGGGGCGACCCGCCTCCTCACCTACATCGTGGGCGCGGAGAAGACCTACGAGGCGACCATCCGGCTCGGTGCCGTCACCTCCACGGATGACGCGGAGGGCGAGATCCTCCACCGCGCGGATGAGAGCGCCCTCGCGGCGATCGAGGAGGCGGCGATCGATGCCGGAGTGGCCGCGCTGACGGGCGCGATCTCCCAGGTCCCGAGTGCGGTGTCGGCGATCAAAGTCGACGGCCGCCGCGCCTACGACCGCGTCCGTGCGGGGGAGGAAGTCGTCCTCCCGCCGCGAGACGTCGTCGTGTCCCGATTCGACGTCGTCGCGCGTCGCCGCGACGACCACGCGATCGACCTCGATGTCGTCGTGGACTGCTCGTCCGGAACCTACATCCGCTCGCTGGCCCGCGATTTGGGTGCCGCCCTCGGTGTCGGCGGCCACCTGACCGCCCTCCGCCGCACCCGTGTCGGCCCGTTCGACGTGCGTGACGCCGTGACGATCGACGCCCTCGAGGGCGCTCCCGTGCTCACCCCCGCCGCCGCCGCCGGCCGCGTGCTCTCCGTCCTCCCCGTCACGGCGGACGAGGCGCGGGACCTGCGACACGGCAAGCGCCTCGCCGGGCAGGCGGTGCGGCTGGACGGCCCGCTCGCGGCCGCCATCGAAGACGACGGCACGCTCGTGGGGATCGTCGAGAAGCGCGGTGCCGATGTGAAGAGCGCCATGAACATGCCGGAGGTCTCCCGATGATCCTGTGGTTCACGATCGTGCAGATCGTCGTCGCCGTCGCCGCCGGCCTCTTCTGCCTCGGCGCGGGGTTCGCCGGCCGTCGCCCCAGCGATTTCTCCGTCGGGGCGCTCGCTCTCGTCGAGGTGCTGCTGATCGTGCAGATCGTCGTCGCCATCGTCGCGCCGCTCGCGGGGAACCCGCCGACCGGGGACCTGCTGGAGCTCTGGGTGTATCTCGTCTCGGCGGCTCTGCTGCCCGTGGGCGCGGTGCTCTGGGCCCTCATGGAACGCAGCCGGTGGAGCACCGTCGTGCTCGGCGTGGCCGCGCTCGCGATCGCGATCATGCTCTGGCGCATGCAGGTCATCTGGACCGTGCAGGTCGCCTGAGGAGCACCCCGAGCGGACGCCGGGCAGCTCGCCCGGCTCTAGGATGGAATGCGCTATGAGCTCCACCGCCCCCTCCACTCGGATGACCGGTATCGGTCGTGTCCTGGTGATCGTCTACGCCGTGATGGCGCTGGCGGCCACCGGGCGCAGCTTCGTGCAGATCGTCCGGCGATTCGACGAGGCCCCGTTGGCCTACAGCCTCTCGGCGCTGGCCGCGGTCGTGTACGTCCTGGCGACGCTCGCGCTCGTCTTCGCGCGTCGTCGCGGCTGGTACACCGTCGCGTGGGTGGCGATCGTCTTCGAACTCACCGGTGTCCTGGTCGTCGGCGTGCTCAGCCTCGTCCTCCCCGAGCTCTTCCAGCACGAGACCGTATGGTCGCTGTTCGGGCGCGGCTACCTCTTCATCCCCCTCGTCCTCCCGATCTTCGGGATCTGGTGGCTGCGCACGCACCGGCCCGTCGAGACCGCGCGTCCGGTCGAGGTCGCCGCGTGATCGTGTTCCGGAATCCGGAGGAGGTGCCGGAGGACTTCGGGCCCAGCGCCGTTGCCATCGGCAAGTTCGACGGCGTGCACGAGGGGCATCGCGCCGTCATCCGTCGCCTGGAGGAGGCTGCCGCGGCCTCGGGGAGCCGTGCCGTCGCGGTCACGTTCGACCGCAACCCCCTCGCCGTGATCCGTCCCGACCGGTGTCCCGAGAACGTCGTGACCGTCGACCGCAAGCTGGAGCTCCTCGGCGAGCTCGGACTCGACGCGACGCTGGTGCTGACGTTCGACGAGACGCTCGCCGCCCGGAGCGCGGAGGACTTCGTCGTCGACATCCTCGTCGGCGCGCTGCACGTGTCCACGGTGCTCGTCGGCGCCGACTTCCGCTTCGGACACCGGGGCGCCGGCACCCCCGAGCTGCTGCGGGAGCTCGGCCCCCGGTACGGGTTCACGGTCGAGGTCGTCGACGACGTCTACCTTCCGGGGTCGAGCCGCCGGGTCTCGTCGAGCTGGATCCGCGAGCTGCTGATGGCGGGGGACGTCACCGAGGCGGCCCGCGCCCTCGGGCGGTATCCCGACGTGCGCGGCGTCGTCGTCCACGGGCTGAAGCGCGGACGCGAGCTCGGCTTCCCGACCGCCAACCTCTCCACGATCATCGACGCGTTCGTCCCCGCCGACGGCGTCTACGCCGGCTGGCTCGTCGACCACGACACAGGCATCCGGCACCCGTCGGCGATCTCGGTGGGCACGAACCCCACCTTCGACGACGTGCTCGTCCGTCAGGTCGAGGCGCACGTGCTGGGGGAGACCGGGCTCGATCTCTACGGTCACGACGTGACGGTGGAGTTCGTGCAGCGGCTGCGCGGCATGGTCGCGTTCGAGGGCATCGAGAAGCTGACGACCCAGATGGCCGCCGATGTGACGCAGGCCGCGACCATCCTGAACGTGTCCGCGTAACACGACGGCGCCGTGCTCCCGCGGCCAGTGCCAGGGATGACATAGAATAGAGTCAGGCTCCCACCGGTCCCGCACGTATCGCGTGCTCCGGCGGGAACACCGATCCACAGTCCGCACGGTCCTGGCTCACGCCACACGCGGACGACGAGAACGGCTCACGGCTCCCTGAGGGCGCCGGAGCCCTTCAGGCTCAGGAGGAGCATGCCGACCACGGCAACCGCCGCCCCGCGGCGTAAGAAGACGTCCCGTCGCGATGACGAGGCACCCCTCATCCCGATCCTCGCGCGCAAGGTGCGCGAGATCGAGGCGAAGTCCCAGCGGGGGAAGCTGGGTCCCACGAACCGCACGAAGTTCCAGGTGATCGCCTTCCTGGTGCGCGAGGAGCGCGCCAGGGTGAAGGCCGACACGGAGATCACCGACGCGGCCCGCGCCGAGCTGCTCAAGCGGCTCGACGGTGTCGCGACGATCCTCGCGAAGACGGCCGCGCGGGACACCTCGCTCATCCAGCTGCTCGAGGCCGACCAGGCCACCTCGCCGGTCGCCAAGCGGATGCGCCGCGACTGGCTGCTCGAGTCGGGGGCCGAGCTCCCGCCGGAGGAGCTCATCATCGCCGACCCCGCGCCCGTGCAGGTGTCGGTGGTCCCCGCGGCCATCGCCGAGCGTCAGGTCACCCCGCCCTCGGTGGAGGCCCGTCAGCTGGCCAACCCGTTCCTCGCGCCCGACCTGACCCCGCGTCCGGCCAGCACGCCCCGCCGCCGCCTCGACGGCTGGGAGCTCATGGGGCCGCTGTACAAGGCCTTCGAGACCGGCGCGGGCGGTGCGGCGGCGTCGATGGAGCTTCCGCCGGCTCCGGAGTTCGATCACATCTCGCCCAAGGGCCGCGAGATCATGGTGCACCAGTCCCGTTTCCTCGAGGCTGTGCGCGCCGGACACCGCAGCTTCCTGCTCGCCGACGAGCCAGGCCTCGGCAAGACGGCGCAGTCGGTGCTCGCGGCCTCCGTCGCCGGCGCCTATCCGCTGCTCGTCGTGGTGCCCAACGTCGTGAAGATGAACTGGGCGCGCGAGGTCGAGCGGTGGACGCCGCAGCGTCGTGCCACGGTCATCCAGGGCGACGGCGACGACATCGACGCCTTCGCCGACGTGTTCATCGTCAACTACGAGATCCTCGACCGTCACATGTCCTGGCTCGCGTCGATCGGCCTGCGCGGCATGGTCGTCGACGAGGCGCACTTCATCAAGAACCTCTCGTCGCAGCGTTCGCAGAACGTGCTCTCGCTCGCGGCGCAGGTGCGCGAGCGCACGCCGGGGCACGATCCGCTCATGCTCGCCCTCACCGGCACCCCGCTCATCAACGATGTCGAGGACTTCGACGCCATCTGGCGTTTCCTCGGCTGGACGAACGGCGAGAAGCCCGGGCCCGAGCTCATGGAGAAGCTCGATGCGACGGGGCTCACGCCCGCGGACAAGGCCTTCTACCCGGAGGCCCGCGACGCGGTGATCTCGATGGGCATCGTGCGGCGCAAGAAGAAGGACGTCGCCGCCGACCTGCCCGACAAGCTGGTCGCCGATCTGCCGGTGCAGCTCGACGACGAGTTCGGTCGTAGCATCCGCCAGGCCGAGCGCGAGCTGGGGGAGCGCCTGGCCGCCCGCTACCGCCGCATCATCGAGGCACGCGGCGACCGCGGTCTCGCGCCCGGAGAGATCGACGACGACATCGTCCGGCTCGTGGCGCAGAACGAGCTCGAGGAGTCGAAGGCAGCCGGCACCGGGGGAGACAACGTCTTCACCATGGTGCGCCGCATCGGTCAGGCGAAGGCCCTCCTCGCCGCCGACTACGCCGCACAGCTGCAGCGGTCGGTCGGCAAGGTCGTGTTCTTCGCGAAGCACATCGACGTCATGGATCAGGCGGAGGCGCACTTCGCCTCCGCGGGCATCCGCGCGGTGTCTATCCGCGGCGACCAGACGAACACGGCACGGCAGCAGGCCATCGACGACTTCAACGGCGACCCCGAGGTCGGCATCGCGGTGTGCTCGCTCACGGCGGCCGGCGTCGGACTCAACCTGCAGGCGGCCTCGAACGTCGTCCTCGCGGAGCTGTCGTGGACCGCTGCCGAGCAGACGCAGGCCATCGACCGCGTCCACCGCATCGGCCAGGACGAGCCGGTCACCGCCTGGCGGATCATCGCCGCGCACACGATCGACACGAAGATCGCCGAGCTCATCGACCAGAAGCAGGGCCTCGCGGCCCGCGCTCTGGACGGCGAGGCGACGGAGGAGACGGCGAGCGAGTCGGTGCAGCTGGCGGCGCTCACGCACCTTCTGCGCGAGGCTCTGGGCGGGCGCTGAGACGTCGTCAAGAACACAGGTTCTTAACGGCGATTCCGAGGCCTCATCCTGCCGGAACGCGAAGTTCGGCGTTATCACTCCTCGCGGCCGTCAAGATCCCCGGTTTTCGACGCGCTCGAATGGCCACGCGAGGGGGCGGCGCGCTAGTGTCGATCGCAGGCACTGTCGCCGTACCCCCATCCCTCGACCTCCGAAGGCAGCAGCATGAAGATCGGCATCCTGACGAGCGGCGGCGACTGCCCCGGACTCAACGCGGTCATCCGCGGCATCGTGCTCAAGGGCGCCACGACCTACGACCTGGAGTTCGTCGGCATCCGCGACGGATGGCGCGGCGTCGTCGAGGGCGACTTCATGCCCCTGACGCGGCATGAGGTGAAGGGCCTGTCCAAGGTGGGCGGCACGATCCTCGGCACCAGCCGCACCAACCCCTACGAGGGGGAGCGCGGAGGCGCCGACAACATCGCGAAGACCCTCTACGGGCACAAGATCGACGGCATCGTCGCGATCGGCGGCGAAGGCACCCTCGCGGCGGCGGACCGTCTCGCCAAGGACGGCATCAAGGTGCTCGGCGTCCCGAAGACGATCGACAACGACCTCCGGGCCACGGACTACTCGTTCGGCTTCGACACCGCCGTGAACATCGCCACGGACGCCATGGACCGGCTCCGGACCACGGGCGACTCTCACCAGCGCTGCATGGTCGCCGAGGTCATGGGTCGTCACGTCGGCTGGATCGCCCTGCACGCCGGAATGGCCGCGGGTGCGCACGTCATCTGCATCCCCGAGGTGCCGATGTCGCTGGACGAGATCACCGCTCTCGTCACGAGCGCCCACGATCGCGGTCGCGCGCCGCTCGTCGTCGTCTCCGAGGGCTTCAAGCTCGCCGGCATGGACGAGGCCTACAGCGACAAGGGCCTGGACGCGTTCAACCGTCCGCGGCTCGGTGGCATCGGCGATCTGCTCGCCCCCGAGATCGAGCGGATCACGGGCATCGAGACGCGGGCCACGATCCTCGGCCACATCCAGCGTGGCGGCTCGCCGTCGGCCTTCGACCGCGTCCTCGCGACCCGGCTCGGCCTGCACGCCGCGGATGCCATCGTGGACGGCGCCTGGGGGCAGATGGTCGCGATGCAGGGGACGGACATCGTCCGTGTCCCGTTCGCGGATGCTCTGGGCGAGCTCAACACGGTGCCCCGCTATCGCTACGACGAGGCCGCCGCCCTCTTCGGCTGACCGCCGGCTTCAGCCCCTCGCGCGGCTTCAGGAGTCCTGCTGTCTTCCCTGCCTGAATTTGCGTGAGTGCCTGTATGCGCGCGTTCGCCTGTTCTCACGGCCTCGCGCGGTGTCAGGCTCTCGCGCGGCTTCAGGCGTCCTGCTGTCTTCCCTGCCTCAACTTGCGTGAGGGCCTGTGTCCGCGCGTTCGTCTGTTCTCACGGCCTCGCGCGGTGTCAGGCTCTCGCGGGGCTTCAGGCGTCCTGCTGTCTTTCTCGCCTGTTCTCGCGCGAGTGCCTGAGCTTGTGGTCGGTCTGCTCCGCGCGAGCCGTCGCGCGACGGCGTGCGCGATGCAGCCCCTGCGCGAGCGCGGACAGGACGGTGTCCTCCACGTGAGTGTCATCGACCATGACCTGGTGGTAATCGAAGCGCAGGACGGTATACCCGCGGAGTGCGAGCCTCGCGTCCGCCGCGAGGTCTCGCCGCCGGTCGCCGGCGGCGCTGTGGTGGCGGAAGCCGTCGATCTGAATGGCGAGCCGTTCGCCTATGACACCGTCGAGCGGATGGCCGTCCACCCACACCTGCTGTCGCACGTCGATGCCGATCGCGCGCATCCGTTCGACGAAGACCGTCTCGGGACCGGAGTCCGACCGGCCGCGGACGATTCGAGCGAGGCGGTCAGCGGCGTGGCACCGCCACCGCACCCGCGCGAGCGTATCCAGCTCCACCGCCCCGTGGCGGATGGCGGACTCCCAGATCGCGCGGGCCTCGACGGGCGGCCGACATCGCGCGACCTGGAAGAGGACATTCAGGACGGGATCGACCGCCGCGCGCTGATGCGCCGGCACAGGCCCCTGGGCGCAGTGCACCTGGACGCCGCCGCGGTCGAACCGAGAAGCGGTACGGGGGAGGGCGACGTGCACGTCCGTGGCCCCGATGTCCCACCATCCGGCGAGAGCCGCAGCGCTCACACAGGTGACTCTCCCGCCGACCGAAGCAGCCGCCCGGCGCCGTGGATCGACATCGGGGAGGAGGAGCCACGACCGGCGCACACGCTCGAGCGTGCCTTCCTGTACCGCACGACGCATCTGGTACTCGGTGAAACCCGCCTCACGTACGCGCGACGAATGCGCGGAGCCTCCCTGCTCTCGAACCCAGCTCTCGACCCTCGTGTGTCTCACCCCTCCACCCTGAGCGCTCGCGCGGCACTCTCCATCGCTGCACTCGGGATGGGGAGATCGTTCGCGGAATCCTGGCCCTGTGCAGGATCAGTCGTCGCGTGTGGTCACCACAGGCGTCCGCGCGAGATCAGGCAGCAAGAGCCTCTTGCGCCTGATGCCGCGCGAGCGCCTGATGCCACGCGGAAGCCTGAGCCCACGTCGGACACGGGAGTGCAGGCCTCCGCGCGAGATCAGGCCAGGAGAGCCACTCGCGCCTGATGTCGCGCTTGCGCCTGATGCCGCGCGCGCGTGATGCCGGGCGTGACCGTTGCCGTCAGGCGAGGTGGAGGGTGTCCAGGAGCCAGGCGAGCTCGAACGCCCGCTCGCGCCAGGAGTTGTACCGCCCGCTCACGCCCCCGTGCCCCGCGACCATCTCGCACTTGAGCAGCACGTCCTTCGCGCCGGCCTCCCGCAGCCGGGCGACCCACTTGGCGGGCTCCACGTAGAGCACGCGGGTATCGTTCAGCGAGGTCACCGCGAGGATCCGTGGGTACTCCACGCCGTCGCGCACGTTCTCGTACGGCGTGTACGACTTCATGTACGCGTACACCTCCGGGTCGTGCAGAGGGTCGCCCCACTCGTCCCACTCGATCACCGTGAGGGGGAGCGAGGGGTCGAGGATCGTGGTCAAGGCGTCGACGAACGGCACCCCCGCGAGGATCCCGGCGAACAGCTCCGGAGCGAGGTTGGCGACCGCGCCCATCAGCAGACCGCCCGCGCTGCCGCCCTCCGCGACGAGCTGGGCCGGCGTCGTGGTGCCCTCGTCGACGAGGTGCCGGGCGCAGGCGACGAAGTCCGTGAAGGTGTTCCGCTTGTGCAGGAGCTTGCCGTCTTCGTACCACTGCCGGCCCATCTCGCCGCCGCCACGCACATGCGCCACGGCGAAGACGACTCCGCGGTCCAGCTCCGAGAGTCGGGCGACGGAGAAGCCTGGGTCGATGGAGTGCTCGTACGAGCCGTAGCCGTAGAGGTGGACGGGCCGGGGCGTCGCTCCGGGCTCTCCGAAGGAGCGCTTCCAGACGAGGGACATCGGCACGCGCGTGCCGTCCTCCGCGGTGGCCCATTCCCGCCGCTGTCCGTAGCCAGCGGGGTCGTAGTCGCCGAGCACCGTCACCTGCTTGCGGAGGACGAGTTCGCGCGTCGCGAGGTCGAGTTCGTAGACCGTGCCTGGGGTGACGAACGACGTGTAGCCGAGGCGCAGGAAGGGGGAGTGCCACTCCGGGTTGCCGCTGACGCCCGCCGAGTAGAGGGGCTCGTCGAACTGCAGCTCCTCCACGGCGTCCGTCGCGTAGTCCAGGAGCCCGACGCGCTCGAGGCCCTCGCTGCGGTACTCCACCGTGGCGAAGTCGCGGAACGCATCCACCCCGAGCAGCCGTCGTCCCGGCTGATGCGCGACGACGACGCGGCGCTCGCCCTGCGGGTCGTCCGCCGCCACGGAGACGAGCTCGAAGTCCAGGGCGTCGTCATTGTGCAGGATGAGCAGGCGGTCCTCGCCGTCCACGACCGCGTGCTCGAGCGAGTACTCCACGCCCTCCCGCCGCGGCCATACCGGACGCGGCTCCGCGGTGATGTCACCGGTCAGGTCGACGAGGTACTCCTCGCTCGTGATGCTGGAGCCCACGCCGATCACGAGGTAGCGACGACTGCGCGTGATCCCGGCGCCGAGCCAGAACTTCTCGTCGGGCTCGTGGAAGAGCTGGATGTCGTCCGACACCGGGGTCCCGAGCCGGTGCAGCCACAGGGTGTCGGGGCGCCAGGCGTCGTCGCGCGTCGTGTAGAGGATGCCGGTGCCGTCGGGGGTGAAGAACGCGCTGCCGGTGTCCGGGATCTCGTCGGCGAGCGTGACGCCCGTCTCCAGGTCGCGGACGCGCACGGTGTAGAGCTCGTCGCCCTCGAAGTCCGTCGACCACAGCAGCTTCGTCGCGTCGTCGGAGGTGTCGAACGCGCCGAGGGAGAAGAACTCGTGCCCCTCCGCCTCGGCGTTGCCGTCCAGCAGCACCACCTCTCCGGGGACGGGCACCCCCGGCTCGAGACGCGGCGGCGTCCAGTCGCCCTCGACGGCGGCGGCCCGGCAGTGTATGCCGTACTGCGCGCCTTCCTCGGTGCGGCTGTAGTACCACCAGTCTCCGCGTCGCGTCGGCACGGAGAGATCCGTCTCCTGCACGCGGCCCTTGATCTCCTGGAACAGCGTCTCGCGGAGCGTCGCCAGATGCGCCGTCTCCGCCTCGGTGTGCGCGTTCTCGGCCTCCAGGTGCGCGATGACCTCGGGGGAGTCCTTGGCACGCAGCCACTCGTACGGGTCGTCGACCGTGTCGCCGTGGTGCGTGCGGAAGGTGGAACGGCGGGCGGCGATCGGGGCGTCAGTCACCGTCCCACGCTATCCCAGGTCGAGTTGACCGGCACGGGGGACGGTGGCAGGATTTACCGGGGCCGGTAAACGGAAGTCAAACCCACGGTGAACTCTTCGTTCGTCACGTCGATCCCGTCGACATCTCCCTCTTCCTCAAGACCGAAAGCGAACGGTGGAAACCGCAGCCCTCATCGTCGTGCTCGTCATCGCGCTGGCACTCTTCTTCGATTTCACGAACGGGTTTCACGACACCGCGAACGCGATGGCCACGCCCATCGCGACCGGGGCGCTCAAGCCCAAGACCGCGGTGCTCCTGGCCGCTCTCCTCAACCTCGTCGGCGCCTTCCTGTCGACCGAGGTGTCCAAGACCATCTCCGGCGGCATCATCCAGGAGGATGCGATCCTCGCCGCGGGGGCGGAGCTGTTCCTCTCGCTGATCTTCGCCGGACTCATCGGCGCGATCACCTGGAACATGCTGACCTGGCTGCTCGGCCTGCCGTCCAGCTCGTCCCACGCCCTCTTCGGCGGTCTGATCGGCGCGACGCTCGTGGGAGCCGGCCTCGGCGGCATCGACTTCGGCGCCGTGCTGTCGAAGATCGTCCTCCCCGCTCTCATCGCCCCGATCACCGCCGGCATCATCGCCTTCGTGGCGACGAAGATCGCCTACTCGATCACTCGGCGCTATGACGGCAAGCCCGACGGGCGCGACGGCTTCCGCTGGGGTCAGATCTTCACGTCGTCTCTGGTCGCGCTCGCCCACGGCACCAACGACGCACAGAAGACGATGGGCGTCATCACCCTCGCGATGATCACGATCGGCTGGCAGTCCGGTGCGCACCACGAGCCCGAGCTCTGGGTCATCGTCGCCTGTGCGTTCACGATCGCCCTCGGCACGTATCTCGGCGGCTGGCGCATCATCCGCACGCTGGGCAAGGGCCTGACCGACGTCAAGCCGGCTCAGGGCTTCGCGGCCGAGAGCTCGACGGCGGCGACGATCCTCGCCTCCAGCGCCCTCGGCTTCGCCCTCTCCACCACGCAGGTGGCCTCCGGATCGGTCATCGGATCGGGTCTCGGTCGCCGCGGCTCGACGGTGCGCTGGCGGACGGCCGGTCGCATCGGCGTCGGCTGGCTGCTGACCCTGCCCGCGGCCGGAGGGGTCGGCGCCCTGGCGGCGCTGCTCGTCGTCTGGCTCGGTCCCTGGGGTGTGGCCATCGATGCCGTGCTCGCCGTGGTGATCATCCTCGGGCTGTACATGCGTTCCCGGCGCAACGCCGTCACGCCCGCCAACGCCATGAGCGACGTCGCCGAGTCCCACCTCGCGGTCGAGGTCCCCGACACACCGCCGCCCACGCGTCGCCAGCAGCGCATCGCTCAGGCCAAGGCGGAGGCGAAGGCCCGCGCCGAGGCCAAGGAGAAGGCGAAGGCCGAGGCCAAGGACAAGGCGAAGAAGAAGGCCAAGGCCAAGGCCGACGCGAAGGCCGCGAAGACCGGCAGCGTCTCCTCGTCCGACGCCTCGCAGAACGGGGACTCGGCATGAACGTCACGATCGACTGGATCGCCTTCCTGCAGGTGTTCGCCGCCGCGCTCATCGGCGCCGCCGCCATCGTCACCTTCTACGCCCTGGGCCTGCGTCTGCTCGTACGCAGTGGCCGGGCCCCCGTGGTGAGCCCGGCGGAGTTCACCGACGCCATCACGGTGATCTCCGAGAAGGAGCTCAAGCGGGCCGCCAAGCAGGCGGCGAAGGCGGCGAGGAAGAGCCCGCTCACCGAGGGGCAGAAGACCCTCGCCCTCGTGGGCGCCTACGGCTGCTTCGTGCTCTGCGGGGCCGCGGTCATCGCCGGCATCCTGCTCATCGTCGTCGGCCACTGAGCCTCCGGCGCGCCAGGGACGGGCGTCGGCACCCGCCCCTAGGCTGAGGGCATGTCCGCAACCAACGGAACGCCCCCGGTCTTCGGCCGATACGCCCCCGCGTCCCATGTCCTGATCCATGTCAGCGACCCGCACTTCCTGGCCGGCGGGGCCGCGCTGGGGGGACGGTACGACGTCGAGCACACGTTCGCGCGGACGCTCGAGGCGATCCGCGCCGTGCATCCCGCTCCCGCCGCCATCGTGATCACCGGGGACCTCGCCGACCTCGGCGAGCCGGACGCGTACCGCCGGCTGCGTGCGGCGATCGAGCCGGTCGCCGCCGAACTGGGCGCTCCCGTGGTCTGGGTCGCGGGTAACCATGACGAGCGCCCGGCGCTCCGCGAGGCGCTCCTGGACGGCGAGCCCACCGAGGAGCCGGTCACCGGGGTGTGGGATCTCGACGGGCTGCGCCTCGTGGCCCTCGACACGAGCGTCCCGGGATGGCACCACGGCGACCTCGACCCGGCGCAGCTCGCGTGGTTGGCCGACGTCCTCGCCGAACCCGCGCCGCATGGGACGATCCTGGCGATGCACCACCCGCCGCTGCCCAGCCATCTGCCATTGTTCGACATCCTCGAGCTCCGTCATCAGGACGAGCTCGCCGCCGTCATCCGCGGCACCGACGTCCGCGGCATCCTCGCCGGCCACCTGCATTACTCCTCACACGGTCTGTTCGCCGGCGTCCCGGTGAGCGTCGCGTCCGCGACCTGCTACAGCATGAACGTCGCCCGTCCGGCGGCAGAGGTGAACGGCATGGACGCCGCCCAGGCGTTCCAGCTCGTGCACGTGCGGCCGGAGACCCTCACGCACACGGTCGTCCCCGTGGTCGACGCGCCGACCGACGACTACTTCTCGGAGGAGTGGATCGCGCGAATGGCGGCGCTGACCCCGGAGGAGCGCCTGGAGGCGTTCTCCCGGAAACCCCGCAGGGACCGGCGTAGACTGGTCGTATCCCCCACTTTTCCGTTCGCCACGACCCACGAGGATGTGACATGGCTTCTGCCGCGCCCGCCCATACCCGCACCGAGACCGATTCGCTGGGGAGCATGGAGATCCCCGCCGACGCGTACTGGGGGATCCACACCGCCCGCGCCGATGCGAACTTCCCGATCACGAAGCGCCCCATCTCGGTCTACCCCGAACTGGTGATCGCCCTCGCGATGGTGAAGCAGGCCAGCGCCCGGGCCAACAAGGAGATCGGCGTCCTCGACGCCGAGCGGGCCGACCTCATCGACCGCGCGGCACAGCGCGTCATCGACGGCGAGTTCCACGACCAGTTCACGGTCGGCGTCATCCAGGGCGGCGCCGGCACGTCGACGAACATGAACGCGAACGAGGTCATCACCAACATCGCGCTCGAGATGGCCGGACGCGAGAAGGGCGACTACGCCTTCCTCTCTCCGATCGACCACACGAACCGCAGCCAGTCGACCAACGACGTGTACCCGACCGCGGTCAAGATCGGCCTCTCGCTGACGCTGCGCTCGCTGCTCGACGAGCTGGACGCCCTGCGCGTGGCCTTCCTCGGCAAGGCGGGGGAGTTCCACGACATCCTCAAGGTCGGCCGCACCCAGCTCCAGGACGCCGTGCCCATGACGCTCGGCCAGGAGTTCCACGGCTTCGCCACGACCCTGGGCGAGGACCACAGCCGCCTCACCGAGAACGCCTCCCTCATGTTCGAGATCAACATGGGCGCGACCGCGATCGGCACCGGCATCACGACCCACCCCGACTACGCGCCCGCCGTGCTGAAGCACCTGCGCGAGATCACCGGACTCGACCTGGAGACGGCCACCGACCTCGTCGAGTCCACGAGCGACACGGGCGCCTTCATGTCGTTCTCCTCGTCGCTCAAGCGGAACGCCATCAAGCTCTCGAAGATCTGCAACGACCTGCGCCTGCTGTCGTCGGGTCCGCAGGCGGGCCTCGGCGAGATCAATCTGCCCGCACGCCAGGCCGGCTCGAGCATCATGCCGGGCAAGGTCAACCCGGTGATCCCGGAGGTCGTGAACCAGGTGGCGTTCGCGGTCGTCGGCGCCGACATGACCGTGACCATGGCCGTCGAGGGCGGTCAGCTCCAGCTCAACGCCTTCGAGCCCGTCATCGCGCACTCGATCTTCCAGTCGATCACCTGGATGCGTCAGGCCATGTGGACGCTGCGCGTGAACTGCGTCGAGGGCATCACCGCGAACCGCGACCGTCTGGGCGCGATGGTCGGCGCGTCGGTCGGCGTCATCACGGCGCTCACGCCCTTCATCGGCTACGCGGCGGCCGCCGCCCTGGCCAAGACGGCCCTGCTGACCAACCGCAACGTCGCCGACCTGGTGGTCGAGGCCGGACTCATGTCCCGCGACGAGGTCACCAAGCAGCTGTCTCCCGCCCGTCTGTCGGGCCTGGAGGCGGTCACGGCGGCCATCCCGATCGTCACCCCCGACGACCTCATCCAGATCTGAGCGTCGACCGGATACGCGAAGGGGACGGGAGCTCGCAGCTCCCGTCCCCTTCGTCGCGTCCGGGTCAGTCGAGGATGCGGCAGTGCGTCGTGAGCTCGCCGATGCCGTCGATGCCGACCGTGACGGTCGAGCGGTCGCGGAGGAAGATCTGCGGGTCGCGCGAGTAGCCGGCGCCGCCGGGGCTGCCCGTGGAGATCAGGGTGCCGGGGAGCAGGGTGAGCGACTGGGAGAGGTGGGCGATGAGCTTCGCCACCGAGCGCACCATCTGATCGGTGCTGGCGTCCTGCACGGTGTGTCCGTCCACCACGGTCCAGATGTGGAGGTCCTGCGGGTCGGCGATCTCGTCGGCGGTCACCGCGAACGGGCCGGTGGGGGTGAAGCCGTCGAACGACTTGCAGCGGGACCACTGCGCCTCGGAGAACTGGATGTTCCGTGCGGTGATGTCGTTGACCACCGTGTATCCCCACACGTGCGTCAGGGCGTCCGCCTCCGGCACGTCCTTCGCGGGCGTGCCGATGAGCACGCCCAGCTCGGCCTCGTAGTCGACGGCCTCGCTGAGGCTCCGGGGCCAGGACGTGGTCTGGTCGTGACCGGTCAGCGAGTTCGGCCACAGCGTGAACACGGTCGGCGCGGCGTCGGTCTTGAGTCCGAGCTCGCTGGAGTGCGCGGCGTAGTTGAGACCGACGGCGAGCACGGCCGGCGGCGCGATCACGGCGGAGGCGAACCCCCAGCCGGTCAGCGGGTGGCGCGGGGCCGTGCTGTCGCGCAGGGCGGCGCGGAGCTCGTCGAGTCCGGCGTCTCCTCGCTCGATCAGCTGCTGCAGGGTGGCAGGCGCGTCGGACAAGAGATCGGAGACGAGGATGGCGTCCGAGCCCTCCACCACGGCGAGAACCGCCTGGGAGGAGTCTGGACGGCGCAGGTGAGCGAACCGCATGGTTCTACGCTACCGGGTGCGTGCGGCCGGTCGGGTGGAGGAAGCCCCCAGAGCCCGGCGCGGATGCTTGTGCCCCATAAGCTTTGAGCATGACCTTCGGAGGACCGTCCGACCCCCAGCAGCCCGCCCGGTACACGCCGCCGTCCGCGCCGCCCGCGCAGCCGAGTGCGTACTCCGCCGCGCAGTACGCACAGTCGCCGTATCTGCCGCCGACGTTCGGACAGCAGCCGGGCTATGCGTCGGCCCTCGCGCAGCCGACGCCCTACACGCCACCGGCTCCCGTCGCGCCGTCGCCCGCCGAGTCGCTGCCGGCTCTCCCGGTGCCGAACAAGAAGGGCCGGACGATCTCGCTGTGGCTGTTCGGCTTCCTCGGGTTCCTCCTCCTGGCGCTCATCGGCTACTTCGGCTGGGCGCTCGGACCGACCGCCTCGGTGATCGGGCTCGTCCTGGCGTTGATCCCGCTCACGATCGTCTTCCTCGGGGTGCGCATGATCGACCGGTGGGAGCCGGAGCCCAAGCGTCTCGTGGCGTTCGCCATCGCCTGGGGTGCCGTGGCCGCGGTCGGCCTCACGCTCCTCGTCGACATCGGCCTCACTATGCTGTTCGACATCCGCTCCGAGGAGTTCTCCGCGGTGATCCAGGCGCCCATCGTCGAGGAGTTCTGGAAGGGCCTCGGGGTCTTCCTCATCTTCCTGCTTGCGCGGCGCTCCTTCGACGGTCCGGTGGACGGCGTCGTCTACGGGGCGCTCGTCGGCGCGGGCTTCGCGTTCACCGAGAACATCCAGTACTTCGCGATCAGCCTGATCGAAGGCGGCGGCGAGCAGCTCGGCGTCACCTTCATCGTGCGGGCGGTGCTGTCGCCGTTCGCCCACGCGATGTTCACCTCGCTGACCGGGTTCGCGATCGGCCTCGTGGCTCGCCGGCACGCCTCCGCGGGAGCGGCCGCCGGCGCGGGCCTGCTCGGCATGGTCGGGGCGATCCTCCTGCACGGCCTGTGGAACGGCTCGGCCACCTTCGCCGACTTCTTCGGGCTCTACTTCACCCTGCAGGTGCCGCTGTTCATCGGCTTCATCCTCGGGATCGTCGCGCTGCGGCGAGAGGAGGCGCGGCTCACGCGGGCGCGCCTGGCCGAGTACGCGGCCGCCGGCTGGTTCACGCCGGAGGAGGTCACGATGCTCGCCACGCCCGCCGGGCGCAAGGTCGGGCTGGCGTGGGCGGCGCAGCTGCGCGGCGACCGCCGGCCGCTGATGCGTGAGTTCATCAAGGACGCGACGGCTCTGGCGGCGGTTCGCCAGCGGGCGATCACCGGTCGCGACCCGCTCGCGGTCGAGGACGAGCGTGCCCTGCTGATCCGCACGAGGGCGGCACGCGCCGCGCTGCTGGCCTACTGAGGGACCGCTCCGGACAGACTCAGCGCCCGGTGCTGCGGCGATGCCTGCATGTCTCCCGGGCGCTGAGTTGATCTGCCACCAGGGTGCACCCGGCCCCGGGGATGTGTCAAGGGTCTCCGCGACGGGCGGCCACGGCGGCTCGACGAGGTGTTCGCTGTGAGCAGGTGCGGTCGCGTTGACCGCGCGCGCGACGGTCGGGTTGGATGGAGCCATGACTGATCGCACAAAGCCCGAGTTCGACGCCCCGACCGGCCCTGCCCCCGCAGAACTGGTCATCCGCGACATCATCGAGGGTGACGGTGCCGAGGCCAAGCCCGGCGACACCGTGACCGTCCACTACGCCGGCGTGGAGTTCGAGTCCGGCGAGGAGTTCGACTCGTCGTGGGGTCGCGGGGAGACCATCCAGTTCCCGCTCCGCGGCCTGATCCAGGGCTGGCAGGACGGCATCCCCGGCATGAAGGTCGGCGGCCGCCGCGAGCTGATCATCCCGCCGCACCTCGCGTACGGCCCGGCCGGGGGAGGGCACTTCCTCTCCGGCAAGACGCTGATCTTCATCATCGATCTCGTCGCCGTCGGCTGACATCCTCGTTCGGAAGCGCCCCGCACCCTGTGGTGCGGGGCGCTTTCGATGTCTCCGGACTTTCTGCTCGACACGGGAATACATGCGAGTGAATGTATGTTGTCGGAAGGGTGCCGCGGACGATCGCGGTGCCATCCCTTCGCCGCCGCCGCGGCCGACGTCTCCTGAGGAGCAATCATGAGCAGCATCGACATCCCCGGTTACCGCCCCGGCACCTGGGTCCTGGACCCGTCCCACAGCGAGGTGACCTTCAGCGTCCGCCACATGATGATCTCGAAGGTGCGCGGCACCTTCGGTGTGAAGAGCGCGACGCTCGTGGCTCCGGAGAACCCGCTCGACGCCAAGGTCGAGGCCTCGGTCGACGTGACCTCCGTCGACACGAAGGACGAGGGCCGTGACCAGCACCTCCGCTCCGCCGACTTCTTCGACACCGAGAACTTCCCGACCATGGACTTCGTCTCGACCGGCGCGCGCGTCGAGGGCGGCGACTTCCTCGTGGACGGCGACCTCACCATCCGCGGCATCACCAAGCCCGTCACGTTCGAGCTCGACTTCGGCGGCTTCGGCAGCGACCCGTGGGGCAACTACAAGGCCGGTGCCTCCGCCAAGACGGTCATCAACCGCGAGGACTTCGGCCTCACCTGGAACGCCGCGCTGGAGACCGGCGGCGTGCTCGTCGGCAAGGACGTCACGATCACGCTCGACCTCCAGGGTGCGCTGCAGCAGGACTGACGCGCGCAGACCTCTCCGAACCCCGGGCCTGTCAGGGCTCGGGGTTCTCTGCGTCGTAGGCGCGGAACCGCGGGTGCCGACGGGCGAGGAGGGCGACGAGCACGATCACGAGGATGCCGCCGAGCAGCGGGGGGAACCACAGCGACGTCAGCGTCGCGAGGGTCCCGGCGTAGAGGGCGCCGACGCGGGGGCCGCCGGTCACCACGACGACGAAGAGCCCCTGCAGGCGTCCGCGCATGGCGTCGGGCACTGCCGCCTGCATCATGGTGTTGCGATAGATCGAGCTGATGTTGTCCGAGGCGCCGGAGAGCGCGAGCGCCACGCAGGCGGCGACGATGAGGAGGACGTGCGGCCGGTCCTCGCCGGCGGGCGTCGCGGAGAAGGCGCCGATCAGGAGGACGACGCCGAACAGGGCGATCGCGGCGCCGTAGGCCTCGATGGCACGGGCGATCCCACGACCGTGCCACCGGTACTGCACCACGCGGCCGGAGAACAGGCTCGAGGAGAAGGTGCCGACGGCGACCGCCGCCGTGAGGATGCCGGTCGTGAACGCCCCGCCGCCGAGGATCACGGTGCCCAGCGCCGGGAAGAGCACGAGCGGCTGCCCGAAGGTCATCGCGATGATGTCCATGACGTACTGCATCCGGATGTTGCCCGCCCGGCGGAGGAAGCGCCAGCCGTCGACGAGTGAGGCGAGACCGGGGCGCACGGTGTCGCCTTCGGGGCGCAGGGCGGGGAGGGTCCACAGTCCGAGGAACATCGACAGCATGAGCACGACGTCGATCGTGTACGTCCAGCCGTACCCGGTGAGGGCCACGAGGAGTCCGGCCAGCGCGGGGCCGGCCATGACCGTGAGTCCGAAGGCGACGCCGTTGAGCGCGGACGCGGCGGCGAGCATGCGGCGGGGGATGAGCCGGGGGACGATCGCCGTCCGGGTGGCCATGCCGACCGAGTTCGCCGCCGAATTCACGATGCTCAGCGCGTACAGCCACCAGATCGTCTCCGTCCCCGTCCACGTGAGCGCGGCGAGGAGCGCGGTGGAGGCGAACGTCACGGTGGCCGCGATCAGCGCGACCCGCCGGCGGTCGAACGCGTCGGCGAGCATGCCGCCGTACAGACCGGCGAGGATCATCGGGAGGAGACCGGCGACGGCGATCATCGAGACGGCGAACGTGCTCTCGGTCAGTTCGAACACGTGCAGCATCACGGTCACGATGGTGAGCTGACCGCCGATGCCGGCGAGCGTCGAGCCGATCCACATCCGGGCGAAGGCCGGGCTCGCCTTCAGCGGGGTGAGGTCGATCAGATGGCCGCGTCGGGAGCTCACAGGGCGATCTTCTTCTGCACATCCCGAGCCTAGTTGACCGGTGCGCCCCGCTCCGGACCCCGTGTCCCGTCGTGGTCGTTCGGGCTGGTAGACTCGTCAGGTTGCCGTTCGATCGGCCGCGGATAAAGAGAGCTCACGCATCAGGCGTCGGGCGCCGCGCAACAAGCAGAGAGGGGATCGAATCTATGGCACTGGAAGCAGACGTCAAGAAGGCGATCATCGAAGAGTACGCGACGCACCCCGGTGACACCGGATCCCCCGAGGTGCAGGCCGCGATGCTGACGCAGCGCATCAAGGACCTCACCGAGCACCTGAAGGAGCACAAGCACGACCACCACTCGCGTCGTGGTCTGTTCCTGCTCGTGGGTCAGCGCCGTCGTCTGCTCGGCTACCTCCAGAGCGTCGACATCGAGCGGTACCGCTCGCTGATCGCACGCCTTGGTCTTCGCCGATAAGGCACCACGGACCCAGCGTTCAATTGCGCAGAACATTCTTGAGAAGGCCGCCCCACGGTGTGGGGCGGCCTTCGTCATGTCCGGACGGTGTGGATCCGCTCAGGCGGGCGCCTGCACCAGGTCGGGGTGGTGGATGGCCGCCACGTCGGGGTGCGCCCGCAGGCGGGACTTCATGGCGTTCTCGCCGTAGGTCGCGTGGATCGGATTGCTCGGGTCCTCGGTGACTCCGGTGGCCTCGGCGGCGAGGTCGGCGGGGAGCTCGAGCAACGGCAGTTGCTGGTCGAGGGCGGGGTTGAAGAAGAACGGGATCGAGATGCGCTCCTCGGGCGCCCGCGGCGAGATCACCCGGTGGTTCGTCGCCTTGAGGTAGCCGCCGGTGGCGTACTCGAGCAGCTCGCCGATGTTGACGACGAAGGCGCCGGGAACCGGGGGAGCCGACACCCACTCGCCGTCACGCTCGACCTGGAGCCCGCCCTTGCCGGGCTCGACCCAGAGCAGCGTCAGCACCCCGGAGTCCTTGTGCGCGCCGACGCCCTGCTGCGGTTCCGGCTCGTTCGTGCCCGGGTACCGCACGATCTTGATCAGGGTGGACGGATCGCGGAACGTCTCGTCGAAGTAGGTCTCCTCGGCCCCGAGAGTGAGGGCCCAGGCGCGCAGGAGCTTGCGGGCGATCTCCGTCAGGGCGTCGTGCCACTCGGTGACGACCTGCTTCAGCTCGGGCTGGGCGGCCGGCCAGAGGTTGGGGCCGATGAGGCGGTTGAAGGCGGGGCCGCCGTCCACCGGCTCGCGCTCGGGGCCGATGTCGATCTGCTCGCGCCAGTCGACCTTGCCCTGCGTCCGTTCCCCGCCGATCCGGGTGTAGCCGCGGAAGTGCGGGCTGTTGACGTTCTCGATCGCGAGCTTGTCCTCCTCCGGCAGGGCGAAGAAGTCGAGGGCCGCCTGGTGCAGCCGCGCCTCGAGTTCCGGTGAGATCCCGGTGCCGGTCAGGTAGAAGAAGCCGACGTCGTGAGTGGCCGCGCGGAGGTCGTCGCGGAAGCGCGCCGCGGCCTCGGGGCCGTCGTCGAGCTGGGACAGGTCGAGGATGGGGAGCGAGAGTTCAGCCATGGACCGAGGCTATGTCGGGGATGTGGCCGGAGGACGCTCTGTTGCACTCCATTACCTCCGGCGGTGGTGTCGGGGCGGCGCCGGTTGCGGTGCTAGAGTCTCGGTGGTAAGGGATGCCTTACCTCAGTCGTCAGTCAGAGAGTGTCTCCCGTGCTCGCCACCTTCCTCATCGGACTCCGCGAGGGTCTCGAAGCCGCGCTCGTCGTCGGCATCCTCGTCGCCTACCTCCGCCGTCTCGGTCGCCGGGACGCGCTGCCGAAGATGTGGGCCGGGGTCGGTCTCGCGATCGCCCTCGCTCTGGGCATCGGCGCGATCCTGACCTTCGGGGCCTACGAACTGACCTTCCAGGCGCAGGAGCTGATCGGCGGCGGGTTGTCCCTCGTCGCGGTGGCGATGGTGACGTGGATGATCTTCTGGATGCAGCGCGCCGGCCGCACCATGAAGGCGACTCTGGAGGGCGGCATCGATCGCGCGCTGACGGTGGGTGGTCTCTGGGCGCTCATCGCGATCGGCTTCGTCTCCGTCGCCCGCGAGGGGATCGAGACCACGCTGCTGCTGTGGTCGATGGTGCAGTCCTTCGGCGACGCCCCCTCGGCCCTCGTCGGCGCGCTCCTGGGACTCTCCGTGGCCGTCGTGCTCGGCTGGCTCATCTCCCGCGGGGCGCTGCGCCTGGACCTGCGCCGCTTCTTCGCCTGGACGGGCGGCTTCCTCGTGATCGTCGCGGCCGGCGTCCTCGCCTACGCGCTGATGGATCTGCAGGAGGCGGGCGCCCTTCCTGGCCCGTTCACCGCCGCCGCTCCGCTCGACCCGGTCACCGGCGCCGTCGCCGTGGGCGCGGCCGGCTTCCCGTTCGGCTGGGCGTTCGACGTGTCGGCGGCGATCGCTCCCGGCGGCGCGCTGGCCTCCGTCCTGCAGGCCACGGTCGGCTTCATGCCCGCCATGACCTGGCTGCAGGTGCTCGCCTGGGGTCTCTACATCCTCGTCGTGGGCGGGCTCTACCTCCGCGGCCTGCGCTCGGCACGCCCTTCGACGCGCGGCGCCTCCGCCGCCACCCCGACGTCTTCCCTCACACAGCAAGGAGCAGCATGATCACCTCGCACCGGGTCCTCGCCGCGGCAGCCGCCGCGGGTACCGCCGTCCTCCTCCTCAGCGGCTGCGTCGCGAAGAGCGATGCCCAGGCGACGGCGGCGTTCGACGTCTCATCCACCGCCACGGACTGCGCCGTCTCCGCGTCCACCGCGAAGAGCGGGACGCTGACGTTCGATGTGACGAACGACACCGATCAGGTCTCCGAGTTCTACCTGCTGGCCGAGGACGGACTGCGGATCGTCGGCGAGGTCGAGAACATCGCCCCGGCCGCGTCCCGCACCCTCACGGTGGTCGCCCAGCCGGGCGAGTACTTCACGCTCTGCAAGCCGGGCATGGTCGGCGACGGTGTCGGCCGGGCGTCGTTCACGGTGACCGGAGACCGCGTGGCGGTGGACGGCCCCGACGCCGAGCAGAAGCAGAAGGCCGTCGATCTCTACGGGGCGTTCGTGAAGGATCAGGTCGGGCAGCTCGTGCCGGCCGTGGAAGACCTCGTGACCGCCTACGAGTCCGGCGACGACGAGACCGCCCGTACGCTCTTCCCGCAGACGAGGGCGTTCTACGAGCGCATCGAGCCCGTCGCCGAGGCGCTCGGAGACCTCGACCCGCGGATCGACTACCGAGAGGTCGATGCGGTGGCGGAGGGCCTGGACTGGACCGGCTTCCACCGCATCGAGAAGGACCTCTGGGCGCCGGCGAAGGACGCACTGAACGCCGACGGAGAGACCCCGGCATGGCAGGACTGGGCGCCGTCCACGCCCGCGGAGCGCGCCGATTACGGCGACCTGCTCCTGGCCGACGTGCAGGAGCTGTACGACTACGTGCACTCGGACGACTTCACCACCGCGCTGGATGACCAGGGGATCGGCGGCATCTCGAACGGCGCGATCGCACTGCTCGACGAGGTGGCCACCGGCAAGATCTCCGGCGAGGAGGACTGGTGGTCCGGCACGGATCTCTTCGACTTCGCCGCGAACGTCGAGGGCTCCAAGATGGCCTTCTCGCTGGTGCAGGACTTCGCCGCGGCGCAGGGCGACGACGGCGAGGCCCTCGTCTCCGAGATCGAGACCGGATACACCGCCCTCGAGGAGTCCCTCGCCGCGCACGGCTCGCTCGCCGAGGGCTTCGTGGGGTACGGCGAGCTGACCGATGCCGACAAGCGCGAATTCACCGACCTCATCAACGCGCTCGCCGAGCCGCTCTCGCAGCTCACCGGCACGGTGCTCGACTGACGACGGCACACGGAGGAGCACGGACGTGAACGAGTCGGAATCCGTCGCCCGGGAGGCGCCGGCGGCCCTGCCGTCGGAGCCCTCCGGCGGCGGTCTCAGCCGCCGCGGGCTGCTCGGGCTGGCCGTCGGCGGTGGTGTCGCCGGCCTGGCCGTCGGGCTGGGGGCCGGGACGGCCGGAGGCATGGCGCTCGGGCGGGCGCGTGCCGCCGAGGACGCCGAGTCGCGGTACGAGTTCTTCGGCGCGCACCAGGCCGGCATCACGACGCCCGTGCAGGACCACCTGCACTTCGCGAGCTTCGACATGATGCCCCGCACCGATCGGGACGACCTCATCTCCCTGTTGCAGGACTGGTCGTACGCCGCGGCGCGGATGACGCAGGGGCTGGAGGTGAGTGCGAGCGGCGCGGTGAACGGTCCCGCCGAAGCGCCCCCGGATGACACGGGGGAGGCGCTGGGGCTCCCCGCCGCGGGCCTGACCCTCACGTTCGGGTTCGGTCCGGGGCTGTTCGAGAACGAGGACGGCGATCGCTACGGTCTCGCCGCTCGGCGTCCGTCCGGCCTCGCACGGCTCCCCGCCTTCCTCGGGGACGACCTCGATCCGGCGGCGTCGCACGGCGACCTGTGCATCCAGGCCTGTGCCGACGACCCCCAGGTCGCCGTGCACGCGATCCGCAACCTCAGCCGCATCGCGTTCGGGCGGGCCCGCCTGCGCTGGTCGCAGCTCGGATTCGGCAAGACCTCGCGCACGACGGCAAGTCAGGCCACGCCCCGGAACCTCTTCGGCTTCAAGGACGGCACGGCCAACATCCTCGCCGACGACACCGCGGCGCTCGCCGAGCACGTCTGGGTCGCCGGGGGTGACGAGCCGTCCTGGATGGCCGGCGGTTCGTATCTGGTCGCCCGGAAGATCGCCATGCTCATCGAGACCTGGGACCGGGTGCGCCTGGCCGAGCAGGACACGATCATCGGACGGGACAAGGGGGTCGGGGCACCGCTCTCCGGAGGCGACGAGTTCACGGCCCCCGACTTCCGCGGCACGGAGATCGATGCGAACAGTCACGTCCGGCTCGCGCATCCGGAGCAGAACGACGGCATCCGCATCCTGCGCCGCGGGTACAACTACGTCGACGGCAACAACGCCCTGGGACGACTCGACGCCGGGCTGTTCTTCCTGTCCTACCAGCGTGATCCCGCCCAGTTCATCAGCCTGCAGCGCCGCCTGTCGACCGACCGTCTCAACGAGTACATCCGTCACGTGGGCTCGGGCATCTGGGCCATCCCGCCGGGAGCGCGACCGGGTTCGTACGTGGGGGCGGAGCTGTTCGCCTGAGCAGACTCAGCCGGCAGCGACGTCTTCGAGGACGGCGACGGCGTCCGCGGCGAACGCATCCGCTCCGGCGTGATCGTGGGCGGTCACCGTCACCACCGCGTCGCCGAGGAAGAGCAGCAGCTGGCCGTGGGCCCCGTGCAGCCGCCACGCCCGCCCCGGGCCCTGCCAGCCCGCGAGCGCATAGCGGTCGTAGCCCGGATTGACGCCCGCGACGACGCCGTCCTCGTGCATGGCGTCGATCCACTCCGGGGCGACGAGTCGACGTCCCTGCCAGGAGCCGCGATCGCGGATGAGCAGCCCCAGGCGCGCGACCTCCTCGGTGCGGAGCGGCAGGCCGCCACCCGCCTCGATGCGTCCGTTCGGGCATCTCGACCAGAGCACGGCCTCGATGCCGAGCGGGGCGAAGAGGCGCGTCGAGAGGTAGTCGCCGACGTCGCCCACGCGGGTCGCGAGGGCGGTCATCGCGGTGTAGGTGCTCGCGTTGGAGTACTGGAACACACGCCCGCGCGACGGCCGTCGCAGGAACTCGCGGGCCAGATCCGGCCAGTCCGTCATCAGCGTCTCGGACCACGGCAGGTCGATGCCGCTCGACATCGACAGCAGATGACGCAGGGTGACGCGAGCGACGCCCTCGCCGAGTTCGTGCTCCGGCAGGAGGGTGGCGACGGGGTCGTCCAGGCGGATCAGTCCGTCGTCGGCGGCGAGGGCGGCGGCCAGCACGCAGACGCCCTTCGCGATCGAGTGCACGTCCTCACGGACGTCGGGCGTCCAGCGGTGATCCGCGGTGTCATCGCCGATGCGCACGTGGAGCCCGTGCGCGGCGAACCCCTGGGAGTCGGCGATGGCGACGAGCCGGTCCCGGACCTCGGACGCGGGGCGGGCGGCTGTCATCGCGGACGCCGGGAGCCGGTCGGGTCGTTGCGGCGACCTTCCCGCGACGCGAGCTCGGGATCGGCGAACAGCCACCGCGGCCGCGGCTCCACGAGCGGACGGAACACCCGCCGCACGGGCTTGGTCGCGAGCAGCAGTGCGAGGACCACCGAGAGCGCCGTGACCGCAGGGAGCCAGAACCAGGTCGGCTCGAGGTCGCGCAGCACGCCGCTCTCGCGGAACGGGTAGAGCACGAAGGAGTGCAGGAGGTATACGTACATCGTGTACTGACCGAACGTGGTCCACCAGTACGCGCCGCGGGGGATGAGGGCGAAGAAGGCGGCGCACAGCACGACCGCGAGCAGCATGAGCAGGATGCGGATGCCGCCGGCCCACCACTGGTCGCCGACGAGGTCGACGTAGGAGTCCTCGTAGAACAGCCAGTGCCGCAGGTCGACCGCCTGCCACAGCGGCAGCCAGTTCCACGCCGCCCATCCGGCCGTGCCGAGGACGACGAGCGCGAGGACGCGGCTCCACCACGGGCGGACGTCGAGGAGGCGGAGGCGGTCGACGACGTTCTTCTCCCGGAGCCACCAGCCCAGGGTGAAGAACGGCAGCAGGCCCAGGGTCCGGGAGAGTGAGAACGTGCTGTCGACGTTCGGCAGGTAGCCGGCGCCGATGGAGATCACGATCGTCCACAGCAGCGGCCAGCGCAGGAGCGCGAGGTACGGGAGGACGAGACGGAAGATCCCGAGCGCGAGCAGGAACCAGAGCGTCCAGCTGGGCTGCGTCGGGTTCGGGGTGGTCTCTCCCTCCACGAGCCACTTCGTGAGCGTCCAGAGCGCCTCGAAGATGACGTAGGGGAGGATGATGTCGGTGATGACGCGGGCCATCTGCGTCCGGGTGGGGGAGCCCGACTTGGAGAAGTAGCCCGAGATGATGGCGAACGCCGGCATGTGGAACGCGTAGAGCGCCAGATAGAAGGCGAAGGCGATGTCCGAGTCGTAGCTGAGGCGCTGGATGGCATGGCCCAGCACGACGAGGACGATGCAGGCGTAGCGGGCGTTGTCCCAGAAGGGCACGCGGCGGCGTCTGCGGGGAACCGGTCCGGTGCTGGGTCCTGTGGTGCCGACCCCGGTGGTGCTCATTCTCCGAGGCTACCGGTCGGGAATAAAGTTGCCGTGCACGCGTTGACCCAATTACATTCAAATGAATAGAACCGGATGTCCGGCATCCGATTCGGAGAACACGGAGCAATCATGAGCGAGCAGTCAGGCGCGCAGGCGATGCAGTTCGGCATCATGTCGGTCAGCGACATCACCCGCGACCCCACCACGGGAGTCACCCCCAGCGAGCAGGAGCGGATCAAGGCGACGCTGGCCATCGCCACGCATGCCGAGGAGGTGGGCCTCGACGTCTTCGCCATCGGCGAGCACCACAACCCGCCGTTCTGGTCGTCGAGCCCCACGACGTTCCTCGCCGCGCTCGCCGCCCAGACGGAACGCCTCATCGTCTCCACCTCGACGACGCTGATCACGACGAACGACCCGGTGCGCATCGCCGAGGAGTACGCGATGCTGCAGCACGTCTCGGACGGCCGCATGGACCTCATGCTGGGCCGCGGCAACACCGGCCCGGTGTACCCGTGGTTCGGGCAGGACATCCGTCAGGGCCTTCCGCTCGCGATCGAGAACTACGCGCTGCTGCACAAGCTGTGGCGCGAGGACGTCGTCGACTGGGAGGGCAAGTTCCGCACGCCGCTGCAGGGCTTCACCTCCACGCCCCGTCCGCTCGACGGCATCGCCCCGTTCGTGTGGCACGGTTCGATCCGCACCCCGGAGATCGCGGAGCAGGCCGCGTACTACGGCGACGGCTTCTTCGCGAACAACATCTTCTGGCCGAAGGAGCACTACCAGCGGCTCATCGAGCTGTACCGTCAGCGCTTCGAGCACTACGGCCACGGCACGCGCGAGCAGGCGATCGTCGGTCTCGGCGGCCAGGTGTTCATGGCCGCGAAGTCGCAGGACGCGGTGAACCAGTTCCGCCCGTACTTCGACAACGCGCCCGTCTACGGTCACGGCCCCAGCATGGAGGACTTCACCGAGATGACCCCGCTGACCGTGGGATCGCCGCAGCAGGTGATCGACCGGTACGCGGCGATGCGCGAGCACTACGGCGACTACCAGCGCCAGCTGTTCCTCATCGACCACGCGGGTCTGCCGCTGAAGACGGTCCTCGAGCAGCTCGACATCCTCGGCTCCGAGGTCGTGCCGGTGCTCCGCAAGGAGCTCGCGAAGGACCGCCCGTCCACGGTGCCCGACGCGCCGACCCACGCCGCGCGTGTGCAGGCGACGTACGGCGACGGGCCCACGCGGCAGGCGCGCCCCGGTGCGAACCGCGGAGACAACCTCACCGGGGACTCGCCCTACCAGGACACGCCGGCGCCCGCGGGTGCCGCCTTCGGACTCGGCCGGAAGGAGGCCTGACATGACCACGCGTCGCATCGCCGTCGTCTCGGCGGGGCTGTCCAACCCCTCGTCCACCCGGATGCTCGCCGACCGGCTGGCCGCGGAGACCGTGAAGGCGCTCGCGGAGCGCGACATCGAGGCCACCGTCGACGTGATCGAGCTGCGCGACCACGCGCACGACATCACGAACAACATGCTGACAGGCTTCGCGCCTCCCGCACTCGAGACGGCGATCAACACCGTCGTCTCGGCCGACGCCCTCATCGCGGTCACCCCGATCTTCTCGACGAGCTACTCAGGGTTGTTCAAGTCGTTCATCGACGTGCTCGACCCGGACGCGCTCACCGGCAAGCCGGTGCTGATCGGAGCGAACGCGGGAACGCCGCGGCACTCGCTCGCGATCGACTACGCGATCCGTCCGCTGTTCGCCTACCTGCATGCCGAGGCCGTCTCGACGGGCGTCTTCGCGGCGTCGAGCGACTGGGGCGGCGCGGGGGACGACGTCGCGCCGCTGGCGAAGCGGGTCGAGAAGGGAGCGAGGGAACTCGCCGAGGCGGTCGCGCGCCGGGATGCCGCCGCCGTCGTCGACCCGTACGACCCCGCCACCTACCTGGGCGAGGGACGCTCCTTCGGTCACATGCTCGGCGGTCTCGCCGGGGAGTGACCGGAACGGCCGCCCGACACGGACGTGCCCCGTGCCTTCCGGCGCGGGGCACGTCCGTGTCTGCGGAGGGGGATGCGGGAGCAGGAGAGCGGCTCCCGCATCCTCGCGGTCAACCGCTCTTGCGTCGGAACTCGCGCCGCGTCTGCGGGGCGTGGGCGGCGTGCACGGCGGAATCGCCGTCGAGGTGAGCCTCGCCCTGCCGGTGGTGCGCGTTCTTCTTCTCGAGCGCTTCCTTGAACTTGCGCTTCATGTCCTCGGAGGAGGAGCCGGCGCCTTCTTCGGTGCTCATGCTCCCGAGCCTAGAGCACGGCCGGACGAGCGGCGAGGGTCACCGCGTCGGTCGCGACCGACCCCGGGGCGGTGAACGGGAACCGGAGCGCGGATAGCCGGTGACCCGTGATCCAGCATCCGGTGAACATCCGGTGCCCGACGCCGATTCCCCTCGGCGGGGACGGGGAGCGCCGCCATCCTGAGGGTGTGAGAGTCGCGATCGTCACCGAGTCCTTCCTTCCGCACATGAACGGTGTGACCGGATCCGTGATGCAGATCCTCCGTCACCTGGAGCGCCGAGGGCATGACTCCTGTGTGCTCGCTCCGGCCGCGATCGGAATGCCGGTGGAGCTGCACGGCGCGCCTGTCACCGCGATTCCCAGCGTCCCGCTCCCGGGGTACCGGGACGTCCGGGTGGGCGCGGCGACCACTCGGAGGATCGGCGCGGAGCTCGACCGCTTCCGTCCCGACGTCGTCCACCTGGCGTCGCCGTTCGCGCTCGGGTGGCGGGGCCTGCTCGCCGCAGAACGCGGGGGTGTCGGAACGGTCGCGGCGTACCAGACCGACGTGGCCGCCTATACGGAGAGATATCGCGTCGCGGCGACGACCGGGATCGCCCATGCCCACATCGCCCGACTGCACAGGAGGGCCACACTCACGCTCGCGCCGTCCACCGAGTCGGCACAGCAGCTGAGCCGGCTCGGCATCGACCGCATCCGGCCCTGGGGGCGGGGTGTGGACGCCGAGCTCTTCCACCCCTCGCGGCGCAGCGACGCGCTTCGGGCCGAGTGGGGAGCCGAGACCGTCATCGGCTACGTCGGACGCCTCGCCCCCGAGAAGCAGGTGGAGGATCTCGCCGCGCTGCACGGCATCCCCGGCACGCGTCTCGTCATCGTCGGAGACGGCCCCCGGAGGGAGCGGCTGCAGGAGCAGCTTCCCGACGCCCTCTTCCTCGGGCGGCTCGACGGGGAGGCGCTCGCGGCGGCGCTGGCCTCCTTCGACGTCTTCGTGCATCCGGGGGAGAGCGAGACCTTCGGGCAGACACTCCAGGAGGCCCATGCGAGCGGTGTCCCCGTGGTCGCCACAGGCAGAGGAGGCCCGCTCGACCTCGTCCGGCCCGGCGTCGACGGGTGGCTCTACCGACCAGGAGACCTCGCAGAGCTCCGCCGTCGCGTGACCGATCTCGCCGGAGACGAGCGCCGGCGTCGGGCGTTCGGGGAGGCGGGCTGGAGCGCGGTGCAGGGCCGGAGCTGGGCGCACCTCGGAGATCAGCTCCTGGATCACTTCGAGGAGGCGCGGACGCTGCATGCCGTGGACCGTCGTCTGCGCGCTCGCCGCCTCGTCCGGCCGGAGCCGGCCCCGCCCGCCCCCGCGCGCCGCTGGCGGCGGATCGTCGCCCTCGGCGACTCGGTGACCGAGGGGCTCTGCGACCCCGGACCCGATGGGGCGCTCCGCGGGTGGGCGGACCGGCTCGCGCTGCTCCTCGCCGCGCGGGGAGGCCTCCACTACGCGAACCTCGCGATCCGGTCGAAGCGGGTGTCCGACGTGTGCGGACCGCAGCTGGAGCGGGCGCGCGAACTCCGCCCCGACCTGGTCACCGTCCTGGTGGGTGCCAACGATCTCGTGAGGCACCGCGTCGACGTGCCCGCGCTCGCCGCGAGCCTGGAGACCGCGGTGCGGCGGCTTCGCGCGACCGGTGCCGACGTGATCCTGGTCACGCCGTTCCTGCCCGCCCGCCGAGCGGCGGCGCTGTACGCGCGGCGCTTCTCCGCCTTCGCCACGGCGCTCGCCGGGGTCGCTGCGCGGACCGGTGCGATCCTCATCGACACGGATCTGCTCCCGGCGCTGGGGGAGCGACAGCACTGGGGCGAGGACCTCGTGCATCTCGGCAGTCGGGGGCACCGCGTGCTCGCCTATCGCGTCGCGGAGGTGCTCGGGGTACCGCACGCCGATGCGCTGGGAGCGCTGGATGCGGCGTTGCACGAGAACGAGCCGATCGGACGAGCGGCCTGGTGGCGGCAGTACGCGCTCCCGTGGGTGTGGCGACGACTGCACGGCCGCGCCGCGGGAGACGGGCGTCGGGCGAAGCACGACGACTACGTTTACCTCGGGCGCTCCACCGTGCCGCAGGACGCCAGCGTGGTCTGACGGGCGCGAGGCCTCAGCGTCGCCCCATCCCGTGGTAGGTCCAGCCGGCAGCCCGCCAGGCGTCGGCGTCCAGACAGTTCCGCCCGTCGATCACGATGCGGCCCCGCACGAGGCCGCCGGCGTGCTGGGGATGGAGCTCCCGGCGGTACTCGTCCCACTCCGTGACGACGACGACCGCATCCGCGTCCCGCAGGGCCTCGTCCCTGGACGAGGCGTACCCGAGCTGCGGATGCCGTGCGCGGGCGTTCTCGATCGCCGCGGGGTCGGTCACCACGACATCGGCGCCCAGTCCGCGCAGCCGCACGGCCACCTCCAGGGCGGGGGAGTCGCGGACGTCGTCGCTGAAGGGCTTGAAGGCCGCGCCGAGGACGGCGATCCTCCTCCCGAAGACGAGGCCGCCGAGCGCATCCACCACAAGGCGCACCGCCCGATCCCGTCGGCGGAGGTTGATGGCGTCCACCTCGTGGAGGAACCCGACGGCCTCCCCGCGTCCGAGCTCCTCGGCGCGCGCCGCGAACGCGCGGATGTCCTTGGGCAGGCAGCCGCCCCCGAACCCGATCCCCGAGCCGAGGTAGCGGCGGCCGATGCGCGAGTCGTGTCCGAGTGCTTCGGCGAGGAGGGTGACGTCCGCTCCGGCCGCCTCGGCGATCTCGGCCATGGCGTTGATGAACGAGATCTTCGTCGCGAGGAACGCGTTGGCGGCGCCCTTCACGAGCTCAGCGGTGGCGAGGTCGGTGACGAGGAAGGGCGCGCCCGCGTCGATCGCCGCGGCGTACACGCGGCGGAGCAGGTCGACGGCGGCGGCGCCCTGCCGGGTGTCCTCGGCGCCGACCACCAGACGGTCGGGGCGGAGGGTGTCGTGGACGGCCCAGCCCTCCCGGAGGAACTCGGGGTTCCAGGCGAGCGTCGCGCCGGTCTCCGCGATCCGACGGGCGAGACGGGCCGCGGTGCCCACGGGGACCGTCGACTTCCCGGCGACCACCGCCCCTGGTCCCAGGTGGGGGAGCAGCCCGTCGATCGCCGCGTCGACGAAGCGGAGGTCGGCTGCGGGCCCGGAGGCGGACTGCGGGGTGCCGACCGCGAGGAAGTGCACCTCCGCCCCGGCAGCAGCCGCCGGATCCGCGGCGAAGCGCAACCGCCCTGACCGCACTCCCTCCGCGAGGAGCTCGGCGAGGCCGGGCTCGAAGAAGGGCGCGGCACCCGCGGTGAGGTCGGCGACCTTGCCCTCGTCCACGTCGATCCCCACGACATCGTGCCCGAGCGAGGCCATCGCCGCGGCGTGCACCGCTCCCAGATACCCGCATCCGATCACCGACATCCGCATGCGCTCAGCACAGCCGAGCCTTCTCTCGCTCCGGCGCACGCGCGGTGAACACCGGGTGACGGTCGGGTGTCGGGACCGGGTCGCGCGCGGAGCCCTCGGGTCTTCGGGCACACGCTGGTAGTGTGGTCGAGGGTGACCTCGGTCATCCGATAACTTCACATCGACTCATGGAGCGATCGGCGGAGAAGCTGGTCCCCTGTGGTGGGTTCCTCGGCGCAGGTCGGGTGGCTTTCTACTGGTGGCCAGCGCAGGCGAGATTCGCGGGAATGCCCGCGCGCCCGAACCCTTCCGTTCCGCTCCTTTGAACACGCTCGCGCGTCACACGGATTCGCGAGTCTAAACAAAGAAGGAGAGACCTCTTGGAAGGTCCTGAAATCACCGCCACCGAGGCCGTTCTCGACAACGGCCGCTTCGGCACCCGCACCATCCGCTTCGAGACCGGCCGCCTCGCGCAGCAGGCTCAGGGCGCCGTCGCCGCCTACCTGGACGGCGAGACCATGCTCCTGTCGGCCACGAGCGCGGGCAAGCACCCGCGTGAGGGCTTCGACTTCTTCCCGCTGACGGTCGACGTCGAGGAGCGCTCCTACGCCGCCGGCAAGATCCCCGGCTCGTTCTTCCGTCGTGAGGGTCGTCCCTCGACCGAGGCGATCCTGGTCTGCCGTCTGATCGACCGTCCGCTGCGCCCGTCGTTCGTCGACGGCCTGCGCAACGAGGTCCAGATCGTCATCACGGTCCTCTCGATCGCGCCGGGCGAGTTCTACGACGCCCTCGCGATCAACGCCGCGTCCGCGTCCACCCAGATCTCGGGTCTGCCGTTCTCGGGCCCCGTCGCCGGTGTGCGCCTCGCGTTCATCCCCGGTCACGGTCAGCACGAGGACCAGTGGGTCGCGTTCCCGACCGCCGAGCAGGTCTCCGAGGCCGTGTTCGACCTCATCGTCGCCGGCCGCGTGGTCACCAAGGCCGACGGCTCCGAGGACGTCGCGATCATGATGGTCGAGGCCGAGGCGACCGAGGGCAGCTGGAACCTGATCAAGGCCGGCGCCAGCAAGCCCGACGAGACCATCGTGGCCCAGGGCCTCGAGGCCTCGAAGCCGTTCATCGCCCAGCTCGTCAAGGCCCAGGCCGAGCTCGCCGCCACCGCGTCGAAGGAGCCGGGCGTGTACCCGGTCTTCCCCGCGTACAGCGACGAGGTCTACGACTTCGTGTCCGAGCGCGCGTTCGCCGAGCTGAGCGACGTCTACCAGATCGCCGACAAGACCGAGCGCCAGAACGCCGACGACGCGATCAAGGACCGCGTCAAGGCCGAGCTCATCGAGGCCACCGAGGCGGGCTCGCTCCCGGCTGCGGCCCCGCTGGAGTTCTCCGCGGCGTACAAGTCCGTCACGAAGAAGATCGTGCGTGGTCGCATCCTCACCGAGGGCACCCGCATCGACGGCCGCGGGCTGGCGGACATCCGTCCGCTCGACGCCGAGGTGCAGGTCATCCCGCGCGTGCACGGCTCCGCGATCTTCCAGCGCGGCGAGACCCAGATCATGGGTGTCACCACGCTGAACATGCTCAAGATGGAGCAGCAGATCGACTCGCTGTCGCCCACGACCAGCAAGCGCTACATGCACCACTACAACTTCCCGCCCTACTCGACCGGTGAGACCGGCCGCGTGGGTTCGCCGAAGCGTCGCGAGATCGGGCACGGCTTCCTCGCCGAGCGCGCTCTGGTGCCGGTTCTGCCGAGCCGCGAGGAGTTCCCGTACGCGATCCGTCAGGTGTCCGAGGCGCTGAGCTCCAACGGCTCCACCTCGATGGGCTCCGTCTGCGCGTCGACCCTCTCGCTCCTCAACGCGGGTGTGCCGCTGCGCGCCCCCGTCGCCGGCATCGCGATGGGCCTCGTCTCCGACGAGGTCAACGGGGAGACCCGGTACGCGGCGCTGACCGACATCCTGGGTGCGGAGGACGCGCTCGGTGACATGGACTTCAAGGTCGCCGGCACGAGCGAGTTCGTCACCGCCATCCAGCTCGACACGAAGCTCGACGGCATCCCGTCGTCGGTGCTCGCGGGCGCGCTGACCCAGGCCAAGGACGCTCGTCTGACGATCCTCAACGTCCTGAACGCCGCGATCGACGCTCCCGACGAGATGGCACCCACCGCGCCACGCGTCATCAGCGTCCAGATCCCGGTCGACAAGATCGGCGAGCTGATCGGCCCGAAGGGCAAGACGATCAACGCGATCCAGGACGAGACCGGTGCGCAGATCTCCATCGAGGAGGACGGCACCGTCTACATCGGCGCGACCGACGGCCCCTCGGCCGAGGCCGCCCGTGCCCAGGTCAACGCGATCGCCAACCCGACCAACCCGGAGGTCGGCGAGCAGTTCCTCGGCACCGTCGTGAAGATCGCCACCTTCGGCGCCTTCATCTCGCTGCTGCCGGGCAAGGACGGTCTGCTGCACGTCACCGAGGTGCGCAAGCTCGCCGGTGGCAAGCGTGTGGAGAACGTCGAGGACGTGCTCTCCGTCGGCCAGAAGATCCTCGTGAAGATCACGAAGATCGACGACCGCGGCAAGCTGTCGCTCGAGCCCGTGCTCGACGATGCGCCCGCTGCGGACGAGGCTCCGGCCGAGGACGCCGCCGAGTAAGACAACGGATGACACGGAACCCGGGTCTCTCCGTCGGAGGGGCCCGGGTTCCGTCGTCTGTGCCGTGATCGAAACGTTATGGGAAGTTTGCGCGCCGTTCCCCGGATTGGTCGGGACGTTCGCGCACGTCGCATACCCTCGAAGTACGCACCGGGGGGTGCCAGCGAAGCAGTGATGTCGATCGGCTCCGGCCGATCACGGCGGGGGTGAGAGTATGCGGTTGTTCAGCGTAGGCGCAGGAACACCTGCTGAACGCGCCCCGCAGGAGCACGAGGACCACCCGTCCGCCCCCATCCCGATCGTCGGGCCCGGCGTGGGGGAGTCCATCCGCGCCGCCCTCGGCGAGACCGGGTACGAGACGTTCCCGCTGATGCTCGGCGCCGCGGAGTTCGGATGGAACGTCGATCTCGAGACGAGCCACGGCATCCTCGACCGCTACGTGGAGTTCGGCGGCAACGCCATCCATACCGCGGACGGGTTCTCCGGCGGGCGGAGCGAGCATATCCTCGGGCAGTGGCTGCGGTCGCGGGACCAGCGCGAGCGGGTGGTCCTGAGCGTGCGCATCGGAGCGCACGCCGACAACCCCGGCCTGGGATCGGTCAACCTCGTCCGTGCCGTCGAGGGGTCGCTGACCCGGCTCGGCGTCGAGCGCATCGACGTGCTGTACCTGGACGCCACGCTGGATGCGACGACCAACCTCGAAGACACCCTGGCCACGGTCGAGTGGCTCGTCGAGGCGGGGAAGATCGGGGCGCTCGGCGCGTACGGCTTCACGCCGGAGAGGCTCGTCGAGGCGCGGATCCTCGCGTCGGCGGGATATCCGCGCATCACGGTCATCGACACGCCGTACAACCTCGTCCGTCGGCAGCCGTTCGAGGGCGACCTGCGGCTCGTCGCCGGCGCGCAGAACCTCGCCGTGACGCCGTCCCACGCGCTGGAGCACGGATTCCTGTCCGGCCGTCACCGGACGAAGGCGGTCGCGTCGCGCGGCGTCCGCGGCGAGCAGCTCCGGGGTCACCTCAACCGCCGAGGGACCAAGGTGCTGCGTGCGCTGGATCAGGTCGCGGCGGAGCTCGCCGTGCCTGTCGCGGCCGTGTCCATCGCGTGGCTGCTCGCGCAGCGCACGGTCGCCGCGCCGATCGTGAACACGTTCGCGACCGACCACGTCGACGAGCTCATGCAGGGCGCGGGCGTGACGCTGTCCCGGGTACAGGTCGCCGACCTCACCCGCGCGGGCGCCTGAGCTCGCGGCGCCCGTGACATAGGGTGGAAGAGGAAGACCGGCGGATGCTGGCGACGAGGCGAGCGAGCGAGTTGTGACGCACTACATATATCTGGTCAGACACGGTGAACATCAGGATGCCGAGCACGGCCTCGCCGACGGACCCCTCTCCCCGCGCGGTCAGCGGCAGGCGGAGCTCATCGCGGATCGCCTGTCCGGCCTCCCGCTCGACGCCGTCTGGCATTCGCCGCTCCTCCGCGCCGCGGAGACGGCGCGAGCGATCGCCGGCCGACTCCCCTCCGTGGATCCGGAGCCCTCCGCTCTGCTCTTCGACTGCGTGCCGACGGGGATGACGGAGGAGACGCCGGCCGTGTTCGAGCCCTTCTTCGGCTCCGTGACCGAGGCGGAGATCGAGGCGGGCCGCGCGCAGATGTCCGATGCCGTCAACGAGTTCCTCGTGCGGAAGACCGGCGACGTGCACGAGGTGCTCATCACCCACAACTTCGTGATCTCGTGGTTCGTGCGCGAGGTGCTCGCCGCACCGGACTGGCGCTGGATGACCCTGAACCAGTCGCACTGCGGGTTGACGGTGATCGCGCAGAAGCAGGGACGGCCATGGACCCTGCTCACGCACAACGACACCGGCCATCTTCCGATGGAGCTGCGGACGGGCATCCCGGACGCGCTGCTGGTCTGATCGACGCCTCCGCGCGCCGCGACCCCCGGCCGACGCCCGGAAATAGACTGGACGCATGACCACGAAGGTAGCCCTCGTCGGCGGGACCGGAAAGCTCGGGACGATCATCGCTGCGGTGATCGAGGAGCTCGAGGGCTTCGAGGTGAGCCGGGTGCTGACGTCGGCGAGCGACCTGTCGGAGCTCGCGGGCGCCGACCTCGTGATCGATGCCTCAACCCCGCAGGTCAGCATCGACGTGGTGCGCACGGCCGTAGAGCACGGGCTCAACATCCTCGTGGCCACCTCCGGCTGGTCGGCGGAGCGGATCGCCCTCGTCCGGCCGCTCGTCGAAGCCGCCGACACGGGAGCGGTGTTCATCCCGAACTTCTCCCTCGGCTCCGTTCTCGGCTCGGCCCTCGCGGCGGCCGCCGCGCCCTACTTCGGCTCGGTCGAGATCGTCGAGGCACACCGGGAGACGAAGGTGGACTCGCCCAGCGGGACAGCCGTCCGCACGGCGGAGCTCATCGCCGCCGCGCGCGCGACGCAGGGTCCGGTGAGTGCGCCGCATGCCGATCAGCGCGCCCGAGGTCAGCAGGTCGGCAGCGTGCCCATCCACTCGCTCCGCCGCCCCGGGGTGATCGCCAAGCAGGAGGTGATCCTGTCCGGTCCGGGGGAGTCGCTGACCTTCACGCATGACACCACCGACCCGGGCCTGGCGTATGCGCCGGGGATCCGCCTGGCCGTGCCCTATGCGGCCACCGCCACCGGCGTCGTGGTGGGCCTGGAGAACATGCTCGACATCGGCATCCGCTCGTGATGTCGCGGATCGGGGTCGGGCTGATGGCCGCGGCCCTCCTGCTCTACCTCGTGGTGGCGGGCTGGCTCGCCGTCATGTTCCTCGCCGTGGGCACGCCTGTCTCCATCGGGATGGGCATCACGCTCCTCGTGCTCGCACCCGTGGGCGGGTGGGCGCTGGTGCGCGAGATGCTCTTCGGGTTCGGTGCCGACCGTCTGGGACGCCTGCTCGACGCCGAGGGCGGTATGCCGCCCGTAGAGACCGAGCTCACGCCCAGCGGACGCATCGCCCGCAAGGATGCCGACGCGCTCGTCGCGCGCTACACGGCGGAGGCGGACGCGGCGCCCACCGACTGGCGGGCGCGCTACCGTCTCGGCGTTGTGCAGGACGCGGCGGGACGCCGTAAGGACGCCAGGGCGAGCATCCGACAGGCGATCAGCCTCTCCCGCGCCTGACGTCCACGCGGCTCAGGCGAGAGTCGCCTCGAGCGTGATCTCGATGCCCGCGAGAGCCTGGGACACCGGGCAACCGGTCTTCGCCCCCTCGGCGATCTCCTGGAACTTCTCCGCGGTCAGACCTGGCACCGTCGCGTTGACGTTGAGGTGGCTGCCGGTGATGCCGACGCCCGGCTTGAAGGTGACCGAGGCGCTGGTGTCGACGCGCTCCGGGGGCGTGCCGTTCTCGGCGAGTGCGTGCGAGAGCGCCATGCTGAAGCAGGAGGCATGGGCCGCGGCGATGAGCTCCTCCGGCGTCGTGGTCGTGTCGCTGCCCTCGCTGCGCGACTTCCAGTCGATCGGGAACGTCCCCAGATGCGAGGAGGAGAAGGCGACCGTGCCGGAACCCTCCGTGAGCGATCCGGTCCAGGTGGCGGCGGCTTCACTGGTGACGGGCATGGTTCCTCCGGTTCTGACGCCACCGGGGGAGCGACGTCGCTTGCTCGTCAGCCTACCGAGCGACCGGGCCTTCGGGAACCGGCGTCAGGCGGCGCGGCGCGGTCGGCCGGTGAGCCCGACGCGCTGCAGCAGGAGGTAGAGCTGGCACCCGAGGCACAGTCCGAACACGGCGTTGAGGAAGGCGGCGAGGAACGCGGCGGCGGTGGCGATCGGAAGGGCCCACGGCACCCCGGCGAGGTGGAGCAGGAGGCCGAGTCCCACGACGACGAGACCCACGCCCTGGGCGAACCGCGGGGGACGGGGATCCTCCAGCTCGGCGGGCGGCGCGAGGCGCGGACGGACGAGGCGGCGGTAGAGGACGCCCCACGGTGCGGTGGCGGGAGAGACGACGCCCCAGAGGAACAGGAGCGCGATCAGTGTGGCGAGGAGGAAGCCCGGGTCGAGGACACGCGCGACCGGCCCCGCGGCGGAGACCGCCCACCCGCCTCCTCCGATGAACGCGAACTCCGACGACGCCGTGAGCGCGAACCAGCCATCGGTGGTCCGCGCGGTGGAGATCCCGATGAGGGCCAGGAACGTCGCGACGGCGAGCAGGAGTGCGGTGATCCCGGCGGCGAAGCGGGGCCCGCGCGGATCGATTCCGGGGGGAGGCGTCATCATCTGCTCCAGACGGGGTCTCAGACGGCGGCGAGGGCGTGGGTCAGGCTCTCGCGAGCGGGTATGCCCGCGCACCGGGCCCTGACGCGCCCGGTGGCGTCGAGCACGAAGGTGGTCGGAGTCTGCAGCACACGGTAGCGCGCCGAGAGATCCGGGCGGTGCGTGAGATCGACCTCGATGTGCGCGAGGCCGGCGTCCTCGGACGCAAAGGAGCCGAGAAGACGACGCACCTGGGGGCAGCGGGCGCAGGTCTCCGTGCTGAACTGCACGAGCGTCGCCGCGGCCCCCAGCGCCGCGCCCTCCGCATCAGCGGGATCGAACCGCAGGTCGCCGCCGTCGCGGCGGCGACCCTCTCTCCCGCGGAGCACGAGCCCGACCACGGTGGCGAGCACCAGAAGCGCGGCCAGGGCGGCGAGAGCGAGCGCGGGGGACATCCTTCGAGGCTAGAGCCGTGACCGCAGAAGCGTCGCGATGTTTCGGTCCGTGACGTGCGGATCGCGTCACGGCCACCGCCTCCGCCGGGAGCGGGGCGGGTATCCTGACAACCATGAGCGCCGCTGTCCCGACTCCGTACGAAGACCTGCTCCGCGACGTGCTCGAGACGGGCACGCACAAGAGCGATCGCACCGGGACCGGGACCACGAGCGTGTTCGGGCGGCAGATCCGCTTCGATCTCGCGGAGGGCTTCCCCCTCATCACCACGAAGCGCGTGCACTTCAAGTCCATCGCGTACGAGCTGCTGTGGTTCCTGCGCGGCGACTCCAACGTCCGCTGGCTGCAGGAGAACGGGGTCTCTATCTGGGACGAGTGGGCGGATGCAGACGGCGATCTCGGCCCGGTGTACGGCGTCCAGTGGCGGTCCTGGCCGACTCCCGACGGCGGCAGCATCGATCAGCTGACCGAGGTCATCGAGCAGATCCGGCGCACACCCGACTCGCGGCGCCTGCTCGTCTCCGCCTGGAATCCCGCTGACATCCCGGACATGGCCCTCGCACCGTGCCACGCACTGTTCCAGTTCTACGTCGCCGACGGAAAGCTCTCCTGCCAGCTCTACCAGCGCAGCGCCGACATGTTCCTCGGCGTCCCCTTCAACATCGCCTCCTACGCGCTGCTGACGATGATGATCGCGCAGCAGGTGGGGCTGGAGCCCGGCGACTTCGTGTGGACCGGCGGGGACTGCCACGTCTACGACAACCACGTCGAGCAGGTGCGCGAGCAGCTCACGCGAGAGGCCTTCCCGTACCCGACGCTGCGCTTCGCGCGGAAGCCGGAGTCGATCCTCGACTACCGGTTCGAGGACTTCGTCCTCGAGGACTACCAGCACCACGCACCGATCAGGGCGGCGGTGGCGGTATGACCTGGGTGGGGCTCATCTGGGCCGAGGCCGCCGGAGGCGTGATCGGCGCCGAGGGCGGCATGCCCTGGTACGTGGCGGAGGATCTGGCGCACTTCAAGGAGACCACGCAGGGCGCTCCGGTCGTCATGGGACGCAAGACCTGGGACTCGCTGCCCGAGCGATTCCGCCCCCTGCCCGGTCGCGACAACATCGTCGTGACTCGCCAGCAGGACTGGACGGCGGAGGGCGCCCGCCGTGCGTCCACGGTGTCCGAGGCCGTACGCGGCCAGGAGAAGGTGTGGATCATCGGCGGTGCGGAGATCTTCCGTCAGGTGATCGCCGACGCCGACCGGCTCGAGGTCACCGAGCTCGACCTCACGGTCGACGGCGACACGTTCGCTCCGCCCAAGACCGGGTGGCGAGTGGTGGACGAGGGGGACTGGCAGACGTCCCGCACCGGCGTCCGGTATCGCTTCCTGAGGTACGAGCGCTGATGCCCACCGCACTGATCACCGGAGCCAGCGCGGGGCTGGGCGCGGAGTTCGCCCGTCAGCTGGCACGTCGACGCGCCGACCTCGTGCTCGTGGCCCGTTCGGAGGAGTCGCTCTCGGCTCTCGCGGGGGAGTTGCGCGGCGAGTGGGGAGTGGCTGTCGAGGTGCTCCCGGCCGATCTGTCCGAGGAGGTCGGCGTCGAGCTCGTCGCGGCTCGGCTCCGTGATCGGGACGATCCGATCGACCTGCTCGTGAACAACGCCGGTTTCGGATTGCCGCTGCAGTTCGCCGACAACGACATCGAGGACGAGGTGCGGCATCTGCGTGTGCACGTCGAGGCCTCCATGCGCCTGATGCACGCGGCCCTGCAGACCATGCGGGGGCGGGGCGGTCGGATCATCAACGTCGCCTCGGTGGCCGGTTTCATCTCACGGTCGACGTACTCCGCCTGCAAGGCCTGGCTCATCGACTTCAGCCGGTGGGCGAACACCGCCTACGGCCCGGACGGCGTGAGCGTCACGGCACTCTGTCCCGGTTTCACGCACACGTCCTTCCACGAGCGGATGGGTCTCGCGGTCGGCGAGGAGGGCGTGCCGACCTTCCTGTGGCTCGATGCCCGAGACGTCGTGCGCGAGGGGCTCCGCGACGCGGCGCGGGGCAAGGCCGTGTCGATCCCCTCCGTGCGTTACAAGGCCGTCGTGGCCGCGACGAAGGTGCTGCCTCGGTCCCTCATCGCGGCGGTCGCCCGTCGGGGTCGGGTCTGACCCGCCGTCAGCGGAACCTCCCGAGACGGATCCCGGCGAGGGCGATGGCGGCGATCGTCTCGCCGTCCGTGATGCGGCCGTCGGCGATCATCCGCAGGACCTCGCTGAACGCCACCCACTCCACGGTGTCGATGCCCTCTTCCGCGCGGCTGTCGACCGCATCGTCGACGCGCTCGATCTCCCGGGCCAGGAAGACGTGCTCCGTGGCCTCCGCGACGCCGTCGAGCGCGTGCGTCGTACCCAGATGCTCCCACCGGAGCGCCCGGTACCCGGACTCCTCGAGGAGCTCGCGTTCCGCGGCGGCACGCGGGTCCTCGCCGTCAGTGCCGCCGGCGGGCACCTCGACGGACGGGCCGATCGTGTAGCGATCGACGGTGACCAGGCAGACCCGGTCGTCGGCGTCCATCGCGACGATGAACACCGCCGGGTTCCGCACCGTCATGACGCCGTAGACGCCCCGGCCACCCGGTCCGGTGACGTCGTCCTCGCGGACGCGGATCCAGGCGTTCTCGTAGGTCGTGCGTGAGGCGTGCGTGATCCAACCCATGGTGCGAGCCTACGGCCGACAGGGGAGGAGGACCGGACACGTCCGCGACAGCGGCATCCGACCCGATACGCTGGACGCATGACGCACTCGGGCAACCCCTTCGGACAGGTTCTCGTCGCGCTCGTCACTCCGATGACGGCCGACGGCGAAGTCGACTGGCCCGCCGTCGAGAAGCACATCGATGACGTGATCACCGCAGGCGCGGACGGCATCGTCGTGACGGGAACGACCGGCGAGACCTCGACCCTGACGGACCCGGAGAAGCTCAAGCTCGTCGAGGTCGGCAAGTCCGTCTCGGCGGGACGCGCGAAGATCATCACGGGTGGCGGATCGAACGAGACCGCGCACGCCATCGAGCTGTACAAGGCCAGCGAGAAGGCCGGTGCCGACGGCATCATGATCGTTACGCCGTACTACAACAAGCCGACGCAGGCGGGCATCCTCACGCACTTCCGGCTCGTCGCCGATGCGACCGACCTGCCGGTCATCCTGTACGACATCCCCGGGCGGACCGGTGTCCCGATCAAGTACGAGACGATCCTCCGGCTCGCCAAGCACCCGAACATCCTCGCGGTGAAGGACGCCAAGGGCGACTTCTCCGAGGTGAGCCGTGTGCTCAACCAGACCGACCTCATGTACTTCTCCGGTGACGACGCGAACGTGCTGCCGCACCTGTCGATCGGGGCGACCGGCCTCATCGGCGTGACGGCGAACGTCGCCGCCGCTCCGTACCGGACCATCATCGATGCGGTGAACCGGGGCGACCTCGCCACCGCGACCGCCGAGCACAAGCGGCTGGAACCGCTGGTCCGGGCCGTCATGACGCACGTCCCCGGCACGGTCGCCGCGAAGTACATCCTGCACGGGCTGGGCCGCATCTCCAGTCCGCGTGTCCGCCTTCCCCTCGTCGGCCCGGAGGAGTGGGAGGCCGCCCTCATCGAGGACGAGCTCGATCTCGTCAGCGGCGTGCCGGGGGCGGACTTCTCGAACTTCCGGCCCGACCGCAACGCGGCCGCGGGCGGCGCCCTGCCGAAGGTGCACGGCACGACGCGCTGAGCCGCGTCACCCTGAACGAACGGACGCGTGGAGTGTCCGACTGAGGAGACAGCATGTCCATTCCCCTGGCCGAACCGTCCGCTCTCGACGAAGGGACGCTCCGGGTCATCCCGATCGGCGGCCTGGGGGAGATCGGTCGCAACATGACCGTGTTCGAGTACGCGGGCAAGATCCTCATCGTGGACTGCGGGGTGCTCTTCCCGGAGGAGCACCAGCCCGGCGTCGACCTCATCCTCCCCGACTTCGAGCCGATCCGTGACCGTCTCGACGACATCGTGGGCGTGGTGCTGACGCACGGGCACGAGGACCACATCGGGGCGGTTCCGTACCTGCTGCGGCTGAAGAGCGACATCCCGCTGATCGGCTCCGGACTCACGCTCGCCCTCGTCGAGGCGAAGCTGAAGGAGCACCGCATCAAGGCCTTCACCCTGACCGTGAAGGAAGGCCAGCACGAGAAGGTCGGGCCGTTCGACCTCGAGTTCGTCGCGGTGAACCACTCCATTCCGGACGCGCTGGCCGTCGCGATCCGCACCCCCGCGGGCATGGCCCTCGCCACCGGCGACTTCAAGATGGACCAGCTGCCCCTGGACGGCCGCATCACCGATCTGCGCGCGTTCTCGCGCCTGGGGGAGGAGGGCGTCGACCTCTTCCTCGTCGACTCCACCAACGCCGACGTCCCCGGCTTCACGCCCACGGAGCGCTCCATCGGCCCGGTCCTCGACCAGGTCATCGGCAAGGCTCCGCGCCGCGTGATCGTCGCGAGCTTCTCCAGCCACGTGCACCGCGTGCAGCAGGTGATCGACGCCGCGCACGCGCACGGGCGTCGGGTCGCGTTCCTCGGCCGCAGCATGGTCCGCAACATGACGATCGCGGAGCAGCTCGGCTACCTCAAGGTGCCGGCGGGCGTCCTGATCGACTTCAAGAAGGCACGCGACCTCCCGGACGAGCAGATCGTCTACATGTCGACCGGTTCGCAGGGCGAGCCGATGGCCGTGCTGAGCCGCATGGCCAACATGGACCACGCCATCGAGGTGAGCGAGGGCGACACCGTGATCCTGGCGTCGAGCCTCATCCCGGGCAACGAGAACGCCGTCTACCGCGTCATCGACGGGCTCACGAAGCTGGGCGCGAACGTCGTGCACAAGGCCAACGCGCGGGTGCACGTGTCGGGGCACGCCGCGGCCGGCGAGCTGCTCTACTGCTACAACATCCTCAAGCCGAAGAACGTCCTCCCTGTCCACGGGGAGTACCGGCACCTGATCGCCAACGCCAAGCTCGCCCAGGACACCGGGATCCCCGAGCAGAACACGATCATCGCCTCCAACGGCACCGTCATCGACCTGAAAGACGGCGTCGCCCGGGTGGCCGGGCAGCTCGACCTCGGGTTCGTCTACGTCGACGGCTCGACCGTCGGCGAGATCACCGATGCCGATCTCAAGGACCGCCGCATCCTCGGCGAGGAGGGGTTCATCTCGGTCATCGTCGTCGTGGATGCCGCGACCGGGCGCATCATCTCGGGGCCGGAGATCCACGCGCGCGGCGTCGCCGAGGACGACGCCGTGTTCGACGACGTCGCTCCGAAGATCGTCGCCGCGCTGAAGGAGGCGTCCGGCAACGGTGTGCGCGACACGCACGCGCTGTCGCAGGTCGTCCGTCGGACGATCGGCCGCTGGGTGAACCAGAAGCTGCGTCGGCGCCCGATGATCGTCCCTCTCGTCATCGAGGCCTGACCCTCCGATCACGGCGTGCCGTCGCGCGCCGTGATCGTCGAGTTCCGCGTGGTGACGCGGAGATGTCGGTCGCGGGTCGTACCGTGGAGGCATGGCCAGGAGCAGCACCAAGACCGAGCGCGCCTCGACGAGCGCCCCGTCGCGCCCCAAGCGGCAGGCGGCTCCGAAGGCGCAGCCCGCACCCAAGAAGTACATCGACGAGGCGGACAAGCCGCCCGTCGCCGCGCGCGCATGGAACGGGCTCGCGCACGGCGTCGGCGGACTCTTCCGGGCCTTCGGGCCGGAGACGCTGCAGAAGGACGACCGCAGGGACGGATTCCCGTTCCTGCTGGTGATCCTGGCGGCGCTCGGTGCCGTCAACGAGTGGTTCTTCATCGGCAACGAGGTCGCGGCGAACATCAGCGCCTACTCGGTGGGGCTCTTCGTCGGTCGGGTGGCCTTCATCATGCCGGTGCTGCTGCTTCTCCTGGCGGGATGGCTGTTCCGGCACCCGTCGTCCGTGCACGACAACGGGCGCATCGGGATCGGCTTCGGGATGTTCGTGCTCGCTCTGGCGGGCATCTTCCACGTCGCCGGCCCTCGTCCCCACCCGAACCAGGGCATGCCCGCGCTGAGCGAGTCGGGTGGTCTGCTCGGATGGCTCGTGGGGCAGCCCCTGACGTACCTGACCGACATTCCGGCGTACCTCATCCTCGGGCTGCTCGCCGCCCTGAGCATCCTCATCCTCACGAAGACGCCGCCGAACCGCATCGGTGCCCGCCTGGGAGACCTCTACGCGTGGATGTTCGACGCGGAGCGCCCGGAGAAGCCGGCGAAGGACACCGCGGCCGCGGTCGACGAGGCCGACAAGGTCGACGACCCGGACGTGCTGCCCTGGTGGCGACGCAACAAGACCGGTCGCGAGGAAGACCCCGACGAGGGCACGCTCGCGTCCGACGACATCACCGCGCTCCTGTCCACCACGGAGGCCACGCCGGCATACGACCAGGCCGTGACGGTGGCGAACCCGTACGACGCGGCGACCGAGGTGCTCAGCGACGTGCGCTCCGTGACGGACGCGCTCGCGGAGCAGCAGACGACCGCGCTGCTGGACGACGAGTCGGACACCGGCGAGATGCCGGAGCTGCCCGGACTGGACGGCTTCGGCACGGAGGGCCCCGGCGACCGCGGTCCGCAGGCCCCCGTGGCCCCCTACATCCTCCCGTCGCCGGGCGTGCTGTCCGAGGGACCGCCTTCGGTGGCCCGCTCGGAGGCGAACGACCGCATCGTCGAGCAGATCACCAGCGTCCTCGACCAGTTCAAGGTCGACGCCAAGGTCACCGGCTTCTCCCGCGGTCCGACGGTCACGCAGTACGAGGTCGAGGTCGGCCACGGCGTCAAGGTCGAGAAGATCCTGCAGCTCAGCAACAACTTCGCCTACGCGGTCGCCTCCAACGACGTACGCATCCTCTCGCCGATCCCCGGCAAGAGCGCGATCGGCATCGAGATCCCGAACACCGACCGCGAGACGGTCGCCCTCGGCGACGTGCTGCGCTCGGCGGCCGCGCAGAAGAGCACGCACCCGCTCACGATCGGCGTCGGCAAGGACGTGGGCGGCAACTTCGTCGTCGCCAACCTCGCGAAGATGCCGCACCTCCTGGTGGCGGGCTCGACGGGGTCCGGTAAGTCCAGCTTCGTGAACTCGATGATCACGAGCCTGCTCATGCGGGCGCGCCCGTCCGACGTGCGCATGGTCCTCATCGACCCGAAGCGTGTGGAGCTGACGAGCTACGCCGGTGTCCCGCACCTGATCACCCCCATCATCACGAACCCGAAGAAGGCCGCCGAGGCGCTGCAGTGGGTCGTGAAGGAGATGGACATGCGGTACGACGACCTCGCGTCGTTCGGCTTCCGCCACATCGACGACTTCAACCGCGCCGTGCGTGCGGGCGAGGTGGAGGTGCCCCCGGGCAGCGAACGGGTGCTCAAGCCGTACCCGTACCTCCTCGTCGTGGTCGACGAGCTCGCGGACCTCATGATGGTCGCCCCGCGCGACGTCGAGGACTCGATCGTCCGCATCACGCAGCTCGCCCGCGCCTCCGGCATCCACCTGGTGCTCGCCACGCAGCGCCCGAGCGTCGACGTCGTCACCGGCCTCATCAAGGCGAACGTGCCGTCCCGTCTCGCGTTCGCGGTCACGAGCGTCACCGACAGCCGCGTGATCCTCGACAGCCCCGGCGCCGACAAGCTCATCGGACAGGGTGATGCGCTCTTCTCGCCCATGGGCTCGTCGAAGCCGTTCCGACTGCAGGGTGCGTGGGTCGACGAGAAGGAGATCGACGCGGTCGTCAAGCACGTCACGCGTCAGGCGCGTCCCGAGTACCGTGCCGACGTCCAGGAGGCGATGGAGCCGACGAAGAAGAAGGAGGTCGACGAGGACATCGGCGACAACCTCGAGCTCCTGCTCGCGGCGGCCGAGCTCATCGTCTCCTCGCAGTTCGGATCGACGTCGATGCTGCAGCGCAAGCTGCGGGTCGGCTTCGCCAAGGCCGGACGCCTCATGGATCTCCTCGAGTCGCGCGAGGTCGTCGGCCCCTCGGAGGGCTCGAAGGCGCGCGATGTGCTCGCGACCCCCGAGCAGTTGCCGCAGGTCATGGCGAAGCTCCGCGGCGAAGACGTTCCGTCGGCTCCTGCGGCTCCGGCTGCGCCCGCCGCCGCAGCGGTGCCGCCGGCCGAACGGGATCCGTTGGAGGCGCAGTACGACGGTCTGCCGGTCGTCGAAGCGGAGGGCGACGAAGACGCCTGGGGCCTGACGGGACGCGACTGATGGCGATCCCTCGGCAGCTCCCCAACGCCATCACGGTGGCGCGCATCCCGCTCGCCGTGGTGTTCTTCGTCCTCCTGCTCGTCGGCGGGACGTACGGCCTCGCCGATCTCACCGTGCGCTGGATCGCCGCCGTCCTCTTCATCGTCGCCATCTCGACCGACTGGGTCGACGGCTACCTCGCACGTCGCTACGACATCGTCAGCGACTTCGGCAAGCTCTGGGATCCGATCGCGGACAAGCTCCTCACCGGCGCCGGATTCGTCGGGTTGGCGATCCTGGGCGAGGTCTCCTGGTGGATCGTCGTGATCATCCTCGTCCGCGAGTGGGGGATCACCATCCACCGGCTGGTCGTCGCGAGCGAGCACGTTGTCGCGGCCGCCTGGATGGGCAAGATCAAGACGGCCTTCCAGGGCGTCGCCCTCGGCTGGGCTCTCCTGCCGCTGCACGTGTTCATCGGGCTCGGCCCGTGGACCGTCGTGACGACCGTCCTCATGGTCATCGTGCTCGTGCTCACCGTCGTCAGCGGGATCGACTACATCGTCGCGCAGGTGCGCGGCGCGCGTCAGAGCCGATGAACGGCACGACGCCGGCCGAGGCTCTGGAAGCTCTGCGTGAGCGCGGCTGGACCCTCGGTGTCGCGGAGTCGCTCACCGGCGGTGCGGTGTGCGCGGCGCTCGTCGCGGTTCCCGGCGCCTCCGCGGTGCTCCTCGGCGGCGTCGTCGCCTACGCCACCCCCGTCAAGCACACGCTGCTCGGCGTCGACACCGAGCTATTGGAGCGATACGGACCGGTGCACCCGGAGGTCGCGCGGCAGATGGCTGCCGGAGTGCGCGAGGCCGTCGGGGTGGACGGTCTCCCCGCCGATGTCGGGGTGTCCACCACGGGGATCGCGGGCCCGGAGTCCCCGGATGGGCAGCCCGTGGGCACCGTCCACATCGGCGTGGTCACCCCGACGGTGAGCCGGACCCGACCGTTCCGCTTCGAAGGGGACCGCGACGCGGTGCGAGCACAGACGGTCGCGGCGGTCCTCGACGTGCTGGCTGCTGCGCTGCGGGAATAGCGACCCGCCGCGTCATGTTGATACGGATGTGCTCACATTTAAACCACAGAGTGCAAGGGTAGATTCTGTGCAAGCCAGGAGGACTAGACTGGCCGTCTCTTCGAGGGAGACCTCGATTCACGAACTGCGGAGGAGGTTCCGATGATTCTTGTACGACAGGAGATCGGCGACGTGCTGAGGGACTTCCGTCTGCAGAAGGGTCGGACGCTCCGGCAGGTCGCGAGCAAGGCATCCGTCGCTCTCGGTTATCTCAGTGAGGTCGAGCGCGGACAGAAGGAGGCCTCGAGCGAGATCCTCGCCTCGGTGGCAGAGGCGCTCGACGTCCCCATCTCCACGATCATGCGCGAGGTCGGGGACCGCATCTCGGTGCTCGAAGGCATCCAGGTCTTCCCGGACGTCGTTCCGGACGACCTGGTCGCGTCCGTGGAGCCCGAGCTCTCGCTCCGCTGACACGCGGAGATCACCCTTATGCGACGCAGTGAGTTCCTGCGCGCCGTCGACGCCGAGTTCCATACCCGAGCCTCTTCTCTGGTGAATGACCTCGTGCTCTCCGGCATGGGGGGACGAACGGCGCTCGAGGCTCTCGAAGCCGGGGTACCTCCGCGCGACATCTGGCTCGCGCTCTGCGCCGACATGGATGTCCCCGAATCCCGTCGCCACGGCGTGGGGCGTCTGGAGCCGCGCGGCCGGTGACGGCGGCTTCCCGGGTGTGCGGAAGTCCGACACGCCGGACCGGCGTGTTGTCGAAAATCTGTTCGAACCAGGCGTAGTCTTCTGCACAAGTGGTCAGACGGTTCTGGTCCCCACGATCCGCGGCTCCTCGACGCAATGTCGGAGGCCCGCCGTACCGTGAGGTCCAGGCTGAAAAGCCATACGCCTTGTCGGAGAGTTCCTTCCGCCGGAAGAGCCGCGACAGCCTACAGGCGGCAGCACACGCGCAGAAGGAGCACACCATGCCATCACCCGCCGACCGCGAGAAGTCCCTCGAGACCGCCCTCGCCCAGATCGACCGCCAGTTCGGAAAGGGCTCGGTCATGCGGCTGGGCAGCGATGAGCGTGCCCCTGTGGCCGTCATCCCCACCGGCTCCATCGCCCTCGACGTCGCCCTCGGCGTGGGAGGTCTGCCGCGTGGCCGCATCGTCGAGATCTACGGCCCGGAGTCCTCGGGTAAGACGACGCTGACGCTGCACGCCATCGCCAACGCCCAGCGGGCCGGCGGTATCGCGGCATTCATCGACGCGGAGCATGCGCTCGACCCCGACTACGCCGCGAAGCTCGGCGTCGACATCGACGCCCTTCTCGTCTCGCAGCCCGACACGGGTGAGCAGGCTCTCGAGATCGCCGACATGCTCGTGCGCTCCGGTGCCATCGACCTCATCGTCGTCGACTCGGTGGCGGCCCTGGTGCCGCGTGCGGAGATCGAGGGCGAGATGGGAGACTCCCACGTGGGTCTCCAGGCCCGCCTCATGTCGCAGGCGCTGCGGAAACTCACCGGTGGCCTGAACCAGACGAATACGACGATGATCTTCATCAACCAGCTGCGCGAGAAGATCGGCGTGTTCTTCGGCTCCCCGGAGACCACTGCCGGTGGTAAGGCGCTGAAGTTCTACGCCTCCGTGCGTATGGACATCCGCCGCATCGAGACGCTCAAGGACGGCACGGACGCCGTGGGTAACCGCACCCGCGTCAAGATCGTCAAGAACAAGATGGCCCCGCCCTTCAAGCAGGCGGAGTTCGACATCCTCTACGGCGTCGGCATCTCCCGCGAGGGCAGCCTGATCGACTTCGGCGTCGAGCACGGCATCGTCAAGAAGTCGGGATCGTGGTACACCTACGACGGCGATCAGCTGGGCCAGGGCAAGGAGAACGCGCGCACGTTCCTGCTCAACAACGCCGACATCGCCCTGGCGATCGAGAGTCAGATCAAGCAGAAGCTCGGTATCGGCGGCCCGGCCGCGGCTCCGGGTGCTGATGAGCTGGCCGAGCGTCGCCCGGCCTGATGAGTGACCAGCGTGGGGGCGATTCCGAGCGGATCGCCCCCATCATCCCTCTCTTCGGCGGACCCACGCGTGCGGAGCATCCGGCCGCAGGCGGTGCAGACGAGTCGTCGTCCGCGCCGCCTGCGCGGTCGGGGCCGCCCGCGGACGGGGCGGGACTCTGGCGCTCGACGTGGCACGAGCCCGCGTCGGCAGGGTCCCCGTCGGTCGACGACGGTTCTCCCAGCGCGAGGCACCCCGCCCGGGGTGCCGCGGCGCGGGCCGCTTCCCGAGGCGGGAAGACCACCACATTGCGCGCCGTCGGCGATGCGTCCCGATCGCCCGGCGGGGGCGAGAGCGCGGAGAACGGCCCCTCGGCGGCGGAGATCCGAGCGACGGCGGAGGAATCGTTGGTGCGGAAGCTCCGCACGCGGTCGCTGTCCGTCTCCGAGGCCCGGCTGGTGTTGAAAGGGCACGGGCTTGCGACGGACGCCGTCGAAGACGTGGTCGACGACTTCGTACGGCGCGGATACCTCGACGACGCCGTGCTCGCCGAGCTCCTCGTCACGTCCGGCGTCGAACGCAAGGGCCAGGGGCGGGTCGCGCTGTCTCGAGCGCTCGCGCAGCGGGGCATTCCTCGTGACGTCATCGACGCCGCGCTCGACGAGCTGCCCGACGACGATGCGGAGCGGGCACTGGAGTTCGCCCGGACCAAAGCGCGTTCGATGGGACGCCTCGACCCCGACGCGGCGCTCCGCCGGTTGGTCGGGCAGCTGTCGCGCCGCGGGTACGGGGGATCGGTCGCCATGAACGCGGCGAAGACGGCGCTGCGGGAAGCCTCGTTCGGCGGGGGCGTCTCCGGCGTCCGGTTCGTGGATTCCGACTGACGGTTCGCACGCGATCTGCTCTCGGCGACGCTCGTACAATGGGAGCATCATGACTATCCCCCGCAGTGAACCGACGATCATCAGCGCGTCGTCGGCGGCCGTCGACGATGACGGGCGCCAGCGATCCTACGAAGTGCGCACCTTCGGCTGCCAGATGAACGTCCACGACTCCGAGCGTCTGTCCGGATCCCTGGAGAGCGCTGGCTACATCCGCGCCGAGGCCGGAGCCGAGGCCGACGTGGTGATCATCAACACCTGCGCCGTCCGGGACAACGCCGCCGGGAAGCTCTACGGGACGCTCGGGCACCTGGCCGCCGTCAAGCGCCGCAAGGCCGGGATGCAGATCGCCGTCGGCGGCTGCCTGGCGCAGATGGACAAGCAGGCCGTGCTCGACAAGGCCCCCTGGGTCGACGTGGTCTTCGGCACGCACAACATGGGATCCTTGCCCGGCCTCTTGGAGCGCGCGCGCCACAACGGTGACGCCGAACTCGAGATCCTCGAGTCCCTCGAGGTCTTCCCGTCGACGCTTCCCACCAAGCGCGACTCCGCGCACAGCGGCTGGGTGTCGATCTCCGTCGGCTGCAACAACACCTGCACCTTCTGCATCGTCCCGAGCCTCCGGGGCAAGGAGAAGGACCGTCGCCCGGGCGACATCCTCAACGAGATCCGTCTGCTGGTGGAGGACGGCGCCATCGAGGTGACGCTCCTCGGGCAGAACGTGAACTCCTACGGGGTGGAGTTCGGGGATCGTCAGGCGTTCGGAAAGCTCCTCCGCGCCGCCGGCGAGATCGAGGGGCTCGAGCGCATCCGCTTCACGAGCCCGCATCCCGCCGCCTTCACAGACGACGTGATCGACGCGATGGCGGAGACGCCCGCCGTCATGCCGCAGCTCCACATGCCGCTGCAGTCGGGGAGCGACCGGATCCTCAAGGCGATGCGTCGCTCCTACCGCAGCGAGCGCTTCCTGGGCATCCTGGACCGCGTCCGCGAGCGCATCCCGCACGCGGCCATCACGACCGACATCATCGTCGGCTTCCCCAGCGAGACCGAGGAGGACTTCGAGGACACGATGCGCGTCGTCGAGCAGTCGCGCTTCTCCGGAGCCTTCACCTTCCAGTACTCGATCCGCGAAGGCACCCCTGCGGCCACGATGCCGGACCAGGTGCCCAAGGACGTCGTGCAGGCTCGCTATGACCGGCTGATCGCGCTCCAGGAGCGCATCTCGCTCGAGGAGAACCAGAAGCAGGTCGGCCGGGAGGTCGAGGTTCTCGTGTCCACGGGCGAAGGCAAGAAGGACACGGAGACGCGTCGCCTGACCGGGCGGGCGCAGGACAACCGGCTCGTGCACTTCGAGGTCACTCCCGGGTCCGAGCTGCCGCGCCCAGGGGATGTCGTCACGGTGACGGTGACGCACGCCGCGCCGTTCCACCTCCTCGCCGACGACCCGACGGGTGCCCCGCTCCGCATCCGTCGGACGCGTGGTGGCGACGCCTGGGATCGGGGACAGGCCGAGTCGTGCGCCGTACCGGCACAGAGCGACGGCGCTCCGCGCGCCGTCTCCCTCGGCCTGCCGACCCTCCGCGTCGGAGTGTGACCGCGCCTCGGCTCTGGGCCGTCGTCGGCGCGACCGGCACGGGGAAGAGCGATCTGGCGCTCGATCTCGCCGAGGAGCTCCGGCGGCGCGGCAACCCGGCGGAGATCGTCAACGCCGACGCCATGCAGCTCTACCGCGGCATGGACATCGGCACCGCGAAGCTGTCGGTCGCCGAACGTCGCGGCATTCCGCACCACCTCTTCGACGCGCGAGAGGTGACGCAGGACGCTGCCGTGGCCTGGTATCAGCCGCTCGCACGAGAGGCCGTGCAGCAGATCCACGCGGCGGGAGGGGACGCGATCCTCGTCGGTGGATCGGGACTCTACGTGTCGAGCGTCGTCTACGAGTTCCACTTCCCGCCCCGGGACCCCGCCATCCGCGAGCGTCTCGAGCAGGAACTCGATCGCGAGGGTGTCGGGTCCCTGCTCCAGCGGTTGCGTGAGCGTGATCCGGGGGTCGCGGCCCGAGTGGACCCGCGCAACGGGAGACGCGTGATCCGCGCGCTCGAGATCATCGAGCAGGGGAGCGCGACGCATGGTGCCGTCCTCCCCGAGACGCCGACGCTCTGGTATCCGCACACGCGTCTGATCGGGCTGCACGTGGATCGGGGCGAACTCGTCGCCCGCCTCGATGCGCGTGTGCGTCGGATGTGGGAGCACGGCCTGGTGGCCGAGGTCGCCGGGCTGCGGGACCGCGGTCTGGAGCGCGGGACGACAGCCCCGCGGGCGATCGGATACGCACAGGCGCTCGCACAGCTGGACGGTCGCTCCACCGCCGAAGAGGCGATCGCCGAGACGCAGGCTCTCACGCGACGCTATGCACGTCGACAGGTGTCGTGGTTCAAGCGCTACCCGGAGCTGGAGTGGGTGACGCCACCCGTGGCCGTCGCCGACCTGTTGCGGGACTGACCGCGATGTCGGTGGCCCGTGCGAGCATGCGCGTATGGCCACTCACTACTTCACCGCGTCCAGCCTGGACGGCTTCATCGCCACTGCCGAGCACTCCCTGGACTGGCTGCTGAGCCAGGACATCGACATGGAGGGTCCGATGGCGTACCCCGCCTTCGAGAAGAGCATCGGTGCGCTGGTGATGGGGGCATCCACGTTCGAGTGGGTCATGCGCCATGAGGAGGGCCGCTGGACGTACACGCAGCCCACGTGGGTGCTGTCGCATCGTGACCTTGCGGTGCCGGCCGGGGCCGATGTCCGGGTGACGAGTGCCGACATCCGCGACGTGCACAGCGCGATGCTCGACGCCGCGGGTGGCAAGGATCTTTGGGTGGTCGGCGGGGGAGACCTCGCCGGGCAGTTCGCCGACGCGGGGCTGCTGGACGAGGTCTGGGTGCAGTACGCACCGGTGACCCTCGGGAGCGGCGCCCCGCTGTTGCCGCGGCGGCTCGATCTGGAACTGATCGAGGTGGCTCGCAACCGCAGCTTCCTCTGCGGGCGCTATCGCGTCGCACGGCCGGGCGCAGGGTCGTCGGCTCCCTAGACTGGTCCCATGGTCGCATTCACCAAGGGGCACGGTACCGGCAACGACTTCATCATCATCGCCGACCCCGACGGGCACCTGGAGTTGACGGCGGAGCAGGTCGCCGTGCTCTGCGATCGCCACTTCGGCATCGGCGCGGACGGCGTGCTGCGCGTCGTGCGCTCGTCCGCGATCCCGGAGGGTGCAGCCGCCCTGGCAGAAGAGCCGGATGCCGAATGGTTCATGGACTATCGCAACGCCGACGGCTCCGTCGCGGAGATGTGCGGGAACGGGATCCGGGTCTTCGCCCACTACCTCGTCCGCTCGGGTCTCGCGGCGATCGAGCCCGGCAGCACGCTCCCGATCGGCACCAGAGCCGGCGTCCGTGACGTCACCCGCAGCGTGAGCGGCTATCAGGTCGACCTCGGCGCGTGGAAGCTGTCGGGACACGACCCGCTGGTGCGCGCGGACGGGCTGACCGTCACCCGTCCGGGACTGGGCATCGACGTCGGGAACCCGCACGTCGTGGTGGCACTGGCCTCGGACGCGGAGCTCGGACTGCTGGAACTCACCCGCACGCCCGAGCTGGAGCCGGCTCCGCCCGCGGGAGCCAACGTCGAGTTCGTGGTGCCCGGTGAGCCCCTCGTGCGCGACGGCATCGGGCACGTGCGGATGCGTGTCTTCGAGCGCGGCGTCGGCGAGACACTGAGCTGCGGGACGGGTGTCGCCGCCACGGCTCTCGCTGTGCGCTACTGGGCCGGCGCACAGGCCCCCGACAACTGGCAGGTCGAGGTTCCGGGCGGCACGCTCGGAGTTCGCATGTTCCCCGCCGAAGACGGGGAGCACGTCGCCCTGTCCGGGCCCGCGCAGCTCGTCTATCAGGGTGAGGTCGACCTCGTCTGAGGTCGCGGGGCGGACCTCTCAGACGAGGTCGATGGGCTCCGTCGGCGGTGTTCCGTGCTTGCGCACCTTGAGGATGCGGTACCCCTTGCCGGTCGCCGTCCGGAAGACGCTGTAGCCGGGCTGGAAGGTCGCCGCGATCCAGCGCTGCAGGGAGTCGGCGCCGAGGTTCCGCTGGACGACGAGCCACGCATCGCTGCGCTCGTCGAGCCTCGGGATCCACTTCTCGAGCAGACCGTGCAGCTCGTTCTTCCCCACCCGGATCGGGGGATTGGATCGGATCGTGCGGAAGGTCACGTCGGCGGGAACATCTTGGGGCAGTGCGGCGTTGACATTGGTGAGGCCGAGGGCTGCGGCGTTGCGACGCACGAGGTCCAGAGCCCGCTCGTTCACATCGACCGCCCAGACGGTCGCGTGCGGAGCGGCCAGCGCCATCGACAGGGAGATCGGCCCCCACCCGCTGCCGAGGTCGAGAAGATGACCTCCCGGTGGAACCGGAGGCATGTTGGCGAGAAGCACTGCGGTGCCGGCGTCGAGTCGATCCGGGCTGAAGACGCCACCCGCGGTGGTCACTTCGAGCTCACGTCCTGCCAGGGATACGCGGATCTTGCGCAGGTTCTCGGGGCTAGCCGGGGCCGCAGTGAAGTAGTGGTCGGACCCCATACGGTGAGCGTACCGGACGGCGCGGGCTAAGGTTAAGGCTCGCGAGGAAACCAGAGACAGGAACGGATGACGGAGACGAAGACACCCTCCACCGACGACCAGACGGTCGACCGCGTGCTGGCGAACGCAGAGAAGCGCTCGGAGGTGCGGATGTTCGGCGCCGCGCAGGCGCTCCAGGACGAAGCGACGGCCGCGCACTCGACCGCAGACGGCGACCAGTGGGACCTCGAGGACCGGCATGCGCTGCGGCGTGTGGGCGGTCTGTCGACGGAGCTCGAAGACGTCACCGAGGTCGAGTATCGCCAGCTGCGGCTCGAGAACGTCGTGCTCGTCGGCGTGTATCCGCAGGGCGCCCAGGAGGACGCGGAGAACTCGTTGCGTGAGCTCGCCGCGCTCGCGGAGACGGCAGGCGCCGTCGTGCTCGACGGCGTGCTGCAGCGCCGTCCGCACCCGGACGCCGCCACCTACCTGGGACGCGGCAAAGCGCAGGAGTTGAAGGATATCGTCGCCGCCGTCGGCGCCGACACCGTGATCGCCGACACCGAGCTGGCCCCCAGCCAGCGACGTGCGCTCGAAGACGTCGTGAAGGTCAAGGTGATCGACCGGACCACCGTGATCCTCGACATCTTCAGCCAGCACGCCAAGAGCCGAGAAGGTAAGGCCCAGGTCGAGCTCGCGCAGCTCGAATACCTGCTGCCGCGCCTGCGCGGCTGGGGTGAGTCGATGAGCCGCCAAGCCGGTGGACAGGTCGGCGCCGGAGGCGCGGGCATGGGCTCGCGCGGACCCGGTGAGACGAAGATCGAGCTCGACCGCCGACGCATCCGGACGAAGATGGCGCTCCTGCGCAAGCAGATCCGCGACTTCGCGCCCGCGCGCGAGGCGAAGCGGGCCGAACGCAAGCGCAACACCATCCCCTCCGTCGCCATCGCCGGGTACACGAACGCCGGGAAGTCGAGTCTGCTCAACGCTCTGACGAGCGCGGGCGTGCTTGTGGAGAACGCGCTGTTCGCGACCCTCGATGCGACCGTCCGTCGGTCCGAGACCGAAGACGGCCGCGTGTACACGCTCACCGACACGGTGGGATTCGTGCGCAACCTGCCGCACCAGCTCGTCGAAGCCTTCCGCTCCACGTTGGAGGAGGTCGGTGACGCGGACGTCGTGCTGCATGTGGTCGACGGCTCGCACCCCGACCCGGCCGGCCAGCTGCAGACCGTGCGCGACGTGATGGGCGATGTGGGCGTGCGCGACATGCCGGAGATCGTCGTCTTCAACAAGGCCGACCTCATCCCCGAGGACGAGCGGCTCGTGCTGCGCGGCCTGGAGCCGCAGGCGCGCTTCGTCTCGTCACGGTCCGGCGAGGGCATCGTCGAGCTCCGCGCGGCGATCGAGGAGGCGCTGCCGAAGCCGGCCGTCGAGCTCCACGCCGTGATCCCGTACGACCGCGGTGACCTCGTCGCGGCGATCCACGAGACCGGGATGCTGCTGTCCGTCGAGCACCAGGAGGCAGGGACCGCGGTGCACGCGCACGTGTCCGAGCGTCTCGCCGCCGACCTCGCGGCCTACGTCGTCAGCGACTGACGGCGGAGGCTCAGCGAGCGAGGAAGCGCGCCTCGACGGTCGCCGTCATGACGATGTCCTGCGGCTCGTACTCCATGGCCGGCGAGGTGTCGGCCGCGAAAGCGACGGCACCGCGCGCCTTCCCCAGCGGTGTGCCGGGCGTCGGCGCCGTGGCGGAGAGCAGGCCGGTATCGGCGATCTCCATAGGAGCCACGTCGGCGAGGCCGAGCGCGGCGGCGTAGGCCTCGGCTCTCGTCACGGCCACGTGGACGGCCTGCGTGGCCACCTCTCGTTCCACGCGAACGCGGGTCTCGGGGGTGAGGTGCCAGTCGACACCGCCGACCTCGACACCATCCCAGGCGGAGATGTCGGAGATCCAGACCGACAGTTCCGACGCCTCGGCGAAGGTCGCGGTGACGTCGATGCTCGCGTAGTAGACCGGGGCGAGACGCTTCCCGTCGGCGTTCCACGGGCGCTCCGCACGGACCGAGAGGCGGGTGCTGCTCCAGTCGAGAGCGGAGCCGGCTTCCACGCGGCCCACGATGCTGGTCCGCACGGGCTCGGCCAGGCGCATCACATGGTCGACGACCGCGGCGCGGTCCGGCCCTTCCGCGCGGACCGCGACGCGGACGGTGGCGCGCTCCGGAGCCAGACGGGCCTCGTGCTCGCCGCGGACGGTGACAGTCACATCGCTCATGGCGCCGACTCTACGCGACCTCCGCCGGCGGCGTGGAATGGCGACGCGGGCGGGAACGTTGTATCCTGTGATGCTCGGGTGTTCGTCGTCCGAGGCTGACAATTCCACAGTGTGACAGCGGCTCCTTCGAGAGAAGGACCACGGGGCTGATCGGTTTCGACAGCGCCTGTGAATCCACGAGAAGCGGGCCGAGGATGCAGAGTTATCTCGTAAACGCTCTCTGCAAAACAATAGTTGCCGAATCCAAGCGCAACGACTTCGCCCTCGCTGCCTAAGCGAGCCCGATAGTCCGTCAGACCGTATGTGATTCCGATACGGATCCTGGCGTCATCTAGGAATCTTGCTGCGTGACGGCGTCTGGACGTCACGTGGGACTCTTCCCAGGCTGGGCTCGTCGACTTAGGTGTCTGTGACAAAGGTCGGAGCCGAGCAGAACGCTTCCACAGACTGCGCCCGGAGAAGGCGTGGAGACTCAGCGTTGGACGGGGGTTCGATTCCCCCCAGCTCCACCAGGTCGCTGTCGCACAGAACGAGGCCCGCCTCCCTAGTAACCACTAGGGAGGCGGGTCTTTTTTGCGTTGTGGATTACTCGTCAGGCGGCGATGCCTGCCCACACTTTGCCCACATCTGCTGCCGTCGCTCGCTCGTCGAGCCGGTTCGCGACGTCGTCGAGGTCGTCGTCGAATAGATCGGCGTAGGTGTCGAGGGTCATCGCGGCGGACTTGTGGCCGCGCATGCGCTGCACGGCCTTGACGTGGGGGCCTGAGCTGATGGTGAGGGAGGCCGCGGTGTGGCGGAGGTCGTGCGGGGTGAGCCGCTCGATGCGGGCTTCCTCGGTCGCGCGTGCGAACCAGGACCCGCGCCCTCGCCTTGGGTGACTACCGCTACCAGAAACTCGCGAAGGCCGGCGCGACACCGGGCGAGATCGCTGACCAGCTCGGCCTCAACCCGGAGATCCCGCCTATGCCCGCGCCGAAGAAGCGACCGCAGGTGCCCGTGCAGGCTGCGCCTGTTGAGCCTGGCACTGTCCTACGACCGATCGAGCCTGCTCGGGAGCAGCCGAAGCCGGCCGCGCCCTCGAAGTGGGCGGTGCGACACGCATGGGTCGCGTTCGCCCCTGATGGCACGATGCACGGACCGTTCGACGGCCACAGCACAGCGATGGCGTTCGTCGGTGACCAGCTCAAGCCGGCACGGAAGCCAGAGCCGCACTGACCCTCAAGAAGCGACGGCCGATGAGCGACGTTGACATCGCGCAAATGCGCCTGCTCCACGATCAAGGCGAAACGGACGGCATGATCGCGCGCCAGATGGGCAGGTCACAGCCGCTTACCTCCAGCTGGCGTCGCCGGCTGGGCCTGCCTGCTAAAGGGAGCTTCCAGCGAGGAGAGTCGTGATGGGCGGGCAGATGCGGGGACTAGCGTTCCCAAGGGCGGTCGTCGGGATCGAACACCGGGATTCCGCCGCCGCTGATCTCGGCTTCGCCGTCGCCCTCTAAGGCGAGGATGCGTCTCTCAAGCTGCACGACTGCCCCGACGAGAGCGACACTCATGTCCATCGGCCCCACAAGACCGTCGGTGGTCGACTCCCGGATGTTCTCGACCAGCCCTCGGGTGATGCTTGCGTTTTCCGGCAACTGGTCAAGGAGCTGTTGCCACGGGTTTTCGTTCGTCATGCGTGCACTGTAGCGGTAGCGACGAGATGAGCGCCATGGTTCCGCTCGACGCTATCGACCCGGACGCCGCCTACCGCGAATGGGCCGACCGATTCCTCTGGCACATTGACCAGTTGCCCGCCCTCGCCGAAACCACCGGCACGATGGCGCTGGCCGTCCGCGGTGTGCGCGCCTCGCAGCTGACCGAGCGCATCGCTGGCGGCGGGTTCTACGACAACGTCCCGCTCGTCGGTGGACCCGAGTCCCGCAAAGCTCGCGCCGTGTGGGACGCGCTCCGCGTTTACCTCGTCGTCGCCTCGACTCGACTCGGCTCGGGCTTGAGGCGCCGGGGCTGCCCGCCGGGCTGCCCGGCGACGTCGAGCTCGCCCGCGAGTGGGCCTTCGCCGCGAACGCGTGGCTCTCCGACGTCGTCTACGAGATCCCACCCAGGCCCGACCTAGACGAGCTCGAGGAGCAGCTCTTCCGCCTCATCCGCCGCGCTCGCAGCAGTCTCGACATGCACACGACCCGTCGCGCTCGCCCAGAGCTCTGCACCCGTTGCGGCGAGGTCGGCGTCACCGTCGACTGGATCGACGGACCCGACGGACAAGCCCGCCTACCCAGGGTCTGCCTCGTCTGCCGCGCACTTACACACCTGCGGCTGGCAGCGCGGGTGGCTGACGAGAGAATGGATGCTGATCACTCGGTGGAATGTGCACCTACTGCTTCTGCCCGGTTCCGTCGGTATGAGGCTTCCACCTCCAACGGCGAGAAGCCTCCTCGGAACCAGGCTCCAAGGAGCGGAGGGACCGCGGCCTTCGCGATTGGGCGCAGGCGCATGTCCGAGCTGCAAGCGTCGCTGAAGGCGGCCTCCAGCATGGCAGCGACAGGTTGCTCCCTCAACGCCAACAGCAACTCGAGCGAGGTCATGGCATCCTGCGCGTCCACTTCGAGTTGCTCACGCGTCTCACCGTTCGAGCTTGGAAGGACGGTCGCCAGCTTCGTCAATGCGTGTACGACGTCCTTGATGGCGGCGGCCTTCGCCTGTTCCACGCGGCGCCGCTCCGCCCGACCTTCCGTGAACCACTCCCGGACCCAGGGCAGGACCGCGCTGCCGACGAGAGCGATCACTGCTCCTAGAACTACCGCCCACCCGCTATCCATGGACCGCACTCTATCGGCCGTGCGATAGGAGCGGAGTAATTGATCTATGTCGCCCCTTGCCTACCGCGAAGCCGCCCGCCGCGTCCGCCGATCCGTCCGCACGATCAATCGATGGCGCAAGGCAGGCATGCACATGACATGGGAGAACCAGAACCAGTACGGGCAGGGTGTCCGCGTCGTCGAAGAAGACGTCCTCCTGGCGCACTGGCGCGATCGCCTCGACGCGAACCCCGCCCACCAGTGGCGCCTACGCCGCACATTGGCCACCCACAGAGGCCAATCGGCCGCCATCGCGACGGGCGACGGCGGCCGCGAGCCGCGGGCTAAAGCGGCCTCGCCACCGGCGGAGCTTCCCCGACGTTCTTAGAACCGAGCTCCTTGCCAACGGTGATCAGGAACTGCCAGCGACCCTTCCTCATTGCAACGTCACGTGCGTCAGTCCGGTCCTCGACGAACGCGAGAGTCGCGCCCATCCAGTCCTGACCAGCTGCGTTGACTGCTTTCGGGCCCAGGATGGATACTGCATCCAGTGAGCGATCGCTCGCCTCGTGCCAGGCAAGTACCTTCGCCTTCAGTTCCTTCGCGTTTTCCTCATTGGGCTCGGTCCGCACGATGCGCGCGATGAGGGACATATCGGTCATGAAGTCGAGGTAGGCCTCGAACCGTCGTTCGCGCAGCCACTTCCGATGCTCACGAACCGACTGGATCCACACGCCGATCAGTCCGCCCGACACCGTGAGCACAGCGGCCCCGAAGGCGCCAACGAGGAGAGCGAACAACGGATTCACCGGTGAGGTGCTCGCAGCTGCGGCTCCCATCTGAATGTCCATGCGTTGAGGCTATCCACCACACCGATGAGTCGCGAAAAGGTCGAGTTGACAGCCGAGTGATATCAGACCATAGATTGATGCTTGTACCGGTCTCGCCCCCCCGGAGATCAGGCGTCGAGAGCCCCGCGAAGCACACCAGCTCCGGGGCTCTCGTGCTCCCACCAGAACGGCCCCGACGCGCGCTACCAACACACGCCGGGACCTAACCCCCACCATCGAAGCGACTCGATTGGAGGGCTACGTGGACTCCACCCGCGAGCCCGGACACGGCACCAACGCCGTCAACCACCGCAACATCGCCCACCTCTGCGTCCAACGCGACCGCGCCGGCCTCCTGCAGCTCGCGGACGTCCTCGCCGCCCAGACCTTCCCCGACGCCGCTATGCTCGCCGTCGCGCGGAGCTCGTCGACGACCGGCGCGGGGTCTTTCGTGTACCGGTTCCTCGAGCAGACGGCGTCGAGGCGGATGCTGAGCAGGGTTTCGCGCGAGAGCCGCATGGTGGCCGGGTGTCCTTTCGCCGGCCGAGAGATCTCGAGTCTAGGTGAGACCGCCGACGGACTGAACGTCGGCGGTCGGGGTGAGGATCGTGATCGTGCATCAGATCATCGACCTGGATAGCGGGGAAGACCGTAATGGGCATCCGCGCGTGGTGTGGACGTGTGAATGCGGGAGCAAGGGCTCCGGCGCTACGGAGAAGGCCGCCGCGAGCGGTTGGAAGCGGCATGTCCGCGCTGCCGCTCGCAAGGAGCACTACGGGTGAGGCCCGAGGTACTGCTTGCGTTCGAGTGGAGCTGGCCGGGACATTTGTCGGAGAAAGGGTGGGCGGATAGGTCCCGAGCTCAGCATGACGCCGGCTCGTTACTATCAGCTGCTCGTCCGTGCGGCGGAGTCGATCGTCGGGATCGCGGCCGAGCCGCTCACCGCGCGTCGCGTTCGTGAGCTCGGCGCAGTTCGTGCGGCCGCTCGCGCTCGTCGCACCGGCATGGCTGCGTGACGTGGCCGCGTGCCGGCATTCTGCCCACCCCCGCCCCCATCGCACGACGTAAGCGACCATCGCTTACCATCGCTTTCTCCGCGTGATTCCGCGGGTGCCGAACTGTCATGCGGGGCGAGGCATAGTTCGATTCCCCCCAGCTCCACCAGGTCGCTGTCGCACAGAACGAGGCCCGCCTCCCTGGTCATGTATCCGGGGAGGCGGGCTTCTTCGTGTCGGGGAACGGGCCGCAGAGACCCCCGCGGGGTCGGAACGTCGAGCTGGCTACGATGGGAGGGTGTCGTCCGAACCCCGCCCGTCCGTGCGGAGTCGGCGGCGCCGCACCGGCTGGCTCGTCGCGGTGATCGCGGTGGTGGTGGCAGCCGTGCTCCTCGTCGCCGCAGCGGGGGTGCTGGGGCGGAGGGGGGACCTGGTCACGAACGTGACCATCGCGCTGAGCTATGTCGGCGACGACGGGCGGACGTACTCGTGTACCTACGACTACAGGACCCCGCACCGCGCGCCGATGCCCCCGGAGATCGCGGAAGAGATGAACGACCGCGATTGGTCTCAGACGGGCCAGCTCATCTACGAATGGGCGAAGACCCATCTGGCCGAGTCCTGGTCCACAGAGGACGAGCTTCCTGCCGACGACCCCGGATCGACCAGAGCAGACAGCTCGTGGGCCCTCGCGCTCGACCGCTACATCACCTTCCCACCGTGGACGATCGAGACCGCGGAGGGGCCCGAGTACGCGCTCTGGTGGGAAGCCCGCCGGGGAAGCGACTGCGAAGACGGCCTGCGATAGGCTCCGCGGCGCGGTGACCGCGATCGACTATGCGGTCACCCAGCGGACGCCGTCGGCGTCGGGGGTGAAGCGGCGCCCGGCGTCCGTCTCCAGCTCCTCCATGAGCGGGATGATGACGCTCCACAGCGCCCAGTGCTCCGGAGTGCCTTCACCACCTTGTGCCCTCCCTTCCCACCGGGCGGCTGCCGGAAGCGGAACGCGGAAGCCGAACCGGGTCCCCGTCGAGTCGGTGACCTCTGCGCTCAGCGACCCCGCTCCGGCCGCCAACTGCGTCAGGGTGAAATCCCGGGGGACGATGAGTGTTCCCCGCCCACGGTCCCAGGCCTCGCGGACCGCCGTCAGGAACGGCCCCGCGATGATGTCGGTCGTCATCAGAAGTCTCCTTCCCCGATCGGCGGGACAGCGCCCGCCCGTTCGACTCCCTCACCGCGATGATCGCAGGCGCGAGGGCCGGGTGTCCGTCCCCTCTTCGGGGGACGCGAACGGATCTGCGGTCGCGTACGACCGATCCGGCGCGGGCGCAAGGGGGTCGGAGACGAGCGGCATCGCGCGCTACCAATGGGATTCACGACGAAGGGAGACGCCATGCCGAAGGGCGATGTCGACACGTTCCACCAGGAAGGCGGCTGGTTCAATCGCGTCCAGGGCGAGGTGAACACGTTCAGCGGGCCGCATGACACGAAGGACGAGGCGGTCGGCGTCGGGCGTGAGACCGCTCGGGCGCGTCAGGTCGAGCACCTCATCCGACGGGAGGACGGCACGATCGGGGAGCGGAACAGCTACGGCAACGACCCGAGGGACGTCCGCGGCTGAGACGCGGGTGGGGAGGCGTGGCATGACGGCCCTGGTGGCGGAGTCGGGCGAGGCCTACCATTCGCACATGGGGTTCATCATGTACGACAGCACGAGCCAGCTCCACATCGAGGACCGCGCGCTCGCGCACCTCAAGGTCGTGATCGCGACGAAGCTCCGACGCAACGAGAGCTTCACGGTGTCGTGGACCCACCCCGAGGGCGATGCGTACGGACGCTCCACGATCTGGCTGCATCCGTCGATCCCGCTGCGCTTCACGTTCGAAGGGCGGGAGCCGCCCAAGCTGAACCCGAAGTGGATCGACGACCTCATGCAATCGGCGAACTCCACCGGAGGCATCACGCTCGTCGACGAGATCGTCCAAGGCTCCACGACCGAGTGACATGGCAGGAGCCCCGCCTCTTCGCGAGGCGGGGCTCCTGGCATCCGGACGAGCGGCTCAGTGCGAGCGGTCCGGGTCTTCGGCGCGCACGTCGTCGCCGTCGTCGTCCGAGTCCGTGGGCGGAACGGTGCGCGGCTCGCCCTTGTTGTCCTCGGCGCCGAGGTTGTCGTTCTCCTCGGGGCCGGGGGAGGGCTCGGTGCTGATGTCGTTGCGGTCGCTGTCGTTACCCATGCGCATTCCTTTCCTCGACGGATGTCACCAGCCTCGTCCGTCTGCGGCCTCAGGCCCAGCGGCTTGACAACACCAGCCCGAGTGGTGTGCGGCGTCAGCGCTGTCCCTCGATGAGGAGGAGCCCCTGCTTCGTGTCGGCGACCTTCACCCAGCCGTCCCCGAAGAGATACGTCATGCCGTACCCGTCCTCGTCCGTGCTCATGGCGAACTGCGGGTCCTCGGTGACGTACGTGCCCTGAGCGTCTTCCTCGCTCCGCCACCCCTCCTCCTCGAGCCCCGCCTGTGCGCGCTCCGCCTCCTCGGCGGACAGGGGGGACCAGCCGTACATCTGACCGTGGTCCGAGGGCACGCTGAAGTCCGCCCAGAAGCAGAGGAGTCCCTGCGTCAGCTCGACGTCCCCGACGCGGAACTCGCGTGGCTCTGCCGTCCAGCCGGCGTCGGTGAGGGCCGCGACGGTGCCTTCGGAGATCATCGACTCGCACGTGAGCTCGTCCCCGCCCGGTGTCGCGCTCGCGCCGCCGTCTCCCGTGGGAGCAGCCGAGCCCGGCGCCGACGGCTCAGGGGGGCCGCCACCCGTGCACGCCGTCAGGGCGGCTCCCGCGAGCACGAGACCGGTCAGGATCGCGAGTCGTCGGGTGGTCATCGTGGCCTCGGGGTAGTCAGTCGTGCAGGAGACGGAGGAACTCGTCGTGAAGGGTGCCGTTGGTAGCGAGTGTCGAGCGGGCGGAGATCGTCTCGGAGCCGTCGAATGCCGTCATGCGCCCACCGGCCTCATTCACGATCGCCACAGCCGCTGCGATGTCGTACTCCTTCACATCGAACTCCGCGACCGCCTCCAGTCGCCCTTCGGCGAGGAGCATGTAGGCGTAGACGTCGCCGTACGCCCGATCGCGCCAGACGTGCGCGCTCAGGCGCAGCAGGGCATCCAGCTGCCCGGCGTCACGCCACTGCGCGATGCTCTGGAAGCTCACGCTGGCCTCGTCCAGCGAGGAGACGGTGGAGGTGGCGAGACGGCGCTCGTTGCGGTCGCTGACGGTCCAGGCGCCATGTCCGGCCGCCGCCCACCAGCGTCGACCGAGGGCGGGCATGCTGACCACGCCGACGCGCGGCACGCCGTCGATCGCGAGGGCGATCATCGTGCCCCACAGCGGGACACCGCGGAGGAAGTTCGCGGTGCCGTCGATCGGGTCGATGATCCACTGCCGGGCGGTGCTGCCCTGAGCGCCGAATTCTTCGCCGAAGATGCCGTCGTCGGGACGTTCCTCCTCGAGGATCCGGCGGATCGCCCGCTCCGTCGCCAGGTCGGCGTCCGTCACGTGCGAGTGGTCCGCCTTCGTGGAGATCTCCAGGTCGGCGGCGTCGAAACGCGGGAGCGACTGGGCATCCGCGGCGTCGGCTAGGCGGAGGGCGAGCTGGAGATCGGCGCGCAGGTCGGCGGCGTCGGGAGTGGCGGTCACGCTCTCAGGATAGTCGCCGCCCCGACGGCGCCCGCAGAGACCATCGGCCAGGATGAGGGGGCGAAACGCCCGAGCCACGCCCGGGCCGCGCTGGATTTCGTGTCGGCGCCAACCGCTGGTAATGTAATTCCTCGGTCGGGGTTATCCCGGGCCACGCACCTCTAGCTCAATCGGCAGAGCAACTGACTCTTAATCAGTGGGTTCAGGGTTCAAGTCCCTGGGGGTGCACGGAACAAGCCTCAGAGATCTCGCCATCTCCGGGGCTTTTTCTCTGCCTGTTTCGGGGCTGGATCGCTCAGGGCGGGATCGAAACCGTGCCTCTCGCGGCCGGGAGAGGCACCTTTTCGAACCGGCATGGGGCGGAGGCGACGACCTGCCGACGCGGGGATCGGAAACGCGCGCTGTGGCGGCGGGTGGCGCGCGCGTCAGGCCCGGCGGACCGAGAGCAGCTGCCAGCCCTCCGGGACCTTCGCCTCGATGCCCGCCATGTCCTCGGCCTCGATCTGCTCGACGCCGTCGACGCGCTGGAACGTCCCCGTGGCCTCCATCTTCGCCTCACCCTTGAGCATGCGCACCGGGGCGGAAGTGAGCGCGTAGCCCGGCTCACGATGAGCATCGAGCTGGGCGTGGACGTCTTCGAGGGATGTCCCGGTGACGTCGACGGTCATGGATCCTCGGGGGCGGATGAGGGCGACAAGCATCCGTCCAGTCTACGAGCGGACCGTGCTGCTCAGAGATCCCAGTCGAGCGTGGAGCGCACGTCGATGGGGGCGTCGTGGCCGGCGTCCTCGCGGATCAGGTAGACGACGACACGCGACTGCGCGGTGATGAGCACGCTCGTCAGAGCGTCGCCGGTCGCCAAGTCGATGAACGTCGGTTGCGAGCGCGCCGCTGCCTCGATCCGAGACATGAGGTCCGCGACATCCGTGCTGCGAGGCAGGAGGAAGTCGTGCCCATCGATCTCGATGTGCGTCGTCGTCATTCCCGTCTGGTTCCCCATGGGCTCCACGGTACGAACCACCTCGATCCCCGACAAGAGGGGTTGAACCCTGTCGACCCTCGTGTTAGGAGCGGGTGAGCGCGCTCTCGCTGCCGTCCGGCTGCTGCTGGTCCGCAGGCTCGGGGACGAGGTACAGACCGCTCGGGGCGTTGGCGGTGAATGCGAGGGCCTCGATCCAGGCGCGGTTGACGCTGGGCTGGCGACTGCCGTGGTACTTGTAAACCAGCGAGCTTCCGGCATGGATCCAGACCGTCGTGCGGCCGCCGCCCATGCTGACGTCGTCCTTCCAGGTGAAGCCGAAGGGCTCGCCACGGCGGAGCTTCGCGGTCATGACCAGCTGGATGTGAGTGAGAGCGCGGTCTTCGATGTCGACCTTGACGCTGTTCTCGTAGATGAACTTGCCCATCGCAAGACTCCCTTCTCTCCACGGGAACCTGTGCCAAGAGGCGCGGCCGGGGTGACCGCTGGTGTGGGGTGTGCTCAGCGTTTCACACATCCGCCCGATCTCCTATCCCACGGGGTGTCGTGCGTCCGCGCGTGTCGCCGCGTTTCACCCGACCGGGTCGAGGAGCGTGGGATCCGCGGGATCGACGGTGCGCGTGTTGCTCACTTTGCGGTCGACGACGTAGCCGTGCAGCGTCGCGGCGACATCGGCGGAGGTGTGGTCGAGCATCGCCAGCGTGTCGAGCTTGGTCTGCCCGGTGAGCTTCTCCGGTGTGAGCCAGGCGTCCCAAGTGTCCGGGGTCAGGAAGGCGGGCATCCGGTCGTGCACCTCCCCACCGGCGTCGCGTGCCTCCCGGGTGACGACGACGAAGCAGCGCACCTTCTCTCCCTCATGCTCCATCGACCAGGTGAGGCCGGCGGCGGCGAGCAGGCCGTCACCGTGGAGGAAGTGCGGGGTCTTGTGGCCCTTCTCACCCGTCCATTCGAAGTACCCGCGCATCGGCACGAGGCACCGCGCGGCGGAGAACGCCGGCGCCCAGAATCCGGCGGCGAGCTTCTCCATCCGTGCGTTGATCAGCGGGGCGCGCTGCGGACGGTTGGGGGGACTCTGCCAGTCCCACCGCACGAGTTCGAGGATGCGGCCCTCGCCGCGGTCCCGGACGATGGGGGCGCTCTCGGTGGGGGCGATCGAGTACGCGCCATGCCAGGACTTCCACCAGTCCTCCGGTCGGCCGCCCTCGGCGACGAACTCCCGGATCAGCTCGTCCGTCGTCGCGTCGTTCGCGAATCGTCCGCACATGTCATCGCCTCCGTCTGGCCGGTCGCTCGCGCCGCGGCCGGCATCGCCTCCATCATGGGGCATGGCGCGGACATCGGGTCAGACGACCTCGATCACCGTGCCGGCGGTCAGATCCGACAGCTGGGCGAAGGTCAGCGGCATGACGGTGTGCGGGTGGCCCGCCGCCGCCCACACCACGTCGTACACCTGCAGCGCGCTGTCGATGAAGGTCGGGAGGGACGTGGGATGGCCGACGGGCGCCACTCCGCCGATCGCCTGTCCGGTGGCGTCGCGCACGGTGGCGGGCGGTGCCATGACGACCTCGCTCGCCCCCACGCTTCGCGCCAGGACGGCGAGGTTCGCCCGGTGCCCGCCGCTGGTCATGACGAGGACGGGGCGGCCGTCGGCGAGGAAGACGAGACTGTTGGCGATCGCGGCGACGTCGCAGCCGATGGCGGCGGCCGCCTCGGCGGCGGTGCGCGCCGAGTCCGGAAGAACCCGGATCTCGGTCTCGACACCGGCCGCGAGGAGGTGTTCCTGCACCCGTCGGCTGCGCTCGGGGAGGGGAGGAGCGTCGGTCATGCCCCCACGGTAGCCGAGCAGGTCAGCCGGCGTCACCGACGAGGATCGCCGCCGCGTCCTCGGCGGTCGCATCAGCCGGCTCGTCGTCGATGTGCGCGAGGACCTTCCGGCCGAGGAGGATCGTCAGCGCGGCCAGCAGGACGGCGGCGGCGGCGAAGAGGTACGGCACGGTGGCGCTGAACAGGTGCCACAGCAGGGCGGCGATCGGCGGGGCCATCGCGCCGCCGAGGAAGCGGACTGCGGAGTAGGCCGAGGAGGCGACGGAGCGGGGGAGGTCTGTCGCCTCCATGACGGCTTCGGTCAGCACGGTGTTCATGATGCCGAGGAGCAGACCGCCGACGATGATGCACACGACGAGAGCGGCCGGTTCGGCGACCACGAGTCCCGCGACCACGAGATCGACGGCGAGCAGGGGCAGCACGGTGAGGATCACGTGCGTCCGCGGCATCCGGCGCATCAGCACCGGCGCGACCCACACGCTGGTGATCGCGAGGGCGACACCCCAGCCGAAGAAGGTCAGGCCGATGCCCATCGCGCCGAAGCCCAGGGGGAAGGGCGAGAACGCGAGCAGCACGAAGAAGCCGATGTTGTAGAACAGGGCGGCCACGGCGAGGATCGCGAGCGCGGGACGGCGCAGGGCCGTGAAGGGGGCGGAGAACTTCACCGGCGTGCGCTTCTCGCCCGGACCCCGCAGCAGCACGAGCACGGCGATGAAGGCGATGGCCATCAGGGCCACGACGCCGAAGAACGGGCCGCGCCAGCTCTGCTCGCCGAGGATGCCGCCGAGCAGGGGACCCACGGCGATGCCGAGGCCGAGTGCCGCCTCATACAGCACGATGGCCGCGCTGCTGCCGCCGGATGCGGCGCCGACGATCGTGGCCAGCGCCGTCGAGATGAACAGCGCGTTGCCCAGCCCCCAGCCGGCACGGAAGCCGATGACCGCGTCGACGCTGCCGCTGATCGCGCAGAGGAAGGCGAACACGACGATCAGGCCGAGACCGACGAGGAGGGTCGCCTTGGCGCCGATCCGGCTGGAGATCCAGCTGGTGACGAGCATCGCGAGGCCGGTGACGAGGAGGTAGCTGGTGAACAGCAGTTCCGTCTCGACCGGCGTGGCCTCGAGGGACTCCGCGATGGCCGGGAGGATCGGATCGACGAGGCCGATGCCCATGAAAGCGACGACGCACGCGAAGGCGACGGCCCATACCTGGGCCGGCTGCCGCCAGACCGAGGGGGCGGGTGTAGCGGGGGCGGTGTTCAACGGATGTCTCCTGTCCGGTCGGCAGAGGTGCGGGCGGCGAGGATCTCGGCCGCACGGGTGAGGGCATGCCAGTCGTCGTCGTCGAGGTCGGCGAACCGCGGTGCGATCGTCTCCCGGAACTCGGAGCGCCAGGCGGCCAGGGCCGCCGTGCCGTCGGGGGTCGCGGCGACGACGGTGGCACGGGAATCGTCGGGGTCGGGGGAGCGGCGGACGAGGCCCTCGCGTTCGAGGGTGCCGAGCAACCGGGTCATCCCGGGCTGTGTCGTGCGGGCCGCCGCGGCGAGCTCGCCGACGCGACGGGGACCCGACTGGTCGAGCAGGCTGAGCACCCGCCATTGCGCGGCGGGCGCCTCGTTCCCCGCGTCCTGGGCGGCGATGCGACCCAGCGCGTAGCCCGAGAGCACGAGCGACGGGATGACCTCAGAGCGATTCATACCAGAAAGTATATACCGGCTGGTATGTATTAAGGTCACCGTCGGGCGTGCGCGATCCTCGCCGAGAGCTGATGCGCGTGAGCGAGGAGGATCCGGCCCAGCTCGGCCTGACGCTCCGGGCCGAAGCGGAAGGCGACACCGGTGAGGCTGAGCGCCCACTCCGGGCGTCCGGCGCGGTCGAACACCGCCGCGCCGAGGCCCCAGCTCCCCTCGACGATCAGGCCGGGGTTGACGGCGAACCCGCGTTCCTTCGTCTCGGCGAGGCGCTTCCGCAACGGGCGCTCGCCATGAGCGCGTCCCCAGTTCTCGACGAGCTCCGGATGGCGCTCCAGGTAGGCATCCACATCGTGGTCGGGGAGGAACGCGAGGATCGCGAGGCCGGCGCTCGCCACGCCGAGCGGGAAGCGCACCCCCTCGCTCAGCACGAACGAGCGGATGGGGAACGACCCCTCCTCGCGCAGCAGGCAGACCGTCTCGTCCGCGCGGCGGACGGAGAAGAACGCGCTCTCCTCAGTCTTCACGGCGAGCGACCGCACGATGTCCCGGGCCAGGGCCGTCACGTCGTATCGTGCGGCGGCCACGGATCCCATGAGGAAGAGCTCGGGTCCGGGCATCCAGCGCGTGCTGTCGGCGTCGCGGTCGACGAGTCCCTCCGCGCGGAGGGCGCTGAGCAGGCGATGCGCGGTGGGCCGGGAGAGGCCGGCGCTGCCGGCGAGTTCCTGCAGGGTGGCGCCGTCGGTGCCGGCGGCCGTCACCAGTCGCAGGAGCCGCGCTGCCCGCGCGACCGCCTGAGTGCCGGGGACCGGGTTCGTCGCAGTGTCCACATAGTGGACGCTAGTGGCGCGGGCGTCCACATCGCAAGAGGGCGCTGGTCATGGCTCCGCCGGGGCGGGAGGCTGGTGGGGACACGGAACCGAAGGAGCAGACGTGATCGACAAGCAATGGGAGTCCGCGGCGGCCGCGGTCGCCGACATCCCGGACGGCGCCTCGCTCGCGGTCGGAGGCTTCGGGCTCTCCGGGAACCCGATCGCCCTCATCGAGGCGCTCCTCGCCCAGGGCACGACAGACCTGAGCGTCGTCAGCAACAACTGCGGGGTGGACGACTGGGGCCTCGGCATCCTGCTCGCCGCGCAGCGCATCCGGAAGATGACGTCGTCGTACGTGGGGGAGAACAAGGAGTTCGAGCGGCAGTTCCTGTCCGGGGAGCTCGAGCTGGAGCTGACCCCGCAGGGCACGCTCGCCGAGAAGCTGCGGGCGGGAGGATCCGGAATCGCGGCGTTCTTCACCCAGACGGGCGTCGGCACCCAGGTGGCCGAGGGCGGTCTGCCTCGCCGGTACCACGCCGATGGCTCGATCGCGGTGGCCTCGCCGCGCAAGGACGTACGCACGTTCACGGTGCACGGCGAACCGCGCGAGTTCGTGCTGGAGGAGGCGATCACCACCGACTTCGCCCTGGTCCATGCGGTCCGCGGCGACCGGCACGGCAACCTCGTGTTCCGGAAGGCGGCGCGGAACTTCAACCCGCTCGCTGCGATGGCCGGGCGCGTGTGCATCGCGCAGGTGGAGCGGCTCGTCGAACCGGGAGAGCTCGACCCGGACGCGATCCACCTGCCCGGCGTCTTCGTGCACCGGATCGTCGAAGTCGGCGAGGACATCCCCCAGCGCATCGAGCGACGGACCGTCGCCGCGGAAGGAGCCTGACATGGCGCTCACGAGAGACCAGATGGCCGCGCGTGCGGCGGCCGAGCTGCCGGACGGCGCGTATGTGAACCTCGGCATCGGCCTGCCCACGCTCGTGCCGAACCACGTCCCGTCCGACGTGACCGTGGTGCTGCAGTCGGAGAACGGCATCCTCGGGGTCGGGCCCTATCCGCGGGAGGACGAGGTCGACCCGGATCTCATCAACGCGGGGAAGGAGACGGTGACCACGCTGCCCGGGGCGGCGTTCTTCGACTCCGCCCTCAGCTTCGGCATGATCCGCGGCGGGAAGATCGATGCCGCGATCCTCGGGGCGATGCAGGTCTCCGCCACGGGCGATCTCGCGAACTGGATGATCCCCGGCAAGATGGTCAAGGGCCCAGGGGGTGCGATGGACCTCGTGCACGGCGCCGGACGGGTGATCGTGCTGATGGAGCACGTCGCCAAGGACGGCTCGGCGAAGATCGTCGACGCGTGCACGCTGCCGTTGACCGGACGCGGCGTCGTGGACCGGATCATCACGGACCTCGCGGTGATCGACGTGACGCCGGACGGGCTCGTCCTGGTCGAGCTCGCGCCCGACGTCTCGGTGGAGCAAGTGCGGCAGGCCACGGAGCCGCCTCTCCGCCTCGCCCCGGAACTGGACAACGGAAGGACCGAGATCAATGAGTGAGAACGATGTCGTCATCGTCGCCGCGGCGCGCACCCCGCAGGGGCGGCTGAAAGGACAGCTCGCCGCCTTCACCGCGCCGCAGCTCGGATCGTTCGCGATCCGCGGTGCGCTGGAGCAGGGCGGGGTGGACCCGGCAGACGTCGATGCGGTCATCGTGGGGCAGGTGCTCGCCGCGGGGTCGGGACAGAACGCCGCCCGTCAGGCCGCCATCGGCGCCGGGATCGGCTGGGACGTCCCCGCCCACTCCGTGAACAAGGTGTGCCTGTCCGGTCTCACGGCCGTGATCGACGCGGCGCGCATGATCCGGACCGGGGACGCCGAGGTCGTCGTCGCCGCTGGCATGGAGTCCATGACCCGCGCACCGCACCTGCTCATGGGATCGCGCGATGGCTGGACCTACGGCACCGTCGAGGTCCTCGACCACATGGCCTACGACGGGCTGACGGACGCCTACGACCGGGAGAGCATGGGCGCGTCCACTGAGCGGCACAACGCGCGCTACGAACTCACCCGGGAGGCCCAGGACCAGGTCGCCGCGCTCTCGCATCAGCGGGCCGCCGCCGCGCAGGAGAGCGGTGTGCTCGACGCGGAGATCGTCGCCGTCGAGGTGCCGCAGCGCCGGGGCGAACCCGTGCGGGTGACCCGAGACGAGGGGGTGCGCCCCGAGACCACGGTGGAGACCCTCGCGGGACTGCGCGCCGCCTTCGCCGAGGGCGGCTCGATCACGGCGGGCAACTCATCCCAGATCTCGGACGGCGCCTCCGCCGTCGTCGTCACGACTCGCGGGACGGCCGAGGCCAAGGGCTGGCCGGTGCTCGTGACCGTCGGGGCGAGCGGCCAGACCGCCGGCCCGGACAACTCGCTCCAGGCGCAGCCGGCGCGGGCGATCGAGCAGGCATGCCGGAAACAGGGCATCACGCCGCAGGACCTCGACCTCGTGGAGATCAACGAGGCGTTCGGGGCCGTCGTGGCCCGCTCGCAGACCGAGCTCGGGCTGGACGGGGAGATCGTCAACGTGCACGGCGGCGGCATCGCGATCGGTCATCCGATCGGTGCCTCCGGCAACCGCCTCGTGGTGCACGTCGCGCACGAGCTGGCCCGCCGGGGAGGCGGAACCGCGGCGGTCGGCCTGTGCGGCGGCGGCGGTCAGGGCGAGGCACTCATCCTCACCCGGTGACGCGGGAGGCGCGGGGGTGCGTCAGGACCGCTTGTCCTGGGCGTGCCCCTGCGCGTCGGCGAGGGCCTTCTGCGAACGGAACTGCAGACGCTGCGCCTTCTTGGACTTCTTCACCGACTGCGGGGAGTCCGCGTCCACCGGCACGCCGTGGCGCTCACGGCGCATGTCGACGACCGCGCCGACCGCGAGCGCCATGGTGATGCCCCAGCTCACCCACGACAGGAGCGAGCGCCAGGTGATGGGTTCGTTGCGGGTGCCGCGCAGCAGCGAGATCCCAGCCGAGATCGCGGCGACGAGTCCGGTGCTGAAGAGGTAGCGCATGCCCCTACGGTACCCGCAGGGAGCGCACGCGGGTCGGTGGCTTGACAAGGCGGGGGAGCGACTGGCAGGGCATGCGTCCTGAGGCACCGGATATCATGGGAGGGTCGCGGTTCGCCCGCGGCCGCAGAAACCGTGTATCTACCGGCCGTCGGCATCTCCGGCGGACAGCGGCGGCACCCGACATCGCGTCGTCGACGCGCGAGAGCCATGACACACGCCAGCACCACGCCCGATATCGCCGAGCCGAGCCTCTTCCGCCTCGCCGGCCTGCCCTACTTCCTCATCGCGTTCATCGCGCGTCTGCCCTTCGCCATGATGGTGGTCGGCGTGCTGACCGTCGTCGTGTCGGCGCGGGAATCCCTGTCGCTCGGCGGGCTCACGTCCGCTGCGGTCGGTCTCGGCACCGCCTGCTTCGGCCCGCTCCTGGGCGCCGCCGCCGACCGCTTCGGCCAGCGCACGGTCCTCCTCGCGCTCGCCGTGGGCAACGCGGCGATGCTCCTGCTCTTCACCGCGGTGGTCTACGGTCCGGCCGCCGACGGCTTCGTGCTCCTCACCGCGATCGGCATCGGTGCGACGGCTCCGCAGGTGGCGCCGCTCTCGCGCTCCCGTCTGGTCACGATCATCGGCGAGCGGATGCCGGCGGAGCGCCGCGCCCGCACCGTCTCCGGCACGATGGCGTACGAGTCGGCCGCCGACGAGACCGTCTTCGTGTTCGGTCCTTTCCTCGTGGGCGTCCTCGCCTCGGCACTCGCACCCTGGGCCCCGCTGGTCGGCGCCGCCGTGCTGACCCTGGTGTTCGTCGGGGCCTTCGCGCTGCACCCGAGCGGACGGCATGTCTCGCAGGACCGCACCGAGGACGGTCGGGCGCCCTCCGCCGTTTCCGAGCTGTTCCGGCCGCAGCTCCTCATCGTCGTCCTCGGCATCCTCGGCGTCGGCATCTTCTTCGGAACCATGCTCACCTCGCTCACGTCGCTCATGGCCGACCTCGGCGCCCCGGAGCAGGCGGGCCTGCTGTACGGCGTGATGGGCGTCGGCTCCGCGCTGCTGGCCCTGGGTGTCGCGTGGCTCCCCGCGCGGTTCTCGCTCCGGGCGCGATGGCTCGTCTTCTCCGGAGTCCTCCTCGCCGGCTCGCTGCTGCTCGGCATCGTCGACTCGCCGGCGGGGATGATGCTCGCCCTGGCCATCATGGGCATCGGCATCGGCCCGACCCTCGTCACCCAGTACAGCTTCGGAGCGGCGCGGAGCCCCCGTGGCCGATCGGCGACGGTGATGACGATGCTCGGCTCCGGCGTGATCGTCGGCCAGTCGATCGGCGCCGCGGTGGCGGGGGAGGTCGCGGAGAGTCTCGGCACGTCGGCCGCCCTCGTGCTTCCGATGATCGCGGCCGGCATCGCGTTCGCGGCGGGTCTCGCCAACTGGGCCCTCAGCGGTCTGCACCGCGGAACGTCCGCTGTCAAGGCCTGAGCGCGGACCAGCGGTCGGCGCTCATCCTCGGTAGGTTGGAAGCTCCTGGACCGAGGAGTGCCCCTGTGACCGCTGCTGATTTCGTCGTCGTCGCCAACCGCCTCCCGGTGGACCGGGTCGTGGGGCCCGACGGCGAGGAGACCTGGCGGACGTCGCCCGGCGGCCTCGTCGCCGCCCTCGAGCCGATGATGCGCCGCGTGCACGGCGCCTGGGTCGGCTGGCCCGGTCAGCCGGACGTGGAGCTCGAGGCCTTCGACGCCGACGGGATCCATCTCATCCCGGTGTCGCTGAGCTCCGAGGAGGTCGCGGACTACTACGAGGGCTTCGCCAACGACACGATCTGGCCGCTCTACCACGACGTCATCGCCCCGCCGCAGTACCACCGTGAGTGGTGGGAGGCGTATGTGCGGGTCAACCGCCGGTTCGCCGAGGCCGCCGCGGCCGCCGCCGCTGAGGACGGCACCGTCTGGGTCCACGACTACCAGCTCCAGCTGGTGCCCCAGATGGTCCGCGAGCTGCGCCCCGACGTCACGATCGGCTACTTCCACCACATCCCGTTCCCCGCGCACGGCCTCTACGCGCAGCTTCCGTGGCGCGACCAGGTCCTCCGCGGACTGCTCGGCGCCGACGTCATCGGCTTCCAGCGGGCGCAGGACGCGACCTACTTCCTCACCGCGGTGCGACGCCGGCTGCGCTACGAGGTGAAGGGGCCGAACATCACGGTCCCGGAGCAGGGCGGCTCGCGGACGGCGATCGCCAAGGCGTTCCCGATCTCCATCGACACCGCCCCGTACCTCGAACTCGCCGCGCGGGAGGACGTCCGGGCGCGGGCCGCGGAGATCCGCGCGAGCCTCGGCAACCCGAAGCGCATCCTCCTCGGCGTCGACCGCTTGGACTACACCAAGGGCATCGGGCACCGGATCAAGGCCTACGGCGAGCTCCTCGAAGACGGCCGCCTCGATGTGGAGGACGTCACGCTCATCCAGGTGGCGAGCCCGAGCCGGGAGCGGGTGGACGCCTATGCGCACCTCCGGGACGAGATCGAGCTCGCGGTGGCCCGCATCAACGGCGACCACGACACGGTCGGCCACTCCGCCATCCGCTACCTGCATCAGGGGTACCCGCGCGAGGAGATGGTCGCCCTGTACCTCGCGGCGGACGTCATGCTCGTGACGGCGCTGCGCGACGGCATGAACCTCGTCGCGAAGGAGTACATCGCCACGCGGACGGACAACCGCGGCGTGCTGGTGCTCAGCGAGTTCACCGGCGCGGCGGACGAGCTCCGTCAGGCCGTGCGCGTCAACCCGCACGACATCGCCGGGCTCAAGGACGCGATCATGGAGGCCGTGGAGATGTCGCCCGCCGAGCAGGGACGCCGCATGCGGTCCCTGCGCCGACGTGTTCTCGACAACGACGTGAACGCCTGGTCGTCGTCCTTCCTCGAGGCCCTCGCGGACGTCCGCAGCCGCTGACCGCCTTCCTGCACCCCCTACTTCCTCTCGATCGGAGACACCGTGACGCGCCCCTGGATCCCCGGAACCGCCGACGCCGACCTCACCGCCCTCGCGACGACGCCGCGCCTGGTGGTCGCCCTCGACTTCGACGGCACCGCCTCCCCGCTCGTCGTGGACCCCATGGCCGCGCGGGCGCTTCCCGAGGTGGCCGTGCAGATGAATCGCCTCGCTGCGATGCCCGACACCGTGGTCGCCTACGTCTCCGGGCGCAGCATGCACGACCTCCGGGAGATCACCGAGCACACCGACGACTCCGTCGTGGTGCTCGCCGGCTCCCACGGCGCGCAGTACTGGTTCCCCGGCGAGGGGGCCGCCGACGCGCCGGGCGATGCGACCGAGACCGGGGCGCGGGAGGAGCTGTGGGCGGCCGCGCAGCCGATCATCGACCGCTACGAGGGGGCGGAGCTGGAGCCCAAGACCTTCGGCATGGGCGTGCACACCCGCCGCGCGGACCGGGACACCGAGGAGAAGGTCTTCGCCGAGATCGACGCCCTCGTCGCCGAACGCTTCCCGCACTGGCGGCGGCGCGCCGGTCACCGGGTGCTGGAGTTCTCGTCGCGGAACGAGGGCAAGGACGCCGCGATGATCGCCCTCCGGGAGCGCTTCGACGCGACGGGCATCCTCTTCGCCGGCGACGACGTGACCGACGAGGATGCGATGCGCGTGCTGCAGGAGGGCGACCTCGGCGTGCGCGTCGGACCAGGGGAGAGCGCCGCGACCCTCCGTGTGGACTCCCCACAACAGATCGCCGCGCTTCTGGAGACGCTCGCGAACGAGAGGGCCGTCGCGCAGGAATAGACTCTCGTCATGTCCTCGCATGATCCCTCCGCCAGCGCGCCCATCGACATCAAGCCCCGCAGTCGCGTCGTCACCGACGGCATCGAGGCCACGACCTCCCGCGGCATGCTCCGCGCCGTCGGCATGGGGGATGCCGACTGGGACAAGCCGCAGATCGGCATCGCGTCCAGCTGGAACGAGATCACGCCCTGCAACCTGAGCCTCGACCGGCTCGCGCAGGGCGCGAAGGAGGGCGTGCACTCCGGCGGCGGGTACCCGCTGCAGTTCGGAACCATCTCCGTCTCGGACGGCATCTCGATGGGCCATGAGGGGATGCACTTCTCGCTCGTGTCCCGCGAGGTCATCGCCGACTCGGTCGAGACCGTGATGATGGCCGAGCGCCTCGACGGCTCCGTCCTCCTCGCCGGCTGCGACAAGTCCATCCCCGGCATGCTCATGGCCAGCGCGCGCCTCGACCTGTCGAGCGTCTTCCTCTACGCCGGGTCGATCGCACCGGGCTGGGTCAAGCTCTCCGACGGCACCGAGAAGGACGTCACGATCATCGACTCGTTCGAGGCGGTCGGTGCCTGCCGTGCCGGCCTCATGAGCGAGGAGGACCTCAAGCGCATCGAGTGCGCCATCGCTCCTGGTGAGGGCGCGTGCGGCGGCATGTACACGGCCAACACCATGGCCTCCGTCGCGGAGGCGCTCGGGCTCAGCCTCCCGGGCTCCGCCGCGCCGCCCGCCGCCGACCGCCGTCGCGACTACTTCGCGCACCGCTCGGGCGAGGCGGTCGTGAACCTGCTCCGCCAGGGGATCACGACGCGCGACATCCTCACCAAGGAGGCGTTCGAGAACGCGATCGCCCTCGCGATGGCCCTCGGCGGCTCGACCAACGTCGTCCTCCACCTCCTCGCGATCGCCCGCGAGGCGGAGGTCGAGCTGAGCCTGCACGACTTCAACCGCATCGGCGACAAGGTCCCGCACGTGGCCGACATGAAGCCGTTCGGCAAGTACGTCATGAACGACGTCGACCGGCACGGCGGCATCCCCGTGATCATGAAGGCGATGCTCGATGAAGGGCTGCTGCACGGCGACGCGCTCACCGTCACCGGCAAGACGCTCGCCGAGAACCTCGCCGAGCTCGACCCGCAGCCGATCGACGGCGAGGTCATCCACACGTTCGACAATCCCATCCACGCCACCGGCGGACTCACGATCCTGCACGGATCGCTCGCGCCGGAGGGTGCCGTCGTCAAGACCGCCGGCTTCGACGCTGCCGTCTTCGAGGGTCCCGCGCGGGTCTTCGAGCGGGAGCGCGCCGCCATGGACGCGGTCGCCGAGGGCAGCATCGAGCCGGGGACGGTCATCGTCATCCGGTACGAGGGCCCCAAGGGCGGACCGGGCATGCGCGAGATGCTCGCCATCACCGCGGCCATCAAGGGCGCGGGGCTCGGAAAAGATGTACTACTCTTGACGGACGGACGATTCTCAGGCGGCACAACCGGCCTGTGCATCGGCCACATAGCACCCGAAGCGGTGGACGCAGGTCCTATCGCCTTCGTGCGCGATGGTGATCTGATACGGGTCGATATCGCAGCTCGCTCTCTCGATCTACTCATCGACGAGGCAGAGCTCGCCTCCCGCCGCTCTGGCTGGGAGCCGCTTCCCCCGCGCTACACCCGAGGCGTTCTTGCCAAGTACTCGCGCCTCGTGCGGTCCGCCGCCGAGGGCGCGACGACCGGCTGATCCATCGACCGGCTCAGCAACCGCTCGATCGGAGCGCCGGTGTCCCGCACAGTTCATCAGAAGGAAAGTCATGACTGCTGACTCCGTCTCGGCCGTGCCGAGGCCGCCCGCCCGCCCATCCGCTCCGGAGATCACCGGTGCGGAGGCCGTCGTCCGCTCGCTCGAGCTTCTCGGCGTCACGGACGTCTTCGGCCTTCCCGGCGGCGCGATCCTCCCGGTCTACGACCCGCTCATGGACGCCTCGCAGCTCCGCCACATCCTCGTGCGGCACGAGCAGGGCGCGGGCCACGCGGCCGAGGGCTACGCGTCCGCATCCGGCAAGGTCGGCGTGTGCATCGCCACCTCCGGTCCCGGAGCGACCAACCTCGTCACGGCGATCGCCGACGCCTACATGGACTCGGTGCCGCTGCTGGCGATCACCGGTCAGGTGTTCTCGACGCTGATGGGCACGGATGCGTTCCAGGAGGCCGACATCGTGGGGATCACGATGCCGATCACGAAGCACTCGTTCCTGGTGAAGGACGCCGCGGACATCCCCGGCGCCATCGCCGCGGCCTACGAGATCGCCGGCACCGGGCGCCCCGGTCCGGTGCTCGTGGACATCACCAAGGATGCGCAGCAGGCGACGGCACCGTTCGTGTGGCCGCCGAAGATCGACCTCCCCGGGTACCGACCGGTGACCAAGGCGCACGGCAAGCAGATCCAGGCGGCCGCCGCCCTCCTCGCGGAGGCGAAGAAGCCGGTGCTGTACGTGGGCGGAGGCGTCGTCCGCGGCCGGGCCGCGGCCGAGCTGCTCGAGCTCGCCGAGTCGACCGGCGCGCCCGTCGTGACGACGCTGATGGCGCGCGGCGCGTTCCCGGACTCGCACCCGCAGCACCTGGGCATGCCCGGCATGCACGGCACCGTTCCCGCCGTGCTCGCGCTGCAGGAGGCCGACCTCCTCGTCTCGCTCGGCGCCCGGTTCGACGATCGCGTCACCGGCAAGGCCGCGCTGTTCGCGCCGCACGCGAAGGTCGTGCACGTCGACATCGATCCGGCGGAGATCTCCAAGATCCGCACGGCCGACGTGCCGATCGTGGGCGACGTGCGCGACGTGCTCACCGACCTCGACGCCGCCTTCCGCGGAGCGACGGCCGACGCGAAGCCCGACATCGAGGAGTGGTGGTCGTACCTCGACGGGCTCCGGAACGAGTTCCCGCTCGGGTACGCGCCGACGACCGACGGTCTGCTCGCCCCGCAGTACGTGATCCAGCGCATCGGCGAGCTCACCGGTCCGGAGGGCATCTTCGCCTCCGGTGTGGGGCAGCACCAGATGTGGGCCGCGCAGTTCATCAAGTACGAGCGTCCGAACGCCTGGCTGAACTCCGGCGGAGCGGGCACGATGGGCTACTCGGTGCCGGCGGCCATGGGCGCCAAGGTCGCGGAGCCGGAGCGCCAGGTCTGGGCGATCGACGGCGACGGCTGCTTCCAGATGACCAATCAGGAGCTCGCCACCTGTGCGATCAACAACATCCCGATCAAGGTCGCGATCATCAACAACTCGTCGCTGGGCATGGTCCGGCAGTGGCAGACGCTCTTCTACGACGGCCGTCATTCCAACACCGACCTGAACACCGGGCACGGCACGATCCGCATCCCCGACTTCGTGAAGCTCGCGGAGGCGTACGGCTGCCTCGCGATCCGCGTGGAGAAGGAGGAGGAGGTCGACGCCGCCATCCAGCTCGCGCTGGAGACGAACGACCGCCCCGTGGTGATCGACTTCGTCGTGAGTGCCGACTCCATGGTGTGGCCGATGGTGCCGCAGGGGGTCAGCAACAGCTATGTCCAGTACGCGCGCGACCACGCGCCCGCGTTCGACGAGGAGGACTGAGCCATGTCGACCCACGTCCTGAGCCTGCTGGTGGAGAACACCCCCGGCCTCCTGACCCGCGTCGCCGGCCTGTTCGCGCGCCGGGGCTTCAACATCGACTCCCTCGCCGTCGGCGTGACCGAGGTGCCGGGGATCTCCCGCATCACGGTCGTCGTCGACGTGGAGGAGCTGCCGCTCGAGCAGGTGACCAAGCAGCTCAACAAGCTGATCAACGTCATCAAGATCGTCGAGCTGGACCCGGCGTCGTCCGTGCAGCGCGAGCACATGCTCGTGAAGGTGCGCACGGACAACGCCAGCCGTTCGAACGTGATCGAGGTCGTCAACCTCTTCCGCGCCTCGGTCGTCGACTACGCCGCCGACGCCCTCGTGATCGAGGTCACCGGAGACAAGGGCAAGGTCGAGGCGCTGCTGCGCGCTCTGGAGCCCTTCGGCATCAAGGAGATCGCCCAGTCCGGCCTCCTCGCGATCGGCCGCGGCGGCAAGAGCATCACCGAGCGCGTCCTGCGCGGCTGACCCTTCGACAGACTCAGGGACCGCGCGTCCCGCACAACCACAACCAAGGAGAGAAACCAGTGAGCACCGAGATCTTCTACGACGACGACGCCGACCTGTCCCTGATCCAGGGCAAGAAGGTCGCCATCGTCGGCTACGGCTCGCAGGGCCACGCCCACGCCCAGAACCTGCGCGACTCGGGTGTCGAGGTCGCGATCGCCCTCAAGGAGGGCTCGAAGTCCGCCGCGAAGGCCGAGGAGGCCGGCTTCCCCGTGAAGACCGTCGCCGAGGCGACCGAGTGGGCCGACGTCATCATGATCCTCGCGCCGGACCAGCACCAGCGCACGATCTACAGCGAGTCGATCGCCCCGAACCTGACGGCGGGCAAGACCCTGGCGTTCGCGCACGGCTTCAACATCCGCTTCGGCTACATCGACGCTCCCGAGGGTGTCGACGTGATCCTCGTCGCGCCGAAGGCTCCCGGCCACACCGTGCGCCGCGAGTTCGTCGCCGGTCGCGGCATCCCGGACATCATCGCCGTCGAGCGCGACGCGTCCGGCCAGGCCTGGGACCTCGCGCTCTCGTACGCGAAGGCGATCGGCGGCACCCGCGCCGGCGTCATCAAGACGACCTTCACCGAGGAGACCGAGACCGACCTGTTCGGCGAGCAGGCCGTGCTCTGCGGTGGCATGAGCCACCTGGTGCAGGCGGGCTTCGAGACCCTCGTCGAGGCGGGCTACCAGCCGCAGATCGCCTACTTCGAGGTGCTGCACGAGCTCAAGCTCATCGTCGACCTCATGTGGGAGGGCGGCATCGCCAAGCAGCGCTGGTCGATCTCCGACACCGCCGAGTTCGGCGACTACGTCTCCGGTCCGCGCGTGATCGACGAGCGCGTCAAGGAGAGCATGAAGGGCGTCCTGTCCGACATCCAGTCCGGTGCGTTCGCGAAGCGCTTCATCGAGGACCAGGACAACGGGGCCGAGGAGTTCCTCGCCCTCCGCGCCAAGGAGGAGCAGCACCCCATCGAGGCGACCGGCAAGGAGCTGCGTTCGCTCTTCGCCTGGAAGCAGCAGGACGAGGACTACGTCGACGGCAGCGCCGCGCGCTGATTCGACTCGCGAACGAACGGGCGTTCCTCCGGGGGCGCCCGTTCGGCGTTCGGTACGGCATTCAGCGGCGCAGACATCGGATGTCTGTGCCAGGATGGACGCATGCGACAGGAATGGTTTGATGACGCCCGCTTCGGCATGTTCGTCCACTTCGGCCTCTACAGCGGGGCCGCGCGGCACGAGTGGGTGCAGAACTACGAACGCCTCACCGACGAGGAGTACCGCCCCTACTTCGACAACTTCGACCCCGACCTCTTCGATGCCGCGGCCCTGGCGAAGACCGCCAAGGAGACAGGGATGGGTTACGTCGTGCTCACGACGAAGCACCACGACGGCTTCTGCCTCTGGGACTCGAAGCTGACCGACTTCACCTCCGTCACGGCGGTCGGGCGGGACCTCGTGCGCGAGTACGTCGACGCTCTCCGTGCCGAGGGCATCCGTGTCGGCCTCTACCACTCGGTCATCGACTGGCATCACCCCGATTTCACGGTGGACTGGAACCACCCCCGACGTGACGACGAGAACGCGCACGCCCTGAACGAGGGGCGTGACATGGCCCGCTACCGGGAGTACCTGCACGGTCAGGTCCGCGAGCTGCTCACCGAGTACGGCGACATCGACTACCTGTTCTTCGACTTCACCTACCCGGAGTCCAAGGACGGCTGGGAGGGCAAGGGGCCGCAGGACTGGGACGCCGAGGCGCTGCTCGCGCTGTGCCGTGAGCTGCAGCCGGAGATGCTCGTCAACGACCGGCTCGGCATCCCCGCGGACTTCGTGACGCCCGAGCAGTACCAGCCGACGGCTCCGATCGTCCGCGACGGGTTGCCCCTCGTATGGGAGGCGTGCCAGACGCTCAACGGCTCCTGGGGCTATCACCGGGACAACACCGACCAGAAGTCGCCGGTGCTGCTCGTGCAGATGCTCGTCGACTCGGTGTCGATGGGCGGCAACATGCTGCTCAACATCGGTCCGGACGGGCGCGGGGCGATCGCGCCCCGGGACGCGGCGACCCTCGCCGAGATCGGGGAGTGGATGCGGCTCCACGACCGCGCCGTGATCGGGGCCGGCCACGCGCCGTTCACGCCGCCCCGAGAGGGCGTGTACACGCTCCGCGGCGACCGGCTCTACCTGAGCCTGTTCAGCTGGCCGCTGGGCTTCGTGCATCTGCCCGGTCTTGCGGGCAAGGTCTCGTATGCGCGCCTGCTGAACGACGGGTCCTGGCTGCGCACGAGCGTCAGCGACCCGGACCAGCAGGCCGACCTGATGACGCCGGCGGGCGAGGCCGAGGGGACGCTCACGGTGCACCTCCCGGTACGCCGTCCCGACGTGCTGATGCCGGTCATCGAGCTGCGGCTGACGGGGGAGTGAGGCCGTCGGTGGCGACGGCTCAGGCCGTCGCCACCGGGATCTCCATGCCCTCCAGCGCGAGGCGCGCGGCGCCGTGCAGGATCGCGTCCGCGCCGGTGGCCGCAGCCTCGATCCGCAGGCGCTGGGTCGCGAGCGGGTGGCAGGCCTCGTAGACCCGGCTGCGCACCGCGGCGATGAACGGCTCGGAGGCGCTCATGCTCCCGGTGAGGAAGAGGGCGTGCGGGTTGAAGAAGTTCACGACCCCGGAGAGCGCCTGACCCAGGTGGGTCCCGGCGGTGCGGACGAGCGTCGTCGCCAGCGGGTCCGCGTCCCGTGCCAGTGTCAGCACGTCGGCCGTGGTGCGGACGTCGGTGTTGCCGCGCTCGCGCATCTGGCGGACGAGGCTCGCGCCGCTGGCCACAGTCTCCAGGCAGCCGGTGTTGCCGCAGGAGCAGGGGATGTCCCCGCTGCCGTCGATCCGCGTGTGCGTGATGTCGCCGGCCGCAGCGGTGGCCCCGCGGTGGATGTGGCCGTCCACGATGATCCCGCTGCCGATCGCGGTGCCCGCCTTGACGGTGATGCTGTGCTGGGTGTGCCCGAGCTGGCGACGGTGCTCGCCGAGGGCGGCGAGATTCGCGTCGTTGTCGACGACGACGGGGACGCCGTGGCGCTCCGCGAGGTGCTCGCCGACGCGGAATCCGGGCCACCCCGGCATCCGCGAGGGCTGATCCACGGAGCCGGTCGCGACGTCGACGGGGCCGGGCAGGCTCACGCCGATCGCGTGGACCCGCGTCTCGGCGAGCAGGCGCTCGAACACCTCCGACACTCTCTCCAGCGTGGCCTCCGGGCCGTCCGCGACGTCGATCGCGATGGTCTCCGAGTGGAGCAGGCCGCCGCTGAGGTCGTGCCGCCCGATGCGGGCATGGCGCCCGCCGAGATCGGCGGACAGCACGATGCCGTCGCCGGCGATCCGGAGCACGCGCGGCCGTCGTCCGCCGCGGGAGGTGCCGGCCCCGGCCTCCTCCAGCACGCCCGCATCGAGAAGCGCCTGCACGCGCAGGCCGACGGTGGAGGCGGCCACGCCGAGAGCGGAGGCGAGCTCCGAGCGGGAGCGGGCCTGACCGCGCGCGACGAAGTCGAGGATGCGCCGGGTGTGCGGATCGTCGACGGGGGTGTCGGCGGGGTTCGTCATGGAGGCCCTTCGTCTCGGAGCATCGTCAGCGTAGCGGGGGTGTCGCATGTTTCGGGGGAGTGACGAATTATCACCACCCTATAAACATCGGATGTTCAGCTTGCGGCACCTTGCGAACTATGACAGCGTAACTTCATACGAAATCCTAATTGGTTAGTTCGAGTCTCGAAATAACCGTTCCCTTCTCAGGAGGCATTCAATGAAGAAGTTGCGTGTGGGGGCTGTCGCCGCTGTCGCGGGCGTGGCCGTGGCGATGACCGGCTGTGCGAGCAGCGGGGGATCCGGAGGCTCGGCCGACGGCGACACCATCGTCGTGGACATGTGGGCCGGCAGCGAGTCGGACGTCGACGCGCTGGAGGCGCAGATCGAGTTCGCGCAGAAGCAGAACCCGGACATCAAGATCAAGCTGCAGACTTCGCCGTGGAGCGACTTCTTCACGAAGCTCACCACCAACATGGCCAGCGGCAACATGGCCTGCATCACCGGCATGAGCGGTGCGCAGCTCGGCGGCTACACGGCGGGCTTCCGTCAGCTGAGCGACGAGGACCTCGAGACCGCCGGCATCGACTGGTCGGAGTTCAACCCGAGCGCGGACGGCATCCTCAGCTTCGAGGGCAAGGTCTACGGCGTGCCGTTCGACGTCGCCACCATGCTCGTCTACTACAACCAGGACATGCTGACGGCCACCGGCGCCGCGACTCCGGAGATCGGCTGGACGTTCGACGACTTCGCCACGATCGCGGCCGACGCCACGAAGGACGGCAAGTACGGCTTTGGCATGGGCATGGGCGGCTACCAGTGGATGTCGATGCCGATCGCCTACTCCGCCACGCAGCCCGCCTCCGAGGACGGCACACTGCACATCGACGACGAGGACTTCGTCGACGCGGCGTCCTGGTACGCCGGCCTGGTCACCGAGAAGAAGGTCGCGGCTCCGGTCGCCTCCGCGTCGGACACCGGCTGGGGCGAGAACCAGTACACGGGCGGCAACGCGGCGATGGCCGTCGACGGCACCTGGAACGCGGTCAGCTACCTCAACAACGAGTCCGGCTTCGCCGCCGGCATGGTGCCGCTGCCCGCCGGCGTGGACGGCAACCCCGGCCCGATCCTCGGCTCCGGCTACGGCATCGCCGAGAACTGCAAGAACCCGGAGGCCGCGCTGAAGGTGCTCGGCTCCCTCGTCGGCGAGGACGCGCAGGACTACATCGCCTCGTCCGGCCGCTCCTACCCGGCCCGCACCTCGTCGCAGCCGCTGTACTTCGAGTCGATCGACGAGCAGTACCGGGACCAGGTCCAGTCGGTGTTCGAGGCCGCGTTCGGCGACACGGTGCCGCTCTACATGACCAAGAACTGGCAGAAGCTCGACAGCTACATCCAGCCCAACCTCGTCAGCGTCTACAACGGCCAGATGACGATGGAGGAGCTGCTGTCGAACGCCCAGGCGCAGTTCGGCGAGTGAGCCGGATCCGGCCCGCACAGCAGTAACAGAGAGAGACGACGAGATGACGATCACGACGAGACGTCGAGGATCGCTCGCCAAGGTCGAGGGCCGCCAGGCGCTGGGTTTCGCAAGCCCGGCCCTGGTGGGCCTCGCCCTGTTCACGATCGTGCCCGTGGGGCTGTCGATCGTGATGAGCGTGTTCGACTGGCCGACCTTCGGCGAACGCACCTTCAACGGGGTGGACAACTACGTCAAGCTGTTCACCAGCAGCCCGGACTTCTGGCCCGCGCTGCGGAACTCGGCCGTGTACACGCTGCTGTACGTGCCGTTGAGTGTCGCTCTCTCGCTCGTGCTCGCCCTCGGACTCGGCCCCCGCATCCGCGGCCGCGGTGCCCTGCGCGTCCTCTTCTTCATCCCCGTCGTGACCCCGATGGTCGCGAACGTCCTGGTGTGGAAGATGATGCTGCAGCCCCAGGGGCTCTTCAACGGCCTCTCGGTCACCTGGTTCGGCATCGAGCTGCCAAACTTCCTCGCCGACCCCAACTGGGCGATGATCATGGTCGTCGTCATGAGCGTCTGGCAGGGTCTCGGCTACAACATGCTGATCTTCTCGGCAGCCCTCGAGCAGCTCCCGGAGAGCGTGCTGGAGGCCGCCAGCATCGATGGTGCGCAGGGGTTCCGGCGGGTCTGGAGCATCATCATCCCGATGATCTCGCCGTCGATCTTCTTCGCGACGATCATGACGATGATCACCTCGCTCCAGGTCTTCGTCCAGCCGCAGATGCTCACCGGAGGCGGCCCCGGCAACGCCACCAAGCCGCTCGTGATGTACATCTGGGAGCAGGGCTTCACGTTCGGCGACCTCGGGCTCGCCGCCGCCGCCGCATGGATCCTCTTCGCGATCATCATCGCGATCACGGGCATCCAGTTCGCCGCACAGAAGAAGTGGGTGCACTATGAGCACTGAGACCCTCGTCCGGCCCACCGGCACCGCCCCGCGGCGTCAGCGCGAGCGGGAGCGGGCCCGCGGAGCGGCGACAACGCCCGGCGCGCGTGCCCGGCTGATCCTCGCGCACGTCACCATCTACGTCGCGGCGCTCATCTTCATCGCGCCGCTCGTCTACGCGTTCTTCTCGGCCCTCAAGCCGAACTCGGAGATGTTCTCGATGCCGCCGACCCTGGTGGGCTCCGAGATCCGCTGGAGCAACTTCGTCGACGTCTTCGCCTACGGACCGTTCCTGACGTACATCATGAACTCGTTCATCGTGGCGATCGGCGGCACCCTGGTCGTGCTGGTGGTGTCGACCACGGCCGGATACGCGTTCGGGCGCCTGCGGTGGAAGGGCAGGGACGCGGTGTTCGTCCTCTTCCTCGCCACGCTGATGGTGCCCGCCGAGGTGCTCGTCATCCCCATGTTCCAGGTCATGCAGTGGTTCAACTGGGTCGACACCTATCAGGCGCTCATCCTGCCCTTCGCGTTCGGCGCCTTCGGCACGTTCCTGATGCGGCAGTTCTTCCGCGGCATCCCCTACGAACTGGAGGAGGCGGCCCGTGTCGACGGCGCAGGTCCCGTCCGGTCGTTCCTGCAGATCATCCTGCCGCTGTCGAAGTCCGCGGTCGCCGTGCTCGCGGTCTTCACGTTCCTCTCGTTCTGGAACAGCTACCTCTGGCCCCTCATCGTCACCGTCGACTACAACGCGCATGGCACGCTGCCCGTCGGTCTGGCGAGCTTCGCCGGCCTCACCGGCACCCGCTGGGACCTGCAGATGGCCGCCGCCATCATCTCGATGATCCCCACCACCCTGCTCGTCATCGTGCTGCAGAAGCACCTGGTCAAGGGCATCGCGATGGCCGGGCTGGGCGGACGATGAGCGCGGTCGGGCAGCAGACGGACGACCCTCGACGAACCACCACGGGCCTCGCGGCCGACCTGGCGCTGGCGGGGGTGGACATCGGGGGCACGAAGATCGCCGCCCTCGTCGTGGACGCCTTCGGAGCCGTCCTCGCACGCGGAAGCGTGCCGGCGCCCGCGAGCGTCGGCGGCGCGGCGATGGCGGATGCGGCGGCCGGTCTCGTCGCGCGGCTCGCGGCCGAGGCCGGTGTCACGGTCGCCGCGGTGGGGGTGGGTGCCGCGGGGGTCATCGACCACGAGAGCGGCACCATCCGCGCCGCGTCCGCCCTGTTCGCGGACTGGGCGGGTTTCCCGCTCGGCCCGGAGCTGGCGCAGCGCCTCGGCGTCCCGGTGCGGGTGGAGAACGACGTGAACGCCTTCCTCCTCGGTGAAGCCGCCGCGGCGGGTCCGAGCGTGCCCGATGTGCTCGGTGTGATGCTCGGCACGGGCGTCGGCGGCGCGCTGGTCATCGGCGGGGAGCTGCACCACGGCCCGCACGGCGCGGCCGGGGAGATCGGGCACACGCCCGGCTACAGCGACCTCGTCTGCACCTGCGGGCAGACCGGCCACCTGGAGACCCTGGCCTCCGGGACGTCGATCGCCCGGCGCTTCGCGGAGCGCACCGGGCGCTCGGTGAACGATGCCAGGGAGGTCGCGGAGGCCGCCAGGGCCGGCGACGCCGACGCCCGCGCGGTGTTCGACGCCGCCGGACGTGCGCTCGCTCTCGCCTGCGCCAGTGCGGCGACGCTCCTCGACCTGCCGACCGCCATCGTCGGCGGCGGGGTCACGGCGGCCTGGGACCTCCTGGCGCCGTCGATCGAGCGAACCCTTCGCACCGACGCCCCGGTGTCCGGCATCGCGCTGCGCATCGTCCCCGCCGTCCTGGGCGCTGACGCCGTCGCGCTCGGCGCCATCGAGAGCGCCCGGCGCGCCCTCGCCCCCGTTTCCTGACCACGACTGCGACCGCAGAGGAGAACAGCACCGTGACCGCACGCCCGGAAGCCCACGAGATCTGGATGGGTCCGCTGCCGCCGCTCGCCGAGGGCGGGCTCGCGCGGCCCCGGATCGGCATCGGCGGCATCTCCATCGAGTCGAGCACCTTCTCCCCGCACATCTCCGGGGACGAGGCCTTCACGATCCGGACCGGCGACGCGTTGCGGGCGTACTACCCGTTCCTCGATGCCGGGCGTGAGCTCGCCGAGGCCGCGGAGTGGGTCCCGCTCACCCACGGCCGGTCGCTGCCCGGCGGCGCCGTGGACCCGGACACCTATCAGCGGATGAAGGATGCGCTCGTCGAGGGGATCCGCGCGCAGGGGCCGTTCGACGGCTTCTTCTTCGACATCCACGGCGCGATGAGCGTCGTCGGGATGGACGATGCCGAGGGCGATCTGGCCCTCGCGGTGCGCTCGGCGTTGGGGGCGGACACCCTCGTCTCCACGTCGATGGACCTGCACGGGAACGTGTCGGAGACGCTGCGCGACGCGGTGGATCTGCTCACCTGCTATCGCATGGCCCCGCACGAGGATTGGCTGAACACGAAGGAGCGAGCGGTGTGGAACCTGCTCGACCGTCTCCGTGGCCCGCACGGCGGCGACGTGCAGGCGCGGCGGCCCTTCACCGCCTGGGTGCCCGTTCCGGTGCTGCTACCGGGGGAGAAGACGAGTACGCGGCTGGAACCCGCGCAGAGCATCTATGCCGAGCTCCCCGGGATCGAGGCCCTGCCCGGTGTCGTCGACGCCTCGGTGTGGATCGGCTACGCGTGGGCGGACGAGCCGCGCTGCCAGGCCTACGTCGTGGTCACCGGCGACGACCGGGAGGTCATCGCCCGGGAGGCGGAGCGCGTGGCCCGGATGTTCTGGGAGGCGCGGGAGGACTTCGTCTTCGTCGCGAAGACCGGAAGCCTCGACGACGCACTGGAGGAGGCTCTGGCGTCCGGAGCCCCGCGTCCGTACGTGATCTCCGACTCCGGGGATAACCCGACGGCCGGGGGAGCGGGCGATGTGACCTGGACCCTCGCCCAGCTGCTCCAGCGACCCGAGCTCACCGACGGGACGCACACGACGCTGGTCGCCTCGATCTTCGATCCGCGGGCCGTCGCCGAAGCCGTGGAGGCGGGCGTCGGTGCGACGGTCACGCTGTCCGCCGGAGCTGCGGTCGACTCCGGGCCCCACGGACCGGTCGAGATCACCGGCACGGTGTTCTCCGTCACCGACGGCGACCCGGACGCCGGCACCCAGGTGGTGATCGCTGTCGGCGGGCTGCACGCCATCGTGACCGCGCGCCGCAAGCCCTTCCACCATCTCTCCGACTTCCGGATGCTGGGGCTCGAGCCGACGACGGCCGACGTCGTGGTCGTGAAGATCGGCTATCTGGAGCCGGAGCTGTACGAGCTGGCGGCGGGATGGACGCTGGCGCTCACCCCGGGCGGGGTGGACCAGGACCTGCTCCGCCTCGGACACCATCGCTTGCGCCCCGGGGTGTTCCCGTTCGACACGACCGGCGACCCCGACCTGACCGCGGTGGTCGTGCGCCGCGGCGCCGAGGAGGAGGACACGGCATCATGATGAACTTCGAGAAGCGCACCGGCCCCGACTTCGGTGCGGCGGCCCCGGTCTACCCGGCGAACGGCGTGCCGGACTGGTACCGCGACGCCAAGCTCGGCTTCTTCGTGCACTGGGGCCTGTACTCCGTGCCGGCGTGGGCCGTGCAGCACGGGGAGGGCGTGAACATCCCCACCGAGGACGCCTATGCGTGGCACCAGTACGCGGAGTGGTACGGCAACACGGTCCGCATCCCGGGCAGCCCGACGTGGGAGCGCCACCAGCGCACCTACGGACCCGGGACCTCCTACGAGGACCTCGCCGACCGATGGGACGCCGCCGCGTTCGATGCCGACGCCTTCGTCGGCGAGCTCGTCGCGGCCGGGGCCCGCTATGTCGTGCCTACGACCAAGCACCACGAGGGGTTCTGTCTGTGGGACACCGCCACGACGGGATTCAACGCCGTCGCGCGCGGCCCTCGTCGCGACCTCATCTCCGAGTTCCACGACGCCACGCGGCGGGCCGGAGCCAGGTTCGGTGTGTACTACTCCGGAGCGCTCGACTGGCACGTGAGCGACTTCCCGCCGATCGAGTCGGACACCGACCTGTTCCGGTTCCGTCGCAACGACGCCCCCTTCTCCCGGTACGCCGCCGCGCAGCTCGAGGAGCTCGTGGAGCGGTTCGCGCCCGACGTGCTCTGGAACGACATCGAGTGGCCGGACGGCGGCAAGGGCACGGAGGACTACGCCGTGGCCGCACTGCTGCGGCGTTACTTCGACGCCGTCCCGGACGGCGTCGTCAACGACCGGTGGGGCGTGCCGTACCACGGCTTCCTCACCCGCGAATACACGGACATCCCGGACATCATCCCCGAGCCCTGGGAGTCGACCCGCGGGCTCGGCTACTCGTTCGGGTTCAACCAGGCGGAGGACGAGCGGCACTCGCTCTCCGGGGCGGCCCTGATCAGGCTCCTCGTCGACGTCGTCGCGAAGAACGGCAACCTGCTCATCAACGTGGGCCCCGCGGCGGACGGGTCCATTCCGGCGCTGCAGCGGAAGGCGATGCAGGAGCTCGGCGACTGGCTGGCCGTGAACGGCGCGGCGATCTACGGCACGCGGCCCTGGACGCGGATGGGGGAGCGGACGGGGGCTCCTCGTCGCTACACCACGTCGACGGATGCGGTGCACGTGCACGCGCTGGACCCGGCGGCAGGCGAGTTCGAGCTGCCGTCCGAGCTCGCGGGCGCTGCGCTGTCGTGGGCGGACGGGACTCCGGCCCAGACGTCCGCGGACGGCGGTTCGACCCGCATCGTGGTCCCGGCCGGACTCCGCGAGGCTCCGGTCGCCGTGCTCACCGCGCACGGCGCCTGACACAGGCGCCGCAGAAGGGCCCCCGTCGGTGATCCGACGGGGGCCCTTCGTCGCTGGACTAGTGGCGCGTGCGCTCCTCGAGCACCTCGATCACGTGGCGGTACGGGCGGCCGGTGGCGCGGGTCATGCCGATCTCGCAGGTGCGGTTGGCCGACACGAAGGCGTCGAAGCCGCCGCGGGCCGCATCGGCCGCGGAGACCTCGGCCGATTCCTGCGCCGTCGCGCTCGCGGTGAGCTCGGGGTGCAGCATTCCTCGGTCGCCGGCGAACGCGCAGCAGCCCCAGCCGTCGGGCACGAAGACCTCGTCGGCGACGGCGGCAGCGATCGTTGTCAGCGCGCCCGTCGCGCCGAGCGCGGTCGTCGAACAGGTCGGGTGCACGGCGATCGAGGGGAGCTTCGCATCGACGGAGAGGCGCGGCAGCACCTCCCGCGCGACGAACGTGGTGGCGTCCTCGATGCGCAGACCGGCGTACTCCGGATGGGCGGCGACGGCCTGGGTGAGCATCACGTCGAGGCCCTCGGTGCAGGAGGCGGCGTCGCAGACGACCGGGAGCTCCCCGTGGCGGCTGGCGTCCCAGAGCGAGGCCAGCACCCGGTCCGACATGAGGCGATAGCCGTCGAGGTGTCCCTTGGACTTCCACGGCGTCCCGCAGCAGAGCCCGCCGTTCTCCTCGGGGACCACGACGGGGATCCCGGCGCGGTCGAGCAGCGCGCGCAGGGCGTCGCGGGAGCCGGGGCCCTCGTCCTCCGGGCCGAACATCGTGCCGATGCAGGCGCCGAAGAAGACGGCCTGCGCATCGGGCGGGGACAAGGGTCGCGCCGGAGCAGTGCCGCCGCGGGGGAGGCCGCCGTCATAGAGGGGCACGGTGTCGGCGCCGAGCACCGCCCGTCCGATCCGCGTCGCGCCGCGCACGAGCGGGACGGGAAGCGCGTCGGCGACCGTCAGGGCGACGCCCCCGGCGCGCGTGACGGTGCTCCAGTGCTTCGCCGCCGTTCCCCACGCGGCCCCCTCCACGGCGTTCTCCTGCTCGGCGCGGAGGCGGCGGACGAGGTCGCCGGTGTTGATGTCCACCGGACACGCGACGCCGCACATGCCGTCGACCGCGCAGGTCTGCACGCCGTCGTAGTCGTAGTCCGCGCGCAGGTCCCGCAGCAGCGTCGTGTCGCCCTGCTCCTCGGCCCAGGCCATGTCGCGGCGCAGCACGATGCGCTGCCGGGGTGTGAGCGTGATGCTCTTGCTCGGGCACGTGGGTTCGCAGTAGCCGCACTCGACGCAGCGGTCCACCTCCCGCTCGACCGTGGGCACGCGCTTCAGATCCTGCAGATAGGAGTCCGGGTCGTCGGACAGCACGACGCCGGGGTTGAGGATGCCGTCCGGATCGAACAGCCGCTTGATCTCCCACATCATGTCGGTGAGCTCGTCGCCGTACTGCCGCCGCACGAACGGCGCCATGATGCGGCCGGTGCCGTGCTCGGCCTTGAGGGATCCCTCCTGCGCGAGGACGAGCTCGACGAGGTCGTCCGTGAAGCGGCGGTACCGCGCCACGCTGTCGGGATCGTCGAAGCGCTCGTTCAGCAGGAAGTGGACGTTGCCGTCCTTCGCGTGCCCGAAGATGACGGACCCCTCGTAGCCGTGCTCCGCGAACAGCTCGATCAGGCGTTCGCAGGTGGCCAGCAGCCGGGGGACGGGGACGACGATGTCTTCGAGGAGGGCGGTCGTGCCGGACGGCCGCGCTCCGGCGACCGCCGTGTAGAGGCCCTTGCGGACGTGCCACAGCGCGGCGCGCTCTGCCGCACCCGTGGTCAGTCGCGGAGTGACGGCAAGGGGGAGGGCGTCGAAGTGCGCCTGCGCGGTCGCGCTCGCGACGGCGAGGGATTCGTCGTCGGCGGCGTGCACCTCGACGAGCAGCGCGGCGTGGCCCTGGACGTCGATCTCGGAGATCGCGGCGGGGACGTCGCTCAGGCCCTGGGCGACGCGCAGTGAGGCGGCGTCCAGGAGCTCGATCGTCGCGAGCCCGAGCTCCGTGAGAGCGGGGAGCGCGGTCATCGCCGCCGACAGCGTGTCGAAGACGAGCAGACCGGTGGCGATCGCGGGGCGCACCTCGATGGTGCGGAAACGGGCCTCCGCGACGAAGCCGAGGGTCCCTTCCGATCCGATGAGGAGGTGTTCGAGGATCCGCACCGGGTCGTCGAAGTCGAGCAGGGCGTTCAGTCCGTAGCCCATGGTGTTCTTCATCGAGAACTGCTGTCGGAGGAAGGCGACATTCTCGGGCGAGGCGAGCAGCCGCTCCCGGAGCGACGAGAGTCCGGCGAACAGGGCGGGTTCCGCGGCGCGGAGCACGTCCGCGGCGTCCGCGCGTCCGGTGTCCAGAATCGTCCCGCTGGGGAGCACGACGACCATCGAGGTGATCGTCTGGTACGAGTTCTCCGTGATGCCGCAGGCCATGCCGCTGGAGTTGTTGGCGACGACACCGCCGATCGTGCAGGCGATCTCGCTGGCCGGATCCGGCCCGAGCTTGCGGCGGTACCGGGCCAGCCGGGTGTTCACCTGCCGGACGGTGGCTCCGGGGCCGACCCGCACCGCGGCGCCGTCGTCCTCGATGTGGATGTCACGGAAGTGGCTGCGCGTGTCGACGAGGATGTCGCCGCTGATGCCCTGTCCGGAGAGGCTGGTGCCGCCGGAGCGGAACGTGAGCGTGCGTCCGGCCGCCCGGACCGCCGAGAACGCGCGGGCGACGCCCTCCGCGTCCGCGGGGGACAGCACCGCGTCCGGGACGAGCAGGTAGTGCGAGGCGTCGTGGGCGCGGGCGAACCGGTCGATGGATCGGGCGTGGACCTGCGTCTCGGCTCCCAGCAGCGCCGGGTCGAGAGGGTGGTCGAGGGTGGTGGGCACGGTGCTCCTCTGCTCCGCTCAAAGATTGTCAGACAAGTGTACTGAACGACGGACGCCTCACTAGACTGTTCCGCATGACCTCGATCGCGGAGCGCCCCCTCGGCGTGGTCGGCGTGGTCGACGCCGTGACCGGACAGCTGCGCACCCGGATCCTCTCCGGCGAGATCCGCTCGGGGGAGCCGCTCACCGAGGCGGCGGTCTCCCAGGCCTACGGCGTCGCCCGTCCCAGCGCGAAAGCGGCCATCGAGCAGCTGGTGGCCAGCGGGCTGCTCGTGCGGACGGCGCATCGCACGGCGCGCGTGGTCGGCATCGAGGCGGAGACCGTTCGCGACGTCTACCGCACGCGGATCCGGCTGGAGAGCGCGGCGCTGCGCGAACTGGCGGAGACCGCCGCCGTGCCGGCGGCCGCTGTGGCGGCGAACGCCGAGCTGCAGGCGATGGCACCGGGCCCCGATCCCGCGACGGTCGACCCCGACCTCCGTTTCCACACGGCCCTCATCGACGGGCTGGGCAGCGAGCGCACCAGTCGCATGTACCGGAGCGTGCTGGACGAGGTGCGGCTGTGCATGGCGCAGGTGCAGGGGCGGCGTCTCCTCGACGCGGAACTCATCGCCGCGCAGCACGCGGAGATGCTCGAGGCCGTCGCCGCCGGGGACGCGGAGCGCGCGGCCGCGGTGCTGCGTGCCCACCTCGCCTCGGCGGAGGATCGTCTCGTCGAGGCCCTGGGCGCCTCCTGACGTCAGCCCGCGTCGGCGGGGGCGTCCTCGATCTGGATCGGGGCATCCGTCGGGTCGGCCCAGACCGGAGCAGGCAGAGGCGTGTCGACCTGGCCGGCCTGGATCGCGCGGAGGGCTTCGGTGATCTCGTCGGCATTCTCGGGCACCGCCAGGCCGCAGGTGCGCAGCTCGGACGCGAACTGCAGGGTGAGCCGGATCTTCCCCGCCTCGATGGCCTCGGAGGTGGTGCCGGTGCGGATCTCGCTGCCGGTCTGGATCGCGGGCACCTCGTCGCAGACGTGATAGACCTTGCCGCCGTCGACCCACACGACCTCATCGGCCCCGAGGAGCTGGATCACGGCGGACTGGTCCGCGGTGTACTGCTCGACGGACGGCGGGGCGAGGCTCGTCCCGACGATCGCGGCGAGGACGGCGAGGACGATGCCGACGATGCCGGCGGTCGCCTTCTGTCCCTTGTCCATGTCCTTGTTCAGGAAGATGAGGATGACCAGGGGGAGGAAGGCGACGACCGCGATGATCGCGCCGAGCTGGTTCTGGACGAAGAACCGCGTCCTGTCCGCGCGCCGCGCCGGGTCGAGGGTGTTGGCCTTCTTCCACAGGATCGAGCCGATGATCGACAGTGCCGCGATCACGACCAGCAGGACGAGCAGGGCGATGAACGCCCACTGCGGGAACTGCGCCGTCGCTCCCTGCTCTTCCAGGAGGCCGGTGTCCGGATCGCGGACGAGCGCGCCGCCCTCGTCGACGAACTCGCGCTGGCGCAGGAGCCAGAAGATGCCGACGGCCTCGCCCGCGATCGCGAGCGCCCAGAGGAGCGCGGCGATGATGCGGAAGCGCGTCGCGGAGGCCTTGGCCTCCGGGCTCGGCGTCCAGCCCGCGGGCGGTTCGCCGGTCGTGGCACGACGCGGCGCGGCGGAAGACGTCTGCTCGTTCTCGGCCATGGTTGTCCTTTCCCCCGAAAGTGCCCGGCGACCCCGCCGAGGCATCCCCGAGCCTAGTGGCCGCGGTGTCCTACGCTGGAGAGATGACATCCGATTCGGACGACGCCCTGAGCTGGGAGGGCGACGACAGCGCGGAGCGACGCCCCCGGGACGCCGCACGGCGCACCACGCCGGCTCCGGAACCGACCCCGGCCGAGGCCGTCACCCCCGCGGCGTCCGCACCGGCGTCGGGGGACGAGACGACCGCGGCGCCCTCCGGGCTCAGCAACGCGATGCTGGTACTCGTCGGCGTCGTCGGCGGCGTCTACCTGCTCTACACCCTCGGCTGGATCGCGGGCGGTCTCCGGCTGCAGCCGCTCGCCTCGTTCCTCGTCGCGGATTTCATGTTCCTGCCCTGGTTCGTGCTGGCGATCGCCGCCCCCGCGCTGTGGTTCCTCGCGACATGGGTGCTGACGCGGGGCCGGGCCTCCTGGATCCGAGCCGCCGTGCTCCTGGCGGGCGTCGTGCTGCTCGTGCCGTGGCCGTTCGTGACCGTGGGGGTGATCGGCTCATGACCACTCCGAAGTCCCCGTCCGCGGTGGCGACCGGCTCGCCGCGCTGGCTCGTATGGACCGTCGTCGCCCTCGCCGGGCTCTTCTACGCCTACGCGGTGTGGAACGCGGTCGCCCACCTCATCACCATGGCCCAGACCGGCCTCACCGGCACCGGATGGGCGACGCTCCTGTTCGGCGTGGTGTTCCCCGTCCTCGTGTTCGGGTTCGCCTTCGCGATCGGTCGGCGGCGGCGGGTGGGCGAGCTCGCTCTGACGTTCCTCGCCGGACTCGGGATCGTCGCGGTGTTCTGGATGAGCCTGCTCGCGCTGAGTCTGACGCTGCCCAGCGCCTGAGCAGGATCCGTCACGCCGTCACACGGCACGGAGCGGTCCCGGCGCTCCGGTAGAGTTGTCGCGATCGCGCCCCCGACGGTGTGCGGCGCATCGGCCCCTCCCGCCTGTCGCGCTGCCCCGAAGGATCCACTGTGCCGAAGCCTGTCGTGCTCATCGCCGAAGTACTCTCTCCCGCCACGATCGAGGCGCTCGGCCCCGACTTCGACGTCCGCCACGTCGATGGCACCGATCGCGAGGCGCTCTTCGCCGCCCTCGCGGAGTCGGACGCGGTGCTCATCCGCTCCGCCACCCGCATCGATGAGGAGGCGCTGTCGCACGCGCCGAAGCTCAAGGTCGTCGCGCGGGCCGGTGTCGGCCTCGACAACGTCGACATCAAGGCCGCGACCGCGGCCGGCGTCATGGTCGTCAACGCACCGACGTCGAACATCGTCTCCGCCGCCGAGCTGACGGTCGGCCACATCCTCAGCCTGGCCCGCCGGATCCCGGCCGCGCACGCCTCGCTGTCCGCCGGGCAGTGGAAGCGCAGCTCCTTCACCGGCGCCGAGCTCTTCGAGAAGACCGTCGGCATCGTCGGACTCGGCCGGATCGGCGCTCTCGTCGCCGCTCGCCTCGCCGCCTTCGACATGCGCGTGGTCGCGTACGACCCCTACGTCACCTCGGCGCGCGCCCAGCAGCTCGGCGTGCAGCTCCTCTCGCTCGACGAGCTCGTCGCCGAGGCCGACTTCCTCACGATCCACATGCCCAAGACCCCGGAGACGACGGGCATGATCGGCGCCGAGCAGTTCGCCGCCATGAAGCCGACCGCCTTCGTCGTCAACGTCGCCCGCGGCGGGCTCATCGACGAGGAGGCGCTGCACGAGGCGCTCGTCGCCGGCGAGATCGCCGGCGCCGGCCTGGACGTCTTCACCTCCGAGCCCCCGGCCGAGGGTGGCAGCGCCCGCGCTCTGCTCGACCTCCCGAACGTCGTCGTGACCCCGCACCTCGGTGCGAGCACGGAAGAGGCGCAGGAGAAGGCCGGCGTCTCGGTCGCGCGCTCGGTGCGGCTCGCGCTCGGCGGCGACCTCGTCCCGGACGCGGTCAACGTCGCGGGCGGCGTCATCGATCCGTACGTGCGTCCCGGCATCTCGCTCGTGGAGAAGCTCGGCCAGATCTTCGCCGCGCTGGCCACGTCGCCGCTCACGAGCCTCGACGTCGAGGTGCACGGCGAGCTCAACGACTACGACGTGAGCGTGCTCAAGCTCGCCGCCCTCAAGGGTGTCTTCACGAACATCGTGAGCGAGACCGTGTCGTACGTGAACGCGCCGCTCCTGGCGGAGCAGCGCGGCATCACGGTGCGCCTGCTCAAGGACGACGTGAGCGAGGAGTACCGGAACGTCATCACCCTCACGGGGGCGCTGTCCGACGGATCGCAGCTCTCGGTGTCGGGCACGCTGACCGGACCGAAGCAGGCCGAGAAGCTCGTCGGCATCAACGACCACGCCCTGGAGCTGCCGATCGAGAAGCACCACGTCGTGATGCTCTACACCGACCGCCCCGGCATCGTGGCCGTCTACGGGCAGAAGTTCGGCGAGGCCGGGATCAACATCGCCGGCATGCAGATCTCGCGGCTCGCAGCGGGGGACCAGGCGCTCAGCGTGCTGACGCTCGACTCGCCCGTCTCCGAGGAGTTGCTGGACGACGTGCGCGGCGCCATCGACGCCGACCTCTTCCGCCAGATCGAGATCACCGAGGTCTGACACCGCAGAGCGGGGGAGAAGGGCGGGAGCGCGATGCTCCCGCCCTTCTCCGTATCTGCAGCCTTTTCCGGCGTCAGGCGGTGGCCCGCAGCACGAGCGCGATGAGATCGGCGAGCTCGTCGCTCCGCGGGACCAGGCGCTCCGGGCCGTGCACGTCGAGCGAGTTGTTGAAGTAGAGGCCGTCGCTCACGAGCATCACGAGGTCGAGGCTGGCGGTGTCACGGACGTGCGGACGGATCGTCTCCGCCCAGCGGCGCCGGGTATCCCGGAGCATGTCGGACGCGGCGGTCGAACCGCCCTGGGCCAGCCGGGTCGTGGCGATGAGCGCCCGATCGAGGGCGTCGTCCTCCATCACCGAGGTCCGGACGTAGTACGCGACGGGACCTTCGTCGGCGGTGCGCATGCGCTCCAGGTCGAGCGTGGTCAGGTGGTCGAGGCGCTCCAGGAGCCCGGCCTCGAGGTCGTCCTTGGAGCGGAAGTGGTAGAGCAGGCCGCCCTTCGACACGCCCGCGGCCTTCGCCGTGGCCTCGAGCGTCGCGGCGCGTTCGCCCTCGTCGATGAGAATCGCCTCGAAGGCGTCGAGGACCTTCTCGCGGGCGAGGGGAGGGCGGGGCATCGGTCATCCTCTGAGCGGAAACGGGAGGGCGGCATCTGTTACTATACCAGCCGGACGGTTTAGTAACGAGTCGTCCGCAGGAAGGAAAGGTGTTCCATGACCCGTACTGCGTCGATCCCGACGACAGAGACGGAAGCTTCCCGCGTCGGGGCTCGGGGGTGGGCGGCGCTCGTCGTCCTCATGCTCCCGGTGCTGCTGGTGTCGGTGGACAACACGGTGCTGAGCTTCGCGCTGCCCGAGATCTCGATCTCGCTCGCGCCGAGCGGGGCCGAGCAGCTCTGGATCATCGACGTCTATCCGCTCGTGCTCGCCGGACTCCTGGTGACCATGGGAACGCTCGGGGACCGCTTCGGGCGTCGCCGCCTGCTCCTCATCGGCGCCACCGGATTCGCCGTGGTCTCCGCGCTGGCCGCCTTCGCGCCGACCGCGGGCCTGCTGATCGCCGCCCGTGCGCTGCTCGGCTTCTTCGGCGCCATGCTGATGCCGTCGACGCTGTCGCTGCTGCGATCGATCTTCCAGAACCGCGACCAGCGCCGCATGGCCATCGCGGTCTGGGCGTCCGCGTTCTCCGCCGGATCCGCGCTCGGCCCGATCGTCGGGGGCTTCCTCCTCGAGCACTTCGCGTGGGGCTCGGTGTTCCTCATCGCCGTCCCCGTCCTCATCCCGTTGCTCATCGCCGCACCGCTGCTCGTGCCGGAGAGCCGTGACCCCAACCCCGGCCGCATCGACCCGCTCAGCATCGCCCTCTCGATGGCCGCGATGATCCCGGTCGTCTACGCGATCAAGTCGTTCGCGGTCGACGGTCCGTCGCTGTACGCCGGGGGATGGGCTCTGCTCGGTCTTGTGATGGGGACGCTGTTCGTGCGCCGTCAGCTCCGCGCCGACACCCCGATGCTCGACATGGCGCTGTTCCGCCGTGGGTCGTTCTCGGGCGCGATCCTGGTGAACCTGCTCAGCGTCGTGGCCCTCGTCGGGTTCCTCTACTTCGTCTCGCAGCACCTGCAGCTCGTGCTGGGGCTCTCGCCGATGGTCGCGGGCCTCGCTCTCGTGCCCGGGATGGCGGCCATGATCGTCGCCGGACTCACGGTGGTGCCGATCTCGCGGCGGGTTCCGCCGCATGTGCTCATCCCGGCGGCGCTGGTGTTCTCCGTCGCGGGGTACCTCATCGTCGCCTTCACGACGCACGAGCACGGCGTGGCACCGCTCATCCTCGCCTTCGTCGTCCTCGGCATCGGCATCGGTGCGGCCGAGACCATCTCGAACGAGCTCATCCTCTCCAGCGCCCCCGCGGCGAAGGCGGGTGCCGCGAGCGCGGTGTCCGAGACGGCGTACGAGCTCGGCGCCGTGCTGGGGACCGCGATCCTCGGCGGCATCATCACCGCGTTCTACCGCGGCGCGCTGGTGCTGCCCGAGGGGCTTCCGGCCGAGGTGGCCCGCGCTGCGCAGGAGACGCTGGCCGGCGCGTACACCGCCGCCCACGAGCTCCCGGCCGCGCTCGGCGACGCCCTGTGGCAGGCGGCGGCCGACGCGTTCGGCTCGGGAGTCACGGTCACGTCGCTCATCGGTGCGGGCCTCGTCGTCGTCGCGGCGGTCATCGCGGCCGTCACACTGCGCAAGGCACCCACGCACTGACCACTACGCTGGGGGGACCGGCCCGTCCGACCCGCGGTCGCGCCGCGGCCGGTCCACCCCCGTGCAGTGCGCAAGGAGTCTCATGTCGCGTGTCGTGAAGCTGGCCGTCATCCCGGGTGACGGCATCGGTCCCGAGGTCATCGCCGAGGCGGAGAAGGTGCTCGACGCCGTCACCGCCGACAGCGCCGTGACGTTCGACAAGACCCGCTTCTCGCTCGGTGCCGGCCGGTACCTCGAGACCGGCGACACGCTCACCGACGAGGACCTCGCCGCGATCTCCGCCCACGACGCGATCCTCCTCGGCGCGGTCGGCGGCACGCCGGGGGACCCGCGCCTGAAGGACGCGAACATCGAGCGCGGACTCCTGCTGAAGCTCCGGTTCACCCTCGACCACTACGTGAATCTGCGCCCCTCGAAGCTCTTCGCCGGAGCGCCCGGTCCGCTGTCCGACCCGGGCGAGGTCGACTTCGTCGTGGTCCGTGAAGGGACGGAGGGGCCCTACGTCGGCAACGGCGGAGCGATCCGGAAGGGGACGCCGCAGGAGGTCGCGAACGAGACCTCCGTGAACACGGCGTTCGGCGTCGAGCGGGTCGTCCGCTACGCCTTCGCGCTTGCCGAGCGCCGCCGTCAGAAGCTCACCCTCGTGCACAAGACCAACGTGCTCGTGCACGCCGGTGCGATCTGGCAGCGCATCGTGAACGAGGTCGCCACCGAGCACCCCGACGTCGCCGTCGACTACCTGCACGTCGACGCCGCCACGATCTTCCTCGTCACCGATCCCTCGCGTTTCGACGTGATCGTGACGGACAATCTCTTCGGTGACATCCTCACCGACCTCGCCGGCGCCGTCACGGGCGGCATCGGCCTCGCCGCCTCGGGGAACATCAACCCCGATGGCGCCTTCCCGTCGATGTTCGAGCCCGTGCACGGCTCGGCTCCGGACATCGCGGGTCAGCAGAAGGCCGACCCGACCGCCGCGATCCTCTCCATCGCGCTGCTGCTCGACCACCTCGGCCTGACGGCCGAGTCGGCGCGTGTCAGCGCCGCGGTCGAGGCGGACATCGCCGCCCGCAGCGGTGCCCGCACCACCGCGGAGATCGGCTCCGCGATCACTGCCCGTCTCTGAACGGCGGGCGTAGGCTGACAGGGCGCGAGGATGCGCCCACCCCACGAGGATTGGATGACGACATGACGACGATCGACGCCGAGACGAGCGTGGCTCCCCTGGAGTTCGCCGTGACGAAGAACCTGAACGCGGCCTCGCCGGCACGCGTCGCCGAAGTGCTGGAGAACCCCGGTTTCGGGGTCGTCTTCACCGACCACATGGTCGACATCTGCTGGTCGGCCAAGGGCGGCTGGCACCGTCCGCGCGTGCAGCCCTACGGCCCGATCCCGCTCGACCCCGCGGCGTCCGTGCTGCACTACGCGCAGGAGATCTTCGAGGGCATCAAGGCCTACCGGCACGCGGACGGTTCGATCCACACCTTCCGTCCCGACCGCAACGCCGCGCGCCTGCAGGCGAGCGCCCGCCGCCTGGCGCTGCCGGAGCTGCCGACGGAGTACTTCATCCAGTCGCTGCGCGAGCTCATCGCCGTCGACGGCCGCTGGGTGCCCTCCGGCGCCGACCAGAGCCTGTACCTGCGGCCGTTCATGTTCGCCAAGGAGGCCTTCCTCGGCGTGCGCGCGGCGCAGAAGGTCGCCTACTACGTGATCGCGAGCCCCGCCGGTGCGTACTTCACGGGCGGCGTGAAGCCCGTGCGGATCTGGCTCTCCGAGGACTACGCCCGCGCGGGTCGCGGTGGCACCGGCAAGGCGAAGGCGGGCGGCAACTACGCCTCTAGCCTCCTGCCGCAGGCCGAGGCCAGTGCGAAGGGCTGCGACCAGGTCGTGTTCCTCAACGAGAACCGCGATGTCGAGGAGCTCGGCGGCATGAACGTCGTGTTCGTGTTCAAGGACGGTCGTGTCGTCACGCCCGAGTCGGACAGCATCCTCGAGGGCATCACGCGCGACTCGCTGCTGCAGCTGGCCGAGGACCGCGGCTACACGGTCGAGAAGCGTCCGATCTCGATCGACGAGTGGCGTGAGGGCGTGGCCTCCGGTGACATCGTCGAGGTGTTCGCCTGTGGCACGGCCGCGGTCGTGACCCCGATCGGAGCGCTCGTGGGCGAGGGCTTGGACGAGCCGCAGCCGCTGGGCGAGCTGGCGCTGTCCCTCCGTGAGGAGCTCACCGACATCCAGTACGGGCGCCGCGAGGACAAGCACGGCTGGCTGCTCCGCCTCGACGCCTGATCCGATTCCCCGAGGCCCCGTCTTCCCGTCGACACCCCGCCGTGTCGACGCGTGGAAGGCGGGGTCTCGGCGTGTACCGGGGGGCTCGCGCGCTGGGACTGTTCCTGCACAATGCGGGGGGAGTGGGGGAAGAGAGGTGGGGGGTGTGGAGAACGAGAGGTGAGGGGAGTAGGCGGGGGAGAGTGAGGGGATGTCGCGGCGCCTCTCGTTCTCCGAAGCCTGGGATCTTGTGCGATCGCGGGAGGAGGTCCTCGACACGGGGGTCACGGAACGGGAGCTGAGGGAGGCGGTCGCGCACGGCAGGCTGCGACGGGTGCACCGCGGGGCGTATGTCGACGCGGAGGTCTGGGGCCAGCTGTGGCCCGAGGGAAGGCAGCTCGTGCGGGTGTGCGCCGTCCGTCGGGCCAGCCTCGGCGGAGGTCCGGTGTTCTCGCATCTCTCCGCGGCGGCGCTCTGGGGGCTGCCGCTCGTGGGGCCGATCCGGGACGACGTGCACACCGCGATCCGCAGCCGTCGGCACAGCAGGACCGAGGCCGGGGTCGTCCGACACCAGATGACGCTCGATGAGAGCGACATCGTCCGGCGGCACGGGATCCGGTGCACCTCGTTGATCCGTACCGTGGTCGACCTCGCCCGGCTGCTGCGCCCGGAGGCCGTCGTCGCGGCCGGGGACGCGGCTCTGCGGATGGTCTCGATCGACGGACACGAGGTCGACCACGGTGAGGTCGACGCCTGGCGGGCCGAGGTCGACCGGCTGTGCGTGGCGGGGCTCCGGGGCGTGCGTCGCGCGCGGTGGATCGGAACCTTCGCCGACGGACGGGCGCAGCTTCCGGGCGAGAGCGTGAGCCGCCTGCAGCTCCACCGACTCGGCTTCCGGGACATCGATCTGCAGGTTCCCCTCGTGGGCCCCGACGGCGCGCGGTACTTCGCCGACTTCGGGTTCCCGCGGTCGCAGGCCTTCGGGGAGTTCGACGGGGAGGACAAGTACCGGGACGCGGAGCTGCGGACGACGCCCACGGCGGCCGATGCGGTGATGGCGGAGAAGCACCGCGAGGACGAGATCCGCGGGGTCACGGGGTGGCGCGTGGTGCGCTGGGGCTCCTCGCACATCCGCACCCCCGAGGATCTCGGGCGCCGGCTCGCCGCGTTCGGCATCCGCCCGCCCGGCTGAGGTCTGTCGAGCCCCGGGGTCGCGTCGAGACCCCACCCCGCCTCCGCACGTGAGCGGGGGTCTCGACGAGAGAGCGGGGTCTCGACGGGGGAGCAGGGGATCTAGGGTGGAGGGATGAAGATCGCTCGGTTCCGCCACGACGACGCCATCATGTACGGGATCATCGACGACCGCGAGCTCGTGGTCCTCGCCGGGGACCCGATGTTCTCCGGGTACGAGACGACCGGCGCGCGTATCCCGCTGACCGAGGCCACGCTGCTCGCGCCCGTGATCCCGCGCTCCAAGGTCGTGTGCGTCGGGAAGAACTACCACGACCACGCCGCCGAGATGGGCGGAGTGGCCCCCGAGGAGCCGCTGCTGTTCCTCAAGCCGAACACCGCCGTGATCGGCCCGGACGACGCGATCGTGCGTCCTGTCGCGCTGTCCGAGCGGACGGAGTACGAGGGCGAGCTCGTAGTCGTGATCGGGCGGATCGCCAAGAACGTGAAGGCGGAGAACGCCCTCGACCACGTGCTCGGCTACACGATCGGCAACGACGTCACGGCGCGCGACCTGCAGCGCAAGGACGGGCAGTGGTCGCGGGCGAAGGGCTTCGACACGTTCTGCCCGCTCGGCCCCGTGATCGAGACGGACTTCGACCCCACGCAGGCCACGATCGAGACGCGGGTGAACGGCGAGGTCCGCCAGCATGCGCCGCTCACCGACATGATCCACTCGGTCGCCGCGATCATCGAGTACGCCTCCGCGGTGTTCACGCTCCTTCCGGGTGACGTCATCATGACGGGGACCCCCGCCGGCGTGGGCACCTTCGAGGCGGGTGACACGGTCGAGGTCGAGATCTCCGGACTCGGCATCCTCCGCAACACCGCGCGCGACGCCGCTCCCGCGTCATGACCGAGGTCGCCCTCACGGCGACGCAGCAGCAAGCGGTCCAGCGCCGCACCGTGCTCGTGCTGTCGCTGGGGCAGGTGCTCGGCGGCATCGCGTTCGGAGCCACCGTGTCGCTCGGTGCGCTGCTCGCCGCGGACATCTCCGGCAGCGACGCGCTCTCCGGACTCGCGACGGCGTCGGTGACCCTCGGAGCCGCGGTCTGCGCGATCCCGCTGGCCCGGATGGCCGCGCGCCTCGGACGGCGTCGTGCCCTCACCCTCGGCAATCTCTTCGCCCTCGTCGGCATCGCCGTGGTGATCCTCGCGGCATCCGTACGCGTCTTCCCGCTCCTGCTCGTCGGCATCCTGCTGATCGGTGCGGGGAACGCGGGCAACCTGCAGTCCCGGTTCGCGGCCACGGACCTCGCGGCCCCGCAGCATCGTGGGCGCGACCTCTCGATCGTCGTGTGGTCCACGACGATCGGCGGCGTGGCGGGCCCGCTGCTGCTCGGTCCGGGGGAGATCGTCGGCCAGGCGATCGGCATGCCGCCGCAGACCGGCTCGTACGTCTTCTCGTTCGTGGCGCAATGCGCGGCGCTCGCGCTCTACCTCGTCGCCCTCCGCCCGGATCCGCTCCTCGCCGCGCAGCGACTCGCGCAGGCGGCGGCCGCGACGACGAGCGCCGCCGTGGCGGACCGCCCGCACGTGGCCCGCTACGCGATCTTCGCCATCGCGGGCTCGCACGTGGTGATGGCCTCGGTCATGGCGATGACCCCGGTGCATCTGTCCCACATGGCGCACGGCGCCCACGGTGCGGCGGCGACCCCGGCCGACGTCTCGGCGCTCGTCGGGATCACCATCGCGCTGCACGTCGGCGGCATGTACGCGCTCTCGCCGGTGTTCGGAGTGCTGGCCGACCGCTGGGGGCGGCTGCGCGTGGTGCTGCTCGGGCAGGCGCTGCTCGGCGGTGCCCTGGCCTTCGCCGTCTTCGCGGGCACCGAGGCGTGGGGTGTCATGGTGGCGCTCATCCTCCTCGGCCTCGGGTGGAGCGCCGGCACGGTCGCCGGCGCCGCCCTGCTCACCGAGGCGTCGGCCCCCGACGTCCGCACGCGGCGACAGGGACGCAGCGACTCGCTGATGAGCCTGTCAGCCGCCGCCGGGTCGGTCCTCGCCGGCGTCGTGCTGTCGAACTTCCAGTACGCCGGGCTCGGCATCGCGGCCTCCGTGCTCGTCCTCGCGATCGTCGCGCTGTCGCCGCTCGCCCGGAGCAGCGCGCGGTGAAAGCCTGGGACGGCGTCGGGGAGGCCTATGCCGCCTCGTACGCCGCCCTGTGCGCGGGCACGGTCGATGTCCTCGCCGCAGCCCTCGGACCAGCGGAGGGTCGCAGCCTCCTCGACGTCGGGGCGGGGGAGGGCGGCCTCGCGGCCCGCTTCGTCGGCCTGGGGTGGAACGTCACGGCCTGCGAGCCCGAGCCCACCATGCGCGCCGTCGCCCGCCGGCGGCACCCGACGCTGCGCATCATCGACGGCGGCCTGCCGACGCTGCCCTTCGACGACCGTTCCGTCGACGCCGTCGTGGCGAACTTCGTGCTGAACCACGTCTCCTCCCCGCGGACCGCCGCCCGGGAGCTGGGGCGGGTCGCACGGGAAGCGGTCGCCGCGACGACTTGGACCCGTTCCCCGTCGTGGTTCTGGACAGAGGTCGTCGAACGCGCGGGGCTGCCGCCGTCTGCGGGGGAGAGGCTTCCGGCCGAGGAGGACTTCGATCGCACGGCGGACGGCTTCGCGGCCATGCTCGTCGACGCCGGACTCCCGGAGGTGTCGGTCACCGAGCACACCTGGACCTGGCACGCCGACCCGGACGCCCTGTGGGTCTCGGTCGAGGGCGGTGTGGCCGGCGCCGGGGCGCAGTATGCGGGGCTCTCCTCTGTCGAGCGATCCCGGTTCCGTGCAGGGTTCGAGGAGACGGTCGCCGCGCATCGGGTGGGAACGGTGCTGCCCCTGGAGCACCGCGCGGCCGTGGCGGTCTCGCGCCGGGGCTGACCGGCCCGCACCCGTAGAATCGAAGGGCTATGGCTACTCCGCATCCCCTCACCACGACCGCCAGCGGCGCCGACGTCCGCGTCCGCTTCTGCCCCTCCCCGACGGGGCTGCCGCACGTCGGCATGGTCCGCACGGCTCTGTACAACTGGGCGTACGCCCGTCACAACGGCGGCAAGATGGTGTTCCGCATCGAGGACACCGACGCCGCCCGCGACAGCGAGGAGAGCTTCCGCCAGCTCGTCGACGCGCTCACGTGGCTGAAGATCGACTGGGACGAGGGCGTCGAGGTCGGCGGCCCGCACGCCCCGTACCGCCAGTCCGAGCGGCACGACATCTACCGCGAGGTCATCGACAAGCTCCTCGCGACGGGCGCGCTCTACGAGAGCTACTCGACGGCCGAGGAGATCGACGCCCGCAACGAGGCCAACGGCCGCGCGAAGCAGCTCGGCTACGACAACTTCGACCGTGACCTCACCGATGAGCAGAAGGCCGCCTTCCGCGCCGAGGGCCGGCAGCCCGCCCTCCGCCTGCGGGTGCCGGACGAAGACCTCACGTACGTCGATCTCATCCGCGGCGAGGTCACCTTCCCCGCCGGCTCCTTCCCGGACTTCGTCGTCGTGCGCCCCAACGGCGTGCCGCTATACACCTTCGTGAACCCCGTCGACGACGCGCTGATGGGCATTACCCACGTGCTCCGCGGCGAAGACCTCATGCCGTCCACTGCGCGACAGCTCTCGCTCTACGCGGCTCTCATCGACGCAGGTGTGACGACGTTCGTGCCGCGGTTCGCCCACATGCCGCTCGTGCTGGGGGAGACCGGAAACAAGAAGCTCTCCAAGCGCGACCCGCAGGCCGATCTGTTCCTGCACCGGGAGCGCGGCTTCATCCACGAGGGCCTGCTGAACTACCTCGCGCTGCTGGGCTGGTCGATCGGCCCGGACCGCGACGTCTTCTCGCTCGACGAGTTCATCGCCGCGTTCGACATCGAGAACGTGAACCCCAACCCGGCCCGCTTCGATCAGAAGAAGGCCGAGTCGATCAACGGCGACCACATCCGCATGCTCGACGTGAAGGACTTCGCCGAGCGCACGGTGCCGTACCTCGCCGCGGCCGGCCTGTTCGACGAGCCGACCCACGAGCAGCTCGTCCTGGCGTTCCGTGCGGCTCCGCTGGTGCAGGAGCGCGTGCAGCTGCTGGGCGAGGTGCCGGGCATGCTCGGCTTCCTGTTCCGCGACGAGGTGTCGTACGACGCGGATGCGCTCAAGGGGCTGCCGGCCAACGCCGCCGAGGTGCTCGACGCCTGCGTCACCGCGCTGGAGCCGGTCACGGACTTCACCCCGGAGAAGATCCAGGAGGCGCTGTCGACGGCGCTCGTCGAGAACCTCGAGCTGAAGCCGCGGGTGGCCTACGGGCCGCCGCGTGTGGCCATCACCGGACGCCGCGTCTCGCCGCCCTTGTTCGAGTCGATGGAGCTGCTGGGCAAGGACGAGTCGTTGCGGCGCCTGCGCGCGCTCTCGGCGTTCCTCGCGAACTGATCCGCGACGCGCCCGAGCGGCGACACGGCACCGGTGGTTTTGGTGATCGGTCGCCGCTCGGGTAAGCTTGACTCTCGGTGCGAGGCTCCGGTTTCGCCCTTGGGGTATGGTGTAATTGGCAACACGGCTGATTCTGGTTCAGTTGTTCTTGGTTCGAGTCCAGGTACCCCAGCACTTCGAAAACCCCCGCTCCGGCGGGGGTTTTTCGTTTCCGGCACGGTGGCCTCAGTTCTTCACGCGGCTTCGAGGAAGGGCTCGTACCGATAACCCGTCTCGTCGAGGATCGACACCGTCGATTCGGGGACCTCCAGGAATGCGCCCGGCAGATCGTTCAGCGGCTCGGAGACGATCACGTGCGCCCGGCGGCCGAAGACGCGCAGCCGTTCGGCATCGGGGTACATCCGGCGAAGAGTCTCGATGTCGGTGGAGTGGAAGAGGGAGCGGGAGCGCCCAGCCGTCGAGTACCGGAACGCCCAGACGGTGGTGCCCTCGGAGACCGCGAAGGTTCCCTGCACGGGGAAACGGACGCCATGCTCGCGCCCCACGCGCTCGGCCTCCCGGATGGCCGCCCGCATCCCCGCGATCGGATCGTCCTGCAGGCCGTGGGTCAGAGCGAGGTGGAACAGCACCTCGGAGTCGGTGGTGCCCTGGATCTCCGGGTAGAGGGAGGGATCGACGGCGAGAGTGAGGTCGCGTTTCACGGTCAGGAAGTCCGCCAGGCCGCCATTGTGCATGAAGAGCCAGTTCGCGTACCGGAAGGGGTGGCAGTTGGTCTGCTGGACCGGCGGCCCGGCGGCCGCTCTCACATGGCTGAAGAAGAGCGGGCTGCGGATCGTGCGGGAGATCTCGCGCAGGTTCAGATCGTTCCAGGCGGGCTCCATGCTGCGGAACAGTGCAGGCTTCGGAGGCTGCCCAGAGTCGTCACCGTTCGACGCCGGATACCAGCCGAGGCCGAACCCATCCCCGTTCACGGTCTCCGCGCCGAGGGGCGAGTCCAGGGACTGCGCCACGAGGGAATGTCGCGCGTCGAGGATCACCTCCGACGGGTGCAGTGGTTCTCCCACATACGCCAGCCACCGACACATGTCGACACCTCGTCCCCGACCCGGTCAGGTCTGTGCCCGACGATACGCTCGGTCGGCCTCCCCGGCGAGACCCGCGGATGGCTGACCGGCTACTCGCACTCCCCGAGGAACCCGAGATAGCACACGGCCTCATGCGTGACGGCCGGCTCGGCATCGTCGTTCGAGACCTGGCGCGTCGCCGTCTCCGGCGTCCGGGTGAGGTGCCCGAAGTCGCCGAGGGAGGCCACGTACATCCCGTCCGCGTCCTCCGCGATCATCCGGTCGATCTCGGTACGGTGCTGCGCGCACAGGTCCGCGGAGGCCGGGACGAGGTCGACCCCGGCGCATGCTCCCGCGTACTCGGCCTCCATGAGCCCGATGCAGTCCGTCCAGTCCTGGTCCACCGCGCACGGGCTCACGCCGTCGTCGGCGACGAGGTACTTGCCGGTCTCGTACTCCTCGCTGTGGAAGGTCTCGGGCTTCTCCGGTACGTCGATCTTGGTCCAGTGGCGTGCGGTCGCGAAGGCGAACACCGTCACGATCGCGGCGATCAGGAGCAGCGCGCCCACGATGCCCAGCGTCACCCAGAGTCCGACCCGGCTCTTCCGCTCCGGGCTCTCCGCGGGCGTGGGGGTCCACGGGGCGGCGACCGGTGCCGGCGGGGGTGCCGCGGCGAATCCCGGCGCGGCGGCGACGGGGAGCTCGTGTCCCCCGAGCGGTGCCGCCGCCGCAGGGGCGGTCGGCGCCGTGGCCGTGGTCGCGAGGAAGTAGTCGTACCAGGCCCGGCTCGCCTGCTCGTCCGCGGCGACCTGCTGCGCCTCGGCGTCGGTGAGCACGAGGCCCCACGCGTCACGGGCCGGTGCATGGGGGAGGGTGGAGCGGAAGTCTTCGAACGACACGGGCATGTTCGCAGAATATCGGCTTCTTCCCCGCGACCCCGGCGGTCATCCGATGTCCCCGGCTCCTGGAACAATGACGAGGTGATCGGTATGAAGTCCTTCTGGAACGAGTTGCCCACCGAGGGACGCTGGCTGCTGTCGACCGTGGCGATCCAGACCCTCGGGCGGGGGATGACGCTGCCGTTCACGATCATCTACCTCCACGAGGTCCGCGGCTTCGACCTCGGGTTCTCCGGAGCGCTCATGAGCCTCATCGCGATCACGGGGCTCGTCGTCACCGGTCCCGGTGGCACGCTGATCGATCGCTTCGGCGCCCGGCGCGTGCTGATCGTGGGACTCCTGGCGATGATCGCGGGGTGCACGCTCCTCGCCTACGCCACGCATCCCGCCGTCGCGACGGTCGCGGTCGTGCTCATCGGGATCAACTTCGGGGTCTCCTGGCCCGGCTTCAACGCCCTCATCGCCTCGGTGGTCGACGGCGAGGTCCGTCAGCAGTACTTCGGCGTGAACTTCGCCCTCGTCAACCTCGGCATCGGCGTGGGCGGGATCATCGGCGGGTTCTTCGTCGACGTGACGGAGCCGTCGACGTTCACCACGATCTTCCTCATCGACGCGGCCACGAGCCTCATCCCGCTCGCTCTGCTCCTTGGCCCGCTCCGGCACGTGCGCACCCAGGCGGACCCGGACCCTGCGGTGACCACCGAGGGCGGTTACCGGGAGATCCTGCGGCGCCCCGCGGTGCTCTGGATGACGCTGCTGACCTTCTTCTCCGTCTTCATCGGCTACGGACAGATCGAGGCGGGCTTCCCCGCCTACGCCCGTCAGATCGCCCAGGTCTCGACCGCCGTCGTCGGCATCTCGTTCGCGGTGAACACGGCCGTCATCGTGCTGCTGCAGTTCGCCGTCCTCCGGCTCATCACCGGGCGCCGGCGCACCAGGGTCATGCAGGTCATGGCCCTCATCTGGGCCGTCTCCTGGGTCATGCTCGGCGCCGCGGGCCTGCTTCCCGACTCGGTCACGGCTGCGATCGCCGTCATCGCGTTCATGGGCGTGTTCGCCTTCGGGGAGACGATGATGCAGCCGACGATCCCGGCCATCTACAACGATCTCGCGACGGACCGCACCCGCGGGCGCTACAACGCCCTCAACTCCGCGGCCTTCCAGGGTGGTGCCATCCTCGGCCCGCTCGTCGCGGGAGTGCTCCTCGGCGTCGGCGTCAGCGGCTGGTTCATCGCGGTCATGGTCGCGGGCAGCCTCGCCGTCGGCGTGCTGGCGGTCGTACTGGAGCGGGTGCTCCCGGCAGCGGCCAACGGCAGCAGCGCCGAGGTCCATCGAACGGACGAGGTCGAACGGACGCCGCCGGTCTAGGCTCCGAGCATGGCCCTCGAACCGCTCTTCCTCCGTCTCGACCGGATCGCGGGTGGGCGGCAGGCCGGCGTGCTGATCAGCGACGCCGGTCGCACCCATCCGCGGACCGTCCGTGCCTTCACCTGGATCCTCTGGCTGCTCGTCGCCGAGCTGGTGCTCGGGGTGGGTGCCGTAGTGGTCGCCCTGGTGCTCGCCGCCGACGGCGACAGCGTGCCGTTCGCCGTGTGGATGCGCACCCTCGTGGTGCTGGCGATGACCGCGACGCTGTTCTACTTCGCCTGGCGCGCGCGCCGCGGATGGCGCTGGGCCTATCTCCGCCTGCGGCTGTTCGCGCAGATCTTCCCGGTCATCACGCTCGTCATGGCGGCGATCCCCGGCCTCTACCCGGTCTGGATGGTCACCGAGCAGATCGTCTTCAGCCTGATCATGATCGGCATCGCGGACTTCCTCACCAGCGACCACATGCGGGCGGTCTTCGCGAAGGACGCCGACCCGGATAGCACGCCGGCGGGGTGAGACGCCACTCCCTTCCGGCCGAGACCGCGGTCACTCCACACTCGGAGGAGCTGCACGGCGGGAGGAGAGACGCATGGCGCGACTGGTGCGAGTGGTGCCCGGCCAGGACCCGGGTTTCACACGGAAGCGGACGAGCTCGGGATTCCGGTACGTCGATCCGACGGGGGAGCCGGCGCCCGAGGCGGATCGCGAACGCATCAGCGACCTGGTGATCCCGCCGGCGTGGCAGGACGTGTGGATCGCGGCCGACCCGCTCGCGCACATCCAGGCCGTCGGGATCGACACCGCCGGGCGCAAGCAGTACCTGTATCACCCGCTCTGGCGGGTCTCCCGCGACCGTCGCAAGTTCGTCCGTGCGCTGGACCTCGCCGCAGCTCTGCCCAGCGCTCGGGCGCAGGTCACCAAGGCGCTCAAGGAGGACGGGCAGACGAAGGAGCGCGCCCTCGCGATCGCCTTCCGCCTCCTCGACGACGCCGCGCTGCGGATCGGTTCGGAACGCTACCTGGCGCGTCACGGCAGCCGGGGCCTGACCACGCTCCGCCTCCGCGACGTCCGTATCGATGGCGGCGACGTCGCCCTCTCTTTCCCGGCGAAGAGCGGACAGACCGCCGCGATCGAGATCACCGACGAAGCCCTCGCCGAAGCCCTGACCGACTTCGCGAGCGGTGCCTCGACCGCTTTCCTCCTGGCGTACCGGAAGGGTCGGCGGCGGGTGAAGATCACGCCCGCCGAGGTCAACACGTACCTCAAGGACGTGCTCGGGGCCAGCTTCTCGGCAAAGGACTTCCGGACGCTGCACGGCACGATCATCGCCGCGGACGCCCTCGCCCGCATCGGAGCCCTCGACCGCCGCGGTCAGCGGAACCAGGCCGAACGTCTCGCGGTGCAGGCGGCGGCGACCGCCCTCGGCAACACGACCGCGGTCGCCCGCAACAGCTACATCGATCCCCGTGTGTTCCGGCAGTACGGTCGGGGGCGGACGCTCGACCTCGACGTGACGCCCGAGACGGCGATCCGGCGACTGCTGGGCGGACCGGAGACGTCGCGGAAGGTCAACCGGCGAGGAACGGGGCGGCGCGGTTGAACGCGCCGACGCTCCCCGGTCGTCGCCGGGAAGATGCCAGGATGGGGGGATGCACACCGCGAACCTGACCCGTGAGGAGACCGCGGCGCGATCCGCTGCGATCACCCTGCACCGCATCCGCGTCGAGCTGGACCTGACCGGAGCCCCGGAGCGGGCGCGCACGGGCTTCCCGACCACGACCGTCCTGGAGTTCGATGCGACCGTCCAGAGCACGTGGCTGGACTTCATCGGCGAGGAGGTCGTCCGCGTCGAAGTGAACGGGGAGCAGCGGGATGTCGTCTACGACGGGGCGCGCCTGACGATCGACGGCCTCGCGGCCTCGAACGTCGTCCTGGTCGAGGCGGTCGGTGCCTACAGCCGGTCGGGGGAGGGTCTGCACCGGTTCCACGACCCGGCAGACGACCGCACCTACCTGTACACCCAGTACGAGCCCGCGGACTCCCGCCGGGTGATGGCCTGCTTCGAGCAGCCGGACATGAAGGCGGAGTACACCTTCGTCGTCGACGCGCCGTCCGGGTGGGAGGTGCTCTCGAACCAGTCGCCGGCTCACGTCGACCTCGGCGTCGGCGTGCAGCGGGTGCAGTTCGCCCCCACCCTGCCGATCTCGAGCTACGTCACGGCGATCGCGGCCGGCCCCTATGCCCGCGTCGACGGGGAGTGGACCAGAGACGAGCAGCAGGTCGCCCTCGGGGTGTTCGTCCGCCGCTCGCTCGTCGATCACCTCGAGGCCGACGAGATCCTCGAGGTCACCCGGCAGGGGCTCGACTTCTTCACCGACGCCTTCGCCTATCCCTATCCGTGGGGCAAGTACGACCAGGTCTTCGTCCCCGAGTACAACCTCGGTGCGATGGAGAATCCCGGTCTGGTCACCTTCACGGAGGGCTACCTCTCGCGCGGCGCCGCCACCAAGGCGCAGCGGGCGAGCCGGGCCAACACGATCCTCCACGAGATGGCGCACATGTGGTTCGGCGACCTCGTCACGATGACGTGGTGGGACGACCTCTGGCTCAAGGAGTCGTTCGCCGACTACATGGGCTCGCACGCCTCGGCGGTGGCCACCCGGTTCCACGACGCGTGGGTGACGTTCGCCATGCGTCGCAAGGCCTGGGCCTATCAGCAGGATCAGCTCCCCACGACCCACCCCATCGTCGCCGACATCCCCGACCTCGAGGCCGCGAAGCTGAACTTCGACGGCATCACCTACGCCAAGGGCGCTTCGGTGCTGAAGCAGCTGGTCGCCTTCGTAGGCGACGAGGCGTTCTTCGAGGGGGCTCGCCGGTACTTCGCCGCCAACGCCTTCGGCAACACCACTCTCGACGACTTCCTCGTCGAGCTCAGCGCGGTGTCCGGCCGGGACATGACCGACTGGGCGGCCGCCTGGCTGCAGACGACGGGCGTCTCGACGATCTGGACGGAGACCGACGCCGACGGAGGACACCACCTCGTGCAGGACGACGTCCGTCCGCACCGCCTGCGGATCGGGCTGTACGACCGCGTGGATGGCCGCATCGTGCGGCGGGAGCAGCGGGAGCTGGACCTGATCGGGGAGCGCGTGGACATCGACCTCCCCGAGGCCGATCTCGTGCTGCTCAACGACGACGACCTCACCTATGCGAAGGCGCGCCTCGACGAGCGGTCCCTCCGCACCGTCGAGGAGTCGCTGTCCGACATCGAGGACCCGCTCGCCCGGGCGCTCGTGTGGTCGTCGCTCTGGAACGCCACCCGTGACGGCGAACTCGACGCGGCTCGCTTCGTCGCGATCGTGCGGGCGCACGCGCCGCGGGAGTCGAACGGCGGTCTGCTGGCCGCAGCGCTCCTCGACGCCGCTTTCGCGCTGCGGCATTTCGTCCGCGACGACCGACGCGACGCGGAGCAGCGCGCCTGGACCGAGGCCACGTGGTCGACGCTGCAGCAGGCGGACGCCGGCAGCGACGCCCAGCTCTCCTGGGCGCGCGCGCTGGCGGCGGCCTCGGCTTTCGATGACATCCATCACGCCGAGGTCCGTGCCCTGCTCGACGGCGATGTGCCCGAAGGGCTCGTCGTGGATCCCGACCTGCGCTGGCAGCTCCTCACGGCCCTCGTGACGACCGGCCACGCCGATCTCGCGGACATCGCTGCGGAGGAGGAGCGGGACGACACCGGCGACGGACGCACCGCCGCCCGCCGCGCTCGCGCCTCCGTCCCCGACGCGGCGGTGCGCGCGGCCGCCTGGACGGCCGCGTGGGACGACCGGTCGCTCACCAACGACCACCTCGATGCCGAGATCGGCGGCTTCCGCGCCGGCGGCCGCCGCGACCTCATCGAGTCCTTCGACGAGGAGTACTTCGAGCGGATCGGGACCGCGTGGTCGGAGCGGAGCATCGAGATCGCTCGTCGCCTGGTGATCGGTCTGTTCCCCGCGCGGTCCTCGCTGGACCTGGTCGATGCCTGGCTGTCGGCCACCCCCGAGGCCCCGGCGGCGCTGCGACGACTCCTCATCGAGCAGCGCGACCACCTCGCGCGTGACCTGCGGGTGCGGGGCGCTCAGGGCTAGGTCGCGGCCTCCACGGTCATGCCCATCACGGTCCGCACGATCCATGGATGGGCGTGGTCATCGGCGATGTGGCTCATGCCGAGCTTCTCCGCCACGCCTCGTGACGCCTGGTTCTCGGGGTGGATGATGGCGGTGAGGAGTATCGGCGCGAACGTCTGCGCGACGAGGTCGACGCAGGCGCGCGCCGCCTCGGTCGCATAGCCGCGCCGCTGGCGGTCGGCGCGGACGTGATAGCCGACTTCGAGGACGGGGGAGTCGTTCACCGACTGCCAGGTGAGACCGCAGTCGCCGAGGAACTCCCCGTCGTGCGTCTCGATGATCCAGAGACCGTGGCCGTCCTCGCGGTAGCGCTGCTGCATGCGCGCGATCCACGCGGCGGCTTCGGTTCGCGACTTCGGCGCCGGGTAGTAGGCCATGACTTCCGGATCCCCGAGGAGCGCCGCCATCTCGTCGAGGTCGTCGGCGGTCATCTCCCGGAAGGCGAGCCGCGGCGTCGGGGCGGGCAGGAGGCGTCGCGGTGCGGTCACAGATCCACGGCGTCCCCGGGTTCGAGCACGAGGAACTCGCCGCCGCCCTGCTCGGTCGCCCACTGCAGCCGCTGGCGGTGCATGTTCTTGCCGATCACGGACAGGGTCATGTCGTGCGTGCCGAACGCGCGGCGGGGCTTCACGGCGAGCACGTAGTCGATGGCTTCCCCGATCTTGAGCCACGGGGCTCCGAGCGGCGCGGCGAGGGTGCCGACCTCGACGCCCTCGGGCACCGCATAGGAGTCGCCGGGGTAGTAGAACGTGTCGTTGACGAGCACGCCCACGTTGTCGATGGTCGGGATCGACGAGTGGATCACCGCGTGCGTGCCGCCGAAGAAGCGCAGGGTGAAGGCGCCGACCTCCACGGTGTCGCCGGGGGAGACGACGGTGACCTCGTAGCCCTCCGCCGCCTTCGCCACGCCCTCCGGTCCGAAGATGGGGGTGCCTGGGGCCGCGCGGAGGATCCGGTCGAGGTGCTCCGGCGTCCAGTGGTCGGGGTGCTCGTGCGTGAGCACGATGGCGACCAGTCCGCTGAGATCGTGCAGCGGGGCGGTGAAGGATCCCGGATCGATCAGGAGGGTGTCGTCGTTCTGGTCCAGGCGAAGGGTGGCATGTTCGAACTTGGTGACGCGCATGAGAAGAGTCAACTCCTTCCCGGGGTCTGCGGCAAACGGAAATCGGCGCGCCACGCCCGGGATCTGGGGTGAAGCGGCCTCGATTTGGCGCAGTGAGAATCGCCGTGGCATACTTGAACGGTTGTCGCGGAACGGAAAAGTTCCGCAAGACGGCCCCATCGTATAGCGGCCTAGTACGCCGCCCTCTCACGGCGGTAACGCGGGTTCGAATCCCGCTGGGGTCACACAACACGACGAAAGCCCTCCGGTTCTCCGGGGGGCTTTCGTCGTTCCCGACCGTGCGCGTCAGTCGTCCGCGCGCAGCGACAGGGTCCGGAACGCGCGGGCCCGGAGCGGCACGAGCATGAGCGTCATCATCGCGCCACCGGCCACGACGAACGGCACCCAGACGGCGGTGAGGGAGGCGAGTGCGCCGAAGCCCGCCATCGCGAGCGGCATCAGGCAGTCGTCGCCGAGCCGGGTGAGGGAGCCCATCCGACCGAGGAACGCGGTGTCCACCGTCGCGGCGAACGTCGCGCTCAGCAACACGGAGGCGTATCCCGCGGTGGCACCGACCACAGCCGCGGCGACGGCCACCGTCCAGACGGGGCCGAACCCGAGCGCGACGATGCCCGCTCCCTGGACGAGGAGAGCGCCGAATCCGCTCCGCGCCTCGTGGCGCGGCCGCCATCTCGCGACCGCGGCAGCCCCCACGGCGGCACCGAGGCCGAGGAGGCCCTCGAACAGGCCGACCGCGGGAGCTCCCCAGCCTTCGGCGTGCGCCCGCAGGGCGAGGCCGATGCCGACGGCCGGCCCGACCGCGAGGTTGAGCCCGGAGAGGGCGATGACGAGCGTGCGCGTCGTGGGGTTCGCCCCGAGGTGGGCGAACGCCGCGCCGATCGCGCGCAGGGACGACGTGCGCGGGGCCCGGGCGAGCCGGAACCGCGGGCGCAGGGCGATCGCCAGGAATCCGACGACGAGGGCGAAGGTCACCGCGTTCGCCGATGCGCTCCCCGCGAGACCGGCCTGCGCGACGAGCAGGCCGCCCAGCGCGGCGCCGCCCATCGTGCCCAGGCGTGATGCCGTCTGGATGACAGCCGCGTAGGAGGGGAGATCGTCCGTGCGCACCAGCTGTCGCCCGATGGTGCCGGCCGAGGGCTCGTAGAACGCGTCGCACACCCCGAACGCCACGGCGGCGGCGAGCAGGACGGGCACGGTCGGCGCCTGCGAGACCGTCCACACGGCAGCGGCGACGAGCACGCCCACACGCGCCGCGTTGCAGACCATCATCACCCGGCGGGCGTCGGCGCGATCCGCGATGACTCCGCCGAAGAGCAGGACCATGGCGCGCGGAATCGTGCCGGCGGCGACGACGAGTCCGGCGACGGCGGGGGAGGCGATCTGCACGGCCGTCCACGCCACCGCGATCGTCCACACGGCGTCGCCGGCATCGGACAGGGCCTTCACGCCGATCCACGCGTGCACCATCCGGTCGCGCCGGAACGGAGGAGGGGCCGAGAGCTCGAGGGGCGGGGTGAGTGCGGTCATCACGGTTCCGTGGGGAACGCGTGGGCGAAGAAGAACACGGGCGTGCGCTCCTGGCCGTCGTCCTCGTCGATCGATGCCTGCCAGTCCCGCAGCGCCTGCAGGACGCGTGCGGAGAGATCGCGCAGCTCGTCCGGGGTCGCCCAGGCGGTGGCCTCCGTGTTGGAGGCGTCGTAGTCCGCCACGGCGGGATCGCCTCGGCGGCGGCGCCAGCGCTGCAGACGGTCGATCTGCATGCGGATGCCCTGCCGCTGTGCTTCCCGGGCGAGGAGCGCATCGGCGGGGGAGTCGGCGAAGTCCTCCACCGACCAGGTGAGGCCGCGTCGTGCGACCGTCCACCAGCTCGTGCGCCGATCGCCGGTCGGGTCGGGGGCACGCGCGACGATCCCGGCGCGCTCGAGCATCCGGAGGTGATGGCTGATGCTGCCGACCTGGCTATCGAGTGCGCGGGCGATCGCCGTCACCTGCGACGTGCCGTAGAGCAGGAGGTGGTCGTAGATGCGACGCCGCAGCGGATGGTGCACGGCGGTGATCACGGAGATGTCTTCCACGCCCCGAAGGCTATGCAGCGGTTAAGAGACACACAAGACTTCTTGTATACCGCGGAACGGCGGGTCATTCCTCCGTGCGGGGCTCAGCGGGCGCGGCCTTCCGGCGCCGTCGGCCGCGGCGGACGAGCCAGACGACCAGGACGACGACAGCGGCCACCGCGAGCCAGGGAAGGAGGAAGCCGAACGCGATCACCAAGGCGTTGAGCGAGACGACCAGACCGTTCCATCCGGCTCGCAGCCCGTCGCCGAAGCCCGCGGGGTCGGCTGCGGCCGGGGCGTCCGCCCGCGACAGCTCCACGGTGAGGGACGACAGGGCCACCTGGTCCTCCAGGGCGGCGAGCTGCTGTTCGTACGACTCAAGCTGCGCCTGGCGATCGGTGAGCGCGACCTCGGCCTCGATGAGATCGGCGACCGAGCCCGACTGGCTCATGAGCTCCGTGAGCCGCTGCACCGAGGCGCGGGTCGACTCCACGCGGGCGCGGAGATCGATCGCGGTGGCGGTGACGTCCTGCTTCGTGACGGAGGACGACAGGACCTCGCCGGTGTCGCCGAGGGCGGCGATCACCGTGGTCAGGTCGTCGGCGGGGACGCGGACCGTGATCCAGCCGTACCCGGAGTCCGCGGGGACCCGCTCGGCGGGGGCATCCGTCGCGACCGCCTTGCCGACCTCGGTGCTCTCGACGTAGCCGCCGTGGTCCGCGGCGAGGTCGCCGATGGCGGCAGCGGCGTCGACGATGTCCTTCACGCGCAGAGAAGCCTGGGCCGTGGCGACGATCTCCCTGGCATCCTCGGCGGATGCCGCCGCGTCCGATCCGACGGCACCGGGGAGGGTCGCCCCTTCGACGGCCCGGTCCGGCACGGCCGAGCCCGCCTCGTCGGTCGACCAGCCCACGACGCCGTCCGCGGTGGACACGGACGAGCCGCCGCCCCCCACGGCACCGAGGATCGGCGGCGTCACCAGGACCCCGACGACGAAGGCCGCCGCGATCCCGCCGGCCGTGAGCCACCGGCGTCGACGTCTCCTGGCGCGCTCTGCGCGCGGCGGAATCGGCGGCCGCTCACCCTGGATCTCGCTGAAGACGGCGTCCTCGATCCGCGCGACGGTCGCGTCGGACACGGGCGGGAGGCTCTGCCGCGGGGTCTGGTCGTTCATGCGTCCCTCACTTCCTTGACGGCGCCGCGCAGCTGGGTGCGCACGCGCGAGAGACGGTTCCGGACGACGGCGTGCGTCACGCCGAGCTCGTCGGCGGCGGCCTGGTAGGCGTAGCCCTCGGACGCGCACAGCCGGAAGATCTCCCGGTCGAGCTCGTTCAGGGTGCCCACCTCCGCGGCGATCCGCGCGGCGAGCGCCGCCGTGATCACCTGGTCCTCGACGCTGACGACGTCGGGGAGCTGGTCGTCGGCCGCGTCCGTCGTGTGCGCCTGGTCGCGGCGCCGCTGACGCAGCCGGTTCGCCGCTTGGAAGCGGCAGATCGTCGCGAGCCAGGGGAGGATCGATTCTCCCTGCAGCTCCAGGCCCGGAAGCTTGCGCCAGGCGACCACGAAGGTCTCCTGCGTCACGTCCTCCGCGTCGGCGGCGGCGCCCAGGATGCCGTGGGCGATCCAGTACACGGGGCGCACGTGGGCACGGTACAGCGCGCGGAAGGCACTCTGGTCGCCGGCCGCCGCCTGGGCGGCCCAGCGCTGGTCACTCGTCTGTGCGGGCATCCTGGTTCCGTTCGGTGTCTCTCCCTGGAGAGTGTCGGCGGATGTCCCATCGTCTCAGCACGGATGCGGATCCGCCGTCGTGTGTCGACTTCCTCGTCCCGATGACCCCCACCTCCGGTAGCATGGCCCGGGCGAGAGGGAGTATCCCGAATCCGCGCGTAACGTCATCACGAGCACCGACATCGCTGCTCCGGGCGCGCGCCGCACATCTGCGGGGGAGAGACTTTCGACTCATTCCCGACCCCTCGCGAAAGGTGCACAGCGCCCGTGGACATCCCCGTCTGGTTCGAGATCACCTCGATGGTCGTCCTCACGATCATCCTGATCGGCGACCTGCTCCTCATCCGGCTGCGCCCGCACATCCCCTCCACCAAGGAGTCGACCCTCTGGGTCGTGTTCTATGTGGGCCTCGCCCTGCTCTTCGCGGTGCTGCTGGGAACCGTGGGCGGATGGCGGAACGCCGGGGACTTCATCACCGGGTGGGCGCTGGAGTACAGCCTCTCCGTCGACAACCTCTTCGTCTTCGTGCTGATCATGGCGCAGTTCGCGGTGCCGCGACGTCTGCAGCAGCAGGTGCTGATGGTCGGGATCATCATCGCGCTGGTCCTGCGCGGGCTGTTCATCCTCGTCGGCGTGACGATCATCGAGAACTTCTCGCCGATCTTCTACCTGTTCGGCGCCTTCCTTGTCTACACCGCCATCCGGCAGGCGATGCCGGAAGGCGAGCACGAGGACGACGTCAAGCGCGAGAACTTCATCGTCCGGCTGCTCCGCCGCCGGATCGACATCAGCGAGACCTACGACGGCTCGAAGATCCGCACGACCGTCGACGGGAAGCGGATGTGGACGCCGATGATCATCGTGTTCATCACGATCGGCGTCACCGACCTCATCTTCGCGATCGACTCGATCCCCGCGATCTTCGAGATCACGACCAACGGCTTCCTCGTCTTCGCCGCCAACATCTTCGCTCTCATGGGGCTGCGCCAGCTCTACTTCCTCCTCGGCGACCTCCTGGACCGCCTCCGCTACCTGCACTACGGCATCGCCGTGATCCTCGGGTTCATCGGCATCAAGCTGATCCTGCATGCGCTGCACGTCAACGAGCTCCCGTTCATCAACGGCGGCGAGCACGTGGAATGGGTGCCGGACATCGACAACATGGTGTCGCTCGCCGTGATCCTCGTGTCGATGACGGTCGCGACGATCGCGAGCCTGATCGCCTCGTCCCGGGAGAAGCGCGCCGAGAAGCGCACCATCCCGGTCGGCGACTGAGTCCGCGCGGAGCGGGTCAGAACGCCTGCAGATTCGCCTGCAGACCGCCGTCCGCGTAGTCGCGACGGAGGAGCCCGCGGCGGCGGAGGATCGGCACCAGCTCGTCGAGGGTGCGGTGCAGGGTCACGGGATGGAAGTCGCCCCAGAGGAGCACGCCGTCGTTGCCCCACTCGCCGAGTTCCTCGACGAGATCGGCGAACTCCTCCGCGGTACCCACGAACCCGCTGCGGTCGCGCAGCCGGCCGGTGCGGGCGAGTGCGGTGAGGTGCGCGCGGAGCGGGGCGTCCTCGCCCCGATCGCCGATCAGGCGCTGGATGCTGCCGCGGGAGACGTGCGCTCCGAAGATCGACGTGTCGAGGGGGCGGTCCAGATCGAGGGTCGTGAGATCGGTCTCCAGATCACTCGACTGCTTCCGGGCGATCTGCGCGAGTGCGGCGTCGTCCGGGTGTGCGGAAGCGGCCACGATCCGGTCGGCCTCCTCGGCGGACGCCGTGATCACGGGCTGGATCGCGAAGAGGATCTTGACGTCCTCGGCCCGGCGTCCGCGGGCGAGAGCCGCGTCGTGCACCCGCTGCCGATACTCCCGCACCGACTTCTCGTGCAGGGGAGCGAGCGCCAGCTGGACGTCCGAGTTCGCCCCCGCGAACGCCAGGCCGCGCCCGGAGCCGCCGGGGGAGACGATGGCCGGCTCGCCGTCCGTGAAGGGCAGGGCGTTCAGAGGGCCGTCGAAGTCGTAGTGGGGGCCGCGGTGCTGCACCGGACGCATACGCGTGCCGTCCGCGTAGACCCCGGAGACGGGATCGGCGACCAGCGCACCGTCGTCCCAGCTCCGCCAGAGCGCGCGGATGCCGGCGAGCCATTCCTCGGCACGGTCGTACGCCTCGTCATGGCCGAGTTGCGGGGCCGCCGAGAAGTGCCGGGCGCTGCCGGTGTCGGTGACCACGTTGAGGCCGAGCCGGTGCCCGCTCAGGTGCTGCAGGGTCGCGAACTGCCGCGCCGAGGTGTAGGGCAGCGAGGCCGCGGGGTTCACGGTGGGCACCACCCCGAGATGACGGGTCGCCTGGAAGAGGTACGGTGCGAGCAGCAGGGGATCGTGCTTCGGGCCGCCGAACGCATGACGCACGCGCAGGTCGATCGTGTCCGCCGAGCCGAGCGAGGGGCTGTCCTCGATGATCACGAGGTCGAAACCGGCCTGCTCCAGGGTGCGGGCGGCTTCCTGGTAGACCTCCGGTCGCGTCCAGTCGTAGTCCCAGTCCAGGGACGGATATCCCCACCCCTGAGGACCGAAGCCTCGGGCGAGGAACCACCCGAAGTGCTGCAGGCGGCTCATGCCACCGTCTCCCTGACGCTCTCGAGCACCCGCGCGAGGTCGCCGATCAGGTCGTCGACATCCTCGATGCCGATCGACAGCCGCAGCGTGCCGGGGCCGACGCCGAGGATCCGACGCTCCTCGTCGGTGCGCTGCGCGTGGCTGGTCGTGCCGGGGTGCAGCACGAGCGACCGCACGTCGCCGATGTGCGTCATGTGGGTGAACACGGACACCTCCTCCACGAAGCGACGGGCCGCTGGGAGACCGCCGCGCAGCGTGAAGGTGAAGATGGAGCCGAATCCGCCGTCGAGGTAGCGCAGCGCGGTCTCGTGGTGAGGATGCGAGGGCAGGCCGACGTAGTTCACGCTCTCCACGGCGTCGTGTGCGGCGAGCCAGCGTGCGACGGCGAGGGCGTTCTGCGACTGGCGCTCCACGCGCAGGCTGAGCGTCTCGGTGCCCTGGCCGATGAGGAACGCGTTGAGGGGCGAGGGCGAGGCACCGAACCGCGGAGCCACCGACTCCCTGGCGTATCCGATGCGTGCGCGGCCGCCGTGCCGGGCGAAGACGCTGGGTGCGCCGCCCCGCCCCGGCAGCACGAGGTGCGGGGCGTTGTGCCCGGCGCGCTCCGCATCGAACCGGCCGTCGTCGATCACCACGCCGCCGAGCACCGCGCCCTGGCCCGCGAGGAACTTCGACGCGGAGTGCACGACGATGGCCGCGCCGTGCTCCAGCGGCCGGAGGAGGGCGGGCGTGGCCAGGGTGTTGTCGACGATCAGGGGGACGGCGATCTCGTCGGCCACGGCGCTCACCGCCGCCACGTCGAGCACGTCGTTGCGGGCGTTGGCGAGCGACTCCGCGAACAGCGCCCTGGTCGTCGGGCGTACGGCCTCCCGCCAGGCATCCGCGTCGGCGATGTCGTCCACGAACGTCGTCTCGATGCCGAGGCGGGCGAGGTTGTCCAGGAACAGCCCGCGGGTGCCCTCGTAGATGTGGGTCGAGGAGACGATGTGGTCGCCCGCGCCCACGACCGAGAGCAGAGCGGTGGTCACCGCGGCCTGTCCGCTGGCCACGAGCACGGCGTCGGCACCGGACTCCAGGCTCGCGAGCTGCCGCTCCACCGCGTGCACCGTGGGGTTGCCGGTGCGGGTGTACCCGAATCCGGTGCCGGTGCCGAAGTGGTCGGCGGCGTGATCGAAGTCGTCGAACTCGAACCCGGCCGTCAGGTAGATCGGCGTCACACGGGAGGCGGCAGCGGCTCGGCCTCTCGCGGCGTGGACGGCGCGGGTGGCGAAGCGGGCGGTCTCGACGGTCATGCGGGGGCCTCTCGGTCGATCGGGTGAGCAACAGAGTGTCACGGCGTGTCTCGGCGTGTCCGAGCGGTGGTAACCTGACGTCATGCGGACCGTGCTCCTTCTTAGCGGCCGCGGCGAGACCTCGATCTGAGCCCCTCCTCGTCGCGGAGTCCATCGTGGGCCGAACCGCCATCCACAGGAGACACGCCATGACCACCACCGCCGGTGCGGATTCCGCACGCCCCAGGACGCTCGCCGAGAAGGTCTGGGACGACCACCTCGTCGTCAAGGGCGAGGACGGCCAGCCCGACCTCATCTACATCGACCTGCACCTCGTGCACGAGGTCACCAGCCCGCAGGCCTTCGACGGCCTCCGCAGCGAGGGACGGCCGCTCCGCCGGCTCGACCTGACCATCGCCACGGAGGACCACAACACGCCGACGTGGGAGATCGACAAGCCCATCGCCGACCTGACCAGCCGCACGCAGATCGAGACGCTGCGCCGCAACGCCGCCGAGTTCGGCGTGCGTCTGCACTCACTGGGGGACGCGGAGCAGGGGATCGTCCACGTCGTCGGCCCGCAGCTCGGCCTCACCATGCCCGGGATCACCGTGGTCTGCGGCGACTCGCACACGTCCACGCACGGCGCGTTCGGCGCGATGGCGTTCGGCATCGGCACCAGCGAGGTCGAGCACGTCATGGCGACCCAGACGCTGCCGCTGAAGCCGTTCAAGACGATGGCCATCAACGTCGAGGGCACGCTGCGTCCCGGCGTCACGGCGAAGGACATCATCCTCGCCGTGATCGCCAAGATCGGCACCGGCGGCGGTCAGGGCTACGTGCTCGAGTACCGCGGCAGCGCGATCCGCGCGCTCTCCATGGAGGGCCGCATGACGATCTGCAACATGTCGATCGAGGCGGGCGCCCGCGCCGGCATGGTGGCTCCGGACGAGACGACGTTCGCCTACCTCGAGGGGCGTCCGCACGCGCCGAAGGGCCAGGACTGGGACGACGCGGTCGCCTACTGGCGCACGCTGCCGACCGACGAGGGCGCCACCTTCGATGCCGAGGTCTTCATCGACGCCGACGAGCTGGAGCCGTTCGTGACGTGGGGGACGAACCCCGGCCAGGGCAGCTCGCTCTCCGCCTCGGTGCCGAACCCGGCGGAGATCGCCGACCCGAACGAGCGGGCCGCCGCCGAGCGGGCGCTGGAGTACATGGACCTGACGCCGGGCACGCCCCTGAAGGAGGTGCCGGTCGACGCGGTGTTCATGGGCTCGTGCACGAACAGCCGCATCGAGGACCTCCGGGCCTTCGCCTCCATCATCCAGGGCAAGAAGAAGGCCGACGGCGTCCGGGTGATGGTCGTTCCCGGCTCCGCCCGCGTGCGACTGGAGGCCGAGGCCGAGGGCCTGGACCAGGTCATCAAGGACTTCGGAGCGGAGTGGCGCTTCGCAGGATGCTCGATGTGCCTGGGCATGAACCCCGATCAGCTCGCCCCGGGGGAGCGCTGCGCCTCCACCTCGAACCGCAACTTCGAAGGGCGCCAGGGCAAGGGCGGCCGCACGCACCTCGTGTCGCCGCTCGTCGCGGCGGCGACCGCCATCCGCGGCACCCTGTCCAGCCCGAGCGATCTGGAGGCCTGACCATGGAGAAGTTCACCACCCACACGGGCATCGCCGCGCCGCTGAAGCGGTCGAACGTCGACACCGACCAGATCATCCCCGCGGTGTTCCTCAAGCGTGTCACCAAGACGGGCTTCGAGGACGCGCTGTTCCACGGCTGGCGGCAGGACCCGGAGTTCGTGCTCAACCAGGCGCCGTATCAGGGGGCGTCCGTCCTCGTCGCCGGGCCCGACTTCGGCACCGGTTCCAGCCGTGAGCACGCCGTCTGGGCGCTTCGCGACTTCGGCTTCAAGGTCGTGCTGAGCCCGCGGTTCGCCGACATCTTCCGCGGCAACGCGGGCAAGCAGGGCCTCCTCGCGGCGACCATCTCCGAGGCGGATCTGGAGCGGTTCTGGGCGATCATGGACGCCGATCCCGGCGCGCGCATGACGGTCGACCTCGAGGCGCGCACCGCCGCCATCGGCGACCCCACCGGAGGCGCGGAGGCCCGCTTCCAGGCCGACATCGGGATCGACGATTACACTAGATGGCGGCTCCTCGAAGGGCTCGATGACATCGGGCTCACGCTGCGCAACGAAGACAAGATCGCGCAGTTCGAGGCCCGTCGCGAGTCGTGGCGGCCGCGGACCCTCCCCGTCCAGTGAGACGGAGGGGGCGGGGGAGCCAGGGGTAACCCCGCCCCCGATGAATGAAGTGAGGCCCCGAATGACGACACCCGTGCGCGACGCTCTCTCCGACGACGTCCCCGCGCTGACCGGAGACGTCCTCGCCATCCGCGGAGGTCGTCCGCTGCGCGGACGGGTCGACGTGAAGGGCGCGAAGAACCTCGCCACCAAGGCGATGGTCGCGTCCCTGCTCGGGGAGACCACGAGCGTCCTGCGCGACGTGCCGGCCATCAGCGACGTCGCCGTGGTGCGCTCGCTGCTCGAGGTGCACGGCGTCCGCGTGTCGGAGGGCGACGAGCCCGGCTCACTGGTCTTCGACCCCAGCGACGTCGAGTCGGCCCACTTCGAGGAGATCGACGCCCACGCGGGCGCCTCCCGGATCCCGATCCTGTTCTGCGGCCCGCTGCTGCACCGCCTCGGCCAGGCCTTCATCCCCGACCTCGGCGGGTGCCGCATCGGGGACCGTCCGATCGACTTCCACCTGGACGCACTGCGCAAGTTCGGCGCGATCGTCGAGAAGCTCCCGAGCGGCATCCGCCTCTCCACGGGAGGAACCCGCCTGCACGGAGCGAACATCCACCTCCCGTACCCGAGCGTCGGCGCGACCGAGCAGGTGCTGCTGACCGCCGTCCGCGCCGAGGGCGTCACGGAGCTGCGTAACGCGGCGATCGAGCCCGAGATCATGGACCTGATCGCCGTCCTGCAGAAGATGGGCGCGATCATCTCCTACGAGCCGAACCGCGTCATCCTCATCGAGGGCGTCGAGAAGCTCCGTGGCTACGACCACCGGTCGATCTTCGACCGCAACGAGGCGGCCTCGTGGGCCTCGGCCGCTCTGGCCACGGACGGCGAGATCTTCGTCGGCGGTGCCAAGCAGCAGGAGATGCTCACCTTCCTCAATGTCTTCCGCAAGGCGGGCGGCTGGTTCGACATCCAGGAGGACGGCATCCTCTTCCGCCGCGACGGCGACATCAAGCCGGTCGTGATCGAGACCGACGTGCACCCGGGCTTCATGACCGACTGGCAGCAGCCGCTCGTGGTCGCCCTCACCCAGGCGCACGGCCGCTCGGTCGTGCACGAGACCGTGTACGAGAACCGGATGGGCTTCACCGAGGCGCTGGTCAAGATGGGGGCCGACATCGTCGTGCATCCGCGCGGCCTGCAGGACGGCCCGCGGCGCGTGCCGCGTCGTGACCTGGAGCAGGCTGCCGTCATCACCGGTCCCACGCCCCTGCACGGCGCCGACATCGTGGTGCCCGACCTGCGCGGCGGCTACAGCCACGTGATCGCGGCGCTGACGGCCACCGGCGAGTCGAAGGTGTCGGGCGTCGACATCCTGAGTCGCGGATACGAGAAGTTCCTCGCCAAGCTCGACGCGCTCGGCGCCGACTTCGACGTCCTCCGGTGAGCCCGATGGCTTCCCGGTCGCCGGAGAAGACACGGCCGAGCGTGTTCTGGCCGCTCGCTGCGATCGTCGTCCCGCTGGTGTCGCTGATCGCGAAGGTCCGCATCATCGGGGCGGAGAAGCTCCCGCGAGAGGGTGCTTTCGTCCTCGCGCCGAACCACTACTCGGAGTTCGATCCGCTGATCGTCGCCTTGGCGGTCTGGCGGATCGGGCGCGCTCCGCGATTCATGGCCAAGGAGAGCCTCTTCCGCGTGCCCGTGCTCGGGTGGTTCCTGCGCAAGACGGGGATGATCCCGGTCGCACGCACCTCGTCGGCGTCGTCCGCGAAGCAGACGATGGCGCAGTCGGCAGCTCTCGTGGAGCACGGCCGCGGTGTCATCGTGTACCCGGAGGGCACGCTCACGCGTGACCCCGACATGTGGCCGATGCGCGGCAAGTCGGGGGCGGTGCGGCTCGCCCTCGCCGACGGCATCCCGCTCATCCCGATGGCGCAGTGGGGCACCCAGGCGATCATGGGCCGCTACCAGAAGGGGCTCAGCCTCTGGCCGCTCCGCAAGCCCGTGACCGTGATCGTCGGCGACCCCGTCGACGTCTCCGACCTCCGCGGTCGCGCCGGCGAGCCGGCGGCGCTGACGGAGGCCACCAACCGACTCATGAACGCGATCACCGCGCTGCTGGAGCAGGTGCGCGGCGAGAAGGCCCCCGCGGAGCGCTGGAACCCGGCGAGCCACGGACAGAAGGAGACCGGACGCCTTGACCCCTAAGAGAACCGCGCCGGCCGGACCCCTCGTCGCCGTGATCGGCGCCGGCAGCTGGGGCACCACGTTCGGCAAGATCCTCGCCGACGGCGGCGCCCACGTGACGATGTGGGCGCGTCGGGCCGAGCTCGCGCATGAGATCGACGAGGCGAAGCGCAACTCGCGTTACCTGCCGGGCATCAACCTGCCCCGCACGATGGCGGCCACGCACGAGCTGGCGACCGCGCTCGACGGCGTCGACCAGGTGTATCTGTCCGTGCCGAGCCAGTCGCTGCGGGAGAACCTCAAGGCACTGCGCCCGCTGATCGCCTCGGGCGACGCCAAGATCGTCAGCCTCATGAAGGGCGTCGAGCGGGGCACCGGTCTGCGCATGAGCCAGGTCATCCAGCAGGAGCTGCAGTGCGACCCCGACCGGATCGCCGTGGCCTCCGGACCGAATCTCGCCCTGGAGATCGCGCGGGAGCAGCCGACCGCGGCCGTGATCTCGTCGCGCAGCCAGGAGACCGCGGACGTCGTGGCCCGGGCCGCGCGCAACTCCTACTTCCGGACGTTCGTGAACACGGACGTCATCGGCACGGAGTTCGGCGGAGTGCTCAAGAACCTCATCGCCGTCGCCATCGGCATCGTCGACGGCGTCGGCTACGGCGAGAACACCAAGGCGTCGATCATCACCCGCGGCCTCGTCGAGATGACCGACTTCGCGGTCGCGAACGGCGCCCAGCCGGAGACCTTGCAGGGACTGGCCGGTCTCGGCGACCTCATCGCGACCTGCCAGTCGCCCCTGAGCCGCAACAACACCGCCGGGCGGCTGCTCGGGCAGGGCTACAGCTTCCAGGACGTGGTGAAGCAGATGCAGCAGACGGCCGAGGGGCTCGCCTCGGTCGCGCCGGTGCTGCAGCTCGCCCGCGAAGCCGATGTGCACATGCCGATCGTCGAGCAGGTGAAGATGGTGCTCGACGGCAAGATGGATCCCCGGGACATCGCCCCGCATCTCACGACGGACGACGACACCCCGCAGGGGGAGAGGACCAACCATGGACAAGCAGACGGTGGTGGTGCTCTTCGGAGGGCGCTCCAGCGAGCATTCGATCAGTTCCGCAACGGCGGGGGGAGTGCTGGGCGCGATCGATCGTGACCGGTATGCCGTGATCCCGGTGGGGATCACCCGCGAGGGTGCCTTCGTCCTCGAGGACGACGACCCGGCGAAGTTCCCGCTCGACGCCGCGCATCTCCCGGAGGTCGTCGACAACGGCACCCGGGTGCTCTGGCCGGAACCCGGGGGCGATCGCACCCTGCGGGTCGTGCATCCGGGCGGCGAGACCGAGGGACTCGGCGAGATCGACGTCGTGCTGCCGATCCTGCACGGACCGCACGGCGAGGACGGCACGATCCAGGGCTACTTCGACACGCTCGAGGTCCCCTACGCCGGGGGCGGCGTGCTCGACTCGGCGCTGTGCATGGACAAGCACTTCATGAAGATCGCCCTGCAGGCCGCCGGGATCGCGGTGGCGCCGGGCGTGACCGTGCGCCGTCGTGAGTGGGATGCGGATCCCGATGCCCTCCGCGCCCGCGCCGCCGACTTCGGCCTGCCCGTCTTCGTCAAGCCCGCTCGCGCCGGGTCGAGCGTCGGCGTTTCGAAGGTGTCGGCGCCGGAGGAACTCGACGCCGCCCTCGCCATCGCGTTCGCCGAGGACGACAAGGTGCTCATCGAGGCCGGTGTCACCGGGCGGGAGATCGAGGTGGCCGTCCTCGAGACGGCCGACGGCGTCCGCGCCTCCCTCCCCGGCGAGATCGTGCTGACCGACCGAGGTTTCTACGACTTCGAGGGGAAGTACCTCGGCGGCGACGGCGTCGACGTGGTGTGCCCGGCGGAGCTGACCGAGGCGGAGGTGGCCGCCGTCCAGGAGGCCGGCGTCCGGGCCTTCCAGGCGGTCGACGGTCGCGGCCTCGCCCGGGTGGACATGTTCCTCACCCCGACCGGCGAGCTCGTCGTGAACGAGCTCAACACGATGCCCGGATTCACGCCCATCTCGATGTTCCCGAAGTGCTGGGTGGCATCGGGACTGAGCTACGGCGACCTCATCACGGAACTGGTCGAGGCGGGCCTGCGCCGCTGACGGCGTGGTTCCCCGCGTGCTCAGCTCGCGGGGAACTCCACCCGGTCGGTGCACTGCGCGGTCGCCGGGGCGAGCCCGGACTGGATGTTCGACGACAGGCTGTCGACGATCGACTGGAAGTCGACCTGCTCGCCGCGGCGGATGATCACCTCGATGGCCGGTTCGCGACCGTAGGTGACGAGGCGCTGGCGCTCCTCCTCCTGCTCCAAGACGAGCCAGTCGACGCCGCCGAGTGTGGTGCAGACGAGATCGGACGGGGCGGGCGGCTCCACGCCGCATCGCAGGACGACCGTGGGGTCGCCCCAGGCGCCGGTGGCCTGCGCGTCGGTCCACACGCGCTCGTACCCGCCGACGGTGTCCGGCAGGAGCACGGAGACGTTCGCGCAGGCCGGGTCGTTCGCGTCGGCCGCCGGCTCGAGGTGCACGGTCGTGGAGCATCCGGCGAGTCCGGCGGCGAGGGCGATCGCCCCCGCGACGGCAGCGAGGCGGCGGGAACGAAGCATGTATCCAGGCTACCTTTGACGACATGCCCTCCCGACCCGACTCCGACGATCCGCGCCTGGGAGATCTCTCGGAGGGTCGCATCCTCCGCGCCATCCTCCAGCGCACCGCGCCGGGCGCGCACACGCTCCTCGGTCCCGGTGACGACGCCGCCGTGATCGCCGCCCCCTCGGCATCGGTCGTCGCGACGACGGACACGCTCGTGCACGGGCCCGACTTCCGGCTCGCCTGGACGAGCGGGTACGACCTCGGCTGGAAGGCGGCGGCGGTCAACCTCGCCGACATCGCCGCGATGGGCGCACGCCCGACCGCGCTGCTCGTGGCTCTGGCGGTGCCGCGCGACCTCCGGCTGTCCTTCGTGGAACGCCTGGCCGACGGCTTCCGCGAGGCCTGCGCGGCGCTCGCCCCCGGGTGCGCAGTGGTCGGCGGGGATCTCACGGTGTCCGAGGTGCTCACGGTCGCTGTGACGGCTCTGGGCGACCTCGAAGGCCGCCCCCGGTGACCAGGGCGGGGGCACGACCGGGCGATGTCGTCGCCGTCGCCGGAGAACTGGGTCACGCCGCACACGGGCTGGCCGTGCTGTTCGGACGCTTCCGAGACGGCGAGACGCCGGTCCCGGTCGATCCCGCGGCTCTCGCACCCGGGGAGAGCGCTGCGGTCGCCGCGCAGCTGCGGCCGTCGCCGCCCATCGGCCTCGGCGTCGTCGCGGCCGCGGCCGGCGCGACCGCGATGATGGACGTCTCGGACGGCCTCGCCCTCGACGCGCGGCGCCTCGCGGACGCCTCCGGCGTCACCCTCGCGCTGGACGGCGCCGCGCTCGGCGCGAGTCCGCAGCGGGCGCTCGCGGGCGGCGAGGACCATGCGCTGCTCGCGACGTTCCCCGACGGCGTGCTGCCGCCGGGCTTCCGTGCGATCGGCGTCGTGCGTCCGCGCGGCGAGGAGGACCTGCTCTGCGACGACGGTCCCGTGGACGTCAGCGGCTGGGATCCCTACCGGGACTGGGACTCCGTCTCGGGCTGAACGTCCGCCGACGCGGCGTCCTGCGTGCCGGGCTCCGCCCACCACAGGGTCGTGTCGCCGTAGGTCTTCTCCCGGAACACCCGGAGCCCGGCTGCCGCGAAGTCGGGGGCGGCGGAGCGCCGGGCGCGTTCGACGACCACCACGGCATCGTCGCTGAGCAGCGGAGCGAGGGCGGCGAGGTCGCCGTCCATCGCCTCATCGTCGATGTCGTACGGCGGATCCGTGAACACGAGGTCGTAGGGCCCGGACGCGCGGCCGAGGAACGCTCGGACCGTCGCCTCCTGCACCCGTGCGGTCGCGGTACCGGAGGCCTTCGCGACGGCCGCGGCGTTGTGCCGCACGACGGCTGCGGCCTGCCGGCCCCGCTCGACGAGATCGGCGCTCCGGGCGCCGCGGCTCAGGGCCTCGAGCCCGAGCGCCCCCGAGCCCGCGTAGAGGTCGAGCACGCGGGCGTCCGCGATCGCGTCGAGCGACTCCAGGGCGCCGAACAGGGATTCGCGCACGCGGTCGCTCGTGGGTCTGGTCCCGGCGCCGGGGACGTCGAGCCGGGTGCCGCGTGCCGTTCCGGCGATGATCCTCGTCACCCGTTCACGATACGACAGGCCGCGGACGGTCGTGTCCGTGCGGTTCCCTAGACTCGGAGCATGTCGCTCACGCTCGAATCCTCGCTCGAGGAGGCCCTCGGCGCGGCGTCGGCCAAGACGCTCGACCGCGCCTTCGGCATGAAGACCGTCGGCGACCTGCTCGCGCACTACCCGCGTCGGTACGCCGACCCGGGGGAGCTCACCCCCATCCGCGACCTCCCGATCGGGGAGACCGTCACGATCGTCGCCGAAGTCCTCTCGTCGAGCTTCCGCCGGATGCGCAATCGACCGGGGGCCATGGTCGACGTCGTCATCGGCGACGGCGTCGGTCGCATGTCGCTGACTTTCTTCGCGAAGAACGTCAGCGCGGCGGAGTGGCGCTCCAAGGACCTGGCGGTCGGGCGCCGTGGTGTGTTCTCCGGCAAGGTCGGCGAGTTCAACGGCATGACCCAGTTCGCCCACCCGGAGTACGAGCTGTTCGACGATGAGGACGCGGCGCGCCGGCGGGCGGATGCGAGGGCGGCGGTCCCGATCCCGATCTATCCGGCCACCTCCGCGATCCAGACGTGGCAGATCGCCCGGCTCGTCGGGCGCGTCCTCGACGACCTGTCGTCGGTCCCCGACCCGCTGACCCCGGAGATTCGCACCCGCGAAGAGCTGCTGACGGCGCGGGAAGCCCTGGAGGCGATCCACCGCCCGCGCTCCCGCAACGAGATCGATCCCGCGGTGCGCACGCTGCGCATGCACGAGGCGCTCACGCTCCAGACGGCCCTCCTCCAGCAGCGCGACGCGGTGCGCGCCCTGGCCGCCACCTCGCGGCCGGCGGCGCCCGGCGGGCTGCTGGAGCGCTTCGACGCCGCCCTGCCCTACACGCTCACGCCGGATCAGCAGACCGTCGGCGCCCAGATCGCAGACGATCTCGTCGGCTCCTGGCCGATGAACCGGCTCGTGCAGGGCGAGGTCGGTTCGGGAAAGACGCTGGTGGCCCTGCGGGCGATGCTGCAGGTCGCCGAGAGCGGGGGGCAGGCGGCCCTGATCGCCCCGACGGAAGTCCTCGCGGCGCAACATCTGCGTTCGATCACGAAGATGCTCGGCCCGCAGCTCGCCCCGCTGCTGATGCCGACGCTGCTCACCGGGCAGATGCCGGCGGCGGATCGCCGCAAGGCCGCGCTGCGCGTCGCCTCCGGCCAGGCGCTGATCGTGGTCGGCACCCACGCGCTCCTCGGGGAGAAGACCACGTTCGCCGATCTCGGTCTCGTCGTGGTCGACGAGCAGCACCGCTTCGGAGTCGAGCAGCGGGAGGCGCTGCGGGCGAAGGGGTCAAGCCCGCACGCGCTCGTCCTCACCGCGACCCCGATCCCGCGGACGGTCGCGATGACGGTCTTCGGCGACCTCGACACCTCGGTCATCCGCACGATGCCGGCGGGGCGCGCCGGCATCGAGTCGTACGTCGCGCCGTTGGCCGAGCACCCGGGCTGGTTCAACCGGGTGTGGGAACGGGCGGCGGAGGAGATCGCGCAGGGTCGGCAGGTGTTCGCCGTCTGCGCGGCCATCGACACCGCGGCGAAGACGGCCGAGGCGGGGGAGCAGGCGCTGCTCGCCCCGGAGGGCGGCAAAGGCCCTCGGTGGGGTGTCGTGCAGCTCGACGAGGCGCTGGCCACGCATCCGACCCTCGGCGGTCTGCGACGTGCGGTGCTCCACGGGAAGATGCCCTCGGAGGAGAAGGACGCCGTCATGCAGGCCTTCGCCCGCGGGGAGATCGACCTCCTGCTCGCGACGACCGTGATCGAGGTGGGCGTGGACGTCCCCAACGCCTCGACGATGATCGTGCTGGACGCCGACCGTTTCGGAGTGTCCCAGCTGCACCAGCTCCGTGGTCGGGTGGGCCGAGGCGGTGTCCCGGGTCTCTGCCTGCTCGTGACCGAGGCCGAGGCCGGATCGGTGGCCCGCGAACGCGTCGATGCGGTTGCCGCCACCCTCGACGGGTTCGCGCTGGCCGAGGTCGACCTCGAACTCCGCGGCGAGGGCGACGTGCTCGGCGCGGCACAGGCCGGGGTGCGGTCGTCCCTCAAGCTGCTGCGCGTCGTGAAGGACGCCGCTCTCATCACCCGGGCCCGCGAGCTCGCGGAGGACATCCTCGCCGCCGACCCCGAGCTGGCCGCTCACCCCGGGCTCCGGGAGGCCATCGGACGGCGCGTCACCGACGAGGATCGCGCGGCGCTGGCGAAGAACTGATCGCCGTTCCGGGTGCCCTAGGCTGGATTCCATGAGCAGCCGGATCGCCGTCGTCCCGGGTTCCTTCGATCCGCCGACCCTGGGTCACCTCGACGTGATCCGGCGCGCGGCCGCCCTCTACGACGAGCTGCATGTGCTCGTGGTGCACAACCCGGGCAAGGAGGCGATGCTGCCGATCGCGCAGCGGCTCTCCCTCCTGGAGCGTTCGATCGCCGAGGACGGCATGGCGGGCAACATCGTCATCGGCTCCTGGAGCATGGGACTCCTCGTCGACTATGCGCGCGACGTGAACGCCGGTGTGCTCGTGAAGGGCATCCGCTCGCAGGTCGACGTGGCGTACGAGTCGCCCATGGCGATCGTCAACCGGCACCTCGCCGACATCGAGACCGTCTTCCTGCTGCCCGACCCCGCGCATGCGATGGTCTCGAGCTCGCTGGTGCGTCAGGTCGCCGGTCTCGGGGGCGACGTCTCGCCGTTCGTCCCGCCGGCTGTCGCCTCGTTCCTGGACACCGGCGCGCGCGGGATCTGATCGGGGATCGCGGTCCCGTTCCCGGCGGTCTCCCGGCCCTCCTCACCGGTGACCCGGGTAGCATGGCGGGGTGCGTTCCCGACTCAACAGCCCTTTCGTCCTCCCCGTCCGTGACATCGTCCGGCGCCCGGGGGAGATGCGCGAGCACTCCTTCTCGGTGCCCCTGACGGAGCAGTGGGGGGAGGGCATCGTCTCCTTCGAGGCGGGCTCGGAACTCGATCTCGACGTGCGGCTGGAGTCCGTCCACGAGGGCATCCTCGTCACCGGAGAGGCGGAGGGCGAGTACGTCGGTGTGTGCGGTCGATGCCTCACCGACATCGCTCGGCCCGTCGAAGTCGAGTTCCAGGAGCTTTTCGCGTATCCTGGTGAGGAAGAAACTGACTTCGAGGTTCAAGACGACCACGTGGATCTTGAAACTCTCGTCAGGGATGCGGCCGTACTGGCCCTTCCTTTTCAGCCGGTGTGTCAGCCGGATTGCCTCGGGCTCGACCCGGTCACAGGCGAGAGGCTGACCGAGAGCACCGGAACGGAGCAGGCCGCTCCCATCGATCCTCGGTGGAGCGCGCTCCAGCAGATCACAGACCAGGACGGCACGGCAGAACGCGGTGCCGCCGAGAAAGAAGAGAGCTAGTCATGGCTGGTAACCCCCCGAAGCGCAAGGTCTCCCGTTCGAACACCCGCTCGCGCCGTGCGCAGTGGAAGGCCGAGGCCCCCGCGCTCGTCAAGACCATCGAGAACGGCAAGGTCGTCTACAGCCGTCCGCACCAGGCGAAGGTCGTCACCGACTCGCAGGGCACCGAGCTCTTCCTCGAGTACAAGGGCCGCAAGGTCGCCGACGTCTGAGTCGCGAACCGTGACGGAGGTCCCCGGGGGGACGAGGCCTCTCCCAGATAAGCTCCGCGTCGAGATCGACGCGGAGCTTCTGGAGTTGGCCCTCACCCACCGCTCCTACGCGTACGAGCACGGCGGCATCCCGCACAACGAGCGTCTCGAGTTCCTCGGCGACTCGGTGCTGGGTCAGGCCGTGACCGTCATGCTGTTCACGCGGCACCCCGAGCTCGACGAGGGGGAGCTGGCGAAGCGCCGGGCGAGCGTCGTGTCGACGGTCGCGCTGGCGGAGGTCGCTCGCGGCATCGATCTCGGCAGCCACCTGCTGCTCGGGCGCGGTGAGGAGCAGACCGGTGGGCGTGACAAAGACTCGATCCTCGCGGACACCATGGAGGCCGTCATCGGCGCCACCTATCTGTCCGCCGGGCCCGAGGCCGCGACGGCGCTCGTCCTGCGTCTGACCGAGCCGCTGCTCGCCGACCCCGAGCGGTACGGCGCGGCGATGGACCCGAAGACGAGCCTGCAGGAGCTCGCGGCCCGCCTCGGCGCCACGCCTCCGCAGTACTCGGTCGAGGCCAGCGGCCCCGACCACGACCGGCGCTTCACGGCGACCGTCGCCGTCGGCGACGTGCGGATGACGGGCGCCGGCAGCAGCAAGAAGACGGCGGAGATGGCCGCGGCCCTCAGCGCCTGGCGCACGCTCAGCGAGCGTGCCTGAGCTCCCCGAGGTCGAGGTCGTCCGCTCCGGCCTCGCCCCTGCCGCGGTCGACGCGGTCATCACAGGCGTCAGCGTCTTCGACGAACGCGCCCTCACCCGGCATACCGCCGGAGCTGCGGACTTCGTCCAGCGTCTGGAGGGTCGCCGCTTCACCGCGGCCGCGCGGAGGGGCAAGTTCCTCTGGCTCCCCGTGGACGATGGCGACTCCGCTCTGATCGCGCATCTGGGCATGAGCGGCCAGATGCTGCTCCGCGCGCCGGACGCGCCGACCGAGCGCCACGAGCGTGTCCGCCTCGGGATCGAGCATCCCCGACACGGCGAGCTCGCGATCGTGTTCGCGGATCAGCGGACGTTCGGCTCCCTCGCCGTCGACGCTCTCATCGCCGACGGCCCCTCCCGCATCCCGACACAGGTCGCGCACATCGCTCGCGACCCGCTCGACCCGTTCTTCGACGACCGGGTCTTCCGGGCCGCTCTCGCCCGGCGGCACAGCGCGATCAAGCGGGTGCTGCTGGACCAGGGCGTGGTGAGCGGCATCGGCAACATCTACGCCGACGAGTCGCTGTGGGCGGCCCGCATCCATCCGGAGACACCGGCCGACGCTCTGCCGACCCGAGCCGTGAATCGCCTGCTCGCGGAAGTGCGGTCGGTCCTGCAGAAGGCTCTCGCCGAGGGCGGCACGAGCTTCGACGCCCAGTACGTCAACGTCAACGGGCAGGCCGGTTACTTCGCGCACTCCCTGAACGCCTACGGTCGCGGAGGGAAGCCCTGTCCGCGCTGCGGCACGCCGATCACCCGTGCCGCGTTCATGAACCGCTCTTCGCACTTCTGCCCGCGCTGCCAACGGAGGCGCTGACCGGGGCCGAGTCGCGCGTGGCGGGCCGGACGGACCCGGCCCGCCACCGTCTCACGCCGGAGCGAAAGCCCGATCCAGCAGCGGGCGGGTCGCCCAGGTGCTCGCCCACACGACACCGATGCCGACGGCGACGACAGTCGCGATCGTCATCAGCGAGAGGGGCGCGACGATCAGCGCGATGCCCACCAGCGGGAACACGAGCACGGCAGCGCACAGCGCGGATCCGACCGCCGTGACCAGCAGTGGCGACATGATCGCGCGACGGCGCGCGCGGTCCACGGTCTCGACGGGCATGCCCAGATGGTGCAGGCTTTCGTGCAGGTCGCTCTTGTCGAGCACGTCCGAGGCCTGATTCACGCCGACGGAGGCGGCCACCATGAGGAACGACCCGATGAGGGTGATGATGAGCCCGGTGCGGATGTCCTCCGCGAGCGCAATGCTGGACGGATCGTCGCTCGCCCCGATCGTGTCGAGGAGCGCGACGCCGGTGCCCGCGAAGACGGCCATGAAGCTCGCCATCGCGATGCCGCCGACCTGACGCCAGGCCGCCTTCGGGGAGTCGAGAACGAGGCGGGCCGCGAGCAACCGCTCCGGGCGCTCCGCCCGCCGGAGCTGGCGCCCCGCCGAGACCTTCAGCACCCACGGACCGAGCAGATTGAGAACGCTCAGCGCGAGGGCGAACATCGCAGCGAGTACCGCGATCGTCGCCACGACCCCGCCGATCATCGGGAACACCTTGATGAGCGCGAACGCGATGGCGATGCCCGCGACCGCGATGACGGCGCGGATCCAGTGCACGTTCGTCGGCGCCGTGCGCGTGCGGACCCCGAGCGGCGAGATCACGACCCGACGCAGCCCCACGACGGCGCTGCCCGCGGCGAGCAGCAGGACGCCGCCCACGACGGCGGCGATCATCACCGGGGAGAGAACGACGGCAGCCAGGCCGAGCGGCTCGCCGCGGAACGGTATCAGACCGATGAGCGGACTCAGGGCCAGGTGACCCCCGATACCGATGACGGCGCCGGCGGCGGCGACGAGGACCGACTCGACCACCGTGGCCGTCGTCACACCACCCGGGGTCACCCCGAGCAGCCGCAGCGTGGATAGCCTTTCGTCGCGGCGCCGCGCGGACAACCGGGCGGCGGCGCCGCCGAGCGAGGTCAGCGGCACGACAAGCAGGACGAGAGCGATGGCGGCGAGGCCCTGATAGAGAACAGCCTCGTCGTCGGTCCAGGTCCAGAAGGCCTGGGCCCCGCCGACGACGGTGAGGACGAGGGTCGTGACCACCGCGAAGGCGACGATCGGCAGCGCGAGGACGCTGCGCTGGCCGGGAGCCGGGCGCAGGAGCAGGCCGAGGACGGAGAGATTCATGCGTTCACCGCCGAGCCGAGGATGCGGCCGTCCCTGACGGCGACGGTGCGCGTGCAGCGTGCGGCGACGTCGGCGTCGTGCGTGACGACGATGAGGGTGCGGCCCTGCCCGGTCGTGGACCAGAGGAGAGCGTCCATGACCTCGGCGGAGGTGTGCGAGTCCAGAGCGCCGGTCGGCTCGTCGGCGAAGACGAGGTCCGCACCCGTCGCCTGGGCTCTGGCGATGGCCACGCGCTGCGCCTGTCCTCCGGAGAGCTCGCCGATGCGCCGTTCCTCCATACCGCCGAGACCCAGCGCCGCGAGCCACGACGCCGCGTGGGGGAGGGCGTCCTTCTTGGCGACGCCGTTGATCATCGAGGCGAGGGCGACGTTCTCCACCGCCGTCAGCTCGGGGATCAGCAGTCCCTGCTGGAAGACGAACCCGAAGCGCTCGCGACGCAGCCGGGAGCGCGCCGCCTCACCCAGCGCGGTCACGTCGATGGCCGTGCCCGTCGAGGGCTGGAAGACCACGCGGCCGCTGTCCGGTGCGGTGATTCCCGCCAGCACATGCAGGAGCGTCGTCTTCCCCGAGCCCGACGCGCCCATGATGGCGACGGACTCGCCACGGTGCACCGCGAGGTCGACACCGGCGAGGGCGTGGGTGACGCCGTAGGTCTTGACGAGGGCGTGGGCTTCGATCACGGGAGTGTTCATGTTCCCAGCCTCGCCGCGGGGCCGTGCCGGTGTCGTCGGCCCGGCGGATGAAGCTGAGCGGTGGCCGTCATCCGGGAGGATGACGGCCACCGCTCGTCGTCAGATCTTCTTCTGCCACGCCCCTGCGTACGACACGGGCACGAAGCCGATCGCCTCGTTGATGTCGAGCATCGGCCGGTTCTCCTCCGCATTGAACGTCGAGACCACGGTCGACCCCGGGACGAGCTCCCGCCAGCGCAGGAGGTTGGCGCATTTGACGATCGTGCCGAGACGGTGGCCGCGGTGATCCTTCGCGACCAGCGTCCCGAACTGGTGGGTGGTCCCGGTCTTCTCCGCGCCGATCAGCAGCTCGTTGTACGCGACGAGCGTGCCGGACGGGACATGCTCCACCGCCACGACGGAGACGGTCTGACCAGCGCCCGTGAGACGCGCATCCCGGCGGATCACCCGCTCCGCGTCGTACACCTCGGCGACGAAATCCATATCGCCACTGGGCGCATCGGTCGACAGCCGGGCGAGGACGGCGGCATACCCGTCGCGGAGCTCCGGCGGGGTGGGCAGCTCCCACTCGACCACGCGGTAGTCCGGCCCCGCGGCCGCGAGGGCCGCGTCCAACGCCCGGCGCAGGGGCTCCGGATCGGCGCGCAGATCGAGTTCGCTGTTGCGCTCGGCCTGCTCCAGGGTGAAGCCGTGGGCCTCGACGACATCGCTCAGCGGTGTCGCCGGGATCCGTCCCCAGCCGGTCCGGGGCTGGAGCATGCGGTCGCCCTCCTCGGGCCGGTGCAGAGTCCAGATCTGCAGGACGCTCCGGCCGCGCGCCCTGGCCTCGGCCTCGGCGCGGTCGAGCAGCGCGTCCTCGACACCGCGTCCGGCGTGGGCGGCCGGGACGAGGAGATCGAGCTCGGCGGCGCGCGCGTCCTCCTCCTGCGGGAAGGACACCGTCACCATGCCGATGATGTCGTCCCCCTCCCTGGCGACGAATCCGAGGTCCAGCGCATCGGAGTCGTCCTGCCAGTTGGGCAGCATCTGCGCGGCGTCCGGGGCGAGGTCGGGGAGACCGACCTGCTCGTCGCAGATCCGTCGATTCAGGGCGCCGTACGCGCGGAAGTCCGCGGCGTTCGCATCGTCGAGGGTGGCCGGGACGATCAGCGGCGTGATCGTCAATGCGGCGGTCGTCATGTCAGGTCCTTCGTGTCGGAGGGAGGGGGAGGTGCCGGGTAACCCGGCGTCCGTCCGCGGGTGTACGGACGGACGCCGGGCCGGCGTCGATGCGGTCGTCATCGCCCGGTCAGCGCATCCCGCGCTGCATGTCGTACATGAGGAGGGCGTGCGACTCCGCGGCCGAACGGTGACGCTGCTCTCCGACGAGGAACAGGTCGCCGGGATCGACGGTCCACGACCGGCGCGGACGACGGGGCCGCTGCGCCCGCTGGAACAGCCAGAGGCCGATCCGGAGCGAGAGGCGGTCCGCGATGCCGAGCTCACGGAGCTCGTCGTCGCGGGGGATCTGGAGGACCTCGCGGTCCTCGGTATCGGGCGGATGGGTGGTGCTGCGTGACAGCGTGATGTTCACGATGGTTCCTTCGAAAGGGGTGGATGGGTGCGGAAGCACCACGTCAGGACCGAGTCGTCGGCCGCGGCGGGTGCGGACGAGAGCAGCGCCTGCGGAGCCGCGGAATGCGGAGGCCGGAGGCGGCGGGGATCCATGATCCGAGGGGATCAGAGGGTGGGACGCGACAGAACAGGCGGGAGAAGACCCGGATCGGGCCTGCGTTCCCAGGCTGCGGTTCTAGCGGAGCGAGCCGTGACGGACGCCGGCGGTCACCGATGCCGCGAGGCGCGGCGCGGAGTGCGCGGGCGCGGCGAGGCCAAAGACCTCTGCGGTGTGCTGAGTGATCATCATCGGTAACCTCCTTTCGTGTGGCGATCCGGAGGCCACCGTAGCGAAACTCTCAGGAGATCGTCAAGCATTTCGTGGTAGCACCGGCGTGTCGCGGTGGAGCCAGGGTCCGCGATGACCGCGCGGGATACCGGCCGTTCCGCGGGATTCCGGTAGCGTAGCGGCGTGAATCTCCCCGGACGAGCGGTCGCCCCATGCACCTGAAGAGCCTGACGCTCAAGGGGTTCAAGTCGTTCGCGCAGCCCACGACCTTCGTGTTCGAGCCCGGCGTCACGTGCATCGTCGGACCGAACGGCTCCGGCAAGTCCAATGTCGTCGACGCCCTCGCGTGGGTGATGGGGGAGCAGGGGGCGAAGACGCTCCGCGGCGGGAAGATGGAAGACGTCATCTTCGCCGGCACCTCGACCCGTGGTCCCCTCGGGCGCGCCGAGGTGCAGCTCACGATCGACAACGCCGACGGCGCGCTGCCGATCGAGTACGCCGAGGTCACCATCAGCCGCACGCTCTTCCGCAACGGCTCCAGCGAGTACGCCATCAACGGCGAGAGCTGCCGTCTGCTCGATGTGCAGGAGCTGCTCAGCGACTCCGGCCTGGGTAGGGAGATGCACGTCATCGTGGGTCAGGGTCGGCTCGACACCGTGCTCCAGGCCTCGCCGGAGGATCGACGCGGCTTCATCGAGGAGGCGGCCGGCATCCTCAAGCACCGTCGTCGCAAGGAGAAGACGCTGCGCAAGCTCGACGCGATGGAGGCCAACCTCACGCGTCTGAGCGACCTCGCCGGGGAGATCCGCCGACAGCTCAAGCCTCTCGGGCGCCAGGCGGAGATCGCGCGCGAGGCGCAGACCATCGCCGCCGTCGTGCGCGATGCCAAGGCCCGCCTGTTCGCCGACGACGTCGTGGCGCTGCGCACAGCCCTCGCGGACCACACCCGGACCGAGCAGGAGCGGCACACCGAGCGTCTCGTGCTGTCCGACCAGGCCGAGACGGTGCGCGCCGGGATCGCTCGGCTGGAGAAGAACCAGAACTCGATCGCGGTCGACGAGGCACGCAGCGTCGCGTTCGGACTCGAACAGGTGCAGGAGCGGATGCGCGGGCTGTACACGCTCGCCAACCAGCGCCTCGCCCTCCTCGGGTCCGAGGAGGACGACGCGGCCGTGACCGCGGTGACCGTCACGCAGGCGACCATCGACGAGGCGAAGGAGGACATCGAGACGATCTCCTCCGGCCTCGGCGACGCCCAGGACGCCGCGGCCGCCGCCAGCCGCGAGGTCGTGAACGCCCGTGCCGAGCTGGACACTCTCGACGTCGACATCGCGGAGCAGAGCGCGCTCGTCTCCGAGTACGACATGCGGCTCTCCTCGCTCCGCGGGAATGCCGATGCGGCCGCGTCCGCATTGGCCGCCGTCCGCGGGGCGGTGCTCCGTCAGGAGAACGCCCTCGAAGCAGCGCACGCCCGGCGGCGCGAGGCTGAAGAGGCCCTGGAGGCGATCGACGACGCGGAAGCTCCCGAGGGCACGGCCGTCGAGTATGCCGCGGCCTACGAGAGCGCTCAGCGTGCGGCGACGGCGGCGGAGGCGGAACGGGAGAGCCTTCGCGAGCGCCTGCACGCCGCGGAGCGCGAGGTCGACGCCCTCACGGCGAAGGCCGCCGCGTTGAGCAGTGCGCTGTCGCTCTCGGGAGGTGCCGCCGAGATCGTCGCGGAGGGCGGCCCCGGAATCCGCGGTCTCGTCGGCGATGCCGTGCAGGTGCGGGCGGGATACGAAGCCGCGATCGCGGCCGTGCTCGGTCCCCTGGCCGAGGGTGTGCTGGTCGGTTCCGCGGAGGACGCGTTCCTCCTGGCGGCGGAGGCCGCGGAGCGCCGCCGTGGGGTGGTCGACTTCGTGGTCGCCGAGGCCCCGAGGGAGCGGGCGCCGCATCCGGCCGTCGACGGCGTGATCGCCGCGACCGAGACGGTGACCGCGCCGGACGGCGTCCTCGGGATCCTGGCGCATGTGCTCATCGCCGACGACCTCGATGCGGCGCGGGCCGCACGGCGCGCTCTGGACGCGGCAGGTGACACCGCGACCACGATCGTGACGACCGGGGGCGACGTCATCACCGCCCAGACGCTGCGGACCGGCTCCGGAGGGGAGCGCTCTCGCCTCGAACTCGCGGCCGAGCGCGATGCCGCGACCGAGCGGCTCACCGAGATCCAGATCGTCGTCGACTCCCTGCGCGAGGCGCGCATCGACGCCGACGAGGCCGTGGAGGAGACGCGGCGGCAAGCGAAGGACGCGCTGCGCGCGCTCCGCGAGCACGACGCCGCCCTCGCGACGCACGCGGAGCAGGTCAACAAGGTGACCGTGCGCCATGAGGCCGCTGTCGCCGAATGCGACCGTCTCGAGACCGGCCTCGCCCAGGCGCAGGCCGCCGTGGCGGACGCGGAGGCGAAGGCGGAGACCGCGAAGGCGGAGCTCGACGCTGCCGTCGCGGCGCCGCGTCCGGTGCTCGACGCGTCGGCGCGGGATGGACTGCTCGAGGCGCTGGAGCGCGCCCGCGAGGGCGAGGTCCGCGCCCGCCTGGAGGTCGAGACCCTGCGTGAGCGTGTCCGTGCCGCGCAGTCCCGGGTGACCGCGTTGGAGCGGCAGCGCGAGCAGGAGCGGGACGCCGCCGCGGAGGCCGCCCGCCGCGCTGTCATCCGCCGGGCGCAGCGCGAGGCGGCGTCCGGAGTCGTGGACGAGCTGCCGCGCATCCTCGACTCCCTCGACCGCTCGGTCACCGAGGCCCGTGTCGCCCTGGCGGAGGCGGAAGCCGCGCGGTCGGCGCAGAACGAGGAACTGGTCGCTCTGCGCGCCCAGGAGTCGTCGCTGCGGGAGCGTCTGGCCGGGCTCACGGAGAGCGTGCACGGCCTGGAGCTGCAGATCCACGAGAAGAAGCTCCACCTGAACAGCCTCTTGGAGCGCGTGTCCTCGGAGCTCTCGCTGGACGAGGACGTGCTCGTCGCCGAGTACGGTCCTGATCAGCTCGTACCGCGGGATCCCGGGGCGGAGCCGGCCGACGGCGAACTGCTCGACGACACCGCGATCCCGTTCGACCGGCGCATCCAGCAGCGGCGCCTCGCGGACGCGGAGCGGAAGCTCGCCCAGCTCGGGCGGGTCAACCCGCTCGCGCTGGAGGAGTTCGCCGCCCTGGAGCAGCGCCACGCTTTCCTCACCACGCAGCTCGCGGACCTGACGCAGACCCGGCAGGACCTCTTGACGATCATCGCCGACCTCGACGAGCGCATGCAGACGATCTTCGCCAGCGCGTTCGAGGACACCAAGGAGGCGTTCGGTCAGGTCTTCCCGCTGCTGTTCCCCGGCGGCACGGGCAGCATCTCGCTGACCGATCCGGAGAACATGCTGACGACGGGGATCGAGGTCTCGGTCCGTCCCGTCGGGAAGAAGATCGAGCGGCTGTCGCTGCTGTCCGGCGGCGAGCGGTCGTTGGCCGCGGTGGCGCTCCTGGTGGCGATCTTCAAGGCGCGCCCCAGCCCGTTCTACATCCTCGACGAGGTCGAGGCCGCCCTGGACGACGCGAACCTCGGCCGGCTCCTCACGGTGTTCGAGCAGCTGCGCGAGAGCTCCCAGCTCCTCGTCATCACGCACCAGAAGCGGACGATGGAGATCGCCGACGCGCTCTACGGCGTGTCGATGCGTCAGGACGGGGTCTCCGCGGTGGTCGGGCAGCGCGTCGGCGACCGCGCCGCCGCCGCCGTCTGACTCACCCCGGGCACGACTGCGGAGATCGTGGCCCCCACCTGGCGTGTCGACGGTCGGATCCGGCGTGTCGCCCGCGGTCTCCGAAGCTGTGCTCGGACGGACCCGGGGCGGGTCACATCGTGAGGGACTGTTCGAATGCGGTCACGGCGGCGGGGAACCCGGGGTGGTCCTGGGGGCGGTGAGCGAAACCGGAGAGGACGATGTGCTCGGCCCCGATATCGACGAGCCGTCGGGCGATGAGCTCGTACTCCTCGTTCCAGCCGCCGGTGACCACGAGGGTCGGCACCCCGGCGAGAGAATGCTCCCGGATGCCGTGTCCCCAAGGGAGATTCGCGGTTGCCCAGTGCTCCGCGACCGCGCGTTCGTCCGGCCAGGACTCGCGGTCCAGCGGGCCGCTGAACATGAGCGGGCGCAGGATCGACCAGAAGCCGTAGAGGTCGTCCTCGGCCGCGCGTGATCGCGCCTCCGTGACCACGGCGATATGCCGCTCGATCGGTGCGTCACCGCGAGCGATGTCGTACAGGGCGGGCTCGACGAGGACGAGGCCCGACACCCGCAGACCGTCGGCGAGGGCGCGGACGGCGGTCACCGCGCCGATGGAGTGGGCGAACAGGAGCGGCGTCCGGTCACGTTCTTCCTCGACGAGAGCGCCCGCCTGCGCTTCGACGGACGACTCCGGCGGGAAGCTGAGGAAGGTCCCCGACTCCGGACCCTGCGAGGGCCATGCGGCGGTGCCGAGCCTCCCGGCGCCATGGAGGAACACCCGGTGCGGGAGCGGCGCGCGGTGCATCCCTGGATGCTACCCGTAGGCTGGACGCATGGCAGAGAAGTCCTGGTCTCTCGGTCGCGCGCTGCGCGGCATGTTCGTGAAGCCCACCATCGACGAGACGACGTGGGAAGACCTGGAGACGGCGCTGATCACGGCGGACTTCGGCCCCGACATCAGCGAGCGCATCGTCGAAGAGCTGCGCGACAAGGTCGCGAAGTACCGCACCACCGACCCCAAGGACCTCCAGCGCATGCTGCGGGAGACCCTGGAGGAGCACTTCGCGAAGTTCGACACCACGCTCAAGCTCACCGAGCGCCCGGCCGTGGTCCTCGTCGTCGGGGTGAACGGCGTGGGCAAGACGACCACGATCGGGAAGTTCACGAAGTTCCTCCGCGGGTACCAGCGGAGCGTGGTCGTCGGCGCCGCCGACACCTTCCGTGCCGCCGCCGTCGACCAGCTCGCCACCTGGGCCCAGCGCGGGGGAGCGGCGATCGTCCGCCCGCAGCAGGAAGGCCAGGACCCGGCTTCCGTCGCCTTCCAGACCGTCGAGTACGCGAAGCGCGAGGGGATGGAGATCGCGATCATCGACACGGCGGGACGTCTGCACACCAAGGGCGGACTCATGGACGAACTGGGCAAGATCCGCCGTGTCGTGGAGAAGCAGGCTCCCATCAGCGAGGTGCTTCTGGTCCTCGATGCGACGACGGGGCAGAACGGCGTCATGCAGGCGGAGACCTTCCTGCAGCACGCCGGCGTCACAGGTCTCGTGCTCACCAAGCTCGACGGCTCGGCCAAGGGCGGCTTCGTGCTCGCGGTGCAGGAGCGCACGGGCATCCCGGTGAAGCTCCTCGGCCAGGGCGAGGGCATCGACGATCTGACCGGTTTCACGCCGCACGTCTTCGTGCAGGCGCTGGTCGGCTGACACAGGGCTTCCGCCCCGAGCACCAGGCTGGTTTCATAGCGTTATGGCGATCGAACACGACTACTTCGGACTGCTGTCGTCGGGCCCCGACGGCTCGATCTTCTGGTCGGAGACGGTCGAGCTCGGCGACCAGAGCGTCACGGTGGACCTGACGGCCCCGGACCAGGACGACGTCTCCGCCGACGCCCTCGACATCGCCGCCGGGCTCATCGCCGGCCTGGAGAACGTGGACGCGACCGCACGGCGCGGGATGCTCGCCGAGGTGGACGACCGCACGAGCGAGGTGACCGAGTACATCCTGCAGCAGCAGGAGGCGTTCGGCGACGACCTCCCCGACGTCCTCATCGACGTGTCCGGGGACGCGGCCGTGGACATCATCCGATCGCTGCGCCTGATGAGCATGACGATCCTCGCGGACGAGCACGGCGGCTCCGAGCCGTTCGCGGTGCTGGAGTACGCGCTCGACGACAGCGCCACCGACGACGTGCTGCTCGTGAACCTGGGCTCCGACGGCAGCGTGCAGTCGGTCATGAGCGCCGACTGACCGCCGCTGGTCAGACCGCCTGCGCGAAGCCGAGGTCGGCGCTCTCCGCGATGTGCGCGAGGTGCGCGGGGATCTCCCGTCCCTTCGAGGTCATCGACTGCGCCCAGAGCCGTCCGGCCCGGTACGAGGAGCGCACCAGCGGCCCGGCGAGCACACCGAGGAAGCCGATCCGCTCCGCCTCCTCCTTGAACTCGACGAACTCGGCCGGCTTCACCCACCGCGACACCGGGAGATGACGCGGCGTCGGGCGGAGGTACTGGGTGATGGTGATGATGTCGCAGCCGGCGTCGTGGAGGTCCTGCAGCGCCTGGACGACCTCCTCCGGCTCCTCGCCCATGCCGAGGATGAGGTTCGACTTCGTGATGAGTCCGGCGTCGCGGGCCTGCGTGAGCACGTTCAGCGACCGCTCGTAGCGGAACGCGGGGCGGATGCGCTTGAAGATGCGAGGCACCGTCTCCACGTTGTGCGCGAAGACCTCGGGGCGTGCGTCGAAGATCTGGCCGAGGAACGCCGGGTCGGCGTTGTGCTCGTTGGCCAGCAGTTCCACGCCGGTGTTCGGGTTCAGCTCGTGGATCTTGCGCACCGTCTCGGCGTTCAGCCAGGCACCGGTGTCGGGGAGGTCGTCGCGGGCCACGCTCGTGACGGTCGCGTAGCGGAGGTTCATCCGCTGCACGCTCTCGGCGACGCGTCGCGGCTCGTCGGTGTCGTAGTCGGCGGGCTTGCCGGTGTCGATCTGGCAGAAGTCGCAGCGACGCGTGCACTGCGACCCCCCGATGAGGAACGTCGCCTCGCGGTCCTCCCAGCACTCGTAGATGTTCGGGCAGCCGGCCTCCTGGCACACCGTGTGCAGATCCTCGCTCTTCACGAGCGAATGTAGCGCCGAGTACTCCGGCCCCATCTTGGCTTTCGTCTTGATCCACTCGGGCTTGCGCTCGATCGGGGTCTCGGCGTTGCGGATCTCGAGGCGGAGGAGCTTGCGCCCCTCGGGTGCGGCGGTCATGCCGGGACTCCTGTCAGGTCGGGTGCGTGCGCGGTGCGGAAGGCGTCCTGCACGGCGTCGACGAGGTCGAGCGGGCCGACCACGCGGCCGGACACCTCGCTCACCGTGGTCACGCCGGCGTCGGTGATGCCGCAGGGGATGATGTCGCGGAAGGGGGCGAGACTGTTGTCGCAGTTGATGGCGAAGCCGTGCATGGTCACGCCCTGCTGCACCCGCACGCCGATCGCGGCTACCTTGTCCTCCGAGAGCGGTCGGCGCACCCACACACCGCTGCGCCCCTCGACCTGGTGCCCGTCGACCCCGAACGGACGCAGCACCTCGATGAGGATCCGCTCCAGACGCCGGACGTGTGCGACCACGTCCATCGGCTCCGGCAGCCGGAAGATCGGATAGCCGACGAGCTGCCCCGGCCCGTGCCAGGTGATCTTCCCGCCGCGGTCGACGTCGATGACCGGGGTCCCGTCCTGGGGGCGCTCGTGGTCCTCCGTGCGCTTGCCCGCGGTGTAGACGGCCGCGTGCTCGAGCAGGATGAGCGTGTCAGGGCGGGCACCGGACACGACGTCCGCGTGCACGCGGCGCTGCAGGGCCCAGCCGTCGGGATAGGGGACAGGGGTCGGCATGAAGCCGGGGGTGAGGATGTCGAGCATGCGTCGTCGCTTCCCTCTAATACATGGATTGCGTCCAACAATACATCCTCGTCCGGGGTGCGGCGCGGCGCGCGGTACCGTGAAGTCATGAACCGGACTGGTCGCGCCGGCCGCCCGAAGGCCTCCTCGCGCGAGACCCTCGCCGAGGCCGCCTGCGAGCTCTTCCTGGAGCGCGGGTACGAGGCCACGTCCATCGCGGACATCACGCAGCGGGCGGGGGTCAGCCGGTCGAGCTTCTTCAACTACTTCACGTCCAAGAGCGACGTGCTGTGGTCGGGTATCGATGAGCGCATCGGCGTCGCCATCACCGCGCTGGACGACCTCGGCCGCGAGGCCACGGGGGAGCGGGTGCGGCTGATCCTCCACGGCATCGTGCAGGACTTCGCGCCGGATCCTCTGGCGCTGGCCCTGCGGAACGCGGCGGCCATGGCCCTCGAGGAGGAGCTGGTGCGGGAGACGGGCGTCCGTCTGGCCCGCCTCTCCGCCGCCATCTCCCGAGCGGCGTGCGCGGCCGGGATCGACGTCATGCGCGCCGACGTGCTCGGGGCCGCGCAGGCGGCCGCTGTCATGTCGGCGCTCCGGGTGTGGGCGGAGGAGGGCGCCGGCCGCGGCACTCCGGAGTCCGTGCTGCACGAGGCCCTCGCCCGCGTGCACGATCTCCCCTGGCGGGACTGACCGCGGTCGCGAGACCCCGGTTTCGCGCCGAGGCCCCGGCGTGCTCACGCATGCCGGGCGGGGTCTCGACAGCGAGGCGGGGTTTCGGCGAGCCGCCTCCGTGCCGCGCTGAGCGTGGAGGCTCCGCTCGCGTAGAATCGTAGGCACCATGGCTACCTTTGGCACGCTCTCCGATCGGCTCACCGACACCTTCCGCAACCTGCGCACGAAGGGAAAGCTCACCGCCGCCGACGTCGACGGCACGGTGCGCGAGATCCGTCGCGCCCTGCTCGATGCCGACGTCGCGCTCGCGGTCGTCAAGGACTTCACCGCCAAGGTGCGCGAGCGCGCTCTCGGCGACGAGGTCAACAAGGCGCTGAACCCCGCGCAGCAGGTGGTGCAGATCGTCAACGAGGAACTCGTCCAGATCCTCGGCGGTGAGCAACGGCGCCTGCAGTTCGCCAAGACGGCGCCGACCGTGATCATGCTCGCCGGCCTCCAGGGTTCGGGAAAGACGACGTTCGCCGGCAAGCTCGCCAAGCAGCTCGAGAGCGAGGGTCACACGCCGCTCCTCGTGGCGGCCGATCTCCAGCGTCCGAACGCCGTGAACCAGCTCCAGGTGGTCGCAGAGCAGGCCGGAGCCACCGTGTACGCGCCCGAGCCCGGCAACGGCGTCGGCGATCCCGTGAAGGTTTCGCGCGACGGTGTCGAGCACGCCCGCCGGCAGCAGCACGACGTGGTCATCATCGACACCGCCGGCCGCCTCGGTGTCGACGCCGAGCTCATGAAGCAGGCCGCCGACATCCGCAAGGCGGTCAACCCGGACGAGGTGCTCTTCGTCATCGACGCGATGATCGGTCAGGACGCCGTCAACACCGCCAAGGCCTTCCAGGAGGGCGTGGACTTCACCGGCGTCGTGCTCTCCAAGCTCGACGGCGACGCGCGAGGCGGAGCGGCGCTGTCGGTCGCCTCGGTCACGGGTCGCCCGATCATCTTCGCCTCCACGGGCGAGCGGCTGGAAGACCTCGAGCCGTTCCACCCCGACCGGATGGCGAGCCGCATCCTCGACCTCGGCGACATCCTCACCCTCATCGAGCAGGCCCAGCAGGCCTTCGACGAGGAGGAGGCACGCAAGGTCGCGGAGAAGCTCGCGAACGAGGCCTTCACCCTGGAGGACTTCCTCGAGCAGCTCCAGCAGATGAAGAAGATGGGCTCGATGAAGAAGATGCTCGGGATGCTCCCGGGCATGGGCCAGATGAAGCAGCAGCTCGAGGACTTCGACGAGCGCGAGATCGACCGCACCGAAGCCATCATCCGGTCCATGACGCCGGTCGAGCGTCGCAACCCCAAGATCCTCAACGGCTCGCGCCGTCTGCGCATCGCGCGCGGTTCCGGCATGACCGTCACGGACGTCAATCAGCTTGTCCAGCGCTTCGAGCAGGCCGCGAAGATGATGAAGACGGTCGCCCGTGGCGGCACGCCGAACATCCCCGGCATGGGCCCGGTGCCCGGCATGGGCAAGCCCGGCGCCTCGTCGAAGCGCGGCAAGAAGGGCAAGGGTGGCGGCGGCAACCGCTCCCGCTCCGGCAACCCCGCGAAGCGCGCGGCGGAGAACGCCGGCCTCGCGGCCTCGTCGGCACCGACCGGCTCGGGCTTCGGCCTCGGCGGGGGAGGCGCGGCCCCCTCGGAGGCGGACCTCGCTGAGATCCAGAAGCTGTTCGGCAAGGGCTGAGCGGCCGGGACCTCAGCGCACGGCGACCGGCGCGGCCGAAGGATCGACCGTGGTCGCGGGCGTGCCTCGCGGCCGTGCCGCGAACTGCCCGCCGACGAGGGCGGCGAGCGTGATCACGATGCCCGCCACCTGGACCAGGGTGAAGCTCTCGCCGACCACGAGCACGCCGAGCAGCGTCGCGACGATCGGTGAGAGCAGCGCGAGGAGCCCGGGCACGATCACGGGCAGGCGCTGGATCCCGCGGAACCACAGTGTGTACGCGACGATCCCTCCCGCCGTCGCGAGCCAGAGATAGCCGAGGAGCGCATCGGCGTCGAGGGCAGGAGGCGGGCCCTCGACCGCGAAGGTGAGGGGGAGCAGCAGCAGTCCTCCCGCGGTGAGCTGCCAGCCCGCGTAGGCCACGGGACCGACACCGGCGGGGCGTCCCCAGCGCTTGGTGAGGATCATCCCGAGGCCGGTCGCGGTCACCCCGCCGAGAGCCGCGACGAGGCCCCAGAAGTCCAGCGCGGCGGCCGGGCCGAGGACGACGAGGGCGACCCCCGCCGCTCCGGCGACGGCGGCGGCCGCGGAGATCGGTCGGACACGTTCCCCGAGCACGAGCGCTCCGAGTCCCAGGACGATGAGCGGCTGCGCCCCGGCGACGGCGGCGGCGACCCCACCGGGGAGGCGCTCGGCCGCGAGGAACAGCAGCGGGAAGAACGCGCCGATGTTGAGGGCGCCGAGCACGACGACCTTGCCCCACCAGGCGCCGTGCGGCAGACGCCGGGCCAGCAGCACCGCGAGGAGACCCGCAGGAAGCGAGCGGAGGAGGCCGGCGAGGAGCGGATGCCCGGCGGGGAGCAGCTCCGTCGTCACCAGGTAGGTCGTACCCCACGCCGCGGGCGCGAGGGCCGTGACGAGGGTGAGCGTGAGGCGGTTCATGCTCCCAGCCTGCGCGCCGCATTCAGATGAGTCCAACGCATTGTTGTCACGCTATCCATGACGAGCGATCATGGAGTCATGGAACTCCAGCAGCTGCGATATGTCGTCGCCGTGGCGGACACCGGCTCGTTCACCCGCGCGGCGGAGCGCTGTCAGGTCACGCAGTCGGCGCTCAGCCATCAGGTCGCCGCACTCGAACGCGAGCTGGGCGTGCGGCTGTTCGCGCGCACCAGTCGCAGCGTCCGTGCGACCGAGTCCGGAGAGGCGTACCTCCGCTCAGCGCGTCTCGCCGTGCGCGCCGCGGATCAGGCACGGGAGGATGCCGCGGCCGCTGCGGGCGAAGTCGTCGGAACGCTCCGACTCGGGATCATCCCCACGGTGACCGCCGTCGATGTCCCCGCGCTCCTCGTGGCCTATCGCACCGCGCATCCGGCCGCCCGCGTGGAGCTCCGCGAAGGGAACAGCGACGGCCTCATGGCTGCGATCCGTCAGGGCGACCTCGATGTCGCCTTCCTCGGGCTTCGGGAGGGCGTGGAGCCCCAGGGTGTGGCGTCCCGACCCCTGTCACACGAGCCGCTGGTAGCGGTGCTGCCTCGCGGGCACCACCTCGCCGCGAAGCGGAGGGTGCGGCTGAGCGACCTCGCGGACTCCGCTTTCGCCGACTTCCCCGCCGGAACCTCAGGACGCGCGCAGAGCGACGCGGCATTCCTGTCCGCGCGGCTCGTGCGGGACGTGGCCTTCGAATCCGACACAGCCCCGAGTCTGATCGGCCTGGTCGCTGCGGGCCTCGCCGTCACGCTGCTCGCGCCCGGGGTGGTGCGGGGCTATCGAGACGTCGTCGACACGGTGGCCATCCAGGACGGCCCCGTTCGTGTCGAGCACCTGGCCTGGGACGCCGCCGCACCGCGCAGCGCCGCCCGCGCCTTCCTCGACATCGTCGCCACGGCCTCCTGAGACCCTGTTCCGGCTGCACGACCCGCGAACGGATGCACGACGGAACCCCCGGAACGGGCGGGCCACCATATCCCGATCGTGCAGGCGACTCGGCAGAACGTTGAGCCGGAGACGACGAAGCGGGCCCGGGAAGAACCCGGACCCGCCTCATCGTGTGGTGATCAGCGCACGTCGTCGTCGACCCAGTCCATCGACTTCGTGACGGCCTTGCGCCACAGGCGCAGCTGACGGTCGCGCTCGGCCTCGTCGAGCGTGGGCTCCCAGCGGCGGTCCTCCTGCCAGTTCGCGGACAGGTCGTCGAGGTCGCTCCAGAAGCCGACCGCGAGGCCCGCGGCGTAAGCCGCACCGAGCGCAGTGGTCTCCGCCACGACCGGCCGCACGACCGGGACGCCGAGGATGTCGGCCTGGAACTGCATGAGCGCGTCGTTGGCGACCATGCCGCCGTCGACCTTGAGCTCGCTGAGATCCACTCCGGCGTCCGCGTTGACCGCGTCGAGCACGTCGCGGGTCTGGAAGGCCACGGCCTCCAGCGCAGCGCGCGCGATGTGGTTCTTGTTCGCGTAGCGGGTGAGGCCGACGATCGCGCCACGGGCGTCCGGACGCCAGTACGGTGCGAACAGACCCGAGAACGCCGGGACGATGTACACGCCGCCGTTGTCCTCGACCTTCTCGGCCAGCTCCTCGACCTCAGGGGCGGAGGAGATGATGCCGAGCTGGTCGCGCAGCCACTGGATGAGCGAGCCGGTGACGGCGATCGACCCCTCCAGCGCGTAGTGCGTGGGCTGGTCGCCGAGCTTGTATCCGACGGTGGTGAGCAGCCCGTTCTTCGAGCGGACGATCTCCTCGCCCGTGTTGAAGATGAGGAAGCAGCCCGTGCCGTAGGTGTTCTTGCTCTCGCCCTTCTGGAACGCGGCCTGCCCGAACGTCGCCGCCTGCTGGTCGCCGAGGATGCCGGCGATCGGCGTCTCGCGCAGCAGCGACGAGCTCTCGGCGGCACCGTAGACCTCGGAGGATGAGCGGATCTCCGGCATCATCGAGCGCGGCACACCGAACGCCTCGAGGATGTCGTCACGCCATTCCAGCGTCTCGAGGTCCATGAACATCGTGCGCGAGGCGTTCGTCACGTCGGTCGCGTGCACGCCGCCGTCGATGCCGCCGGTCAGGTTCCACAGGACCCAGGTGTCGGTCGTGCCGAAGAGCAGGTCTCCAGCCTCGGCCTTCTCGCGGGCCCCCTCGACGTTCTCCAGGATCCAGGTGATCTTGGTGCCGGAGAAGTAGGTCGCCAGCGGGAGGCCGACGATCGACTTGAACCGGTCGACGCCCTCGTCGCCCGCGAGGCGGTTGACGATCTCCTGCGTGCGGGTGTCCTGCCAGACGATGGCGTTGTAGACCGGCTTGCCCGTGGTCTTGTCCCACACGACGGCCGTCTCGCGCTGGTTCGTGATGCCCACGGCGGCGATGTCGTGGCGGGTCAGATCGGCGCGCCCGAGGGCCAGACCGATCACCTCCTGGACGTTGCGCCAGATCTCGGCGGCGTCGTGCTCCACCCAGCCGGCCTTGGGAAGGATCTGCTCGTGCTCCTTCTGGCCGGTGGCGACGATGCTGCCCTTCTTGTCGAAGATGATCGCGCGGCTCGACGTCGTTCCCTGGTCGATCGCGATGATGTAGTCAGCCATGTGTTCTCCTTTGAATTCCCGAGCGGTTGAGGGGGATCAGCCGGCGAGGCTGAGCAGGCCGGGGGCGGCGAGGGCGGCGATGACACCACCGATGAGCGGACCGACCACGGGCACCCACGAGTAGGACCAGTCGCTGGAACCCTTGCCCTGGATCGGGAGGATCGCGTGGGCGATGCGGGGACCGAGGTCACGAGCCGGGTTGATGGCGTAGCCGGTCGGGCCACCGAGCGACGCACCGATGGCGACCACCAGCAGGGCCACCGGGAGAGCCGTGAGCGGGCCGAGGCCACCGGGCGTGCCGACCTCGATGTCGCCGTAGTCCGCGAACGCGAAGATGACGAAGACGAGGACGAAGGTGCCGATGATCTCGGTGACGAGGTTCCAGCCGTAGGAGCGGATGGCGGGGCCGGTGGAGAAGACGCCGAGCTTGTTGGCGGCCTCCGGCTCCTCGTCGAAGTGCTGCTTGTAGGCGAGCCAGACGACGATCGCGCCGATGATCGCGCCGAGGAGCTCCGCGGCGGTCGCGGTGAGGAACATCGCGAAGGTGATCTTGCCGGCGACCAGCAGGCCGATGCCGACGGCCGGGTTCAGGATGGCACCGGAGTACGCCGAGACGAGCACACCCGCGAACACCGCGAGACCCCATCCCCAGTTGACCATCAGGAAGCCGCCGCCGAAGCCCTTGTTCTTCGCCAGGGCGACGTTCGCGACCACACCGCAACCGAGCAGGACCAGCATCGCGGTGCCGACGAGCTCGGAGAGGAAGTAGAGACCGAGATTGACGTCAGTCATGTCTTCGTTGACCTTTCTTGCGGGTCGGGGCCCCTCTGCCCCGACCCCTTATGGGGTAGCACCGCGAGGAGGGCGCGGTGGTCGGAGCCCCGTCAGCCGCGGGCGCGGGACGGGATGTGGAGTCCGTGTCGCTCGTTCAGCAGCACACGCGTCTGCTCCACCTCGGCGTCGTGACGCTCGCGGTCCCATCCGAGGAGGGGAGCCAGGGCGTCGGCGATCTCGTCGAGCACCTCTGCCCGGGCACCGCCGGTGAAGGCGATGCTGGTGCGGCGGAGGATGACGTCCTCGAGACGGGTGACCATCTCCTCGTTCACCATCCACTCCAGCTCGCGCGTCGACAGGTCGCCGCCGGCGAGGGGCGCGTCGTCCCCCTGCTCGACGAAGGCCCACACGGCCGCCGCCCGGGTGCCGTAGCGCGCGAGGAGCTGCTCGGCGCGAGTGCCGGCGCCGGGGAGGTTCTCCTGGATCCAGATCCGCTTCGCCTTCTCGGTACGCGGGAACTCGCGTCCGCCGCCGATCGCGCGACCCGCCGTGGACACGGTGCGCGTGCGGCCGAGGAGGCCGAGCACCGTGTCGGAGAGGGACTCGCCCAGGGCGCGGAACGTGGTCCACTTGCCGCCGACCAGGCTCACCAGCGGGACGGCGCCCTGGCGGTCGACCTCGACGCGGTAGTCGCGCGAGACGAAGCCGGGAGCGGTGTCCTCGTGGCGGGGGAGCGGGCGGATGCCGGAGAAGTTGTAGACGATCTGCTCACGCGTCACCGCGATGGACGGGAACACATGGTGGACGAGGTCGAAGAAGTAGTCGATCTCCTCCTCCGTGCACACCGGCACCTCGCGCGGGTCGGCATCGATGTCGGTGGTGCCGACGAGGACGCGGCCCTTGAGCGGGTAGATCAGCACGATGCGGCCGTCGGAGTGCTCGAAGAAGATCTCACGACCCCGCGTCGCCGCCAGCAGCTCGGGGTTGTCGAGCACGATGTGCGATCCCTTGGTGCCGCCCATGAAGTGCGTGTCGGTGCCGAGGGCGTCGTTCGTGAGGTCGGTCCAGGGGCCGGAGGCGTTCACGACGACATCGGCGGTCACGGTGAACTCGGTGCCGCTCTCGCGGTCCCGGAGCGTGATCTGCTCGCCGTCGCGGCCGATCGCCTCGACGTAGTTCAGTGCCACGGCACCGGGGTGCGCGGCGCGGCCGTCCTGCAGCACATCGAGCGCGAGGCGCTCGGGGTCGTGCATCGACGCGTCGTAGTACGTGGCCGTGTACTTGATCTTCCGATCCATCGACGGCAGCTCCGCGAGGGACTTCTTGCGGCCGAGGAAGCGGTGGCGGGGCACGGTGCCGCCGTCGCGGGAGAACGTGTCGTAGATCGTGAGGCCGACCTTGATGAGGAAGGCGCCGCGCTCCTTCGGCTTCCCGCTCTTGTGCGTGAGGAAGCGGAGCGGAGCGGAGAGGATCCCGGAGAACGTGGAGTAGATCGGGATCGTCGTCTGCAGCGGCTTGACGTAGTGCGGAGCGATCTTGAGCAGACCGTTGCGCTCCTCCACCGACTCCCGGACGAGGCGGAACTCGCCGTTCTCCAGGTAGCGGATGCCGCCGTGGATCATGTGGCTCGACGCCGCGGAGGCACCGGAGGCGAAGTCGCCGCGCTCGACGAGGACGACGTCGACGCCCTGCAGGGCCAGGTCGCGGAACGTGGAGATGCCGTTGATGCCGCCGCCGATGACGAGGACACTGGTGCGCCCGGATTCGCGGAGCGCGCGGACCGCGTCCCGCTCCGGGGACGTGTGGGTGGAATCGATCATCGTCGACCCTCTCTTCCTTGCTTGCCACCAGCATCGACCTCCGTGACGCCGCGCGCAAGCTCGCTGCACATATGTGCAAGGATCGAGGGAGAGGAGGTCATCATGGCGGGATCCGGAGCGCCATCGCGCGACGGCAAGCTGGTCGCCGCGCTCACCGCTGCGCAGCTCTACTACATGCAGGACAAGACCATGGAGGTCATCGCGCAGGAGCTCGGCACCTCGCGATCGTCCGTGTCGCGGCTGCTCAGCTTCGCGCGGGAGAGCGGCCTCGTCGACATCCGCATCAACTCGCCGCTGGAGCGCCTCGGGATGCTCGAGCAGCGCATCAGGGACCGGCACCGGGTGGTGGCGCACGTGGTGCCGATGGCCGAGATCGTCAGCGAGGTCGAACGTCTGGAGCGCGTCGCTCTGACCGCGGGACGACTCCTCTCGCAGTTCGTGGACTCGAACATGATCGTCGGCGTCGCGTGGGGATCGACGATCAGCGCGGTCAGCCGCGGTCTCACCCAGAAGGAGACGCACAACACGACGTTCGTGCAGCTCAACGGCGCCGGGAACACCCAGACCAGCGGTGTGGAGTACTCCAGCGACATCCTGCAGCGCTTCGGGAGCGCGTTCGGGGCGCAGGTGCAGCAGTTCCCGGTCCCCGCGTTCTTCGACGACCCCGCCACTCGCGAGGCGATGTGGCGTGAGCGCAGCACCCGGCGCGTCCTCGACCTGCAGGCGAAGATGGACATCGCCGTGTTCAGCCTCGGGTCCCCGGCCGCGGAGGTGCCCAGCCGGGTGTACGTCGGCGGCTACCTCGGTCGGGAGGACTACCGCAGTCTGCGGGAGGACCACGCGATCGGCGACGTGGCGACGGTCTTCTTCCGCGCCGACGGCTCCTGGCGCGACATCCGGCTCAATGCGCGGGCGACGGGGCCGGGCCTCGATCGGCTGCGGCGCGTGCCGAGGCGGGTCTGCGTCGTCTCCGGCGTGCCCAAGCTCGCGAGCCTGCGCGCGGCGATCGCGGCCGAGCTCATCACCGACGTGGTCCTGGACGAGGGGCTCGCGCGCCGGCTCGTCGAGGATTGAGTCGCGTTCGCCTCACTCGCCTTCGATCGAGGACTGCGGTCCGGTCCGGAACTCCCGGATGAGGTGCTGGACCACGGCGCGGAGGTCGCCGTCCGTGGCGTCGGCGACCGCGAGCTGACGGGCGTAGCTCGCTCCGCCGTCGAGGATCGTCGCGATGCTGCCGAACTCGCGCACGCACCCGAGCTCGACGGCGACCGGGGCCAGTTCCTCGATCTTCTCGGTCAGGTGCTCGCGCACGGGGCGCTGCGTGCCGATCGTGTCGACGATGACCCGGGCGTCCAGGCCGTATCGGGCCGCGCGCCACTTGTTCTCGCGGTGGAACCACGCGGGGAGGTCGGGCAGGGCGGCCCCTTCATCCAGGAGCCGGGAGAAGTGCTCGACGAGGACCTGCACGAGCGCGGCCACCGCGGCCATCTCGGAGAGCGTGGACAGGCCGTCGCACGCGCGGACCTCGATCGTGCCCCAGCGCGGGGCGGGACGGATGTCCCAGCGCACTTCCGTGGCATCGGCCATGACACCGGTGCGGACCATGTCGTCCAGGTAGCGCTCGAACTCCGACCAGTCGCGCAGCGGCCAGGGAAGGCCCGCCGTGGGCAGCTGCTGGAAGACGAGAGCGCGATTGGAGGCGTACCCCGTGCGTTCCCCGGCCCAGAACGGGCTGGACGCCGACAGCGCCTGTAGGTGGGGGAGGTAGGCCGACAGCGCGTTGATGATGGGGAAGACCTTGCGCTGCTCGTCGACGCCCACGTGCACGTGGATGCCCCAGATCATCATGTTGCGCCCCCACCACTGGGTGCGCTCGATGAGGGTGTGGTAGCGGGTCTTGTCGGTCACCGACTGGTCGTACCACTGGGCGAACGGGTGGCTTCCGGCGGAGAGCAGCTCGATCCCTGCCGGATCGGTGGCCGACCGCACCGCTGCGATCGCGTTGGCGATGTCGTCGACGGCGTGGGCCACGGAGTCGCCGATCCCGCTGGTCACCTCGATGGTGTTGGTGAGGAGCTCGCCGGTGACGGTGTGGCGTTCATCCTCGCTCTCCGCCTCCAGCGCGGCGAGGAGCTCCGGCGCGCGACCGACGAGATCACCGGTCTCGGGATCGGCGAGCATGATCTCCCACTCGAGACCGACGGTGGAGCGGGCCGAAGCGGCGAAGTCGAGCTGCACGGGGACAGTCTGACACGGGGCTGGGCCTGCTCCGCAACGCCGTGTCGCCGGGTTTCGCACCCGGCGCACGCATCTGGCAGAATAGAGGGTCGGACGACGTGCTCGACCCTCTATCCAGCGCTCGTCCTCCTCATTTGAGCTTCCGCCGGGTGTGCACCCCACGCTCCAGGCGACCGGTTCGTTTCCTTCCACACCATTCAGGAGAATCGTGGCTGTCAAGATTCGTCTCAAGCGCATGGGCAAGATCCGCGCGCCGTACTACCGCATCGTCGTCGCCGACTCGCGCACCAAGCGCGACGGTCGCGTGATCGAGGAGATCGGCAAGTACCACCCCACCGAGGAGCCCTCGTTCATCGAGGTCGACTCCGAGCGTGCGCAGTACTGGCTCTCCGTCGGCGCGCAGCCGACCGAGCAGGTCACCGCCATCCTCAAGATCACCGGCGACTGGGGCACCTTCAAGGGCGACAAGGACGCGAAGTCCACCCTCAAGGTCGCCGGCGAGAAGGCTGCGTTCGAGGCCGACGCCTCGAAGAAGTCGGTCATCAAGCCCAAGGCGGAGAAGAAGGAGGAGGCCCCCGCTGCGGAGGCCCCCGCCGCTGACGCCGACGCGGAGGCCGCTGAGGCTCCCGCCGCCGACGCCGAGTAATCCATCGTGCTCGCCGCCGCGCTCGAACACATCGTCAAGGGGATCGTCGATCACCCCGAAGATGTGCGCATCCACGAATCCTCGTCGCCCCGTGGCGACCTGCTCGAGGTGCGTGTGCACCCCGACGACCGTGGACGCGTGATCGGGCGCGGCGGCCGCACGGCCAAGGCCCTGCGCACTCTCGTGAGCGCCCTCGCCGACGGGCGCCGCGTCCGCGTCGACGTCGCGGACGACTGACGTGGTGTCGCAGGACCGCATCCAGGGCCGTAACCAGCTGCGCGTCGGACGCCTGGTCAAGGCTCACGGGCTCAAGGGCGCCCTGAAGCTCGAGCTCTACACCGACAACCCGGAGCGGCGATTCGTCCCCGGGGCCACGTTCACGTTGCAGGTGCCCGAGGCATCTCCGTGGCACGGCAAGGAGATCGTCGTCCGCGAATACCGCGTGATGAACGGCAACCCCGTCGTCTTCTTCGAGGACGTGGACGACCGCAACGCGGCCGAGAGCCTCGTCCGCGCCATCCTCTGGATGGACCAGGACGAGGACGAGACCGAGGACAACGCCTGGTTCGACCACCAGCTCGTCGGTCTGGACGTGGTCCGCGACGAGACCGTCGTCGGCCGCGTGGTCCGCGTCGAACACCTGCCGGCGCAGGACCTCCTGATCGTGAAGCCGTCGACCGGCGGCACGGACGAGGTGATGGTCCCCTTCGTCGAGGCCATCGTCCCCACCGTCGACGTGGCGGCCGGCCGCGTCATCGTGACCCCGCCGGCCGGGCTCTTCGAGGAGCTTCCCGAGTCGGAGGACGGGACCGCCGCCTCCGACGGCGCCGAGTGACCGCTGATACGGTTCCCCCGTGCGCATCGACGTCGTCTCCATCTTCCCCTCGTACTTCGACGGACTGACGCTCTCCCTGCTCGGCAAGGCGCGAGGCTCGGGTCTGCTCGACCTCCAGGTGCACGATCTGCGCGACTGGACGCACGACCGCCATCGCACCGTCGACGACACCCCGTACGGCGGGGGAGCCGGGATGGTCATGAAGCCGGAGCCCTGGGGCCTCGTCCTCGATGAGCTCACGGCGGACGCCACCCCCGCGCCGACCATCATCTTCCCCTCGCCGGCGGGCGAGGTGTTCACCCAGGCGACCGCGCGGGAGCTCGCGGGACGCGAGCACCTCGTGTTCGGTTGCGGGCGCTACGAGGGCATCGACGAGCGCGTCTTCGAGTACGCCGCCGAGCGTGGCGAGGTGCGGCTGCTGAGCCTCGGCGACTACGTGCTCAACGGCGGCGAGGTGGCGACGATGGCGATGATCGAGGCCATCGGTCGGCTGATCCCGGGCGTCGTCGGCAATCCGGAGAGCCTGGTGGAGGAGTCGCACGAGGACGGCCTCCTCGAGTACCCGTCCTACACGAAGCCGTCGGTCTGGCGGGAGCGCGCCGTCCCCGACGTGCTCCTCAGCGGCAACCACGGCGCGATCGCGGCATGGCGGCGTGAGCAGCAGCTCGTCCGCACCCGCCTGCGACGCCCCGATCTGCTGCCGGACGCGCCGACCGACGGCTGACCCTGCCATCCGTCGCGACGAGTGCTGTTAGCGTCGAGTCATGGTGGATGTGACACGCGCGCGATCGTTCGAGAGCATCGGCGAGGAGTACGACCGCTACCGGCCGGGGTTCCCGGAGCGCGCGGCCGACATCATCGTTCCGGACCGCGTGGCGACGGCGCTCGACCTCGGCGCCGGCACCGGGAAGTTCACGGGACTGCTCGTCGCGCGGGCGACGCAGGTGATCGCGATCGAGCCGTCCGCGCCGATGCTCGCCGTGCTCGCGCGCACGCTCCCGACGGTCGACGCGCGGCCGGGGACCGCGGAGAGCATCCCCGTTCCGGACGGCTCCGTCGATGCCGTCAGCGTCGCGCAGGCGTTCCACTGGTTCGATCGGGACGCGGCGGCGGCTGAGATCGCCCGCACGCTCGTCCCTCACGGGACGCTCGGGCTGCTGTGGAATCGCGCCGACCCCGCCTGTGCCTGGGATCTCGCGTGCCACCGGGTGGCGCATCCCGCGGTCGGCGCGGACGACGACACCTCCGCGTCGGCGACAGACCTTCCCGGTTTCGTCCTGGAGATCCACGAGGAGGTGCGCTGGACCGAGCGGATCACCCGCGAGGACTACCTCCGACGGTGGGGCACGGTGAGCAGCTTCCTCGTGGCGGACGAGGCGGAGCGCACGGCGATGGTGGCGGCCCTGGAGGCGGTGCTGGACGGCACGGACGAGACGCGGGGGAAGGCGGAGTTCGATCTGCCGCACCTCACCGACGTGTTCCGTTACCGCCGCGCATGAGGATCTGGTCGCTGCATCCGGAGTACCTCGACCGTCAGGGGCTCGTCGCCTGCTGGCGGGAGACCCTCCTCGCTCAGGCGGTGCTCGCCGACGCCACGAAGGGGTATCAGCGACACCCGCAGCTCGAGCGCTTCCGGGCGACGGCCGATCCCGTGGCCACGGTGGGTGCGTACCTGGTGGGCGTCGCCGATGAGGCGGACGAGCGCGGCTACCGTTTCGACCGCACGCGTATCCGGCGCGCGGAGTCGGCGGCGCCGTCGATCCCGGTCACCACGGGTCAGCTGGCAAGCGAGTGGGCGCATCTGCGGGCGAAGCTCGCCGAGCGCAGCCCGGACGTGCTCCGTCGGCACGGGTCGGTGGAGCTGCCGAAGGCGCACCCGCTGTTCGTCGTCGTGCCCGGGCCGGTCGCGCCCTGGGAGCGCGCCGACCCCGCGACCGGAGTCAGTCGACGCCGAGGAACGAGCGATCCGTCAGGATGATCGGTCCGTCCTCGGTGATGGCGATGGTGTGCTCGGAGTGCGCGCCGCGGGAGCCGTCCGCGCTCCGCAGCGTCCAGCCGTCGGGGTCGGTGATCAGCTCGTCCGTCGTCGCGAGGAACCAGGGCTCCAGGGCGAGCACGAGGCCGGCGCGGAGCGGGAAACCGCGTCCTGCGCGGCCGTCGTTCGCCACATGAGGGTCGCCGTGCATCGTGCGGCCGACGCCATGGCCCCCGAAGTCGGTGTTGATGGAGTAGCCCTCGCCGTGCGCGACGTCGGCGATCGCGGCGGAGATGTCGCCGATGCGCTTGCCGACCACCGAGGTCTCGATCGCGGCGGCCAGCGCGCGTTCCGTGGTGTCGATGAGACGGAGGTCCTCGTCCCGCGGCGTACCCACGACGAAGGAGACCGCGGAGTCGGCGACCCAGCCGTCGACCGAGACGGCGAAGTCCAGGGTGACGAGGTCGCCGTCCCGGAGCGCGTAGTCATACGGGAGGCCGTGCAGCACGGCGTCGTTCACCGAGGTGCAGATGACCTTGCCAAAGGGGCTCGCCCCGAATGACGGGTGGTAGTCGATGTAGCAGGACTCGGCGCCGGCCTTGCGGATCATGTCATGGGCCCGGCGGTCGATCGCCAGGAGGTTGGTGCCGACCTTCGTCTCGTCGCGCAGGGTCGCCAGCGTCTCGGCGACGAACCGGCCTGCCGCGCGCATCTCATCGATCTCGGCAGGGGTGCGCAGTTCGATCATCAGTGTCCTCTCGTCGTCTCCATTCTCCCTGATCGGATGGGTGCCCGGCGCCTGCCGCTCTCAGCGAACACCCGTGACGCGCGGGCGCGGTCGCCGTAGCATCGGAGCATGTGGATCCGACAGGCCTTCTTCCGCTGGCTGCTGCCGTCGGCGTTCCTCCTGCCGCTGTGGCTGCTCATCGGCTGGGCCGTCTTCCAGGGCGGCTGGTCGATCCTCTGGGTGCTGCTCATCGCGATGCCCTCGGTGTTCCTGGGGCAGCTCCTGCTCACGCTGCTGACCCGCTCCCGCCCGTCGGTCCGCGCCGAGCGTGCCGTCTCGTGGTGGGACGTCGCCGGGTTCGGTCTCTGGCACGCGCTCACGATCGCGGTCGGCTTCTTCATCGACGGGGCGTTCGGCTGGCTCCTCGCGGCCGCCATCGTCGTGGGCATCGCCCTGGTCTGGCTGCAGCTGTGGCAGCTCTGGAACGAGGCGCGGGGGAGTGGGACGCGCATCCGCGAGACCATCTCCTGGTCGACGATGACGCCGCCGCGCACCGAGAGCCCGCAGACGAGCGTGCACGAGGTGATCGTGGTGCGGGAGACCGACGACCGGCTCTGACCCGCCGTTTTGGCCGGGCCTGTCATCCGTGGCAGAATGGTTCTTTGTGCCGTGACCGGCTCTGCCCCAGGGGAGCCCGCGGACGCGTCAGCGCCGTTCGGCACACTCCCATTCTTGTTCCTTCCTAATCCGTGCATCCGACCTGAGGCGAGTGCAGAGAGAGACGATCATGCAGATCCTCGACGCCGTCGACGCGGCTTCGCTCCGTTCCGACATCCCCGAGTTCTTCCCCGGTGACACCGTCAAGGTGCACGTCAACATCACCGAGGGCAACCGCTCCCGTATCCAGGTCTTCCAGGGCGTCGTCATCGGCCGCCAGGGTGACAGCGTCCGCGAGACCTTCACCGTCCGGAAGATCAGCTTCCAGGTGGGTGTCGAGCGTACCTTCCCCGTGCACTCCCCGGTGATCGACCACATCGAGGTCGTCACCCGCGGTGACGTGCGTCGCGCCAAGCTCTACTACCTGCGCGAGCTCCGCGGCAAGAAGGCGAAGATCAAGGAGAAGCGCGTCAACAACTGACGCGAAGCTTCTTCACAGCACCCCGGGACACGATGTCCCGGGGTGCTTTCGTTCTGTCCCCGGTGTGCGAACCTTGTTACTGCCGTGCGCTCACGGTGCACTCTTCGAGAAGGAACCAGATGACTGACTCTCCGTCCGCACGCCCGACACGACGGCGGCGCGGGTTCCTGGTCTTCCTCCGAGACGTGCTGGTCATCGTCGTCATCGCCGCGCTGGTGTCCTTCGTCATCAAGACGTTCGTCGTGCGCTCGTTCTACATCCCCTCGGCCTCCATGGAGCGGACGCTGCTGATCGACGACCGCATCCTCGTCGACGAGCTCACCCCGCGGTGGACCGGCTACGAGCGCGGCGACATCGTCGTCTTCAAGGATCCGGGCGGGTGGCTCGACCCGATGCCGCAGGCGCCGGCACAGCCGCCGCTGGTCAAGGCCGTCGACTGGGTTCTCACCTTCGTGGGCATCTCGGCGACCGACACCCAGGACCACCTCGTCAAGCGCGTGATCGGGGTCGAGGGCGACCACGTGGTGTGCTGCAACGCGCTGGGGCAGATCACGATCAACGGCGCCCCGATCGACGAGCTGAGCTACCTGAACCTCCCCGAGGGGGACACCGCGGCCTCCAACGAGCCGTTCGACGTCGTCGTGCCGGAGGACTCCGTATGGCTCCTCGGCGACAACCGGGACCGCTCCCGTGACGCCCGCGCACACCAGGAGCTGCCCAGCGGCGGTTTCGTCCCCGTCTCCAACATCGTGGGCAAGGCGTTCCTGACGACCTGGCCGCTCGACCGATTCGGACCGATCGACGGCCACCACGACATCTTCACCGGAGTGCCGGACCCCGAATGACCGTCATCACGCCTCGACTGACCCTGGAACGGAAGCTCCTGGGGGAGTGCGACCTCATCATCGCCCTCGATGAGGTCGGTCGCGGCGCACTGGCGGGACCGGTGGCCGTCGGAGCAGCGGTGATGGACGCCCAGGGCGCCCGCCGCCGGGTTCCGGACGGCCTGCGCGACTCGAAGCTGGTCCCCGAGCGCCGGCGCCCGGATGTGGCCGCCCGCGCCGCCGCCTGGGTGCAGGCCTCGGCCGTCGGCTGGGCGACCGCGGCGGAGGTCGACGAGGTCGGGATCATGCGGGCCCTGGGTCTCGCCGCCTCGCGAGCCGTGGAGGCGGTGGTCGCTCAGGGCGCGACGGTGGAGAACGCCCTGGTCCTGCTCGACGGCAATCACGACTACGTCTCGCGTGTGCATCCGGTGCCGCTGCGGGTGCGCCCCGTCATCAAGGCCGACCGCGACTGCGCCTCGGTGTCCGCGGCGTCGGTGATTGCGAAGGTCGCGAGAGACGGTCACATGGCGGAGCTGCACGAGGGTCACCGTGACTACCAGTGGGATCGCAACAAGGGGTACGCGAGCCCGGAGCACCGGGAGGCCATCCGCTCGTTCGGGCTCTCCCCGTTCCACCGGTCCTCGTGGGCGATCGCCGACGCGCCGACGCTGTTCTGAGAGGCCGCGCCCGGGATGCCGCGACCGGCGCCGGACGACCATAGGATGGACTCATCATGGATGAGGAAGCCTTCGACGACTACGACCGCGAGCTGGAACTCGCGCTGTTCCGCGAGTACCGCGACGTCGTCTCTCAGTTCCAGTACGTCGTGGAGACCGAGCGTCGCTTCTACCTGGCCAACGAGGTCAACGTCGTGCGGCGGGACACCGAGCACGACTTCTACTTCGAGATCTCCATGAGCGACGTGTGGGTGTGGGACATCTACCGGGCCGACCGCTTCGTGAAGGCCGTCCGGGTGCTCACGTTCAAGGACGTGAACGTCGAGGAGCTCCAGCGTCGCGAGTTCGAACTGCCGCAGGAGCTCTCCCTCGACGGAGAGTGACGCGGCGCGCCGTTCCTGCACAGCGGTGACATTCTGCGCCATTTCCACAGCCTCTGGACTGGTCGCGCGGGACCACGGCGGTGACAGGGTGCTGACGTCCATCCTTTCGGGATGGCAGCGAAAGACGACCTCGGGCGAGCCGGGGAGCAGCAGGCAGCGGACTATCTGACGAAGCGCGGGTATCGGATCGTCGACCGCAACTGGCGGTGTCCCCAGGGCGAACTGGATCTCGTGGCGATCGTCGGGGCTCACCTGTCCGTCATCGAGGTGAAGACGCGGCGGTCGACGGCGTTCGGGCACCCGTTCGACGCCATCGACGACCGGAAGCGTCGGCGGCTGTGGCGGCTCGCTCATGCGTGGCGGGCGGAGCATCCCGATCTGGCGCGTGGACGGGTCCTCCGGGTGGAAGCGATAGGTATCACCGGTGCGTCCCCGGGGACAGCCACCGTCGAGCACCTCGAGGACATCGCATGAGCACCGCACGCACGTGGTCCGTGGCGCTCACGGGAGCGGACGGGCACGTGGTGGAGGTCGAGGCCGACCTCTCCCCGCAGACGCCGGAGTTCCGCATCATCGGGCTCCCGGACAAATCCCTCGGGGAGGCGGTGCAGCGCGTGCACAACGCCTGCGTGAACTCCAGCCTCCCGCTTCCGCGGCGGCGCCTGACGGTGAACCTCTCACCGGCGAGTCTGCCCAAGCACGGGGCCGCCTTCGACCTCGCGATCGCGGTGGCCTGCCTGGCCGCGAGCGATGTGATCGCTCGGCGCGCCGTCCGGCAGACCGTGCACCTGGGGGAGCTCGGGCTGGACGGGCGGCTGCGTCCCGTGCCGGGCGTGCTTCCCGCCGTCTTCGCCGCCGCGCGCGCGGGGTTCGAGCGTGTGATCGTGCCCCACGGCAACGCGACCGAGGCGGGTCTCGTCGCCGGCGTGGAGGTGCGTGCCGCCGCCTCGCTCGCGGAGGTCGCCGCCTGGCACGGCGCGGAGGTGGACGTGCCCGACGTCGAGCCGGTCCCGGGGCCGCACCCGCCGGAGGACGACCCCGATGAGCGCGATCTGAGCGATGTCCTCGGACAGGAGGAAGCCGTCGAGGCGCTCATCGTCGCGGCCGCCGGTGGCCACAACATGCTCCTGAGCGGTCCGCCGGGAGCAGGGAAGACGATGCTCGCAGGGCGCCTGCCCGGGATCATGCCGCCGCTGACCGAGCAGGAGGCCATCGAGGTGGCCTCGGTGCGCTCCCTCTGCGGTGAGGCCGTGACCGGGCTCGACCATCAGCCCCCGCTGGTCGCGCCGCACCACAGCGCCTCTGTGGCGGCGATGGTGGGAGGCGGATCGCGGACGGCGCGACCCGGAGCGGTGGCCCGTGCGCACCGGGGCGTCCTCTTCCTCGACGAGGCGGCGGAGTTCCCGCGGGTGGCCCTGGACGCGCTCCGTCAGCCGCTCGAGACCGGCTTCGTGGACGTGCATCGGTCCGGCTTCGTGGTGCGGTTCCCGGCGCGTTTCCAGCTGCTGCTGGCGATGAACCCGTGTCCCTGCGGCAACCGGGGCGTGCGTGATGGCGACTGCATCTGTCCGCCGCAGGCGCTGCGGCGTTACGCCACTCGGCTCTCCGGTCCGTTGCGCGACCGGCTCGACATCGATCTCCCGGTCACGCGCGTCGCGGCGTCGCGCTCGCTGGCGGGGGAGCGGTCGGGTGTCACGACCGTCGAGGCCCGGAACCGCGTCGGAGCGGCGCGCGCACGGGCCGAGCGGCGTTGGCGCGGTACGCCGTGGCGTCGGAACGCGGAGATCCCCGGCACCGTGCTTCGCCACGGCGGCTACCGTCTCCCGTCGGACGTGCGGGCGGGGCTCGATCGGGCGTTGGAACGCGGCGCGTTGACGCTCCGCGGCTACGACCGCGTCCTCCGGGTCGCCTGGACCATGGCCGATCTCTCCGGGCGGGACAGTCCCGGTTCGGACGAGGTCGGGCGGGCGCTCCTCCTGCGGACGGGGGTGGCGCGGTGATCGACGGACTCCTCTCCCAGAAGGATGCGCTCGACGCCGCGCGGGGCGTGCGCGGAACAGAGGAGGTGACGGAGGCGCTGGCGCGGGTCGCGTGGTCCGTCATCGCCGACCCGGGGGACGCCGTCGCCGCGACCCTCGTGCGCGAGTTCGGAGCGGCCGACGGGCTGCGCTTCGCGTTGGACGGGGCCGGGCGGTCGTGGCCGGAGGTCCGCGCGGTGGGGGCACGGCGGGCCCTCGACGACGCCCGCGCCCGGTGGCGCCAGCGCGCCGACCCGGTGGCTGTGGTCGCGGCCCTCCGCGGCGCGCAGAAGGCGGGTGCGCAGCTGCTGCTCCCCGGAGACCCCGACTGGCCGACGGCTGTCGACGACCTCGATGCCGACGCGCCGATGGTGCTGTGGGTGCGCGGGCGCGCCGAACTCCTGACGAGCGCGGCGCGTGTCGCGATCGTTGGTGCCAGAGCGGCCACCGCTTATGGCGAGCGGGTCGCCGCCGACATGGCCGGAGATCTGGCCGTGGGCGACACGGCTGTCGTGTCCGGCGGCGCGTACGGCATCGACGGCGCAGCACACCGCGCCGCGTTGACCGTCGGCGGGGGTACGATCGCGGTCCTCGCCGGGGGAGTGGACCGCCCGTACCCCGCCGGGCACCGTAATCTCCTGGCCCGGATCGCGGGCGACGGGGTCGTCGTCAGCGAGGTGCCGTGTGGCACGGCGCCGACGCGGTGGCGCTTCCTCGCGCGCAATCGACTGATCGCGGCGCTGGGGCAGGTCACGGTGGTCGTCGAGGCTGGCTGGCGCAGCGGCTCCCTCAACACGGCGGGGCATGCGGCGACGCTGGGCAGGCCGCTCGGCGCGGTGCCCGGTCCGGTGACGTCTGCGTCCTCGGCCGGCTGTCACCGGCTGCTGCGCGAATACGACGCGGTGTGCGTCACCTCCGCGGCGGAGGTCGCCGAGATGCTCCCTGTCGGTGCCCGGTCGCCCCGGGGACGCGAAGCGACGGACGAGGGGCGGGTGGGGCTCCTCCGTGCGCTGAGCACGCGGAACGCTCGGACGGAGGCGGAGCTCGCGCAGCGCGCGGGTCTCACCGTCGAGCGGACGAGGGCCCTGCTCGGTCTGCTCGACCTCGACGGACTCGCTCGCCGCGACGGGGACGGCTGGCGCGGGAGGGGCGCGGCGCCTTAGGGGTACGCGCCGACGGGGTGCGGGGCGCTCGTCGTCGGTCGCGCCCGGCGGGGCGCGTCGCTCTGGAGGCGGGGGAGCGGCAGGCTGGGGATATGGACTTCGCGGTCGCTGTCGAGGCGTTCGCCGACCACCTCGAGAAGGTGCGTCGGCTCTCTCCGGCGACCGTGAAGGCGTACCGCTCCGATCTGCGGGACCTCGGGGCGAGCGTCGGGGGCGGCCCGGTCGACCGGATCGACCTGGAGATGCTGCGCGAATGGCTCTGGCAGGCGACCCAGCGCGGCGACGCCCGTGCGACGCTGGCCCGACGCGCAGCCACCGCGCGGGCGTTCTTCGGCTGGGCGCGCGAGCAGGACATCGTCCCCGTCGACCCCAGCCTGCGGCTCGTGGCGCCGAAGCGCGCGAAGACGCTGCCGACGGTGGCATCGAAGGACGCGATGTCCGAGTTGTTGGAACGACATCGGCAGGCGGCGGCCTCGGGTGATCCCACCGCCCTCCGCGACCACGCGGTGCTGGAGCTCCTCTACGGCGCCGCGGTCCGCGTCTCCGAACTCTGCGGCCTCGACATCGACGACCTGGATCTCGATCGGGGGACGGCCCTCGTGCGAGGCAAGGGCGACAAGGAGCGCGTCGTCCCGTTCGGCGCGCCGGCGCGGGATGCGCTCACCGCCTACCTGCGCCGCGCTCGACCGGCTCTGCTCGCGCGGTCCGGCGCCGCGTCGCCCGCCGTCTTCCTCGGCAGTCGCGGGGGACGTGTCGGTCCGCGAACCGTCTACGAGGTGGTCGCCCGTGCGCTCGCGCCCGTCGTCGGCGCCGAGACCGTCGGGCCGCACGCCCTCCGCCACACGGCGGCGACCCACCTGCTGGACGGTGGTGCGGATCTCCGCGCGGTGCAGGAGATCCTGGGGCACGCGAGCCTGGGCACCACCCAGATCTACACGCATGTCTCGGCGGAGCGGCTGACGGCGACGTATCGACTGGCACACCCTCGGGCCTGAGCGCGGAGCCCGCGCGTCGGGTCATCCGTCGCAGCAGGGCAGGAGGCGCGCCCGCAGGAGACCGCCGAACAGCACCATCGGGTTGAGGTACTCGCCGTCGCGTCGTACCCCGATGTGCAGCGCGTCCGGGGGAGTGTGACCGCCCGTGGCGACACGGCCGATGTCCTGGCCCCGGCGGACCGGGTCTCCCGCGCGCAGGGGCGACTCCACCGGCTCGAACGTGCTCACGAGACCGTCGGCGTGTCGGATCGTGAGCAGCGGGCGGTCGACGACGACGCCCTGGAACGCGACCACCCCCTCCGCAGGGGCGAGGACGGGGTCGCCCGCGCTCGCGACGATATCCACGCCGCGGTGCCCGGGACCATAGGCGTGCGCCGGCGCGCGGTAGGCGACGCTCACGCGCCGAGTCCCGTCGACGGGCCATCGCCAGGGAACGTCGGAGACGAACTCCTCGGGCACGGGCGTGAGGCCGTGCGGTGCCGACGCCGCTTGCGCGGCGGGAGGAGACGGGAACGGAGCACCGCCGCACAGGAGCACGACAGCGGCGAGCACGGCGGCGATCAGCACCCGGAGGAGAGAGGGGTACGGGCGACAGCGAGGACGAGGAGGGGCTGGAGGAGTCATCACGCGAGTGTGCGTGGCCGGTGTGGGCCGGTGGAGCGGGTTCTCTCCGCTGGGGACGGCGGCAGGGGAGAAGACCCGGAATCGCGCTGCTGGGGAGGACGAGCTGTGGGCGCATGATCCTGTATGCTGGACGAGCACCTCGATCTCGGGGTGACTACGCGTGCCCAGAGCGACTTTGTCGTGGCATCCACTCCCGCAGGTCCCGTCTCCGAACGGGTGGGCGTGAGCCGGGCACCAGGATGTCCGACCGTCCGGTCGGCATGACAACCTCAACGGCGCGTCCCGCGCCAGAATCAGGAGACGACCATGGCTGTGGTCACCATCCGCCAGCTGCTCGACAGCGGCGTGCACTTCGGACACCAGACCCGTCGGTGGAACCCGAAGGTGAAGCGCTTCATCCTCACGGAGCGCAGCGGCATCCACATCATCGACCTCCAGCAGTCGCTCGGCTACATCGACAAGGCGTACGACTTCGTCAAGGAGACCGTGGCGCACGGCGGCACGATCCTCTTCGTCGGCACCAAGAAGCAGGCGCAGGAGATCCTCGCGGAGCAGGCCACGCGCGTCGGCCAGCCCTACGTGAACCAGCGCTGGCTCGGCGGCCTCCTCACCAACTTCTCCACCATCGCGAAGCGTCTCGCCCGCATGAAGGAGCTCGAGGAGCTCGACTACGAGAACCCCTCCGCCTCCGGCTTTACGAAGAAGGAGCTGCTGCTCAAGAAGCGCGAGCTGGACAAGCTGCACAAGTCGCTGGGCGGTATCCGCAACCTCACCAAGACGCCGTCCGCCCTCTGGGTCGTCGACGCCAAGCGTGAGCACCTCGCCATCGACGAGGCCAAGAAGCTCGGCATCCCGGTGATCGGCATCCTCGACACCAACGCCGACCCGGACGACTTCCAGTACCCGATCCCCGGCAACGACGACGCCATCCGTTCGGTGTCGCTGCTGACGCGCATCATCGCCGACGCCGCCGCCGAGGGCCTGCAGCAGAAGCACAACCCGGAGTCGGGCGACGCCGAGCCGCTGGCCGAGTGGGAGAAGGAGCTTCTCGAGGCTCCCGTGCAGGAGTCCGCTGACGCCGCCGAGGTCGTGACCGCGGATGACGAGGCCGCCGTCGTCGAGACCCCGGCCGCCGACGCCACCGCCGCCGACGAGGCCGGTGCCCAGGCGCACGACGAGGCGATCGCCGCCGCTTCCGGTGAGGAGACCGCCGAGGTCGCCGCCGCCGAGGCCGCTGACGCCAAGTAATCTCTCGTACACCCACACAACGAAGCAAGGAGCCACCACACATGGCCAACTTCACCATCGCCGACCTCAAGGCGCTGCGTGAGCAGCTCGGCACGGGAATGGTCGACACCAAGAAGGCGCTCGAGGAGGCTGACGGCGACGTCGAGAAGGCCACCGAGATCCTGCGTCTGAAGGGTGCCAAGGGCAACGCCAAGCGCGCCGACCGTTCGACCAGCGAGGGCCTCGTCGTCGCTCGCGAGCAGGACGGCGCCGTGACGCTCGTCGAGCTCGCCTGTGAGACCGACTTCGTCGCGAAGAACGAGCGCTTCATCGCGCTGGCCGACAAGGTCGCCGACGCCGTCGCCGCCGTGAAGGCCGACTCGGTCGAGGCCGCCCTGGCCGCTCCGGCGGGCGACAAGACCGTCGAGCAGCTCATCTCGGAAGAGGCCGCCATCATCGGCGAGAAGGTCGAGCTCCGTCGCGTGCGCACCGTCACCGGTGACAGCGTCGAGGTCTACCTGCACCGCACGAGCAAGGACCTGCCGCCGCAGATCGGGGTCGTCGTCGCCTACACGGGTGACGACGCCGCGACCGCGCGCAGCATCGCCCAGCACATCTCGTTCGCCAACCCGTCGTACCTGTCCCGCGAGGACGTTCCGGCGGACGCGGTCGAGAAGGAGCGCGAGATCGTCACCGAGATCTCCCGCAACGAGGGCAAGCCCGAGGCCGCCCTGCCGAAGATCGTCGAGGGCCGTGTCGCCGCGTTCATCAAGCAGGTCGCCCTGCTCGAGCAGGACTACGCGAAGGACAACAAGCTCTCCGTCGCCCAGGTGGCGAAGGACGCCGGTATCACCGTGACGGACTTCGCGCGCTTCAAGGTCGGCGCGTAGCACTGTCGAAGGGGTTCGGATCACTCGATCCGAACCCCTTCTTCATGCCCACCAGGCACTATCTTGAATCGGGACGAGAGGACATCCCCCATGACTGAACGCACCGGACGCCGCCGCGTCCTCCTGAAGCTCTCCGGAGAGGCGTTCGGCGCCGGTCAGCTCGGCGTGAACCCTGACGTGGTCAGCCAGATGGCGCGCGAGATCGCCGCCGCGGTCGACCGCGTTGAGGTGGCCGTCGTCGTCGGCGGGGGCAACTTCTTCCGCGGCGCGGAGCTCAGCCAGCGGGGAATGGACCGCGGACGAGCGGACTACATGGGCATGCTCGGTACCGTCATGAACGCGCTCGCGCTGCAGGACTTCCTGGAGCAGGCGGGCGCCGCCACCCGCGTGCAGTCCGCGATCTCGATGACCCAGGTCGCCGAGCCCTACATCCCGCGTCGCGCAGAGCGCCACATGGAGAAGGGCCGCGTCGTGATCTTCGGCGCCGGCGCAGGCCTGCCGTACTTCTCCACCGACACCGTGGCCGCACAGCGCGCCCTGGAGATCGGCGCGCAGGAGGTGCTCGTCGCCAAGAACGGCGTCGACGCCATCTACACCGCCGACCCGAACAAGCACGCCGACGCGGAGCGCATCGAGCGCGTGACCTACCGCGACGCGCTGCAGCAGGGACTCAAGGTCGTCGACTCCACGGCGTTCAGCCTGTGCATGGACAACAACATGGACATGCGCGTCTTCGGGATGGAGCCGGCGGGCAACGTGACCCGCGCGCTCCTGGGCGAGCCCATCGGCACGCTCGTCACGGCCTGAGCGCCTGCACGGGACGGGAGCCCGCTCCCGATAGAATTTCCAGAACACCCCGACGATAGGAGCCACCGTGATCGCGGACGTCCTCGCTGAAACCACCACCCGCATGTCCCGGGCCGTCGAGGCTGCCAAGGAGGACTTCTCCACGGTGCGCACGGGTCGTGCGAACCCCCAGCTCTTCCAGAAGGTGCTGGTCGACTACTACGGCACGCCGACGCCGCTGGCGCAGCTCGCCTCGCTCGCCAACCAGGAAGCGCGCACGCTCATCATCACGCCGTACGACAAGTCGGCGCTCAAGGCGATCGAGCAGGCGATCCGCGACATGCCGAACCTCGGGGCGAACCCCACGAACGACGGCAACCTCGTACGGGTCACGATGCCCGAGCTCACCGCCGAGCGGCGCAAGGAGTACGTGAAGCTCGTGAAGTCGAAGGCCGAGGACGCCAAGGTCCACGTCCGCGGCATCCGCCGGAAGGCGAAGGACGAGCTCGACGCTCTGAAGAGCGAGCTCGGCGAGGACGAGATCGCCCGCGGCGAGAAGGAGCTGGACGCGCTGACCCGTCAGCACGTCGACCTCATCGACGACGCGCTCAAGCGCAAAGAGGCCGAACTCCTCGAGGTGTAGCTCGTATGTCCGATGAATCGCGCGGCGCCGAGGAGGGCACTCCGGTGACCCGCCGGGAGGCACAGCCGGACCGGGTCTCCGATGGGGGTGCCCCGCTCGGCGATGCGTCGTTCCCGGGATTCGACGCCGGGAGCGTGCCGCCGCGTCCACCTCTCCCCGTCACGCCTCCCGCTCCTTCCGTCACGGCGGAGCGGCTGGACACCGCGGATCACAACGCGATCCGCGAGCAGTGGCGCCAGGCGCGGGATGAGTTCGGGACGCACGTGTCGCACGCCCGCGACCAGCTCGATCAGGCCAACGAACGCATCAAACAGCGCACCGGCCGCGACCTCGTGCTCGCGATCGTGATCGGGCTCGCTTTCGGCGCCGCCCTCCTCGGATCGCTGCTGTTCATCAAGGCGCTGTTCGTCCCGTTCGCGCTGGCCGCCGCCCTCCTCGGCGTCTACGAGCTGTCCCGGGCGCTGCGGGCGGCCGGGCGCCGCGTGGATGTGATCCCGCAGCTGGTCGCGGCCACCTTCCTGGTGCTGTCCGCGTACTTCGCCGAGCCGTGGCTGAGCTGGGTCATGCTGTTCGTCGCCGTGGCCTTCGTCATCGTGTGGCGGCTGCTCGCCCAGATGGTCGCGAAGGACGGTCGCACCTACGGTGACGTGCTCACCGACGCCGTGATCGGCGGTTTCATCCAGGTGTACGTGCCGTTCCTCGCCGGCGTGGCCCTCATCCTGCTCGAGCAGGAGGGCGGCCAGTGGTGGGTGCTGAGCTTCATCGCGATCGCGGTGGCGGCCGACACCGGGGCGTACGCCGCGGGTCTGGCGTTCGGCCGGCATCCGATGGCGCCCCGGATCAGCCCGAAGAAGACCTGGGAGGGCTTCGGCGGCGCCGTGGTCGCCTCCTTGGCGGCGGGCGTGCTCCTGGCCCTGTTCCTCCTCGATCTGCCCTGGTGGGGCGGCGTGATCTTCGGGGCGGCGATCCTGCTGTCCGCGACGCTCGGCGACCTCGGCGAGTCCATGCTGAAGCGCGACCTGGGCATCAAGGACATGAGCTCCTGGCTCCCCGGCCACGGCGGTCTCCTGGATCGCCTGGACAGCATCCTGCTGTCGACCATCCCCGCCCTGTGCCTGTACTTCCTCCTCTCTCCCTGGTTGGTGCTCTGATGAACGACAGCGGTGCTGTGATCAACGACGACGGGGTCGACACCTCTGCGCGCAGCATGGCGAAGCCTGCGTTCGCGCTCACGAGCGGTCGCACCAAGGGCTACCACCGTGCGGCCGTCGACACCTTCCTCGCCTCGGCGCGTCAGGCGTTCGAGGGCGGAGGAGACGATCTCACCGCCGAGGACGTGCGCACCGCCTCGTTCCCCCTCGTGAAGGAGGGGTATGCGGTGGCGGAGGTCGATGCCGCGCTCGGCCGGGTCGAGGATGCTTTCGCGGCCCGAGAGCGCGAGCGCGCCGTGCGCGCCCGCGGAGCGGGAGCCTGGGTGGAACAGGCCAGGGCCGATGCACAGGTGATCCTCGACCACCTCGCGCGTCCGCGGCGTCATCGGTTCGCCCGCACCGGAATCCTCACCTTCGGGTACCGCGTCGACGAGGTCGATCACGTCACCTCCCGCATCGTCCGGTACCTCCGCGACGGCGACGCGCTGACCGCCGAACAGCTGCGGTCCGCGGCGTTCCGCATGCAGCGCGGCGGCTACCGCGAGGAGCAGGTCGATGCGCTGCTCGACGCCACGATCGACGTCATCCTGGCGGTCCGCTGAGCCTGCCTGATGGCCTGTTCAGGCAGGTATGCGTAGACTGTCCACCATCGTGAACTCCCGAAACGACATGATTCCCGAACGAAGCGACGCCGCGCTGGTACCCGCAGCGACGGCTACGTCCGCCTCCCGAGGCACGCGACGCTGGTCGCGTCGCCGGGGTGTCGCCGGTGTCTTCAGCTCTCTCGCGGTCGTCGGATTCGCCGCCGCGATGGTCGCTCCGACCGGCGTCGCCCTCGCGCAGCCGGTCGCCACGGAAGCTCCGGACTCCGTGTACGCGGCGGCTCTCGCGGACACGCAGAACCTCACCGTCACCGTGGAAGGCGCAGCGATCACGCCGGTCGAGCGCGGGTCCTTCGAGGTGTACGTCAAGCCGAAGCCCAAGCCCAAGCCGAAGCCGGCGGCTCCCGCGAGCACGCCGTCGTCCGGTTCGCAGGGCGGGTCCTCCGGCGGGGGTCTCCCGCCGTACAGCGGCGGCGGTGCGCCGGCGGAGTGGATGGCCGCGGCCGGCATCGCTCAGGGCGACTGGCAGTACGTCGACTACATCGTGTCGCGGGAGAGCGGGTGGAACCCGAACGCCACCAACTCCTCCTCCGGTGCCTGCGGGCTCGTCCAGGCTCTTCCCTGCAGCAAGGTGCCCGGCAACGGCTACAACCCGGTGGACAACCTGCGCTGGGCCACCGGCTACGCCACCGGTCGGTACGGCAGCTGGGCCGGCGCGTACAACTTCTGGGTCACCAACCACTGGTGGTGAGCCGGCACCATGCCCCGCTCACGTCGTCGTCCTTCCGCGCGCCCTGAGGGCGAGGATTCGTTCGATCGCCTCCTCGCCGGGTGGAAGCGCACCGAGGTGCGTCGTGGCGTGGAGTGGACGGTCCAGCCGGTCTCCGCCGTCCAGGCGCAGAAGGCCTACGTCTGCCCAGGCTGCGGCCGGTCCGTCGACCCCGGGACGGCGCATCTCGTCGCCTGGCGGGCGGATGGCATCCTCGGCGAGGCGGCGGCGCTGGCCGACCGCAGACACTGGCACACCCCCTGTTGGAGGATCGCATGACCATGGAGATCCGCGGACCGCTCGAGCTCCCCGCGACGCGTGAGGACATCGAGCTGCACACCGCAGACGGGCTCACGCTGGTGGGCGAGCTGGCGGTGCCCGAGACGGCCGCCCCGGTGGCCACGCTGGTGACGCTGCATCCGCTGCCGACGGCGGGCGGCTTCATGGACTCGCACATCATCCGCAAGGCGTCCGCACGCCTGCCTGCCCTGGCCGATCTCGCCGTCCTGCGGTTCAACACGCGCGGCACGACGTCGCCGCGCGGCACGAGCGAGGGCGCATTCGACGGTGGGGCTGCGGAGCAGTTCGACGTCGCCGCCGCCATGGACTTCGTGCGTGACCGCGGATTGCCTCGCCCCTGGCTCGTCGGCTGGTCGTTCGGAACGGAACTCGCGCTGAAGTACGGCGCCGACCACGACATCGAGGGCATCATCCTGCTCTCGCCGCCACTGCACCGCGCGACGGCGGAGGAGGTCGCCGCTTGGGGGACGACCGACCACCGCGTCGTCATCCTCGTCCCCGAGCTGGACGACTACCTGCGCCCCGCCGAGGCCCGGGAGCGGTTCGCGAGCATCCCGCACGCGCAGCTGATCGCCGTCGACGGCGGGAAGCATTTGTGGGTGGGGGAGACGCAGACGAGGCGCGTGCTCACCGAGATCGTCGCCGCGGTCAACCCGTCGGCCCTGCCGCTGCCGACGCACTGGCCCGTCGAGGGCTGACGCGGAGCGACGGTCCGGTCACCGCTCGTTCATGCGGGGGATCAGCACCTGCCGGTAGATGATGAGGATGCTGGCCGCCACGGGGATCGCGATGAGCGCGCCGAGCAAACCGAGCAGGCTTCCTCCGGCGAGGGCGGCCACGACCACCACGGCGCCGGGCACCGACACGGCGCGGCTCATGATCCGCGGCGAGATCACGTACGCCTCGATCTGCATGTAGATGAGGTAGTAGATCGCCGCGGCGAGAGCCGTGCCGGGGGAGCCGAGACCGGGGATCAGGCAGACGAGGACGATGATCGTCGAACCCGTCAGGGTGCCGACGAGGGGGATGAGCGAGAAGAAGAAGGCGACGACGGCGAGGACGGCGGGGAACGGCGCGTCGATGATCGTGAGGTAGATGGCGCTGAGGATGCCGTTGATGACCCCCTGGCTGACCTGCCCCATGACGTAGTAGCCCACGGAGTCGGTGATCTGCTCGGAGAGGTCGATGAAGCGGTCCCGCTTGGACGCCGGCACGAGCTGGTACACCGCGCGCTTGAGCGAGGGGGTGGAGGCCGTGAGGTAGATGGTCAGGATGAGCACGATGAAGGCGCCGAACACCCCGCTCAGCACGGCCCCGCTGGCGACGAGCACGCCTTGACCGATCGATCCGCCGATCTCGGCGAGGTTCGTCGCCAGCCAGTCCTCGACGTAGGCGAACACGTCGTCGACGCGGAGGTTGGGGAAGGTCTCCTGGATCCACGTGCGCAGGTCCTCGATGGCGGTTCCCCGCTGCACGATCGCCGTGATCTGCGCGATGAGCTGGGAGATCTGGTCGACCAGCACCGGGAGGACGATGAGCACGATCCCGCTGAAGACCGCCAGCACGGCGACGATCGTGACCAGGACCGCGAGCCAGCGGGGCAGGCGCCGTCGCTCGAGGAACGTGACGAGCGGATCGAGCCCGAGGCTGAGGAAGAGAGCGGTGCCGATGTAGAGCAGCACCGTGGAAAGCGTCTGCACGCTGCTGATCAGCACGATGCCGAGGCCCACGCCGAGTGTCGCCACGAGGGCGGTGCGGAACGGGTTGTGGATCTTCATGCAGACTCCTCGGAACGGCTGCAGCAAGGCTACCCATGACCGGCCACGACGCGTCGCCGACGTGCCGCAGCGTCGCCAGGGGAGGGGCCTCGTGGTCAACACACAGGTGACTTCGCTAGTCTGAAATGTCGAGTGTGGCGTCACGGGCGGGAAGCCGTGGTGCGTGAGGAGACTATTCGTGCGTTTCGTATGGGCCGTCGTGGCCTTCGTGCTGGCTGCCGTGCTGATCGGTGCGGGGATCGCCCAACGCACCGTCTTCGTCGGTCCTTCGTCCCAGGAGGCCCGCGTCGACATCGAGGAGCCCGCTCCGTACGTGCTGATGGACGGCGATGTGCTCCGGATGAACCCGGGCGCGCAGAAGGTGCTGATCCGCGGCGAGGGCGAGATCTTCGCGAGCTACGGCCGTACGGCCGACATGGAGGCGTGGCTCTCTGACGCGGAGTACAACCACGTCTCGGTCGGCGACGACGACGAGCTCCTCGTCGAGCACGTCGCGGCCCCGGACCCGGAGGAGTCGGACGAGACCCCCGCGCCGGACGACTCCGAGACCCCCGCGCCGGAGGACGAGGAGTCCGCCGAGCCCGCCGGCCGCAATCCGGCCGGGTCGGACCTGTGGCTCGACTCCTTCAGCGAGAAGAACTTCCTCTCCACCGACACCATGCAGCTCCCCGAGGGGACGAGCGTGCTGATCGCCTACGACGGCACCGAGGACGCGCCGGACGACATCGTCGTCTCCTGGCCGCTGGACACGCGGACCCCGCTCGCCGGTCCGCTCATGGTCGCGGGCGGAGTCGTGCTGCTGGTGGGGCTCGTGCTCTACGTGCTCGCGATCCGCCACCAGCGCCGTGGCCGCGGCCCGCGCCGGAAGGGGCCGGGGCCGCTGCCCACGACCCAGCCGATCGACGTGGCGGCGCTCCCGCCGTCCGAGCGGGAGGCGCTGGAGGCCGCGGACGGCACGGAGCCGAAGACTCCGGCGCGGAAGGACGACGCGGAGGACGCGGAGGTCGTCGACGAGAAGCCCACGGAGGGGAAGAACGCCATGCAGAGTGTGCGCCCGCGCCGTCGTCGGCGTCTGCTCGTCGTGCCCGCGCTCGGTCTGACCGCGGTGCTGGCCGCCGGCTGCAGCGCCGAGTCCTGGCCGGAGTTCGGGGATGCCTCTGCGTCGCCGTCGCCGAGCCCCACCGTCATCGCGCCCGACAACCAGAAACCCCCGGCGGTCACCGAGACGCAGGCCGACCGCATCCTCGGGGAGATCTCCGAGACGCTGGTGAAGGCCGACGAGGAGAAGGACCTCGATCTCGCGGCGACCCGCCTGGACGGGACCGCTTTGGCGACCCGCACCACCGACTACGCCCTGCGGGAGAAGCTGCCCGACCGCCCCGCACCGGCGGCGATCCCGACCGACGACGTCGAGGTCGTGCTTCCGGAGGCGACCGACCGCTGGCCGCGCACCGTCCTCATGCTCTCGAAGAGCACCGGCGACGACACCGTGCCGCCCGTGGTCCTCACCATGACGCAGGCGGACCCCTGGTCCAACTACAAGGTGACGAACATGGCCGAGATGTCCGCCGACGCGGCCTTCCCCGAGGTGGCGGCGAGCTGGCTCGGCACCTCCCTCGTCCCCGCGGACTCCGCGTTCCTGTCGGTGCCCCCGGACGAGGTCGCCGCCGCCTTCGCGGACGTCGTCGACAACGGGGAGAAGAGCGAGTCGTACGGGCAGTTCGACGAGCTGGCACTCAACCTCGCGAAGTCGATCACCGACAGCCGCCAGAGCCTGGTGCAGGGGCTGGCCGACGCCGGTGCCGCGGAGACCTCGACGGCGGCCTTCGACATGACGCCGACGGAGGAGGACCCGGTCTCCCTGACGACCCTGGACAGCGGTGCCATCGTCGCCGTCTCCGTGCTGGACGTCGAGACGATCACTCCCACCTCGTCCGATGTGGTGATCCGCTTCGGCGACAACGAGGAGGCCAAGGCCCTCACCGGTGCCAACGAGTCCGCCAAGGGCGCCGAGACGACCTATGCATTCCAGCTGTTCTTCGCCGTCCCCTCGCAGGGATCGAGCGACCCGATCCGGCTCCTGGCGTCGCGCCAGGACCTCGTGTCCGTGAAGGTGATCAAGTGAGCGAGATCTCTCCCGCCGCCCTGCGCGGTGCCGTCGACCTGTCCAGCCTGCGCCATCGCCCCTCCGCCCCGGCAGGCGGCTCGGCGACCGCTCCCGCCGGATCTCCGGTCACGGATGTCGTCGTCGACGCGACCGATGAGAACTTCGGCCAGGTGCTCGAGCTCTCCCGCACGGTGCCGGTCGTCGTCGACCTCTGGGCCGAGTGGTGCGGGCCGTGCAAGCAGCTGAGCCCGATCATCGAGAAGGTCACCCGTGAGCTGGGCGGACGCGTCCTCCTCGCCAAGGTCGACGTCGACGCCAACCCGCAGCTCGCGCAGAGCTTCCGCGCGCAGTCGATCCCGATGGTCGTCGCCCTCATCGCCGGTCAGCCGGTCCCCATGTTCACGGGCGCGGTTCCGGAGCAGCAGGTCCGCGAGGTGTTCGCGCAGCTGCTGCAGGTGGCGGCGCAGAACGGGGTGTCCGGGTCGCTGCCCGTCGGAGAGGGCGAGGCGGCCGAGGCCGCCGCCCCGGCCGAGCCCGAGCTGCCGCCGCTGCACGCGGAGGCCTTCGCCGCGATCGAGCGCGGGGACTACCGTGCCGCCATCACCGCCTACGAGAAGGCCCTCGCCGAGAACCCGCGCGACGAGGACGCCATCGCCGGTCTCGGTCAGGTCCGCCTGCTCGACCGCGTGCAGGGGCTCGACCTCCAGGCCGCGCGCGCAGCAGCCGCCGCCGCACCGCAGGATGTGCAGGCGCAGTTCGACGTCGCCGATCTGGACCTCGCCGGCGGACACGTCGACGACGCGTTCGGCCGTCTGCTCGACCTGTTCGCGCAGCTGCCGTCGGATCAGCGGACGCCCGTGCGCGAGCGCCTCGTCGAGCTCTTCGGTCTCATCGGAGCCGGAGACCCGCGCGTGATCGCGGCCCGCAACCGGCTCTCCTCGCTGCTCTTCTGAGCGGTCTGCGCGGGGGGAACGCCCCCGCGCAGACCCCCGTCAGCCGTTGTTCACGGTGGGGACGTGCGGCTCCGGCTGATAGCGGAGCCACAGCGTGGACAGGGCCGGCAGCGTGATCGAGGCCGTCGCCGTGCCCCCGTCTCCGGATTCGGCGACCACCATCCCGAGGTTGCCGGAACCGCGCCCGCCGTAGACGTCGGCATCGGAGTTCAGGATCTCCTGCCAGACGCCGGGGCGCGGCAATCCCAGGCGGTACCCGGTGCGCTCCACGCCGGCGAAGTTGCTGACCACGACCAGACGGCCGCCGTGCGCGTCCCGCCGTTCGAAGGCGATCACGGACGGATCCCAGCTCGGTGCCCCGAGCCGCGTGAACCCCGAGCCGTCGCTGTCGCGCTCCCAGAGCGGTGCCTGCGCCCGGTACACCCCGTTCATCGCGGCGACGAAGTCCTGGAGCTGGGCGTGCGAGGGCTGGTCGCGGAGCCACCAGTCCAGCTCGCGCCCCTCCGACCACTCGGCGAGCTGTCCGAACTCCTGACCCATGAACAGCAGCTTCTTGCCCGGATGCCCCCACATGTACGCGAGGTAGGCGCGGACGTTCGCGAGCTTGTGCCAGTGGTCGCCGGGCATCTTCGACAGCAGGCTGCCCTTGCCGTGCACGACCTCGTCGTGACTGATCGGCAGCACGTAGTTCTCGCCGAACGCGTAGACGAATGAGAAGGTCATCTCGCCCTCGTGGTGCGCCCGGTACATCGGGTCTCTGCCGATGTACTGCAGCGAGTCGTTCATCCACCCCATGTTCCACTTGAACCCGAACCCGAGGCCGGCGTGATCCGTCGGCGCGGTGACACCCGGGAAGCTCGTGGACTCCTCGGCGATCATGAGGATCCCGGGGTGCAGCCGGTAGGCCGTGGCGTTGACCTCCTGGAGGAAGCGGATCGCCTCCAGGTTCTCGCGTCCGCCGTGGATGTTCGGCTCCCACTCACCCTCGCGACGCGAGTAGTCGAGGTAGAGCATCGAGGCGACGGCGTCGACGCGCAGACCGTCGACGTGGAACTCCTCGAGCCAGTACAGCGCGTTCGCGACGAGGAAGCCGCGGACCTCGGGACGACCGTAGTCGAAGATGAGCGTGCCCCAGTCCTGGTGCTCTCCGCGCCGGGGGTCGGGGTGCTCGTACAGGGGCTGACCGTCGAAGCGGGCCAGCGCGAAGTCGTCCTTGGGGAAGTGTCCCGGCACCCAATCCATGATCACGCCGATGCCGGCCTGGTGCAGGCGGTCGATGAGGTAGCGCAGGTCGTCGGGGGAGCCGTACCGGCTCGTCGGCGCGTAGTAGCCGCTGACCTGGTATCCCCAGGATCCGCCGAACGGATGCTCGGCGAGCGGCATGAACTCGACGTGAGTGAACCCCGTCTCCTGTACGTGCGCGATCAGTGGATCCGCCATGTCGCGGTAGCCCAGGCCGCCCCGCCAGGAGCCGACGTGCACCTCGTACACCGCCAGCGGCTGCGCGACGGCATGCGTGGCGGCACGACGGGTCATCCACGCGCCGTCCTCCCAGACGTAGGACGACGCCGTCACGACGGAGGCGGTCTCCGGCGGCACCTGCGCCGCCAACGCCATCGGGTCGGCCTTGAGGATCCAGCTGCCGCTCCGCGTCCGGATCTCGAACTTGTAGCGGGTGCCGACGGGGAGGTCGGGGATGAAGAGCTCCCAGACGCCGCTCGCGCCGAGCGAGCGCATGGCGTGACTCTCACCGTTCCAGCCGTTGTGATCGCCCACCACACGGACGGCCGTGGCATCGGGCGCCCAGACGGCGAAGGACACGCCCTGCTCGTCGCCCTGCGTGCGGGGATGGGCTCCCAGCGCTTCCCACAGCCGCTCGTGCCGGCCTTCGGCGATCAGATGAAGGTCCAGGTCGCCGAGGGTCGGCGCGTGACGGTACGGGTCGCCCGCGACGCTCTCCTCCTCGCCGCGGTAGCGCGTCGCGAGGCGGTAGGGGAGCGGCGGTCCCGGATGCGTGCCCTCCCACACCCCGTGCGCGACGTGGGTGAGCGTCAGGCGGCTGCCGTCGTCGAAGACGGCCTCCACCGTCTCGGCGAGCGGACGGCGAGCCCGGATCACGGTGACAGTGCGATCCGCCGCATCCTTCGCGGGGTGGGCGCCGAGCACGGCGTGCGGCGCGTGGTGCCGCCCTTCCGCCACGGCCTCCCAGTCGGCGTTCGCGGTGTCGTCGATGCCGCTCATGCGCGCTCCCTCACCTTCAGGATGTGGACCGGCTCGGCAAAGGCGTCGAGCCGGACGTAGTTGTGATCGGTCCAGGTCCAGACGCTGCCCGTGAGCAGGTCCTCCACCTCGTAGCTCTCACCCAGGGGGACGCCCCAGCGTGTGGTGTCGAGATGGACGGTGGTCTCGCGCACCGAGTGCGGGTCGACGTTCGCGACGACGATGAGCGTGTCCGGCCGCCCGGTTCCGGTGAAGGCGGCGTCGAGATGCTTGCTGAACACGAGGATGGCGTCATCGTCGCTCCAGTGCATCTCGAGGTTGCGCAGCTGCCGCAGGGCCGGATGCGCCGCGCGGATCTCGTTCAGCCGCCGCAGGAGCGGAGCCAGCGATTCCCCGCGTTCCTCGGCCCCCGCCCAGTCGCGGAACTTGTACTCGTACTTCTCGTTGTCGATGTTCTCCTCGGAACCCGGGCGGGCCACGTTCTCGATGAGTTCGTATCCCGCATACACGCCGTACACGGGGCCCGCGGTGGCAGCGATGCAGGCGCGGATCCGGTAGGCCGCGCGTCCGCCGAACTGGAGGTATTCGGTGAGGATGTCGTGCGTGTTGACGAAGAGGTTCGGGCGCATGTAGTCGGCCGTCTCGTGGGAGATCGTCGTGAGGAACTCCTCCAGCTCCGCTTTGGTGTTGCGCCACGTGAAGTAGCTGTAGCTCTGTTGGAAGCCCACCGCGGCGAGCGCGCGCATCACCGCCGGTCGGGTGAACGCCTCGGCCAGGAAGATCACGTCGGGATCCGTCTCGTTCACCGTCGCGATCAGCCACTCCCAGAACTGCAGCGGCTTGGTGTGCGGGTTGTCCACGCGGAAGATCCGAACCCCCTCCGCCACCCAGTGCCGGACGATCCGGAGCATCTCGGCGGCGATCCCCTCCGGGTCGTTGTCGAAGTTCAGCGGGTAGATGTCCTGGTACTTCTTCGGCGGGTTCTCGGCGTACGCGATCGTGCCGTCGGGGAGGGTGGTGAACCACTCCGGGTGGTCGCGCACCCAGGGGTGGTCGGGAGAGGCCTGCAGCGCGAGGTCGAGGGCGACCTCCAGTCCCTCCTTCCGCGCGGCCCGCACGAAGGCGCGGAAGTCCTGCGGGGTGCCGAGGTCAGGGTGGATCGCATCGTGCCCGCCCTCCGCCGCTCCGATGGCGTACGGCGAGCCCGGGTCCCCGGCCTCGGCGACGAGGGTGTTGTTGCGACCCTTGCGGTTGGTCGTGCCGATGGGATGCACGGGGACGAGGTAGATCACGTCGAAGCCCATCCTGGCGACCTCGGGCAGGCGCTTCGCTGCAGTACGGAACGTGCCGCTGCGGACCGTTCCGTCCTTGAGGCGGCGGGCTCCCTCCGACCGCGGGAAGAACTCGTACCAGGCGCCGACTCCGGCGCGGGTGCGCTCCACGCGGAGGAGCTGCTCCGCGGAGGCGGAACGGAGCGTCGTGACGGGGCGATCGCGGAAGATCGCCGCGAGGTCGGGGTCCACGGCACGTTCGGCGGCGACGACGGGGTCGCCGGCCCGGAGTTCCTCCGCCCAGGTCCTGAGGCGCGTGCGCTGCGCTGCGGGGCGGTCCTTCTCGGCAGCCGCCCGTCGCAGGAGCTCGGCTCCGAGGGCGGCCATCACGGGGGCGTCCACCCCGGCGGCGATCTTCACGTGCGCGGCGTGTGCCCAGGTGGCGAAGTCGTCGGAGAACGCCTCGAAGCGATACCGCCAGAGGCCCTCCGCATCGAGGGCGATCTCCGCCTCCCAGCGATCGGTGCCGTCGGCGAGCGCCGTGAGCCGGTGCAGGCTCTCTTCGCCGGCCGGTGAGGTCAGTCGCACGTGCACGCCGATGAGGTCGTGCCCTTCGCGGAACGCCACGACGCGGAAGGGGACGACCTCGCCTGCGAACGCCTTGGCGGGGAAGCCTCCCGGAACCACCGGCGTGCCGTCCAGCAGCGGGATCCGGGTGGTCCGCAGGGTTCCGGGCTGGTCGGCGTCGACGGCGCGCGTCGGGATCTGAACGGGGCTCCGCAGAGCCGTGGGTCGGGTTCCAGCACGAGCAGTCACATGCCGAATCTACCGCTCGGCCCTGTCGGAACCTACCGCTCGACCCCGGCGCCGAACCGTGCTATCACTCCACCCGGAACAGGCGCATGGATGTGCCGGGGATCGGCAGCACGTCACCCGGAGCGTACGTCTCCTCGGCCTCCGACGGGCGCTCGTCGGCGCTCGACCAGAGGGAGACGAATCGGCTGGCACCCTCGATCTCCTCCGGGAGCCGCACGTCGATCGGCGCCTCCGTCCCGTGCACGATCAGGAGGATGCGGTTGGCAGGTTCCTTGTCCGGTGTGGAGGCGGCGACGTACTGCAGCGTGCGATTGCCGGGATCGGTCCACTGCCCCGGTTCCATGGTCGCACCGTCCTGGTCGTACCAGTCCATGACCGAGGCGTTCGGGATGTGCTCGCCGAGGCGCGCATACCGACTCGGCCGCAGCGCCGGATTCTCCTCGCGCAACCGGGCGAGGCGCGCGACGTGGGCCCGGAGGTCGTCCTGCCAAGGCTCGAACTCCCAGGAGAGCCAGGACAGCGGCGAGTCCTGCGCGTAGGCGTTGTTGTTGCCGCGCTGGCTCCGCCCCACCTCGTCCCCGGCGGTGAGCATCGGGATGCCGGCCGAGAGGAGGAGGGTGCCGAGCAGGTTGCGCATGGCCTTGCGCCGGGCGGTGAGGATCGCGGGATCGTCGGTCGGCCCCTCGACGCCGTGGTTGAACGAGCGGTTCAGGTCGGCGCCGTCGCGGTTGTGCTCGCCATTGGCCTCGTTGTGCTTGACGTCGTACGACACGAGGTCGTGCAGCGTGAACCCGTCGTGCGCCGTGACGAAGTTGATGCTCGCGAGGGGTCCGCGGTCCTCGCTGAAGGTGTTGGACGATCCGGCGAGCCGGGTGGCGAAGCCGCCGATGCCGACCGGCGCCGAGGCCCGTCGTGCGTAGTCGATGTCGCTCAGCCAGAAGTTGCGCACGCGGTCTCGGTACCGGTCGTTCCACTCGTGCCACCCCGCAGGGAAGTTGCCCGTCTGCCAGCCGCCCAGTCCGACGTCCCAGGGCTCCGCGATGAGCTTGGTGTCCGCGAGGACGGGGTCGGCGGCGATCGCCTGCAGCAGCGGATGATCCGGAGTGTAGGCGTGAGCGCCGTCGCGCGCGATCGCCGTCGCCAGGTCGAAGCGGAAGCCGTCGATCTGCATCTCCTCGGCCCAGTACCGGAGCGAGTCCAGCACCAGTCGTGCGCCCGCGTCGGTGGCCGTGTTGAGCGTGTTGCCGCATCCCGTGGTGTCGATGTAGACGCCCGCGTCGTCCTGTCGGTAGTACCGCGCGTTGTCGATACCGCGGAGACTGGAGCGCGGCCCGCCGATGCCTTCTTCCGACGTGTGGTTGTACACGACGTCGAGGATCACCTCGAGGCCGGCCTCATGCAGCAGACGCACCATGCCCTTGAACTCGGCGATGATCGCCTCGGGGCCCCGTTTCCTGGCGTCTTCCGTCGCGTAGGCGGCGTGGGGCGTGAAGAAGTTCAGGGTGTTGTACCCCCAGTAGTTCGTCAGCCCCCGCTCCAGCAGCCGCGGCTCCGGGACGAAGGCGTGGACGGGGAGCAGCTCCACCGACGTCACCCCGAGCGTGCGGAGGTACGCGATCATGGCCGGATGCGCGAGGCCCGCGTAGGTGCCGTGCAGCGCGGGCGGGATGTCGGGGTGCCGCTTGGTCAGTCCCTTCAGGTGGCCCTCGTAGATCAGCGTCCGGTCGACGGGGATCCGCGGCTTCGTGGAGCCGCCCCAGTCGAAGCCGTCCTCGATGACCACGGCTCGCCATTCCTGGTAGCCGTGTCCCTGGGCGAGGCCTCGCGCATACGGGTCGAGGAGCAGCGTCTCCGGGTTGAACGTGTTGCCGGGCCCGTGCGGACCCTCGACGCGGAGCGCGTAGCGGACTCCGGGCTGCAGCAACGGCGTCGTGACCTCCCAGACGCCTCCGGGCCGCCGTTCGAGCGGAGCCTGGTCGACGACCCAGTCGAGGTCCGTCGCGTCGAAGACGACGAGCTCGACGGCGGAGGCGTTCTGCGACCAGACCCGCAGTGTGCCGACACCGTCGTGCAGCCGGACGCCGAGGTTGTCGAGGATCGCCCCACCGGGCACGACGGAGTCGGGGGACGAAGACATGGATACACCCTAAACGTGTTGCATTTCAGTCTCATGACAGGACGCACCCGGTCTCACGCGCAGACGGTCGGTCCGGGTCGCGGATCGGGGAGAATCGAAGCATGCGGCACTATCTCGACCACGCGGCGACGACCCCGTTGCGCCCGGAGGCCAGGGACGCGTGGCTGGAGGCGTCGGTCATCATCGGCAACGCGTCGTCGACGCATGGAGCCGGGCAGGACGCGCGCCGGGTGCTGGAGGAGTCACGGGAGCGGATCGCCGCGGTCCTCGGGTCCGATCCGATCGAGGTCGTGCTCACCTCCGGTGGGACGGAATCCATCAACCTCGCCCTCCAGGGACTGTGGCACTCGCGTCGTCCGGAGACGACCGCTGTCGTGGTGCCGGACGGCGAGCATCACGCGACGATGGACACGGTCGCAGCCCTGGTGGCCGACGGTGCCGCGGTGCGGGCCGTGCCCGTGTCGGCCCACGCGCGCATCGACGAGGACCGCTTCGCCGCGGCCCTGCCGGGGGCCGCGCTCGCGACCGCGCTCGTCGCGAACAACGAGACCGGGACGATCAACGGTGCGCCCGCGCTGGCGGCGGCCACGGCCGACGCCGGTGTACCCCTGCACCTCGACGCCGTCGCCGCTCTCGGGCATCTGCCGCTGTCCTTCCGGGACCTCCGCGGCCGCGCGGACGACGGCGTGGGCCTCGTGGCGCTCAGCGTCGCCGGACACAAGGTCGGCGCACCGGTCGGCGTCGGCGCGCTGGTGGTGGCCCGGTCCGCCCGGCTGACCCCGCTCCTGCGGGGCGGGGGCCAGCAGCGGGGTCTGCGTGCGGGCACGCAGGACGTGCCGGGAGCGGCGGCGCTGGCGACGGCGCTCGAACTCGCCGAACGGGAGCGGGCCGCCGAGAGCGTCCGGGTGGGCGGTCTGCGCGACCGCCTGGTCGAGGGCATCCGTGCGCGGGTGCCGGCGGCCGAGCTCCTGGGCGATCCCGATCACCGTCTTCCGGGTACCGCCCATCTGCTCTTCCCCGGTGCGGTGGGAGAGAGCCTGCTGTTCCTGCTGGACGTGGCCGGCGTCTCGGCCTCCACGGGCTCCGCGTGTCAGGCGGGGGTCGCCGAGCCTTCGCACGTCGTGATGGCGATGGGGCGCAGTGAGGCGGACGCCCGGAGCGTGCTGCGCTTCTCCCTCGGGCGCACGTCGACCGATGCCGATGTGGATGCGGTGCTGGCGGTGATCGGAGATGCCTACGCACGGGCATCCGGGGCCCGTGCAGCCGAGCGCTCGTAGACTGGACCCATGCGAATCCTTGCGGCCATGAGCGGTGGTGTGGACTCCGCCGTCGCGGCCGCCCGGGCCGTCGAGGCGGGGCACGATGTGGTCGGCGTGCACCTCGCGCTCTCCCGTGCCGGCGGGACCCTGCGCACCGGCAGTCGCGGCTGCTGCACGATCGAGGACGCCCTCGACGCGCGTCGCGCCGCCGACCTCCTCGGCATCCCCTTCTATGTGTGGGACTTCTCGGAGCGGTTCCGCGACGACGTGATCGACGACTTCGTCGCCGAGTACCGTGCGGGTCGGACGCCGAACCCGTGCATGCGGTGCAACGAGAAGATCAAGTTCGCTGCCCTGCTGGAGCGCGCCCTGGAGCTCGGTTTCGACGCCGTGTGCACCGGGCACTACGCGACCCTCGTCGACGGCCCGGCGGGACTCGAGCTGCACCGCGCCTCGGACAACGCGAAGGACCAGTCCTACGTGCTCGGCGTCCTCACGGCCGACCAGCTCGCCCACACCTATTTCCCCCTGGGTACCACGCCGTCGAAGGCGCTCGTGCGGGCGGAGGCGGAACAGCGCGGTCTCAGCGTCGCCCAGAAGCCGGACAGCCACGACATCTGCTTCATCCCGGATGGGGACACCCGGGGCTGGCTGGCCGAGAAGGTCGGCACGGCCACCGGTGAGATCGTCGACCGCACCGGTGCCGTCGTCGGCGCGCACGAGGGCGCCCACGCCTTCACGGTCGGCCAGCGGCGCGGACTCAAGCTCGGCGTCCCGGCGGCGGACGGCAAGCCGCGCTTCGTGCTCGAGGTGCGCCCCGTATCGAATACGGTGGTCGTCGGCCCGAAGGAGGCGCTGGCGATCGCCGAGATCGCGGGGGAGCGGTTCAGCTGGGCCGGCGCCGCGCCGACCTCGTCGTCGTTCGCGTGCGACGTCCAGATCCGCGCGCATGCCGAGCCGGTGCCCGCCACGGCCACGGTGACGGCCGAGGGCGTCCGCGTCGTCCCGGACACGCCCCTGGACGGCGTCGCCCCGGGGCAGACCGCCGTGCTCTACATCGGCACGCGCGTGCTCGGGCAGTTCACGATCGATGCGACCGTCTCCGCGGTCCCGGTCGGCGTCTGATCCGGGCGGATGTCGGTCGCCGCTCCTAGACTGACGGAGTGCCGGAGAACATCTCACTGGAAGACGCCCGCCGCGAGGCGGAGGAGCTGACGACCCGCATCCTCGAGGCGAAGGACGCGTACTACGGGCGTGACACGTCGCTCGTCGACGACGCCACGTACGACGGCTGGATGCGGCGCCTGGAAGAGCTCGAGCGCCTGCATCCCGAGCTGCAGGGACAGGACTCGCCCACCCAGATGGTCGGCGCGGCCGAGGCGACGGGGCTCGCGACCATCGAGCACGCCGAGCGGATGCTCAGCCTCGACAACGTCTTCTCGATCGACGAGCTGCGCGAGTGGGCGCAGAAGACACGAGCGGCCGCCGGGCGCGACGTCGACTGGCTGACCGAGCTCAAGATCGACGGCCTCGCGATCAACCTGCGGTACGAGGACGGCGTGCTGACGTCGGCCGCGACCCGTGGCGACGGGCGGGTCGGCGAGATCGTCACCGAGAACGCGCTCCGACTCCCCGAGATCCCGGAACGGCTCGCCGGGGAGGGGCACCCGCCCATCGTCGAGGTGCGCGGAGAGGTCTTCATCCCCGTCGCCGCGTTCGAGCGGCTGAACGCGGCGCAGGCGGCGTTCCGGGACCGCGCGTACACGGACGCCCTCGCGCGCTGGGAGGCCAGGGGCGGCGCGAAGAAGCCGTTCGACGAGGAGAAGGCGCGCACCGCGGCGGCACGGCGCTTCCCGGCCTTCGCGAATCCCCGCAACGCGGCCAGCGGCGGCCTGCGTCAGCAGATCGACAAGAAGGACGGCCTGGAGTTGGAAGCGGGTCTGCTGCGCATCGAGTCGCTCGCGCTGTACGTGCACGGCATCGGTGCCTGGACGAACCCGCCGGTCGCGGCCCAGAGCCAGGTCTACGAGCTGCTGGCCGCCTGGGGGCTGCCGACGAGTCCGCACACGAAGGTGTGCCGCAGCATCGACGACGTCGTCGCCTTCGTCGAGCACTACGGCGAGCATCGGCACGACATCGAGCACGAGCTCGACGGCATCGTGGTCAAGGTCGACGAGCTCGACCTGCATGACGAGCTGGGAGCGACGAGCCGGGCGCCCCGCTGGGCGATCGCCTACAAGTACCCGCCGGAGGAGGTGCAGACGAAGCTGCTCGACATCGTCGTCTCCGTCGGTCGCACCGGTCGCGCGACGCCCTTCGCGGTGATGGCGCCGGCTCACGTCGCCGGATCCGTGGTCCGTCAGGCCACGCTCCACAACAAGGACGTGGTGAAGGCCAAGGGCGTTCTCATCGGCGACACCGTGGTGCTGCGCAAGGCGGGCGACGTGATCCCCGAGGTGCTCGGCCCGGTGGTCGAGAAGCGGGACGGGACCGAGCGGGAGTTCGTCATGCCCGCCGACTGCCCCGAGTGCGGCACGCCGCTGCGCGCCATGAAGGAGGGGGACATCGACCTCCGGTGCCCGAACGCCCGGTCGTGCCCCGCCCAGGTGCGCGGACGCGTCGAGCACATCGGCTCGCGGGGAGCCCTCGATGTCGAGGCCCTGGGCGAGGTGACGGCGGCGGCGCTGACCCAGCCCACGAGTCCGGCGGAGCCTCCCCTGGTGACGGAGGCGGGCCTGTTCGCCCTGACCCTGGAGCAGCTCGTGCCGATCGAGGTCGTCGTGCGCGATGCGGAGACGGGTCTGCCGCGCGAGGACGAGGACGGCCTCGTGAAGACCCGCGCGCCGTTCCGACGCAACCCGACCGCGGCCGAGAAGAAGTCGGGTCTGGAGGGTCCGCAGCCGTCTTCCCAGGCGCTGACCCTGCTCGCGGAGCTGGAGAAGGCGAAGACGAAAGACCTCTGGCGGCTTCTCGTCGCGCTCAACATCCGTCACGTCGGACCGGTCGCGGCGCGGGCGCTCGCGCAGTGGTTCGGGTCGCTCGACGCGATCCGGGAGGCATCGCGGGAAGAGCTCGCCGCGGTCGAGGGCGTGGGCGGCATCATCGCGGACTCCTTGCTCGCGTGGTTCGACGTCGACTGGCACCAGGACATCGTCCGCCAGTGGGCGGACGCGGGCGTGCAGTGGGCGACGCCGGGTCACCCCGGCCCCGGAGCGGCGGTCGCGGCCGGGGGAGTGCTGGAGGGCCTCACCGTGGTGGCGACGGGGTCCCTCGACGGGTACACCCGCGACGGGGCGCAGGAGGCGATCATCAAGGCCGGCGGAAAGGCGGCCTCGAGCGTGTCCAAGAAGACGGACTTCGTGGCCGCGGGGCCGGGAGCCGGCTCCAAGCTCGCGAAGGCGGAGGAGCTCGGCATCCGCATCCTCGACGCCGCGCAGTTCCACGTCCTGGTCACCGAGGGGCCCGCGGCGCTGGACTGAGGGTCAGGCGCTCTCCGGCGCTGCCGTGGTGGGAGCCAGGAACTGCCGCAGCCGTGGGGAGTCCGCGAACCCCAGCTCCTGATAGAGCCCGACGGCTGCCTCGCTCGAATGCACGGTGATCCGTTCGGCGCCGACGGACACCGCGTGGGCGCAGGCCGCGGCGACGAGACCGCGGCCCGCTCCTCGTCCCCGATGCTCGGGAAGGACGAAGACGCTCTGGATGTCCGCGGAGAGGCGGTGCGGAGCGCCCGGCCGCGGCACGCGGGGCACGAGGGCGACCCACGCTGCGCCGACGATGCGGTCGTCGTCATCGCGCCGCGCGACGAAGGCCACGTGGGTGCGGTCGTGGGCCCGCCACCAGTCGCCCAGCTCGGCGGTGAAGGCGTCGAGCGATCGACCGGCCGTCAGGTCCGCGGGCACGTCCTCCCACTTGAGCTGGGCGAGTGCGGCGAGATCGTCCCTGCCGGCGCGGTCGATGCGCATCGTCGGTCCGCTCAGGCCTTGTGGCGGGGCTTCCGGAAGGGCTTCTCCTCGCGGTCGCGGTGCGGCGGGCGCTCGTCACGGTCGCGGCGGTCGGTCCGGTCGTAGCGGGCCGGCCGGCCGCGGCCGTCGCGCGAGGACGAGCCCCGCCGTGCGCCGGGACCGCGGTCAGGAGCGATCTCGATCAGCCGTCCGGAGATGCGCGTATCGCGGAGCTTGTCGAGGACGGCGGGGTCGAGGTTCGCCGGGAGCTCGACGATCGAGAAGTCGGGACGGATGTTGATCGCGCCGAAGTCGTCGCGGCCCAGACCGCCCTCGTTCGCGAGCGCGCCCACGATCTGCCGCGGCTCGACGCGGTGCCGCCGACCCACCTCGATGCGGTACGGGGTGTAGTCGCCCCGGCTGCGACGCTCCCGGGGTTCCCGGGGCTCCCGCGTCTGCCGCTCGCGCTGCGGGCGGTTGTCGGCGGCGACCGCCTGCGACAGGGCGTCGTCTGCGGGGTCGAGGAGCAGCGGCGTGGAGCCCTGGGCGACCACGGCGAGAGCGGCCGCGACGTCGCCCTCCGGCACGTCATGATGCCGGACGTAGTGGGCGATGATGTCGCGGAACGCGTCGATGCGCGACGTCTCCGACAGTGCGGTCGTGATGGCGTCGTCGAAGCGGGCGAGCCGCGTCATGTTCACGTCCTCGGTGCTCGGCAGCTGCATCTGCGTGGGCTGCTGCCGCGTCGCCTTCTCGATGTGCTTGAGCAGGTAGCGCTCGCGCGGGGTGATGAAGCTGATCGCGTCGCCCGTCCGCCCGGCCCGCCCGGTCCGTCCGATGCGGTGCACGTACGACTCGGTGTCGGTGGGGATGTCGAAGTTGACGACGTGACTGATGCGCTCGACGTCGAGTCCGCGGGCGGCGACGTCCGTCGCGACGAGGATGTCGAGCTTCCCGTCCTTGAGCTGATTGACGCTGCGCTCGCGCTGCACCTGCGGCACGTCGCCGTTGATCGCGGCGGCGGAGTACCCGCGGGCGCGGAGCTTCTCGGCCAGGGTCTCGGTCTCGTTCTTCGTGCGGACGAAGACGATCATCCCGTCGAAGTTCTCCACCTCGAGGATGCGGGTCAGGGCATCCACCTTCTGGGCGTAGGAGACGACGAGGTAGCGCTGGGTGATGTTCGTGTTGGTCGCGGTCTTGGACTTGACCGTGATCTCCTCCGGGTCGCGGAGGTACTGCTGCGCGAGGCGGCGGATCTGCGCGGGCATCGTGGCGGAGAACAGGGCGACCTGCTTCTCCTCGGGGGTCTGAGCGAGGATCTGCTCGACGTCCTCCGCGAAGCCCATCTTCAGCATCTCGTCCGCCTCGTCCAGCACGAGGTACTGGAGCTCGGAGAGGTCGAGGGTGCCCTTGGCCAGGTGGTCCATGATGCGGCCGGGGGTGCCGACCACGACGTGCACGCCGCGGCGGAGGGCGGACAGCTGCACACCGTATCCCTGACCGCCGTAGACGGGCAGCACGTGCACGCCCTTCATGCGGGAGGCGTAGGACTCGAACGCCTCGCAGACCTGCAGCGCGAGCTCACGGGTCGGGGCGAGGACGAGGGCCTGCGGCGTCTTCTGCGCGACGTCGAGCCGCTCCAGCACGGGCAGGGCGAAGGCGGCGGTCTTGCCGGTTCCGGTCTGCGCCATGCCGACGACATCGCGGCCGGCGAGGAGGGTGGGGATGGTCGCGGCCTGGATGGGCGACGGGGTCTCGTAGCCGAGATCCTTGATGGCCTTGAGGACCGGCCCGGTGATGCCGAGGTCCTCGAATCCGGGGGTGGCAGGGGACTCGTCGGGGGCGTCGGCGGGGGTCACTTCTTCAGGGGTCACTTCCCAAGGGTAGCGCGCCCGGCCCCCCGCTTCCTGTGGGGCCGGCTCAGACCCCCGACGTGAGGGCGAGCAGCTTCTCCTTCACCTGCCGGCGGAGCACCTTCCCGATCAGCGACTTCGGCAGCTCGTCGACGACGAAGACGCGGCGCGGCACCTTGTACGGGGTGAGGATGCTCCGCGCGTACTCACGGATCGCCTCCACGTCGACATCGGCTCCGGGGTCGACGACGATCGCCGCGACGACCTCCTCGCCCGAGTGGTCGCTGGGGAGTCCGACGACCGCGGCGTCCGCCACCGACGGATGCTGGCGCAGCGCGTTCTCCACCTCGGTCGGGGCGACGTTGAAGCCGCCGGTGATGATGAGCTCCTTGATGCGGTCGACGATGCGGACGAAGCCGGCGTCATCGATCGTGACGATGTCGCCGGTCCGGTACCAGCCGTCGACGAACACGGCCTCGGTCTCCTCGGGCTTGCCGTAGTAGCCGGAGAAGACCTGAGGACCCCGCACGATGAGCTCCCCGGCGGAGCCCTCCGGCACATCCTCGGTGGGATTCTCCGGATCGACGACGCGGCACTCCGTGCCCGGGAGAGGGAGTCCCACGGTGCCGGGAACCCGGTTGTCGGCGACCGGGTTCGCCATGAGGACGGGCGAGCACTCGCTCAGCCCGTAGCCCTCGACGAGGTAGCCGTGCGTTGCGGCCTCGAACGGGACGACGAGCTCGTGCGGGAGGGCCATGGCCCCGGAGATCGCGACCTCGATGCCCTCGAGGGAGACGCCCTTGGCGTTGGCGGCCGCGAGCAGCCGGTCGGCGATGGGCGGCACGAGCGGGAGGAACGTCGCCGGATGCTTCTTGACGACGTCGAGCACGAGGTCCGGGTCGAACTTCGGGAACAGCACCAGACGCGCGCCCATCGACATGGCGAAGGTGAGGCAGAGTGTCAGCCCGTACGCATGGAACATCGGCAGCACGGCGTACACGACGCAGCCCTTGCCGCGCTGGATCGACGGCACCCAGGCTTGGGACTGGGCGGCATTGGCGAGGAGGTTGCGGTGAGTGAGGGCGGCGCCCTTCGGTGTGCCGGTCGTGCCGGACGTGTACTGGATGATCGCCAGGTCGTCGGTGTCGGGCTGAGGATGCGAGGCGGGGATCGGGGTGCTGGCCACCACCGACTCCCACAGCACGGTGCCGCGGACGCGCTCGGTCAGCGCCGCCCTCGACTCTCTCGCCTTCGCGACCGGCAGCCGGAGGGCGAAGCGGGTGAGGGCCGGCATCGCTCGCGTCACGTCGACCGAGATGAGAGTCGAGACGGCGAGGTCACTCGGGAACTCCTGCACCGTCGCGACGACCTTGTTCCAGACGATCGCGTGCTTGGCGCCGTGGTCCTCGAACTGCTTGCGCAGCTCGCGAGGGGTGTAGAGCGGGTTGTGCTCGACCACGACCGCACCGAGACGCAGCACGGCGTAGAACGCGACGATGTGCTGCGGGCAGTTCGGCAGGACGATCGCGACCGGGTCGCCCGCACGGACGCCGAGATCCCGGAGCCCCGCGGCGGCGCGATCGATCGCCTCCTGCAGCTGCGCGTAGGTGGTCTCCCTGCCGAAGAACTGCAGGGCGGGGGCATCGGGATAGTCCCGCGCCGACGCGGCGACGATGTCCACGAGGGAGCCGCTGACGGGGGCGAGGTCCTCCGGAACGCCGTCGGCGTAGCTGGCGATCCACGGGCGAGGGGGCTGGAACGTGCTCACGCGCCCAGCTTAGGCGGGCCGCGCCGCGCCGAGCGGCGGGCGGCTCGCCAACTAGACTGGGGGTGTGTCTGAAATCACCCCTGATCTTGTGCGCCATCTCGGCGTGCTCGCGCGCATCCAGCTGAACGACGACGAGGTGACGCGGCTCACGGGCCAGCTCGACGCCATCGTCGACAACATCGCCAAGGTGTCCGAGGTCGCGACCGCCGATGTCGCCGCGACGAGCCACCCGATCCCGCTGAGCAATGTGTTCCGTCCCGACGTGGTCGGCGAGACGCTCACGCACGAGCAGGTGCTGCAGAACGCCCCGGATCAGGCCGACGGCCGGTTCCGCGTCACCGCGATCCTGGGAGAAGAGCAGTGAGCGACATCATCCGGCTGACCGCGGCGGAGCTCGCCGACAAGCTCGCGACGCGGGAGGTCTCCAGCGTCGAGGCCACGCAGGCGCACCTCGACCGCATCGCCCAGGTCGACGGCGACGTCCATGCGTTCCTGCACGTCAACGAGCACGCGCTCGACGCGGCGGCCGAAATCGACGCCCGCCGCGCCGCGGGGGAGGACCTCGGGCCGATCGCCGGTGTCCCGCTCGCGATCAAGGACGTGCTCGTCACGACGGATCAGCCGACCACGAGCGGCTCGCGGATCCTCGAGGGGTACCGCTCGCCGTACGACGCGACGGTCGTGGCCCGATCCCGTGCCGCCGGACTCATCCCGCTCGGCAAGACGAACATGGACGAGTTCGCGATGGGCTCCTCGACGGAGCACTCCGCCTACGGCCCGACCCGCAACCCCTGGGACCTCGACCGGATCCCCGGCGGCTCGGGTGGGGGCTCCGCCGCGGCCGTCGCCGCCTTCGAGGCCCCGCTCGCCCTCGGCTCCGACACCGGCGGATCGATCCGTCAGCCGGCGCACGTGACCGGCACGGTCGGCGTGAAGCCGACCTACGGCGGCGTCAGCCGCTACGGCGCGATCGCACTGGCGTCGAGCCTCGACCAGGTCGGCCCGGTCACCCGCACGGTGCTCGATGCCGGTCTGCTGCACGACGCGATCGGCGGGCACGACCCGAAGGACTCCACGTCGCTCGACGAGCAGTGGCCGTCCTTCGCCGCGGCCGCACGCGAGGGTGCGCGCGGGGACGGCCTCAAGGGCCTCCGTGTCGGCGTCATCCGCGAGCTTCCCGACAGCGGCTTCCAGCCGGGGGTTGCGGCCTCCTTCCGCAGCGCCCTGGCCCTGCTGGAAGCGCAGGGTGCGGAGATCGTCGAGATCGGTGCACCGCACTTCGAGTACGGCGTCGCCGCCTACTACCTGATCCTCCCGGCCGAGGCCTCGAGCAACCTGGCCAAGTTCGACTCGGTCCGCTTCGGTCTCCGGGTCACCCCGGCGGGCAACCCCACGGTGGAGGACGTGATGTCCGCCACGCGCGACGCCGGTTTCGGCGACGAGGTCAAGCGCCGCATCATCCTCGGCACCTACGCGCTGTCGGCGGGATACTACGACGCGTACTACGGCAGCGCGCAGAAGGTCCGCACGCTGATCCAGCAGGACTTCGCCGCGGCCTTCGCCGATGTCGACGTCATCGCCACGCCGTCGGCCCCGACCACGGCCTTCAAGCTCGGCGAGAAGATCGACGACCCGCTGCAGATGTACCTGAACGACATCACGACGATCCCGGCGAACCTCGCCGGCGTCCCCGGCATCTCGATCCCCAGCGGTCTCTCGGACGACGACGGGCTGCCCGTCGGCATCCAGTTCCTCGCGCCGGCGCGGGAGGACGCCCGCCTCTACCGGGTGGGTGCCGCCCTCGAGACGCTGCTCGTGGATTCCTGGGGCGCGCCGCTGCTGTCCCGTGCCCCCCAGCTGGAAGGAGGCGCGCGCTGATGGCCGCCGCCACGCTCATGGACTTCGACAAGGCGCTCGAGCTGTTCGAGCCCGTCCTCGGTTTCGAGGTGCACGTCGAGCTCAACACGAACACGAAGATGTTCTCCGACGCTCCCAACCCCGCGAACGAGGCGTACCACGCGGCGGAGCCGAACACGCTGATCGCCCCGGTCGACCTGGGACTGCCCGGTGCCCTGCCGGTCGTCAACGAGACGGCCATCCGCTCGTCGATCAGCCTCGGCCTCGCGCTCGGCTGCTCAATCGCGGAGTCCAGCCGGTTCGCCCGGAAGAACTACTTCTACCCGGACCTGGGCAAGAACTACCAGATCTCCCAGTACGACGAGCCGATCGCCTTCGAGGGGTCGGTCGAGGTGGAGCTCGAGGACGGCACCATGGTGACGATCCCGATCGAGCGCGCACACATGGAGGAGGACGCCGGCAAGCTCACGCACATGGGCGGCTCGACCGGCCGGATCCAGGGCGCCGAGTACTCGCTCGTCGACTACAACCGCGCCGGCGTCCCGCTCGTCGAGATCGTGACGAAGACGATATTCGGCACCGATCACCGGGCTCCCGAGGTCGCCAAGGCGTACGTCGCCGCGATCCGCGACATCGTCCGCGGACTCGGCATCTCCGAGGCTCGGCTGGAGCGCGGCAACCTGCGGTGCGACGCCAACGTCTCGCTCCGTCGTCGGGGTGAGGAGAAGCTCGGCACGCGCACCGAGACGAAGAACGTCAACTCCATGCGATCGGTGGAGCGCGCGGTGCGGTACGAGATCCAGCGTCAGGCGCAGATCCTCGCCGACGGCGGCACCATCATCCAGGAGACCCGGCACTGGCACGAGGACACCGGGACGACCTCTCCCGGACGTCCGAAGTCGGACGCCGACGACTACCGGTACTTCCCCGAGCCGGATCTGCTTCCGGTGCAGCCGCCGCGCGAGCTGATCGAGGAGCTGCGCGCCGCCCTGCCCGAGCAGCCCGTCGCCCGTCGGCGCCGGCTCATGGACGAGTGGGGCTTCACCCCGCTGGAGTTCCAGGACGTGCGCAACGGCGGTCTGCTCGACGTCGTCGAGGCCACGATCGCCGCCGGGGCCACGCCGGCCGCGGCACGGAAGTGGTGGACGGGGGAGATCACCCGCCTCGCCAATGCGCAGGAGAAGGACGCGGTCGACCTCGTCAGCCCGGAGAACGTCGCGGCGCTGCAGCAGCTCGTCGACGCCGGGACGCTGACCGACAAGCTCGCACGCCAGGTGCTGGAGGGCGTGATCGCCGGGGAGGGCACGCCGCAGGAGGTCGTCGACGCGCGCGGTCTGGCCGTGGTCTCGGACGACGGTGCGCTCATCGCGGCGATCGATGAGGCCCTCGCGGCGCAGCCCGATGTGATGGCCAAGATCCAGGACGGCAAGGTCCAGGCCGCGGGTGCCATCATCGGGGCGGTCATGAAGGCCATGAAGGGCCAGGCCGACGCCGCCCGCGTCCGCGAACTCATCCTCGAGCGCGCCGCGCAGTGATTCGTTTCCCTGGGCCTCGATGTCGGAGGCCCAGGGGACAATGGGCTCATGGGACACGGTGATGGCAGAGGCCGCATGGTGTCCTCGGCCGATGCCGACGACTCCGGGACGCGCATCCTCCACGTCGACATGGACGCGTTCTATGCGGCCGTCGAAGTGCTGGACGATCCGAGTCTGCGCGGGCTGCCGCTGATCATCGGGGCTCCGGATGGCCGCTCCGTGGTCTCCAGCGCCTCCTACGAGGCACGGCGCTACGGCGTGCGCTCCGCGATGCCCGTTTCGCAGGCCGTGCGGCTGTGCCCGACGGCACGTATCGTCCCGCCGCACTTCCACCGGTACCAAGAGGTCTCGCGGCAGGTGATGGCGATCTTCGAGTCGTTCACGCCGCTCGTGGAGCCGCTGTCGGTGGACGAGGCGTTCCTCGACGTACAGGGTGTGCGCCGGCTCTGGGGGAGCCCCGCCCGGATCGCGACCCAGATCCGTGAGCGCGTCCTCGCCGAGGTCGGCATCACGTGCAGCGTCGGAGTGGCCGCGACCAAGCATGTGGCGAAGATGGCGTCGACCATGGCCAAGCCGGACGGGATGCTCGTGGTCGCGGAACACGACACTCTCGCCTTCCTCGCGCCGCGCCCCGTGCGAGCGCTGTGGGGCGTGGGGCCGAAGGCGGCGGAGGCCCTGGAGGCCCGCGGCCTCCGCACGATCGGCGACCTCCGCACCGCATCGCCCGAGATGCTGGACCGCGCCGTGGGGCCGGCGCTGAGCGCGAGGCTCGCGCAGCTGGCGCGGGGGGAGGACGCGCGTGCGGTCGACACGGAGCGCGTGGAGAAGAGCATCGGACACGAGGAGACCTTCGACCACGACGTCGCGGATCGTGCCTTCCTCCGCGCGGAGCTGCTGCGGCTGGCCGATCGCGTGGGCGCGCGCCTGCGCCGGGCCGGGTGGGAGACCTCCACGGTCGCGATCAAGATCCGCTTCGACGACTTCCGGACCGTCACCCGCTCCCAGACGCTGCCGGAGCCGACCGCGGTCGGCCAGCGCATCGGCGAGGCGGCCCAGAGCCTGTTCGCGCTCGTCGAGCGTCGAGATCCGGTCCGCCTCGTGGGCGTCCGGGCGGAGAACCTCCGGCCGGCGGGAGGTGGCGCGCTGGCGCTGTGGGACGAGGACGAGGACTGGCGCAAGGTCGAAGGGGCCGTCGACGAGGCCATGGCGCGCTTCGGTTCGGCGACGATCAGCAGGGCGCGCCACATCGGACGCGGTGAAGGACGGGGCGCCGCGCGGCATCCGAAGGACCACGGCGTCGATTGACCGCGCGCCGCAGGCCGCCGTCGGCTACCGTGGGAACATGCCGAACATTGCACTGGAACTCGGGAATCAGGTCGCGTCCTTCGGCGTGAAGAGCGCGTACGGAGAACCGCAGGAGATCGATGGCGTCACCGTCACTCCGGTGGCGTTCACCTACGCGGGCTTCGGCGGAGCCAGCGGGGACGGCGGAGAAGGCGGCGGAGGTGGCGGCGTCTCGGTGCCGGTGGGCGTCTACGTCCAGCGCGAGGAGGGCCTGCGCTTCGAGCCGAACATCGTGACGCTCCTCGTCGTGGCCGTGCCCTTCGTCTGGGTCACCGGTCGGGCCCTCACGCGCATCATCCGTGCCCTCAAGAAGTGACGACGCGGTCGCAGCGGCGCTCTCGCACGCGGCGACGCTGATCGCGGAAGACGTCCGCGCACTCGCGGCCTCCAACCCCGTCGTGCTGATCGACGGGGGGAGCGGCGCAGGCAAGACCTCTCTGGCCGCGCGCGTAGCGCGAGCCTGGCCGGTCACCGGACGCGTGCAGGTCATCGCCTTGGACTCCCTCTATCCCGGCTGGGACGGCCTCGACGACGGGGCGGAGCGCGCGCTCGATGGCATCCTCCGTCCCCATGGACGCGGGCTTCTCGGGGCGTGGCGTCGCTGGGACTGGGAGCACGGCGAGGAGGCGGAGACCCACGCCGTCGATCCGGCCCTCGGCGTCATCGTCGAGGGCAGCGGGATCCTGCAACCCTCGACGGCACGCCTGGCCGACATTCGGATCTGGGTGGAGTCCGGCGAGTCATCGCGGAAGGCCCGTGCGCTGGCGCGGGATGGCGACACCTACCGCCCGCACTGGGACCGGTGGGCGGCGCAGGAGCGCCGTCACCTCGAGCGAGACCGTCCGAGGGAACTCGCCACCCGCGTGATCGAGGTCCCCTGATTCCGCTCAGCGGAGGGCGTCGGCGTCGCTCTCGTCGACGGCCTCGATGAGCAGCTCGAGACGGTATCCCAGCCAGTCGTACACGGCCTGGCCGTCACCGCCGACGTCGGGTTCGTCGTCAGTGATGCCGAGCCGCGTGGCGATGACGAGCCGGATGGCGGTGAGGGTGCGGAGCCACGCGTCCACGTCCTCGCGCCGTACGAGGACGTCGCGGGGAACGCGGGCGCCCTCATCGGTCACCTCGGCGTCGGGGTTGAACACCTGCAGCGCCGTGCGCATGACCCGCGCATCGTGCAGCCGTCGGTCCAGGAGGTCCGCGCGGGTTGCCGAGGCGAACGCCGCCGCGGCGTCGTCGTCGTCCGGATAGGCGTTCGGCGTCAACCGGGCCACGCCCGGGTCGTCGCCTTCGGAATCCCGGAGCAGGTCCATGAAGTCATCGACGAGCCGGGCCAGGTGCATGCCCTCGATCGTGGCGACCGAGACGGTGATCGGTGGGGTGTTCATGCGGCCTTCCTGACGGTGGCCCAGAGCCCGTAGTCGTGCATCGCCTGTGCGTGCACCTCCATGGTCTCGCGGGGTCCGGTGGCGACGATCGCGTGTCCGTCGTGGTGGACGGCGAGCATGAGGCGGGTGGCATGCTCGCGGGTGTAGCCGAAGTAGGTGCGGAAGACACGGACGACGTAGCTCATCAGATTCACCGGATCGTTCCACACGACGACCTCCCAGGGCTCCAGGGGCGCAGCGGAGAGATCGGTGGCTTCATCGATCTCGGGAAGAGCAGTCGACACGGTCAGGCCCATCCGAGCTCGTGCAGGTGGGCGTCGTCGATGCCATGGAAGTGCGCGATCTCGTGGACGAGGGTGGTGTGGATCTCGTCGCGGAGTTCGTCGATGTCCTCACACTGCGCGAGATGCGGTTCCCGGTAGACGATGATGCGATCGGGCAGCTCACCCATCCCGTACTGCGTGCGCTCCGGCAACGCGAGGCCGTCGTACAGGCCGAGCAGATCGAGGCTGCCGTCCTCGGGACGATCCTCCACCACGAAGACGACGTTCTCGAGCTGCTCGACCATCTCGTCGGGCAGCTGGTCGAGTTCGTCGATCACGAGGGCCTCGAAGGCCGCGGCGTCCATGTCCATCCCCTCCAGCCTACGGGGACGGCGACGGGTTCCTCAGTGCAGGAGGACGAGCAGCGCCGCGACGCCGATGAAGAGGGTTCCGAACACGGTGTTGAGGATCCGCTGGCCGTGCGGAGAGCGGGTGAGGCGGCGGAAGGGGCGTGCGGCCGTGGCGAAGAATCCCCACATGACGAGCACGTCGACGACCACGACGGTCGCGACGAGGGCCAGGTACTGGGGGAGCGGAGGCTGGTCCAGCCGGATGAACTGCGGGATGAACGCGAGGAAGAAGACGATCGCCTTGGGATTCAGCAGGTTGACCCAGAAGCCTCGGCGCATCATCGACCAGTGGCTCTCCCGAGCATCCACGGGATCCGGCGCGTCATCGAGCGCCGGAGCGGGGCGGGTCAGGATCAAACGGATGCCGAGGTACACCAGGTAGGCGGCGCCGGCGTATCGGATGAGGTTGAACAGGACGTCCGAGCGCGAGACGAGGAGCCCGACGCCGGCAGCCACGATCACGACATGCACGATGAGCGCGATCTGCTGGCCGATGATTCCCCAGATCGAGCGCTTCCAGCCCTGCGTGAGGGAGTTGGACATCGTGTTGATCGCGCCGGCCCCCGGCGTGAAGCTGATCACCACGGATGCGGTGAGAAGAGAGAACCAGACCGCCAGTGACACCAGGACAGTCTAGGGCCCGCGTGAGAGGCGAAGAGGCTCGGACCGAACCGGTCCGAGCCTCTTCGAGCTGGGGTGAGTAACGGGGCTTGAACCCGCGACCTCCTGGACCACAACCAGGCGCTCTACCAACTGAGCTATACCCACCATGCGCCCGTCGAAACAGGCAACCCCACGAGTCTATTACATGTTCGGGGCGAACTCCGACACCGTGCGCGCGGCGATCTCCTTGGCGTCGTCGCTGGAAGGGCCCGGCTCGTCCACGAAGACGGCCTCCCGGTAGTAGCGGAGCTCGCGGATCGACTCCAGGATGTCGGCCAGCGCGCGGTGGCCCCCGTCCTTCGCCGGAGCCTGGAAGAACACGCGGGGGTACCAGCGACGGGAGAGCTCCTTGATGCTGGAGACATCGACGTTGCGGTAGTGGAGCCACTGGTCGACCTGAGGCATGTACTTCGCGAGGAACATCCGGTCGGTGCCGATCGTGTTGCCGGCGAGAGGGGCGCGGCGCTCGAGGGGGACGAAGCGGCGGATGTACGCCAGCGTCTGCTCCTCCGCCTCCTCGAGGGTGACTCCGTGCGGGATCTCGTCGATGAGCCCCGAGGTCTCGTGCATGGCGGTGACGAAGTCGTTCATGTTCGCGAGCGCGTCCGCGCTCGGACGGATGACGACCTGGAATCCGGGGTCGAGCGGACGGAGCTCGAAGTCGGTGACCACCACCGCGATCTCGACGAGCTCGTCGACGGCGAGATCGAGCCCCGTCATCTCGCAGTCGATCCAGACGAGGCGGTCGTTCTCCGAAGCAGTCACCATGTCGCCATCCTATCGACGGCCCCGACATCGACCCGCGGGGCGCGGTACGGTAGAGACGTCCGCCTCCGTAGCTCAGGGGATAGAGCAGGAGCCTTCTAATCTCTTGGTCGCAGGTTCGAATCCTGCCGGGGGCGCCACTGATCGCCCGTCAGATCGACGGGTCTCAGCAGTGCCGCAGCGCGTCGACCGCGTCGTCTGCGCGCCAGAACTCGCCGATCAGCCGGAAGCCGCCCGTCGCCAGATGGAGCCGCTCCGCGCGGTAGCGGACGCCGAGGGGATCGGCCACCGCGCGGAGGTGACCGAGGACATGCTCGCGGCTGTCCTGGACACGCCACAGGTGATCGGCGGCACGGACGAGGTGCTCTCGACGGGACGCGAGCGGCGGGGCTGCAAGCGGGACTCCGGGAGCGGGGGTCGAGGTGGTGGTGGCGGTCATGGTCTCTCCTTCCATGGTTCGAACATACGACCGGCCACCGACATTCGTCCGGGTGTCGATATCCGGCGGTGACCGGGCCTCTTCTGCACGGATCCTCTCCGCTGTCGACCTTCCACAGAACGCGCGATCGCGCCCTCGCGCACCCGTCGGCGCGGTGCACGCTGGAGGTCATCCGGCCGCCGAGCCGGCACCGAGAGGACGAACACATGATCGACACCGTGACCATCGTGGGCAGAGTCGCGACGGACCCCACCCCCGGGCGGACGAGCGCCGGAGTGCCCGTCACGAACTTCCGGCTGGCGAGCACGCACCGGCGCTTCGACCCGGCGAGCGGGACCTGGGTGGATGCGGGGACCAACTGGTTCTCGATCGCCGCCTTCCGACGGCTGGCGGAGCACGCGCGGGCATCGCTGCGAGTGGGCGACAGCGTCATCGTCTCCGGGCGACTCCGGGTGCGTCCGTGGGAGAGCAACGGCAAGCAGGGGACGAGCGTCGACATCGACGCGGACACCATCGGACACGATCTGCGGTGGGGGACCACGGCATATCGGCCGAGCTCCCGGCCGTCATCCGGGGAGGCGGGGGAGAGCGCTGATCTCTCGACGGTGGATGACGAGGCGCACGACGCGTGGGATCAGCCTGCAGAGACCGAGGCGGCCTAGACTCTGCTCGTGCTCCGATCGGTCCTCCCGTCCCGCGCTGCGGCGCTCGTGCTCGTCGCCGGTGTCTCGGCCGCCGTCCTCGCCGGATGCGCGCCGGAGCCCACGGCGACGCCGACTCCCACGGCGACAGCCACCGCTGATCCGACGCCGTCCGCCGCTCCTGCTCTGGTGCCGGACGGGAGCGCCGAGGACAACCTCCCCGTCTTCACGGCGGTGGCGGAGCAGGTCTGGGGGACGGAGCAACGCGGGGAGGGGCGCGCGTACGTCGACGGTCTCGTCGCGGCGGGATTCGATCGGGACGCCATGCAGCTCACGCCGGACCAGTCCACGGTCGGGAACCCGGCGGAGAGCATCCAGTTCTCGGTCCGCTGGGGCGAGGAGGAGTGCCTGATCGGACAGGTCGGTCCGTCCACCGGTGCCGTCGTGACCACGGTCATGCCCCAGCTCGCCGGCGGGCGGTGCCTGGTGGGCGCGACGCGGCCGATCGACTGGTGACTCGCGTACACAGATAAGCCCACTCGCGGCCGGTAGGCTGGAGTGTCGATCTTCGACGCCAACAGAAGGAGCGGTTTTCGGTGGCTGAGTACATCTACTCCATGGTTCGTGCCCGCAAGGCGGTGGGTGAGAAGCTCATCCTGGACGACGTCACGATGGCGTTCCTGCCGGGCGCGAAGATCGGCATGGTCGGCCCCAACGGCGCCGGAAAGTCGACGATCCTCAAGATCATGGCCGGGCTCGACACCCCGTCCAACGGTGAGGCCAAGCTCTCGCCGGGGTACTCCGTCGGCATCCTCATGCAGGAGCCGGAGCTCGACGAGTCGAAGACGGTCCTCGAGAACATCCAGGACGGCATCGCCATCAAGGCCAAGGTCGACCGGTTCAACGAGATCTCCGCGCTGATGGCCGATCCGGACGCCGACTTCGACGCGCTCCTCGCGGAGATGGGGACGCTGCAGGAGGAGATCGACGCGGCGGACGGCTGGGATCTCGATTCCCAGCTCGAGCAGGCGATGGACGCCCTCCGCACCCCGCCCGGCGACGCGGCCATCGCTCCGCTCTCCGGTGGTGAGAAGCGCCGTGTGGCGCTGGCCAAGCTGCTGCTGCAGAAGCCCGACCTGCTGCTCCTCGACGAGCCCACCAACCACCTCGACGCGGAGAGCGTGCTCTGGCTCGAGCAGCACCTCCAGTCGTACAAGGGCGCCGTGATCGCCATCACCCACGACCGGTACTTCCTCGACCACGTGGCCGAGTGGATCGCCGAGGTCGACCGCGGACGCCTCATCGGCTACGAGGGCAACTACTCGACGTACTTGGAGAAGAAGGCGGAGCGCCTCGACATCCAGGGCAAGAAGGATGCCAAGCTCGCCAAGCGCCTGAAGGACGAGCTCGACTGGGTCCGCTCCAGCGCGAAGGGCCGTCAGACGAAGTCGAAGGCGCGTCTGGCACGGTACGAGGAGATGGCGGCCGAGGCGGAGCGCACCAGGAAGCTGGACTTCGAGGAGATCCAGATCCCCGCCGGTCCTCGACTCGGCAACGTCGTCATCGAGGCCAAGAACCTCAAGAAGGGCTTCGACGGCCGCTCGCTCATCGACGGCCTGAGCTTCAGCCTCCCGCCGAACGGCATCGTCGGCGTCATCGGCCCGAACGGCGTCGGAAAGACGACCCTGTTCAAGACCATCGTCGGGCTGGAGCCGCTGGACGGCGGCGACCTCAAGATCGGCGAGACCGTCAAGATCAGCTACGTCGACCAGTCGCGGTCGTCGATCGACCCGAACAAGACCCTGTGGGAGGTCGTCTCCGACGGCCTGGACTTCATCACGGTGGGCAAGACCGAGATCCCGTCCCGTGCCTACGTTTCGAAGTTCGGGTTCAAGGGCCCGGACCAGCAGAAGAAGGCCGGCGTGCTCTCCGGTGGTGAGCGCAACCGTCTGAACCTCGCGCTCACCCTCAAGGAGGGTGGCAACCTGCTCCTCCTCGACGAGCCGACCAACGACCTCGACGTCGAGACGCTGAGCTCCCTGGAGAACGCGCTGCTCGAGTTCCCCGGCTGTGCGGTGGTCATCACCCACGACCGGTGGTTCCTCGACCGGATCGCGACGCACATCCTCGCCTACGAGGGCACGGACGAGAAGCCCGACCAGTGGTACTGGTTCGAGGGCAACTTCGAGGCCTACGAGCAGAACAAGATCGAGCGTCTCGGCCCGGATGCGGCGAAGCCCCACCGGTCGACGCACCGCAAGCTCACCCGCGACTGAGGCGGCCATGAGCACCGACTCGCCGGGTTCCCGCCTGCACATCCCGATCCACCTCCGTTGGGGCGATCTGGATGCGTTCAACCACGTCAACAACACCTCGATGCTCAAGCTGCTCGAGGAGGCGCGCGTCCGCGCGTTCTGGCGTGCGGGACCCGGCGAGGAGGCGCCGTCCACCGCCGTCCTCGACTCCGGGATCGAGGAGGGCATCCTGACGCTCATCGCGCGGCAGGAGATCGAGTACCTCGCTCCGGTTCCGTACCAGCGGCGCCCGCTCGAGGTGCAGATGTGGTTCGGGAAGCTCGGCGGGTCCAGCGTCGAGGTCTGCTACGAGGTGCACAACGACCCGGCCGCCGAGCCGCGTGAGCTCTACGCGCGATCCACGGCCATCATCGTGCTCGTCGACGCGGGCACGGGACGGCCGACACGCCTGACAGCGGAGATGCGCGAGGCGTGGGAGCCGTACGTCGGTCCCTCCATCGAGTACGCACACCGCTGAGCGCAGCGTCAGCGATCCTCGGGAACCCGGATCATGATCTCCTGAGCGACGCTCGCCACGAGCGTGCCCTCTCGGGTGTACACGCGCCCCGTGGCCAGACCGCGACCGCCGCGGGCGCTCGGCGACTCCTGCACATAGAGGAGCCACTCGTCCACGCGCGCCGGGCGGTGCCACCACATCGCGTGGTCCAGGCTCGCGACCTTCAGGCCGGGAAGTGACCAGGAGACCCCGTGAGCGCGCAGGATCGACTCCTGGATCGTCATGTCGCTGAGGTAGGCCAGGGCGGCCCGGTGCAGCCGCTGGTCGTCGGGGAGCGGGGCGCGCAGTCGCATCCACACCGCCTGCCGGGGGACCCGTTCGTCATCGTTCGGAAGGTAGAGGGGGGAGTCGACGTGCCGGATGTCCGCCGCACGCTCGCTCAGCATGCGTCGCGCACCTCCGGCGAGTCCGGGCACACGGTCCTCATCGGGGGCGAGGTCTTCCGGGACGGGCACACCGGCGGGCATGGGCTCCGCGTGCTCTACCCCGGGGTCGGCATCCTGGAACGAGGCGATCATCGAGAAGATCGGCACGCCGTTCTGGTACGCCTGGGTGCGGCGAGTGGAGAATGAACGTCCGTCGTGGATCCGGTCGACGGCGATGGTGATCCCCTGGCTCGCATCGCCGGGACGGAGGAAGTAGCCGTGCATCGAGTGGACGGCGCGGTCCTCCGGCAGCGTGCGCTCGGCGGCCACGAGGGTCTGCGCGAGCACCTGTCCGCCGTAGATGCGGCCGCTCGGCATCGGGTGCGACGAGCCCGTGAAGATGTCCTCGGTGGTCCGCGCCTGGGTGGCGTCAAGGTCGAGGACGTCGAGAAGACGCTCCACGGTCTGGATGGCGTGCTCGTCGGCGCTCATGTGTTCCCCTCCGCGGCCCGGGGTCGCCGCTCGTTGGTAGTTTAGAACGCGTGACCCCTCAGCTCCTGCTCGCCGATCCGGACACGGCGAAGGATGTCCTCACGTTCACGGGCCGCGCGGCCCGGGTGTCCGACGAGGGTGTGCGTCTCCAGGCTCATCAGGGCGTCCTGGCGCTCACCACGGCGGTCCTCGCGCCTCAGGGGCTCTTCGATCAGACGCCGACGATCCTTGCCATGCGCATCGTCCGTGCCGACCCGGAACTCGAGTGCGACCTCGTGATCGACGCCCTGAGGTCGACGGACGACCCGCAGCGCCTCGCTCTGCCGGAGACCGCTCTCTCGCCCGCGTGGGCCGGTGTCGCGCCCCCACGACAGGGGTGGGCGCTGGAGTCGACCCTTCCCGCCTCCGTCATCGCGCAGCGCGCGCAGTGGGGCATCTCCGCGGTCGCGCACGGCGCGGGACCGGGATCCGGCGAAGAGGCAGTGCGTGCGCTCCGCGCGGCGATCTGGGGCGAGCCGGACGACGACCTCGGCGGCCTGCCGCGCGGCGTCGCTTTCGCGGCAGACGCGCTCGGCTTCATCTCCGGCGAAGAGGACGTGCCCGTGACGCGTTCCGGTCGTTGGACGCGGCTCGCGTTCCGCCGCGGCCACGTGCTCGCCCGCGGTCCCGTGGCCTCCGGGCTGACCAGCGTGCGAGCCACCGGCACCCGGGCCTGACGGGACCACGGGACCGGCGGGCAGCTCCGGATCAGCCGAGGGCAGCCGCTGCGAGTCCGGCCTGACGGCCGGAGAACAGGCACCCGCCGAGGAACGTGCCCTCCAGGGCTCGGTAGCCGTGCGCGCCTCCGCCGCCGAAGCCGCTGGCCTCGCCCGCGGCGAAGAGACCGGGAATCGGCGCGCCGCTTCCATCCAGGGCGCGACCGTCGAGATCCGTGTTGATCCCCCCGAGGGACTTCCTGGTGAGCACGTGCAGCTTGACGGCGATCAGCGGCCCGGCGGCGGGGTCCTGGAGCCGATGCGGGGCCGCGGTGCGGATGAGCTTGTCCCCGCGATAGGCCCGCATCGAGCGCAGCATGCCGATCTGCGGGTCCTTGCTGAAGTCGTTGGCCATCTCCCGGTCGCGGGCGACCACCTCGCGGCGCACGGCCTCGATGTCCAGGAGCTCGCCCCCGGGGTGGGCCGCCATCTGCTCCAGCAAGGACTCCAGGTCGTTCTCGACGATGAAGTCCTCGCCCTCGTCGAGGAACGACTGCACGGGTCCGGTCGGCCCTTTCGCGAGGCGGGACTTGAGGAGCAGCGCCACGTCCTTGCCGGTGAGATCCGGGTTCTGCTCGCTGCCGGACAGCGCGAACTCCTTCTCCACGATCTGCCGCGAGGTCACGAACCAGGAGTGGTCGTGGCCCGTCCGCCGCAGGTACTCGAGCGTGCCGAGGGTGTCGAAGCCGGGGAAGAGCGGAACGGGGAGCCGGTGTCCGGTCGCGTCGAGCCACAGCGACGAGGGGCCGGGCAGGATGCGGATGCCGTGCTGCGGCCACACCGGGTCCCAGTTGGTGATGCCTTCCACGTAGTGCCACATCCGGTCGCCGTTGATGAGGCGGGCTCCGGCGGCGGCGCTCACGCTCTGCATCGAGCCGTCGACATAGGCGGGCACGCCGGAGAGCATGTGCGCCGGGGGAGTGCCGAGGCGCGAGGGCCAGGCCGCGCGGACGAGGTCATGGTTTCCGCCGATGCCCCCGGAGGCCACGATCGTCGCCGTCGCGTCGATCTCGAACGCGCCGATCACGTCTCGGGACGAGGGGACGCCCCGGGCGGCACCGTCCGACGCCAGCACGCTCCCGCGGGCACCGGTCACGCGCCCGCCGGTGAGGACGAGTTCCTCGACGCGGTGTCGGGCGAGGACGGTGAGCCGTCCCTCGCGCTCTCCCTGCTCGACGGCGGCCGCGAACGGGGCGACGATCCCCGGCCCGGTGCCCCAGGTGATGTGGAAGCGAGGGACCGAGTTCCCCGGACCGAGGGCGCCGTAGCCGCCCCGCTCGGCCCAGCCGACAACCGGGAAGAAGCCGACGCCGCGGGCGCGGAGCCACGAGCGCTTCTCGCCGGCCGCGAACTGCAGATAGGCCTCTGCCCAGCGCCGGGGCCACTCGTCCTCGGGGCGGTCGAATCCGGCGGTGCCGAACCAGTCCTGGGTCGCGAGCTCGAGCGAGTCGGTGATGCCGAGGCGGCGCTGTTCCGGAGAATCCACGAGGAACAGCCCGCCGAAGGACCACCACGCCTGCCCGCCCAGGTTCGTCCGCGGTTCCTGGTCCACGATGACGACCCGACGTCCGGCCTCGAGGGCTTCCGCGGCGGCGACGAGACCGGCCAACCCCCAACCGATCACCAGGACGTCTGCGGTCGGGGGTGTGGTCGTCATGGGGTCTCCGTTGATTCCTGACGGGAGCGGGTCTCCAGGGTCGTGCGCCCCTGGGGTGCCGTGCCGATGCCGGACGGCTCGAATGTGTTCACCATGGCATAGGCGGCGCGCTCCAGGTAGTCCCAGAGAGTGGTTTCGTGCAACGGGGACAATTGCGCCTCGTCCACGGCCGTGCGCATATGACGAAGCCAACGATCCCGGGCGTCGGGGTCGACCCGGAAGGGCATGTGACGCATCCGCAGGCGGGGATGGCCGCGGGTCTCGCCGTAGGTGCTCGGGCCGCCCCAGTACTGCTCGAGGAACAGGAGCAGGCGCTCCTCGGCCGGACCGAGGTCCTCCTCCGGATACATCGGCTTGAGCACGGGGTCGAGGGCCACCTCGCGATAGAACACCGAGACGATCTTCGCGAACGTCTCGCGCCCACCGACCTCGTCGTAGAACGTCACTTGTCTGCACTCCCGTCGCCGCCGGTGTTCTTCTTGCGCCGCCAGATGCCGCGATCCGGGATGACGGGCACCCCGGTGACGGCGTTGGGGCGCGTCTTCGGCGGGTTGGCGCCCCGGACGCGGCGCGCACCCTCCAATCCGGTGGGCACGACGTCCGCGAGACGCGGCACGTCGATCTCCTTCTCCAGCAGAGCGGCTCGGAGACGGCGTCGGAGCTCCTGCGCCACGTCGTCGCGCGCGTTCGCCCTGGTCTTGATGACGGCGCGCACCACGAGGGCGTCGCCGTCCACCGACTCCAGGCCCCACAGCTCCGGCTTCTCCACGATGCGGGTGCGCCACTTCGGGTCTTTCGCCAGGCCCTGCGCCGTCTCCAGCAGGATGTGCTCGACCTGTTCGAGGTCGGAATCCGGCGCCACACCGATGTCGACGATCGCGCGCGCCCAGCCCTGCGACATGTTCCCGATCCGGGTCACTTCGCCGTTGCGCACGTACCAGAGGGTCCCGTTCACGTCCCGCACCTGGGTCACGCGCACACTGACGTACTCGACGACGCCGCTCGCCAGCCCGAGGTCGACGACGTCGCCGATGCCGATCTGGTCCTCGGCGACGAGGAAGATGCCGTTCAGCACGTCTTTGACGATGTTCTGGGCACCGAAACCGAGGCCGGCACCGACCGCCGCCGTGAGAAGGGTGAGCGATCCGAGGAGAGCATTGTCGATCGCGTTGACGATGAGGATGATCGCGATGATCACGAGCATCACGTTGACGATGTTCTGCAGGATGGTGCCGAGTGTGCGTGTGCGCTGGACCAGTCGCATGTCGGCCAGCGGGGAGCGTTCGAGTGCCTGGGTGTCGTCGACGGCGGCCTTGTTCTTGGCGGTGTCGACGATGCGGTGCACGACCCGCCTGATCACCCGGCGCAGTACGAGCGCGATGAGGACGCAGGCGCCGATGATCAGGGCGATCTGCAGGAGCTTGCCGCCGACCGTGGTCAGCAGCGTGAGCATGTCCTCCACCCATGGGGGGAGCTCGGTCGGCGTCGGCGTGGGGGTCGTCTCAGCGGAAATCAGCATCGTCTCGATGGTACCGAGAGGGCCTCTGCGCCGGCTGGAAGAGCGGCGGCAGAGGCCCGTGTCGGTGTCAGCGGTGGAGGGTCAGTCCTCGGCGTCGCGGGACTGCGCGGCGAGGGCGCGCTCCACGTCCGCGAGGTTCTCCAGCACGAGACGGCGCAGAGCGGGCGGCGCGTCCTGGTGCTCGGAGAGCCAGCCCCGCGTCGCGTCGCGCAGCGCGACGTCGGCGAGAGCGGTGGGAAAGAGCCCGACGATCAGGTACTGCGCGATCTGGTAGGTCCGCGACTCCCACACCGGCAGGAGCATGTCGAAGTACTGCGGCACGAAGGCGCCCAGCACCTCCGCACCCGCCGGGTGGACGAAGCCGAGCGCCGCCGAGCGGACAATCGTGTTCGGGGCGTCGTCGCGCGCGATCAGCGCATCCCAGGCCTCCTGCTTCGCGGCCGCGTCCGGAAGAGCGGCGCGCGCCTGCGCGGCGAACTCCGCACCCTTCGCGGTGTTATCGGCGGCGAGCGCGGCGTCGATGGCCCCGGCGTCGGTCGCACCGATCGTCGCGAGGCCGACGAGCAGCTGCCAGCCCAGGTCGGCGTCCACGTCGAGCCCGGGGAGCGTCTCCTCACCCGAGCGCAGACGCCCGACGATGCCGGCGTGCTCCGGTGTCACCAGGTTGTTCGCGAAGGCGGTGACGAACTGGAGCTGGCTGTCGCTGCCGGCCTCCGCCGACTCGGCGAGTGCCCAGAGGCCATCCGCCACCTTCAGCCGTGCGGCTTCGCGCTCCGCCGGGGCGACATACAGGGTCGCGGCCGTGCGCAGCTGCGCGAGGGTGGTGCGGACCGTGGTGGACTCGGTCTCCCGGCCGATGTTGCCGAGAACGAGGTCGATGTAGTCGGACGCCGCCGTCTCCGCGTCGCGGGTCTGGTCCCAGGCTGCTCCCCAGACGAGCGAGCGGGCGAGGGGATCGTGGATGTCGGCGAGGTGGGCGATCGCGGTCGCGAGCGACTTCTCGTCGAGACGGATCTTCGCGTACGCGAGGTCGTCGTCGTTGAGGAGGATGAGGTCGGGACGGTCGAGGCCCTGGAGCTCGGGGACCTCGGTGCGGTCGCCGTCCACGTCGACCTCGATGTGATGGGTGCGCGTGAGCGCGCCGTCCTGCAGCGAGTAGAAGCCGATGCCGAGACGGTGCGGACGGATGGTCGGGTAGTCGGCCGGAGCCGTCTGGGTGATGGCGAAGCGCGAGATCCTGCCGTTGTCGTCCTCGGCCACGACGGGCTCGAGGGTGTTCACCCCGGCCGTCTCCAGCCACTTCTTCGACCAGGTGCCGAGATCGCGGCCGCTCGTGGCCTCCAGCTCCGTCAGGAGGTCGCTGAGCTCGGTGTTGCCCCAGGAGTGCTTCTGGAAGTACTGCGAGACACCGGCGAAGAACGCCTCGATGCCGACCCACGCGGCGAGCTGCTTGAGGACCGAGCCGCCCTTGGCGTAGGTGATGCCGTCGAAGTTGACCTGCACGTCCTCGAGGTCGTTGATCTCGGCGACGATCGGGTGCGTGGAGGGGAGCTGGTCCTGGCGGTAGGCCCAGGTCTTCTCCATCGCGTTGAAGGTGGTCCAGGCCTCGGTCCACTCGGTCGCCTCGGCCGTCGCGATGGTGGACGCCCACTCCGCGAACGACTCGTTGAGCCAGAGGTCGTTCCACCACTTCATGGTGACGAGATCGCCGAACCACATGTGGGCGAGCTCGTGCAGGATCGTCACGACGCGACGCTCCTTGACGGCGTCGGTGACCTTGCTGCGGAAGACATACGTCTCGGTGAACGTCACCGCTCCCGCGTTCTCCATCGCGCCGGCGTTGAACTCGGGCACGAAGAGCTGGTCGTACTTGGCGAACGGGTACGGCACGCCGAACTTCGACTCGAAGTAGGCGAAGCCCTCACGGGTCTTGTCGAAGATGTAGTCGGCGTCCAGGTGCTGCCAGAGGCTCTTGCGTCCGTAGACGCCGAGCGGGATCACGCGGCCCGAGGCGCTGGTGAGCTCCGAGAAGGTGGCCTCGTACGGTCCGGCGACGAGGGCCGTGATGTAGGAGGAGATCCGGGGCGTGGGCTCGAAGCCCCAGGTGGCCGAGACCCCGTCGTCGTGGACGATGGGCTCCGGGGTGGGGGAGTTGGAGACGACCTTCCACTCCGCAGGGGCGGTCACCGTGAACTGGAAGGTGGCCTTGAGGTCGGGCTGCTCGAAGACGGCGAACACGCGACGGGAGTCGGGCACCTCGAACTGCGAGTAGAGGTACACCTCGCCGTCCACCGGGTCGACGAAGCGGTGCAGACCCTCGCCGGTGTTGGTGTACAGGCAGTCGGCGTCGACGACGAGGACGTTCTCCTCCTGCAGCCCGGCGAGTGCGATCCGGGAGTCGGCGAAGACCTCGCGCGGGTCGAGCTGCTCTCCGTTGAGCGAGATCTCGCGCACGTCGCGGGCGATGAGGTCGATGAAGGTGAAGCTGTCGGGGGACGCGGAGAAGCGCACGACGCTCCGGGAGCCGAAGACCTCGGCGCCCTTGGTCAGATCGAGGGCGACCTCATAGGAGTGCGTGTCGACGACGTCGCGGCGCTCCTGCGCTTCGATTCGGGTGAGGTTCTCTCCAGGCAAAGCTGTACTCCCAGGGGTGAGGGGATGTAACCGGGGGTCGGCGCAGTTGGCGCCGACGGCAACCATGACAGCCTACGCCAGAGCGACGCGCGCGCCGTCGATCCTCACGAACCGGGGATAGTCACGGTCGTGCGGACGCTCGTCGTCCGCGGAGATGGGAAGATGGAGGGGTGACCGCGATCGAGCCGAATGTCGTTCCCTTTGCCTCGCCCGCCGCTGCCGGCGGCGACCCCTATGTGACCACGCCCGTCGCCTACGACGCCATCCTCTTGGCGAGCTTCGGCGGCCCGGAGGGCCAGGAGGACGTGATCCCCTTCCTCCGGAACGTGACGCGTGGTCGGGGCATCCCGGACGAGCGGCTGGAGGAGGTCGCGCACCACTACCGTCACTTCGGCGGCGTGAGCCCGATCAACGGCCAGAACCGCGTGCTCAAGGAGGCGCTGGAGAAGGCGCTCGTGGCCCGGGGGATCGACCTCCCGGTGTACTGGGGCAACCGCAACTGGGGTCCGTACCTCGAGGACGTGCTCCCCGAGGCGTCGGCCAACGGCCACACCACCCTCCTCGCCTTCGCAACGAGCGCCTACAGTTCGTTCTCCAGTTGCCGCCAGTACCGCGAGGACTTCGCCCGCGTGCTGACCGACACCGGCCTCGGCGAGACGGTCACCATCGACAAGATCCGTCCCTTCTACGACCACCCCGGCTTCGTCGAGGCCTTCGAGGCGGGCGTGCGGGAGTCGGTGCAGGGCTACCTCGACCAGGGGTTCGCGCCGACCGAGATCCAGGTCCTCTTCTCCACGCACAGCATCCCGACCGCCGACGCCGAGCGCTCCGGCGCCCGCGACATCGACTGGGGCGAGGGCGGGGCCTACGCCGCCCAGCACCTCGCCGTGTCGGAATGGACGATGGAGCAGGTGCGGGCCGCCGTCCCGGGAGCCGCCGACGTGCCCTGGGAGCTGGTCTACCAGTCGCGTTCCGGCCCCGCGTCGCAGCCCTGGCTGGAGCCCGACGTCTGCGACGTGATCGCGGAGCTCCCGGCGCGCGGTCGCAAGGCGGTCATCGTGGTCCCCGTCGGCTTCATGAGCGACCACATGGAGGTCCTCTGGGATCTCGACACCGAGGCCGCCGAGGCCGCGGAGGAGGCGGGCCTCGCCTTCGTCCGCACGCCGACGCCCGGTGTCCGCGAGGCTTTCGTTGAGGGCATCGTCGACCTCATCGAGGAGCGCCTGCAGGGTCGCCCGAACGCGGAGCGTCCGCACGTCACTGATCTGCCCGGTGCGTTCGACGTCTGCCGTCCCGGGTGCTGCGAGAACGTGCGCGCGGGGTTCAAGCCCGCGGCTGCCGGCATCGCCCCCTGAGTCGCGGACGGAGCGGATCCTAGGATGGAGAACATGCGCATCCACATCGCCACCGATCACGCCGGACTCGAGTTCTCGACCCAGCTGCAGGAGCATCTCCGCGCCGCGGGGCACGAGGTGATCGACCACGGTCCGGTGGAGTACGACGCGCTCGACGACTACCCGGCCTTCTGCATCCGGGCGGCGCAGGCCGTCGTCGTCGATCAGGCGACAGGGGTGCCGGCGCTCGGGGTCGTCTTCGGGGGCTCGGGCAACGGCGAGCAGATCGCCGCGAACAAGGTCGCCGGGGTCCGCGCAGCGCTCGTCTGGAACCTCTCCACGGCCGAGCTCGCGCGGGAGCACAACGACGCGAACGTCATCTCCATCGGAGCTCGTCAGCACACCTACGACGAGGTCACGGCGTTCATCGACCGGTTCATCGCCACGCCGTTCTCCGGCGACGAGCGGCACGTCCGGCGCATCGGACAGATCGCCGACTTCGAGCGCGACGGCTCGCTCCTCCCGGACCCCCGAGCCTGACATGCCCGAGGGACATTCCGTCCACCGCATCGCGCGGCAGTTCGATCGCAACTTCGTCGGCAAGACGATGAGCGCCTCCAGCCCGCAGGGACGCTTCGCCGAGGGCGCCGCGGTGCTCGACGGACGCCAGGCCGTGAGCGTGCAGGCCGTGGGCAAGCAGATGTTCCTCGAGGCGGAGGGTGACCTCTGGCTGCGCGTGCATCTCGGTCTCTACGGTGCCTGGGATTTCGCGGGGGAGATCCTCGTCGACCCCACCATCGCGTCGGCCAACGGCAGGATGGGCCAGACCAATCAGCGCGGCACCACTCTCGACGAGGCGATCCTCGACGACGCGGGGGAGAACTCCCTCGCCTCGATCGGGGCGCCGCGGCGCGCCAGGGTCCACGTGCGGATGTCCGAGCAGACCAAGGGGCTGACCGACGAGGTCGACGAATGGCCGCCGCCCGTGGTGGGTCAGGTGCGGCTGCGCCTCATGACCGACATCACGGTGGCCGACCTGCGCGGTCCCACCGCCTGCGTGTTGCAGACTCCCGAGGAGATGCTGGCGACGGTGGCCAAGCTCGGTCCCGATCCGCTCGTCGGCGATCCGGCGGAGAACGAGGAGCGGTTCGTCCGCGCCGTGCGGAAGAAGCCGACCCCGATCGCGCTGCTGCTGATGGACCAGGCGGTCGTCAGCGGCATCGGCAACGTGTACCGCGCCGAGATGCTCTACCGGCAGCGGCTGAACCCGCACACGCCCGGCCGCGACGTCCCGGAGGATGTCGTCAGGGCGCTCTGGCATGACTGGGTGCGACTGCTGGCCATCGGCGTGGAGACGGGTCAGATGATGACCATGGACGGGCTGTCTCCCGAGCAGTACCGCGCCGCGATGGCGAGCCGCGACGATCGTCACTGGGTCTACCACCGGGCCGGCCTGCCGTGCCGGGTCTGCGGGACCGAGATCGCGCTGGAGGAGATCGGCGCCCGCAAGCTGTACTGGTGCCCGCGCTGTCAGGCCTGAGGGCGGGATCCCCGGGGCTCCCGCCGCTCTAGGCTGGGATCCATGCGACAGAATCCGAGCTTCACGCTCGCCGATGTGGCCGAGATCCGCCGCGTCATCGACGCCAACCCGTGGGCGACGGTGGTGAGTGCGCCTGAGGACGGTCTGGTCGCCTCGCACTATGCCGTCCTCCTCGACGACGACCGCGATGATCTGACGGTCGTGGGGCACGTGGGCCGCCCGGACGACGCCATCCACGGCCTGGGGGAGCGGGAGATCCTGCTCGCCTTCCAGGGGCCGCACGGGTACGTCTCCCCGGGCTGGTACGGCGACGTTCCCGCGGTCCCGACCTGGAACTACACCGCGGTGCACCTGTCGGGCGTTCCCGAGATCCTCAGCACCGCGGAGAACCTCCGTGTGCTCGATGCCCTGGTCGCGCGGTTCGAGTCGCGGCTGCCCGACCCGCGCCTGATGTGGGAGCGTCCGAACGACGCGGCCTTCATCGAAAGACTCGAATCCGGAACGGTCGGCTTCCGCCTCACCCCGACGAAGGTCGTCGCCAAGCGGAAGCTGAGCCAGAACAAGCCCGCGGAGACCATCGAGGCGGTGATCGCGGCGCTGCATGCCGAAGGGCCGTATGCGAACGCCGCCCTCGCCGCGGAGATGCGTCGTGCACAGGACGCACGGACGGGTGGAAGGGCGTGAGCGCCCTCGGAGTCGAGGTCGGAACGGTCCGTGCCGTCCGCCCCGTCGGTCCGGGGCGGGAGTTCCTGCTGGATGATGAGCCGGTCGACCTCCACCTCGCCGACGGACGCATCGTCGACATCGCGCCGACCGGGGCCCTGCCGGCGCGCGGCGAGGTCATCGAGGCCGACGGTGCCTGGGCGGTGCCGGGGCTCTGGGACAACCATGTGCACACTGTGCAGTGGGCCCTCGCCGCGGAGCGCGTGCCGCTCGGCGCGGCGGACTCGGCCGCCGGGGCCGCGAGGTTGATGCGCGACGCGCCCGTGCTGCCGGACGGCCGACGGATCGGCACGGGGTTCCGGGACGCGCTGTGGCCGGATCGGCCATCCGTGGCCGCGCTCGATGCCGAGACGGGCGTCGTGCCCACCTACCTGATCAATGCGGACGTGCACAGCGTCTGGCTGAACTCGGCGGCCCTGGCGCGCGAAGGCTTCCGCGGAGACGACGGTCTGCTCCGCGAGGAGGACGCGTTCGAGATCTCCCGGCGGCTCAATGCCGTCGATCCTGCCCACAGCGATGAGGCGGTCATCCGCGCGGGGGCGGCCGCCGCGGCACGGGGCGTGACCGGTCTGGTCGACTTCGACATGGCGTGGAACGCCGATGCCTGGCCGCGACGGATCCTCGCGGGCTTCGCCGCGCACCGTGTCGAGTTCGCGTTCTACCCGGCGGATCTCGATCGGGCGATCGCCGCGGGCCTCCGCACGGGGGAGCGCCTTGCGGTGACGGATCCGACCGGGCTTGTCGGGTCCCTCGTGCGGGTCGGGTCGTTGAAGGTGATCAGCGACGGCTCGCTCGGCACCCGTACGGCGGCGTGCTCACACTCCTACCCCGGCGACCCCGCGAACTTCGGGGTGCTGACGGTGCCTCCGGACGAGCTCACGGCGCTGCTGACCACTGCGGCGGGAGCGGGGATCGAGGTCGCCGTGCACGCGATCGGCGATCGCGCCGTGACGGCGGCCCTCGACGCGTTCGGCGCTTCCGGTGCCACGGGGTCGATGGAGCACGCGCAACTGGTGCGGCACGCCGACCTCGCCCGATTCGGCCGGCTCGGGGTGCGCGCGAGCGTCCAACCCCAGCATGCGGTGGACGACCGCGACCTCGTCGAGCACCACTGGGCGGAGCAGACCGCGATCGGCTACCCGCTCGCCTCGCTGCTGTCGGCGGGTGCGGAGGTGCGCTTCGGCTCCGATGCGCCGGTCGCGCCGCTCGACCCCTGGCATTCGATCGCCGCGGCGGTCTGGCGGACCGACGACGACAGGGCCGCCTGGCATCCGGAGGAGCGGGTGACGCTGGATCAGGCCCTCGAAGCGAGTGTCCGCACGTCGCTCCGTCCCGGTCAGAGCGCAGACATCGTGCTCCTCGGGAGTGATCCTCGCACCGCTGACGCGGCGGGGCTCCGGACGATGCCCGTCACCACCACGCTGCTCGGCGGTCGCCTCACGCACCTCGCCTGAGGCAGCGCGCACACGACGAAGGGCGGCCCCGTAGGGAGCCGCCCTTCGTCGTGTACGTGGTGTCAGGCCGCGATGTGCGACACGAGGAACCAGCGGTCCTTCTCCAGCCCGCGCTGGATCTCGATCGCCACGTCCTGACTCGTGAGGTCGACCTCGTCGAGGCCCTCCACGGCCGCCTTCACATCGACGAGGATCGCGTCGATGTCGGCGATCACGGCGCGGATCAGCTCGTCCGACTGCGCGAAGCCGGCCGGAACGCCGGTGGCGCCTGCCTTCTCGGCGACGGCGTTCACGCGCGCGTCGATCGGAAGGCCCAGAGCGACGATGCGCTCGGCGGCAGTGTCGGCGAAGTCTCCGGCGTGGGCGACGATCGTGTCGAGCAGCTCGTGCACGCCGACGAAGTTGGCGCCGCGGACGTGCCAGTGCGCCTGCTTGCCGTTGACGGTCAGCGCCTGGAGGCCGAGGACGACGGGGGAGAGGAACTGCGCCGCACCGGCGGCCACAGTCGGGTCGATGGCGGTGGTGGAAACGGTCTGGGCCTTGCTCATCTTCTTGCTCCTCCGAATGAAGTTCTCTGTCTGACGAGTACAACGTTACTCAGGCTCAGGCATTCCGCAAGGAAGCTGAGGCTCCACTCACTTCCGCGTGATTCCGGGGGAGTGAGGGTAGTCTCGCCTCATGAGCATCGCTGCCGGAGCCTCCGTCCTCGCCCTCCCGGATCGCACCCCCGAGCTCGACGACACCGCCTTCGTCGCTGATGGCGCGCGCATCGTCGGCGCGGTGTCTCTCGGAGCCGGTGCCAGCATCTGGTACAACGCGGTGCTCCGCGGTGACTCCTCGCCGATCGTCATCGGACCGGGCAGCAACGTGCAGGACAACGTGTCGATCCACGTCGACGCCGGGCATCCCGTCCTCGTCGGGTCACGGGTGTCGATCGGGCACAACGCTGTCGTGCACGGCTGCACGATCGGTGACGGCTCTCTCATCGGGATGGGGGCCGTCGTCCTCAGCGGCGCCGTGATCGGAGAGGGCTGCCTGATCGCCGGCGGTGCCGTCGTGCTGGGTGGGACCGAGGTGCCGCCGGGTTCCCTCGTGGCAGGCGTGCCGGCGAAGGTGCGCAGGGCGCTCTCCGACGACGAACGCGCCGCGCTGCTGGCGAATGCCGCGATCTACCTGGAACACGTGGCCACGCACACGCAGGCGAGCGAGGCGTGAGACCTCCCCCCGCTAGGCTGGGCGGTACGGGGCGGTGGCCAAGCTGGTTAAGGCAGTGGGCTCATAACCCAACGATCGTCGGTTCAAGTCCGACCCGCCCTACTCCCTGGCCTCGTCTGTCGTAATCGTCGCGGCGCTCTCCTGTCTCTTCTCTGGAGGTCTCGACGCCCGTCAGCCTCCGGATCGGAGCAGGAGCCATGTCGACCACGAGTGTGCCGAACGCGGGGACGCGTCGTCGGATCGAGGATGTGGGGCAGTTCGCGTTGCGTCTCGCGATCGCGGCGAGTTTCGCCCTCGCCGTCGCCGACCGTTTCGGCGTCCTCGGCGGCCCGGGGGCAGATGGTGTGTCGTGGGGCTCGTGGACGATCTTCCGTGCGTACACCGCGCAGCTCGTCCCTGTCCCCGTCGACGTGGTGGTGGACACGGCGGCCGTGCTGGCGACGGCTCTGGAGACCATCCTCGCCCTGCTTCTGGCCGTCGGGCTGTGGACCCGGATCGCGGCGGGAGTCGCTGCGCTGCTCACGGCGACGTTCGGGGTGACGATGCTCGTCTTCCTCGGACCGCTTGCGTCGTTCCGGTACCCGGTCTTCGTCTTCACAGCCGCCGCGATCCTGCTCGCGGGGCTGAAGCGCTACCGGTGGAGCATCGATGCGCTGCGAAAGGAGGTGCCGGGAGCGGGGAGAGACAACGATGCCCCCGGCACCAGGTAGACGGCGAATGCCTCTACAGACGGACGGACGCGTCGGAAGGGGAAGCGATCCGTCACGGGAGAGATGACGAGGTGACCGTTTCATGACGCCGTTTTCCGCAGGATCACGGCATATTGCGTGTGCCGCGAGAAACCCGTTCGGCCGAACCGCGTAACAGAACGCGCCGTTCTGCATCCCTTCCTGGGGACATCACTCGCGCGGAAGAAGCCAAATGCGCGAGTTCATCGATCATCTGGGGAGTCGAAAGTGCCAGTCATTAAGCATGCAATCAGATCGGGCGCGCGGGGAACGCGCCTGACGACGTTCGTGGGTGCTCTGCTCGCGATCTGTCTGGCGGCCCTGGCGGCCGTCATCGCGACGCCGGCCACGGCCCGCGCTGCGGAGGTGGCGGGGATCACCTCGTTGACCATCACCGAACCCACCGACCAGATCAAGGTCTGGGACCGGATCGCGTTCGAAGCGACCTGGGCAGTGCCGGACACGGCGACCGCGGGGGACACGTTCCGCCTCGCCTTTCCGACGAGCCCGAGCCTGACCGGGGTGCGGGATTCCTTCGCCCTGACGGCTCCGGATGGCCAGACCATCGGAATGTGCGAGGTGTCGACCGGTGAGCTCGTGTGCACGCTCACGGACTACGTCGACAGCCACACCGACGTCAGCGGCACACTGCACTTCCGTGCCAGGGCCGACGAGGAGACCACACTGACGGAGATCCCGTTCACCACGGGCGGCGGAACCGTCGTCCCGGTCGACGTCCCGGGCGGGATCGGACCGGTCCCGGAGTTCCCGGCGCCGACGACCCCGACCAAGTGGGGCGACGTGACGCTCGACGGTCGGAACATCGCGTGGGGCGTGAACATCCCGTCCTCCGCGCTGGCCGGGGAGGCTCCGACGCTCACCGACACGTTCACGGCCGGCCTCGTGCTCGATCCCGCGTCCGTCACCGTGGCGTACGTGCTCGCGAAGGACTGGGCGGGAGGCAAGTACACCGTGTCGACGGGGCTACAGTCGGGCAGCGATTTCACCGTCACGGAGGTCAGCTCCGAGTCGTTCACGGTGACAGTGAACGCGCCGATCGTCGCCGACGCGATCTACGTGCTCCGCTACAAGACGGCTCTGCCCACCGACGTCCGTCCCGGTGATGCGTTCCACAACACCGTGACCGGTTCCCGCTGGGTCACCGAGAGCACACCGGTCATCTACTCCCAGGGCGGGGGCGATGGCGAAGGGGTGCTCCCGGTCGGCGGATTCACCGTGACCAAGGAGGTCAGCGGTGCCGGCGCGGCTCTGGTGCCCGACGACCGCGAGTTCCGGGTGGCCTACTCCTATCAGCGTGCCGGACAGACGGTGGAGGGCGAGCTCGCCCTGCGGTCCGGCCAGACCGATGGCCTGAAGGATCTGCCGGTGGGCACGGTCGTCACCCTATCTGAGGTCACGCCGGCGGACGTCGACGGCGTGACCTGGCAGGCGCCGGTCTTCTCCGGCACCGGTGTGGCGATCACCGATGGCGGCGCGACCGTCACCATCGCACGGGGGGCGACGGTCGCGGTGACGCTCACCAACCCGACGACGGTCACGCCGCCGCCGGTCGGGGGCTTCACGGTGACCAAGAACGTCACGGGCCCGGGGACGTCGCTGGTCCCTGCGGACCAGACGTTCACGGTGGAGTACTCGTACGAGCTCGCGGGACAGCCCGTCACCGGTGAACTCGCGCTCCGCGCTGGGAAGAGCGACGGACTCGCGGATCTGCCGGCGGGAACGGTCGTCACGCTCCGCGAGAAGGCGCCGAGCTCCGTGGAGGGCGTCACGTGGAAGAGCCCGCGCTTCACCGGCGCGGGAGTCGACGTCGGCGACGGCGGTGCCACGCTCACGATCTCCGAAGACGCGACGGTCGCGGTCGTGCTCACCAACGGGACCGCGGTCACTCCTCCGCCCACGCCGGGCGGTGAGCTCGCCCTGACCGGGGCCGAGGGGCCGACCGGCCCGATCCTCCTGGGAGCGCTGCTGCTGCTCGCCGGAGTCGTGGCGCTCGGCGTCCGTCACCGGGTCTCGGGTTCGCGCACCGGCGACTGAGGGCCGGGAGGGGCCACGCCGATCGATCACGCAACGACTTCACCGTCGTCGCGTGATCGATCGCGCCGTTCAGCGTCCTGTCGTCGTCGAGGGGCTCTCCCTCGACGACGACGTCGACGCCGCAGCGCGTCGGAGAAAGGCACCTCTCATGACCAAGACGCTCCTCGCCCGTACCTCGGCCACCCTCGGCGTGGCCGCCGCTCTCTCGCTCGGCAGGGCGGTGCTCGCTTCCGCCGCTCACGCCGAGTCGACGCCCGCGGATCCGACGGCGTCGAGTACGCATAGCACGGGCGTTCTCACGCAGCGCGTCGGGGCGGCGTGTCTCTTCTTCCAGTACACGTTCAACATGAGTCCGACCGATCCCCAGGTGGGGGACACCGTGACGTACACCATGCAGTTCCTCAACAACGGCGAGGTCGACTCGACGAAGAGCGCGCTCACGTTCCGCCTGGACGGCCTCCTCGACGACTCGACCTGGGCAGCGTCGGCCCTGGAGGCGACCTCCGGTCGCGCTTCCGTCGCGGGGAATGCCGTCACGTGGAACGGGCCGCTCGATGCCGGAGACAGCGTCGTGCTGCGCTTCACCGGCGTGTGGACCGGCGACGGCGATGGGCTCGCGTTCCCGCGGGTCGAGTCGTACGGCTACGTGAGGTGAAGGGCGGCCGCGCGCCGCGGCCTCGTTTTCCACGGTATCCGCGGCGGCGTGGCGCGCTCGTCGTCGAGAGGCTGAACGGACACCGACCGAAAGGCAGTCATGCAGCTCTCCACGGACTCCGAAGTCATCGTCCGCGCCACCGCCGGCGTCGTCGCCGCACACGCCGACGAGATCACCGCCCTGTTCTACCGGCGGATGTTCGAGGCCCATCCTGAGCTGTTGAACGTCTTCAACCGCGCGCATCAGGTCCAAGGCGATCAACCCAAGGCGCTGGCGGCGTCCGTCGTGGCGTTCGCGGTGCACCTCATCGATCCGGACGCGCCGGACTTCTCCCCGGTGATGCGACGCATCGCCCACCGCCACGTCTCCTTGGGTATCTCGGCGCGCCAGTACACGATCGTGGGCCGCTATCTCCTGGCCGCGGTCGATGACGTACTCGGCGACGCGATCACGCCGGCAGTGCATGCGGCGTGGGACGAGGTGTACTGGCTCTTCGGCTGCTCCCTCATCGCCGAGGAGGCGCGGCTCTACGCGGACGCCGGCACGGACCCGGACAACCCGTGGCGACCGCACCGGGTCGTCGACCGCGTGGAGGAGGCTCGCGACGTCATCTCCCTCAGCCTGGAGCCGGTGGACGGTCGCCGAGCGCCCCATCGCATCGGGCAGTACGTGGCCGTCGCCGTCGACCTCCCTGACGGCACGCGCCAGCCCCGGCAGTACACGATCTCCTCGTCGACGCCCGAGGCCTCACTGCGCGTCACCGTGAAGCGCGTGCGCGGCGCGGACGGCGCACCAGACGGGCAGGTGTCGACCTGGCTGCACGAGAACGCCCACGTCGGAACGGTGCTCGACGTCTCCCAGCCTGCCGGGGACCTGCTCCTCGATGACTCCGATGATGCGCTGGTCCTCATCTCGGCGGGAATCGGCATCACGCCCGTCGCAGCGATGGTGGGCGACCTCGCGCGACGGCGTCCCGACCGGCCGGTGCACCTGTTCCACGTGGACCGCGAGCCGGAGACCCACGCCCTCGTCTCGGACGTGCGCGCCCACGCGCAGCGGTTGAACGACGTCCGCACCCTGACCTGGTACACCGAGGGCGCAGCGGAGTGGCCGGCGGTGCGTTCCGGCCGGATGGATCTCGCCGGCATCGACCTCCCGCCGACGGCGCGCGTGTTCCTGTGCGGGCCGCTGCCGTTCATGCAGGCGATCCGAAGCGCTCTGACGGCACGCGGCATCGCGCCGGAGCGCATCGAGTACGAGGTCTTCGGTCCGGATCTCTGGGCTCGTCAGCCGAAGACCGCCGCGGCCTGACCCCACTGCGAAAGACCTGCGTGCAGCCGTGTCAAGCCCCTCCTCGAGGCCGCCGCGAACTGACATGCTCCCCGAGAGCGGCACCGCGCCGCGAGAACGGGAGAGACTATGAGCATCGGCAGCGGAATCGCGCTCTTCGTCATCGGAGCGATCCTCGTGTTCGCGATCAACGTCGACGTGCCGTGGGTCGACCTGGACATGGTCGGCTACATCCTCATGGGTGCCGGCGTGATCATCTTCCTCATCGGCATCGTGCTTCTCGCGCGTCGGCGTCGCACGGAGACGGTGTCGCGCACGTACGTCGACCCGGCGACGGGTGAGCCCACGACCCGGCGTTCCGTCAGCTCGAGCTCCGACGACGGGCTCTGAGCGCACGCAGACGGAAAGGAGAAGGGCCGCGGGAGAACCCGCGGCCCTTCTCGTCAGGTGACGTCCGCGCCTTCGAGGTGCTCCTCGACGAGGGTGATGCCTCCGCTCGAGTTCGCGGAGTGCGCGAGTTCCTCGATCCAGCGCCGGCTCAGCTCGGGTGTCTCGGCCTCCTCGAAGACGAAACGGAGGGGGATGGAGGGGTGCAGCCAGAGTGTGGAGCGGCCGGGGGCATCGCCCTCGGGGTGGCGCCAGGAGAGCGTGAAGCTCTCGTTCCGGCGCAGCTTCGTGGCGATGACCACCTTGAGGTGAGCGAGCGCACGGTCTTCGATCTGGATCGGCGTCTGGGTGTCGCCGTAATACAGGCTGCCCATGGTCAGCCGACCTTCGCGGCGGGGGCTGCGGGAATGTTCATGGCGCTCCTTGGGAACGTGGGGGGAAGACGGCAGACCGCTCCCGGGGATACTTGGACTCTAGCCAATTTGCGCACGACATCGTGCGCATCAGGGCGACGCGCCGTCTGCTGCGAACAGAGTATGCGCGCGGTGTCAGTCTCCCGTCACATAGCGGTGAGAGCGGGCGGATTCCCGTACGTTTCGCGATAGGCCACGGCGAACCGGGAGACGTTGCTGAACCCCCACCGGCGCGCGATCGCGGACACCGATGCGCCCTTGCCGTGTCGCAGATCGCGGTGCGCGCCGTCGAGCCGGGCGCGCCGCAGGGCCTCGTTCGGTGTCATGTCGAGCGCGCGGCGGAACGCGTACTGCAGGCCTCGGGTGGACATGAAAGCCGCCGCCGCGACGTCGTCCACCGTGATGGGCAGGTGTGCGTTGTCCTCGATGAACGCGAGGGCGCGACGCACCGAGGCCGGCGCCGCGGAGCGTTGGGCCGGACGGTGCAGCGACTCGCTGAAGGTGGTGGGGAACGCCGACATGGTCAGCAGCAGGGCGTGGCGCTCGAGCTCGGCGGCGATGAGGGGGTCGGCGCCATCCGGACCGAACGAGCCGTCGATGTAGGAGAACATCCGCTCCCACCGTGCCCCGTCCTCCCGCGTGTGCGGAGCGAGTCCGGTGGCGCGGAGCTCGAGGCGGTCGTCGCCGGTGATCTGCCTGATCGAGTCACGCGCCGCCGCGCGATCGAACACGAGAGCACGGACGCGGGCGACCTGGTTCCACTTCGCCTCGACCCGGACGCCGTCCGTGAGCCACGGCTGACCGGCGTCGAGTCCTTGCCGGCCCGACCAGATCCGGGCGTCGGCGGCATCGACGCGACACACCAGCAGCTGATCCTCCGGTTCGGCGCGGGAGTGCACCTGGGCCGCGAGCTGGTAGCGGACGAGCGACATGGACGCCGCCTCCACCGAGCGCCAGTCGAAGCGGAACCGGCGGGGGTCCACGTCCTGGAGGGTCGCCGAGGGCACGAACTGCTGCCAGGTGGACTCCACCTGCTCGATGTCCGTGGATGTGAACTGCACCGACACTCCTTGCTGCGCCTCGTCCGGGTGGCCGGGGCTTCTTGGACACTAACCCACGCCACTGACAAGACGGTGGGGACGCCCCGGGGGTATCCGTCGGGAAGGCGGGAGTGCAGAGGCCTCGTAGACTCGGACCATGAGTGTGCCTTCCCCGTATGCGGAGCGATTGAGCCGGATTCCGGTGCAGCGCCAGGAGGTGGAGGTGCGCGGGGGAACGACGGCGTACTGGGTCTACGGTCCGGACGACGCCGAGACGACCGTCATCGCGGTTCACGGCTTCCGAGGCGAGCACCACGGCCTCGAGTCGGTCCTCGCCTTTCTTCCGGAGCTCCGCGTGCTCGCGCCTGATCTGCCCGGGTTCGGGGAGTCCGCACCGCTGCCCGGTCGTCGCCACGACCTTCAGGAGTACGCGGGGTGGTTGACCGACTTCGCCGCGGCCACAGCGCCGGGGGCGGTCATCCTCGGCCATTCCTTCGGCTCCATCGTGGCCGCCGCCGCTGTGGCCGGAGGGCTCGAGACGCCGCGGCTGATCCTCGTGAACCCCATCGGCGCACCGGCGCTGGAGGGTCCGAAGGGCGTCATGACCCGACTCGCAGTGCTGTACTACGCGCTCGGCGCCAAGCTCCCGCCGCGGATCGGGACCGCGCTGCTGCGGAATCGGGTGATCGTCCGCGTGATGAGCATGACCATGGCGAAGACGCGGGACCCCGAGTTGCGGCGCTTCATCCACGACCAGCACGACACCTACTTCTCGCGGTTCTCCGATCGCGACGTGCTGCACGACGCCTTCGTCGCGAGCGTCTCGCACGACGTCAGGGAGTTCGCCCCCGCGATCGACGTGCCCACGCTCCTCATCGCCGCACAGCGCGACGACATCACCCCGATCGAGGCGGAACGGAAGCTGGTGACGCTCTTCCCCGACGCGTCTCTCGTCGAGATCGCCCAGGTGGGTCACCTGATCCACTATGAGACGCCGGCGGAAGCGGCCGGCGCAATCCGTCGGTTCCTCAGGATTCCCGTCGCGCGAGGCCGATGAGCCCGGCCACTCGGAACGGGATCACCTCACCCATGGCGAGCGAGGTCTCGGTCCGCTCCACACCCTCGATCGAGAGGATCCGGGCGTCCGTGTCGAACAGATGACGGGCGTCGCGGCACGCCACGCGCGCCAGCAGGTCGATGGAGCCGCTCAGACCGTGTGCCTGGACGACCTCCGGGATGCGCGCCAGCTCGTTGATGATGCGGGGGAGCTCGGTCTGGCGGACGCCGATGCTGACGAACGCCTGCAGCGGGAACCCGAGGACGTCGGGGGAGAAGGCGCGCTCGTAGGAGAGGAAGACGCCGCTCTGCTCCAGCCGGGCCATCCGCGCCTGGATGGTGTTGCGCGACAGGCTCATGCGCTCGGCGAGAGCGACGATCGTCACGCGCGGGTCGTCGGCGAGGGCGGCGAGAAGCTCCAGGTCGATCCGGTCCAGTCCAGGCATAGTGCCAAACCCTAGCAGCACGGCATCGGAGAAAAATGAGCAACATGCTCAATCGGCGTTGAGTTGCTTGAGCGAGGTGTTGACCAGACGTACCCTCAGACCATGCCGGTGATGACGCCGGCTCCATTGTGCGTCGCCCCACGAGGGCCGCCAGGGACGAGGAGGACGATGATGTCGCCGCAGACCACCCCCATCGCGGACACCGCCCAGGATCTCGAGCTGTCGGAGCGGATCCTCGCTCCGGACGGGACCCGCGTCGCGAACGCCCGCCTCGACCCATTCGTCGCCGATGTCGACGCCGCGCAGCTGCGCGCCCTGCATCGCGACATGGTCATCCTCCGCCGGATCGACGCCGAAGGTGTCGCCCTGCAGCGCCAGGGGCAGCTCGGTCTCTGGGCGCCGTGCCAGGGGCAGGAGGCCACGCAGATCGGCACCGCCCGGGCCCTCGATCCGCAGGACTACGTCTTCCCGAGCTACCGTGAGACCGGCGTGATCTACGCCCGCGGCGCCCAGCCGGGGGACTACGTGCGCATGTGGCGCGGCGAGGAGGGTGCCGCCTACGATCCCGCGGTCCTGCGGGTCGCTCCGCTGCAGATCATCATCGGCGCCCAGACCCTGCACGCGGTCGGGTACGCCCTCGGCATCCGGCACGAGAAGGCCCCGGAGGTCGCCGTGACCTACTTCGGAGACGGGGCCACCAGTCAGGGGGACGTGAACGAGGCGATGATCTTCGCCGCGTCCTACCAGGTGCCGGTCGTGTTCGTCTGCCAGAACAACCACTGGGCCATCTCCGAGCCGGTCGCGGTGCAGTCGCAGTACCCGATCGCGGGACGCGCCCCCGGATTCGGGATCCCGAGCCTCCGCGTGGACGGCAACGACGTCCTCGCGTGCCTGGCGGCGATGCGCTGGGCGCTGGAGCACGCACGCTCCGGGAAGGGGCCGGCCTACATCGAGGCGGTGACCTACCGGATGGGTCCGCACACCACCGCGGACGACCCCACCAGGTACCGGGACGAGGCCGAGCTGGAGTCGTGGCGGCGCCGCGACCCCATCGCGCGCATCGAGGCGTACCTCCGCGCGACCGGCGACCTCACCGCGGAGCACGTCGCCGAGACGCAGGCGGCTGCGGACGCCATCGCCAAGGAGATGCGCGCGACCTGCCTGGGCATGGTCACCCGTCCGCCGCTGGCGGTCTTCGACGGCGTCTACGCCGAGCCGCACACGGGTCTGGAGCGGCAGCGCGACGAGTACGCCGCCTATCTGGCGTCGTTCGAGGGTGAGGCGTGACCATGACCGAGCTCACTCTCGGCAAGGCGCTCGGCGCCGGCCTGCGTCAGGCGATGCGCGACGACGAGAAGGTGGTGCTCCTGGGGGAGGACATCGGCAAGCTCGGCGGCGTCTTCCGGATCACGGACGGCCTCCTCGACGAGTTCGGGGCGGCCCGGGTCATCGACACCCCCCTCGCGGAGTCCGGGATCGTCGGCACGGCCGTCGGCCTCGCCTTCCGCGGATACCGCCCGGTCGTCGAGATCCAGTTCGACGGGTTCGTCTACCCGGCCTTCGACCAGATCGTCTCCCAGGTCGCGAAGCTCCACTACCGCACCCAGGGGCGGGTGAAGATGCCGATCACCATCCGGATCCCCTGGGCCGGCGGCATCGGTGCCGCGGAGCATCATTCCGAGTCTCCGGAGGCGTACTTCGCGCACACGGCCGGCCTTCGGGTGGTCGCCGTGTCGAACCCGGAGGACGCCTACCGGAGTCTTCGCCAGGCGATCGCCTCGGACGACCCCGTCGTGTTCTTCGAGCCCAAGCGCCTCTATCACCACAAGGGGGAGGTCGACCTGGAGGCCCCGCTCGCGGATGCCCCGCCGATGGGTGTCGCGCGGGTGGTGCGCCCGGGCACCGACGTCACCGTCCTCACCTACGGGGCCATGGTGAGCACCGCGCTGCAGGCGGCCGAAGCCGCGGAGGACGAGGGCATCGCCCTGGAGGTGATCGACCTGCGGTCGCTCTCGCCGGTGGACTACGACTCCGTCGCCGCCTCGGTGCGCAAGACCGGGCGTGTGGTCGTGGCGCACGAGGCCTCCCGGGAAGCCGGACTCGCCGCAGAGGTCATCGCGAGCGTGACGGAGCGCTGCTTCGAGTACCTGGAGTCCGCTCCGCTGCGGGTCACCGGCCACGACGTGCCCTACCCGCCGGCCAAGCTCGAGAAGTACCACCTGCCGGACCTCGACCGGATCCTCGATGCGGTCGACCGCGTGATGGATCGCCCGCACAGCCTGACGGGAGCAGACGCATGATCGCCGAATTCCGTCTCCCCGACCTCGGCGAAGGACTCACCGAGGCCGAGGTGGTGCAGTGGCTCGTCGCGCCCGGCGACAGCGTCGCGCTGAACCAGACCCTCGCGGAGGTCGAGACGGCCAAGGCCGTCGTCGAGCTGCCGTCGCCATACGAGGGCACGGTGTCGACCCTGCACGCGGACGCGGGAGAGACCGTCGCCGTGGGAGCGCCGCTGATCGCCTTCGACATCGAGGGGGACGACCCTCCGGCGGCGCCGTCCGGTGGCGAGCAGGAGTCCTCCGCGGAGAAGGCGCAGCCGAACCTCGTGGGCTACGGGGCCGCCCCGACCTCGAGCGGACGCCCCGCGCGCCGGGCGCGGCGCCGGAGTGCCGCCCCGGTGGCCTCGGCGGCCGACACGGCCGTTCTCGAGGCGGCTCCGCACGACGCGACGCCATCGGTCGCGGTCGAGCCCGTTCTGGAGCGACCACGGTCCACCCCTCCGGTGCGCGCCTACGCCAAACGACGGGGCGTCGACCTCGTCCTCGTCGCCGCGGAAGTCGGTGACCGCGTGATCACGAGGGCAGACGTGGATGCGTACGCGGAGCGCATCGGAGCGGAGCCGGCACGGCCCGCCGGGACGCCCGAGCGCGAGACCACCCCGATCTCCGGAACTCTCCCGCGCGCGGAGGAGAGGCCGCGGGAGACGCGCATCCCGATCCGCGGGGTCCGCAAGCACACGGCGGCGGCGATGGTGCAGAGCGCCTTCACCGCCCCGCACGTCACGGTGTTCCACACGGTCGATGTGACCGCGACCATGGAGATGCTGGCACGTCTCCGCGACGACCGAGCGCTCTCGGAGCATCGGATCGGCCCGCTCGCCGTCGTCGCGAAGGCGGTCTGCCTCGCCCTGCGCCGTGCTCCGGGCCTGAACGCGCGATGGGACGAGGAGTCCGGGGAGATCGTCGAGTACGGCTTCGTCGACCTGGGCATCGCCGCCGCGACCGAGCGTGGTCTCATCGTGCCGATGATCCGGGACGCGGAGCGGATGAATCTGGTGGAGCTGTCCGCAGCGATCCGTGCCCTCGCGGAGACCGCGCGTGCGGGGAAGACCTCGCCGGCCGAACTCGCCGGAGGTACGTTCTCGCTGTCGAACATCGGGGTGTTCGGGGTGGACGCCGGAACACCGATCCTCCCGCCGGGGCAGTCCGGAATCCTCGCGGTCGGCGCCGTGCGTCGGCAGCCGTGGGAGTACCGCGGGGAGATCGCGCTGCGTCAGCTCATGACGCTGAGCCTGTCCTTCGACCACCGCCTCGTGGACGGGGCCGAGGGCGCGACGTTCCTCAAGGACGTGGCGGACATCCTCGAGGACCCGGGGCGGGCGATGCTGCTCAGCTAGCGGCGCGCAGCGCGGCCTCGGCCATCGCGACCAGCACGGTCGCGGTGGCCGCGTGCCGTCTCGTCGCGGCGCGGGTGCTGTGCGGGGTGGAGTTGATGAGACCGAAGCACGCCTGCACGCGCAGCCGCAGCTCGTCGCGGTCCAGGGACTCCGGACGATCCAGGGCGGCGAGCGCATCCATCCAGAGCTCGATGTAGGCGCGCTGCAGGCGACGGACCTCGGCGCGGTCGTCGTCGTCGAGGAAGGCGAGGTCCCGGTCCTGCACCTGGATCACCTCGGCGTTGCCGAGCGCGAACTCGACGTGGAAGCGGATGAGTCCGCGCATCCGCTCGTCGGCTGCCGTCGTCTCCGCGGACACGCGTCGTCCGCCCGCGACGAGATCCTGGCTGACCTTGACCAGGACCGCGCCGAGAAGGGCCTGCTTCCCGGCGAAGTGGCGGTACACGGCAGGCCCGGACACGCCGACGGCGGCGCCGATGTCCTCCAGGCTCACGCCGCTGTACCCGCGCGCGGCGAAGAGCCGTGCCGCGGCATGCAGAAGCGCGTCGGAGCGTTCCGCCTTGGCGCGGTCGCGGGCGGTGGCGGGGCTTGTCATCTCAGTTAATCCTCGCTAACCTGAATCAACGGGTTAGTGAACACTAACCGAGAATGCATGCAGCGCGCCAGGCTCCCACCCGGCGCGACGTGGGTCGAGGAGGACGTCACGATGCCGGCAACCCAGGAAGCGCTCGCCCAGCAGCTCCGCGACCGTCTCGCCGCGGCAGCGCAGGGCGGGCCGGCCGCCTCGCGTGAGCGACACGTGGCCCGCGGCAAACTGCTTCCTCGCGACAGGGTGGCGCGCCTCCTCGACGAGGACAGCCCGTTCCTCGAGGTCGCGCCGCTCGCGGCCGACGGCCTGTACGGCGGCGAGGCGCCCGGGGCCGGTGTCATCGCCGGCATCGGCCTGGTCCACGGCCGGCACGTCATGGTGGTCTGCAACGACGCCACCGTGAAGGGCGGGACCTACTATCCGCTCACCGTGAAGAAGCATCTGCGCGCGCAGGAGATCGCCCTCGAGAACCGCCTGCCCTGCCTCTACCTCGTCGACTCGGGCGGCGCCTTCCTTCCCCGCCAGGATGAGGTGTTCCCGGATCGGGAGCACTTCGGACGCATCTTCTTCAACCAGGCGCGGCTGTCCGCGCAGGGAATCCCGCAGCTCGCAGCGGTCCTCGGCTCGTGCACAGCCGGGGGCGCCTACGTTCCGGCGATGAGCGACGAGACCGTCATCGTCCGGGGACAGGGCACGATCTTCCTGGGCGGGCCGCCGCTGGTGAAGGCGGCGATCGGCGAGGTGGTCACGGCGGAGGAGCTCGGGGGAGGGGAGCTGCACGCCCGTCGCAGCGGCGTCGTGGATCACCTGGCCGACGACGACGAGCACGCCCTGGAGATCCTCCGCGACATCGTCGCCACGCTGCCGCCGCCGCTCGCCCCGGCCTGGGACGTCGGCGACAGTCGACCGCCCGCGGAGGTCGGCTCCCTGTATGACGTCGTTCCGGTGGACGTCAACGCCTCCTACGACGTGCGCGAGGTCATCGCACGCCTCGTCGACGGCGACACCTTCCATGAGTTCAAGGCCGAGTACGGCACCACACTGGTGACGGGTTTCGCGCGGCTGCACGGCCACCCCGTCGGCATCGTCGCGAACAACGGCGTGCTGTTCAGCGAGTCCGCGCTCAAGGGCGCGCACTTCATCGAGCTCTGCGATCAGCGGGGCATCCCCCTGCTCTTCCTGCAGAACATCACCGGGTTCATGGTCGGCTCCGATGCGGAGGCCGGTGGCATCGCGAAAGACGGGGCGAAGATGGTCACGGCCGTCGCGACCACCCGCGTCCCGAAGCTCACCGTCATCATCGGGGGCTCCTTCGGAGCGGGCAACTACTCGATGTGCGGACGTGCCTACTCTCCGCGGTTCCTCTGGACCTGGCCCGCGAGCCGGATCTCGGTCATGGGCGGACCCCAGGCCGCCTCGGTGCTGGCCACCGTGAAGGACGACCAGCTCTCGGCGCGAGGGGAGTCGTGGACCGCGGAGGAGCGTGCGGCGTTCGAGGAGCCGATCAGGGCGCAGTACGAAGAGCAGGGCGAGCCGTACTACGCCACCGCACGGCTCTGGGACGACGGCATCGTCGATCCGGAGCAGACCCGTGACCTCCTCGGACTCGCCCTGGACGTCGTCGCCCGCTGCCCTCTGCCCGAGCCGCGCTTCGGCGTCTTCCGGATGTGAGCCCCATGTCGCCTTCACCCGAACTCTCGTTCTCCTCGGTCCTCGTCGCGAACCGCGGCGAGATCGCGCGCCGGATCATCCGGACCCTCCGCGAGCTCGGCATCCGCAGCATCGCGGTCTACAGCGACGCGGACGCGGACTCGCCGCACGTCCGCGAGGCGGATGCCGCCGTGCGGATCGGTCCGGCACCGGCCGCGGAGTCGTACCTCGACATCGATGCCGTCATCGCGGCGGCTCGTGCCTCCGGAGCGGAGGCCATCCATCCCGGCTACGGATTCCTCTCCGAGAGCGTCGGGCTCGCGGAGGCGTGTGCGGAGAGCGGCATCGTCTTCATCGGTCCCACGGTCGAGGCGCTGCAGATCATGGGGGACAAGGCGCGAGCCCGTGAGCACGTGAGCCGCAGCGGCGTGCCCGTGGTGCCGGGGTTCGACGCGCGCGGGCTGTCCGACGCGGAGATCCGCGAGGAGGCGGAGGCTGTCGGATTCCCGCTCCTCGTGAAGCCGAGCGCGGGCGGCGGGGGGAAGGGCATGGAGGTCGTCGCCGACAGCACGGGTCTGGCGAGCGCGCTCAGCTCCGCCCGACGGGTCGCGGCATCCGCCTTCGGCGACGACGCGCTCATCTTGGAACGTCTCATCCGTCGACCGCGACACATCGAGGTGCAGGTGTTCGGCGACGTCCACGGCACCGTCGTGGCGCTCGGCGAGCGGGAGTGCACGCTCCAGCGTCGTCATCAGAAGGTGATCGAGGAGGCGCCGTCCGCCGGGATCCCGTCCGCGACCCGCGACCGGCTGCTCGCGGCGGCGGTGCGGGCAGCGGAGAGCGTCGCCTACGTCGGGGCCGGCACCGTGGAGTTCCTCGTCGACGCTGACGCCCCGGAAGACGTCTTCTTCATCGAGATGAACACCCGGCTGCAGGTGGAGCATCCGGTGACCGAGGAGGTCACCGGACTCGACCTCGTCGCGCTGCAGCTCCGCATGGCCGATGGACAGAAGCTCGACGTCGAGCCCCGCACGACCGGCCATGCCGTGGAGGCGCGGGTGTACGCCGAGTCGCCGGAACGGGGGTTCCTGCCCTCGACGGGGACCGTGCTGCTCTTCGAGGCGCCTCCGGGCGTCCGGGTGGATGCCGCCGTCGAGTCCGGGAGTGTGGTGAGCGGGTTCTACGACCCGATGATCGCGAAGGTCATCGCGTGGGCGGAGGACAGGGAGACGGCGCTGCAGCGCCTGGACGACGCCCTTGCCCGCACCGTGGTGTTGGGCGTGGAGACGAACATCGCGTTCCTGCGCCAGCTGCTTCAGGACCGCCGTGTGCGCGAGGGAGACCTCGACACCGGCCTCATCGAGACCCTGCTCCCGCTCGCACCGGTGCCCCCGTCGGCGGCGCAGCTCGCGGCGGCCGCCGGCGTCGTGCAGACCCGCTCCGCGACGGTCACCGCGCGAGAGGGCGCCGGCCCGCTGTGGCACAGCCTCCCGGGATGGCGTCTCGGAGCGGCGCCGTGCGCCCTCGAACCCGTCGCCCTGCTCACGGACGACGAAGAGATCGTGCGCGCGACGCCACCCCTGGTGCGCGCCGACCGGGTGCACGTGGCCCGCGACGCCGAGGGCGCGGTATGGGTCAGCGAGGAAGGGCGGACGCTCCGGCTGCGTCCCCTGGACCGCCGCGGCCGGATGCGCAGGCGCCTCGCCGCCGCGGAACGCGAAGCCAGGGCCACGGAGCCCGAGGCTCGCGCCCCGATGCCCGGCGGGGTCGTGGCTGTTCACGTCGAGGACGGGGCGGCGGTCCGCGCGGGAGCGCCCCTCGTATCGATCGAGGCGATGAAGATGGAGCACCCCGTGCTCGCGCCGCACGACGGCGTGGTGCGGCTGCTGGTCGCGGTCGGCGACCAGGTGCGGCGCGACCAACCGGTCGCCCGCGTGACGATGACGGAGGAGGACCGATGATGCACGATCTCACCGAGGAGGAGCGCGAGCTCGCCGCGATGGTACGCGAGTTCGCCGACACGGTCGTCGCGCCGCAGGCGTACGAGGCGGATCGCACGCACACGCTCTCCATGGACGTCGTGCGGCAGATGGGGGAGCTCGGTCTCTTCGGACTCCCCTTCCCCGAGGAGTACGGCGGGCAGGGCGGCGACTACATGGCGCTCGGCCTCGCCATCGAGGCTCTGGGACGGGTCGACCAGTCGATCGCGATCACCCTCGAGGCCGGGGTGAGCCTCGGGGCGATGCCCGTCTTCCGCTTCGGCACCGAGGAGCAGAAGCGCGAGCTGCTGCCGGATCTCCTCGCCGGTCGTGCCCTCGCCGGGTTCGGGCTCACCGAGCCCGAGGCCGGGAGCGACGCCGGGGCGACGCGCACGACGGCGCGGCTCGACGGCGACGAGTGGGTGATCGACGGCTCCAAGCAGTTCATCACCAACTCGGGCACTCCGATCACCCGTTTCGTCACGGTCACCGCGGTCACCGGCCAGAGCGAGGGACGCAAGGAGATCTCGACGATCATCGTCCCGAACGGTACGCCGGGATTCACGGTCGAGCCGCCCTACGACAAGGTGGGGTGGAACGCGTCGGACACCCATCCGCTGACGTTCGACGGAGCGCGGGTGCCGGCGGGCAATCTCCTCGGCGAGCGGGGGAGCGGGTTCCGCAACTTCCTCAGCATCCTGGACGAGGGCCGCATCGCGATCGCCGCCCTGTCGACCGGCGCGGCGGAGGGGTGCCTGGAGGCGGCGGTCGAGTACGCCAAGAGCCGCACCATCTTCGGCAGCCCCCTCAGCACGCGGCAGAACGCCCAGTTCACGCTGGCGCGGATGAGGGCGCGCGTGCATACCGCACGGCTCGCCTGGCACCACGCCGCACGCCTCCGTGACGCGGGAGAGGCGTTCGCCGAGCAGGCGGCCATCGCGAAGCTCGTCGCGGGCGAGGCCGCGATGGACAACGCCCGCGATGCGACGCAGATCTTCGGCGGCAACGGCTTCATGAACGAATTCGCGGTGGCGCGCCACTACCGTGACTCCAAGATCCTCGAGATCGGCGAGGGGACCACCGAGGTCCAGCTCCTCGTGATCGCCAGGGCGCTCGGACTCGCCCGGTAGCGTGGAGGCATGACCATGCGCGAGGTCGTGCAGCGCGGCCTGTACTACGAGGAGTTCGAGACCGACGTCCGGTACGTGCACCGCCCCGGTCGCACGGCTACGGAGGCGGACAACGTCCTCTTCACGACGCTGACGATGAACACCCAGGCGCTGCATCTGGACGCGGCGTTCGCGGATGCCCAGGAGCCTTTCCACGCGCGCCTCATGAACTCCATGTGGACGCTGTCGACGATGGTGGGCTCCTCGGTCGCCCAGCTCACGCAGGGGACGCTGGTGGCGCAGCTCGGCCTCGGCGACATCGCCTTCCCGCATCCGCTGTTCGCCGGGGACACGCTCACGACCGAGAGCGTCGTCGTCGACAAGCGGCTCTCGTCGTCCCGTCCCGGCCAGGGCGTCGTGCAGATCGCGCACACCGGACGCAATCAGGACGGCACGGTGGTCGCGACGGCCGTCCGGACGGTGCTGGTGCGCTGCCGGCCGGAGGAGGACGCCGCATGACCTTCGAACTCGGCCCTGCCCTGCTGTTCTGCCCGGCGGACCGCCCGGAACGCTTCGCGAAGGCCCAGGAGCGGGCGGATGCCGTGATCCTCGATCTGGAGGACGCCGTGTTGCCGGAGGCGAAGAGCGAGGCCCGCGAGAACATCGTCGCCGCGGACCTCGACCCCGCGCGCGTCATCGTACGGGTGAATGCGCCGGACTCCGCGGCGTTCGCGGACGACCTCAAGGCCCTGGCTCGCTCGCCGTTCCGGACCGTGATGGTGGCGAAGACGGAGAGCGCGGAGGGCCTGGACGCCTTCGACGCGGGCTTCACCCTCCTCGCGCTGTGCGAGACGGCGCGTGGAATCCATGCGGCGCCCGAGATCGCCGCGCACCCGGCGGTCGCCGGACTGATGTGGGGCGCGGAGGATCTGGTGGCCTCCCTCGGCGGCACCTCGTCCCGCAACACGGAGGGCGGCTACCGCGACATCGCGCGCTACGCCCGCTCCCGGGTGCTCCTGGAGGCCGGTGCGCACGGCAAGGCGGCGATCGACGCGGTGCACGTCGACATCGGCGATACCGCGGGGCTGGAGCGGGAGGCGAACGATGCGGCGGCGTCGGGGTTCCGCGCGACGGCATGCATCCATCCGAGTCAGGTCGCGGTCATCCGGGCGGCATATGCCCCGGACGCCGAGACCGTGGCATGGGCGCGCGAGGTGCTCGCCGCTGCGGCGCAGGAGCGCGGTGTGTTCCGCTTCCGGGGGCGCATGGTGGACGAGCCCGTCCTGCGCCACGCGCGCGCCGTGGTCTCCCGCGCCGGCTGACCGTCCCGTCAGAGGACGGGCGTCTCCTCGAGCAGCCGGAGGTAGCCGGGTGCCGCGACGAACCGGTGCGCGGAGCCGTTGCGCAGCACCTCGCCGTCCCGGGGGAGCGTACCGCCGGAGACATGGTCGATGACGGCGCGGATGACTCCGCCGTGGGTCACCACGAGCACCGACTCCGCCTGCGGCGCCGACCTCCGCCGGGCGTCGCGCGCGATGCGGTGGAGCGCCGCGATGGCGCGGACGCCGACCTCGTGCAGCGATTCCGCGCCGGGGACCTCCGCGTGCCAGTCGCCGTAGGTCGAGATGTAGTCGGGGACGAGCATGCCCTCGCCCTCGCCGAACTCCCGCTCCCGGATGTCGGGGACCACGCCGGCGATCTCCAAGCCCAGGCGCTCCGCGATGATGCCGGCGGTCTCGCTCGCCCGCACGAGCGGGCTCGTGTAGACGGCATGGTGCGTCGTGCCGGCGAGTTTCTCTGCCGCCCACCGCGCGTCCTCGCGGCCCGTCTCGTTCAACGGGATGTCGGTCGACCCCTGGATGCGGCGGGCGAGGTTCCAGTCGGTCTGACCGTGGCGGATGAGGGTGAGATAGGTCACGACAGCATCTCCTGCAGGGCGGGGAGCACGTCGCTGGTGCCGGCGGCGATGGTGACATCGGCCCAGGCGTCCGCGCGGGTCGGCTCGCGATTGACGATGATCAGAGGGATGCCGCGTCGACGTGCCCGGTTCACGAGGCGCACGCCGGAGTTCACGACGAGAGAGGAGCCGGCCACGATGAGCGCGTCGCTGGAGCGCAGCAACGATTCGGCGGCACGGAAGCGGTCCTGCGGCACATACTCTCCGAAGAACACCACGTCGGGTTTGAGCATGCCCGCGCACACGGTGCAGGTCGGGACCACGAAGCCCTCGGTGCTCTCCGGGAGCACGTCGCCGTCCGGAGCCAGCGCCACGCTCTCCGGGACGGTGATCCAGGGGTTGCGCTCCTCGATCTGCACGGCGATGTCGCGACGGTCGAACACCTGACCACAGTGCAGGCAGAGCACGCGGCGCATGGTCCCGTGCACCTCGATGACGTGCGAGCTGCCAGCGCGGAGGTGCAGTCCGTCGACGTTCTGGGTGATGACACCCGAGACCACGCCCCTGGACTCCATCTCCGCGAGTGCACGGTGGCCGGGATTCGGGGCGGCCCGGGCGAAGGCACGCCAGCCGAGGTGACCGCCGACCCAGTAGCGGCGCCGGGCGGCCTCGTCGCCGAGGTAGGTCTGGATCGTCATGGGGTCGCTGCGGGTGCGCGCCCCCTCGCCGCGGTAGGCGGGGATGCCCGAGTCGGTCGAGATGCCGGCGCCGGTGAGAAGGGCGATCCGCTTGCCGCGCAGCAGGTCGGCGGCGTGGGAGAGCTCGGCCGACGGCTCGGCGGTGTTCGTCGCGCTCACAGGACCTCCTCGATCGAGTCTACGGGGCGCGGGGTGGACGAGAACCGGGATGGCAGAGTGGAGCGGTGTACCTCCAGCATGTGACCGACATCGACGACGCGCGGCTGGACGACTACCGCGGCCTCACCGACACCGCCCTCCGCGCCGTCCGCGAGCCCGCGGAGGGACTCTACATCGCCGAGACCACCAAGGTGATCGAGCGCGCGCTGGCCGCCGGGCACGAACCCCGATCGGTGCTGGCCTCGGCCCGGCGCGTCGACGAGGTGCGGCGCATCCTGGGGGAGCGCGCCGTTCCGGTGCTCGTGGTCCCGGACGAGGTCGCGGAACAGGTCACCGGCTATCAGGTCCACCGCGGAGCCCTCGCCGCCATGCGCCGTCCGTCTCTGGCGCCGGTCGCCGACGTGGTGCGCGACGCGCGGCTGGTGCTGGTGCTGGAGAACCTGGGCGATCACACCAACGTCGGCGCCGCCTTCCGCGCCGCCGCCGGCCTGGGGGCGGATGCGGTGCTCGTGTCGGCGCGCTGTGCCGACCCGCTCTACCGTCGCAGCGTCCGGGTGAGCATGGGCACGGTGTTCCAGGTGCCCTGGACCCGGATCGACGAGTGGTCGTCGGCGGTCTCGGATCTCCGTGAGGAGGGCTTCGACATCGCTGCCCTCGCGCTCAGCGACACAGCCGTGGATCTCCGGATGTATGCGGCACGGCGGCCCGAGAAGGTGGCGCTGCTCTTCGGAGCCGAAGGCGACGGTCTCACGCGGACCGCGCTCGACAGCGCGGACACCGTGGTCACCATTCCGATGGCCGGCGGCGTGGATTCGCTCAACGTCGCCTCGGCCGCCGCCGTGGCGCTGTGGGCACTCGCTCCCGCGGAGTGAGAGCGCGCGTCACTCCTTGCCGGGGAGGATGACCGGGGAGGGCTCGGGGCGCTTGGCAGCGATGTGGTCGCCGGAGGACTGGTGGCGCAGCCGGCGGAGCACCCAGGGCACGAGGTGCTCCCGGGCCCAGCCGAGGTCTTCGCTGCGGGCGGCACGCCAGGTCCGCAGCGGCAGCGGCTCGGGCTGCATGGCCTCGAGGTCGTTCGGAACGTTGAGGGCGCGGAGCACCATCCGCGCGACCTCGTGATGGCCGAGGGCGTTGTAGTGCAGCCGATCGTCGTCGAAGAATCGCGCATCCTGCACGACCTTCAGTGCCCACTGGTCCGCGACGATGCAGTCGTGGCGCTCGGCGATCGCGCGGACGTTCTCGTTGTAGATCGCGACCTTGCCGCGGAAGGGACGGAACACCGGCGTGAAACCCGTGTCGATGCCGGTGAACACGACCACGGCCGCGCCGGTGGACGACAGGCGCGCCACCGCGTCCTCCAGCTGTGCGGCGATGGCATCCGGATCGGTGCCGGGGCGGATGACGTCGTTGCCGCCGGCGCAGATCGAGATGAGGTCGGGGCGCAGCGCGACGGCGGGCTCCACCTGATCGGCGACGATCTGCGCGATGAGCTTTCCTCGGACGGCGAGGTTGGCATAGGCGAAGTCGTCGACCTGCTGGGCGAGCACCTCGGCGACGCGATCGGCCCAGCCGCGGTGACCCCCGGGGGCCGCCGGGTCCGGGTCGCCGATGCCCTCGGTGAACGAGTCGCCGATCGCGACGAACCGGCGCCACGGGTGCGGAGTCTCGTTCGCGACGTACGGGGTCCTGGTCGATTCCTGATCGCTCATCCGGCTCTCCTTCGCGAAGGCGTGCGCGCACGATGGTGACCGCCGCGCAGTGACCGAGCCTACCCGTGCCGGTGCCTTCGAGGGGGGACGCGCGCGGCACCCCCGCGGATGCCGCGGTGTCCGTGGCAGCGATTATCGTGGAGTCGATGCTCTCTCCGTCCTTCCCTCAGCGCGCCCCGTGGGGAACGGCGAACAAGCTGCGGGCATGGCAGCAGGAGGCTCTGGACGCGTACTTCCAGGCCGACCAGCGTGACTTCCTCGTGGCCGCCACACCGGGCGCCGGCAAGACCACGTTCGCGCTCACCCTCGCGGTCGAGCTCATGCGCATGGGCGAGGTGAACCGGGTCATCGTCGTGGCACCCACGGAGCACCTGAAGACCCAGTGGGCCGACGCCGCCGCCCGCGTCCACATCCGGCTCGACCCGCGCTTCCGCAACAGCGACTGGGCACCGGCGCGGCACTATCACGGCGTCGTGGTCACGTATGCGCAGGTCGCCGCGAAGTCGTCGGTGCACCGTCACCTGACGGAGGACGCGAAGACCCTGGTCATCCTCGATGAGGTGCACCACGGCGGCGACGCCTTGAGCTGGGGCGACGCGATCCGCGATGCTTACGGACCTGCGAAACGCCGACTGCTGCTCTCGGGGACCCCGTTCCGGAGCGACACCGCACCGATCCCGTTCGTGGAGTACCTCCCGGACGAGACCGGAGCCCGGGTCTCCAGCACCGACTACGCCTACGGGTACGGCCGCGCTCTCGCGGACGGCGTCGTCCGTCCCGTGCTCTTCCACATGTATGCCGGGAAGATGCGGTGGCGGACGAGTGCCGGCGACGAACTCGAGACCCATCTGGGACAGGACAACACGAAGGACGTCACCTCGCAGGCCTGGCGAACGGCCCTCGACCCCGAGGGCGACTGGATGCCTGCTGTGCTCTCCGCGGCGGATCGCCGTCTGACCGAGATCCGGCACCACATCCCCGATGCTGGCGGACTCGTGCTGGCGACGGATCAGACCGTCGCCCGGGCCTACGCCAAGATCCTGCACAGCATCACCCGCGAGCAGCCGACGATCGTGCTGTCCGACGACGCCACCGCCTCCGAGCGTATCGAGAAGTTCTCGGAGGGCACCGCCCGGTGGATGGTCGCGGTGCGCATGGTCTCGGAGGGCGTCGACGTGCCGCGGCTCGCGGTGGGCGTGTACGCGACGTCGTCGTCCACCCCGCTGTTCTTCGCTCAGGCCATCGGCCGCTTCGTGCGGGCGCGTCGTCGAGGCGAGGCGGCGAGCGTCTTCCTCCCGCACGTCCCCGTGCTGATGAAGCTCGCGAACGAGATGGAGAAGCAGCGCGATCACGCGCTCGACCGTCAGTCGAAGGACGACGACGGCCTCGAGGACTCGCTGCTGGAGAGCGCGAACCGCGAGGACGAGGCCTCCGACGCGCTGACCCAGGAGTTCAGCTACCAGGCCATCTCCTCCGTCGCCCACTTCGACCGCATGGTGTTCGACGGGAAGGAGTTCGGCCAGCTCGCCGAGCCGAACACGCCCGAGGAGGAGGAGTTCATCGGCTTCCCCGGTCTGCTCGAGCCCGAGCACGTGCACGAGCTCCTGATGCAGCGGCAGGCCCGCCAGTCCCGGCACCGCGAGGTCCGGGAAGCCCAGGCCGACCCGACGCAGACGACGACACTGCCGGCGCCGCTGCATCGCACCCTGCGCGAGCAGCGCCAGCTGCTGAACAGCCTGGTGGGCCTCTACGCCCGGCAGTCGGGCCAGCCGCACGGCGCCGTGCATGCCGAGCTCCGTCGTATCTGCGGCGGTCCGGCGGTGGCGCAGGCGACCGTGACGCAGTTGCAGTCCCGCATCGAGGTGCTGCGCAAGCGCGTCCGCTCCTGAGCACTTTCCGGTCGCTGCTTCGGATCCCCGAAATGCTGGCAATCCGTGCCAGGACGCGGCCGGGGCGGCACCGCGCGGATAGCGTGGAACGGTTGCCCGGATGCCGGGCACCGTGACACCTGGAGGTTCCATGACAGCCCCTGCCGCAGCCGATTCCACGGCCGCCGATCGACGGCGCTGGGCTCGCTATCTCGTTGAGGAACGGGCGGAGGGCGCCGTCTATCAGCGCCTCGCGGCCCGCCGGTCGGGGGAGGAGCGGGCGATCCTGCTCGGGCTCGCCGAGGCCGAGCGCCGCCACGAGAAGCACTGGCTCGACCTGCTGGGCGGCGAACCGACGCGCCTGCCGCGGGCCGGGGTCCGTTCCCGCCTCCTGGGGTGGATGGCCGGCCGTTTCGGCTCGATCTTCGTCCTCGCCCTCGCCCAGAGCGCCGAGGCCCGCTCCCCGTACGACGCCGAGCGCTGGGCCACCCCGGCCATGCGCGCCGACGAGAAGGTCCACCACGAGGTCGTCCGCGGTCTCGCCGCGCGCGGCCGCCGGCGCCTCTCCGGCTCCTTCCGCGCGGCCGTCTTCGGCGCGAACGACGGCCTCGTCAGCAACCTCGCCCTCGTGCTCGGCATCGGCGCCACCGGCGTGAGCTCGGGTTTCGTCCTGTTCAGCGGCATCGCGGGTCTCCTCGCGGGCGCACTGTCGATGGGCGCGGGGGAGTTCGTGTCCGTGCGGTCGCAGCGGGAGCTCCTCACGGCCACCGAGGCGAACGAGGATGCCGCGGCGGCCGCGGCCGACCTCGACATCGACGAGAACGAGCTCGCGCTCGTGTACCGCGCCCGCGGCATGGATCAGGGCGAGTCGCTGGCCCGGGCCCGTCGCATCGTCCAGGCGGCCCAGGAAGGCGTCCGGCGTGCGGCCACGGGGCCGGTGGCCGTCCAAGGCGGCGACGCCCACGAGGTCGTCGGAAACGACTGGACGGCGGCCATCTCCAGTTTCCTCCTCTTCGCCTCCGGCGCGATCGTGCCCGTCCTGCCCTGGATCTTCGGCATGGAGGGCACCGCGGCGATCGTGCTCGCGCTCGTGCTGGTCGGCATCGCGCTGCTCAGCACCGGTGCGATGGTCGGCGTCCTCTCCGGAGGACCGCCGCTCCGGCGGGCCCTGCGGCAGCTCGCCATCGGGTTCGGCGCGGCTGCGGTGACCTACGCGCTGGGTCTGCTCTTCGGCGTCGGCGCGGTGTGACGGTCCTGCGGTCCCGCTCGCGCGGGACCGCAGCGCACCGCCATGACCGCACCGGAAACCACGAAGGCCCCGGATCCGTGGATCCGGGGCCTTCGCTCTCTGTGCGCGGAGGGGGACTTGAACCCCCACGCCCTATCGGGCACTAGCACCTCAAGCTAGCGCGTCTACCATTCCGCCACCCGCGCAGGTGTTGGATTTGATCGTTGCCGACCGAAGAATGAGATTAGCACGTTCTCGGAGGCGTCTCGAACCGAGCGTGACGCCCGGGCGTGGCACGCGGTTTCGATAGCCTGAGTCCATGACCGATTCTTCCCTGCCGGAGGTCGCCCGCGTCGCGAGCGACCTCATCCGCATCGACACCTCCAACTACGGCGGCGGCAACGCGAAAGGGGAGCGGGAGGCGGCCGAGTACGTCGGGGCGTACCTGGAGGAGCTGGGACTCGAGGTCGAGTACTACGAGCCCATCCCGCGGCGCACGAACGTCATGGCGCGGGTCCCGGGCCGCAACCGCACCAAGCCGGCTCTCGTCGTGCACGGCCACCTGGACGTCGTGCCCGCGGTCGCCGAGGACTGGACGGTGGATCCGTTCGCCGGCACCGTGCAGGACGGCATGCTGTGGGGTCGCGGCGCGGTCGACATGAAGAACATGGACGCGATGATCCTCACCGCCGTGGCCGACATCCTGCGCGCGGGGGAGCAGCCGGAGCGCGACCTCGTCCTGGCGTTCTTCGCCGATGAGGAGAACGGCGGGGTCGAGGGCTCCGCGCTCGTCGTGAAGGATCGGCCGGAGTGGTTCGCCGGGGCGACGGCCGCGATCAGCGAGGTCGGCGGCTACTCCATCTCGGTGGACGACCGTCGGGCGTACCTGCTGCAGGTGGGGGAGAAGGCGCTGATCTGGATCCGCCTCGTCGCCACCGGCCGGGCGGGGCACGGCAGCCGCCTGCACGAGGACAACGCCGTCACGAAGCTCGCCGAGGCCGTCGCCGCCATCGGCCGCACGCGGTGGCCGGTCCGGCTCACGCCGACGACGGAGGCGCTGCTCGAGGGCCTGAGCGCGCTGAGCGGCCGGAGCGCCGACGACCCCGACGCCCTCGCCGCCGCGGCCGGCCCGGCTGAGGCCTTCCTGCGGTCGACGTTCCGCACGACGACCAACCCGACGGCCCTCACCGCCGGCTACAAGCACAACGTCATCCCGGAGCGCGCCGAGGCGCTGATCGACGTCCGCGTGATCCCGGGGACCGAGGACGACGTGCTCGCGGAGCTCCAGCGCATCGTGGGCGACGACATCCGGATCGAGACCGTGGTCCGTGACATCGGCATGGAGACGCCGTTCACAGGTGAGCTCGTCGAGGCGATGGTGGCGGCGCTGGGGCGGCACGACCCCGGTGTCCCTGTCATCCCGTACCTCCTGGGCGCGGGAACCGACAACAAGGCGCTGGCCACGCTCGGCATCACCGGCTACGGCTTCGCCCCGCTGCGCCTGCCGGCCGATCTCGACTTCACCGGGATGTTCCACGGAGTCGACGAGCGGGTGCCCGTAGACTCACTTGTCTTCGGTCAGCGGGTGCTGGCCGATCTGCTGCGCACGTACTGAGCGGCGTCCACGCGCTCCGTGCCGCCCCGAAAGACGAAGGCCTCTCCATGCACCTGCTCGAAGCTCTGATCCTGGGAATCGTCCAGGGTCTCACCGAGTTCCTGCCGATCTCCTCCAGCGCCCATCTGCGGGTCGTGGGGACGTTCCTGCCCTCAGGGGAAGACCCGGGCGCGGCGTTCACCGCCATCACGCAGATCGGCACCGAGGCCGCCGTCGTCGTGTTCTTCTGGCGCGACATCGTCCGCATCATCTCCCAGTGGTTCCGGTCCCTCGCCGGAAAGGTGCCGCGGAACGACCCGGACGCGCGCATGGGGTGGCTCATCATCATCGGCAGCATCCCGATCGTGCTGCTCGGACTCCTGTTCCAGGACCAGATCGAGACCGTCTTCCGCTCGCTCTGGATCGTGGCGATCATGCTCATCGTGTTCGGCATCCTCCTGGGCATCGCCGACCACGTCGGAGCCAAGCGCCGCGCGCTCGACGATCTGACCTACCCGCACGGCATCGCCTTCGGACTCGCCCAGGCACTCGCACTCATCCCCGGCGTCTCGCGGTCCGGCGGCACGATCACCATGGGGCTGTTCCTCGGCTACGAGCGCGCCGCCGCCGCCCGCTACGCGTTCCTGCTGGCGATCCCGGCCGTGTTCGGCAGCGGCTTCTACCAGCTGTTCAAGAGCTGGGGCGAGCCGTCCTTCTTCTCGCTCGGCGACACGATGGCCGCGACAGGGGTCGCCTTCGTCGTCGCGCTCGGCGTGATCGCGTTCTTCATGAACTGGATCTCGAAGCGCAGCTTCCTGCCGTTCGTGATCTACCGGATCCTGCTCGGCGGCGTGCTGCTCGTGCTGCTCGCGATGGGCGTGATCCCGGCCTCGGCCTGAGCCGGACGCCTGATCAGCGCTTGCGGTCGCCGCGGCCGTCGTCGCGGCGCCGCAGGTAGCGCTCGAAGGCCTGGGCGATCGCGTCTCCCGACGCATCGGGGGAGTCCCATGTGTCCCGCGTGCGCTCCAGCTGCCGGATGTACTCCGCCATGTCCTCGTCCTCGGATGCGGCGGCATCGATCGACGCCTCCCAGGCCGCGGCTTCCGTGCGGAGGTGCCGGCGGTCGACATCCACCCCGGTCAGCTCCTCGAGACGGTCGAGGAGGGCCAGGGTGACCTTCGGCGAAGGGGCGGCAGAGGCGACGTAGTGCGGGACGCTCGCCCAGAGGCTCACGGAGGGGATGCCCGCGTTCTCGGCGAAGTGCTCGAGAACGGTGAGGATGCCGACCGGGCCCTCGTACACCGACCGCTCCAGCGCATGCGCCTCCCGGACCTGCTCGTTCTGGCTCGACGCGAAGATCGAGATCGGGCGAGTGTGCGGCACGTCGGAGAGCATGGCGCCGAGGGTCACGAAGCCGGTGATGTCGTCGCGCAGGGCGACGTCGATGAACTCGGACGCGAACGCCTGCCAGGTGCGCGCGGGCTCGGCACCGGTGAGGAGCCAGAACTCGGGGCCGGGTCCTGGCTCGCGCGGACGCCACAGCCCCGCCTCCGGCCACGTCATCTGACGGCGGCCCTCGGCGTCGAGCCGGGTGGCGGGTCGCGTGTACTGGTAGTCGAAGTAGAGTTCCGGGTCGACCGAGTGCACGAGGTCGTAGCCGCCCGCCGCCTGCAGCGCGCCGACGGCTCCGGTCGCGGCCTCACCGGCGTCGTTCCAGCCGTCGAAGGCGGCGATGATGATGCGCGAACCGAGAACGTCCATGCCGTGCTCCCTTCGAGGTCGTGGCTCCGTCCCCCCAGGCTAGCCCGCGTCGAGGGGATGTGGGCGGGCCCGGCTAGCATGGGTTCAGTGAGCAACAAGCCCCGCGCGGTCCTCTGGGACATGGATGGAACACTCGTCGACACCGAGCCGTACTGGATGGCGGCCGAGACCGCACTGGTGGAGTCGTTCGGGGGCACCTGGTCCCATGAGGACGCCCTGCAGCTCGTGGGCAGCGGCCTCATCGACAGCGCGATCATCCTCCAGGGCGCGGGGGTCGACATGGCTCCGGAGGCGATCGTCTCCCACCTCACGACGGCCGTGCAGGAGTCGCTGCGGGCCCAGGGCGTCCCCTTCCGGCCGGGCGCCCAGGAGCTTCTCCGCGATCTCCGTGCCGCCGGGATCCCGACCGGTCTGGTGACGATGTCGCTGCGCCGGATGGCTCTCGACGTGGTCGGGCTGATCGAGTTCGAGGCCTTCGACATCGTCGTCGCCGGAGACGACGTCGACAACCCCAAGCCGCACCCGGAGCCGTACCTCCAGGCCGCCGCGCTCCTCGACGTCGACATCGCCGAGGTCGTGGTCATCGAGGATTCCCCGACCGGTCTCCGCGCGGGCCTCGCCTCCGGCGCCCTGACGCTCGGCGTGCCCCACATCGTCCCGCTCGACGGCCTCGGCGCCCACGAGCTGTGGCCGACCCTCGACGGCCGCGGTGCCGCCGACCTCGTGGAGCTCTTCGGCTCCCGCGCTGCGATCACGGAGGCCACCCGATGACCACCACGTCCGCCCCGCGCCCCAGCGGCCCCTTCCGGGAGGGCGACCGCGTACAGCTCACCGGTCCGAAGGGTCGCCTGCACACCGTGACGCTCCGCGAGGACGGCGAGCTGCACACGCACCACGGGGTCCTCCGGCACCGCGACCTCATCGGGCTCCCCGATGGCTCGGTCGTGGCGAACAGCTCCGGGCACGAGTACCTGGCGCTGCGGCCGCTGCTGCGGGACTTCGCGATGTCGATGCCCCGCGGTGCCGCGATCGTGTACCCGAAGGACGCGGCGCAGATCGTCATGCAGGCCGACATCTTCCCGGGCGCCACCGTCGTCGAGGCCGGTGTCGGGTCCGGTGCTCTGTCGCTCTCGCTCCTCCGGGCCGTGGGCTCCACGGGGCGCCTGCTCTCCTTCGAGCGCCGCGAGGACTTCGCGGAAGTGGCCCAGGCGAATGTCGAGACCTTCTTCGGGGAGCGCCCCGACTCCTGGCGCGTCGTCGTCGGAGACCTCGTCGCCGCGCTGCCCGTGGAAGTCGAGCCCGGCACCGTCGACCGGGTGGTGCTCGACATGCTCGCGCCCTGGGAGTGCATCGAGGCGGTCGCGGAGGCGCTGACCCCCGGCGGTGTCGTGCTCTGCTACATCGCCACCGCCACGCAGCTCTCCCGCGTCGCCGAGTTCATCCGCGGCACCGGGCTTTTCACCGACCCCGAGGCGTCGGAGACCATGGTCCGCGGGTGGCACGTGGAGGGGCTGGCTGTCCGGCCGGACCACCGCATGGTCGCGCACACCGGGTTCCTCCTCACGGCTCGCCGGCTCGCCCCGGGCGCCGTGGCCCCGTCTGTGAAGCGTCGGGCCTCGAAAAGCAGCTACAGCGACGAGGACGTCGAGCTGTGGACGCCGGGCGCGGTGGGCGATCGCGAGATCACGGACAAGAACCTCCGCAAGCGCGCGCGAGAGGCCGGGAAGGCGGCTGAGGGCGCGCGGCTGGCGGCGGCATCGCGCGAATCCGAGCACACGACGGAATAGACTGGAGCGCGTGCGTAAAACGTCCGCCGTTCTGGCCTCCCTCAGCCTCGCCGCCCTCGCTCTGACGGGGTGCAGCGTGACCTCTTCGTCCGCCGACGCCGCGTGCGATCGCGGCGGACACGCCAACGGCATCGACAGCGCCGTCACGGTCTCCGGTGAGGTCGGCTCCGAGCCCGACGTCGAGATCTTCGCGCCGGTGCGCCTCACGGAGACGTCCTATGCGGACGTCGTCACGGGGGACGGCCGTGCACTCGTCGACGACGCCCAGCCGCTCGTCACCCAGATCTCCATCTACGACGGGGCGACCGGCAAGCAGGTTTTCGCGACCACGTACGACGAGGACACCACGCGCGCCTCGACCATCGGGTCCTGGGCCGCGCAGTCTCCCGGACTCGCCGAAGTCCTGGAGTGCGCGACCGGCGGCAGCCGCATCGTGGCGGGTCTGACCCCGGAGGACTTCGGGGAGACGAATCTCGGCGGCTTCGGCATGGGCCAGGACGACATCGCGGTGTTCGTCATCGACGTCGTCGACGCGTTCCTCCCGAAGGCCGAGGGCACGCTGCAGTTCAACGACGCGCAGGGCATGCCCACCGTCGTGCGCGCCGACGACGGCACTCCCGGCATCATCGTCCCCGACAGCGCCGCCCCGGACGAGCAGGTCGTCCAGACACTCATCCGCGGCGACGGCGAGGAGCTGACCGAGGAGCAGACGCCGCTCGTGCACTTCACCGCGGTGAACTGGGACGACAAGACCGTCGTGCAGAGCACCTGGGGCCAGTCCGCCACCGACGGCATCCGACAGATCGCCGCGCCGGTCGCGGATGCGCTGGTCGGGAAGCCGGTCGGCTCGCAGGTCCTCGTCGTGCTCCCCAAGACCGAGAGCTCCCCGGCCATGGCCGTCGTGGTCGACATCCTCGGCGTGTCCCCGGTCGCCGCACCCTGATGGCCGCCCGGATCCCTGCCGAAGAGCGCCTGACGAATCTCGTCGTGGCGCTGATGGCCACGGAGATCGGGCTCACCAAGCAGCAGATCCTCGACAACGTCTCCGGCTACCGCCAGCGCGCCGACGCGGGGACGCGGTCGGATGCGCTCGAGAAGATGTTCGAGCGGGACAAGGACGAGCTCCGCTCGCTGGGTGTCCCCATCGAGACCATCGGCGACGCGGCGGACCCGAACGACCTTCGTGAGGCGAGGTATCGCATTCCGCAGGCGGAATACGATCTCCCAGGGGACATCGAGTTCTCGCCTGCCGAGTTGGCCGTGCTCCGCCTCGCGGGCAGCGTCTGGAGTGCGGAGTCGGTCTCGGGAGACGCACAGTCCGGTGTCCGCAAGATCCGGGCCCTCGGCATCGACGGCGACGAACCGATCATCGGCTTCGCGCCGCGGATCACCGCCCGCGACCCCGCGTTCGCCCCGCTGCAGGACGCGATCGAACGCAGCAGGGTGGTGTCCTTCGACTACGTGAAGCCGGGCGAGGACGCTCCTCGACGGCGTCGGATCCGGCCCCTCGCCCTCGTGGACTACGAAGCGCGCTGGCACGTGTACGGCGTCGACGTCGACATCGACGAGGACCGGACGTTCCTGTTGAGCCGCATCGTCGGCGACGTCGTCGTCAGCACGAGCACCTTCGACCCCGCGTTGCGCGAAGGGGCGGGGGAGCGGGCTCTGCGAGGTCTGGAGCGCGTCGCCGCGGAGAACTCGGCACTCCTGGAGGTGACGCCCGGCACTGAGGCCGCGTTGCGGCTCGGGCGGCGGGCGACGCCCGCGGCGCAGGGTATCCACGTCCCCTTCGTCGATCTGCACATCTTCGCGGACGAGCTCGCGTCCTACGGTCCCGAGGTCCGCGTCGTCGAGCCCGCACGACTCCGCGATGCCGTGATCGGCCGCCTGCGCGCGGTGGTCGAAGCCCACACCGATGCGGAGGTGTCCGCATGAGCGCGGCTCCCAAGCCTCTCCTCGCCGCGGAGCGCGTGCGTCTCTACCTGACGCTCGTCCCGTACCTGCTCGAGCACGGACAGGTCTCGCTCGCCGAGGCCGCCGAGGAGTTCGGCGTGACTCCGCGGGAGATGCGGGCCATGGTCGAGAAGCTGACGGTCATCGGCCTGCCGGGCGAAGCGGGCTACTGGCAGCAGCCGCAGGAGATGTTCGACATCAACTGGGATCTCCTCGACCTCGAGGACGTCATCGAGATCACGAACGACGTGGCCCTCCGCCGCGTGCCGCGCTTCACCGCACGAGAGGCGGCAGCCCTGCTCGCCGGTCTGCAGATGGTCGCAGCCGTCCCGGCCGTATCCGACTCCGGCCTCGTCGCCGGCCTCATCTCGAAGCTCTCGCGCGGTGCCGCCGATGCGCCGGCCGACGTCGTCGTCGCCCCGACCGCGGTGGACGAGGTGCGTGAGGTCGTCGCGCGCGGTCTGCAGAACGGGGTGGCCGTGTCGTTCACGTACCAGGCTCCCGATGCCGAGCCCACCACCCGCACCGTGGACCCCGTGCAGATCCTCATCACGAACGGACAGTGGTACCTGCAGGGCTGGTGCCATATGCGCGAGGCGATGCGCACGTTCCACCTCGATCGCGTCAGCGCGCCCACCCTCACCGACATCCCCAGCACTCACGGCGGCGACCGGGTACCGGAGGCGTTCGCCGGGCTGGAGGAGGAGCGCGAGGTCACCGTCCGCGTCCCGGAGCGCCTCGCTCCGCTGCTCAGCGGTTTCGTGCCCACGGAGACGCTCCGCGCCGGCGACGGGATGGTGACGACGCAGCTCCACCTCGCGGACCCCCGCGGCATCAAACGGCTCGCGGCCCGTTTCGGCGGTGCGATGGAGGTCACGGATCCGGGGATCGCGCGGACCGCCACCCGGGAGTGGGCCGCCGCAGGACTCGCGCTCTACCACCGACCTGACGCCGAGGTTTGATCTGTAGACTGGGGCGGAAAGCCCCCCTACGACGGGATTGTCGATATGTTCGCTGGAATGCAAGGCTGGCACCTGCTCATCGTGCTGGCCGTTATCCTCCTCCTCTTCGGCGCTGCCAAGCTGCCGGCTCTCGCGAAGAGCATGGGCCAGTCGGCCCGCGTCTTCAAGGGTGAGATGAAGGCCATGAAGGAAGAAGACGCGGTTCGTGCCGAGTCGGCTCCCGCGGAGCCGACGACGGTGAAGGACTCGGGCACCGACCCTGAGACTCCGCCTCGCGCCTGACCGGCCGTGGCAGCCATCGAACCGACCGTGATGCCGACGGCGGATCGGGATCGGCGGATGTCGCTGGGCGCACATCTCGTCGAACTGCGCAAGCGCCTCATGTATGCGGCGATCGCTCTGGTCGTCGGCATGGTCGTGGCGTTCATCATCGCGGACCCGGTCATCCACTTCATCACCGGTCCCATCCGCATCATCTCGGAACAGCGAGGTGATGACTTCAGCGCCCTGAACTTCGCGACAGTGACGTCCGCGTTCGACATGCGTATGCGCATCGCCTTCACGATCGGCCTGTTCCTCTCTGCACCCGTCTGGCTGTGGCAGATCTGGGCCTTCATCATGCCCGGCCTCACCCGCAAGGAGATCCGCTACACCGTCGGCTTCGTCGTCGCCGCGGTGCCGCTGTTCTTCGCGGGGTGCTATCTCGGGGTGCAGATCATGCCGCACGTCATCGAACTCATGTGGAGCTTCACGCCGGAGGGCGGCACCAACTTCTACTCCGCGCAGGAGTACTACGACTTCGTGTTCAAGCTGATGATCGTCATCGGCATCTCGTTCGTCCTCCCCGTCTTCCTCGTCGCGCTCAACCTCGCCGGCGTGATGTCGGGCCGCGCCATCCTCAAAGGGTGGCGGGTGGCGATCCTCATCGCGACGATCTTCGCCGCGCTGGCGACCCCGGCAGCGGATGTGGTGAGCATGCTCATGCTGGCCGGCATCCTCATCGTCCTCTTCTTCGCAGCGGCAGGACTCTCCCTCCTCTTCGACCGACGCAAGCGCAAGCGGGACACCGCCGCCGGACTCGTCCCGGACGCCACATGAGTTCGCCGTCCGAGCGGTACGCGCAGGCTCAGGAGAGCGCCGCGCACCCGGAGACGGCGGCGTTCGCCGCGCGCCAGCGCTTCCAGCTCGATCCGTTCCAGCTCGCCGGCTGCCACGCCCTGGAGAACGGACGCAGCGTTCTCGTGGCCGCCCCCACGGGTGCCGGGAAGACCATCGTGGGGGAGTTCGCCATCCACCTGGCGATGCAGACCGCGACGGACAAGGCGTTCTACACCACGCCGATGAAGGCGCTGTCCAACCAGAAGTTCCGCGAACTCGTCGATGTGTACGGTGCGGACGACGTCGGTCTGCTGACGGGCGACACCAACATCAACGGCAACGCACGCATCGTGGTCATGACCACCGAGGTCCTGCGGAACATGATCTATGCCGACTCCGCGGCTCTGCGCGACCTGCGCTACGTCGTGATGGACGAGGTGCACTATCTGGCCGACCGCTTCCGGGGTGCCGTGTGGGAAGAGGTCATCATCCACCTCCCGCCCCGCGTGCGCCTGGTCTCGCTGAGCGCGACGGTGTCGAACGCCGAGGAGTTCGGCGACTGGCTCGACACGGTTCGCGGTGACACCGAGGTCATCGTCTCCGAGATCCGTCCGGTGCCGTTGGAGCAGCACGTGCTCGTGCGCGACGACCTGCTACCGCTCTTCGACGACCGTGCCGGCATCGCCACGGCTCAGGTGAACCAGGAGCTCATGCGCATCCGGTCGTTCACCGGCTCCACCTACGAGAGCAACCGTCAGGCGCAGTCGTATCGCAGCAACCGGCACGCCGGGCGGCAGGCCCCCCGACCGCCGCGGGGCGGGCGTCGCCCCGTGCGCGCGGCGAACGCGCGCCGGATCGAGCGCATGGACCGCCCGGACGTGGTCGAGCTACTGGAACGCTCGAACCTGCTCCCCGCCATCTTCTTCATCTTCAGCCGCGTGGGCTGCGACGCCGCGGTGCAGCAGGTACGGCGCTCCGGGCTCCGCCTGACCTCGGCGGAGGAGCGCGCCGAGATCCGGGCCATCGTCGAGGAGCGCACGCGCACTCTGCAGGACGAGGATCTCGGGGTGCTGGGCTACTGGGAATGGCTGGACAACCTCGAACGGGGCGTGGCCGCCCACCACGCCGGCCTCCTGCCGGCCTTCAAAGAGGTCGTCGAGGAGCTGTTCCAGCGCAAGCTGCTCAAGGTCGTCTTCGCGACCGAGACGCTGGCCCTCGGCATCAACATGCCGGCGCGGACGGTGGTGCTCGAGAAGATGGAGAAGTTCAACGGAGAGGCTCGCGTCGCGATCACCTCCGGTGAGTACACACAGCTCACGGGCCGCGCCGGGCGCCGCGGCATCGACGTCGAGGGGCACGCGGTCGTGCAGTGGAGCGAGGGCATGGACCCGCAGGCCGTCGCCGCCCTCGCGTCGCGGCGGACCTATCCGCTCAACTCCAGCTTCCGGCCGACGTACAACATGGCCGTCAACCTCATCGACCTGTTCGGCCAGGCGAGAGCCCGGGAGATCCTGGAGTCGTCGTTCGCCCAGTTCCAGGCGGACCGCGCCGTGGTCGGGCTGGCCAGACAGGTGCGGGAGGCCGAGGAGTCGCTGGCCGGCTATCAGTCGGCGATGGCGTGCGAGCACGGCGACTTCCCGGAGTACGCCGCCATCCGCCGCGAGCTGAGCGACCTCGAGAAGAAGAACCGGCAGGACACCCAGGCCCCGCGCGCTGCTCGGGACAAGCGGATGAAGCGGATCCAGACGCTCCGCACGCGGATGCAGCGCCACCCCTGCCACCGCTGTCCTGACCGCGAGAAGCACGCCCGGTGGGCCGAGCGCTACTGGAAGCTCAAGCGCCAGACCGATCGCACGCGCCGTCAGATCGAGACCAGGACCGGCACGGTGGCCCGCGTCTTCGACCGTGTCGTCGAGGTGCTGGAGACACTGGACTACGTCCGTCGCGACGAGGACGGGATGCACCTGACCGACGCCGGGCGCACGATGCGGCGGATCTACGGTGAGCGCGACCTGCTCGTGGCCGAATCGCTGCGTCAAGGCCTCTGGAAGGGGCTGGACGCGCCGTCGCTGGCCGCGATGGCATGCTGCCTCGTGTACGAACCGCGCCGCGACGAAGCGAATGCGGGGGAGCGGGGCCTCCCGAGGGGCGCCTTCCGAGCGGCATACGAGAAGACGACCGCTCTCTGGGCCGAGCTCGACGACCTGGAGCAGGACCATCAGCTCCCGGGAAGCGAGCCGCTGGCCGCCGGGCTCGCGGGTGCGATGCACGCCTGGGCGCGCGGCGGGATGCTCGACCGCGTCCTCATCGATGCCGACATGGCGGCCGGCGACTTCGTGCGGTGGGCGAAGCAGACCATCGACCTCCTGGATCAGCTGTCCATCGTCGCGGAAGACGCCGCGCTCGCACGCACCGCCCGGGCTGCCCTCGACGGTGTGCGCCGTGGCATCGTCGCCTACTCCTCGATGTGAGATCCGCCCGCATGACCGAAGCCTCCGTACGTCGACGCGCCCTCCTGCCCCTCTGGGCCGCCGTTCCCCTGGCCGGCCTGGCTGCGCTGCTCATGGACCTCGCGTTCCCCGAGGCGGCGATCTGGATCCTGGCCTTCCCTGCCACCGCCCTGCTTCTGCTCGCGCTGATCGGCCGTCGGGCCGGGGGAGCGCTGCTCGTGGGTCTCGTGTACGGCGTCGTGTTCTTCGCGCTGCTCGTGTCGTGGACGTCTCGATACCTCGGGCCGCTGCCCTGGGCGGCTCTGAGCGTCGTCGAGGGTGTCCTCACGGCCGTCGGACTCATCCCCGTGACCCTCGCGTACCGGTGGCTGCCCCGAGCCTGGCCGGGCGTGGCGGGACGTCTGCTGACCCTCCCGGCCGTCGTCGCGGCGCTGTGGGTGGGGCGGGAGCTGTTCCTCGGCTGGTGGCCGTACGGCGGCTTCCCCTGGGCTCGTCTCGGGATGAGCCAGGCCGAGAGCCCCCTCGCCGCGCTCTCCTCCTGGATCGGCGTGAGCGGGCTGAGCTTCCTCATGGTCTTCCTCGTCGCGATGGTGATCGAGATCATCCGGATGGGGCTCTGGCGGCGACCGATCACCCTGCTCGCGCCGGCCGCCCTCGTCCTGGTCCTCTTCTTCACGCCGCTGTTCCCGACCACGCCGTCCGGCTCGATGCGCATCGCTGCGGTGCAGGGGAACGGGCCGACCGGCTACTTCGACGAGCGCGAGCCCTTCGCCGTGATCCAGGCGCAGACGGAGGCGACCGATCCGCTGTACGGCGAGGACGTCGACCTGCTCGTGTGGCCGGAGGGCGGGCTCGATACGGATCCCTTCGCGAACTCCGCCATCGCGCGACGGATGACCCTGGTGTCGAACCGCATCGATGCGCCGCTGCTCGCCAACGCCGCCACCGGCCGCGGGAACCTCTACTACAACACCTCGATGCTCTGGCTGCCGGACGGCACAGCGCCGCAGAAGCACGACAAGCGTCATCCCGTGCCGTTCGGCGAGTACGTGCCGGATCGGCCCTTCTTCAACGCCCTGGTCCCGGATCTCATCGGGCTGATCCAGCGCGAATACACCCCGGGCACCAACCCGCCGATCGTCGAGGTGGGCGATGTCCGCGTCGGTCTGGCGATCTGCTTCGACGTGATCTACGACGACGTGATCACGGAGGGGTTGAACGGCGGCGCCGAGGTCCTGGTCTTCCAGACGAACAACGCCGATTTCCGCGGCACGGACGAGAATCTCCAGCAGCTCGCGTTCGCACGGATGCGCGCGATCGAGACGGGCCGGAGCGTCGTCAACATCTCCACGGTCGGCACGAGCCAGGTCATCCTCCCGGACGGGCGGACCGTCACGAGCCTGGACGCGGATGAGGCCGGAGCGATGCTCGAGGATGTCGAGCTCCGCTCCGGCCTCACGGCGGGAATCGTCCTGGGCCCCTGGCTGCAGCAGGTGCTGCTCTGGGGCGGTCTGGGCGCGCTCGGTCTCGGGTGGTGGCGCGCCCGTCGGCGCTAGGCGCCGATCTTCTCGCGGGTGGGGTCCTCGCCGGCACCGCGCCGGGCTCGGATGTACGCGAGGCGCTCTTCGAGAAGCTCCTCCAGCTCCGCACGGGTACGGCGCTCCATGAGCATGTCCCAGTGGGTGCGGGCGGCCTTCTCGTCGGTGACCTCGAGGGTGACGGCCTCGCCGTCGACCTTCAGGCGGGCTTCCGCTCCGCAGGAACGGCACTCCCAGGTCTGAGGCGGTTCGGCATCGGCGGCGAACATGAGCGTGGTGTCGTGTCCGCAGGTGTCACAGGTGTAGGTGGTTTCACGGCGCTCCATGAAAACGACGCCCTCTTCGCTCTGTAGGCTCTGGGCGCCGAGTCGGATGCCGCGCAGGCTGCGATCTGCCATTGTGTGGTCCTCTCGTCGCTGTCAGGTATAACGTTCGAGCCTGTGCGCTTCATCCACGTCGGGGCGTTCTGCGCGGTATTCACAGGGGAATCCCAGCGCCGGAGGATATGGGGCGCTCAGGGCTTCCGGAACGTGGCGACGGCGAGGTCGGCGCGGTCGGTCACGACGCCGTCCACACCCGCGTCGATGAGGCGCCGCATCTCGTCCGCGTCGTTCACGGTCCAGACGTGGACCTCGGTGTCGGCCCGGTGGGCGGCGCGGAGGAGTGCGGGCGTCAGCACCCTGATCGCGCCGTGACGCTCGGGGATCTGCAGGGCGTCGATCTCCCGGAGCAGTCTGCCGGGGGAGAGGCGCACCGCGGAGAGCGAACGCAGGGCCGCGATCGTCCGACTCCCGCCGGAGGTGGCGGGACGGAGCGCCGTGCCGGTCTGCCGTACGGCCTCCAGAGTCGCCCGCCGGTTGGCATCCGAGAAGCTGGTCACGAGGACACGATGCGTGTGCGCGGCGAGGATGGGGCCCAGCGGCGCCGCGGCGGCCGGTGTCTTCACGTCGATGTTGAACCGGGTCTCCGGGAATGCGGAGAGCGCCTCGGCCACCGTGAGCAGACCGCCGTGCTCGGCGAACAGCGCGCTCAGCTCCCGCGTCCTGACCTCGTGGACGGCGCGCGGATCGTCCACGAGACGGCGCAGATCGTGATCGTGGAAGAGCACGACGTCACCGTCGGCGGTGACCTGGCAGTCCGTCTCGATGTACTCGGCCCCGGCGGCATGCGCCGCGGCGAAGGCGGCCGCGGTGTTCTCCCAGACGCCGGATTCCCGCCCCTCGGCGGTCACCAGGCCCCGATGGGCCAGGATGCGGGGCTGCTCGGCCTTGACGAAGTACGGGTGCGTCACGCGCCGGCGGGGGGAGTGGTCGAACCCGGGCCCGTCTTGGGAGTGAAGGCCGTGCCGATGCCCTTGAGTGCCTCGGTCAGCTCGCTCGGGATGATCCAGAGCTTGCTGGACGGGCTTTCGCTGATCTTCGGGAGCATCTGCAGATACTGGTAGGCGAGGAGCTTGTCGTCCGGCGCGCCCTGGTGGATCGCGGTGAAGACGCTCTGGATCGCCTCCGCCTCACCCTGGGCGCGCAGGACGGCCGCCTGCTTGTCACCCTCGGCTCGGAGGATCTCCGCCTGACGAAGGCCCTCCGCTTCGAGAATCGCGGACTGCTTCGTCCCCTCGGCGGTGAGGATCGCGGCGCGGCGGTCCCGCTCGGCGCGCATCTGCTTCTCCATGGAGTCCTGGATGGACACGGGCGGGTCGATGGCCTTGAGCTCGACACGACCGACGCGGATGCCCCACTTGCCGGTCGCCTCGTCGAGGACCACGCGGAGCTGCCCGTTGATGTTGTCGCGGCTCGTCAGGGCCTCTTCGAGGTTCAGACCACCGACGACGTTGCGGAGAGTCGTGGTGGTGAGCTGTTCCACGGCGCCGAGGTAGTTCGCGATCTCGTACGTCGCGGCGCGGGCATCGGTCACCTGGAAGTAGACGACGGTGTCGATGGAGACGACGAGGTTGTCCTCGGTGATCACGGGCTGCGGCGGGAAGGACACCACCTGCTCGCGCATGTCGATCAGCGGCCGCAGGCGGTCGATGAACGGCACCAGGATGTTGAGGCCGGGGGAGAGGGTCTTGTGGTACCGGCCGAGCCGTTCCACCACGCCGGCTGTCGCCTGCGGGATGATGCGGATCGCCCGCGCGATCGTGACGATCACGAAGATGATGACCGCGATCACCAGGATCCAGATGATCACGGTCGGGATGATCGATGCGTCGTCCACGCGTGCTCCTAGTCGTTGAGGGGTCGGACGATGGCGGTCGCGCCGTTGATCGCACTGACGGCGACAGGCGCCCCCGCGGGGATGGCCATCGGGGTGGTCGTCCTGGCTGTCCAGGTGTCGCCGTTCGCGAGCTTCGCCTGGCCGGAGATCTGCGTGATCTCACTGAGCGCGATGCCGCGGAGGTCGACCAGCGCCTCGACGTTCGAGCGCGTGGGATCGGCTCCGCGGTGCAGGCGGCGCAGGAGGGGCGGCCGCAGGAAGAGGATGAACAGGGCGGATGCCAAGGCGGCGATGAGGATCTGGATCCAGACCGGGAGGCCGACGAAGTCGGTGACGAGACCGATCACGCTCCCGAAGCTCAGCATCAGGAAGGTGAAGTCGAGGGAGAGCATCTCGATGACGAGGAAGACGGCGATGAGGACCAGCCATCCGATCCATGCCCAGTGGTCGATGAACGTGACGAACGTCGAGAAGTTGTCCATGCGGCCTCCTTTGCCGTCAACGTACCACGCGCGGCGACAGCCGACCGGCCGCCACCGCGCCCCCTTGGTAATCTGTGAGAGCCGTGCGCTCACGGCGTTCCACGCACCATGAGGAGTCACCCGTGACCGACGTTCTTCCCGCAGGATCCCTCGACGGCAAGGTGGCCCTCGTCACCGGCTCATCGCGGGGGATCGGCGCCGACACCGTGCGGTACCTCGCCGAGGCCGGCGCCGACGTCGTGATCAACTACCGGAACAAGGCGCCGCGCGCGGAGAAGCTCGCGGCGCAGCTGCGCGAGCTCGGCCGTCGGGCGCTGGTCGTCGGTGCGGACCTCACCGACCCCGCATCGGTCGCCGAGATGTTCGACGCCGTCCGCGCCGAGTACGGGCGCCTCGATGTGCTCGTCCTGAACGCGTCGGGAGGCATGGAGTCGGGCATGGCCGAGGACTACGCCCTGAAGCTCAACCGTGACGCGCAGCTCAATGTGCTCGACGCCGCGACGCCGCTGCTGTCGGACGGCGCACGCGTCGTGTTCGTCACCAGCCACCAGGCGCACTTCATCCGCACGACGCCGACGATGCCCGAGTACGAGCCCGTCGCGCTCTCCAAGCGCGCCGGTGAGGACGCGCTGCGGGAGCTCATCCCCGGTCTCGCGGAGAAGGGGATCGGCTTCACGGTCGTCTCCGGCGACATGATCGAGGGCACGATCACCGCGACGCTGCTCGAGCGCGCGAACCCGGGTGCCATCGCCGAGCGCCGCGAGTCCGCCGGCCGCCTCTACAACGTGTCCGAGTTCGCCGCGGAGGTCGCCAGGGCCGTGATCGATCCCGTCCCCGCGGACAACACCCGCCTCGTCGGCGACGTGAGCGCCTTCGCCGCGGAGTAGTCGTCAGACGCCAAACGCCCCGGACCCGCTGCTGCAGGTCCGGGGCGTCTCGCGTCTGCGGATCAGACGGCGGCAGCGCCCGTGGTGAAGGCCTTCTCGTCCTTGCCGAGGGTGATCGCGCGGATGATCTGCACGATGCCGAGCACGACGAGCGAGATGCCCAGGAGCAGCCAGAGCGCGAAGCCGGCGATGACCGGCGAGAAGAGGACGATGATTCCGGCGATGATGCTGAGGATCGCGTAGATCAGCGTCCAGACCCGCGATCCGTCGCTGCCGAGCAGCGAGAGCGCCACGACGCCGTCGACGATCCAGCTCACGCCGATGAAGATCACGACGACCAGCGCGAGGGTGGCGGCGGCGACGTTCAGGTTGAAGAACGCGATGACGCCGGCGACGATGTAGAGCAGGCCGAGCACGATGTGTCCGACGCGCGACCAGCCGCCCTTCGCGCGGGAGAAGATGCCGAGGCCGATGTACACGACTCCCGCGACGATCAGGTAGGACGCGAAGATCGCCGTCACGATGACGGCCGACTTCACCGGCCAGACCAGCAGCGCGATGCCCGCGAGCAGCGCGAGAACGCCGGAGACCGCGAGAGCGACGCGGATGGATTTGAAGAACGACTTCGTTTCAGCGAGTGCTTCAGACATGGCGGGGAACCCCTTCTGAGAGAATCCTGTGAGGATGCCCCCAGGGTAGCGCCGGATCTCCGGCAGCGGGGGAGGAGGGCCTCCGCGCGTCGCGGATAGTCATTCCGCGTCTTCCGGCGTCATGGCAGGATCATGACGTGACACCGGTGGATGATGCTCGCCTGCGGGAGCTGGTCGTGATGCGGAAGGTCCGCGACCGCATCGATCGCGAGTACGCGAAGCCCTTGGACGTCGAGGCTCTGGCGCGGGGCGTGCACCTGTCGGCCGGCCATCTCAGCCGGCGGTTTCGCGAGACGTACGGCGAATCCCCGTACTCCTATCTGATGACCCGCCGCATCGAGCGTGCCATGGCGCTGCTGCGTCGCGGCGACCTCAGCGTCACCGAGGTGTGCTTCGCGGTGGGCTGCTCCTCGCTGGGAACGTTCAGCACCCGGTTCTCGGAGCTGGTCGGTGTCCCACCCAGCGTGTACCGTGAACGCGCCGCGAACGTCGAGGGCATCCCGTCGTTCCACGCCAAGCAGGTCACTCGACCGATCAGGAATCGAGAAGCGCCGCGCCCTGAGGCGCACCTAACGTGAGCATCATGAAGATCAGCATCCACTACGCTTTCCTCCCGCACACCGACGCCGACGCCGCCCTCGGCTTCTATCGCGACGCCCTCGGCTTCGAGGTGCGCAACGACGTCGGATACGACGGGTTGCGCTGGCTCACGGTCGGCCCGGTCGGCCAGCCCGAGACCTCGATCGTCCTCCACCCGCCGGCCACCGATCCCGGCATCACCGAGGCGGAGCGGCAGACCATCCTGGAACTCATCGCGAAGGGCAGCTATGGCGCTCTCACCCTCGCGAGCGATGACCTGGACGCCCTGTTCGAGCGGCTGGTCGCTGTCGGCGCCGATGTCGTCCAGGAGCCGATGGACCAGCCCTACGGCGTCCGCGACTGCGCGTTCCGCGACCCCGCCGGCAACCTGCTCCGTATCAACCAGGCCGCCTGACGGCGCCACCACCACGAAGGACCCCGCATGACCGCTGCCGAGCACCCCGCGGACACCCACGACCTCATCCGCGTGCAGGGCGCGCGCGAGAACAACCTCAAGGACGTGAGCGTCGACATCCCGAAAAGACGTCTGACGGTGTTCACCGGGGTCTCCGGGTCGGGGAAGAGCTCTCTCGTCTTCGACACGATCGCCGCCGAATCGCGTCGGATGATCGACGAGACGTACAGCGCCTTCGTGCAGGGCTTCATGCCATCGGTGCCGCGCCCCGACGTCGACGTGCTGGAAGGGCTCACCACGGCGATCATCGTGGATCAGGAGCGTCTCGGCGCGAACCCGCGGTCGACCGTCGGCACCGTGACGGATGCCAACGCCATGCTCCGCATCCTGTTCAGCAAGCTGGGCCAGCCCTACATCGGCGGTCCGACGGCGTTCTCGTTCAACATCCCGACGCAGAAGGCCAGCGGCGTCATGACCGGGCCGGGTGGCGAGAAGAAGATCGTGAAGGACGCGATCTACCTCGGCGGCATGTGCCCGCGATGTGAAGGCAGGGGAGTGGTGTCGGACCTCGACCTGTCCCAGATCGTCGATGAGTCCAAGTCCCTCGACGAGGGCGCGATCATGGTGCCCGGCTACACCGCCGACGGCTGGATGGTGAAGGGGTTCTCGCAGTCCGGGTTCTACCCGGGGGACAAGCCCATCTCGTCCTTCACCGACAAGCAACGCCACCTCTTCCTCTACGGAGAGGTCACGAAGGTCAAGATCTCGGGTATCAACATGACCTACGAGGGTCTGATCCCGAAGATCACGAAGTCCATGCTCTCGAAAGACCTCGATGCGCTCCAGCCGCACATCCGTGCCTTCGTCGAGCGCGTGGCCACCTTCGCGGTGTGCCCGGAGTGCGACGGTACTCGTCTCACCGAGGGCGCGCGATCCTCGAAGATCGACGGCGTGAGCATCGCCGACGCGTGCCGTATGCAGGTGACGGATCTCGCCGCGTGGGTCCGCGGCCTGGATCTCCCGGGAGCCGGGCCGCTGCTCCAGGCGCTGAGTGCCAACCTCGACGCCTTCGTGACCCCCGGCCTGGGGTACCTGAGCCTGGACCGGCCCTCGGGGACGCTGTCCGGGGGAGAGGCGCAGCGGATAAAGATGCTGCGGCACCTGGGGTCCTCGTTGACCGACGTCACCTATGTGTTCGACGAGCCGACCATCGGGCTGCATCCGCACGACATCCAGCGGATGAACGGCCTGCTGCTCCGACTCCGCGACAAGGGGAACACGGTACTCGTCGTCGAGCACAAGCCGGAGACCATCGCGATCGGCGATCACGTCGTGGACCTGGGGCCGGGTGCGGGAAGCGCAGGGGGAGAGATCTGCTATCAGGGGAGCGTCGAGGGCCTCACAGCCAGTGGAACACTGACCGGGCAGCACCTCGACGACCGTGCACAGCTGAAGGACGCCGTGCGTGGCCGCACCGGCGCGATCGAGGTGCGCGGCGCATCCACGAACAACCTCCAGAACATCGACGTCGACATCCCGACCGGCGTCCTGACCGTCGTCACCGGTGTCGCCGGCTCCGGTAAGAGCTCGCTCATCCACGGTTCGGTGACCGGACGCGAGGGCGTGGTGGCGATCGATCAATCCGCCATCAAGGGCTCGCGTCGCAGCAACCCCGCGACGTACACGGGGCTGCTCGAACCCATCCGGAAAGCCTTCGCGAAGGCGAACGGCGTGAAGCCCGCCCTGTTCAGTGCGAACTCCGAGGGCGCCTGTCCTACGTGTAAGGGCGCCGGTGTCATCATCACCGAGCTCGGGTTCATGGACACGATCGAGACCCCCTGTGAGGACTGCGGCGGTAAGCGCTTCCAGGCGGCGGTGCTGGAGTACAAGCTCGGCGGCAAGGACATCACAGAGGTGCTCGACCTTCCGGTCTCCGAGGCTCGTGTGTTCTTCAGCGAGGGCGAGGCCAAGCTCCCGGCCGCGGCTGCCATCCTCGGACGCCTGGAGGACGTGGGGCTCGGGTACCTGTCGCTCGGCCAGCCGTTGTCGACTCTGTCGGGCGGTGAACGACAGCGCATCAAGCTCGCGATCCAGATGGGCGAGAAGGGCGACGTGTACGTGCTGGACGAGCCGACGACGGGTCTGCATCTCGCTGACGTCGACACGATCCTCGGCCTGTTGGATCGACTCGTCGACGCCGGCAAGACGGTGGTCGTCATCGAGCATCACCAGGCCGTCATGGCACACGCCGATTGGATCATCGACGTCGGACCGGGAGCCGGCCACGACGGCGGCCGCATCGTGTTCGAGGGAACGCCTGCCGAGCTCGTCGCTGACCGGTCGACGCTGACGGGCGAACATCTCGCGGCGTACGTCGGTCGGTGAAGGGAAAGTCGAGCGTTCCGGGCCCTCTCTCGCGCTCCCCACCCCGCATGCGGATTATCCGATAATGCACATTATGTCAGGTTGAAGAAAGAACGCTACCGCGGTCATCTCCCCGTCATCCCTCGATCGCCCACCCCATGATCGCCTGCTGCACGCTCTTCAGGTGACGTTTGAACTCGTAGCCCACGAACGCGGGATGGTTGGCGGCAGCGACCGAGACCTCACGCCCGCGGACGAACGGCGGGCACGGCGCGAAACGGACGCCGTCAGGGGCGCTGTCGAGGAGATCCGCAGTGATCCGATAGGGCGCCATGGCCGCGGTGTGCTCCCCCGGCCCATCCGTGATGATTACGTCGGCCTCCTGCACGGCATCGCTGAGATCCTCCTTCCACGGCAGCGCGGGTGTGCGGACCTCCTCCGGGCAGGCCTGCACGACATCGATTCCGAAAGCCCGATGGGCTTCCTCCCAGGCTCGAGCGATGTTGCCGTCTGGTCCCACCACGAGGACTCGGAGTGAGCGGACATCCATCTCGCGCGAGAGCGCGAAGAGATCGGATAGCACCTCGCATGGGTGGTTCGCGTTGGTCATCGCGTTGACCACCGGGAGAATCCCAGGGGCAGCGAGCTCACGAAGCACGTGGAGATCGGCATGCCGGACGACGAGGAGTTCGACCCACGCCGACAGGTATCCGACGATGTCGACCGCGTCCTCGACGGTGTCGAGCGCCTCCGGAGGGAAGACGATCGGCTGCAAACCCATCTCCGCAGCGCCGCGTTCGAACGAGACACGCGTCCGCAGGCTCGAGGAAGGGAAGAACAGCGCGGCCGCGCCGTCCCTCCTCGCCAGGGTTCCCGCTTCGATCCGCGCGGCGCGCGCGAAGATCTCCCTCAGATCGTCCCCAGTGAGTTCGGTCAATGAGAGAAGGTGGCGCACTCCCCTATTGTCGCGGACGGCTCCAGCCTCATGATGTCGTGAAGATAACCTGTGCTCGCGCCACGATGTCATCCACTCGCGATTGGAGGAACGGGCCGGGACACTCCGTTCCCGACCACGTCTCCTGGTGGGTGATGACGTGCTCTCGGTCGATCCGGAAGCGCACCGGAACGCCGTCCAGGGTCCGGCCGTCGAAGCCTGCGAGCCACGCGATCATCTGCGCGATCTCCTCGACCTGCGCGGTGGTCACCGTGTACTCCGGCGCTCCGGTGAAATCCAGCGTCTCCACCGCCACGGAGCGCCAGTTCCAGTCCGCGCCGGTGGACGACGGCTTCGCTCCCGGGCGGATGGTCTCGATGACCGAGCCGTCGTGCCGAAGATAGAAGGTGGGAGCCGATGATCTCCTGTTGCAGCGGGAGAAGAAGTCCAACTGGTCCGTCGTCGTGCCGGTGTGGTGGATGATGAAGCGGTCGATGACCGGACTCACGGTTCGACGTTCGCTTCCCGCGATGCTCCGGTCAGCGCGCATCGTCGGATGGGCACAGTCCTCGAAACCGAGCGGTACCTCGAGACCCGTGACCGCGCGGTCGTAGACCGGCTCGTACTCTGGCAGCCCGCGGGGGTTGTCCGGGCGGCGTCCGGTGTCGTCTGCCTCTCCCCCGGAGCTCGTGGAGAGCCAGATGCCGACACCGGTCACCGCGATGCCGGTTCCGGCGGCGATGAGGAATCCCCGCCGCGTGTGCGCCGGCACGTGCTCATCGGCGTCCCGTGCTCCCGGGTCCTCCGGCTGCTGACCCTCCCCGCGCGTACTCACGCGGGCTGGTCGCCGTCTCAGGGTGCTCGGAACTCACGCGGCCGGCGTCGTCCTGGCCAGACGAAATGCGCGACCGAGAAGGCGAGGGCGGTCCACGAGACGAAGAACGCCCACCACGGGAGCGCCGCTCCCCCGCTTCCGCCCGCCAGCATGACCGACACGATGCAGGCGCTGAGTCCGACGACGACCCCGACGACGGTGATCTCGCCGTGCGCGAGCCACCGCGCGCGAAGCGCCGAGACGAGGCGAAGGGGCAGGCCGATCACCAGGGCGGTGATCATCGACACGACGGACAGGACGACGGCGATGATGCTCGCCCCGATGAAGGACGTCACCCCGTCGTACTCTTCCGCAGCTCCGAGCGCGAGGAAGAAAGCCACGATGAACAGGAAGAAGCCACCGACGAAGAACTGGCCGAGGATGAGCGAGGCGGTCGAGTCGTCGGCTCCCCGGAAGCCCCCGCGCTTCCGCAGATCTGCAGGGACACGGCGAGGCGAGGTCATATCGTGATCCTACGAGTCGTACACCTTCGCTGGGGGCATACTCGCGCTACCCTCATCCGTCTCAGGTCCGGCTCGCCAGGAACCAAGCCCATGCGGGGTACTGCCTCGTGATCCTGCGGGAGCACGTGACGGACATGGGTCACCTGACGACAGACCAGTTGCGCGGTTTCTGGGACGATGCGGAACGTGCGGGGCGAGCGATCGACTCCGTGTACAGTCCGCGGAAGATCGACTACCTGGTCATGGGCCATCGGATGCCGCATCTGCACGCTCACGTTTTCCCCCAGCACTCCCATGATGATCCGAAACGGGACGTGGACATCGCCGACGGGCCTGTGCTCCCCTCAGCTGACGATCTCCGAGGCGGGGTACACGCTCTCCGGAGGGCATGGAGTGCGATCGCAACAGGTCCTGCGGAACGGTAGGTTCATCCTCAGGAACAGGCACATTTCGGCCTCGGCAGGATAGAGGGGCCTGAACTTCCGCCTGCTGACTGGGGAGATGTGGGGCGGGCGGATGGACGCGCACGATGACAGGGGCGAAGGGCCGCTGAGGCCCGCCGTGGTGGGCCTGGCGCTGGCGATTTTCAGCGCAGCGGTGGCGGTGGCCTCGACATTCCTGATCGCCGATCCTGGAATCGGTGTTCTGGCGGCAGTGACGCTGTCTTTCGGATGCGTCGGAGTGGCGGCCGGCCTCCTGCTCACGAGGCGAAGGACATGGGGCGACCCCTCGTGGCCTCCAGGCCCGGGGCCGAAGCCCTGGACGGCCCGCCGCACCCGTCGGGTCTTCTTGCTCTACGGGGTCTTCCTTCTCCTCATCTCCGTGGGTGGAGTGGTCACACTGGCGGGGACCGATCAGAACGAGGCCGACGACCCGCTGCGCGGATGGGTGCTGTCCGCCGTGCTCGGTGTGCTGGGCGTGACGTCGATCATCAGAGGGGTGCGACGGCAGCCTCAACCGGTGCACTCGTCCGATCGCCCGGAGAGCGAGCCGAACGTCGACGTACAGGAGTGGATGCCGTTAGGGCCCTCTCGTTCGCGGACTCTCTTTCCCTGGTGGGCTCTTCACGTCTTCTCCGGACAGCCGCTTCTCCTTGCGATGATGATCGGCGCGCTCCTCATCCCGGTGGCGGCGGGACCGCTCGGCGCATGGACGTGGCCGCTCGCGGCTGCGCTGCTGGCGGCCGTGGCGATCACCGTCAGCGCCGTCGTGCGGCGACGTTCGCGACCGCCGCGCATCTCACGCGACGCCACCCGTCTGCTCGTCGGCACGAAGGAGATCCCGACCGCGACCATCACCACGGCCATGGTCATCGCACACCCCTGGGAGCCGGACGCCACAGCCCGGAGTATCGCGGTCGTCCTCACGGCATCGGATCACTCGCGAGCAGTGGTGGGCTTGCGAGAACGAGGTCTCCTCGTATTGACCGATGAACAGACGGAACTCCTCATCGCGGCGATCGAGCGAGCCCCCATCGATCTCCCCCGCGACAAAGACGATCCGCGCGGAAGGTTCTCCCGGACGCTGTACCCCAACCATCTGACGAAATCGGAGGCCCTTCACCTCGTGCAGGAGCCCCCGGGTGACGGCGAGCCGCTGCCGGTGGGGTCCTCAGTCACGTGAGCCAGAGCGCCGGCTCGGAGCCCGCTCTCACGTCGCGAAGAGAGTCCTGACAGTCAAGATGTTTCGACCGTGGACGGAGGACGGGCGTTCCCGTCCGGATTCGACGAAGCCGAGCTTCTCGAGCACGCGGCGGGATGGGAGGTTCCATTCCCAGACGCCGGCCCAGACGCGGTCGACACCCACCCCGGCTGCCCACGCCAGGACGCTCTGGGCAGCTTCGGTGGCGTATCCCCGGTTGTGCTCGGCACGGAGCAGCTCGAACGCGAGCTCCGGTTCCTCGCCCACCCCCTCGCCGCCGTAGACGAGACCGCAGTACCCGATCGGTTCCCCGGTGTCGATCCGTTCCACGGTGAGAAGTGGCGAGGCCTCAGCGCCCTGGATATGCGCACGGATGTCGTCCGTGTCGGGGCGGCCGTCCGTGTCGAGCCTTCGGTGCGCGGGGACTCGTTCGTCGCGTTCGGTCCACAGGTGCCGGAAGACGGGTGCGTCCTCGATCGTCTGCCGGCGCAGGCGGAGGCGCAACGTCTCCATCTCCGGGATGCGGGGCAGGTGACTCATCCTCGCAGTCTGGCACTCATCCGCCCCCGCGCTGTGATCTGCAGCGCCTAATGGGAGGACCAGACGCCGAGCTCGTTGCCGCTCGGGTCGGCGAAGTGAAGGCGCCGGCCACCGGGGAACGCATACGGCTCCTGCAGGATCCGGCCGCCTGCGTCCTGGATCGCCGCCTTCGTCGCATCGAGGTCATCGGAGTAGAGCAGCACGAGCGGACCGCCGACGGGTCGCGGTGCGTCCGCGAGCAGGAGGCCGCCGACCTCGCTCCCGGCTCCGCGGGGCGAGAGGATCCCTGCATAGCCAGGGCCGTAGTCCTGGAAGCTCCACCCGAAGGCGGTGGTGAAGAAGCGTTTCGCCACGTCGAGATCCGTGACGACGAGCTCGACATAGTCGAGGGCGTGGTGCTGCGAGGAGGCTGTCATGCGGGCACTCTAGCCACGGCGTCGGACATCGTCGGTCAGGAGTAGCGTGGAAGGGTGCCTCAGGTCTCCCACTCCCCCGTCTCCACGCCGGGGTGGCGGGCCTGGGCGATCTGGTCCGTCGGCGTCGCGGCCTACGTTCTCGCCATCACCAACCGCACCTCTCTCGGCGCCGTCGGTGTCGAGGCCGCCGACCGCTTCCAGGCGGACGCCTCGACGCTCGCGCTGTTCGCGGTCGTGCAGCTCGCCGTCTACGGCGGGATGCAGATCCCGGTGGGCGTCCTCCTCGACCGCTACGGATCCCGTCCGATCATCACGGCGGGGATGCTGCTCATGGCGGCCGGACAGCTCACCATGGCCCTCTCCCCCAGCATCGGCATCGCGATCGTCGCGCGTGTCCTCCTCGGAGCCGGCGATGCCGCCGTCTTCCCGGCCGTGCTGCGACTGGTGGCCACGTGGTTCCCCGCGCAACGAGGGCCCGTCATGGTCCAGTTCACCGGGATCATCGGGCAGGCCGGGCAGCTGATCGCGCTGGTGCCGGTCGCCGCCCTGCTGCACGCCACCACCTGGTCGATCACGTTCGGCAGCATCGCCGGTCTCGGCCTGCTCTTCACGATCCTCGTGTGGCTCATCGTGCGCAACAACCCCGCGGAGAGCGGCCCCGACGTGTCGGTGAACACGGACACCGGAGTCGTGCGTGTCGTGACGTCGGCGATCGACACGGGCGTCGGCATCCGGGCGGCATGGGCACATCCCGGCACGCGGCTCGCGTTCTGGTCGCACTTCACCACTCCGTTCGCCGGCACGGTGTTCGTGCTTCTGTGGGGCATGCCGTTCCTCACGGCAGGCGAGGGCCTGACCACCGCCCACGCGGCGGGGATCATCTCGATCTACGTGGTCGCGGGCATGATCCTTGGCCCGATCATCGGCGATCTCTCCCGCCGCCTGCCGAACCATCGCTCGCTCGCCCTCGTCCTTCCCGCTGTGGGTGTGCAGATGGCCGCCTGGATCGCGGTCATCGCCCTCCCCGGCCCTGCCCCGGACTGGCTCCTCTGGGTCCTGGCGATCGCTCTCGCGACCGGGGGCCCCGCGTCGATGATCGCCTTCGACCACGCTCGCACGCACAACCCCGCGCACCGCCTCAGCACGGCGACCGGAGTCACGAACGCGGGGGGCTTCATCGCAGCCCTGATCGCGGTCTTCGTGATCGGCCTCCTCCTCGACGCCCAGGGCGCCGGCACCCCGGACACCTACACGCTCGACGCCTTCCGTGTCGCGTTCCTCACCCCGATCCCCCTCTGGATCCTCGGGGTCGTCTTCATCCTCATCGAACGCAAACGGACGCGCATCCGCATGGGGCTGGATCCCGAGCGGCGTCGCTGAGCGCCCATAGGATGAGGCATGGCCTCCGCTCCCCCGTCGACCGCCCCCGTCTCGAGCGCCCGAGACGGCCGCACGAGGCCACCGGTGACGGCGGGGCTGCTCGCCGGCCTGCTCCTCGGCGCACTCTGGATCATCTCCGGCGCCATCGCACGACTGACTGGTTCCGACATCGTTCTGACACGGTTGCTGAGCTTCGCCGGTATCGGGCCGCTGCAGAGTCATGCCTGGCTGCTCCCCGGTGCGTGGGGCGTCCTGGTGCTGACGGTGACGGCCGCCGTGCTCTGCGGCGTCGTCTGGATTGTGGCACGCGGAGCACGGGGCGTCGGCCGGGCTCCCGCGTTCCTCGTGCTCTGGTTCGGTGCCGTCCTCGCCGGAACGGTCGTCGGGCTGTGCGACGACGTCACCCGGGTCCTGTCCTTCCTCCCTCTCTCGGGCCTGCACGGTCTCACGGCTGCGGTCGTCGAGTCCGCGCCGGACACTGCCTACTGGGGACTCGCCTGGGGCTGGATCCCCGCCTGGGCGTTCTCGCGCAGAGCCGGTGAGGAATCTGCGCGGCGGTGGTCCCCGGGCCTTCTCGGCGTCACCGTCGCGAGCGTGGTCGCTCTCGTCGTGGTCGGGAGCCTGGCCGATGCCGCGTGGCAGCGCCAGATCGTCGAGGAGAACGCCGCGCTGCAGGGCGCCACCGACGAGACGGGAGCCTTCGTCGATCCGGCGGCTGTGCGCGACCCTGTGCCGGAGCGCGCCCCGGGGGTCTCGACACCCCAGCTTCCCGCGGGCGCCTGCACCCTCGACCGAGCCACACTGCTGCTCGGAACCGCCAACGGGGCCACGGGGCACCGCGCCCAGAGCATCCGGCTGATGAACGTCGGTGAGGAGCCCTGCGTGGTCGAGGGGTATCCCGACATCGCGTTCGCGGACCAGAACGGCCATGCGCTCGACGTCGAGGTGCGCCCCGGTTCCTCATTCCTGGCGACCGACCCCGGTATCGCGCCCGTCACGGTACCGCCCGGCGGCGAGGCGACCGCGGTGATCGGCTGGGATGCCAATGCCACGGACGGCGCTCTCGTCGCCCGCGCCCTGCATGCCGCCGTGCTCCCCGGACTCGACCGCGGCTCGTGGCCGGTCGAGCTCGACATCGTCTCGGGCTCCGAGGTCGAGATCACCGCTTGGCACCTCGGCGCCGCACCCGCCGCGCCGTGACGGCACTCCGCGCCGTCAGCGCAGCAGGTGCTGCACCGTCTCCACGATCAACTCGACGCTGACGCGCTCCGGAACCTCCGCGTCGCCCGCCTCGAACTCGGCGAGCTCCACGCCGCGGACGTCGGCGACCGGGATGGCGGCGAACAGCGCGGCCACCTGGTGCGGCAGCAGACCGTCGCCGACCCGATAGGCCGCGGGGATGTAGCCGGGCTCCAGGACGTCCCAGTCGACATGGATCCACACCGGTCGCCCGGCGATGAGAGCGCTCAGCCGCTCCGGCGTGCTCTCCGCGGGGCTGAGGACGGTCACTCCCGCGCCGGCGAGGAGCTCTCCCTCGGCGGGGTCGATGTCGCGGCCGCCGACGACGATGACCTGCCGCGGGTCGATGCCCGCCCCGTGGCCGCTGTCCCACAGCCCGCAGGCGGCGGCGAGGACCATGCCGCCGAGGTAGCCGGAGTCGGTGGTGTCCGGCGTGTTGAAGTCGCCATGCGCATCGATCCAGAGCACCACCGCGTCGGGGTGGTGCTCGGCGACGCTCGGCAGCGTTCCGAGGCTCGCCGCACACGTGTTCGTCACGAGGAGCGGCGTCGTCTTCCCCGTGATCGCCTCCTGCACCGCGGCACGGAGGCCCGCGAGCGTGTCCGAGGCCTCGGGCAGCGCGACCGACCAGTCGTCGAGCCGACCGGGCTCCGGAGTGCCGACCACGACGGGCTCCCGCCGGAGAAGCGAGGACAGGGCGTCGGCGACGCGGCGCGCCCCGACGAGGGCTCCGTCCGTGCGGTCGGCGACGCGACCCTGGTTGAGGATGAGCGCGAAGGGCCTGGTCATCCGCTCAGTCTCCCACCCGGCGCAGACCGCGGCCAAAACCGCCGCATCCGGCCTGCGCTATCGCCGGCGCGGCGTCCATCCCGACGGCAACCCTCCGTCGACGAAGGCACGGTCCCGGTCCGCCGCTGCCGACCAGCCCTGCGCCTCCTCCTCGGTGTCGAAGGCGCCCCGGGCCACGCGGAAGCCGACGTCCTCGTGGTGCATGCGCGGCGCTCCCCCACGGCGGACCGAGGCGCGGACGCTCCAGGCGTCGTCGGCGAACCCGCCGCCGCGGAAGACCCGGTAGTCGTCGTACCGCGCGGGGTCGAGGAGGTCCCAGCACCATTCCCACACGTTCCCGAGCGTGTCGAACAGCCCGTGCAGGTTCGGGAGCTTCCCGCCCACGTCCTGCGGCGTACCGACTCCGTCGGCAGCGGTCCACGCGGCCTCGGCCAGCGGGGCGTAGTGCGGCCCGGTGGAACCGGCGCGGCAGGCGTACTCCCACTCGGCCTCGGTCGGCAGGCGGTAGCCGTCCGCCGTGGTGTCCCAGGCCACATCCTCACCCTCGAAGTGGTAGACGGGATCGAGCCCCTCCCACTCCGAGGCGGCGTTGCAGAAGTGGACGGCCCGCAGCCAGCTCACGTCGGCGACCGGGCGACGAGGATGCCGTGACGGGGTGCCCAGGACCTCGGTGACCTGTTCTTCGGTCACCGGGAAGACACCGAGGGCGAAGGGTTCGAGTTCCACGGTGCGGCGCGTGCGTCGCCGGGCGTCGTGCAGCGTCACCGTGCCGGCGGCGAGACGGACGAGCTCGATATCGCTCATGCGCGGGGTACGGCGACGCTCACGCCGGAGACCGTTCGACCCAGGTGGGGTACTTCGCTGCGCGGCCGTCTCCGGACGAGGTCCTCGTCACGCGTCGACGCACCCAGGGCCCGACGAACTCCCGGTAGTAGGCCAGACCCGCGGGGCCGGCGGTCCAGCGATCGAGCGGCGCCCACCAGGCTGCCGGCGGCTCGAAGCCGAGTCCATGCAGCACGCGGGCCGCGACACGATGGTGTCCGGCCGCGTTCATATGAAGCCGGTCCTCCGACCAGTACGCGGGCTTCGAGAGCTCCGTGTCCGGCCAGTTGAGGGCGCGGATCACGTCGGGGCGATCCTCGATCCGCCGCAGGACCGCCTCGGAGAGCAGGTCGCCTCGGCGCTGCACGAGAGAGCCCATCGGAAGCTGCCCGCTGGGGTTGGCGCCGGAGAGCAGGATCATCGTCACGCCCTCCTCGTCACACCGTCGCAGCACTCGGCTGAACGCATCGGCGATGTGCTCCACGTCGGTCCGTGGCCGCAGCATGTCGTTGCCGCCGCCGTTGAACGACAGGTGCGTGGGACGGAGGGCCAGCGCGGGTTCGAGCTGCTCCTCGACGATCGGCCAGGCCAGCTTCCCTCGGATCGCCAGGTTCGCGTACTGGATGGGGTGCCCCGCGGCATCCGCCCATCCCTGCGCGGCGATGTCGGCCCAGCCGCGCTCGCGCCCATCGGGGAGCACATCGCCCACGCCTTCGGTGAAGGAGTCGCCTATCGCGACGAAACGTACATCAGCCACGCGCCCAGCCTATTCCCGGTCCCGGACGTCACCGGTCGTCCAGCGCCGCTCCGCTCCGGTCGACGAGTCCCCAGGCGGCGGCCGCCGCGACGAGGAAGCAGGCCGCGAACACGACGAACAGCAGAGGAGCGCCGCCGGCGACGAGGAGGACAGGAACGGCGAGGGGCGCCACGATGGAGGCGATGCGTCCGACCCCCGCGGCCCAGCCCGCCCCGGTGCCGCGCAGCGAGGTCGGGTAGATCTCGGGCGTCACCGCGTACAGGGCGCCCCACGCGCCGAGGGTGAAGAACGACAGGGCCATGCCGGCGCCGATGATCATCGGCACGGTCGTAGCGGTGCCGAAGACGACGGCGGACGCGGTCGCCCCCAGCAGGAAGACCGACAGAGTGATGCGGCGTCCCCACACCTCGATGAGCCAGGCCGCCACGGCGTAGCCCGGGAGCTGCGCGAGCGTGATGATGAGGGTGAACCCGAACGAACGGACGAGGTCGAATCCGGCATCCACGAGAATGCTGGGGATCCAGATGAAGGCCCCGTAGTAGGCGAAGTTCACGGCCAGCCACACGAGCCAGAGGCACGCCGTCCGCACGCGGAACTCCGCGTTCCAGAGGGTCGCGAGCCGTGCCCGTGCCGTCTTCGCGATGGCCCGCGACGCCGGTTCCTTCCGGAGGGGCGGGGTGTACTCGACTCCCGCATCGGCCTCGAAGGCCGCCACGATGCGATCCGCTTCCGCGATGCGTCCGCGGGACGCCAGCCAGCGCGGCGACTCGGGCAGACCCCACCGCACGACGAGGGCGTAGACCGCGGGGATCGCGCCGAGCGCGAAGGCCCATCGCCAGCCCGCCTCGGAGGCGGGGATGACGAAGAACCCGATGAGCGCGGAGGCCGTCCAGCCGACGGCCCAGAACGCTTCCAGGATGACGATCAGCCGTCCGCGGATGCGCGCGGGAGCGAACTCGCTCACGTAGGTCGAGGCGACCGGCAGCTCCGCGCCGAGACCGAGGCCGACGAAGAAGCGCAGCACGAGCAGGGCCGCCACTCCCCCGACCAGAGCACTCGCTCCGGTGGCCACACCGTAGATGAGCAGCGTGAGGGCGAACACCTGCCGACGGCCGAAGCGGTCAGCGAGAAGACCGCCGAGGGTCGCGCCGACCGCCATGCCGACGAAGCCGAGCGAGGCGATCCAGCCGGCCTCCCCCTTTGTCAGATCCCACTGCTGTGAGAGCGCCGCGATGATGAAGGAGATGAGTCCGACGTCCATCGCGTCGAGCGCCCAGCCGACGCCGGAGCCCGTGAGCAGGCGCAGGTGCCGGCGGGTGAACGGGAGGACGTCGAGGCGCTCGGCGAGCGAGGTGCGGCTCGGCAGGGCGGTATCGGCCATGATTCTCATCGTAGGGCCGCCCGTCCCGCCGAGCCGCGAGATGACGCCCGCTCAGTCCCGGTCGGCGAGGAGCTTCCGCACCCGAGGGATCACCTCGGTGCCGTACAGCTCGATACTGCGCATCATCGACTCGTGCGAGAGGGTTCCCGTCGCGTACTTGAGGTCGAAGCGGCCGAGCCCGAGGGTCGTGATCGTGTCGGCGATCTTCGCGGCGACGCGCTCCGGCGAGCCGGCATAGAGGGAGCCCTCGGGACCGATGTCGTTCTGGAAACGCGCGCGGCTGTAGGGCGGCCAGCCGCGCTCGCGACCGATGGTGTTGTTCATCGCCTCGAAGCCCGGGTAGGCCTCGTCCCATGCCTCCGCGTCGGTGGGCGCAATGTGTCCCGGCGAGTGCACGGCCACCGGGTGAGGGGTCGTCCCGAAGGAGGCGACCGAGCGGTGGTACAGGTCGACGAACGGCTTGAATCGCCCGGCCGGGCCGCCGATGATCGCCAGCATGAGGCCGAGACCGTGACGCGCGACACGCACGACGGACTCGGGGCTGCCGCCGACGCCGACCCACGTGCGCAGACCCTTCTCGGTCTTCGGGAAGACGTCCGCGTTGTCGAGCGACGGCCGCAGCGACCCGGACCACGTCACGGGCTCCTCCTTGAGGAGCTCGACGAACAGCTCCAGCTTCTCCTCGAAGAGCCGGTCGTAATCGCGCAGGTCGTAGCCGAACAGCGGGAAGGACTCGATGAACGAACCGCGCCCGAGCACGACCTCCGCCCGCCCTCCGGACAGGGCGTCGAGGGTCGAGAAGCGCTCGAACACGCGCACCGGGTCGTCCGAGGACAGCACGGTCACGGCGGTGCCCAGCCGGATCCGTTCGGTGCGGGCGGCGATCGCCGCGAGCACCATCTCCGGAGACGAGACCGCGAACTCGCGCCGATGGTGCTCCCCCACGCCGAAGAAGTCCACGCCGACCGTATCGGCCAGCTCCGCCTGGGCGACGACGTTCCGGATGGTCTGCGCGCCGCTGAGCAGCTCGCCGTCCTGATCCCGGGTGATGTCGCCGAACGTGTCCAGCCCGAAGTCGATGTCCATGTCACACCTTCCTATTCAGGTGAATGGAACGCGCGGCGGGAGGCGGGCATTCCCATCACCGAGGCAGCAGCGCGCTCCGCAGCGTGTCGAGCCCGACGCCGCCCAGATCCAGGGCGCGCTTGTGGAAGCCCTTGAAGCTGAACGCGTCGCCCTCCGCCTGCTGGACGGCGTCGCGGACCTGCTCCCAGATGCGCTGACCGACCTTGTACGACGGCGCCTGACCCGGCCAGCCGAGGTACCGGTTGACCTCGAACTGCACGAACTGGTCCGACATGTTGACGTTGCGACGGAGGAAGTCGAGCGCGTAGTCGGCATCCCAGACGCCGTCACCGTCGAGACGGGGCTTGCCGAGGTGCACGCCGATGTCGAGGACCACGCGCGCCGCCCGCATCCGCTGCCCGTCCAGCATGCCGAGGCGATCCGCCGGGTCGTCCAGGTAACCGAGCTGCTCCATCAGTCGCTCCGCATACAGCGCCCAGCCCTCCGCGTGACCGGAGGTGCCGGCGAGCAGCCGTCGCCACGAGTTGAGCTCAGCGCGGTTGTACACGGCCTGGGCGATCTGCAGGTGATGCCCCGGCACACCCTCGTGGTACACGGTGGTGAGCTCGCGCCACGTGTCGAACTCGGTGACGCCCTCGGGGACTGACCACCACATGCGGCCGGGGCGCGAGAAGTCGTCGGTGGGGCCGGTGTAGTAGATCCCGCCCTCCTGCGTCGGCGCGATCATGCACTCCAGGGTGCGGATGGCCTCCGGGATGTCGAAGTGCGAGGCGCCGAGCTCGGCGACCGCGCGGTCGCTGGTCTCCTGCATCCACCGCTGGAGCGCCTCGGTGCCGACGAGCTTGCGGGCGGGGTCCGATTCCAGATGCGCGACGGCCTCCTCCACGGAGGCGCCGGGGAGGATCTCGTTCGCGATCGCCGTCTGCTCGGCCACCATGCGGGCGAGCTCTTCGCGACCCCACTCGTAGGTCTCGTCGAGGTCGATGGTGGCGCCGAGGAATCGACGGGAGTTGAGGGCGTAAAGGTCGCGCCCCACGGCGTCCGTCTCGCCGGCCTCGGGCGCGAGCTCCTCGGCAAGGAAGCGCCGCAGCTCCCCGTACGCGACCCGCGCAGCCGCGGAGTTGTCCGCCAGGGTGCGGGCGAGCGAGGCGGGAAGCTGGCCTTCCTCGGGATCGGCGTGCGCGACGAACGCCGCGAAGAAGCCGTCGTCGGCGATGTAGCGGTCGATCTGCGTCGCGACCTCCGCGACCTGGCGTCGTGCAGGAGTCACGCCCTCGGCGATGCCCAGGCGCAGCGTCTCGACGTATCCGCGCAGCGCCGCGGGAACCGCGGAGAGCCGGGTGGAGATGACCTCCCAGTCCTCGACCGTCGCCGTGGGCATCAGATCGAAGGCGGAGCGGACGTCCTGCGCGGCGGAGGCGATGACGTTCAGATCGCGCAGGTGCCACTTCGCTTCGTGCAGCTCGAGGTCGAGGCGCAGCTCCGCACTGAGGTCGGTCTTGGTCACCTCGTCGATCGCATCGACGGGCTCCAGCGCGGACAGCGTGTCGAGCGTGGCCCGCGTCGCCGCGGCGATCTCCTCATGACCTTCCGGGCTCAGATCGCCGAACCGGTCGTTGACCTCGGACCGACCGATGTAGGTGCCGAGAGTCGGCGCCAGGACGGCGATCGTGTCGACCCATTCATCGGCGACCCTGTCGATGGCGGAGGGGGTGCGGGGTGCTGAAGTCATGCCTTCCAGCCTAATCCCCGCCCCCGTCGGCCACCGGGATCAGTGCGCGGCTTCGTTCCAGTCCCGACCGCGGCCCACCTGCACGTCGAGCGGCACGGAGAGCTGAGCGGCATCCCCCATCCGCGTGCGGACGATCTGCTCCACCGCATCCCACTCCCCTGCTGCGACCTCGACGACGAGTTCGTCGTGGATCTGCAGCAGCACCCGCGACTCCAGCTTCGCGGCGTGGAGGTCGTCGTGGATGTGGAACAGCGCGATCTTCATGATGTCGGCCGCGCTGCCCTGGATCGGGGCGTTGAGCGCCGCCCGCTCGGCGTTCTCCCGCAGCACGCGGTTGGGGCTCGCGAGATCGGGGAACGGCCGCCGACGCCCGAAGATCGTCTCGGTGTAGCCGACCTCCTTGGCCTTCATCACCGAGGCCCGCAGGTAGTCGCGGACCGCGCCGAACCGTGCGAAGTACTCGACCATGAGCTGCTTGGCCTCGGACTGCTCGATGCGCAGCTGCTTCGAGAGCCCGAATGCGGAGAGGCCGTAGACGAGTCCGTACGACATCGCCTTCACCTTGGTGCGCATCGCCGGCGTGACCTCGGACGGATCGACGCCGAACACGCTGGCGCCGACGAAGCGGTGGAGGTCTTCACCGCTGTTGAACGCCTCGATCAGCCCCTCGTCGCCCGAGAGGTGCGCCATGATCCGCATCTCGATCTGCGAGTAGTCGGCGGTGAGCAGCGTCTCGTACCCCTCGCCGACCTCGAAGGCGCTGCGGATGCGCCGCGACTCCTCGGTGCGGACGGGGATGTTCTGCAGGTTCGGATCGGTGCTGGACAGGCGCCCGGTCTGGCTGCCCGTCTGCACGTACGTCGTGTGGACCCGGTGGTCCTCCCGGATCGCGGTGTCGAGGGACTCGATGATCTGCCGCAGCTTCGTCGCCTCACGGTGCTGCAGCAGCACGCTGAGGAACGGGTGCGGGTGCGACTCCTGCAGGTCGGCGAGCACCGCGGCATCGGTCGAGTACCCGGTCTTCGTCTTGCGCGTCTTGGGAAGCTGCAGGTCTTCGAACAGCACCTCCTGGAGCTGCTTCGGCGACCCGAGATTGAACTCACGACCGACGACCGAGAAAGCTTCCTGGGCCAGGGCGTCCGCCCGCGTCGCGAGTTCGGCCGAGAACGTCGACAGGACCTCGTGTGACACGGCGACACCGGCGAGCTCCATGTCGGCGAGCGTGCGGAGCGTCGGCAGCTCGATGTCGCGGAGCACGGCGTCGACCGGCTCCGGCAGATCGTCCCGCAGCGCCTCGGCCACCCGGAGGATGAACCATGCCTCCTGCGAGGGGGTGGCACCCTCGGTCTCCGGCACGAGCTGCGACGGATCGGCCTCGGGGAGCTTCTCCCCCAGGTAGCGCTGCACGAGGTCGGACAGCGTCTTGTCGGGGAAGCTGGGGCGCAGCAGCCAGCCCGCGAGGCTCGTGTCGTAGGCGAGCCCGCCCAGACGGATGCCCTGACGGAGCAACGCCTTCACCTGCGGCTTGGCGTCGTGCAGCACCTTCGGCGCGTCGGACTCCAGCCACGGGCGCAGCGCCGCGGCCGCCTCCTCCGACCAGTCGAGCTCGCGCAGCTCGCTCCCGGTGGCGACGCCGACGCGCACAGGTGCGCCCGACTGCACCACGACCCGGAGAGCGACGTCTCCGTCCTGCGCCGCGGCCCAGGTGGCCAGATCCGGGGCGGACACCTGTGCCGGCGTGGGCATCTCGACGACGGAGGCCGGGTCGTCGGCGACCTCGCCCGCTCCGACGGCCTCGAAGACCCGGGGCAGCAGCGTGCGGAACTCCAGCCGGGCGAAGATGTCGCGGACGGCCTCGGCGTCGATCGGGGCGACGGCGAGGTCGGCCGGGGCGACCGGCAGCTCCACGTCGGTCAGCAGGCGGTTGAGCTTGCGGTTGCGGCGGACGTCTTCGATGTGGTCGCGGAGGTTGCCGCCGACCACGCCCTTGATCTCACCGGCACGCTCGAGCAGCTCGTCGAGGGAGCCGAACTGCGTGAGCCACTTGACGGCCGTCTTCTCCCCCACCTTCGGCACGCCGGGCAGGTTGTCGCTGGTCTCACCCACGAGGGCGGCGATGTCGGGGTACTGCTCGGGACGGACGCCGTAGCGCTCCTGCACGGTCGCCGGATCGTAGCGCTTGAGCTGCGAGACCCCCTGGACGGACGGGTACAGCAGCGTGACGTCGTCGGTGACGAGCTGGATGGTGTCGCGGTCTCCCGAGACCACGAGCACGTCGTAGCCCTGGGCCGCCCCCTGCGTGGAGAGGGTGGCGAGGATGTCGTCGGCCTCGATGCCCTCCTGCGTCAGCACCGGGATCGACATCGCCGCGAGGCAGTCCTGCAGCAGCGGGATCTGGCCCTTGAACTCCTGCGGCGTCTCGGACCGGGTGGCCTTGTACTCCGGGTACTCGTCGGTGCGGAACGAGTGGCGGGAGGTGTCGAAGGCGATCGCGAGATGCGTGGGCTGCTCGGCCTTGATCAGGTTGACCAGCATGGACAGGAAGCCGTAGATGGCGTTCGTGTGCTGGTTGTCCTTGGTGGTGAAGTTGTCGACCGGGAGGGCGAAGAAGGCCCGGTAGGCGAGCGAGTGGCCGTCGACGACCATGAGGGTAGGCTTTGCGGAGTCCGTCACCCTGTCAGCCTAACGAGGAGCACGGACACCCGCAGAGGAGGATGCATGAGCGAGGTCGCCACCAGCGAGGGACTCGAGTGGGCGGCCGCCCGCGGCATGGGAGCGCTGGCCGAGAAGATGGGCATGGAGTTCGTCGAGTTCGGCATCGACCGCTGTGTGGCGACGATGCCGGTGGAGGGCAACACCCAGCCGGTCGGTCTCATGCACGGCGGCGCCTACGTCGTGCTCGGCGAATCGCTCGGCTCCATGGCGGCCAACCTGCACGCGGGCGCCGGCCGCCTCGCTGTCGGCGTCGACATCAACGCCACGCACACCCGGTCGGCCACCTCGGGCGTGGTCACCGGAGTCTGCACGCCCGTGCACCTGGGGCGCAGCATCACGGTGCACGAGATCGTCGTGACCGACGATCAGGGCCGGCGCTGCTCGACGATCCGCATCACCAACATGATCAAGGACGCTCCCGCCGCGGACTGAGCGGCTCCTCCAGCAGCAGCTGGAACAGGATGTGGTCCTGCCACTCCCCCGCGATCCGCAGGTACTTCGGGGCGATGCCGATGCGCTCGAAGCCGGTGGCGGCGAGGACCCGCTGCGAGGCGACGTTGTGGAGCAGCGTCGACGCCTGGAGGCGGTGCAGCCGCAGCTCGTCCCGCGCGTGCTCCGCCACGAGGGCGACCGCGCGCCCTGCGAGCCCGCGGCGCAGTCGGGTGGAATCGATCCAGTACCCGAGATCGGCGCTCCAGAACGCACCGCGCACGATGGTGTTCAGGTTGACCCGGCCGCGGATCTCGCCGTCGTCCGAGAGGATCACGAACCGGGAACTCCGCCCGAGGGCGGCCTCCGCGACGCACTGCTGCGCGTTCTGCTCCTGCCAGTCCTCGGTGAAGAACGCCTCGGAACGCTCCGGCTCCCACGGGGCGAGGTGCTCTCTGTTCGCGAGATACGCGCGCGCGATCGCCGCACCGTCGCCGGCGCGGACCGGCCGCAGAACGTGCTCTGCGTCCAGCCGGAGCACCGGAGTGCCTTACTTCTTGGGAGCGAGCTGCTCGATGATCGCCTTGGCGACGTCCTGCATCGTCAGGCGGCGATCCATCGATGCCTTCTGGATCCAGCGGAACGCCTCGGGCTCGCTCAGGCCCATCTTCTCGTTGAGGAGGCCCTTCGCGCGGTCGACGAGCTTGCGGGTCTCGAAGCGCTCGACCATGTCGGCGACCTCAGCCTCGAGGGTGATGATCTGCTCGTGGCGGGCCAGGGCGATCTCGATCGCGGGGAGGAGATCGTTCGGGGTGAAGGGCTTCACGACGTAGGCCAGGGCTCCGGCCTCGCTCGCGCGCTCCACGAGCTCCTTCTGGCTGAACGCGGTCAGCAGCACGACCGGGGCGATGTTGCCCTTGTGGAGCTTCTCGGCAGCGCTGATGCCGTCGAGCTGGGGCATCTTCACGTCCATGATGACGAGGTCGGGACGCAGCTCGGTGGCGAGGGCCACCGCCGTCTCGCCGTCGCCGGCCTCGCCGACGACATCGAAGCCGTTGTCGCGGAGGATCTCGACGATGTCGAGACGGATCAGCGACTCGTCTTCGGCGACGACGACGCGTCGGGGTGCGGATGCCGTGGGCTGCTCAGCCTGTTCTTGCTCGGTCACCCCTCCATCCTAACGGAGAGGTCCCCACCGCCGGCTGAAGACGGCGGGCGCGCGGGGAACCGTCCGTCGTCTGCGCTACAGTCGAAGTCGCGAGACACGGGCCGGCGTGGCGGAATGGCAGACGCGGAGCACTCAAAATGCTTTGTCCGAGAGGGCGTGTGGGTTCGAGTCCCACCGCCGGCACCAGCATCGCGGACCGCTCGCCCCGTTACTCGGCGAGGGCGGCGAGTTCGGCCATCACACGGGGGTGGGCGAGGATGCGGAAGTGCCCGCCCGTCTCCAGGACGACGTTCTTGGCCCCGGCGAGCTCACTCCCCTCGGGGATGTGCGGATCGAACGCGGCGTAGATCGAGACGATGCGCGCGTTCACATCGAGCTCCCGCCCCAGCGCGACGATCGAGGGGTCGTCGGGTGAGAACGCCCGCAGCACCCGACCGGGCAGCAGCCGCGCATATCGGGAGCCCCCGAACGGCGTCGCGATGGCGAGCATGCCGCGGATCCGGGCACCCTCCGGGCCGGTCATCACCAGCTTCCCGGCGAGGCCGCCCTTGCTGTGGGCGACGAGGAACACGCCCGAGAGGTCGTGCGCGCGCAGGTAGTCGGCCACCTGATCGGCCTCATCCTGCACGGGGAACTGGTTGCGGCGCAGCGCATCCACGACATGGACCGGGTGCCCCCGCTCGTGCAGCGCGACGATGAGCGGCTCCAGGAAGCGCCAGGTCTCGTAGACACCGGCGAGCACCACGATCGGGGCGCGGTCTCCGGTGGTGAAGTCATCCGCCTGGTCACGGCCGAAGAACGATCGGACCTGCCAGAACCCCGCGTAGGCGTAGTCCGCGGCCCACCAGCCCAGGATCCTCAGGACGCTGATCGTGCCCTCCCCCGCCGGATGGGTGCGGCCGGCACCGCCGTCGGCCATGCTCCCGTCGTGTGGGCCAGGATCGCGGAAGCCACCGCCCGGGGCGCGGACTGCTGCGCGACATGATGGTGACCGGGGATCTCCACCAATCGCGAGACGGCCGCCGCGTCGCGCAGGCGCCGGCACCACGCGCGTCCTGCGATCGGATCGTCACTCCCCCGGACGACGAGCACCGGCATGGTGAGAGCCGCGACCCTCTCCTCCAGGGGATACGCGAGCATGTGCCGGAGCTGGCGGAGATACCACCGCACGCCGCAGCGCAGGTAGTCGGTGAAGACGACCGTGTTGATCGCCGGGGTCTCGCCGACGGTGTCGACGGCCAGGGCCCGGGCCTGCGCGCCGAGAGTCCGGTGGGCGTCGTCGGTGACGGGTCCGATCGTCACGACGGTCCGGACGTACTCGGGATGCCGCAGCGCCGTCTCCACGGCCCACTGCACGCCCATCGAGTGCCCGACGAGCACGACGCGATCGTCGTCGAGGCTCGCCACCACCTGAGCCAGGCCTGCCGCCATCTGCGGGATGGAGACGTCGAACCGCGGCTTGGGCAGGCCGCCGAAGCCCGGGAGGTCGACGGAGACCACCCTCGTGGTGTCGGCGAGCACGGCGTGCAGCCGCGACAGGTACCGATGCGACATCCCGATCCCGTGCACGAGGACCACGGTCGGGGCGGTGCTGCCGGCGGGCCGCGGACTCTCCAGGATGCGGAACGTCAGCCCGGAGGTGACGAGGAGACGACGGAGGACCATGGCAGCACGCTAACCGAGGCCGCCGTCACGGCCGAGAGGCTTGACGCACCGGCCCGGAGATGACAGGGAGGGGCGAGGCCGAAGCCCCGCCCCTCCCGGAACGCCCTGCGTCAGACGCCGGCCTTGTAGATCGGCGCGGCGCCGCGGAGCGCATCGCCGACCTTGTGCACGCGCAGGTCGTTCGTGGAACCGATGATCCCGGGAGGGGACCCGGAGATGACGACGACCTTGTCCCCCTCGACGGCGAGGCCGTTCCCGAGGAGGTACTCGTCGACCTGGTGGTACATGAGGTCGGTGTGCTGCACCATGTCGACGAGGGTGGAGCGGAGACCCCAGGTCAGCGCCATACGACGACGGATGCCGGGCTCCGGCGTGAAGGCCAGCATCGGGATGCGGGAGCGCAGACGGGACAGGCGGCGCGCCGAGTCGCCCGACTGCGTGAACACGCACAGGAACTTGGCGTCCACGAACTCCGCGACCTCGAGGGCCGCGAGCGTGATGGCACCACCCTGCGTGCGGGGCTTCGTCGTGAGCGGCAGGATGCGCTCCAGACCGTGCTCCTCCGTCGACTCGATGATCCGGGCCATCGTCTCGACGACGACGACCGGGTAGTCGCCCACGCTGGTCTCGCCGGAGAGCATGACCGCGTCGGCACCGTCGAGGACGGCGTTGGCGACATCGGAGGTCTCGGCACGGGTCGGCACCGGGCTGTTGATCATCGACTCGAGCATCTGCGTCGCCACGATCACGGGCTTCGCGTTGCGACGGGCCAGCTCGACGGCGCGCTTCTGCACGATCGGGACGGCTTCGAGGGGCAGCTCCACGCCGAGGTCGCCACGGGCGACCATGATGCCGTCGAACGCGTCGACGATCTCTTCGAGCGCGTCGACGGCCTGCGGCTTCTCGATCTTGGCGATGACCGGGACGCGGACGCCCTCCTCCGCCATGATCTCGTGCACGCGGGTCACGTCCGAGGCGTTGCGCACGAACGACAGCGCGATGAGGTCGGCACCGGTCCGGAGGCCCCAGCGGAGGTCCTCCTCGTCCTTCTCGCTGAGCGCGGGGACGTTGACGGCGACGCCGGGCAGGTTGATGCCCTTGTTGTTCGAGACGGCGCCGGCGACGACGACACGCGTGGTGACGGTCACGCCGTCGGTCTCGACGACCTCGACGCGCACCTTGCCGTCGTCGATCAGCAGGAAGTCCCCGGGCTTGACGTCCTGAGGAAGGCCCTTGAACGTCGTGCCGCAGATCTCCTTGTTGCCGATGATGTCCTCGGTGGTGATCTTGAAGATGTCGCCCTTGGCGAGCTCGTAGGGTCCGTCCTCGAAGCGGCCCAGACGGATCTTCGGACCCTGGAGGTCCACGAGGATGGCGACGGCACGACCGGAGTCCTCCGCCGCACGGCGCACGTTCGCGTAGTTGTTCTCGTGCACGGAGTAGTCACCGTGGCTGAGGTTCAGTCGGGCGACGTCCACACCCGCATCGATCAGTGCGCGCACCGTCTCATACGTGGAAGTGGCGGGGCCCAGGGTGGCGACGATTTTCGCGCGTCTCAACATGTCTCCAGGGTAGAAGTGGGGGATTACAAACAGGCGACACTGCCGGCCTCAGCCTACGCGGGCTGGAGGCCGATCGCGACATCGCTCGGGCGCACCGGCTCCGGCAGCACGGTGGTGCCCATGAGGAAGCGGTCGACGTTCGCCGCCGCCGCCCGGCCCTCCGCGATCGCCCAGACGATGAGCGACTGCCCGCGGCCCGCGTCCCCGGCGACGAACACGCCGGGGATCGACGACTCGTAGCTCGCGGCGCGACGGAAGGCGCCGCGCTCGGTCACCTCCGGCCGGGTGTCCTCGGTGTAGCCGTCCTGCTCCGGCCCGGTGAAGCCCATCGCGATGAGCACGAGGTCGGCCGGGATCTCCCGCTCCGTGCCGCTCTTGGGCACGCGGCGGCCGTCGATGTACTCGGTCTCGGCCACGCGGAGCGCGCGGACCTCGCCCACGTCGTTCGACAGGAACTCCACGGTCGAGGCGAGGAAGACCCGCTCCCCGCCCTCCTCGTGAGCCGAGGCCACCTCGAAGATCGTCGGCATCATCGGCCACGGCTGGTGATCCGGCCGCGTCTCGCTCGGCTGCTTGCCGATGGCGAGGTTGGTGACGCTGAGCGCGCCCTGGCGGTGCGCGGTGCCGATGCAGTCGGCGCCCGTGTCGCCGCCGCCGATGACGATGACGTGCTTGCCCTCGGCGGTGATCTGGTCCGGGACGGTGTCGCCGGCGACCGCGTGGTTCGACTCGACGAGGTACTCCATCGCGAAGTGGACGCCGTCGAGGTCGCGACCGGGGATCGGCAGGTCGCGCGGGACCGTGGCGCCGGTGGCGATCACGACCGCGTCGTACCGCGCGCGCAGGTCGGCCCAGGAGATGTCCTTGCCGATCTCGACGCCGGCGCGGAACCGCGTGCCCTCCTCCTGCATCTGGCGCAGGCGAGCCTCGAGCTGGCTCTTCTCCATCTTGAAGTCCGGGATGCCGTAGCGCAGCAGGCCGCCGATGCGGTCGTCCCGCTCGAAGACGGCGACGGTGTGGCCGGCGCGGGTGAGCTGCTGGGCGGCGGCGAGACCGGCGGGGCCCGAGCCCACGACGGCCACGGTCTTGCCCGTCAGACGCTCCGGCGGCTCCGGCTCGACCCAGCCCTTGGCGAAGGCCTCGTCGATGATGGAGACCTCGATCTGCTTGATGGTCACGGCCGGCTGGTTGATGCCGAGGACACACGAGCTCTCGCACGGGGCCGGGCAGAGCCGTCCGGTGAACTCCGGGAAGTTGTTCGTCGCGTGCAGCCGCTCGATCGCCGCGCGGCCCTCCCCGCGCCAGGTGAGGTCGTTCCACTCCGGGATGAGGTTGCCCAGGGGGCAGCCGGAGTGGCAGAAGGGCACGCCGCAGTCCATGCAGCGACTGGCCTGGCGACGGAGCACCGCCTTGTCGCCGGGCTCGTACACCTCTTTCCAGTCCATGATGCGCACGGGCACCGGACGGCGAGCGGGAAGTTCCCGCTCGGTCACCTTCAGAAAGCCTTTGGGGTCAGCCACCGGTCACCTCCAGGATGCGGTTCCAGACGATGTCGCCGTCGGGGTCGATCCCCTCGGCCAGTGCCTCCTCGCGCATGCTGCGCACGGCGGCGAAGTCGCGCGGGAGCACCTTCACGAACTCCGCCGCGCTGGCGTCGAAGTCCTCCAGCAGGGCGGTGGCGCGCGGGGACGCCGTGCGCTCCACATGCTCCACGAGCAGCCCGCGCAGCACTTCGAGGTCGGCGCGGTCCAGCGGCTCGAGCCGCAGCTCGCCGCTGCCGAGCGACTGCGCGTTGACCTTCGCGGTGTCCAGAGCGTGCACGTAGGCCACTCCCCCGGACATGCCGGCGCCGAAGTTGCGGCCGGTCGATCCGAGGATCACCGCGAGGCCGCCGGTCATGTACTCGAGCGCGTGGTCGCCCACGCCCTCGACCACCGCGGTCGCACCGGAGTTGCGGACGAGGAAGCGCTCGCCCACCACACCGGAGATGAACATGGTGCCGGACGTGGCGCCGTACCCGATCACGTTGCCCGCGATGACGTTCTCGTGCGGGGCGATCGCGGAGCCGCGGGGCGGCCGGATCGTGATGTCCCCACCGGAGAGTCCCTTGCCGACGTAGTCGTTCGCGTCGCCCTCCAGCCGGAGGATGATGCCCGGCGGAAGGAACGCCCCGAGCGACTGTCCCGCCGTGCCGGTGAGGGTGACGTCGATGGTCTCCTTCGGCAGACCGGTGGCGCCGTGACGCGAGGTCACCTGGTGTCCGAGCATCGTGCCCACCGCGCGCTCGGTATTGGCGATCGGGAGCTCCACCACGACGGGGTCGCCGTTCAGCAGCGCTCCCTTCGCGATGTCGATGAGCTGCACGTCGAAGTGCTTGTCGAGTTCGTGGTCCTGGGCGCGGCCGCTGCGACGCGGCTCGCCCGCGGGGAACGCCGGTCCCTCCAGCACCGGGCTGAGGTCGAGTCCCTCGGCCTTCCAGTGCGCGATCGCCGCGTTGGTCTCCAGGAGCTCGGTGCGACCGACGATCTCGTCGATCGAGCGGTAGCCGAGCTCGGCGAGCAGCTCGCGCACCTCCTCGGCGATGAACTCCATGAAGTTCACGACGAACTCGGGCTTGCCGGTGAACCGGTCGCGCAGGACGGGGTTCTGCGTCGCGACGCCCACCGGACAGGTGTCGAGGTGGCAGACGCGCATCATGATGCAGCCGCTGACCACGAGGGGCGCGGTGGCGAAGCCGAACTCCTCGGCACCGAGCAGGGCGCCGATGATGACGTCCCGTCCGGTCTTGAGCTGCCCGTCGACCTGCACGACGACGCGGTCGCGCATGCCGTTGAGCATGAGCGTCTGCTGCGTCTCCGCGAGGCCGAGCTCCCACGGCGTTCCCGCGTGCTTCAGCGAGTTCAGCGGGCTCGCGCCCGTACCGCCGTCGTGACCGGACACGAGAATGACATCGCTGAGCGCCTTGGCGACACCGGCCGAGACCGCGCCGATGCCGGACTGGCTGACGAGCTTCGTGTGGATGCGCGCCTCGGGGTTCGCCCGCTTCAGGTCGAAGATGAGCTGCTTGAGGTCTTCGATCGAGTAGATGTCGTGATGCGGCGGCGGCGAGATGAGGCCGACCCCCGCGGTGGCGTGCCGGGTGCGCGCGACCCAGGGGTACACCTTGGTCGGCGGGAGCTGACCGCCCTCACCGGGCTTCGCGCCCTGGGCGAGCTTGATCTGGATGTCGTCCGCCTCGGTGAGGTAGAGGCTCGTGACGCCGAATCGACCCGAGGCCACCTGCTTGATCGCACTGCGCCGCTCGGGGTCGACGAGACGGTCGGGGTCTTCCCCGCCCTCCCCCGTGTTCGACTTGCCGCCGATCCGGTTCATCGCGATCGCGAGCGTCTCGTGCGCCTCCTTGGAGATGGAGCCGTAGCTCATCGCCCCCGTGGAGAAGCGCTTGACGATCGCCGAGACGGGCTCGACCTCGTCCAGCGGCACGGGCTTGCGCGTGCCGGTCCGCAGCGAGAACAGGCCGCGCAGCGTCTTCAGCTCGGCCGCCTGGTCGTCGACGAGCTTCGTGTATTCGCGGAAGATGTCGTAACGGCGGGTCCGCGTGGAGTGCTGGAGCTTGAACACCGTCTCCGGGTTGAAGAGATGCGGAGAGCCGTCGCGGCGCCACTGATACTCGCCACCGGTCCACAGCCGCTCATGGGCACGGGCCGCGGCGTCCTCCGGGTAGGCGTAGTCGTGGCGGGCCTGGTTCTCGGCGAAGATCTCCTCGATCCCGATGCCGCCCAGCTTCGACTCGGTACGCGTGAAGTAGGCGTCGATGAACTCCTGGCTGAGGCCGACCGCCTCGAACACCTGCGCGCCCGCATAGGACGACACCGTGGAGATGCCCATCTTCGACATGATCTTCAGCACGCCCTTGCCGAGCGCGTAGATGAGGTTCTTCACGGCCTTCTCCGGGGAGATGCCCGTGATGTAGCCGGTCCGCACGAGGTGCTCGACCGTCTCCATGGCGAGGTAGGGGTTGATCGCCGAAGCGCCGTAGCCGATGAGCGTCGCGACGTGGTGCACCTCGCGCACGTCGCCGGCTTCGACGATCAGACCGACCTTCATCCGGTTCTCGCGCCGGATGAGGTGGTGGTGGATCGCCGACACCATGAGCAGCGACGGGATCGGGACGAGATCCTTGTTCGAGTCGCGGTCGGACAGGATGATGAACTCCGCGCCGTCCTCGATCGCCTGATCGACCTCGGCGCACATCTCGGTGAGGCGCTCGGCGAGGGTGTGGGGTCCTGCGTCGAAGTGGTAGAGGCCGCGGATCGTGGCGCTCGAACGCCCGGGCAGGGCCTTGTCGATGTGCCGGATCTTCGCGAGCTCGTCGTTGTCGATGACCGGGAAGTCGAGCGACACCGTGCGGGTGTGCTCCGGACCCCAGGTCAGCAGATTGACCTCAGGGCCCAGACCGAGCTTGAGACTCGTGACAACCTCTTCGCGGATCGAGTCGAGCGGCGGGTTGGTCACCTGCGCGAACTGCTGCGTGAAGTAGTCGAAGAGCAGCCGCGGGCGCTTGCTGAGCACGGCGATCGGGGTGTCCGATCCCATGGCGCCCAGCGGCTCGACACCCGTCTGGCCCATCGGGGTGAGGAGGATGCGGACCTCCTCCTCCGTGTACCCGAAGGTGCGCTGCCGCCGGGTGATCGAGGCCGGCGGGTGCACGATGTGCTCGCGCTCGGGGAGGTCGGCCAGGCGGACGGAACCGGCGTCGAGCCACTCCTGCCACGGGTGCATCGTCGCGAGATCGTGCTTGATCTCCTCATCCTCGACGATCCGGCGCTGGGCTGTGTCGACGAGGAACATCTTGCCGGGCTGCAGCCGGCCGCGGCGCTTGATGCGCTCCGGCTCGAAGTGCAGGACGCCGGTCTCGGAGCCGATGACGACGAGCCCGTCGGTGGTCTCCGTCCAGCGTCCGGGGCGCAGGCCGTTGCGGTCCAGGGTCGCGCCGACGAGCGTGCCGTCGGTGAAGATGAGGGCGGCCGGGCCGTCCCACGGCTCCATCTGGTTGGAGTGGTACTCGTAGAACGCGCGCAGCTCCGGCGAGATGTCGGCCTGCTTCTCGTAGGCCTCCGGCACCATCATCATGATCGCGTGCGGCAGGCTGCGGCCGGTGAGGGTGAGCAGCTCCAGCACCTCGTCGAACGAGGCGGAGTCGCTGGCGCCGTCGGTGCAGATGGGCAGCAGGGGCGAGATGTCGCCGAGGAGCTCGGACTCGAGCTGCGACTGGCGGGCGCGCATCCAGTTGCGGTTGCCGCCGACGGTGTTGATCTCGCCGTTGTGGGCCAGCATCCGCAGCGGCTGCGCGAGCGGCCACGAGGGGAACGTGTTCGTCGAGTACCGCGAGTGCACGACGGCGAGCTCGGAGGCGAAGCGCTCGTCCTGCAGATCCGGGTAGAACGGCTCGAGCTGGAGCGTGGTGACCATGCCCTTGTAGCCGAGCGTGCGGCTGGACAGGGAGACGAAGTAGGCGCCGAGCTCGTGGCCCGCGCGCTTGCGGAGGCGATAGGCGACGCGGTCGAGCGCGATGCCGGTCAGCGGCGCATCGGCGAGAGTGGCGCCGCCGGCGCTCACGAAGAGCTGCTCGAAGGCGGGACGGGCCTCGTCGGCGAGCTTGCCGAGGTTCTCGTTGGCCGTGGGGACCTCGCGCCAGCCGAGGACGCGGAGCCCCTCCGCGCGGGCGATCTTCTCGATCCCTGCCTTCTGCTGGCGGCGCTCGCTCGAATCGCGAGGCAGGAAGGCCAGCCCGGCCGCGTACTCCCCCACGGGCGGCAGTTCGAAGCCGGTGACCGCGCGGAGGAATTCGTCCGGCATCTGGGTGAGGATGCCGGCTCCGTCCCCGGTGCCCGCGTCGGACCCGATGGCCCCGCGGTGCTCCAGGTTGCGCAGGGCCTCGAGGGCCAGCGCGATGATGTCGTGCCCGGCTTCGCCGCGCAGCGTTGCGACCATGGCCAGGCCGCAGGCGTCCTTCTCGAACGCCGGGTTGTACATGCCCTGCTTCGGGGGGTATGCGCCGGAGGCGCCGTAAGGGGGCTGGAAGTACACCAGTTACCGTCCTCAGATCTTCAGTGAAACCCGGGGACGTCGTCGGCCCGCTCGTTCAGTGCAATGGTTCTCCCGCCGCGAGTCGGCGTTATCGGGAGCCGTCCCCGCTCGAGGGAGCAGCGCTTGTGGCAGTGGCTCCGGCGGCGACTTCTTCGGCCGGAGGCTCGCTCACGTCCACGAAATCAGAGGGATTGTCCTGCGATTGTACATCAGCGTCCACGTCCTTCCGTCCGCGGCCCGGCTGGTACGGCGAGGGCTCGAGACCGGGGTGACGGCGCGTCTGCACCACGAGGATGACGAGGCCGAGGACGACGCCGATGATGGCGGCCCAGACGTTGCTGCGCAGGCCGAGGATGATCTCGCTCGGGTCGATGCGGATCGACTCCCACAGGATGCGTCCGGCGCTGTACCAGATGAGGTAGATCGCGAAGAGGCGCCCCCACTGGAAGAACAGCTTGCGTCCGAGCCACAGCAGCACGAGGACGCCGAGGCCGTTCCAGATGACCTCGTACAGGAAGGTCGGGTGGAAGAGGGTGCCCTCGGGGAGACCGGGAGGGAAGGCCGAGTTCGTGGACTCGATCTCCAGGCCCCACGGGAGCGAAGTCGGCAGGCCGAAGAGCTCGTGGTTGAACCAGTTGCCGAAACGTCCCATCGCCTGCGCGAGAAGCAGCCCTGGCGCGAGCGCGTCCGCGAACGTCCAGAAGCGGATGCCGGTCCACCGGCAGCCGAGGTAGGCGCCGACGGCGCCGCCGATGAGGGCGCCGAAGATCGCGATGCCACCCTCCCAGATCGCCCAGACCGAGCCCGGCTCGAAGGGGTTCCAGGTGTTCTTGCCCTCGCCGAAGTAGAAGTTCGGGTGGGTGAGGACGTGGAAGATGCGCGCGCCGATGATCGCGAGCGGCACCGCGAGGATCGCGATGTCGATGACCACCCACGGCTCCGCGCCCCGCTTGGTGAGGCGGTGATTGGTCATCAGGACGGCGACGATGATGCCGGCGATGATGCAGAGCGCGTAGAAGTGGATCCGGAGCGGACCGAGGTCGACGTACGACACGGGCGGGCTCGGGATGCTGGCGAGCACGCCGGCGGCGGTGCTGTGGAGCGCGGAGGACATGAGTGCGATCCTACTTCTCTGAGGCGAAGCGCGCCGACGCGGTGCCGGCGGCCAGGGTTCGGGTGACTTCGGCGAGAGCGGGCACACCGCCGTCGCGGAGGGCGCGGACGAGGGCGGTGCCCACGATGGCGCCGTCGGCGTACTCGGAGACGCCGGCGATCTGCTCCGGGGTCGAGATGCCGATGCCCACGCAGGCGCGACGGGCACCGTGGTCGCGGAGCCGCGACACGAGGGTGCGTGCCGCACGGTCGAGCTCGGCCCGCTCCCCCGTGATGCCCATGGTCGAGACGGCGTAGACGAAGCCCGTCGAGGACCGCACGACGAGGTCGAGGCGCTCGTCCGACGAGGTCAGAGCTGCGAGGAAGACCCGGTCGAGACCGAGCCGCTCGCTGGCCGCGATCCACTCGCCGGCGGCCTCCGGGGTGATGTCCGGGGTGATGAGACCCGCGCCGCCCGCGGCGAGCAGGTCCTCGGCATACCGGTCCACCCCGTACTGCAGCACGGGATTCCAGTAGGTCATCACGAGGACGGGGACGTCGGTCGCGGCGGTGATCGCGCGGATGGCGGTGAAGAGGTCCTTCATTCGGAAGCCCGCGGCGAGGGCCTTGGTCGTCGCCTCCTGGATGATGGCGCCGTCCATGACGGGATCGCTGTAGGGCGGCCCGAGCTCGATGATGTCCACGCCGTTCTCGGCGAGGGCGATCGCGGCCTGGATGCTCGTCTCCAGGTCGGGGAAGCCGACGGGCAGGTAGCCGACGAAGGCGCTGCGGCCGGCGTCGTGCGCGCGCTGAATGGCCTGTTCGACGCGGCTCACAGCTGCGGCTCTCCCTTCGAGGCCGCGTCCTCGGCGGCGCTCTCCTCGGACACGTCGTGCGCGAGGGCGTCCTCGTCGTAGAGCTCGAAGTAGCGGGCGGCGGTGTCCATGTCCTTATCCCCGCGGCCGGAGAGGCAGATGGCGATCAGGCCGTCCGGGCCGAGCTCGCGGCCGATCCGCAGGGCGCCGGCGAGGGCATGAGCCGACTCGATCGCGGGGATGATGCCCTCGGTCCGGCTCAGCAGCCGCAGCGCCTGCATCGCCTCGTCGTCCGTCGCCGGGATGTACTCGGCGCGGCCGATGTCGGCCAGCCACGAGTGCTCGGGGCCCACGCCCGGGTAGTCGAGACCGGCGGAGATCGAGTGCGATTCGACGGTCTGGCCGTCTTCGTCCTGCAGCACGTACGTCTTCGCGCCGTGCAGCACGCCGGGGCGGCCGCGCTCGATCGAGGCGGCGTGCTTGTCGGTGTCGACGCCGTCGCCGGCCGCCTCCACGCCGTACAGGCGCACGCCCTCGTCGTCCAGGAACGCGTCGAACATGCCGATCGCGTTGGATCCGCCGCCGACGCAGGCGACGACCGCGTCGGGAAGCCGGCCGACCTCGTCGAGGATCTGGGCGCGAGCCTCTTCGCCGATGATCTTCTGGAAGTCGCGGACCATCGCCGGGAACGGGTGCGGGCCGGCGGCGGTGCCGAAGATGTAGTTGGTGGTCTCGACCGAGGCCACCCAGTCGCGGTAGGCGTCGTTGATCGCGTCCTTCAGCGTGCGCGAGCCCGAGGTGACCGCGACGACCTCGGCGCCCAGCAGACGCATGCGGGCGACGTTCAGCGCCTGGCGCTCGGTGTCGACCTCGCCCATGTAGATGGTGCAGTCGAGGCCGAACAGCGCGGCGGCGGTCGCCGTGGCGACGCCGTGCTGACCCGCTCCGGTCTCGGCGATGACCCGGGTCTTGCCGAGGCGCTTGGTGAGCAGAGCCTGGCCCAGCACGTTGTTGATCTTGTGCGAACCGGTGTGGTTGAGGTCCTCGCGCTTGAGGAAGACCCGCGCGCCGCCCGCGTGCTCCGCGAACCGGGGCACCTCGGTGAGCGCGGACGGACGCCCGGCGTAGGAGGACAGCAGGTGGGCGAGCTCGGCACGGAACTCCGGATCGGCGATGGCCTCCTCGTAGGCGACCGTCAGCTCGTCGATCGCGGCGACCAGGGACTCCGGCATGTACCGTCCGCCGAACTCGCCGAAGAACGGACCGTGCTGGTCGCGCAGACTCACTTCGCCTCCAGGAAGCTCTCGAGAGTGGCGACCGGGTCTCCGGTCACCAGGGCCTCGCCGATCAGCACGACGTCGGCACCGGCCGAACGGTAGTGCGCGACATCGGCGGGGGTGAGCACCGCGGACTCCGCGATCTTGATCGCCGAGTCGGGGATGCGGTCCACGAGCCGGCCGAACAGATCGCGGTCGAGCTCGAGGGTCTTGAGGTTGCGGGCGTTCACGCCGATCAGGGCGGCGCCGAGGTCGATCGCGGCCTCCAGCTCCTCCGCCGAGTGGGTCTCGACGAGCGGCGTCATGCCGAGCTCGAGGATGAACCCGTACAGGTCGCGGAGGACGTCCGGCTCCAGGCCCGCCACGATCAGGAGGACGAGGTCGGCACCGGCGGCACGCGCCTCGAGCACCTGGTACCGGGTGGCGATGAAGTCCTTCCGGAGCACGGGCAGCGAGACCCGGGCAGTGACCGCCTCCAGATCGGCGAGACTGCCGCCGAAGCGGCGCTCCTCGGTGAGGACGCTGATCGCGGAGGCGCCACCGGTCTCGTAGAGCGCGGCCTGGTGCGCGGGATCCGGGATCTCCGCGAGGGCACCGCGGGATGGACTCGCCCGCTTCACCTCGGCGATGATCTTCACCCGGTCGGCGGGAGCGAGGTACGACAGCGCGTCCTTCGCCGCGGGGCGCGCGAGGGCGTCACGCTCGACGACCGCGAGCGGACGGGACTGGGAGCGACGCTCGGCGTCTGCGACAGCGCCGGCCGTCAGGTCGGCGAGGACCACTAGTGCGCCTTCGGAGCGTACTTGGGACCCTTCACGCCGTATCCCGCCTTCGCGAGCACCCAGCCGACGATCGCCCCGATCGGGATCAGTGCGGCGGCGATCCACACCAGGGTCGGCTGCTCGAAGCAGAACGCGACGGTCGCGGCAGCGAAGCCGACGAGCATGATCACGACGGCGGTCCAGGCCGCAGGCGAGTGTCCGTGGCCGGGGTCAGCGATCGGGTTGGTCATGTTCTCCTCCGGGGACGACGTGGGGATCTGGGTTCAGTCTATCGGGGTCAGCGCGTCGGGTCGGACCCGCGGGACAGCTCGTCCCAGGAATCGACCGCGTCGACGGGACCGTCGTGCGGCGCGTCGCTCGGCGCGTCGGTGCGATAGCGACGGCCGCCGGCCTTCCAGCGCCGCCAGGTGGTCAGCACGACGACGGCGGCGACGAGCAGGATCGCCCAGCCGACGAGGGCGAGGAACGGCCAGGCCGACGGCACGATGCTCGCCGCGACCTCGTGGACGGCTCCGCTCCCGGCGAGTCCCGTCGTCTCGGTGACGGTCGCAGCGACTGCGCCGTACGCGTCGCCGAGGAGGAGTTGCAGCGTGGACCAGCCCAGGAACAGCGCGGCCGCGGCGGCCAGCACCCCGAAGACGACGCGCACGACCCGGCCGGCGATCGCGAGGGCGGCACCGAGCGCCAGGACCGCGAGGCTCAGCGGGGCGAGGAGCACGAGGGCGGAGGCTCCGGGGACGAGGATGTCCTCCCCCGCGTCCGCGCGCTGCACCGTGAACCAGGTCTGCGTGGAGGAAACGATCCCGATGGCGCCGGCCAGCAGGAACCCCGTCAAGGAGAGGGAGCGTCCGCGCTGCGCGATGCTCACGAGGCGGCCACCCCGTCGAGGGCGCCCAGGTCCGTCGTGTCGAAGCACGTCCGCGTGCCGGTGTGGCACGCGGGGCCGGTCTGGTCGACGAGGAGCAGGAGCGCATCCCCGTCGCAGTCGAGCCGGGCCTCCCGCACGACCTGGATGTGGCCGGACGTGTCGCCCTTGCGCCAGTACTCCTGCCGCGAGCGGGACCAGTAGGTCGCACGACCGGAGGTGAGCGTGCGGCGCAGCGCCTCGGCATCCACCCACGCGAGCATGAGCACCTCACGCGAATCCCACTGCTGCACGATGACCGGGGCGAGCCCGTCGGCGTTGAAGGCGACCTGCGCGATGCGGTCGTCGACGGAGACCTCGTCCTGCTTCGGCGTGTCGGTCATCGGACGAGCACTCCTTCCGCGCGCAGCGCATCCTTCACGTCGCCGACGGTCAGGGCTCCGGTGTGGAACACGCTGGCCGCGAGCACGGCGTCGGCGCCCGCCTTGATGGCCGGAGCGAAGTCGGTCGCCCGTCCCGCACCGCCGGAGGCGATCACGGGGATCGGCGCGACTTCGCGCATGAGTCGGACGAGCTCGAGATCGAAGCCGTCGCGAGTGCCGTCGGCGTCGATCGAGTTCACGAGCAGCTCCCCCGCCCCGCGCTCCGCGGCCTCGCGCGCCCAGTCGAGCGCGTCCAGCGTGGTCTGCGTGCGACCGCCGTGCGTGGTGACGACGAAGCCGGAGCGCGTCGTGTCGGCGCGCTTGACGTCGAGCGAGAGCACGAGCACCTGGGCACCGAAGCGATCCGCGATCTCGCCGATGAGCTCGGGACGGGCGATCGCCGCGGAGTTCACGCCGACCTTGTCCGCACCGACGGCGAGGAGTCGCGCGACGTCGTCAACGCTGCGCACCCCGCCGCCCACCGTCAGCGGCACGAAGACCTGCTCCGCGGTGCGCTGCACGACGTCGTAGGTCGTGGCCCGCGCGTCCACCGTCGCGGTGACGTCCAGGAACGTGATCTCGTCGGCACCCTGGGCGGCGTAGTGGCGGGCGAGCTCCACCGGATCGCCCATGTCGCGGAGGTTCTCGAAGTTGACGCCCTTGACGACGCGACCGTCGGCGACGTCGAGGCACGGGATGACGCGACTCGCGAGGGCCATCAGAGCCTCGCCGCGTGGATCGCCGTGACGAGGATGGCCCGGGCGCCCAGGGCGTACAGGTCGTCCATCACCTGGTTGACCCGGCGACGCGGGATCATGACGCGCACGGCCACCCAGGCCGGGTCGCGGAGCGGCGAGATGGTCGCGGACTCGCGACCCGGGGCGATGGCCACGGCCTGATCGACGAGCTCGGTGGGGAGGTCGTAGTCGAGGAGCACGTAGCGCCGCGCGACCATGACGCCGCGGAGTCGGCGCAGCAGCGTCTCCACGCCGTCGGCCTCACCGGGACGGCTGATCAGCACGGCCTCGGACTCCAGGATCACGGGGCCGAAGATCTCCAACCCCGCCTGGCGCAGGGTGGTGCCGGTGGACACCACGTCGGCGACCGCGTCGGCGACACCGAGGCGCACGGCGGACTCCACGGCACCGTCGAGCTGCACGAGCTCGGCGTTCACCCCCTGGTCGCGGAGGAAGGAGCCGACCAGACCCGGATAGGCGGAGGCCACGCGGACGCCGTCGAGATCCTGGACGGAGGTGAAGCGTCCGGGAGGACCCGCGAAGCGGAACGTGGACGCCCCGAAGCCGAGCTGCTCGATCTCGCGCGCCGGCTGCTGCACGTCGAGGAGGAGATCACGACCGGTGATGCCGACGTCGAGGGCGCCGGAGGCCACGTAAGTGGCGATGTCGCGCGGGCGGAGGAAGAAGAACTCGACGTCGTTCTCGGCGTCGATGACATGCAGGGTCTTGGGGTCGCGGCGGCCGGCGTAGCCCGCCTCCGCGAGCATCTCGGCGGCGGTCTCGGAGAGCGAGCCCTTGTTGGGAACGGCGATGCGCAGCATGAACGGCTTTCAGTTCGAAGGAGTGGGACCGGAGCGCATCACAGATGTCGGTAGACGTCCTGCAGGGTGAGGCCCTTCGCGAGCATCATCACCTGCAGGTGGTAGAGGAGCTGGGAGATCTCCTCGGCGGCAGCGGCATCCGACTCGTACTCCGCCGCCATCCAGACCTCGGCGGCCTCTTCGACGATCTTCTTGCCGATCGCATGCACGCCGCCGTCGAGCTCCGCCACGGTGCCCGATCCCTCGGGTCGGGTCTCGGCCTTGACGCTGAGCTCGGCGAACAGCTCGTCGAAAGTCTTCACCCCTCCAGGCTACCGGCTCGCGCGAGGTCCCTGAGCCGGGTGACGGCCGCCTCCACGTCGTCCGCCCCGTAGACCGCGGATCCGGCGACGAAGGTGTCGGCTCCCGCTTCGGCCGCCTGGGCGATCGTCGCGTCGGAGATGCCGCCGTCGACCTGGAGCCAGACGGACGAGCCGCGGCGCCGCGCCTCCGCGGACAGCGCCTGCAGCTTCGGCATGGTCTCGGGCAGGAAGCCCTGTCCGCCGAACCCCGGCTCGACGGTCATCACGAGGATCTGGTCGAACTCGTCCAGCAGGTCGAAGAGTCCCTCGACAGGAGTCGCGGGCTTGACCGCGACCCCGGCACGGGCGCCGATGTCGCGCAGCCGCCGCGCGAGAGCCACCGGCTCCCCCGCCGCCTCCAGGTGGAAGGTCACGCTCGCGGCGCCGAGCTCGGCGTAGCCCGGGGCCCAGCGATCCGGATCCGTGATCATGAGATGCACGTCCAGCGGGACCGGACTGGTCTCCTGGATGCGCTGGACCATCTGCGGGCCGAACGTGAGGTTCGGGACGAAATGGTTGTCCATGACGTCGACGTGCGCGAAGTCGGCGGTCGCGATGCGGGCGAGCTCCGCCTGCATGTTGACGAAGTCGGCGGCGAGGATGCTGGGGTTGATGCGCGGGGCGCGGGGCAGATCCATGGTCTCAACCTTCCTTCGGGGCGTCTGTCGCCTCCAGCGGGCGCTGCAGGAGTGCGAGGAACATCGCGTCGGTGCCGTGCCGATGCGGCCAGAGCTGAGCGCTGCCCGTCTGCGCCCGCCCGTCGTCGGCGAGATCGATCAGCGACTGCGCCACGCCGTGCAGCACCGCGCGGGCATCGAGCTCGACGAGCTCCGGCCGGATGCGCCGCACCTCCTCGACCACCGCCGTGGTCTCCGCGAGATGGGGCGAACAGGTGACATACGCGACGACGCCTCCCGGTGCGAGAGCGTCCACAGCCGCCGTGAGCAGACCGACCTGCAGCGGCACGAGCTCGGCGACGTCCGCCGGGGACTTCCGCCACCGGGCCTCCGGGCGCCGTCGGAGGGCGCCGAGGCCGGTGCAGGGGGCGTCCACGAGGATCCGGTCGAACGCCTCCGGCCGCTCGGCCGCCAGCTCCCGGCCGTCGCGCTCGTGCACGGTGACGTCGCCCGGGACAGCGCGCAGCGCGTTGCGCACGAGCCGGGCGCGGGTCGGCACCACCTCGTTGGCTTCCAGGACCGCGTCGTTCTGCCGGGCGACGGCGGCGAGCAGGGCCGTCTTCCCGCCGGGTCCTGCGCACAGGTCGAGCCACCGCTCCCCCGTGCGCAGCGGCGCCGCCGCGGTCAGCGCGAGCGCGACGAGCTGAGATCCCTCGTCCTGCACCCGGACCGCACCGTCGGAGGCGGCCAGCGCGAGACGCGGATCGCCTCCCGGAGACGCGAACGCCGTGGCGGCGTAGGGCCGGCGGGGCTCCTGCGGCTCCGCGAGCCCGGGGAGGGCGACCAGGGTGACCTCGGGCGAGACGTTGTCGGCCTCCAGCAGGGCGTCCAGCTCCTCGACGCGCCCCTCGGCGGCGAGGGCGCGCCGCAGCGCCCGGATGATCCACACCGGGTGCGCGGCTCGGAGGGCCAGACGTTCGTCGTCCGATCGCGCCGCCGCCTCGATGCGCGCGAGCCACTCGCCCGGCGACTCGCGGGCGATCCGCCGGAGCACCGCGTTGGCGAAGCTCGACGCGCCACGCCCCGCCGTGAGGGCCACGAGGTTCACGGACTCGTTCACGGCGGCGTGCGAGGCCACCCGCGTCGCGAGGAGCTGATGCACCGCGAGCCGGAGGGCGTCGAGCACGGCGGGGTCGATCGCGTCGGCGGGGCGGTCGGCGGCGGCGGCGATGATCGCGTCGTAGGTGCCCCGGCGACGGAGCGTGCCATAGGTCAGCTCGGTCGCCAGAGCCGCGTCCTGCGGGTCCAGCCCCGCCTCGGCGATCGCCGTCGGGAGGAGCAGGTTGGCGTAGGCGTCGGAGTCCGACACCGCCCTGATCACGTCGTAGGCCACGCGGCGCGCCGGCTGGATCGACCGGTTCGGGCCGCGGCCGTTCCGCGCCCGGCCTGCGTGCTGACGCCCCGAGCCGGGGCGCCGTCCGTCGTTCGGGTTCACGAGCCGGCCACCGGAGTCGTGCCCTGCAGACCCCGCCACCAGTCGGCGGCTTTCATGGGGCCCTTGCCCGCGGGCTGCAGCCGGGTGACGGCCAGCGGCGAGGTGGCCGTCCCGATCAGGACCTCCGCTCGCGTGCCCGCCATGGCACCCGGTCGCAGGTCCTCCGCCTCGGCACCGGCGGGTCGCGCCTCGAGGATCTTCAGCCGCTGACCGTCGATCGTCGTGTGCGCTCCCGGCTCCGGCGTGACTCCGCGGAACCGGGCGTACACGGCGTCGAACGGCTCGCGGAAGTCGAGGAGACCGTCCTCGAGCGTCAGCTTGCCGGCGAACGTCGGCTCGCCTTCCTGCGGGACGGCGCGGGCGCTGCCGTCCGCGATCGCGGCGACCACGTCGGCGGTGAGACCGGCGCCGTCGAGGGCCAGAGCCTCCAGCGCCTCCCCCGCCGTAGCGGTCGCCGGGAGCTCGACGGTACGCATCGCGAACACGTCGCCGGCGTCGAGCTCGGGGACGAGCTGGAAGACGCTCGCGCCGAGGACGGCATCTCCCGCGATCAGAGCGCGCTGCACCGGCGCAGCTCCGCGCCAGGCGGGCAGGAGCGAGAAGTGCAGGTTGATCCACCCGGCATCCGGCACCGACAGGAGCGGCTCGCGCACGAGTCCGCCGTACGCGACGATCACGCCGAGCTCCGGGCGCAGGGCCGAGATCTCCGTCGTCACCGCCTCGTCCAGCCGGGCAGCGTGGATGACCGGCAGGCCGAGCTCAACCGCAGCCTGAGCGACCGGCGACGGGGTCAGCACACGCTTGCGCCCGAGGGGGGCGTTGGGGCGCGTCACCACCGCGACGATGTCGTGCTCGGCGGCGAGGCGTCGCAGAGTGGGGACCGCGGCGGCGGGAGTGCCGGCGAAGACGAGGCGCATGAAGGTTCTCCGGAAGGGTCAGAGTTCTGGATCGAGGATATCGAGGCGGACCGAGAGCGTGCTGCGGGCGACCTTGGTCCGGCCTCGGCGGCCGCTCACCGCCTCCGCCACGACAGCAGCGCGGAGGGTGGTCGCGACGCGACTCCCCGCGCCGTAGTCGAAGCGCACGAGCGCCCGCACTCGGGGCGGGACGTCATCCGATTCGACGGGGACGGGACCGAGCACCGCGTCGGAGGGCAGCGAGAGTTCGGACAGGGCCTCCAGAGCGCGCGCCACGGCGGCGGACGAGCCTTCCACGAGCGCGACGCGCGCGGTCGGCGGCATGTGCAGCGGCGCGCGCTGCTCCAGCTCGGTGCGTGCGTAGGCGGGGTGGTTCCAGGTGGCGAGGGCTCTGGCGACGGCGCCGTCGACGCCGACGAGGTGGACGGGGGCGCCCGGCGCGGCGAGGGCGGCGGCGTTCGACCACCACCGCAGACACGCTTCACCGATGCGCAGATCCGGCGCCTGCAGCATCCGCGGGCCGTCGAGCAGGACGACCGCCCGGTAGCCGCCCTCCGCGAGGGGCTCGGCGCCGCGCGTAGCGACCACGAGGGCCGGGCGCGCGTCGACGCGCTCCACCGGATGGCTGCCGTCGGCGACGATGACGCGGACGCCGGGGAAGGCGCGTCCGAGCTCGTCGGCGGTCCGCTCGCTGCCGGATGAGGCGAGCCGGAGACGGGTCGAGGAGCACGCCGGGCAGGTCCACGCCCTGGCACCACGCCCGCACCACCCGCATACCGGGACCGCGCCACGATGGCGGGCGCCGAGAGGACCGCCGCAATGAGGGCATCGGGCGGGAGCCCGGCAGTCGGCGCAGACGAGGGACGGCGCGAAGCCGGGCCGCGAGACCTGGATGAGCACCGGCCCTTCCGCGGCCGCGTTCCGGGCGGCGAGGAAGGCCGACGACGGCATGCGCTGGGGCGTCGGCTGCTCCATCTCCTGCGGTGTGCTCAGCACCACACGCGGGAGCACGCGCCGGGTCGCGCGGATATCCCGCAGCCAGCCGTGCACGACGAGCCGCTCGACCTCGGTCGTCCGCGTGTGACCGGCGAAGAGCAGGGCCGAGCCCTCCGCCTCCTGCCGCAGCAGCGCCGCATCCCGGGCGTGGACGTAGGGTGCGAGCGGCTCGCCCAGCAGGCTGTCGCCGTCGTCCCACAGCGCCACGAGACCGGCGACGACAGGGGCGTACACGGCGGACCTGTTCCCGACGACGATGCAGGGCGCGTCCTCGAGCGTGCGCAGGAAGGAGCGATAGCGATCCGGGTTCGGCTGTCGGGAGTCGTACCGCGCGATCGCCTCCGCCGGGACGAACCTGTCGAGGGCGGCCAGCAGCCGATCGAGGTCACGGTGGTCGGGCACGACGAGGATGGTCGACTTCCCCGCCGCGAGCGTCGTCGCGGCGGCAGCAGCGAGCATCCGCGCCCAGCCCGGTGTGTCGTCGCTGAGCTGCGGGATGGCCTCGACGGCCGCCCGTCCGTTCTCGTCGAGCACCGCCTGCAGTCCGTCGTACAGTCCGACGACGGACGCGGCCGCGTCGCGGGCCTCGGGTTCGAGGAGCGGCGTCGGAGCGTCGGCGGTCCAGGCCTTCTCGACCCGCACCTGCCGCTTCGGGATCACCAGCCGCAGCACGTCGGCTGCTGACCCTGCCGCGCGATCGGCGACGCGCCGCGCCAGTCGGTACAGGCGATCCGGCAGTACGGGAACGGCGGACACGATGCTCTCGACCTCGGAGAGCGGCCGATCGGCGTCGTCCTCCACGTCCAGCTCCACCACGAATCCGTCGACCACGCGCCCCGCGGTCCGCAGGGGCACGCGCACGCGGACCCCGGGCTCGACGTCACCGAGCTCCGGCGGGAGCGCGTAGTCGAACAGGCGGTCGAGCTGCGGCAGCGGCGACTCGAGGAGCACCCGCGCGATGCGCCGGCTCTCCGGAGAGATCAGCACCGCGGACCCGTCAGAGCCCGGCAGCGCGCCGCAGCTCCTCGGCCCGGTCCGTCCGCTCCCACGTGAAGTTCGGCAGCTCCCGACCGAAGTGCCCGTACGCGGCCGTCTGCGCATAGATCGGCCGCAGCAGGTCGAGCTGCTCGATGATGGCCTGCGGCCGGAGGTCGAACACCTCGTCGATGGCGCGGGTGATGACCTCGTCGGACACCCGTCCGGTGCCGAAGGTCTCCACGTACAGGCCGACGGGGCGGGCGACGCCGATCGCGTAGGCGACCTGCACCTCGAGGCGGTCGGCGAGGCCCGCGGCGACCGCGTTCTTGGCGACCCAGCGCGTCGCATAGGCGCCGGAGCGGTCGACCTTCGACGGGTCCTTGCCGCTGAAGGCACCACCGCCGTGCCGTGCGGCGCCGCCGTAGGTGTCGATGATGATCTTGCGGCCGGTGAGCCCGGCGTCTCCCTTGGGGCCGCCCGTGACGAAGGGGCCCGCGGGGTTGATGTAGTAGGTGACGTCGTCGAGGTCGAGGCCGGTCGTGGCGAGGACCGGATCGATGACGTGCTCGCGGATCTGCGCCTTGAGGTCGTCCTGGGCGATGTCCGGGTTGTGCTGCGTGGACAGCACGACGGCGTCGACGGTCTTCGGGGTGAAGCCGTCGTAGCCGAGGGTGACCTGCGTCTTCCCGTCCGGGCGCAGGAAGGGCAGCAGCCCGCTGCGGCGCGCCTCGGTCAGCCGCTCGGCGATGCGGTGCGCGGTCCATGCGGCCATCGGCATGAGCTGCGGGGTCTCGTTGGTGGCGAACCCGAACATGATGCCCTGGTCCCCGGCGCCGAGGCCGTCGAGCGGATCGACCGACGAGCCGTCGCGGTGCTCCTGGGCGTTGTCGACCCCGTGGGCGATGTCGGTGGACTGCTCCCCCACCGAGACGCTGACGCCGCACGAGTCGCCGTCGAAGCCGGTGTCGGACGACGTGTAGCCGATGCCGTTCACGACCTGGCGGACGATCGTCGGGATGTCGACGTAGGCGTCGGTGCGGATCTCGCCGGCCACATGCACGAGCCCGGTCGTGACGAGCGTCTCGACCGCGACCCGGGAGGCCGGGTCCTTCGCGAGTAGTCCGTCGAGGATGCTGTCCGAGATCTGGTCGCAGATCTTGTCCGGATGCCCTTCGGTGACGGACTCGGACGTGAACAGACGCAGCGCGCTCATCGATGCTCCAGAACGGGGACGGACGGTGGGAGGGTGTGGCACCCATTCTGGACCGCGCCACCGACGTCGGGGCGGCGCGGTCGTCGAGTTACTCCGCGTGACGCAGGCGGAGCTTGTCCTCGTTGATCTCGTGCAGGGCGATGGTGAGCGGCTTGTCCTCGACCGAGGAGTCGACGAGCGGGCCCACGTTGTCGAAGAGGTTCCCCTCGTGCAGGTCGGAGTAGTAGTCGTTGATCTGACGGGCGCGCTTGGCCGCGTAGATCACGAGCTCGTACTTGGAGTCGACGCGCTCCAGCAGGTTGTCGATGGGGGGATCGATGATGCCGTTGTTGCGTCCGGCCATGGGTGGACCTCCTGATCAGGCGACGGGATTCGCCGCGAAGACGGTGCTGCGGGCGCGCGACCCTTCGACGAGCTCAGGGACCGGCGTGGTGCTCGACCCTGGAATCAGGTCAGCGCGCAGAGCTTGTAGACAAGTCTACGACCTCGCGAGCGGCGGTGGCGACGTCCTCGTTCACGATGAGGTGGTCGAACTCGTTCTGCGCCGCCAGCTCGACCTTCGCGGTCCGCAGCCGGCGGGCTCGCTCCTCGGCGTCCTCGGTGCCCCGGCCGACCAGTCGGTGCACCAGCTCGTCCCAGCTCGGCGGCAGAAGGAAGATGAGGGTCGCCGACGGCTCGGCCGCGCGCACCTGGCGCGCGCCCTGCAGGTCGATCTCCAGCAGCACCGTCTTCCCCTCGGCCAGGGCGGCGTCGATGGGAGCGCGCGGGGTGCCGTAGCGCGAGCGGTTGTGCACGACCGCGTATTCCAGCAGCTCGCCGTCGGCGATCAGGCGGTCGAACTCGGCGTCATCCACGAAGTAGTAGTGCACGCCGTCGATCTCGCCCGGGCGTGGAGGTCGGGTGGTCGCCGAGACGGACAGATGGATCTCGGGGTTGTTCTCGCGGATGTGCGCGGCGACGGTCCCCTTGCCTACGGCCGTGGGACCGGCGAGGACGAGCAGTCGGCTGCGCGCCCCGCGGGGCGCAGGTACGGGGAACCGGTCGTCCAGCCACTCCTCCAGCACCCGGCGCTGCCGGGCGCCCAGCCCGCCGAGCCGCTTGACCGGAGAGATGTGGAGCTGCTCCAGCACGCGGTCGCGCTTTCCCGCGCCGATCGCCGGGAGGGCCAGGAGGAAGTCGGTGATGCGCATGGACCCCTCGACCGAGTCGGGGTCCTCCGTCGCGCGATGCAGCACGGCCTGCGGGGTGACGACGCGCATCGTCAGATCCCGCTTGAGCGAAGCCCTGGCGCGTCGTCTCTCGACCGCACGGCGGGCGGCGGCGGCCCTGTCGACCTCGGGGACGGTGCGGCGTTCCTCAGCCACGGCTGACCTCTCGATACTGGGCGGCGCGGTCGGCGATCGTCTCGGCGAGGGCCGCCGGGCCCGCGGAGAGGAGGCTGCGGCTCTCGCTCGCGATCACCGAGGCGGCCTGGGGGCCGAAGCGGCGGGCGAGATCCGCGGGAGTGGCGCCCTGCGCGCCGAAGCCGGGGGCGAGGATCGGGGCGACGGGCGCGAACGGCGCGAGGCCGGCCTCCGCCGCGTCCACGGTGGCGCCGATGACGAAGCCGAAACTCCCCCACTCCCCCGCGGGCGTCGCGGCGGCGTTCCGGCGCGACACCTCGGCGACCACGGCCGCGGACACGGTCTCGCCGTCCGCGGTCGTCGCGCGCTGCAGCACGGTCGCCTCGGGGTTGCTGGTCGCCGCGAGGACGAAGAGCCCCTTGCCGTGCTCCTCAGCCAGGGCGAACGCGCCCTCCAGCGCACCGACGCCGAGGTACGGGTTCACCGTCAGGGCGTCCGCCTCCAGAGGCGCACCGGCGGGCAGCCAGGCCTGCGCGTAATCCACCATCGTCGATCCGATGTCCCCGCGCTTGGCATCGGCGATCACGAGCAGTCCGGCCGCCCGCGCGGCGGCGAGCACGTCCTCCAGCGCGGCGAACCCAGCGGCGCCGTACCGCTCGAAGAACGACACCTGCGGCTTCACGACACCGACGCGACCGGCGGCCGCCTCGACGGTACGGAGCCCGAACTCCCGGACTCCGGCGGCGTCGGCGGTCAGCCCCCACGCCGCCAGCAGAGCGGCGTGGGGGTCGATGCCGACACAGAGCGGACCGTGCGCCTCCAGAGCGGCGCGGGCTCGCCTGCCGAAGCGTTCCGTCATACCGCGGCCATCCGGTCCTGGGCGTACTCCTGCAGGCTCTTGACCTGGAAGCCCTCGTGCGCGGCGTCCATCCCGCTCACCGCCGCGCCGAGCACGGCGATGGTCGTGAAGAGCGCCTTGTCGGCGGCCACCGCGGCGGCGCGGATCTCGTAGCCGTCCGCACGGGCTGCCCCACCGGACGGGGTGTTCACGACGATGTCGATCTCCCCGTCGTTGATGAGGTCGACGATGTTCCGGGCGCCGGACTCCTGAGTCTCGCTGTACTTCTCGACCACCGTGACCGCGATGCCGTTGCGGGACAGGATCTCAGCCGTGCCCTCGGTCGCCACGATCGTGAAGCCGAGCTGCTGGAGGCGGTGCGCCGGGAGGATCACCGCGCGCTTGTCGGAGTCGGCGACCGAGATGAACACGGTTCCCGAGGTCGGCATGCCGCCGTAGGCCGCGGCCTGGGACTTCGCGAACGCGGTCGGGAAGTCGCGATCGATGCCCATGACCTCGCCGGTCGAGCGCATCTCCGGGCCGAGGACCGAGTCGACCGTCTTGCCGTCGGCGGTGCGGAACCGCTTGAAGGGCAGCACGGCCTCCTTGACCGAGACCGGAGCGTCCAGCGGGACGCGCGAGCCGTCCTGCGCGGGCAGCATCCCCTCGGCGCGGAGATCGGCGATGGTGGAGCCGGCCATGATGCGGCTGGCGGCCTTCGCCATCGGGATGCCCAGCGCCTTGGAGACGAAGGGCACCGTGCGGCTGGCCCGGGGGTTCGCCTCGATGACGTAGAGCACGCCGGCGCTGATCGCGAACTGCACGTTCAGCAGACCGCGCACGCCGACGCCCTGCGCGATGGCGAGGGTGGCCTCGCGGACGCGGTCGACGTCGCTGCGGCCGAGCGAGACCGGCGGCAGTGTGCAGCTCGAGTCGCCGGAGTGGATGCCGGCTTCCTCCAGATGCTCCATCACGCCGCCGATGAAGAGGTCGGTGCCGTCGTACAGGGCGTCCACATCGAGCTCGATCGCGTCGTCGAGGAAGCGGTCGACCAGGAGCGGCTTGCCCTCCTCGATCACGACCTCACCGGCGGTCCGCACGAAGTAGTCGCGCAGCGCGTCGGTGCCGTAGACGATCTCCATGCCGCGGCCGCCGAGCACGAAGCTCGGGCGCACGAGCACCGGGTAGCCGATCTCCTCGGCGATGCGCACCGCGCCCTCCACGTCGATCGCCGTGCCGTTGCGCGGCGCGAGGAGTCCGGCCTCGTCGAGCAGGCGCGAGAACAGCTCGCGCTCCTCGGCCAGGTCGATGGCCTCCGGGCTCGTCCCCAGGACCGTGTAGCCAGCCGCCTCGATGCCCTTCGCGAGCCCGAGCGGGGTCTGCCCGCCGAGCTGGCAGACGACGCCGAGGATGGTGCCGCTCGCCGCCTCCGCGTCCAGGACCTCCAGCACGTCCTCGAGCGTCAGCGGCTCGAAGTACAGCCGGTCGGACGTGTCGTAGTCGGTCGACACGGTCTCCGGGTTGCAGTTGATCATCACGGTCTCGAAGCCCGCGTCGGACAGCGCGAACGAGGCGTGCACGCAGGAGTAGTCGAACTCGACGCCCTGACCGATGCGGTTCGGGCCGGAGCCGATGATGACGACCTTGGTGCGGTCGGACGGCGCGACCTCGGTCTCGGCGTCGTAGCTCGAGTAGTGGTACGGCGTCAGCGCGGGGAACTCCCCTGCGCAGGTGTCGACCGTCTTGTAGACCGGGCGGATGCCGAGGCCGTGGCGCACGCCGCGGATCTCGGCCTCGCTCTCGCCGCGGAGCTGGGCGATCTGCACGTCGGAGAATCCGTGCTCCTTGGCGTAGCGCAGAGTCGCGTCGTCCAGCTCGCCGGCGGTGCGGACGACCTCGGCGACCTCGTTGATGAGGACGATCTGGTCGAGGAACCAGGGGTCGATGGCCGTGGCCTCGAACGCCTGCTCGATGGTCGCGCCCTTGCGCAGCGCCTGCTGCAGGGTGACGATCCGGCCGTCGGTCGGGGTCTTCGCGATCTCGAGCAGTTCCTCGACGGTGCGCGGCTCCTCGCCCCAGTGGAAGCTGGAGCCCCGCTTCTCGAGCGACCGCAGCGCCTTCTGCAGCGCGGTGGCGTAGTTGCGGCCGATGGCCATCGCCTCGCCGACCGACTTCATGGTCGTGGTGAGGGTGGCGTCGGCGGCCGGGAACTTCTCGAACGCGAAGCGCGGGACCTTCACGACCACGTAGTCGAGCGTCGGCTCGAAGCTGGCCGGGGTCACGCCGGTGATGTCGTTCGGGATCTCGTCGAGGCGGTAGCCGAGGGCGAGCTTGGCCGCGAGCTTGGCGATCGGGAAGCCGGTGGCCTTCGACGCCAGGGCGCTCGACCGGGAGACGCGCGGGTTCATCTCGATGACGATGATGCGCCCGTTCTCCGGGTTGACCGCGAACTGGATGTTGCAGCCACCGGTGTCCACGCCCACGGCGCGGATGATGTCGATGCCGATGTCGCGGAGCTTCTGGTACTCGCGGTCGGTCAGGGTCAGCGCCGGCGCCACCGTGATCGAGTCGCCGGTGTGCACGCCGACCGGGTCGACGTTCTCGATGGAGCAGACGACCACCGTGTTGTCGGCGGTGTCGCGCATGAGTTCGAGCTCGTACTCCTTCCAGCCGAGGATCGACTCCTCCAGGAGCACCTCGGTCGTCGGCGAGTCGCGCAGGCCGGCGCCGCCGATGCGGCGCAGGTCCTCCTCGTCGTAGGCGAACCCGGACCCCAGCCCACCCATCGTGAAGGACGGGCGCACCACGAGCGGGTAGCCGAGCTGCTCGGCACCGGCGAGGAGGTCGTCCATGGTGTGGGCGATGACGCTCTTGGCGACGTCCGCGCCCGCCTCGAGGACGAGCTCCTTGAAGACCTGACGGTCCTCGCCCTTCTTGATGGCGTCCACCTTCGCGCCGATGAGCTCGACGTCGTACTTCTCGAGGATCCCCTGCTCGTGCAGCGCCATCGCGGCGTTGAGCGCCGTCTGACCGCCGAGCGTCGGCAGGATCGCGTCGGGCTTCTCCTTGGCGATGATCGTCTCGATCACCGCGGGGGTGATCGGCTCGATGTAGGTCGCGTCGGCGAAGTCGGGGTCGGTCATGATCGTCGCGGGGTTGGAGTTGACGAGGATGACCCGGACGCCCTCCTCACGGAGGACGCGGCACGCCTGGGTGCCGGAGTAGTCGAACTCGCAGGCCTGGCCGATGACGATCGGGCCGGAGCCGATGACGAGGACGGAGCGGATGTCGTCGCGCTTGGGCATTACTTTGCGTCCTTCTTGTTCGCGATGACCATGTCGCGGAAGCGGTCGAAGAGGTAGTTGGCGTCGTGCGGTCCGGCCGCCGCCTCGGGGTGGTACTGCACCGAGAAGGCGGGGATGTCGAGGGCGCGCAGGCCCTCCACGACGTTGTCGTTGAGGCCGACGTGGCTGACCTCGACCTTGCCGTAGCCGTGCGGGCTGTCGAAGGAGCCCTCCAGGGGCGCCTCGACGGCGAAGCCGTGGTTGTGCGCGGTGATCTCGACCTTGCCCGTCTGCTTGTCCAGCACGGGCTGGTTGATGCCGCGGTGGCCGAACGGCAGCTTGTACGTGCCGAGACCCAGGGCCCGGCCGAGGAGCTGGTTGCCGAAGCAGATCCCGAAGAAGGGCAGCCCGTCGTCGAGGACCGCGCGCAGCAGTTCGACGTGGTCGCCCGACGCCGCGGGGTCGCCGGGACCGTTCGAGTAGAAGACGGCGACCGGCTCGATCGCCCGGATCTCGTCGATGCCCACGTCCTGCGGGAGGACGTGCACGTCGAACCCGCGGGCCGCGAGGTTGTCGATCGTCGCCTGCTTCACGCCGAGGTCGAGCACGGCGAGGTTGCCGATGCGCTCCCCCCTCGCCGGGGTGACGGTCGCGCTCTGGACGGACACCTGCGCGGAGAGGTTGAGGCCGGTCATCTCCGGGGCCTCGCGGACGATGCGCAGCTGCTCCTCCGGGTCGAGCTCCGCCTCCGCACCCGAGAAGATGCCGCCCCGCATGGAGCCGGCGGAGCGGATGTGGCGGGTAACCGCGCGCGTGTCGATGCCGCTGATGCCGACGATGCCGTCCTCGACGAGGACCTCGTCGAGAGAGGCGTTCGCCCGCCAGTTCGAGACGACGCGCGAGGGGTCTCGCACGATGTAGCCGGCGACCCAGATGCGGCGGGACTCGGTGTCCTCGTCGTTCATGCCGGTGTTGCCGATGTGCGGGGCGGTCTGCAGGACGATCTGTCCGGCGTAGGACGGGTCGGTGATGGTCTCCTGGTATCCCGACATGCCGGTGGCGAACACGACCTCGCCGAGGGTGCGCCCGCGCGCGCCGTACGCGCGTCCGCGGTGTCGGGTGCCGTCCTCCAGGACGAGGACGGCGGGGTCGGGAAGGCGGGCCGCGGAGGCCTGCGGGGAGGAAGTCGAGAGGGTCATGACGAGGCTCCTGTGTCAGGGGCGGCGGGGATGAGCCGCTGCAGGTCGGAGATGAGGGTCGGGAGGTCGCCGCCGGTGAGGCGCACATAGCTGTCGACGACGGTCGTGTCGTCGACGTGCCACGAGATGCGCACGAGCCCGCCGGGCTCCACGACGCGATCGATGGTGACGGTCGCGCGGTCGATGGAGACGAGGCGGTCGGCGGCGAGGAAGACGGTGGGGGCACCGTCCAGGGCCAGCGCGATGCCGCGGTCGGTCACAGCCAGCTCGCCGCGTGCGCGGAACGCCAGCGGGGTGATCGCGAGCCGTTCGAGGGGCTGCTCGTGCCGAGTTGTGGACACGTAGAGCACCTCGTCGCGGCGCGTCACCTCCGCGTGCTCCGGCACCCCGAGCGGGGCCGTGTACGCGGCATCGCGCCGCACTCGTCGTCGCCAGGCGAACAGCATCGAGAGCAGGATCAGCAGCGCGACGGCGATGATGATCGCGACCGCGAGGTCCCGTGCGCTCATGCGCCGAGCTCCTCGACGACGGCGCCGCCGTCGACCGTGAGGACGCCGCCGTGCACGGTGTACTCCACGCGGCCCGGCAGGGCGCGGCCCAGGTAGGGCGAGTTCACGCTGCGCCCGTGCAGGTCCGCGGCGGTGAACACACCGTCGACCGCGGGGTCGTACAGCGTGATGTGCGCGGGCTGCCCGGCTTCGAGCGGCGTGCCGTGGCCGGAGAGCCGGCCGATGCGGGCGGGCGTCGCGCTCATGACCCGGGCCACGTCGGCCCAGCCGATCAGGCCGGTCTGCACCATCGACTGGTGCACGACCCGCAGGGCGCTCTCCAGACCGACCATGCCGTTCGCGGCGGCCTGCCACTCGCACGCCTTGTGCTCGCTGGGGTGCGGTGCGTGGTCGGTCGCGACGATGTCGATCGTGCCGTCGGCCAGGCCCTCCCGGACCGCGAGGACGTCCTCCTCGCGGCGCAGCGGCGGGTTGACCTTGAACCGCGCGTCGTAGCCGCGGACGAGTTCGTCCGTGAGCAGCAGGTGGTGCGGCGTGACCTCCGCCGTCACGTTGACACCGCGCTTCTTGGCCCAGCGGATGATGTCCACCGAGCCTGCCGTCGACAGGTGGCACACGTGCAGCCGCGAGCCGACGTGCTCGGCGAGGAGCACGTCGCGGGCGATGATCGACTCCTCGGCGACCGCCGGCCACCCGGCCAGCCCGAGCTCGGCCGAGACGGTGCCCTCGTTCATCTGGGCGCCCTCGGTGAGTCTCGGGTCCTGCGCATGCTGGGCGATGACGCCGTCGAAGGACTTCACGTACTCCAGAGCCCGGCGCATGATCAGCGGATCCCACACGCAGAAGCCGTCGTCGCTGAAGACCCGAACCTGGGCACGGGAGGTGGCCATGGCGCCCAGCTCGGCGAGGCGCTCGCCCTTCTGCCCCACCGTGACGGCGCCGATCGGCTGCACGGTCGCGTAGCCGGCCGCCTCGCCGAGGGCGAGCTCCTGCTCGACCACGCCCGCCGTGTCGGCGACCGGGGAGGTGTTCGGCATCGCGAACACGGCGGTGAACCCGCCCGCGGCGGCCGCTCTGGTGCCGGTGAGGATCGTCTCGGAGGCCTCGAACCCCGGCTCGCGCAGGTGGGTGTGCAGGTCGACGAGGCCCGGCAGCGCGACCAGGCCCGCGGCGTCGATCACCCGCGCGCCGGTGCGGGTGAGCCCCGTCCCGACCTCGGCGATGACGCCGTCCTCGATGATGATGTCGGCGCCGTCCGCGCCGAGCAGCTGTGCACCGGTGATGACGAGGGTCTCGCTCACAGGTCTCCCCCTCGTTCGTCGTCTCGTTCTCCTGCCAGCAGCAGGTACAGCACCGCCATGCGCACGGAGACCCCGTTCGACACCTGTTCCAGCACCGTCGAACGGGGGGAATCGGCAGCTTCGGAGGAGATCTCCAGTCCCCGGTTCATGGGTCCGGGGTGCAGGACAATGCTACCGCCCGGCAGAGCCGCCACGCGCCGTGCGTCCAGGCCCCACCGGCGCGAATACTCCCGCTCAGTCGGGAAATACGCCGCGTTCATCCGCTCGAGCTGGATGCGCAGCATCATCACGGCGTCCGGCCCCTCCGCGAGGGCTTCGTCCAGGTCGTAGACCACGCGGACCGGCCATAGGGACACGTTCTGCGGAACCAGGGTCGGCGGCGACACGAGCGTGACCTCGGCGCCGAGCGTGGTGAGCAGCCAGACGTTGGAGCGCGCCACGCGGGAGTGCAGCACGTCGCCGACGATCGTCACCCGGAGACCGGAGAGGTCGCGTCCGCGGCTCTCCGCACCGAAGCAACGCTTGCGGATGGTGAAGGCGTCGAGGAGCGCCTGAGTGGGGTGCTCGTGCGTGCCGTCGCCCGCGTTCACGACGCCGGCGGAGATCCAGCCGCTCGTGGCGAGCGTCTGCGGGGCGCCGGAGCCGGGGTGCCGCACGACGACCGCGTCGGCGCCGATCGCCTCGAGCGTCTGCGCGGTGTCCTTCAGGCTCTCGCCCTTGGAGACGCTGGAGCCCTTGGCGGCGAAGTTGATGACGTCGGCGGACAGGCGCTTCGCGGCGGCCTCGAAGGAGATGCGGGTGCGCGTGGAGTCCTCGAAGAAGAGGTTCACGACGGTCTTCCCGCGGAGCGTCGGGAGCTTCTTGACCTCGCGGGACTGGGTGTCGGCCATGTCCTCCGCGACATCGAGGATGCGCAGGGCGGTCGCTCTGTCGAGCGTGCGGGTGTCGAGGAGATGCCTCATTCGCCGATCGTCACCTCCTCGGCGCCGTCGTTCTCGAACAGACGCACGTTGACGCGCTCGGTGCGCGCGGACGGGATGTTCTTGCCGACGAAGTCGGGGCGGATGGGAAGCTCCCGGTGTCCGCGGTCGATGAGGATCGCGAGCCGCACGACGGCGGGACGGCCGATCGACTGCAGGGCGTCGAGCGCGGCGCGGATGCTCCGGCCGGAGAACAGGACGTCGTCGACGAGGACGACCGTCTTCCCGTCGATGCCGCCCGCGGGGATCTCCGTCGGCTGCGGCGATCGCGTCGGGTGCTTGGCGAGGTCATCGCGGAAGAGCGTCACGTCGAGGGATCCGACGGGGACGGAGACCTGCGCGATCTCGCTGATCAGCGCGGCGAGCCGGTGGCCCAGCGTCACGCCGCGGGTCGGGATGCCCAGCAGGACGAGGTCGTCGGCCCCGCGATTGGACTCGAGGATCTCGTGCGCGATCCGGGTCAGCGCTCGTGAGATGTCGGCTTGGTGCAGCACAGTGCGCACACCCATCAGCCGCTCCCTTCTCCGCCTCACAGGACGGTGTTAAAGGTTGCTTGTGATCTCAGTCTATCGGAGCGCTCAGGCCTCCGCAGATCAGCTCGCCTCGCGGAGCACCGGATCCGTCACGTCGTCGATCTTCGAGGAACGGATCGGGTGGCCGCTCGTGGAGAGGCAGCGTCCGGTCTTCAGGTCCCACTTCCAGTCGTGCATGCTGCACGTGAGGATGCCGTCCTCGTCAACCTTCCCCGTCTTGGTGAGGTCGGCGCGCAGGTGCGGGCAGCGGCGCTGGACGACCCAGTCGCCGATCTCCGCGTCCTCGGTCTGGTCGGTCTGCTCCTGGTACCAGTTCTCGACGTACTCGATCCGGTCGACCGAGAGGCACTTCAGGAACGTGGTGAGGAACTCGTTGAACTTGCCGCTGCGGCCGACCGAGAACTGCATCGACAGGAAGATCGAGTTCGACCAGTCGATCTCGTGGTCGCGGATGTTCGTCGAGACGAGGTCGGCCGGGATCGTGTACCAGTACACGCACTCCTCCCCCGCGTACTCGCGGACCTTGGCGCGCGGGAAGTCGACCACCATGTCCAGCTCCCCGATGCGGAAGCGGACGTGCCCGCCGACCCCGAGGCGGATGGTGCGCGACTTCTTCAGCAGCGGCTCCCACCACTCCTTGATCGCGGCCAGCATCTCGTCCGGCGGGATGATCTCGGCGCGCGAGGCCTCCTCGTCGCGGATCTCCTGCTGGCGGGTCGCGCGCTGCTCCTCCAGGTACTCCCACTTCTCGTCGAAGATGTGGGCGAGCTCGGCCTCGGTGTAGAGCGTCTGCTCGGTGGTCACCGCACCGCCGTCGATCGTGACGAGCGTGCCGGGGACGAAGAGCTGCCCGTCGTACTTCGGGGCCAGCTCCTTCATGTGCGCGATGAACTGCTTCTGGTCCGTGAAGATGGACTCGCCGTTGCGGCCCATCCCGTTGAAGTCGAAGAGGTCGTCGCGGAGGAACATGGGCGGACCCGCCATCGGGAAGACGTGCGGAGCGTCGACCTTCTCGATGTAGTACATCGCGCGCTTGTTCTGCGCCTCGCGCTTGAGGCGGGCGAAGTTCTGCTTCGCGTCCAGCGGCAGGTCGTAGACCATGGGCCACCAGATCGCCCCGGAGACCTGCGTGAAGTAGGCGTCGGGCTTCCCGAAGTGCAGCAGCTTGTCGAGATCGAGCGGGTGCGAGTCGTTCTGGTTCAGCATCGAGCCCGTGCCGTCGTCCACGCTGAGCGACGAGTCGCCGATCGGGCCGTCGCTCGGTGCGCGCAGCGGGGTGATCATCATCTTGAGCGCCCCGCGCTCGATGATCTCGCCGGCGGGCGCGTAGGTGATGTTCGTGTAGCCGAGCGCCCGGATGTCCTGCTCCAGGTCGTCGATCGGATACTCCGGCAGGAGCACCTCGATGTCCTTGCGGATGTACCGCTCCAGGAGCGCCGGGTCGAAGTGGTCGCGGTGCCGGTGCGAGATGTAGAGGAAGTCGGCTTCACGACCGTAGCGCTCCCAGTCGAGCGCGCGGTTGTCCGGGAACGGGAACCAGGACCCGAAGAAGGACGGGCCGAGCACCGGGTCGCAGATGATGTTGCCGCCCACCGTCTCGATGAACATGCCGGCGTGGCCGAGTCCCGTGATCCGCATTGCATTCCTCTCGAAGATGAACCGTTCGATTGTACCGACGGCTCCCTGAGCTCCCGGCGGGACGGGCCGGGGAAAACGGTCTAGTCGTCGAAGAGACCGCGGATGTCGTCGGCCGTGAGCGCCTGGGCGAAGAGCGCGTCGTCATCGAGCACGGCGGTGAACAGGCGGGCCTTGCGGCGTTGCAGCGCGAGGACCTTCTCCTCGATCGTTCCGCTGGCGATCATGCGGTAGACGAACACCTGGCTGCGCTGGCCGATGCGGTGCGTGCGGTCGACGGCCTGGGCCTCGGCGGCGGGGTTCCACCACGGGTCGAGGAGGAACACGTAGTCGGCCTCGGTCAGCGTGAGCCCGAACCCGCCGGCCTTCAGGCTGATGAGGAAGACGGGCTGCTCCCCCTCCGCGAAGTCCGCGACCACCTGCTCGCGATGACGCGTCGAGCCGTCGAGGTGCGCGTACGGGATGCCGGCGGCGTCCAGACGCGCGGCCGCCATGTCGAGGAAGGACGTGAACTGGCTGAACACGAGCGCGCGGTGCCCCTCCGCCTGCAGCTCGACGATCCGCTCCAGGAGCTCGTCGAGCTTGCGGGAGCCGAGGCGCGCGTCGGCCGGGTCGATCAGCGCCGGAGCGAGGCTCAGCATCCGCAGCAGCGTCAGGGAGCGGAACACGATGAAGCGGTTGCGGTCGAGATCCTCCAGCAGGCCGAGCACCTTCTGCCGCTCCCGCTGCAGCACCGTCTCGTAGAGCTCGCGATGCCCCGCGCTCAGCTCGATCTCCAGCACCTGCTCCTGCTTCGGCGGGAGGTCCGGGGCGACGAGCTCCTTGGTGCGGCGGAGCACGAGCGGGCGGATCCGTCGTCGGAGCTGCGCGAGGCGGCGCTGCCGGTACGGTCCGCCCTCCGCGTTCTCCGGGACCTTCCCCTGCTCGATCGGCTGGATGTAGTGCTCGCGGAACTTCCGCGCGGAGGCGAACAGGCCGGGTGCCGTGAGCTTCAGCAGCGCCCAGAGCTCCTCGAGGCTGTTCTCCAGCGGCGTGCCCGTGACCGCGATGGTGACGTCGGACGGGAAACGCGCGACGGCACGATGCAGCTTCGTCGCCGGGTTCTTCACGAACTGGGCCTCGTCGAGGATCAGCCCGGCCCAGGTGACGCCCGCGAACCCCTCCTCGTCGAGCCGCGCGACGGCGTAGGTGGTGAGCACCACGTCGGCCTCGCGAGCCACGGCGGCCACGGCAGGCCCGGCGGTCGAGTCGCGGGTGATCACGCGGAGACCCGGAGCGAACCGCGCCGCCTCGGTGCGCCAGGTCGCCAGCACGGATGTCGGCACCACCACGAGGAAAGCGCGTCCCTCCCCCGCCGCACGGGCGTGCAGGATGAGCGCGAGCAGCTGGACCGTCTTCCCGAGACCCATGTCGTCGGCGAGGATGCCGCCGAGCCGATGCGACCAGAGGAACGCGAGCCAGTCCAGCCCCTCCTTCTGGTACGGCCGCAACTGTGCGGTGAGCCCCGGAGGGAGGGGCACCGCCGGCACCGCAGTGGCGCTGCGCAGTCCGTCGGCGGTGGCCCGCCAGCTCACCGCGGGAAGGGCCTCGTCCGCCAGATCCTCGAACTCCTCCCACAGATCCGTCTGATGCCGACTGATCCGCGGGCCCGTCTCCCACTCGTCCAGATCCCCGGCCTCGTCCAGGAGGTCGCGCAGACGGTCGAGCGCCGGGTGGTTCAGGGAGAAGTAGCTGCCGTCGACGAGCAGGAGCTTCCGCCGGCCCGCGCTCAGGGCCGTGAACAGCGGCTCGAAGGGGATGTTCCGCCCGTCGATGCGGACGATCACGCCGAGGTCGAACCAGTCGGGGTCGGTGCTCTCCACGGTCGAGACCGTGATCTCCGTCTCCCCGGCGAGCTCGCGATACGTCTTGCGTCGGCCCGACACCTCCACCTCGACGCCCTCCGCCTCCACGGCGGGGACGACGCGGGTCATGAACTCCGCGGCCGCCACGTCGTGGAACGCCCCCGCGGGGGCGAACGCGACGCCGTGCTCCTGCCAGACGTTCCGGATCCGATGCGTCACAGAGGCTTCGGCGTCCGGATCGCGCACGGCCTCCGGACCCGGCGTGAACGGCACCCGCCCGAAGCCGCGATAGTCCCACTCGACGGTGTACCCCACGGTGTCTCCGCGACGGAACGCCACCCGGAGCACGGCACGGGGCGGTGGGAGGTCGGGGAGCGCGACGCGGCCGACCGCGCGGACGGGAAGACGGCGCGCGAGGAGTGGATAGGCGTCCTGGAGGAAGGCCGCCTCCTCCGCTGCGGGGACGACGAGCATCCCGGCCCGGAGCAGCGACGGCGCGGGCCCTGCGAGCGGAAGCTCCGCGAGCGTCACCTGCAGGCGCGACCCGCTCTGCGCGACCTCGTACACGCCGGAGCGCCCGAGGGCGCGGATGCTGCCCGGCAGCGTCTCGCGCCCGTCCAGGGTCACGACCGGACGGACGACGAGGCCGCCGTCGTCGTCACGGGACACGGTCGCCGTCAGTTCTGCGGTGTCGGCGAGGACGAGCGTCGTCGACCGCTGGGCCGCCACGAGCGGGATGCCGAGGTCGGTTGCCGACCGCAGATGCCCCCAGAGGAGCCGCGACTCGATGAGGTCGGCGACGAGCCAGTCCCCCGCCGTGCCGGAGAGCAGCGCGTCGCGCGCGATGCTCAGCAGATCGGCGAACCACCGCGACTGCTCCCGACCGTACTGGTCCGGCGCGCGGCGGACCGCGTCCCAGGTGGCGGACCCGAGCACCCAGGACCCCGTCGCCGCGCTCCGCTCCAGCGGACGGATGCCGAGGAGGATCTCCCCCACACCCTTGGCGACGTCACGGGGAGTCGCGGTGCGCTGCGGGCGTGAGGCCCACGGGTTGGCTCCTCGGGCGTCGCGGACGCGCACCTCGAACCCGAGCGCGAGGGGGGTCGCCGCCGCCGGGGCAGCGCCGGCGTCCAACAGGGCACGCCAATCCCGCGCCCCGTCTCCCGGGGTGGCGGAGGCGGGCGGGCGGATCATGAGACGATCCTGCCCGCCACCGCCGACACCGCTGCTGCGGCGCTCAGGCCGAGCGGGCGACGCGGGCGAGCACGCCGTGCACGAACGCGCCCGACTCGTCGGTGGAGAACTCCTTCGCGAGCTCCACCGCCTCGTCGATCGCGACCGCGGTCGGCACGTCGTCGTTGTAGAGGATCTCCCACGCGCCGATGCGCAGCAGGGCGCGGTCGACGGCGGGCATCCGCTCGAGCTTCCAGTCGCGGCTGTGGGTCGTGATCTGCTCGTCGATCTCGTCGCGCTGGTCGATGATGCCGTCGACGATCTCGCGGGCGTACAGCCACGACGCCTCACGTGCGGGCTCGTTCGCCGCGCGCTTCGCCTCGGCGGCGAGGGCCACCGCGACCTCGTCGCCGCGGACGTCGGCCGAGAACAGGATGTCGAGCGCGCGCTTGCGCGCCTTCGTGCGGGCGCTCACGCCTTACTTCTCGCGGCCGAGGTACTCGCCCGTGCGGGTGTCGACCTTGACCTTCGTGCCGGTCTCCAGGAACAGCGGGACCTGGATCTCGTAGCCGGTCTCGAGCGTCGCGGGCTTGGTGCCGGCGGACGAGCGGTCGCCCTGCAGACCGGGCTCGGTGTAGGTCACCTCGAGGATGACCGAGGCCGGGAGGTCGATGTAGAGAGGGTTGCCGTTGTTGAGGGCGATGGTGACCTGCTGGTTCTCGAGCAGGAAGTTCTTCGCGTCGCCGACCGTGGCCGCCGGCAGCGTGATCTGGTCGAAGTCGGTCTGGTCCATGAACACGAACCCGTCACCGTCGGTGTAGAGGTAGGTATAGTCCCGGCGGTCGACGTTCTCGATGTCGATCTTCGCCCCGGCGTTGTACGTGCGGTCCACGGTCTTGCCCGAGACGACGTTCTTCAGCTTCGTGCGGACGAAGGCGCCGCCCTTGCCGGGCTTGACGTGCTGGAACTCGATGACGCTCCAGAGCTGCCCGTCGATGCTGAGGACGACGCCGTTCTTGATGTCTGCGGTGGATGCCATGTGCGAGGAGTTCCGTTCCTGAGTCCGTGGGGGCCGGGGTCGGCCGACAGTCGATTCTACGGGATGCCCGGCGCAGGCCGTCGCGGGGCACGATAGACGCTCCTCCGCGAGACCGGAAGCCCCGTGACGATGCCCGTGGCCCCGGGCAGCGTGGACGAGGACAGGAGGAATCGACATGAGCGAAGACGATCGCGACCGGGACCCGACCAGGATGGCGAATCAGCCGGCGCTGCGGACGTCGTCCGGGGCGGTCTGGCTCATCGTCGCCACGATCTTCACGGCGGTCAGCCTCGTGCCCCTGATCGGGATCGTCCGCAGCGGCGGCGCGGCGGGAACCGTCGGCCTGGTGACCGCGATCATCCTGGTCATGGGCCTGGTCGCGATGGTCGTCATCCGCCTCGCGGTGTCGAGCGTGCGGCCGCGGCTCCGTGCGCTGGCCGCCTGCTTCGTCGCCATGGCCCTGGTGACGCTCGTGGGCATCACGGTGTGCGTGCTGCTCGTCGGCCTGCCCTGATCCCGCGCGCTCAGAGCTGCGCGACGAGGTCCCGCACCGCGTCGGCGTAGCCCTCCACGCCGCGTCCGATGACACGGACCGCGGCGACGTCGTGCAGGTACGAGTGGTGACGGAACTCCTCGCGGGCGTAGACGTCGGAGATGTGCACCTCGGCGAACGGCAGGGCGATGCCGGTGAGTGCGTCGCGCAGGGCGACGGAGGTATGGGTGAGGCCGCCCGGGTTGATGACGATGCCCGCGCAGTCCGCCCGCGCGTCGTGGATCGCGTCGATGAGCACGCCCTCGTGGTTGCTCTGCAGCGCCCGCACCTCGAACCCGAGCGCGGCGGCGGCCTCGGCGGTGATCCGCTCGACGTCGGCGAGGGTCGCCGTGCCGTACACCTCGGGTTCGCGGGTGCCGAGGAGGTTGAGGTTGGGGCCGTTGACGAGCAGCAGCCGACGCGGGGCGCTCATGCGGGCACGCTCCCGGTGTCGACCAGCTCGCGGCGCATGACCCATTCCCGCCCGAAGTTGGCCGTCTCGATCTCCCCGGTCCGGACGAACCCGTGCCGACGGTAGACCGCCTGCGCGCGCTCGTTGTCGACGTGCACCTCGAGTACGAGCGCGCGGAGGCCGCGATCGCGGGCCCAGGCCGCCGCGGCGTCGAGGAGCGCATCGATGACGCCCGCACCGCGATGCGTGTCCACCACGTAGACCCCGACGACCAGCCCCGCCTCGTGCTGCTCGCGATGCGGAAGCACGGTCACGGTCCCGGTCCAGGCGCCGTCGTCGGCGATCGCGACGAACTGCGCCGCGGCGGCGTCGCCCGCGGCATTCGCGGCACGCTCCTGCCAGAAGCGGTCGGGCTGTGCGGCGGCGTGCTCGACGGTGTCGAGGAAGGCCATCGGTGCGGCCGGGTCGGCGAGGGCCTGCAGCCGCAGCGCCTTGACCTCCCGCCAGTCCTCCGGTGTGATGCGCCGGACGGCGATGCTCATGCGCCGATCTCCTGGTAGGCGGCGAAGAGCAGCGACTCATCCGGCGCCTGGAGCACGGTGGGCTTGGCGATGTCGTCCAACAGGATGAAGCGGAGCATGCCGCCGCGGCTCTTCTTGTCGCGCTGCATCGTCGCGAGCAGCTGCGGCCAGGCACCGGCCCGGTACGACGTCGGCAGGCCGAGCGACTCGAGGATCGTGCGGTGGCGCTCCGCGGCGGCGTCCGACAGCCGCCCCGCGAGCCGGGACAGCTCCGCGGCGTACAGCATGCCGATCGAGATGGCCGCCCCGTGCCGCCAGCGGTACCGCTCGGCGTGCTCGATCGCGTGGCCGAGCGTGTGGCCGTAGTTCAGGATCTCCCGCTGCCCGGCCTCGCGGAAGTCATCCGAGACGACCTGCGCCTTCATGTCGATCGCGAGCTCCACGGCCCGGCGGAACTCGTCCGTCGTGGTGTCGACCGCGCGCGCCGGATCGGCCTCGACGATGTCGAGGATCTCCGGGGCCCAGATGAAACCGGCCTTGACGACCTCCGCGAAGCCGGCGGTGGCCTCGTTGGGGCTCAGGCTGCCCAGTTCGTCGAGGTCGCCGACGACGGCGCGCGGGGCCCAGAAGGCGCCGACGAGGTTCTTGCCCTCCGCGGTGTTGACGCCCGTCTTGCCGCCCACGGCGGCGTCCACGAGGCCGAGGACGGTGGTGGGCACCTGGACGATCTGGATGCCGCGCAGCCACGTCGCCGCGACGAAGCCGGCGAGGTCGGTCACCGCTCCCCCGCCGTAGCCGACGACGGCGTCCGTCCGGGTGAAGTCGGCCTGGCCCATGACCTGCCAGCAGAAGGCGGCGACCTCGATGCGCTTGCCCTGCTCGGCATCCGGGATCTCGGCGAGCAGCACCTCGCGCGGGCCGTCCGCGGTGTCGGCGAGGAGCCGGTCGCGGAGCTCGGCGGCGCGGGCCGCGAGGGTCGGCGGGTGCACGACGAGGATCTTGCGGACGCCCGGCGCGAGAGCCGCGGACACCTGGTCGAGGATCCCCCGTCCGATCGTGATGTCGTAGGCGTCGTTCCCGGTGACGCTGATGGTCGTCGTGCTCATCGCTGTTCTCTCCTCCATGCCACGATCTCGTCCGCGATGCGCTGCATCGGACGCCGCGAGGTGTCGAACGTGGTCGACGCCACCTCGTCGTACCATCCTCGCCGTTCGGCGAAGATGCGCTTCCACTTCTCGACCGGGTCCTCGCCCGCCAGCAGCGGGCGCGTCCCGCCGCGCAGGCGGTCGGCGACGGCGGCCTCGCTCACGGTGAGGAAGACCACGGGGTGGGCGCGCAACAGCGCGCGCGTCTCCGGATCCGTGACGGCGCCGCCGCCGAGGGAGATCACGCCGCCCTCGGCGAGGGCCTCCCGGACCGCCGCGCGCTCCAGGTCCCGGAAGTGGGCCTCGCCATGCGTGGCGAAGATCTCGGGGATCGGGCCGTGCGCGGCGACGATGCGCTTGTCGGTGTCGACGAAGGCGACGCCCAGCCGCCGCGCGACCCGTCGCCCGACGCTGGTCTTGCCGGCCGCCATCGGTCCGACGAGGACCAGCGTCAGGGGCTCAGCCTCGTTCGTCATGCGCGATGAGCGCCGCCTCGGACGCGGGGGCCGTGCGCAGCTCCGCCGGGATGCCGTCGAGGTACCCCTCCAGGTTGCGGCGCGTCTCGCGGATGCTGTCGCCGCCGAACTTCTCCAGCACGGCGCGCGCCAGCTCGATCGCGACCATGGCCTCGGCGACGACCCCCGCCGCGGGCACGGCACAGACGTCGGAACGCTGGTGGTGCGCGGTCGCCTCGTCACCGGTCGCCACGTCGATCGTGCGCAGCGCATGAGGCACGGTCGCGATTGGCTTCATGCCGGCGCGGACGCGCAGCACGGTTCCGGTCGACATGCCGCCCTCGGTGCCACCGGCACGATCGGTGCCGCGGGCGATGCCGTCGGCGGTGGCGAAGAGCTCGTCGTGGGCGGCGGAGCCGCGGCGGCGCGTGGTCTCGAAGCCGTCGCCGACCTCCACGCCCTTGATGGCCTGGATGCTCATGAGCGCCTGGGCCAGCCGGGCGTCCAGGCGGCGATCCCAGTGCACGTGGGAGCCGAGCCCCGGCGGCAGGCCGTACGCGAGGACCTCGACGATGCCGCCGAGGGTGTCGCCGTCCTTCTTGGCGTCGTCCACCTCCGCGACCATGAGCGCCGAGGTCGCGGGGTCGAAGCACCGCAGCGGGTCGGCGTCCAGGGCGTCCACGTCGTCCGGTGTCGGCAGCGCCGCGCCATCCGGCACGCGCACCGGCCCGATGGAGAGCGTGTGGCTGACGAGTCGGATGCCGAGCTCGCCGAGGAAGGAGCGGGCGACGGCACCGAGCGCCACGCGGGCGGCGGTCTCCCGGGCGCTCGCGCGCTCGAGGATCGGACGGGCCTCGTCGAAGTCGTACTTCTGCATGCCCACGAGGTCGGCGTGGCCCGGACGGGGCCGGGTCAGCGGGGCGCCACGTCCGCGAGAGCGGTCGGTGAGCTCCACCGGCTCCGGGTTCATGACCTCGATCCACTTCGGCCACTCGGTGTTGCCGATGCGCAGGGCGATGGGACTGCCCAGCGTCTTCCCGTGCCGGACGCCACCGGAGATCGTGAGCTCGTCCTGTTCGAACTTCATCCGGGAGCCGCGTCCATAGCCGAGCTTGCGGCGGGCGAGGTCGGCCTGGATGGCCTCGGACGACACCGGGACGCCGGAGGGCAGACCCTCCATGACGGCGATGAGTTCTGGGCCGTGCGATTCGCCGGCCGTGAGCACGCGGAGCATGTGCTCTAGTCTCCCATGCGTTTCCCCCGCGCCGTGCCGCGTTTCGTCGGGCGGCGCTCAGAGGGTGGCACGCATCGCGGCGAGGACGGCCTCCTCGTCCGGCAGCGGCGAGACCGGGTCGCCGTGCAGGAAGATCCGGATCTGCCGGACCGCCTGATGCAGCAGCATCCCGAGCCCGGAGACCACCGGCGCCGGACCCCATGCCGCCGCCAGGGCGGACGGCCAGGGCGCGTAGGCGGCGTCGAACAGCGTGCCGCCGCCCTGGGCCAGTCGGGCGGCACTCTCCGGCGGAAGCACGGTGCCGGAGGGCAGGGTCGCCACCGTGAGGTCGACGGCGCCCTCCACCTCGTCGAGCGGTCGCGGGGTGACCACGACGCCGCGTCGCTCCCCGATCCCGACGAGCCCCGCGGCGCGCTCCGGCCGACGGGCGGCGACCTCGACCCGTGTCGCCCCCAGGTCGGCGAGAGCGACGAGGGCCGAGGCCGCCGTGGCTCCGGCGCCCAGGATCCGCGCCGTCCCGATCTCGCGGATGCCGGCGTCCCCGAGCGCATCGACGATCCCGCCGACGTCGGTGTTGAATCCGGCCGGGGTCTCCGAGAGCAGGAGCGTGTTGACCGCGCCGGTCAGCTCCGCGTGGGCGTCTCGGGTGGCGGCGTATCGGTACGCCTCCTCCTTGAGCGGCATCGTCAGGGACAGGCCGCGCCAGGTGTCGTCGAGCGCCTCGACCGCGTCCGTGAAACCCTCCGCGCCGACCTGACGGCGCCCGTATTCCCAGTCCAGTCCGAGCACCGCGTAGGCCGCAGCGTGCAGCTCCGGCGACCGTGAGTGCCCGATCGGGTCGCCCCAGACCGCCAGCCGTCTCCGGTTCACCGCGTCAGCAACCGGCGTCGGGGTTCGCGCGGCACCAGTCCCGCCACTTCTCCACGCCCCGCTCGTGCTCCGCGAGGGTCTCCGAGAACTGCGTCTCGCCGGTCTCGAGGTTGACGGTGACGAAGTAGATCCACGGCCCGTCCGCGGGGTGCATCGCGGCATCGATCGCGGCATCGTTCGGGCTCGCGATCGGCGTGGCCGGAAGCCCCTTGTTCACGTAGGTGTTCCACTCGTTGGGGTCTTCCAGAGCCTCGGCCGAGCTCGAGACCACGCCCTCGTGCAGGGAGCCATACCCGTACTGCGCCGTCGAGTCCATCTGGAGCAGCATGTCGTCGTCGAGGCGGTTCTGGATCACGCGGGACACCTTGGCGAAGTCGTCCGTGCGGCCTTCGCGCTGGATGATCGAGGCGATCGTGAGGATCCGCTGCGCGTCCTCGTCCGGGACGCCGGCGGCGGCGAGCGATTCGCGCGTCCGGTCGACCATGCGCTGGATGACCTGCGTCGCGGTGACCTCGGGGTCGAACGTGTACACCGCGGGGAACAGCCACCCCTCCAGGCTCTGCGCCTCCACCCCGTACGCGGACGGATCGGCGACGGCTGCCTCGAGGTCGGCCAGCGGCATCCCGAGAGTCTCCGCCATGGACGGCAGGGCCGATTCGATCGTCCCGCCCTCCGGCATGGAGACGGTGTTCTCGAGCTTGTTCTCCTCGTTGCGGAGCGCGGCGAGGGCATCCTCCGCCGTCATCTTCTTCTGCAGGCGGTAGACGCCGGGATAGAAGGTCACCGCGATGTTCTCGTCGATGAGGTAGTCGTAGAAGACGTCCTCGGTCTTCGTAACGCCGGCTTCGTACAGCGCCGTCGACACGGGGCCGCCCGTGTCGCCCTGCTTGATCGTGACGTATACCTCACCGGTCGCCTGACCGGGCTCCCAGTCCTTCGGCTCCCCCCACCCCATGGCGTCGGCGATGCGGTCGCCGAAGGTGTTGGCGACCCAGACTCCGCCGGCGGCGATGCCGCCGAGGATCACCAGGACGATGATCAGGGCGACGAGGCAGCCCTTGCGGCGCTTCTTCTTGGTCGGCGCGCCGTGATCGCGGCCGTCGTCCTGGGCGGCGAAGATCTCGTCGAGCCCGCCGCCCAGCGCCGGTGCGGGGTCTTCGGTGCCGGTCGACCGGCGCGGCCCCGGAGCGGGGGTCTCATCCGCGCTCGTCGCGGCGACGGGCATCGCGCGTGTCGCGACCGGTTCGGCATCCGCGCCGGGCACGGCCGGCCGCTGGTCGTTCGCCCGTGTCTCCGCAGTGGTCGCCGCCGACGCCGAGACCGGACGGGCGGGCACATCGGCAGCGGGTGCGACACCGGGGTCCGGAGCGGGCGGGGCCTCCTGCTCGCGCGCCGCGGCCTCCCTGGCCGCACGGCGGGATCCGGGCGCCGGCGTGTCGTCTCCGGCGGTCGGGACCTGCGGGGACGGAGCGGGGAGGTTCTCGAACAGATCCCCCAACCGGGTGCTCTGCTCGTGCTCGGGCGCACGGCTCTCGCGTTCGGACATGTTCAGGCGGGCTCCTCGTCAACGGGGACCGGGGCACCGGCCGGGTTTCCGGTGCTCTTCTCCGTGTCGATCGCCTGCTGCAGCAGCACCACGGCGGCGACCTGATCCACAATGCTACGAGAGTTCTTCTGTGATCGCCCAGAACTCCGCAACGCCGCATGCGCGGAGACGGTGCTCAGACGCTCGTCGACGAGGCGTACCGGCACACCGCTCCGCGCCTGGAGAGCCGCCGCGAACTCGCGCGCATCCACCGTCGACGGCGTGTCGGCACCCTGCATGTTCACGGGCAGCCCGACGACGATCTCCAGCGGCTCGTACTCCGCAGCCAGCTCCGCGATGCGCGAGAGCGAGCGCTCGTCGCGGGGCACGGTCTCGACGGGGACGGCCAGCATGCCGTCCGGATCGGACCGGGCCACGCCCACGCGGGCCCGGCCGACGTCGATGCCGAGCCGGACCCCGCGGCGATAACCGCTCACGCGCGGCGCAGCTCCTGGGAGACGGCCTCGAGCGCGGCGGGCAGCGCCGCCGCGTCGGTGCCGCCGCCCTGGGCGACGTCGTCACGCCCACCGCCGCCTCCGCCGAGCACACCGGCGGCGCGCTTCGCGAGCGCACCCGCCTTCGCACCGGCACTGCGCGCAGCCTCGTTCGTGGCGACGACGACGACGGGGCGACCGTTGACGACCGCACCGAGCGCGACGACCGCGGGATCGGAACCCAGCCGGTCGCGCACGCCGTTGACGAGCTCGCGGACATCGTCCGCGGAGGCCACATCGCCCAGCGTCTGCGCCGCCACGCGGAAGTCTCCGACGCGCGTCGCGGCCTCGGCGATGGCGGGAATGCGCCCCGCCCGCTCCTTCGCCTCGAACTGCGCGATGCGCTTCTCCGCGGCCTTGAGGCTTGCGGCGAGATCGGCGATCCGCTCAGGGAGCTGCTCGCGCGGGGTCTTCAGGGAGGCGGTGAGCTGCGACACGAGAGCCCGCTCCGCCGCGAGCTCACGGAACGCATCCGCGCCGACGAGAGCCTCGATCCGGCGGTTGGAAGCGCCGACCGACGACTCCCCCACCACGCTGACCAGGCCGATCTCCGCGCTGGTCGACACGTGCGTGCCGGCGCAGAGCTCGCGCGACCACGGGCCGCCGATGTCGACCATCCGCACGACGTCGCCGTACTTCTCGCCGAAGAGCGCCATGGCGCCGGCTTCCTTGGCCTCGTCGAGCGTCACGATGCGGGTGGTCACCTCGAGGGCGTCCTGCACGGCGCGGTTCGTGATCTCCTCGATCTCCGTGCGGGTGTCCGTCGACAGCGCCTGCGACCAGGCGAAGTCGAATCGCATGTACCCGGCGCGGTTGAGCGACCCGGACTGCGTGGCCGTCGGACCGAGCGTGTCGCGGAGGGCGGCGTGCACGAGGTGGGTGGCGGAATGCGCCTGGCGGGCGGCGCGGCGGTTGGCGGCGTCGACGATCGTCGTCGCGATGTCGTCGACCGCGACCGTGCCGCGGGAGACCTCGACCGTGTGGCTGATCAGCCCGGGGACCGGACGCTGCACGTCGAGCACCTCGAGCTCGTAGCCCGGGCCCACGATGGTGCCCTTGTCGGCGACCTGGCCGCCGGACTCGGCGTACAGCGTCGTCTCGGCGAGCACCACCTCGGCGATCTGGCCCTCGGCGGCGCTGCGCACCGGCGCGCCGTCGACGAGCAGGCCGAGCACACGCGACTCCACCTCGAGGGCCGTGTAGCCGTCGAAGCCCGTCTCGCCCAGCGCGCGCAGGTCGCGGTACACCGAGACATCCGCGAGCTGGCGCTTGCGGTTGCGGGCGTCGTCCTTCGCGCGCTGACGCTGCTCCTGCATGAGGGAGTCGAACGCGGCGCGGTCCACATCCAGCCCGGCCTCTTCGGCGACCTCCAGGGTGAGGTCGATCGGGAAGCCGTAGGTGTCGTGCAGCAGGAACGCCTCGGAACCGCTGAGGGTCTTCCCGCCGCCCTTCTTCGTCTCGTCGAGCGCGAGGTCGAGGATGGTCGATCCCTGCGCCAGGGTGCGCCGGAAGGTCTCCTCCTCGGCGAAGGCCGCCGAGGAGAGCACGGACCAGTCCCGCTCCAGCTCCGGGTACGCCGACTTCATCGCGTCGCGGGAGGCGGCGAACAGCTCGGGGAACGCGGGGTCGTCGACACCGAGGAGCCGCATGGCGCGCACGGTCCGGCGCATGAGGCGCCGCAGGATGTAGCCGCGGCCCTCGTTCGACGGACGCACGCCATCGGAGAGGAGCATGAGCGAGGAGCGCACGTGATCCGCGATCACCCGGAAGCGGACGTCATCCTCGTGGACCGCACCATAGCGGCGGCCGGAGAGCTCGACGGCGCGGTCGAGCACCGGACGCACCTGGTCGGTCTCGTACATGTTCTCGACGCCCTGCTTGAGGAACGCGACGCGCTCCAGTCCCATGCCGGTGTCGATGTTCTTCATCGGCAGTTCGCCGACGATGTCGAACTCGGTCTTGCCGCGGATGTTCTCGATGAAGTCCTGCATGAACACGAGGTTCCAGATCTCCAGGAACCGCGAGTCGTCGACAGCCGGGCCGCCGTCCTTGCCGTAGGCCGGGCCGCGGTCGAAGAAGATCTCGGAGTCAGGGCCACCGGGACCGGGCTGCCCGGTGTTCCAGTAGTTGTCCGCGCGGCCGAGGCGCTGGATGCGCTCCGGCTTGAGTCCGATGATGTCGCGCCAGATCGCCTCGGCCTCGTCGTCGGTCTCGTAGACGGTGACCCAGAGATCCTTCTCGTCGAAGCCGAGGCCGCCGTCGGCCTCCGAGCTCGTGAGCAGCTCCCAGGCGTAGCGGATCGCGCCTTCTTTGAAGTAGTCGCCGAACGACCAGTTGCCGAGCATCTGGAAGAACGTGCCGTGACGCGCGGTGCGCCCGACCTCCTCGATGTCGTTGGTCCGGATGCACTTCTGCAGGTCGGCGATGCGCGGATGCGGCGCCGGGACCACGCCCGTGAGGTACGGGATCATCGGGACCATGCCGGCGACCGTGAACAGCAGCGAGGGGTCGTCGCTGACCAGGGATGCCGAGGGGACGATGAGGTGGTCGTTCTTCTCGAAGTAGGAGAGGTAGCGCTGCGCGATTTCCGCAGTTTTCATAGGAGTGCCGGATGTCCTTGCGTGAGGTGGCGCGCCGAGGCGCAGATGCGGGGGGTCAGTTCTCGCCCGGCTCGGTCAACCGAGCCTCCTGCGCGCGATACGCGTCGCTGAGGATCGCGGCGAGGCCGTTGAGGCGGGCGTCGACGTCGGCCAGGATGTCGTGGCCCCGCGGGTCCTTGTTCATGAAGTGAGCCGCGACGAAGCCGCCGATCACGCCGATCAGGAACCACAGCACATTCTTCATGTCGTCATCCTTGCCCTAGAGCCGCGAAGGCGCGGTCTCTCCATCGTAGGCGGAAACGACAGGAGGCGTCGGGAACCCCGACGCCTCCTGCCTGATGCTCTTCCGCTGGATCAGCGGGCCGCGTAGTACTCGACGACGAGCTGCACTTCACAGGTCACGGGGACCTCGGCGCGCTTCGGACGACGGACCAGACGGGCCTGGAGCTTGTCGAGCTCGACCTCGAGGTAACCCGGAACGGCCGGCAGGACCTCGGCGTGACCGCCGGCGGCCGCCACCTGGAAGGGCTCGAGGCCCTCGCTCTTGGGCTTGACGTGGATGAGCTGACCCGGCTTCACGCGGAACGACGGGCGGTCGACGAGCTGGCCGTCGACGAGGATGTGACGGTGCACGACGAGCTGGCGCGCCTGTGCCGTGGTGCGGGCGAAGCCCGAACGCAGGACGAGGGCGTCGAGACGCATCTCGAGGAGCTCGACGAGGTTCTCACCGGTCAGGCCGTCCTGACGACGGGCCTCGTTGAACGCGATACGCAGCTGCTTCTCGCGGATGCCGTACTGCTCGCGCAGACGCTGCTTCTCACGCAGACGGACGGCGTAGTCGCTGTCGGCCTTGCGCTTGGTACGGCCGTGCTCACCCGGAGCGTAGGGACGCTTCTCGAGGTAGCGGGCGGCCTTGGGGGTGAGGGCCACGCCGAGGGCGCGGCTGAGACGCACCTTGCGGCGGTCCTGGGACTTCGTGACCACGAAGTTATCCTTCCGATGACGTGGACGTGGATTTCACGTCCGACGGACGTATCACCGCGTTCTGCCTCGGGGCGCACGCCGGGGTGCCGTCGAGGTGGGGTGTGAACGAGGAGATGCCCGAAAACTCGGTTTCGAGCCGCTCAAGTCTAACAGACGGCGACAGACGCCCGAGGTCGTCGGCTCACCGGTCGCCGAGGATGCGCCGGATGCGCTCCAGCCGTGCGCTGATGTCGCGCTCCGCGCCGAGGTTCTTCGGCTCGTAGTAGTGCCGCCCGTCGAGCTCGTCCGGCAGGTACTGCTGCGGCACGATCCCGAACTCGCTGTCGTGCGCGTAGCGATAGCCGCGGCCGTGCCCGAGGCGCTTCGCCCCGGGGTAGTGCGCGTCGCGGAGGTGAAGGGGCACGCGCCCGAATCCCCCCGCGCGGATGTCGGCGATGGCGGCGTCGATGCCGACGTAGGCCGCGTTCGACTTCGCGGTCGTCGCCAGATACACGGTGGCCTCGGCGAGCGGGATGCGCCCCTCCGGCATCCCGATGAAGGCCACCGCGTCGGCCGCAGCCACCGCGATGCCGAGGGCCTGGGGGTCGGCGAGCCCCACGTCTTCGGAGGCGGAGATGACGAGCCGACGGGCGATGAACCTCGGGTCCTCCCCTGCCTCGATCATGCGGGCGAGGTAGTGCAGCGCGGCGTCCGGGTCGGAACCGCGGATCGACTTGATGAAGGCGCTGATGACGTCGTAGTGCTCGTCGCCCTGGCGGTCGTAACGGAGCAGAGCCTTGTCGACGGCCTGTGCCACGTCGTCGGCGGTGACCTCCGGGACGACCGTCTCCCGGTCTTCGCCGTCGTCGTCGGCCTCGGAGGCGGCGGCGTGCGACAGCGCCACGGCAGCGGCGGCCTCCAGTCCGGTGAGGGCACGACGGGCGTCCCCCGACGCGAGGCGGATGAGCGCCGACCGCGCCTCATCGCTGAGCGCGACCGTACCGGAGAGTCCGCGGGCATCCGACACCGCGCGGTCCACGAGCACCCCGATGTCGTCATCGGTGAGCGGCTGCAGCGTGAGCAGCAACGACCGGGACAGCAGCGGCGAGATCACCGAGAACGAGGGGTTCTCCGTGGTCGCGGCGATGAGGATGACCCACCCGTTCTCCACGCCGGGCAGCAGCGCGTCCTGCTGGGCCTTGGTGAAGCGGTGGATCTCATCGAGGAAGAGGATCGTCGTCTGCCCGTAGAGGTCGCGCTGGGTGATCGCCTCCTGCATGACCTCCCGGACGTCCTTGACGCCGGCGGTGATGGCCGAGAGCTCGACGAACCGGCGGCCGGACGAGCGGGCGATGGCCTGCGCGAGCGTGGTCTTGCCGGTGCCCGGCGGCCCCCAGAGGATGATCGACACCGCGCCGGGCGAGCTGGCCTCCGGGTCGGCGAGAGCCACGATGGGCGACCCGGCCCGCAGCAGGTGGCGCTGCCCCGCGACCTCGTCCAGCGACACCGGGCGCATGCGCACGGCGAGCGGTGTCTGCCCGGAGAGCAGGGCGGAGGGAGAGGACATTCCTCCAGGCTAACGGCGGCCGGGGACACGAGGCGAGGCCGGGCCCCCGGTAGGCTCTCAGGCGACGTCGTGGACCGGCGTCGGACGGGAGAGACAGGGCATGGCCGCACGCGGTTCCAAGAAGGCGCAGACACGCACCGAGGCGGAGCGCGCTCGGCTGCACACCGCCCGCACCCGCTGGCACCAGGATCAGATCCGCCGACGCACCCGCGACAACGCCATCGCGATCACGGTCGGCGCCCTCATCGTCGTGGGCGCGATCGTCAGCCAGGTCGTGCATGCGCAGGTGACCGCTCCGGAACCGACGCCCACGCCGTCGCCGACCTCGTCGATCGCTCCCTCCCCGACCCCGAGCGATGCGCCCAGCCCGGTGCCGACGGCTTCCGAGACGCCGACGGAGTGAGGCTCTCCGGCGTCGTCAGTCCTCGTCGAGGACGGCGAGCCGGTACCCGCGCTTGACCACGGTCTGCACGAGGTCCCCGTCGCCGAGGGCGTCCCGCAGCCGCGCCACCGCCACCTCGACCGCACGGGCGCTGCGTCGACCGCCGGGCAGCACCTGGCCGATCTCCGCCCTGGTGAGCACGCGCCCGTCGGCGATGAACAGGGCCTCGAGGATGCTGACCGCGCCGCGGGAGAGCGGGACGAAGCCTCCGTCGATCAGCGCGCCTCCGCTGCGCACCGCCAGGCGCCCCACCGCCGTCCGTCGCTCGAGGACCCCGTACGTGAGCGGGGCGAGAGCGCTCCGGGCGAGGTCGTCCGCGGTGGGCCCGCACGACGTCGATGCGGGCAGGCCGCTCTCCGCCAATCGCGCGGTCGCGGCGGCGTCGGTCGTGGCGAGCAGCAGGCGGGACGCACGTGAGCGTTCGCGGATGGCGTCGAGCATGCCCAGTCGTTCCACGGTGGCGAGCCACCCGGGTAGGGCCTCCGCCACGGGGAACAGCACCGCGTCCACCTGACCGGACGCGATCCGGTACAGCGTCCGCTTGGTGCCGGCCGGGATCGCGTGGTCCGTCCGGGGCGAGGTGATCCGGACGACATCCGAGCCGGTCGCAGCGAGGATCCGCAGAAGCGTGTCGACGTCGACCGGCTCCGGGCGCACCGGCCGCGGCACCTCGACCACCACGACGCGGCAGCCGACGAGCGCCGGAGCAGGACGCGGGGGCGCACTCATGCGGAGCCCTCCGCCGACCTCGCAGTACCGGCGCGTCGCCGTGTCCGCGGCGGGTGCCGGACGACGCCGATCGGGCCTCCGGGCCGCGCGAGGTCCGCCCCGCCGATCAGGGTCTCCGGAACGACGGCGCCGGCGCTCCGCAGGTCCGCGAGTGCATCCGGTATGTCCTCCGCCCGGAGCCCACTGACGGCGAGGAGCCCTCGATCGACCCGTACCGTCGCCTCGCGTCGTGCCGCGAGATGACCCACGACGAGGAGCAGCGTCCCGTCGGACTCGTCGCCGACGCGCACCTCCAGGACGGGAGCGGCCGTCGTCCCGCGGAGACGCACCTCGGAGCGAAGGCTTCCGCGGTCGCCGGGCCGTACGCCGACGTTCACCTCGGCGCGCCCCTGCAGCGCGAGCGCGAGACGGCGGAGGCAGGGGCCGCAGCCGCGGCTCTCGACCGCACCGTTCAGAGCCTCCGCGACGGTTCGGATCCCGCGGTCCGCGAGCTCCGCTGCCAACACCTCCAGCGGCGAGCACCGCAGCCCATGTGCGCAGGCCTCCGCACCGTCCGCGGCCACGGCGGCGGCCAGGAGCGCCCGCGCCGCCCTCTGACCGTCGAGCGACCCGGGCGCGAGACCGGCGAGAGAGGCATCCGCCGACGCGCCGATGACCGTCACGCGATGCACCACGCGGGCATCCTCGGAGAGCACGACCTCCCCGAACACGCGGTCTCCCCCGCTCGGAAGAGGGATGTCGACGGTCGGCCCGTCACCGTCCGGGAGACGCAGGGTCACGACCTCGATACCGCCGGGACTCCCGCGCCATCCGTGTCCCGCGGGGCTCGCGATCCGAGCGCCGAGCAGGGCGGCCGCCGCTCGATCCGCGGACGCCAGGGCCGCCTCCGTGCCGCCGGATGCCGGGTCCGCGGCGACGTCGCCGATCGCGAGGACGCGCGGGTCGGACGTCCGCCCGTCCGCGTCCACGAGGACACCGCCGCCCGGCCGCGTGGGGAGCCCGGCGTTCCGTGCCAGCTCATCCCGTGCCCGCGCACCCGTCGTCAGGATGAGGTCGGTCCGTGCGAACGTGCCGTCCTGGAACTCCACGGCCGTCACCGCGCCCGTCGCGTCGGGGTCGACGCGGGTCACCCGCGTCCGCGTCCGGACCGCGATACCGCGCGCCTCGACGATCCCGCGGAGTGCGCTCGCCCCGGGAACCGTGAGCTGTGCGGGCAGCAGGCGGTCCGCGGTGTCCACGATCGTCGTCTGCACCCCGGCGTCGTGCAGCGCGCATGCGGCGTCCACTCCGCCCTCGTCGCCGCCGACGACGACCGCGCGCAGCGCCCGCGGCATCTCCGTCGCACGGACGGCGAGGAACGCACGCAGCATGTGCGCGTCCTCCATCGCGCGCAGGACGAACGAGCCACGGGCACGGATCCCCGGCACGTCGAGCCGCTGGGCATGGGTGCCGGTCGCGAGGACGAGCGCGTCGTAGTCGTACCACCGGTGCGACCGCGTCCGCACGCGGTGCCCTCCCCTGTCGATCCGCAGGACCCGGTCGTCGTCGATGAGGCGGACGCGGTCGTCACGGAACGGCGCGCGATCGAGCTCGCCCGCCGACGCCGGAGTGCCTCCGACGATGCGCGCCACGACGGAGCGGTCGTAGGGCAGGCGCCCCTCGTCTCCGAACACCGTGATCCGCACGGCACGGTCCGGGTCCTCCAGCATCCGTGCGACGAAGCGGTGCGCCGCCGCCCCCGCCCCCACGACGACGATCTCCGCTGTGCGCGCTGCGTTGTCGTCCATGGAACTCCTGTCGACCTGGGGACTGTCGTGGTCGCGACGATAGGAGCGCCGTGTTACCCGCAGATGACGCGCAGTGTGTCCTGCATCGAACGTTCTGCTCACGAAACGGTAACGTCCCTCCCCGCGAGACCCCGCCTCGTCGCCGAGACCCCGCCTCGTTCGCGCACGAATCGCGGGGTCTCGGCGGGAAGACGGGGTCTCGCGGATCAGAGAGGGCGTACTAGGCTGAGCCTCGTCCTTTCCGCCTCCCGCGGCGTGACCGCGCAAGGAGAATCACCGTGTCTGCCAACGAGCCCGCGAAGCCGACCCCGCCCGTTCCCACCCCGCCCGCCGTGCCGATGCCGCGGAAGACGCCGACTCCGGCCGCCGTCGCCCCGGCCGCCGCGAAGCCGACTCCGGTCTCGTCCGCCGGCGAATGGGGCCGTGTCTCCGAAGACGGCACCGTCGAGGTGCGCGAGGGTGAGTCCTGGCGCGTCGTCGGTCAGTACCCGGACGGCACCCCCGACGAGGCCCTGGCCTACTTCGTCCGCAAGTACGACGACATCGCCTTCAAGGTCGTCGCCCTGGAGCAGCGCCACCAGGCCGGCGGCGCCTCCGCGAGCGACCTGTCGAAGCAGGCCGCGCACCTCATCGACGAAGCCACGGACGCCGCGGCCGTCGGCGACCTCGCCGGTCTCCGCGATCGTCTCACCGCGCTGACCGCGTCGCTGTCCGAGGCCACGGCCCAGGAGGCACAGCAGGCGAAGGAGCTCGTCGAGCAGGCGGTCGCCGAGCGCACCGCCCTCGTCGAGCGTGCCGAGGCCATCGCCGCCCGCGACCTGAGCAAGGTGCAGTGGAAGCAGGTCACCGCCGAGCTCAACGAGCTGTTCGAGGCCTGGCAGGCCCAGCAGCAGAACGGTCCGCGCCTGTCCAAGGGCGTTTCGCAGCAGCTCTGGAAGCGGTTCCGCGACGCCAGGGCCGTCGTCGACAAGCACCGCCGGGCGTTCTACTCCGAGCTCGACGATGCGCACAAGGCCGCGCGCGACGCGAAGTCCCGACTGGTCGAGCGGGCCGAGGCGTTGGCGCCGCGCGGCGTCGACGGCATCCCCGCCTACCGCTCCCTCCTCGACGAGTGGAAGACGGCCGGACGCGCCGGACGCAAGGCCGACGACGCCCTGTGGGCACGGTTCAAGGCCGCCGGCGACGCCCTCTACGCCGCCCGCGCCGAGCAGGCCGCCGCCGAGGAGGCCGACTCCGCTCCCAAGATCGAGGCCCGGCAGGCGCTGCTCGAGCAGGCCAAGGCGGTCGCCGACGAGCCGAACATCAAGCGCGCCCGCGCCCTGCTCACGCGCATCCAGCGGGAGTGGGACGAGGTCGGCCGCATCTTCCCGCGCGACAAGGAGCGTGCGCTCGACGACAAGCTCCGCGTCATCGAGCAGGCGCTCAAGGCCCGCGAGGACGTCGACTGGAAGAAGAACAACCCGGAGACCAAGGCGCGAGCGAACGACATGAGCTCGCAGCTGCACGAAGCCATTGAGAAGCTGGAGGCCGAACTGGCCGCCGCCGAGAAGGCCGGTGACAGCAAGGCCGCCAAGGAGGCCGCGGACGCCCTCGAGGCCCGTCGCGCCTGGCTCAACGCCCTCGGCGGCTGAGCTCTCCACAGGTCCGGCCATCTCCGTCTGAGCGGGGTGCGCGACGCCACACTGGCGTCATGCACCCCGCTCTGCTCTATCTCCCCGGTTCGCGCCTCAGCCGGCCGGAACTCTGCGCCGCCCGCCTGGACGGTCATGTCGTCGAGATCGGCGACGCCTACATCCCCGCGGACCTGCCGGAGTCCGCCGACGTGCGGGCGAGCAGCATCGCCACGCTCATCCAGGAGGGCGCCGCCGCCTGCGGGCCCAGTGCCGCCTGGATCCACGGCGCCCGCGACGAGCCGCCGGCCGTCCATCACGCGCGGCGCTGCGTCGAGCGGCGGGTGCGTCCGCGCGTGCACGCCAGAGTCGTCTTCCACGACACCAGGCTTCCTCGGACGGACGTGCAGCTGCTCGGGGGGATCGCCGTCTCCACGCCCGTCCGGACGATGTGCGACCTGGCCACGAGTCTGCACCGGGACCCGCGGGTCCTCCCGTGGATGCAGGCGCTCGCTCAGGCCCACCCGGAAGCGCTCGACGACGCCATCGGCAGCCTGCGGACCCGGTCGCGCGTTCCGGGCAGCGTCAGCGGCCTCGCCGCACTGGAGCGGCTGGTCAGGAGGAGGTGACGCGGTACACGTCGTAGACCGCGTCGATCCGGCGCACCGCGTTCAGGACGCGGTCCAGGTGCACGGCGTCGCCCATCTCGAACACGAAGCGGCTCAGCGCCAGGCGCTCGTCGGTCGTCGACACGGTCGCCGAGAGGATGTTCACGTGATGCTCGCTGAGAACCCGCGTGACGTCCGAGAGGAGGCCGGAACGATCGAGGGCCTCGACCTGGATCTGCACCCGGAAGACGCTCTTCTTCGTCGGCGCCCAGGAGACCTCGACGAAGCGGTCCTGCTCGCCGCTGAGGGCCTTCACGTTCACGCAGTCCGCCCGGTGCACGGAGACGCCGCTCCCCCGGGTGACGAACCCGACGATGGGGTCGCCGGGGACGGGCGTGCAGCACTTCGCCAGCTTCACCAGGATGTCGTTCGCGCCGCGCACGAGCACGCCCGAGTCGCCACCCCGGGTCTCTCGGGTCTGGACGCTTCCCGGCAGGTCGATCGCCCCGGTGGTGGGCTCGTCGGTGGCGACGAGCGCGGTGACCTTCTCGAGCACCGACTGCGTCGAGACGTGCCCCTCGCCGACGGCGGCGTAGAGACCCGAGACGTCCTCGTAGTGCATCTGGTGGGCGACCTCGGTGAACGAGTCCTGGCTCATCAGACGCTGCAGCGGCAGGTTCTGTCGGCGCATCGCGCGCGCGATCGCCTCCTTGCCCTGCTCGATGGCCTCCTCGCGGCGCTCCTTCGTGAACCAGCCGCGGATCTTGTTCCTGGCTCGCGTGCTCTTGACGAAGCCGAGCCAATCCTGGCTGGGCCCCGCGTCCGGGTTCTTCGAGGTGAAGACCTCGACGACGTCGCCGCTCTTCAGCTCCGACTCCAGCGGCACCAGGCGTCCGTTGACCTTGGCGCCCATGGTGCGGTGCCCGATCTCGGTGTGCACGGCATAGGCGAAGTCGACCGGGGTGGCGCCGGCCGGGAGGCCGATCACCCGCCCCTTCGGCGTGAAGACGTAGACCTCCTTGGCGCCGATCTCGAACCGCAGGGAGTCGAGGAACTCCCCGGGGTCCGCGGTCTCGGCCTGCCAATCGGAGATGTGCGCCAGCCACGCCATGTCGGTGTCGGAGGCGCGGACCTCGGCCTTGCCGCCGCCGTTCATCCGCTCCTTGTACATCCAGTGCGCGGCGACGCCGTACTCCGCCTGGTGATGCATCTCGTGCGTGCGGATCTGGATCTCGACCGTCCGTCCGGCCGGGCCGATCACGGTCGTGTGCAGCGACTGGTAGAGGTTGAACTTCGGGGTGGCGATGTAGTCCTTGAACCGGCCGGGCAGCGGCGTCCAGCGGGCGTGGATGGCGCCGAGCACGGCGTAGCAGTCGCGCACGGAGGACACGAGGACCCGGATGCCGATCAGGTCGTAGATGTCGTCGAACTCGCGGCCGCGGATGACCATCTTCTGGTACACCGAGTACAGCTGCTTGGGCCGGCCGACGACCTTGCCGCGGATGCGCAGGTCGCGGAGGTCCTCGTCGATCTCCTCGATGACCTGGCTCAGGTACTTCTCCCGCTGCGGGGTGCGCTGGGCGATGAGGCTGTGGATCTCGTTGTAGATCTTCGGGTGGAGGACGGCGAAGGAGAGGTCTTCGAGCTCCGACTTGATCGCCTGGATACCGAGGCGATTGGCCAGCGGCGCGTAGATCTCGAGCGTCTCCTTGGCCTTCTTCGCCGCCTTCTCCGGCGGGACGAAGCCCCAGGTGCGGGCGTTGTGCAGCCGGTCGGCGAGCTTGATGAGCAGCACGCGGATGTCCTTCGACATCGCGACGATCATCTTGCGCACGGTCTCGGCCTGTGCGCTCTCGCCGTACTTGACCTTGTCGAGCTTGGTCACGCCGTCCACGAGCATCGCGACCTCGTCGCCGAACTCGGCGGTGAGATCGGTGAGCGCGTAGCCCGTGTCCTCGACGGTGTCGTGCAGCAGGGCGGCCGCGATCGCCCGCGGGCCGAGCCCGAGCTCCGCGAGGATCTGGGCGACGGCGAGCGGATGCGTGATGTACGGCTCGCCGCTCTGCCGCTTCTGTCCCTCGTGCTTCTCCTTCGCCACGGCATAGGCGCGGGAGATGACCGCGAAGTCGCCCTTGGGGTGGTTCGCCCTGACGGTGCGGATCAGGTTGTCGAGATCGTTGATCCGGGACGCACGCGAGAAGATGCGGGGCACCAGCCGTCGCAGACTCGAACCCTGCGATGCCGTCTGCGGCTCCGCCATCCACTCACCTCCGAATCAGACAATCCTACGCGCGCTGAGCGGGGGTCGGCCCCGCGGCGGGGGCGTCAGGCGTCGACAGCCGCTTTGCTCCGTGCCGCGCGGATACGCGCGTCGCGCTCCTTGATCTGCGGCTCGTTCTCGCGGAAGAGCGAGTACAGCGGCGCGGCCACGAAGAGCGTCGAGTACGTCGCCACGAGGATGCCCACGAAGATCGACAGCGAGATGTCGGTCAGCGTCTCCGCCCCGAGCCAGAAGGCGCCGATGAAGAGGATCGCACCGACTGGCAGCGCGGCCACCACGGACGTGTTGATCGAGCGGATGAGGGTCTGGTTCACCGCGAGGTTGACCGATTCCCCGAACAGTCGCGACGTCTTCTCCCCGTCCTCCGTCGTGTTCTCCCTGATCTTGTCGAACACCACGGTGGTGTCGTACAGGGAGTACGCGAGGATCGTCAGGAAGCCGATGACGGCCGCCGGCGAGATCTCGAATCCGGCGAGGGCGTACACGCCGACGGTGATCACGAGCACGTCGAGCAGACCGATGATCGCGGCCGCCGACATCTTCCACGTGCGGAAGTAGATCGCGAGGATCAGGAAGGTCAGTGCGAGGAAGATCGCCAGGCCCCACAGCGACTGCCGGGTCACGCTCTCGCCCCAGGCCGGGCCGATGAACGAGGAGGCGACGGCGTCCGGCTCGACACCGTAGGCGTCGGCGAGGGCGCGCGCCACCTGCTGCGTCTCACCCTCGGTCATCTGGTCGGTCTGCACGCGGACGTCCTGGTCGTTGACGATGACCACCTTGGTCGCCGCGCCGGGGACGACCGACTGCACCGCTTCGGTCGCGGTGTCCTGATCCGTGGTGTCCGGTGCGGTCACCGTGAACTGCGAGCCGCCGGTGAACTCGATCGAGAACTGGATCGGACGGAACAGCGGAACGAGCGCGGAGCCGACGACCAGGGCGATCGCGATGATGAACCAGAGGCGGCGGCGCCCCACGAACGGGAAGGAGGTCTTGCCCGTGTAGAGGTTGTTGCCGAACTCATTCATGGAAGGCATCAGTTGTCTCCCTCCCTTCCGGCCGTGGTCTGTCTCTCGGCGGCGAGGGCCTCCGCCCGCTTGCGCTCGGCGATGGTCTGCCGGCGATCCGCCTCTCCGCGCGAACGCGCGTTCTTCGCCCCGCGCCCCGCGGACGCCGTGGCGACCTCGCGGTATTGCGAGCGGCTCCGGTACACGGCGCCCAGGGCCTCCGGATCCAGACCGGAGAGCTTGTGCCCGCCGCCGAAGAACCGCGTACGAGCGAGCAGCTGCATCACCGGGTGGGTGAAGATCACGAAGATCAGCACGTCGATCACGGTGGTGAGGCCGAGCGTGAACGCGAAGCCCTTCACCGTCGAGTCGGCGAGGATGTACAGCACCACCGCGGCCAGGACGTTGATCGACTTGGAGATGTAGATCGTCCGCTTCGCCCGACCCCAGCCGTCCTCGACGGCACCCGTGATCGACTTGCCGTCGCGCAGCTCATCGCGGATGCGCTCGAAGTAGACGATGAAGGAGTCGGCGGTGAAGCCGATGGACACGATCAGGCCCGCGACGCCGGCGAGCGACAGGCGGAAGCCGATCCGCCACGCCAGGATGCAGATGACGATGTAGGTCAGCACCGCCATCACCGCGATGGACGCGATGATCACCGTCCCGAGCGCCCGGTACGACAGCAGCGAGTACACCGCCACGAGCGCGAGGCCGATGAGGCCCGTGATGAGACCGATCTGGAGCTGCTGAGTGCCGAGGGTCGCGGAGATCGTGTCCGAGCTCTGCACCTCGAAGCTGAGCGGGAGGGCTCCGAACTTGAGCTGATCGGCCAGGGTCGTCGCGCTCTCCTGCGTGAAGCTGCCGGAGATGCTGGGGCGGCCGTCGAGGATGACGCCGTTCATGCGTGGCGCGCTGATGACCTCGCCGTCGAGCACGAAGGCGAACTGGTCGCGCGGCGACAGCCCGTCGATGCGATTCTGGTTGAGCCGGGTGCTCACCTGGCCGAAGGCGTCCGCGCCGTCGCCGTTCATGGTGAGCTGCACGATCCAGGCGCCCGAGCGCGGGTCGCGTCCCGCCGTCGCGTCGGTGATCGCGCGGCCGTCGAGTTCCGCCGGGCCGAGGATGAACTTCGCGGTGTCGTCGGGCGAGCAGGCGATCACCGGCTCGTCCTTCGGCGCCTTGGACGGGTCGTTGGACGGGTTGGCGCAGTCGTACGCCTGGAACTCCGCCGCGAGCTTGTCCGTGACCCACGACAGGTCGCTGGCGTCGGTGGGCTCGGCCGTGGGCTCGGCGTTCAGCGAGGGGTCAGGGCTCGGGTACGGGGTGGAGTTGCCGTCCTCTCCGACGAACTCCGTGCTCGCGGCCGTGGTGTAGAGCACCGGACGGAACTCGAGCTGGGCGCTGGACTGGATCCGCTGCCGCGTCTGCTCGTCCGCCTCACCGGGGATCTGGACGACGATGTTGCGTCCGCCCTCGGTGGTGATGTCGGCCTCGGCCACACCGGAGGCGTCGACGCGCTGGCGGATGATCGCAGCGGCCTGGTCGAGCTGCTCCTGCGTCGGCGCTGCTCCGTCCTCCGTCTCGGCACTCAGGATGATCTGGGTGCCGCCCTGCAGGTCGAGCGCGAGCTCGGGTGTCCACGAGCTCTGCTTGAAGACGTACACACCCAGCGCGTTGATGCCGAAGAGCACGCCCGTCACGAGGAGCAGGCCGAGGAGGACCCGCCAGGCGTGACGGACAGGAGAGGATGAAGCCACGTGTGTTCAGCTTTCTGGAAGGACGGTGATCCGGGAGGCCGCGACGGCCTTCGTCTTACTTGTCGTCGGCGTCCCGCTCGAGGCGGGCGCGGGTCTCCTCGGGCGTCTCGACCGCGGGGGCGGCGGTCTCGTCGACGCTGTGATCGTCCACGCCGTCGACGGGCGCGTCGACGATGGCGTCCTTGGGCTCCACGATGCGGAGGATCGCCTGGCTGTGCACCTCGATCACGGTGCCGGGCGCGATCTCCACCAGGGCCGGGGAGTCGAGGTCTTCGGCGTCGTACGCGACGATGGTGCCGTAGATGCCGCCCTGCAGCAGGACCTTGGCGCCGGGAACCGTCTTGGTCGCCTTCTCCTCCTGCTCGGCCTTCATCTGCCGGGTGCGCTTGCGCGTGTTGAAGATCATGAAGATCAGCAGGACGGCGAGGAGTCCGAAGAGGACAAATTCCATGGGCATGGGGATGGCGCCTTTCTCAGGTGCACGCACCAGCCTTTGGGCGCACAGCGGTATCGGGGAAGTCTTCAGCGATTATAGGTCATCCAACTTCAGCATCCCGTCCGGGTGCGCCACGCCGAGGTGGGCATACGCCTCCGGCGTCGCGACCCGCCCGCGGGGGGTGCGACCGAGGAAGCCGATCCGCACGAGATAGGGCTCGACCACGCTCTCCACCGTCTCCGGCTCCTCTCCCACCGCCACCGCGAGGGTGCTGAGGCCGACCGGTCCGCCGCGGAAGCGCCGCACCAGGGCGTCCAGCACCGCGCGGTCCAGTCGGTCCAGGCCGATCGCGTCGACGTCGTAGAGGTCCAGCGCGGCCTGGACGCCGCGCAGGGTCGCCGCACCCCCGCCATGGACGAGCGCGTAGTCGCGGACGCGACGCAGCAGGCGGTTGGCGATGCGCGGGGTCCCGCGGGACCGTCGCGCGATCTCGGAGAGCGAGTCCGTCGGGAGGTCGACGCCGAGCACGGAGGCGGAGCGTCCGATGACCTGCTCGAGCTCGCCCTCGTCGTAGAACTCCAGGTGACCGGTGAAGCCGAAGCGGTCGCGGAGCGGATTGGGCAGCAGCCCGGAACGCGTGGTGGCGCCGACGAGCGTGAACGGGGAGAGCTCCAGCGGGATGCTGGTCGCCCCCGCGCCCTTGCCGACCATGATGTCGATCCGGTAGTCCTCCATCGCGAGGTACAGCATCTCCTCCGCCGAACGGGCCATGCGATGGATCTCGTCGATGAAGAGCACCTCGCCGGGCACGAGGCTCGACAGCAGCGCCGCGAGGTCGCCGGCGTGCTGGATGGCGGGACCGCTGGACATGCGCAGCGGGCGGTCGCTCTCGTGCGCGACGATCATCGCCAGCGTGGTCTTGCCGAGTCCCGGGGGCCCCGCGAGCAGGATGTGGTCCGCAGGACGGGACTGGATGCGGGCCGCCTCCAGGAGCAGCTGCAGCTGTCCGCGCACCTTCTGCTGCCCCACGAACTCGCCGAGGCTCGACGGCCGGAGAGCGCCCTCGATGGCGAGCTCGGACTCGTCGGTCGGCTCAGTCGGATCGAGGGCGTCAGCCACGGCTCTGGCCTGCCTGCGCCGGACCGAGCAGCGCGAGCGTGCGCCGCAGCAGCAGGGCCACGGAGGCTCGCTCGGCATCCGTGGCGTCCGTCGCCGTCTGGGTCGCCGCCTCCGCCGCGACCTTCTCCGACCAGCCGAGGCCGACCAGAGCCACCGTCACCTGGGCGACGACATCGTCCCCTCCCGAGGCGGCGGGCGCCGACGGGGCGGCCACGGCCTGGACCTTGCCGGCGAGCTGCACGACGATGAGCTTCGCGGTCTTCGGTCCGATGCCGGAGACCCGGCGGAACGGCGCATCGTCCTCTGCGGTCACGGCCTCCGCGATCTGGTCAGCGGTGAGGTGCGACAGCACCCCGAGCGCCGACTTCGGGCCGACGCCGGTGACGCTGAGCAGCAGGGTGAAGATCTCCAGCTCGCCGCGGTCGGCGAAGCCGAACAGCGAGAGCGAGTCCTCCCGCACGATGAGGCTCGTGTGCAGGAGGAGCTTCTCCCCCACCGTCGCGGTGTGGGCGACATCGGCGGGGACGGCGACCGCGAAGCCCACGCCCCCGACGTCGATGATGACCTGGTCCGGCGTCGTGTGCAGCACGGTGCCGTGCAGAGAGGAGATCATTCCGACAGTCTAGGAGCCGGCTCGTAGATATGTTCGAGCGACACGCTCCGCGTCGGCCCAGGCACGCTGCGCGGGAGTGAGGCCACCCTCCGTCCGCCTCGTCGAGGGAGCGCCGCGGCGCCAGGCGTGACACAGGGCGATCGCCAGGGCGTCTGCCGCGTCCGCGGGCTGCGGAGGCGCGTCCAGCCGCAGGATCCGGGCGATCATCGCCTGGACCTGGCGCTTGTCGGCGGACCCGTACCCGGTCACCGCGGCCTTCACCTCGCTGGGCGTATGGGTCGCCGCCGGCAGGCCGGCCTCGGCCGCGATCAGGAGGGCGACCCCGCTCGCCTGCGCCGTGCCCATCACCGTGTGCGTGTTCTGCTGGGCGAACACCCGCTCGACCGCGACGGCATCGGGCCGGTGCTCGGCGATCGCGGCGCGGATCCCCGCAGCGACGATCGCGAGCCGGTCGCCGATCTCCGCATCCGGGGCGGAGCGGATGACCCCGACGTGGACGAGCGTGCCCCGACGAGCGCGATCGACGTCGACGATGCCGACACCGCACCGGGTGAGTCCCGGGTCGATTCCGAGCACGCGCAACGAAGTGGTCACCTGACCAGGCTAGGCCGCGCGCCGCGTCGCCGGCTCGCGCCGCGCCTACGCGTCGTCGTTCTCGAGCTCTGCCTGGACCTCGGGCGACAGATCGAAGTTGCTGAAGACGTTCTGCACGTCCTCGCTGTCCTCGAGCGCATCGATGAGGCGGAACACCTTGCGAGCGGTCTCGGCGTCGATCTCGACCTTGAGGTTCGGCACGAACTCGACGTCGGCCGACTCGTACTCGATCCCCGCGTCCTGCAGCGCGGAGCGGACGGCCACGAGGTCGCTCGCCTCGGTGATGACCTCGAAGCCCTCGGCGTGCGGCTCGATCTCCTCGGCCCCGGCCTCCAGCGCCGCCATCATGACGTCGTCCTCGGTCGTTCCCTCGGAACCGACGACGATGACGCCCTTGCGGCTGAAGTTGTACGCCACGCTGCCCGGGTCGGCGAGGGTGCCGCCGTTGCGGCTGAGCGCGGTGCGCACCTCGGCCGCGGCGCGGTTCTTGTTGTCGGTCAGACACTCGATCATGAGGGCGACGCCGTTGGGCCCGTAGCCCTCGTACATGATCGAGGTGTACTCGACGGCCTCACCGCCGATGCCGGCGCCGCGCTTGATGGCGCGGTCGATGTTGTCCTTGGGGACCGAGGTCTTCTTCGCCTTGAGCACCGCGTCGAAGAGCGTCGGGTTGCCCTGCAGGTCGGCGCCGCCCAGCTTGGCCGCGACCTCGATGTTCTTGATGAGCTTGGCCCAGGACTTCGCACGGCGCGCGTCGATGACGGCCTTCTTGTGCTTGGTCGTGGCCCACTTGGAATGCCCGGACATAAGTCTCCGCTCGTCGTCTGCGCCCCGGAACGCCGCCCAGGGCGTCGTCCAGTCTATCGAACCGTGCCGCGGCACCGCTGTTGTCCCGCTCGCGCAGGCGTTCGCGCGAGTTCAGGCACCTGCGCGCGCACGCGCCTGATCTCGCGCGCGGGCCTGACCCACGACACCGTCAGCGGCGCGAGACCCGGTCGAGGAAGCGTCGGTGGAACCGCGTCTCGTTGGTGATCTCCGGGTGGAAGCTGAGTCCGAGCAGTCCGTCCTGCTCCACTCCGACCACGCGACCGTCGGGCAGGGTCGCGAGCACCGAGGCCTGCGGCCCGACCGCCTCCACGACAGGTCCGCGGATGAAGGCGGCCGTCACCGGCTCGTCGAACGCGGGCACGGTCAGCTCGGCCTCGAACGATTCGGCCTGACGCCCGAACGCGTTGCGCCGCACGACCGCATCGAGTCCGCCGAAACTCTGCTGTCCGTCGATCGCGTCGACGACCTCATCGGCCAGCAGGATCAGCCCCGCGCAGGTGCCGAGCACCGGCATCCCGTCCGCGATCGCGTCGCGGATCGGCTGCTGCAACCCGAACAGCCGGGCGAGCTTGTCGATCACGGTCGATTCGCCCCCCGGGATCACGAGTCCGTCGACCCGGGCGAGCTCCTCAGGCCGACGGACCAGCGCCACGTCGGCGCCGAGCACTTCCAGGAGCGCGGCGTGCTCCCGCACGTCCCCCTGAAGCGCGAGGACGCCGACGCGCGGGCTACCAGCCACGCTCGGCGAGGCGGTGCGGCGCAGGCAGGTCGCTGACGTTGATGCCGACCATCGCCTCGCCCAGGCCGCGCGAGACCTCGGCGATCACCTTCGGGTCGTCGAAGAACGTGGTGGCCTTGACGATGGCCTTCGCCCGCTCCGCGGGGTTGCCGGACTTGAAGATGCCGGAGCCGACGAAGACGCCGTCGGCGCCGAGCTGCATCATCATCGCCGCGTCGGCCGGGGTCGCGACGCCACCGGCGACGAAGAGCACCACGGGGAGCTTCCCGGTCTCGGCGATCTCCGCGACGAGCTCGTACGGTGCCTGCAGCTCCTTCGCGGCGACGAACAGCTCATCCTTCGGCAGCGCGGTCAGCGCCGCGATCTCTCCCCGGATCTTCCGGATGTGCTTCATCGCCTCGGAGACGTCACCCGTGCCGGCCTCACCCTTGGAGCGGATCATCGCGGCGCCCTCGTTGATACGACGCAGCGCCTCCCCCAGGTTCGTGGCTCCGCAGACGAACGGCACGGTGAAGCCGAACTTGTCGATGTGGTTCACGTAGTCGGCGGGCGAGAGCACCTCGGACTCGTCGATGTAGTCGACGCCGAGCTCCTGCAGCACCTGCGCCTCGACGAAGTGCCCGATCCGCGCCTTCGCCATGACGGGGATGGACACCGCGTCGATGATGCTGTCGATCATGTCCGGGTCGCTCATCCGCGAGACCCCGCCCTGCGCACGGATGTCCGCGGGGACACGCTCCAGCGCCATCACGGCGACGGCACCGGCGTCTTCGGCGATCTTCGCCTGCTCGGCGGTGACGACGTCCATGATGACGCCCCCCTTGAGCATCTCGGCGAGACCGCGCTTCACGCGTGCGGATCCGGTGGTGGGCTGCTCGGTCATGGGGGTCTCCTGTCGGATGATCCGAAATCGGTTTTGATCTAGATCAAAGGTAGCACTGTCCGATCCACCTAGAATCTCGGAGGAGGATCATGAGCGAGCAGATCAGGGGAACCACCGCGGCGGAGATCGCGGACAGCGTGCGCGCCCTCCGGGATCATGGCACGCTCCGTCCCGGCGAGGTCCTCCCTCCCGTGCGCGAGCTCGCGGCGACGCTCGGCGTCAACCGCAACACCGCCGTCGCCGCGTATCGCCAGCTCGCCCAAGCGGGACTCGTGCACTCGCGCGGGCGCGCGGGCACGGTCGTCGCGGGCGTCGACGTCGTGCCGCAGGAGGGCTACGCGCCGGACACCGTGCTCCGCGACATCGGCACCGGCAACCCTGACCCGGCGCGCATCCCCGACCCGTCGCAGGCGCTCGGCACGATCGGTCGTCGTCCCGTGCTCTACGGAGAGCCGGTGATCGACCGCGGTCTCGAAGCGTGGGCGCGGGAGTGGATGGGCGCCGACCTCCCCGGTCACGACTTCCGGGTCACCGTGACCAGCGGTGCGGTGGATGCCGTGGAACGTCTGCTCGCGCAGGCGCTCATGCGTGACGACGCCGTGGCGCTCGAGGACCCCTGCTTCCTCGCGAGCATCCACACCGTGCGGCTGGGCGGATACCGGGCCATCACGGTGCCGGTGGACGAGGAGGGGATGACCGTCGACGGTCTCCGCGCCGCTCTGGACGCGGGCGTCCGCGCCGTCATCTGCACCCCGCGCGCGCAGAATCCGACGGGGGTGAGCCTCTCCCCCGCCCGCGCCGAGGCGCTGCGGGGCGTGCTCGCCGACCACCCCTATGTGCTCGTCATCGAGGACGACCACTTCTCTCTGCTCTCCCAGCGTCCCTACGAATCGCTGATCGGACCCGAGCACCGGCGATTCGCCCTGGTCCGCTCGGTGTCGAAGTTCCTCGGCCCTGACATGTGCCTCGCGCTCGCGGCGACCGACCCGGAGACGGCGGAGCGCCTCGCGATGCGGCTCAGCCCCGGTACCACGTGGGTCAGTCACCTGCTGCAGCGCCTCACGCTCGCCCAGCTCACCGACCCCGACGTCCGCGAGGAGATCGCGGAGGCGGGCCGGCACTACGCCGCGCGGAACGCCGCGTTCGCGGGACGCCTGCGCGCGGAGGGGATCGACGCGCCCGACCCCGACGGCCTGAGCCTGTGGGTCGGATTCGAGAAGCCCGCGCGCACCGTCGCCGACCACCTCATGCGGCGCGGCTGGCTCGCGCGCACCGGTGACGACTTCGCGCTCGACGAGCGCGCCGAGCCCTCGCATCACCTCCGACTCACCGTGCACGACCTCTCCGAGGACGACACGGAGACCCTCATCGCCGACCTCGTCGCCGCCGGACGATGACCACCCGACGCGGGCACCGCCCCGCCAAGAATGAAAGGGACCGGGTATGAAGATCCTGTCCATCCAGTCCGCCGTCGCGTACGGTCACGTCGGCAACTCCGCCGCCGTCTTCCCGCTGCAGCGCATCGGCGTCGAGGTGCTGCCGGTCTACACCGTGACGTTCTCGAACCACACCGGCTACGGCGCCTGGCGCGGCCCGCTGATCGACCCGGCCGACGTCGGCGAGGTCATCACCGGCATCGAGGAACGCGGCGTGTTCGGTTCCATCGACGCCGTGCTCAGCGGCTACCAGGGCAGCGAGGGCATCGGCGACGTCATCATCGACGCGGTCTCCCGGGTGAAGGCGGCCAACCCGGAGGCGTTGTACGCATGCGACCCGGTCATGGGCAACGCCAAGTCCGGCTGCTTCGTGGCTCCGGCCATCCCGATCCTGCTCCGCGAACGCGTGGTTCCCGTGGCCGACATCATCACGCCGAACCAGTTCGAGCTCGGCTTCCTCACCGAGACCGAGCCGGACACGCTCGAGTCCACCCTCGCCTCGGTCGACCTCGCGCGGGCGATGGGGCCGCGCACGGTGCTCGTCACGAGCGTCGAGCGGCCCGACCGCGAAGAGGGCACGATCGAGATGCTCGCCGTCGACGACGCGGGCGCCTGGCTCGTGCAGACGCCGCACCTGCCGATGAAGGCCAACGGCTCCGGAGACGTGACGGCCGCGCTGTTCACCGCGCACTACGTCGCCACCGGAAGCGCGCAGACCGCTCTGGAGCGCACCGCCTCGAGCGTCTACGACCTGCTTCAGGCCACGCTCGACTCGGGCGAGCGCGAGCTGCAGCTCGTCGAGGCGCAGGAGTTCTACGCGAACCCGCGGATGCAGTTCACCGCCCGCCACGTGCGCTGACTCCTCCCCGACCTGGGTCCCTGAGCGGGCCCGCCTTGGGTCCCTGAGCCTGTCGAAGGGCCTGAGCCTGTCGAAGGTGGGTCAGCGACCCAGAGGCGGCTCAGCGACCCAGAGGCGGCTCAGCGATCGGCGGCGGGCCAGGCCTCCGCGACGGCCTCCCGCACCTCACCGAGGAGCTGCGGGAGCGCCTTCGTCTTGGCGATGATCGGAAAGAAGTTCGCGTCCGAGCGCCACCGAGGCACCACGTGCTGATGCAGATGCGCGTCCACGCCCGCTCCGGCCACCGCTCCCTGGTTCATCCCGAGGTTGAAGCCGTCGCAGCCCGAGACCTCGCGGAGCACGCGCATCGCGGTCTGCGTGAGCGCACCGATCTCCGCGACCTCCTCGGGCGTCGCCTGGTCGTAGGTGGCGATGTGCCGGTACGGGCACACGAGCAGGTGCCCCGAGTTGTACGGGAACAGGTTCAGCAGCACGTAGGCGGTCTCCCCACGCGCCACGATGAGCCGCTCGGCATCCGGGTACTTCGGCGCCTCGCAGAACGGGCATTCCTCGCGCAGTGGTTCCGGCCCGGCCTGGATGTACGCCATCCGATGCGGGGTCCACAGCCGCTGGAACTCGTCGGGCACCCCGACGAGACGGGAGGCGTCCTCGAGGTCCGCCTCACCGCCCGTCATGCGAGGTCACCCGCCTTCAACACCAGCGCGTGCGAGGCGATGGCGGCGCTGATACGGCGCACCGCGTCGGCCACCGGCACGCCGTTCTCCTGCGTGCCGTCGCGGAAGCGGAACGACACCGTGCCGGCGGCGCGGTCCTGCTCCCCCACGATGAGGATGACCGGGACCTTCGCCGTGGTGTGATTCCGGATCTTCTTCTGCATGCGGTCGTCGGAGTGGTCGACGTCGGCCCGCACGCCCGCCGCGCGCAGCTGCGCGATGACGTCGTCCAGGTAGTCGCCGTACTGCTCGGCCACCGGCACACCCACCACCTGGCTCGGCGCGAGCCAGAGCGGGAAGTCGCCGGCGTAGTGCTCGAGGAGGATCGCGAAGAAGCGCTCGACGGAGCCGAGGAGCGCCCGGTGGATCATCACAGGCCGGTGCTTCTGCCCGTCGGGACCGGTGTACTCCAGCTCGAAGCGGTCGGGCTGGTTGAAGTCGAGCTGGATCGTCGACATCTGCCACGTGCGGCCGATGGCGTCGCGGGCCTGCACCGAGATCTTCGGGCCGTAGAAGGCGGCGCCGCCCGGGTCGGCCACGAGCTCGAGACCGGACTCGATCGCGACCTCGCGCAGCGTGTCGATCGCCGTCGACCACTGCTCGGGCTCGCCGAGGAACTTCGGGTTGCCCTCCTCGTTCGTCGAGAGCTCGAGGTAGAAGTCGTTGAGGCCGTAGTCGCGGAGCAGGTCGAGGACGAGGTTCAGGTTGGTGGTGAGCTCCTCCTTGACCTGGCCCTGGGCGACGTAGATGTGCGCGTCGTCCTGGGTCAGACCGCGCACGCGGGTCAGCCCTGACAGCGTTCCGCTCTTCTCATAGCGGTAGACCGTGCCGAACTCGGCCAGACGCAGCGGCAGCTCCCGGTAGGAGCGCCCGCGCGAACGGAAGATGAGGTTGTGGAACGGGCAGTTCATCGGCTTGAGGTAGTAGTCCTGGCCCTGGCGGGTGACGTTGCCCTCGTCGTCGACGACCTCGTCGAGGTGCATCGGGGGGAACATGCCGTCCGCGTAGGTCTGCAGGTGCCCCGACGTCATGAAGAGATCCTTCTTCGTGATGTGCGGGCTGTTGACGAGGTCGTAGCCGTTGCGCAGCAGGTGCTTGCGCAGGTTCTCCTCGATCTCGTAGCGGATGATGCCGCCCTTGGGATGGAAGACCGCCAGCCCCGAGCCGATCTCGTCCGGGAAGGAGAACAGGTCCATCTCGGCGCCGAGCTTGCGGTGGTCGCGACGCTCGGCCTCGGCGATGCGCTCCTGGTAGGCGCGCAGCTCGTCCTTCGTCGGCCATGCGGTGCCGTAGATCCGCTGGAGCTGCGGGTTCTTCTCGCTCCCCCGCCAGTACGCGGCGGCGATGCGGGTGAGGTCCCAGCCGTTGCCGATCATGCGCGTGTTGGGCAGGTGCGGACCGCGGCAGAGGTCCTTCCAGACGACCTCGCCGTCACGGGTGGTGTTGTCGTAGATCGTGAGCTCGCCCTCGCCCACCTCGACGGAGGCCCCCTCGGCGATCTCGGCAGCACCCTGGGTCCCTGAGCCTGTCGAAGGACCCTTGAGTCCGATGAGCTCGAGCTTGAACGGCTCGTCCGCGAGCTCCGCACGAGCCTCTTCGTCCGTCACGACGCGACGGACGAAGCGCTGGCCCTCGCGGACGATGCGCTGCATCTCCTTGGAGATCGCCTTGATGTCCTCCGGCGTGAACGGGGTGTCGACGCCGAAGTCGTAGTAGAAGCCGTCCGTGATGGGCGGACCGATGCCGAGGTTCGCCTGCGGGTTGATCCGCTGCACCGCCTGGGCCAGCACGTGCGCGGTCGAGTGACGCAGGATGTTCAGGCCGTCGGGGCTGTCGATCGTGACGGGCTCGACGTCGTCGGTCTCGGTGACCGTCGCGGCGAGGTCCTTGAGGACGCCGCCGACGCGCATGGCGACGACGTTTCGGTCAGAGAACAGGGCGAAGCCGTCGGTCGGCTGGGCGTTTTCAGGCACTGATCACTCCATCTGGGTCTGGATCTAGGCTACTCGTCCGCTCGCGGGTCGCCGACCGTCACGCGGCGGTCTCGGACAGCGGATCCGCGACCGTCGGCGCGAAGATGATGATCGCCGCCCCGGCCAGCGCCACCACGGAGCCGATCACGTCCCACGACGTGGGGCGGAATCCGTCGACGATGACGCCCCAGGCGAGGGAGCCGGCGATGAAGATCCCGCCGTACGCGGCCAGGACGCGGCCGAAGTTCGCATCCGGCTGGAGAGCCGCGATGAATCCGTAGGCGCCGAGCGCCATGACCCCGAGGACCGCGAACAACCAGCCCCTCTCCTCCTTCACCGCCTGCCAGATGAGCCAGGCGCCGCCGATCTCGGCGATGGCGGCGAGGAGGAAGAGGACGGTGATGCGCAGCACGGTCATCGCCTCAGTGTGGCAGGCACGGCGTCCGACGGGGACGGTAGCGTGGGCGCATGACACGGACGATCGCCCGCTGGCTCCTCGCTCTCGCCCTCGGCGCGATGGGCGTGCTGCACTTCACGCAGACACGCGGGTTCCGGGTCGTCGTGCCCGACTGGGCGACCCGCCTCACCCGGATGGACAAGGACGCGATCGTCCTGGCGTCCGGTGCGGCCGAGGTCGCGCTCGCGGCGGGGCTGGTGGCGCTGCCCCGCGAGCGCCGTCGGATGGGAGTGGCGACGGCCGGTTTCTTCGCCGCGGTCTTCCCCGGCAACTGGCATCAGTGGCGCACCGGGCGATCGACGCCGGGGCTCGACACGGACCGGCGGCGGTTCGGCCGCCTGTTCCTGCAGCCGCTGCTGGTCGCCTGGGCGCTGTGGGCGACCCGATGACGTCGCCCTCGATCGTCTGGTTCCGCGACGATCTCCGCCTGGCGGACAACCCCGCGCTGCGTGCCGCCGTCGAGCGCGACGAACCGATCATCGCGCTCTTCGTCCTCGACGAGGAGTCCCCCGGCATCCGTCCGCTGGGCGGCGCGGCGCGCTGGTGGCTGCACCATTCGCTGGCCTCGCTCGCCGAGCGGCTGCAGGAGAAGGGGGCGACGCTGGTGCTGCGGCACGGGCCCGCCGACCGGATCGTGCGGGAGCTGGTCGCCGAGTCGGGCGCCGGAGCGGTCTTCTGGAACCGCCGCTACGGGGCGGCCGGGCGCGAGATCGACGCGGGGCTGAAGGCGACGCTGCGCGACGACGGCCTCCAGGTCGCGTCTTTCGCGGGGTCGCTCCTGCACGAGCCGTGGACGGTCACCACCGGGAGCGGCACGCACTATTCCGTCTTCACGCCGTTCTGGCGGGCCTGTCTGGCCCTTCCGGCCCCGCGCGCTCCGCTCCCCGAGCCCCGCGAGCTTCGCGGCGCCGGCCGGCGGCTCCGCTCCGATCCGCTCGACGACTGGGGCCTGCTGCCGACCGCCCCGGACTGGGCGGGCGGACTCCGCGAGACGTGGGAGCCCGGCGAGCCCGCCGCACGCCGCCGGCTGCGGCACTTTCTCGGCGAGGACCTCCGCACGTACGATCGCGCTCGCGACGCCCCGGCCGCCGGTGCCACCTCCCGGCTGTCTCCGCGACTGCGCTGGGGCGAGCTCAGCCCCTTCACCGTGTGGCACGAGGCGATCGACGTCGACGGGGCCGGCGGATTCCTCTCGGAGATCGGCTGGCGCGAGTTCGCCTGGCACACGCTGTTCCACTTCCCGGATCTCGCGACGAAGAACCTGCGGCGCGAGTTCGACGCGTTCCCGTGGCCTCCCCTGGACCCCGCACGCCTGGAGCGGTGGCAGCACGGCGAAACCGGAGTCCCCCTCGTCGACGCGGGGATGCGGGAGCTCTGGCACACCGGGTACATGCACAACCGGGTGCGGATGGTCGCCGCATCGTTCCTCGTCAAGAACCTCCTCATCGACTGGCGCCTCGGCGAGGAGTGGTTCTGGGACACGCTGGTGGACGCCGACGACGCGAGCAACCCGTTCAACTGGCAGTGGGTCGCGGGTTCCGGCGCCGACGCCGCCCCGTACTTCCGCGTGTTCAACCCGGAGTTGCAGGCCAAGAAGTTCGACGGCGAGGGGCAGTACGTGGGGCGCTGGGCCGCAGACGCCCCCACCGAGCCGATCGTCGACCTCGGCGAGACCCGCAAGGCAGCGCTCGCGGCCTACGACGTCGTGAAGCGCTCCGGAGCACCGCGGAGCTGACGCCCGGCTCACGCCCGGCTCATGCCCGCGGCGACGGCCGCCGCATGGCAGACTGGTGCCCGTGAGCCCGTCCCGCAAGCCCGCCGTCGTGCGGGGCTTCGCGACCTCGTCGCTCGCGATCTTCGTGGCTCTCGCCGGTCACGTGAGCGGCGGCGGAGAGATGCCGGGCCCTCTGGGCATCCTGGTGCCCTGGCTGTTCGCCTTCATGGTGAGCGTGCTCCTCGCCGGACGGACGCTCTCCCTCACCCGTCTCACCCTCTCGGTGGCTGTGAGCCAGTTCCTCTTCCACGTGCTCTTCGTGCTCGGCACGGTCAGCGCGTCCGGCGTGGCTCTCCGTCACGTGCACGGCGCTCCGCTCGTGCTCCCCGCGGCCGAGGGCACGGCCGTCGTCGCGACCGCCGACGCCTCGATGTGGCTCGGGCACGCCCTCGCCGCCCTCCTCACCGTGACGGCGCTCCACCGCGGGGAGCGGCTGCTCCTCACCCTGCGCGCTCTCGCCGTCCGACTGGTCCGCTGGGTGCGTCGGCGTGCGGACGCGACGCTCGCCCCGCGCGCCGCTGCTTCTCCGTTCCGCCTCGCCGGGCTCTTCCTCGTGCCGGCGGGCCGCGGTCTTCGCCTCCTCACTCCGCTTCTCGGGCGCGCCCCGCCCTCTCTCCCCGCGCTCTCATCCGCGCCCGCGGCCTCCCGCCGTGCGGTGCGTCCTCGCGCCGTCCCCGGTGACGCGCGCGTCCGAACGCAGGTACCCGCGTCGCTCGGCGACGTCTGAAGAGAGGCTCTTCCATGTCCCCTGTCCGCAGATTCGCGGTCGGGGCGGTGCTGGCGGCTGTCGCGATCCTCGCGACGGCGGCGCCGGCGACCGCCCATGACCAACTCATCGAGAGCAGCCCCGCCGACGGGGAACGGCTCGACACCGCGCCCGTCAGCGTCACGATGACGTTCTCGGGCGAGCTCCTCGTCCTCGACGAGTCGACCGCCGGGGCCGTCGTCCTCGTCGTCGACGCGGAGGGCGAGGACTGGGCGACGGGCGAGGTGGAGGTGCGCGGACGGAACGTCACCGCTGCCCTCCTGCCCGACATGCCGGACGGCGGGTACCAGGTGCGCTGGCAGGTCGTCTCCGAGGACGGGCACCCGATCGCGGGGGTCATCCCCTTCGCCGTCGGAGACACCGTTCCGCTGGAGTCGACAGGGAACCCGGAGCCGACCGCGTCCGCCACGGGCGGATCGTCGACCGCATCGGATCAGAACGCAGACGAGACGGGCGGCCCGGTCCGGGTCCTGCTCGTCGGCGGGGCGGGCGCGGCACTCGCCGTCGCCGCCTTCGCCCTCCTCCTCATCCTCCGCCGCCGTCGCGCGGCCGCCGTGCCGCCGGAATCCGGCGACGACACGGCAGAGAACTCCTGAAAGGCATCATCATGAACATTCGCACTTCCCTCCCCCGCCTCGGCGCGGCGATCGTCCTCTCGCTCGTCGCGCTCACCGGGTGCACCGCGCCCACAGCCGAGACACCGACCAGCGCCCCCGCCGGTGACGATCTCCGGATCGACGACGCCTGGGTCAAGGCCGCCGACGACGGCATGTCCGCGGCTTTCGGCGTGCTCGTCAACGAGGGCGAGGAGGACGTGACGGTGACATCGGTCGCCTCCGCCGCCTCGCCGATGATCGAGCTGCACGAGACCGTGGAGAACGAGGCCGGAGAGATGGTCATGCGGGAGATCGCCGGGGGTTTCGTCGTCCCCGCCGGCGGCAGCCTCGCCCTCGAGCCCGGGGGGAATCACATCATGATGATGGACCTCTCCGAGCCTCTGGAAGCCGGTGACGAGGTCGCTTTCACCGTCACCCTGTCGGACGACTCCACGTTCGAGTTCGCCGCGCCGGTGAAGGACTACTCCGGCGCGAACGAGAACTACGACGGCGCCGACGACCACGAGGGCATGGACCACTGATGGCCGCGCGCGTCTCGGGCGCGCGCACCGGCCGCACCGGCTCGACCCGGCGGCAGTTCCTCCTCGGAGGGGCTGTCGCCGGTGTCGGCGCCGCCGTCGCGGTCGGGGCCGACCTCGCCCTCACGCGAGCGGACACGGAGGCTCCCGCGGCCCCCGCACCGCTCAACGGCTCCCTCACAGTCCCGTTCCACGGTGTCCATCAGGCCGGGATCGACACCCCTGCCCAGGCGCACGGCTCGTTCGTGGCGCTCGACCTCCGGCCGGAGGTCGACCGCGACGGACTCCGCCGGCTCCTGCGTATCCTCACGGACGACGCGGCGCGGCTCACCCAGGGACGATCGGCGCTCGCGGACTCGGAGCCGGAGCTCGCACTCGCCCCGGCCCGGTTGACCGTCACGTTCGGCTTCGGCCCGACTCTCGTGGCACGGGCCGGCAACAGCAGTCCGTCCTGGCTCGCTCCGCTGCCCGCCTTCCGCGTGGACCGCCTGCAGCCGGAGTTCTCGGATGGGGACCTGCTCCTCCAGCTCGCCGCCGACGACCCTCTGACCGTCGCGCACGCGCAGCGCATGCTCCTGAAGGACGCGCGCGGCTTCGCGACCGTGCGATGGATCCAGCAGGGCTTCCGCCGGGCACACGGCACAGAGCGACCGGGCACGACCATGCGCAATCTCTTCGGCCAGGTCGACGGCACGAGCAATCCGCAGCCGGGGACGGACGACTTCGACCGGGTGGTCTGGAGTGAGGACGGCTGGCTGGCCGGCGGCACGGGCATGGTCCTGCGCCGCATCCGCATGGACCTCGACGCCTGGGACCGCCTGGATCGCGGGGGCCGCGAGGCCTCGGTGGGGCGGACGCTCCGCGACGGTGGGCCGCTCACGGGGACGTCGGAGTTCGACGAGCCGGACTTCGACGCGACGACGGCCATCGGGTTCCCCGTCATCCCGGCGTTCGCGCACATCCGGCGCGCACGCGGGGACGGGACGGAGCGCATCTTCCGACGGGCGTACAACTACGACGAGCGCCCGGCCGGAGGCGGCGTCTCCGAATCCGGGCTGCTCTTCGCCGCGTTCCAGGCCGACGTCGCGCGGCAGTTCGTCCCCATGCAGCAACGGCTCGACGAGCTCGACCTGCTCAACGAGTGGACCGTCCCGATCGGATCCGCCGTGTTCGCCGTACCCCCGGGATGTGCGGAGGGCGGCTACATCGGGGAGACGCTGCTCGACTGAGGCCGAGCAGTCAGTGGGGTCCGCGTCGCCGCGCCGCAGCGACCGCGGGCCCCACACCGTCCAGGATGGGTTCTCCGTGGCCGGTCAGGACGACTCGCGCGCTCGTCCGGGCAAGAGTATCCAACGAATCCATCGCTTCGGTGGTGTCGGCCGTGGCCGCCCTGGCGACGATCTGGGGCACGGTCTCGCCGGTGTACGGGTCGAGCGTCACGAGGGCGTCGCCGGCGATGAGCACCCCGGACTCCTCGAACAGGTATGCGCAGTGCCCTTCCGTGTGCCCGGGAGTCCACAGCGCGATCGGGGTGCCTGGGGTATCGATCGGATGCTCGTGCCGCACGCGCGGCTGCGCCTCGACGCCCCGGACGTTCAGCGCTCCGGCGAGTGCCATCCGGGTGATGGTCGGGATCCCCCGCGGATGGGTGAGCACGTAGGGGACGCGCGGTGAGGCCGGACGGTAGCTGTACGGATGACGAGCCAGGTGTGCGTCGCGAGGGTGGACGAACACGGAGACCCCCTCCTCGTGCAGCCCGCACGCGACACCGACGTGGTCGAAGTGCCCGTGCGTCAGGACGACCGCATCGATGTCTGTCTCTTTCGCCGCGAGGTGACCGAGCAGGTCGCGCAGCACGCCCCTGCTGCGCGGCAGTCCCGCATCGAACAGCGTCAGCCCGTCCGCGGTCTGCACGAGGTAGCAGTTGACGTCCGCCACGCTGATGCTGAAGAAGCCGGGAACGACCTCCGTCCACTGCCGCCCTCTGCTCATCCCCGGTCCTCCTCGTCGTCGGCGGGCCCGCGCCCCGCATCGAAGTTGCGCTCGTACCGCTCCCTGGCCTCGAGCAGCACGTGTGCGCCGATCACGGCGATCGGCTCCACGTCCGTCAGCAGCGGCTCGCAGTCCGGGCCGCGGCCGCAGTGCTCGCCCCGGAGGACCCAGGCGATGCGCTGCGGATCCTGCTCGGCGAGGTGCCGGTACTGGCAGAGTTGGCGCGCCAGCCAGTCCTCCAGGGGACGCGTCCACCACCGCTCGGCGTCGAGAGGATTGACGGAGAGCCCGGGGAGCTCCAGTCCGCTCTCGGTGTCGACGCTGGAGCGGCGGGCGTCCGCGTCCGGTCCCTCGGAGTAGCGGACATGCAGACCGGGGCATGCGCGGACGACCGCGGCCAGCTGCGCCAGGTGGTCGATGCGTCGCAGCCCGGTCGCAGCGTCGCGATCGGTCGAGGTGCCGCAGGTGCGGTCGAGAGCGGCGTCGGTCATGGGCTGAGCGTAAGAAGCGGCCGTGACGACGCCGAGGGGGATTGACAATCCGGGCTTGGAGCTCATCATCGCCGGAGCGACCGCGGACGCGGACGCGGACGCGCGAGAAGTTACCGCGCCGCTTCCGCCGCGTCAATGCCCTCTCAGCCCGCACCCAGGGGTTCTACCTTCGGGCAACCGCACCCACCTTGGAGGGGATCATGAGCGACACCACCCGCACTACCCGCTACGCCGAGACACCGATCCAGAAGACGGCGCTGATCGTCGGCATCGTCTTCCTCATCGTCGGTATCGCCGGCTTCATCCCGGGCCTGACCCACTCGGCCGAACACCTGCACGGAGCCGGAGCAGCATCGGAGGCCCTGCTCCTCGGCCTCTTCCAGGTCTCGGTCCTGCACAACGTCGTGCACCTGCTGTTCGCCGTCGCGGGCATCGCGCTCGCCGCCTCGCCGCGCGCCTCCCGCCTCTACCTCATCATCGGCGGGCTCGCGTACCTCGTCGTCTGGCTGTACGGCCTCGTCGCGGTCGGCAACGAGCAGCTGAACTTCCTGCCGGTGAACAACGCCGACAACTGGCTCCACCTCGGTCTCGCGATCGGCATGGTGCTGCTGGGCATCTTCGTCAGTCGAGAGCCGCGCGTCCCGCGGAACGGCGCAGGCACCGCGCGCGTCTGACACTCGGTGCACCCCAGACGGGACGCCTCCTCCTCGTCTCGCGGAGGGGGCGTCCCGTCTGTCGCCGTCCCGTGCCCTACGACAGGTCCAGGTTGCCGGTGACGGCTCTCCCGGCCGGCTCCGGCACGAGATACAGGCCGCTCGGCGAGTTCGCCGTGTACGCCAGCGCGTCGACCCAGGCGCGGTTGATCTCCGGCTGGCGGCTGCCGACGTACTTGAACACCATAGAACTCCCGGCGTGGAGCCAGACGGTGATCCGTCCGCCCCCGACGCTGGCGTCCTCCTTCCAGGTGTACGGGAAGGGCTCGCCCCGCCGCAGCTTCGCGGTCATCACCAGCTGCAGATGCCGCAGCGCGCGGTCCTCGACCTCGACCTTGGTGCTTCCGTCGTAGATGAATCTGCCCATGTCCGCCCTTCCTGAGATGATCGCCACGAGGTCTCGTCCCACGGAGGTGCGATCGTCGATCGCCGGTGGTGATGTCCGTCCACCCTGTCACCGGCACCGCACCCGGGAAGACGAAGACACCGTTGTGCGGACAGGAAACGAACAGTTCGTGCGAGCGGTGTCCATTCCCCGGTCACCCCTCCGCCGGCTGCACGGCATTCCCCCAGACCCAGCAGCGGTAGGTGCGCTCGCCGGCACGGAACTCTATGCCCGCCGCGAGCGGAGTGGAGCGGACGACCTTGGCCTCCACGCGGATCGCCTCCGGGCCGAACCGCACCCACGCCCGCACCCGCCGCTGGAGCGCGTGCGGATAGACGGTGACGGCGGACTCGCGCAAGGCGAGCTCGCGATCGGACAGGGACTGCAGGGGGCCGCGGCGTGCGGCGGCCTCGATGGCCTGATGCTGCGACCGCATGTCGTTGTACGCGGAGAGCGCGCGACCCGAGTTCCCCACACCGGCTCCTTCCTCCGGCCTCTTCCAGGATACCGATACTCGAACACATCTTCGAACTCGATCCCGAGGGCGCAGACACGCAGATTCGCACCGAGGTCGCAGGGCTCCGCCGTGAGACTGCGACCTCGCGCGGATCTGCGACCCCGCGCGGGGGAAGGATGCCCCGCGGGCAAGAAAAAACCCCCGGCAGAACCGGGGGTTTCAGGTGGTGCGCGATACTGGGATCGAACCAGTGACCTCTTCCGTGTCAGGGAAGCGCGCTACCGCTGCGCCAATCGCGCCCGTTGGGGCTATTCAGTTTTCCCGTGAGGTGGCGACGGGATTCGAACCCGTGTAAACGGCTTTGCAGGCCGGTGCCTAGCCGCTCGGCCACGCCACCGTGTGGATTGACCCCACGTGCCGCCGATCTTCGAGAAGATCTACTGCACTCGAGCGGATGACGAGACTCGAACTCGCGACCCCAACCTTGGCAAGGTTGTGCGCTACCAACTGCGCTACATCCGCATTTCGTTCCCGGTTGTCCCGGGCACTTATGAAACATTAGCCGATGATCCGCGCTCCGCCAAACCCGTGGCGAATCTCGCGCGTGTCTCCCCGACTGGTCATCGAGGCGCTCGCGGGTCGGGTAGTATCGGTTGACGTACCCCGCGGGTATGGGCGATTGGCGCAGTTGGTAGCGCGCTTCCTTCACACGGAAGAGGTCATCGGTTCGAGTCCGGTATCGCCCACAGAATCCCTCCGAAGGCCCCGATCATCCGGGGCCTTCGGTGTTTCCACCGGTCACAGGACCCTGCCGTCCCCCGGTCGCGAGACCCGCAGCCACCGATAGCCGTACGCGGGAAGCTCCAGCTCCACCCCGCCGTCGTCGTCGAGGGGCACGCGCCGCGCGTCGAGGAGGTCGACCAGGGTCGTGCCCGCGGGCTCCTCCCCCAGTCGGAACCGCGTCGTCGCCGGCCGCTCCGCGAAGTTGTGGACGGCGATCGTGCGCCCGACATCCGCCTCCAGGGAGTGCACCAGCAGGGCGTCCTGCGGCTGGTCGATGACGCGGAACATCCCCCACCCGAGCTCGGGCGACACCCGGTAGCGCGCGGTCAGGTCGCGGATGAAGTGCAGCAACGATCCCCGGTCCTCGAGCTGCGCGGCGGCGTTCACGTGCGTGGGCGCGTACCCGTCCGTCGGCACCGGCGCGACCAGCCGGGAGGGACGCGCATCGGAAAAGCCGCCGTTGCGATCCGCCGACCACTGCATCGGGGTGCGCACGGCCTGCCGCCCCTCGATGGCGATGTTCTCGCCCATCCCGATCTCCTCGCCGTAGAACAGCACCGGGGTTCCGGGGAGGGTGAAGAGCAGGCTGTAGGCCATCCGGATCCTCCGGGGATCGCCTTCCAGCATCGGCGGGAGGCGTCGGGTGATCCCGCGCCCGAACACCCGCTGCCGCTCGTCCGGCGCGAAGGCCTCGAAGACCTCCTGGCGCTCGGCGTCGCTCAGCTTGTCGAGGGTGAGCTCGTCGTGGTTCCGGAGGAAGTTCGCCCACTGCACCTCGGGCCCGAGGACCGGGCGGGCCGTGAGCGCCTCGACGAGCGGCGCGGGATCGCGGCGGGCGAGCGACAGATAGAGCGCCTGCATCGCCACGAAGTCGAACTGCATGGTCAGCTCATCGCCGTCCGCACCCCCGAAGTACGCCCGCTGCTCCTCGTACGGCAGGTTGACCTCGCCCAGCAGGATCGCCTCACTGGACCGCCGCTGCAGGAAGCGCCGCATGTCGCGCAGCAGCTCGTGCGGGTCGGGGAGGTCGGACGTCTTCGGGACCTCGAGGAGGAACGGCACCGCATCGACCCGGAACCCCGAGACGCCGAGCTGCAGCCAGAACCCGATCACCTTCGCGATCTCATCTCGGACCACGGGGTTGGCGATGTTGAGGTCGGGCTGGTGCTCGTAGAAGCTGTGCTGGTACCACTGCCCCGACTTGTCGTCCTTCGTCCAGATCCCGTCGGCCTGCCCGGGGAACACCGTGTTCTTCTGGCCCTTCGGCGGTGCATCGTCCCGCCAGACGTAGTAGTCGCGATAGGGCGAGTCGACGCTCCGGAGCGCCGCGCGGAACCACGGGTGACGGTCGGAGGTGTGGTTGACGACGAGGTCGACGATCACGCGGATGCCGCGGTCACGGGCGGTGCGGATCACCTCCACGAGGTCGCCGTGGGTCCCCAGGCGAGGGTCCACGCCGTAGAAGTCGCTGACGTCGTAGCCGTCGTCGAGGTCAGGCGAGGGGTAGAACGGCATGAGCCACAGGCACGTCACGCCCAGCTGTGCCAGATAGTCGATCCGCTGCGCGAGGCCGCGGAGGTCGCCGACGCCGTCGCCGTCCCCGTCCAGGAAGGTCTCCACGTCGAGGCAGTAGACGACGGCCGTCTTCCACCACAGGTCGCTCGTGTCGGTGATCTTCATGTGCGCTCCCTCAGGGCGGGCAGGATCTCGGACGCGGCCGCCTTCAGGAACCCGGTCTGCTCCCGACCGACGTGGTGCAGATAGATCCGGTCGAAGCCGACACCGACGAGCTCCGCCAGTCGTCCCGCGAGGGAACGGGCGTCATGATCGACGAGGACCGCCTTGCGCAGCCCCGCTTCGTCGACCTCGCCCACCGCCGCGTCGAAGTCCTCCGGCTGCTCGATGTTCCACGCGAGCGGCGGGGTGACGACGCCCTGCCGCCACTGCTCCTTCGCGGTCGCGTAGGCCTCGGCATCGTCGGCGCCCCAGCTCACGTGGGTCTGCAGGATGCACGGCCCCTGTCCCCCGGCGGAGCGGTAGGCCTCGACCACCCTCCGGAGCGCGGACGGCTCCTGGGCGACGGTCGCGAGCCCGTCCGCCCACCCGGCCGCCCACTCCGCGGTCTCCGGGCTGACGGCGGTGGCGAAGAGGGGTGGCGGCTGCGCCGGTCGGGTCCAGATCCGCCCGCGGTGCACGCGCACGAGACCGTCATGGTCGACCTCCTCTCCGGCCAGCAGCCGGCGGATCACGTCCACGCTCTCGCGTAACCGCGCGTTCCGGACGTCCTTGGCGGGCCAGACGTCGCCGGTCACGTGCTCGTTCATGGCTTCCCCGCTGCCGAGCGCGGCCCAAAACCGTCCGGGGAACATCTCCTCCAGCGTCCCGAAGGCCTGTGCGACGATCGCCGGGTGGTATCGCTGTCCCGGCGCGTTGACCATGCCGATCGGGAAGCGGGTGCGGGCCAGCGCCGCGGCGATCCAGCTGAACGCGAATCCCGACTCCCCCTGCTCGGGCAGCCACGGGGCCAGGTGATCGGAGCACATCGCCCCGTCGAAGCCGGCCCACTCCGCGCTGACGACCGCGTCGAGCAAGGCGCTGGGCGGGATCTGCTCATGGGAGGCGTGGAATCCGATGAAGACCATAGGCCGAGTCTGGCAAGCGACGACGCCCCACGGCAGTGGTTGACAGAAGCGCCGGGTACTGGCAGGTACGGCCGATGTCCGAGGGCGGACGTAGGCTGCACCGGTGCCGAAACCCCGCCTTCTCCCCGGACCCTGCCCGCTCTGCGGCGGTGTCACCGGGCTGCGGACGGACGATGCCTGGCATTGCGCGCTCTGCGGCTGGCGCTACGGAGACTCCCCCGACCCCGACCTGCCGTTCCCGCGGATCGACGTCGTGTACTACCTCCGGTACGACCGCAGGGTGAAGATCGGCACGAGCAGGCAGCCACGGCGCAGACTCGCGAGCATCCGTCATGACGAGCTCCTCGCCTTCGAACGGGGCGACCGGGTGCGCGAACAGCAGCGTCACCGCGAGTTCGCCTCCGCGCGCGAAGGCGGCGAGTGGTTCACCCTGACGCCCGAGATCCGCGCTCACATCGCCCGCTTGCAGCAGGACGGCGACCCCTGGCACCAGTACGCCCGCTGGCTCAGCGCCGCTCTCCGGGGCTGAGCCGCCTATCACCACGCGCCGGATCGCACCAGGGGATCCCGTCCTTCGCGGACGGCAGGCAGACTCGCCGATGAACGGGCGCACCCGGCGCCCCGCGTGAGAGGACCGGACATGAACGGACGAGAGAACATCCCCGCCGACGACGTCAGCGCGCAGGATCCGCTCGCCGGCGACGGGAGCGGCGACCCGAACAGCGACCGCCAGTTCCTGCAGGATCTGCCTCCCGCCCAGGTCGACACCGAGCAGCAGCAGGAGCATCAGGCCGAGGCCGACGACGAGGAGTAGTCCTCGCGACGACGAGGGGCGACCGGATCGGCATCCGGTCGCCCCTCGTCGTGTCCGGCGTCAGGCAGTCGCGGCGCGTCCGCGGGTGCTCTGCGGCTGCGGCTGGGAGAACAGCACGACGACGATGACGGCGGCACCGACGACGACATGCGGGAGCCAGACATTCAGCGCCTCGCCCGCGAAGCCGAACAGCCACGGCGACAGGGCGAGGAAGAGGCTCGCGACGATGTCGAAGACGAGGTGCACGGGCATGGGGATCAGACCGAACGGACCCCACTCGTACTTCGTGAAGAGGCTGTAGACGATGAGGCCGACGCCGAGGACGATCGGGATGACGACGGGGGCTCCGCCCATGCCGGCGAAGCCGAAGAGCCAGGGCGCGGCGATCAGAGCGATTCCGACGACGTAGTCGAGAACTCCATGGACCTTGGTCGGGATGAAACGCATGATTCCTCCTTGGGTGCCGCCGGCGGCGACTCACAGGTAGGTTCGGAGCCCTGCCCTCATCGGATGGGAACGCGGCATCCGCCTCAGCTCTGTGCCCACCCGTATCGCCGCTGGAGCGCCGCAGCGACCCGGGCGTACCGGGTACGGTCCAGGGCCGCTGCCTCCCGGCGGAGACCACGCTCGTGGACGCTGTAGAGCTGTTCGATGTCGACCCAGGACTCGCGGCCCTGCCCGTCCCACTCCCCGCTCCCGATCGAGAGGTAGTCGCGGTCGCCGTCGTGCGGCCGGCTGGTCATCCGCACCGCGTACACCCGCTCGGAGGACTGCCGCCCGATCACCAGCACCGGTCGGTCCTTGCCTCGGCCGTCGTTCTCCTCGTACGGCACCCAGGTCCAGACGACCTCGCCCGCATCCGGGGCCCCGTCCCGCTGCGGCGCGTAGGACACACGGACGGCCGGCATGCGCCCGGCGTCGAGCCGCACGGTCTCGGTGCCGCGGGCGCGTCCCGGCTCGACGCCGGCATCCGATGCCGACCGCCGCTCGCGCTCCTCGGCCGTCCGCAGACGCGCGTCCGGGCGCCGCGGACCGGGAGAGGTCCGCGACGCCCGGGGGGAGCCCACTGCTCGGCGCAGGAGATCCGCGAGTGTCTTCAGGATGCCGTTGCTGGTCGTGCCCACACGGTCACCCTAACCGTCGTTACGCGTTCGCGAGTGCGTAGCCCTCCTCGCCGTGGACGACCTGGTCGACACCGGCGATCTCGTCCTCGTTCGTGATGCGGAACCCGATCGTCTTCTGGATCACGAAGCCGATCACCCAGGCGACCACGAAGGAGTAGATCAGCACGCCGGCGGCGGCGATCACCTGGACGGCGAGCTGACGGGCGTCGCCGCCGACGAAGAGGCCGGTGCCGGTGGCGAAGAAGCCGAGGTACACGGTGCCGATGAGACCGCCGACGAGGTGGATGCCGACCACGTCGAGCGAGTCGTCGAACCCGAGGCGGAACTTCAGCTCCACCGCGAGGGCGCAGACGATGCCGGCGACCGCGCCGAGCAGGAGGGACCACCCGGGGGTGAGGTTGGCGCACGCCGGGGTGATCGCCACGAGACCCGCCACCGCACCGGAGGCGGCTCCGACGGAGGTGGGCTTGCCGTCCTTGATGCGCTCGATGAGGATCCAGCCGAGGATCGCCGCCGCCGTCGCGCCGAGCGTGTTCAGGCCGATGAGGCCGACGCCGCCCATGTCCTCGGCGAGCCACTCCGCACCGGCGTTGAAGCCGAACCAGCCGAACCACAGCAGGGCGGCGCCCAGCAGCGTCAGCGGCACGTTGTGCGGCTTGAGGATGCCCTTCTGGAAGCCGATGCGCTTGCCGAGCACCAGGGCGAGGGCCAGCGCCGCGGCGCCCGCGTTGATGTGCACCGCGGTGCCGCCGGCGTAGTCGATCACGCCGATGCCGCTGTCCTCGCCGAACAGGGTGGTGCCGAGGTTCATGATCCAGCCACCGCCCCAGACCCAGGCGGCGACCGGGAAGTAGCCGACCGTGGCGAAGACGCCCGCGAAGATCAGCCAGCTGCCGAACTTCGCCCGATCGGCGATCGCCCCGGAGATGAGGGCGACGGTGATGATCGCGAAGGTGGCGCCGTACGCGACGCTGAGGAGGGCGACGTTCGACCCCTCACCCGAGGCGAGGCTGGACAGGCCGATGTCCGCGAACGGGTTGCCCGCGAAGGCCGTCGGGCTGTCCACGGCGCTCATCGAGAAGCCGAAGAGAATCCACAGCACGGCGACGAGTCCGATCGAGCCGAAGCTCATCATCATCATGCTGACGACGCTCTTCGCCTTGACGAGACCGCCGTAGAAGAACGCGACGCCGGGGGTCATGAGCAGCACCAGTGCCGTCGCGGTGATCGCCCACGAGATGTTGCCGGGAGCATCCATAGGAAAACCTCACATCCGAAGTAGTTGAGAGCTTCAGTGTGACCACGGGCGATTTCGCCCATGCGTGAGGTTTGTTTCCCCGCGGTTACAGCCCGGCTCCGCGTGTGAACATCGCGTTACGCGGGCCTGCGGGCTTACGCAGAATGCGTGAGCGCGTTGAGCCGGGAGATGGCGCGCAGGTACTTCTTGCGGTAGCCGCCGGCGAGCATCTCGTCGGAGAACACGGCGTCGAGCCCGAGGCCCGTCGCGAGGATCGGGATCTGGGCGTCGTAGACGCGGTCGACGAAGGCGACGAACCGCAGGGCCTCGGACTGGTCGGTGAGCTGGCGCACGCCCCGCAGCCCCACCCGGTGCAGGCCGTCGATGAGCCGGATGTAGCGCGAGGGGTGCACCTGCGCCAGGTGCCGGATGAGGTCGTCGAACGCGTCGTCAGAGACGGCGCCGTCCGCCGCGGCGGCGTCCACGGCGGCGCTGTAGGCGGCATCGTCCAGCGCCACGGCGTGACCGTCGATCGCGCGCTGCCGGAAGTCGACGCCGTCGATGCGCAGGGTCTGGAAGCTGTCCGACATCGCGTGGATCTCGCGCAGGAAGTCCTGCGCGGCGAAGCGCCCCTCGCCGAGCGCGTTCGGCGGCGTGTTGGATGTGGCCGCGAGCCGGGTGCCGGTGGGCACGAGCTCCCCGAGCAGGCGCGTCATGACCATGGTGTCGCCCGGGTCGTCGAGCTCGAACTCGTCGATGCAGAGCAGATCGGCGCCCTTCAGGAGGTCCACGGTGTTCTTGTAGCCGAGGGCACCCACCAGGGCGGTGTACTCGATGAACGAGCCGAAGTACTTCCGTCGCGCCGGCATCGCGTGGTAGATCGAGGCGAGCAGATGGGTCTTGCCCACGCCGAAGCCGCCGTCGAGGTAGACGCCGGGCTTGAGCTCCGGCTCCTTCTTGGCCCGGCTGAACAGACCGCCGCGCTTGACGGGAGCGCCGCGTCCTGCGAAGCGGAGCAGCGTCTGCTTCGCCTCCTCCTGGGACGGGTACGCGGGGTCCGCCCGGTAGCTGTCGAACGTGGCGTCGTCGAACTGCGGCGGCGGCACGAGGCTCGCGAGCATCTCGGGTCCGCTGACCGTCGGCGTGCGCTCGGTGAGGTGGACGGTTCCGGTGCGGGTGGTCGGGTCGGTCATCACGGTCCTGAATCAGGCAACGGCCTGTGTCGAAGTCTTACGGATCGGGTCCCGGGGGCGCGCGGAGGATCTATCGTCGAAGGGACGGATCCACACTACGCCGTCCGCACCGCACGCTCGCCCGCTCACCGCTACGGAGACCCCATGGCCATCGAGTTCGACTCCTCCTCCCCCAAGTTCGCCGAGTACGCCGAGCCCGGCCGCCTGGTGACGACCGAGTGGCTCGCCGCCCACCTGGGAGAGCCCGGCCTCGTGGTCGTCGAGTCGGACGAGGACGTCCTCCTCTACGAGACGGGCCACATCCCCGGAGCGGTGAAGGTGGACTGGCACACCGAGCTGAACGACCCGGTGGTGCGGGACTACGTCGACGGCGAGGGCTTCGCCGAGCTGCTCAGCCGCAAGGGCATCGCCCGCGACGACACGGTCGTGATCTACGGCGACAAGAACAACTGGTGGGCCGCCTACGCGCTCTGGGTGTTCTCCCTCTTCGGCCACGAGGACGTGCGCCTCCTCGACGGCGGTCGTGACCGCTGGATCGCGGAGGGCCGCGAGCTCACCCGCGAGGCGACGAACCGCCCCGCCACGGAGTACCCGGTGGTGGAGCGGGACGACACGGCCATCCGCGCCTACAAGGAGGACGTGCTCGCCCACCTCGGCAACCCGCTCATCGACGTGCGCTCGCCGGAGGAGTACAGCGGCGAGCGGACCACGGCTCCCGCCTACCCGGAGGAGGGGACGCTGCGGGCCGGCCACATCCCCACCGCGCAGAGCGTGCCGTGGGCGAAGGCGGTCGCCGAGGACGGCGGCTTCAAGAGCCGTGCGGAACTCGACGCCATCTACCGGGACGGCGCCGGGCTGCAGGACGGCGACGACGTCGTGGCCTACTGCCGCATCGGGGAGCGCTCGAGCCACACGTGGTTCGTGCTGAAGCACCTCCTCGGCTTCGAGAACGTCCGCAACTACGACGGCTCGTGGACCGAGTGGGGCAGCGCGGTGCGCGTCCCGATCGTCACGGGCACGGAGCCCGGCACCGTCTGAGGTGGGAGAATGGCGGGGATGAACGCCTCCGCCCTGCCCGAGACCCTCGCCGAGATCCGCGACGGATTCCTGGAGACCCCGGAATCGGACCGCCTGCTGCTGCTCCTGGAGTACGCGGACGAGCTGCCCGCCGTCTCCGACGAGGTGGCGGCGCATCCGGAGATGTGCGAGCGCGTCGCGGAGTGCCAGTCGCCGGTCTACATCTACGTCGAAGTCCACGACGACGTCGTGACCATGCACGCCACGGCTCCGGAAGAGGCGCCGACGACCCGGGGCTTCGCGAGCATCCTCGTGCAGGGCCTCACGGGGCTGACGGCGGACGAGGTCCTGGCGATCCCCGAGGACTACCCGCAGTCGATCGGGCTCACGAAGGCGGTGTCACCGCTGCGGATCGGCGGCATGACCGGCATGCTGATGCGCGCCAAGAACCAGGTCAGGCAGAAGCGCTGAGCCCCTGCGCCGCGAGCCACTCCGTGATCGCGGTGGTCCAGCCCTTCTCGTCGTAGTTCCAGAGCTTGGTGTGCCTCGCGACCGTGAAGCGCGGCATGGTGACGAGGTCCGGCCGCGCCTCCTGCAGGGCGTGCGAGGCGTCCGCGGGAACGAAGCCGTCGTCGTCGCTGTGCAGGATGAGGATCGGCGCGTGCAGTTCGTCGGCACGGGCGACCATGTCCAGGCGGTCGAACAGGATGGGTTCGTCCGCACCGCTGAGCTTCGCCGTGAGCGGCAGCTGCAGCGCCCCCATGGCGAGGGCGGGCAGGGGCTCGCGCACTCGGGCGACCCGCGCCTGGAAGCGCAGCACGGTGCGCCAGTCCACGACCGGCGACTCGAGGATGATGCCCGCGATACGATCGCGATGGCCGGAGTTGACCGCAGCCTGCAGGGACACCGCCCCTCCCATGGACCAGCCCATCAGCACGACCCGCTCGGCGCCGTGACGCAGCGCGTAGGCGATCCCGGCGTCCACGTCGCGCCACTCCGACGCCCCGAGGGCATAGGCGCCCGCTCTGGTGCGCGGGGCCTCGCCGTCGTTGCGGTAGGACACGACGAGAGTGGGCAGCCCAGCCGCGTGCATCACCGGCACGGCACGGAGGCATTCGGCCCTGGTCGTGCCCCGACCGTGCACCTGGATGACCCAGGTCGAGGAGTCCCCGGGGAAGAACCATGCGGGGCACGGCCCGGCCGGAGAGCCGATGAGCACGTTCTCCCAGCGCAGGTGCAGCTCGCTCGGCGACGTGTAGTAGCTGCCGCTGAAGGACGCTCCTCGGTCCACTCTGGCGCCGGGTTCGATCTTCGTGAGGAGCTTGCGCCGCACCGTCGTGCCGTCGGCGCTGAGGACGGCACCGAGCTTGACGTAGCCGTAGGTGCCCGTCGTGAACAGGCCGTATCGCCCCGGGAGCTCGGTGTCGAGCGTGCGGCGGAGCTCGATCGTCTGAGCGCCGGTGTCGATCGCGAGGATCTCGGTGTCCTGGATGCGGCTTCGCAACGGGGTGACGACCCGGCGCGCCACCGCGATCACGAGGACCCCGACGGCAGCGCCCACAGCGAGGAGCGCGGGGACAACGATCGCAACGGCGTGCCTGAGACTCTTCATCGCCTTCCGACTCTAGCCTGTTGCCGTGACCGCACACCCCGAGGCCGGGACGCCCTTCGACGCCGCCGTGGCCGAACTGCGCGCGACCGCGTTCCGAGACGACATCGCGGTCCGTGAGATCCCCACGCCCCAGAATCTGGCCCCCTTCGCGATCGCCCTGTCCGCCGACGTCCGCCCGGGCGAGGACGGCGACTCCGTGTACGGGACCGGACGGTTCATCCTGCTGCACGATCCGGACGAGCCGGATGCCTGGGGCGGCGCCTGGCGCATCGTGATCTTCGCCCAGGCGCCACTCGAGACCGAGATCGGCACCGACCCCCTGCTCGCCGACGTCACCTGGTCGTGGCTCGTGGACGCGCTGGATTCCCGGGACGCGATCTACCACTCCCCGTCCGGCACGTCGACGAAGACGCTGTCGAAGGGATTCGGGGGCCTCGCCGACGAGGGCGACGGCGCACAGATAGAATTGCGGGCGTCCTGGACTCCGGAGGGCCCGTTCCGACCGCACGTCGAAGCATGGGCCGAGCTGGTCGGAATGCTGGCGGGGCTTCCGCCGGGTTCCGAGGGCATCGCCGTGATCGGCGCGCGAAAGGCTGTACGTGACTGAATACTCCGTGATCTCCGAAACCGAGGAGTTCCGTGCCGCCTGCGCTGCGCTCGCCGCAGGCACCGGGCCGGTCGCCGTCGATGTCGAGCGGGCGTCCGGCTTCCGCTACTCGCAGCGGGCCTATCTGGTTCAGGTGTTCCGGCGCGAGGCCGGGGTGTTCCTGTTCGACCCGCCCGCGATCGGCGACTTCGCTCCCCTGCAGGAGGCCATCGGCGACGTCGAGTGGGTGCTCCACGCGGCCAGCCAGGACCTCCCGTCGCTGCGCGAGCTGCACCTGGAGCCGAAGGAGATCTTCGACACCGAGCTGGCGTCCCGTCTGCTCGGTCACGACCGGGTGGGTCTGGCCGCCGTCGTCGAGGACACGCTCGGCATCACCCTGAAGAAGGAGCACTCGGCGGCCGACTGGTCCACCCGTCCGCTGCCCGACTCCTGGCTGGACTATGCCGCGCTCGACGTGCTGCACCTCGTCGACGTCCGCGACGCCCTCGTCGCCGAGCTCGAGGAACAGGGCAAGACCGCGTTCGCCGCGCAGGAGTTCGCCGCCACCCTGGCGCGCGCCCCGAAGGCCCCGCGCGAAGACCCCTGGCGGCGGCTGAGCGGGCTCCACCAGGTGCGCGGCGCCCGCAACCTCGCCGTCGCCCGCGCCCTGTGGGAGGCGCGCGAGATGTACGCGCAGCAGCAGGACATCTCGCCCGGGCGCCTCGTTCCCGACCGCTCCCTCGTCGCCGCGGTCCTCGCCAACCCCCCCTCCAAGCAGGCTCTCGCGGGAGTCAAGGAGTTCCAGGGTCGCGCGAGCCGCACCCAGCTCGACCGGTGGTGGCAGGCGATCGTCGACGGCCGTGCCGCCGAGACGCTGCCGCGCGAGCGTGTGCCCAGCGACGCACTCCCGCCGCCCCGCGCCTGGGGCGACCGCAACCCGGAGGCGGACGCCCGCCTGAAGGCCGCCCGTCCCGCCGTCGAGGCCGTCGCGGAGGAGCTGGGCATGCCCACCGAGAACCTCCTCACGCCCGAGTACCTGCGCCGGGTCGCGTGGGACGGCCCTGGGACGACGGCGGAGGAGATCGGCGCCGCGCTCTCCGCGCTCGGAGCCCGCCCCTGGCAGGTTGAACAGACTGCACAGAAGATCGCCGACGCCTTTGTAGAGGCGGCGCAATCGCCGGACACCACGTCCGCGACCGCTTCGTAGGTTCGATCCAACCGATTCCTCCCGGTTTCCGGCCGTTCATAGACTGAGGCCACCGCACTAACTTGGAGGCAGAGTGGCCGAGATCTCGGACGTCTTCTTCGTCGATGGAGTGCGCACCCCCTTCGGGCGCGCCGGCGAAAAGGGCATGTACTGGAACACCCGCGCGGATGACCTCGCCGTGAAGGCGACCATCGGCCTGATGGAGCGCAACGCGGCCGTACCGGCGGACCGCATCGACGATGTCGCCATCGCCGCGACGAGCCAGACCGGCGACCAGGGGCTCACCCTCGGGCGGTCGGTGGCGATCCTCGCCGGACTCCCCCAGACCGTCCCCGGACTCGCGGTGGAGCGCATGTGCGCCGGCGCGATGACGAGCGTGACGACCATGGGCGCCTCGATTGGCGTGGGCATGTACGACCTCGCCCTGGCGGGCGGTGTCGAGCACATGGGGCACCACCCGATCGGCGCGAACGCCGACCCCAACCCGCGTTTCGTGGCGGAGAAGATGGTCGACCCCGGAGCCCTCAACATGGGCGTCACCGCGGAGCGCATCTTCGACCGCTTCCCGCACCTCACCAAGGAGCGCTCCGACCGCTACGGCATGCGCAGCCAGCAGAAGGTGCAGGCCGCCTATGACGCCGGCAAGATCCAGCCGGATCTCGTGCCGGTCGCGATCAAGGGCGCCGACGGCGCCTGGGGCCTGGCCACCGAGGACGAGGGCCGCCGACCGCAGACCACGATGGAGGACCTCGCCGGCCTCAAGACGCCGTTCCGTCCGCACGGCCGCGTCACCGCCGGAACGTCTTCGCCGCTCACCGACGGCGCGACGATGTCGCTGCTCGCCGGCGGCAGCGCCGTCAAGGAGCTCGGCCTCGCGCCGAAGATGCGGATGGTCTCGTTCGCCTTCGCCGGCGTGCAGCCCGAGATCATGGGCATCGGCCCGATCCCGTCGACCGAGAAGGCGCTCAAGAAGGCCGGCCTCAACATCTCCGACATCGGTCTGTTCGAGCTCAACGAGGCGTTCGCCATCCAGGTCATCTCCCTCCTCGATCACTTCGGCATCGACGACGACGACCCCCGGGTGAATCCGTGGGGCGGCGCGATCGCGGTCGGCCACCCGCTGGCCGCTTCCGGCGTCCGGCTCATGATCCAGCTCGCGGCGCAGTTCGCGGAGCGCCCCGACGTGCGCTACGGCCTGACGGCGATGTGCGTCGGTCTCGGGCAGGGCGGCTCCGTCATCTGGGAGAACCCGCACTACGACGGAAAGAAGAAGAAGTGAGCTACGACGACGTCGACTTCTCGCCCATCCAGGCGCTCACCGAGGGAGAGGTCGTCACGCACTCCCCCGTGCGCGACATCCGCCTCGCATCGGGCAAGGTCCTCGCCCTGATCACGCTGGACAACGGTCGTGACCACACCCGTCCGAACACCCTGGGTCCGGCCACCCTCACCGAGCTCGGCGCGACGCTGGACGGCCTCAAAGCCCGCGCGGCGGCCGGCGAGATCCAGGCGGTCGGCATCACCGGCAAGCAGTACATCATGGCCGCCGGCGCCGACCTCTCGGACATCAGCAAGGTCGGTTCGCGTGACAACGCGCGGCTGATCGCCCAGCTCGGCCACAAGGTGCTCGGGAAGCTGAGCGAGCTCGGCGTGCCGTCGTTCGCGTTCGTGAACGGCCTGGCGCTCGGCGGCGGGCTGGAGATCGCCCTGAACTCCACGTACCGCACGGTCGACGCCTCGGCCGCGGCCGTGGCACTGCCCGAGGTCTTCCTCGGCATCATCCCCGGGTGGGGCGGCGCCTACCTCCTGCCGAACCTCATCGGCATCGAGAACGCCCTCGAGGTGGTCATCTCCAACCCGCTCAAGCAGAACCGCATGCTGAAGCCGCAGCAGGCCTTCGACCTGGGCATCTTCGACGCCATCTTCCCCGCGGCGAACTACCTCGAGAACTCGCTCGCCTGGGCGGACGCGGTCCTCGGCGGCACGAAGGTCGTGCGCAAGAACGAGCCGGGCAAGATCGAGCGCCTCACCAAGTGGCCGATCGCCATCAAGATGGCGCGGGGCATGCTGGAGTCCAAGATCGGCACCGTGCCGAAGTCGCCGTACGCGGCTCTCGAGCTGCTCGACAAGGCGAAGAGCGGCACCAAGGCGGAGGGCTTCGCCCGCGAAGACGAGGCCCTGGCGGAACTGGTGACCGGCGATCAGTTCGCCGCGTCGATGTACGCCTTCGACCTCGTGCAGAAGCGCGCGAAGCGCCCGGTCGGCGCCCCTGACAAGGAGCTCGCGAAGAAGGTCACCAAGGTCGGCATCATCGGTGCGGGTCTCATGGCCAGCCAGTTCGCGCTGCTGTTCGTGCGCAAGCTCCAGGTGCCCGTGCTGATCACCGACCTCGACCAGGCGCGCGTCGACAAGGGCGTCGCCTACATCCACGAGGAGATCGGCAAGCTGGAGGCGAAGGGCCGCGTGGACGCGGACACCGCGAACAAGCTGCGCGGTCTCGTCACGGGCACGACCGACAAGACCCTCTACGCGGACTGCGACTTCGTCATCGAGGCGGTCTTCGAAGAGGTCGGCGTCAAGCAGCAGGTCTTCGGCGAGATCGAGAAGATCATCGCGGAGGACGCGGTGCTCGCCACGAACACCTCGTCGCTGTCGGTCGAGGAGATCGGCGCGAAGCTGGCCCACCCGGAGCGGCTCGTCGGCTTCCACTTCTTCAACCCGGTCGCGGTCATGCCGCTGATCGAGATCGTGAAGACGCCGGCGACGGCGGACACCGCGCTGTCGACCGCGTTCGTCGTCGCCAGGAACCTCGGCAAGAACGCGGTGCTCACCGCCGACGCCCCGGGCTTCGTGGTGAACCGTCTGCTCGCAAAGGTCATGGGCGAGGCGGCGCGCGCCGTCTACGAGGGCACCCCGATCGCCGACGTCGAGAAGGCGTTCGCACCGCTCGGCCTGCCGATGGGCCCCTTCCAGCTCATCGACCTCGTCGGCTGGAAGGTCGCCGCGCACGTGCAGGACACGATGGTGCGCGCGTTCCCGGACCGCTTCTACGCGAACGAGAACTTCCACGCCCTGGCCGAGCTCGACCAGGTCGTCGAGAAGGACAAGGGCGGCCGTGTGGTCGGCTGGACGAAGCAGGCCGAGAAGGTCCTGGCGCCCGCCGTCGGCAAGAGCCCGGCGTCGGCGGCCACGATCCTGCAGCGCGTGCAGGACGGTCTCGCGACCGAGATCAAGCTGATGCTCGACGAGGGCGTGGTGCCGGAGGTCGAGGACATCGACCTGTGCCTCATCCTCGGCGCCGGCTGGCCGTTCATCGATGGTGGGGCGTCGCCGTACCTCGACCGCGAGGGGGCCTCCGAGCGCGCATTCGGCGGCTCGTTCCACACCCCGCAGATCCGCGGCATCCAGAACCGCTGATCAGCTCTCCGCAGGGGGTCGCGCCGTGGGCGTGGCCCCCTGTGTCGTCCGCGGCGTCGGACGGGTATCCGGCTCGCCGTTGCGCGGCCAGTGCGACAGCGCGTGCTCCGCGAGGGCGGTGATGGTCAGGGACGGGTTCACCCCCGGATTCGCGGGCACAGCGGCGCCGTCGACGACGTGCAGCCCGGGGTGCCCCCAGACGCGCTGATACTCGTCCACGACACCCTCCTCCGGTGCACCGGAGATCACCGCTCCCCCGAGGAAGTGCGCGGTGAGCGGGATTCCGAAGACCTCGGGCCAGGAGCCGCGCGCCGCCGTGGGCACCCCGCCCTCACGCTGCAGACGCGCGGCGATGGCTCGGGCGGCGCGATGCGCCTCGGGCAGGTGACTGGGGTTCGGCGCGCCATGCCCCTGGGCACTCGTGAGCCGCGTCCGGCCGAGGCGACGCCGCAGGGACAGGGTGAGCGAGTTGTCGGCGGTCTGCATGACGAGCGCGATGATCCCCCGTTCGCTCCAGCGCCGGAGGGAGGCGAGGCGGAGGGCCTGCACGGGTCGGCGCAGCACCTGCCCCGCGAGTGCGGCGAGGCGGCCCGGCAGGGCGCGGTCGCCGGGGACCAGCACGGTGGCGAGAGCGCCCATGAGGTTGGATCCCGGACCGTAGCGGACGTTCTCGACATGGGTGCGGTCGTCCACGTGGAATGAGGTGGTGATCGCCACGCCCCGCGCCAGCTCCACCCGCTCCGGCACCCGGACGGCGACGGCGCCGTCCAAGGCCTCCGAGTTCGTCCGGGTGAGCCGGCCCACGGCGTCGGAGATCCGCGGAAGCGCGCCCGACGCCTTCATCCGATGGAGGAGCTGCTGGGTGCCCCAGGTCCCCGCCGCCAGCACGACCTCTCGTGCGATGACGGTCTGCTCACGCCGCCGGAACCAGGCACCACTGCGTCGTGTCGTGACCGAGAAGCCGCCGTCCGGCAGCTCGCGCACCTCGGTGACGGTGCGCAGCGGCTCGATGACCGCCCCGCGGCGCTCGGCCAGGGCGAGGTAGTTCTTCACGAGGGTGTTCTTCGCGCCGACGCGGCAGCCGACCATGCAGTTCCCACAGAGCGTGCAGCCTGTGCGCTCGGGGCCCTCCCCGCCGAAGAACGGATCAGCGACCCGCTTCCCCGGTTCCCCGAACCACACGCCGACGGGTGCGCGGCGGAACGTCGCGCCCACCCCGAGGTCCTCGGCGGCTCCGGCCATGATCCGCTCGACCGGTCCGTCGTGCGGATAGCGGTCCACCACGCCGAGCATGCGCCGGGCTGTGGCATAGTGCGGGGCGAGCGCGGTGCGCCAGTCCCGGATCGATGCCCACTGCGGGTCGGCGAAGAACGCCGCGCCCGGTTCGTACAGCGTGTTGGCGTAGTTGAGCGACCCCCCGCCCACTCCCGCACCGGCGAGGATCATGACGTGCGGAAGCCGATGGATGCGCTGCACCCCGAAGCACCCGAGCGCCGGGACCCAGAGGTAGCGACGCACGTCCCAGCTGGTCTTCGCGAAGTCCTCGTCGGCGAATCGCCGCCCGGCCTCGAACACGCGGACGCGGTAGCCCTTCTCCGTGAGCCGGAAGGCCGCGACGGAGCCGCCGAAGCCCGAACCGACGATGACGACGTCCTCATCGAACATGCGCGTCCCTCCGCTCCACCCGGGTCATGACGGTCAGCGCGCCCGCGCGGATCGAGATCGTGCAGGTCTCCTCGCCGACACGCTCGCCGTCCGCGTAGGCCACGAGACCCGGGGCGGCGACGGTGACCGTGCGGGCCCGGACGTGCCGCACCTCCCGGCGCGCCAGGTGCGTCCCGCGCAGGAGGAGCGGGAACAGTCGCACCAGGCGGAGGCGGCCGAGGGGACCCACGGCGACGATGTCGAGGACGCCGTCGTCCGGGGCGGCGCCGATGCACACCGGCATACCCCCGCCGTAGCTCGCGGTGTTCCCGACCGCGACGAGCGTGCCGGGTGCCGCCGTCTCCGGGCCGTCATCGACGCGGATCGTGAAGTCGAACGGACGCAGCCGGACGAGCTCGACCAGCAGCGCGAGGTAGTACCGCAACGCGCCGGAGGGCCAGCGGAGGCGGTTGGTGCGATCGCTCACCCGGGCATCGAAGCCCAGCGCCGCCACCGTGAGGAACAGCGAGGTGCCCGTCGCGGTCCGCACCTCGCCGATGTCGATGGCACGGGGCACGCCGGTCAGCGCGAGTTCCACGGCCTCCGACACGTCCGCGCGCGGCAGCCCGAGCGCGCGCGCCAGATCGTTCCCCGTGCCGGCGGGAACCACCGTCACCGGGACACCCGCCGCACACACGACCTCGAGGATGCCCGAGAGGGTGCCGTCGCCGCCCACGACGACGAGTCCGTCCGGTCCCGCGTCCAGGGCCACCGCGGCCAGCCGCCTCGTGTCGGCAGCCGAACGCCCGGCGTACACGCGCACGTCCGCCCCGCGCCGTCGGAGGTGAGCGAGCGCGTCGTCCGCGACCCGCTGCCCGCGGCCCTTGCCGGACAGCGGGTTCGACAGCACCGCGATGTGCCCCATCTCAGACGGTCGTCCCGATCGGGACATCGGCGAGGACGGCGCCCGGGTTCATGATGCCGCGGGGATCGAGCTCCCGCTTCACGGCAGTGAGGATCCGCATGCCGGTGTCCCCGATCTCCTCCGCGAGCCACGGGGCATGATCGCGACCCACGGCGTGATGGTGGCTGATGGTCCCGCCGTTCGCGAGGATCGCGTCGTTCACTCTCCCCTTCACGAGCGCCCACGCGCCGAGGGGGTCCCGTCGCAGCCCGGCGAGGACCGTGAAGTAGAGGGAGGCGCCCGTCGGATACACGTGGGAGACATGGCACATGATGTATGAGCGGGCATCCGCCGCGTCGAAGCCGTCCCGCAGGGCCGCCTCGACCGCTTCCTTCAGAGTGCGCAGGTTCGACCAGGTCGTCGCGGTCTCCAGCGTCTCGCAGAACACCCCGGCGTCGAGCAGAGCGTCGCGCAGGTACGGACCGTCGAATCGTCCCGCCGCCCAATCCTCCGCGTCGCCGGTGCCGGCACTGCGGCCGCCTGCCGCAGCGAGGATCGCGGCGGTCCGGTCCCGGCGGCCGGCGGCGTCCTCGCCCTCGAACACCGTCACGACGCCGGCTCCCTTCGCGAGAGCCTTCCCGATCCGGCCGACCTGGGCGAGGCTCACCGCGGTCTCGGCTTCGTCGGAGAGGCGGATGACCGTGGGACCCGCACCGTGCTGCACCACCCGCCGGAGCGCATCGGCGCCGCGGTCGAAGTCCGGGAAGGTCCACGACTCGAAGATCCGGTCCGTCGGCACCGGATGCACCCGGACCCGGACCTCGGTGATCACGCCGAAGATCCCCTCAGAGCCCAGGAAGAGGCGGACGAGGTCGGGGCCGGCGGCCGATCCCGGTGCGCGGCCGAGGTCGAGGTCCCCCGTGGGCGTCGCGACCCGGATCCCCGTCACCATCGCGTCGAAACGCCCGTTGCCCGCGGAGTTCTGTCCGGAGGATCGGGCGGCGGCGAAACCGCCGATCGTGGCGTACCGGAAGCTCTGCGGGAAGTGCCCGAGCTCGAACCCCTGGGCGCCGAGCAGCGCTTCGGCCTCGGGTCCCGTCGTGCCCGCCGCGAGAGTCGCCTGACCACTGAGCGGGTCGAGGTGGAGCAGCCCGGAGAGTCGACGCAGGTCCAGGCTGACGACGGCACGATGCCGGCCGGTCTCCGGATCCAGCGCACCGACCACGCTCGTTCCTCCGCCGAACGGGATGACGGCGATCCCGCGCTCCCCCGCCAGAGCGAGGCAGGCGCGCACGGCGTCGTGGTCCGCAGGGAACACCACGGCGTCGGGCGCATCCTGCTCGGGATGCCGTCGTCGCAGAAGGTCGGGGGTGGAGCGTCCTCCGGCGTGCCGCAGGCGCACCGACGTCGTGACGTCCACCGCATCGGGGCGGACCACCGCCGCCAGCGCGTCGCGATCATCCGCGGTCAGTCGCGAGGGCCGCACCCGCACGTCATCCAGCGCCGGCGGACGGGGCGGACGGGGAACACGACCCAGCAGCAGGGGCAGCAGGCCGCGCACCGCGAGCGGAAGGTCTTTCGCCCGGTCCGGATCGCCCCAGCCGTTCCAGCGCATCTCGGGCCTGTCGGCCCCTCTGCCGTTCGCCTGCTCCATGGGTTACAGTGTGACACATCATGGAAGAACGTCAACCGCTCGCCGTGCGCTCGGAGATCCTCGCGCCGACCTGGGACGCCACGCAACGCCGGGTGCTCGACGCCGCCGACGAGCTGCTCGTCCGCGCCGGCGTCCACGGGGTGACGATCGCCGCCCTCGCGCGTCGTTCCGGTCTCAGCCGGCCCACCATCTACCGGACGTGGCGGGATGCCGACGACGTCGTCCGATCCGCGCTCCTCCGGCGGGTCGCCGACCTCCTCAGCCGGTTCCCCGCGACGACCGGCTCCCGGGACGCGCTCGTCGCGGACGTGCTGCGGTTCACCTCCCTGTTCCGGGCCGACCCCGTGTACGGCCACCTCCTCGACGAGGAACCCGAGGCGTTCACGCGCTACACCCTGCACCGGGTGGGGTCCAGCCAGCGACTCATCCTCCAGTGGCTCGCCGACGCGATCGCGGCGGCGCAGGCCCAGGGCTCGGTTCGCGCGGGTGACCCCGGCGAGATCGCCGTCATGCTGCTCCTGATCGCCCAGTCCGCCGTGCTGTCGCACGGCACGGTGGCCGACCTCATCGACGAGAAGGCGTGGGAACGCGAGCTCCGCGCCGCGCTGGACGGCCACCTCCGGCCATGACCCCCGCCCCGACTGCCCTCCACGCGGCCCGCCGCCGAAGCGATCTCGCCGCGGCGGCAGACGGCACCTGCGACGTCCTCGTGGTCGGCGGCGGGATCACCGGGACGGGCGTGGCCCTGGACGCCGCGTCGCGCGGTCTCCGGGTGACCCTCATCGAGGCGGAGGACCTCGCCTTCGGGACGAGCCGGTTCAGCTCGAAGCTCGTCCACGGCGGCCTGCGGTACCTCGCGACGGGCGACGTGGCGACGGCGCGCGAGAGTGCGCGGGAGCGGCATCTCCTGATGTCGGTGATCGCGCCCCACCTCATCCGTCCGCTCGGACAGCTGCTCCCGTTCGCCCCCGGTGTCAGCGGCCGCCAGCGGGGGGCCGGGGCGGCGGGGATGGCGATGGGCGACCTCCTCCGGCTGCAGGCGCGCACGAGCGCGAAGACCCTCCCCGGGCCGCACCCCGTCGGGGCCGCGAGGGCGCTGCGCCTGTTCCCCGCCCTGAACCCCCGCGGACTGCGCGGCGGCATGGTCACGTACGACGGCCAGCTGTCCGATGACGCCGCCCTCGTCGTCGCGGTCGCGCGTACGGCGGCCGGTCTCGGCGCGCGGATCCTCACCAGGGTCCGCGCCGAGCGGCTGCACGCGGACGGCGCTGCAGCGACGGACACGCTCACCGGGGAACGCATCGATATCCGGGCGCGGACGGTCATCAACGCCACCGGGGTGTGGGCGGCGACCCTCGACGACGGCCTCACCCTGCGCCCGAGCCGCGGCACCCACATCGTCCTGGACGCCGCGGATCTCGGCGATCCGGCCGCGGCGCTGACCATCCCGCTGGAAGGTTCTGTCAGCCGCTACGTGTTCGCCCTGCCACAGCGCGGCGGGCGTGTCCTCGTCGGTCTCACCGATGTCGACGCGCCGGGTCCCATCCCCTCCGTCGCCGAGCCCACCGAGGCCGAGATCGGCTTCCTCCTGGAGACACTGAACCGCCTGCTCGCGGTGCCGGTGGCGCGGGACCGCGTCCGCGGAGCCTTCGCCGGCCTCCGTCCGCTCGTCGACACCGGAGCGGCCGAGACCGCAGACGTCTCCCGTCGGCATCTCGTGCGCGCCTCCGCCTCGGGGGTGATCTCCGTTCTCGGCGGCAAGCTGACGACCTACCGGCGGATGGCCGAGGACGCCGTGGACCTGGCGGTGCGGCAGTACGGCCTCCGTGCCGGCCCCAGTGGCACCGCGACCCTGCGCCTGATCGACGATTCCGCACCGGGCGATGTCGTCGAGGGCGGCGCACTCTCCCGCGCCGCCGTCGAGCACGCTGTGCGTTCGCAAGGCGCGATGACCGCAGCCGATGTGCTCGACCGCCGCACGCGGATCGGGCTCGTCTCCGACGACCGCGCCCGAGCCCTTCCGGCGGTGGAGCGGATCGTCGCCGAGACCCTCGCCGACCTGCCCTGACGGGCAGCGGACGCCGGGGGATCCTCCGTCAGTGACGCTCGTGGAGCGGGAGCTCGATCGCGCCGGTCTCACCGGCGTGGCGGGCCTTCGGGATGCGGGTGCCCAGCACCTGCGCCACGACGTCCTGGGCGATCTTCGAGGCGGTGAGACCGGCGTCGGCGAGGATCTGATCGCGCGACGCGTGATCGATGAACTCGTCGGGAAGGCCCAGCTCGTCCACCGCAGTGTCGATCCCCGCCTCGCGGAGCACCTGCCGCACGCGGGTGCCGATGCCACCCACGCGGATGCCGTCCTCCAGCGTGATCACCAGGCGATGCCGCGCCGCCAGCTCGACCACCGAGGGCTGCACCGGGATCGCCCACCGCGGGTCGATCACGGTGGCGCCGATGCCCTGGGCGCGCAGCCGGTCGGCCACGTCGAGAGCCAGAGCGGCGAACGGGCCGATGGCGACGATGAGGACGTCTTCGCCCTCGCCGCGCGCCAGCACGTCCACGCCGTCCGCGAGGCGCTCGAGCGCCGGCAGATCGGCCGAGACGTCGCCCTTCGGGAAGCGGATGACGGTCGGAGCGTCCTCGACGGCGACCGCTTCGTCCAGCGCCTCGGTCAGACGCGCACCGTCACGGGGCGCCGCGATGCGGATGTGCGGGACGATCTGCAGCATGGCCAGATCCCACATGCCGTGGTGACTCGGGCCGTCGGGACCCGTGACGCCGGCCCGATCGAGCACGAAGGTCACGCCCGCGCGGTGCAGCGCGACGTCCATGAGCACCTGGTCGAACGCCCGTCCCATGAACGTGGCGTACACGGCGACGACCGGGTGCAGGCCGCCGTACGCGAGTCCGGCGGCCGAGGCCACCGCGTGCTGCTCGGCGATGCCGACGTCGTAGACACGGTCGGGGAAGCGCTCCGCGAAGGGGGCGAGGCCGGTGGGCCGGAGCATCGCCGCGGTGATGGCGATCACGTCCGAGCGGCGCTCGCCGACCTTCACGAGGGCGTCGGAGAAGACGTCGGTCCACCCGCGGCCGCCCGAGGACAGCGTCTCCCCCGTCGTCGGGTCGATCTTGCCGACCGCGTGGAACTGGTCGGCCTCATCGTCGCGGGCCGGCTGATACCCGCGGCCCTTCTCGGTGATCGCGTGCACGATGACGGGTGCGCCGTAGGACTTCGCCAGCTCCAGGGTCTCCAGCAGCGCCGGAAGATCGTGGCCGTCGACGGGACCGAGGTACTTGATGTCGAGGTTGGAGTACAGGGCCTCGTTGTTGGTGAACCGCGAGAGGAATCCGTGGGTGCCGCCGCGCACTCCGCGGAACACCGCTCGACCCACCGGCCCGAACGCGCGGAAGAGGCGATCGGACTTGTGGTGGAGGTCCTTGTACGCCGCCGCAGTGCGGACCCGGTTCAGGAAGCGGGACATGCCGCCGATGGTCGGCGCGTAGGAGCGGCCGTTGTCGTTGACGACGATCACGAGGTTGCGGTCGTTGTCGTCGGAGATGTTGTTCAGCGCCTCCCACGTCATGCCGCCGGTCAGCGCGCCGTCGCCGACGACCGCGACGACGTGTCGGTCCGCGCGGCCGGTCGCGGTGAGTGCTCGGGATACGCCGTCGGCCCAGCTCAGCGAGCTGGAGGCGTGAGAGGACTCGACGACGTCGTGCGGGCTCTCCGCACGCTGCGGGTAGCCCGCGAGCCCCTCCCGGACGCGCAGCTTCGAGAAGTCCTGGCGGCCGGTGAGTATCTTGTGGACATAGGACTGGTGGCCGGTGTCGAAGATGAAGGGGTCGTCCGGCGAGGAGAACACACGGTGCAGGGCGATCGTGAGCTCCACGACACCGAGGTTGGGACCGAGGTGCCCACCCGTCTGCGAGACGTTCTCGACGAGGAAAGCCCGGATCTCCGCAGCGAGTTCTTCCAGTTGCTCCGGCGAGAGCCGATCAAGATCGCGCGGTCCAGAGATGCTCGGAAGAATGGGCATCTGCGCCTCCTCACAGGCCTCGGCAGAGCGTCCGAACGGGTGCGGACGTCTTCCCGATCCTACCGCTCGGAGCCGGGAATCCCCCGAGGGCGGGAGACCCTTGACACGCCGAAGGGGCCCGTGTCCGTGGACACGAGCCCCTTCGTCGTCGCGGCTCAGACGAGCGAGCGCAGCACGTACTGCAGGATGCCGCCGTTGCGGTAGTAGTCCGCCTCACCGGGGGTGTCGATGCGGACGACCGCGTCGAACTCGACGGTCTGCTTGCCCTCGGGCGAGTGCTCGCTCGGGGTGGCGGTGACCTTGACCGTCTTCGGGGTGACGCCGTTGTTGAGCTCCTCGAGTCCCGTGATCGAGACGATCTCGGTGCCGTCGAGACCCAGCGACTCCCAGCTCTCGCCGGCGGGGAACTGCAGCGGGACGACGCCCATGCCGATGAGGTTGGAGCGGTGGATGCGCTCGAAGCTCTCCGTGATCACGGCCTTGACGCCCAGGAGGCTCGTGCCCTTGGCCGCCCAGTCGCGGGACGAGCCGGAGCCGTACTCCTTGCCGCCGAAGACGACGAGCGGGGTGCCCTGCTCGGCGTAGTTCATGCACGCGTCGTAGATGTACGACTGCGGGCCGCCCGGCTGCGTGAAGTCGCGGGTGTAGCCACCCTCGACGACCTGTCCGTCGTTCACGGCCGAGACCATGAGGTTCTTCAGGCGGATGTTCGCGAAGGTACCGCGGATCATGACCTCGTGGTTGCCGCGGCGCGAGCCGAAGGAGTTGAAGTCCTTGCGGTCGACGCCGTGCTCCGTGAGGTACTGGGCCGCGGGGGTACCCGGCTTGATGTTGCCGGCCGGCGAGATGTGGTCGGTGGTGACCGAGTCGCCGAGCGTCGCCATGACGCGCGCACCTTCGATGTCCTTCACCGGGGTGAGCTCCATCGTCATGCCGTCGAAGTACGGGGCCTTGCGCACGTACGTCGAGTTCTCGTCCCACTGGAACGTGTCGTCGTCCGGCGTCGGCAGGTTGCGCCAGCGCTCGTCACCGTCGAACACGGTGGCGTACTGCTTGATGAACTGGTCGCGCGAGATCGACGAGTCGACGATCTCCTGGACCTCGTCCGGCGAGGGCCAGATGTCCTTGAGGAACACGTCGTTGCCGTCCGCGTCCTTGCCGAGCGCGTCGGTCTCGAAGTCGAAATGCATCGAGCCGGCGAGGGCGTACGCGATGACCAGCGGCGGGCTGGCCAGGTAGTTCATCTTCACGTCCGGGCTGATGCGGCCCTCGAAGTTGCGGTTGCCCGAGAGGACGGCCGTGACCGCGAGGTCGTGCGAGTTGATCGCCTCGGAGACCTCTTCGATGAGCGGTCCCGAGTTTCCGATGCAGATGGTGCAGCCGTAGCCGACCGTGTAGAAGCCGAGGCCCTCGAGGTCCTTGTCCAGACCCGACTTCTCGTAGTAGTCGGTGACGACCTTCGAGCCGGGGCCGAGCGTGGTCTTCACCCACGGCTTCTGCTTGAGGCCCTTCTCCCGCGCCTTGCGGGCGAGGAGGCCGGCGGCGATCATCACCGACGGGTTGGACGTGTTGGTGCACGACGTGATGGCTGCCAGGGTGACGGCGCCGTTGTCGAGGATGTACTTCTCGCCCTCGGGAGTCGTGACCGGGACCGGGTTCGACACGTTGGCCGGCGCACCGCTGCTGATGTGCACGGGACGCGTGGTCGGCTCCTCCTCGCCGGGGACCTGACCGGGGTCGGACGCCGGGAAGGAGTGCTTGGACTCGAGGTCGACGATGTCGTCGCTGGTCGACGCCGTGGCGTAGTTCAGGATGTCCTGCTCGAACTGCGTCTTCGCCTCGGAGAGGAGGATGCGGTCCTGCGGGCGCTTCGGGCCGGCGATGGACGGGACGACCGTGCCGAGGTCGAGCTCCATGTACTCGCTGAAGACCGGCTCGTGGGAGGCGTCGTGCCAGAGCTTCTGCTCCTTGGCGTAGGCCTCGACGAGCGCGACGGCCTCCTCGCTGCGGCCGGTGAGGCGCAGGTAGTCGAGGGTGACGTCGTCGATCGGGAAGATCGCGGCGGTCGAGCCGAACTCGGGCGACATGTTGCCGATCGTCGCGCGGTTGGCCAGCGGCACCGAGGCGACGCCCTCGCCGTAGAACTCGACGAACTTGCCGACGACGCCGTGCTTGCGCAGCATGTCGGTGATGGTCAGCACCACGTCGGTCGCGGTCACGCCGGCGGGGATCTCACCTGAGAGCTTGAAGCCGACGACGCGCGGGATGAGCATCGACACGGGCTGGCCGAGCATCGCGGCCTCGGCCTCGATGCCGCCGACGCCCCAGCCGAGCACGCCCAGTCCGTTGACCATCGTGGTGTGCGAGTCGGTGCCGACACAGGTGTCGGGGTAGGCCTGGAGGACGCCGCCGTTGGTGCGGTCGTAGATGACCTTCGCCAGGTGCTCGATGTTCACCTGGTGGACGATGCCGGTGCCGGGGGGTACGACCTTGAAGTCCTGGAACGCGGTCTGGCCCCAGCGGAGGAACTGGTACCGCTCGCCGTTGCGCTCGTACTCGATCTCGACGTTGCGCTCGAGGGCGTTCTCGGTGCCGAAGAGGTCGGCGATGACGGAGTGGTCGATGACCATCTCGGCCGGCGAGAGCGGGTTGATCTTGTTCGGGTCGCCGCCGAGCGCCGTGACGGCCTCACGCATCGTGGCGAGGTCGACGATGCAGGGCACGCCGGTGAAGTCCTGCATGACCACGCGCGCCGGCGTGAACTGGATCTCCGTGTTGGGCTCCGCGTTGGCGTCCCACGACCCGAGCGCCTCGATCTGCGCCTTCGTGACGTTCGCGCCGTCCTCGGTGCGAAGCAGGTTCTCCAGGAGGACCTTGAGGCTGAAGGGGAGCTTGTCGAAACCGGGCACCGTGTCGATGCGGAAGATCTCGTAGTCGGTGCTGCCGACCGTCAGGGTGCTCTTGGCACCGAAGCTGTTCACCGTGGACACGAATCCGTCTCCTTCTATTCGGATGGGAGCGACAGGCGCCTCCATCTTGCTCGCCGGTGCGGCCGCGCGGCTAGCAAGGGGGACCTAACCAGTCTGCTCCGCGCTGGTCACCGGCGAAAGCCCGTGATTTATCTTGATGTCGAGATAAATCTATCACGCCGCCGCGGGGTCGTCGTGCGACGACGCGCGGGGATAGAGCGCACGGACGACCAGCCAGGTCACCGCGATCAGGGGCGCGAACAACGGCAGTCCCATCACGAGCTTGAGGGTCCCGAGAGCGGTGACGTCGCCGGCCAGGTACAGCGGGAACTGCACGATCAGTCGGGCGAAGAACAGCGCGGCCCAGGCGATGCCCAACCAGAAGAAGGCCCGCCGCTTGCGACGGTCCGCACGCCAGGCGGTTCCCTCCCCCATGAGGAAGCCGACCGCGAGACCGATGACGGACCAGCCGATGAGCGCCGAGACGAGGATCGCCGACCCGTAGACCGCGTTCGTGATGAGGCCGGGGACGAAGTTGTCCTCGCCGCGGCCCGTCCACAGGGCCAGACCGGCGGCGGCCACGGCCGCGATCAGTCCGCCGAGGGCGGCCGACGGCGGAGACTTCTGCACCAGCCGGACGACGGTGAACACGGCGGCCAGACCGACGGACACTCCGAGGGGCAGCAGCAGGGGCTCAGGCCGAAGGGTGAACAGGATCACGAACGCGAGGCTCGGGAGCACCGACTCAAGGATCCCGCGCCAGCCGCCCATGGCCGACCAGACGACCTTGTGCGTGCTCGCGCTCTCGGACGGGTCGAGCCCGGCCTTGCGCGCGGCGCCGCCGAGTGCTGCTCCGAGGATCTCCGACGCGCTCTGCGTGCGCGGCTCCTCGGCGTCCGGCGTGGTCACGCGGAGCCCGGCGTCGCCGGCATCTTCAGCGGGATGAGGTCGCGCGGCGGCATGGGCGCTCCCCCGCGGACGACGACGATCGAGCGGAAGAGGTCCTCGACCTTCGCCGCCGCCTCCGGGTCGGACGCCGCCGCACCGCCGATCACACCGCGCAGGAACCAGCGGGGCCCGTCGATGCCGATGAAGCGCGCGAGGCGCAGGCCGGAGCCTTCACTGGCGGTCGCGGGCACCTCCGCGAGCAGCTCCTTGCCGAGCGGCCCCTCGCGCTCCTCGACGCGACCGCCCTGCGCCTTGACCTGGTCGCGCAGCTGGACGCGCGTCTCGTCCCACAGACCGCCGCTGCGCGGAGCCGCGAACGGCTGCACCTGGAGCGACGACTCGGCGTAGTCGAGCCCGACCGCCACGATGCGCTTGCTCTGCTCCTCCACCTCGAGCCGCAGGTTCAGTCCCTCGCGCGGCAGGATCTTGATCCCGCCGAGGTCGATGTACGGGCGGACGGGGTTCGCCTCGGAGTCGTCGAACGGGCCCTCGGTGGCGCGGTTCTCCGGCGCCGACTTGGAAGGAGTCTCGTTGCTGTCGGTCATTTCGCCTGTCCTGCTTCGTTCTCGGGGGTCTGTGCCTGGTAGCCGGTCGAGCCGAATCCGCCGGCGCCGCGAACGCTGTCCGGCAGCTCGTCGACCGGGAGGAACCGGGCACGGGTGACGGGCATCACGATGAGCTGTGCGATGCGATCGCCGACGGCGACATCGTACGCGCTGTGGATGTCCGTGTTGATCAGGCTGACCTTGATCTCGCCCCGGTAGCCGGCGTCGACGGTGCCGGGAGAGTTCACGATCGAGATACCGTGCTTCGCCGCGAGACCGCTGCGGGGCACCACGAAGGCCGCATAGCCGTCCGGCAGCGCGATGCGCACGCCGGTGGGAACGAGAGCGCGCTCCCCCGGCTCCAGCCGCACGGCCTCGGCGGCGACGAGATCGGCTCCGGCGTCACCCGGATGCGCATAGCCGGGGACCGCTGCGGCGATAATGGGGACATCAACGGAATCGGTCACCCCATGAGGCTAATGCAGAACCCCGCAACGGACGCACGTCCCCGCTACCACGAACGCCTGGCCCCCAGCCTGTGGCTGCTGGTCACGATCGCCCTGGCGGGACCGATGGTGTCCCTGATCTTCGTGCCGGTCGGCTCGACCTTCGCGCTGCTGCTCGGCGGAGCGGTGTCCGCGCTGCTCGTGGTGGCGGCCATCGCCCTGGCTCCGGTCGTCTCGGTGCAGGACGGCGTGCTCCGCGCCGGACCCGCCCACATCGACGTGCGCCACCTCGGCGAGCCGGTGGCGCTGACCGGCGACGAGGCACGGGCCGCACGAGGACCGGAGCTCCCGGCTCGCGGGTGGCACCTCATCCGCGGCGGCATCGACGGTGTCGTCGTGGTGCCGAACATCGACGAGGCAGACCCCGTCATCGCGTGGACGATCTCGACCAGGACGCCCGATCGGCTCGCCGCGGCCATCCGCGCGGCGCGGGGCTGACCGCCCCCCGGAGAAACGACAGCGCGCCCCTGACCGGATGGTCGGGGGCGCGTGAGGCGTCGCGCAGAGGGCTGCTCAGGCAGCGCACTCCTTGCAGATGGGGCCATCGGGTCCCTCGTGGTCGAGCTGCGAGCGGTGCTTCACGAGGAAGCAGCTCATGCAGGTGAACTCGTCCTGCTGCGCGGGCAGCACGACGACATCCAGCTCGAGATCGGAGAGGTCCGCGCCCGGGAGATCGAAGTTCGACGGGTTGTCGGAGTCCTCGTCTCCGGTCGTGCCGGACAGCTTGTCCGGCACACGCTCCTTGAGGGCTTCGATCGACTCGGAGTCGTCTTCACTCTTTCGGGGAGCGTCGTAATCGGTTGCCATGCGGTGAATCTCCACTTTCATGGTGCGAGTGGGCGGGTGCGCCGTCGGGTAATCGGCGGCCATAGTTTGCATGACCGGCGGGCGTTTCGCAAATGCCCTCCCATGCGACAGGGCAAACTCACGGCACGCCCGCCGTATTCCCTCTCCCGACGCGTCTCCCGTGACACCATGAACGCACACCCATCAGAGGGGCATTCGCATGGAAAACGTCACCATCGTCGGCACAGAAGCAGGAGTGCTCGTCCTCGCGACCGAGGCGGGCGAGCGGTTCGCGCTGCCCATCGACGCCGTGCTGCAGCGGGAGATCCGCCGCGCGACCCGCCAGGCCGAGCCGGCGGCGCAGAAGCTCGCCGCGAGTCCGCGGGACATCCAGGCCCAGATCCGCGCCGGTCTCACCGCCGCAGAGGTCGCGGAGCTCCTCGGGATCAGCGTCGACGACGTCGCGCGCTTCGAGGGTCCCGTCCTCGCCGAGCGGGAGCACATCATCGGGCAGGCGCTCGCCGTCCCCGTCCTCATCGGCAGCGAGGTCGAGCCCGACGCGCAGCCGACGTTCGGCGCCGCGGTGCGCGCCAAGCTGGCCGAGGTGGGCGCGTCGTCCGAGCGCTGGGCGAGCTGGAAGGAGGAGTCCGGCTGGATCATCAAGCTGGAGTTCTCCGCCAACGACGTCGAGCACGACGCGCGTTGGAGCTTCGACCCTCGGCGGAGCGCCCTCTCGCCGCTGAACGCCGACGCCACGCAGCTCTCGCGACAGGGGTCCCTGCCGGAGGGCCTGATCCCGCGTCTGCGAGCCGTGGAGGCCGACCGCGCCGCCTCGCCCTACAAGGACGACAGCCGCTTCGACTCCGGCGCCTTCGGACCGCGCCTCGTCCCGGCTCCCGCGGCCGAGGCAGAGGAGCCGGCGCAGCCCGAGCGCTCGGCGCCGGCGGTCCAGGACGCCGCGATCAACCGCGCCCCCGACGCCGCCTCGACGAGCCCCGAGACCGCCGATCTCCTCGAGGCCCTGCGCCGTCGCCGCGGCCAGCGCGAGGCGGCGCCGATCGAGCACGAGATCGAGGACGTTCAGGACGACACCGATCCGATCGCCCTCTTCGCCGCATTGGAGGAGCCGGACGACGAGCCCGCGGCCCCGGAGCCCACGCCTCGTCAGCCGTCCTCGAACGACGCCGGCGACAGCGGCGGCCGTCGGCGGCGCCGCAACGCCATGCCGTCGTGGGACGAGATCGTCTTCGGAGCACGCACCGACGAATGACCGCGGTCGCTCGCGTCAGGAGGCGAAGGCGCCGAGCCGCAGGAACGGCACCCTGGTCTCCTCCGGGGTGAGTGCGCCGTGCTGCCCGATCATGCCGCGGTTGCGCTGGTCCTCGGCCGTGCCGTCGTAGAGAGCGCGCACACCCGTGGCGGCGATCAGCACGTCACCGATCCGGGACCGGGCGTCGTCGCTGACGACGGGGCCGAAGAGACCGGCCCGCAGCGCCTCCTCCCGGGTGGCGACCTCGGCCACCCCCTCCAGATCGCGGCGCAGACGCGTGGCCAGCACCGCGGTGTCGGAGTCCGGCTCCCGGTACAGGTGCAGCATGCGAGGCTCGCCCCCGACGTGCCGGATGCCGACGAGATGCTCCTCCTCGAGCACGACCTGCCGATGGGACGGTACGTCGACCATGCCGTGATCCGAGGTCACCACCACGCCCACGCGCGGCGGGACGCGGACCGAGAGCGCGCCGTCGATCCGCTCCAGCGCGGTGACCCATTCCGCGGAGTCCACCCCGTGCTTGTGCCCCGCCTTGTCGACCTCGGGCAGGTAGCAGTAAACGAGGGAGCCCGGGTTCTCCGCGGCCAGCGCGTAGGAGGCCTCGACCCGTTCCTCCGGCGTCGCCGCGGGGACGAATGTCGCGCCGCGGAGGGTCGCACGTGTGAAGCCGCTGTGCGCGTACGCCGCCAGCCCCACGGCGAAGGCCGGCCGGCCCGTCGCCGCCATGCGCTCGAACACCGTGGGGGCGGCCTGCCAGGTGAGCGGGTCCAGACCGTCCGTCTCCCACCCGCTGAGCTGATTCACGAGGACATCCCGCTCCGGATCCCGGACGCGATAGCCGACGAGACCGTGCTGCCCCGGCCAGACCCCGGTGGTGAGACTCGTGAGGGCGGCCGCCGTCGTCGTCGGGAAGACCGTCTGCGCGATGTCCTTCTTCGTCATCGTCGCGGTGAGCGAGCGGGCGTGACCGGCGTGCCCGCGGAGGCTGATCGCCCCGAGGCCGTCGATCACCACGAGCACGGTCGAATCGACGCGCGGCAGCGTGGCGGATTCGCCGCGGAGAGCGGCGCACAGGTCGTCCGCCACCCCGACGACGCTCCGGGCGCCCGGCGGCGCGGACGGTAGCATGAAGGACATCCGAGCCAGTCTGACACAGGCTCCCGTACGCCCTCAGGAAGTCCATGCCGAAAACCCCGCCGCCCGAGCCTGTCGAGGAACGCATCCAGGACATCGATCTCTCTCACGAGATGCAGGGCTCCTTCCTGGAGTACGCGTACTCCGTCATCTATTCGCGGGCACTCCCGGACGCCAGAGACGGCCTCAAGCCGGTGCAGCGCCGCATCCTGTTCCAGATGGCCGAGATGGGCCTGCGCCCGGACCGCGGCCATGTGAAGAGCGCCCGGGTCGTCGGCGAGGTCATGGGAAAACTGCACCCCCATGGCGACTCGGCGATCTATGACGCGCTCGTCCGCCTCGCGCAGGAGTGGGCCCTCCGGGTGCCGCTCGTCGACGGTCACGGCAACTTCGGATCCCTGGACGACGGCCCCGCCGCCGCGCGGTACACCGAGGCGCGTCTCGCCGCCCCCGCGCTCTCGCTCACCGAGAACCTCGACGAGGACGTCGTCGACTTCATCCCGAACTACGACGGCCAGTTCCAGCAGCCGGCCGTGCTGCCCGCGGCTTTCCCCAACCTGCTCGTCAACGGTGCCAGCGGCATCGCGGTGGGCATGGCGACCAACATGGCGCCGCACAACCTCATCGAGGTCGTCGCCGCGGCGACCCACCTGCTCGAGAACCCGGACGCCACCACCGAGGACCTCATGGAGTACGTCCCCGGTCCCGACTTCCCGTCGGGCGGGATCCTCATGGGGCTCGACGGCGTCAAGGACGCCTACACGACCGGGCGCGGTGCCCTCAAGGTCCGCGGGCGGACGTCGATCGAGCCGCTGGGCCCCCGGCGCACGGGCATCATCGTGTCGGAGCTGCCCTACATGGTCGGTCCGGAGCGTCTCATCGAGAAGATCCGCGACGCGGTGCAGGCGAAGAAGCTGCAGGGCATCAGCGACGTCACCGATCTCACCGACCGCAACCACGGCCTCCGCGTCGCCATCGGGATCAAGACCGGTTTCGATCCGAACGCCGTGCTGGAGCAGCTCTACCGGCTCACCCCGCTGGAGGACTCCTTCAGCATCAACAACGTCGCCCTCGTCGACGGCCAGCCCCGCACCCTCGGGCTCAAGGAGATGCTCAGCGTCTACGTCGGCCACCGCATCGAGGTCATCACCCGCCGCAGCCGGTACCGTCTCGCCCGCCGGGAGGAGCGCCTGCACCTGGTGGAGGGTCTGCTCATCGCGATCCTCGACATCGACGAGGTCATCCAGGTCATCCGGTCGTCGGACGACACCGAGCAGGCCCGCACCCGGCTCCGGTCCGTGTTCGACCTCAGCGAGCCGCAGGCCGAGTACATCCTCGAGCTGCGGCTGCGACGTCTGACCAAGTTCTCGCGCATCGAGCTCGAGGCGGAACGCGACGCCCTCCTCGCGGAGATCGCGTCGCTGCGCGAGCTGCTCGCCAGCCCGGCCCTGCTGCGCGCGGCCGTCGCCCGGGAGCTGGACGCCGTGGCCGAGGCGTACGGGACGCCGCGGCGCACCCTGCTGATGAACGCGGCCCCGCCGAAGCCCCGTGCGACGAAGGGCGCCGTCGACCTGCAGATCGCCGACGCGCCGACCACCGTCGTCCTCTCGACGACGGGCCGCGCCGTGCGCGTGGACCTCGGCGAAGGACAGGAGTTGACGGCTCCGGCCCGGCGGAGCAAGCACGATGCCATCCTCGCGACGGTCGAGACGACGGTCCGCGGCGAGGTCGGGGCGCTCACCAGCACGGGACGCGTCGTCCGCTTCTCCCCCGTGGACCTGCCCTCGGTGCCGGGCACCTCGGTGCAGCTCGCCGCGGGGACTCCGCTTCGCGACTACCTGGGGATCACGACCAAGAGTGAGCGCATCCTCGGGTTCGTCCGTTTCGACAGCGAGACCCCCGTCGCGCTCGGCACCGCCCAGGGCATCGTGAAGCGCATCGTGCCGTCGACCCTGCCCGTGCGGCCCGACCTGGAGGTCATCGGCCTCAAGACCGGAGACTCCGTGGTCGGTGTGGCCGACGCGGCGGATGACGCCGACCTCGTGTTCCTGACGACGGATGCGCAGCTGCTGCGGTTCTCGGCCTCGACGGTCCGCCCCCAGGGCGCGCCGGCCGGCGGCATGGCGGGCATCAAGCTCGGCTCGGGCGCCTCCGTCCTCTTCTTCGGCGCCGTCCGCCCGGACACCGATGCCGTCGTCGCCACGGTGTCGGGCGCGGAGAGCATCCTGCCCGGCACCGATCCCGGCCGCGCGAAGGTCTCGGCCTTCACGGAATACCCGTCGAAGGGCCGCGCGACCGGCGGCGTCCGCGCCCACGCCTTCCTGAAGGGCGAGGACCGCCTCACCGTCGCCTGGGTCGGCCCGAACCCGGCTCTGGCCGTCGACCCCACCGGCGCGGTGCGCAAGCTGCCGGACGTGGGGGCACGACGCGACGCCTCCGGTCAGCCGATCGACGGCGTCATCGGCAGCATCGGCCGCACGCTCGTCTGATCCGTTCCACGAAGAAGGGGACCCGGCCGCGCCGGGTCCCCTTCTTCGTGACTTCTGCTCTCAGGCGTCGATGGACTCACGGGAGAGCTGGTCGGCGGAATCGATGATGAACTCCCGCCGCGGGGCGACCTCGTTGCCCATGAGCAGTTCGAAGACGCGGCCCGCCGCCTCGGCGTCCTCCATCCGGACGCGGCGGAGCAGACGACCGGAGCGGTCCATCGTCGTGTTCGCGAGCTGCTCGGCGTCCATCTCGCCGAGACCCTTGTAGCGCTGGATCGGCTCGTGCCAGCGCTTGCCGGCCTTGCGGAGCTTCGCGAGCAGCGCGTGCAGCTCCTGCTCGCTGTAGGTGTAGATCGTCTCGTTCGGCTTGGATCCCGGGTTGATGACGATGATCCGATGCAGCGGCGGCACGGCGGCGAACACCCGTCCGTGCTCGATGAGGGGCCGCATGTAGCGGAAGAACAACGTGAGCAGGAGGGTGCGGATGTGCGCGCCGTCGACGTCGGCGTCGCTCATGAGGATGATCTTCCCGTAGCGCGCGGCGTCGATATCGAAGGTCCTCCCGGAGCCGGCCCCGATCACCTGGATGATCGACGCGCACTCGGCGTTGGACAGCATGTCGCCGACCGACGCCTTCTGCACGTTGAGGATCTTCCCGCGGATCGGCAGCAGCGCCTGGAACTCGCTGTTGCGCGCGTTCTTCGCCGTGCCAAGGGCCGAGTCTCCCTCGACGATGAAGAGCTCGCTGCGCTCCACGTCGTTCGTCCGACAGTCGACGAGCTTGGTCGGCAGGGTCGAGGACTCGAGCGCGTTCTTCCGGCGCTGCGTCTCCTTGTGGGCGCGTGCCGACACGCGGGCCTTCATCTCGGAGACGATCTTGTCGAGCAGCTGCGTGGCCTGGCTCTTGTCGTCGCGCTTGGTGGAGGTGAAACGCTGCTGGAGGTCCTTCCGCATCACCTGGGCCACGATCTGGCGCACGGCGGGCGTGCCGAGCACCTCCTTCGTCTGACCCTCGAACTGCGGCTCCGGCACGTTGACCGTGAGGACCGCGGTGAGGCCGGCGAGGACGTCGTCCTTCTCGAGCTTGTCGTTGCCGACCTTGAGCCGGCGGGCGTTCTGCTCGACCTGGCTGCGGAGCACCTTCAACAGCTCCTGCTCGAAGCCCTGCTGATGCGTACCGCCCTTCGGCGTGGAGATGATGTTCACGAAGGAGCGGATGCGGGTGTCGTAGCCGGTGCCCCAGCGCAGGGCGATGTCGACGGCGCAGACGCGCTCGACCTCGGTCGCCACCATGTGCCCGTCCGGCTGCAGGACCGGGACGGTCTCGGTGAACGTCCCCTCCCCCTGGATGCGCCAGGTGTCGGTCACCGGCGGGTCGACCGCGAGGTAGTCCACGAACTCGGAGATGCCGCCCTCGTAGAGGTACGACGTCTCCACGGGGCCGGTCGGCGCACCGTCCTCCCCCACCCCGGCGCTCGCGGCGCGCTCGTCGCGCACCACGATCTCGAGCCCGGGGACCAGGAAGGCCGTCTGACGCGCCCGCGTCTCGAGCTCGGCGAGCTGGAACGCGGCGTCCTTGGTGAAGATCTGGCGGTCGGCCCAGTACCGCACCCGGGTGCCGGTGACGCCGCGCGGCGCCTTGCCGACGACGCGCAGCTCGCTGTTCTCCTCGAACGGGGTGAACGGCGCATCGGGCCGCTTCTCCCCCGAGTCCTGGAAGATGCCGGGCTCACCGCGGTGGAAGGACATCGCGTAGGTCTTGCCGCCGCGGTCGACCTCGACGTCGAGGCGCTCGGAGAGGGCGTTCACGACCGAGGCCCCGACGCCGTGCAGACCGCCCGATGCCGCATAGGAGCCACCGCCGAACTTCCCTCCGGCGTGCAGCTTCGTGTAGACGACCTCGACGCCGGTCAGACCGGTTCGCGGCTCGACGTCGACGGGGATGCCGCGACCGCGGTCATGCACCTCGACGCTGCCGTCGTCGTGGAGGATGACGTCGATGCGCGAGCCGTTGCCGGCCACCGCCTCGTCGACGGAGTTGTCGATGATCTCCCAGAGGCAGTGCATGAGCCCGGGCGAACCGTTCGAGCCGATGTACATGCCGGGGCGCTTGCGGACCGCCTCGAGTCCTTCGAGCACCTGGAGATGATGGGCGGAGTACTCGGCATTCACAATCTCCGAGTCTATTCGCGGGAGGGAGCCGCCCCTCGCAGACACTCCCCGGGTCGCCGCGTTCGCGGGTGCGCGCGTACGCGCTGAGCGAAACACGCCGTCGACCGGGCATGCCCCCAGGTGCAGCGTGGTTGTATTGAGCACGACCAACAAGGACGCCGACACCCGAGGAGGCCCCGAGATGAATGCAACGACCGAACGTGAGACCTCCGCTGTCGAGTACCGCCTGACCGCGATGGACCGCTGCGACTCGTGTGGAGCGCAGGCCTACATCGCCGCCGAGGTCAACGGTTCCGAGCTGCTCTTCTGCGCCCACCACGGCCGCAAGTACGAAGAGAAGCTGCGCAGCGTGGCCACGAGCTGGCACGACGAGACCGCTCGTCTCATCGAGACGGTCTGATCAGCGCCTGAGCCGGTCGAACCGGTTCAGTCCACGACCCTCCGCCGAATCCGCGGACCGAGGCGGGTGAGGATCTCCTCGCCCACCGTATCGATCCGCTCGGCGAGGGTCGTTGCTGTCTCCTCCCCCTGTGCGCCGGGGCCGAAGATCGTCACCTCGTCGCCGACCGCCATCCCCGGCCAGCCTTCGACAGTCATCGTGGCGACATCGATGGTCGAGACCGCACGCGAGCCGGCGGGGGTGCCCACCGTCATCCCGGCCAGCGTGGAGGGGACGCCGTCCAGGCTCCCGACGGCGACGATCGCGCTCTCGCCCTCCACCCGCACGACCGGCGCGACGAGACGCGCCGCGGGACGAACCCCGTCGAGGTCCGGACCGTCCGCCGAGCGGATGCCGTAGCAGAACGCGCCGATCCGCGACACGGTCCCGCGCAACTCGGGTCGCCACCAGGACGCGGCCGAGGCCGTGAGGTGTACAGACCCCGGCTGCGGCCCGGTCAGGCCGACCTGCCGGACGGCGTCGAGGAACACGGCCTGCGCCTCGTCGTCCTCGGCATCGCTCGCCTCGGCGATGTGGCTCCAGACGCCGACGAGGGCGAGTGCGCCGGAGCGCTCGGCGTCTCGGGCTTCGGCGACCGCGGCCGCCCAGTCCTCCGGGCGCACGCCGTTGCGATGCAGCCCGGTGTCGATCTTGAGGTGGATCCGTGCGCGCACGCCGAGGACCTCCGCCCGCGCGGCGATGCGCCGGAGATACTCGACCGTGCCGACGCCGAGCTCGATGTCCTGCAGGAGCGCCTCGTCGATCTCCTCATCGGTCGAGGTCGCCCAGGCGAACACCGTCACCTCTCCGCCCGCGATGCGCCGGACCTCGACGCCTCCGCGCACGTCATAGCTGCCGAACGAGGTCACCCCGGCCTCGAGGGCCGTCTCGACCGCCCAGCGGAGCCCGTGGCCGTAGGCGTCGTCCTTGAGGACCAGCATCAGCGTGGAGTCGCCGAGGCGGTCACGGACCGCCGCGATGTTCGCGCGGAAGACGGCACTGTCCAGACGCAGTTCGGGGCGCATCGGGCCTCCCATCATGCCTCCCATCCGCGCACGGCGTGCGCTCCCGGGACCGCGACGAGCTCGGCCGGGGTCATCCGGGTCAGCTCCGCCCAGCGCGCGATAGCGCCGGAGGCGGGTCCGGTCCCTCCGAAATAGGTCACCGCGTCGCCCACCTCCGCGAGAGCGCCCTGGAGGTCGATGACGCAGACGTCCATCGCGACACGCCCGACGATAGGGTGCAGTGCGCCGTCGATCTCCACGTCCGCGTGGTTGCCCAGGGCCCGGACGACGCCCTGAGCGTAGCCGCCCGTCACGAGCGCGACCGTGGTGTCCGCCGCCGCCCGGAAGGTGTAGCCGTACGAGACGGCCTCTCCCGCCCGCAGGCGCTTGGTGGACATGACACGGCCAACCAGACGCATGACCGGAGGCGTCGTCGGGAGGCCCTCCGCGGATGGCAGCCCATAGAGGAGACGGGGATCGAGGTCCGGCTCTCCAGTGGTCGTGGCGGTGATGCCTTCGAGACGGAGCGCCTCGACCTCTCCGGGAGAGTCCACGAGGACCTCCTCCGCTCCCGCCGCGGTCACCGCCTGGGCGACGGCGAGCAGACCGTGACCCCACGCATCGCGCCGGAGGTCGGCCCGGCGACCCCCCGCCCGGATCGCCGCGGACGCGCCGGCAGCGAGGGCCGAACGCGAGATCATCGCCTGCGGAAGCGCACTCGAACTCGTCTCACACACGTGCTCCAGCCTAGCTTCCGCGCTCCCAGGAGCCTGGGGGCTCCCCGCGTAGACTGGGACGTCGATCCCTAGACCCGGAGCTTCATGTCTCGTCTTTCTCTCGCGCCCCGCATCCGCTACCTCCTCGGCCGTGCCCGCCGCATCGACGTCGGTTCCGTCTTCGAACGTGCCAAGGAGGCCTCGGCCCAGCATCACCGGCCCGTGCCCACGATCGTCGCCGACATGCTCTGGTCGGCGGCCCGTCACAACGTCGGCTTCCAGGACTACATCGACTACGACTTCGCGATGCTGAACCGCGCCGAGCGCGAGACGTACATGACGCACCCCGTGTCCAACCAGCTCTCGCAGAAGTACGACCACCCCGACTTCCGCTGGATCTTCCAGGACAAGATCGAGTTCAACCGCAAGTTCTCCGCGCACCTGCACCGCGAGTGGATGGTGGTCGAGGAGGGGAACGCCGACGAGGTCCGCGCCCTCACGGAGCGCCTCGGCACGATCGTCACGAAGGAGCCGGTCGGTCAGGCCGGCACCGGTGTGCACCGGTATCACGCCGCCGACATCACGGACTGGACCGAGTTCCACCGCGGCCTCCTCGATCGCGGCGAGCTGCTGATCGAAGAGGTCATCCGTCAGCACGACGACCTGGCAGCGGTGTGCCCCGGGACTGTGAACACCACGCGCATCACCGCGTTCTTCGACGGCGAGAAGGCGCACATCCTCGCGATGGCGCAGAAGTTCGGCCGCGGCGCGGTGAGCGATCAGATGACATTCGGCGGCTTCTACACGATGCTCGACGAGAACGGGCACGCGGTGGGGGCCGGCTACGACTCGCACGGCCACGTCCACGAGACGCACCCGGACTCCGGGTTCCGCATCGCCGACTTCCAGCTGCCGTACATGGACGAGGTACGCGCGTTCATCGATCAGGTCGCCCGCGTCGTGCCGCAGGTGCAGTACGTGGGCTGGGACGTCGTCGTGACCCCGGACGGCCCCGTGCTCGTCGAGGGCAACTGGGGCGCGGGCGTGTACGAGAACAAGCCCAGCGTCACCGGTATCCGGACCGGGCACAAGCCGCGCTACCGCGAGGTCATCGGCTTCTGACCCTGTCGAAGCGTCGACCCGGCCCCTTACGCGCAAACCGGCCCCTTGCGTTCGCACGCAAGGGGCCGGTTCGTTCGTAAAGGGGTGGGTCGACCTGCTCAGACCGCGCGGACGATGCCGAGCGGGGTGGACTCGAGGCCCTGACCGAGCGGGTTGTCACCCAGGATCTTCACCAGCCGCAGCTCCCCCGCCTTGTCCAGCGTGGAGCCGAGGATGTTGCCGCCGAGATCGTTGATGTCGACCACGGCCACCTCGGCCTGGCCGCCGATCAGCGTCTTCAGGTGCGCCGCGACCCGGTCCGGGTCCTTCGGCCCGAGCACCACAGCCTCGTTGTACGGAGGGATGGTGTGCTTCGTCGGGCCGTCGATCGCGCGCGCCTTGTCCCCCGCGATGCGGTAGAAGTCGCCCTTGCGCCCGAAGGCCTTGGTGACCGCCGAGACGGCCGCCGCGAAGAGGATGCGCGGCGTACCGCACTCGCGCAGCGCCATCTCCATCGTCTCCGGCATGCCGAGACCGATGCCGTACGGCGTGCGGGTGACGTACTTCGACAGGAACAGCGCGAGCTTGCGCGGCTTGATCTCGTCGAGGCGGTAGGACCGCCCCTGCGTGATCGCGACGATCTTCTCGGTCACGAAGAGGAGGTCGCCCGGTTGGACGGCATCCTTGGCGTACTCCGTGATGATGGCGTCGAGATCGTCGTCCGGCATCACGACACGGGTGCGCAGCGGAATCCGCGCGTAGCTCTTTCCGTCGACGCTCGCCTCGAGCGCCTTGCCCTCGTTCGCCTGCATCACTCGAGGTAGTCCCGCAGCGACTGCGAGCGGCTCGGGTGGCGCAGCTTGGCCATCGTCTTGGACTCGATCTGGCGGATGCGCTCACGCGTCACCCCGAACGTGTCACCGATCTGGTCGAGCGTCTTCGGTTGACCGTCGCCCAGGCCGAAGCGCATCCGGATCACGCCGGCCTCGCGCTCCGAGAGCGAGTCGAGGAGCTGCTCGAGCTGACGCTGCAGCATCGTGAAGCCCACGGCATCGGCGGGGACCACGGCCTCGGTGTCCTCGATGAGGTCACCGAACTCGCTGTCGCCGTCTTCGCCGAGCGGCGTGTGCAGGGAGATCGGCTCGCGACCGTACTTCTGCACCTCCACGACCTTCTCCGGAGTCATGTCGAGCTCGCGGCTCAGCTCTTCCGGAGTGGGTTCGCGACCGAGGTCCTGCAGCATCTGGCGCTGCACGCGGGCGAGCTTGTTGATGACCTCGACCATGTGCACCGGGATGCGGATCGTGCGGGCCTGGTCGGCCATGGCGCGGGTGATGGCCTGACGGATCCACCAGGTCGCGTAGGTCGAGAACTTGAAGCCCTTGGTGTAGTCGAACTTCTCGACCGCGCGGATGAGACCGAGGTTGCCCTCCTGGATCAGATCCAGGAACTGCATGCCGCGACCGGTGTAGCGCTTGGCGAGGGAGACGACGAGACGGAGGTTCGCGCCGAGGAGGTGGCTCTTCGCGCGCTGACCGTCACGGGCGACCCACTGCAGGTCGAGTCCGAGCTGGCTCGTCTTCTCGGCGGGAGACATCGCGGAGAGCTTCTCCTCCGCGAACAGACCCGCCTCGATGCGCATCGCGAGCTCGACCTCTTCGGCCGCGTTCAGCAGTGCGACCTTTCCGATCTGCTTCAGGTAGTCCTTGACCGGGTCGGCGGTCGCGCCGGTGATCTGGGTCGAGTAGACCGGGACCTCTTCGTCGTCCTTGGAGGAGATGACGATCGCACCGGTCGGCAGCGGCTCGGTGAAGGCCGGCTTCGCGTCATCCTCCTCCTCGTCGCCCGCGGCGTCTTCGGAGCCCTCGGCCGCAGCGGCGTCGTCTTCCTCGACGACGTCGTCCGACTTCTTCTTCTTCGCGGGGGCGCGCTTGGCCGCGGCACGCTTGGGCGCGGGAGCCGCTTCGGTCGCTTCGACGTCCTCGACCTCGGGATCCGCGGTGATCTGATCGGCCTTCTTCGTCCGCGTGTTCTTCGTCGTGGCAGGAGTCACGTTTCGCCTTTCACGGGGCCGCTGGGAGACCCCGGGACATTTCGGACACTAGTAAGACCCTTGTCAAGTCCAGCGCTCGAAAACACTGATTGACAACGGGTCGGACTCCTAGTATCGCACACGTATGGCGATGAGGACGCATTCGCGCCCGATCTGCACGGACGGATTCAGCCGCGGCCCGGCTTGTCGTCGTCGCCCGACGGACGGGTGGCGAGGTAGCGCTCGAGTTCGGCCGCGAGCTCATCGGCGCTGGGCAGGTCGCGTTCGCTGAATCCGCCCTCGTCGTACGAGTCGTCCTCGGGGTCACGGCCGGCCATGTAGGCGTCGTAGCGACGTTCCAGGTTGTGCACCATCTGCTGCAGCTCGTCGTTCGCCGCGACCTGCTCGTCGACCCGGGCGATGTAGTCCGCGCGCCGCTCCTGCACGGCGTCCAGCATGAGCACGAGACCGGTCGACGCCATGAGCTTCTCCGCCGCCGCGCTGACCGCCTCGGGGTTCTCGGTCTCGGCGAGGTAGTGCGGCACGAGGAGGACGAAGCCGACGACGCGTTCCCCGCGCTCCGCGAACCGGTACTCGAGCAGGTGACCGGCAGTGGCGGGCACCTGCGTGCGCGGACGCCACACGGAGTGCGACACGACGAGGTCGCGCCGGTTCCCGCTCACCGTTGTCCCGATGGGACGCGTGTGCGGCACGGGCATGGCGATGGAGTGCACCCAGTGCAGTCCCGACGCCTCGAACTCCGCTGCGAGGTCCAGCACCGTCTCCGCGAAGGCGTTCCAGGCGAAGTCGGGCTCGTAGCCCGTGAGGAGGAGGAACGGACGACCGAGCGCGTCCGTGGCGAGGGAGAGCTCGAGTCGGGGCGGGCGGAACTCGGCGAGGTGGTCCTGGTCGAACGAGATCACGGGGCGACGCGCGCGGTAGTCGAGGAGCACGTCGTTGTCGAAGATCGCGAGCGGCTGCGGCGACGTCGTCTCCCTCAGGTGATCGATGAGCCCCGACACCGCACTGCCCGCGTCGGTGAATCCGGTGAGCAGCATCACGAGAGGCAGGCCGTGGGGCACCGTGGGAGCGTTCGCGACGCGTTCGTGGATCTCTCCGGAGAAGGGCATGTCTCCATGCTACGAGCCGCACCCGGACCCGGGCTCTGACCTGTCTCGCTGAGAGCGAACACACCCCGCCGGGCGGGCCGACGACCCCGGGGCGGAGATCCTAGGATGGAGACCATGACGCTTCCCGTGCTCTCGCACACCACCGATCAGTTCCCCGGAAGCGCTGCCGATGCCGCAGTGCTCGTCGTCCCCGATCTCTCCGAGTCGGCCGAGTCCCTGGCGGCTCACCCCGGTCTCGCCGACGTCCTCGCGGGCATCGGCTTCACCGGCGCCGCCGGAGCGTTCGCGCGGGTCTACGCCCCCGAGGTGACGACGCTCCCCTTCGCGGTCGTCGGCGTCGGCTCCACCATCGACGACGCGTCCGTGCGCAGCGCCGCCGGCACGGCTCTCCGGTCCCTCACCGGCTTCGACACCGTCTCGCTCGGCCTCGCCTCCGGACTCGAGGCGCACGCGGCCGCGGCGGCGGAAGGCGCCGTCCTCGGCGGCTACCGCTTCGACGACTATCGCGCCGAGAACGGCAGGAAGAAGCGGGCGACGGCGGTCGTCGTCCACGCCCCGCTCGACGACGCGACGATCGCCCGTGCCCACGCGACGGGCGAGGCCGTCGCCCTCATCAAGGACCTCGTGAACGTGCCCGCCGAGTGGCAGAGCCCTGCGCAGCTCGCGCAGAGCGCCGCCGACAGCGTCGCCGACCTCGACGTCACCGTGCAGATCCTCGACGAAACCGCTCTCGCGGAACAGGGCTTCGGCGGCATCCTCGGCGTCGGCCAGGGCTCCGACCGGCCGCCGCGTCTCGTCCGCCTCGACTATGCGCCGGCGGACGCGCAGCGCCACATCGCCCTCGTCGGCAAGGGCATCACCTTCGACACCGGCGGCCTGTCGCTGAAGCCCGCGGCCTCGATGGTCGGCATGAAGTTCGACATGGCCGGTGCCGCGACCTCCCTCGCCGCCCTCCGCGCCATCGCCGCCCTCCGCCTCCCCGTGCATGTGACGGCGTGGCTCTGCATCACCGACAACATGCCGTCCGGCCGCGCCCTCCGCCCCGGCGACGTCATCCGCATCCTCGACGGCACCACCGTCGAGGTGCTGAACACCGACGCGGAAGGGCGCCTCGTCCTCGCCGACGGTCTGGTCGCCGCGAGCCGCGAGAACCCCGACGTCATCATCGACGTCGCGACCCTGACCGGCGCGATCGTCGCGGCCCTCGGCCACCGTCACACCGGCGTCTTCGGCGACGACGAGACGGTCGCGGAGTTCCTCGCCGCCGCCGCGCGCACGGGGGAGCCGGCGTGGCACATGCCTCTGCCCGCCTACATGGAGGAGACGCTCGACTCCCCCATCGCCGACATGATCAACGCCAACATGGGAGATCGGATGGGCGGCGCGTCCTTCGCCGGCCTCTTCCTGCGGCGCTTCGTCGGCCGTACCTCGGACGCGGACGACGCGCCGCGCATCCCCTGGGTGCACCTCGACATCGCGGGCTCCGGTGAACACGCCGGCGCCCCCTACGGCTTCACCGAGAAGGGCCCCACGGGGGCGATGGTCCGATCGATCATCGCCTTCGCCGAAGCAGCATCCCACCCGGAGGCATGACACCCATGACAACCCACACCTTCGACATCGTCGTCCTGGGCGGCGGCAGCGGCGGGTACGCCGCGGCACTGCGAGCGAGCGAGCTCGGCAAGTCCGTCGCACTGATCGAGAAGGACAAGGTGGGAGGCACATGCCTCCACCGCGGGTGCATCCCCACGAAGGCGCTGCTGCACGCCGCCGAGGTGGCGGACCACGTGCGTGACGCCTCCTCCGTGGGAGTCACGGCCTCGTTCGGCGGGATCGACGTCGCCGGGGTGCGCACCTACCGCGAGGGCATCGTCGCCAAGAAGTACAAGGGTCTCGAGGGGCTCGTGAAGGCGCGCGGGATCACGACGGTCACCGGACTCGGTCGCCTGAACGCGGACCGGAGCGTGAGCGTCGGCGACGACGTCTACGTCGGCACGGACGTGATCCTCGCCACCGGCTCCTACAGCCGCTCGCTGCCGGGGCTCGAGATCGGCGGCCGGATCCTGACCAGCGAGCAGGCCCTCGCCCTGGACGTCATCCCCGAGCGCGTGCTCATCCTGGGCGGCGGCGTGATCGGCGTCGAGTTCGCGAGCGTGTGGCGCTCCTTCGGCGCCGAGGTGACGATCGTGGAGGCCCTGCCCCACCTCGTCCCGAACGAAGACATCGCGATGAGCAAGGGGCTCGAGCGCGCGTTCCGCCGCCGCGGTATCCAGTACTCCCTCGGCGTGCGCTTCCAGAGCGCCACGCAGGACGACTCGTCCGTGACCGTCACGCTGGAGGACGGCACGGAGTTCACCGCCGACTACCTCCTCGTCGCCGTCGGCCGCGGCCCCGCCACCGCCGACCTGGGCTTCGAGGAAGCCGGCGTGCGTCTGGACCGCGGGTTCGTGACGGTGGACGGCGACCTCCGCACCGATGTCCCCGGTGTGTGGGCGGTCGGCGACATCGTCCCGGGTCTCCAGCTCGCTCACCGCGGGTTCCAGCAGGGCATCGCGGTCGCCGAGCGCATCGCGGGTCTCTCCCCCGTGAACGTGCCCGACGTGCAGATCCCGAAGGTCACCTACTCCAGCCCCGAGGTCGCCTCGGTCGGTCTGACGGAGGAGGCGGCGGTCGCCGCGCACGGTGCCGACGCCGTCCACTCCTACGAGTACAACCTCGCGGGGAACGGGAAGAGCGAGATCATCGGCACGGGTGGCCTCGTCAAGGTCGTCCGCCTCAAGGACGGACCCGTCCTCGGTGTGCACCTCCTCGGCGACCGCGTCGGAGAGCTCATCACGGAGGGGCAGCTCGCGGTCGCGTGGGAAGCCCACCCGGAGGACATCGCGCCGCTCATCCACGCCCACCCGACCCAGAGCGAGGCCCTCGGCGAAGCCTTCCTCGCACTGGCCGGAAAGCCCCTGCACGCCCTCTGAGCACCAACCGGTGCCCGAGTCACTAAGCTAGACAAGCGTCATACAACTTCTGAAGGAGACTCAGTCATGAGCACATCCGTGGTCCTCCCCGCTCTCGGTGAGAGCGTCACAGAGGGTACGGTCACCCGCTGGCTCAAGCAGGTGGGAGACACCGTCCAGGCGGACGAGGGCCTGCTCGAGATCTCGACCGACAAGGTCGACACCGAGATCCCCTCCCCCGTCACCGGCGTGATCGAGGAGATCCTCGTGGCCGAGGACGAGACCGTCGAGGTCGGTGCTCTGCTGGCCCGCATCGGTGACGGCAGCGGCGCGGCCCCTGCCGGCGATGCCCCTGCCGCCGCCGAAGCCGCTCCGGCCGAAGCCGCCGCCCCCGCCGCTCCGGAGCCCGCCGCGGCTCCCGCAGCGGAGCCGCAGGCTCCCGCCGAGTCCGCGCCCGCCGAGGCCGCCCCTGCGGCTCCGTCCGGCGACGCGACCGACATCGTGCTCCCCGAACTCGGCGAGAGCGTCACCGAGGGCACCGTCACCCGGTGGCTCAAGCAGGTCGGCGACTCGGTCGAGGTCGATGAGGCGCTCCTCGAGATCTCCACCGACAAGGTCGACACCGAGATCCCGTCGCCGGTCGCCGGCGTGCTGCAGGAGATCGTCGCCGGCGAGGACGAGACCGTCGAGGTCGGCGCCGTGCTGGCACGTGTCGGTTCCGGTGCTGCTCCCGCGGCTCAGCCCGAGGCTCCTGCCGCTCCGCAGGCCGAGGCTCCCGCCGCGCCGGCCCCGCAGGCCGAGACTCCGGCTGCACAGCCCGATACTCCGGCTGCTCCCGCTCCGCAGGCCGAGGCCCCCGCCGCGCCGGCCCAGCCCGCTGCTCCCGCACAGCCCGCTGCTCCGGCACAGCCCGCGCAGACCGAGGCTCCCAAGCTGTCGCTGCCGACCGAGAGCGACAACCTCTACGTGACCCCGCTCGTCCGCCGTCTGGCTGCGCAGCAGGGCGTGGATCTGGCCACGGTCAAGGGCACCGGCGTCGGAGGCCGTATCCGCAAGGAGGATGTCCTCAAGGCGGCCGAGACGGCGACCGCCGCACCGGCCGCCGCCGCGGCACCGGCTCCGGCACCGCTCGAGGTGTCGCCGCTGCGCGGGACCACTCAGCCGATGTCGCGCCTGCGCAAGGTCCTCGCCAAGCGCGCGGTCGAGTCGATGCAGCAGACCGCTCAGCTCACCACCGTGGTCGAGGTCGACGTCACCGCTCTCGCCGAGTACCGCGACAGCGTCAAGGCGTCCTTCCTCGAGAAGACGGGCGACAAGCTCTCCTTCCTCCCGTTCTTCGCGCTGGCGGCGGCGGAGGCCCTGCAGGCCTTCCCGATCATCAACGCGACGGTCGACGGCGAGCAGATCGTCTACCCGGCCTCCGAGAACGTCTCGATCGCGGTCGACACCGAGCGCGGTCTGCTCACGCCGGTGCTCCGCGACGCGGCCTCGAAGAACATCGCCGAGATCGCCCACGAGATCGCCGACCTCGCGGCGCGCACGCGCGACAACAAGCTGAAGCCGGACGAGCTCGCCGGCGGCACGTTCACGCTGACCAACACCGGTTCGCGCGGCGCGCTGTTCGACACCCCCGTGGTGTTCCTGCCGCAGTCGGCGATCCTCGGCACCGGCACGGTCGTCAAGCGCCCGGGTCTGGTCAAGGTCGGCGGCACCGACGCGATCGCGGTCCGCTCCTACGTGTACCTGGCTCTGTCGTACGACCACCGCATCATCGACGGTGCCGACGCGGCCCGCTTCCTCGGTGCGGTGAAGGCCCGCCTCGAGGCTGCGCAGTTCAGCGGTCAGCTCGGAGCCTGATCCGGCGGCTTCGCCCTCACCTCGGCTGGTCCGCGACGCGATACGCGTCGCGGACCAGCCATTTCTCGTCCACCCACACCAGTACGACGATCATCGCCCCCGCGCCTGAGCCTTCTCGAGCCGCGGACGACGACGACAGCTCCAGCACGGCGATGTCTCCGTAGCGATCCACCAGCACAGGGTCGTCACCGCCGATGAGCTCTGCCGCGACCGCCCTGATCGCCGGCGCTCCCCCCGCGATCGCCGTCGCGCACACCGGATCCTCTCGCGACTCGCACTCCGCGATCCGCGTGATCACGTCCGGCAGGGCGGCCAGCGGATCATCGACCGCCGGTGGCGTGGCGCCCGCGGTGGGCGACGGCATCGGCGACCGCGCGGGTTCCCGCGAGGTCTCGTGCGCGGGATCCGACGTCGACGGACGCGCGGTCGTCGCCGTACCCGCATCGGGGCTTCCGACCGCAGACCCCTCTCCTCCGCTGGGCCACAACGACCCGGCGACGAGCACAGCCGCCGCGCAGACTCCGGCGACGACGAAGATCCGCGCCCGGCGGGGCCGTGTGCTCCGCCGCTCCGTCCCTCGGGGCGCTGCGACCTCGCGCGGGCGGACGAGGGCGCGCGCTCGGCCGGAGAGGTGGTCGAGGAAGGCGCGAAGGGCGGCGACGACCGTCGCTCGCTCGCGCACGCGGAGACGGTCCCGCGGCACGCCGGTCTCCCGCAGCCGACTGCGCGTGGCGGAGTCGGCTCGGAGGCGCCGGAGCGCCGTGGCGGCGCCGACGGAGGCACCCGTCTGATCCTCGGTCGCAGACTCCAGCGGCCGCGGCGCCGCGATCTCCAGCAGCTCCCGCTCCCCTTCTTCGAGCAGCCGTCGCGGTACACGGCGTTGCGCGGCAGCCGTGCGGAGATGCTCCCGGAGGCGATCGAGGACGCGGATCAGCGCCTTGTCCGCGCAGTCCGCGTGCAGGCGATCCAGGACTGCCAGGACCGCCGACGCCGCGTCCTGGCCCGCTCCCGGCACGAAGACAGGACGGCCGCGTTCGGTGAGCCACCAGGCCCCCGGCACCTCGGCGGCCGGCATCGGCCCCAGCTCGCTCAGCCCGCGCAGCATGCTCACGACGACCGTGCTGATCTCCCCCGAGGACAGCCCTCCCCGCGCTCGACCGGCCCGCTCCAGGAAGACGTGCAGAGTCTCCGTGCACCACGGAAGCAGCACGTCGTGTCCGCGCGCGCGACGGACGACGTCGAGAGGGGCGGCGACGTGCTGCGACCCCGCGTACCGCCACCCCGCCCATCCGGTGAGGCCCTCCGCATCGCGGCGCACGACCGGACCATCCGGCGAGGCGACGAGAGCGCCCTCCAGGGGTCCCTCCCCAGGATCCAGGAGCCGGATCGTGCGATGAGCCTGCGGCAGTACGGCCTGGTCGAAGGGCGGATTCTCACGCTCATCTGTCATGCGACCCATCCCAACCGATCGCCACGGTCCCGTCCGCGCATTCATCCGCTCCGGGACGGGATCCGGAACCGGGCCGGACTGTGCAGGAGAGATCAGGCGCCGTCCTCTCCGCTGCACGCGAACGGCGGCATCGCAAGGCTCTCGGACTCGGTAGGCTGGTCTCCATGGCAAAGCGTGCTCCCGAACCCGAGAAGCGTCCTGGGTTCTTCTCCCAGATCAAGTCCCTCTTCCGGTTCACGCGCGAGGCCTACCCCTGGCTCCCCTGGGCGCAGGCCGCGATCCTCATCGGCGGCGTGCTCCTCGGTCTCCTGGCCGGCTACCTGATCCCGCCGTTCCAGGTGTGGACCCTCGTCCTGTGGGCCATCACCGGCCTCATGCTCGGCGTCCTCGGCGCCCTCTTCCTCATGACCCGACTTTCGACCTCGGCCATGTACACGAAGATCGACGGCATGCCCGGTGCGACGGGTCACGTGCTCAGCACCAGCCTGGGTCGTCAGTGGCAGGCCTCCGAGACACCGGTGGGCATCAACCCGAAGACGCAGGAGGCCGTGTACCGGACGGTCGGCCGCGGCGGCATCGTCGTCGTCGGCGAGGGCGCCCGCGGACGCCTCACTCGACTGGTGAACGAGGAGCGCAGCCGGGCGCAGCGCGTCGCCCACGGCGTGCCGATCACGGTGCTCTACGTCGGACACGGCGAGGACGAGGTGCCGATCGCCGACCTCGCGAAGACCATCAAGAAGCTTCCGAAGGCCATCGACAAGGCCACCATGGCGGCCGTCATCCGCCGCATCGACTCGGTGTCGCAGTCGCTGTCGTCGCTTCCCATCCCGAAGGGCATCGACCCGACGAAGGTACGGGCGCAGCGTCCGCGCTGACCCGCGCCCCGGAACCGCGAAGCGCGGCCGTCCTCATCGAGGGCGGCCGCGCTTCTCTCATTCCGAGAGCGGCTGCTTGGGGAGGCGGCGCACCTTCGCCCGCCGGCGACGACGCTCGGGGATCATCGAGCGCATCTCATCGAGCTTGCCGAAGCAGAACAGGCGGTCGTCGGCCTCGAGGACCACGTGCTTGCGCGGGTTCGGGATGACGCTGACTCCGCGGTGCAGCGTGAGCACCGTGATGTCGCGTTCCCACAGGCCCGCCTCCCCCAGCGTCTTCCCGACGAGGTCCGCGGCGCCGTGGACCATGAGCTCGGCGACGCCGTACCCCGTGGAGACGGTGAGGCGCTGCCGCACGTCGATCTCCGGGAAGGCGACCTGACCGGCGATGTAGTCGATGATCGCTCCCGCGACGTCGAGCTTGGTCGCGGTCTCGATGCCCTGCAGGCCCGGGGAGGAGTTGACCTCCATCACCAGGGGTCCCTCGTCCCCCTCCAGCATGTCCACGCCGGCGACACGGAGGCCCATGATCTGGGCCGAGCGCACCGCGGCCCGCTCGTAGACGGGGTCGAGCTCGATCGCCTCGACCGAGCCGCCACGATGCACGTTGGAGCGGAACTCGTCTCCGGCCGCCGAGCGGCGCATGGCCGCGACCACGCGGTCCCCGACGACGAGCGCGCGGATGTCGCGCCCCCGGCTCTCGGCGATGAACTTCTGGATGAGCACGTTCTGCTTGGTGGAGTGGAGCGTCTCGATGATGGCCTCGGCCACCTTCACCTGAGGCGCGAGGATGACGCCGATGCCCTGGGTGCCCTCGAGCAGCTTGATCACCACGGGAGCGCCGCCGACGCGCTCGATCGCCGGTCGCACGTCGGCGCGGTTGCGCACGAAGGCGGTCGGCGGCATCGCGATGTTGTGCCGGGAGAGGATCTGGTTCGCCCGCAGCTTGTCGCGCGCGCTGGAGATGCCGTTCGCCGTGTTGGGGGTGTAGACGTCCATCTGCTCGAACTGCCGCACCACGGCGGTGCCGAAGTACGTGATCGAGTTGCCGATGCGGGGCAGGATCGCGTCGTAGTCGCTGAGCTGCCGGCCCCGGTAGTGCAGGTCGGGCTCATCGGAGGTCAGGTCGATCGCGAAGCGCAGCGTGTTGAGCACCTTCACGTTGTGGCCCCGCTGCAGTGCGGCCGCGCGGAGGCGTTGGGTGGAGTACGCCTGCGGCGCACGGGACAGCACTGCGATCTTCACGGGGGATTTCCTGCCAGGATGTATCAGGTGAGTAGGTCTACCCATTCAAACACCCTTACGGGGTGGCGCGAGTGGGTGAGCCTGCCCGATCTCGGCGTCGACTGGATCAAAGCCAAGATCGACACCGGCGCCCGCACCTCGTCCCTGCACGCGTTCGACATCCAGGAGTTCGAGCGCGACGGCGAGGCCTGGGTGCGTTTCCGCGTGAAGCCCTGGCAGGACAGCCAGGAGGACGCGGTCGTCGTGGAGTCCCCCATCCACGATCGCCGGGCCGTCCGGAGCTCGTCCGGGCACGCGCAGGAGCGTCTCGTCGTGCAGTTGATGATCCGGCTCGTCGACCGCGAGGTGATGGCCGAGGTCACGTTGAGCAACCGGGACGAGATGGGATTCCGCATGCTGATCGGCCGGGAAGCGCTGCGTCGCGGCTACGTCGTGGATCCGGCGCGTTCCTTCCTCGGAGGTCGCGCGCCCCGTGAGGCACGTCGGCGCAACCGCGGCCGCGCCTGAGCGTCAGGCGCGGATGAGGACCGTTCCCACGGCCTTGTCGTGCAGGCCACGCTGATCCGGATCCCACACCACGGCCGGGATCACGATCAGGAGCAGCAGCGTGCGCACGATCGGGCGCCACAGGCCGACCCATCCGCCGTCGAGACGGACGACGCGCATGCCGAGGATGCGGTGCCCGGGGCTGCCGCCCGCGGTCGGGATGAAGAGGATCTGCACCACGCCGAAGATGAGCAGCGTGGCGAACGGGTCGTACTGGAAGAACGCGACGGAGAGGATGACAGCTGCCGTCCAGTCGATCGCGAGGGCCCCGATCCGACGTCCAGGGCGACCGATGCTCCCCGGTCCGGACTCCGGGAGTCCGAGTCGCTCACCGGGGTACGTGTTCACAGCATCCGTCACCCCTCCAGCCTACCGAGGCTGTGGATGCCCTCTGATCCTGCTCACGCTGTAACACGGACGAAACAAAGCGGATACCGTGGAGAAATCCCCCGTCCGTACTGTGCAGAGTGGCCCCGAAGCCATCGATCCGCATCACAGGAGTCGTACATGTTCAAAGATTCGTCCGAGGTACTGGCCTACATCAAGGAGAACGACGTCAAATTCCTTGACATCCGTTTCACCGACCTCCCTGGTGTGCAGCAGCACTTCAACATCCCTGCGGCGACGGTCGACGAGGCCTTCTTCACGGACGGACAGCTGTTCGACGGCTCCTCCATCCGCGGCTTCGCCAGCATCCACGAGTCGGACATGCAGCTCATCCCGGATGTGACGACGGCGTACATCGACCCCTTCCGCGAGGCGAGCACCCTCGTGATGATCTTCGACATCTACAACCCGCGCACCGGCGAGATCTACTCGAAGGACCCGCGTCAGGTCGCGAAGAAGGCGGAGAAGTACCTCACCTCCACCGGCATCGCCGACACCGCGTTCTTCGCCCCCGAGGCCGAGTTCTACATCTTCGACGACGTGCGCTACTCCGTGACCGCCGGCGAGAGCTTCTACAAGGTCGACTCCGAGGAGGCCGCGTGGAACACCGGCCGCGAGGAGGAGGGCGGAAACCTCGCCAACAAGACCCCCTACAAGGGCGGCTACTTCCCCGTCAGCCCGGTCGACAAGACGGCCGACCTGCGCGACGACATCACCCTCAAGCTCATCGATGCGGGCTTCATCCTCGAGCGCTCCCACCACGAGGTGGGAACGGCCGGCCAGCAGGAGATCAACTACCGCTTCGACACCATGGTGCACGCGGCGGACGACATCCTGAAGTTCAAGTACATCGTCAAGAACACCGCCGAGGAGTGGGGCAAGGTCGCCACCTTCATGCCGAAGCCGCTGTACGGCGACAACGGCTCGGGTATGCACACCCACCAGTCGCTGTGGAACGACGGCAAGCCGCTGTTCTACGACGAGGCCGGCTACGGTCAGCTCAGCGACATCGCGCGGTGGTACATCGGCGGCATCCTGGCGCACGCGCCGGCACTGCTCGCCTTCACCAACCCGACGCTGAACAGCTACCACCGTCTGGTTAAGGGCTTCGAGGCTCCGGTCAACCTGGTCTACTCGGCCGGCAACCGCTCCGCCGCGATCCGCATCCCGATCACGGGCTCGAACCCGAAGGCCAAGCGCATCGAGTTCCGCGCCCCCGACGCCTCGGGCAACCCGTACCTCGCCTTCGCCGCGCAGCTCATGGCGGGCCTCGACGGCATCAAGAACCGCATCGAGCCGCACGAGCCCGTCGACAAGGACCTCTACGAGCTTCCGCCCGAGGAGGCCAAGAACATCCCGCAGGTGCCGAACTCCCTGCTGGACTCCCTCGAGGCGCTCCGCGCCGACCACCAGTTCCTCCTCGAGGGCGGCGTGTTCACCGAGGAGCTCATCGAGACCTGGATCTCCTACAAGTACGAGAACGAGATCCTGCCGATCGCTCAGCGCCCGCACCCGTTCGAGTACGAGCTGTACTTCGGCGTCTGAGCCGACCGCGGATCGCGAGAGAGCCCGTCCCCATCTGGGGGCGGGCTCTTTCGCCGTCCGGGGGCCGGGAGATGACGGCAGTCCTACCCCTCCGTACTCATTCGAGGTTTTTTCATTCACGGATCCAGACATATCGCTGTCTTCTGACTCCGTCTTCGCCTATGCTCGATCCCGCAGCCGGGGGGCTCGCAGGAAGAGGGCGGCATGTCGCAGGACTATGAGGTCGACACGGACGTGTTGCGGACGATGGCGGCGAAGACGCGGCGCATCGTCGCAGACATCGGGGCGACCGACCTCACCCCGCCGACGAGCGCCGGCCACGAGTGGGTGGTCGCAGAGCCTCTGAGCGGTTCGCCGAAGCCTGGTCTGCGGGCCTCGCAGCCCGGGTGACGGACTCCGACGAGTTCACCGAGCGTTTGGCGACGACGGCCCGGGTCTTCGACGAGGGGACGGATGCCGCGAAGGCCGAGGTCGACGCGATGATCTGGGAAGAATGATGGAGCTCGGGCAGACCGGCTCCGCGGTGTTCACCCTTGCTGTCGTGCAGCCGTTCCAGGCCACGATGGACATGCTCGCCGTCTCCGCGCAGACGCTCTGGGAGCACCCGGACATCATCCTCGAACTCCTCGGCGGGGCTGCGACCTTCATCGGAGGCGCCGCACTCGCTGTCGGCGGCGCAGGCCTGACGGTGACCGGCGTCGGTGCCCTCGCCGGCGCTCCCGCCATCGCCGCAGCAGGCATCGGCGTCGCCGGCGTCGGTGCAGGACTCATCGGCGATGCAACCGGGCGGTCGTTCCGCGAAACCGACCGAGCCTCCGACTCCCGCAAGGGTGTCGATCGCGGGGATGGGCGCGACACCGGTGGGCGCTATGCGAATGGCCAGGAGATCAGGCCCTGGGTCGACAAGGAGAAAGTCGGACTCGACGAGTATGCCTCTGAGGCAGGGGTCGACGTGATTCGAAGGAAAGTTCACGTCACCTATGAGGGCGCCCCGCAAGCGAGCCGCTCGTACGACGGGTTGGTCAAGAATAATGACGGGTCGAACACCTATACCGGAATCGAGGTCAAGTCCGGCTCGGCTATCGATGAGTATGGCAGGGCATCGAGCACCCAGCGCCAGTTCGACGATGCCGTAAACGCAGGTACGCCCGCGCGCGGCAAACTAGACGGTGATGACATCATCATCACGCGAGTAGAGAGCAGGGATGTCCCATGAGAGCGCCATTTACGCATGGCGAAGAAACACCCAGCGGGCAGCGCGGCTGGATCACGGACAGCTTCCGCCCCATTCCCGCGCATCTGAGGCTCATGCTGGGCCACCTGGACGGCGAGCGAAAGCTGACCTACATAATCTGGCCCGGATCCGATCCCTCCAGCACCGTGGGCTTCCGCGAGCCTGCCGGGGATACCTTCATGCAGGCGGCAGGCTCTGCCGACGCAATGACGGTGGAGGTGAAACTGCCTGGACCTGACGGTGAGAGCCACTTGTATACGGTCGGGCGTGCCGAGCCCGTCGACGGGACGACGACGCTGATCCCGATCAGTCAGACCCGTGCGGTGCGCGTGTTCTCGAACGAGGTGTTCACAGCAGACGAAGCCGCGGTCATCTTCTACACGTACTACCTCACCGACGCCGTCGCTCAGCCGTACGTCCTCCGCGAGCTCGACCTCAGCCAGGAGCTGTCGGAGGAACGATGAGAGTCGCGGTCCGCCACGACGCCATTAGCGACACGGTCGCGCGTCTCGCTCTCACCGTCCGGCGATTCGAAGACGCGCTCGATGGCCTCGACGCGGAGGCCACCCTGCTGCGATCCTCATGGTCCGGTGAGGCCCATGCCGCATACGACCGCGCCCACCACGACTGGGACACCGCCATCCGCGGCATGAAGGCCGCCCTCGCCGAAGCCAATCGACGACTCATCACCGCCAACGCCATCTCCATGGAGACCGCCAGCACCGCCGCCCGCCTCTGGAAGTGACGCTCATACGGTTCGGGATGGAACCCCCGCCCGCGCCAAACCGGACGGCGAAGACATCGTCGTCACACGAGTAGAAACGCAGGTTGTGCCTTGACGTTCAAGCCCACCCACGCCTCGGCCTCTCCCTCGGGACTCTACGGATTCGTCACGGACGCGTACCGTCCCATCCCTGACGAGCTCTGCTTCATGTTGGGACGCCTCGACGGGGAAACGAAGTTCACGTGCAGCATCTGGCGAGCCGAGAACCCTGAGAAGGGATTCGTCACGCCGGAAGACCTGACCGGCTCCTTCATCCAGGCGGCGGGATCAGCCGATGGCATTACTGTCGAAGTCCGACTTCTTGGACCTGACGGCAAGAGCCACCTCTATACGATCGGGCGCCCTGAGCCCGTCGACGGGACGACGACGCTGATCCCGATCAGTCAGACCCGTGCGGTGCGTGTATTCTCGAACGAGGTGTTCACAGCAGACGAAGCCGCGGTCATCTTCTACACGTACTACCTCACCGACGCCGTCGCTCAGCCGTACGTCCTCCGCGAGCTCGACCTCAGCCAAGAGCTGTCGGAGCAACGATGAGAGTCTTGGAGACCGCCAGCACGCCGCCCGCCTCTGGCGGTAACGGCGCTCCGGGCAGGGCCCGCGTCAGCGCTCCTCGGCGACGATCTCGGCCTTGAAGCCCGCGGAGTTCTCCAGCCATCCGGCGTAGTGATCCGGCCCACCGGCGTGCGGGTAGCGCTCCGCGTACAAAGGCCGCCAGCCGTGCTCGGGCGCCGCCGCCATGATCGCGTCCACTCGGTCCCGCGGGCCCGCAGCGAAGGCGAGATGGTTCACGCCCGGGGCACGACGATCGTGTTCACTGCCGCTGAGGTTCGGGGATGTCGTGAGGGTGACATACGCGCCACCCGCCTCCCAGGACTCGCCCTCGGGCCACGCGCTGGCGCGGACGAAACCCACCGCACCGAGCAGCCACCCCCACTCCGCTCGCGACGACACGAGGTCGGCGACCCAGACCTCCACGTGGTGAATCCCTGCCATCCGTCCAGTCTCTCAGCTCCCCGTGGATCCTCCATTGCAGGTGTCGGGCTCTACGTCAACCCCAACGCGTCGCTTTTTTTGCGCGGATACGGTGAAGACATCGTCGGGATACCCGGTCCCGCCAGTGGAGGACGCCGTGATCACCCAGGAAGCCCCGCCCACCGCCGCGCTTCTGGACGGCCGCTACCGCCTGGCGGAGGCCGTCGGCATGGGCGGGATGGCGACCGTGTACCGCGCGGAGGACATCGCGCTCGAACGCACCGTCGCGGTGAAGATGTTCCGCGAGTCCGACGATGCCGTACTGTCCGTGGAGCGGGTGCATTCGGAGAAGGCGCTCCTCGCGGGCCTCAACCACCCGGGCCTGGTCACGCTCCTGGACGCGCACCTCGAGCCCGGACGACCGAAATACCTCGTGATGGAGTACGTGCCGGGACCGACGCTGAGCAAGCGCATGGCCCGCGCGACGGTGACCCCGCGCGAGATCGCCACGATCGGGGCGGACATCGCCTCCGCCCTCCACGCCGTGCACAGCGCCGGCATCGTGCACCGCGACATCAAGCCCTCGAACGTCCTGCTCACGCCGCCCTTCGACACGAACGGCAGGTGGAGCGCGAAGCTCGCCGACTTCGGGATCGCCTGCGCCATCGACATGTCCCGTGTCACCACCCCCGGGATCGTCCTCGGGACGCTGACCTACATGGCACCCGAGCAGCTGCGGAACGGCGACATCCGTCCCGCGGTCGACATCTACGCGCTCGGTCTCGTCCTGTTGGAGGCGCTCACCGGCAAGCCTGGGTTCGCCCCCACCCTCAGCGTCGAATCCGCCCTCGCCCGTCTCCACATCGCGCCGGAGATCCCCGCGGAGTTGGGATCGGAGTGGGCCGCACTGCTCACCGCGATGACGGCGATCGAGCCCGAAGCACGGCCGCACGCTCTGGAGGTCGAGAGCGAACTGCGCCGGCTGATCGATCTCCCCGTCACCGAAGAGGTGGCAACGGATGTCACCGTGCCGCTTCCCGCGCCGACCGCAGGCGCCCTCCCCCGGACGCGCGCCGAGGCTCGCGCCCGCCGTCGCGCCGCCGCGGCGCACCCCGCCCCGTCCCCGGCACGGCGTACGCGCCGTCGTCGCGAGTCTCTCCTCATCGCCGCGGTGGTCGTGCTCGGCGTGGTGACCACCGCCTCCGCAGCACTGCTCGGACACGGCGAGCAGGCTCTCGCGAGCTCGGGCGCCGTGTCCGATGGCGCGTCGAGGATCGTCGAGGGCGTCGAGGACCTCGTGCCGGTCGAGCCGGCTCCCGCGGACACCCTCGTCGACTCGGAGCCGGCAGAGACCGTCGCCGTCGAGCCGGTGGCCGCGACCCCTGTGGCACCGACCGCATCGGTCACCGAGTCGGTCGCCGAGGAGAGCCTGCCCGAGAACGCCGCACCGCAGGCGCAGGAGAACCGAGGCAAGAGCCCCGGCCGCGACGGCAACAACGGCAAGGGCAACAGCGGCAAGGGCAACAGCAGCCACTGATCCGACGCTCCCGACGCCCGCCGAGCCGGCGGGTGTCGCTGAGCAGCGCGCGGGACCGGGTGGAGGATGATCGAGTGTCGAGTATCGACAGAGGGAGGGGACCATGCGTCGCAGGAAGTTGATCGCACCGCCGGATCAGGCACCCAGCGTGTCCGCGCAGCGACGGTCGCCGTCGAGTGTGGTCGCCGGCGCCAGGGCGAACCCGTTCATGTTCGGTCTCCTCGGTGCCCTCGGGGTTCTCGTCGCGCTCATGATCGGCGGCATCGTCGGCCAGCTCGCCACCGTGCTGGTCTACATCGGCGTCGCGCTCTTCCTGGCGCTCGGCCTCGATCCGATCGTGCGGTTCATCGAGCGCAAGCTCCCCCGTCCGGCGGCGGTCGCCGTAGTCGTGATCGGGGTTCTCCTCGCCTTCGCCGGGATCATCCTCGCCATCGTCCCCACCCTCGCGGAGCAGATCGGGAACCTGATCAAAGACGGTCCGAAGATGATCGAGGACTTCACGAACAGCGCCTGGTTCCAGGACGTCAGCGGACAGTTCGGCGGCACGATCAAGGACGCCGTCGACGGCGTGGTCGGCTTCGTGCAGAACCCGGACAACTTCCTCGACATCGGCGGCGGTGTCTTCGCCGTCGGCGCCGGAATCGCCGGCGGCCTGACGGGCATCACGATCGTGGTCATCCTCACGCTCTACTTCATGGCGTCGCTGCGCAGCATGAAGCGGGTGGCTGCCCGGTTCGTCCCGGCGTACCAGCGCGACACGTTCAGCGAGCTCCTGGAGGACGTCTCCAGTGCCGTCGGGCGCTACGTCATCGGTCAGGCGAGCCTCGCGCTCACCAACGGCATCCTGAGCCTCATCTTCCTGACCATCATCGGAGCGCCGGTGCCGGCGCTGCTCGCACTGATCGCCTTCATCGGCTCGATGATCCCGCTCGTCGGAACCCTCTCGGCGTCGATCATCATCTCGCTCATCTGCCTGTTCGTCTCGCCGACGACCGCGCTGATCGCGATCATCTACTACCTGATCTACATGCAGATCGAGGCGTACGTGCTCTCTCCGCGGATCATGAACAAGGCCGTCGACGTCCCGGGCGCACTGGTCGTCATCGCCGCAGTGGCCGGTGGCGCGCTCGGCGGGATCCTGGGTGCGCTCGTCGCGATCCCGGTGGCCGCGAGCATCATCATCATCGTGCAGAAGGTCGTCTTCCCCAACCAGGACAGGAAGAAGACGCCGCCCGCGGTGACCGTCGCCTGATCAGCGGACGAGGACGGCGCCCGGCTGCACGCGCACGGTGAAGGCGTCGATCTCGCCGACCTCCTCGCCGTCGATCTCGAACATCTGCGGCGTGGCGAGCTGCACGCGGATCCGCTCCGCCGACACGTGGGTGGTGGAGTCCGTGCTGACCGCCTGATCGACGTTCCCGATCATGCGACGGATGCCGTTGTCCCAGACGACCGAGCGGACGGTGTCGAGCCACTGCAGCGCGCCGTCGGAGCTGATGAGCAGCATGTCGAGGAGGCCGTCGTCGAGGACGGCGTCCGGAAGCAGGCGGATGCCGCCCTGGAGCATGCCGCAGTTGCCGACGAGCAGCGTGTGCCCGCGCACCTCCTCCGGCTCGTGGTCGTCGAGCTGCAGCGTGATGTCCGTCATCTCGGTGCCGGCCAGTGCGCGCCCCATCGCCTCGACGTAGGCGAGCCAGCCGGCGCGATCCTTGAGGTCGTCGTTGGTCTCCACGAGCATCTGCGCGTCGACCCCGAAGCCGACCATGACGGAGAAGGCATGCTCCTCGCCGTCGAACTCCACCCAGCCGAGGTCGATGCGGTGGGGCTCCGAGTCGCGGATGTGCTCGAGCGCCGGCAGCACGCCCTCCAGCGGCACACCGAGGTTGCGCGCGAGCAGATTGCCCGTGCCCTGCGGCACGATCCCGAGAGCGACATCGGTTCCGACCAGAGCTTCCGCGACGGCGCGGATCGTGCCGTCGCCGCCGACCGCGATGACGAGAGCGCAGCCCTCCTCCACGGCCTTCGCCGCGACGCCGCGACCGGGGTCGTCCGGGGTGGTCTCCCCCCAGCGCACATCGGCTTCCTCGCCGAACGCGAGGGTCACCGCTTCCCCGAGGACATCCCGGTCGGACTTCGTCGGGTTCCAGATCACGCCGATGCGAGGAGAGGTCATACGCTCACTCTGAGCGACGGAGGACGATCGTGCAACTCGACCGGCCGTCTAGCCGTAGAAGAGCTGCTCGAAGGTCCGCCGGGCGCGCCGCGTGACCGCCAGGTAGTCCTCCTCGAGTGGTGTCGCCGACCGGGGCGGATAGCCGAGCAGACGGGCCAGGGCATCCAGCTGACGGCGGTCGGCCGGCAGGATGTCGCTCGTCTGCCCCGTGAGCAGGGTGATGCCTGAACGGAGACGGCTCGACAGCAGCCAGGCCGCCCGCAAGCGCTCGGCGTCGTCCTCCTCGACGAGCCCGGCGGCGACCGCGGCGTCGAGTGCGTGCAGCGTGGACGTGGTGCGGAGGCCCGGGACGTCGGTCGCATGCTGCAGCTGGAGGAGCTGCACGAGCCACTCCACGTCGCTGAGAGTCCCCGGCCCGAGCTTGAGGTGACGACGGGGGTCGGTGCCCTGCGGCAGCCGCTCCCCCTCGACGCGCGCCTTGATCCGCTTGATCTCCCGGAGCCCTTGGAGGTCGACCGTCTCCGGGTACCGGATGCTGTCCGCGAGCTCCATGAACCGTCCGATGAGCTTCGTGCTCCCGGCGACACCGCGCGCCCGCAGGAGCGCCTGCGCCTCCCAGGACAGCGACCAGCGGCGGTAGTAGGCCGCGTAGGCGTCGAGGGACCGCACGATCGGACCGTTGCGCCCCTCGGGCCGCAGACCCGCGTCGAGGTCAAGGGGCAGGCGATGATCCGTCAGATGCTCGCGGAGCCCGGCCACGATCCGCGTCGCGAGCTTCTCCGCTCTGCCCGGGTCGACGCCGTTCGCGTCGTACACGTACAGCACGTCCGCATCGGACCCGAAGCCGAGCTCGGCGCCGCCGAACCGCCCCATGCCGATGACCGCGAAGTCGAGCGCCGTGTCCTCGGGCGGCACGACCTCGCGGAGGACGGCGCGGAGGCCGGCCTGGATCGTCGCATCCGTGATGTCGGTGAGCGCGGTGGCCACCTCCTCGATGGTGACGACATCGAGGACGGCCGCCATCGCCGTGCGCAGGAGCTCGCGACGCCGCAGGGCCCGGACGGCCCGCAACGCGTCGGCGACCGTCTCATGGCGCGTCTGGATTGCTCGGGCCTCGTCGTCGAGCGCCTGCGCGCTCCGTGGACGCAGTCGCTCGGCGCTGTCCAGCCACGCCACCGACTCCGGGATCCACTCCAGCAGCTCGCCGATGTACCGCGAGGACGACAGCAGTCGGGTGAGGCTCTCTGCCGCACCGGAGGAGTCCCGCAGCATGCGCAGGAACCACGAGGTATCCCCCAGCCGCTCGCTGATGCGGCGGAACGCGAGGAGGCCGTAGTCGGGGTCGCTGCCGTCCGCGAACCAGCGCACCATGACGGGCATGAGGTGCCGCTGGATCGTCGCCTTGCGGCTGAGTCCGCGTGTCAGCGCGCCGATGTGGCGCAACGCTCCCGCCGGGTCGCGGAACCCGATCGCGGCGAGCCGGTCGTGAGCCTGCTCCGCGGAGAGGGTGCGCTCCTCCTCGGGCAGTCCGGCCACGGCGCTCAGCAGCGGGCGGTAGAAGAGGCGGGTGTGGATGTCGCGCACCTCGCGGCGGACGCTCTCCCAGCGCGCCCAGACGCCCTCCCCCGTCTCAGCCAGCTTCGTGCTGCGCGCCAGGATGCGCAGGCCGGCCGGCGTCTTGGGCATGAGGTGGGTGCGGCTGAGGTCGCGCAACTGCAGACGGTGCTCCATGAGCCGCAGCACCCGATAGTCGTCCGCGAAGGTGCCCGCATCCGCCCGGCCGATGTAGCCGCCGGCGACCAGGGCGTCCAGGCTCTCCAGCGTGCCACGCGTGCGCAGCGACTCGTCGGTGAGACCGTGTACGAGCTGCAGGAGCTGCACCGTGAACTCGATGTCGCGCAGCCCGCCCGCGCCGAGCTTGAGCTGGTACGGGGCGTCCTCCGGGTCGATGTGCTCCATGACCCGCTCGCGCATGCGCTGGACGCTCTCGACGAACTCCTCCCTGGCGGCACTCGACCACACGCGCGGCTGCACCGCGTCGATGTAGGCAGCGCCCAGGTCGGGGTCGCCGGCCAGCGGACGAGCCTTCAGCAGAGCCTGGAACTCCCAGCTCTTCGCCCACCGGTCGTAGTACGCGACGTGCGACGCGAGGGAGCGCACGAGGGCGCCCTGCTTGCCCTCCGGGCGCAGCGCCGCGTCGACCTCCCAGAGCGGCGGCTCGACCTCGATGGCGCTGAGGTTGCGCATGGTGTCCCTGGCCAGGCGCGTGGCGATGTCGATCGCCTGCGGCTCGGAAAGCGCCTCTTCATCCGCCGTGCCGCCGACGAAGATGACGTCGACGTCGCTGACGTAGTTGAGCTCCCTCGCGCCGGCCTTCCCCATGCCGATCACGGCCAGCTGAGTGGCAGCGACGGCGTCCCGACCGGCGGACGGCGCCTGGTGGGTGCGGGCGATCGCGAGCGAGGCCTCGAGGGCGGCGCCGGCGAGATCCGCAAGGGAAGCGGCGACCGCGGCGACGACCTCTTCGGGGCGCGAGTGACCGAGATCGAAGGCGGCGATCTCCGCGAGGTTCCGCCGATACGCGACGCGGAGCGCCACGACCGTCCCGTCGTCCGCCGCGTCGGCGAACCCGTCCTCCGCCCCGACGGCGGCGAGGAGGCGATCGCGCCACACGTCCGCCGTGGGGAGCACGTCGATCGGTGCGGCCAGCACGTCCAGCTCGTCGGGATGCCGCAGGAAGAACTCCGCCAGTCCTACAGAGGCACCGAAGACGCGCCAGACGCGCCGGCGCGTCTCCTCGTCGTCCGCGAGCGCCCGCAGCGGGGCAGGGTCTCGTCGAGCGACCCGCAGCATCCCGCGAACCGCCGCATCCGGGTCCGCCGCGACGGCCGCCTCGAGCAGCATCGCGCGCGGCACGCCGAGCAGGCTCTCGAGCTCCGCCAGCGACGCCGCGGCCTCGCTCAGCTCAGCGAACCCGAGCCGGGCGAGGGCCGAGAGCGAGACGGAGGCGTCGGGGCGAGCCATGCCGCGCTCAGAGGAGCTCGAGGTTGTTCTTCAGCTCCAGCGGCGTGACCTGGCCGCGGTACGCCTCCCACTCCTTGCGCTTGTTGAGCAGCACGTAGTTGAACACCTGCTCCCCCAGCGTCTCCGCGACGAGCTCGGAGGCCTCCATGTACTCCAGGGCGTGGTCGAGGCTGGCGGGCAGGGCGGAGTAGCCCAGCGCCCGGCGCTCGGCGTCGCTCAGCGCCCAGACGTTGTCCTCCGCCTCCGGCGGAAGCTCGTACTCCTCCTCGATGCCCTTGAGACCGGCGGCGAGCATGAGCGCGTACGCGAGATACGGGTTCGCCGCGGAATCGAGCGCGCGGTACTCGACGCGCGAGGACTGCCCCTTGTTCGGCTTGTACATCGGGACGCGGACGAGAGCGGACCGGTTGTTGTGGCCCCACGTGATGAAGCTCGGGGCCTCGTCGCCGCCCCAGAGCCTCTTGTACGAGTTGACGAACTGATTCGTCACGGCGGAGATCTCGTTGGCGTGCTTGAGCAGGCCCGCGATGAAGTGACGGCCCGTCTTGGAGAGCTGGTACTTCGCGCCCTCCTCGTAGAACGCGTTCTGATCGCCCTCGAACAGCGACATGTGCGTGTGCATGCCGCTGCCGGGCTGGCCGCTGAGCGGTTTCGGCATGAACGTGGCGTACACGCCCTGCTCGATCGCGACCTCCTTGATGACCGTGCGGAAGGTCATCACGTTGTCTGCGGTGGTGAGGGCGTCGGCGTAGCGGAGGTCGATCTCGTTCTGGCCGGGGCCGCCCTCGTGATGGCTGAACTCCACGGAGATGCCGAGGTCTTCCAGCATGCGGACCGAACGACGACGGAAGTCGTGCGCCGTGCCCCCGGGGACGTTGTCGAAGTAGCCGGCGGAGTCGACGGGGACGGGCCCCTCAGGACCGAACGACGACGACTTGAGCAGGTAGAACTCGATCTCCGGGTGCGTGTAGAACGTGAAGCCCGCATCGGCGGCCTTCGCGAGCGTCCGCTTCAGCACGTGACGGGGATCGGCCACCGCGGGCTGTCCGTCGGGCGTGGTGAGGTCGCAGAACATGCGCGCGGTCGGGTCGATCTCCCCGCGCCACGGCAGCGTCTGGAAGGTCGTCGGGTCGGGCTGGGCGAGCAGATCGGACTCGTACGTGCGGGTCAGCCCCTCGATCGCGGAGCCGTCGAACCCGATGCCCTCGGCGAAGGCGCCCTCGACCTCGGCCGGCGCGATGGCGACGGACTTGAGCGTGCCGATCACGTCGGTGAACCACAGGCGCACGAACTTGACGCCGCGCTCCTCGATCGTCCGGAGGACGAAGTCCCTCTGCTTGTCCATGGCTACTCTGCGCCCTGGCCCTTCTCCGCACCGAAGCCGCTGGACGGCTTCGCGTCCCAGCCCTGCTCCGCGGCCTCTTCCTCGGCCCAGGCACGCGACCGCTCCTTGAGCACCTCGGGGGCGCGACGCGCCTCGGCCTCGGTGTCGAACGGGCCGATGCGGTCGATGGACGGCGACAGCATGCCGAACTCGACCTCGCCCGTGACGGAGTTGTACCAGTACTTGTGATCGCCGTCGGTCATGGCTGCTCCTTCTTCCCGCGAGCGGTTGGGGTGATGTCATCGATCCTACTGGCGTGCACCGTGGTCGCTAAGCTATCGGCCATGGCAAAAGCGATCGGCGTCGACATCGGCGGCACGGGCATCAAAGCGGGAATCGTCGACCTCGAACACGGCACCATGGCCTCGGATCGGGTGCGCGTGCCCACTCCGGCCGGCGCGGCACCGGAAGACGTCCTCGTCGCGGTGCAGACGGTCCTGAAGACGCTCGACGTCCACGAGTCGACCCTGCCGCTCGGCGTGGCGTTCCCCGCGATCGTCAAGCGCGGCAAGACCCTGTCCGCGGCGAACGTCTCGAAGGAGTGGATCGACTTCGACGCCGAGCGCTTCTTCCGCGACGGCCTCGGCCGCAACATCGTCTTCGTGAACGACGCCGACGCCGCCGGTGTCGCGGAGGCCCGCCACGGAGCCGCCCGCGACGTGCTCGGCTTCACGCTGCTGACCACGCTCGGCACCGGGATCGGCTCCGCGTTCCTGTACGACGGCGTGCTGCTTCCGAACACGGAGCTCGGCCACCTGAACTTCCGCGAGTACGAGTCCGTCGAGACCTATGCGGCCACCTCGGCGCGCGAGCGCGAGGGCCTGAGCTGGGAGGAGTGGGCCGAGCGCCTGCAGGCGTTCTACTCCCACATCGAGTTCCTGTTCAGCCCCGACCTGTTCGTGGTCGGCGGCGGCGTGTCGAAGAACGCGGGCGACTTCCTGCCCCTGCTCGACCTGAAGACGCCGATCGTCCCCGCGATCCACCGCAACAACTCGGGCATCATCGGCGCGGCCTCGCTCGCCGGCGACTGACCCTTCGACACGCTCAGGGCCCTTCGACAGGCTCAGGGACCCAAACGAGAAGGCCCCGATGGAGTCATCGGGGCCTTCGGCGTTCGAGGCGAATGGGCCGACCTGTACGCCGGGTTCTGTTCCGGGGTTCTTCGCCCCTTCGACGGCCATCTCTCTCGGCGACACGTTGCCGTGCCGCTCCAGCGGTCTACCCGAGGACTCGGCGGGCCGCGTCATCATCCTCTGTCTGACCTTGCTCCGGGCGAGGTTTACCTGGCGGGCCGTGTCACCACGGCCCCCGGTGGTCTCTTACACCACCCTTTCACCCTTACCCCTCGCGGGGCGGTCTGCTCTCTGTGGCACTGTCTCGCGGATCACTCCGGGTGGGTGTTACCCACCGCCCTGCCCTGTGGAGCCCGGACGTTCCTCGGTGCGGTTGCCCGCCACGCGACCGTCCAGTCGACCCATTCGCCCCTCCAGTCTACGGGGCCTCACTTCTCGGCGGAGTCCGCAATGCGCAGATCGAGCGGCACGTCGATCGGGAAGGTGCCGAACAGGCGGGTGGTGGCGACGGCAGCGGCCTCGCGGACGGCGTCGGCCGCGGCCTCCGCGTGCTCCTGCGGTGTGTGCAGGATGACTTCGTCGTGCAGGAAGAACGCCAGGTGCGGCTCCCGGGCGAACGGCCCCGATGCCTCGGCCGCGCCGAAGACCTCGGGAAGCTGTGCCAGGCGGTGACGGATCTCGGCGAGCCAGATGAGCGACCACTCCGCCGCGGTGCCCTGGACGACGAAGTTCCGGGTGAAGCGCCCCCACTCCCGTGCGCGGCGGCGGGCGTGGGAGACAACGGCGGGATCGGCGTCGGCGCCCGTGGCATCAGCCTGCAGCCGCATCCACTCCGTGGGCGGACGCGGCGAGGAGCGACCGAGCCAGGTGGACACGATGCCGCCGTCCTCCCCGACACGCGCCGCGTCGTCGACGAGCGCCATGGCGCGGGGATAGACCTTCCGCAGCCGGGGAACGAGTCGCCCGCTGTCGCCGCTGGTGGCGCCGTACATCGCACCAAGAACCGCGTACTTCGCCTCCTCGCGGGTCGCGACGGCACCCGACGCGACGACCCCCGCGTAGAGATCGCCGCCGCGTGCCGCGGCCGCCATCGCCTCGTCGGCCGCCATGGCCGCGAGCATCCGCGGCTCGAGCTGGGCGACGTCCGCGACGACGAGGGCCCAGCCCGGATCCGCACGCACAGCGGGGCGGAGGTTGCGCGGCAGTTGCAGCGCGCCGCCGCCGGCCGATGCCCACCGTCCGGTCACGACGCCCCCGGGGATGTACACCGGGCGGAAGCGGCCGTCCTGCACCCATTCCGACAGCCAGGTCCAGCCGTTCGCGCTGAGCAGTCGAGACAGCTTCTTGTAGGCGAGGAGCGGTTCGATCACGGGGTGTTCGTGGGCCGACAGCTCCCACTTGCTCGTGGACTCCACCGACACGCCCACGCGGTGTAGCGCCCGCAGCAGCTTCGGCTGACTGTCCAGGTGCAGCGTGGGGTCGTCGAGCAGCGCCCGCACCTCGTCGCCGCGCTCCACCATCCGTCGGGGCAGCCCGCCCGCAGCCGGACGAGCGCCAAGGGTCTCGGTGAGGATCGCGTCGTGCACCCCGGCGTCCCACGGGAGCCCCGCGACGCGCATCTCCTCGGCGATCAGCCCGCCGGCCGACTCTGCGGCGCACAGCAGCGTCAGGCGTCCATCGGCCGCCTCCGCCATCACGGTCCGCTGCGCGCGGTACTGCTCGAGTGCCGCGGCGATCGCGTCCTCGCCGGACTCCTCGTCGAGGACATCGAACAGGGAGGGGGTCGTGTCGACCGGGTCGCGGCGCTCCCATGCCGCGGCGGGTGCCAGCGGCGTGGACACCATGGCCGTGTCGCGCAGGATCGCGTGACAGAGGACGAGGTCGTGGCTGCGCGTGATCCTGACGCCTTCGCTCAGGAGCAGCGCGTAGATCTCGGCCGCGCTGCGGATGATCCACCGCGGGGCGTCGGCGGCTTCGACCGCGGCCACCCATCCCGCGAGTTCCGCCGCGGGCAGGAGCGTGCGCTGCTGCTCCTCGTCGTGCTCGTCCAGCTCGATCGCGGCGTACTCCCCCGCACCGAGGCCGACCAGCGCGAGGCGTCGCTCCGGGCCCGACGCCGGCGCCGTCACGGGCGGTGCAGGCCGGATGCGCTCATGACGAGAGTCCCGACTCCTCGGTGCGCACGAGGATGCAGCCGCACTCGGGGCAGGAGACGACCTCGTCCTCGGGCGCGCGACGGATCTCGTTGAGATCGGTGCCGGGCAGCATCATGCGGCAGCCTTCGCAGGTTCCGCGGGTGAGGAGCGCGGCTCCGGCGCTGTTCGCGGCGCGGCGATCGTACTCCGCGAGAAGCGGCGCGGGAACGGTGGCGGCGACCGCCTCCCGGTCGCGGGCGAGCTGGGCGCCGAGCTCAGTCGCCGCGGCGACGTCGGCCTTGCCCTGCGCGGTGAGGGCACTCCCCTCCGCGGTCGTCGCGTCCAGCAGCGCCTGCTGGGCGGCCACGGCGGCGTCGGCTTCCTCGACTCGGCCCATGACGTCGAGCTCCGCGTCCTCCAGGTCACTCAAACGCTTGGCGAGGCTGGCGAGCTCGTGCTCCAGAGCCTGCGCCTCCTTCGGGTTGGTTGCCGCCGCGAGGCGCTGGGCGTCGCGGTCGCGCCGCTGCTCGGCCAGCGCGACGTCCGACTCCAGCCGCGAGAGCTCGGTGCGGGCGTCGTCCCTGGCGCCGGTCAGGACCGTGAGCTCGCGGAGCTGCTCCTGACGGATGGCGACGAGCTCGGCGATCCGGCCCGCCTGGCTCGGCTGCGTGCGGGCGCGCTCCGCCTGCGCGATGCGCCGGTCGAGGTCCGCGATGTCGAGCAGGGTGCGCTGGTTCTCCGGGGTGCCGTTCACGCTCTCAAATCTACTCGCTGCCGGGCCGAGGGCCGCATCACCGGATGTCGCCGTCCACGTAGAACCACGTCCGGTTCTCACGGAAGAAGCGACTGCGCTCGTGCAGCGATCCGCGCGTGCCGCCCTGCCGCCAGAACGCCTCGAACTCGACCACGCCCTCCGTGTCGAACGGGCCGCCCGCCACGCGGTCCACGATCAGCAGACGCCGCCACTCCAGGTCCGCCTCGAAGGTGATCGTCTCCGGTCGCGTCTCCGGGTGCCAGGTGCGGAGCAGGTACGCCCCGTCCTCCCGCACGAAAGCGGTGTACCGGGAGCGCATCAGCCGCTCGGCGGTCGGGGCAGGAGCGCCGTCGAGGAGCGGTCCGCAGCAGGCGGCGAACGTATCCCCCGAGGCGCAGGGGCAGCGGGCGGACTCCGTCATGGGAGCGCGACGATCAGGGTCATGCCTGCCAGCATCGCGCGGAGGACCGTGTCGCGCCAACTCGCCCTACGCTGGAGGCACGCCAACGCCAGGAGCACCGATGACCACTGTCCCCACCTTCCGCGCCCACAACGGCTTCGCCCTGCCGGCACTCGGCCTCGGCACGTATCGGCTGAACGGCGACGCCGGAGCCGACGCGGTCGCCCAGGCCCTCCGTGCGGGATACCGCCTCGTGGACTCCGCGTTCAATTACGAGAACGAAGGCTCCGTCGGGCGCGGCGTCGCGGCCTCCGGCGTCCCCCGCTCCGAGGTCATCGTGACGACGAAGCTCCCCGGACGGCACCATGCCCGCGCGACGGCGACCGCCAGCATCGAGGAGAGCCGTTCCCGCCTCGGCCTCGACGCGACCGACCTGCACCTCATCCACTGGCCGAACCCGAGCCAGGACGAGTACGTCGAGGCGTGGGAGGCGCTCGTGGACGCCCAGGCGCGGGGCGTCGTCCGCCAGATCGGCGTCTCGAACTTCCTCCCCGAGCATCTCGAGCGCATCGAACGGGAGACCGGGGTCCGGCCGGTCGTGAACCAGATCGAGGTGCACCCGTACTTCCCGCAGGAGGAGCAGCTGGCCTACCACCGGGAGCACGGCATCCTCACCGAGGCCTGGAGCCCGCTGGGGCGTGCGCAGGCCCTCCTCGACGAGGACGTCGTCCGCGAGGTGGCCGCCGCTCACGACATCACGCCCGCGCAGACCGTCCTCGCCTGGCACGTGGCCAGGGAGACGGTCGCGATCCCGAAGGCGTCGTCCGCGGAGCACCAGGCCGCGAACCTCGCCGCCGCCGCCGTCGTGCTCGACGACGCGGAGGTCGCCGCGATCACCGCACTCGGACGCGCGGACGGGCGCCTGTTCGACGGCGATCCCGCGGTGCACGAGGAGTCCTGAGCGGGGAGGGCTCAGACGCTCTGCGTGCCGAGCACGCGCAGGAACTCCAGCTTCCCGGCCGCCTCGCTCCCCGGCTGCGCCGTCAGGACGATGAGCGCCTGCGACTCGTCCTCGGTGAACAGCGCCTGGCAGTCCACCTCGATCTCCCCGAGCTCCGGATGCACGATCACCTTGTGCTGCTCGAAGCGACGGGCGACCTCGTGGGCCGCCCAGAGCCGCACGAACTCGGGACTCCGTTCCGACAGATCCGCCACGATCTCCCCCGCCCGCGACCGCGCGCCCATGGTGCCGTACGCCGCGCGCAACGCCGCCACCAGCGCCCGTGACTGCCGGGGGTGATCGACCTCCCGGTACCGACGCCGTTCCTCCTCCGGTCGCGCGAACCAGCGATGGATGCCGCTCCGGTCGAGCCCGGTCAGACCGCTCGCGTCTCCGATCAGCGCGCGTGAGGCGTCGTTCTGCACCAGCACCTCGTCGAGAGCCGAGACCACGAACGCCGGGGTGTCGTGCAGACGGTCGAGCACGCGGAGGATGCCGGGACGGACGTAGTCGGTGATCACCGCGCGATCGGGAGCGCTGAGCCCGCTGAGCCGGTAGAGGTAGTCGCGCTCGTCCGAGGACAGCCGCAGCGCACGGGCGAGGGCGGCGAGGATCTGCGCGCTCGGCTGCGGGCCCCGACGCTGCTCGAGACGCGTGTAGTAGTCCGTCGACATGGTCGCCAGCTGTGCGACCTCCTCGCGGCGCAGTCCGGCCGTCCGTCGCCGAGTCCCCTCGGGCAGGCCCACGTCGGCAGGACGCAGCGCCTCCCGACGGCGCAGGAGGAAGTCGGCCAGGGCGTCACGATCCATCCGTGCAGTATCCCCCGGACGCGTGAGGGGATCCAGGGACCGCCGATCCCCCGATCAGCCGTCTCTGGAACGGCGCGGGCGCAGCGCCGAGGCTGGGGCCATGGACATCACCGGAAACACCATCTTCATCCCCGGCGCGACGAGCGGGATCGGTCTGGCGCTGGCCCTCCGGCTGCAGGCGCGCGGCAACACCGTGATCGTCGGGGGACGCCGAGAGGACCGGCTGGTCGCGATCGCTGCCGCGCATCCCGAACTCCACACGATCCGCATCGACACGGCCGACCCGGCGAGCATCGACGAGGCCGCGGCCGCGGTGCTCGCCGCGCATCCGACGCTGAACGTGCTGGTCACGATGGCCGGCATCATGCGGGCGGAGGACTGGACCGCGCCGGCCGGCTTCCTGTCCACCGCCGAGGAGACCGTCACGACGAACATCCTCGGCCCGATCCGCCTCATCGCGGCCTTCATCGAGCACCTGCAGGCCCAGCCCTCGGCGACCATCATGACCGTCTCCTCCGGTCTCGCCTTCGCACCCCTGAAGGTCACGCCCACGTACAACGCGAGCAAGGCGGCGATCCACATGCTCAGCGAGTCGCTGCGGCTGCAGCTCGCGGGCACGACTGTCGCGGTGCAGGAGCTCGAGCCGCCCGCCGTGCGCACGGACCTCATGCCCGGGCATGCGGAGAACGAGGCCGCACTGCCCCTCGACGCGTTCATCGACGAGGTCATGACGCTCATCGAGACCCAGCCCGACGCGACCGAGATCCAGGTCGAGCGGGTGAAGTTCCTCCGCTACGGCGAGGCGCGGGGCGACTACGACGAGGTCGTGGCGGTGCTCAACCGCACGGATCCGCACGGCCGGTGAACCCCGGTGGGGCGGTCCGCCGCCCCACCCGCCGTCACTCCTGCAGGGATGCGGCGACCGCGGTGAGCGCCTCGGCGGACTGCCGCAGCAGCTCGAGCTCGCGATCCGAGAACGCGGTCGTGCGGATCGGGAGGGCCCCGGCGGCGCTGACGATCGACGGCACGGACAGGGCGACGCCGTCGATCCCGTGGAAGTCGCGGAGAACCGTGCTCACGGGCATCACCGCATGCTCGTCCCGGAGGATCGCCTCCACGATGCGCGCGCTGGAGAGCCCGATCGCGTAGTTCGTGGCGCCCTTGCCCTGGATCACCTTGTAGGCGGCGTCGCGGACGTCGACGGCGATCTCGTCCAGCTCCTCCAGAGTGAAGCGCGGGTGCCCCGGGGTCTCCCAGTCGAGGATCGGGACCGTGCCGATCGTCGCCCGCGACCAGAGCGGGAACTCGGTGTCGCCGTGCTCTCCGATGATGTGGGCGTGCACGCTGGCCGTGGACACGCCCGCCCGCTCCCCCAGCTTCCAGCGCAGCCGAGACGTGTCGAGCACGGTGCCCGACGCGAAGATGCGCTCCGGCGGCAGTCCTGTCTCCTGCTGCGCGATGACCGTCAGCACGTCGCACGGGTTCGTGACGATGACGTAGACCGCATTGGGCGCGACCGACAGCAGCTCCGGCATCATGCGCCGGATGATGCCGGCGTTCACTCCGGCGAGCTCGGTGCGCGTCTGACCCGGATTCTGCTTCGCTCCCGCCGTGATGACCACGACATGGGACCCGGCCGCCACCGAGATGTCGCTGCCGCCGATGATGTCGCTGCTGCCGGTGAACTGCGTGCCGTGCGCGAGGTCGAGCACCTCCGCCTCGACCTTCTCCGTCGCGATGTCGTACAGGACGACGTGGCGGGCCGAACCGCGGATCAGAGCCGCATAGGCCACGCTCGATCCGACGCTTCCGGCGCCGACGACGGTGAGCTTCGAGTTCTCGATGATCTCCATGCGCCCATCCTGACAGCGCGGGCGCCGCGACGGCAGGGGTCTCGCCGGGAGAATCGCGTCGTCGTCAGACCGCCGCGGCCACCGCATCCGCAGCGGTGCGATGGGTGAAGCGGAAGCCGGACTGCTGCAGCGCCTCAGGCCGCACGTCCGCATCCGGAAGCAGCAACGATTCGGCGGCGTCGCCGAGAGCGAGGCGTAGGGCCCACCGGGGAGCGGGCACCCAGAACGGCCGATGCATCCGCTGCGCGAGCGCGCGACCGATGTCGTTCGCGGACGCCCGGGTGGGCCCGGTGAGGTTGACCGGCCCCGCGAGCTTCGCGTCGAGGACATGGCGGATGCCGCGCACCTCGTCGTCCAAGGAGATCCACGGCCAGATCTGCGTACCCGGCCCCAGCGGGCCGGCGAGGCCGAGCTTCGTCAGCGTGATCATCGGACGGAGGACACCGCGGCGGTGGATCACCGGCGCGGTCCGCAGCAGGGCGACCCGGGTGTGGTCTTCGGCCCGTCGCGCCGCCGTCTCCCAGCGCACGGTGAGGTCGGCGAGGAAGGTGCTCCCGGGACCGGAGTGCTCGGTGAGCACCTCGCCGGGCGCCGATCCGTAGTAGCCCACGGCGGAGGCGGAGAGGAACGCCGGCGCGTCGGTGCGCAGCGCACGCAGGGCCGTGGTCAGGGTGTTCGTCGCGTCGAGCCGCGACTCGACGAGCTGACGGCGATATGCTCGCGTCCACGGGAGCCGGCCGACGCTCGCGCCTCCGAGGGCGACGACGGCCTCCGCTCCCGCGAGCGCATCCGGGTCGAGCGCGGTGTCCCCCGGCGACCATTCGATCTCGCCCTCCGCCTGCGGAGGACGTCGCACGAGGGTGCTGACCTCGACCCCGTCCGCCCGCAGGGAGGCGGCCAGAGCGGAACCGATGAGGCCTGATGCCCCGCTGATGACGATGCGTCGCGCCATTGCCGCTCCCCGCTGCAAACGTTACGGGTGGGCCCTGCCGGGATCGAACCGACGACATCCACGGTGGAGTCCCCACGATTGGCACCAATCGTAAACCTCTTCGCGGGACGGGAGGCATCGTGACTCGCATGGTGAACGCCGCGGTCGTCGCCGCCGCGCTTAGCCAGATGACGGAGGTCGCGATGGATCGGGACAACATGCAGTCCGTGCGTCTCTCGATCTTGAAGCGCCGCATCGTGTCACTCCAGAACCACGTCGACGAGCAGTCCGTCGAGGTCGATACACCGTAGCGGCCGCGTGCTCGCGTGAACGACGCGCTCAGCGAATCGCCGCGATTCCTGGGCGCGTCGGTCGTCGCGGGCGTTTTGCAACGCTCCGTACGGTCATCTCACAGGCTCTGGAGGGGGCCTTCCATACCGAGGAGAGACACATGCACTTCCAGGACATCACCGCCCTTGAGATGTTCATCGACTACCAGCGCGCGCAGAACCTCGCCGTGACGACGATCCGCAACCGAAGGAGCATCCTGACGACCTTCGCACGGCGGACCGGGACGCTCGTCGAGTGTGACGTGTTCACCCTGCGCCGGTACATCGGCCGCGACGACGCCGTGAGCGCCGGCACCCGCCGCACCGAGCGCGGCGCGCTCATCGCGTTCTACACGTTCCTGCAGGACGAGGGCCTGCGGGCTGACAACCCCGCGGCGAAGCTGCCGGTGGTGCGCGTGCCGAAGGGGCAGCCGCGGCCGTTCACGCCGGAGCAAATCGACGCGATGCTCACGTCGGGCGCGTACGCGAAGACGCGGGCGATGATCCTCCTGGGGTACTACCAGGGCTTCCGTGTCTCGTCTATCGCTCGCGTGCACGGCCACGACATCGACATCGAGGGGCGCACCATAGCGACGCTCGTCAAGGGCGGCAAGGAGCGACGTCTCCCGCTGCACGAGGTCATCGCCGACCTCGCGCTCACGATGCCCCGTGACGGCTACTGGTTCCCGGCTCGCGGCGGGCAGGGTGGCCACATCCGAGCATCGTCCGTAACCGACCTCATCACGAAGGCGAAGGTGCGCGCTGGGATCACCGACCCGAAGCTCACGCCGCACTCGCTCCGCCACGCGTTCGGCACAGACCTCGTGGAGCAGGGGGTGGACATTCGCGTCGTCCAAGAGCTGCTCGTGCATGAACACCTGTCGACGACGCAGATATACACCGCGGTCAGCGAGCGCCGGAAGCAGGACGGCATCCGCACGCTCGCCCCGCGCGAGGTGCCCGCTCGGTCCGGGAGGGGTGCCGCTAAGATCGCGGCATGACGAAGCAGACCCGGATCATCGTGATTGTCGGCTCGGCCGTGGCCGCGCTACTCGTCGCCGCGATCATCGTGGGCGCCGTCATCCTCAACACGCTGCGTCAGCAAGCGGAGAACGATGCCTATCAGGAGTGCATGGCGCGTCACGGGTACGCGGCGGACGCTCCTCCGCCTGCCGCGGGTGAGGCCGATCAGGACGCTTTCCTGAGAGACATCACCGCGGCGGCGGAGGAGTGCTACCAGCGTTAGCTTGAAGGTGGTCGGCTAGCGCGGGGTGTTCTTCGCGGCTAGGGCGAGCCCGCCGATCGCGAGGAATGCGGCGACGACGTTGAGGACGTGGGCGCCGATCTCCGTGGAGAACACACCGAGCACCACCAGTAGCGGCACCAGGGCCGCGATGATGCCGTACAGCCACGCCCGGACGGCGGGAGAGGGCACCCAACGGTTCGGGGTGAGCGTTGCGCGTTCCTTCGCCTCAGCGCGGGATCGCGGAACGTCGCCGAATGCGGTGCGCAGATTGTCGTTGCTCATTGTGCTTCCTTTCATGGGGTGATGATGTTCCAGAGGGCGACTCCGGCGCTGACGAGCAACGCGAGGACGCCCATCACGCGGCCCCACTGTGCGGCGCTGTCCTCTTCGAGGTCGAGGAGTCGTTCGTCGTGTCGGGCGATGGTCTTGCCCTTCTCGTTCAGCCGGCCCTCGTGCTGCTTGATGGTGTCCTCGTGCTGGTCGAGGCGCTGGTCGTGGCGGGCGAGTGTCGCGGTGAGCATGCCCTTGATCTCGGCGACGCTGATGCGGAGGTCGTTGTCGCTCTCGCTCACTCCTCCTTCACCGCCTCGCCAAGCGCGGCGCTGATCTTCTGGTCGAGCTCGTCGAGCCGCCGGCGCGTGCTGCCGCCCGCTCCTGGTGCGTTGCTGCCGCCCTCCGCGACCTTGAGCCAGTCCAGGTCCTGGCGGACGGTGGTCTTGCGGGCTGTCGAGCCGCCGACCTGGTTCTTTACGTGCAGAGCGTCCGCCGCGGCGGCCTCCGCTGCTGCCTGAGCGGCCTTGGCGGCGTCCACTGCTGAGCGGAGTAGCGCGCGGGCTTCGTCGTCGAACATGTCGTCTTCCTCCTGGTGTGCGGGTGTTGGGTAGCTGATGGGCTGGTCGAAGATGTGGTCTGTCCAGCCGAGGTAGGGGCGGTTGATCTGGCGCTGTCGCTCGTCGATGGTGCAGACGCCGACGACTCCGAAGCGCGGATAGTCGGTCGCGACGACGCGACCATCGCCGAGGCTGATGACGACGTCGCCGGCGGCGGACCCGGGGCGGGCTCCGAACCACACGGGCACGCCGGGCGGTGGGTTCCGGTCGCCGTGGTGGCCTTCGGTGCGCTCCCACGCCTGCAGGGCCGTGTAGGCGGATCGGCCGGTGGATGCGCCGTGTGCCTTGTATGCCTGCCACACGTAGTGCAGGCATGCGCCGTGGTGTCGGAGGGTGCCGAAGTTGAGCAGCGTCTGCGCCGCTGCGGTGCCGTCAACGCTCATCGGGGGCCTCCAGTGCGTCGAGGCGCTGCGCGAGGAGGTCGACCGCCTGGTGGAGCTGCGCGTTCTGAGCGATGAGGAGCGCGATGAAGTCGATGCTGTCGGGCACCAGTTCGCCGTCGTGCTCGGCGTAGACGACGAACGGCTGCAGGTCGTCGGACTCGGCGAGGCGTTCGGCGATCCATCCGTACTTCCATGAGCCGTCCCCGGTGCGCATCTGGAAGCGGTGCAGGTCGGGGAAGATGTCGCCGAGGCTGGCGGGGTCTATCGCGCTGATGTACTTCTTGTACCGTTCCGACGACGCACCGCGCGAGAGCCGGCCGTCGCCGTTGATGTACGCGACGGCGTAGCTGACGGTGGCGGGGGCCGCGGCGGGCACGATGAGATGAGCGCCGTCGAGTCCGAGGTTGCCGGTCATGGTGTCGCCGGTCTTCTTGACGAGACCGGACGTGTCGATTCCGACGCCCGCGACGGCCTGATCGACGTACAGCTTCGGTGCGTACTCGCCATTGGTGGACGGCATCGGGCCGGTGAGTGACCCGTTCGACCAGCGCCGGGCGACGGCGCCGCCTGTGGGGCTGGTCTCGGCGTCCAGGGTCGCGGCGCTACCGAGCCCGAGGTTGGATCGCACCTGCGCGGTCGTGGGTGCGGTGGTGCCCTTGACGCCGGCCCACACGCGGTTGAAGAACCGGGCGATGTAGTCGCGGGTCGTGTTGTCCTCGTCGTCGAGCGTGTTCGCGAGCGCTGCGCCGTTCACGAGCGCCATGCCCGCGGCGAGAGCGTCGTCTCCGGTAGCCATGTGCTTCCTCCCTTACAGGTCGTTGATGGTGCCCGTCAGGGCGTTGATGGTGCCGGCGAGCAGGTCGATGCTCCCGGCCGGGACGAGAGTGGTTCGCGACTGGATGGTGAGGGTGTCGTCGCCGAGGTTGAATGTGACCGCGCCGATGGTGCCCTTGAGGGTGGAACCGTCCTCGCGGGCGATGCTGAGCAGCTGCTCCGCCCGTTCGGTCCACAGCGGGATACCGGCGACCGTCGTCACCCGGCCGCGGTCCTGCGCCCGCCGCACCATGGCTTCCGCCCGCCCGGGTCCAGGCCACGGGTCGGTCAGCTCGACAGAGGCGACCTTGCGGGGCGTCGGAGTGAGGGCGAAGGTGTCGCGGCGGACCCGGTAGATGCCGTCGCGCCCCGTCCACCGGTACGTATAGACCGCGGCGTCGAACCATCCATCGTCCGTGTCGATGCTGATCTCGTCCTCAAGGCGCGTGAGGTTGACACCCCACCGCCACGCCGACGAGCCCGCGGCCTGATACTTGGCATCGCGGAGTGTCCAACCACGCTCTTCGTCGCACACGAGGCGGAGGCCGTTGGCCTTAAGGAGCGGGGCGAGGAAGTCGAGCACGGACTGTCCCGGTTGCCACACTAGGGCGTCCGGGTCGCGCTCGATGGTCGGTTCGCGGTGCGAAGTGGACAGGTTCGCGTCGCCGGTCCAGGTGTAGGCATAGATCGCGTCATTGATGGTGTACCCGTCGAAGTACGGCGCGAGCTCGTCCGACTGGACAAGCTGCCAGCATGTCGCCTCTACCGTCGATCCGGCTGCGAGCGGACCGGCCACGCGCATGATGAGCCGCGCCTGTGTCGCGCCGCTGGGAGCCTTGACGTTTTCGAGGGTGAGCCACGCCCATGGCGAGGAACCGGCCCCGGGGTCGCTCATGGTGACCGTTGGGCCGGCCACTTCGCCGAGCGGGTTGCCGTCCTTGTCCAGCCAGAAAATGCGAGCCCACGCCGAGCGGACGGCGGCGCCGCCGCCAGCGATGGAGAACCGGCCGGCGACGCGGAAGCTGTAGACCTCGCCAGGGCGGACGCTGGCGGTCTTGCGCCACTCCGCCCACGTCGATGCGACCGCGGTCAGGGTGGCGGTCGCGCAGGTGGTCGTACCGGTGCCGAGCACGCTGCTGATCCCGGTCGTGTTCGCCAGGGTGGCCGTAGCGCCACCGAACGCTACCGATGTCGTGGTTGTCGATCTCGGGTCTATCGCGAGGTTGTCGAGCGCCCACTGTGCGGTCACGTTCGCGTCGGTGGTTCCCGCGGCGAGGGATGCCCCGATCTTCCCGAGCACGTAGTTGCACACCGCGCGCAGTGACGCCTCATGAGCGCGAGGAGCGCGGTCCTGAGTCAGGGGCGCGTAGTCCGCTGCGAGGGCCTCATCGCTCGCGAGGGTGACCGTCGCGGTGCCCGTCGCATGGTCGGGCACGACCCGCCGTACAGCGAGGTTGAAGACCCGAGGGGCGTCGTCGTCGCGCCGCGCTTCGATCACCACGCGCCGGCCGGCGCGCGGGTCGATCCGGTCGAGGAGTGCCGCGTCGGCGGTGATGGTGATCGTCGCCTGGACGTGTGGGATGCGCGAGGCGTCGAGAGACACATCACCGGGGTTGTCGAGGTCGAGCGCGAGCGGCACGTCGCCTGCAGGGTCCAGCAGCCGCGCGGCGTAGGTGTGAGTGGAGGCGACGGTCACGGGAGCACCTCGCGGAAGGGAACGTCGAGCAGCCACACCTTGCGCGTCTCGTCGTCGAGGCGTGGCGTCAGTTCGCCCGGACCGACGACGAACGCCATGCCGACCTCCGGCAGGTCGGGGTCGTCGTATGTGAACACTTCTCCGCGCACCAGGACGGCGGCGGCCGCCCACGCTGCCGCCCGATCCGCGAACACGAGCGGCAGGGTGCCTGCACGCATGCCGGCGGGGCGGAAGGTTACGTCGGGGTCGGGGCGTCCGAGGATGTCGTGGACGAGCGTCCGCGTGGGGATGCTCGCCGAATACCCGTCCTGGATCGTCGGGGTGATGACGCCGTTCGCGTGTGTGATCGTGGTCACTTGTCCCACCCCATATGGTTCGCGAACCCGGCGTTGAGGCGCGCTGTAACGGTCATGGTGCGAGGTCGCGTGAGGGCGTCGAGGTCGACGCGCACCTTGTCGAGCCCCGTCACCTGCGCATTGAAGGTGGTGGTGTGGGAGTCGGGCACGGCGTTGATGTCACCCTCCACACGCTTGATGTCTTCGGTGGCTCGCTGGGTCGCGGCGTTGATAGCGACTTCTGTCTCGTCAGGGAGCCGGTAGATCGCATTTCCGACCTCATCGACTTCACCCGTGGCAACGCCCGCCGTGGTCGCGAACTCGTAAAGCGCGCGCTCGTTGAGCCGTACGGCGTCGGAACCGCTGAGGTATCCCTCCTCGGTAGCCTTGAGCACGGCCTCCAGTTCCCGCACGCGACCGGACGTGACGGAGGTCGTCATGCCGTTGCTTGCGAAAGCCTCGGTCAGCCGGTCGAGCTTGTCCCCACCGGACGCCAGAGCGTCGATGACGTCCACCCGATCCCATTCCGAGACGTTCGCGAGGTCCAATACCTGCTTGTACTTCTCGGTCTCGCTCGTCCAGGCGGCGATGCGCTCCGTGTACCCGGCTGCCGAGAGAGCGCCCGCAACGTCGTACGCGAGACCGAACGCGGACTCGCGAGCCTCGTCCGCGGCCTCCTGCACTTCGTTGAAGTGATTGACCATGACGCCCGCCGCTGCTGCGACGGCGAGGCCCGCGGCCGCGCCAGCAGGACCGAAGTCGGCGAAGGCGTTGGCAGCGACTTCTTGGCCCAGCTCGGCGATGGACTCGAAGGAACCGTCGAAGCTCGCCGCCGTCTCGCGAGCGGACTGCATCGCCTCATCTTTGAGGCCCTTGACGCCTTCCTCGGCCTTCTGGAAGCCGCGGGCGCTGGAGTCGCCGATGTCGTCGAATGCGTCCTCAGAGCGACGCTGCACGTCCCGGAGCGAGTCTTCGATCCCGTCGAGAGCACGCTCGCCGTCGCGGCCCGCGTCCTTGAGTCCGTCGCCGACACCCTCGACCGCGCGTTCCGCCTGCCGCGCGGAAAGGCCCATGCCGCGCAGAGCGTCCTTGATGTCGTCGTCGGACTTGCCCGCCTTGCGAGACGCCTCCACGAGCTTGGACGCGAACGAATCGACGGGCCCGCCCGCGCGCGAGGACTCGGCGCCCACGCCGTCGACCGCGGCCTCCAGGTCGGAGAGGGCCTTCTGGCCGTCCTTCGCGCCCTTCGCGACGCCGGATGCGTTGAGGCCGATGTCGATTTCGAATCGCTTGCTCATGCTCCTGTGGCTTTCTCGATGGTTTCGGCGACCGTCCGGTAGGCGGTCTGTGCGTAGAGGGACCAGGCCCGCGGGATGAACTCGCGGAGCGCTGGATAGACGACTCGGCCGGCCTTGGCGTAGTGCCAGAACTGGCGTTGCGTTCGTCGGGTAACCGAGCCGCGGCGGGTCTGATAGGTCGCGTAGTCCTCGCGGTACGCGCCGAACTCGGTCTCGCGGGGGAACTTGCCATTCGCCCCGGCGATGAGCTTCGCGCCACGGTCGGAGACGTAAACGGTGGACGGGCCCACGAGGCGCTTGTGGAAGATCGCCTCGCCAGGAGCTTTCTCGGCCAGGACCTTCCGCCACTCCGGGACGATGACCGCCTTCGTCTGCGCGCGGGCTTCCCTCGCGACCTCACGCGGGATGGTGGCCATGACCTGCACGAGCGCGGTCAGCGTGGGGCTGCGCCGCACGTCGAGCTGCATGGCCACCACCCGCTTACGCGCCGGAGCCCACGGGCACCGGGCGCGGACGACCCTGCACGCCGTGGGACACCGAGGATGTAGCCACGGTGTTGACCTGCCCACCGATGGAGCCGGGCGCGATGAACACGTCGACCTCCCACCCGAGGCCGCCGCGCTTCGGCTCGAACAGGAGAGTGACCATCTCACCCTCGTGCTCGAACAGGAACATCGAGAGCGAGTCCGGCGTCTCCCAGTCCTGCGCGTAATCGAGCTGCGTCGCCCACACCGTCGAGGTCGGGAAATTGTAGGTCGCGTCCGGGCTGAGTCCGTTGAAGGTCACCGTGCCCGTCGTCGGGGTGATGGTCACACCCGAGATCGCCTTCTCGAAGTCGAAGGTCGCGGCACGGACGAGACAGTCGCGGAGGACGATGGGCTTGGCATCGATCTGAGGCATGGTTATCTACTCCTGTGTGAGGTCGGCGGGCGCCGGCGGGTCGGTGGTCGGGTTCGTGGTGGAGATGGTGATGCTGAGCCGCCACCCGAAGTAGGCGTCCCAGAACACCGACTTGGTGGCGCTGATGCGGTAGACCGCGGGAGCCGTATAGACGGCCTCGAACAGTTCGGCGACCGACTCGTCGGCGTCCGCCTCTCCCTTGCGCACGTCGGTCTTGTTCGTGACGATGCACACGTCGACCGTCGCCGCGATCTTCGCGAGCGGTGCCTCGGGGAGCGGCTCGAACGCGGTGTACTCCAGCCACATGAGCGGGCCCGCGAGCGAATGCATGGACGACGGGATTCCGCCCTCGATCTTCCAGTCCTCGGGCACCCGAGGCGCAAGCAGGCCGAGGACGTACTCGCGGACAGTGGGAGTCTCATCGGACACGAGGGCCTCCCTGCACCGGGCGGATGATCTGCTTGATGGTCTTGTCGAGCGGCCTCGGCGTGAACGTGAACTGCTCCATTCCCGCGTCGCCGCCGCCGGACACGCGCCCGGCGTTCCAGAGGTTCGTGGCCTGCTGGAGCTGCGCGTACACGAAGTTGATCGGCGGGTCGGTCGGGTCGACGCCGAGCAGCGCGAGAACGTCTCCGAGGCGCTCGGCGAGGCCGAACCGGACGAGTGCCAGCTCGACCGCGCCAGTAAGCGTGGCGGTCTCGGGAGCGTAGGCGAGGACCTGGATGCGGGCGGTCTCCAGGAGGAATCCGCACACTTCGAGGTTCTCGATGGGGGCATCCGGCCACGCGGCGATGAGACGCTGTTGTGCCTCGTCGCTCGTGGCGGTGTACCACTCAGCCATGCCTACGCTCCCGTTCGGCTCAGGCGTCAGCGACGCCGATGTGGACGACCGCCTCCGGGCGGACGATGAGACGCTGCAGGTAGCCGTGGATCGCCTTGTCGATGCCACCGCGGGCGAGGTCAATCGCGTCGATGTGGAGCGGGCCATTGGAGAGCTCGTCGAAGTCGACGGCGTTCTTGGTGCCGACGATGACGGACGGGGTGTCCTCGATGCCGGTGTCGCCGACCACGATGCGCAGACCGTCCGCGGTGATGCCCTCGTCGGTGTTGGCTCCGAAGTTCACGAACTCGGGCACGAGGTCCTTCGGCGTGTAGAGGATCTCCTCGTACGCCGCCTCGTTGGCAATGGCGAAGGTCGGCACGTCGCGGCGCCCGTCGGCCTTCTTACGCCGCACCGCCAGCACGCCCTGGATGAGCTGGCCCATCGCTCCGGCGTAGTCGTGGCCGTCGACGCCGGGGTAGACCTGCGGGGCGATGGGCGCGCCCGCGACCTGGACCCAGGTGTCGAGTGCGATCTCGTCGGACCAGACGAGGTGGTCCTCGACGATGAGGCGGAGGAACGCCTCGACGACCTCCGCTCCACCGGGCAGGTCGAAGAACTCGCGGGCGATGTCGACGCCGAACGCGAACCGGAACAGCTCCGACGCGGCCGACTCGGTGAACCCCGTCCCGGACTTGATGGGCTGCTTGTTGCCCGCCCAGGTGCCGTCGAAGTGCTCGACTCGCGCACCCGCGGTGCCCCGCTCCAGGGTGTAGCCCTTCTTGCCGGCGGCGGTGATGTTCGTGCCGAGGTTGCCAAGGGTGATGTACTGCCGCTCGTACGGGATGCCCTGGTAGAGCGGGCCGAGCCAGTTCGGCTGGAGCACTTCGCCACCAGCGGGCAGGGAGCCCGCGCCGCTGATGGTGATGTCCGAGAGAGCGGCGAGGACCGCGGCGGCTTCGGCGGGCGCTTCGCCGCCGAGCTTGAAGGCGTCCTTCGCTGCCGCGAAGGCGGCGAACACGGGCTGGAGGTTCGCCGGCCGCGGCGTCGTGGTGGCGGCCGGGGCACCGTTGCGGTGCGTGGCGGGGATAGCGGTTGCGGACACTTCGTTCTCCTGTTCGGTTTCGACCTCGGCATCCGCTTCGGTCTGTTCCTCGGTGATGGTGGTGGTGATGGTGGTCTCGGTGCCGTTCTCGGTGGCCTCCTCCGTGGTCACGGAGTCGTACACACGGCGGTAGGTGCGACCGTCCTCGTCGGTGTAGATGACCTCGGAATGGTCTTCGGCGACGGTGGCCTCCTCGCCGGTCTCCAGCTCGACGGTCTCGTCGTCGATCTCGGCGTCCGCCGCGAGGACCTGAGCGGACGGGAACGCACCGCGTGCGACCTTGGCGGCGGCGGCGAGCACACCGCCCGTGGCGCGGCCGTTCTTGATGCCAGTCTTGAACTCGGCAGACAGGCACCGCCGGGTGGTGTCGGCGAGGGCGGCGTCCCCGGCGGCAGTGCGGCCGATTGCGAACGTGGCCATGATGCCGACGGTGGTCTCCCATAGGCGCGTCGCGCGTCCGATGGGACGGAAGCGGTCGTGGTCCTCGTTGATGGACACGACCGAGGGGTCCTCGGGGATCGCGATGTCGCCCGCCATGACCGTGAATCGGCCGACGTTGGTGCGGCCCTCCTCGCCGTAGGGCAGGAGCAGGCCGGTCAGGGTGCGCTCGTCGAGGTTGGCGAGGACCTCGCCACCTTCGATCTGGATGTCGGGCATGGGTCAGTCCTCACTCGTGGGGTTCGTGTTCGGGGCGGGGATCGCGTTCTGCGCTGTCAGGTCGCCGCGGATGGACAGGCCCTCGTCGCACACGTCGTCGAGCGACATCCGCGCCTCGAAGGCGAGCATCATGCCGCGAGCGAGACCGAAGTCCCACAGGTCGGAGCGGGCCCCGCCGTTCGCGACGCCCTGGTAGCGCATCTCGGTGCCGCCTCCGCCGCCTCCCTGGCGGACGGCCTCCAGGATCGAGGCGGGTAGGGCGGTGTGATTCGCGATGTCGAGGCGGGCGGCGTTGCGCCCCGTCTCGTACAGGTCGACCTGCACCTGACCGGGCATCCCGACCTTCACGTAGGACGGGTGCACGGCGGTCGCATGCTTGGTACGGTTCCGGATCCACTGGTCGAGGAACTCATCGATCTCGGGGTCGTCCCACTGGTCGTACACCGAGCCGTCGACTTCGAGGGTCGTCAGCGGGATCGGGTTCTCCAGGCGCTGCTGGTAGACGGCCTCGACGTTGCGGGCCTGCCGGATGGTGTCCGCTCCATCGACCAGCAGACCGTTCTCTCCGTAGCCGAGGGGAATGGCGATGATCTTGGCGGTGTACTCGGTGGGCACGCGCTCGTCGGTGATCTCGATGATGCCGTGCTCGTTGATCTTCCACAGGCCGAACGGGATGTGCAGGCAGTCGGTCATGTCCTCGGTGAAGCCGAACGCGGCCCACCCGTTGAAGAACCAGTCCGACGCGGCGCCGTACATGCGGTGGTACGGGGCGACGCCGGACTGCGAGTTCGTCAGCCACTCGGGCTGGTCGTCGGTGCGGGCGTCGTTGTCCATCTGGAAGAACGGGATGGACGCGAGCTGCCGGCAGATGATGCCGTGCGCGCGCTTCACGCCCGGGAGGCGGAGCGCGATCTCGCGGGTGAGCGGGAGGACGGTACGGTCGAGGAGCCCGCCGAGCGCGTCGTCAACCGCCCAGGTAACGATGTTGTCCTGCGGCGACCACGGCGAGACGATCGACACCGGAGGCTTCGCGGGAGGCGTGAGCAGCTCGGTCGCCGCGCGCTTGGCGTAGACCTGCTCGATGTTCCGTCCGAAGATTGAGAATCCCACGTGATGAACGATCAGGCGGGTATCCCACAGCGGAAAATCAGACGGCGTGTCGGAGCTTGCGACGGAGCTCCGACAGTGCGTCCTGCGCCTGCGTGTCCCCGGGGTGTGCGCGCTTCTCGTGAGCCGCGGCGCGCTCCCATGCTTCGAGCTTCGAGAACGCGAACGCATGCCAGACACCGCATGTCTCGCAGACGATCACGATGCTGATCTGCGTGCAGTCGAGACGAATCATCGGGTGCCTCCGAATCGGAACATGTCGCGCGGGCTCTTGGTATGGGGCACCTCGTCGAGGAACCGGAGCGCGAGCGCCGCCGCCTCGATGGGCGAGGTGTCCAGCTCCGGGTCGGAGTCCGGCGGGCCGAACCGGAACGTGCCGTAGTTGCCGAACTTCTGCCGCTTCACCGCCCGCGCCGCGCGCTCCAGAGCGGGGTGGTAGTAGATCACGAGGTCGTCGTCCTCGAGAGCTTTGAGCATCCCCACCGTGGACTTCGGGATGTCGGCCTGCCGAGTGCCCTCCATCACCGGCCGAGGGCTCGCCTTCGCCAGCGCCCCGGCCACCTGCTCGGTGTAGCCGAAGGCGTCGTACCAGAGCTTCGCGCCCGTGCGGCGCAGGCGGAGCAACACCTCACGCTCCAGGTTCGTCGTGCCCTGCTGGTGCCACCACAGCGCGACCGCGCGCTTCCGCCGCGGCTCCTCCTCGCCCGCGATCTCCAGCGCCTCCGTCACCAGGTCACCCGGCTCGTGGTAGTCCCATGCGATAGCGAGCGACCCGCCCAGGCCGAGGTGGTGGACCTTCAGCGCGGCGGCGTACCGCTCGGGGAGCGCCTCGGGGAACGGGAGCTTGCGGAGCGCGCGGTCAAGCTGCGCCGGTGGGATCGCGACGTCGGCCGCGCCCTCGGTCCCGAACTGGCCTCCGTACTCGATGAGGAAGTCGTCGAGGGGCCAGCGGTCGAACGACCGGCGCACTGCCTCGACTGGCGTGGTGAATCCGACGCCGGGGTGGTGGAGCTCGATGAACTCCCGCATCCGGCCGCCCGTCGCTCCCGTCTTCGGGTGCGGCTGGTCCGGCTCCCACGACCCGAGCTGTGCACGGTCGACGGTCTCCGGGATGCCGTGCCACGCGACCGCGGCGTCCTCATCGTGCAGCGCCTCCCACAGCAGGTTCCCGGTCCGCCACTTCTGCCCGGTCCCGGCGAGCACGAACTGGGCGCCGATCTTCGTGTCCATCGTCGGGATGACCGCGCGCGTCACGTCCTCGCCCTGCTCGATGTCGGCCTCCGCCGCCTCGTCGCCGAACGCCATGTCGAAGCCGCCCGACCGGAATCCCTCACCGTTCGGCGTGTACACGTTCAGGTACGAGCCGGTCGCCGTGAAGTGCAGGTGCTCGGTGCCCTTGCCGACATTGATCTGGACCGGGCTGTCGCGCCGCGACGGGTATAGCCGGTCGAGGTGCGACACGATGTCCTTCCGGAACCGCTCCCCCGCCTTCGCCCCGGTCGTGAACATCGTCCACCCCACCTGGTAGTCCTCGCGGTGCCAGCACCGACCGAGCATGACCGCCTGCACCCCCGTCGTCTTCGTGGACCGGCGCGGCTCGAAGATCGCGTTCATGAAGCGGCCGGCGGCGAGGAGGTCCGCCACCATGAGCTGCATCGGCGACGGCCCCTTCCCGCCGTCGCCCGCGCGCTGCCGCTCGTCCAGGCGGAGGAGCCGCGCCCCCGTGATGAACTCCCCGCGCGACTGCTCCGTCGTCACGAGGTCGTCGAGCCGGATCGCGCCGAGGTGCTCAATCTTCGACCGCCACTCCAGCCAGTTCGCTTCGGACCGCAGGTCGGCCAGCGTCGGCGTCGCGCTCACCGCTCCTCCACCCATTCTGCCTTGATCCGCCAGCCACTCCCGTCACGCTGCCAGTCCCATGACTCGACGGTGACGAACGCCTCACCGGGGAGCAGCGCGAGCGCGGCGAGGAGCTGCTCGGCGCGGGGCGTCCCGTCGAACGGTCCGACCTCGGTGGACATCTGAATCTTCATCGTTTTCTCCAGTTCAGGGGGGGATTTTGCTCTTGGAGCCGAAGGCGGGGGTTGCACGGCGACCCAAAAAAAGACGCGGTCACCATGGCGCGAGCCCTTCGCGCGTCGTCGCCCGGCGTGGTGGCGGCTGAGGTCGAGAGACGCGACCGTTCGTGATCGCGGCGCCACGACGTCCACCCTCTGACCGGTTGCTGCTCACGGTCTCGGGCGCGAGGTTCGAGATCGCGTGTCCGCCTTCCGGGTCGAGGTGCCCCACGTCGAAGGGCCGACCTGGCGTGAGGAGCTTGCCGGTCCGCCAGCAGTACACGTCCTGCCCATGGCGCCAGGCGGCGCGCACCTGGGCGCGCACGATGCGGGCGTTCGCGAGGTACTCGGGGTCGCGGTGCTTGCTGGTCATGTGGTCCTCCCGGTCCAGGTGGTCCAGGCAGTTCGCCTATCTCTTCTTCTTCTCTCTTATGTGTGATGGGTTGGAGAGAGGGTGGACCGCCTGGACCAACCCGCTCCCCCACCGGCATCGCGCCTGGACCAGTGCCTGGACCGCGCCTGGACCCGGGGCTGGACCACCCGCATTCCATCGGCCGAAGGTCTCTCGATGAGGGGCGCGGGGAGCGGGCGCGGGTGGACCGCCCCGCTGCCTGGACCGCCTGCCTGGACCGCATCAGTCGACCGTCGAAAGGGTCACGGCGATGCCCTCGTAATGCCAGGTGCGCGAGGAGCCGACGCGGGGGCGGGTGCGGGTGATGCCCATCTGCTTGAGTCGGAGCCCGAAGGGGCCCGACGCGAGCGGTGAGTAGCCGTTGCGGCGGCACCACCCGGAGTACTTGCGGTACACGTCGGCGGTGGGGCTCATGTGCTCGGGGCCGAGGAACACGGCCTCGTCCTCGTCGAGCCACAGCATGAGCGGGTCGGCGGCGTCGTGGAGACGGGTGGTGGCTTCCTGAGCGGCCTGGGGCGGTGCGAACTTGCCCCGCTGCATGAGGCGGCGAAGTCCCTCCATTGCGTAGCGGAAGATGCCGGGGGCGTCGTCGAAGAGGAGTTGCTCGTCGAAGGGGCCGGAGCCGTCGACTTTCTGCACGAAGTCAATGACCTCCCAGCGTCGGCGCCAGCCGATGGAGTTGTCGGAGGTGCGGAAGAACTCGTTCGACGCGAAGATCGGGACCGCGTAGGGCACGAACTCGAAGGAGTGGCCGAACTTGCGGGATGCGCTGATAGAGTCGCCGCCGGTGATCTCCTTGAGGATTTGGGGGTCGGACAGGAACCGACTGGAGAGGTCGCCGCTGATGTTCGCGGTCTTGCCGTACAGGCCTGAGGTGGCGAAGCGGTCGTCGACGAGCTGGTGCATGCTGATGCTGGAGTAGTTCGCGCGCCCGAGGAGGTAGCGGATGACTCGGAGCATGGTGCCCTTGCCGTTGCCGCCCTCGCCGTAGAGCAGGAAGATCTTCTGCAGCGGGTTGCCGGTCATGAGCAGGTACCCGAGGACCTCCCACATGTGTCGGTGGAGCTCCGGGTCTTCGCCGAGCACCTGCTGGAGCCATTCGAGGAAGGTGTGTGGGATCGCGATGGGGTCGTACGCGATCGGAAGCTTGGTCAGCGCGCCGAGCATTTCGTTGTGCTCGGTGAGCCGGTCCTCTTGCCACCAGTAAATGCCGTTCTCCAGCACGATGTAGTCGAGGTAGCCGCGCGGGAGGTCGGGGAGGCCGACCTCGGGAAGATCGATGTTCAGGAGGTGCGCTTGGACCTGCCCGAGGACCGTGGTGGAGAACTTCGCGCCGAGGGCCTTTGCGACGCGCTTGGTGACGACGTTCTCATCGCGGACGTAGACGCCCTCGCGGTACTCGTATAGGTCGCCTTCGACACCGCGGCCGAGCCGCGTGGGCTCAGCCGCGATGTAGTCAGCGAGGAGGGTGGCGTCAAACTTGCCCGTTTCGGCGTCCAGGAACGATGGGGCGCTCATCCGTCACCTCCTCGGCGATCCTCACGAGGCAGCGCGCGCACCGGATGCCGGCGACGACGACCATGCGTCCGCCTCGGACTTCGACCACGCCAACGGGCTCGGGCGAGTGAAGCCCGAACAGGCATCCGAGGCTCACTGGTCGCCTCGGGCTTCGGAGTGGTCATGGACCCAGCAGCCGAGGCGATAGGCGAGGTATGCCCCGGCGATGATGAGCAGGTAGGTGCCGTTCACGATCACGACTCGTCCTCCGCTTCGTCGGAGAGGCGAAGGGCGAGCTGCCCGAGGAGCATACGAGCGTCCTGGAGCTGCACCTGGACAGCCTCGTGGTCAATGCCGCGGGTGTTCGGCTTCTCGGGCAGGTAGCCGAGATAGAACTCGACCTTGCGGATGTTCTCCAGGCATGCGCGCAGGTCACCCCACATCGACACGATGCGGTGTGTCGGGCGGAGCTTTATGATGCTCTCCGCTGCCGCTTCCACGTCGCGGGTCACTTCGTCGTCCTCACGCCGTCCGGCCATAGCCATGCTCCGTTCTCGTCGAGCCCTTGGCTCGCGCGGTGGTAGAACTCCGCGAGTTCCTCGGGTGTGTAGTTCGCTTTCGCGTACCAGTGGTCGCGGTCGACCGTGACCGCGTGCAGCTCGTCGAGCAGGCGCTCCCGCTCGCCGATGAGCCAGAGGTACGCCTCGTGCGATACGTGCGGTCGCTCATGCGGCATCCCAGGGCCCCTGTGCGAGTCGCGCCTCGATGGACGCTTCCAGGTACCGGCGGTGGCTACCCTCGCCGCCCGGGCGGATCGCGACGATGACGCCCTTGTCAGCGAGGCGGGAGAGGGTGCGGGGATCGACGCCGAGAGCAGCCGCCGCGACGCCGGGAGTGACCCATCTGTCCTGAGTAGGCTGATTCGTCATACCGGCGAGAGTACAGGACAAAACGGACTAATCAAGCACTTCGGTCAATTCACTTGTCGAAGTGTCCGAAATGTCCATATGATGTCGATATGGAGACACAGCAGCAGAATCGAGTCCAGGCCGTCAAGCGTCAGATGGACGCCGAGGTCGGCCGCCGCGTCCACATGCTCATGTGGGACCAGCAGCTCACGCAGACCGCCTTCGGCGCGCGGGTCGGTATCGACCAGAGCGCACTGGCCAAGAAGCTGCGCGGCCAGCGCGGCTGGAGCCTCGACGAGGTGGCCACCGTTGCCGCCGAGCTGGGCGTGAGCGTGTCCTACCTGTTCGGTGAGGGTGAGGGTGTGGGCCCTGCCGGGATCGAACCGACGACATCCACGGTGTAAACGTGGCGCTCTACCAGCTGAGCTAAAGGCCCTGGTGCGCTCAGTCTATCCGGGCGCGGATGCGCACCCGTGTCGTGGAAGAGGGATAGGCTGAGGTCGGCGCGCGTTGTGCACGGCCGACAAGGCTGCCCGTGTCGCTTCCCGTTTCCTTGGCATGACCTGCCAGCTTGACGAAAGGTTCCCCCGTGACCGTCCACGACCAGGATCCGTACTCTCAGGGCCCCCTCGACAGCGATCCGGAAGAGACCGGTGAGTGGCAGCAGTCGCTCGACGAGCTGGTGGACGCCAAGGGCCACGGCCGCGGGCGCGAGATCATGCTCAGCCTGCTCAAGCGCTCCAAGGAACTGCACCTGAACGTGCCGATGGTTCCGACCACCGACTACATCAACACCATCGCCCCGGAGAACGAGCCTGAGTTCCCCGGCGACGAGGAGATCGAGCGGCGCTACCGCGCCTGGATCCGCTGGAACGCCGCCATCACGGTGCACCGCGCCCAGCGCCCCGGCATCGGCGTCGGCGGTCACATCTCCACCTACGCGTCCTCGGCGGCGCTGTACGAGGTGGGCTTCAACCACTTCTTCAAGGGCGCGGACCACCCCGGTGGCGCCGACCAGATCTTCATTCAGGGCCACGCCTCCCCCGGCACCTACGCCCGCTCCTTCCTCGAGGGTCGCCTCACCGAGGACCAGCTCGACGGCTTCCGCCAGGAGAAGTCGCACGCGCCGAACGGCATCCCGTCGTACCCGCACCCGCGCCTGATGCCGGAGTACTGGCAGTTCCCGACCGTGTCGATGGGTCTCGGCCCGATCAACGCGATCTACCAGGCGATGTCGAACAAGTACCTCGAGAACCGCGGCATCAAGGACACCTCGCAGTCGCACGTCTGGGCCTTCCTCGGCGACGGCGAGATGGACGAGGTCGAGAGCCGCGGTCAGCTGCAGGTCGCCGCCAACGAGGGCCTCGACAACCTCACCTTCGTCGTGAACTGCAACCTGCAGCGTCTCGACGGCCCGGTGCGCGGCAACGGCAAGATCGTCCAGGAGCTCGAGTCGTTCTTCCGCGGCGCGGGCTGGAACGTCATCAAGGTGATCTGGGGCCGCGAGTGGGACGACCTGCTCGCCCGCGACACCGAGGGCGCACTGCTCAACCTCATGAACGTCACCCCCGACGGCGACTACCAGACGTACAAGGCCGAGTCCGGCGCGTACATCCGGGAACACTTCTTCGGCCGCGACGAGCGCGCCGCCGCGCTGGTCAAGGACTACTCCGACGACGACATCTGGAACCTCAAGCGCGGTGGCCACGACTACCGCAAGGTCTACGCCGCTTTCAAGGCCGCGACCGAGCACAAGGGCAAGCCGACGGTCATCCTCGCGAAGACCGTCAAGGGCTACGGGCTGGGCCCGCAGTTCGAGGGCCGCAACGCGACCCACCAGATGAAGAAGATGACGCTGGACAACCTCAAGACGTTCCGCGACGCGATGCACATCCCGATCACGGACGCGCAGCTCGAGGAGAACCCGTACCTGCCCCCGTACTACAACCCGGGACCGCAGGACGAGACGATCCAGTACATGCTCGAGCGCCGCAAGGCCCTCGGCGGCTTCCTCCCGGAGCGCCGCTCGACGCACGTCGGCCTGTCCCTTCCCGAGGAGAACGCCTACGCGCTCCCGAAGAAGGGCTCCGGCACGCAGGAGATCGCCACGACCATGGCGTTCGTCCGTCTGCTGAAGGACCTGCTGCGCTCGAAGGAGTTCGGCCACCGCATCGTGCCGATCATCCCCGACGAGGCGCGCACGTTCGGCATGGACGCGTACTTCCCGACCGCGAAGATCTACAACCCCAACGGCCAGCACTACACGTCGGTCGACCGGGAGCTGCTGCTCGCCTACAAGGAGAGCCCGCAGGGACAGATCGTCCACGTCGGCATCAACGAGGCCGGTGCTCTCGCGGCGTTCACCGCCGCGGGCACGTCGTACGCGACGCACGGCGAGCCGCTGATCCCGATCTACATCTTCTACTCGATGTTCGGCTTCCAGCGCACCGGTGACGCCCAGTGGGCCGCCGGCGACCAGATGGCCCGCGGCTTCATCATCGGCGCCACCGCCGGACGCACCACCCTCACGGGTGAGGGCCTCCAGCACGCCGACGGACACTCGCACCTGCTCGCCTCGACCAACCCGGCGACGGTCTCCTACGATCCCGCGTACGGCTACGAGATCGCGCACATCATGCGTTCCGGTCTCGAGCGGATGTACGGCGGGCAGCACGAAGACCCGAACGTCATGTACTACCTCACGGTGTACAACGAGCCGATGGTCCAGCCCGCGGAGCCGGCCGACGTGGATGTGGACGGCATCGTCCGCGGCATCCACCGCGTCTCCGTCGGCGAGGGCGACGGCCCCCGTGCCCAGCTCTTCGCCTCCGGCGTCGGCCTGCCGTGGGCGCTCGAGGCCCAGGAGCTGCTGAAGAAGGACTGGGGTGTCGTCGCCGACGTGTGGTCGGTCACCTCGTGGACCGAGCTGCGCCGCGACGGCCTCGCCGCCGACGAGCACAACTTCCTCCACCCGGACCAGGAGCCGCGCACCGCGTACCTCACGCAGAAGCTCCAGGGCGCCGAGGGTCCCGTCGTCGCGGTCAGCGACTTCATGCACGCCGTGCAGGACCAGATCCGCCCGTGGGTCCCGAACCGCTTCGCCACGCTCGGCGCCGACGGCTTCGGCTTCTCGGACACCCGTGCCGCGGCCCGCCGCTTCTTCAAGATCGACGGACCGTCGATCGTCGTGCGCACGCTGCAGGCGCTGGCCGAGGAGGGCAAGGTCGACCGCGGCCTCTCCGCCCAGGCCATCGAGAAGTACCGCCTGCACGACGTGAACGCCGGCACGAGCGGCAACGCAGGCGGCGAAAGCTGAGCCCTCGGTGACAGCTGCCTCCGCCGCTGGCATGGACAAGGCCGCCACGCTCACCTGGCTGCGCCGGATCTCCGGCGACATCGCCACGGTGACGATCAAGCGGCTGGAGGACACCCTCCCCTGGTACGCCGACATGCCACCGGCCCGCCGCTCCGCGGTCGGGCTGGTGGCGCAGGCGGGCATCACCTCGTTCATCCAGTGGTACGACGACCCGACGTCCACCCCGTGGATCGCCGCGGACATCTTCGCCGCCGCTCCCCGTGAGCTGCTGCGGAGCGTGAGTCTGCAGCAGACCCTCCAGCTCATCCGCGTCACGGTCGAGGTGACCGAGGAACGGGTGGCGGGCAAGGGCGAGCACCTTCGCGAGGCCATCCTGCTCTACTCGCGGGACGTGGCGTTCGCCGCCGCCGACGTCTACGCGCGCGCCGCCGAGGCCCGCGGCCTCTGGGACGCGCGGCTCGAGGCGCTCGTCGTCGACTCGATCCTCACGGGCGAGGCCGACGAGGAGCTTCCCAGCCGGATCGCCGCTCTCGGGTGGCACGGCCACGGAGAGGTCGCGGTCCTCGTGGGCACCACGCCTCCGCAGTTCGACGTCGACCTCGTGCGTCGCACGGCGCGGAAGCTCGCGGTCGACGTCTTGATCGGCGTGCAGGGCTCGCGCCTCGTGCTCGTGCTCGGACGCGCGCGCGTCGAGGGCCAGGAGGGCGAGGACGAGGAGCTCGGGTTCCAGGAGATCGCGGCCCGTCTGGAGCCGTCGTTCGGCCCGGGGTTCGTCGTGCTGGGGCCGGCTGTCGCTGCCCTCGTCGACGCCAGCCAGAGCGCGCGTGCGGCGCTGGCCGGATTCGCGGTGGCTCGCGCCTGGCGGAGCGCACCGCGGCCCGTCGAAGCCGACGACCTGCTCCCGGAGCGCGCCCTCGCCGGCGACCCTCTCGCGAAGCAGACCCTGATCGAGCGCATCTACCGCCCGCTGCAGGCGCACTCGACCGACCTCGTCACGACGCTCTGGAGCTATCTCGACAACGGCCGTTCCCTCGAGGCGACGGCCCGCGAGCTCTTCGTGCATCCGAACACCGTCCGCTACCGCCTGAAGCGGGTGAGCGAGGTCATCGGGTGGGACGCGACCGGGCCCCGCGAGGCGCTCATCCTGCAGACGGCGCTCATCCTCGGCTCCATCGGGGCCGCGGAGCAGGTACGCCGCCGTCCGCCGCTGCGCCGCCCTCCGCGCTGACCCACCCGGTGCATTCTGTGCGCCACACACAAGGGTTCCGCGCAATCTTGTGATGGATCATCCACCGTTCTGCCGCGATCGTTGGCAGACTGGGTGGGTGATTGTCGTCGTCTGCCCTGGACAGGGCTCGCAGACCCCCGGATTCCTCGCCCCCTGGCTCGAGCTCGACGGAGTGGAGGAGCGTCTCGCCACCTACTCCGAGGCCGCGCAGGTCGATCTCCGCACGCACGGCACCGAGTCGGACGCGGACACCATCCGCGACACCCGGGTCGCCCAGCCGCTGATCGTGGCCGCCTCCCTCGTCGCCGGTGATGCTCTCGTGGCCGCCGCCGGTCGCCGCGCGGACGGCATCGCCGGGCACTCCGTCGGGGAGATCGCGGCGCTCGTCGGCAGCGGCGTGCTTGACGCCGCGACGGGCATGCGCCTCGTCGGCATCCGGGGGCGGGCGATGGCCGATGCCGCCGCCCAGACCCCGACGGGGATGAGCGCGGTCCTCGGCGGCGATGAGGAGACGCTCCTCGCCCGCCTCGCCGAGCTCGGCCTCGCGCCGGCGAACTTCAACGGCGGCGGGCAGATCGTCGTCGCCGGTCCTCTCCCGGCCCTGGCAGCTCTCGCCGAGGAGCCGGTCAAGGGCACCCGCGTGGTGCCGCTCCAGGTCGCCGGAGCGTTCCACACCGACTACATGGCCTCCGCCGTCTCGGCGCTCCGCGACGCGGTCGCCGACGTGCAGCCGTCCGACCCCGAGATCACGCTCTGGACCAACCGCGACGGCTCGGTCGTGACCGACGGAGCGACGGCGCTCGACTACCTCGTCGATCAGGTCTCCTCCCCCGTCCGGTGGGACCTCTGCATGACCTCCTTCGCCGACGCCGGGGTGACCGGCGTCATCGAGCTCGCCCCCGCGGGCGCCCTCGTCGGTCTCGCCAAGCGCGGCCTGCGCGGCGTGCCGACGGTCGCCGTGAAGACCCCCGAAGACCTCGAAGCCGCCGTCGCGCTGCTGAACGGAGAAGCCGCATGACCGCCTCCCTCGCCCAGATCGCCGGGCCCGCCTACACCCGCATCTACGCGTTCGGCGCGGCTCGCGGCGAGAACGCGGTGCCCAACGAAGACCTCATCGGGCCGATCGACTCCAGCGACGAGTGGATCCGTCAGCGCACCGGCATCGTCACGCGCGCCCGGGCGGACAAGGAGACGGACGCCATCGACCTCGCGACCGCGGCGGCAGCCGAGGCCATCGAGAAGTCGGGTGTCCCCGCCGACCAGGTCGATCTCGTCATCGTCGCGACCATCAGCAACCCGAAGCAGACGCCGTCGGTCTCGGCCATCGTCGCCGACCGCGTCGGGGCCAACCCGGCCGCGGCGTATGACATCAACGCGGCCTGCGCCGGCTACGCCTATGCGGTCGCGCAGGCGGATGCGCTCATCAAGGCCGGAGCCGCCCGCCACGCCCTCGTGATCGGCACGGAGAAGCTCTCCGACGTCGTCGACCCGGCCGACCGCAGCATCTCGTTCCTCCTCGGCGACGGCGCCGGCGCCGCGCTCATCGGCCCCAGCGACACGCCGGGCATCGCCCCCGCGGTCTGGGGCAGCGACGGTTCCAAGGCCGACGCCGTCGGTATGAACGGCACCCTCACCGACTTCCGCGACGGCGTGGTGCCGTGGCCGACACTCCGCCAGGAGGGCCCGACGGTCTTCCGCTGGGCCGTGTGGGAGATGGCCAAGGTCGCCCGGGAGGCGCTGGCCAAGGCCGGGATCGAGGCCTCCGACCTCGCCGCCTTCATCCCGCACCAGGCCAACATGCGCATCATCGACGAGTTCGCCAAGCAGCTCGGTCTGCCGGAGACCACCGTCATCGCCCGCGACATCGAGACCACCGGCAACACGTCGGCCGCCTCGATCCCGCTCGCCAGCCACCGCCTCATGGCCGAGCACCCGGAGCTCTCCGGCGGCCTCGCCCTGCAGATCGGCTTCGGCGCCGGCCTCGTCTTCGCAGCCCAGGTCGTCGTCCTCCCCTGAAGACGCGTCGACCTTCCCTAGACTGTTCCACGGTTCCGAATACAACCCGCAAGAAAGAGGAAGACCACCATGGCTTTCACCAACGATGAGGTCCTCGCCGGCCTCGCAGAGCTGATCACCGACGAGACCGGCATCAACGCCAGCGAGGTCGCCCTGGAGAAGTCGTTCACGGACGACCTCGACATCGACTCGATCTCGATGATGACGATCGTCGTCAACGCCGAGGAGAAGTTCGGCGTCACCATCCCGGACGACGAGGTCAAGAACCTGAAGACCGTCGGCGACGCCGTCAACTTCATCGTCGCGGGCCAGGAGTAATCCCGGCAGGATGCCACCCTCGCCCCGCGCGGGGCGTGGCATCCTCCGGCCCTGCCCATCCCCCGCACGAACTCGTTTCGACAAGGAACCACACCTCATGACCAAGCGCATCGTCGTCACCGGCATCGGCGCCACCTCCGCCATCGGCGGGACGGCCCCGGAGAACTGGGACAACCTTCTCGCCGGTGCCTCCGGCGCCCGCACGATCGAGCACGACTGGGTGCAGGAGTACGACCTGCCCGTCACGTTCGCCGCCTCCGCGAGCGTCCGCCCGGAAGAGGTGCTGCCCCGCCACGAGGCGAAGCGTCTCGACCCCTCTTCGCAGTTCGCGCTCATCGCGGCGCGCGAGGCCTGGGAGGACGCGGGCTCGCCCGAGGTCGCTCCCGAGCGCCTCGGCGTCGACTTCGCGACCGGGATCGGCGGCCTCTGGACGCTGCTCGACGCCTGGGACACGCTGCGCGAGAAGGGCCCCCGCCGGGTCATGCCGCTGACCGTGCCGATGCTGATGCCGAACGCGGCCGCCGGCAACCTGTCGCTGCAGTTCGAGGCCCGCGCCTATGCGCAGACCGTCGTCAGCGCGTGCGCCTCCAGCACCGAGTCGATCATCCACGCCTTCCACCACCTGCAGGAGGGGCTGGCCGACGTCGTCATCGCCGGCGGCACCGAGTCGGCGATCCACCCGATCACGATGGCCGCGTTCGCGTCCGCGCAGGCGCTGTCGCGCCGCAACGACGACCCGGCCCACGCCTCCCGACCCGGCGCGATCGACCGCGACGGCTTCGTGATGGGCGAGGGCGCCGCGGCCCTCATCCTCGAGACCGAGGAGCACGCCAAGGCCCGCGGCGCGAAGATCTACGGCTACGTCCTCGGCGGTGGCGTGACCGCCGATGCGTACCACATCACCGGCAACGACCCGGAGGGCAAGGGGGCGGCGCGTGCCGTGATCCAGGCACTCGAGGAGGCCGGCATCACGCCCGACCAGGTGACGCACATCAACGCCCACGCGACCTCGACCCCGGTCGGCGACCCCAACGAGTACGTCGCGCTGAAGAACGTCTTCGGCGACCGGATCGACGAGATCCCGGTGTCGGCCACCAAGGCGTCGACCGGGCACCTCCTGGGCGGGACCGGCGCGCTGGAGGCGATCTTCTCCCTCCTCGCGCTGCGGGACCGCGTGGCTCCGCCGACGATCAACATGACCGAGCCGGACCCGGAGGTGCCGTTCCGTCTGTCCGGAGAGGCGGCTCCGCTCGGCGACGGCCCGCAGATCGCCATCAGCAACTCGTTCGGCTTCGGCGGACACAACGCCGTGCTCGTGCTGGGCGGCGTCGACTGACCGTTTCCGCGTCCACGATGAAGGCCCCCGGGATGTGATCCCGGGGGCCTTCATCATGCGCGGTCCGCTCTGCCCCTTCGACGGGCTCAAGGGCCCAGGGGCGCGCTGGCCCCGACGGCGAGGCGCTGCGAACGCTCCCGGCGGCGGCGCTCGATCCGCGGGAGGAACCAGCCGATCAACGGGCCGACGCCGAAGGCGAACAGCACGGTGCCGACGCCCACCGGACCGCCGAGCAGGAAGCCGATCAGCAGCACGGACCCCTCGATGACCGTCCGCGCCAGCCAGACCGGCCATCGGGTCACCCGGACGAGCCCCGTCATGAGTCCGTCGCGCGGTCCGGGGCCGAAGTCCGCCGCGATGTAGAGCCCGGTCGCGAACGCCAGCAGCACGAGTCCGAAGACGAACATGGGCGCCCCCACCCACACGGACGGCGGAGCCGGCAGCACGAGGAGCGTGAGGTCGGCGAACGGGCCGATGAGCAGCGCGTTGAGCAGGGTGCCGAGACCCACCCGTTGGCGGAGCGGGATCCACAGCAGCAGGACGACGATCGAGATCAGCACCGTGACGAGTCCGTACCCGAGTCCCGTCCAGCGCGCGACACCCAGCGAGAGCACGTCCCAGGGCGCGACGCCGATGCCGCCTCGCACCATGAAGCCGAGGGCGACGCCGTAGAGGAAGAGCCCGCCCACGAGCTGCACCAGCCGCTCGACCAGGTCTCGACGGCTGGTCGCGGTGAACGGCAGGAAGACGGCACGGAAGAGCATCTCTCCATCGTGGCCCGGACGAAGGCGGGACGAGGCCGACCACTGAGCGAAAAGTGGTCTGCACATGGAAGGCCACTTTGCGGCAGGCTGGAGGCATGGCCTCCCGTCTCGTCACTCAGCTCGGCACCCAGGACATCGACGATGCCTCGGCGTCGGGCCTGGCTGACCGCATCAGGGCCCTCATCCTCGATGGACGACTCACGGTCGGCGAGAGACTGCCGAGCGAACGAGCCCTCGCCCTCGAGCTGAGGCGGTCACGCTCGACCATCACCCGCGCCTACGGCGTTCTCGAGGCCGGCGGCTACGTGTCCCGGCATCATGGCGGAAGCACCAGAGTGACCCTCCCGCACGGCCCGTCGGCCGCCGCCCCCGACGCGGACGACGAGGCGATCGACCTGTCGATCGCCTCGATGGACTCGACCCCCGGCCTGTACGACGCGACCGTGCGGTCCCTCCCCCGGCTGGCGGCCCTGCGGGGGACGAGCGGCTACTCGCTGCAGGGCCTTCCCGAGCTCCGAGAAGCCGTGGCCCGCCGATTCACCGAACGCGGCGCGGCGACCTCGGCCGACGAGATCATGATCACCTCGGGCGCCCTGAACGCCGTCAACCTCATCCTCACGGCGATCGGCCGCCGCGGCGAACGCGCCCTCGTGGAGCAGCCGACCTTCCCGCATGCGCTCGAGGCTCTGCACCGGCACGGCTACCGCCTGGTGCCGACACCGGTCGACACCGACGGCTGGGACGCCCGGCACCTCACCGACACCCTGCGGACAGCGCGCCCGCACGTCGCGTACCTCATCCCGGACTTCCACAACCCCACCGGAGCGACGCTGCCGCAGGAGGAGCGGTCCCGGATCGCGACGACGGCCCGCAACACCGGCACGCACCTGATCGTCGACGAGACGACGGCGGAGCTGGACATCGACCGGGGATGGGCCCCGACGCCGATGGCAGCCGAGGGCCCGAACGTGATCACGGTGGGATCGATGTCGAAGATCGCGTGGGGAGGCATGCGCATCGGGTGGATCCGCGCCGAGCGCTCGGTCATCGCCCGGCTGCTGGCCGCCCGCCCCTCGTTCGAGCTCGGCACGGCCCTCCTCGAGCAGTGCATCGCCGTGGAGCTGCTCGACGACGTCCCGGCACTGACCCAGCACGTCCGGCGACGCCTCACGGCCGGACGGGAGGCCGTGACCGCGGGAATCGCCGGGATCCCGGGGATGCGGATGCCGGAGACGCCCGGCGGCCTCTCCGCCTGGATCGATCTCGGCGCTCCCCTGTCGACGACCCTCTCCCTCGCTGCCCGCGAACGGGGACTCATCCTGCCGCCCGGACCGCGCTTCACGACCGGCGGCGTGCTGGAGCGGCGACTCCGGATCCCGATCACGCTCCCGCCCGAGCGTGCGACGGAGGCGATGACGCGCCTGGCGCAGGCCCGGGCGGACGTGCGCGGCGGTGGAGTGAACACCGTCGACGACCTCGCGCACGCGGCCGTGATCTGACCGGCGCAGACGAAGACCCCGCCCGGTCTCCCGGGGCGGGGTCTTCGTCGAGCGGAGCGCGGATTCGTCTTCTCAGCGTCCGGGATCACTCACCGGAATCCGATACTCACGCCTCCGCGCTCCCGGTATCGACGGTCGGTCAGCCGACCTTGTGGAGCCAGACGACGCGCGCGTCGTCGCTGGCGTGACGGAAGGGCTCCAGCTCCTCGTCCCAGGCGGAGCCCAGGGCGATGTCGAGCTCGCGCTGCAGCTCGACGGCGTTGCCCGCGGCGATCTCCATCGCGTAGCGGATGCGGTCCTCGCCGATGACGATGTTGCCGGCGGCATCGGTCTGGGCGTAGTGGATGCCGAGGTCCGGCGTGTGCAGCCACCGACCGCCGTCACTGCGCGGCGTCGGGTCTTCCGTCACCTCGAATCGGAGGTGCTCCCAGCCCCGGATCGCGGTCGCGAGGGCAGCACCGGTACCGACGGGACCGTCCCAGTAGAACTCGGCGCGGCGCGCGCCGGTCAGCACGGGCTGCTCGGTCCAGTCGAAGTTCACCGCACGCCCGATAGCGCGACCCACCGCCCATTCCAGGTGCGGGCAGAGCGCGCGAGGCGCCGAGTGGATGAACACCACTCCGCGTGCGTAAGCCGTCGCCATGATCTCTCCGTTTCATCAGGTGCGTCTTCCCCTACGACCTGAACCACGAAGTGGCGAGAGTATGCGGTTGTGCGCCCATTCTCGCCGAGTTCCCGCGAAATCACAAGCGTGTGATTCGACGACGAAGGCCCCGGTCCGTGGACCGGGGCCTTCGGGCGCTTCGACGAGCTCAGCGACCCAGCTCAGGCCTCGCTCATGGCCTGCTTGACCTGCTGGCCCTTCGCGGCGTAGTAGGCCGCGCGAGCGGCGTCCTTGCGGGCCTGCTCGGCGTAGCCGAACTCGAGCACGTCCTGCGGGACCTCGACGTTCGGGACGTCGTCGGTGCCGTGGTACTTCTCGATGTAGGCGTCGAGCTCAGGACCGGAGGTCCACGAGGTGATGAGGCAGTAGCGCGGGTCGGTGCCGTTGTGCGTAGCCGCGTGCCACAGACGCTGGGTGTCGACGATGAGTTGCGCGCCGGCCGGGAGGGCGATGCGGTACTCGATGCTGGGGTCCGTGCGGTTCTCACGCAGGACGAAGTAGCTGTCCTTGTCGTCCGTCAGGTTGAAGAACCCGCGGACGACCCAGCCGGTGCCGTCCGGGTTCAGGCGGTTGTTGTCGTCCTGGTGGAGGTTGTAGAGGCAGTCGCCGTACGGGGTCGGCTGCAGCTCGATGACGCGGCAGCGGCCGACGTTCGCACCGGGCTCCTGCGCGCGGCGCGTGAGGTTCGGGGCCTTGGCGGTCTGCTCGTCGATCCAGACGCCGTCCTTGTCGGTGCGCGGCGGCTTGTGGTTCCAGAAGCCGTTGCACTCGATGTCGCCGAAGGCGCTGGCGAGGGGCGCGAACCGGGTGTCGCCCGAGGACTTCCAGTCGACGTACTCGATGTCGAGCCATTCCTTGGGGTCGGCCTCCTGGTCGTAGCTGTCGAGGACGACGAAGCCCTTCTCCTCCAGCGCTGCGGACTTGATGTATCCCATGATCGAGTCATGTTCCTTTCATCGGGGGCCAGCACGTTTTAACAGGCCCTGATAAGGCAAGGCTAACAGCGGGACCTGGCCCTCCCCCGGAGGGTCGCCGTGGATAAGCGAATAGACTGGGCGGGGCACCCGGCGCGTCCGTGGCGCCTGTCGCTACGGGAGGACGAGACACCAGCATGAGCACCGCGACCAACGTCGAGGCGACGGCAGTCAACACGATCGAATGGCTCGCGGCGGGACGCACGACCATCGTCGTCCCGGTCTACCAGCGGCAGTACCGCTGGGACATCGGCGGCTGCGAGCGGCTCCTCTCCGACGTCAGGGCGGTGGCGGCGGAAGACGACGCGCATCGCCACTTCATCGGTTCGATCCTCTCCGCCGAGGACGGCTCCGGTCCGGACGCCGACCTCATCCTCATCGACGGGCAGCAGCGCCTCACCACGCTCATGCTCCTCGTCGCCGCGCTGCATCACGCGGTGCGAGACCGCGATCCGGAGCTCGCCGCCGACCTCGCCCGCGTGCTGGTCCGCCCCGACGATCCCGAGCGCACGAAGCTCCGTCCGCACGACGCCTGGGCCGATCTCTACGAGTCGGTCGTGCTCGATCGCCGGGACGACGTCGACCGCGAATCGCGCTTCGACGACAACTACGCGTTCTTCCGCAGCCAGATCCATGCCGACGAGGTGCCGTTCATCTGGCAGGGGCTGCAGCGCCTGGAGCACGTCTCGATCACGCTCGGCGCCCAGGCCAACGCGCAGCAGATCTTCGAGAGCCTGAACTCCACCGGCGAGCCGCTGCGGGATCACGAGCTGATCCACAACTACATCCTCATGGGGCTGAACCACGCCGAGCAGTTGGATGTGGAAGCGCGGTTCTGGCTGCCGATCGAGCAGCACACGGGCGAGGCGATCGGCGCGTTCTGGCGCCACTACCTCGTGCTCGTGACGGGGCGTGAGGTGGCGGCGAACGGCGAGCACGGCGTGTACAGCGCCTTCCGCCAGTCGTTCCCGCGCGTCGACGTCGCCCACCTCCAGGCCGACGCCGAGACGTGGCGGCACTATGCGGAGATCTACGGCATCCTCCTCGATCCGACGAAGGAGCAGGACCCGGAGATCGCGCGGCAGCTGAGGTACGTGAACACGTTCGGACGCTCCTCCTCCCCGCTGGTCATGAGCGCCTACAGCGATCACGCGCGTGGCCTCATCGACCGGAGTCAGCTCCTCGAGACGCTCGAGTGGCTGCAGGCGATGTTCCTCCGTCGCGCGCTCGTGAACCTTCCCGCCGAACGCCTGATCGCCCGTCTTTGCCGTGCCCGTCGCGACGGACACGACGCCCTCGCCCGCGCCATCGCGCGCATCACCCCGTCGGACGAGCGGGTCAGCGCCGTGCTCAAATACAGCGAGCTGCCGTATCCGGCCTACGTGCTCGGTCGGCTCGAGGGCGTCGACGACGTGGACGGCTTCGACGTCGAGCACATCGTGCCCGCCGTGCCCGGCGACGCCTGGTCCGGCGACGGCGTGCGTCCCTGGAGCGAGCACTCCGAGGACGAGCAGAACAGCCACCGCGCCCTCGCACCGACCCTCGGCAACCTCACGCTGCTGGAACAGGGGCTAACGGAGCGGGTGTTCGGCGCTTCCTTCCCCGCCAAACGCGATGAGGCCTACGCCCGCAGCGCGGTACCGGCCACCCGCGCCCTCGCCGCGGAGGAATCCTGGGGCACGGCGGCCATCACCGCACGAACAGTGGCGCTGACGGACGACCTCGTCCGCGTGTGGGCACGGCCCGCGCTGCCCGAGATCGACGACGACGGCCTCACCCCGATCCTCGACGCCGTGCGCCGCCGCGGCTGGCCCGCGGGGTGGGAGCGCGAGTTCGACTACGTGGAGTACCGCGGCGAGCGGTGGGAGGTCTACGACGTCAAGCACCTGTTCAACCGTGTGTTCCGTCGCGCCTGGACCGACACGACCGAGGCCGCTCTGGCGTACTGCGCGACCCACGGCGGCCCGATCTACCGCGACAAGGCGTGGAAGGGGCAGTGGGACGACCTCGATGACACGCACTTCCTCTACATGGGCTGGGACTCGAACTACATGATGACGGCCGTCCAGGGCGTCCTCGACGAGTCGGGCATCGCCGCGGAGGTCTTCGTGAAGTACTCCTACATCGGGAATGTGATGTGACCATGACCACTGTCATCCGCCGCCGCCTGCTCGACCTCGCCGTCGAGGAGCACACGCTCACGGTCCCCCTCGTCTGGGACGACCCGGCAGACACCCGCACGATCGACGTGTTCGCCCGCGTCGTCGCACGCGAGGGCGGCGAGGCGCTCCCCTATCTGGTCTTCCTGCAGGGCGGGCCGGGCCACGAGGCGCCGCGCCCCTTCCACTCCTCCGCGGCACCGGCGTGGCTGGATCAGGCCCTCGCGCACTACCGGCTCGTGCTCCTGGACCAGCGCGGCACCGGCCTCTCCTCCCCCGTCGGCGACGGCGACCTCGCGCAGGGCGCCGAAGGCGTCGCCGAGTACCTGACGCACCTGCGTGCCGATGCCATCGTGCGCGACTGCGAGGCACTGCGGGAGCATCTGGGGGCATCGACCTGGAGCGTCCTCGGTCAGTCGTTCGGCGGCTTCACGACGCTGGCCTACTTGTCCACCCACGCGGATTCCCTCGACGACGTCTTCATAACCGGCGGTCTCAGCACGGTCGAGCGCGATCCGGACGAGGTGTACGCGCTCTGCTACGACAAGATGCGCACGGCGTCCGAGCGGTACTACCGGCGCTTCCCGGAGCACCGCGACGTCATGCGACGCCTGATCGATCTCGCGGACGCCGGTGACCTCGTCCTCCCCGACGGCGAGGTCGTATCGCGTTCACGCCTCCGCTCGGTCGGCTCCGCTCTCGGCACCGACGACGGCTGGCAGACGGTCTGGTCGCTGCTGGAGCGGGATCCCGCGTCCAACGCCTTCCGGCACGACCTCCAGCACGCCATGCCCTTCGGCGGCCGCAACCCGCTGTACTACGCCTTCCACGAGTCGAGCTATGCGAACGGACACACCACGCGGTGGTCCGCCGAGCGCGTCGAGCCGACCGATTTCCGCGACGATCCGACGCTCTTCACGGGCGAGCACATCCGCCGCGAGTGGGCCGACACCGTCCCGGCGCTGCAGCCCTGGCGGGAGGTGACGTCGATCCTGGCGGAGCACCCCTGGCCGCGGATCTACGACACCGCCGCCCTCGCCGCCTCCGGGGCGACGGGCGCGGCCGCCGTGTACGTGAACGACGTGTACGTGCCCGTGGAGTTCTCGCTGGAGACCGCCCGTCTCCTCCCCGGCGTGACGCCCTGGGTGACGAGCGAGCACGAGCACAACGGCCTGCGGACGGGGCCCGTGCTGGAGCGACTGATCGACCTCGCCCACGGACGCCGCCTCCGCTGACCTCCGCCGCGCGACGGGTGCCATCGCCGCGCTCGGCGATCTATCCTGGGGCCATGGAACATCTGCTCGGGTGGACCACGATCGTCCTCGTGCTCGGCACGGGACCGGTGCTGTTCTTCGTGGGCATCCGGCATTCCCTCTCCCGTCGTCCCGTCGAGGAGAAGTACGAGCAGGCCGGGTCCGGAGGGCTGGTCGGCGTCTTCGACGCGGTGTGGTCCCCCACCGCGCACGAGGCCGGCCAGGAGCGGGACCGGCAGACCCGGCGCACGGCCCCGGCGCCGACCCCCGGAGATCCGCCGGGCCGCATCGAGCGCGGACGCATCGTCGTCGACGTCTGAGCGACTCGCCCACCCCGCGCATGACGAAGGCCCCGCACTCCGAGGAGTACGGGGCCTTCGTGGGCGGTCTTACTTGGAGGAGCCGCCGAAGCCCTTGAAGCGCTGGTTGAACTTCTCGACGCGGCCGGCCGAGTCCATGATGCGCTGCTTGCCCGTGTAGAAGGGGTGCGAGGCCGAGGAGATCTCGACGTCGATCACCGGGTACTCCACGCCGTCCAGCTCGATCGTCTTGTCGCTCGTGACGGTGGAGCGGGTAAGGAAGGTCTCGCCCGAACCCAGGTCGCGGAACACGACAGCCTTGTACTCGGGGTGAATGTCAGTCTTCATGGGATTCCTTTGTTGCTGCCCTGGATTGTGCCAGGGACGAGGGAAGTCTGTGGTGCCGAACGCACCAAGGATCGATTCTACCAGTACTTCGACAAGCTCAGTAACCCATCGGAACCGAGGTCAGGAGGCGGCGCGGGCGGAGTAGCGCCCGTCCTCGCTGCTGAGCGCGATCGGCATGCCGAAGGTCTCGCCGAGGGCGTCCGCGGTGAGCGTCTCCGCGATCGGGCCCGCGGCGACCACGGCGCCGTCGCGGATCAGCAGCACGTGCGTGAACCCGACGGGGATCTCCTCGACGTGGTGGGTGACCATGAGCATCGCGGGCGTCGTCGGCGCCGACGCATAGCCGCCGAGCAGAGCCAGCAGCTCCTCGCGCGACCCGAGGTCGAGCGAGGCCGTCGGCTCGTCGAGCAGCAGGAGCTCCGGGTCCGTCATGACCGCCCGGGCGATCTGCACGCGCTTCTGCTCGCCGTCGCTCAGCGTGCCGAAGGTGCGGTCGGCGAGGTGCGCGAGACGCCAGTCGCCCAGCACGCGCAGCGCACGCCGCTCATCGATGTCCTCGTAGCTCTCGTTCCAGCGCCCGAGCACGGAGTACGCCGCCGTGAGGACGGTGTTGAGCACCGTCTCGTCACGCGGGATGCGCTTGGCCATGGCGGACGATGCGAACCCGATCCGCGGACGGATCTCGAAGACGTCGGCGCGTCCGAGTGTCTCGCCGAGGACGGTGACCGTGCCCGAGGTGGGGTGCATCAGCGTGTCGGCGAGCTGCAGCAGGGTCGTCTTCCCCGCACCGTTCGGCCCGAGGATCACCCATCGCTGATCGTCAGAGACCTGCCAGGTCACGTGATCGATGATGTTGCGCCCCTCTCGGCGCACGACGACGTCGGTGAACTCCAGAGCGATCGGCATACCGAAAGCCTATCGGCTCAGGCGGACAGCTCTGCGTAGAGCGCGCGGGTCTCGTCGGCGATCGCGCCCCAGCTGAATTGCGTGCGGGCCCGCTCCCGACCGGCCTCGCCGTACTCCCGCGCCCGCGCCGGATCCGTGGCGACCTCGGTGAGGACTGCCGCGAGATCGGCGACGAAGCGGTCGGGGTCGGTCGGTGTGCCCGTGCCGTCCTGCACCTGCTCGATGGGGACCAGCCGGCCCGTCACGCCGTCGTCGACGACCTCGGGGATGCCGCCGGTCGCGGTTCCCACGACGGCGGCTCCGCAGGCCATGGCCTCGAGGTTCACGATCCCGAGCGGCTCGTAGACGGAGGGGCAGACGAAGGTGGTCGCCGCGGCCAGGATCGCCGACAGCTCGTCCCGCGGCAGCATCCGCTCGATCCACACCACGCCCTCCCGGGTCTGCTGCAGCAGCCGCACCCCCTCCTGGACCTCCGCCATGATCTCCGGCGTGTCCGGAGCACCGGCGCAGAGGATGAGCTGGACCTCGGGCGGCAGCAGCCGTGCCGCCTGCAGGAGGTAGGGCAGCCCCTTCTGCCGTGTGATGCGTCCGACGAAGACGACCGAGGGGCGCTCAGGATCCATGCCGATCGAGGAGAGGAAGGCCGGATCCTGCACCGGACGCCAGCGCTCGACATCGATCCCGTTGTGGATCACCCGGACCCGCGCGGGGTCGACCTGCGGATAGCTGCGGAGGATGTCCGCGCGCATGCCGGCGCTCACGGCGATCACCGCGGCGGCGTTCTCGTAGGCGAGCTTCTCGATGCCGCTCGACACGGCGTAGCCGCCCCCGAGCTGCTCGGCCTTCCACGGCCGCAGCGGCTCGAGGCTGTGCGCCGTGAGCACGTGCGGGATCCCATGGAGCTGGGAGGCGAGGTGTCCGGCGAAGTTGGCGTACCAGGTATGGCTGTGCACGACGTCGGCGCCCGCGATGGCCGACACGATCTCCAGGTCCGTTCCGAGCGTCTGCAGCGCCGGGTTGGCGGCGGAGAGGCTCTCGGGAGCGCGGTAGGCGAAGGTGCCCTCCTCGTCGCGCGGCGCGCCGAATGCTCGCACCGTCACATCGATGTCCCGACGCAGTGCGGAGACGAGTTCGGCGACGTGCACACCCGCGCCTCCGTAGATCTCCGGCGGATACTCCTTGGTGATCATCTCGACTCGCATGCCTAGACGCTATCGAGCGGGTTGTCCAGATGCTAGTTCCCCGCGCCGAACGGGATCTATGGTGGACCCATGTCCGCTCCAAAGAAGGTCTTCGGGATCATCCTCGCCGGCGGCGAGGGCAAGCGACTCATGCCGCTGACGGCCGACCGCGCAAAACCGGCCGTCCCGTTCGGCGGCCAGTACCGCCTGATCGACTTCGCCATCTCGAACCTCATCAACTCCGGGCTGAGACAGATCGTCGTCCTGACCCAGTACAAGTCGCACAGCCTCGACCGGCACATCTCGCAGACGTGGCGGATGTCGGCGCTGCTCGACTCGTACGTCGCCTCGGTCCCGGCCCAGCAGCGGCTCGGCAAGCGGTGGTTCTCCGGATCCGCCGACGCGATCCTGCAGAGCATGAACCTGATCAACGACGAGAAGCCCGACATCGTCGTCGTGATCGGCGCCGACCACGTCTATCGGATGGACTTCCGCCAGATGCTCGAGGCGCACATCGAGTCCGGCGCGAAGGCGACGGTCGCGGGCATCCGTCAGCCGCTCGCCCTGGCGTCCCAGTTCGGGGTCATCGACGCCGATCCGGAGTCCGGACGCATCCGGCAGTTCCTCGAGAAGCCCACCGACGCCACGGGTCTGTCGGACTCCCCGCACGAAGTGCTGGCCTCCATGGGCAACTACATCTTCGACACCGACGCCCTCATCGCGGCGGTCGAGGCCGACGGCGAGCTGCCGACGTCGAGTCATGACATGGGCGGCGACATCGTCCCGTACTTCGTCGACCGCGGCGAGGCCGGCTACTACGACATGAAGCAGAACGAGGTCCCGGGGTCTTCCCCGCGCGACCGCTCGTACTGGCGCGACGTGGGGACGATCGACTCGTTCTTCGACGCGCACCGGGACCTGATCTCGACGCTTCCGATCTTCAACCTCTACAACATGGAGTGGCCGATCCACTCGCAGGCGGTCAACTCCCCGCCGGCGAAGTTCGTCCGCGACTCCGTAGGGCGGATCGGCAACGCGATCGACTCGATCGTCTCGCTGGGGTCGGTGCTCTCCGGCACGCACCTCGAACGCAGCGTCGTGGGGCCGTGGACCCTGGCCGGCGGCGGCTCGACCATCACGGACTCCGTGGTGTTCGATCACGTCCACGTCGGTCAGGGCGCCCGCGTGCACCGCGCGATCCTCGACAAGAACGTCGTGCTCGCCGACGGCGCCACGGTCGGCGTCGACCGCGAACGCGATCTCGCCCGCGGGTTCACGGTCACGGAGTCGGGGATCACAGTCGTGGGCAAGGGCGTGTTCATCGAACGCTGACGCGTCATGCGGCGTGGGCTCCGGTCCCCCGGTCGCTAGGCTCGGGGGGTGACCACCGCGCGATTCCTCGTCGTCCTCGATGCCGATTCCACGCTCATCCGGAACGAGGTGATCGAGCTCCTCGCCGAGGAGGCCGGCCGTCGCACCGAGGTGCAGGCGGCCACGGAAGCCGCGATGCGCGGGGAGATCGACTTCGCGACCAGCCTCCGCTCCCGGGTGGCTACCCTCGCGGGCGTTCCCGTCGAGGCGTTCGCCCGCGTTCGCGCCCGCGTCGAGCCGACTCCGGGCGTCCGCGACCTCACCACCGCCGTACACGCACGGGGCGGCGTCGTCGGCGTCGTCTCCGGCGGGTTCCACGAGATCCTCGACGACGTCGCACCGGGGCTCGGCGTGGACCGGTGGCGGGCGAACCGCCTCGAGGTCGCCGACGGCGCGCTCACGGGGCGGGTGGGCGGTGACATCGTCGACGGCGCGGCCAAGGCCTTCTGGCTGCGCACCTGGGCGGAGGAGCTCGGCGTGGCGCCGCACGCGACCATCGCGATCGGCGACGGCGCCAACGATCTCCCGATGATGGCGGTCGCCGGCCTGGGGCTCGCTTTCAACGCCAAGCCCGCCGTCCGCGAGTCCGCGAGCCTGGTCATCGGCCCGGTCGACCTCGGAACGGTCATCCCGCTCCTCCCCTGACCCTGGCCGATGTCCGGGGCCGGGTCTACGGTCGGGTCATGGACATCATCCTCATCCCCGGCCTCTGGCTCGACGCCTCCAGCTGGGACGACGTCGTGCCTGCCCTCGAGCGCGCCGGCCACCGCCCTCATCCGCTGACCATGCCCGGGCTCGACGCGTCTGCGGAGACGGCGGCGGGTGTCGGGATCGACGACTGGGTCGCCGCCGCGGTCGCCGCCGTCGATGCCGCGGAGGGCGACGTGGTGGTCGTCGGACACAGCGGCGGAGGCAACGTCGCCTGGGGCGTCGCCGACGCGCGACCGGACCGCGTGGCCCGGGTCGTCTTCGTCGACACCGTGCCGCCGCCCCCGGGCTCGGGCATCAGCGAGTTCCCGGTGCAGGACGGCGTCGTCCCGTTCCCGGGCTGGGGTTTCTTCCCCGACGAGGACGTGCACGATCTGGACGACGAGACTCGTGCGAGGACGGCCCCGCTCACGCACAGCGTCCCCGCGCGGGTGCCGACGGACGAGCTCGCTCTGCACGACCACGACCCGGCACGGTATCGCATCCCGGTCACCCTGCTGATGGGAGGGCTGGACCAGGACGCCTTCGACGCGGTGATCAGCCAGTGGGGTCCGTACGCCGAGGAGTATCGGGCGATCGGCGACGCCGAGGTCGTCCGGATCGGCTCGGGACACTGGCCGCAGTTCTCGGCGCCCGAGCGTCTCGCGGAGCTCCTCGTGCGCGCGATCGATCGCTGACGAGGACCGCTGGGGTCAGTGCCCCATGCCGAGACCGCCGTCGACCGGGATGACGGCGCCCGAGATGTAGCCGGCGTCGTCGCTCGCCAACCAGGTCACGACGCCCGCGACCTCATCCGGCGTCGCGAACCGCCCCGCGGGGATGTTCGCCTTGTACTGCTTCTGCGTCTCCTCGGGGAGCTCCGCCGTCATGTCGGTCTCGATGAAGCCGGGTGCCACGACGTTGGCCGTGATGCCGCGCCCGCCGAGCTCGCGCGTGAGCGAGCGGGCGAAACCGACCAGCGCGCTCTTGGAGGCGGCGTAGTTCGTCTGCCCGGCGGAGCCGTACAGGCCCACGACGCTGGAGATGAGGATGACCCGTCCGAACCGTGCCCGCAGCATCGCCTTCGACGCACGCTTGACGACGCGGAAGGTGCCGCCGAGGTTCGTGGCCACGACGCTGTCGAAGTCGTCCTCGCTCATGCGCATGAGCAGGGTGTCCTTGGTGATGCCGGCGTTGGCGACGACGATCTCCACCGGACCCAGCTGCTGCTCCACCTCGGTGAAGGCCGCGTCGAGAGCGGCGGCGTCCGTGACGTCGGCGCGCACCGTCAGGGTGCCTTCCGGACCCTCTCCGCTGCGAGCGGTCACCGCCACCCGGTAGCCCTCCCGCACGAAGCGCTCGGCGATAGCGCGGCCGATGCCGCGGTTGCCTCCGGTGACGAGGACGACGCGCTCCGCGCTCATGGGACACTCCTGGGTCTGGGGTCGAGGGCCGGGGTTCCGGGCCGTGATCGATCCTAGCGACGTTGCCGTGCCGCCTTCACGACGACGGTTTGACAGACCGGGAGCCTCCTGGGACTCTGAGGGCGACGAAAGGCACCAGCGTGAGCGATCCCCGTATCTCAGGTTCGTCCGGCGAGCAGCCCCCGGCCTTCCCCCCGGCTCCCGGTTCCGCCCCGGCGTACCCGGGGTTCCCGCCGGCACCGCAGGCGAACGCCGCCACGCAGTCGTCTTCGGCGCCTCAGCAGTACTCGGCGCCTCAGCAGTACGGGGCCCCGCAGCAGTACGCGGCCCCGCAGCCGTATGGAGCCGCGCCTGCGCGGCCGTCCAGCGGACTCGCGATCACCTCCCTCGTCTGCGGCATCGCCGGTGTCGTGCTGTTCTGGGCGATCGTGCCGATGCTCGCCTCGATCGCGGCCGTGATCACCGGTCACATGGCGCTCGGACAGATCCGTCGCACTCCCGGTCTCGGCGGCCGCGGCATGGCGATCGCCGGGCTCATCCTCGGCTACGTCATGATCGGCGTGCTGGTCTTCACCATCGTCTCGACAATCATCGGCCTCGTCGTCTTCGGCGCCTTCACCCTGCCGTTCGTCTTCGCGAGCTGACGCCTCGCCCGGGCATGCCGATGTCGCCACGGCGGCGTAGGCTGGAACCATCGTGAAGAACGCACGTCGAGTCCCGGCCGTCACCTCACTGCCGCAGTCCCCGCGGGATGAGGGAGACCATCGTGTGCGCCGGTATGCCCTGACGATGACGATCCGCATCGTCTGCTTCGGGCTGATGTTCTTCGTGCAGCCGTTCGGCTGGTGGACCTGGGTGTTCGCGCTGGCCGCCGCCGTGCTCCCGTACATCGCCGTCGTCTTCGCGAACGCCGGCAGCGACAGCACGGAGACCGCCGCCGAGTCGCCGATGCGCGAGATCGACGCGCCGCCCGCACCGTCGCTTGCTCCGGAGACCGCCCCCGACGTCATCACCATCCGCGAAGGCCGCACCGACCGATGAGCGCGCTCATCTGCTCGCGCGCCGGCTGCCGGAGCGCGGCCACGAGGCAGGTCGTCTGGCGCAACCCGCGTATCCACTCCGCCGATCGCGAGAAGATCTGGCTGGCGTGCGAGGAGCACGTCGGCTTCCTCCACGACTACCTCGCCGCGCGGGACTTCCCGGTGACGGTGCGAGACGGGGTGCCTTCATGAGCAACCGCCTGACCCGCTGGGGCGTGTACGTCCTCATCGCCATCGGCTTCGCGATCGCCTGCGTCTTCCTCTCCAACTGGCAGTTCGAGAGGAACGAATCCCGCGCTGAACAGATCGCGCTGGTGGAGCAGAACTACGATGCCCCGGCCGTCCCCCTCGCCGACGTGGTCGCCGACGACGAGCTCGACCCCGCAGACGAATGGCGCCCCGTCACGCTGCAGGGCGAGTACCTCGCCGACGAGCAGCTCCTGGTCCGCAACCGTCCCCACGGCGGAACGAGCGCGTTCGAGGTGCTGGTCCCCTTCCGCGATGCCGACGGTCGTGTGCTCATCGTCGACCGCGGCTGGGTGGCCCCGGGCGAGGGCGAGCTCCCGGACGCTGTCCCCTCTCCGCCGTCCGGTGAGGTCACGGTGACCGTCCGCCTGCGCCCCGGCGAGCCGCTTCCCGGGTCCGGACGCGGGGCTCCGGAGGGCCAGGTGCCCACGATCCACCTCCCGTCCATCGCCGACCTCGTCGGCGACGAGGTGATCACCGGTACGTACGGACGCCTGGTCGAGGAGCAGCCTGCCGCCGACACGGCGCTGGGCGGCTTCGAGTCCCCCACCGACGACCCGGGTCCGCACCTGTCCTATGCGATCCAGTGGATCCTGTTCGCCATCATGGGCTTCATCTTCATCGGGTACATCATCCGCACGGAGATCGTGAAGCACCGCGAAGAGGTCGAGGGGAAGCCGGCACCGGTGAAGGCACCGAAACGCCGCGACCGCGACGCGGATGCCGAGGACGAACTGCTCGACGCGCGCTGACCGGGCCGGGGAGCGTCACGCGAACGCGAGAACACGCCGGACGTTGCGCTGCCCGGCACCCTTTCGATCCCGGACGGCCCGCCCTGCCGACCCAGGATGGGAAACGGGCCTCTTGGACCGTCGGCACGCACCATTTCGATCCCCGCCTGCGGGGCGCCTCCGGTCGTTCTCGATGTCTAGCGCTCGCGAGCAGAGCCCGTGACGGCATGCCGCCATCCGCGGCCGACGACGTCATAGACGATCCGGGTGTGGTTCCGGTCGGACGCCCCCTGCCAGAACTCGACCCGCGTCGGAACCACCCGCCACAGCACCCAGTCCCCCGGTCGGAGACCCGCGCGGGCGCTCTCGGAGCGGGCCGCGAGGTCGGCGTCGCTCTCGGCCGCCGACGCCTCCTCCACGGTTCCTCGGACCCGGATCGCGCGCCGCTGCGGCTGCCACCAGAGGTTCAGTGCCGCAGCCGGACGCGTACCGAGCTGCGCGGCCTTCCGGGAGGACCGGGCCCCGGCGAACGCCCAGCCGCGCGCGTCCACGTCCTTGAGGATCAGGGTGCGCGCGTCCGGGATGCCGTCGGCGTCCACCGTCGCCAGCGTCGCCGCGTGCGGTTCGGGGACGCCGGCCGCGGCCGCCGCGCGGAGCCACTCCCGGAAGAGCAGCACCGGATCGTCGGGAAGGTCGTCGAGGTGCAGCGGCGGCGCCGTCCCGGTGAGGGTGGGCTGCGCACGCAACCACGCCGCGAGTTCCGAGGGAGGAAGGATCGGGTGCGCCGCCATCCTCCGACTATGCCACGTCCCGCTACGCGAGCTCGATGAGGTCCTGGTACTCCTGGCTCCAGATGTCCTCGACGCCGTCGGGCAGGATGAGGACACGCTCGGGGTTCAGCGACTGCACCGCGCCGGGGTCGTGCGACACGAGCACCACCGCGCCCTCGTAGTGGGCCAGTGCCCCGAGGATCTCCTCGCGGGAGGCCGGATCGAGGTTGTTCGTGGGCTCATCGAGCAGGAGGAGGTTCGCGGACGACACGACGAGCGTCGCCAGCGACAGCCGGGTCTTCTCGCCACCGGACAGCACGCCCGCCGGCTTGAGGACGTCGTCGCCGGTGAACAGGAAGGAGCCGAGGACCTTGCGGGCCTCCGTCTCCGTGATGTGCGGAGCGGCCGACACCATGTTCTCGAGGACCGAGCGGCTGACGTCGAGGTTCTCGTGCTCCTGCGCGTAGTACCCGACCTTGAGACCGTGTCCGGGCTCGAGCTGCCCGGTGTCCGGCTTGTCGACACCTGCCAGCATGCGCAGCAGCGTCGTCTTCCCCGCACCGTTGAGACCGAGCACGACGACCTTGGAACCGCGGTCGATCGCGAGGTCGACGTCGGTGAAGATCTCCAGCGAGCCGTACGACTTCGACAGCCCGGAGGCCATGAGCGGGGTCTTGCCGCAGGGGGCGGGCTTCGGGAACCGCAGCTTCGCGACGCGGTCCTCCTGACGCACGTCCTCCAGCCCGGAGAGGAGCTTCTCGGCGCGCGCGAGCATCTGGTGCGCTGCTGCCGCCTTCGACGCCTTCGCTCCGAACCGCGCCGCCTGCTGCTGCAGGGTCGTCGCCTTCTTCTCGGCGTTGGCCCGCTCCTTCTTGCGACGCTCCTCGTCCGCGGCGCGCTGCCGCAGATAGTTCTTCCAGTTCATGTTGTAGATGTCGATGACCTGGCGGTTGGCGTCGAGGTAGAACACCCGGTTGACCGTCTCGCCCACGAGCTCGACATCGTGGCTGATGACGATCAGCCCGCCCTTGTAGTTCTTGAGGAACTCGCGCAGCCACACCACGCTGTCCGCGTCGAGGTGGTTGGTCGGCTCATCGAGGATCATCGTCTGCGCGTCGGAGAAGAGGATGCGCGCGAGCTCGATGCGACGACGCTGGCCGCCGGAGAGGGTCGACAGCGGCTGGTCGAGGATGCGGTCCGGCAGCGAGAGGTTGTGCGCGATCGACGCGGCCTCGGCCTCGGCCGCGTAGCCGCCCTGCGCCTCGAACTTCTCAGTGAGCGCGGCGTAGCGCTTCATCGCCTTGGCGGCCACCGCAGGGTCGTCGGACCCCATCGCGAGCGAGGCCTCCGTCATGCCGAGGTTGAGCTGGCCGAGTCCGCGGGCGTCGAGGATCCGGGTACGGGCGAGGTCTTCCGGATTGCCCGAACGGGGGTCCTGCGGCAGGTAGCCGAGCTCACCCGACCGGGTGACGGTGCCACCCGAGGGCAGCACGTCGCCGGCGAGCACCTTGGTGAGCGTGGTCTTGCCCGCTCCGTTGCGTCCGACGAGGCCGATCTTGTCGCCGTCGGACACACGGAACGAGACGTTCTCCATCAGCAGGCGCGCGCCAACGCGGATCTCGAGGTCGTGCACGGCAAGCACAGCGGACGTCCGTTCGTTCGGGAGGAGGGTGATGGCCGAGCGGCCAGCCAACCAGTATATGCCGCCGCGCCTGTGGCGACGCCCGGCACGGATATCCCTCTCCAGGGTGACCGAGGCGATACCCCGGAGTGATGTCCCTCTCCCCACCCGCTGCTTACGGTGCCGGAGTGGACATCCTCAACGATCTCATCCTGCAGGCGATCGCCTCCCCCTGGCTGTACGCCGTGCTGTTCGCGGTGACCGTGATCGACGGGTTCTTCCCGCCGGTCCCGAGCGAGACGGTCCTCGTCGCCGCGGCGGCGGTGGCCGCGTCCACCGGTGACGGCGACATCGTGCTGCTGGGCGCCGTCGCCGCCCTGGGGGCCGCGATCGGCGACAACATCGCGTTCCTCATCGGGCGCCGACTGGGCACGACGAGGTTCGCCTGGATGCGGCGCCCCCGCGTCGCCGCCGCCTTCGCCTTCGCGCAGCGCGCCCTCGACCGCCGCAGTGCCACGCTGATCCTCGGCGCCCGCTACATCCCGATCGGACGCGTCGCGGTGAACATGTCCGCCGGAGCGCTCGGGTTCCCCTGGCGGCGGTTCCTCCCGCTGAGCCTCATCGCCGGTGTGAGCTGGAGCGTGTTCAGTCTCGCGATCGGGCTGCTCGCCGGCGCCTGGCTGCACGACCAGCCCGTGCTCAGCGCCGCGATCGGCATCGTCGTCGCGTTGCTCGTCGGTGTGATCATCGACCGGATCGCGGCGCTCCGCCGACGCCGTACGCCGGTCGCGCACCTGGCAGGATGAGACGCATGGCACGCCGCCGAGAGCGCACCCCGCGCCCGCCACGGATGAGCCGTCGCACCGGCGCCCTCGTGGCGCTGACTGCGGCGGTCGTCGTGCTGTACGCGCTCCTCGTCTCCCTGCAGACGGTGCTCTCCGGCACGCCGCTGCCCCTGTCCTTCCTGCTCGGCGCCGCCGTGTGCGGCGCTCCCCTCCTCGTCCCCTCCCGGCCGCGGACGGCGATCGTCGTCTTCGCCGCCGGCGCCTTCCTGCTGCCGCTCCTCGTCGAGCCGGCGCGCGCGATCCACTCCCCCTGGCCCTGGTCGGTACCGGCGCTCCTGGCCTTCGTCCTCCTCGTGGGCGTGATGTCCTTCGTGCAGGGAGCCCGCCTCGGAGGCCTCACCCTCGTGATCGGCGCACTGACCTCGCTGACGGCGCCGCTGCTGCGCCCGGACATGGTCGCGACGCCGGCGAGCTCCGGCAGCACCACCGCCAATCTCATCGTGACGACCTCGGTCGCTGCCGCGATGCTGCTCATCGCCGTCCTCGTCGCCGGTCGCGTGCGTGTCGCCGCGGAGCTCACGAGGGAGAAGGAGCACAGCGCGCTGGAGGAATCCCGGCGCGCTCTCGTGGAGGAGCGCACCCGGATCGCCAGGGAGCTGCACGACGTCGTGGCGCACAGCATGTCGGTGATCCAGGTGCAGGCGTCGACCGCGCGCTACCGGATCGCGGACCTCGACGCCGAGGCCGCCGCCGAGTTCGACGACATCGCCGCCACCGCGCGCACGTCGCTCACCGAGATGCGGCGCATGCTGGGAGTGCTCCGCACCGAGGACCAGCACGCCGAGCTCGCACCGCAGCAGGGACTGGACGACGTTCCGGCCCTCGTCGACACGATCCGCCGGGCAGGAGTGGAGGTCGGCCTCGTGCTGGAGGGGATGGAAGCGGCCTCCGCGGCCGGACCTGGCGTGCAGATCGCCGCCTTCCGCATCGTGCAGGAGGCGCTGAGCAACGCCGTCCGCCACGCGCCCGGTGCCCGCGTCACCGTCCGGCTCCATGCCGACGCCGATGCCCTGCACATCCGTGTGCACAACGCCGCACCGCCGCAGGCGACCGAGAGCCCCTCCGGCGGCTACGGCCTCCGAGGAATGCGCGAGCGCGCCGAACTGCTCGGCGGAAGCCTCGCCGCCGGGCCCTCCGACGACGGCGGCTGGACCGTCGAGGCCGCCCTGCCGCTGTCTGCAACGGCCGTACCGCCCACCCCGACCGCCTCGGCGGAAGACAAGGAGAACCCGTGACGATCAGCGTGCTCATCGCCGACGACCAGGCGATGGTCCGCGCCGGTTTCGCCGCCCTGCTGGACGCGCACGAGGGGATCCGCGTGGTGGGCCAGGCGGCCGACGGCGCGGAGGCCGTGACGCTCGCCGCGCGGCTCGATCCCGACGTCATCCTCATGGACGTCCGCATGCCGGAGCTCGACGGCATCGAGGCCACCCGCCGCATCCTCGGTCCGTCGTACCCTGCCGCGCACGTGCCGCGGATCCTCATGCTCACCACCTTCGACATCGACGACTACGTCTACGACGCCCTCGCCGCCGGGGCCAGCGGGTTCCTCCTCAAAGACGCTCTGCCGGAGGAGCTCGTCCATGCGGTCCGCGTGGTGGCCGGCGGCGATGCGCTCCTCGCCCCCAGCGTGACCCGGCGCATGATCGAGCAGTTCGCCGGACGGCGGCCGGCCTCGCGGCGGTCGGCGACGGCCCTCGCCGAACTCACCGACCGCGAGCGGGAGGTCCTCGTCCTCATCGGCAAGGGCCGGTCGAACACCGAGATCGCGGGCGACCTGTTCATCGCGGAGCAGACCGTGAAGACCCACGTCGGCAAGGTGCTCGCGAAGCTCGGCCTCCGGGACCGCGTGCACGCCGTCATCCTCGCCTACAACACCGGCCTGGTCGAGCCCTCCGCCTGAGTCACCCCTGCGTAGGGGTCAGGACGGCACCACGGAGTGATGTCCCGCCCACCACCGCCTCCATAGCCTCCGAGGACACCGTTCCCAGGAGGACTCATGGTCATCGCCGCGGCTCCACGCCTCAGCACCCCCGCCCCCGCCCCCGCCCCCGCTTCATCCGGCCACGCGGGTCACCGCGACACCGGCATCGACGTCGTGCGCGCCCTCTGCGTGCTCGGTGTCGTCCTGCTGCACGCCGTCATGGTCGGGGTCACGGTGTCCGAGACCGGACCGGTGTTCGAGAATGCGAGCGACGGCACGAGCTGGATCGCCCCGCTGAGCTGGCTGCTGCAGGTGATGCCGCTCTTCTTCGTGATCGGCGGATTCTCCGGGCTCCTCGCGTACCGCCGCCTCCGCGCCCGCGGCGGGAGCGCGACCGCCTTCGTGGCCGGTCGGGTGCACCGGCTCCTGCGCCCGGCCCTGTTCACGGTCGGCGCGGTCGGGGTCGCGCTCGCGGTGCTCACCGTCCTCGGTGTCGCGCCGGATCTCATCGCCGTCGCCGGCTTCCGATACGGACAGCCGCTGTGGTTCCTCGGGGTCTTCCTGCTGTGTCAGGCGCTGCTCCCCGCGCTCGTCGCCCTGCACGAGCGCGCGCCCCTGCGCACGATCACCGTCCTCGCCACCGCGGCCGTGGCGGTCGATGTCCTGCGGGCCGTGACCGGGACGGACGCCGTGGGCTTCCTCAACCTCGCTTTCGTGTGGTTGACGATGCAGCAGCTCGGATTCCTCCTCGCCGACGGCCGCGTGGACGCCCTTCGTCGCCGGACCCGCGTCACGATAGGCATCGGCGCCCTCGGGGTGCTCGTCGTCCTGTTCCTCATCGGCGCGTACTCCCCCGACCTCATCGCTAACATCAACCCGCCCACGTGCGCCCTGCTGCTGGTCGGGCTGATCCACACGATCCTGTTCTCCCTGTACCGGCCGCACATCGGGCGCCTCAGTCTTCGCCGTCCGGTGGCCGCGTTCACCGCCTTCGTCACCCGGCGGACGATGACGATCTACCTCTGGCACATGCCGGTGCTGCTGGCGATGGCCGGGGCGACGGCCCTGGTCGCCCTCCTCGGCGGATTCACTCTGCCCACGCTCGACAGCGCGGAGTGGTGGGCCGCCCGCCCGCTGTGGCTCCTGACGGCTGTCGTCCTCACCGCGCTGGTCGCGGTCCGTGTCGACCGGTTCGAGAATCACCCCTCGCCGCAGGCCACGTCCTCGCGGCGCCGCCTGGCCGTGGGAACCGTCCTCGGTCTCGCCGGAGTGGTGCTGCTGCTCGTCCTCGGCACGACGGTCTCCACCGCCGCCCTCGCGGTGCTGCTCCTGGTCGCGGCGCTGCGGCTTGCTGGTCACACCGGACGCCCCGTCCTGGCGTGACCGTCAGCCGACTCCGCGGGCCGCGAGGGCATCGCCGACCTGATCCGCGTGGCGCAGCGTCAGCACGAGCAGCGGCACCACGCTGCGCACGCCCAGGCGGACTCCTCGTGCGCGCTCCGCGTCCCGCACCCGCTGCGCGAGTCCGGCCACGACGGGAACCATGGTCAGCGTGAGCGACACCGCCATCGACACCGCCTCCGGATCGACCCCGACGCGCCGCAGCGGACGCAGGAGGCGCTGCAGCACGGCCAGGAGATCGGCCATGCGCGTGGTCAGGGTGAGGAGGGCGGCGAGCAGCAGCAGCACGGCGACCCGCCCGGTGCTCACCCAGGCGGCGACGGGAGACACGAAGACGGCGAGGGCGATCGCGAGCACGAGCAGGACCGCACGCAGCCGCCACAGCTCCGTCACCGCGGCGGAGAGCGGCACCCCCGCGATCGGGTAGAGCGCGAGCACGGTCGCGAGGCAGACCGCGATGATGAGCGGCCCCTGCGGGAACAGCGTCAACGGGAGCGCCGCGATGGCGAGACCCGCCAGCTTCGGACCGGCCGGCACCCGATGCAGCAATCCCGCACCGACCGGGGACGGCACGATCATGCGCACAACCGACGGTAGCGTGCGATGACCGCCTCGGGCTCTCCCTGATCGACGACGCGCCCGCCGTCGAACAGGACGGCGGTGTCGCAGCGGGCCGCGAGCTCGAGATCGTGGGTGACGATCAGCACCTGCGCCTCCTGCGACAGAAGGAGGTCTCCGATCCGCCGCGCGTTGCGCAGGTCGAGGAGTGTCGTCGGCTCGTCCGCCACGATCAGCGCCGGCTCGGCGAGGAGCACCGCGGCGAGGGCCAGCATCTGCTTCTGTCCTCCCGAGAGCGACGACGCCGGGATGTCGGCGTGGGCACCGAGACCGTGGCGCTCCAGGGTCTCCTGCACGCGGGCGGCGATCTCGTCACGGGGCCGCCCTCGGAGCGACAGCGCCAGATCCTCGGCCGGAGTCGGCATCAGGATCTGGGCATCCGGATCGGTGAAGACGAAGCCCACCCGGCGGCGCACGGCGGTCCGCTCCCGGAGCGCGTCGAGGCCGTGGACGGTGACCGTTCCTGTGGTCGGCGTCATGAGGCCGTTCAGCAGCCGGGCGAACGTCGACTTCCCCGAGCCGTTCGCTCCGATCACGGCGATGCGCGGTGCGGTGAGCTCCAGCGTCACGTCGTCGAGGAGCACGCGGTCGTCGACGGTCACGCCCACGCCGTCGAGACGCAGCGTCCCCGGCTCCGCGATCGTCGTCGCGTCCCGCTCCCGCCAGCGCATGCATCCTCCTGAACACCGTTCACCTGAACGCCGTTCACTATAGTGGGGGCATGAGTCCCGAGACGAATCCCGCCCGTCACGATCGGGAGAGCGTCGCACGGACCGCCCTCGCCCTTCTCGACGAGGTGGGGTTGGCCGATCTCTCCATGCGCCGCATCGCGGCCCGGCTCGACGTGCAGCCGAGCGCTCTCTACTGGCACGTGGCGAACAAGCAGGAGCTCCTCGCCGACCTCGCCGATCGGATCACCGCGACCGTCCCGGACGGAGCGGAGGGCGTCCTCGCGACCGCCCGCGCGCTCCGCGACGCCCTCTTCGCCTACCGGGACGGCGCCGAGCTCGTCCTCAGCACCTACGCGCTCCAGCTCGGCTCCGCGCATGCCCGCGACGCCCTGGTCGCCGCGCTCCGCACCGAGGGGGCCGCCGATGCCGAGGACCGCGGGGCGGCGATCCTGCACTTCGTGCTCGGCCATGCCACCCTCGTCCAGCAGCGGATGCACGCCGACAGCCATGGCGCACTCCCGGCCTCCGGCGAGGTCGACGTCACCGCGGGCCTGGACCGGGTGTTCGACCTCGGCGTCCTCGCCCTGGCCGGTGAGCTCAGCGCACCGATGACTCCGCGGCGTGCCCGAGCCTGAGCCCGGGGATCACCGCGAGCAGCACCAGCCCGACACCGAGGACGAACACGACGGCGAACGCGTCCGCGCCGCCGCCGAGGGTGGCGACGGCGAGCCCCGCCAGCGCGATGGCCACCGCCGAACCCGTGGCATCCGAGATCGACAGCGCCGAGGAGTTGAATCCCTGGTTCGTCTCGTCCGAGTAGGCCAGCGTCAGCACGGTGAGCCGCGGATACAGCAGCCCCATGCCGCCCCCGGCGAACGCCCACCCGACGATCACGAAGACCGGGGAGGCATCGAACGCCGCTGCGGCCAGGACGCAGAGCATCGCCACGAGCAGTGCGCCGAGGCTGAGCGCCGTGATGCGGTGATTGCCCAGCCGCTCACCGTAGCGGCCCTGCGCAGCCGACGCCCCGGCCCAGGCGAAGGCCGCGAGCATCAGGGCGACTCCGGCCCAGGTCGCGGAGAAGTCGAACTTCCGCATCAGCAGGTACGGGATGTAGGCCTCGGCGGCGAAGAACGCCCCGGCTGCGATCCCGCGCATGAGCACGACGCTGGGGAGCCCGGCGCCCGCGCGCAGCGTCCGTCGTGGCAGGAGCGGCAGCACGACGACGCCGATCGCGAGCACGGCCCCCAGTGCCACCGGCCACCCGATCGCCGGATCCAGCTCGGCGGACAGTCCGATCACCACCGCGAGCACCGCCACGACGACGGCCAGCAGCAGACGGGTGAGCAAGGCCCGGCGGTCTTGCGGCTCCCCGCGGCCGAGATCGACACCCCGCAGACGGGTCGCGATCATCGAGAACGCGATCGCGGTCAGGACCGCCACGCCCAGGAACGCCCAGCGCCAATCGAGGTACTCCGCCACCGCTCCCGCGAGGAAGGGTCCGATCATCGACGGGACCACCCAGGCGGCCGCGAACGCCGCGAACACCCGGCCGTGCAGGTGCGGCGGATACAGCCGCGCGACCACGACGTACAGGGCCACCGTCTGCCCACCCGCGCCCAGCCCCTGCACCAGTCGTCCGATCAGGAACTGGGGCATCGTCGTCGCGAACCCGGAGATCAGCAGCCCCAGGATGAAGAGGCCGACGGCGGCGTACAGCGCGCCGCGCGGACCACGCGCGTCCGACCAGGACCCCGCCGCGACCATCCCGATCACGCTGGTCGCGAGCGTGCCGGCGAAGGCGACCGCATACAGCGACTCCCCGTCCAAGGCGTCGCTGACGATCGGCATGACCGTGGTCACCGCCAGGGCCTCGATCGCGGCGAGGAAGATCAGGGCGACGGCACCCAGGGTCACCCAGAACCGGCTGCGGTCCCAGATCGTGGCGGTGGGATCCGCCGCCGTCATCGCTCGACGAGCGCGGCGATGCGCTCGATCGCCTCGGTGAGGATCTCCGGGCTCGTGCCGAAGTTGAGTCGCACGTGCCCGGCCCCTTCCTCGCCGAAGGCCGGGCCGAAGTGCAACGCCACCTTCGCCTCGCGGAGGATCTTCCGGGCGGGGTTGTCTCCCCAGCCGAGGGCGGAGAGGTCGATCCACGCGAGGTATCCCGCGTCCGGAAGGCGATAGCGGGCGGCGGGGAGGTGACGGGCGAGCAGGTCCTCCAGCAGGACACGGTTCTCGTCGAGCGTGCACAGGAGGCCGTCGAGCCACGCGTCGCTCTCCTCCGAGAACGCGGCGACGGCGGCGAGCAGACCGAACTGCCCCGTCCGCCACTCCACCTCGACCGGCAGGTCGCGCACGACCGCGGACGTCTCCTCCGCGGCGGTGACCATGAGCGCGCACTTCAGCCCCGCGAGGTTGAACGCCTTGCTCGCGCTGACGACCGCATAGCCGATGCGAGCCGCCGCGTCGCTCACGGCGAGGAACGGCGTGAATCCCGCGCCCGGCTGGGTGAGCGGCGCATGGATCTCGTCGGAGACGATCGTCGCGCCGTACTCCTCGGCCAGTTCGGCCAGCGCGGACAGCGTCTCCCGATCGTGCACGGTGCCGGTCGGGTTGTGCGGGTTGCAGAGGAGCATGGCCGTCGCGCCGTCCTCGAAGGCGGCGCGGATCCCGTCGAGGTCGAGCTCCCAGCCGGTCCCCGTGTCGCGCAGCGGGACGCGCTGCACCTCGGCACCGGCCTCGGCGACGAGGTCGTAGAAGGGCGGGTAGACCGGCGGCGTGACGACGACGCGCTCCCCCGGCTGCGTGACGCGACGGAGGATCTCGACGATGCCCATGCTCACGTCCGCCGTGCTGCGCATCCGCGCCGGGTCGGGGCGCCAGCCGAAGCGACGCTCCGCGAAACCCGCATACGCCTCCGCCAGCGGTGTCCGCGAGGCGATGTACCCGGTGTCCCCGAGATCCAGCGCCCGCTGCAGTGCGGCGGTGATCGCCGGGGCGAGCGGGAAGTCCATCTCCGCGACGAAGAGGGGCAGCACGTCCTCGGGATACTCCCGCCACTTCTCGCTGGTGCGCTCGCGCAGCTCCGACAGCGGCAGGGCCTTCACCGACAGCATTCGTCCTCCGATTCTCCCCGCGTCGATGCGGAGACGTCGAAGCGGGCGTGCCCGGCACGCCCGCTTCGTCTGGTGGTCAGGTGACCGGAACGCTCAGATCGCGAAACCGAGCGCACGCATCATGTCGCGCCCGTCGTCCGTGATCCGCTCGGGTCCCCACGGCGGCATCCACACCCAGTTGATGCGGAAGCGGTCCACGACGTTGTCGAGGGCCTGCGCCGTCTGGTCTTCGAGGACATCCGTGAGCGGGCAACCCGCGCTGGTCAGCGTCATGTGGATGACGAGAGCGTCGTTCTCGTCATCCCAGGCGAGGTCGTAGATGAGTCCGAGGTCGACGACGTTGATCCCGAGCTCAGGATCCATCACGTCCTTGAGAGCCTCGGTGACCGCGTCGTACTTCTCGTCCGTCAGGGTCGCTGTCATGCGATCAGCCTACGCCTCGATGGGAGCGGAGGGGTCGAGGAACCGGTCGTAGCCCTCGTTCTCCAGACGGTCGGCGAGCTCGGGGCCGCCCTCCTCGACGATCTTGCCCGCGACGACCACGTGCACGTAGTCGGGGCGGATGTAGCGGAGGATCCGGGTGTAGTGCGTGATGAGCAGCACACCGAGGCCGGTGGACTCCTTCGCGCGGTTGACACCCTCGGAGACGATCTTCAGCGCGTCCACGTCGAGGCCGGAGTCGGTCTCGTCGAGCACGGCGAACTTCGGCTTGAGCACCTCGAGCTGGAGGATCTCGTGGCGCTTCTTCTCGCCGCCCGAGAAGCCCTCGTTGACGTTGCGCTGCGCGAACTTCGGGTCCATGCGGAGGTTGGCCATGGACTCCTTGACGTCCTTGGTCCACTGCCGGATCGAGGGCGCCTCGCCGTCGAGCGCGGTCTTCGCGGTGCGCAGGAAGTTCGTCACGGTCACGCCGGGGATCTCGACCGGGTACTGCATGGCGAGGAACAGACCGGCGCGGGCGCGCTCGTCGACGCTCATCGCCAGGACGTCCTCACCGTCGAAGGTGATGGAGCCGGAGGTGACCGTGTACTTCGGGTGGCCGGCGATCGTGTAGGCCAGGGTGGACTTGCCGGAGCCGTTGGGGCCCATGATGGCGTGGGTCTCACCGGTGTTCATGGTGAGGGTGATTCCGTTGAGGATCGGGGTGGTCCCCGCCTCGGTCTCGACCGTCACATGCAGGTCGCGGATCTCGAGAACAGACATTCTTCAGACTTCCTTCGTCACAGCGGGATCGATGAGCACGTCGTCGCCGTCGATCTCGACGACGTAGACCGGGACGGGCTCATATGCGGGGAGATTCTGGGGCTTGCCGGTGATCAGGGAGAAGGCCGAGCCATGCGCCCAGCACTCCACCGTGTCACCTTCCACGAAGCCCTCGGACAGCGAGATGTCGCCGTGCGTGCAGGTGTCGCCGATGGCGTGGATGACGCCCTCGCCGTCCTTGATGACCGTGATCGGCACACCGTCCGGCTCGACGCGCAGCGGCGTGTCCTGCTCCAGCTCGGAGACGCCGCAGACGCGCTGCGCGGTCACGCGTCCACCTCGGCGAGCTCGGCCTCGATGGCGGCCAGCAGCTCCGACTCCAGGTCGGGGATGCCGAGGCGCAGCACGATGTCGGTGAGGAAGCCGAGCACCACCAGTCGTCGGGCCTCGTCCTCCGGGATGCCGCGGGCCTGGAGATAGAAGAGCTGCTCGTCGTCGAAGCGGCCGGTGGCACTCGCGTGCCCGGCGCCGACGATGTCGCCCGTCTCGATCTCGAGGTTCGGGATGGAGTCGGCGCGTGCGCCCTCCGTGAGCACCAGGTTGCGGTTGGCCTCGTAGGAGTCGGTGCCGGTGGCCTCCGCCCCGATCAGCACGTCGCCGATCCACACGCTGTGGGCGCTCTCGCCCTGCAGCGCACCCTTGTAGAGCACGTCGCCGGTCGTGTGCGGGCCTTTGTGGTGCAGGTACACCTGGCTCTCCAGGTGCTGACCGGAGTCGGCGTAGGACAGCCCGTAGAGGTATCCCTCGGAGCCGGCACCGGCGAGCTCGACGCTCGGGTTCACGCGCACCACGCCGCCGCCGAAGCTCACGACGAAGTGCTTGAGCGTGGCGTCGGCCGCGACCCGCGCCTGGTGGGCGGCCGCGTGCACGGCGTCGTCGTCCCACTGCTGCACGGAGACGACGGTGAGCTTCGCGCCGTCGCGGACGATGATCTCGACGTTCTGGGCGTACTGCGCCGAGCCCTTGTGCTGCAGCACCACCGTGGCGGCGCTGTGCTCGAGGGCCTCGATCACGATGTGGGCGTCCGCCCGGCGGTCGGCACCGGCGCCCGTGAGCGACAGGAAGATCGGCGATGCGACCTCCTCCTCGCGCGGGATGCGGATGTGCAGGGCCTCGGAGGCGCCCCGCCACGCGACGGCGGCGGTGATGTCCTCGGCGAGGAAGACCTCACCGCGCGGAGCGGTGCCCGCCGTGAGCGGTGCGGCCACATACTGCTCACCGGACGTGAAGTGGTAATGCACGCCCTCCTCGCCCTCGGCCGTGCGGAACAGCGGCGTGAGCGCGGCCACCGGCGTGTGCTTCCAGTTCACCTCGCGGCCGGTCGGCGTGCCGAAGTCGTCCGGGTCGAACGAGTGCGGACGCTCGGAGCGGGTCTGCACCGGGACGAATCCGGCGTCCGCCACCTGGGCGGCCGGGTCGATGTGCGCGTTCGTGTGCTGCGCCTCGCTGGGCGCTGTCGTCGAGGCCGCCATTTAGCCGACCGATCCTTCCATGCCCATCTCGATGAGCTTGTTCAGTTCCATCGCGTACTCCATCGGCAGCTCGCGCGCGATCGGCTCGATGAAGCCGCGCACGATCATCGCCATCGCCTCGTCCTCGGGCATGCCGCGGGACTGCAGGTAGAAGAGCTGCTCCTCGCTGACCTTGGAGACCGTGGCCTCATGGCCGAGCTGCACGTCGTCGACCCGGATGTCGATCGCCGGGTAGGTGTCGGAACGGGACTTGGTGTCGACGAGCAGCGCGTCGCAGCGGACGGTGTTCGCCGAGTGATGGGCGGCGGCGTCGACACGGACCTCGCCGCGGTAGCCGGCACGGCCACCGCCGCGGGCGATCGACTTCGAGACGATCGACGACTGCGTGTACGGCGCCATGTGGATCATCTTCGCGCCGGCGTCCTGGTGCTGACCGGGCCCGGCGAAGGCGACGGAGAGGGTCTCGCCCTTGGCGTGCTCACCCATCAGGTAGATCGACGGGTACTTCATCGTCACCTTGGAGCCGATGTTGCCGTCGACCCACTCCATGGTCGCGCCCTCGTGCGCCACGGCGCGCTTGGTGACCAGGTTGTAGACGTTGTTCGACCAGTTCTGGATCGTCGTGTAGCGCACGCGGGCGTTCTTCTTCACGATGATCTCGACGACGGCCGAGTGCAGGGAGTCCGACTTGTAGATCGGGGCCGTGCAGCCCTCGATGTAGTGGACGTAGCTGTCCTCGTCGGCGATGATCAGGGTCCGCTCGAACTGGCCCATGTTCTCGGTGTTGATCCGGAAGTAGGCCTGCAGCGGGATCTCGACGTGCACGCCCTTGGGGACGTAGACGAACGAGCCGCCCGACCAGACGGCGGTGTTCAGCGCGGCGAATTTGTTGTCGCCCGCGGGGATGACCGTGCCGAAGTACTCCTCGAAGAACTCGGGGTGCTCGCGCAGGGCGGTGTCGGTGTCCATGAAAATGACGCCCTGGGCCTCCAGGTCCTCGCGGATCTGGTGGTACACGACCTCGGACTCGTACTGCGCGGCGACGCCGGCGACGAGGCGCTGACGCTCGGCCTCGGGGATGCCCAGGCGCTCGTACGTCTCGCGGATCTCCTCGGGGAGGTCTTCCCAGCTCTGCGCCTGCTTCTCGGTGGAGCGGACGAAGTACTTGATGTTGTCGAAGTCGATGTCGCTGAGGTCGGCACCCCAGGTCGGCATCGGCTTGCGGCCGAAGAGCTGATAGCCCTTGAGACGGGTCTTCAGCATCCATTCCGGCTCGTTCTTGAGGGCCGAGATCCCGCGGACGACCTCTTCCGAGATCCCGCGTTTCGCGACGGCACCCGCGGCATCCTCATCGTGCCAGCCGAATTCGTACACCCCCAGACCATCGAGCTCCGGGCGGTCGATCAGCACATCCGACATGCAACACTCTCCTCACAGGTCCCAAACGGTGTCATCCGCCCCGACACACCTGATCCCCGTCGAGTCTGCGGGAGCGGGTGCCGTTGGTGGGGCCCTCATCACGGGCGCTTCCATCGCGCCTAAACTGTTGACGATGCTTCAGCGCTGTCAGCGCTCATCGCAACAATCCGATTCTACAGGTTCCGCCTGACGGACGGGCCGTGCGCCACGTCTTCGACGGGCCGGAGGACTTATGCCCGAGACGACCATCCCCGCCCCCTCGACGACCGGGGCGACCGCCTCCCCCCGCTCCGCGGTGTGGGGTCGTGCGCTCACCGTCTTCGCGTGGCTGTCGTTCCTCAGCGAGACGATCATCATCGGCACCGGCGGCGCCGTGCGGCTGACTGGATCCGGCCTCGGCTGCACCGAGTGGCCGCTGTGCACGCCCGAGTCGCTCGTCCCGATCGTCGAGGTGCAGGGCATCCACGGGATGATCGAGTTCGGCAACCGGCTGATGACCGGCGTCGTCGGGATCATCGCGATCGCCGTCGTCCTGCTCGTCCTGCACACCATCAGCGGCCGCCGGGCGCTCATCGACGCCCTGTGGTTCGCCGTCGGCGGTCTCGCCGGCGCGGCCGTCGCCTTCGCCCTGGTCTCGCTCACCGACTTCCCGGCGTTCCCCGTCGCGTCCGCCGTCCTCCTGGTCGCGGTGATCGCGGCGGCGGTCCACTCGGTGCGCACGACGCCCGCCCGGCGGGATCTCGTCCTCCTCGCCTGGCTCGTGCTGATCGGCGTCGTCGCACAGGCCCTGGTCGGCGGCATCACCGTGCTCACCGGCCTGAACCCCTTCATCGTCGGGTTCCACTACACGTCGTCGCTCCTGCTCGTCTGCATCACCGCCGCGTTCCTCGTGCGGCTGGCGACTCCGGAAGGACCGCGCGAGCGGGCCGTCCCCACCTGGTTCGCGATCGTGACGCACGTCACCGGCCTCGCCCTCGCCGTGACCATCCTGTTCGGCGTGCTGACGACCGGATCGGGCCCGCACTCGGGCGACGCCGACGTGCTTCGCCGCGGCTTCGACGCCACGGTCCTCGCCCACGTCCACTCCTGGCCGGGCTACATCCTGGCCGCCCTCGTGCTCTTCCTGACGGTGTCCGCCTGGGTCCTGCGCCTCGAGCCCCGGCGGTGGCTGCTCGTGCTCGTCATCGCGATCCTCGTGCAGGTGGCCGTCGGCGTCTGGCAGGCGCGGGAGGGGCTGCCGCCCGTGCTCGTGGGCATCCACATGGTCCTTGCATCGCTGTCGGCCGCGACCTACACGGTCGTCGTGCTGCACCTCAAGCGCACCGCGTCCGTCGTACCCGCCCCCGTCGATTGACCTGCCGCACAGACGATCCATAGCGCGCGCACCGGGCGCTCATCACCGCATCGACCATCGTGGTCGACATGAACAAGACACTCACCCGCAGCGCCGGGTTCTGGCTCCTCATCGTCGTCTCCCTCGCCGCGGTCGGGGTCGGCGGCTGGATGATCGCCGGACAGGTCGGCACGATGACCACGACCCTGATGGACGGCACCGCCACCGGTGTCGAGGTGTACGTCGGTCAGTCGCTCGTCGTCGTCGGCGCGGTCGTCCTCGGCGCGGGCCTGGTGGGCCTGCTCCTGTCGCTCGGCCTCGTCGCCGCGCGCACGCTCGTCGCCACCCCCGTCACCGCCGCGCCGGTCGTCGAGCACGAGGCGCCGAGCATCCAGGACGAGACGATCGAGACGGTCTCAGTCCCGCGCGACGAGCCCGCTCTCCGGACCGCCGATGCCGAGTTCGCAGAGCCGCAGGTCGATGCGGAGCCTCAGGCTGACGAGCCCCAGGCCGACGAGGATCAGAAGGGCAGCAGCGGGTCGATCGCCACGGCGACGAACAGCAGCGTCAGGTAAGTGATCGAGGCGTGGAAGACTCGCATCGGCCGCGCCTCGGTCCCCCGCACTGCCTGGTTATACAGGCGGTGCGACTCATAGATGAACCAGCCGCCGAACACCAGGGCGGAGACGGTGTAGACGAGGCCCATGCCGGCGATCGGCACGAGCAGCAGCGAGCAGGCGACCGTGGCCCACGCGTACAGGATGACCTGCAGGCCGACCTGCGACGCGTTGCGGGTGACGCCGAGCATGGGCACGTCGACATCGTCGTAGTCGTCCTTGTACTTCATGGACAGCGGCCAGTAGTGCGGCGGCGTCCAGAGGAAGACGAGCAGGAAGAGGATGAAGGCCGGCCAGTCGAGCGAACCGGTGACGGCGGACCAGCCGATGAGGACCGGGAAGCACCCCGCGATTCCGCCCCAGATGATGTTCTGCTCGGTGCGGCGCTTGAGGATCATCGTGTAGATCACGACGTAGAAGAAGATCGCGGAGGCCGACAGGATCGCCGTGAGCGGGTTCGTGGTGAACCAGAGCCACACGGTCGACACGATCGCGAGCGTCCACGAGAAGATCAGGGCGCCACGCGGGCTGACCTCGCCGGTCACGAGCGGCCGGTTCTCCGTGCGGTGCATGTGCGCGTCGATGTCGCGGTCGAGGTACATGTTGAACGCGCCCGCCGAACCGGCGCTCATCGATCCGCCGATGACCGTCGCGAGGACCAGCCAGAGATCGGGCAGTCCGCCCTGCGCGAGGAACATGACCGGAACGGTCGAGACGAGGAGGAGTTCGAGGACCCGGGGCTTCGTCAGAGTGACGTAGGCGCTCACCGTGCGACCGATGGACGACTTCCGTACGGTCTGATCAGACATCGTCGAGATCTCGATCGCCTCCTCCGCGCGCGTTACCGGACAACCTCTCCAGTGTATGACACGCCGTGACGCGTTCCGCGCCTTCCACCCCTCAGTCGCCGGGACCGTCCCCGCTATGCTGAGAGCACTCGCGCGCCCGGTGCTGCGCACAACCCCGCCCGTCTCCCGGACGATGCGGGATGCGCCAGGGAAGTTGCGGATGCGCCAGGGAATACCGGCGCCCTCGAAACTGTCGGAAAGGGCATGAACGTGTCGGAATTGCAGTGGGACGAGATCGATCGACGCGCGGTGGACACCGCCCGGATCCTGGCGGCCGATGCGGTCGAGAAGGTCGGCAACGGTCATCCCGGCACGGCGATGAGTCTGGCTCCCGCCGCCTATCTGCTCTACCAGCGGGTGCTGCGGCATGACCCGACCGACACCGACTGGCTCGGCCGCGACCGCTTCATCCTGTCGGTCGGCCACTCGTCGCTGACGCAGTACGTGCAGCTCTACCTGGGCGGTTTCGGGCTCGAGCTCGACGACCTCAAGGCACTCCGCACCTGGGGCTCGAAGACCCCCGGCCACCCCGAGTACGGCCACACCAAGGGCGTCGAGATCACCACGGGCCCGCTGGGCCAGGGCCTCGCCTCGGCGGTCGGCTTCGCGTACGCCGCCCGGTACGAGCGCGGCCTCTTCGACCCCGAGGCCGCAGCGGGCACGAGCCCGTTCGACCACTTCGTCTACGTGATCGCGGGCGACGGCGACCTGCAGGAGGGCGTCACCAGCGAGGCCTCCTCGCTCGCCGGCCACCAGCAGCTCGGCAACCTCATCGCGATCTACGACTCGAACCAGATCTCCATCGAGGACGACACGAACGTCGCCTTCACCGAGGACGTCGCCGCTCGCTACGAGGCCTACGGCTGGCATGTGCAGACCGTGGACTGGAAGAAGACCGGCGAGTACGTGGAGGACGTCGCCGAGCTCCACGCCGCGATCGAGGCGGCCAAGGGCGAGACCGACAAGCCGTCGCTCATCATCCTCAAGACCATCATCGGCTGGCCGGCTCCCGGCAAGCAGAACACCGGGAAGATCCACGGATCGGCGCTCGGAGCCGACGAGCTCGCCGCCACCAAGAAGGTCCTCGGGTTCGACCCGGAGCAGACCTTCGTCGTCGCCGACGAGGTGCTGGAGCGCACGCGCGGCCTCGCGGAGCGCGCCGCCGAGGCCCGCGCCGCCTGGCAGGAGTCGTTCGATGCCTGGGCGGCCGCCAACCCCGAGCGCAAGGCCCTGCTCGACCGTGTCGAGGCCCACGAGCTCCCCGCCGACATCGCCGACGCGCTCCCCGTCTTCGAGGCCGGCAAGGACGTCTCGACCCGCGCCGCGTCCGGCCAGGTCATCAACGCGCTGGCCGCGCAGCTCCCCGAGCTCTGGGGCGGCTCCGCCGACCTCGCCGAGTCGAACCTCACGACGATCAAGGACGCGCCGTCGTTCATCCCCGCCGAGTGGTCGACCCACGAGTGGTCGGGCACCCCGTACGGCCGGGTGCTGCACTTCGGCATCCGTGAGCACGCCATGGGCGCGATCGTCAACGGCATCGTGCTGCACGGGCCCACGCGCGCCTTCGGGGGCACGTTCCTCATCTTCAGCGACTACATGCGTCCGGCCGTGCGCCTGGCCGCGCTGATGAACGTGCCGAGCGTCTTCGTCTGGACGCACGACTCCGTCGCCCTCGGCGAGGACGGCCCGACGCACCAGCCGATCGAGCAGCTCGCGACGCTGCGCGCGATCCCGAACCTGGCCGTCGTCCGCCCGGCGGACGCCAACGAGACCGCCGCCGTGTGGCTCGAGATCCTCCGGCGCCACGAGGGCCCGGCCGGCATCGCGCTGACCCGCCAGAACATCCCGGTGTTCCCGCGCGGCGAGGGCGAGGCCTCGGGCGACACCTTCGCCTCCGCCGCCCAGGCCGCCAAGGGCGCCTACGTCCTGGCCGAGGCGCCGAACGGCACTCCGGACGTCATCATCGTGGCCACCGGCTCCGAGGTGCAGCTCGCGGTGAACGCCCGCGAGGTGCTCGCCGGCGAGGGCGTGAACGTCCGCGTGGTCTCCGCCCCCTCGCTGGAGTGGTTCGCGGAGCAGGACGAGGCCTACCGCGAGAGCGTGCTGCCGTCGTCCGTCACCGCCCGCGTCTCGGTCGAGGCCGGTTCCGTGCTCACGTGGCGCGGCATCGTCGGCGACCGCGGCCGGTCGGTCGGCATCGACCACTTCGGCGCCTCCGCCGACTACAAGACCCTCTTCGAGAAGTTCGGCATCACCACCGAGGCCGTCGTCGCGGCCGCCCGCGAGACCATCAAGGAGAACGCATGAGCACCCCCACCGCCCAGCTCGCCGCCGCCGGCGTCAGCATCTGGCTCGACGACCTCTCGCGCACCCGGATCTCCTCCGGCAACCTCGCCGAGCTGATCGCGTCGCGCAACGTCGTGGGCGTCACCACGAACCCGACCATCTTCGCGAACGCGATCACGGACAAGAACGACACGTCCTACGACGCGCAGGTCACCGAGCTCGCCGCGTCCGGAGCCTCGGCCGAGGACGCGGTGTTCGCCGCGACGACCCAGGACGTCCGTGCCGCGCTCGACGTCTTCCGCCCGGTGTGGGAGGAGTCCGGCCACGTCGACGGACGCGTGTCGATCGAGGTCTCCCCCGACCTCGCCCACGACACCGACGGCACCGTTGCGCAGGCCAAGGAGCTCTGGGACCGGATCGACCGCCCCAACCTCCTCGTGAAGATCCCGGCGACCAAGGCCGGCCTCCCGGCCATCACCGAGGCGATCGCGAACGGCATCAGCGTCAACGTGACCCTCATCTTCAGCCTGGAGCGCTACGCCGAGGTCATCGAGGCGTACCTCACGGGACTCGAGCGCGCCAAGGAGGCGGGCATCGATCTGTCCACCATCCACTCCGTGGCCTCGTTCTTCGTCTCCCGGGTCGACACGGAGACGGACAAGCGCCTGAGCGCGATCGGAACGGACGCGGCCGCCGCGCTGAAGAGCAAGGCGGGCCTCGCGAACGCCCGACTCGCCTACGAGCTCTTCGAGAAGACGTTCGCCGAGAAGCGCGCGCAGGATCTCCTCGCCGCCGGCGCCAACGTCCAGCGCCCGCTGTGGGCGTCCACCGGCGTCAAGGACCCGAACCTCCCCGACACGCTGTACGTGACCGAACTGGTCGCGGACGGCGTCGTGAACACGATGCCGGAGAAGACCCTCGAGGCGACGTTCGACCACGCCGTCGTCACCGGAGACACCATCACCGGCGGCTACGAGGAGGCCCGCGAGGTCTTCGCCGGGCTCGCCGAGGTGGGCGTCGACTTCGACGCCGTCACCGAGGTGCTCGAGAAGGAGGGGGTCGCGAAGTTCATCGACTCCTGGCACGACCTGCTGGCGCAGGTCACCGAGGCTCTGGAGGCACAGCGATGACCTTCGCCATCCACGCATCGGGCGCGGCGCGCGTCGCCATCGAGGAGACCGTGCCGGCCCTGGTCCACGACCTCGTCGCCTCCCGCATCACCGGTGGCGACGCCACGCTCTGGGGTCCGGCCGCCGAGGCCGAGGCGTCGGTCCGGCTCGGCTGGGTCCAGGCTGTCTCGGTCTCCCGCCCGCTGGTCGCGGAGATCGTCGCACTGCGCGAGGAGCTCGCGGCGAAGGGCGTCACGCGCGTGGTCCTCGCGGGGATGGGCGGCTCCTCGCTCGCTCCCGAGGTGATCGCGCAGACGTCCGGCGTCCCGCTCACGATCCTCGACTCCACCGCCCCGGGACAGGTCCTCGCGGCGCTCGACGAGGGTCTCGCCGAGACGGTCCTCGTCGTGTCCTCGAAGTCGGGCTCCACGGTCGAGACCGACTCGCAGCGCCGCACCTTCGAGGCCGCCTTCCGCGACCTCGGCATCGACCCCACCGAGCGGATCGTCGTGGTCACCGATCCCGGTTCGCCGCTCGACGCCTCCGCGCGCGAGGCCGGCTACCGGGTCTTCAACGCCGACCCGAACGTGGGCGGCCGCTACTCGGCGCTGACCGCCTTCGGCCTCGTGCCGTCAGGACTCGCCGGCGTCGACATCGACGAGCTCCTGGACGAGGCCGAGGCCTCCCTGCTCGAGGTGGCCGTGGACTCCGCCGACAACCCCGCGCTCCGTCTCGGGGCCGCGATCGCCGCCACGAGCCCCCGCCGCGACAAGCTGGGCCTGATCACCGACGGCACGCACATCAAGGGGCTGCCGGACTGGATCGAGCAGCTGATCGCCGAGTCCACGGGCAAGGAGGGCACCGGCATCCTCCCGGTCGTCCTGCTCCCGGTCTCGCCGGAGCTCGACCCGGTCCCCGCCGACCTCCAGATCGTGCGCCTCGTCGACGACGCCAACGAGTTCCACCTGCACGAGCGGCACGAGGGCGAGATCCTCGTCAGCGGCACGCTCGGCGCGCAGTTCATCGTCTGGGAGTACGCGACGGCCATCGCCGGGCACCTCCTCGGCATCAACCCGTTCGACCAGCCCGACGTCGAGTCGGCCAAGGTCGCCGCCCGGGGCCTGCTCGACGCCCGCCCGGAGCCGACGGCGCCCGCGTTCGTCGAGAACGGCGTCGAGGTGCGGGTCTCCGATCCCGCCCTCGCCGTCTCGGGCACGGTCGAAGGCGTGCTGGACGCCCTCTGGGCCCAGCTCCCCGCCGACGGCTACGTGTCCATCCAGGCCTACGTCAACCGCCTCGAGGTGCCGCAGCTCCAGGGCCTGCGCGAGCTGGTCGCCGCCGACTCGGGGCGTCCGACCACGTTCGGATGGGGACCGCGCTTCCTGCACTCCACGGGCCAGTACCACAAGGGCGGGCCCGCGCAGGGCGTGTTCCTGCAGATCCTGGAGCGCACGGACGTGGATCTCGAGATCCCCGACCGCCCGTTCACGTTCGGGCAGCTCATCCAGGCGCAGGCGGCCGGTGACGCGGGTGTGCTCGCGGAGCACGGACGGCCCGTCGTCTCGCTGACGATCACCGAGTCCTCGGATGACGTGCTCGCCCTCTTCGAAGCCGCACAGAAGTAACCGCAGGAGAGCCCCCACCGATGTCTGTACCCATCTCGCGCGGGCACAACCCGCTGCGCGACCCCGACGATCGTCGTCTCAACAGGATCGCGGGGCCCAGCGCCCTCGTGATCTTCGGCGTGACGGGTGATCTGTCCCGCAAGAAGCTCATGCCGGCGGTCTACGACCTCGCGAACCGGGGGCTCCTGCCTCCGGGGTTCGCGCTCGTGGGCTTCGCCCGCCGCGACTGGGAGGACCAGGACTTCGCCCAGGTCGTCTACGACGCGGTGAAGCAGCATGCCCGCACGCCGTTCCGCGAGGAGACCTGGACACAGCTGCTCCAGGGCATCCGGTTCGTCTCCGGCGAGTTCGACAACCCCGACTCCTTCCGCAAGCTGCGGGAGACCGTCGAGAAGCTCGACGTGGAACGCGGGACCATGGGCAACCACGCCTACTACCTCTCGATCCCGCCGAAGGACTTCCCGCTCGTCGCGAAGCAGCTCAAGGACTCGGGGCTCGTGGGCGAGGACGCGGACGACGACGAGCGCTGGCGGCGCGTCGTGATCGAGAAGCCGTTCGGGCACGACCTCGAGTCGGCGCGCGCTCTCAACGCGGCCCTCGAAGTGGCGTTCCCCGCCGACTCGATCTTCCGCATCGACCACTACCTCGGCAAGGAGACGGTGCAGAACATCCTCGCGCTGCGCTTCGCGAACGAGCTGTACGAGCCGATCTGGAATCGCAACTACGTCGACCACGTGCAGATCACGATGGCCGAGGACATCGGCGTCGGCGGTCGTGCCGGATACTACGACGGGATCGGCGCCGCACGCGACGTCATCCAGAACCACCTGCTCCAGCTCCTCGCGCTCACGGCGATGGAGGAGCCCATCAGCCTCTCCGCCGAGCATCTGCGGGCCGAGAAGGAGAAGGTCCTCGCGGCGGTGCACGTGCCGGAGGATCTCTCCCTCGCCACGGCGCGCGGACAGTACGCCGGGGGCTGGCAGGGCGGCGAGAAGGTCACCGGCTTCCTCGACGAGGAGGGGATGAACCCCGAGTCGACGACGGAGACCTACGCGGCCATCAAGCTGGAGATCGACACCCGTCGCTGGGCGGGCGTGCCGTTCTACCTGCGGACGGGCAAGCGCCTCGGCCGTCGCGTGACGGAGATCGCGGTGGTGTTCAACCGTGCGCCGCAGCACCTGTTCGGCCGCGGCAACGCCTCGGAGCTGGGGCAGAACGCCCTCGTGATCCGCGTCCAGCCCGACGAGGGCGTCACGATCCGCTTCGGTTCGAAGGTGCCGGGCAACGGCACGAACGTCCGCGACGTGACGATGGACTTCGGCTACGGCCACGCGTTCACGGAGGCGAGCCCGGAGGCGTACGAGCGTCTGATCCTCGACGTCCTCCTGGGCGACCCGCCGCTGTTCCCGCGGCATGAGGAGGTCGAGCTCTCCTGGAAGATCCTCGACCCGGTGGAGAAGTACTGGGCCGCCCAGGGCGGTCCGGTGGAGCAGTACGCGCCCGGCTCGTGGGGACCGGCCTCGGCCGACGACCTGCTGGCCCGCGACGGACGAGTCTGGAGACGCCCGTGATCATCGACCTTCCCGACACGACCGTCAGCCAGGTCGCCAAGCAGCTCGTCAAGGTGCGCGAGGAGGGCGGCGCCGTCGCCCTCGGCCGCGTCCTCACCCTGGTCATCGCCGCGCGCAAGGGCGTCGCGGAGGCCGCGATCGACGCCGCGAACGATGCGTCGCGCGAGCACCCGATGCGCGTGATCGTGCTGACCACCGGCGACGGCGAGTCCCGTCTCGACGCGCAGATCCGCGTGGGCGGAGACGCCGGAGCCAGCGAGGTCGTCGTGCTGCACGCGCACGGCGACGCCGCGAGCAACGAGGAGAGCCTGCTGACCGGCCTGCTCCTCCCCGACGCCCCGGTCGTGGCCTGGTGGCCGGACGAGGCCCCCACCTCTCCCGCGACCTCCCCGCTCGGCCGCATCGCCCAGCGCCGGATCACCGATGCCGCCACCTCGCCCGACGTCCGCGACCGGCTCGCCCTCCTCGGACGCACGCACGCCCCTGGTGACACCGATCTCGCCTGGACGCGCCTGACGCACTGGCGCGAGCAGCTCGCCGCGGTGCTGGACCAGCCGCCGTACGAGACCATCACCGCCGTCGAGGTCCGGGGCGGGAGCGCCTCGCCCTCCACCGCGCTGCTCGCCGCGTGGCTGCAGATGGCACTGGACGTCCCGGTGCGGTGGTCGTACGAGGACCCGGAGCACTGGCAGGAGGGCATCAAGTCGGTGCGCCTCACCCGGGAGTCCGGCGACATCCTCCTCGAGCGCCCCTCGCCCGGCGTCGCCGTGCTCACCCAGCCGAACCAGCCCGACCATGACCTGCACCTGCCGCGGCGGACGCTGCGCGAGTGCCTCGCGGAGGAGCTGCGCCGGCTCGACCCCGACGTCCTGTACGGTCGAGTGATCACGGAGGGCTGGGAGAAGCTCGGTCCGCCCGAGACAGGAGAGTGATCTCGATGCCGGGATCGTCCGCAGAGAAGCGAGTCGTGGTCGAAGCCACCCCGACCGCCCTCGCCCTCCGGGTCGCCGATCGCTTCCTCACCCGCGTCCGCGCGCGCACGCGCAACGGGCGGTTGGCCCACATCGCGCTGACGGGCGGGTCGATGGGCGGTGCCGTCCTGCGCGCCGTCCGGGACAACCCGCGGTCCGCCGAGATCGACTGGTCCCTCGTGCACTTCTGGTGGGGGGACGAGCGGTACGTGCCGCGGAACGACGCGGACCGCAACGCCCTCCAGTCCCGGGAGGCACTGCTCGACCACATCGACGTCCCCGCGGAGAACGTGCACGAGGTCGCCGGCTCCGACAGCGGTCTCGAGCTCGATGAGGCCGCCGCGGCGTACGCCGCCGAGCTCGCCCGTTTCGGCACCGACGACCACCCCTGGCCGTCCTTCGCCGTGTGCTTCCTCGGCGTCGGACCGGACGGCCACATCGCCTCGCTGTTCCCGGACCGCGAAGAGGTCACCGTGACCGATGCCGCGGCGCTCCCGGTGCGGGACTCCCCCAAGCCCCCGCCCGAGCGGGTGACCCTCACCCGCCCGGTGCTGAACGCCTCCAAGCGGGTCTGGCTCGTGCTCACGGGCGCCGACAAGGCGTCGGCGCTGGGCCTCGCCCTCGCCGGTGCCAGTTACACGAGCGTTCCCGCGGCCGGCGCCAAGGGGCGCAAGCGGACGGTCTTCTTCGTCGACGAGGCCGCGGCATCCGAGGTCTCCCCCGACCTCATCGACCAGGCCTACTGAGCGTCGGGGTCGCGCCTCTCGGGCGTGTCCGGGTGCTCCGGCGCGCTCGGCGCCGGCGAGGTCGGAGGGGCCACCGGGTCGCTGCCCCGGGTGATCCCGAGGTCCTGGCTCTCGCTGAGGACCTGCGGATGGAAGCGGGCGAGTCCGACCACACCCCAGACCGCGATGCCGCCGGCGACGCCGAAGATGATGAAGACCCACCAGGGCGCCGCGGCGGCCTCACCGAGCACGAGCATGCCGATGAGAACGGCCACCATGGGGTCGACCACCGTCAGGCCCGCGATGACGAGGTCGGGCGGACCGGAGCTGTATGCGGTCTGCACGAAGTACGCGCCGACGGCACCCGCCGAGAGCAGCGCGAGCAGGCAGACCGCGGTGATCCACTCGAACTGGCCCGCCTCGATGCGCTTGATGATGACCTTCGCGAGGGTGGCGACGAAGCCGTAGAGGATGCCGGCGCCGATGATGTAGAACAGCGCGCGCATCCGATGCCGGAGGATGAGCCAGCACGCCCCGAGCACGATGATCACGACGAGCAGGATCGCGAGGATGACGAACAGCTCGCGGTCCGTGACCTCCTTCTCCGTGGCGTAGATCGCAGCGAAGAACACGAAGAGGAAGATGCCGCCGACGCAGGCGATGATCGCGGTGAGGGACTGCCTCGTGGGGGCGTGACCGGAGATGCGGGCGTTGAGGAGCGTCGTGATGACCAGGGCGATGGCGCCGAGCGGCTGCACCACGATCAGCGGCGCCTTGACGAGCGCTGCGAGCTGGCAGACGATCGCGAGGCCCAGCATGAGCGTCCCGATCACCCAGGACGGTCGCGTGAACAGGCGCTTGAGCTGATCGAGGCTGAGACCGGCCGCGCCGTCGGAGCCGCTGAGCCGCTCGACCTTCTCCACGCCCCGGTGCTGGTACTGCGCGCCGAGCGACATGAACACCGCACCGGCGAGGGCCAGCGGGATCCCCAGGAGGAGGCCGGGGTTCTGGAACGCTCCGACCAGCTGGTCGCCGACGTCCTCGACCGTCCCCATCCACACCCCTGCGCTCACAGTACGACCCTACCCGGAGAGTGCCGCCGACTAGGGTTGTGACGTGGCTGTCCTTCCGATTCGCATCATGGGCGATCCCGTCCTGCACTCCCCCGCCTCCCCCGTCGAGGCGATCACCGACGAGATCCGCACCCTCGTCGCCGACATGTTCGAGACCATGGATGCCGCGCCCGGCGTCGGCCTCGCCGCCCCTCAGGTCGGCGTGCCGCTGCGGATCTACACGTACTCCTACGTCGACGACGACGACCAGCCCTGGCGCGGTGTGCTCATCAATCCGGAGCTGTGGATGACGCCCCCGGAGCCGGGCGCGCCCGACCCCGAGCTGGAGTCGGAGGGCTGCCTGTCCTTCCCGGGCGAACGGTTCCCGTTGCGTCGCTCCGATCGCGTCCGCGTGACGGCGACCGATCTGGACGGCGGCCCGGTCACGCTGGAGGTGGACGGCTGGCGCGCTCGCATCATGCAGCACGAGTTCGACCACCTCGACGGCGTGCTCTACATCGATCGCCTCTCGGACTCCGACTGGAAGACCACGCAGAAGATCGCCCGCAAGCGGGGCTGGGGGCGCCCGGGGGCCAGCTGGCTGCCCGGCGTCGACGACCTCGAAGGCTGATCGCGTTCAGCCGGCGCACAGCATTCTTCAAGTTGCATCATAGACTCCGGGCACTATAGCGTGTTCGCGGCGGGGATATTCAGCATGCCCCGCGTCACGCTCTGAAGGGGAAATCCATGATGAAGTCGCGCACCCGTCGCGCACTCGTGCTCACCGGTTCGGCCGTCGCCGTCTCGCTCGCTCTCACCGGTTGCAGCGCGATCAACAGCATTCTCGGCGGCGGTCGCGCCGACGCCGACCGCGACGAGGAGACCGGCCAGGTCACCGAGAGCGCGAACATCGACGTCTTCTCCGTGAAGCTCGGCGACTGCATGCTCGAGACCGGCTCCGGGATGCTCACCGACGCGAACGTCGTGCCGTGCTCCGAGCCGCACGACGAAGAGGTCTTCTACGAGATCAAGATGGACGACGGCGAGTACTCGGAGGACGCCATCAGCGCCGCGTCCGAGGAGTGCATCGGCGACGCGTACACGTCCTTCGTCGGCGTCTCGTACCAGGACTCCGCTCTGGACGTGACCACGCTCACCCCCAGCCAGGACTCGTGGGAGCAGGCCAACGACCGCGTGATCCAGTGCATCATCGTCGACCCGGCCGGCCAGGTCGAGGGATCGCTCAAGGGCGCCGCGCGCTGATCCGACCGCGTCTCCACGAAGGGCTCCGCCGCAAGGCGGGGCCCTTCGTCGTCCCGGTGGCTCGTCAGCCGTCGGAGGCGCGGAGGGCGAGCCACGCGGCGACGCGGTCGTCCGGATCGGAGAGGGAGAGCCCGGTGAGATCCTCGATCCGTCGGACGCGGGTCGTCAGCGTCTGTCGGTGGATGCGCAGCCGCGCCGCGCTCTCGCTCCACGCCCCATTGCACGCGAGGAACACCCGGAGGGTGTCGAGGAGCTCGGCGGGCCGCTCGGCCGCGCGCAGGGGGTCGAGCAGACGCGCGAGGCGAGTGGTCTGATCCGGGTCCAGCGCCCCGAGCACGAACGACACCGTCGGAATGGCCTCGTAGCGGACCACGCGTTCGCCGCCGGTGCGCGCGGCCTCGCAGGCGTGCCGCGCCTCGTCGATGCTGCGGGCGAGGGCATCCGTGCCCGCCGGTCGGCCGAGACCGAGATAGAGCGTCGATGCGAACGCCCGGGCGCGATGCGCGATCTGCTCGGCGTGGTCTTCGCGAACGACACCCTGGACGATTCCCCGTTGTGACGTGAAGACGTGCTCCGCACCGAGCTCGTCGAGCCAGAGGCCGAGCAGATGCTCGACGTCGACACCGCTGGTGCGGGAGGCGAGGGCGAAGCCCACCAGCACGCGCTCGTGCACGCCCCAGCGGCGGAGCAGACGAGCGGCCTCCTCCCCTCCCTCGCGCACGGTCTCGAACATCATGGAGCGGCCGAGGCGCTCCAGCTGACTGCTGTCCCGGGTGCGCATCAGGAGATCGAGCAGCGCCGCGGCCTGCGAGCTCAGTTCCCGACCACGGCCGGAGCTGTCGTTGCGCGGAGCGGTCACGAGCTGCGCGGTGATGTCCTGGCCCGGACCGACCGGGTGCACCTGCAGAGCGCGATGCCGCACGCGCACCGGGCGGCCGACGGCGACGGCGATCGCGTCGTCGATGTGCAGGCTTCCGGCACCGGCCGTGGTGATGACCTCGCCGTGCCGATCCAGGAGCACCGCCCACCCGTCGATGCGGTGCGCCAGCTCCGCGATGACGCCGGTGATGCCGCTGCGCCGCGCCGCCAGGGTGAGCACCCGCATCGCCGAGGTGATCGCGCGGGCCTCCGCCGCCTGATCGACCGCGAGGAGCGAGGTCAGCGTCGGGACGAGCAGCGACGGCGGCATCGGCGCCCCGACGATCGCCGTGATCCCCGCGTCCCGCACGGCTTCGCGAAGACGGGGGCCGTCGTCGCTGGTGACCACCACGGTCTCCCCCAGCGCGGCACCGCGGTCGCCGTCGACACCGAGGAGCGCGGCCTCTTCGGCCACGACGAGCGTCGCATGGAGCGGATCCACCGGCGGACCGAAGTCGTCGAGGGGAAGGACCGCGTTGACCGGCCGCGCTCCGGGGACAGCGCCCGGCAGCAGTTCCGCACGGAGATACCTGGCCACGGAGGCGACGTCACGAGCCACCTTCCGATCATACAGATTGTCGAAGAGCGCTCACTCTGTTCACCCTTCTGTCGGATGCCGAGGGCTTCCGCTCTCTCCTAGCATCGTGCGCATCCCCACTTCCCGAAGGATGTCATGAAAGCTGTTGTCTTCCGCGACCCCCAGTCGCCCATCGAGTTCGTCGACGTCGACCTCGCTCCGCCCCGCGCCGGTGAGGTGCGCGTGCGCATCGCCGCCGCCGGTGTCTGCCACTCCGACCTGCACGTCAAGCGCGGCGAGTGGGATGCCGCCGCTCCCCTGGTCATGGGCCACGAGGGCTCCGGCGTCGTCACCGAGCTGGGCGAGGGCGTCACCACGCTTGCTGTCGGCGACCACGTCGTGCTGAGCTGGGTGCCGCCGTGCGGCGAGTGCCGCTACTGTCGCGCAGGTCACGAGGCGCGCTGTCAGAAGGTCGCCACCGTGGTCGCTCCCCTCGGCGTGCTCTTCGACGGCACATCCCGGCTGAGCCGCGACGGCGAGCAGCTGCACCACTACCTGGGCGTCTCGTCCTTCGCGGAGGAGGTCGTCGTCCCCGCATCCGGAGCCGTGAAGGTCCGCGACGACGCGCCCCTCGACGTCATCGCCGTGGTCGGCTGCGCGGTCGCGACCGGTGTCGGCGCCGTCCTGAACACCGCCGCCGTGGAACCGGGGTCGACGGTCGCCGTCATCGGCTGCGGTGGCGTGGGCCTCAACGTCGTCCAGGGCGCACGGCTCGCCGGTGCCGAGCGCATCGTCGCGATCGACGTGCGGCCGGAGAAGACGCAGATGGCCCTGCAGTTCGGGGCCACGGACCGCATCGACGCCTCCCAGGGCGATGCCGTGGCCCAGCTGCGCGAACTCATCCCCGACGGCGTCGACTACGCCTTCGACGCGATCGGACGCACCTCCACGACCGAGCAGTCCATCCAGATGCTCGGACTCGGCGGCGCCGCCGTCATCGTCGGGCTGCCGCCCACGGGAGCACGCGCCTCGTTCGAGCCGCTCGTCCTCGCCGAGGCCGACCAGCGCATCCTCGGCTCGAACTACGGCTCGGTGCGGCCGTCGATCGACGTCCCCGCGCTCGTGGACCGCTACATGGACGGGCAGCTGAAGATCGATCCGCTGATCTCCGGTCGCCGTCCGCTCTCCGAGGCCGCCGCCGCCCTGGACGACCTCGACGGCGGCTCGGCACTGCGCACCCTCCTCATCCCCTGACCGCCGCGCGCGGCCCCCATCCCTGAAACCCGAATCCAGGAGAACCATGTCAGACACCGTCGTCGCCCCGCCCGGCGCCCCGCAGGATGCCGGGCTCCGCACCGGCGTCATGAGCGGACCCGAGCTCGCCGCCCAGGCCATCGCCAACATCGCCCCCAGCGCCGTCATCGCCTTCACGGCCGCCGCCATCTTCCTCGGCGCCGGGAACGGCACCATCTACGCCTTCGCACTGGCCACCATCGTGATCCTGTGCGTCGGCTACTGCGTGGTGGTGTTCGCCCGCAAGCACGCCTCCGCAGGCTCGCTGTACACCTACGTGTCGAAGGGCCTCGGCCCGTTCGGCGCCTTCCTCGCCGGGGTCACCCTGCTGATCGGCTGCTTCGGCATCGCAGCGGCCTCCCTCAGCGGCTCGGTCAGCTACATGGGGCAGTTCCTGAGCATGCTGGGCCTCCCCGCCCAGGGGCTCGGCTGGGACATCGGCCTGGCGATCGTGCTCGGCGGGCTGGCGACGCTGTTCACCATCCGCGGCATCCGGCTCTCCGCCCGGGTCTCGCTCGTCCTCGAGCTGCTCTCCGTCGGCATCATCCTCGTGCTCCTCATCGCGGCGCTCGCGTGGGCGGGCCCCTCTGCGTGGGACCCCGCGCAGGTGCTCGCGACCGGCTCGTCGTTCCAGGGCATCGCGTCCGGCATGGTGCTGGGCATCCTGGGCTTCGTCGGCTTCTCCTCTGCGGACGCCCTCGGACGCGAGGCCAAGGAGCCGTACAAGGCGATCCCCCGCGCCATCATGTGGAGCGCCCTCGGCGTCGGCGTGCTCTACGTCTTCGCCGCCTACACGCAGATCGCGGTCCTCGGCGACGACCTCGCCACCGCCGCGAGCCCGCTGGAGAGCATGTCCGCCCTCATCGGCATGCCGGGCTGGTTCGCGGCCGTGCTCACGTTCGGCGTCTCGGCGTCGTTCTTCGCGGTCGTCGTCGCGCCGCTCAACGTGATCGGCCGCATCGTCTACGTGATGGGCAAGGAAGGCGTCGTCGCGGAGCGCTTCGGCCGCACGCACGAGCAGCACCTCACGCCACACCGCGTGCTCATCCTCGCCGGCGCCGCGGCGATCACCGTCGACATCGTGCTGCTGGTGGCGGGAGCGGCGACGGGCGACATCCTGGTCTGGGTCAACACCTGGGGCACCTACGGCTACATGGTCGCCTACGCCCTCGTCGCCATCGCCTGCGTGGTCTACACGCAGCGGGCGAAGATGCGGAACGGCCTCGTGAAGGTGTGCGCCACGGTCGCGGTCGTGACGATGGCGTACGTCTTCTTCGCGAACGTGTGGCCCGTGCCGTCCTTCCCCTACAACGTGATCCCGTACGTGTTCCTCGTGACCGTCGCCCTCGCGCTCACCCGGTACGCCTACCTCGCCCGTCGTCGCCCTGACGTCATCGCCCGGATCGGCAACACCGAGACGAGCGCCATGGAGGGCGTCGGCTGAACCGTCCTCCCCGACAGGAAGAGCCCCTCCGCGAGGAGGGGCTCTTCCTGTGTCCCGGGGCGCAGACGAGCGGTCCGGGAACGAGAGAAGCCCCCTCCGTGGAGGGGGCTTCTCTCGTTGGCTCCCCGGCTTGGACTCGAACCAAGAACCTGCCGGTTAACAGCCGGCTGCTCTGCCAATTGAGCTACCGAGGAATGTGCGCCGCGGTGCGGGCAACTCGTCAAGCTTAGCAAACTCGAGACGCTGTTCGTGACACCGCGCCGCCTTCCGCGACCCTCGGGCGTGTCGCGCTCAGCGGCGGGAATCCGACTCCGCATTCGGCACCCAGAGCAGGTCCTTGCCGACGCCCCGCGCGACGACGTGGCCCCCGCGCAGCATGAGCGTCTCCGCGTTCAGCTCGCGGATGAAGTCCGCGTCGTTGGTGACGAGGAGAGCCGCCATCCCCTCCTCCTTGCGGCGCCGGGTGATGGCGTCGAAGACGACAGGTCGCACCTCCAGATCGAGGTTCGCGAGGATCTCGTCGGCGATGAGCACCCGCGGCTCCAGCACGAAGGAACGGGCGATCGCGACCCGCTGGCGCATGCCGGCGCTGAGCTCGTAGGGGAACTTCGCGGCGGTCCCGAGCGGCAGGTGGAGCTCGTCGAGGAGCGTCGCCACCCGGATGGAGAGCGCCCGGGTGTTGACGCGCTTCTCCCGGATGAGGATCGGCTCGGCGATGACCTCGTTGACCGTCAGCTGCGGCGGCAGGTCCGCCCCGGCACCCTGCGGCACGAAGCCCGTGCGGTAGGTGAGGATGCGGTGCTTGCGACCCGGACGACGGATGTCGATGCCGCAGACCTGCGCCCGGCCGCCGACGACGCGCACCGAGGGATCGGTGGAACCCGCGAGCGCGGCGACGAGGGTCGACTTGCCCGAGCCGGTCGGCCCCGCGACGCAGATGAGCCCGCCGGGGGCGAGCGAGAACGTCACGCCGTCGACCGCGCGATTGGGCGTGCCGTGGCCGATCCGGTCGATGACCAGATCGGAGCACTCGATCGCATTCGAGGATTCGGGCGTGCGGGGCATGTATCCATCCTGCCGTCTCGTCCGGGACCGTTCCGGTTACGACTCGGCGAAGAACCGCTGCCGCTCCACGTCGATGTCCCGCAGTCGTACCCGCAGCGCGCGCCCGCCGTCGGAGTCCGCAGGGACGCGCTGGACCGCGCCCAGCAGCTCCTGCTTCTCGTGCTCGAGCTGCCGCACCACCAGCCGTCGGGCGAGATCCGTCGCCGACGCCACCGCGCCGGCCTCGTCCCGCGCCGGGAACGGCGTCATCAGCAGCTCGCCCGCAAGCGAGCGGTACGGCTCGCGCACGCTGTTCACCGCGTCCGTCACCCAGCCGGGACGGCTGCGATCGGGGGCGGCGGCGACCGCCTCGCGCACGGCATCGAGGCCGGGCGTGCGGAACGGCTCCGCGAGCGCTCGCGTCAGCAGCGCCGCATCGATCTGGTGACCGTACTGCAGGGCGCCCATGAGCGCATCGCGCTCCACGGCGACGTCGGGCGAACGGGGCAGGCTGGCGAGCGTCACGGCCGCGACGACCGGCCCGCCCGTGGCGGGATCGACCCGCGGCGCGGCCTCCCGACGGGCCTGAGGAGCGGCCGCCTGCGCACCGCGCGCGGCGCGCTCGACCTCCCCATGCACCTCGGTCGGGTCCATGCCGAGTCGGCGTGCGAGTACCCGCTCGTAGCCGGGGCGCAGCAGGCGGTCGCGGATCTCCGCCACGATCGGGGCCGCGGCACGGAGGGCGCCGACCCGGCCCTCGACCGTGGAGAGGTCGAAACCCGCGAGCTTGCGGTCGATGGCGAACTCGAACATCGGCTGCTTCGCGTCCATGAGGCCGCGCACCGCCGCGTCCCCGCGCTGCAGCCGGAGGTCGCACGGGTCGAGGCCGTCCGGGGCGACCGCGACGAACGTCTGCGCGTTGAACCGGTCGTCCTCCGTGAACGCCCGCAGCGCGGCCTTCTGTCCCGCCTCGTCGCCGTCGAAGGTGAACACCACCTCACCGGACGCGTTGTCGTCGCCCATGACCCGGCGGAGCACCTTGATGTGCTCGGCGCCGAACGCGGTGCCGCAGGTCGCGACCGCGGTCGTGAGCCCGGCGAGGTGGCAGGCCATCACATCGGTGTAGCCCTCGACGACCACGACCCGGCGCGGGTCGCCGCGGGCGATGTCGCGCTTGGCGAGGTCGAGCCCGTAGAGCACCTGGGCCTTCTTGTAGATCGGGGTCTCGGGGGTGTTGAGGTACTTGGGGCCCTGGTCGTCATCGAACAGCTTGCGGGCGCCGAAGCCGATGGTCTGCCCCGACACGTCGCGGATCGGCCAGACGAGGCGGCCGCGGAACCGGTCGTACACACCGCGCTGGCCCGTGGAGACGAGTCCTGCGGTGCTCAGCTCCTCGCGCGTGAAGCCCTGGGCGGTCAGCGCCTTGAGCATGCCGTCCCATCCCCGAGGGGCGAAGCCGACGCCGAAGTGCGCAGCCGCCCCGGCGTCGAAGCCGCGCTCCCCGAGGAACCGGCGGGCCGCCTCCGCATCCGGCGACAGCAGCTGGGACCGGAAGAACTCCGCCGCGGCCGTGTTCGCCGCGTACAGCCGGCTGCGGCCACTGGTCTCCGGCGCCGCACCTCCGTCCTCGTAATGCAGGGTGTAGCCGATGCGGCCCGCGAGCCGCTCGACCGCCTCCGTGAAGCTCACGTGGTCCATCGCGCGGAGGAAGGAGTACACGTCGCCCGACTCCCCGCAGCCGAAGCAGTGGTAGTAGCCGACCTGCTGACGCACGTGGAAGCTGGGGCTCTTCTCGTCGTGGAACGGGCACAGTCCCTTGAGGGACCCGACCCCCGCCGATTTGAGGGCGACGCGCTCCCCCACGATGTCCGCGATGTTGGTGCGGGCCTTGACCTCGTCGACGTCGGCCTGCCGGATGCGGGGCATCAGCGGGCGCCTTCTGCGACGGGCCGCCTCTCGACAGGCGTGCGCGCGCCGGGGCGCGCATGACGCGGCGTCCAGATGCCGACCTCCGCCGGGTCGATCTCCCCGACCAGGCGGTTGTGCCAGTCGATCGCACTCTGATCGGTCAGGCTCGCGATCTGATCCACGACGACCCGCGCCCGCTCCGCGTCGCTCTCGGCGGCGACGAAGTCGGCGGCGAACGCGGGCTCCAGCACGTCGGCGCCGGCCGACCACAGGGTGTCGGTCGACCACAGGGCGTCGGCCAAGCGCTTCAGCACTCGGCGCTGCTCCTTGTATACGCCCTTCCTGGCATCGATCGTGACGATCGCCTGACCCATGATCCCCTTGAGAACCGCGATCTCGACCTCGACGACGCGAGGCACGATCACGTGCGCGTTGTAGCGGACCAGGCGCGTGCCCCCGAAGGCCTCCCGGGTGGCCGAGACCGCCGCGCGCGCGAACCGGCCGATGAGGTCGCTGGTGAGGTTCTTGAGCCGGGCGAGATCCTGCCGGGAACGATCGAAGGACGCCAGCCACATCGGCTGCGAGGCGAGCCGGTAGAGGGCGTCGGCGAGTTCGTCGCGCGTGAAGTCGTAGCCGACCCATTGCTGGATCCGGCTGAGCAGGGCCTCGTGCGCCGCCGGGTCGGCGAGCTGCGCGACGTCGACGTAGCCGTTGACGATCGCGTCCTCGAAGTCGTGCACCGAGTAGGCGATGTCGTCGGAGAGGTCCATGATCTCGGCCTCGATGCAGCGCAGCCGCCCCGGTGCTCCGTCGCGCATCCAGCGGAACACGGCCTCGTCCTCCGGGTACACGCCGAACTTGAGCCGACCCCCCGGGTCGGGGACGGGGCTGTCGACGGTCCACGGATACTTGCAGGTCGCGTCGAGACTCGCCCGCGTGAGGTTCAGGCCGACGGAGGAGCCGTCGGAGTCGAGCACCTTCGCCTCCAGCCGGGTGAGGATGCGCAGCGACTGGGCGTTGCCCTCGAAGCCGCCGATGGCCGCCGCCCACTCGTTCAGCGCCCGCTCGCCGTTGTGACCGAACGGCGGGTGGCCGAGGTCATGGCTCAGACACGCGGTGTCCACCACGTCCGCGGAGACCCCGAGCGCCGCGGCGAGCTCCCGGCCGACCTGCGCGACCTCGAGCGAGTGGGTCAGACGGTTGCGGGCGAAGTCGGCCGTGCTGGCGGGGCTGAGCACCTGCGTCTTCGCGGCGAGCCGCCGCAGAGCCGCCGAGTGCAGCACGCGCGCGCGGTCGCGGGCGAAGTCGTCCCGCTCGGAACGATGGGTCTCCGCGATGAAGCGCTCCGCGTCGCGCGGGTCATAGCCGTCGGCGCGCGCGCCGACCCGGGGGTCATCCGCCACTGTTCTCGATCTCCGCTCCACGCATCATCTCCGACGCGGACGAGGCGAGCTCGCGCGACTCCAGCCACTTCTCCGGAAGGGCCGTCTTCTTCGGGTGTCCCGCGCGGCCGCGCTGCCCTTCGGCGTCCGCGCCGGGGTACGGAGCCGCACGGTCGAGTCGGCCCAGCAGGTCGTCGATCTCCTGCAGGCTCGACGCGGTGGCGAGGCCCGTGCGGATGTCGCCGCCCACCGGGTAGCCCTTGAAGTACCAGGACACGTGCTTGCGGATGTCGCGGCAGCCGCGGTCCTCGTCCTCGAAGAACTCGACGAGCAGCTCCGCGTGCCGGCGGAAGGCGTCGGCGACGAAACCGAGGGTCGCGTCGACCGTCTTGCCCTCGCCCCCGAAGGCGAGAGCCAGCTGTCCGAACAGCCACGGGCGGCCCAGGCACCCGCGGCCGACGACGACCCCGTCGCAGTCGGTCTCCGCCATCATGCGCACGGCGTCGTCGGCCGACCAGATGTCGCCGTTGCCTAGCACGGGAATGCTGGTCACGGCCTGTTTGAGCTCACCGATCGCACTCCAGTCGGCGTGACCGGAGTAGAACTCGCTCGCGGTCCGGGCGTGCAGAGCCACGGCGGCGGCTCCGGCATCCTCCGCGGCACGTCCGGCGTCGAGGAAGGTGAGGTGGTCCCGGTCGATGCCCTTGCGCATCTTGACGGTGAGCGGGATGTCGCCGGCGGCCTTGACGGCCTGATCAACGATGTCTGCGAAGAGCTTCGACTTCCACGGCAGCGCCGCACCGCCGCCCTTGCGCGTGACCTTGGGGACCGGGCAGCCGAAGTTCAGGTCGATGTGATCGGCGTGGTCTTCCGCGACGATGATGCGGACGGCCTCGGCGATGGTCTTCGGATCGACGCCGTAGAGCTGGATGGAGCGTGGCGTCTCGGACTCATGGTGCCGGATGAGACGCATCGTGGTCTCGTTGCGTTCGACCAGCGCGCGCGAGGTGATCATCTCGCTCACGTAGAGGCCGGCCCCGTACTCCCGGCACAGGCGTCGGAAGGCCGTGTTCGTGATCCCGGCCATCGGCGCGAGGACGACCGGCACGTCGAGGTCGATCGGGCCGATGCGGAGGGGGCGGGCGGGGCGGTGGCGAGAGTCATGGCGTGTCCATTCTCCCAGACCCGGAGCCGGTGGGGATGCGGCGACCTAAGCTGTGCATATGACCGATCCCGCCCTCCGTTCCATCCCCTTCACCGACGCCCAGGGCCAGCAGAAGACTCTGGACGATCTCGGCGCCGACGTGGTGCTCGTGGTGAACGTCGCCTCGAAGTGCGGGCTCACCCCGCAGTACGAGCAGCTGGAGGAGCTGCAGCGCCGGTTCGGCGACCGCGGCTTCACCGTTGTCGGCTTCCCCTGCAACCAGTTCTTCGGCCAGGAGCCCGGTTCGGTCGACGAGATCCTCGAGTTCTGCTCCACGACGTACGGCGTCTCCTTCCCGGTGAACGACAAGGTCAAGGTCAACGGCAAGAACGCCGCCGAGCTGTACAAGGCTCTCAAGGAGACGCCGGATGCCGGCGGCAAGGCCGGCCGCGTCGAGTGGAACTTCGAGAAGTTCCTGGTGCTCCCGGACGGGGATGTGCTGCGCTTCCGCCCGAAGCAGAAGCCCGATGCGCCGGAGATCGTCCAGGCGATCGAGGCCGCGCTCCCCCGCTGAGCGTCGTTCACCTCCGCGTCACGCGCGCACCGCGTCCCGGCGCTCGACGAGGCCGCCGTCGTTCACCGTCCGGTCTCTCCGCGGACATCTGGCGTCCCTAGTCTCACCGCGGCGACACGCGCCGAAGACGAAGGAGACCACGAATGCCCGACCGACTGCCCCTCAGCCGGCGAACTGTCCTCACGGCCGGAGCGCTCGGCGCGCTCGGCACCGCCCTCCCCCTCGGAGCCGCTCCTGCCGCCGCGGTGACCGTCCCGGCATCGCCCGGCGCGGCCCACGCGCGCAACCTGCGCTTCCGCGCGGACGGCACCTTCAAGGTGGTGCAGTTCAACGACACGCAGGACGACGAGCTGACCGACCGCCGCACCGTCGAGCTGATGGAGAAGGTGCTCGACCAGGAGAAGCCGGACTTCGTCGTCATCAACGGCGACGTGATCACGGGCGGCTGCGAGACGCGGCTGGCGGTGAAGCAGGCGATCAACAACGTGGTCATGCCGATGGAGTCCCGTCGCATCCCCTGGGCGGTCACCTACGGCAACCACGACGAGGACTCGCTGCCGCAGTCCGGCGTCGATGAGGCGGGGATGCTGCAGATCTACCGGTCGTACGAGTACAACGTGAACGCCGAGAACACGCGCGGCGTGACGGGCACGAGCAATACGATCGTGACGATCGGCTCCGCCGCGAAGAAGAACCGGGAGGCGTTCGCGCTCTGGCTGATGGACTCGGGCCGCTACGCGCCGGACGCCATCGACGGCCAGGACTTCGCCGGCTACCCGGCATGGGATTGGCTGCGCATGGACCAGGTCGCCTGGTACCGCGACCAGTCGCAGCGGCTGGAGCAGCGCCGAGGGCGCAAGGTCCCGGGCCTCATGTTCCTCCACATCGCCCTGTGGGAGCACCGCTTCATGTGGTGGGGCGGTGTGGACACCCGCACGGCGGCCGATGCCGCCCGCGGCAGGGCCCGCCACGGCATCGTCGGGGAGCGCAACGAGGACGAGTGCCCCGGGCCGTTCAACTCGGGGATGTTCAACGCGATCCTCGAGCGCGGCGACGTGAAGGGCGTGTTCGTCGGCCACGACCATGTCAACGACTACATGGGCGACTACTACGGCGTGATGCTCGGATACGCTCCCGGCACCGGCTTCGGCGCCTACGGTCTGGCCGGCGCGGAGCGCAATCGCCTCCGGGGCGGCCGGGTGTTCGAGCTGACGGAGGCCGGCGAGGAGGTCACGATCGCCACGCGCGTCGTCTATGCGCGGGACGTCGGCATCGACCTGACGGCGAACGATCAGCCGATGGAGCCGCTCCCCCTCGGACCGCGCCAGCAGCGCCTCTGAGCCCGGGCAGCAGAACGGCGGGGACCCCCGACCCGGGGTCCCCGCCGTCGTCTGTCGATGCGGGTCAGGCCTCGACGGCCGCGCTGCGCTGCGCCCAGAGATCGCGGATCACGTTCTCGAACGCCGCCGGTGGCTGCGCGCCGCTGATGCCGTACTGACCGTCGACCACGAAGAACGGCACCCCCTGGATCCCGTAGGCGCGAGCCTGCGCCTGGTCCTGGCGGACGTCGGCGAGGTACTGCTCGCTCTCGAGTGCGGCGCGGGCGCGATCGGCATCGAGGCCCACCTCGGCGGCGAGGGCGACGAGATCGTCGATGCGTCCGACGTGCTTGCCCTCGGTGAAGTAGGCGGACATGAGCCGCTCCTCCATCTCGTGCTGGCGGCCCTCGGCCTTCGCGAAATGCAGCAGCTCGTGCGCCTTCACGGTGTTCGTGTGCTGCAGCAGGTCGAACCGGTACTGCAGGCCCGCGTCCGCGGCGACGTTCGTGACGTTGGCGAGCATCTGCTCGACCTGCGTGCGCGGCATCCCCTTGTGCCCGGAGAGGAAGTCGATCTCGTCGCCGTCGAAGTCGACCGGGGTGTCCGGGGAGAGCTCGAACGAGTGGAAGGTGACCGTGACCTGCGGAGCGTCCTCGTCGGCGGAGACCGCCTCCAGCCCCTTCTCGAGGTTGCGCTTGCCGATGTAGCACCAGGGGCAGGCGATGTCGGACCAGATGTCGATGGAGATGGGTTCAGTCACACCGTGATCAACCGCTCGGGCGTCCGACGTATTCCGTCAGTAGAATCCTCGGATGCTCTCCGCCGACGATCCCCTGCCCTTCCGGCCCGCTCGGGTGCTCGTCGCGGGCGTCACAGGGTCGGGGAAGACGACTCTGTCCCGACGGCTCGCCGCCCTCTGGGACCTCCGTCACGTGGAGATCGACGGCCTGTTCCACGGCCCGGACTGGACCCCGCGGGCGGAGTTCCTCGACGACGTGCGCGCCTTCGCCGCGGAGGAGCGCTGGGTGACCGAGTGGCAGTACACGAGCAAGGGCACCGACGAGATCCTGACCCCGAGAGCGCAGCTCGCGCTCTGGCTCGACTACCCGTACCGCGTGGTGCGGTCGCGTCTGCTCCGGCGCACCCTCAGCCGCAGCATCCTCCGCACCCGGATGTGGAACGGCAACGTCGAGAAGCCGATCTGGCGGATGCTGGGGGCCCCGCCGGAGGAGAGCATCCTGGCCTGGCAGACGAAGACGCTGCGAACCTGGTCCGAGCGCTTTCCCGCGGTGCAGGAGCGCTTTCCCCACCTCACGATCGTACGACTCACGCATCCGCGCGAGACGGAGCGCTGGCTGCGGGCTCAGGCCGAGGTCGGGGTGTCCACGGCGCCGCCGAAGCGTCGGTCGCGGGAGAGGTAGACCCCGATCGCGCGCCAGAGCTCCTCGCGCGAGAAGTCCGGCCACAGGGTGTCGAGGAACACCATCTCGGCGTAGGCCGACTGCCACAGCAGGAAGTTGGAGGTGCGCTGCTCCCCCGAGCTGCGCAGGAACAGGTCCACGTCCGGCATGTCGGGCACGTAGAGGTGACGACGGATCATCTTCTCGCTGATCGCGTTGGGCTTCACCCGCCCGGCCGCGACATCGGCTGCGATGGCCCGCATCGCGTCGACGAGTTCGACCCGACCGCCGTAGTTGACGCACATGGTGAGGGTGAGCACGTCGTTGTCGCGGGTCAGCTGCTCGGCGTACTGCAGCTCCTTGATGACGCTCCCCCACAGGCGCGGCTTGCGCCCCGCCCACCGCACACGCACACCCCACTCGTTGAGCTGATCGCGGCGGCGGTGCAGCACATCGCGGTTGTACCCCATGAGGAAGCGGACCTCCTCGGGGGAACGGGCCCAGTTCTCGGTGGAGAACGCATAGACGGAGAGGTGCTTCACGCCGGCCTGGATCGCGCCGGCGACGACGTCGAGCAGCACCTCCTCCCCGGCCTTGTGGCCCTCGATGCGGTTGAGGCCCCGGCGGTTCGCCCAGCGCCCGTTGCCGTCCATGACGATGGCGACGTGCTCCGGGACGGCCGGGAACGCGGGCGGGTACACGCCGGTCCAGTCGATCGGCCGATACGGCACGGCGTCCTTGTGCGTGTAGGGCTTCGGGCTCACCGTGCTCCTTCTCCGGGGGTGGACGACACGTGCGCGAGCGAGCGGATGCCCCGCTCCAGGTGCCACTGGGCGTACGCCGCGACGAGACCCGAGGCGGCGGCGGTGTCAGCGTGCGGCGCCGCGTCGATGAGGTCCCAGTCGCCGCGGATCAACGCGCGCAGCAGTGTCAGGGTCTTCTCGGCGATCCGCGGGCTCCCGGCGGGTGCATCGGCGTGGCAGACCAGGCCGCCCAGCTGCGCGACGAAGACGGAGTGCGGCCCCGGAGCCCCGCAGCGCGCGCAGTCCTCGAGGGACGGTGCCCACCCCGAGAGGGACATGACCCGCAGCAGGTACGAATCGAGGATGCTGCGCGGAGCGTGCTCGCCGCGGGACAGCGCCCGCAGCCCGCCGACAAGCAGGAGGTACTGCTCCGGGGTGGCCTCGGCGTCGCTGAGCCGATCCGCCGTCTCGACCATGGCGTTCGCGGCGGTGAACCGGTCGTAATGCGCGGCGATGTCCGTGCCGTAGGCTCCGAGCGACTCGGCCTGCTGCACGATGTCGAGCGAGCGGCCTTCGTAGAGCTGCACGTCGGCGACCATGAACGGCTCGAGGCGGGAGCCGAACTTCGACGAGGTGCGCCGCACGCCCTTGGCCACCGCGCGCACCTTGCCGTGCCGCCGGGACAGCATCGTGACGATGCGATCCGCCTCGCCCAGCTTGTGGGTGCGCAGGATCACCGCTTCGTCTCGGTAGGTGGGCACCCTTCGATTATCCTCCGTGCGCGACAATGGACGCGTGACCGAACCGCTCTTCACCATTCCGCTGTGGGCGGACCTCCTCGGCGTCGGCCTCGGCGGAGTGCAGGGCGCGATGTTCGCCGCCGGATTCCAGGGCCAGCGCCGGCTCGACTGGCTGGGCGTCGCGATCATCGGGATCATGATCGGCATGGGCGGCGGTCTCATCCGCGACATCCTGCTCGGACAGACGCCCGCCACCCTGCAGAACCAGTGGTACCTGGTCACGGCCGCGGGTGCCGCCCTGCTCGGCATGCTGCTGGCCGGACTCTTCACGCGGCTCAACACCGCGATCGTGGTGCTGGACGCCGTCGTGATCGGCATGTTCGGCGCCTTCGGGACGAGCAAGGCGCTCGCCTTCGGCATCCCGGAAGTGCCCGCGGTGTTCATCGGGGTCTGCGCCGCGGTCGGCGGGAGTGTGCTCCGCGACATGCTGATGGGCCTGCCGACGGCGATCATGCACGTCGGCTCGCTGTATGCCGTGGCCGCGGCCGCCGGATGCACGTTCATCGTCGTGGCGAACGCCGTCGGGATGCCCATCCCCCTCGCGGCCGTCATCGGCATCGTCGTGACCGCCGTGATCCGGATCCTCGCCGTGACGTTCGATGTTTCGCTTCCCGAGCAGCGCCGTCTCTACCGCCGCAAGGTCGCCGCCGAGACCGGTGCCATCCCGATCGTGAAGCCCCAGGACTGACTTCGAATCGCCCGATTGGCTCCATCCCGCCGCTGAATACGACCGATCGCGCGATTCGAACGACGATCAGGTGGCGGCGAGCCCGTCGATCACGCGCGCGAGGCCGAACTCCCACGCTGTTCGAGCGTCATAGGGCGCGCCCAGGGCTTCCCCGGCAGCCTGGCCCACCGACCGGGCGAGCGGCAGGTCGTCACCCAGGTAGGCCGCCAGACGCGGTGCCGCTTCCGCCCACGAGGCGGCGAACGACTCCGCACTCTGCTGCTCGCGCATGCGCGCCGCCGCGGAGAGGGTGAAGTCCAGCACGAAGCTCAACGCCGCGTCGCGCTCCACGGCGCCGAGGCCGAGGCCGTCGAAGGCGTGGAGCTCCCGGTCGTACTTGGCGATGGTGCCGGGGCCGAGTGCGACCCGCGGATCCCGGACATCGATGAGCCACGGGTGGGTGCGGAAGAGGCGCAGGTTGTCCTCGGCGATCGCCCGAACCGCCGCACGCCATCCGGAGGCCTGCGCAGGCGCGACCAGCATCCTGGCGTGCATCGCGTCCGCCATCAGGACGAGCAGGTCGGCGCGGCTGTTGACGTGCGTGTAGATCGACATCGGCGTCAGGTCGAGGCTCTGCGCGAGAGACCGGATGGTCACCGCGCCGAGCCCGTCGGCGTCAGCCAACACGACAGCGCGGTCGACCACGTCATCCGTCGAATGACGCGCCTTCGGTCCGCGCTGTGGGGTCGCGGGAGCCACGGGGCTGTGCCGCCAGAGCAGATCGACGAGGTTCTTGGTCATCGGGAATAGCCTAGACCGCTCGCGCCTTAACACTGTACACTGTACAGACTTTCGATAAGGAGAACCGTGAACATCACGCAGACCGCCCTCTCGCTCAACGTTCCCGACGTCGCCGCCTCCGCCGCCTTCGCCATGACGCACTTCGGGTTCGAGGAGGCGATGTCCGCGGAGGGCTTCGTCTCGTTGCGGCACCCGGGGCCGGTGCCGAACGTCATCTTCCTCGAGACGGGGCTGTCGACGTTCCGCCCGGAGGAGATCGCCGGATCCGCCGGTCAGGGAACTCTGATCGTCTTCGTCGTCGACGAGATCGACCAGGAGTTCGCCCGGATCGCCGCCGCGGGCGCTCGCGTGGTCACCCCTCCCGAGACCGAACCCTGGGGCGAGCGGTACTGCCAGTTCGCCGACCCCAACGGCCTCATCTGGCAGCTGGTGCAGTGGGTGGCCTGATCCCCCACTTCGAATCGCGCGATTGGCCCCATCCGGCGGCCGGAGACGACCGATCGCGCGATTCGAACGAGGATCAGACGGCGGCCAGCTCCTGCTGACGGCTGCGGATCGACCGGTTCACACCGGACACGATAGCCTTGAGCGATGCGGTGGAGATGTCGCCGTCGATGCCGACGCCCCACAGGCGCTGATCGCCCACCTGCAGCTCGACGTAGGCCGCGGCCTGCGCGTCCCCACCGGCACTGAGAGCGTGCTCGACGTAGTCGTAGACCGTGATGTCGAAGCCCTGACCACGCAGCACCTCGACGAACGCGGCGACCGGACCGTTGCCGTTGCCCGACACGGAGACCTCCTGGTCGTCGTCCCGCAGCACGACGTCGAGCACGACGTCGCCGGACATGTCGCTCCGAGTCTGCGTGGCGAGCAGTTCGAACCGGCCCCACTTCGCCTCGGTGTCCACGGCGGGCAGGTACTCGTCGGTGAAGATCGACCAGATCTGCTCGCTGGTGACCTCGCCGCCCTCGGCATCCGTCTTGGCCTGCACGACCCCGGAGAACTCGATCTGGAGCTTGCGCGGCAGGTCGATCGCGTGGTCGGACTTGAGCAGGTACGCGACGCCGCCCTTGCCCGACTGGGAGTTCACGCGGATGACGGCCTCGTAGGAGCGACCGAGGTCCTTCGGGTCGACGGGCAGATACGGCACGGCCCATTCGATCTCGTCGACCGTCACGCCCTGCGCCTCGGCCCTGGCGGCCATGGCCTCGAAGCCCTTCTTGATGGCGTCCTGGTGCGAGCCGCTGAACGCCGTGAAGACGAGGTCACCGGCCCACGGGCTGCGCTCGGGCACCGGCAGCTGGTTGCAGTACTCGACCGTGCGCTTGACCTGGTCGATGTCGCTGAAGTCGATCTGCGGATCGATGCCCTGCGTGAACATGTTGATGCCGAGCGCGACGAGGTCGACGTTGCCCGTGCGCTCCCCGTTGCCGAACAGGCACCCCTCGATGCGGTCGGCTCCGGCCATGTACCCCAGCTCGGCCGCGGCGATCGCGGTCCCGCGGTCGTTGTGCGGGTGCAGCGACAGGATCACGTTCTCCCGGTGGTTCAGGTGACGGCTCATCCACTCGATCGAGTCGGCGTAGACGTTCGGCGTCGCCATCTCCACCGTCGCGGGGAGGTTGATGATGACCTTGCGGTCCGGCGTGGGTTCGAAGATCTCGATGACCTGGTTGCAGACGTCGACCGCGAACTCCAGCTCGGTGCCGGTGTAGCTCTCCGGGGAGTACTCGTAGTACACCTGCGTGTCCGGGATGGTCTTCTCGAACCGGCGGCACAGCCGAGCGCCCTCGAGCGCGATGTCGATGATGCCCTGCTTGTCGGTGCGGAAGACGACCTCGCGCTGCAGAACGCTCGTGGAGTTGTACAGGTGCACGATGGCCTGCTTCGCACCGGCGATGGCCTCGTAGGTGCGGGCGATCAGGTGCTCGCGCGCCTGCGTCAGGACCTGGATCGTGACGTCATCCGGGATGAGGTTCTCCTCGATCAGCTGACGCACGAAGTCGAAGTCGGTCTGGCTCGCCGAGGGGAAGCCGACCTCGATCTCCTTGTAGCCCATGCCGACGAGCAACTCGAACATGACGCGCTTGCGCTCGGGCGACATGGGGTCGATGAGAGCCTGGTTGCCGTCGCGGAGATCGACCGCGCACCAGCGGGGCGCCTCCGTGATGCGGGCGTCGGGCCAGGTGCGGTCAGGCAGGTGGACGGCGATCTGCTCGTGGAAGGGCCGGTACTTGTGGATCGGCATCGCGGACGGGCGCTGGGTGTTCTGCATGATGGGGCTTCTTCTCTTCGTCACAATGAACGGGCCAACACAAGCGCCGCGACGAGGCAGGCCCTAGCTCTAGGACTCGTCGCGGCAGCTAAGAAGAAGCAGACCGCCGAAAGGCATGTGGTCATGCTAGCACCTGAGACGATCCGTCCACGCGCGACACTGGTCGGTATGAGGTCCTTCCGCGATCGCTCTCCCCTCGCCTTCGGCGCCGCGACGGCTCTGCTGCTCCTGGCCGGTTGCACCACCGCCCCGGGAGCGTCCGCACCGCCGACGAGCACGACGGTGCCGTCAGACACGCGCTGGGAGGAGGCGGAGCCCGCGCCACCGACAGGACCCGTGGTCGGCACCGGAACCGTGCTCGACGAGTCCGGGGATGTCCGGCTGTGCCTCGGCGCGATCCGCGAGTCGTATCCCCCGCAGTGCGACGGTGTGCCGCTCGACGGGTGGAGCTGGGACGGCGTGGACGGCCGCGAGACGTCCGGAGAGACGCAGTGGGGGGCCTACGCGGTCACCGGCGCCTGGGACGGCGAGCGGTTCACGGTGACCGAGCCGCCTGCTCTCCTCGCGCTCTACGATCCGATGGCGCCGGAGGACCCCACCGGCGGCGTGGACGGCACCAGCACGGCGGAGGAGCTCGACCGCGTGCAGAACGACATCGCCGGCCGCCTCGGCGCGGAGGCTCTCGCGCTGTCCACCGATCGCGGCTACGTCTGGCTCCAGGTCGTCTGGGATGACGGTTCCATGCAGAACGCCGCGGATGAGGAATACGGCGAGGGCGTCGTCATCGTGACCTCGGCATTGCAGGAGATCGGCTAGCCGTCGGGGATCAGCGCGAGCTTGCCGCCCGGGTGCCCGGTGGCGAGGAGGCGATGGGCCTCCGGCGCCTCGGTCAGCGGGAAGGTCCGTGCCACAGGGACCACGAGGTCGCCGTTCTGCGCCAGAGCGAGGAGTTCGCTGCGCACCTCGTCGCGGAACCGGGCGCTCTCCGTCATCGACCCGGCGATCGCGAGGAAACCCTCGGCGGACGCCCGCGACGGGTTCGCGATCGTGACGATCCTCCGGCGGTCCGCCACCAGGCTCAGGGAGACGTCGACGGCTTCGTCGGTCCCCACCGCATCGAGAGCCGCGGCGACCGGATTGTCCGCCAGCGCGCGCACCCGATCCGCGAGCCCGGCACCGTAGGCCACGGGGATGCCGCCGAACCGCCGCACCTCGTCGAAGCGCTCCGGGCTCGCCGTGCCGATCACCCGGACGTCCCGCAGCCGGGCCTGCTGCAGCACGCTGACCCCCACCGCACCGGATGCACCGTGCAGCAGGATCGTCTCGCCCGGGGCCGCACCGGTGACGGCGAGCATCTCGGACGCGGTCGTGCCGACGAGCAGGAGGTTCGCCGCCTCGGGGTGCGCGAGCGTCGTCGGCTTCGCGAAGACCGTGGCAGCCGGCACCGTGAGCTCCGTCGCGTACCCGCCCCGGACGCGGAAGGCCACGACCTCGTCGCCGACCCCGGCGTCGCCCGAGCCGATGCGGGTCCCGGGGCCGATCGCCACGAGCTCACCCGAGAGTTCGTACCCGATGGCGACCGGGAACTCGAGCCCCGGCCGAGCGGCCGCCACATGCTTCGCGTCGGCCGGATTCACCCCGGCGGCACGCACCCGGATCGTGACCTCGCCCTGGCGCGGCGGCGCGGGGACGTACTCCTCGAAAGCCCACGACTCGGGAGGCCCGGCCGTCGTCGCGACCCAGTGCTTCGCCATGCCCTCGCCCCTCATCGTCTCCTGTACCGGCCCGCCCCGGCTCTCAGAGGAAGCAGCGGATGTTGGTCGCGGAACCCGAGACGTTGCTCCAGGCATTGGCGTTGACGGTCGCCAGCACCGAGGCCCCGTTACGCACCTGCATGTACCCCGAGGTCCGCGCGTTCGCCGCGGAACGTGTGGCGAACGACGACGGGATGGTGATGGTGGTGCAGCTCCCCCAGCTCAGCATGCCGCCGCCGAGGTTGGAGGCGTTGTACGCGCAGATCCGCCCGGTCGCGCAGGAGCCGACGGAGCGCGCCGCGACCCGCGACGTCGCCGGGGCCGGTCGGTACTCCATGTCGAGTTTCGGCCAGACGGCGCTGCCGCCGTCGGTCACCACACCGCCGGGAACCTCTTCGAGCAACTGGGAGAGCTGGGGATCGACGGGCTCCTCGGCTGCCGCGACGGCGGGGCCGCCGGTCACGACGAGAGCCAGGGCCACGAGAACCGCGGTCAGCGGGCGCGAGTGCTTCATTGCACGACCTCCTCAGGGATGTCCCACATCCGGTAGTCCACGACCGCACCGGCCGGGAAGACGCCGTCGTCCTTCAGGACGGTTCGCTCGATGCCGACGATGCGGCCGGTGTCGAGGGACACCAGAAGGTCGTCGCTCACGATGCCGTCCGCGGACAGCACGCGGATACCGGCGACAGGACGCCCGAGGCGGTCGGTGGACTCGCCGAGCGCCTGCGCTCCTCCGGAGGCCTCGATGAGCGTCAACACCTCGGCGTGCTGCGCGTTGGTGAGCGTCCACTGACCGAAGACCGAGGTGAGGGCGGTCACCACCTCGAAGGCCGTCGGGTCGTCCGGCATGCCGAACGCCTCCAGGAGCGCCCGCACGTCGGCGGCGGACTCCCCCGGCGCGGCGACGACCGGGGTCTCGAACTCGCCGGGGGCGAAGGTCACGCGCGAGGCCACCTCGCCGCTGCTCACGATCTCGGAGTCGCCGTTCGCGACCGCGTCCTCGGGATCGTAGGGGACGCCATTGATGGCGAGGGCCTCCCCGGAGAGGTCTTCCCGCCAGGTGAACGTCGAGAACTGCGGCATGACCTCGGTGCGCCCCGTGTCCATCTCCGCGTTGAACGACCAGGACGCGGTCCGCACCGAGCGCTCCGGGTCGGCGGGCGGCGCGAACACCGTCAGCTCGGTCTCCGCGTCGGCCACGATGTCGCTCAGAGAGCCGGTGCTCTCGAAGACCAGCGGCGACGGAGTACCCGCGACGGCGGACTGCGGCGGAGTGAGGGCCGCGAAGGCGATGGCGACCGACGCGGCGGCGGCGGCCAGCCCTGCGGCCCAGCCGATCGTCCGGGTCCGCCGGCGGCGCTGCGGCGCGCGAGCGGACCGGATGATGCGGTCGCGCGCGGCGATCGCACGCGCGTCCGGCTCGGCGTCGCGCGGCGTGCGCGCGGGATCGGCCTCGACGAGCACGCGCTCGAGCAGGGCATTCTCAGGCATCACGCACTCCCCGTCTCCTCCAGTCCCAGCGTGGCGCGCAGCCGTTCCTCGGCCCGCGCCAGCGTCTTCCGCACCCGGGACTCGGAAGCGCGCAGCAGCTCCGCAATCTCCCCCACCGCGAGTCCATCCCAGTACGTGAGCATGATGATACGCCGTTGCCCCGGAGTGAGGACACCCAAAGCTCTGAGGACTTCGCTGCGCCCGAACCCGCCGAGGGTCTCCGGGTCGCCGGAGAGCCCCGCGTGCACGGCATCGATCGCACCGTGCGCGGTGGGAGAACGCCGAGCGCGGGCACGAAGGTGGCGGTCGGTCTGTCGGAGCAGCCAGACCTTCCCGGGGGGACGGGTCGGGCGCAGCCGTGACCACGCGACGAGGAACACCTCCGACACGATCTCACTGACCTCGTCGTCATCGGGGACGACGCCCTCGATGTGGTGGCGCACCGTCGCCCAGTGCTCGTCGAACACTCGTGTGAAGACCTCGTTCCGCAGCGAGCTCGGGTCTTCGCCGCGGCCGATCATGTCGGTGGGGTCGGCGGTCGGCCCGCCGCCTCCGACGTCCTGCTGCCCGGCATGTCAGAACCCGAGCCGCCCGAGCTGCTTCGGATCGCGCTGCCACTCCTTCGCGACCTTGACATGGAGCCCGAGGAAGACGCGGGTCCCGAGCAGTTCCTCGATGCCGGCGCGGGCGCGCGCTCCCACGTCGCGGAGGCGCTTGCCCTTGTGGCCGATGATGATCGCCTTCTGGCTGTCCCGCTCCACGACGATGGAGGCATGCACGTCGGTGAGGTCGCTGTCTTCGCGCGGGGCGATGTCATCGACGACGACGGCGATCGAGTGCGGGAGCTCGTCGCGCACGCCGTCGAGGGCGGCCTCGCGGATGATCTCCGCGATCCGGTCCTCGGCGGACTCGTCGGTGGTGACGCCCTCGGGGTAGAGCGCGGGCCCCTCCGGCATGAGCTGCAGGATCTCGTCCGCCAGCACCTCGAGCTGATCCCGCGTCAGCGCCGACAGCGGGATCACCGCCGCCCAGTCCTCGCGGAGGGAGTCCACCTCCATCAGCCGTTCGGTGATCTCATCGCGCCCGGCGGCATCGGTCTTCGTGACGAGGGCGATCTTCTGCGCCCGCGGGTAGCCGTCCAGCGAGGCGGCGATCCGGCGGTCGCCGGGACCGACCTTCTCGGTGGCGGGCACGCAGAAGCCGATCACGTCGACGTCGCCCAGGACCTGCTCGACAAGATCGTTCAGCCGCTCGCCGAGGAGTGTGCGCGGCTTGTGGATGCCGGGGGTGTCGACGATGACGAGCTGCCCGTCCGGACGGTTGAGGATGCCTCGGATCGCGCGGCGCGTGGTCTGCGGCTTCTCGCTGGTGATGGCGATCTTCTCGCCGACCAGGGCGTTGGTGAGCGTGGACTTGCCCACGTTCGGCCGCCCGACGAAGGTCACGAACCCGCTCCGGGTGTCTTCAGTCATCGCGCCGCTCTCCTTCATCCTGCACTTCTTCGGGCTCTGCCGCCCGTTCCACGAACACCGTCGCGATCCCGCGCCCCCGCCCGCGCGACGCGCCCCCGGTGAGCACGAGCCCGTGGACGGTCGCCGTCGCACCGGGCTGCGGCACCTGGCCGAGCGTCTTGCCGAGCAGGCCGCCGATGGAGTCGACGTCCTCGTCCTCGAGCTCCAGACCGAACAGATCGCCCACGTCCTCCAGCGAGAGCCGGGAGCTCACCCGATAGCGGCCGTCGCCCAGGTCGACGAACTCGGCGGACACCTGATCGTACTCGTCCGAGATCTCCCCCACGAGCTCCTCGATGAGGTCCTCCAGGGTCACCAGGCCGGAGATCCCGCCATGCTCGTCGATCACGAGGCAGACGTGCACGGCGTCGCGCTTCATCTGCTGCAGCAGCGTCTCTGCGCGCATCGACTCGGGGACGAACGTGGCCGGCCGGGCGATCGGACGGATGGAGGCCGCGCGCCAGGCGCTGTCGTCCCGGTACGCGAACTGCACGAGGTCCTTGAGGTACAGCACCCCGACGACGTCGTCGGCCTCATCGTCGACGACGGGCATGCGGGACACCCCGCGATGAAGGAAGAGCGACATGGCCTCGTCGGTCGTCGCCTCCGCACCCACGGTGACCATCTCGGTGCGCGGCACCATCACCGCCCGGACGAACTGGTCGGTGAAGTCGAACACCGAGTGGATGAGGTCGCGGTCGTCCTCCTCGATGAGGTCGTTGGACGCGGCCTCATCGACCATGCTCAGCAGCTGGTCCTCGCTGGAGAACGAACTGCGTCCGGTCCCCGGCGTGACACGGTTTCCGAGGACGACGAGCCCCTGGGCGATGGGACCCAGGATGATCCGGAGTCCGCGCACGATGGCCGCGCTCCCGCGGATCATGCTCTCGGCGTGCTGGTGACCGAACGTCCGCGGACTCGCCCCGACGAGGACGAAGGTGATGCCGGTCATCAGGATGGCGGCGGCGAGCATCGCCCACCAGATGTTCTCGAAGACGATCGTGAACGCCACGGTGACGAGCACGGCGGCCGTCACCTCCGCGAGGACACGGATGAAGGCGACGGCGTTGACGTGCGCGTCGAGGTCGGCGGCGATGCGCCCGAGGGCCTTCGCACGGCGTCCCTCGGTGGCCATGTCCTCCAGCCCGGCGCGCGAGGTCACGCCGTATGCCGCGTCGATCGCGGCCATGAGGCCGCCGAACGCCACCAGCAGCACCGCGGCGACGAGCAGCAGCAGCTCCGTCATCGCCGGCGGCGCTCGGACGCGGCGAAGCCCTGGATGAGCTGCTTCTGCAGCCCGAACATCTCCCGCTCCTCATCCGGCTCGGCGTGGTCGAACCCGAGCAGGTGCAGCAGTCCGTGCGTGGTGAGCAGGATGAGCTCGTCCATGAGGGTGTGGCCGGCGGCCTGCGCCTGCGTCTCCGCGACCTGCGGGCAGAGGACGATGTCGCCGAGCAGCCCGGGAGGCGTCGGACGGTCCTCGGTGCCGGGCCGGAGCTCGTCCATCGGGAAGCTCAGCACGTCGGTCGGCCCCGGCTCGTCCATCCACTGCACGTGCAGCGCCTCCATGGCGCCCTCGTCGACGAGCACGATGGCCACCTCGGCGTCCGCGCTGACGTGGAGCTGCGCGAGGTTGAAGTCTGTCAGCCGCTGCAGCACGGTCTCGTCGACATCAATGGCCGACTCGTTGTTGATCTCGATCATGAGAGCCCTCGTTTCGGCATGCGGTCGCGTGGTCCGGGTCGCTGGGCGCCGCGGCGCTCGGCGCGGTTGGCGAACTCGTGCGCCTGCTCGCGCTCGGCCCGCTGCGCCACGCGCCGCTCGTCGTACTCGCTGTAGGCGTCGACGATGCGCCCCACCAGGGAGTGCCGGACCACGTCGTCACTGGTGAGACGGGAGAAGTGGATGTCGTCGATGCCGTCGAGCACCCGGGTGACCAGGCGGAGGCCGGAGGCGCCCTGCGGAAGGTCGACCTGGGTGATGTCGCCGGTGACGACCATCTTCGTGCCGAACCCGAGACGCGTGAGGAACATCTTCATCTGCTCGGGCGTGGTGTTCTGCGCCTCGTCGAGCACGACGAAGGAGTCGTTGAGGGTGCGCCCGCGCATGTACGCGAGGGGCGCGACCTCGATGGTGCCCGTCGCCATCAGGCGCGGCACGATCTCCGGATCCATCATCTCGTTGAGCGCGTCGTAGAGCGGCCGCAGGTACGGATCGATCTTGTCGGTGAGCGTGCCGGGGAGGAACCCGAGGCGCTCCCCCGCCTCGACCGCCGGACGGGTGAGGATGATGCGGGTGACCTCCTTGCGCTGCAGCGCCTGGACCGCCTTCGCCATCGCCAGGTAGGTCTTGCCCGTTCCGGCCGGACCGATGCCGAACACGATCGTGTTCTCCTCGATCGCGTCGACGTACTCCTTCTGACCGAGGGTCTTCGGCCGGATCACCTTGCCGCGCGTGGAGAGGATCGCCTCGCCCAGCACCTCGCTGGGCCGCGGGCCACCGTCCTGACGCAGCATGCGCGCCGAGCTGGACACGTCGCTCGGGGCGAGATCGTGCCCGGCCTTGGTCATCGTGAGGAGCTCGTCGACGAGGGTCTTGGCTTTGGCGACGGCCTCGCGCGCGCCCGTGAGCGTGATCTCGTTGCCGCGCACGAGCACCTGTACGTCGCGGTGCTCGCGCTCGAGCATCCGCAGCAGACGGTCCTGCGGTCCGAGCAGCTGCACCATCGCGACGCCGTCGGCGTAGAGCCGTTCGGTGACGTTTTCCTGATCGTCAGAAGCCAACGAGCTTGTTCTCCTCGAGGTTGCCGAGCACATGGGCGTGCACGTGGAAGACGGACTGCGCGACGGTCGCGCCGTTGTTGAAGATGAGGCGGTACTCGCCGTTGGCGTGTTCCTCCGCGACGCGCTTGGCGGCGGCTACCATCTCGGCCAGCAGCGCGGGATCCCCGGCCGCGAGCTCGGTCACGTCGCGGTACTCCTCGGTCTTGGGGATGACGAGCACATGGAGCGGCGCCTGCGGATCGATGTCGCGGATCGCGAAGACGCGGCCCGTGTCGAGCAGGATCTCCCCGGGGATGTCCCCGGTGAGGATGCGCGTGAAGATCGAGGGTTCGCTCATGCTCTCAGCTTACTGGGGGGACGCGCGGCGCGGCCGGTCACCAGCGCCCGAGGGCCGCGGACAGCACGGCGATGGCCGCGGGGCCCGCCGTGGACGTGCGCAGCACGGTGTCGCCGAGCAGCACGCGTTCGGCGCCCGCGGCGGTGAGCTTCTCGAGCTCCTCCGGAGCGATCCCGCCCTCCGGACCCACCACGAGCACCAGGTCACGGTCATCCGGCACCAGGGCGGAGAGCCGCGCGGGCGCGGTCGGGTCGAGCAGGAGCACGCGCTGCGTCGCCGCGCGGGTCGCGAGCTGTGCGGTCGTCTCCGGGGCGGCCACCTCGGGTACCCAGGCACGGTGCGCCTGCTTCGCGGCCTCGCGGACGATCGTCGCCCAGCGCTCGCGTCCCTTCACCGCCTTCGGCCCCTCCCAGCGCGACACGCTGCGACCCGCCTGCCACGGCACGATCTCATCGACGCCCAGTTCGCACGCGGCCTGCACGGCGAGCTCGTCGCGGTCGCCCTTTGCGAGCGCCTGCACGAGCACGAGGCGCGGGCTCGCCGGCTCGTGCTCGACGCGCGCGGTGATCCGGACATCGACGCGCGACGGCGACACCTCTTCGGCCACGCCGGTCAGCCAGATGCCCCGACCGTCACCGACCGTGACGGCCTCGCCGACGCGCAGCCGCCGGACGACGGCCGCATGCTTCGCCTCGGCCCCGGTCAGGGAGACGAGGCCACCCACCGCGGCATCACCCGCGGATTCGACGAGGAAGTGCAGCGCCACGATCAGTGGGCGCGGAACCGGTCGCGCAGCTTGGAGAACAGGCCCTGCTGGAACTGCGCGAGCTGCGGGCCCGGCGCCTTGTTCTTCTTGGCGAAGTCCTCGATGAGCTTGCGCTGCGCGGAGTCGAGCTTGGTGGGGGTGACGACCTGCACGCCGACGCGGAGGTCGCCGCGCTGGGTGCCGCGCAGCGGCGTGATGCCTCGGCCCTTGATGGTCAGCACGTCACCGGACTGCACGCCGGCGCGGATCTCCAGGTCGACCTCCCCGTCGAGTCCCTCGATCGAGGTCTCGGTGCCGAGGATGGCGTCGGTCATGGACACCTCGAGCGTGGCGAGCAGGTCGTCGCCGTCACGGCTGAAGGCGGGGTGCGGGTTGACCGTGACCTCCACGTAGAGGTCGCCGTTCGGGCCGCCCGCGCGGCCGACCTCGCCGGAGCCGGGGAGCTGCAGCCGCAGTCCGGTCTCGACGCCCGCCGGGATGTCGAGGGACACCGTGCGGCGCGAGCGGACGCGTCCCTGCCCGCCACAGGTGCCGCAGGGGTACGGGATGGTCGTGCCGTAGCCCTCGCAGGTGCCGCACGGCTGGGAGGTGACGACGTTGCCGAGAAGGCTCCGCACCTGACGCTGCACGTGCCCCGTGCCGCCGCAGATGTCGCAGGTGACGGGCGACGTGCCCTCCTGGCAGCACGAGCCCTGACAGGTCTCGCAGAGCACGGCCGTGTCGACCTCGATGTCGCGGTGTGCACCGAAGACCACATCGCCGAGGTCGAGGGTGACCCGGACGAGCGCGTCCTGACCCCGCTCTCGCCGCGACCGCGGGCGGGCGCCGCGTCCGCCACCCTGCGACGCGCCGAAGAACGTCTCGAAGATGTCGCCGAAGCCTCCGAAGCCTCCGAAGTTGTTCGCGCCGTCACCGCCGCCCATGTCGTACCGGCGGCGCGACTCCTCGTCGCTGAGCACGTCGTAGGCGTGCGTGACGAGCTTGAACTTCTCCGCAGCCTCCTCCCCCGGATTCACGTCCGGGTGGAGCTGCCGTGCCAGGCGCCGATACGCCTTCTTGATCTCGTCGGTGGAAGCGTCCCGGGACACCCCGAGAACCTCGTAGTGGTCCGCCACAATCGCCTTTCTGCGTGTGATTTCCGTGGGGCCGCGTCAGCGGCCGGCCTCGTCGTCGTCGAGCATGCGTGACAGGTAGCGGGCGACCGCCCGCGCTGCCGCGAGGTTGCTCGGATAGTCCATCCGGGTCGGGCCCATGACGCCGACCCGCGCGGTCCCCGAAGGCGCCGCGTAGTTGCTGGCGACGATCGATGCCTCGCCGAGCCCGAAGGAGGCGTTCTCGGTGCCGATGCTCGCCGCGAGGCCGTGCTCGTCCGGCACCATCTCGCTCATCAGCCGCAGCAGCGTGACCTGCTCCTCGATGGCCTCGAGGAGGGGGTGGATGCTGCCGCGGAAGTCCTGTTCGCGCCGCGCCAGGGTCGCTGCTCCGGCCATCACGAGCCGCTCCTGCCGGAAGCCGCCGAGTTCGTCGATCACGACGCCGGCGAGGGTGCGGAGCACGCGATCCTGCGGCGTCTCCTCCGTGGCGAGCAGCGCCTGAAGCCGGTCGGAGGCCGCCGCGATCGCCTGCCCGGTGATGAGGGCGGACAGTCGCGCGCGCAGCACGGCGAGGTCGGCCTCGTCGATCGCGTCCGGCAGAGCGGTGATCCGCTGCGACACCCCACCGGCGTCCGTCACCAGGACCGTGAGGAGCCGGTTCGGGGCCAGCGTCACGAGCTCCACGTGAGTCACGTGCGCCCGCGCGAACGACGGATACTGCGCCAGCGCGACCTGGCCGGTGAGCTGCGTGAGGACGCGGACGGTCCGGACCATCAGGTCGTCGAGGTCGGCCGGGTCGGCGAGGAACGACTCGATGGCGGAACGCTGAGCGGTGGAGAGAGGACGGAGCTGGGCGAGGTGATTGACGAACACCCGGTAGCCCTTGTCCGTGGGGACGCGCCCGGACGACGTGTGCGGAGCCGTGATCAGCTCCTCGTCCTCCAGCTGCGCCATGTCGTTGCGGATGGTCGCGGCCGAGACCCCGAACGAGTGCCGGTCGACGATGGAACGGCTGCCCACGGGCTCGTGCGTCTCGACGTAGTCCTGCACGATCGCGCGGAGGACCTGCAGCCCTCGCTCTGTGACCATGGCTTCCCCTTCCCGCCGACCGGATGCTGGCACTCTGCTGCCCTGAGTGCCAATCCTACCTCCTGCGACCGGGAGATCTCCGAAGGCGGGGCAGCGCCGGTGGAGCCGCTCAATCCGTCAGTTCGCGCACGACGGCGTCGGCGAGGAGGCGGCCGCGGAGCGTGAGCTGCACGCGCCCGCGGATCGCCGCCGGCGCATCGATGAGCCCGTCGGCGATGAGGCCGGCGATGCGGTCCCGGTTCTGCTCCGGGACGTCGGTCACCGCGATCCCCTCACGGATGCGGCTGAGGAGGAGGATGCGCTCCAGGGTCCGCGCCTCCGGGTCCGGACGTTCGCGCCCGGCCGCCGGCGAGGACGAGGCGGCCAGTCGCTGCGCGTAGGCCGCCGGGTGCTTGACGTTCCACCACCGGAGTCCGGCGACGTGGCTGTGGGCGCCGGGGCCGAAACCCCACCAGTCGCTCCCCCGCCAGTACGCGAGGTTGTGCCGCGACCGCTGCCCTTCGCTGCGGGCCCAGTTGCTGACCTCGTACCACTCGAACCCGGCGGCGGCGAGGCGCTCGTCCGCCAGCTCGTACATGTCCGCCTGCAGGTCGTCGTCCGGGGTCGGCACCTCACCGCGACGGATCTGTCGCGCGAGCTTCGTGCCGTCCTCGATGATGAGGGCATACGCGGAGACGTGGTCGGACTCCAGGGCGAGGGCGGCGTCGAGCGAGGCCTCCCAGTCGGCGAGGCTCTCCCCCGGTGCGCCGTAGATGAGGTCGACGCTGACCGCGAGTCCTGCCTCCTTCGCCGCGGCGACGGCGGTGCGGACGTTCTCGGGCCGGTGCGTCCGGTCGAGCGCGGCGAGGACGTGCGGGACGGCGGACTGCATGCCGATGGACAGCCTCGTGACCCCCGCCTCGGCGAGGATGCGCGCGACCTCCGGGGTCACGGTGTCGGGGTTGGCCTCGACCGTGACCTCCGCGCCCGGTGCGAGTCCGAACGCCGCGGTGGCCGCTCCCAGCATGCGGGCGAGATCTCCCGCGGGAAGCAGCGTGGGCGTGCCGCCGCCGAAGAACACCGTGTCCATCGGGCGCAGCGCTCCGGCCTCGTCCAGCACCGTACGCGCGAGGGCGATCTCGCCGATGAGGGTGGACGCGTAGTCCTCCTGCTTCGCCCCGCGGAGCTCACCGGACGTGTACGTGTTGAAGTCGCAGTAGCCGCAGCGCACGCGGCAGAACGGGATGTGCAGGTAGGCGGAGAACGGCGTCTCGACGGAGATCGGGAGATCGGCGGGGAGTCGCCCGTCCGCGGGCGCCGGATCCCCGAGCGGAAGTGGTCCCGCCATCACACCGGAGTCGCGTAGAGCGGGGAGATCGCGCGGAGGTAGCGCGCGAACAGCTCGCGACGGCGGCGCTTCATCAGGGCGGGGACGAGCCGATAGAGCAGCGTGTTCGGGGCGTCGAAAGCCCGGACCGTGAACCAGACCTCGTCGTTGTCCTCGCGCCAGTCCACGTCGAACGACTCCTCGCCGCTCACAACGGAGCCCCCGACCGTGCCCAGCACGAAACCGATTCGCCGGGTCTCCTCGGTGACCGAGATCACACGCAGCTCGGAGTCGGCGCGCATGCCGCCGACGCGACCGCGGAGGTGGAGTGTCATGCCCGCGCCCACGAAGGGCATCCCCTCGGCGTCGTAGCGCGGCTCCACATCCCGCTTGCTCGGCGCGATCGGATTGCCCTCGGCGTCGAAGCTCACGCCCGCATAGGCGGGGCCGGGAGCAGGGCGGACGTCTTCCACGGACAGCCCGGCCGCACGCTGCGCCGTCCACGACAGCAGGGCTTCGCCGGCCGTCTGGAAACGCTCCTCGCCACTGCCGATCCGCCAGGATTCCTCCGCCGGGATGCTGCGCTCCGGCGGGTACTGCATCAGATCGGGGGCGTGGGTCGCACCCACGGCCGCATAGTCCACCGTGTCGTCTCGGAAAGTCCCGCGCCGCATGAGATCCAGCCTACTTCGGGTTCCCTGAGCGAACACCCCCCGCGCCGCACGCCGTCACATCCCCGGGAGGGCTGGGCCCCTGATGCTGGGTCCCTGAGCCTGTCGAAGGGTGGGTCCCTGAGCCTGTCGAAGGGTGAGTCCCTGAGCCTGTCGAAGGGTGGGTCCCTGAGAACCGCGCGCTTCGACAAGTTCAGCGGGGTGGGCTACTTCTTGTCCTTGGTCTCGACGTCGCCGGAGAGCGCAGCGATGAACGCCTCCTGCGGAACCTCGACGCGGCCCACCATCTTCATGCGCTTCTTGCCCTCCTTCTGCTTCTCGAGGAGCTTGCGCTTGCGGGTGATGTCACCGCCGTAGCACTTGGCGAGCACGTCCTTGCGGATCGCGCGGATCGTCTCCCGGGCGATGATGCGCGCACCGATCGCGGCCTGGATCGGCACCTCGAACTGCTGGCGAGGGATGAGCTTGCGCAGCCGCTCCGCCATCATCGTGCCGTAGGCGTAGGCCTTGTCCCGGTGCACGATCGAGCTGAACGCGTCGACCTTCTCGCCCTGCAGGAGGATGTCGACCTTGACCAGGTCGGCCTCCTGCTGCCCCGACGGCTCGTAGTCCAGGGAGGCGTAGCCCTGCGTCTTGGACTTGAGCTGGTCGAAGAAGTCGAACACGATCTCGCCGAGGGGCATGTTGTAGCGCAGCTCGACGCGCTCCTCGGAGAAGTACTCCATGCCCAGCAGCGTGCCGCGCCGCGACTGGCACAGCTCCATGACGGTGCCGACGTAGTCCTTGGGCAGCAGGATCGCCGCCTTCACCATCGGCTCCGACACCGAGCCGATACGGCCGTCCGGGTACTCGCTCGGGTTCGTCACGGTCACCGTCTCGCCGGTGTCGCTCGTCACGACCTCGTAGATCACGCTCGGGGCGGTGGTGATGAGGTCGAGGCCGAACTCGCGCGAGAGGCGCTCGGTCACGATCTCCAGGTGCAGCAGGCCGAGGAAGCCGCAGCGGAACCCGAAGCCGAGCGCCACGGAGGTCTCCGGCTCGTACTGCAGCGAGGCGTCGGAGAGCTTGAGCTTGTCGAGCGCCTCGCGCAGTTCCGCGTAGTCGCTGCCGTCGATCGGGTAGATGCCCGAGAACACCATCGGCTTCGGGTCCGTGTAGCCGGGAAGCGCCTCCGCCGCGGGCTTGCGCGCGTTCGTGATCGTGTCGCCGACCTTCGACTGCCGCACGTCCTTCACGCCGGTGATGAGGTAGCCCACCTCGCCGACGCCGAGACCCTTGGTCGGGGTGGGCTCCGGGCTCGACACGCCGACCTCGAGGGCCTCGTGGTTCGCGCCGGTGGACATCATCTGGATGCGCTCGCGGGGCGAGAGGCTGCCGTCGACCATCCGCACGTAGGTGACGACGCCGCGGTAGGCGTCGTACACGGAGTCGAAGATCATGGCCCGCGCGGGTGCGTCCGCATCCCCCACCGGAGCCGGGATCTCCTCGACGATCCGGTCGAGCAGATCCTCGACCCCCATGCCGGTCTTCCCGGACACGCGCAGCACGTCCTCCGGCTTGCCGCCGATGAGCGAGGCGAGCTCCTTCGCGTACTTCTCGGGGTCTGCGGCGGGGAGGTCGATCTTGTTGAGGACAGGGATGATGTGGAGGTCGTTCTCCAGCGCGAGGTAGAGGTTGGCCAGCGTCTGGGCCTCGATGCCCTGCGCGGCGTCGACGAGGAGGATGGCACCCTCGCACGCGGCCAGCGACCGGGACACCTCATACGTGAAGTCGACGTGACCGGGGGTGTCGATCATGTTGAGCGCGAACACCTCGTCCGGGCCCTGCGCCTGCCCCAGGGCCCACGGCATCCGCACCGCCTGGCTCTTGATCGTGATGCCCCGCTCCCGCTCGATGTCCATGCGGTCGAGGTACTGGGCGCGCATGTCCCGCTCCGCGACCACGCCGGTGATCTGGAGCATGCGGTCGGCCAGGGTCGACTTGCCGTGGTCGATGTGGGCGATGATGCAGAAATTACGGATCTGCGCAGCCGGCGTCGCGGCAGGCTGAAGCGGGGTGAGAGCGCGTGGGGACATGTCCCGTCGATTCTACGGTGAGGGTCCTCATAATCCCCATTCGTGCGTATCGGTGATAGTCTCCCGAAGTTGCCCGGGATCAATCCGTGACACCGGATCCCGTAAGCGATACGACTCCGTCACAGACTCCGTGAGGGCTGTCGCGTCGCGCGGAACGGCGGATGAAACCCGATCATCCGCCCGGCTCAGCGTTGCGTCGGCAGACCCCGAGCGCGTCTGGAGAAGAGAAAGACAAATCCCCCTTGATCAAGTACCTCGCGCGCCGTGCCCTCGGCTGGCTGCTCATGATCGTGGTCGCGACGAACCTCACCTACTTCCTCGCGTGGGGCTTCCTCGATCCGCGCAGCAACTACGTGGGTCGTCGCCCTCCGCTCACCGAAGAGCAGATCGTGAACACCCTCGCTCCCCGCAACCTGAGCGACACCGTCCCGCTCATCGAGCGGTGGTGGACGTGGCTCACCGGCATCCTGCTCCGCTGGGACTGGGGCGTGAGCCCGACGGGCGGATCCGTCAACGAGCAGGTCGCCTACCGCATGTGGGTCAGCGCGGAGCTCGTCCTCGGCGCGACGATCCTCACGACGGTCCTCGGCATCGCGCTCGGCGTGTACACCGCGTCTCGGCAGTACAAGCTCGCCGACCGCATCGGCCAGGCGACGAGCATCATCACGCTCAACATCCCGATCGTCGTCGCGGCGTTCGCGATCGTCCTGCTCGCGATCGGCCTGAACAACGCCACCGGCACCCGCATCTTCTACGTGACCGGTAACGCCAGCCAAGGGGTCGAGGGCTTCTTCCCCACCCTCATAGACGTGCTGCAACACCTGACGCTGCCGACGATCGCGCTGGTGCTCACCGGGTACGCGAGCATCCACTTCCTGCAGCGGTCGCTCCTGCTGGACAACATCAACGCCGATTACGTCCGCACGGCCCGCGCGAAGGGCCTGACCAAGCAGCAGGCCATCCGCAAGCACGCGCTCCGGACGTCGCTCATCCCCGTCGCCACGCAGGTCGCCTTCACGATCCCCGCGATCTTCACCGGAGCGGTCCTGACCGAGACGATCTTCGCGTGGAACGGCATGGGCCGGTACTTCATCGAGACCATCACCAAGAACGACATCCACGGAACCGTCGCGATCGCCGCCTTCGGTGCGGTCCTCACGGCGATCGGCGCCATCCTCGCCGACATCGCCGTCGTCGTCCTCGACCCGCGCGTGAGAGTGAGCTGACATGAGCACCGACATGCTCGACCCGACCATCCACCCGGAGCCGGAGACCGCCGGCCCCGAGACCACCCGCGTCGCCACCAAGCGGCTGTCGAAGTGGACGCTGTACTGGCGACGCTTCTCCCGGAACCGCGGAGCCCTCATCGGCCTCGTGATCTTCGTCGTCCTCGTGCTGTTCGCCATCGTCGGGCCCTTCATCGCCCGGTACGACCACATCGAGCTCGACTTCCTGAACCTCAGCACTCCCCCGTCCGCGGAGCACTGGTTCGGCACGAACAACGCCGGAAACGACCTCTTCGCCCAGGTCGCCGTCGGCTTGCAGCGGTCGCTCATGATCGCCATCACCGTCTCCGTCGGCGTCACGATCGTGTCCGCGCTCGTCGGCACGGCCGCGGCCTACTTCGGCGGCTGGACCGAGCGCATCTCGCTCCTGGTCATCCACTTCATGATGGTGATCCCGAGCTTCCTCATCCTCGCGATGATCTCGAACAAGGCCGGCGGTGACTGGCGCGTCATCGCCCTCATCATGATCTTCGTGATCGGGTGGTACTTCCCCGCCCGCGTCATCTGGACGATGGCCCTGTCGCTGCGCGAGCGCGAGTACGTCAGCGCCTCCCGCTACATGGGCGTCGGCGGCATGCGCATCGTGCTCCGCCACCTCCTGCCCAACATCGGCTCGCTCCTCGTCATCAACTTCACCCTCGGCGTCGTCAACGCCGTGGTGACGGAGACGGGCCTGTCCTTCCTCGGCTTCGGCGTCAAGATCCCCGACGTGTCGCTCGGTGCCCTCATCGGCGCCGGCTCGAGCTCGCTGACCACGGCGCCCTGGCTGTTCTACTTCCCGGCGGCGGCGCTGACCCTGCTCACCGTGTCGATGGCGCTCATCGCCGACGGCCTGCGCGACGCCCTCGATCCCACCTCGGCTGCTGGAGGCCGCGCATGACCAACGTCCTCTCCGTCCGCGACCTCAAGGTCAGCTTCGCCTCCGAGGCCGGCCGTGTCGACGCCGTCCGCGGCGTCTCCTTCGACCTCGAAGCCGGCAAGACCCTCGGCATCGTCGGCGAATCCGGTTCCGGCAAGTCCGTGACCTCGCTCGCGATCATGGGTCTCCTCGACGAGAACGCCAAGGTCACCGGCTCGATCATGTACGACGGGCAGGAGCTCGTCGGCATGAGCGACAAGCAGCTGTCGGTCATCCGCGGCAACGGCATGTCGATGGTCTTCCAGGACCCGCTGACCTCGCTCACGCCGGTCTACACGGTCGGCGATCAGCTCATCGAGGCCCTCACGGTCCACCGCGGCCTGTCCAAGAAGGACGCCTGGGACCGCTCCGTCGAGCTGCTCAAGCTCGTCGGCATCACCGAGCCCGAGCGCCGGATGAAGTCCTTCCCGCACGAGTTCTCCGGAGGCATGCGGCAGCGCGTCGTCATCGCCATCGCGATGGCCAACGATCCGAAGCTCATCATCTGCGACGAGCCCACCACGGCCCTCGACGTCACCATCCAGGCGCAGATCCTCGACCTCATCGAGAAGGCGCAGGACGAGACCGGCGCCGCGGTGATCATGATCACGCACGACATGGGCGTGGTCGCCCGCACCGCCGACGACGTGCTCGTGATGTACGCCGGCAAGCCCGTGGAGCACGCGCCCGTGCGCGAGCTGTTCCACAAGACCCGCATGCCGTACTCGATCGGCCTGCTCGGCGCCATCCCCCGCGTGGACAAGGCCGAGAAGGAGCCGCTGACCCCCATCAAGGGCAACCCGCCGCTGCTCATCAACCTGCCGGACGCCTGCCCGTTCGCCGACCGCTGCCCGATCGTCATGGACGCCTGCCGCGCCAAGGAGCCGGAACTGCTCCCCGTGCCGACGGGCTCGGGCGACCTGCACCAGGCCGCCTGCATCCGCGCGCACGAGATCGAGGACGGCGGCCTCCTCGGGGGCCTGCCCGTCTACCCCGTCCGCCCCGTCCCGGAGAGCGACCTCACACGGACGCCCCGCGAGGAGCGGCCGATCACGCTCGAGGTGAAGAACCTCCGCAAGACGTTCCCGTTGGTCAAGGGCGCGTTCCTGAAGCGCAAGGTCGGCGAGGTCCAGGCGATCAAGGGCATCAGCTTCGACGTGCGCGAGGGCGAGACGATGGCCATCGTCGGCGAGTCGGGCTCGGGCAAGACGACCACGCTGCTGCAGATCATGGACATGGTCAAGCAGACCGACGGCGACATCGTCATCGCCGGCACCAGCGTCAACGACATCCACAGCCGCAAGGTCGAGCGCGCCCTGCGCCGCGACATCCAGATCGTCTTCCAGGACCCGATGGGAGCCCTCGATCCGCGCATGACGGTGGCCGACATCATCTCGGAGCCGCTCTTCGCGATCGGCACGCCGAAGGAGGAGGCGCACCGGCGGGTGGACGAGCTCATGGACCTCGTCGGGCTCAACCCCGCGCACAGCGACCGCTTCCCGCAGGCGTTCTCGGGTGGTCAGCGGCAGCGCATCGGCATCGCCCGGGCCCTGTCGACGAACCCCAAGATCGTCGTGCTCGACGAGCCGGTGTCCGCGCTCGACGTGTCGATCCAGGCCGGCGTCATCAACCTGCTCGACGAGCTCAAGACCAAGCTCGGGCTGTCGTACCTCTTCGTCGCGCACGACCTCTCGGTGGTGCGTCACATCGCCGACCGCGTGGCCGTGATGTACCTCGGCGAGTTCGTGGAGCACGGCGACGTCGACCAGGTCTTCGACGACCCGCAGCACCCGTACACGAAGGCGCTGCTGTCGGCGATCCCCGTGCCGGATCCCGACATCGAGCGCACCCGCGAGCGGGTGGTCTTCGACGCCGAGACGATGTCGACGAAGCCCGCGACGGTCTGACCCGGATCCCATGCGCGCGTTCCTGGTCACCGTCCGATAACGGTTAGGCGGCATTCACCGCAGCGCCGTGTTCCGGGATACAGCGCGAACTAGTCTTCCCTTTATGAAACGCCGAAAGGCGAAAGGAGCACCATGAAGAACAAGAAGTTGCTGGGGGCGGTCGCGGTCGGCGGCGCCCTCGCACTCGCCCTCGCGGGCTGCGCGAGCGGTTCCGGGAACACCGGTGGCGGGGACAACGGCGAGAAGGTCGAGACCAAGACCGCCGACTACAACCCGCAGGACCGCAGCAACCTCCAGGAAGGTGGCGAGGTCAACTTCCCCATCAACGAGATCCCGGAGCAGCTGAACGGCTTCAACAGCGATGCCAGTGCTGACACCGCTCGCCTGTGGTCGTGGTACATGCCGCAGATCCTCCTGGTCTCGCCGGAGGGCGAGGTCACGAAGAACGACGCCTACCTCGACGCGTACGAGATCGGCGAGGAGGATGGCAACACGACCATCACCTTCACGTTCAAGGACGAGGCGCACTTCAACGACGGCACCGACATGGACTGGACGTCCGTCGACGCCACGTGGAAGGCCAACCGCTCCTACGACGAGGGCTTCAACCCGAACGCGACCGACGGCTACAAGCAGATCAAGACCGTCGAGCAGGGTGACACCGCGAAGACCGCCGTCGTGACGTTCGACGGCATCTACGCCTGGCCGTCCATGGCGTTCCTCACGGGTGGCGTCCTGCACCCGGACATCGCCGACCCGGCCGTGTTCAACGAGGCCTTCATCGGCAACATGCACCCCGAGTGGGGCGCCGGCCCGTACACCGTCGACACGTTTGACGCGAACGGCGGCTTCGTCTCGTTCAAGCCGAACCCCGAGTGGTGGGGCAACGCGCCGCTGCTCGACACGGTCACCTTCACGGCCATGGAGCCCGACGCCTCGATCAACGCCTTCAAGAACGGCGAGATCGACATGGTGGGCGCCAACACCAACGACCGCCTGAAGCAGGTCCAGGAAGTGGACGACACCGTCGTCCGCCGTGCGCAGCAGACCGCCAAGACGGTCCTGCTCGTCGACGCCGACAAGCCGCAGTTCGAGGACATCGACGTGCGCAAGGCGTTCTTCCTCGGCGTGAACGTCGACCAGCAGAAGCAGATCGCGTGGAACGGCCTCGGCTACGAGGAGCCGGTCGCCGGTTCGCTCAACCTGTACTCGTTCCAGGACGGCTACAAGGACTCGTTCGCCGAAGCCGGTCTGAAGCACGACGTCGAGGGCGCCAAGAAGCTCCTCGACGACGCCGGCTGGACCGAGGGCGAGGACGGCATCCGCGAGAAGGACGGCGAGAAGCTCTCCGTCACCTTCCCGATCTTCGGTGAGGACCCGACCATCGAGGCCCTCGCGAAGTCGCTGCAGGCGCAGCAGAAGGAGATCGGCATCGACCTCAAGATCGATGTCCGTGCCTCCGCCGACTTCTCCAGCGACTTCACCACGAAGAACTGGGACGTCGTCTCGCTCCGCTTCACCGACTCCGACCCGTTCGGCCCGGCCTGGTTCTGCCAGCTCTACTGCTCCGACAGCGGTCTGAACCTGTCGGCGACCGGCACGGAGGAGATCGACCAGCAGATCGCCGACGAGGTCGAGAGCCAGAAGGACGCGGAGTCCTGGACCACCGCGGCGATGGACCTCGAGCCGAAGATCATCGAGCAGACCTGGGGCCTCATCCCGCTGTACAGCGGCCCCTCGATCTACGTGGTCAAGAACGGCCTGGCGAACCTCACGCCGGAGCCCTACGTCGGTCTCGACCTGTTCGGCGTCACGCCGGTCGAGAACGTCGGCTGGGAGAAGTAACATCCTCTGACACCTCGTGTCGAAGCGGGGTCGGTGGTCCATCCACCGGCCCCGCTTTCCTTATGCTGAAGGCGTGACCGTCCAGACCGTCCTCGTGCACGGCATCCGCACGTCGGCCACCATGTGGCGGTCGCAGATCGAGTACCTGGGGGCACGCGGGCTCCCCGTCACCGCCGTCGACCTCCCCGGCCACGGCAGCCGGATGGACGAGGACTTCACCCTCCACGAGGCGCTGCACACGATCGATGCGGCCGTCCGCGCCGCGGCCGAGACGGGCCCCGTGCTGCTGGTCGGCCACTCCATGGGCGGGCTGCTCTCGCTCGCGTACACCGGTGGCGCTGAGCCTCCGCCCGTCGACGGACTCGTCGCCGCCGCATGCACCTCGCTTCCCCGCGGCGCCGGGCTGCGCGCGTACCGCCTGTTCGCCCGGGCGGTCGACTCCCTGCCCGACCGTGGCATGTGGCTGACGCAGCGCATGCTCGCCGCGACGATCCCCGAGGAGAATCGCGGAGACTTCGCCGCCGGTGGGTACGCCCTCGACATCCAGGACCAGACGCTGCGCAGCCTCGCCACCCTGGATGTGGCGGCCGCCGTCCCCCGCATCCAGGTGCCCCTCTGGTTCGTGAACGGCCAGTACGATCAGCTCCGGCTTAACGAACCCCTGTTCCGGCGCCTGGCCCCGGAGGCGGAGCTCATCGTCGTGCCACGGACCACGCACCTGATCACGGCCATGCGCCCGCGGGTGTTCAACGCCGTCCTCTCCCTCGCGATCGCGACGATCGAGCAGCGCACGGCGTCAGGCTGAGAGCACCCGAGGCCGCGCGGCGGCGGTGAGCGCTCCGCCGACGAGCGACAGGATGGCTGCCGCGAGGAAGACGAGCCAGAACCCGCCGGCCAGCGCGACGAGGCCGGCCCCGAGGACGGGCCCGATGAGCTGTCCGAGGGCGGCGGTGACGTTCACGATGCCGAGGTCGCGCGCGTGGTCCTGCTCATCCGGGAGCAGGTCGGCCGCGAACGCGAGCCCCACGGTCGAGAAGGCGCCGTAGCCGACGCCCATGAGCGCGGCGGCGATCATCGTCATCTCGAAGGTGGGCAGAGCCACGATCACCACACCCGACGCCGCCTGGACGACCGTGGCCCCCACGGCGAGCCGGCGGCGCTCCCCGGTGCGGTCGGAGATGATCCCGGTGATCACGGAGGCGAGTACCACGAAGACCGTGTAGACGACGATCAGCAGGAGGAGGTTGTCCTGTGCGGTCGTGCTCTCCTGTCCGAGCCCGTGGAGGAGGAAGAAAAGGAACAGCGCCGTGCCGAGGGCGTTGCCGATGTTGGTGACGAGCCGGCCCGAGAGCATCCAGGCGAAGTCGCGGTCGCGGAGCGACGCCAGGCGGGGCCGCCCGATGCGCTGAGGGCGCAGCGCCTCCGTGCTCGGCGGGTCCGGCAGCCGCAGTGCCGCCGCGACGCCCACCACCGCGATGATGCCGGCGAGGAGCAGATACCCGGCGACGATGCCGAGGCCGAGCAGCACGACGAGTCCGACCCCGAGCACGATCCCGACCGCCTGGCTCGACCCGACCGCGGCGGATGCGGCACCGCGCTGCGTCGTCGGGAGCTGGTCGGCGATGAGCGCGGTGAACGCGGCGGAGGAGACGGCGACGCCGATCGAGACGCCGACCCAGCCGGCGCCGACCGCCCACGGGCCGTCGGCGAAGCCGGTGAGGACGAGACAGGCAGCCGTGAGCGCGACCCCTCCCAGAGCCCATGGCCGCCGCCGATGCGCGCCGGCGCGGGCGCGATCCGAGAGTGCCCCGGCGAGCGGCCCGGCGACGACGCCGGCGAGGCCACCCAGTCCGAGCACGATCCCGGAGGAGACGACGCCGCGGATCCAGTCGTCCTCCGGAGTGTCGAGCTGCAGCGGGAGGAGGAGCTGGACCGGGGTGAGCTGGACGGTCCAGATCGCGAGCCAGGCGAGGGTGAACAGCGACATCCAGCGCAGGCCCGCTCGGTGGGTGCCGAGGCCCGGGGTCGCGCTCATGCGCGTGCCGCCTCGGCGTCTTCGGCTGCGCGCGCACCCGCGATGAGGTCGCGGTACCAGCCGTAGGAGGCCTTCGGGGTGCGCTCCCCCGTCGAGAAGTCCACGTGCACGAGGCCGAACCGCTGCGTGTAGCCGTCCGTCCACTCCCAGTTGTCGAGCAGCGACCAGACCGTGTACTCCTCGACGGGGACGCCGGCGTCGATGGCCTCGCCCACCGCGTCGATGTGCGCGGAGAGGTAGGCGATCCGATCCGTATCCTCCACAGGGCCGGCGACGTCGGGCTCCGGGAAGGATGCCCCGTTCTCCCCGATGATGATCGAAGGCATGCTCGGGTGGCGGCGGTGCAGATCGATCAGGAGGTCGCGCAGCGCGGACGGCATGATCGGCCACTCGGGACCGAACCCGGTGACGGGCACTCCGGGAGTCGGAACGATCTCGAACGGGATGTCGTCCTCGGCGGCGGCGGCGGTGACCGTGGTCGGGTTGTAGAAGTTCACGCCGTAGAAGTCGATCGATCCCGCGATGCGTGCGAGGTCGTCACCGAGGACGGGCAGCGGCGGGAGCCCGAGGACCTCCAGGTCCGGTGTCGTCCCGGAGAGGAGCGGCTCGCTGAACAGCCGGTTGTGCAGGAGGTCGTACACCGCGGCCGCGGCCTGATCCTCCTCGGTGTCCCGCAGCGGCAGGACCCAGGTGTGGTTGTTGACGAGTCCCACGCTCGCCGCGCCACGGGCATGCAGCGCCTCGGCGGCTCGGGAATGGGCGAGCAGCTGGTGATGTGCGGTCGGAAGGGCGCCGTAGAGGAGCTGCCTTCCGGGTGCGAGCGCGCCGACGGCGTAGCCCTGCAGAGTGGTCATCGCGGGCTCGTTCAGCGTGTACCAGGACGACACCCGGTCTCCGAGGCGTGCGGCGACGAGGGCGGCGTACTCGCCGAAGCGCTCGACGGTATCGCGGGCCAGCCAGCCGCCGTCGGCCTCGACAGCGCTCGGCAGCTCCCAGTGATAGAGGGTCGGGAACGGGGTGACGCCGGCCGCCAGCAGACCATCGACGACGCGCGCGTAGTGGTCCAGCGCCGCGACGTTCCCGGGGCCGCGTCCGTCCGGCTGCACGCGCGCCCAGGGGATCGAGAACCGATACCGATCGAGCCCGAGACCGGCCACCAGGGCGAGGTCATCCGCCACGCGGCGATAGCTGTCGCAGGCCGGCTCCGCCGTCGAGCCGTCCCGGATGCGTCCCGGCTTGGCGATCTCGTCGTCCCAGATCGACCGGCCCGCGCCGTCGGCGCGGCGGGAACCCTCGATCTGGACGGACGAGGTGGCGGCGGACCAGCGGAGCCGCGCACGCGCGGCCGGGTCGGTGCTGAGGGGGGTCATCGGGCTCCTGACGTCGTCGTCGTTGTGGATGATTCTGCACCCGGTCCCACCTCCCGCGCGACGGCGTCTCGCCCGAGTGGCGTCGTTTCGCACGATCCCGCCCGGTACTGGTAGACTCGACTCTTGGCTTGCGTGTGGGTTCTTCCCTCACGACCGCCGTGCAGCAGCCCTCTTCTGCTGCCGGCACTCCGAATCACTCCTGTACAGAAAGCGTCCACACGTGGCAAACATCAAGTCGCAGATCAAGCGCAACAAGACCAACGAGAAGGCTCACGAGCGCAACAAGGCCGTGAAGAGCGAGCTGAAGACTCTCGTCCGCCAGACCCGCGAGGCCGTCGCCGCCGGCGACAAGGCCGCCGCCGAGAAGAGCCTGAAGAAGGCCTCGGTCAAGCTCGACAAGGCCGTCAGCAAGGGTGTCCTGCACAAGAACCAGGCGTCGAACCGCAAGTCGGCGATCGCCAAGCAGGTCTCGGCTCTCTGAGCTTCTGACTTCCGAAGGCCCGTCTCCTCGTGAGGCGGGCTTTCTGCTTTCCCGGGAGGCGGGTGCCCTAGCCTCCGAACGGCTCACGGGTGGCGATGACCGTCACCATGCGCTCGAGCGCGAAGATGGGGTCGCGCGCCGCACCCTTGACCTCGGCGTCGGCGCGCGCGGTCGCCTGGATCGCCATCCCCAGGGAGCGCTCGTTCCAGCCCGCCAGGTCGCGACGCGCGCGGTCGACCTGCCAGTCCTTCATTCCGAGGCGCTGGGCGAGCTGTCTGCTGGGCTCACGGTTGCCGGCGACGCGCGCCATCGTGCGCAGCTTCATCGCGAACGCGGCGACCATCGGCACCGGGTCCGCGCCGGAGGACAGGGCATGGCGGAGCGCCACGAGAGCCTCGCCGTAGCGTCCGGCGATGGCGGTGTCGGCGACGACGAATGCCGACACCTCGACCCGGCCGCCGTAGTACTTCGTGACGACCTCTTCGGTGATGTCGCCCTCGACGTCGCCGATGAGCTGCTGACAGGCGGCGGCGAGCTCGGTGAGGTCGTCGGCGAAGGCCGAGACGAGCGCTCGGAGTGCCGGCGGGGCGATGCGCTTCTTCGCCGCCTTGAACTCCCCCGCCGCGAAGTCGACCCGGTCGCCGTCGCGCTTGATGGCGGGGCACGCGATCTCGATCCCGCCGCCCGTCCCCGCGCGCAGCGCATCGAGGAGCTTCTTCCCGCGGACGCTGGCGCCCGTGTGGCGGAGCACGACCGTGGCCCCCTCCTGCGGGTTCTCCAGATACCCGATGGCCTCCTGGAGGAAGGCGTCAGAGCACTTCTCCACGCCGGACACGCGAACCAGGCGCGGTTCTCCGAACAGCGACGGCGAGGTCAGGGAGAGCAACGTGCCGGGAGCGTAGTCGTCGGCACGGACGTCGCTGACCTCGAGCGCCGGATCCTCCGCACGGAGGTAGTCGCGCACCCCGGCGATCGCGCGCTCGGCGCAGACCTCTTCCGGGCCCGAGACGAGCACCAGCGGCGCGGGGTGCGGCTCCCGCCACGACACCTGCGGGATCTTCGTGGCCTTCGCGCCGCCGCGGGAGGGAGGACGGGAAGCTGCCATGGGACCAGCCTACCGGCGGTGTCGGACACCCGACTCAGGGCGGCGCGACATCGGTCCAGACGCGGAGGGCATGGTCCTCGATGCCGAGCAGGGTGCGACCGTCGCGGTCGGTGCGGTAGACGTGCGCGCCGAGAGCCGACAGCAGCTCCAGGGTCTCCCGACGCGGGTGTCCGTAGTCGTTGCCCGCGCCGACCGTGATGAGCGCCGCGCTCGGATGCAGACCCTCGTACAGAGCGGGCTCCTGATCAGCGCTCCCGTGGTGGGCGATCTTGACCACGTCGTATCGTGTCAGCGGCGTATCGCGGAGCAGCGCGCGTTGCGGGGCCGCGGAGAGGTCGCCCAGCAACAGGGCGCGCGGCACTCCTCCCCCGGCGAACTCGGTGACGACGCTCGCATCGTTGCCCGGCGGGAAGGCGACGCTGTCCTTCCGCGGCCAGAGCACCCGCCACGATGCTCCGCCGAGAGTGCCCCGGTCTCCGGCGCCGACCGCGCGGAGGGCCGCGCCCGCCCGCGCCAGGCCATCGAGCACGCGCGCATCGGCATCGTCGGCGGGTGGTCCGTGCAACACGGTGTCCACTCGCCCTTCGAGCACGGCCGCACCACCGACGTGGTCCGCGTCGAAGTGCGTGAGCACGAGCAGGTCGATGCGGTCGATGCTCAGCGAGCGGAGGCAGGCGTCGAGCGCCCCGGGGTCCGGACCGGTGTCGATGAGGGCGATCGCGTCCTGCGAACGCACCAGGATCGCGTCGCCCTGGCCCACGTCGCACGCGGCGATCGCCCACCCGTGCGGCGTCACCAGCGGGGCGAGCGGACCGTCGACCAGCACGCGGGAGGCGCCAATGGACGCCACGACGATGAGAACGCCGGCCGCCACGCATCGGACGATGGTGAGGACGCCGCCGGACATCGAGGGCCCCGGCCGACGAGACCACACCGTCACGACGTCCGGGCGCGTGACGTCCCGTAGGCGCGGCCTTCCGCGGCAGCACACGATGGCGATCGCGACGCTCACCAGCGCGACCAGGGCAGCGCTGCCGAGCCCCGCGGGGAGGAGCACCTGAGCGCCGGGGAGCCCGGAAGTGACATGCGCGACGGTCGCGATCCACGCAGATGGCAGCCAGGCGCACGCGGTGAGCAGATCCGCGACGGGTGGGAGAGGCGCAGCGAGACAGGCGACGAGCCCGATCACCGTGGCGACCGGCGCGGCCGGCTCGGCGAGGAGGTTCGCGACGACCGAGACGAGCGACTGCTGCTCCGCGAACAGCGCGATGACGGGCGCGCACGCGAGCTGCGCCGCCAGAGGGACGGCGATCGCGAGGGCCAGCGGACCGGGCAGCCAGCGAGCAATTCCGTTCGCCAGCGCCGGGGCGAGCAGGATGAGGGCCCCGGAGGCCACGGCGGACAGCGCGAACCCCGGCGTCGATGCGAGCCAGGGATCGGCGACGAGGAGCGCGCCCACGCACAGGGCCAGGATCCCGGCGCCTGCGCTCGGCCGCCCGACGAGGATCGACAGCATGCCTGCCGCGGCCATCGTGGCGGCCCGGATGACGCTCGGCTCCGGCGTCACGAGCACGACGAAGGCCGCCAGCGCGAGGGCCGCGAGCACGACCCGCAGCGCTCGCGTCCCGCCGCTCAGCGCCGCGATCGCGAACACCGCGGCGACCACGATCGCGCAGTTCGCCCCGGACACGGCGGTGAGGTGGCTGAGGCCGCTCGTACGCATGTCGGCGTCGACTGCGGCAGGCACAGCGGTCGTGTCGCCCACCGCCAGCCCCGGAAGGAGCCCGGCGCCGGGTTCCGGGAGCCGCGTCGCGCGCTCCACGAACGACCGGCGGAGGTCGGCAGCGAATCCGAAGACGCCCGGTGCGGACCGTTCCACCGTTCCCGCGGTGACGAAGACGACGAGGGCCGCCCGCTCCCCCGCATCCGTTTCCGCACTCTCTCCGGTCACCCGCACCTGCGCACCGAGGACGAACCCCTCCCCTTCCTCGATGCCGATGCGCACCGGACCGGCCGCCGGCGCCACGGCCCCGGGCGCACCGATGCCGCTCAGCTGCACGTCCATCCACAGACGCCCATCGCGTCCCACGGACGCCGACGACGAGACTTCACCGACCGCTTCGACGGCTCTGCCTCCCCACGCGTGCACGGCGTCACGGCCCGCGGACTGTGCGAACACGGTGAACGCCACGGCCGCCGCCGTCGCGAGAACCACGATGACCAGTCCCCCGATCGTCGCGACTGCGCGGCGCCGGATCGCCAGAGCGGCGCCGATGATCCCCGCGGCCGCCAGGCATCCACCCGCCACCCACGCCGCCGCTCCCGGCACGAACACGCAGACCAGGGCCACACCCCAGGCACCGACCGCCACCGGCAGTAGGCGCAGATCGCCCGTCACGCCGATCCCTCCTCGGGCCCCAGGGACGAACGCTGCCTCTCATGCATCGGATCACCCTAGAGTCGCGCCGGCGCCCACTCCGCCCGCCGCGACCGCCGCCGCACGAGCGGAGGACAACGACCCCGGAGGTCAGGGTGTGGAGGAGCACTTCTCCGATGAGGAGACCGCCGGCGTCGGACGCGGTGACGACCTCGTCGGAAGCGATTGAGTAGCCTGGGTACTGGCGCGCGGCGGACGCTGCCGCGACGAGGAGGAGAGCGCATGAGTGTCCCGGCTGGGTGGTACGACGATGGTTCCGGGCGCCAGCGGTGGTGGGACGGAGCACGGTGGACCGACGCCTACGCTCCCCCTTCGGCTCCGACGAATCCCTCGCTGCCTCATCCCGAGGCGCCGACATACGGGTCGGCCGCCCCGGCGCAACAGGTCCCTGACGCTGCTTCTCGGCCGACGCCGGTCCTCGGGTTCATCGGGCTGGGCCTGGCCGTCCTCGGCGCCGTTCTCGCCTTCATCCCCGTGTTGTTCGTGGTCGGCGCGGTGATCCTGTTCGCCGGGTTCGTCGTGTCGCTGATCGGGTTGTTCACGAAGAACGCCGCGAAGTGGCCGTCGATCGTCGGCATGGTCGTTTCGGTCGTCGGCGCCGTGATCGGGGTCATCGTGCTCATCGTGTCGCTCGTGCTGGCCTCGTCGGCGCTGAACGACTCGTTGCCCGCCGAAAGCGCGCCCCCGGCCAGCGCCCAGCCATCGGACCCGCCGAGCAGCGCCAGTGAGAGCCGTCCGACACCTGAGGAGATCGGCGCGTCCGCGGAGGAGATCAACCGGTCGAACGGCCTGACCACCTATGACGATATGCCGGACTTCTATCCCTGCGTCGGGCAGTACGTCTACGACTCCGCGTTGTCCGATGAGAGCGTCCAGCTCCTGGTCGACGGACGCGATCCGCTCGAGTCCGAGCGGGAGCTGGCGACCCAGGTGATCACGGATGCCACGCTGACCTGCGATCCCCAGGGGTAGGCGACTCTCACACGCGCACCCCGTCTCGCAGCCCCTCCAAGACCTTCTCCCCGATCCCCGGCACCGCCAGGAGATCGTCGACCGTGCGGAACCGACCGTTGTCCTCGCGCCACGCGACGATACGCTCGGCCAGCGCCGGCCCGATTCCCGGGAGCTCCTCCAGAGCCGCCTGATCCGCGGTGTTCAGATCGACGGTCCCGTCTCCGGATGGCGGCGCCGACGGGTCGGCGACAGCACCTACGACCGGAACCAGGATCTGCTCACCGTCCTCGACCCGGCGGGCGAGATTGACCCCCGCAAGGTCGGCGGCGTCCGTCGACCCGCCGGCGGCCGCGAGAGCGTCGACGACCCGGGAGTCGGCGCGCAGGACGTACAGGCCCGGGCGCTCGACCGCCCCGAGCACATGCACGTAGATCTCCGCGGGCGCGGGCTCGACCGACGCCGAGCTCTCCGCGAGCGGAACCGCCTCGACGGACGACGGTTGACCCCGCACCAGCCCGAGGCCGACGGCCGTGGAGAGCGCGACGATCGCCAGCACGACCGCCGCGCCGAGTCCGAGGCGGAGCCTCCGACGGGGCGGAGGAGGTGGAGGCGGGGACGAGGTCATCCGGTCACCCTAAGCTCCGCGCCCACCGCCTCCCGGCTCCGGACACAGCGACCGTGGAGAGACGCTCAGACGGGACTCGTCGTGGAGGACGGCCGTTCCCGGTCGCGACGTGATCCGGGCATCATCCCTTCGCACCGGGGGAGGCGGAACCGCGGAGCACGCCGAGGACTCAGCCCTTGACGACGATGCTGACGATCTTCGGGGCCCGCACGACGACCTTGACGATCTCCCGATCGCCGATCGACCGGATGACGCGCTCATCGGCGCGCGCCAGCGCCTCGAGCTCGGCCTCGCCGATGCGTGCCGGCACCTCGAGCTGCGCGCGGACCTTGCCGCCGATCTGCACGACCGCGGTGACGGTGTCCTCGACGAGCAGCGCCGGATCGGCGGAGCGCCACGACACGAGGCCGACGGACGGCTCGTGTCCCAGGATCTCCCACATCTCCTCCGCGGTGTGCGGGGCGATGAGGTCGAGCATGACGGCGATGGTCTCCGCCGCCTCACGGACGGCGGGGTCGGCAGCACCGGCAGCGCCGTCGATCGTCTTCCGGGTCACGTTGACCAGCTCCATCAGACGGGCGACGAGCACGTTGAACTTCGTCTGCTCGACCAGCGCGGGCGCTTCGGCGAGCAGCTTGTGCGTCGCGCGGCGCAGGGCCGCGTCGCCCCCGTCGAAGACGACGTCGACGGGGCTGGCGACCTCGTGCGCGATCCGCAGAGCGCGCGCGAGGAACTTCTGCGCACCGGTGGTCGACACGTCCGCCCAGTCCTTGTCGTCCTCCACCGGACCGGCGAAGGCCAGACCGACGCGGAGCGCGTCGGCACCGTGGGCGTCGAGCTCCTCCTGGAACAGCACCAGGTTGCCCTTGCTCTTCGACATCTTCTGGCCGTCGAGCAGCACCATGCCCTGGTTGATCAGGTTGGAGAACGGCTCGGTGAAGTCGATCAGCCCCATGTCGAAGAGCACCTTCGTGATGAAGCGTGCGTACAGCAGGTGCAGGATCGCGTGCTCGACACCGCCGATGTACGAGTCCACCGGGGCCCAGCGCGCCGCCTGGGCGGGGTCGAACGCCACCGTGTCGCTGTTCGGCGACAGGAACCGGAGGAAGTACCAGGAGCTGTCGACGAAGGTGTCCATCGTGTCCGGATCGCGCAGCACCGGGTCGCCGGTCTCCGGATCCGTCGTGCGCACCCAGCTCTCGGCGCCGCCCAGCGGGGACGTCCCCTTCGGCTTGAGGTCGAGGCCCTCGACGCTCGGCAGCTTGACCGGCAGCCGGTCCTCCGGCACCGGGACGATGCGGCCGTCCTCGGTGTGGAGCATCGGGATCGGCGTGCCCCAGAACCGCTGCCGCGAGATCAGCCAGTCGCGCAGGCGGTAGTTCTTCGCCGCCCGGCCCGTCCCCGTGGCCTCCAGCTGCTCGATGGCGCGTGCGATCGCGTTGCGCTTCGACAGTCCGTTCAGCGGACCGGAGTTGATCATGCGTCCTTCGCCGGTGAGGGCGACGCCGGTCTTCGCCGGGTTCTGCTCGTCGAGCGCGGCGTCCGCATCGATCGGGACGCCGTCCTCGTCCACCTCGATGACCGGCATGGCACCGGTGACCGGAGCGGTGGTGTCGACGACGACCTTGACCGGCAGGTCGAACGCGCGTGCGAAGTCGAGGTCGCGCTGGTCGTGTGCCGGGACCGCCATGACGGCGCCGTGCCCGTAGTCGGCCAGCACGTAGTCGGCCGCCCAGATCGGCAGCTTCTCGCCGTTGACCGGGTTGATCGCGTAGCGGCCCAGGAAGACGCCCGTCTTGGGACGGTCGGTGGACTGCCGATCGATGTCGGTGGTCTTCTGCACCTCGGCCAGGTAGGCCTGGAAGCGCTCGCGCACCTCGGGCTCGGCGTCCGCCGCGATCTCGGCGGCCAGGTCACCGTCGGGCGCCACGACGAAGAACGTCGCGCCGTGCAGGGTATCCGGACGGGTCGAGAACACCGTCACCGGCTCCTCGCGGCCCTCGATGCGGAAGTCGACATCGGCGCCGACGGAGCGGCCGATCCAGTTGCGCTGCATCTGCAGCACCTTGTGCGGCCAGAACCCCTCGAGCTGGTTCAGGTCGTCGAGCAGGCGGTCCGCGTAGTCGGTGATGCGGAAGTACCACTGGGTGAGCTTCTTCTTGACGACCTCGTAGCCGCAGCGCTCGCAGCGCCCGTCCACGACCTGCTCGTTGGCCAGCACGGTCTGGTCGTTCGGGCACCAGTTGACCGGGCTCTTCTTCCGGTACGCCAGGCCCCGCTCGTACATCTTCAGGAAGAGCCACTGGTTCCAGCGGTAGTACTCGGGGTCGGACGTGTGCAGCACCCGGCTCCAGTCGAAGGAGACGCCGTACTGCTGGAAGCCCACCTTCTGCTGCGCGATGTTCTGGTACGTCCACTCGCGCGGGTCGGCACCCTGGCGGATCGCGGCGTTCTCCGCCGGCAGGCCGAAGGAGTCCCACCCGATCGGGTTCAGGACGTTGTGGCCCCGGTGCCGCCAGAAGCGGGCGACGATGTCGGAGTACAGGTAGTTCTCCGCGTGCCCCATGTGCAGGTCGCCGGAGGGGTACGGGAACATGGCCAGCACGTAGCGCCGCGGCCGGGTGTCGTCGTCTCCGCCCGTGAGGAACGTCTCGTGCTCCGCCCAGTACTTCTGCCACTTGGCCTGGATGGCGTGCGGCGAGGAGAACTCCTCGTCGACGGGAGCGGTGGACATGTTCTCGGACAACGAACGCACGACCAATCTGAAGGGAAAAACGGGATCAGTTCAGGATATCGGAACGCCAGGTGGCGGGCATTTCCGCGCCCAGCGCCGCGAGCGGGGCGCGGGCCTTCGTGGCGACCTCACGCACCTCGGCCGCGGGCACCGATCCCCACGTGATCCCGCCACCGGCGCCGACGAACGCCGCCTCCTCGTCCACGACGATGCTGCGGATGACCATCGCGAGATCGAGAGCACCGTCGACGCCGATGTAGCCGAAGCAGCCGGCGTAGATGTCGCGAGGGGCGCCCTCGAGGTCGTGCAGCTGCGTCATCGCCGACAGCTTCGGTGCTCCGGTCATGCTGCCGGCGGGGAACGCCGCCTCCAGCAGTGCCCCGACCGTGATCCCCTCCGCGGCCGTGCCGCTGACCGTGCTGACGAGCTGATGCACGGCCGGATAGCTCTCGACCTCCCAGAGACCGTCGACCCGGATCGACCCCGGCACGCACACCCGGGAGAGGTCGTTGCGCATGAGGTCGACGATCATGACGTTCTCGGCCCGCTCCTTCGGATCCGCGGCGAGCTCTGCGGCGAGCGCGGCATCGGTCGCGGCATCGGCACCCCGAGGACGCGTGCCCTTGATGGGACGGGTGCGGATGACGCCACCGCCGGCGTGGAGGAACTGCTCAGGGCTGGCACTGAGGAGCGCACGTCCCCCGATGCGCAGGAATCCCCCGTGGTGCGCCGGCGTCGCCGCCCGGAGCCGCCCGTACACCGCGACGGGGTCGTGGGCCCCGGGCACGGTGAACCGCGTCGTGAGGCAGAGCTGGTAGGCGATCCCGGCGTGGATGAGGTCGCGGCAGCGGTCGATGAGCTGCTCGTACGCGGCGGGAGTATGGCGGGCCTCGGCGACGTGTCGGTCCTCCACTGCCCGCGGCGTCGGCGCCTCGGGGCCGGCGTCGCTCAGAAGGGACTGCAGCCAGCGCTCCCCCTCACTGGTCTCCTCCTCCGGGGCCAGCAACCACAGGCGGTGCGCGTCGTGATCGACCGCCACGGCCCTGGTCACGCGCAGCCACGTCCGGGCTTCCGGCTCCGGCTCGGTGGCGACCGGAGCTCCCGCGCGCGCGGCTCCGCTCTCGTAGTCGCGCCAGCCGACCCATCCCCCGCGGAACGGCGGCATCCCGGCCTCGACGGACCCGGCATCCAGGCGCACGTCCTCCGGAAGCGGCTCCGCGACCCCGGTGCCGAGGAAGCTCCATCCCTCGACGGCGTCAGCGCCCGCATCGAGCCAGAACACGTCCGCCGGCCGCTGCGCGAGCACCCCGAAAAGTCGCTCCGGCGCCACCCAGGACGGCAGGGCTCGGGGGGTCAGGCGGTCGGGCACCTTTCCAGCCTAGGACCGGGCTGCTCCCGTATCCTCATGGGGTGGACGACCTCCTGCTCTGGCTCCTCGACACCGTGCAGTCGATCGATCCGGTCACGCGCACCTTGGTCGCAGGTCTCGCCGTCATGCTGGAGACGAGCATCCTCATCGGCCTCATCGTCCCCGGCGACACGATCGTCATCATCGCCTCGATGGGCGTCGCCACTCCCCTCGAGGGCATCGCGATGGGCGTGGCCGTCGTCGTCGGCGCCCTCATCGGCGAGAGCATCGGCTTCTGGCTCGGCCGCTGGCTGGGCCCGTACATCCGTGCCTCCTGGCTCGGACGGCGGATCGGCGAGCACAACTGGGTGCGCGCGGAGAACTACCTGGCCCGACGCGGCGGCATCGCCATCTTCCTCTCCCGCTTCCTCCCGGTCCTCCATTCCCTCGTCCCCCTCACGGTGGGGATGAGCGAGTACCCCTACCGGCGCTTCCTGGCCTGGACGACCCCGGCCTGCATCATCTGGGCCTCGGCGTACGTGAGCGTCACCTCGCTGGCGGCCGGGAGCTTCCGCGAGCTCGTCGACCGCGTGCACTTCGCGGGCTACCTCTTCGTGGGAGTCATCGCCCTGTTCCTCGTGCTCGCCTACCTGGGCAAGCGGCTGCTGCACCGTCTCGAAGCTCGTCATCTGGAGGCCCCGGCGGCGGAGTCCGACGCCGACGTGAAAGACTGAGGCAATGGCCCCCGCACCCCCGGCGCCCAGGATCCACTGGTTCGCCCGTCTCGAGCACCGCCTGCACGTGTGGCGCGAGGGACGAGCGCGCCGCCGCGGCCGGAGCGCCACCGTGCTGCCCTTCCCGGGCTACGGCGGCCCCGGGTGGGTCCGTGTGCTCGGTCGCGTGCTGATCGTCCCGCCGCAGCGCCGCGGCCGCGACGGGGAACCGGCGAGCATCCGCGGCTGGCGCAGCTTCGTCGGCATCCCCGTGGGTTTCGCCTCGGTCGACGTGCATGTCGGCGACAGCACGCATCGGGTGGTCGCCGACCGCGGCGGCGTCATCGACACCGTCATCCGCGCCGACCTCGAACCCGGCTGGCAGACCTTCACGATCACCGTCGAGGGACAGGAGCCGATCGAGGCGCGGGCCTTCGTCGTCGCGGAGAGCACCCGGTTCGGCGTCGTCTCCGACGTCGACGACACGGTCATGGTCACGGCGCTCCCCCGGCCCTTCATCGCCTTCTGGAACTCGTTCGTCGTCGACGAGCACGCCCGCATCCCGGTCCCGGGGATGGCCGTGCTGCTCGACCAGCTGCTCCGGCAGCACCCGGGGGCTCCGATGGTCTACCTCTCCACCGGCGCCTGGAACGTCGCCCCCACGCTGTCGCGGTTCCTCGGTCGTCACCTCTTCCCCGCCGGCTCGCTGCTGCTGACCGACTGGGGCCCCACGCACGATCGCTGGTTCCGCAGCGGGCGCGACCACAAGCTCACGAACCTCCGGCGACTGGCCACCGAGTTCCCCGACATCAAGTGGCTCCTGATCGGCGACGACGGCCAGCATGACGAGGCGATCTACACGCAGTTCCAGGAGGAGTACCCGGATTCGGTCGCGGGTGTCGCGATCCGGCGGCTGCTGCCTGCCGAGGCGGTGCTCGCCGGCGGCCGTGCCGAGATGGAATCCCATGACGCGGACGAGGTGCCGTGGGTGAGTGCCGAGGACGGCGCGGGCCTGCGCGACCAGCTCGGCGACGCCGGCATCCTGCACTGACATGATCCTCACCCGTGACGACTGGCTTCGGCGCGAGGACGCGCATCGGGAGCGGGCCGACGCGCTGACCGCCTCGCACCGAGACCGTGTGACGCGCGGCGAGAAGCACCCGGTGTGGGACTTCCTCTTCACCTACTACGGCTACAAGCCCGCGCAGCTCCGCCGCTGGCATCCCGGAGCGGGTGTGGAGCTGGAGGAAGCCCCCGAGCGGGCGGCATGGCGCTGGTACGCCCCCGGGGTCACCCCCGCCGGCGTGACGCCGGATGCCGGGCGCTTCGCCGCCGAGAAGCCCGAGCTCGCTCGCCTCGTCGCCCTCATGCTGCGCCGCACGGGTTCCCGGCCCGGGCAGTTCGGCTGCTTCGGTCTGCACGAATGGGCGATGGTCTACCGCGCCGCAGAGCATCGGCATGCCGTCCCCCTCCGGCTGGGGCAGGCGGGCACGGATGCCGTGGTGGAGGCGCACGATCTCCGCTGCACGCACTTCGACGCCTTCCGGTTCTTCACGCCGGAGGCGGTGCCTCGCAACCGGGCGGCGTTGACGAGAGAGGATCAGCCCCTCCTCGAACAGCCCGGCTGCCTGCACGCCGGCATGGACCTGTACAAGTGGGCGATGAAGCTCGGCCCGCTCGTTCCCGGAGAGCTGCTGCTGGACGCGTTCGAGCTGGCGCGCGACATCCGGCTGCTCGACATGCAGGCCGCCCCGTACGACCTGTCGGCGTGGGACGTCGAACCGGTACGCATCGAGACGCCGGAGGGCAAGGCCGAGTACGTCCGGCGCCAGCGTGATTTCGCGGACCGTGGCGCCGCCCTCCGCGCCTCCCTCCTCACCGCCTGGCTCGGCCCGGACGAGCGCGCCGCCGCCTGAGCGTCAGCCGGCGCCGCAGTCCCCGCAGACCGCCCACGACGACGACGCTGCGGCGAGCTGCAGACGCAGGGTGAGCACCCGGGTCGCCGCGTCCTCCAGACGCTCGGCGGGCAGCGTCCCGGCGTCGACCGCCGCGGCGATCCCCGCGGCCATGTCGGTCGCGGTCTGGGCGGTGGACCCCGCGATCATGAGCACGAGGTCGTTGCCGGCCGCGACTGCGGCGACGCCGTTCGCGACCGGATCGGCGTACGCGGGGTCCCCCGAGGACAGCAGCATGCCGAGGTCGTCCGTCACGGCCACGCCGTCGAAGCCGAGCTCCTCCCGCGCGATGCGATGCCACTCCGCGGAGAGCGACGCCGGACGGGAGTCCACGGCGGTGTACGCGAGATGGCCGTACATGAGCACCGAGGCGCCGGCGTCGATGCCGGCGGCGAACGGCACGGCATCCGCTTCGCGCCAGGCGGCCTTCGTCATGCCGGTGCTCGGGATCGCGTGATGGGAGTCGCCCGGCGCCGCTCCGTGCCCGGGGAAGTGCTTGAGCGTCGACGCGACGAAGTGCTCCTGCGCCGTAGTCGCCGCCGCGGTGCGGTCGGCGGCATTCTTTGGATCGATGCCGAGGGCCCGCCCGAAGATGAACGAGCCGCGGTCCGCGGGAACGTCGGCGACGGTACCGAAGTCGACGGTGATCCCGGCGCGCGCGACGAGCGCGCCCCGGGCCGCGAAGGCTGCCGAGGTCTCGGCGACCGGACGGCTCTTCAGGGTCGTCGACGCCGGGAAGGTGTCCCAGGGCAGGCGCGAGACGATGCCGCCCTCCTGGTCCACCGCGATCAGCGGCGGGAGGGAGGGGTCGACGGTCAGCGCGGCCGTCAGCGTGCGGAGCTCTTCCTCCGTGGCCGGGATGTTCCCGCCCATGAGGATGAATCCGCCGAGCCCCGACTGCATATAGGCACGCAGCGCCGCCGGATCGGTCCCGCCGATGTGTCCCATCACGATGGACGATGCCTGCTCCGCGGTACTCATGTCCGCGACGAGAGCGGCGGCCTGCTGTCGGAGCTCGCCGGGCTCTGCGGCCTGCACCGATACCGCCTCAGCGGGCTCCGTGCTGGACTGGGCAGCCGCCGACGCGCAGGCACCTCCCACGAGGACGATCAGGACGAGCGCGGCGCCGGCACCTCGCCGTGCCCGGCGCCCGAGGGACCGACTCCGCTTCATCGCCCTCAGCGCGCGAGCGCCTCGGCGATCGGCACCGAGGTCTCCTCGTCGCCGTTGCCGAAGCGGATCGTGCGCCCGATCGTGCCCGGGTCCTCCAGGGTCGCGACGATGACCGCCGCGACGTCGGCGCGGGAGACCTCGCCGCGCCCCTCCGGATCGATGCGGATGCGACCGGTCGGGTCATCGAAGGTCAGCGTGCCGGGGCCGAGGATCGTCCCGTCGAGGTCGGAAGCGCGCAGGTGCTCGTCTGCGGCCCACTTCGCGTCGGCGTACGGGAAGAAGGAGTCGTCCTCCGGGACGCCGTGATCGGCCGTGGAGCCGATCCACGACACCATGACGTAGCGTCGCACGCCCGCGCGCTCCGCCGCGTCCATGGTCCGCTCCGCCGCGTCGCGGTCGACCGCGTACGTACGCTCCGGGCTCCCGCCTCCGGCACCCGCCGACCACACCACGGCATCGTGTCCGCGGATGATCTCGGTGAGGGCGTCGACGTCCATGGTCTCGATGTCGGCGACGAGCGCGATCGCGCCGCCGTCCTCCACCTCCGTCACGTGATCGGGGTTCCGGATCACCCCCGTGACCTCGTGACCGCGGGCGACGAGGAGCGGGGCGAGCAGCAGGGCGATGCGGCCGTGGCCGCCGAAGACGAGGATGCGCGACATGTCTTCACCCTACGCGCCCCGACTGACGTCAGCCCGGGGTCTGCGAACTGTCGATGACGAAGGCCTGCGGATGCGAGGGGAGGTACCGCACGACGACAGGCGTCCCGGTCGGGATCCACGCGTCACGGTCCGGGTACACGGCGGGGGTGAAGAAGTCGCTCTCCAGCGTGTACTCGGTGCCGTCGGCCGCCGTGAACGTCACCCAGTCCCCGTCGACCGTACCCGTGGTGGGACGACCGTTCTCGAAGATGTACGCGCGGGTCACCGGGACACCGGTCAGGCTCAGGATCCCGATGATGAGGGAACCGAGCATCACGAAGGCCAGGACGCGGAAGAACACGCGGACCACGGAGCCACCGACGCTGCCCCTGGATCGCGTGCCCGCCGGAACAAGGCCTTCCCGCTCACGGACAGCCCGCAGCGAGCCGCCTCCGGTCGTGCCTCGCGCGGAGACCGCGAACAGCCCGAGGATCGAGAACGCCGCGATGAAGACCATCGCATAGCCGTGCGCGGCGGGGAAGTTCACCAGCCACATCAGCGTGTCGAGGGGGTTCATCGTGCCGCCTCCTTCTCGATCGTGACGGCGACCGTGTGCGGGTCCTCCCGCCGGTAGAACGCCCAGATCGGTGCCCCGACCTGCAGGCGCGACACGGCCTGCGGGTAGACGAACACGGTGGTGTCGGCCTCCCACGACTCTGCCCCCTCGGGGGCCACGAGCACCTTCAGCGCGAGTTCGCTCTGCCCCTCACGGCGCCGTCCGGTCGGACGCACCTCGACGACGGACGCGGGCACCTGGGTCCCCGTCGTACGCGCGCGGACCTGGGACGGGTCGATGAGGCCCCGGTCGATGCGCCACTGGAGCATCGCCTCTCGGACGCTCGGGTCGCTGAGGTCGGCGAGCTCGACCGTGTCGGGGTCGTCGACGTTGTAGCGGACCGGGACGGGCTGCCCCACCTGCAGCGCTCCGACGTCACCGGCGTCGAGCAGCATGCGCAGCTGTCCGATGAAATCGTCGCCGACGCTGGGGCTGACCCGGATGAACAGGTCGTACTGGGGCACGTCGTTCACGGTCACGCCGGTGCGCGACATCTCGACGACGGTGCCGACGCCGATCTGCGCCAGCCCGCGAACCTTCTTGCGCCGCGCCAGACCCGACATCGATCCGCCGAAGGTGAGCAGCAGACCCCACGCCACACCGATCACGATGGGGCCGCCGAGACCGTCACCGCTCGCGAACGGGAGGATCGACTCGCGCTGGTTCACACCGAACAGGCCTTCCCCCACCCACACCACGAGCCACGCGGAGAGCAGCAGCCAGACGACGGTCAGGACGATGCGCAGCATGCCTCCCAGCGTATCCACAGGACGCGCCGGACGACGAACCAGTCAGGACGAGACCGCGGCTCCCGTCTTCGCGAGCGCCCGGACGACACCGGCCGCAGCGGCCCTCCCCGCCCGGTTCGCGCCGATGGTGCTCGCGGAGGGGCCGTACCCGACGAGCTGCACCCGGGAGTCGGCCACCGCCGTCGTACCGCGGCCGCCGCGGTCGAGCTGGATCCCACCCGCGGCACTGCGCAGGTGGAGCGGGGCGAGGTGGCCGATGGCCGGCCGGAACCCCGTCGCCCACAGGATCACGTCCACCCGCTCGAACGATCCGTCGGCCCAGCGCACGCCGTCGGGCTCGATGCGCTGGAAGAGCGGTCGACGGTCGGCGTACGCGCCCAGGCGCTCCGCTTCCCGTTCCTGGGGGCGCAGCATGAGACCCGTGACGCTGACCACGCTCTCCGGGGGCAGGCCGGCCGCCACGCGCTTCTCGACGAGCGCGACCGCGGCGGCACCGGCCTCCGGCGTGAAGTCGTCGTCGCGCCAGACGGGCGGACGTCGAGTGACCCACAGGGTCTCGGTGAGAGGAGCGAGGGCACCGAGGAACTGCACGGCGGACGCACCGCCGCCGACGACCAGCACCCGCTTGCCGAGGAAGTGCTCGGGGCCCGGGTAGTCGACGGTGTGGAACTGCTCCCCGAGGAACGTCTCCATCCCCGGATAGTGCGGGAGGAAGGGTTGCGTCCAGGTGCCCGTCGCGTTGACGAGGGTGCGAGTGCGCCACTCCCCCTCGTCGGCCTCGACGACCAGGACCCCCGCGTCATCGTGGACCCGACGGACGTGCACCGGCCGCAGCACCGGCAGATCGTGGGCCTTCTCGTACGCGGCGAAGTACTCCGGCACCGCGATGTTGGCCCGGCGCCCGTCCCGCGGCGGCGCGGTGTCTCCCGGGAGCTCCGCGACCCCGTGCACGTCGCGCATCGTGAGGGCGTCCCACCGGTGCTGCCAGGCTCCCCCGGCCCGCGCATCGGCGTCCAGCACGATGTGCTCGATCCCGCGGCGGCGCAGGTGGAACGACGCCGACAGCCCGGCCTGGCCGGCGCCGATCACGATGCTGTCGAGAGTGCTCACGATGGATCGAACGCCGTCGCTCCTCCGGATGTTCCTCGTGTACCGACGCGCCCGGGCGGCCCGTCCCGATTGGTGCGGATGCGGATTCGTGTAGTAGTGTTTTCACGTTGCCCGGAGCACTCCGGAACAGCGTCTGGGCCTGTGGCGCAGCTGGTAGCGCACCTGCATGGCATGCAGGGGGTCAGGGGTTCGAGTCCCCTCAGGTCCACGAAAAACCCTCGGTTCGCCGGGGGTTTTCGTGTTTCCGCGGCGTGCTGCATCACTCGAGATCAGGCGCCCGCGCTCCATCAGGCATTCACTGACCTCCCTGCCTGATGCCGCGCCATCGCCTGACTGAGGAGCATACGAAGACGAAACAGTCATCACGGTAGCGTGTTACATATGCATGCTTCCGTCGCGCGACGCGGTCGCCGCTTCGCTCCCGTGATCGTCGGTGTTCTCGCCGTCCTCGCGCTCGGCATCGGCGGGGTGATCGCGTGGCGCTTCCTCGCCCCCACCCCGTCGAACTACGAGGGACTCGACGCCACCGACAAGGAGATGCTCACCCAGCTGTCGGAGCAGGACGACGTCACAGCGGCACATGCCCCGGAGATCTGGACGGACGCCTACCGGTATGAGGACCAACCGCTGGTTCTGCTGCGCACGGACGGGGAGAAGAGCTCCTTCTGGTCGCACGCGATCCTCGTCAACATGAGCGGTGTCACGGACACCTCCGGCATGACGAAGATCGACGTCCCCGGGGCCACCCACCTCGATGACGTCCGCATCAGCCGGACGTTCGCCGTCGGGGACGCGCTGCTGTACGCCCCGTCCAACTTCGGTGTGATCGAGGTGGGCGGCGATGATGTCCTCGCGTTCAAGTACAACCAGACGATGCTCGACACCGAGACCACGACGTCACAGGGCTTTCAGCGCTTCTCCCTGCACGAGAACTTCCACGTCACGAAGCAGGGGCTCGACCCGGAAGCGCCCGGCGCCTGGCCGTGGGAGGCCGGCGGCGCGATACCGGACTACCCGCACACGGAGGCGCAGTACGAGCTGCTGCGCGTGGAGGCGCGGATCTTCGACCGGGTCGAATCGGAGACCGATCCGCAGGCGCTGGCGACCCTCGCGTCCGACCTCGCCACCGTGCGCATGGCGCGTTACACGACGTGGCCGACCCTGAAAGCGGAGATCGAGCTGGAGGCCATCGAGGGGACGGCGACCTACGTCGAGCGGGCCTTCGACAGAGCACGAGGTCTCACTCCCGTGCAGAGCACCTTCACCGACGGTCTCGACGCGCTGTTCGACGACCCGGAGCAGCAGACCGTCCTGGAACGCGACTACTCCTACTTCACGGGTGCACAGCTCGGCCTCCTCCTCGACCGCATCGCTCCCGACTGGAAGACGCAGATCGAGCCGGCTCCCGTCGGGTCCGCGTCGACCCCGTTCGCGACGCTGCAGCGCGTGACCGGCGTGACCACGGCACCCGACGAGGCACAGCTCCGCACGATCGTCGACCGCTACCTCCCCTGATCCCGCTCGACCTCAGGCATTCGCGCGACAACAGGCTCCGATGTGCCAGGTCGCCTGATCTCGCGAGCGGGCCTGAGGCGGCGTCCCGGACATCGCCCGGAAAAACACGGTGTGGCGTGGCCGCGGCTCCATCGTCATAGGAAGGACATCGACAGATCATAGGGCCGCCACCGGTCCCCTTTCTACCGTGGAGGCATGAACACGACATCCTCTCCCGCGCAGAAGCGCCTCGCCTGGCTCTCCGGCCTCGTCCTCGCGGGCGGCCTCGTCTTGAGCGGCTGCGCCGCAGCCACGACCGCCGAATCGACGACCTCTGCCTCGTCATCCGCCTCGGCTTCCGCCGCCGCGTCGACGGAAGCCGGAACGACGGCGGGGACGATCGCCGACACGTCCGCAGCCGCCGCAGCCTTCCTCGCGACGCTGACCGACGAGCAGAAGGAGACCGTTCTCTACGACTTCGACGACGAGACGAAGACGACCTCGTGGTCGAACTTCCCGGTGACCTTCGTGCAGCGGGCCGGTCTGAACCTCGTCGACCTGACCGAGGAGCAGCGGACAGCGGCGCTCGCCGTGCTGGAGTCTCTCCTCAGCAACGAGGCCTACGCCACCGTGACCGGGATCATGGGGGGCGACGAGTACCTCGCCGAGAACAGCAGCAGCACCGAGGATTCCCTCGGGCAGTACTACATCGCCTTCTTCGGCGATCCGACGGCGACCGACAGCGCCTTCGAGGTGCAGTTCGGCGGGCACCACCTCGGTATCAACGCCACGCTGGACGGCAGCACCGACGCGATCACGTTCGCGCCCACGCACCTCGGCGTCCAGCCCGCCGTCTACACGAACGAGGACGGCGAGGAGGTGCAGCCGTTCGACGGGATCTACACGGACGCCTTCGCGTTCTTCGACAGCCTCACCGCCGACCAGCAGGCCACGCTGACCTCCGGCGATGTGAGCATGTGCGCACCGGGCGACACGTGCGATTTCGTCAGCGGAGCCGGGCTGTCCGGGGCCGACCTCTCCGACGAGCAGCGGGACCTGCTGCTCCAGCTCATCGCGAACTGGGCCGGGATGAGCGACGAGGAGACCACGGCGTCCACGCTGGCCGACATCGAGGAGACGCTGGATGACACCGTCATCGCCTGGTCCGGGGCGACGACGTACGACATGAGCACCGGGAACGGCATCGACTTCTCGATCTCCGGCCCGAAGGTGTACGTCGCGTTCCAGGCGCAGCAGGGCTCTGCGGGCGCCGACGTCGACGGCGTGACCACGTCGGGCTGGGGGCACGTGCACACCATCTACCGCGATCCGACCAACGACTATGCGAACAGCGTCACCCAGCAGGCCGCGTCCGGCATGGGCGGCCCGGGAGGCGGCGGCACGCCCCCTGCTTCCTGAGGTCGGAGCCGGCTCCGTAGCCGCCCCCGCCACGGCCCGTCAACGGTCTCCCCAGGGTGCGCATGCCGGCGTAGACAGAGGGCATCCGACGAAAGGAGACGACATGTCCAACACGACTCCCCCGATCCCGCCTCTCCCGCCGATCGCCGACGGGGACGCCGACGACGTCCCGACGCGCGAGGTGGACGGCGAAGAAGTGCTCGACGAGGATGCGGACGACGCCCAGATCGACAGTGCGGAGGCCGACCGCGCCGCCGTCGCCGGCGACGACGACTGATCCGGACACAGGAAAGGGCACCGCCTCCTCACGGAGGGGTGCCCTTTCTCACGCGGAGCCGGCTCAGGTGGCCAGCAGCGGCGGTCGATGCGGGATCGCGATGGGACGCGTCGCCCGGCTCGCCCCCTGCATCCGCTCGACCTCCTCCAGCACCTCGAACGCCGTGCCGTATCGGATCGCGAGCGGAAGATCGCGCAGCCACGTCACCTCGACTTCGGTGTCGGCGAGCTCGTACACGCAGGCGACGACATGGCGCGGGTCGTTCGGGGGATAGCGCAGATCGTTGATCACCCACTCCGACGGCGTGATGCGGTGAAGCACGAAACGGGGATCAGGAACTTCTGACATCAGTCGGCCCTCCAGGACTCTCTGATGACGAGCCTCGGATACCCCGCCAGGGAAGGGAAGGGCCTTGACACCCTCACGAGGAGGTGCAGGAGAATGGTGTGATCGGCTCGTTCAGCCTTGGGGACGCACCGTGAGATCCGTGAGGTGGGCGTCCCGCGGCAGGTCGAGCGCGGTGAGGATCGTCGTCGCCACCGCCTCCGGCGTGATGAACCGCGTCGCGTCGTACTCCTGGCCTTCCTGCCGGTGCACCCGCTCCTGCATGGGCGTCGCCGTCCGCCCCGGATACACCGAGGTCACGCGGATACCGTGCTCGGCCTCCTCCTGCCGCAGCGCGTCAGCGAGAGCCCGCAGGCCGTGCTTCGAGGCCGCGTAGGCCGACCACCCCGGGCTCGCCCGGAGCCCGGCGCCGGAATTCACGAACACGACGTGCCCCCGCGAGACCCGGAGCACGGGCAGCAGGAGACGGGTGAGCTCCGCCGGGGCGACGAGATTGACGGCGAGCTGCTGGTCCCAGAGCGCCGGGGTGAGCTCCCCCACCGTCCCGAGATCGACGACGCCGGCCGCGTGCACCAGGGAGTCGATGCGATCCGGCAGACTCTGCTTCGAGAGCGCCCACGAGAGGCGTCCCGGCTGGGCGAGGTCGCCGACCAGGGTCGAGACCCCCGGCAGCTCCTCGGCGATCTGTCGCGCGCGTCCCGCGTCGCGCGCGAGCACCACGACGTCGTCGCCGCGCTCCACGAGCCGTCGGGCGAGGACCGCGCCGATGCCCGACCCCGCACCGGTCAGCAGGTGCGTGGCCATGTCAGGCGTTGTCAGCCGACGCTTCGGCGACTTCGAGCGGGATGACCGGGCAATCCTTCCACAGACGCTCCAGGCCGTAGTAGACCCGCTCCTCCTGGTGGAAGACGTGGACGATGAGGTCGCCGAAGTCCAGCAGCACCCAGCGCGCCTCGGCACGCCCCTCCCGGCGCACGCGCTTGTGTCCGGACTCGACGAGACGGTCCTCGATCTCGTCGGCGATCGCGGCGACGTTCCGCTCGCTGTTGCCGGTCACGAGGAGGAAGATGTCGACGAGCGGAAGCGGCTCGGAGACGTTCAGTGCGACGAGGTCCTCACCGCCCTTGGCCACGGCGGCGTCGGCGGCGATGCGCAGCATCTCTTCGGCGGTTTCGGGTGATTGCATCAGAAGACGTTTCCTGTGAAGGCGATGACCAGGGCCGTGCCCAGGCCCAGCGCGAGGGCGCCCGCGACGATGGCGGCGATCAGCATCAGCCGGTTGCCCTTCTCGGGTGCCGGCGGACGGATCACCTCGCCGGCGGGCTTGATGGTGCTGACCGCGGAGCTCGCCGCGATCGGAGTCGGGGACGACGCGGGCGGGAGTTCCCCGTCGATAAGGACGGCGTCGACCTCTTTGCCGTCCGTGGTGCCGTGAGCGTGCCCCTGCGAACCGAGCCCCTTGGGCAGTTCGTAGGACCCCGTGACGAGGATCTCGCCCGTGGAGGCCACCGGCCCGGACAGCGAACCCTCGCCGGCCGACGGCGTAAAGATCAGGGCGTTCGGTGCCGAGTGCTGGGTGCCCCCGGAGTCGTTCGAGGTGAGCAGCTCGTCGAACGAGGGACGGAACGGCGCGGGCTCGGCGGGTGCATCCTCCTGGAGCACCCCCTCCCCGAACGTCGGGCTCACGGTCGGGCGCTCGCCCGCCTCGATGTCGTCGTCGACCTCCTCCTCGAGGAGATCCTCGTCCGAGGCCTCGTCCTCCGCGGAGACGCCGAGTACCTCCGACAGATCCTCCGGAGCCGACTCCGTCTGCGCACCCTCGTCCTCGACGAGGGGCACCGTGCCGACGGTATCGGCGACGTCGGCGGCGCTGACGGGCTCCGCGGCGACCTCGTCATCGACGACGTCGTCCTCCTCCGTCGGTGCCGCCGGCTGCTGATCCGCCGCGACGTCGTGCCCGGCCTGATCCTCCGCGCCGTGGACCGGGACCGAGGCGGTCTTGATCTTCTCCTGCTCCCGCGCCTGGCGGCGGGTCAGCGGAGCGGCGCCGGGCTCGACGGGGCCTTCGGCGACCGGCGCCGGGGGGACGACGACGGGCTCGGCGGCGCGGGGCAGCGGCTGGGCGGGAGGAGCGGACTCCGCGGCGGCCTTGGCCTCTTCCTCGCTGATGATCGGGGTGGATCCCGTCAACCGGATCTCCCGCAGCTGCTTCCGCGTCAGCGGACCTCGCTGATCCGATGTGCTCATGCCTTGCTCCGATACAGATGATGCTTCGCGATGTACTGGACGACCCCGTCGGGGACGAGGTACCAGACCGGTTGATCGTCACGGACACGCTCACGACAGTCCGTCGACGAGATCGACAGCGCCGGCACCTCGAGCTGGCTGACGTCGTCGCTCGGGAGGCCGTCGATGCTCAGAACGTGTCCTGGGCGGGAGACCGCGACGAAGTGGGCCAACTCCCACAGTTCATCATGGTCTCTCCAACTGAGAATTTGCGCCACGGCATCGGCGCCACTGATGAAGAACAGCTCGGCGTCCGGACGCTGGGCCTTGAGATCGCGGAGGGTGTCGATCGTGTACGTCGGTCCCGCGCGGTCGATGTCGACTCTGCTCACTGTGAACTGCGGATTGGACGCCGTGGCGATCACGGTCATCAGGTAGCGGTGCTCGCTGGGCGTCACGTCCGCCTTCTGCCACGGGCGACCCGTCGGGACGAACACCACCTCGTCGAGATCGAACGAGTGCGCGACCTCGCTGGCGGCGACCAGGTGGCCGTGATGGATCGGATCGAAGGTGCCGCCCATCACGCCGATGCGCGGTGCGCGCGTGGTCGCGGTGCTCATGAGGGCCTAGTGGCCGTGTCCCGCCTCGTGGTCCTTGCCGTGCTTGGCCGCCCAGGCCTCGGCCTTCGCCGAGTGACGGTTCGCGACGTTCTTGTACGACAGCGTCACGATCCCGAGCGCGGCGAACACGATCGCGGCGATGACTCCGAAGATCAGGGTGTCGAGGGCCACGTTGCCGTGGTGCTCGGTCTCTGCGGCGGCCATCGCGATCTGTGCGACGAGGTTCATCCTGACTCCGTTCGTGGCGTGCTGTCTCGGGGGTCCTGTGGGGATACAGCGTCCCCCAGTCTAGCCCTCACCCGCGCGTCTGACCGGCCCCACGCGCGAGCCATTTCGTACTGGTCAGTTCGGCGAGCCCCATCGGACCGCGCGTGTGCAGCTTCTGCGTCGAGATCCCGACCTCGGCGCCGAAGCCGAACTCGGCCCCGTCGGTGAACCGGGTCGAGGCGTTGGCCATCACGACCGCGGAGTCGACTTCGGCCAGGAAGCGTTCCGCGTTGCGCGCGTCGGTGGTGATGATCGACTCCGTGTGACCCGTGCTGTAGCGGCGGATGTGGTCGAGAGCGTCGTCGAGGCTGTCGACCACCTTCATGGCGACGTCGAGGCTGAGGTACTCGGTGGCCCAGTCCTCCTCCGTGGCCGGGATCACGTTGGCGACGAGGCCCGCCACGACATCGTCGCCGTGGATCGCCACGCCCTCGCTCATGAGCGCGCTCGCGACGAGGGGGATCAGCCGCGGGGCGGCCTGCCGGTGCACGAGGACCGTCTCGACCGCGTTGCACACGCTCGGCCGCTGCACCTTGGCGTTCACGACGATGTCGCAGGCCCAGTCGTCCGGGGCGCTCTCGTCGAGCAGGATGTGCACGTTCCCCGCACCCGTCTCGATGACCGGCACGGTCGACTCCGTCACGACGGTCTCGATGAGACCGGCGCTGCCGCGCGGCACGAGCACGTCGATGAAGCCGCGGCCGTGCATGAGCGCCTTCGCCCCGTCGCGCCCGAAGTCGTCGACGGTCTGGATCGCCTCCGGCGTCACGCCCGCCGTCCCGACGGCGGCGCGCATCACGTCGACGAGCACCGTGTTCGAATCGCGCGCGGCGCTGCCTCCGCGCAGGACCACGGCATTGCCGGATCGCAGCGCGAGAGCCGCGATGTCGACGGTCACGTTGGGACGCGCCTCGTAGATCGCGCCGACCACCCCGAACGGGACGCGCACCTGCTCGAGGGCCACGCCGTTGGGCATCCGATGGCCACCCACCACCCGGCCGACGGGATCGGGCAGCGCGGCCACCTGCCGGACGGCGGCTGCGAGAGCCGACACCCGCTTCTCGTCGAGGCGGAGCCGATCGATGAGGGACTCGCCGATTCCGTCGTCACGCCCGCGCGCGACATCGCGCTCGTTGGCCTCGATGATCCGGGCGGCGTTCGCCTCGAGGGCGACGGCGACGGCTTCCAGCGCCCGCGCCTTGTCGTCGCTGGTGAGGGCGGCGGTCTCCCGCGAGGCCTCCTTGGCCCGCTCCAGGCGCGTCTGAGGGGTGAGGTCGGTCATCCGCCCAGTCTAGGAGGTGGCCGGCTCGAACCAGGTTCCGATGTCGGCACCCGCGAGCGCCTGGGCGACGAGGTCCGCGCTGGTCACGAGGACGCCGATGCCGGAAGCCGCGGCCAGCCGGGCGGCGGAGACCTTCGTGGCCGCTCCCCCGGTGCCGACGCTGTTGACGACGGTGGCGCCGAACTCCAGCCCGGAGAGATCGGCGTCGGGGGCCACGATGTCGATGGGCTCCGCACCGGGGTCGCTCGGCGGGCGCGTGTACAGCGACTCGATGTCGCTGAGGAGGATGAGCGCGTCGGCCTCGATGAGCTGGGCGACGAGAGCGCCGAGCCGGTCGTTGTCGCCGAAGCGGATCTCCTGTGTCGCAACGGTGTCGTTCTCGTTCACGATCGGCAGGATGCGCAGCCCCAGCAGACGCTCCATGGCGCGACGCGCGTTCGACCGCGACGTCGGGTTCTCGAGGTCTCCGGTGGTGAGCAGCACCTGACCGGCGACGATGTCGAAGGGCCGCAGGGCCTCCTGATACCGGTAGACGAGGATGTTCTGGCCGACCGCGGCCGCGGCCTGCTGCGTGGCAAGGTCGGTGGGCCGCGCGTCCAGGCGGAGGAAGGGGATGCCGGACGCGATCGCTCCCGACGACACGAGCACGACCTCTGCTCCGCGGGCGTGCGCCGCGGCCAGCGCCTCGACGAGCACCGGGATGCGCCAGGACGACTCGCCGCTGATGGACGACGAGCCCACCTTGACGACGATCCGCGTCGCCGTCGCGAGGTCGGCGCGCGTGCGTGCGGTCACGCCTCGTCCTCGCGGTAGGTGGCCAGGCGCTCGGCCTCCAGCTCCGCGCGCGCCTGCGCCTTGGCGTCCATGCGCTCGTAGTACTGCTCGCGCCGCTCGGACGTGGTGCGGCGGGCGTTCGGCGCCAGACGCGGGTCGGTGCCGCGTGGCGCCGTCATGAGCTCGGCGGCGGAGCTCATCGTCGGCTCCCAGTCGAAGACGATGCTGTCGCCTTCGCCGATGACGACGGTCGAACCCTGCACGGCGCCGAGGCGGAAGAGCTCGTCCTCGACGCCCAGCTTCTCCAGACGGTCGGCGAGGTAGCCCACGGCCTCCTCGTTCTGGAAGTCGGTCTGCTGCACCCAGCGCACCGGCTTCTCGCCCAGGATGCGGTAGATGTTGCCGTAGGTGCCGCCCTCGACGCGGATCGTGAACGGCTTCACGGAGCCCTTCGGCCGGATGACGACGCGCTCGCGCGGCGCCTCGACCGCGGTCTCCTTGCGGTGCTGCTCGACCAGCTCGCCGAGCGCGAGTGTGAGGGGGCGCAGCCCCTCGTGCGAGACCGTGGAGATCTCGAACACCCGGAAACCACGGGCTTCCAGGTCAGGACGCACGAGGTCGGCGAGGTCACGGGCCTCCGGCACGTCGACCTTGTTCAGCGCCACGAACTGCGGGCGCTCCAGCAGCGGCGTCTGCCCCTCCGGCACCTCGTACGCGGCCAGCTCGGCGAGGATGACGTCGAGGTCGGAGATGGGGTCGCGGTTCGGCTCCAGCGTCGCGCAGTCGAGCACGTGCAGCAGGGCGGAGCAGCGCTCCACGTGCCGCAGGAACTCGAGTCCGAGCCCGCGGCCCTCGCTGGCGCCCTCGATGAGGCCGGGCACATCGGCGACGGTGTAGCGGAAGTCCTCCACCTGGACGACACCGAGGTTCGGGTGCAGCGTCGTGAAGGGGTAGTCGGCGATCTTGGGCCGTGCGGCCGAGATCGCGCCGATGAGGCTCGACTTGCCCGCGGAGGGATAGCCCACGAGGGCCACGTCGGCGACGGTCTTGAGCTCGAGCACGACATCGCCCTCGAAGCCCGGGGTGCCGAGCAGAGCGAACCCGGGAGCCTTGCGCTTGGGGGTCGCCAGGGCCGCGTTGCCCAGTCCGCCCTGACCGCCCGCGGCCACGACGAAGCGCTCGCCCGGCTCGATCATGTCGATCAGGACGTCGCCGTTCGGGTTCTTGACCACGGTGCCGACCGGGACGGGAAGCTCCAGGGTCTCGCCGTCGAAGCCGGAGCGGTGGTCGCCCATGCCCGGTCCGCCGTTGCCCGACGAGCGGTGCGGCGAGTGGTGGTACGACAGCAGCGTGCCGGTCTGCGTGTCGGCGACGAGCACGATGTCGCCGCCGTCGCCGCCGTTGCCGCCGTCCGGACCGCCGAGGGGCTTGAACTTCTCCCGGTGCACGGAGACGCAGCCGTTGCCGCCCTTGCCTGCACGCAGGTGCAGAGTGACGGTGTCGACGAACGTGACCATGTGCGAGTCCTTCGGTTGCTCAGGGTGCCTGACGGCAGATACACGGACGGGGCGAGCCGAAGCCCGCCCCGAACCGGATGTTTAGCGTGGTGCTGTGATCACTCAGCAGCAGCGACGATGTTGACGACCTTGCGGCCGCCCTTCGCGCCGAACTCGACCGCACCGGCGGCCAGAGCGAACAGCGTGTCGTCGCCACCACGGCCGACGTTGGCGCCGGGGTGGAAGTGGGTACCGCGCTGGCGGACGATGATCTCGCCGGCGAGGACCTGCTGACCGCCGAAGCGCTTCACGCCGAGGCGCTGTGCGTTGGAGTCACGACCGTTACGGGTGGAGCTTGCGCCCTTTTTGTGTGCCATGTCCTGGTCTCCTCGGTCTTACTTGATGCCGGTGATCTTGACGCGCGTGAGCTCCTGGCGGTGGCCCTGACGCTTCTTGTAGCCGGTCTTGTTCTTGTACTTCTGGATGACGATCTTCGGGCCGCGGAGGTTGCCGACGACCTCAGCCGTGACGGTGACCTTCGCCAGCGCGTCGGCGTCGGTGGTCACCGTGGAGCCGTCGACGAGCAGCACGGCGGGCAGCTGGATCTTGTCGCCCTGGGCAGCCTGAACACGGTCGAGCTGAACGATGGTGCCGACCTCGACCTTCTCCTGCCGGCCACCGGCGCGCACTACTGCGTAAACCACTTCATACCTGTTTCGTTGGGGAGCACGCGGCTCCGAGAATCTCACGGGAAGACTGTTGCTTGCATGCGTCGCTGGTACGACGGGCGCGAATGCAAGACTCTCCGCTTCGGCCGTCGAGGACGAGGCGGCATGCGCACCAAGGGACTACTTTACCGGATGCCGGACGACCTCGCAAAGTGAGCCGGGTGACGGGGCCGGTCGTAGGCTGACGGAGTGACCGTACTCGTCGACGACCCCCGCTGGCCCGCCCACGGACGCCTGTGGGCGCACCTGGTCAGCGACGACAACCTCGACGAGCTGCACGCGTTCGCGCGCAGCCACGGGATCCCGGCGCGGGCCTTCGACCTCGATCACTACGACGTCCCTGAGGACGCGGTCCCCCGGCTCATCGCCGGCGGTGCACAGCACGTCTCCGGCAGGGAGCTGGTGACCCGCCTGATCGCGTCAGGCCTCCGGGTCCGCGGACGCGACCGGCGCCACTGACGCCTCCGAGCTCACGGACACCGGCGTGCCGGAGAGCGCGGCGGTGGTGACCCGACGCCGTCCACGACCCTGACCCGGCGCCTTGGGCTCCGGGAGCGCGTCCAGGACCGAGTCGAGAAGCTCCTCGGTCGGCGTCTTCGGCCCCTTGCGGTCCCCGCGCTTCTTCCGGGCCTTCTTCGGGCGCTCCGACGCGGGAGCCGGTGCGGGCTCGGCGGCCGGAGCCTCGGCGACCGCGTCACCGGCAGGCGCGATCGTGGACGCGGCGATCTGCGCGAGGGCCGACTTGGCCCCCTCGGTGATGCTGTGGGTCACCGGCGGGGCGGCGGGGGCGGAGTGGTTTCCGCCGCCGTTGCCGTTGCCGTTGCCGCCGTTGCCGCGCTGGCGGCGTCCGCCGTTGCCGTTGCCGCCGTTGTTGTTGTTGTTGCCGTTGCCGTTCGCGCGGTGCTTCACGACCGGGTCGTGGTGGACGATCACGCCGCGACCCGCACACACCTCGCACGCCTCGCTGAAGGTCTCCAGCAGGCCGAGGCCGAGCTTCTTGCGCGTCATCTGCACGAGACCGAGCGAGGTGACCTCGGCGACCTGGTGCTTCGTCCGGTCGCGGCTCAGGCACTCGATGAGTCGACGCAGCACGAGGTCGCGGTTGGACTCCAGCACCATGTCGATGAAGTCGACGACGATGATGCCGCCGATGTCCCGCAGACGCAGCTGGCGGACGATCTCCTCCGCGGCCTCGAGGTTGTTCTTGGTGACGGTCTCCTCGAGGTTTCCGCCCGAGCCGACGAACTTGCCGGTGTTGACGTCGACGACCGTCATGGCCTCGGTGCGGTCGATCACGAGCGAGCCGCCGGAGGGCAGCCAGACCTTGCGATCCAACGCCTTCTCGATCTGCTCGGTGATCCGGAACGCGTCGAACGGGTCGACGTCGTCCTCATAGGCCTCGACGCGCTCGAGCAGGTCGGGCGCGACGCTCTCCAGGTACGCCCGGATCGTGCGCTGCGACTCCTCGCCCTGGATGAGCATCTTCGTGAAGTCCTCGTTGAAGACATCACGGACGATCTTCACGAGCAGGTCGGGCTCGGCGTGCAGGAGCGCGGGGGCCTGCTGGCTCTCGACCTGCTTCTGAATGTGCTCCCACTGCGAGGTGAGGCGCTGCACGTCGCGGGTCAGCTGCTCCTCGGTGGCGCCCTCGGCCGCCGTGCGGACGATCACGCCGGACGACTCCGGCAGCACCTCCTTGAGGATGCGCTTGAGTCGCGCGCGCTCGTTGTCGGGCAGCTTGCGGCTGATGCCGTTCATCGAGCCGCCGGGCACATACACCAGGTAGCGGCCGGGCAGCGAGATCTGGCTCGTGAGGCGGGCGCCCTTGTGCCCCACGGGGTCCTTGGTGACCTGGACGAGCACGCGATCGCCCGGCTTGAGCGCCAGTTCGATGCGACGGGGCTGGTTGCCGGTCTCGACGCCGTCCCAGTCGACCTCGCCCGAGTAGAGCACGGCGTTGCGGCCGCGACCGATGTCGACGAACGCGGCCTCCATGCTGGGAAGCACGTTCTGCACGCGACCGAGGTAGACGTTGCCGATCAGCGAGGCGTCCTGATTGCGGGCGACGTAGTGCTCCACGAGCACGCCGTCCTCCAGCACCCCGATCTGCGTGCGGCCGTTCTTGGAGCGCACGACCATCTTGCGGTCGACGGACTCCCGGCGTGCGAGGAACTCGGCCTCGGTCACGACCGGACGACGACGACCGGCGTCGCGGCCGTCACGACGGCGCTGCTTCTTGGCCTCGAGGCGCGTCGAGCCCTTGATCGCCTTCGGCTCGGTGATGTACTCGACGACGCGCTGGCGCTGCCGCGGCTCGTCGCGCTGGTCATCGCCCTCGGAGCCGCCGCGGCGACGACGCCCGCGGCGCCCTCCCCCGGACTCGTCCTGGTCGCGCTCCGGCGTACGGTCGTCACGACCGGGGCGGGCAGGAAGCGGGACGATCTCCGGTGCATAGAAGTGCAGCTGGGTCGACACCTGCGACACGAAGACCTCGGGCAGCAGTCCGAGCGACACCGCGGTGACGGCCGCGGGCTTCACCGGCTGCGCAGGGGCCTCGGGCTCGGCAGGGGCCTCGGGCTCGGCAGGAGCCTCGGACTCGGCAGGAGTTTCGGGCTCGGCAGGAGTTTCGGGCTCGGCAGGAGTTTCGGGCTCGGCAGGCGCCTCGGACTCCGCGGGAGCCTCGGACTCCGCGGGAGTTTCCGACTCCGCGGGAGCCTCGGACTCGGCAGGAGCATCCTCCGTCAGAGCCTGCGCCGCGGGAGCCTCGCTCTCCGCCTCGAGCTCTGCGGCGTCGGTGGGCGCCGTCAGCGGCTCCGCGGCATCAGCCGGGGCGTCGAGGGCGGGGGCGTTGTTGTCATTGTTCTCATCGGCCATCTCTGGCGTGCTCCCTGGCACGGTCCACTGCGTGTCCCGTGAAATCTCATGCGGCACCCGCGGGTGCCGCGAACTCAATCGGCCTGCGACCGGCTCATGGCTCTGGTCGCGTGGGGCATGGGCCCCGAAGTCTGCTCGACGCGTGTCGCGGCAACGCCGTTCATCGCATCACAGGTCATTATCGCACCAAGTCGGTCCGATCGCGGCATCCCGTCGCTCACCACCCGTTTTCTCCGGGCGGTTCTCGCCCTTTCCATAGCCGTCGCTGGGATAATCCTGAGCATGAGCGAGCAGCGCACCCGCCCCGTCGTCTATGCCGTGTGGTTGATCATCGCGAGCGTCATCGGCTGGTACGCCGCCTTCCAGCTCACCGTCGAGAAGTTCGCACTGCTGGAGAAGCCGCAGGAAGCGCTCGGGTGCGATCTCAGCCCGTTCATCCAGTGCAGCGTCAACCTGCAGTCGTGGCAGGGATCGGTGTTCGGCTTCCCGAACCCGATCATCGGTCTCACCGGCTGGATGGCGCCGCTCGTCGTCGGCGTCGCGATCCTCGCCGGGGCGCGGTTCCCGCGGTGGTTCTGGGCGGCGTTCGGGGCGGGCATCACCTTCGCCTTCGGCCTCGTGTGCTGGTTGATCGCGCAGAGCCTGTACAGCCTCTTCGTGCTCTGCCCCTGGTGCATGGTCACCTGGGCCGTGACGATCCCCACCTTCTTCGCCACGATGGTCCATCTGGCCCGCAACGGCACCTTCACAAGCAACGCGAAGGTCCGAGCGCGCGCCGAGAAGCTCATGCCGTGGGTGCCGCTGGCGACCGTCATCGCGTACGCGCTCATCATCTTCCTCGCGCAGCTGCAGGGACTCGACTTCCTCGGCGAGATGGCGAAGATCCTCTTCTGATCTCTCCGTGAGAACGACGAAGCCCGTCCGCCATTCCGGCGGACGGGCTTCGTCGTGAGGGTCGGGATCAGTCGAACCAGATGCCCAGCTCGCGGGCGGCCGACTCGGGGCTGTCCGAGCCGTGCACGAGGTTCTGCTGCACCTGGAGCCCCCAGTCGCGACCGAAGTCACCACGGATGGTGCCGGGCGCGGCGGTCGTGGGGTCGGTCGTGCCGGCGAGAGAGCGGAAGCCCTCGATGACACGGTTGCCGGCGAGACGGATCGCCACCGAGGGGCCGGACATCATGAACTCGAGCAGGGGCTCGTAGAACGGCTTGCCCTCGTGCTCGGCGTAGTGCGCGGCGAGCAGGTCGCGGTCGGGCTCGACGAGGCGGATGTCGACGAGGGCGTATCCCTTCGCCTCGATGCGGGCGAGGATCGTGCCGGTGAGGCCGCGGGCGACACCGTCCGGCTTGACGAGGACGAGGGTTTCTTCGGTGGCCATGTCATTCACTCTCTGTGTCTGCGTTCTGCGCGGTCGGAGCCCCGCTCGGGCGTCGTGCGTCCAGGCGTGCCCCCATGATGGTCGCATACGCCCACATGCCGCCGAAAATCAGGACGACGAGAAGCACCGCAGGGACGGCGATGGCCGACAACGCGACCACGATCTGCACGATCCACCCGGCGGGGATCGCCCAGGGCTTCGTGATCATGCCCGCGATGACGACGCAGGCCACGGCCACGACGGCACCGCCCACGATCCCCCACCACTGCTCGATGCCCGCCGGCAGAGCCTTCAGGCCGAAGATGGTGAGGCCGACGAGGAAGACGACGATCGCCTCGAAGCCGAGCACCACCGGGGCGAGCTTCTGCACGAGGGTGCGCGGGGCGCGCGGTCGACGCGGGGCGGCGGCGGCACTCATGCGCGCCACCCCGACTTCCAGTCCTCCTCTTCGGAGAGCGCGATCGCCTCGCCCGCGAGCACGACGGAGCCGGCGATGACCACGGCCCGACGATCCGACGAGGCCGCCCATTCCCGGGCCGCGTCCGCGGCGTCTGCGAGGGACGGGTGCACGGTGGCGCGCCGTCCGGCCTGTTCGACGAGATCGGCGATGAGGTCGGCATCGCTGGCGCGGTCCGACTCCGGCGCGGTCGCGAAGACGTGCGCGGCGGCCGGCGCGAGCCGCGCGACGATCCCCGCTGCGTCCTTGTCCGCGAGGACGCCGAGCACCAGGCCCCACTCGTCGAAGTCGAAGCTGTCGTCCAGCGCCTGGGCGAGCGCCGCGGCGCCGTGCGGGTTGTGCGCGGCGTCGACGATGACGGTGGGAGCGATGCCGAGGAGCTGCAGGCGGCCGGGAGACGTGCTGCCCTGGAGTCCGTCGGAGATCACGCCGCCGGCGATCGCCTGGCCGGCGCCGCCGATGAGCGACTCGACGGCGGCGACGGCCAGCGCGGCGTTGTGGCCCTGGTGCGCGCCGTACAGCGGCAGGTACTCCTCCTCGTACTGCCCCGCGAGGCCCCGGATGGTGAGGAGCTGACCGCCGACGGCGAGCTTCTGCTCGGCGAGCCCGAAGTCCTCGCCTTCGAAGGCGATGGTGGCATGGCGCTCCGCGGCCACGCGGCGCAGCACCTCGGCGGCCTCGGCGGGCTGGTGGGCGGAGACGACGGCGGCGCCCTCCTTGATGATGCCGGCCTTGACCTGGGCGATCTCGGCGATCGTGCTTCCCAGGCGGTCCGCGTGGTCGATGTCGATCGGAGCGAACACCGCCACGTCGCCGTCGGCGGTGTTCGTGGAGTCCCACTCCCCGCCCATGCCGACCTCGAGCACGAGCACGTCGACGGGTGCGTCGGCGACCGCGACGAAGGCGAGGACCGTGAGGAGCTCGAAGAACGTCAGCGGGGCCTCCCCCGCCGCCTCGAGCTCGGCGTCGACGATCCCCACGAACGGCTCGATCTCGTCCCAGGCGTCGGCGACGGCCTCATCGGAGATCGGCTCGCCGTCGATCATGATGCGCTCCGTGAAGCGCTCCAGGTGCGGGCTCGTGAACAGGCCGGTGCGCAGGTCATGGGCACGCAGCAGGCTCTCGATCATCCGCGCGGTCGACGTCTTGCCGTTGGTGCCGGTGATGTGGATGACGCGGTAGGTGCGCTGCGGATCGTCGAGGTACTCGAGGATCCGCGCCGTCCGCTCCTTGCGTGGCTGCACCCAGCGTTCCCCGGCACGGCTCAGCAGCGTCTCGTAGACGGCGTCGGCCCGGTCTCTCGCACTCATGCGCCCACCTTCTCCAGGTTCGTGTCGATCGTGACGAGGAGCGGCGCCTTCCCGGCCCCGAGGGCCTTCGCCCCGCTCCGATGCACGCCGTCTCCGGGGCTGGTGACCTCGTCGACGAGCCGGTCGAGGTCGTCGGTCGGCTGCACGGCGAACGCCACGGCGAGCGTCTCGGCGGCGATGAGGTCGGCATGGGTCTCCAGCGCCGCCGCCTCCGCGGGAGCGGCGTTGAGGGCCAGCACGATCCGGTCGCTGACGTCGAGCCCGGCGTTCTTGCGCGCCTCCTGCACGACGCGGATGGCGTCGCGGGCGATGCCCTCGGCTTCCAGCTCCGGCGTCGTGTCGGTGTCGAGCAGGACGAACCCTCCGGACGGGACGATGGCCAGGGCCTCCCCCTCGGGGCGACCCGTGGTCTCGAGGACGAGGTCGTACTCGGCGGGCTCCAGCTCGATGCCGCCGGCGGTCACGACGCCGTCGGTCTCGGACCAGTCACCCGAGCGCGCGGCCTGGATGGCCTTCTGCACGTCCTTGCCGAGGCGCGGACCCGCGGCGCGGGCGTTCACGCTCAGCCGGTGGCTGATGCCATACTCCCCGGCTGCCTCATCGGTCAGCGGGACGAGCTCGACGGTCTTCACGTTGAGCTCCTCGCGGAGGATGTCCTCGAACTGGCCGAGGTCGCCCGCGAGCGGAGAGACCACCGTGAGCCGTGCGAGCGGCAGGCGCACGCGCAGCTTCTCCTTCTTGCGCAGCGCGTTGCCGACGCTCGACAGCTCACGGACGGCATCCATGGCGTCGCGGATCTCGTCGGCGGCAGGGAACTGATCCGCATCCGGCCAGTCCTGCAGGTGCACGCTGCGCCCGCCGGTGAGACCCTGCCACACGCGCTCGCTGATCAGCGGGACGAGCGGCGCGGCCACGCGGCACAGCGTCTCCAGCACGGTGTACAGGGTGTCGAACGCCTCGCGGCTCTTCGGGTCGTCCGTCACGCCCACCCAGAACCGGTCGCGCGAACGGCGGATGTACCAGTTCGTCAGCACCTCGCCGAAGTCGCGCAGTCGCGCGGACGCGGTGGTCGAGTCCAGACCCTCCAGATCGGCCCGGACCTCGCGGACGAGGTCGCCCAGCCGCGCGAGGATGTACCGGTCGAGGACGTCGGTCGAGTCGGTGCGCCACGACGCCTCGTACCCGCCTCCCTGGGGTGCCGAGCCTGTCGAAGCATTCGCATACGTCGCGAAGAAGTACCACGAGTTCCACAGCGGCAGCAGGAACTCCCGCACGCCGGACCGGATGCCCTCCTCGGTGACGATGAGGTTGCCGCCACGGAGCACTGCGCTCGACATCAGGAACCAGCGCATCGCGTCGGACCCGTCGCGGTCCAGAACCTCGGACACGTCGGGGTAGTTCCGCAGCGACTTCGACATCTTGTAGCCGTCGCTGCCGAGCACGATGCCGTGGCAGCTGACGCCCGTGAACGCCGGGCGGTTGAACAACGCCGTCGAGAGCACGTGCATGACGTAGAACCAGCCGCGGGTCTGGCCGATGTACTCCACGATGAAGTCGGCCGGGGAGTGCGAGTCGAACCACTCCTGGTTCTCGAACGGATAGTGCACCTGGGCGTAGGGCATCGAGCCGGAGTCGAACCACACGTCGAAGACGTCGCCGATGCGCCGCATCGTGCTCTTGCCCGTGGGGTCGTCGGGGTTCGGCCTGGTCAGATCGTCGATGTAGGGGCGGTGCAGGTCCACCTCGCCCTCGGGGTTGCGCGGCAGCGTGCCGAAGTCGCGCTCCAGCTCCTCCAGCGAGCCGTAGGCGTCGACGCGCGGGTACTCCGGGTCGTCGCTCTTCCAGATCGGGATGGGCGAGCCCCAGTAGCGGTTGCGGCTGATCGACCAGTCGCGGGCGCCCTCGAGCCACTTGCCGAACTGCCCCTCCTTCACGTTCTCCGGCACCCAGGTGATCTGCTCGTTGTTCGCGAGGAGGTCGTCCTTGATGTCGGTGACCCGGATGAACCAGCTCGACACGGCCTTGTAGATGAGGGGGTTCCGGCAGCGCCAGCAGTGCGGGTAGGAGTGCTCGTAGCTCTGCAGCCGGACCAGGCGACCGTTGTCGCGGATGATCCGCACGAGCGGGGTGTTCGCGTCCATCCACAGCTCGCCCGCGACATCCGTGACGTTCGGGAGGAAGCGCCCGCCGTCGTCGAGGGACAGGATCGTCGGGATGCCCGCAGCGCCGGCGACGCGCTGGTCGTCCTCACCGTAGGCGGGTGCTTGGTGGACGATGCCGGTGCCGTCGGTGGTGGTGACGTAGTCGTCGACGAGGATGCGCCAGGCGTTCCCCGTGCCGTAGGTCTCCTCGTCCGCGTAGTAGTCGAACAGGCGGTCGTAGGTGACGTCGGCCAGCTCCGCACCGCGCAGCGTGGCGTCGACCGCGGCGAGCGCGTCCTCCGGGCTCTCGTAACCGAGATCCTTGGCGTACCCGCCGAGCAGATCCTTCGCGAGCAGGTAGCGGTGCGCAGAGGCCTCGACCGCGAGCTGGTCGGCCGAGGGAGCGGCGCGCCCCTGGTGCACGTCGGAGGCGCCGGCGGGACCGGCGGGCAGCACGACGTACTCGATGTCCGGCCCCACGGCGAGCGCGAGGTTGGTCGGCAGGGTCCACGGGGTCGTCGTCCAGGCGAGGGCGCGCACGCCGGTGAGCCCGAGCGCCTCGGCCTTGGCGCCGGTGAGCGGGAAGGTGACCGTGACCGACGGGTCCTGTCGCATCTGGTAGACGTCGTCGTCCATGCGCAGCTCGTGGGCGGACAACGGCGTCTCATCGCGCCAGCAGTACGGGAGCACACGGTAGCCCTCGTAGGCGAGCCCCTTGTCGTACAGGGTCTTGAAGGCCCAGAGCACGCTCTCCATGTAGCCGAGGTCGAGCGTCTTGTAGCCGCGCTCGAAGTCCACCCACCGGGCCTGGCGGGTGACGTAGTCCTCCCACTCCCGCGTGTACTTCAGGACCGAGGAGCGCGCCTTCTCGTTGAAGACGTCGATCCCCATCTCCTCGATCTCGCTCTTCTCGGTGATCCCGAGCTGCTTCATCGCCTCGAGCTCGGCGGGGAGCCCGTGGGTGTCCCATCCGAAGACGCGGTCGACCTTGTGCCCGATCATGGTCTGGAAGCGCGGGAACACGTCCTTCGCGTAGCCCGTGAGCAGGTGGCCGTAGTGCGGCAGACCGTTCGCGAAGGGAGGGCCGTCGTAGAACACCCACTCGGGAGCGCCTTCGCGCTGCTCGATGGAGGCGCGGAAGGTGTCGTCGGTCTTCCAGAAGTCGAGCACCTCCTCCTCGATCTGCGGGAAGCGGGGGCTCGGCGCCACAGTGGTGGCCTGGTCGGCGGCGGGGCCGAAGGAGGAGCGCGGGTAGGTCATGGTCTCTCGCAGTGGTCGTCGTGGCGGATGCTGCTGCGAGGACGATCCTCGCGGACCGCGGTACCACCTCGCGTGCCCCTGCGTCCCCTCGACAAGCTCAGAGACCCACGGACCACTCTCACTGCGGCTGTGACGGGCCTGCCCCGCTCGGTTCTACTGAGTCCGTCGCCGGACCGTTCTTCCGAGAGCTCCCCGGTGATGGCCGGATCGATGCTCGTGTGCCCATTGTACGCGTGCTCCTCCTCCCGCGGATTCTCTTCGACGTCGCAGGACCCGGGGACATCCCTGCGACCCGGGGCGGGATCTGCGACATCACGCCGTGCGAGCACGATGCAGTCCCTGGGCGACGGCGCGCATGACGAGGTCCTGCACCGCGGGCCACTCGTCCATCACCTGGTGGTAGCCCAGACGGATGACGTGGTAGCCGCGCAGCTTCAGCTCCGCCTCGTGGCGGTTGTCCTGGTCGCGCTGGGCTCCGACATGCGTGCCGCCGTCGATCTGCAGCACGAGCCGCTCGCCGATCAGGGCGTCCACTCGGTGCCCGGCGATCCACGTCTGGAAGCGCAGCGGCAGCCGGAGCCAGCGCAGTCGCACGCGCAGGTAGGTCTCGAGCCCCGCATCCGCGAACGGCAGCGCCTCGGCCAGGAGCCGCCGCGCGCGCGGTCCCCAGCGGAGTCGGAGCAGGCTCTCTCGATCGACGAGCCCCTTGTTCAATGCCGACTCCCAGGTCGCGAGCGCCTGTTCGTACGGCTCGCACGTGGACACCAGGCTCAGCACGTTCTCGATCGGGTCCTCCAGGGCATCGGGGTGTCGCGGGACCAGAGGCCGAGCCCAGTGCACGCGGGCCTCCGGCGGCTTCCCGCCCCGGCTGCCCGGGCTGGCCGCGAGGTGAAGGCGCGGTCTCTCGTCGTGCACCCAGATGCCCAGCCGCCGCGCCTGCGTCACGCACGTCAGCAGAACACCGTGTTGCGCCGCGGTCACCCGACGCGGATCGGCGTCGGGCAGCGCCACCCACCCCACCCGCACCCGCTGGATCATCCGCTCCGAGACCGCCGTCTCGAGGTCGTACCGGCTGACCCCGTATTCCCGGAGCCGCTCGACCCGCGCGACTCCGTCGACCTCGCGCATCGCCTGCAGCAGCCGTGCCCGCCTCATCCCGTTCATGCCCCCGATGCTGCTCCCCATCCCCTCCCGTGCTCCCCACCCCGGCCAGCTCCTCCCATTCCCTGTGCACAACTCCCCCCACACCCCCTCCCGTGCAGCCCGAGTCCCTCTCCTCCGGACCCCCGCTCGATGTCGCAGATTCCCGCCCACGTCGGAGGAACCCGCCGAGGGCCTGCGACGCGGCGCAGATCAGCGATCTCTCGCAGGCTGAGGCCCGGAGCCACGGAGCTGGGTCAGGGCCGCGGTGGGCCGGGGCCAGGTCGCAGATTGGGACTCCTGTCGCAGGGGCTGCGCGAGAGGGGGCGACACGGTGAGGATCTGCGACCTGGGACCGGAGCAGGACGGAGTGAGGGTGTCGGAGCGAGGACATAGCCTCGGAGGATGCCGAACTCCCCGACCGCACCCCGTGTGTCCGCGCCCGACCTCCCGCCCGTGCTGGAGCCCCGTGAAGCCGCGCGCCGGGCCGACCTCCTCGCCGCCGCGCTGGAGCTCACGGGCACCGTCGACCTCGCGTACGCCACGCTCGAGCAGTGCGCGGTCCAGGCGGACGCCGACAGCATCGACCTCACCGGGGCCACGCTCCTCGACGTCGACCTGCCCGAACCGCGCATCGCGTCGCTCCGGCTGCGGAACGCGAGCATCCGTCGACTCCGGATCACGGGCGGCCGCATCGGGACCCTCGACCTCGGTGACGCCCGCGTGGCCGAGCTCGAGCTGCGGGACGTGCGCATCGACTACCTGAACCTGGGCGCCGCCCGCGCCGAAGACGTCGACGTCGTGGGATGCGCCGTCCGCACGATCGACATCCCGCAGGCCGAACTGACACGCGTCCGGTTCCAGGCCACGCGCAGCGACGAGGTCGACCCCCGGGGCCTGCGCGCGAAGGACGTGGACCTCCGCGGCCTCGACGCGCTCTCCTACCTCGACGTCCAGAGCCTGCGCGGCACCACGCTCTCGTCGGTGCAGGTGCAGCAGCTCGCCCCGGTGATGGCGGCCGGGCTCGGGATCACCGTCACGGACTGACGGGGCCGCTGGCCGCGAGCAGCTCCCGGGTGAACGGATGCTGCGGCGCCGCGAACACCGCCGCCGTGGGCCCCTGCTCGACGATCCGGCCGTCCTGCATGACCAGGACGTCGTCCGCGACGGCGCCGACGACGTCGAGGTCGTGGGAGACGAAGACCATCGTGAGCCGCCGCTCCTCCTGCACCCGCCCGAGGAGCCGGAGCACCCGCTCGCGCACCGAGGGGTCGAGGGCGGAGACGGGCTCGTCCAGCACCAGCACGTCCGGGTCCGCCGCGAGAGCGCGGGCCAGGGCCGCCCGTTGCCGCTGCCCGCCCGACAGCGCCGCCGGCCGTCGGGCCGCCAGACTCGCATCGAGCCCGACCTCCGCGAGCAGCGCCGCCACCCGCTTCCGACGCGCACCACGCGGCACCCCTCCCGCCTCCAGTGCCTCCTCCAGCGACCGCCCGACCGTCCACCGCGGGTCGAAGGCGCCGAGCGGGTTCTGGTGCACGAGCTGCACGCGCGGCGTTCCGGTCCAGCGCAGCACTCCGGTGTCCGGCCTCTCGACGCCCACCAGCATCCGGGCGAGGGTCGTCTTGCCCGATCCGGATTCGCCGACGATGCCCAGCGTCCGACCGGCAGACACCGTGAACGAGGCGTCGACGACGGCGGCCACCCCGCCGAACGCCTTGGACACCTCCTCGGCGACGACCACGACGTCCGAGGACGCCGCACGCTCCTCCCGCGGCTCATGCATCGTCGCCGCGATGAGCTGCCGCGTGTACGGGTGCTGGGGGGCGGCGAGCACCTCCGCGACCGGGCCGGACTCCACGATCCGGCCGTCCTTCATCACGAGCACGCGATCCGCCACCCGCCGCACGGCCGCGAAGTCGTGGCTGATGAACACCACGGCGGTGCCGTCGTCGGCGATCTCCCGCAGCAGCACGAGGATCCGGGCCTGCACGGTCGCGTCCAGGGCCGTGGTGGGCTCATCAGCGACGAGCACCGCGGGGTTCCCGGCGAGCGCCGAGGCGATGAGCGCGCGCTGCCGCAATCCTCCGGAGAGCTCCTGCGGACGCTGCCGTGCACGGCGGTCGGGGTCGGGCATCCACACCCGTCCGAGAAGCTCCCGCACCCGCGCGGCGAGGGCCGCGCGCCCGCGCACGAGGCGGTGCAGCCGCAGCGGCTCGGCGATCTCGTCCGCGATCCGTCGCAACGGGTCCAGTGACACGAGGGCGTCCTGCGAGACGAGGCCGATCCTGGTCCCCCGGAGCCGCCGCCAGCCGCGCTCGGTCAGGGTGGCGGCGTCCACCCCGTCGATGCGGAGCCGGTCGACGGCGACGTCTGCCGTCGGCGGCGTGAGGCCGAGCAGAGCGCGGGCCGAGAGCGACTTCCCCGCCCCCGACTCCCCCACGATCGCCACGCACTCGCCGGCGTCCACCGTGAACGAGACGTCCTCCACGACGGGAGTCCCCGCGAAGGCGATCCGCAGCCCCTCGACCTCCAGCGCCGCACTCATGCGTCCCTCCCGTCCGCCCGCGCTCGGAGGATGCGTCCGACCACCGTCGCGCACACCACCGTCAGCGTGATCGCGAGTCCGGGGAAGACCGACACCCACCAGGCCTGTCCGAGCACATTGCGCCCGCCGGCGAGCATGAGGCCCCACTCCGGGGTCGGCTCGGACGGCCCGAGGCCCAGGAAGCTCAGTCCGGCGGCGGCGAGGATGCTCGACCCGATGCCGATGGTCGCCAGCACGCTCAGCGCACCCAGCACCCCGGGCACGACGTGGCGGCGGAACGCCCGCAGCGGCGGCACGCCGAGGATCCGGGCGGCCTCGACATGCTCGGCCACGCGCAGCGTCCTGGTCTGCACGCGGGCGAGGCGCACGTACACGGGTGCGGCGGCCAGCGTCACCGCGATGGCGATGTTCACCGGTCCCGGACCCAGCACGGCCACCACGACGAGCGCCACCAGGAACTCCGGGAACGCCATGAGCACGTCGTTGATGCGCATGAGCGTGACGTCCACACCCCGAGGCGACATGCCGGCGAGCGCCCCCACGAGCAGGCCCGCGGCGAGGGCGATGGCGGTGGCGAGAAGCCCGATCCCGACCGAGCGCCCCGCGCCGAACACCACGCGGGAGTACACGTCGCGGCCGCTCTGATCGGTGCCGAAGAGGTGCTCGGCGCTCGGCGGCAGCAGAGCGGCCCGGACCTCCGTCTGCAGCGGATCGTGCGTGGCGAGCAGCCCCGGCCACAGGGCGGCGACGGCGACCACGACCAGCACGACCGCGGCGGAGCCCAGCAGGATCCGCTGCCCCCGACTCATCGGACGACTCCGGGTCGGGAGGAGGCGGCGACACGGGGGTCGATCAGCGGATGCACGAGCTCCACCACCACGTTGATGACGACGAACACGAGAGCGCTCAGCAGGATGATCCCGGTGAGGACGGGGAGATCGCGGTCGTTGATGGCGGCGAGGGTGACCCGCCCCAGGCCGGGCCGGGCGAACACGGTCTCGACGAGAAGCGCACCCCCGAGGACCGAGCCGGTGAGGTAGGCCGCGAGGGTGACCGCCGACGCGGCGCCGTGGCGCACCCCGTGCCGCAGCGTGAACCAGGTGGGTCCGGCACCCCGCGCACGCACCGTCTCCGCGAAGGGCATCCGTTCCGCCTGCATCAGCCCATCACGCAGCACCTGGCTGAGCAGTGCCGCCACCGGGAGGGCGAGCGTGATCGCCGGGAGGACGATGGTCGCCGGATTGCGGGTGCCCGAGACGGGGAACCAGCCGAGACCGAACGCGAAGACGCTGAGCAGCAGCAGCCCGATCCAGAACACCGGCGAGGAGAGCACCACGAGCTCGACGCCGGCGGCCACCGTGCGCCCGACACGGCCCCGCACGAAGACCGCCACCGCGAGGGCGAGGACGACGGCGATCCCCAGCGCCAGGGCCGAGAGCTGCACGGTCGCGCCCAGTTGCCGTCCGATGACCTCGGTCACCGGCAGCCGCAGCTGGTACGACTCGCCGAGGTCACCCCGGGCGAGCTGCCCGATGAAGCCGACGTACTGCTCCAGCGGCGGGCGGTCGAGACCGAGATCGGCGCGGATGCCGTCCTTGACCGCCTCGCTCACCTGCGCCTGCGGCCCCAGCATCACCGAGACCGGGTCGCCGGGGATCACCCGGAAGGCCAGGAACGCCACCGTCGCGGCGCCCCACAGCACGATGACCACCGAGGCGAGGAGCCCGAGGGCGCGGCCGAGCACCGCCTTCACGGTTCGATCACTCCGCCCGCTCCCTCGAAACGACGGCCGCCGGATGTCAGCCGAGTCTCACATCGTAGAAGAGCGGCCGCCCGTAGAGGTCGTAGTCCAGACCCTGCACGCGCTCGCCGACCGCTGTGATCGCCGAGGGGCTGTAGAGCGGGACGATGGCCGTGTACTCCGCGTTCCACTCCTGCAGCTGCGTGTAGAGCTCGTTGCGGGCGTCCTGGTCGCTCGACGCGACGGCCTCTTCCAGGAGCGCGTCGATCTCCGGGTCGCTCACCTGCGAGGCGTTCTGGAAGCCGTCGGTGTGCAGGTGCGCACGGAGGAAGTCGGCATCCACGCCGGAGAAGCCCCAGTCGGTGAGGTCGAACGTCTTCGGCTCGTACTGGGCGTTGTAGGCACCGGGCTCCAGCTCCTCGCGCTGCACCTCGAAGCCGATGGCCTTGAGATCCGACTGGATCGCGTTGGCCAGCGCCGCGCGGTCGTCGGGGACCGGGGTCCAGGCGATCCATCGCACGGACAGGCGCTCGCCGTCCTTCATGCGGATGCCGTCGGCGTCGCGCTCCGTCCAGCCGGCCTCGTCGAGCAGGGCGTTCGCGGCGTCCTGATCGAACGGCCAGGAGTCCTCCAGCGACGCGTCATAGCCCGGGGTCGTGCTGCCGAGGACGCTCCACGCCCGCGGGAACTGCCCGAAGTAGATCTCCTCGACCGCCGCGTCGACGTCGATGCCGCGGGCGAACGCCTGCCGCACCTTCTCGTCGGCGAAGACGCCGTACTTCTCGTTCAGGTAGAGCGAGTAGGGCAGTCCGGGGTACTCCACCGAGTCGACCGTGACGCCGGCGTCGTCCAGACCGGCGACCTGGTTCGGCGGGATGTTACTGGCGAGGTCGGCTTCGCCGCTCTCGATCACTCCGGTACGCACCGACGCCTCCGGCTGGATCTGCACGCGCAGCGTCTCGAACGCCGGAGCCTTCGTCTCGTGCGGACCCCAGGCGTAGTCGTCGTTGCGCGTGTAGACGATCTCCTGGTCGGCGGTGTACTCGGTGAGCACGAAGGGTCCGGTGCCGACCGTGACGTCGGGGCCGCCCGCCTTGAGCTTGTCGGCCGACTCGGCGAGCACGGCCGGCGAGTAGAAGCCGAGCTGCGGGGTGCTGGCCGCCTGCAGGAACGGCGCATACGGCTGCGTGAACGAGACCTTCACCGTGTGGTCGTCGACGACCTCGGTGCCGGCGTAGAAGTCCGCACCGAGCATGCTCGCCGCCTGGGCCGAGGCGGTCTCCGGGTCGACGATCCGGTCGAAGTTCGCCTTCACGGCCTCCGCGTCGAACGGCTCGCCGTCGGTGAAGGTCACGTCGTCGCGCAGCGTGAAGGTGTACTCCGTGCTGTCCGGCGAGACGTCCCAGCTCTTCGCGAGCCACGGGCTGAACGTGCCGTCGTCCTCCTGGAACACCAGGGAGTCGAGCACCGCGCGCTGCACCATGCCGGAGACGTCGAGCTGGCTCACCTGCGGGTCCATGTGCCCCGCGGACAGGTTCGCGCCCTCGATCGACCACACGAGCTCACCGCCGTCGCTCTCCGTGGACGGGCCGGCGCACGCGGTCAGCACCAGGGCGGTGGCGGCGGCGAGCGCGGCGAGGGGCAGGAGGCGACGCACAGGGGTGGCGGGCATGGGGATTCCTCAGAACGGACGGGTCGGGATGTCTCCATCCTAGGGCGGTTTTTTGGACCCGGTCGATCTGTGCGACCCGGGATCAGGGCGACCGCAGGATGATCCGGTGTCGCTCTGCGGCCCCGGCCCCTTCCCCCTCGACACGCGTCTGCCCTGGCGCGACGACTGCCGCGCTCACCCCTTGCACGCGAGGCTCCGGCAGCCCGACCAGCCGCACGTCGACGAGGAGGTCGCCGCGGTCCCCCGCGATCCGCCAGCGCAGCTCGGCCTCCGTCGCCGCGGCCACCACACGGTCGGGGAACGGATCCTGGTCCGCGCGGAATCCGCCGATCTCCTGGACCTGTGCCTCCAGCCGGGCATCGCGGACGTCGGCCGGGATGTCATCGAGCACGTCGGCCGGGATGTCATCGAGCACATGGTCGGCGAGGAACGGGTACGTGGCGGCGGGCCGTCCCGAGCGGATCGCGGCGTCGAGAGCCTGCGCGGCGGCGACCGTCTCCGCCCACGGGTGCAGGACCGCGGAGGGGGCGTCCGTCCGTTCGAGCAGCTGCTGGAGCGCGGCGCCTGCGATCCGCCGGGCGCCGAACTCGTCGGAGTTCCCGAAGGCGACGACGCCGATGCCGCTGGCCGCGTGCCAGCGCATGTGCGCCGAGAATCCGGGAAGACCGCCGGAGTGCTGCACGATCCGCCCGAACCGCCGGTCGTCCTCGACGAAGAGGCCGTAGCCGTAGCCGGCCCCCGCGAGATCGCGCCCGTCGAACATCGCCGACGGCACCGGGATGGGGGTGCGGGCCTGCTGCAGCTCCCGTCGCGACGCCGGAGCCAGCACGGCGGGCGCCAGCGGGTCGTCGGTGAAGGCCGAGCCGAGGAACCACATCCATCTCGCGATGTCGTCGACGGTGCTGAACATGCTGCCGATGCAGCCGAGTGCGCCGGCCCCCACGAACGGCTCGGGGCGGAACGTGGTGCCGTCGTCGAACGTCCGGAATCCGCCGGCCAGCGTCTCCGGCGCGTAGCCGTCCGACACGTGCGCCGTCCGGCGCAGCCCGAGGGGCCCGAGCAGAGTCTCCCGGATCACGTCCTCCACGGCCCGGTCCGTCACCGCTTCCACGACGCGGCCGAGCAGCGACTGGCCGAGGTTGGAGTACTGGTAGACGGTTCCCGGCACGGCCGCGAGGTGCACCCCACCGGCGAACACGGCGGCGATCTCCGCACGGGAGGCGCCGAGATGCCGGTCCACCCAGGCGTTGTCCTCCCCCAGACCGGACCGGTTGGAGAGCAGCAGGTCGCCGGTGACCTCGACGTCCGCACCCCGATGCCGTAGCCGGACCTCCGGCAGATAGGTGCGGATCGGCGCGTGGAGGTCGAGCAGCCCGCGGTCTCGAAGGGAGAGCACGGTGGCGGCCAGGAAGCTCTTGGACATCGAGGCGATGCGGAAGACGGTGTCCCGCGTCGTCGGGGCCTCATCGGCGCGGGGATGGCCGTGGGTGAGCACTGCGCGGACGCTTCCCCGTTCGGCCACGGCGGCGATGGCGGCCGGGGCGGCACGACGCGCGCGCTCGTCCAGGCCGTGGCGGAGTGCCTCCGCGGCGGACTCGGCGGTGACGAGGAGATCCGCATCCTGCCCGGTCATACGGGGACCCCGGCGCGCACCTCGTCGGCGAAGGCCTCGATGAGCGCGCGGCTGGCCGCGGTGTTGTGGTCGTGCACGCGCTCGGCGGCGGCGATGAGGGCGGGAAGCGAGCGTCCCTCTCCCCGCAGTGCCGCGTCGTCCCAACGGGCGAGGTCGGCCGCGGAGGCCTCGGGATGGAACTGCACGCCGCGCACCCGCGCCCCCAGCCGGAAGGCCTGGTTCTCGACGTCGGCGCTCGTCGCCAGCAGCACCGCCGCGGTTGGCAGCCGCGTGATCATGTCCTGATGGTTCTCGATCATCGGAGCCTCATCGCCGAGGGCCGCGAACAGGGCGTCGGCACGTCCTGCGGCGGTGGGGCGGATGGGGGTCGCGCCGCGTTCGATGGGTCCGGTCTTCTCGGCGACCTCGCCGCCGGCCACGTGGGCGAGCAGCTGACCGCCCAGGCAGATGCCGAGGGTGGGGAGGTCGCGGTCGATGGCCTCCGCGGCGAGCGCCCGCTCTGCCGCGAGCCACGGCGCGCGGTCATCGTCGTCCGGCATGAGCCCGCCGCCCAGCATGACGAGTCCGGCGTATCCCTCCAGGGAGGCGGGCAGCGGCTGCTCGGCTCCCACGACCTCGTCGACGTCGATCGCCTTCTCCCGCAGCCAGGTGCCGAGGCGGCGCGGGCCGGAGCTCGCGGAGTTCACGATCACGAGGACGCGCGGGTTCACAGCGCCCCCTCCCGCGCCGTCGTGTCGACCGCCGGCACGAGCGCGGCCGCGGCGGGCTCTCCCGCGCGGCCGGCGAGGAAGGCCTCGTGGTCGGGGTCCGACGCCTCCAGCACGCGGAGGACGTTCTCGTGCGCCGCCGCCCGGAGGTCGTCCTCCGACCAGCCGCGATGCCGCAGCTCGGCGAACAGCGCCGGGTACCCCGAGACGTCGCCGAGACCGTCCGGCATCACATCGGAGCCGTCGTAGTCGGCGCCGATCCCGACCGCATGCGCGCCGGCCACGCGACGCACGTGATCCAGGTGATCGGCGACGTCCGCGACGCCGACGCGGGGGGCCTCTCCCTCTCCCCCGGCTTCCCACCAGTCGCGGCGGGCCTGCGAGACGAACGTGGGGACGAACGGCACCATCACGACGCCGCCCTGCGCGCCGATCGCGGCGAGCACGTCGTCCGGCACGTTGCGAGGATGGTCGCACAGGGCGAAGGCGCCGGAGTGGCTGACCATCACCGGGCGGGTCGTGATCTCCAGGGCATGCCGCATGGTCGTCGGAGCGACGTGCGAGAGGTCGACGAGCACACCGATGCGGTTCATCTCGCGCACCACCTCGCGTCCGAAGTCCGTCAGACCGCCGTGGCGCGCCTCGTCGGTCGCGGAGTCCGCCCAGGCGATCGTCCGCGACCAGGTGAGGGTGAGATACCGCGCGCCGAGACGCGCGAACTGCCGCAGCACGGCCAGCGATCCGCCGAGCTGGTCGCCGCCTTCGATGCCGATGAGCGAGGCGATCCTCCCCTCCGCCATCGCCGCACGCGCGTCGGCCGCCGTCCGAGCGATCGCGAAGCGCTGCGGGTGGGCGTCGACGAGGCGGTGCACGAAGTCGATCTGCTCGAGCGTGGCCACCACCTGCTCCGCCCCTTCCAGCACGGGATCGACCCAGACCGACCAGAACTGGCCGGCGACCCCGCCCGCGGTCAGTCGCGGCAGATCCGTCTGCGTGGCCGCCACCGGGCCGGAGAGCTCCGCGACCCGGTAGCCGAGCAGCGTCCTGCTCGCCCAGGCGAGGTCGTTGTGGCCGTCGATCACCCGATCGATCGGCAGGTCCGCGTCGACCATCTCAGTCCTCTCGTCCATCCAGCACCGTGTTCATCCGCGCGGTGAGCACCGGGTCCACGGCGTGCGCGACGCCGTCCAGCTCCCGCACGGGCACCGCACCGCGGGTGCTGGAGCAGAGCCAGAGGGCGTCCGCCCGCTCCAGATCGTCCCGCATCATCGGACCGACGCGGGAGGGCACCTCGGCGAGTCCCGCGAAGACGTCGGCCTGGGTCGTCCCGGGGAGCACCCCGTACTCGGGCGGTGGCGTGACCAGCGCCCCGTCGAGCCGCGCGATCAGCGTCGACCGCGGCCCTTCGAGGACGAACCCGTCGGCGCTGACGAAGACGACATCGTCCGCACCCCGGCTCCGTGCCTCCCGCAGGGCCGCCTGGTTCACGGCGTAGGCGAGGGACTTCGCTCCCTGCAGCAGCCAGGGCGCCGTCTCCATGACGTCGTGCCGGTACCCGCGGTCGAGCACCACCGCGGAGACGCCCCGCGCGCGGACGGCCTCCGGGTCCTCTCCCGCGAAGCCGAGCACCCACCCCGTCGGTCCGGCCGGGTCGATCTCGTCCCCGCGGGTCATCGCGAACTTGATCGAGGCGATCTCCCCGTCGCGGAGCACTCCGGGGCGGGAGACCTCGGCGGCCGCGCGGCGCACCGCCCGCGCCCACAGCTCGCGGCCTGGCGCGGGCAGCCCCAGGAGCTGCGCCGAACGCTCCATCCGCACGAGATGCGCCTCCAGGGCCTGCGGCCTTCCTCCGCGCACCACGGCGGTCTCGAACACGCCGTCGCCGCGGGTGACGCCGAGGTCGGTCGCCCGGATGATCGGCTCCCGCGGATCGACGGCATGGATTCCGTCCTCCGCCGCCTCGGCGGCGAGATCGAGCCGGTACAGCAGCAGTGCGCGCATGGGATTCCGCTCTCGCAGGGTTCGGGGGCCGGTCAGCCCGCGGTCAGGACGGCCTCAGGGGCCTCGGCCGCGGAGGAGTCGAAGACGCGGGACGCGTCACGGGCGATGCGCTCGGCGAGCACCTCGTGTCCGATCCCCGGTCCGGTGGGGACCGTGACGCGACCGGCGACGGCGGTCACCGGAGGTGCGATGATGTCCGACTCGTAGTACTTGTCCGATCCCGACACATCCGACGGCAGCAGGAAACCGGGGAGCGAGGACAGCGCGACGTTCGCAGCCCGCCCGACGCCGAACTCGTGCATCCCGCCGCACCACACGGGGATGCCCGCGTCCCGCGCCACGTCGTGCGCCGCGCGGGCGACGGTGAGCCCGCCCATCCGCGACACCTTGATGTTGAGGACCCGCCCCGCCCCCAGCCGGATCATGGTCCGCAGGTCGCCGAGGTCGACGACCGACTCGTCCAGGCACACGTCCGTGTCGAGCCGCGCCTGCAGATCAGCGTGGGCCACGAGATCCCGCGGCGCGAAGGGCTGCTCGATCATGGTGAGCGCCTCGCGATCCAGGCGTGCGAACACCGCGGCCGCCCGCTCGTCATCGGCATACGCGCCGTTCGCGTCCACGTGAAGGTCGAGGTCGGGGTAGGCGGCGCGCACCGCACGCACCGGCTCCACATCCCAGCCCGGAGCGATCTTGAGCTTGACTCGGGGGTAGCCGGCGGCGCGCTGCAGCTCCACTTGGGCCAGCAGCTCGTCGATCGACGGCTCGATGCCCAGCGACACCCCCGCGACGACCTCGTCGCGCGTCCCGCCGAGGGCCGCGGCGAGCGCGATCCCCCGCCTCCGGGAGGCCAGGTCCCACACCGCGCCGGAGAACCCGGCCTTCGCGAACTCGTGCCCGCGGACTCGCGCCCATGACGCCTCCAGCTCCGCCGGGTCCTCCCCCTCGGCACGGAGCAGCGCGGGCACCAGGTAGCGGGTCGCGATCTCCCACGCGGTGACCGTGGTCTCCGCTCCGTAGAACGGATCGGACGGCGACGCGATCTCCCCCACCCCGTCTGGCCGTCGGCATCGGTGACCTCGACGAGCACGTGCTCGATGCCGGACTTGCGGTGCGAGCTCGTCTCGAAGCTGTGACGCAGCGGCTGACGCAGGGCGAAGAGCCGGACGCGGACGACCCTCACGCGTCCTCCTCCGGGCGGGCCCGCGCGGTCTCGGGGCCGTAGAGACCCAGGCGCGCCACCAGCCGGTCACGTTCGGCGAGCCGCCGTCGCGCTCCCTTCGCGCTCGCCGTGGTGAGCGCGCTCAGCAGGTGGCACACCGCCGCGACCGGGGTCGGCGAGTCGGCGTACGACGCCGATCCCGTGCGCACCCGGATGAGCGAGGTCGCGATGGATGCGAGCGGGGCGTCCTCGCTGTCGGTGATCACGACGAGCTGACCGCCCGCCTCGTGGAAGAGCCGCCCGAGCCGCACGGTCTCCTCCCGGTAGCGCCGCAGGGAGAACGCGATGAGCACGTCGCTGGCCCGGACGTCGGTGAGCACGGTGAGCGGCTGCAGCGCGTGCCCGTCGACGAGGAAGACGTTCGACAGCGTCGCCGAGAGATCCGCGTTGAGGAGCTGCGCGTACGCCGCCGCCTTGCCCTCGCCGGCGACGTACCGTCGCCGGGCGCCGAGCAGCAGCGCCGCGGCCTGCGGCACCTGGGCCGAGCGGCTGAGCTCCTCGAAAGTCTGGGCGAGCGTGCGCTGCTCGGTCTCGATGATCCGCGCCTGGATGCTCTCGGCGGAGAGGTTGGTGCGGATGCGCTCGCCGTAGCGGTCTCGCGGAGAGACGAGGTCGCGATCCTCCTGGTCGTGATCGTGGTCGTTCATGCCGTGCCCTCTCGAGGTGTCGCGCGGTAGACCGCCGTGTCGTCGTCGAGGCGCGTGGCCCCGACGAGGACGTCCCCGCGGCGGAATGCCGCGGTCATCGTCCGCTCCAGATCCCGCCGCAGCACCGCGCGCTCCTCGGCGTCGAGGGCGCCGGGTCGCGTCGGGATCGCGATCCAGGTGCCGCCGTCCGCCGCCACGGCCCGCCCCCAGTCGTCCGGCCCGAGCACGGGAGGGACGGGAAGGGACCGGCGGGTCGGACGATCGGCGACGTCCAGATCCCAGGAGACCACCAGGCGGTCGGTGTCGGGGCGGGCGTAGTAGTCGCGCTCGTACGCGATGCCGACGGCGCCGAGAGAGCTCAGATTGAAGTGCGCGTTGCGTGACAGCAGCGGATCGAACGTCCACCGCATCGTCCGCTGCCCCCAACGCAGGGCCACGGCACGCTGCGCGAGCTTGAGCGCCTGGCCGACGCCGCGTCCCTGGTGCGCGGCATCGACGGCGGCCGCCTGCGAGTAGTGGAAGGACGCGCCGGTGGTGTCACAGCCGGCGAACCCGTACGCGAACCCGATCAGCTCCCCGTCGTCGGCGAAGGCGCCGACCGCGGAACCGCCGTTGCGGGCGAGGGCGGTGAGCAGGTTGGCGTTGAGGGCGTACTCGTTCTCCGTGTATGCGAAGACGCGGGCGTACAGCGCGGCGGCCTCACGGAACTCGGTGTACCGGGTGAGCTCGCGGCAACCGTGGGCGACACCGGCGGCCACCGAAGAATGAGGCACGATACGTTTCCTAAGATCGAGGAGTCCTGCTGCTGAGAGCGATGCTATCGGCGGGTTGCGGGGCGATCAAGGGGCAAGATACGGTTCGTAACCGTGACGACTCTCTCGGCAGTGCGCGACGGGGACCATCCTTCCGACGACATCATCGCGCTCGTGCGCGAACTCGTGCTGATCGAGACGCCGAGCCGCGACACGGAGGCGAGCGCCCGCATCGCCGACCTGCTGTCCGCCTGGTTCGCCGGCGTCGGCGGCAGCGTCCAGCGGATCCCGCACGAGCTCGGGACCGATCTCGTCATCGACGTCCCCGGTACCGGAGACCCGGTCCTCCTCGTCGGCCACACCGACACCGTCTGGCCGGCGGGCACGCTGTCGGACGACCTGCCGTGGGCCGAGGACGGCGATGTCGTGCGCGGCCCCGGTGCCTACGACATGAAGGCCGGCATCGTGGTGATGCTCGAGGCCCTGCGGCACCTGCAGTCCGTGCCGCTCGCACAGCGGCGCGCCGTGCGGATCGTGCTCGTCGCGGACGAGGAGATCGGCTCCCCCGTCTCGGGCCCCCAGCTCGCGGAACGGGCCAGGGGCGCGGCCTGCGCCATCGGATTCGAGTCCCCGCATCCCGACAGTGCCCTCAAGGTCGGCCGCCGCGGCAGCGCCCGGGTGCGCATCGCCGTCACCGGCCGCGCGGCCCACGCCGCCCTCGACCCCGAGCATGGCGTCTCCGCGATCGACGAGCTCGTCGACCAGCTCCTCCGGGTCCGCACGATCGTGGCCGACCCGGAGCTTCCGAGTCCGGTGCTGTGCAACGTCGGCGTCATCGACGGCGGCGCGAGGACCAACGTGGTGCCGGCGCACGCGGCCGCCGAGATCGGCCTCCGCTTCCAAGACCCGGACAGCGAGCAGCGCGTCCTCAGCGCCCTCCAGGAGCTGGCACCGGTGCGCCCCGGCGCCCGCCTCGACGTCGCCGTGCTGAGTGCCCGGCCCGCCTGGCAGGCCTCGGCGGAGGACACCGACCTCCTCGCCCGGATCGCCGCGGCTGGTGCCGCGCTCGACCAGCAGGTCGACGGCCGCCCCGCGGCCGGCGCGGGCGACACGAACCTCCTCGGCGGACAGGGTCTGCCGACCGTCGACGGCTTCGGCCCCCGGGGTGGCGGTGCGCATGCGCTGGACGAGCACTTCCTGCGCTCCTCCCTGCACGAGCGCATCGCGCTCCTGCGTGCCGTGCTCACCGTCCCGGCGGAGTGACGATACGATTCCGGTTCCCGTGCCCGACCCGAACCGGCCCGAGATACGTTCCGGATGTCCGCGTCGAGGAGTCATCCTTCACTCCCGTCGTTCCGATGCGCGCATCCTGGCATCCGCGTGTTTCCGCCGTGTTACACCCCCTCGACGGCCGGTGATCTTTCCGATCTGCGCGATTTTTCTTCCGCGATACGCATCGAATGTCTTGACCACGGGGCCGTCTTCCGCTTGCATGGTCAGCACCGACCCGGCTTCACTGTGGATCCGGGCGGCGCCCGAAGGGACCTTCCATGCGTCTTGCCCCCCGCTCCAGAACCGTGCGAAGTCTGACCGCCGCCGCGATCGCCTCCGCGCTCCTCCTCGCCGCTCCGGTCGGTGCCGCTCAGGCGCAGTCCGTCAGCGCCGCCACCGAATCCCCGGCCTCCGACACGACGCTCCGGATCGCCACCTCCGGATTCGTGGACACGTTCAACCCGTTCATCTCGATCTACCTGACGCCGACGAACATCATCCGGTACGTCTACGAGTCGCTCGTGCAGAACGACGCCGAGGACGGCTCCCCCACGAAGGGCCTCGCCGACAGCTGGGAGGCGACCGACGGCGGCCAGACGTGGACCTTCACCCTCCAGGACGATCTCGTCTGGTCGGACGGCGAGCCCATCACCTCCGCCGATGTGAAGTACACGTACGACCAGATGATGACGGTGCCCGCGCTCGGTACCGCCAACGGCAACCTCGTCTCCAACTTCGACACCGTCGAGACCCCGGACGACAAGACCGTCGTGATCACCCTGAAGACCCCGCAGGCCCCGAACCCCGGCTCGGAGATCCCGATCGTCCCGAAGCACATCTGGGAGGAGGTCGACGACCCGACGACCTTCACCAACGACGCGGACGTGGTCGGCTCCGGCCCGTTCGTCCTCGACAGCTACTCGGCCAACCAGTCCATCGTGCTGAAGGCGAACGAGAACTTCTGGCGCGGCGCCCCCAAGATCGACGCGATCCAGTACGTGTACTACACGAACTCGGACGCCCAGGTGCAGGCGCTCAAGGCGGGCGACGTCGACCTCGTCACCGGCCTCACCCCCACCCAGTTCTCGGCACTCGAGGGCGTCGACGGCATCACCACGCACTCCGGTGAGGGCCGCCGCTACCACTCGATCAGCATCAACGTCGGTCAGCAGACCCGCGACAACGTGCCCTACGGCACCGGCAACGCCGCGCTGAAGGAGCTCGAGGTGCGCCAGGCCATCCGTCTCGGCACCGACACGGCCACCCTCCTCGACAAGGTCCTGGACGGCGAGGGCACGCTCGCGACGAGCTTCATCCCGGCGTCCTTCCCGAAGTGGCACCTCTCGGATGACGACGACGTGATCGTCGGCTTCGACCCCGAGGCCGCGCAGGCGAAGCTCGACGAGGCGGGCTGGGTCCCCGGCGCCGACGGCATCCGCGAGAAGGACGGCCAGCGCCTGAGCCTGCGCCTGCTGACGGACGCGGACGACGCGAACGAGCAGTCCATCTCCGACTTCTTCGTCCCGTGGATGAAGGACATCGGCATCGAGATCACGGTCGAGTCCACCGACTCCGACACGATCAGCGCGAAGGCCACCTCCGGCGACTACGACCTGTACTTCAGCGGCTGGTCGGTCAACCCCGACCCGGACTACCAGCTGGGCATCAACACCTGCATGAACCTGCCGACCGCGACCGACGGCACCGGCGGCACCACGCAGGACGGGTACTGCAACCCGGAGTTCGACGAGATGTACGCCGCGCAGCGCTCCGAGATCGACGCCGAGAAGCGTCAGGAGATCGTGCACGACATGCTCGCGCTGAACTACACCGACACCGCGCAGGTCGCCACCTGGTACGCCAACTCGTTGGAGGCCTACCGCTCCGACCGCTTCACGGGCTTCACGCTGCAGCCGAAGGACGGCGGCATCATCGCCAACCAGGCCGGCTACTGGGGCTACCTCACCGTCGAGCCCGTCGAGGGCGCGACCGCCGGCGGCACCGGCACGAACACCGGACTCCTCATCGGAGGCATCGTCGTGGGGGTGGTCATCATCGGAGGGCTCATCTTCTTCCTGATCCGTCGCCGCAACATCGCCGACGTCGAATGAGTCCGGAGAGACGCCGCGGGTGGCGGGCCTCCGCCCCCGCGGCGTCTCCCGGTCCGCTGTAAGGAGACCCCATGTCCAACGCGGTACCCCCGTCCACCTCCGCCATCGCGACGAGCGCCGCGGCCGAGGAGCAGCCGAAGGGCGTCGGCGCCCTCCGCTACTTCCTGGTCAAGCTCGGCGGCGCGGCCATCAGCCTGGCGATGGTGATCCTCCTCGGATTCTTCGCCTTCAAGATCCTGCCGGGCGATCCGGTGGCCTCGATCGCCCGCGAGCGCGGGATGAGCGCCGAGCAGGCCGACCAGCTGCGCGAGCAGCTCGGTCTGAACAAGCCCCTGTGGCAGCAGTTCATCGACTACCTCGGCAACGTCTTCACCCTGAACTTCGGCACGAGCTACGTCTACCGCACGTCGGTGTCCGACCTCATCGGCCAGTACTTCTGGAACACGATCCTCCTCACCGGCACGGCGGCGATCATCGCGATCGCCCTCGGCCTCTGGCTCGGACAGAAGGCGGCCTGGAAGCACGGCTCCACCTTCGACCGCGTCGTCTCCGGCACGTCGCTCGTGTTCTGGTCGGTGCCGACCTTCTGGCTGGCCCTGCTGCTCCTGATGGTCTTCGGCGGCACGCTGCACTGGTTCCCGACCGGAGGCATGGTCTCCCCCAACCCGCCCACCGATCCGGTCGGCGCGGTCCTGGACGTGATCTCGCACATGGTGCTCCCGGTGATCACGATGGTCGCGGTCGTGTACGCGCAGTACCTCATGGTGATGCGCAGCTCGCTCCTCGAGGAGATGGGCGCCGACTACCTCACCACCGCGCGGGCCAAGGGCCTCCGGGAGGACCTCGTCCGCCGTCGGCACGCCGTCCCCAACGCCCTGCTGCCGACCGTCACCCTCGTCTTCATGCACATCGGCGGTCTCATCGCCGGGGCCGTCACGGTGGAGACGGTGTTCTCCTGGCCCGGGCTCGGGAAGCTCACCTTCGAGGCCATCTCCGGCCCCGACCTCCCGCTCCTGCAGGGCACGTTCGTGGTGTTCTCCACGATCATCATCGCGATGAATCTCATCGCGGACCTCATCTACCGGCAGCTCGACCCGAGGGTGAGGCGCGCATGACCACGGCATCCCCGACCATCCGTTCGCCCCGCGCCCTGGCGTGGCACCGCCGCGGCACCGCCTTCGTCGACTTCTGCCGGCAGTTCGCCCAGCACCGGGCGGGCATGGTGGGCCTCGTCTTCCTCGTGATCGTGGCGCTCATCGCGATCTTCGCCCCCGTGATCGCCCCCGCCAGCATGCTCGACGTCACGAAGCTCGTCGACGTGCAGCGCTTCGCCCCGCCGTCCTGGGACCATCCCCTCGGCACCGACCATCAGGGGCGCGAGATCTGGGTCCGCATGGTGTGGGGCGCCCGGGTGTCCCTGCTCGTCGGCCTCGCCGCCACGGCGATGTCGATGATCATCGGCACCCTCGTCGGTCTCTCGGCCGGCCACTTCACCGGCTTCTTCGGCGGGCTGATGATGCGCATCATCGACTTCTTCCTCGTGCTGCCGTCGCTGATCCTCGCGATCGTGCTGTCGTCGGTGCTGAGCCGCGGCGTCTGGACGATCATCATCGCGATCGGCCTGACCTCCTGGGCCGGCACCGCCCGCGTCGTCCGCGCGCAGACCCTGTCCGTCGAATCGCGCGACTACATCGAGCGCTCGCGGGCCCTCGGCGCCGGGCACTGGCACATCATCATGAAGCACCTCCTCCCCGGGGTGCTCCCGCTCGTGCTCGCCAACACGACCCTCACGGTCGGCTCGGCAATCATCTCCGAATCCACCCTGGCGTTCCTCGGCCTCGGCGACACCACGCTGCAGTCGTGGGGCTCGATCCTGAAGAACGCGATGGACGTCTCCGCCGCGACCAGCGGTTACTGGTGGTACGTGCTCGTGCCCGGCATCGCCATCGTCCTCGTCGTGCTGTCGTTCACCCTGATGGGCCGCGCCGTCGAGAACATCACCAACCCGACGCTGAGGAGCCGCTGAGATGCCCGACCTGATCTTCGACGACGTCTCCATCACGTACCGCACCTCGGGGCGGTCGGGTCGGGACGAGGTGGCGGCCGTGCGCAACGTCTCGCTCACCCTCCCCGCCGGGCAGACGCTCGGCATCGCCGGCGAGTCCGGCTCCGGCAAGTCCACTCTCGCCATGAGCGTCCTCCGGCTCCTGCCGCGCAACGCCCGGCTCAGCGGCCGCGTGCTGCTCGGCGACCGGGACGTCGCCACGTTGTCCTTCGGGCAGCTGCGCGCCGTGCGCTGGGCGCAGACGTCCATCGTGTTCCAGGGCGCGATGCACTCGCTCAACCCGGTCCGCACGGTGGGCTGGCAGCTCCTGGAGGCGCTGGAGCTGCACGCCTCCGACCGATGGAAGGGCGAGAAGGCGCGCAAGGAGCGGGTCCGGGAGCTGCTCGACATCGTCGACCTGCCGCAGCAGAAGAGCGAGTCGTACCCGCACGAGCTCTCCGGCGGCCAGAAGCAGCGCGTGATGATCGCGATGGCCCTCGCGTGCGATCCCGAGGTCATCATCGCGGACGAGCCGACCACCGCACTCGACGTGATCGTGCAGAAGCAGATCCTCGACATGATCTCGCGTCTGGTGGCGGAGCGCGGCATCTCGATGCTCATGATCAGCCACGACCTCTCGGTGCTCGCCACGGCGTGCGACCGGATCGCCATCATGCGCGACGGCGAGCTCGTCGAGGTCGGCGAGAGCTACGCGGTCTGCACGACCCCGCAGGAGGCGTACACGCGACAGCTCGCCGACGCCTTCCCCACGATCGGCGACCCCGCCTCGCGGATGGCCCCGGTGACGCGGCACGGCCGCGATGCGGACGAGGTGCCGGAGATCACCCACGGCGACGAGGTGCTGCTGGAGGCGCGCGGAGTCAACGTCACCTACCGCTCCGGCGGGCGCCCCGTGCATGCGGTCCGCGACGTCGACCTCTCGGTGCGCAAGGGCGAGATCGTCGCGCTCGTCGGCCAGTCCGGCTCCGGCAAGTCGACCCTCGCCCGCGCGCTCATGGGCCTGCAGCCCGCCGACCCCGGGTCGCAGATCCTCTTCGATGGCGCACCGATCCCGTCGAAAGGTCGCGACCTCGCGCGGTTCCGCTCGCAGGTGCAGCTCGTGCTCCAGGACCCGTGGGCCGCCCTGAACCCCAAGCACAGCGTCTACGAGTCCGTCGCCGAGGGGCTGCGCGTGCAGCGCTTCCCCGGCGACGAGCGCGAACGCGTGGCACAGAGCCTCGCCGACGCGGAGCTCACCCCGCCGGAGCGCTACTTCGGCGCCATCCCGCAGGAGCTCAGCGGCGGGCAGCGACAGCGCGTCGTCATCGCCGGTGCGCTCGCCGTGCAGCCGCAGCTGCTCATCGCGGACGAACCCGTCGCCTCGCTCGACGCGTCCGTGCGCGGAGAGATCCTCGGACTCATGCTGGAGCTGCGCCGCCGCCTCGGGCTCTCCGCCCTCGTCATCACGCACGACCTCGGTCTCGCCTGGAACATCGCCCACACGGTCGCGGTGATGTACCACGGACAGATCGTCGAGCACGGACCCACCGAAGAGGTGCTGCTGAACCCGCAGCACGAGTACACCCGGCACCTGCTGTCCGCGGCGCCGCGCATCGAGGAGAAGACGGCATGAGCACCCTGACGGAGGCGGCGGTGTCGCCGTATCTCGACACGGCTCCCCTGCAGCCCGGCGACACGGTGGCGATCGTCTCGCCGTCCGGTCCCGGCAACGAGGAGAACACGCAGCGCGCCGTCGGCTACTACGAGTCCTGGGGGCTGAACGTCCGGGTGGGTGAGCATGTCCTCACGCTCCACCCGCGCGCGTCGTACCTCGCGGGGCCGGACGACCTCCGCCGCGCCGACCTCGTCGACGCCTGGCTCGATCCGGACGTGGACGCCGTCGTCACGGCTCGCGGCGGCTACGGTGCCCTGCGCCTCCTCGACGGCATCGACTGGGCCGACATGCGCCGCGGGGCGCTGCGCCGGGACGGGCGGCCGAAGCTCCTCACGGGCTCGTCCGACGTGACCGCCCTGCACGAGACGTGGCGCGCGCACCTCGACGTCGCGACGCTCTTCTGCCCGATGGCAGGGAACAACGTCTTCCGCGATTCGGAGCAGGTGCGCGACGACGTGCAGCGCTGGCTCTTCGAACCCTGGCGCGGGCGGGAGCTCATCGGCCCGAAGACCGAGATCATGACGCCGGGCCGCGCCGAAGGGCGCTTCACGGGCGGCAACCTCAGCCTGCTCGCCGCCGGACTCGGCGCCCCGGAGGCGGACGTCCCCTCCCCCGGCATCCTGTTCCTGGAGGACATCACCGAGGAGCCGTACCGCCTGGACAGCTTCGTCACGCAGCTCCGGCGCGCGGGCCGTCTCGCCCAGGCGACGGGCATCGTGCTCGGCTCCTGGCACGAGTGCGGCGACCTCGACCTCGTCCACGCGCTCATGCGGGACGAGTTCCAGGACGCCGGGGTCCCCGTGCTGTGGGAGCAGGGCTTCGGCCACGACCCGCACGCCCTGACCATCCCGCTCGGTGTCGACGGGGTGCTGGACGCGACCGGCGACGAACCCCGCCTCACGGTGGGACGGCCATGATCGCCCTTCCGCCCCTCGATCCCCGCGTCACCTGGTCGATCCGGCTCGTCGACGCCGGCACCGGGGAGACCCTGGCCGAGCACGAGCCGCACACGCAGTGCGAGACCGCGAGCATCGGCAAGATCTTCCTGCTCCTCGAGGTCGCTCGACGGCTGGAGGCGGGCGCGCTCGCCGAGGACGACCGGATCGCGATCCCGGACGAGCACCGCGTCGAGGACTCCGGGCTGCTGTACCGCATGCACGATCAGCGCATCACGGTCCACGATGCGGCGCTCCTCGTCGCGGCGGTGAGCGACAACCTCGCCACGAACGCCCTGATCCACCTCTGCGGCCTGGAGGAGGTGCGAGCCGTCGCTCCGGCACTCGGGTACCGCGACACCGCCCTGCACGACTACATCCGCAATGAGCGCACCCCCGACCTGCCCTGGACGCCGTCGTTCGGCACCGCGGCCGAGCTGTCCGACGTGATGCGCCGACTCGGGGCGGGCGAGGCGTTCTCCCCCGCGGTGAGCGCCCGGGTGCTGGACTGGCTCGCCGCCGACACCGACACGTCGATGACCGCCGACGCCTTCCTCCTCGACCCCCTCGCCCACGTCGAGGCCGAGTATCAGGGCATGGTGCTGCGTCACAAGACCGGCAGCGTGAGCTTCGCCCGCGTCGACGTCGGACTGCTGCGGGGCCCGAGGGCCGCCGTCGCGTATGCGGTCGCGGCGAACTGGAAGGACTCCGCGGCCGACCTCCGCGCGCCCGTGCTCGACGACATGCGCGCCGTCGGCGAGCTCATCCGTGCGCACGTGACCGAGCGTGCACGGGACGAGGAGGACGTATGAGCGCGATCGACGTGGAGCTCCCCGACGAGAACGGCACGGTGTGGTCGATCCTCGTCCAGGACATCGACTCCGGCGAGGTGCTGCTGCGCCATGACCCGGAGGCGGTGCAGGACACGGCGAGCGTCGGCAAGATCTTCCTCCTGCACCGCCTCCTCGCCGAGGTGGACGCCGGCACGCGGACTCTGGACGAGCGCGTGACCCGAAGGCCGGTCGAGGCGATCGAGGACTCCGGCCTCTGGTACCTGCTGCAGGCGTCCGAGCTGTCGCTGTACGACGTGGCCGCGCTCATCGGGGCCGTGAGCGACAACGCCGCGACCAACACGCTGGGCCGCGTCATCGGCATCCCGACCGTGCAGGAGCACACGCGCGCGCTCGGCTACACCGCCTCGGCCCTCGACGACATCGTGCGGTGGCCGATCCCGCCCGGTGCCCCGAAGACGCTGTCGCACGCCAACGCCGCGGAGCTCGTGCTCTTCATGTCGCGCCTAGCCGATGGGACCGATCTCTCCCCCCCCTCGGCCGACACGCTGCGCCGCTGGCTGGGCGCGGGCATGGACCTGTCGATGGTCGCGTCGGCGTTCGACCTCGACCCGCTCGCGCACTGGGGCTTCGATCGCGGCGTCTGGCTGTTGAACAAGACCGGCACGATCTCCCGCGTCCGCGCCGACACCGGGATCGTCATGTCCCCTACCCGCCGGATCGCCTACGCCGTCCTGGCGAACTGGGACCGGGGTGCCGACGGACGCGGACCGGTGCTGGCCGCCATGCGCCGCATCGGCGAGGGCATCCACGCCGCGCTCGCCGACTGAGACCGCCGCGGCTCAGACGACCCCGGCGCGGGCCAGGCGTTCCCGCACCCGGTCGATCGGCACCGCGTGCGCCGTCCGCCCCTCGGGGCCCACGGTGGTCTCCGCGGCGAGCACCGAGTTGACCAGGGCCTCCTCGACCGCGTCCATCGTCGCGGCGAAGAGCGGCGAGAGCTCGTCGTCCGCCGCCGGACCGCCGTCCGCTTGGTCGTGCACCGAGAAGGCGATCGCGTAGTCGCCGCTGCCCTGCGCATAGTCGGCGCCGACACCGCGCATCGCGAACACGGCCCTGTTGGCCACGCGGCCCAGCTGCCGCCCCTCGACGGGCGCGTCCGTCGCGACGACGATCATGCAGGAATTGCCGACGGGCTGTGCCGGAGCATCGGCGAGGAGCTCCTCCGCGGGCAGCGGGACGCCGGCGATCCGCAGCGTGCCGCTGAAGTTCGTCTGCACGAGCGCCCCCACGGTGCGCGAGCGCCCCGCGACCTCGACCAGCCGCGATGCCGTGCCGATGCCGCCCTTGTACCCGAGGGCGACGGTCCCGGCACCGGCGCCCACACCTCCCTCGGCGACCGCACCCGGAGTCGCCGCGGCCAGCGCCGCCGCCACCTGCTCCTCCCCCACGGCTCGGCGACGGATGTCGGAGAGGAATCCGTCATTCGTCTCGCCCACCACCGGGTTCAACGTGGTCGTCCGTGCGTGCGCCGGCGTCGCCAGCAGATGCCCGAGCAGCGCGTCCGCGACGCGGAACACGGACAGCGTCGAGGTCAGCAGGATCGGCGTCTCCAGCGCCCCGAGCTCCCGGAGCTGTGTGGCGCCGACGAGCTTGCCGTAGCCGTTGCCCACGGAGAGGTTCGCGGGAAGGCTCCGACGCTCGGCGGCGAGGGCGTCGGGGACGATCGCCGTCACGCCCGTGTGCAGACCGTCGCCGTGCAGCGTGGCATGCCCCACCCGCACACCGGGGACGTCGGTGATCGCGTTCTCCGCGCCGCGCAGGAAGGCTCCGGACGGCACACCGAGGTCGGCGAGACGGGGACGGGAGGACGAGGACGACGGCGGTGTCATGCTCCGATCCTTCCAGCGTCGGAGGGACCGACCGCAGCGCCGCGCCGGAGGCTCCGCCGGGTCGAGCGCCCCGCCCGTGCGCTCGGTAGACTGGGCGGCACCACCCACACTCAGGCACGCTCACACAGTGCCGCATACATCGCTCGAGGAGACCTCCATGTCCGCCATTCCCGACAAGCCCGCACTCGAAGGTCTCGAAGCGAAGTGGGACGCCGCCTGGGCGGAGCAGGGCACATACCTGTTCGACCGTCTGCGCGCCGCCGAGCTCGGTCGTGAGGGCGTCTACTCGATCGACACCCCGCCGCCCACCGCCTCGGGCAGCCTCCACATCGGTCACGTGTTCTCCTACACGCACACCGACGTCAAGGCCCGGTATGAGCGCATGCGCGGCAAGACCGTGTTCTACCCGATGGGCTGGGACGACAACGGTCTTCCCACCGAGCGCCGCGTGCAGAACTACTACGGCGTGCGCTGCGACCCGTCCCTCCCCTACGACGCCGACTTCACCCCGCCGTTCGAGGGCGGCGACAACAAGTCGAGCCGGGCCGCGGACCAGCAGCCGATCAGCCGTCGCAACTTCATCGAGCTGTGCGAGCGCCTCACGATCGAGGACGAGAAGCAGTTCGAGGCGCTGTTCCGTCAGCTCGGGCTGAGCGTGGACTGGACGCAGACCTACCGCACCATCTCCGACGACACGATCCGGCAGAGCCAGCTCGCCTTCCTCCGCAACATCGAGCGCGGCGAGGCGTACCAGGCCCTCGCGCCGACGCTGTGGGACATCGACTTCCGCTCCGCGATCGCGCAGGCCGAGCTCGAGGACCGCGACCAGCAGGCCGCGTACCACACGATCGAGTTCCCCTTCGCGGACGGCTCCGGCTCCATCGCGATCGACACCACGCGCCCGGAGCTCCTCCCCGCGTGCATCGCGATCGTGACCCACCCCGAGGGACCGCACAAGCACCTCATCGGCACCAAGATCCGCACGCCCTACTTCGGCGCCGAGATCGAGATCCACGGCCACCACCTCGCCCAGCCCGACAAGGGCACGGGCGCGGCCATGGTCTGCACCTTCGGCGACGTGACCGACATCATCTGGTGGCGCGAGCTGCGCACCACCGCCGGCGAGTCCCTGCCGAACATGACGACGATCGGTCTCGACGGCCGCTTCCTCCCGGAGGCCCCCTCGATCGTGGCCGACGCCGACGCCCGCGCCTGGTACGCGGAGAACGTGGCGGGCAAGACCGTCTTCAGCGCCCGCAAGGCGATCGTGGAGAAGCTGCAGGAGACCGGCGACATGACCGCCGTCGGCAAGCCCTTCCAGCACGCCGTGAAGTTCTTCGAGAAGGGCGACCGCCCGCTCGAGATCGTCTCGACCCGGCAGTGGTACATCCGCAACGGCGCCCGCGACGGGGAACTGCGCGATCAGCTCCTCGCGCACGGCACCGAGCTGGCGTGGCACCCCGACTTCATGCGGGTCCGCTACGAGAACTGGGTCGGCGGCCTCACGGGCGACTGGCTCGTGTCCCGGCAGCGGTTCTTCGGCGTGCCGATCCCGCTCTGGTATGCGCTGGACGAGAACGGTGAGCGCGACTACGACCGGGTGCTCACCCCGGATGCGGCCGCGCTGCCCATCGACCCGACCACGGATGTGCCGGCCGGCTACACCGAGGCCCAGCGCGGCGTGCCGGGCGGGTTCGACGCCGAGGCCGACATCCTCGACACGTGGGCGACCTCGTCGCTGACCCCGCAGCTCGCGGGCGGCTGGCAGCGCGACGAGGAGCTGTGGCAGCTCACCGCTCCGTTCGACCTGCGCCCGCAGGGACAGGACATCATCCGCACCTGGCTCTTCTCGACCATGCTGCGCTCCACGCTCGAAGACGGCCGCGCCCCGTGGAAGAACGCCGCCATCTCGGGCTTCATCGTCGACCCCGACCGCAAGAAGATGTCGAAGTCGAAGGGCAACGTGGTCACCCCGGCCGACGTGCTCGACGCCCACGGCTCGGACGCGGTGCGGTACTGGGCGGCGTCGAGCCGCCTCGGCATGGACGCGGCCTTCGACCCGCAGAACCCGACCCAGGTGAAGATCGGCCGGCGTCTCGCGATCAAGGTGCTCAACGCCGCCAAGTTCGTGCTGTCGTTCCCCGTGCCCGAGGGCGCTCAGGTGACGCACGCGCTCGACGCCTCGATGCTCACGGCACTCGACGGCGTGGTGGCCGAGGCGACCGCGGCCTTCGACCGGTATGACGCGGCGCGGGCGCTGGAGCTGACCGAGGCGTTCTTCTGGACCTTCTGCGACGACTACCTGGAGCTCGTGAAGGAGCGCGCCTACAACCAGAACGACGTGGGCCAGGCCTCGGCCGCCCTCGCGCTGCGTCTGGCGCTGTCCACGCTGCTCCGCCTGCTCGCCCCGGTGCTCTCCTTCGCCACCGAGGAGGCCTGGTCGTGGTTCGAGGAAGGCTCCGTGCACACCGCAGCGTGGCCCGAGAAGCTCGGCATCGAGGGTGACCCGGCCGTGCTGGCCGCCGCGAGCGAGGCGCTCATCGGCATCCGGCGCGCGAAGACCGAGGCGAAGGCATCGCAGAAGACCCCGGTCTCCCGTGCCGCCATCGCCGCTCCCGCCGCGAAGGTCGAGGCCCTGCGCGCCGCAGCGGACGACCTCCGCGCGGTCGGCCGCATCGCCGAGCTCGAGATCACCGAGGCGGAGGAGTTCGCGGTCACCGCGATCGAGCTCGCCCCGGTCGAGGCCTCCTGATGCAGCTCGGCACGCGGTGGGCCACGGGTGCTCAGCCGCCCGCGTCGGTTCCCGAGGCGCTGCGTCCCGCGATCGCCGAGGTCGAGTCCCAGGGCCTCACCGGCCACTGGACCCTCACCTGGCTCGAGGGCCGCGCGATCGCCGAGCTCGACGCCGGCTGGGAGGTCCTCCAGACCCCCTCCGGCGAGGTCATCGCCCGCCCCTTCTGATTCCGAGACCCCGCTTCATCGTCGAGACCCCCTCCTTCCCGCGCGGGAAGGAGGGGGTCTCGACGCGTACCCGGGGTCTCGTGTCAGCGGCGCGGGGCTCCGAGCTGCGCGAGGAGATGATCCACGGCGTGCGGGTCGTGGCGGCGGGCCTGCTGTTCGCGGAGGAGGTCGAGGGCGAGGGTCCGCCGCTGTGCGCGCCGTTCGATCCGGTGCTCGACCACGGCGGTGACCCGGTCGGCGAGGCGCAGCAGGCCGCGCTCCGTCCGTGTGGGACGGACGAGGTGCAGCGTCGCGGCGGTCATGATGCCTCCCCCGTCTCGGTTGTGGCCGCACCGTCCGGAGTCGGCAGATCGAAGATCTCGGCACGGAGGGAGACGCGGCGCACGTCGGGTCCCTCCTGACCGCGGTACTGCGCGATCGCCTTCTCCACGACCGCCTCCAGCTCGGCCCGCAGCGACATCGCCTGCTCCGCGGTCATGTCGAGGTGCGTGGTGATCGTCACGCCGACGTCGCGCCAGCCCTCGGGGACCTCGGACTCCGGGCGGTTGAGGTACCGCATCAGCGTCTCGTGCCGGAGTCGGAAGAACTCCGAGGTCACGATCTGCGCCGCAGCGCGGTTCGCCGGCGACATCTGCTCGTCCGGCCCCGGCACGTCGATCCGGCCCTTCGGACGCTCCCACCATCGCTCCCGTGCCGTGCCCCGGCCTTCCACCTCGCGGATGAGGTCGTGAGCGGCGAGGGCGCGGAGGTGGTAGCTGGTGGATCCCGAGGTCTCCCCCACGAGCGCCGCGAGAGAGCTCGCCGTCTGAGGACCACGAGAGGCGAGCAGATCGAAGATCCTGACCCGCAGCGGATGGGCGAGCGCCTTGAGCGCCCCCGCATCGAGCGTCCGTACCTGCGTCTCGTTCGTCATGAATGCAAAGATACGCTTGCAAACAACTCTTTGCAAGCGTTTCTTTGCATACGGTCAGCTCACGGAATCCCGGGCCGCGACGAAGGCCGCCACGCACCGCTCCACCTGGTCGGGGGTGTGCGCGGCGGAAAGCTGCACCCGGATGCGCGCCTTGCCCCGCGGCACCACCGGGAAGCTGAACGCGGTCACGTACACGCCTTGGTCCTGCATCGCCGCGGCGATTCTGGCTGTGAGACCGGCATCGCCGAACATGACGGGCACGATCGGGTGCTCCCCCGGAAGCAGGTCGAACCCCTCCTCCGCCATCCGGGCGCGGAACAGGGCCGCGTTGTCGCGCAGCCGCGCTCGGAGGTCGGCCGATCCCTCGACCAGGTCGAGCGCGGTCAGCGTGCCGGCCACGATGGCCGGAGCGAGGGTGTTCGAGAACAGGTACGGGCGGGAGCGCTGACGCAGCAGCGCGACGATCTGCGCGTGCGAGGCGACGTACCCGCCGGAGGCGCCGCCCAGCGCCTTGCCGAACGTGCCGGTGTAGATGTCCACGCGATCCGCGACGCCGCACAGCTCCGGCGTCCCGCGTCCGTTCTCGCCGACGAAGCCGACCGCGTGCGAATCGTCCACGAAGACGAGCGCGTCGTAGCGTTCCGCCAGGTCGCAGATCTCGGCCAGCGGGGCGATGTAGCCGTCCATCGAGAAGACACCGTCGGTCACGATCACGCGGAACCGGGCATCGGCGGCCGCCCGCAGCTGCTCCTCCAGATCCGCCATCTCGCGATTGCGGTACCGGAGCCGGCGCGCCTTGGACAGCCGGATCCCGTCGATGATGGACGCGTGGTTCAACTCGTCCGAGATGATCGCGTCCTCGGCGGAGAACAGCGTCTCGAAGACACCGCCGTTCGCGTCGAAGCAGGAGGAGTAGAGGATCGCGTCATCGGTGCCGAGGAAGTCCGCGAGCCGACGCTCCAGTTCGAGGTGCTGCTCCTGCGTGCCGCAGATGAAGCGGACGCTCGCGAGCCCGTACCCCCACTCGTCCAGGGCCGTCCGGGCCGCAGCGAGGATTCGCGGGTCGTCGGCCAGCCCCAGGTAGTTGTTGGCGCAGAAGTTGAGCACCTCGGCGCCGTCGGCCGTGATCTCCGCCCGCTGCGGTCCGCGGATGCCGCGCTCGCGCTTGGTGAGCCCCGCCTCCTCGATTCCCGCCAGCTCCTGCGCCACATGGTCCTTGAATGTCGCGTACATCACAGCTCCGTCCAGTCGAGGATGATCTTGCCCGTTCCGGCGGACTCCGCCGCCGCGAATCCGCGCTCCCAGTCGCGCGCCGGCACGACCTCGGCGATCACCCGGCCGATCGCTTCGCGCAACGTCGCACTCGTCTGCAGCATCGCCCCCATGGCGTTCCATGTCTCGAACATCTCGCGACCGTAGATCCCGGTGATCGTGAGCATGTGCGTGACGAGCTTGCCCCAGTCGATGTCGAACCCGGTCGACGGCAGCCCGAGCATGGCGATGCGTCCGCCGTGGTTCATGTTGTCGATCATCGCCGGGAGCGCCGACGCCGCGCCGCTCATCTCGAAGCCGATGTCGAAGCCCTCGCGCATGCCGAGCGCCCGCTGCGCGTCGCGGATCTCCTGGCGGGAGACGTCGACGACCTCGTCGGCTCCCATCCCGCGCGCCATCTCCAGGCGCGGCGCGCTCACGTCGGTCCCGACGATGAAGCGGGCGCCCGCATGCCGGGCGACGGCGATCGCCATCAGGCCGATCGGACCGCACCCGGTGACGAGCACGTCCTCGCCGACGAGCGGGAAGCGGAGGGCGGTGTGCACGGCGTTGCCGAGCGGGTCGAAGATCGCGCCGAGCTCCGGGGCGACCTCGGCGTGGTGGACGCACACGTTCGTCGCCGGCAGCGAGAGGTACTCGGCGAAGGCGCCGTCGCGCTGCAGCCCGAGTCCGATCGTGCGGATGCACATCTGCCGCCGCCCGGCACGACAGTTCCGGCAGGTGCCGCAGACGATGTGTCCCTCGCCGGACACCCGGTCGCCGACCGCGATGTCGTGGACGAGCGGCCCGACCTCGACGACTTCCCCGTAGAACTCGTGTCCCGGGATGAGAGGCGCGGCGATCGCGGAGGCCGCCCAGTCGTCCCATCGCCGGATGTGCAGATCGGTTCCGCAGATGCCGGTGCGGAGGACACGGATGACGACCTCGCCGGGACCTGCGACGGGGTCGGGACGCTCCACGAGCGCGAGGCCAGCGCCGGGTTCCTCCTTGAACAGAGCTCTCATGCTCTGATCTCATCGCATCCGTTGCTGTAGAACAATCGGCATCTTCTGCATCCGCTCTGTAGTAGGAACTAAACTGTCGTCGTGGAACTCCACCAGCTCCAGATCCTCCGCGAACTCGGAGCGCTGGGAAGCGCGACCGCCGTCGCCGAGGCGCTCCGGGTCACCCCCTCCGCGGTCTCGCAGCAGCTCGCCGCGCTGCAGCGCTCCTTCCCGGCCCCGCTCACCCGTCGCCAGGGCCGCACCCTCGTGCTGACCGCCGCCGGCGAGGTGCTGGCGGCAGCCGGAGCCGAGGCCATCGACGCGATGGCGGCGGCGCGCCACGCGCTGGACGACTTCGAGGGCGCGGCGACGGGCGAGGTGAGCATCAGCGGCTTCCACAGCGTCGGTCAGGCACTCTTCGGCCCGCTCGTGCGGGAGCTGTCCGGCAAGGACCACGCCCCGACCGTGCGTCTCACGGACGAGGACGTCGCGCAGAGCGAGTTCCCCGGGCTCACCGCGCGGTACGACCTCGTCCTCGCCCATCGGATGGAGCACTCCGCGCCGTGGCCGACCGAGGGTGTCCGCGCCGTGGGTCTCGTCCGCGAGCCTCTGGACGTCGCCGTCTCCGCCGAGCACCCTCTCGCCGGTCGCCGCACCCTCTCGCCGGACGAGATCGCCGACGAGCAGTGGGTGACGAGCCGTGTGGGGTACTCCCCCGACGACGTGCTCCGCGCCGTCGCCGCCGTCGCCCGCCGCCCGGTCGAGGTCCGGCACCGCATCAACGACTACGGTGCGGTGTCGGCGGTGGTCGCGGCCGGCGGCGTCCTGGGGATGCTTCCCCGGTTCACCTCGCGCAGCGTGGACGATCGCGCCATCGTGCGCATCCCGCTCCGAGGCGTGAGCACGCACCGCATGATCGACGTCCTGGCACGACCGGAGAACCTGCGCCGCCGCTCGGTCCGTGTCGTCGTCGATGCCCTGCGAGAGGTGATGACCCGTCTGAGCGCGGAGCGTTCCGGGGACGGCGATGGCTAGGCTCGGAGGATGAGCGACGCCACGAACCCGCTGCTGCAGCCGTCGACCCTCCCCTTCGGGCTCCCGGACTATCGGGCCATCCGTCCGGAGCACTACCTCCCCGCCTTCCGCGCCGGGTTCGCGGAGCAGCTCGCCGAGGTCGCGAACATCACCCGCGTGCGGTCGATGCCGACGTTCGAGAACACCCTCGAGGCGCTGGAGAGGTCCGGCGCGCTCCTCGACCGAGTGGCGCACGCGTTCTACACGGTGAGCTCCGCCGATGCCACGCCGGAGATCCAGGAGATCGACGAGGAGCTCGCGCCACTCATGGCCGCCCACCAGGACGCGATCACGCTCGATGCGGCCCTCTACGCGCGCGTGGCCCACGTGTACGAGCAGCGCGAGGCGCTCGACCTCGATCCTGAGCAGCGGTATCTCGTGGAGCGCCACCACCGCGAGATGACGCATGCCGGCGCCGCGCTCAACGACGAGGCGAAGGCGCAGCTCACGGCTCTGAACCAGAAGCTGTCGGTGCTCACGAACACGTTCGAGCGGAACCTGCTGAGCGATACGAACGACCTCGCCGTGGTCTTCGACGCCGCGGCCGACCTGGAGGGCCTGAGCCCGGGTGAGCTGTCCGCCGCCGCACGCGCCGCGGCAGACCGCGGGCTCGACGGCCGCTACCTCCTCACGCTGCCGCTGTTCACCGGCCATCCGGCGCTCGCCCGGCTCGCGGTCCGGGAATCCCGTCGCCGGATCATGGCGGCGTCGCGCGCGCGGGGCTCGCGGGACAACGGCAACGACAACCGTCCGGTGCTGCGCGAGATCGTGCGCCTCCGCGCCGAGCGCGCGCGCCTCCTCGGCTACGCCTCGCACGCCGCCTACGTCACCGCCGATGAGACGGCGGGCTCCCCCGAGGCCGTCGAGCGGATGCTGCGACGACTGGCCGCGCCGTCCGCCCGCAACGCCCGCGCCGAACGGGACGCGCTCCAGGCCATCGTCGACGAGACCGAACCGGAGCCCTTCCCCGTGGAGGCCCACGACTGGGCGTTCTACACCGAGCGCGTGCGCACCGCCCGCTACGACATCGACACCGCAGCCCTGCGCCCCTGGTTCGAGGCGGAGCGCGTGCTGCAGGACGGCGTGTTCTTCGCGGCGACCCGCCTGTACGGGGTGACCTTCCATGAACGACACGACCTCGCGGCCTACCACCCGCAGGCCCGCGTCTTCGAGGTGCGCAACGCCGACGACTCCCCGCTCGGGCTCTACGTGCTCGACCTCTACACCCGGGACTCCAAGCGCGGCGGCGCCTGGATGAACGCGATCGTCAGCCAATCCCGTCTGCGCGGCAGCGCCCCGGTCGTGGTCAACAACCTCAACGTCCCGCAGCCCGGGGACGGCGAGCCCACCCTGCTGACGCTCGACGAGGTGACGACGCTGTTCCACGAGTTCGGGCACGCTCTGCACGGCCTGTTCGCCACCGTGACCTACCCGCATTTCGCCGGGACCAACGTGTTCCGCGACTTCGTCGAGTTCCCCAGCCAGGTGAACGAGATGTGGATCCTCTGGCCCGAGGTCCTCGACCACTACGCCCGGCACCACGAGACCGGCGAGCCGCTGGATCTCGCCATCGTGGAGCGGCTGCGGGCGACTGCGACCTTCGACCAGGGGCACGCGACCAGCGAGTATCTCGCCGCGGCGTGGCTGGATCAGGCGTGGCACCGGCTCTCCGCCGACGACGCAGTGGACGATGTCGCCGGCTTCGAGGCGGCCGCACTGGCGGACATCGGCCTCGACGATCCCGCCGTTCCGACCCGGTACTCCTCCACCTACTTCGCCCACGTCTTCTCCGGCGGCTACAGCGCCGGGTACTACTCGTACATCTGGAGTGAGGTGCTCGACGCCGACACCGTGGAGTGGTTCCGGGAGAACGGCGGCCTCACCCGCACCAATGGAGACCGCTTCCGCGACCGGCTGCTCGGCGTCGGCGGCGCGAAGGACCCGCTGGCCGCCTACCGCGACTTCCGCGGTCGAGACGCCGAGATCGAGCCGCTCCTGAAACGCCGTGGACTCGATTCCTGAGTCGTGAGACCCTGAGCGCATGGACGCATTCCCCGACGCTCCCTTCGGCCCCGCAGACACCCTGGAGCTGGACGCCGTCCCCCTGGCCGTCATCCGCCACGAGGGCATCCGGATCGCCGACCTCCGCGATGCCTTCGACTCCGGATACGCGGCGATCGGTGCCGCCTTCGCTGCGGGCACCCTGATTCCGGCCGGCCCGGCGCTCGCGATCTACCACGGCGATCCGATGGGCGTGTTCGACCTGGAGCTCGGCTTCCCGGTGCAGGCCCCACCCTCCGACCCGATCGCCACGGGCGACGGAACTGCCATCACCGCCTCGACCCTGCCGACCGGGCGGGCCGTCGCGAGCAGCGTCTTCGGTTCGTATGACGGTCTCGGTACTGGGTGGGCCGGGCTGGTCGCGCGCGCCGCGGAGGCGGGGCTGCACCCGCGCGGCGTCTGGATCGAGGTCTACGTCTCGGACCCCGGTGTCGATCCCGACGAGCTCCGCACGGACCTGCTCATGCCCGTGGCCTGAGCAGGCGTTCAGGCGCTCTTGCGCTTGCGCTCCATCACGATGGTGGGCGGGGCGCCCTCGTCGACGGCGGCACGGGTGATGATCACCTTCGCGACGTCCTCGGCAGAGGGGATCTCGAACATCACCGGACCGAGCACGTCCTCGAGGATGGCACGGAGTCCACGGGCCCCGGTCTTGCGCTCGACGGCGAGGTCGGCGATCGATCGCAGCGCGTCCTCCTCGAACTCGAGCTGGACGCCGTCGAGCTCGAACATGCGCTGGTACTGCTTGACGAGGGCGTTGCGCGGACCGGTGAGGATGTCGATGAGGGCGGCCTGGTCGAGCGGTGACACGTTCGTCACGACGGGCAGACGACCGATGAACTCCGGGATGAGACCGAACTTGTGGAGGTCTTCCGGGAGCACCTCGCTGAACAGGTCGAGGTCCTTGCCCTTGTCGTGCAGCGGAGCACCGAAGCCGACACCGTGCTTGCCGACGCGCGCCGAGACGATGTCCTCCAGACCGGCGAAGGCGCCGGCCACGATGAAGAGCACGTTCGAGGTGTCGATCTGCAGGAACTCCTGGTGCGGGTGCTTGCGACCACCCTGCGGCGGCACCGAGGCGACCGTGCCCTCGATGATCTTCAGCAGCGCCTGCTGCACGCCCTCGCCCGACACGTCGCGGGTGATCGACGGGTTCTCGGCCTTGCGGGCGATCTTGTCGACCTCGTCGATGTAGATGATGCCCTGCTCGGCGCGCTTCACGTCGTAGTCGGCGGCCTGGATGAGCTTGAGGAGGATGTTCTCGACGTCTTCGCCGACGTAGCCCGCCTCGGTCAGTGCCGTCGCGTCGGCGACGGCGAACGGCACGTTGAGGCGCTTGGCGAGCGTCTGCGCCAGGTAGGTCTTGCCGCAGCCCGTGGGTCCGATGAGCAGGATGTTGCTCTTGGCGATCTCGACCTCTTCGGCCTTCTGCTCAGCAGGCTGCAGGGTGCCGTGAGCGCGCACGCGCTTGTAGTGGTTGTAGACGGCGACGGACAGCGCACGCTTCGCGGGCTCCTGTCCGACGACGTACTCCTCGAGGAACGTGAAGATCTCGCGGGGCTTCGGCAGCTCGAACTCGGCGACACCCTCGGCGGACGACTCCGCCATGCGCTCTTCGATGATCTCGTTGCAGAGCTCGACGCACTCGTCGCAGATGTACACGCCGGGTCCGGCGATGAGCTGCTGCACCTGCTTCTGGCTCTTTCCGCAGAAAGAGCACTTGAACAGGTCAGCGCTTTCACCGATGCGGGCCATGCGCGTCCTCCTCGGGGGGATCAGGATCGTTCTTCGAGCCTAACCGCTGCATACGACACCGGGCCGCATTGGCGACGAGTCGTTCGGCGGGTCCGGCGGACGACGGTGTCTCCGACGTCATTCCGCGGGGAGGCAGCCGCCGTCCATGATGTATCCGCCGACCTCGACACGGACCTCGTCGGGACGCACCTCTCCGAAGACGCAGCCACCCTCGGGACCGTCGGCCCCGAACGCCACCGCGCGCGCATCTCCCCGGGCGACGTGATGGACGAGGCCGACCTCGCGCAAGGCATCCTGGACGGCGGTCACGGAGATCGTGCTCTCCGTGCGCAGCGCTTCGAGACGCACGCGGAGGTCCGCCACCGGCTGCTCGGCGGCCGCCCGCGCCTCGACCGACGTCTCCATCCGCTCACGATGCCGGTCGTTCTGCTCCATCGCGTGTTCCGGGTCGTACGGCGCACACTCCGGCGGAAGCTCGGCGCCGTCCACCTGCGGGCAGGCGGCGGTGGGCGTCACAGTCGGCGTCGGCTCTCCGGCGGCGACGCCGGCCGGCGCCGCAGCGCAGCCGCCGAGCAGCAGGATCGCCGCCAGCACGAGCGTCACTCGCCCGGGGCGGGCGCGGACGCCGGAGATCGCCATCATGCCGCCATGAAACCACAGCACCGGCGTCGCCCGCACGCTGCTCGCACGACGAGGGCCCCGCCGCGCGGTGCGCGACGGGGCCCTCGGTCATCCTGACGTGTCGTCAGACCATGCTCTTGGTGTGCCAGACCGTCTTGACCTCGGTGAACGCGGCGATCCGCTCCGGCGAGGCGACCACGTCGCCGGGGGCGAGCACGCGCTTCAGCGTCTCCGCCGCGGCGATCTGCATGTCGACCCACTCCAGCGCGCCCGCGCCGGCGAGATCGAGGGCGTTCACATCCTGGTGCGAGGCGAGCCACGGCGCGATCTCCGCCGGCGAGCCGGTGAGCACGTTCACCACGCCCCCGGGGACATCACTGGTCGCGAGCACCTCGGCGAGACTGATCGCGGAGAGCGGGTACTGCTCGCTCGCGACCACCACGACGGTGTTCCCGGCGACGAGGGCCGGGGCGACCACCGAGACCAGGCCGAGCAGCGCCGAGTCCTGCGGGGCCACGATGGCGACCACACCGGTGGGCTCGGGCACCGAGATGTTGAAGTACGGACCGGAGACGGGGTTCGCGTTTCCCGCCACCTGGGCGTACTTGTCGCACCAGCCGGCGTACCAGACCCAGAGATCGATCGCCTCGTCGACCTGCGCCGTGGCCGCCGAGGACGAGATGCCCTCCTGCGCCACGATCTCGTCGACGAACTGCGCGCGACGCCCTTCCAGGACCTCGGCGACCCGGTAGAGCACCTGGCCGCGGTTGTAGGCCGTCGCCCCCGACCAGCCCTTGACGGCGGCGCGCGCGGCGACGACCGCATCGCGGGCGTCCTTGCGGGAGGCCTTGGCGGCGTTGGCGAGGAAGGCGCCCTTGCGGGAGACGACCTCGTACGTACGTCCGGACTCGCTCCGGGGGAAGGCCCCGCCGATCGCGAGCTTGTAGGTCTTCGGAACGGTCAGTCGCTTGCTCATGCTGCGGCTCCCTTGAGATAGGCGGTGAGACCCTGGCGACCGCCCTCGCGGCCGTACCCGGACTCCTTGTAGCCGCCGAACGGGCTCGACGGGTCGAAACGGTTGAACGTGTTCGCCCACACGACGCCCGCGCGCAGCCGGTCGGCGACCGCGAGGATGCGCGAGCCCTTGTCCGACCAGATGCCGGCGGAGAGACCGTACGGGGTGTTGTTGGCCTTGGCGATCGCCTCGGCGGGCGTCCGGAAGGTGAGGACCGACAGCACCGGCCCGAAGACCTCGTCGCGGGCGATGCGGTGCGAGGCCTCGACGCCGGTGAAGATCGTCGGGGCGAACCAGAACCCCTGCTCCGGGATCGCGCAGTCGGCGGTCCAGCGCTCCGCGCCCTCGGCCTCGCCGATGTCGCTGAGCTCACGGATTCGGGCGAGCTGCGCGGCGGAGTTGATCGCGCCGATGTCCGTGTTCTTGTCGAGCGGGTCACCGAGACGCAGCGTCGACAGCCGGTTCTTCAGCCGGTCGACGACCTCGTCATGGATCGACTCCTGCACCAGCAGGCGGCTGCCCGCACAGCACACGTGGCCCTGGTTGAAGAAGATGCCGTTGACGATGCCCTCGACGGCCTGATCGATCGGCGCGTCGTCGAACACGATGTTCGCGGCCTTGCCGCCCAGCTCCAGCGTCAGCTTCTTGTTCGTCCCCGCCACGGCGCGGGCGATGTCGCGACCCACACCCGTCGAGCCGGTGAAGGCGACCTTGTCGACGTCCGGGTGACGGACCAGGGCGGCACCGGTCGCCCCGGCTCCGGTGACGATGTTCACGACACCGGCGGGGAGATCGGCCTGCTGCAGGATCTCGGCGAAGATCAGTGCCGTCAGCGGCGTGGTCTCGGCCGGCTTGAGCACGACCGTGTTCCCGGCCGCCAGCGCGGGCGCGAGCTTCCACGCGAGCATCAGCAGCGGGAAGTTCCACGGGATGACCTGACCGGCGACGCCCAGCGCACGCGGGTTCGCACCCAGACCGGCGTAGTCGAGCTTGTCGGCCCAGCCCGCGTAGTAGAAGAACCAGGACGCGACGAGCGGCACGTCCACGTCGCGGCTCTCCCTGATGGGCTTGCCGTTGTCAAGGCTCTCGGCGACGGCGAGCTCGCGGGCGCGCTCCTGCACGAGGCGGGCGATGCGGAACAGGTACTTGCCCCGGTCGCGGCCGCTCATCCGCGACCAGACCTTGTCGTAGGCGCGACGGGCCGCGGCGACGGCGCGGTCGATGTCCGCGTCGTCGGCGGAGGCGATCTCGGCGATCGCCTTCTCGGTCGCCGGGGAGATGGTGCGGAAGGGGGTGCCGGAGCCGTCGACGAACTCGCCGTCGATGAACAGCCCGTAGCTGTCCTTGAGGTTCAGCACCGCCGTGGACTCCGGAGCCGGAGCGTATTCCAGGAATGACATGTCGGGTGTCCTAGTCGATCGTGACGTAGTCGGGGCCGGAGTAGTGGCCGGTGGTGAGCTTCTGGCGCTGCAGGAGCACGTCGTTGAGCAGGCTCGAGGCGCCGAAGCGGAACAGGTGCGGCTGGAGCCACTCCTCCCCCACGGTCTCGGCGACGGTGACGAGGTACTTGACCGCGTCCTTCGACGAGCGGATGCCGCCGGCGGGCTTCACGCCGATGCGCTCCCCCGTCCCGCGATACCAGTCGCGCACCGTCTCCAGCATGAGCAGCGTGGTCGGCAGCGTCGCCGCCGGCTGCACCTTGCCCGTCGAGGTCTTGATGAAATCGCCGCCGGCGAGGATGCCGAGCCAGGAGGCACGCTTGATGTTGTCGTACGTGTTCAGCTCGCCGGTCTCGAGGATCACCTTGAGCGAGGCGTACGAGCCGTCCTCACGGCGGCACGCCTCCTTGACCTGAGCGATCTGATCGAACACCAGCCCGTAGCGGCCGGACAGGAACGCACCACGGTCGATGACCATGTCGATCTCGTCCGCACCCGCGGCGACCGCTTCCGCGGTGTCGGCGAGCTTGATCGCGAGGGAGGACCGGCCGCTCGGGAAGGCGGTGGCCACCGCGGCGACCGAGATGAGGCCGTCGTCGGGGTCGCCGTGCAGGCTGCCGAGAGCCTCGACCGCTCCGGCGACCATGTCGCCGTAGACGCAGACCGCGGCGACGCGGGGCGTCGAGGGGTCGGCGGCGTCGGGGTTCTTCGCCTTGGCGACGAGCGAACGGACCTTGCCAGGGGTGTCCGCCCCCTCCAGCGTGGTCAGGTCGATCAGCTTGATGATCGTGTCGAGTGCCCATGCCTTCGACGTCGTCTTGATGGAGCGCGTGCCGAGGCCGGCAGCGCGCTGCTCCAGCCCGACGGCGTCCACACCGGGGAGGCCGTGCAGGAAGCGACGGAGGGTCGCGTCGTCCGGCTCACCGCCGAGGACGTCCACCGCCGTCCTGCGGCTGAGTTCTGTCGTCGTCACTGTTCCTCCAACAATGCTCGTGCTGTGGTCTCATCGGTCACCAGGACCCCGCACAGGCCGCTGGTCACGACCGTGCGCGCGATGTCGTGCTTGGCGGGACCCGCCGTCACGAAGATGGCCCGCGCGGCGCCGCGCAGGCGGTCGAGCGAGACGCCGACCGTGCGGGCGTCCAGCTGCGGGTCGACGATGTTGCCCTCGGCGTCGACGTAGCGCCCGAGGACGTCGCCGACGGCACCGCGGCGCGCCAGCTCCTCCACATCGGCGGCCGTGAGATAGCCGTTCTCGACGTGGGCGGAGGTCGCATCGCACGGTCCGGCGGTGAACAGGAACGCCTGAGCGTCCGCGGCCTCCTCCAGCACGGCCGCGACGGTGCGGTCGCCCTCGATGGCCTGCTTCGTCTCGACGTGCTCCAGGATCGCGGGGCTCGGCAGCAGGGAGACCTGGCCGGAGGCGCGCTGGGCGATGGTCACCGCGAGTCCTGCGGCCCCGCCCGAGCGCCGGTTGAGGCTGACACCGCCGTTGAGCTGCACGACGGTGACGCCGTTCGCCCAGCCGTCGGGCAGGGCCTCGGCCACGGCGCGGAGGGTCTTGCCCCAGCTCACGCCGAGCGTGCGCGGAACCGGACGGAGGGCGGTCAGGAAGTCGGCGGCCGCCTGAGCGACGCGCTCCAGGGTGCCCTCGTCGCCCTCCGGCGAGGGGACGACCACGGCGTCGGTCAAGCCGAACCGCTCCGCGAGCTCGCGTTCGAGGCCGAGCCGACGGGCGCGCGGGTGGACGATCTCGATGCGGACGATCCCCCGCTGCCGCGCCTGCGTGAGGAGGCGCCCGACCTTCCAGCGGGAGATCTTCAGGAGACCACCGATCTCGTCCTGCGTCTTGTCCTCGTCGTAGTACAGCTCGGCGACCCGGACCATGAGCAGATCTTCTTCCACGGTGTCCTCCTTCCTCCTCCAGGGTAGGCCGGATTCAGCGTTCGCGCACCCATCTGCTCATATGCGCAGTCCCGCCATCCTCCCGCGCGCATCCGCCGGAGACGCGAGAAGGACGCCCGTCGATTCGACGGACGTCCTTCTCTGCGGATGCGGACTACGCGCGCTTGCGCGAGGTGAGCACCTGGTCGACGATGCCGTACTCCAGCGCCTCGTTGGCCGAGAGGATCTTGTCGCGATCGATGTCGCGGTTGACCTGCTCGACCGGCTTGCCGGTGTGACGGGCCATGGTCTCCTCGAGCCAGGTGCGCATGCGGAGGATCTCCGCCGCCTGGATCTCGATGTCGGAGGCCTGACCGTGCCCGGCCTCCCCCATCGCCGGCTGGTGCATCAGCACGCGGGCGTTCGGCAGCGCCAGACGCTTGCCGGGGGCACCGGCCGCGAGCAGCACGGAGGCGGCCGAGGCCGCCTGGCCGAGCACGACGGTCTGGATCTGCGGCGCGACGTACTGCATCGTGTCGTAGATCGCCGTCATCGCGGTGAAGGAGCCACCGGGCGAGTTGATGTACATGGTGATGTCGCGCTCGGAGTCCTGGCTCTCCAGGACGAGGAGCTGTGCCATGACGTCGTCGGCCGACGCGTCGTCGACCTGCACGCCGAGGAAGATCACGCGGTCTTCGAACAGCTTGTTGTACGGGTCCTGGCGCTTGAAGCCGTAGGCGGTGCGCTCCTCGAACTGCGGCAGCACATACCGGCTGGAGGGCAGGTTTCCGGCGGACTGGAACGTGGGTGTGTACATGGTGTCCTCTCGAATCCTTACTCGACGCCCGTGCCGCCGCCGCCGGTGACGTCGCTGGCGTGCTCGCGGATGTGGTCGACGAAGCCGTACTCGAGGGCCTCCTCCGCCGTGAACCAGCGGTCGCGGTCGCCATCGGCGTTGATCTGCTCGACGGGCTTGCCGGTCTGCGACGCCGTGATCTCGGCTAGGCGCTTCTTCATCGACAGGATGAGTTGCGCCTGGGTCTGGATGTCGCTCGCGGTGCCGCCGAAGCCGCCGTGCGGCTGGTGCAGCAGCACGCGGGCGTTCGGCGTGATGTAGCGCTTGCCCTTGGTGCCGCTCGTCAGCAGCAGCTGGCCCATCGACGCGGCCATGCCGATACCGACGGTGACGATGTCGTTCGGCACGAACTGCATCGTGTCGTAGATCGCCATGCCCGCGGTGATCGAGCCGCCGGGCGAGTTGATGTAGAGGTAGATGTCCTTCTCGGAGTCTTCGGCGGCGAGAAGGAGGATCTTCGCGCAGATCTCGTTGGCGTTGTCGTCTCGCACCTCCGAGCCGAGCCAGATGATGCGGTCCTTCAGCAACCTGTCGAAGACGCTTGTCGCGACGAGGGGTTCAGCCATGTCAGCTCCTGCTTCCGTGTTTCAGTGATTCGAATCTACCGGCGCGCGCACAGCCCCTAGGTCGTGTTCGCCGTCGGCATATCAGGTGTCGCTGCCCGCGATCTCGTGCGCGTACGCCGTCATCGACCGGTGGTAGCGCGGCAGGTGCGGGACGAGCGCGAGGATGGCCACCGACAGGCCCTGCGCGGGCCGGCCGGCACTCGCGAGGATGAGGGCGTGCACCACCGCGACCGCGTCCCGATACGGCCCGTCCGCCGCGATCTCCTCCTCGGCGCGGATCACCCGCAGCGCCTCGTCGTAGTCTCCGAGGTTGCGCAGCGAGCTCGCGAGCTGGATCACGCACTGCGGGCGATGCTCCTCGTCGAGGCCGAGCGCCAGGGCGCGACGGTACAGCTCCACGGCCTCCGCCGGGCGTCCCGCGGAATCGCGGGCACCGGCGCGCTCGAACTCGGCCCTGGCGTCGTCCGCACCCCGCTCGGCGGCGAGGGCGTCGATGCGCGCGATCGTCTCGTCGCCGACCTCCTCTCCGGAGGCCTCCGCCCACACCTGCTCGATGCGGTCGTCCCAGCTCGTCATCCCGTCGTCCTTCCCTCGATGAGAAAGAGGGCGGATGCCGCAGCACCCGCCCTCTTCACTCGACCGTGCCGATCACTCGGCGGTGTCGGCGTCCTTCTTGGCCGGAGCCTTCTTCGCCGCCGGCTTCTTGGCGGCGGGCTTCTTCTCCGCAGCGGGCTTCTCGTCCGCGTCGGCATCCTTCTTGGCGGCCGCCTTCTTGGCGGGGGCCTTCTTCTTCGCGGCCGGCTTCTCCTCGGCCTCGGCGGGCTTCTCGTCCGCGGACTCGGCCTCGTCGTCGGTCACGACGAAGTCGGAGAGGTCGACGGCCTTGCCGTTGGTGTCCACGACCTTGACCTTGCCCAGGGCGATCGCGAGCGCCTTGTTCCGGGCGACCTCGCCGACCAGCGCGGGGAGCTGGTTCGAGGACTGCAGCGCCTCGACGAACTCCTGCGGCGCCATGCCGTACTGCGCGGCGGACTGGATGAGGTACTGCGAGAGCTCCTCCTGCGAGACCTGCACGTCGGCCTGCTCGGCGATCGTGTCGAGCAGCACCTGCGTGCGGAACTGCTTCTCGCTGGCCTCGGTCACCTCGGCGCGGTGCACGTCGTCCTCGAGACGGCCCTCGCCCTCGAGGTGGTTGTGCACCTCGTCCTCGATGAGCTGCGGCGGGACCGGGATCTCGATCTGCGCGAGCAGCGTCTCGACGAGCTTGTCGCGGGCGGCGGAGCCCTGCGTGAAGACGCCCTGCTGCTCGACGCGCTCGCGCAGGCTGTCGCGCAGCTCGGCGATCGTGTCGAACTCGCTCGCGATCTGCGCGAACTCGTCGTCGGCCTCGGGAAGCTCGCGCTCCTTGACGGCCTTGACGGTGACGGAGACCTCCGCCTCCTTGCCGGCGTGGTCGCCGCCGACGAGGGCGGAGCGGAAGGTGGTGTCCTCACCGGCGGTGAGCGACTCGATCGCGTCGTCGATGCCCTCGAGGAGCTCGCCGGAGCCGATCTCGTAGGAGACGCCCTCGGCGCGGTCGATCTCGGCGCCGTCGATGGTGGCGACGAGGTCCAGCTCGACGAAGTCGCCCTTGGCCGCGGGGCGGTCGACGGGGATGAGGGTGCCGAAGCGGGCGCGCATGTTCTCCAGCTCGGCGTCGAGGGCGGCCTCGTCGGCCTCCACGGCGTCGACCTCGAGGGTGATGCCCGCGTAGTCGGGGAGCTCGATCTCCGGCCGCACGTCGACCTCGACGTCGACGAGCAGGTCGCCCGAGAAGTCCTTCTCGTTCGGCCACTGCGTGATCTCGGCCGACGGGCGTCCGACGATGCGGAGCTTGTGCTCGGCGGTCGCCTCGCGGAAGAACTTGTCCAGGCCCTCGTTCACGGCGTGCTCGATGACGGCGCCGCGGCCGATGCGCTGGTCGATGATCGGAGCGGGCACCTTGCCCTTGCGGAAGCCGGGGATCTGGACGTCCTGCGCGATGTGCTCGTAGGCGTGCGCGATGCTGGGCTTGAGGTCGTCCGGGGTGACCGTGATGGTGAGCTTGACCCGGGTCGGGGTCAGCTTCTCGACGGTGCTGTTCGCCATGCTGGTGTGTTCTCCTTGTGGTTTCCGCGCAGAACGCGGCTGGAAGGTCGTGGGGTCGAGTCGGGGCGACAGGAGTTGAACCTGCGACCTCCCGCTCCCAAAGCGGGCGCTCTACCAAGCTGAGCTACGCCCCGGGGAATCCGCACGCAGATTCAGCCCAACCGAGTCTAACGGACAGGAGCATGCCCGACCGTCCGCTATGATCGATGGAGTCCGGACTCCGGTTCCGGGGGTGTAGCTCAATGGTAGAGTCTCAGTCTTCCAAACTGATTGCGCGGGTTCGATTCCCGTCACCCCCTCCACGTTGTCACCTCGGTCGAATACGCTGACAGGATCAGCTCCCGACCGGAAGGCCTGCCGAGATGAGCGCCTCGTGACCGCCCCTCCGCCGTCGGTTGCCGCGACCGCCATGGTGCCGGCTCCGGGTGGGCATCGCCTCCCGGCCGTCCTCTCCTCGCCGTCAAGCGTGCCCCGGCCGCCGCGCGACCGGCGATCGCTCAGGGGCGTCCTCGCCGGCACCGTCGGCACGGTCGCGGTGTTGACGGGTCTCGGCATCACGCAGCTCGTCGCGAACCAGGGATACGACGAGGCCGCCAGCGGGGTCGAGGACGCCACCCGATCGGTGACCGCCCAGCAGACGGAACTCCGGCAGCGGACCGCCGATCTGATCGCGGCGACGGATGCCGGCCACATCATCATCGACACCGGCGCGCCCGCCCTCGCCGTCCCCGACGACCTCTGGGCGGCCCTGGACTCCGCCGTGGCGGAGGGCGAGACCACTGGCGGCGAGGCCGAGGACGTCCTCGCGACGCGGCTCCCGGCCGACGAGACGAAACCCGGCTGGTTCTGGGACCTCTTCGCCGCGACGAGCCGTCTCGCCGCGGACCAGAGCATCCTGCGCGACGTCGCCGAGTCGATGGACAGCGCCTCCGCGTCCGCCGCCGCGAGCGTGGACGCGGTGCGGACGACCGGCGTGTCCGTGCTCACCGCCGCGGCCGAGGCCGCGGGCGACTTCGAGACCGCGCATCCGTCCACTCGCAACGCCGCCGTGATCGCTCTGCGCGGAGCCGCATCCGACGCTCTCGCCGTCACCGAGGTCGACGACGCGGCCGCGGCCGCCTATGTCGCCCTGCAGCAGGCCGCCACTGAGGTCGTCTCCGCGGAGAACGCGGAGCTCGCGGAGAAGGCCGGTCCGCTGCAGAACGCCCGCCTCGAGGTGGAGGCGTTCGCGCGGTCTCTCGCGCCCGGCGTCCTGCTGGAGTTCGACTGGGCCCCGCTCGTCAACGGCGCCGGTTACAACGGCAGCATGGGCGGGTACACCACCTGGTGGTGGGACGATCCGGGGCGCGCGGTCATCCAGCTGTCGGACTCGGTGGCGGAGCAGTGGCCCGCCGAACGCAGCCGCGCGCTCGTCGCCCATGAGGTGGGCCATGCCATCAGCGTGAAGTGCGAGGGCATGTACGACTCGTCCACCCAGGACAGCATCGAGAAGTGGGCGACGGCCTGGGCGATCAGCATGGGCTTCACGGACGACGCCAACGGGGTCTGGGCCTACGGGTATCCCCCGCAGAACTACATCGACGCGGCGGCCGGCTGCCGCTGAGACGGAAGAAGCCGCCGTGGTCACCACGGCGGCTTCTCCTCTCGCTCAATCGGCGGTCACTGGCCCCGACGCTCGCGAAGCTGGGTGAGGGCGTCCTCCAGGAGCTGGACGGCCTCCTCGTCCGTGCGACGCTCCTTCACGTAGGCCAGGTGCGTCTTGTACGGCTCGGCCTTGGCGACGGCAGGAGGGTTCTCCTTGTCGCGCCCGGCCGGAAGACCGGACTGCGGGTGGTCGATGATCTCCGGGATCTCCTCCTCGGGGAGACCGGCGGCGAAGTAGCGGACCGTCTCGTTGCCGAGACCGTCCCAGTACGACACCGCGATGCGGTCGGCGTGGTAGCCGTGGTCCTGCTCCCCCATGGGACCGGAACCGACGCGGGTACCGCGGATCGCGTTTCCACCGGTAGCCATCAGATCACCTCGAACTTCGTGATGAGGCCGAGCGCCACGATGGCGATGAACCACGTGAGCGCCAGGACGACGGTGAAGCGGTTCAGGTTCCGCTCCGCGAGACCGGAGGAGCCGACCGCAGTGGTCATGCCGCCGCCGAACATGTCGGACAGGCCGCCGCCGCGACCCTTGTGCAAGAGGATGAGGAGAGTCAGCAGGACGCTGGTGATGCCCAGCACGACCTGCAGGACGAACTCGAGAATTGCCACGGAAAGAGCCTTTCGCTGGGGCCGGAGCGCCCCCGTAACGGTCAAGTATACGGTGCAGCGGGGCCGGAGCCCCGCCGCACTCACACGCCGACGTGCTTCTCGAAGCGGATGATCGCCGCGAACTCGTCGACGACGAGGCTCGCGCCGCCGACCAGAGCGCCGTCCACGTCAGGCTCGCGCATGAAGCTGGCGATGTTCGCCGCCTTGACCGATCCGCCGTAGAGGATGCGGGTGCGGGCCGCCGCCTCGTCGCCGAGGACCTTCGCGATCACGCCGCGGAGCGCCGCGCAGACGTCCTGCGCCTGTTGCGGGGTGGCCGCCTGGCCCGACCCGATGGCCCAGACGGGCTCATACGCCACGACGATGTCGGCCGACGGGGAGACGCCCTGAAGGGCGGCTTCGAGTTGTCCGGCCGGAACGGCGCTGGCACCGAACTTCTCCAGGTCCTCCGCCGTCTCGCCCACGCAGATCACCGGGGAGAGGCCGTGCTTGAGCGCAGCCTTCACCTTGCCGGCCACGATCTCGTCGGACTCGGCGTGGTACTCGCGACGCTCGGAGTGGCCGATGATGACGTACTTCGCGTCGAGCTTCGCCAGGAACGCCCCGGAGATCTCGCCGGTGTACGCACCGGAGTCGTGCGCCGAGACGTCCTGCGCACCGAACGCGAACGGGATCTTGTCCGCGTCGATCAGCGTCTGCACGCTGCGGATGTCGGTGAAGGGCGGGAAGACCGCCACCTCCACGGATCCGTCCTCGTGCTTGGCGTCCTTCAGCGTCCAGTGCAGCTTCTGCACGAACGCCACCGCCTGCAGGTGATCCAGGTTCATCTTCCAGTTGCCCGCGATCAGCGGGGTACGGGAGCTCACGCCCATCCGAGGACCTCCAGCCCAGGTAGTTTCTTGCCCTCGAGGAATTCGAGGCTCGCGCCGCCGCCGGTCGAGATGTGCCCGAACTGGTCGTCGGTGAATCCGAGCTGGCGGACGGCAGCGGCGGAGTCGCCGCCGCCGACCACGCTGAGGCCGTCGACCTCGGTCAGTGCCTGCGCGACCGCCTTGGTTCCCGCAGCGAAGGCCGGGAACTCGAACACGCCCATCGGGCCGTTCCAGAACACCGTCTTCGATCCGCGGATGACCTCGGCGAAGCGCGCGGCGGTCTCCGGTCCGATGTCGAGGCCGATGCCCGACGAACCGAACGCCGTCTCCTCGATCGCGTCCGCGGCGGCCACCTCGTGGTCCGCGTCCGCACCGAAGGAGGCGGCGACGACCACGTCGGTCGGGAGCACGAGCTCCACGCCGCGCTCGGCCGCCTCGGCGATGTAGCCGCGCACGGTCTCGAGCTGGTCCTCCTCGAGGAGACTCGACGCGACGGCGTGCCCCTGTGCCTTCAGGAAGGTGAAGAGCATGCCGCCACCGACGAGGATGCGGTCCACCCGCGGCAGCAGGTGCGAGATGACTCCGAGCTTGTCGCTCACCTTGGACCCGCCGAGCACCACCGCGTACGGCCGCTCCGGGTTCTCCGTGAGGCGATCGAGCACATCGAGCTCGGTCGCGATCAGGAGCCCCGCCGCCGAGGGCAGCAGCTTCGCGAGGTCGTAGACGCTCGCCTGCTTGCGGTGCACGACGCCGAAGCCGTCGGAGACGAGCACGTCGCCGAGCTCCGCGAGCTGCGCCGCGAAGGCACCGCGCTCGGTATCGTCCTTCGACGTCTCCCCCGGGTTGAACCGGAGGTTCTCGATCACGACGACCTGACCGTTCTCGAGGGACGCCACGGCGTCCTTCGCGGCCTCGCCCACGGTGTCGCCGGCGAAGGCGACCGGGGCGCCGAGCAGCTCGGACAGCCGCTGGGCGACCGGCTCGAGGCTGTACTGCGGGTCGGGCGCGCCGTCGGGGCGGCCGAGGTGCGAGCAGACGACGACGCGGGCGCCCGCGTCGATGAGGGTCTTCAGGGTCGGCAGCGAGGCGCGGACACGGCCATCGTCCGTGATGACCCCGTCCCGCAGGGGGACGTTCAGATCACAACGGACGATGACGCGCTTGCCCTCGAGCGAACCCAGTGAGTCCAGGGTGCGCAGAGTCATGTGTCGGAGCTCAGATGCGCTCGGCGACGTACTCGGTCAGGTCGACGAGACGGTTGGAGTAGCCCCACTCGTTGTCGTACCAGCTCGAGACCTTGATCAGGTTGCCGCTGACGTTGGTGAGCGTGGAGTCGAAGATCGACGAGTGCGGGTTGTGCACGATGTCGCTCGACACGATCGGGTCCTCGTTGTACTGCAGGTACCCGGCCAGACGCCCCTCGGCCGCAGCCTTCTTGTAGGCCTCGTTGACCTCGTCCACCGTGAGGTTCTCGCGGTCCGTGATGAGCGTCAGGTCGACGATCGAGCCCGTGGGAACCGGCACGCGGTAGGAGGAACCGCTGAGCTTGCCGTTCAGCTCCGGGAGGACGAGGCCGATGGCCTTCGCGGCACCCGTCGAGGCCGGCGTGATGTTGATCGCGGCGGCGCGGGCGCGGCGGAGATCCTTGTGGGGACCGTCCTGCAGGTTCTGGTCGGCGGTGTAGGCGTGGGCCGTCATCATGAAGCCGCGGTCGATGCCGAAGGCGTCGTTGAACACCTTGGCCAGCGGCGCGAGGCAGTTCGTGGTGCAGGAGGCGTTGGAGATGATGTGGTCCGTCTCCGGGTTGTACGTCTCCTCGTTCACGCCCATGACGATGGTGCGGTCGTCACCCGTGGCCGGAGCCGAGATGAGGACCTTCTTCGCACCGGCGTCGATGTGCTTGCGCGCGGCGTCAGCGTTGGTGAAGAAGCCGGTCGACTCGATGACGATGTCCACGCCCAGCTCGCCCCACGGGAGGTTGGCGGGGTCACGCTCTGCGAAGGCCTTGATCTCCTTGCCGTCGACGGTGATGCTGTCGTCGTCGTACGTGATCTCGGCGTCGAGGACGCCGCTGACCGAGTCGTACTTCAGCAGGTGTGCCAGGGTCTTGTTGTCGGTGAGGTCGTTGACCGCGACGATCTCAAGGTCTGCTCCCTGCGCGAGAGCTGCGCGGAAGTAGTTGCGTCCGATGCGGCCGAAGCCGTTGATACCGATCTTGACAGACACTCAGGTCTCCCTGTTTCTCATGCGCCGAGCGCCGCCGTCGAGCGTGCGCCATGCGCGGGTTTTTTGGCTGAGATGGCGCCCCGACGAGCCGTGGGCCCGCCGGGACGCGACCCGATTACGACAGTACCAGCAGGCCGTTCGTCTGCTGACGGGCGACCTCGAGGCGCTGGGCGACGTTCTCCCAGTTGGCGATGTTCCACGCGGCCTTGACGTAGTCGGCCTTCACGTTGAGGTAGTCGAGGTAGAAGGCGTGCTCCCACATGTCCAGCTGGAACAGCGGGATGGTGCCCTGCGCGGTGTTCGACTGCTGGTCGAAGAGCTGCTGGATGATGAGGCGCGAGCCGATCGAGTCCCAGCTCAGGACGGCCCAGCCGGAACCCTGGATCCCGGTGGCGGCGGCGGTGAAGTGCGCCTGGAACTTCTCGAAGGAGCCGAAGTACTCGTCGATGGCCGCCTTGAGCTCGCCCTCGGGCTGGCCGCCGCCGTTCGGCGAGAGGTTGGTCCAGAAGATCGAGTGGTTGACGTGGCCGCCGAGGTTGAACGCGAGGTCCTTCTCGAGCTTGTTCACATTCGCGAGGTTGCCGCTCTCGCGGGCCTCGGCCAGCTGCTCCAGGGCGGTGTTGGCGCCCGCGACGTAGGTCGCGTGGTGCTTGTCGTGGTGCAGCTCCATGATCTTGCCGCTGATGTGCGGCTCGAGAGCGGCGAAGTCGTAGGGAAGGTCGGGGAGCGTGTAGGTTGCCATATCGCATTCATCCAATCCGCGCCGCGCCGCGGCGCTTGCCGATGCTCCGCGTCGCCGATGTGCGACGGAGAGCGGACGACTTTCATCCTACTGACGACAACGCCTCGGGTGTCCGGATCCTTCCGGGGGTTGACACGCCGTCCAGGGCGGCGTCACCCGGATCAGACGTCGAGACCGGCGGGGACGGCGGCCTCGGTCCCCGGGATGCCCTCCTGCTGCGCGCGCTTGTCCGCCATCGCCAGCAGGCGGCGGATGCGGCCGGCCACGGCGTCCTTGGTGAGCGGAGGGTCGGCGTGGTGACCGAGCTCGTCGAGGCTGGCGTCGCGGTGTGCGAGGCGGAGCTCGCCGGCGACACGGAGGTGGTCGGGCACCTCGTCGGCCAGGATCTCGAGAGCGCGCTCGACACGGGCGCACGCCGCCACGGCGGCCTGCGCGGAACGGCGGAGGTTCGCGTCGTCGAAGTTGACGAGACGGTTGACGCCGGCGCGCACCTCGCGGCGCTGTCGCAGCTCCTCCCACGCGAGAGCGGTGCGCTGGGCGCCCATCTCGCTGAGGATGGTGCGGATCGCCTCCCCCTCGCGCACGACGACGCGGGGAAGCCCGCGGACCTCGCGCGCCTTCGCGGCGACACCGAGGCGGTGGGCGGCACCCACGAGCGCCATGGCGGCCTCGGACGACGGGCAGGCGACCTCGAGCATCGCGGAGCGGCCCGGCTCGCTCAGCGAACCCGCGGCGAGGAAGGCCCCGCGCCAGAGGCCGGCGATCTCCGCACGGGACCCCGTGGTGAGGCGGTTCGGCAGTCCGCGGACCGGGCGGCGACGCTGGTCGAGCAGTCCGGTCTGGCGGGCAAGGGTCTCCCCCTGCGCGATGACGCGGACGGCCCAGCGGGCGCCGTCGTTGGCGGTGCTCGACTGCACCTGGGCGATCTCCGGGCGGACGCCGTAGATCTCGGCGAGGTCGCGGGCCACACGGCGGGCGAGGGTCTCGGCATCGACCTCCGCTTCCACCGCCACACGGCCGGCGATGGAGTGCAGACCACCGGCGAACCGGAGGATGGCCGTCACCTCAGCGACGCGCACCGTCGGGGGTGCATTGCGGATGCTGACGAGCTCAGCCTTGACGTCGGTGGTTAGTGCCACGAGACTCCTTCACGTTCACGCGCCGGGTCGCGACGCAAACCTCCAGCTTACTCGCTCGGGGGCCTATTCCCTGCCGAGGTCACGGTGGCGGACGTTGACCGCGACGCCCGGGATTCCCGCCAGTCGACGGGCGAGCTCCTCGGACATGGCGACCGAACGGTGCTTGCCGCCCGTGCACCCGATGGCGATCGTGGAGTGGCTCTTGTTCTCGCGCTGATACCCCTCGAGGACGGGCACGAGAGCCTTCGCGTAGGCGTCGAGGAACTCCTCCGCGCCGTCCCGGGAGAGCACGTACTCCCGCACGGTCTCGTCCTGCCCGGTGAGACCGCGCAGGTCCTCGTTCCAATACGGGTTCGGGAGGAAGCGCATGTCGGCCACGACGTCGACGTCGGTGGGCAGCCCGTACTTGAAGCCGAAGCTGAGCAGGGTGACCCGGTGCCGCGCCTCGCCCTCCTCCGAGAAGATGTCCGAGACCTTGGTCGCGAGCTGGTGGATGTTCAACGCCGAGGTGTCGATCACCAGATCCGCGGCCTCGCGGATCGGGGCGAGCCGGGCGCGCTCGGTCCGGATGCCGTCGAGGAGGGTGCCGTCGCCCTGAAGCGGATGCGGGCGCCGTACGGCCTCGAAGCGACGGACGAGGACGTCGTCCGAGGCGTCCAGGAAGAGCACGCGGATGGATCCCCTGGTGCGCAGCACGCGAGCGACACCCGGGAAGTCGTCGAAGAGGTTGCGGCCGCGCACGTCGACCACCGCCGCGACCTTCGGCAGCGCGTCGCCCCCCATGCCGGTGAGATCGAGCAGCGGTCGGAGGATCTGCGGCGGCAGGTTGTCGACGACGTACCAGCTGAGATCCTCCAGCGCGTTCGCCACCGTGGTCCGACCCGCGCCGGACATCCCGGTGACGATGAGGAATTCGCCCTGTTCCCCGTCAGACATCGCTCACTGCTCCTTCTCCCCCTCGGCCTCCCAGCCTAGCGAGTGGACAGGTGCGTATGGATGTTCTGGGCGAGCACCGGACCGATCCCCTGGACCTCCTGGATCTGCTGAGGTTCCGCGGCACGCAGCGCGGTGACCGACCCGAAGTGCTTGAGGAGGACCTTGATCCGCGAGGCCCCGAGACCAGGGACCTCGGCGAGCACCGTGGTGATGTCCTTCTTGCGCTTCTTGCGCTGGTGCGTGATGGCGAACCGATGCGCCTCGTCGCGAAGACGCTGGAGCAGATAGAGGGATTCGCTCGTCCGCGGCAGGATGACCGGGAAGTCGTCTCCCGGCAACCAGATCTCCTCCAGACGCTTGGCGATGCCGCAGACCGCGATCTCCGTGTGTCCGGCGTCGCGCAGTGCTCGCGCGGCGGCCTCGACCTGCGGCTGACCGCCGTCCACGAGCAGCAGCTGCGGCGGGTAGGCGAACCGGGGCTTCCGGCGCACCCCCGCCTCGCCGACGTCTTCCGCGACCACCTCGTCGGTGGTGGGGTCGACGGTCTCCTGCTCTTCCGGGCGGTCGAGGTAGGCGAGCCGACGCCGCAGCACCTGGTACATGGAGTCGGTGTCGTCGGTGGTCTCCGCGATGTTGAAGGTGCGGTACTGGTCCTTGCGCGGCAGCCCGTCCTCGAACACGACCATGGACGCCACCACGTTGGTGCCGCCGAGGTGCGAGATGTCGAAGCACTCGATCCGGAGCGGTGCCTCCTCCATCCCCAGCGCCTCCTGGAGATCGGTGAGCGCCTGCGTGCGCGCGACGTAGTCGCTCGTCCGACGCGTCTTGTGCCTGATCAGCGCCTGCTGGGCGTTCAGGGTGGCCGTGCGCATGAGGTCGGCGCGCTGGCCGCGATGCGCCACGGCGATCTCGACCTTCCGGCCCCGGCGTTCGCGCAGCCACACCTCCAGCTCGGAAGCGTCGTCGGGAAGCACCGGCACGAGGATGCGGCGCGGCACGTCCTGGGCCTCGCCGTACGCCTGCTGGAGGACCTGCTCCACGAGCTCCCCACCCGTGATGTCGATCTCCTTCTCGATCGTCAGGGCCCGGACGCCTCGAACACGACCACCGCGGATGACGAAGTGCTGCACGGCGGCGGCGAGCTCGTCCTCCGCGATGCCGAACAGGTCGGCGTCCTCGTCGGCCGGGAGCACGAGGGCGCTCTTGCCGAGCACGGCCTCGATCGCCGAGAGCTTGTCACGGTATTTCGCGGCTGCCTCGTAGTCCATGGCCGCCGACGCCGCGAGCATGCGCTGCGTGAGCTCGCGGGTGAAGCGTTCATCACCGCCCGCCATGAATGCGACGAAGTCGTCGACCATGGCGCGATGCTCCTCGATCGACACCGTCATCGAACACGGCCCACCGCACTTGCCGATCTGCCCGGGGAAGCACGGACGCCCCGTCTGCATCGCCCGCTTGTAACTGGCGTCGCTGCACGTGCGGATCGGGAACGCCTTGATCATCAGGTCGATGGTCTCGTGCACCGCCCAGACCTTCGGGTACGGACCGAAGTAGCGGGCCCCGGGGATCTTCCGGTTGCGGGTGACCAGCACACGCGGCGCCTCGTCCCCGAGCGTCACCGCCATGAACGGGTACGACTTGTCGTCCCGGTACTTGACGTTGAACGGCGGATCGAACTCCTTGATCCACATGTACTCGAGCTGGAGGGAATCGACGTCGGTGGGCACGACGGTCCACTCCACCGACGCCGCCGTCGTCACCATCCGGCGTGTGCGCTCGTGCAGTGTCCGCAGCGGAGCGAAGTAGTTCGACAGCCGCTGACGGAGGTTCTTCGCCTTCCCGACGTACAGCACCCGGCCGTTGGCATCGCGGAACCGGTACACCCCCGGGTCGGTCGGGATCTCGCCCGCCCGGGGCTTGTACGGCAGCCCGTCGGCCATCAGCTGGCCTTCCGCGCGGAGCGCCCCTCACCCAGGATCTCGGCGAGGAACTGGCCGGTGTGGCTCTCCTCGACCCGCGCGATCTGCTCCGGCGTGCCGGTGGCGAGGATCGTGCCGCCGCCGGAACCACCCTCCGGACCCAGGTCGATCACCCAGTCGGCCGACTTGATCACGTCGAGGTTGTGCTCGATCACGATGACCGTGTTGCCCTTGTCGACCAGACCGTTCAGCACCTCGAGGAGCTTGCGCACGTCTTCGAAGTGCAGACCCGTCGTCGGCTCGTCGAGCACGTAGATGCTCCGACCGTTGCTGCGGCGCTGGAGTTCGGTCGCGAGCTTCACGCGCTGCGCCTCACCGCCGGAGAGCGTCGTCGCGGACTGCCCGAGGCGCACGTATCCCAGCCCCACGTCGACCAGGGTCTTCATGTAGCGGTGGATGGCCTGGATCGGCTCGAAGAACTCGGCCGCCTCCTCGATGGGCATCTCCAGCACCTCGGCGATGTTCTTGCCCTTGTAGTGCACGGCGAGGGTGTCGCGGTTGTACCGCTTGCCGTGGCACACCTCGCAGTCCACGTACACGTCCGGGAGGAAGTTCATCTCGATCTTAATCGTGCCGTCGCCCGAGCACGCCTCGCAGCGTCCGCCCTTGACGTTGAAGCTGAACCGGCCCGGCTGATAGCCGCGGACCTTCGCCTCGGGCGTCTCGCTGAAGAGCGTGCGGATGCGGTCGAAGACACCGGTGTAGGTCGCCGGGTTCGATCGCGGGGTGCGGCCGATCGGCGCCTGGTCGACGTGCACGACCTTGTCGAGGTTGTCGAGCCCGGTCACGCGCGTGTGCTTGCCCGGCACCGTCCGCGCCCCGTTGAGCCGCGACGCGAGCACCTGATACAGGATGTCGTTCACGAGGGACGACTTCCCGGATCCGCTGACGCCGGTGACCGCGGTCAGCACGCCGAGCGGGAAGTCGGCCGTGACATTGCGGAGGTTGTTGGCGCGGGCGCCCACGACGCTGAGCATGCGCTTCTTGTCGATCTTGCGGCGCTTCGCCGGCATCGGGATCTCCCGACGGCCCGAGAGGTAGTCCCCGGTCATCGATTCGGTGTCGGCGAGCAGCGCCGAGTAGGGCCCGGAGTGGACCACGGCACCGCCGTTCACGCCGGCCCCCGGGCCGATGTCGACGACCCAGTCCGCGGCCTCGATGGTCTCCTCGTCGTGCTCGACGACGATCAGGGTGTTCCCGAGGTCGCGCAGCGTGAGCAGCGTCTCGATGAGCCGGCGGTTGTCGCGCTGGTGCAGTCCGATCGACGGTTCGTCGAGGACGTAGAGCACGCCGGTGAGACCGGAGCCGATCTGCGTGGCGAGGCGGATGCGCTGGGCCTCGCCTCCCGACAGCGAGCCGGCCGAACGGCTGAGGTTGAGGTAGGACAGACCGACCTGGAGGAGGAAGTCGAGGCGCAGGCGGATCTCACGGAGCACCTGCGCGGCGATCTTGGCCTCGCGGTCGGTGAGGTGCAGCTTCTCCATGAAGGCCCGGGCGTCGGCCAGGCTCAGGTGGGAGACCTCGGCGATGGAGTGACCGTGCACCTGCACGGCCAGCACCTCGGGCTTGAGACGGTCGCCGTTGCAGACCGGGCACGGGACCTCGCGGAGGTACTCGCCCCACCGGCTGCGCTGGGTGTCGGACTCGGCCTGCAGGTACTGCCGCTCGATGTACGGCACCACGCCCTCGAAACCGGAGGCGTAGCGCATCTCACGGCCGTAGCGGTTCTTCCACTTGACGGTGACCTTGTAGTTCTCTCCGCGCAGGACTGCTTCCTTGACGTCGGAGTGCAGTTCGCGCCACGGGGTGTCGAGGGAGAAGTCGAGGTCGCGGGAGAGTCCTTCGAGCAGGCGCTCGTAGTACTGGAAGAGCCCCTTGCCCTGCGTGGTCCACGGGATGATGACGCCCTCGCGGATCGAGAGGTCTTCGTCGCCGAGCATCAGATCGACGTCCACCGACATGCGGGTGCCGAGGCCCGAGCAGGCGGGGCAGGCACCGAACGGCGCGTTGAAGGAGAACGTGCGCGGCTCGATCTCGGTGAGGGTGAGCGCGTGGCCGTTCGGGCACGCGAGCTTCTCCGAGAACGTCTGCCAGGCGTCGTCGCCCTCGCCGTCCACGTAGTTGATCTGCACGACCCCACCGGCGAGACCGAGAGCGGTCTCCACCGAGTCGGTCACGCGTCCGAGGATGTCGGGCGAGGCGACGAGGCGATCGACGACCACCGCGATGTCGTGCTTGTAGCTCTTCTTGAGCGTCGGAGGCTCGGCCAGCTGGATGAGCTCGCCGTCGACGATCGCCCGCGAGTAGCCCTTCGCCCCGAGCTCCCGGAACAGGTCGACGAACTCGCCCTTCTTCTGGGAGACGATCGGCGCGACCACCTGGTAGCGGGTGCGCTCCGGGAGCTCCATGAGCTGGTCGGCGATCTGCTGGACGGTCTGCCGCTGGATCTTCTCCCCGCACACCGGACAGTGCGGAACGCCGATACGCGCCCAGAGCAGACGCATGTAGTCGTAGATCTCGGTGATCGTGCCGACCGTGGACCGGGGGTTGCGGTTCGTCGACTTCTGATCGATCGACACCGCCGGGCTCAGCCCCTCGATGAAATCGACGTCCGGCCGGTCGACCTGACCGAGGAACTGCCGCGCGTAGGCGCTCAGCGACTCGACGTACCGGCGCTGCCCCTCGGCGAAGATCGTGTCGAAGGCGAGGCTCGACTTCCCCGATCCGGAGAGGCCGGTGAAGACCACCAGCGAGTCGCGGGGGATGTCGATGTCGACGTTCTTGAGATTGTGCACGCGGGCGCCGCGGACACTGAGTTTTCCTGGGGAAGCAACGGGGACGATGGGCACCGAACAAGTCTACGAGGGGCCACGGACATCGGCTCCGAGAACGCCGAACGCCCCGGTTCCTGCGGCCGCCACGTCAGCCCGTCTCGCAGCGCGGACCGCGAGCAGGACCCCACCCAGCAGCATCGCCGCGGCGACCGGTGCCAGGAGCGCGGTCGTCCCGGTGATCTCCCGCTCGGTGAGCAGCCAGACTCCGAACGCGACCGGCTGGGTGAGCAGCTGGACCGTGAGGAAGCGGCCGGCGGTCGGAAGCAGGACCGGGAGGGCCACCCGCGAGGACGGCGGCACCACGAGACTCAGCGACGCGCACACGTGCAGAGCATGCACGCACAGCAGCGCCAGCGCCGTCCGGCCGGGATCCGGCTCCGTGAGTATCACCCCGAACGGCAGGCACGCGAGCGCCACCCAGGCGGCGAGGCTGCGCGGGATCGCGGCGGCGACGAGCGCGGCGAGCACCGCGATGCCCTGCCACAGCGGGAACGGGATGAGCAGCAGGGCCCCGCAGGCCGCCACGGCGACCATCGCGAGCCGGATGACGATGCCCGGCACCGCGGCGCCGGTGCGGAACGAGCGGACGGAACGACTCATCGGCGCCCCGTCCCCCGGCGCGTGAGACGACGCGCCGCCAGCCGCATCGCCGCATCGGCTCCGCTCGACCACGGCACCACCTCGACGCCCGCGTGGTCCAGCTCCGTCAGGATGTCGGCGCGTTCGGCGAGCAGCGTGCGAAGCGCGATCCGCTGTTCCCTGGTGAGGCGGGTCGCCTCCGGCACAGGGAGCACGTCGACCGCCACGACGGCGTGGCCCGCGGCACGCCAGCTCGTCGCCAGCCGCGCGGCGACCCCGTCGACGAACGTCGAGAGCACGAAGACGATCGAGCCGGGCGGCACCACCGGCGAGCGACGATACGAGGGGTCGGCGCCGAGGCCGGTGGCCGCGATGGCGCGGCGGAGACGGGCGAGGTGCCGCACTCCTCCACCGGACGGCAGCGACACCCCGTCCGGGGAGAGCGCGTGATAGGCGACCCGGTCCCCGACGCCGATGGCGGCCGTGGCGATCGCGAGGGCAGCCTCACGCGCGTGATCGAGCGACGTGACCCCGGAGCGATCGGCGTCGCCGCTCCCCCACGCGGCGACGACGGCACCCAGGTCTTCCGCGGTGTCGATCGCGATGACCACCGAGGAATCGCTCAGCGCGCCGTCCCTGCGCACCAGGAGGTCGCCGGGGCGACGGGCGGCTCGCGCGGTCGCCCGCCAGTCGACCCGCCGGAGCTCATCCCCCGGGACGAAGGGCTGGATGTCGCGGAAGTCCCCACCCTGACCGGGGCGCGAGCCCGGATGGGCACCGTGGAGTCCGGTGAGTCGCGGCGCCACCGGGAGGGTGCTGATCCGCACGCCGCGCGGGGGCGCGTTCCAGGCGACGGCCGTCCGGGGAAGGAGCCCCGTGACCCACGCACCGTCGAGGTCGGATCCCCGCGCGGTCACGCCGAGCGGCTCACTCGGCCCGGAGTGCTGCAGAGCACTGCGGGCCGTGACGCACGCGGCGCCGGGCCGCACGTCCGCGAGGCCGGTCCGCCGCCCGTCCTGATCCACCGCGACCTGGACGGCGTCGGCCGTCAGCAGCACGTCCACGGTGGTCCGCACCTCCGGGCGGTCACCGTCGCCGACGGCCTGGGCCCGCAGCGCGATGCGTGCGTGTCCGGGACGGGGGCGCGAGAGGAGCGCCCAGCCCGCGGTCAGCGCCAGCGGCAGCCCGAGGGCGACGACGTCCGGACGCGAGGAGGCGAGCCCGACCGCCGCGAGGATCGCGCCGCCGGCGATCCCGAGCGCGATGACCGGCGTGCGCCGCCACGTGAGTGCGGCGGTGGACTCGACCGCCGTCTCGTCCGTCACGGCGTCGTCGCGACCGTCGGAGGCACCGGCGTCCGAGCCAGTGCCGCGTCCACCACCGTCCGCGGATCCACGCCCTGCGCCCAGGCCTGCGGCGTCAGCGTCAGGCGGTGAGCGAGGACGGGCACCGCGATGCGCTTGATGTCGTCCGGCCGCACATACGCCCGGCCGTCCAGCGCGGCGAGCGCGCGGCCGAGGAGGACGAGCGCCTGCGAGCCGCGCGGGGACGCGCCGACGGCCACCGTCGCCGCCTCGCGGGTGGCGCGGGCGAGTTCGACGGCGTACCGCACGACGTCGGGATCGACGTGGATGCGCTCGACCGCCGCCTGGAGGCGCTGGAGGCCCTCCGCGTCCAGAACGGGTGCGACCTCGACATCCGGGCTCTGCCGGTCGACGCGGTCCAGGATGATGCGCGCCTCCTCCTCAGCGCCGGGATAGCCCACGGAGAGCCGCACCATGAACCGGTCGAGCTGGGCTTCGGGCAGTGCGTACGTCCCCTCGTACTCGATCGGGTTCGAGGTCGCGATCACGTGGAAGGGTCCTGGGAGGGCGAACCGATTGCCCTCCACCGTCACCTGGCGCTCGGCCATGGCCTCGAGCATCGCCGACTGCGTCTTCGGCGTCGTCCGGTTGATCTCGTCCGCGAGCAGCAGGCCCGTGAAGAGGGGGCCGGGGCGGAAGGCGAACTCTCCGGTCGAGGGCGAGTACACGTACGAGCCGGTGACGTCGCCGGGAAGCATGTCAGGAGTGCACTGCAGCCGACGGAAGTCCAGGCCGAGGGCCCCCGCCAGACTCCGCGCGGCGAGCGTCTTGCCGAGGCCGGGGACGTCCTCGAAGAGCACATGTCCCCCGGCAAGGATCGTGGCGAGCGCCAGAGTCAGAGGCTCGTCCATCCCGACCACCGCTGTCCGGACGCCGGCGAGCACGCGGCGTCCGACGTCTGCGATCTGCGCGGTCTCATCGTTGGTCATGAAGTCTCCTCCGTGTCGGTCGGGATGCGGTCGAGGGCGTCGAGGACGCGCTCGATGTCGGCACGCTGCACGTCACGCGCGTGCAGGGACGCTCGAACGCCGTCCCCCAGCATCGCGTCGATGCGCGGGTGGTCGTCAGGATCGTCGAGGTCGAGGCCGCGATGGGCGAGGCGGCGCCGGACGACCCCCTGCACGCGCCGCACGACGACGTGCCCGGCGACGCCCGTGCGGGTGTTGATCGCCCAGGCCATCCGCGACACGTCCGAGCCGCGCGATTCCGCTCTCGGCGCCTCCGGCGGCCACACGACCGCCTCGTCGACGAAGACCTGTCGGGCGGCCCCGACCACCGCGAGCAGGAGGAGGGTCCAGGCCACGGCGAAGGCGGCAGGCACTCCGAGCACGAGGAGCACGGTGAAGAGAGCGGCCCCGACGAGGGCGCTGATCACCGTCACGACGATGCCCTTCACCGCCACCCCTCCTTGATGCCCCGGAGGGCGACCACGGCGCTCTGTCGGTCCTGCTCGTCTGCGACCAGCCCACCGAAGCGGACCCGCTCGTACAGCCCCTGGAGCCGGAGCACGTCGGCCGCGATGCTCCGGCGGGCACCGACCACCCGGGCTGTGAACTCCGCCGGCGTCTCAGCGGCTCCGCGACCGTGGCCGGCGTCGGCGGCGGATTCCTCCAGTCCGACCCACGCGGCGACGATCGCATCACCGGGATCGGGCCTCGCTGTCACGGTGCGCAACGCGGCGGAGACCCCGCGGCGGATGACCTCCTCGTTCGGAGGTACCGCGGGAGTGCTGCCACCGTCCTCCCCGGCGGCAGCGGTGACCTCACGACGATCGAGCGGACGTGCCTGCCACAGCCGTCGGAGGAAGCGGAGGAGCTGACGCAGGACCACGAGGACGAGGGCGAGGACGGCCAGCGTCAGCAGCGCCCCGAAGACCACCCCGAGAATCTGCGCGAGAGCGGATTCGCCCCAGGACTCCGGGGGCGGTGGTGTCCCGGTCGTCGACGGGACCGGGAGGACGAGGTCCTCCGGGGGCGGCGGCGTGCTCTCCGGTCGGGACGACGAGAACTGCGGGGTGCCCTGTCCCGCGGCAGCGAGCATGAGGACCCCGAACAGTCCGGCGATCGCGGCGAGGCCGAGCAGCGGCGCGGTCGCCCCTGACCGGCGCACGGCCTCCGGTGCACGGACCGGAGGCTCTGGGCGCGACATGCCTCCACCCTAGGGGCGCGGCCCGAGACGGCCCCGTTCCGCACCGGGGTGCCGCGGAACGGGTCAGCTCTGATCGGGGCGCCGCCCCGCGAAGGCCCCGAGCCCGTCACGGAGAGCGGCGATCTCGCCGATGCCCATCCCCACGGCGGCCATCACCTGCCGCGGCACATCCACGGCCCTCGCACGCAGAGCCGCTCCGGCATCGGTGAGCGTGATCTCCAGTCGGCGCTCGTCTTCACTGCTGCGCTGGCGCGTCACCAGGCCGTCGGCCTCGAGCCTCTTGACGAGGGGCGACGCGGTCGCGGGCTCCAGCGCGAGGTCGGCGGCGAGGTCGTTCAGGGTCCGCGGCGACCGCTCCCACAGGGCGAGCATCACCAGGTACTGCGGGTGCGTCAACCCGAGCGGCTCGAGGATCGGCCGGTAGATCGCCACGACGTTCCGCGCCGCCGTGACCACGGCGAAGCAGAGCTGATTCTCGAGCCGGAGCAGATCGTCGGTGTCAGTCACGGTCCCGACTATACATCTGCACGAATCATTAGTACACTAATGAACATGTCACGCGACTCCAGCCGCCCCCCTCTTCGCACCCGCATCCGCGAGGCGGGGGGCCTTTACGCCTGGGTGAACACCAACCTCGTGCGTCTCGCCGGTCCGGCCTCGGTCGGGCCGTACGAGAAGACGCCGCCGCCCAGCGCCGCGGAGCGCGCCGAACGGGCCTGTCCGCTGTGCGGCGCGCCGATGACCGAGCACGAGATCGATCGCTCGGGCCCGAAGACCCTGGTGCACTGCCCGTAAGCTCCCTCGGCGTCAGCCGTCGTCATCGGCGAGCGCGGCGCTGACCGACTCCCGGGCCATGTCGATCCACGTCATGAGCGCGGCATCGTCGGCGATCGCCGAGGCTGCGACATCGATCCAGCCGGACCCCATGGTGCGGGATCCCATCACGGCACGCGCGGCCCCGGGCAGCGTCACGGCGACAGCCCCGTTCTCCTCATCCACGCGGACGAGAAGCGTCCCGTCCTTCCGGGCGCCCACGAGGATGCGCCCCTCGTCGAGGAATGCCCTGGTCCCGAACATCCGGCGCTCCTCGATGGAAGGGTCGGCCCCGAGCAGTGCGCGGACGCGGTCCGCGAGTTCCTCTCCTGCGGCATCCATCTCGGCTCCGTCTACGCGTGCCCGGCCCGCTCCATCGACCGGAGCTCCTTCTTCAGATCCTGCACTTCGTCGCGCAGGCGCGCGGCGAGCTCGAACTTCAGCTCCGCGGCCGCCGCGAGCATCTGATCGGTGAGGTCCTGGATCGTGGCCTCCAGCTGCTGAGCGCCCTCGGCCGCGATCCCGGTGCGCCGCAGGTTCGGTGTCGGCGACTTGCCCTTGCCCGATGCGCGGCCCCGGCCGGACATCAGCTCCGCCGTATCCTGACCCTCGCGCGCCAGCACCTCTGTGATGTCGGCGATGCGCTTGCGCAGCGGCTGCGGATCGATGCCGTGCTCCTTGTTGTACGCGATCTGCTTCTCACGCCGACGGTCGGTCTCCTCGATGGCCTTGGCCATGGAGTCCGTCATGTTGTCCGCGTACATGTGGACTTCACCCGAGACGTTGCGCGCCGCGCGGCCGATCGTCTGGATGAGTGAGGTCCCGGAGCGGAGGAAGCCCTCCTTGTCCGCGTCGAGGATCGCGACGAGCGACACCTCCGGGAGGTCGAGTCCTTCGCGCAGCAGGTTGATACCGACCAGGACGTCGTACACACCGGCGCGCAGTTCGCTGAGGAGCTCGACGCGGCGCAGGGTGTCGACGTCGGAGTGCAGGTAGCGCACGCGCACGCCGTGCTCACCGAGGAAGTCGGTCAGCTCCTCCGCCATCTTCTTCGTGAGGGTCGTGACGAGGACGCGCTCGTCCCGCTCCACGCGAAGCCGGATCTCTTCGAGGAGATCGTCGATCTGCCCCTTCGACGGCTTGACGATGATCTCCGGGTCGACCAGGCCGGTCGGGCGGATGATCTGCTCCACCACGCCGTCGGCGATGCCCATCTCGTACTTGCCCGGGGTGGCGGACAGGTAGACGGTCTGCCCCACGCGGTTCTTGAACTCGTCCCAGCGCAGCGGTCGGTTGTCCATCGCGCTCGGCAGCCGGAATCCGTGGTCGACGAGGGTGCGCTTGCGGGACGCGTCGCCTTCGTACATCGCGCCGATCTGCGGCACCGTGACGTGGGACTCGTCGATGACGAGCAGGAAGTCGTCCGGGAAGAAGTCGAGGAGCGTGTGCGGGGGCTCGCCGGGCATGCGTCCGTCCATGTGACGCGAGTAGTTCTCGATGCCGGAGCAGAATCCGAGCTGCTGGAGCATCTCCAGGTCGAAGGTCGTGCGCATCCGGAGGCGCTGCGCCTCGAGGAGCTTGCCCTGACGCTCGAACTCCTTCAGCCGCTCCTCCAGCTCGTGCTCGATGGTGCCGATGGAGCGCTGGATGACGTCGGTGCCCGCGACGTAGTGCGAGGCGGGGAAGATCGGCACGGCGTCCAGTTTCTCGATGACCTCGCCCGTGAGCGGGTGCAGCGAGTAGAGCGCCTCGATCTCGTCGCCGAACAGCTCGATGCGGATGGCGTGCTCCTCGTACACCGGGATGATCTCGATCGTGTCGCCGCGCACGCGGAAGTTTCCCCGCGAGAAGTCGACGTCGTTGCGGTTGTACTGCATCGCGATGAACTGACGGATCAGGGCGTCGCGGTCGTACCGCTCCCCCACCTGCAGCGCGACCATGGCGCGCAGGTACTCCTCCGGAGCACCCAGGCCGTAGATGCAGGAGACGGTCGACACCACGACCACGTCACGCCGGCTCAGCAGGGAGTTCGTCGTCGAGTGTCGGAGCCGCTCGACCTCCGCGTTGATCGAGGAGTCCTTCTCGATGAAGGTGTCCGTCTGCGGGACGTAGGCCTCGGGCTGGTAGTAGTCGTAGTACGAGACGAAGTACTCGACGGCGTTGTTCGGCATGAGCTCGCGGAACTCGTTGGCGAGCTGTGCCGCGAGGGTCTTGTTGTGCGCGAGCACGAGCGTGGGACGCTGCACCTGCTCGACGAGCCAGGCCGTGGTCGCCGACTTGCCCGTTCCGGTGGCGCCGAGCAGCACGATGTCGGTCTCGCCCGCGTTGATACGGGAGGCCAGCTCGGCGATGGCCTGCGGCTGGTCACCGGCAGGGGCGTACTCGCTGATGACCTCGAAGGGGCGGACACTGCGGGTGGGCTGCATACATCAAGCGTATGCCGCCCCTCCGACATCGGGGCCGCGTCCGGCGGCGACACCGCTTCAGCTCGCGCGGAGCCGGTTCCAGAGCGCGTCCGTCTGGGCCAGCGTGTCCGCGATCGATCCTGCGGTGTCGATCACGACGTCGGCGATCGCGAGCCGCCGGTCGTCCGGAACCTGGGCGGCGATCCGTCCGCGGGCGTCGTCCGGCGTCATCCCGCGCAGGTGCACGAGCCTCTCGAGACGGACCTCCTCCGGGGCATGCGCGACGACGATCGCATCCCAGGGGTCGTCGACACGAGCCTCCACGAGAAGCGGCACGTCGTACACGACGACGGCATCCGGATCAGCCTGGAAGGCGGCGTCGAAACGACGCTGGGACTCGGCCCGTACGGCCGGGTGCACGATGGCGTTCAGCTGTGCGAGACGGCCCGGATCGGCGAACACGGTCGCACCGAGAGCGGCTCGGTCGAGCGACCCGTCTTCGGCGATGACCTCGTCACCGAACGTCCGCGCGATCGCGCCGAGCACCGCGGATCCGGGCGCCTGCACCTCGCGCACGATCCGATCCGCGTCGACGACCACCGCGCCGAGTTCGGCGAGCCGGTTCGCGATGGTGGACTTTCCCGACGCGATGCCTCCGGTGAGAGCGATGAGCGGCATCCGACCATCCTGCCACGCCTGTCCGAGGGCGGCGCACGACGCTGCCGCCGAACAATCGGGAAAGCTTCGGTCCCTCTTGAGGAAGACTTGACGGTCCCCTGAGGTGCGCTGCGTAACGTCGAAGCCATGACGAACACGGATGCCCCCGCACGCCCTGACCGCACCGAGCGACGCTCCCGGCGGCGCCCGATCATGGCGTTCGCGCTGGCCGTGCTCGCGACCGGAGGGATCGGTGCCGCGCTCACGAGCGCCGCGTGGACCGACAACACCTTCTTCAGCGCCCCGGCCGCAGGAGCCACCTTCAACCTCCAGGGTTCCACCGACGGGACCACCTGGAAGGAGTCGGCCGCGAAGAACAGCATCGAGCTCGTCGTGCCCGCGGAGAAGCTGGCCAACCTGCTCCCGGGCGAGGCCCGCACCATCAAGCTCTGGGTGAAGAACGCCAGCTCCGTCAACGCCGCACTCACCTCGACCGTCGAGTACGCCCCCGGCAACACGGCGACGGACTTCACGGTCAAGCCGACGGCGACGATCACCGGGCTCGCGGCGTCGCTGACCTCCTCCGGCTCCACGGCGACCGATGAGTTCGACCTCGTCGTCACCACCCCGGCCGACTGGCCGACGAGCAACCAGGGCAAGACCGGCACGATCCTCGTCACGGTCTCCGCCACCGCCACCAACTGACCCCTCGCCCCGCAGCAGAGAACGAAGAGACGAACCGTGGTGCAGATCCTCCGCCGGCTCGCCCTGCCCGTGCTCTGGGCGCTGGCTGCCACGGGCGTGGGCTGCGGCGTCGTCTGGGGCGCCACGGCGATCGGGCTCATCCAGCCGCTCGTCGTGATCTCGGGCTCGATGGAGCCCGGGATCATGACGGGCGATCTCCTCATCGCCACGAAGGTCCCCGCCGACTCTCTGGAGGTGGGCGACGTCGTCAGCCTCCGGAGCGCGCTGACCGACTCCCTGGTGACCCATCGCATCACCGCCATCGAAGCCGCCGACGGCGCGCGCACGATCACCATGAAGGGCGACAACAACGAGTTCTCCGACGCTCTCGACTATCCGGTGACCGGCGATGCCTGGAAGCCGGCGGTGCAGCTTCCCGGTTGGGGGACCGCCATCATGCGGATGACCACGCCCGCCGTCGCCGTCCCGCTGCTCCTCGGACTCCTGGGGCTGCTCGGCCTGAGCATGATGAGCCCCGGGGAGCGACCGGCGCGGAAGCCGCTGACCACGTGATGCCGGCACGACGGGTCTCCCCGATGGCCGGCTTCGCGGTCGCGATGGCGTTCGTCTTCCTGGCCGTCGCCCAGGGAAGCGTCTCGACCACCACCGCGGCGTGGACGGATCGAACCGTGGTCACGGCGACGGTGACGTCCGCCTCGACATGGTTGTCGCCGTTCGCGGGGAACACGTGCAAGGCCTACAGCAGCCCGTCGGCAGCTCCCACCAGCTGCGCGATCACGGCGATCCGCTACGAGGAGATCAGCGACACCTCCGGCCACTTCTACATCAGCACGAACGCCCCGGGCGGGTCGCACCACGTCGACGTCGACGTGGATCTGAAGAAGGCGACGGGCCTTCCCCGGACGTGGACCTCGTGGACCGCTGCGGGGGTGCTCCCGGGCAGCCACGTCACGCCGGACCCCGCGTGGACGTGCTCCTCGTTGCCCCGGCTCACCGGCCGCAGCCTCGACTGGCACCTCACCGACCTTCAGGTTGCCGTGACGCTGCAGCGCACCACGGCGAACACGATCTGCACCTGAGCCTCCTGGGCGGGGCGCGGCACCCCTCAGCGCGCGAGCAGCTGCCGTCGGGAGCTGATCACCCCGGTGTCGAAGCCGGCGAGATGCAGGCCGCCGTGGAAGCGGGCGTGCTCGATCTTGATGCAGCGGTCCATGACTACCGAGAGCCCGGCCGCCTCCGCGATCGCGGCGGCTTCCTCGTTCCAGGAGCCGAGCTGGAGCCACAGGGTCTTCGCGCCGCTGTCGATCGCCTCCTGCGCGACCCCTGGGAGGTCGTCGTGACGACGGAACACGTCCACGATGTCGGGCTGCACGGGCAGGGCACTCAACGACGGGTAGACCGGCTGGCCGAGGATCTCGGTCTCCCTCGGGTTCACGAGATAGACGTCGTAGGCCGTGCTCGAAAGCAGGTAGGTCGCGACGAAGTACGAGGCCCGCGACGGATTCCCGGAGGCACCGACGATGGCGATCGATCGCGCCCGCCGCAGCAGTCCGAACCGCTGCGGCTGCGAGGGCCCGGTCCAGGTGCGGCCCGGCTCGACGGCAGCGGGGAGCGCGCAGCTGGCGGCATCCGTGGTCGACGGGATGGCGCAGGCGTCGCCGGCGGAGGTCGTGCTCATCGGTGGGCTCCCGTCGCGAGGGTGAGGGCCTGGTCGAGGTCCCAGATGATGTCCTCCGCGTCCTCCAGGCCGACGGAGATGCGGATCAGGTCGGGGCGCACGCCCGCGGCGACGAGCTGCTCCTCGGTGAGCTGGCGGTGCGTGGTGGAGGCCGGGTGGATCACCAGGGTGCGGGCGTCGCCGATGTTGGCGAGGTGGGACGCGAGCTGCAGGTTCTCGATGAACGCCTCCCCCGCGGCGCGGCCGTCCTCGGCGGCGACCCCGAACGCGAACACGGAGCCCGGTCCCAGCGGCAGATATCGCGCGGCACGCTCGTGATGCGGATGACCGTCCAGCCCCGCCCAGGTGACGTAGGACACGCGGGGGTCGGCGGCCAGCCACTCGGCGACGACCCGGGCGTTGGCGATGTGGGCGTCGATGCGCTGCGGCAGCGTCTCCACGCCCTGCAGGAGCGCGAAGGCCGACTGCGGGCTCAGCGCCGGCCCGATGTCGCGCAGCTGCTCGGAGCGCAGCTTGGTCAAGAATCCGTACTCGCCGAAGTTCCCCCACCAGGAGATCCCGCCGTAGGAGGCCACCGGTTCGGTCATCTGCGGGAACTTGCCGTTCCCCCAGTCGAAGGTGCCCTTCTCGATGACCACGCCGCCGAGGGTCGTGCCGTGACCGCCGAGGAACTTCGTGACCGAGTGGATGACGATGTCCGCCCCGTGTTCCAGCGGGCGCGCGAGGTACGGGGTGGCCAGCGTGGCGTCGACGACGAGCGGCACCCCCGCCTCATGCGCGACGGCGGCGAGACCCGCGATGTCGGCGATCTCGCCCGACGGGTTCCCGATCATCTCGACGTAGACGACCTTGGTCTCCGGACGGATGGCCGCGGCGAAGTCGGCCGGGTCGGAGGAGCTGACGAACGTCGTCTCCACGCCGAACCGTCGCAGGGTGACGTCGAGCTGCGTCACCGTGCCGCCGTAGAGCTGCGCGGCGGCGACGACATGATCGCCCGCGCCCACGAGGGCGGCGAACGTGATGAACTCGGCGCTCATCCCGGAGGCGGTCGCCACCGCCCCGATACCGCCTTCCAGCGAGGCCAGCCGCTCCTCCAGGGCGGCGACGGTGGGGTTGCCGATGCGCGAGTAGATGTTGCCGTACTTCTGCAGCGCGAAGAGGTTCCCGGCGTCGGCCGCATCGTCGAAGACGAACGACGTCGTCTGGTAGATCGGCACCGCCCGCGCTCCGGTGGCGGCGTCCGGTGTGCCGCCGGCGTGCAGAGCGCGCGTGCGGAACCCGAAGCGGTGGTCCTCGGTCATGATGTCCTCGATTCTGCGGCGAGAGCGCCGGCGATGTCGTCGACGGCCCAGGGGTTCTGCAGTGACGTCGTGTCGCCGAGGGCCTGCGGAGTGCGTCCCGCGCGCCGATCCTGTTCGGCATCCCAGAGCTGCGCGAGCAGGCGGCGCATGATCTTCCCCGAGCGTGTCTTGGGCAGGTCCGGCACGACGACGACGTGCTTCGGCTTCGCGACCGGACCGATCGCGCGGGCGACCTCAGCGCGCAGCGCGTGCGCGTCGATCTCCGCCCGGCCGGACGGGGTGACGAATGCCACGACCGCCTGCCCGGTGACCGGATCCGCCACGCCGGCGGACCCGGCTTCGCCGACGGTCTCGTGCGCCACGAGCGCCGACTCGATCTCGATCGTCGAGAGGCGATGACCGGACACGTTCACGACGTCGTCGAGCCGGCCCAGGATCCAGATGAACCCGTCGGCGTCCCGGGCCGCCCCGTCTCCGGCGACGTAGTAGCCGCCGTGCGCGCCCACGCCGGCGTACGCGGACCAGTACGCGTCGCGGTAGCGCTCCGGGTTCCCCCAGACGGTCCGCGCCATCCCCGGCCACGGGCGCCGGACGACCAGCGTCCCGGATCGGCCCGGCGCCACCTCGTCCCCGTTCTCGTCGACCACCGCGACGTCGATGCCCGGAAGCGGGACCGACGCGGAGCCGGGCTTCAGCGGCGTGATGCCGGGCAGGGGGGCGATCATCGCGGCGCCGGTCTCCGACTGCCACCACGTGTCGATGACGGGGAGCTCCTCCCGCCCGAAGTTCCGGCGGAACCACACCCAGGCCTCCGGATTGATCGCCTCGCCCACCGTGCCGAGCAGTCGCAGGGTCGACAGGTCGTGGCCGCTCGGCAGCTCGTCGCCGAACCAGGTCATGAACGTCCGGATGAGCGTCGGGGCCGTGTAGTAGACCGTGACGCCGTAGCGCTCGATGATCTCCAGGTGCCGCTCGCGGCGCGGAGTGTCCGGCGTGCCCTCGTAGATGACCTGGGTGAGCCCGTTCGACAGCGGCCCGTAGATCTCGTAGGTGTGGGCCGTGACCCAGGCGAGGTCGGCCGTGCACCAATGGACGTCGTCGGGTTTGGCGTCGAAGTGCGCCCAGTGCGCCCAGCTCGCGTGGGTCAGGTAGCCACCGGAGGTGTGCACGAGGCCTTTGGGCTTCCCGGTCGTGCCGGAGGTGTAGATGATGAAGAGCGGGTGCTCGGCGTCGAAGGCCTCCGCCCGATGCACGGTGGGAGCCGTGTCGACGACATCGTGCCACCACACGTCCCGGCCTTCGGTCCACGGGACGCTCTGTCCGGTGCGACGGAGCACGAGGACGTGTTCGAGGTCCGGCAGTCCCGCAGCGGCGGCATCGGCGGCGGATTTGACCTCGGTCGCCGTCCCCCGCCGGAACTGGCCGTCGCTGGTGACGAGCAGCTTCGCCCCGGTGTCCTCGAGCCGGAACCGCACGGCCTCCGCGGAGAACCCTCCGAACACGAGCGAGTGGACGGCTCCGATCCGCGCGCACGCGAGCGTGACGACCACGGTCTCCACGAGCACGGGGAGGTAGATCACCACGCGGTCCCCCGGTCGGATCCCGAGGTCTTCCAGCGCGTGCGCCGCCTGGGCCACACGACGCTGCAGGTCGGCGTAGGTCACCGAGATCCGGTCGCCGGGCTCCCCTTCGAAATGCAGCGCGACCTTGTCTCCGCGTCCGGCATCGACATGACGGTCCACGCAGTTCACCGCGACGTTCAGCCGCCCGCCGAGGAACCACCGCGCCGCGGGGACGGCACCGTCGACGGGCGGCTCCCACTCGTGCACGGCCGTCCACGGCTCGGCCCAGTCCAGTCGGCGCGCCGCGTCCTCCCAGAAGGCCAGAGGATCAGCGGCCGCGCGCTCGTAGGCGTCCGCGGTCACGTTGGCGTCGAGGAACGCGGGCGACGGAGGATAGACCCGTTCCTCCTGAAGCCGAGCCTCGGTCGTCGTCACGTCCATCGCCGCAGCAGGTACTTCTCCAGCAGCGCGAGCACGCCGTTGGTGATCGTGCCGAGCAGCGCGAGCAGCACGATGGAGAGCAGGATGCGGTCGACGCGCCCCGTGCTCTGGGAGTCGGTCAAGAGGAAACCGAGCCCCATGGACGAGGCGATCAGCTCGGCGGCGACCAGGAACAGCCACGCCTGGGCGAGGGCGAGGCGCAGGCCCGCGACGACGGACGGCACGACGGCCGGGAGCTGCACCGTCCGGAACAATGACCATCCGTGCAGGCTGAAGGAGCGTCCCGCCTCGACGAGCTGCGGGTCCACGTGCCGGAGCGCGGAGGCGACGGTCGTGTAGACCGGGAAGAACGCACCGATCGCGATGAGGGTCACCTTGGACTCCTCGCCGATCTGCATCCACAGGATCAGCAGCGGCACCCAGGCGAGCGACGGCACCGCGCGAACCGCGGCGAGAGTCGGGCTGAGCAGCACGTCACCCCAGCGCGAGAGCCCGACGATGCCGGCTGCGGCGAGGCCGACGACCGAGCCGATCGCGAATCCGAGCAGCACCCGCTGGACGGAGATGGCGATGTGGGTCCAGAGCTGTCCGGTCTCGGCGAGTTCCACCCCGGCCTGGAAGACCGACGCCGGCGCCGGGAGGCGGTACGGCTCGATGAGGCCGGCCGTCGTGACCACCTGCCAGGCGATGAGGATCGCGGCCGGGAGCAGGAGACCCCCGACGATCCGTACGGCGGGCGGCAGACCTCGCCGTGATCCTCCCGTCCCCCGCCGGGGAGCACCCTTCGCGAACTCGAGCGCGTCCCGCGATTCCGCCGGGACGACCACCCGATCCTCAAGACCGGTCACTCGCCTGCGCCCGCCTTCGTCGCGAAGGTGTCGTTGATGATGCTGGACAGCGCCTTGTCGACGGATTCCTGCCCACCCTGGACGTCGCCGGACTCGACGAGCACCGGAGCGATCTTCTCGAGCACCGCGAGCTGGTCATCACCGGGGACGCCGTCCACGTCGAGGTTCGACCGCTCCTGGATGACCGTGGTCGCGACCTCGAGGTCGATACCGGCGACCTCTGCCAACAGGGCGGCGGTCTCCTCCGGATTCTCCAGCGCCCACGCACGCGCCTCCTCGTAGGCGTCGACGACGGCCTGAGCGAGGTCGGGGTGGTTGTCGATGAAGTCCTCGGTCGCGTTGAGGAAGCCGTACGTGTTGAAGTCGACGTTGCGGTAGATGAGCTTGTCGCCCGACTCCTGCTCCGCGGCGGCCATGATGGGGTCGAGACCCGCCCATGCGTCGACCGAACCGCCGTCGAGCGCCGCGCGGCCGTCGGCGTGCTGGAGGTTCTGCACCTCGACGTCAGCCAGCGACAGCCCGCCCTCCTCCAGGGCCTGGAGGAGGAAGAAGTAGGGGTCCGTGCCCTTGGTGGCCGCGACGGAGGCACCCTTGAGATCCTCCACCGAGGTGATGTCGCTGTCGGGCCCGACGACGATGGCCGACCACTCGGGCTGGGAGAAGATGTCGATCACCTGGATCGGCGAACCGTTCGCGCGGGCGAGCAGCGCGGCCGAGCCCGCCGTCGACCCCACGTCGACCGAACCCGAGCGGAGGAGCTCGTTGGCCTTGTTCGAGCCGGCGGACTGCACCCATTCGACGGTGACGTCGTCGCCGAGGATGTCCTCCAGGATGCCCTGGTCGCGGATCACGAGGCTGAGCGGATTGTAGGTCGCGAAGTCGATGGACAGCGTGTCCGCCGACCACTCGCCGTTCCCGGCCGGGGTGGACTCGGCCTCGGCGGACGCGTTCTCCCCGGCGACGCAGCCGGTGGCGACGAGCATCATCGTCCCGGCGACGGCGATCGCAGGGATGATGCGGCGGGTGATGGTGCTCATCGGGTCTCCTCGGGGGTGTGGTGGTGCGTGTCGACGCCGAGCCCTTCGAGGAGCTCGGCGCGCAGGTCGGCGAGGCCGCGGTCGGCGCGGTCTCGAGGGCGGATGCCGGGGACGCGGATCGTCCGCGCGACGGACGACGCGGTGTCGTCCGCGTCGCCGACGGTGCGCAGCAGCAGCACGCGGTCGGCGAGATAGAGCGCCTCCTCCACGTCGTGGGTCACGAGCAGCACCGTGGTGAGCTCGGCCGCGTGGATCTTCAGGAGCAGGTCGTGCATGCGGAGGCGCGTGAGGGCGTCGAGCGCGCCGAACGGCTCGTCGAGCAGCAGGACTCCGGGGTTCCTGGCGAGAGCCCGGGCGAGGGAGGCCCGTTGCGCCATGCCTCCCGACACTTCACGGGGGCGCTGGTCGGCGGCGTGCTCGAGTCCCACGAGCTGCAGGAGTTCGCGGACCCGGGCGCGTCCGGCGCGGCGGGAGACGCCCCGGGGAAGACCGAGCTCGACGTTCTGCGCGAGCGTACGCCACGGGAGCAGCCGCGGCTCCTGGAACGCGATCGCCGTGCGCTCGTCGACGTCGGCGACACCGGAGCCGTCCAGACGGATCGTCCCGCGCGTAGGGGTGTCCAGTCCGCCGATGAGGCGCAGCAGCGTCGACTTCCCGCACCCGGACGGACCGACGACGGCGACGATCTCCCCGGCGGCGATATCCAGGTCGATGCCGCGGAGCACCTCGCGTCGCCCCTGAGCGAGCGGGAACGACCGCGCGATGCCGTCCAAGCGCACGGGTTGTGCGGAGCCCGACGTCGTCGGGGCCTCAGCGGTGCGCGACGCAGCGGGCAGGAGGGCGGTCATGTCCCCATGCTGTCGGAGGCTCCGGAATGTTACGAATGCGGTCGTAACGTTGCGTCACGCAGCTGCTCCGCCGGATACCGGGCATGCGAAAAGGGCCGCCACACCCGCCGTGAGGCGGGGTGACGACCCTTTTCGGAGTGGTGCTTAGGAGTTGCCGCCCGAGAGCTTCTCGCGCAGAGCCGCGAGAGCCTCGTCATCGGCGAGCGTGCCGGCGCCGGCCGACTCGCTCGAGAAGGACTGGCCGCCGAAGTCGTCGCCGGCCGCAGCCTCGGCCTCGGCCGCCTTCGCGACCTGAGCCTTGTGCGCCTCCCAGCGAGCCTGGGCCGCAGCGTACTCCTGCTCCCATGCCTCGCGCTGGGCGTCGAAGCCTTCCTTCCACTGACCGGTCTCGGCGTCGAAGCCCTCCGGGTACTTGTACTCGCCGTTCTCGTCGTACTCGGCGAGCATGCCGTACAGAGCCGGGTCGAACTCGGTGCCGTTGGGGTCGACCGACTCGTTGGCCTGCTTCAGCGACAGCGAGATGCGACGACGCTCGAGGTCGATGTCGATGACCTTGACGAAGACCTCTTCGCCCACCGACACGACCTGCTCGGCCAGCTCGACGTGCTTGCTGGAGAGCTCGGAGATGTGCACGAGGCCCTCGATGCCGTCGGCGACGCGGACGAACGCACCGAACGGAACGAGCTTGGTGACCTTACCCGGCGTGACCTGACCGATCGCGTGGGTGCGGGCGAAGACCTGCCACGGGTCCTCCTGCGTCGCCTTCAGCGACAGGGAGACGCGCTCGCGGTCGAGGTCGACCTCGAGGATCTCGACGGTGACCTCCTGGCCCACCTCGACGACCTCGGAGGCGTGCTCGATGTGCTTCCAGGACAGCTCGGAGACGTGCACGAGGCCGTCCACGCCACCCAGGTCCACGAACGCACCGAAGTTGACGATCGAGGAGACGACACCCTTGCGGACCTGACCCTTGTGCAGGTTGTTCAGGAACGTGGTGCGCGACTCCGACTGCGTCTGCTCGAGCAGCGCGCGGCGGCTGAGGACGACGTTGTTGCGGTTCTTGTCGAGCTCGAGGATCTTCGCCTCGATCTCCTGGCCGAGGTACGGCGTGAGGTCGCGGACGCGACGGAGCTCGATGAGCGAGGCCGGGAGGAAGCCACGGAGGCCGATGTCGACGATGAGTCCACCCTTGACGACCTCGATGACCGTACCGGTGACGACGCCGTCGTTCTCCTTGATCTTCTCGACGTCTCCCCAGGCGCGCTCGTACTGTGCGCGCTTCTTGGAGAGGATCAGGCGGCCTTCCTTGTCCTCCTTCTGGAGAACCAGGGCCTCGACCTCGTCGCCGACCTTGACGACCTCGTTGGGGTCGACGTCGTGCTTGATCGAGAGCTCGCGCGAGGGGATGACACCCTCGGTCTTGTAGCCGACATCGAGCAGGACCTCATCGCGGTCGATCTTGACGATCGTGCCCTCGATGATGTCGCCGTCGTTGAAGAACTTCAGGGTCTTCTCGACCGCGGCCAGGAAGTCCTCAGCAGATCCGATGTCGTTGATGGCGACCTGCTTGGTGGCCGGGGCGGTCGTTGCGGTAGTCATGTAGTGGGTTGTCCTTGTGAATGGATACTCGGGCTGCGGAGCATGGCCGCGCACGGCCGGGATGTGCTTCGCAGCAGGTGGATTGTGGTGTGTTCGTCACCTGGGCATGCGTGTACACGCCACGAGTGACAGTTCAGGCTATCAGAAGTTGCCGTCCGCGAAAGAGCGGATTCGTGCGAGCTTCTCTGTGGATAACGTCGGCGCAGCTCCGTCCATTCCGCGTACGGTGGCCCGGTGATGTCGCCCACCGCTCTCCGCATGCTCGCCGTGCTGGCCCTCGGCGTCTCGGCCCTGTCCGCCTGCGCCCCCGCTCCGGAGCCCACGCCGACCCCCTCCCCCGCCTTCACCTCCGAGGAAGAGGCCTTCGCCGCCGCCGAGGCGACCTTTGCCGAGTACACCAAAGCGACCAACAGTACAGACCTGCAAGACCCAGCCACGTTTGAACTGGTCTACGCCTGGCTGGCCGACGACGCAGCTACTTCTGCGCGAGAGAACTACAGCCGGCTCCACGCCGCAGCCATAGTTCGCTCAGGTGAATCCAGCTTCGACCGGATGGAGATCCAGAGTTACGCCGACTCGGAAGTGACAGCCAATTTGTGCCTGGACGTCTCGGAGGTATCGCTGAAGAATCCAGACGGCACATCGGCAGTGCCAGACGATCGACCACCCCGCCAACCAGTCAATGTTGAGTTCGTCGCTGCCACCACGAGCACAGGCCTTGTGATCTCGTCGATCACCTCATCGGAGGCGCTGCAATGCGAGCCCTAGGTGGCGTCACGCTCACTTCTCTGGTCCTGTTAGCCGTGACGACGCTTGCCGACCTCCCAGACAACGGCCAACCCCAAGCCGGTTTCGATAGCGGATGGACGGCATCGCGCAATGGCTCGCTAGTTGTCCGTGCGCAGCAAGAACGAACTGTGACGAGCGATCAGTCAGCTGCCCAACGAGATCGCTCCGCCCCAGAACCAAAACGCGAACCGTGCAAGACGGACACGGCGCTGAGCCGGTCGTGCGGCATGTACGGAGTGCGGGTGACGGAGGAGTCCGAGCACCCGCTCACGATCGAGGACCTCGCACGGTTCGCGCCGGACCCCGTGACGACGACAGCGGAGCCCGGGAACGCCGGCGTCGTGGGGATGGCGACGAACTTCGTGGCGACCGTCGCGGCGCACACGGCGAGCGGCACACTCCTCGACCGGCCGGTGACGGTGCGCTTCACACCCGCACGGGTCGTCTTCGACCACGGCGACGGGACGACGGCCACCGCGCCGGACGGCGGCCGCACGTGGGCGACGCTCGGCCAAGCGCCCTTCACCGCGACCCCCACGAGCCACGTCTACACCCGACGCGGCACCTACACGACGAGGACGACGGTCGCCTACACGGCGGAGGTCGACGTCGGCGGGGGCTGGTTCCCGGTGTCCGGCGAGCTTTCGGTCGATGGCGCATCAAGGCAGATCCGCATCTACGAGGCGACCACCGCGCTCGTGGCACGGACGTGTGAAGAACGACCCGCGGCTGCGGGCTGCTGAGCACCCCGTGGGGCACGCTCTACCCTGAATCCATGACCCGCGCCGAACGCCTCATGCTGCTCGACACCGCCAGCCTCTACTTCCGCGCGTTCTACGGCGTCCCCGACAAGGTGACAGCCCCCGACGGCTCCCCCATCAATGCGGCGCGCGGCCTGCTGGACATGATCGCGAAGCTCGTGACCACCTATCAGCCGACCCACGTCGTGGCGTGCTGGGACGACGACTGGCGCCCGCAGTGGCGAGTGGACCTCATCCCCAGCTACAAGACGCACCGCGTGGTGGAGGTCGTGGCGGGTGCGCCCGACGTCGAGGAAGTGCCCGACCCGCTGGAGGCGCAGATCCCGCTGATCCGCGAGACGCTCGCGGTCCTCGGCATCCCGATCGTCGGCGTCGCCGAGCATGAGGCGGATGACGTCATCGGCACCCTCGCGACGCACGCGACGATGCCCGTCGACATCGTCACCGGCGACCGCGACCTGTTCCAGCTCGTCGACGACGAGCGCGACGTGCGTGTGATCTACACGGCGCGCGGCATGAGCAACCTCGAGGTCGTGACGGACGCCACTGTGGTCACCAAGTACGGGGTGCTCCCCTCGCAGTACGCGGACTTCGCGACGATGCGCGGCGATGCGTCGGACGGACTCCCGGGCGTCGCCGGGATCGGCGAGAAGACCGCCGCCACCCTGCTGCAGAAGCACGGCGACCTCGTCGGCATCCGGGAAGCCGCGGAAACGGGCGAGGGCATGAGCGCCGGCATCCGCGCGAAGATCCTCGACGCGCAGGCGTATCTCGATGTCGCCCCCACGGTCGTCGCCGTCGCCACGGAGCTCCCGATCACCGCTCCCGATGTCGCGCTGCGAGCCCTCACGCCGGACGAAGCGGCGGAAGCCACGGCCCTCGCCGAGCGCTGGAACCTCGGAAGCTCGATGACCCGGGCCGTCACCGCGGTCACCGCGGCCGCGAGCCAGATCACCGAGGGCTGACGCGGCCGGACCTCACTCCGCCCAGGCGAGGAGGCGCGACAGACCCCACGTCGTGACGATGCGCGACGCCGGCACCCCGGCGCGCTCCGCACGTTCGGCGCCGTGGTCCAGCAGAGAGAGCTGTCCGGGAGCGTGCGCGTCGGAGTCGATCGAGAAGAGGCATCCGGCCTCGAGCGCGATCGCGATGAGCTCGTCCGGCGGGTCCTGACGCTCGGGCCGCGAGTTGATCTCGACCGCCACCCCGTTCTCCGCGCACGCCGCGAACACCGCGGCGGCATCGAAGGCCGAGGGCGGGCGCGTGCCCCGGTCGCCCTGGACGAGCCGGCCGGTGCAGTGTCCAAGGACGTTCACCCGAGGATGCGAGACAGCCGCGATCATCCGCGCGGTCATCGCCCGTCCGTCCATGCGGAGCTTGGAATGCACCGAGGCGACGACGATGTCCAGGTCCGCGAGGAGGGCGTCCTCCTGATCGAGCGCTCCGTCTTCCAGGATGTCCACCTCGATGCCGGCGAGCAGTATGAAGCCGTCCCCCGACTGCGCCCGCACCTGCGGGATCTGCTCGCGGAGCCGCTCCGCCGACAGCCCTCGCGCCACACGGAGGCGTGGAGAGTGGTCGGTGATGGCCTGGTACTCGTGGCCCTGCGCGCGGGCGGCAGCGGCCATCACCTCGATGGACGTCGTCCCGTCCGACCACTCGGTGTGGGCGTGCAGGTCTCCGCGCAGCTTCCCGCGGAGCACCGACACCTTCTCTGGTTCCACGTCGCCGCGGAGCTCCACGAGGTACTCCGGCACCTCTCCTGCCTGCGCCTGGCGGATGACGGCGAAGGTCGACTCCCCGATGCCCTTGGCCGCTCGCAGACGCGTCGGGTCGCCCTGCACGTCGGACGGAAGATCCTGGAACGTGGCCGCCGCCTGGCGGAACGCCTTGGCCCGGTAGCGCGACGCCCGCTCGCGCTCCAGCAGCGAAGCGATCTCGAGCAGCGCGTCGACCGGGTCCATGCTCACTCCTTCGGCGCGGCCAGCTCGCGACTGACGCCGATCCACTGATCCAGCTTGGCCAGGGCGCGCCCGTCGTCCACTGCGGCGGACGCACGGGCGAGCGCATCGCGGAGCCGCTCGAGGATCGGCCGCTGCACCTGGGTCGCGTCCTGCGACAGCTCGAAGGCGACGATGCCGGCAGCGGCGTTGAGGAGCACGATGTCCCGTACCGGCCCCTGCTCCCCGCGAGCGTCCGGCGGAGGATCTCGGCGTTGTGGGCGGGAGAGCCGCCGATGAGGTCGGAGAGGTCGGCGAGCGGGATGCCGAGGTCACGGGGATCGAGGTCGTGCTCGTGGATGTCTCCACGGGTGACCTCCCAGATGCGGCTGTGCCCGGTGGTCGTGAGCTCGTCGAGGCCGTCGTCGCCGCGGAAGACCAGCGCCGTCGCTCCCCGGGTGCGGAAGACGCCGGTGATCAGCGGGACGCGCTCCATCTGGGCGACACCGACCGCGTTCGCCTCGGCACGCGCGGGGTTGCAGAGCGGGCCGAGCATGTTGAACACCGTAGGAACGCCGAGCTGCGAGCGGACGGCACCGGCGTGCTTGAACCCGGGGTGGAACGCCCCCGCCCAGGCGAAGGTGATGCCCGTCCGGTCGAGGATCGAGGCGACCGCCGCGGGGTCGAGGGAGAGCTCGAGGCCGAGTGCACCGAGGACGTCGGAGGAGCCCGAGGCCGAGCTCGCGGCGCGATTGCCGTGCTTGACAACGGGGATGCCCGTGGCACCGATGATGACGGCGGCCGTCGTCGACACGTTCACCGTCCCGACGCGGTCGCCGCCCGTGCCCACGATGTCCAGCACGTTCGGCGAGACCGGCAGAGGCACGGCCGCCTCGAGAATCGCGTCGCGGAAGCCGACGATCTCATCGATCGTCTCCCCCTTCGCCCGCAGAGCGACGAGGAATCCGGCGAGCTGCGCCTCGGAGACGTCGCCCTTCATGATCTGGCGCATGGCCCACGTCGACTCCCACACGCTGAGGTCGCGACGCTCCAGGAGAGAGGTGAGCACATCGGACCAGGTCAGGGAATCAGCCATGTGTGCGATCCTATCGGCGCGGAGAAAACGTGCAGATCGATCCGGGCGAGCGCGCAGCCCGCGGAAGAGCGACGTTTCCCGCGTATTCACCGGGTATTCGCAGTGTTTTCTTAGGGTCCCCTAAGTCCTCGACGGGCGAATCGAGGGGCGCGGGTGCAAGAATCACGCCCGCGGATCGGCCATAATGGAGGGGTGACGACCTCAGCGACGTATGCCCCGGCGGCGAGAACCATCAAGCGGCCCAACCCGGTAGCTGTCGGCACCATTGTGTGGCTCGGCAGCGAGGTGATGTTCTTCGCGGGACTCTTCGCGATCTACTTCACCCTCCGCAGCACTTCCCCCGAGCTGTGGGCCGACCGTACCGAGCTCCTGAACGTGCCGTTCGCGGCAGTGAACACGGCGATCCTCGTGCTCTCCTCGTTCACCTGCCAGATGGGCGTGTTCGCGGCCGAAGACCTGCAGCCGTACAAGATCGGCAAGGGCCAGAAGAACGGCGCCGGCCGCCGTCGCCTGTTCGGCTGGGGCATGGTCGAGTGGTTCTTCCTCACCTTCGCCCTCGGCGCGATCTTCGTGTCCGGCCAGGTGTGGGAGTACGCCCAGCTCGTCGCAGAGGGCATGCCCATCCAGGCGGACTCGTACGCCTCGGCGTTCTACCTCACCACCGGCTTCCACGCCCTCCACGTCACCGGCGGACTCGTCGCGTTCCTCCTGGTGATCGGCCGCGCGTACGCCGTCAAGAACTTCCGGCACAAGGAGGCGACCTCCTCGATCGTGGTGTCCTACTACTGGCACTTCGTCGACGTCGTCTGGATCGTGCTGTTCTTCGTTATCTACTTCCTGAAATAAGAGCGGAGCTGATCCCCGAGATGGCACGAGAGAAGAAGCGCCGTTCGAGCGGTCGTCGCAGCCCACTGGCGGCGGCCGCGCTCATCGGAGCAGGCCTCATGATCACCGGCGCGGTGTACGCGGGTGCGACCGCGGCATTCGCCGCCAACGACGCCCCCACGGCATCGACGCAGCTGACGGTCGAGGACGGCGAGAAGCTGTTCACGGCGAACTGCGCCACCTGCCACGGCCTCGACCTGGAGGGCACCCCCAACGGCCCGAGCCTCTACGGCGTCGGCGAGCTGGCGGTGGAGTTCCAGGTGTCGACCGGCCGCATGCCGCTGCAGATGCAGGGACCGCAGGCTCCGCAGAAGGAGCCGCAGTTCACCGAGGAGCAGATCCTCGCGATGGCGGCCTACGTGCAGTCCGAGGCCCCCGGCCCGACGTACCCCGCTGACGAGATCATCGACGGCGAAGGCGACGTGGCGCACGGCGCCGAGCTCTTCCGCGTCAACTGCGCGATGTGCCACAACGTGGCCGCCGCCGGTGGCGCTCTCACCGAGGGCAAGTACGCTCCGGCCATCACGGAGACCAGCGCGCTGCACATCTACGCGGCCATGGTCACCGGCCCGCAGAACATGCCGGTCTTCGGCGACATGAACCTGTCCGACGAGGACAAGCGCGACATCATCTCGGCTCTGCTCTTCCAGCAGCAGTCCGTCCAGATCGGCGGCTTCTCCCTCGGCTCGCTCGGACCGGTCTCCGAAGGCCTGTTCGTGTGGATCTTCGGTATCGGCGCTCTGGTCGCCATCACCGTGTGGATCACGGCGAAGTCCAACTGACGCTTATTCATCGAAGAGGAACGTACGAGGAGCACCATGGCACACGACGACGACTCGCAGGCTCTTGACAGGGCCTACCAGCCCTCTCCGGGGCTGGGTGTCGCAGTCAGCGATCCCGTGCAGAACCCCGGGCTTCCGCCGCACCGCGAGCGGATGACCGACAAGGACCCGCGCGCCGAGAAGGCCGCCGTCCGCACCGTCTACACGCTGTTCTACCTGTCGCTCGCCGGCAGCATCTGGGCGGTCGCCGCCTACATGCTGTTCCCGATCGAGAGCGGCGCTCTCATCGACATCCGTCAGAACAACCTCTTCATCGGTCTCGGCATCGCGCTCGCGCTGCTGGCCCTGGGCATCGGCGCGATCCACTGGTCGAAGGCCCTCATGTCCGACAAGGAGCACGTCGAGCTCCGCCACCCCACCCGGGGCAAGGACTCGACGCGTGAGGCGGCCATCAAGGCCTTCGCCGACGCCAACGAGGAGTCCGGCTTCGGTCGCCGCACGATGATCCGCAACTCGCTGTTCGCGGCGATCGTCGCGTCGATCATCCCCGGTGTGACGCTGTTCCGTGGCCTCGCCCCGCACTCCACGCCGGACGACCCCACCGCGGGCGACCCGGTCGCGCTGCTGAAGCACACGATGTGGGATGAGGGCATGCGCCTCGTCCGCGACCCCGACGGCACCCCCATCCGTGCCGCCGACGTCACGCTCGGCTCCGCTTTCCACGTGATCCCGGAGGACCTCGCGGAGCTCGGTCACGATGAGGGCTACCTCGAGGAGAAGGCCAAGGCCATCGTGCTGATGATGCGCCTCCGCCCGGAGCAGCTCATCGAGGCCGAGGACCGCAAGGACTGGTCCTACGACGGCATCGTCGCGTACTCCAAGGTCTGCACGCACGTCGGCTGCCCCGTCGCGCTGTACGAGCAGCAGACCCACCACCTGCTGTGCCCGTGCCACCAGTCGCAGTTCGACGTCACGGACCACGCGAAGGTCATCTTCGGCCCGGCCGCTCGGCCGCTGCCTCAGCTGCCCATCACCGTGGACGACGAGGGCTACCTCATCGCACGCAGCGACTTCACCGAACCCGTCGGCCCGAGCTTCTGGGAGCGCCATTGAGCACCGCAACGCTGTCCAAGGACGAGAAGGACACCAAGGCGCCTCTCGGCGGCCGCTTCGTCGGCGCCGCGTCGAACTACATCGATGAGCGCACGAGCCTCTCCGGCTTCGTCAAGGAGCTCGGTCGCAAGATCTTCCCCGACCACTGGTCGTTCATGCTCGGTGAGATCGCGCTCTGGAGCTTCGTCGTCGTGTTCCTCTCCGGAACCTTCCTGACGTTCTTCTTCCAGGCGTCGATGGTGGAGACCCACTACACCGGCGCCTACGCCCCCATGCGCGGTATCGCGATGTCCTCGGCTCTCGAGTCGACGCTGCACATCTCGTTCGACCTCCGCGGCGGCCTCCTGGTCCGCCAGATCCACCACTGGGCCGCGCTCGTCTTCATCGCCGGCATCGGCGTGCACATGCTGCGCGTGTTCTTCACGGGCGCGTTCCGCAAGCCGCGCGAGCTGAACTGGGTGATCGGCTTCGTGCTGTTCATCCTCGCGATGGCCGAGGGCTTCACCGGCTACTCGCTCCCCGACGACCTGCTCTCGGGCAACGGTCTGCGCATCATCGACGGCATGATCAAGGGTCTCCCCCTGATCGGCACCTGGACCTCCTTCCTCCTCTTCGGCGGCGAGTTCCCGGGCACCGACATCGTGGGACGCCTCTACACCCTGCACATCCTGCTGCTCCCGATGCTGGTGATCGCCTTCATCGCGGTGCACCTGATGCTCATGATCATCAACAAGCACACGCAGTTCGCCGGCCCCGGCCGCACGAACGACAACGTCGTGGGCTACCCGATGATGCCGGTCTACATGTCCAAGATGGGCGGCTACCTGTTCATCGTCTTCGGCACCATCGTGCTGATCGCGACGTTCTTCCAGATCAACCCGATCTGGAACTACGGCCCCTACGACCCCTCCCCCGTCTCGGCCGGTACGCAGCCGGACTGGTACATCGGGTTCGCGGACGGCGCGCTGCGCCTGGCCCCGTCGAACTGGGACATCGTGTTCCTCGACCACACCTGGTCGTTCGGAATCCTGGCTCCGGTCGCCGTGCTCGGTCTGTTCATCGTCATCGTCGCGATCTACCCGTTCATCGAGGCGTGGGTCACCGGCGACAAGCGCGAGCACCACATCGCCCAGCGTCCGCGCAACGCGGCCACCCGCACCGCGATCGGCGTCGCCGGCGTCATCTTCTACGCGGTCCTGTGGGCGGCGGCCTCGTCCGACCTCATCGCCACGCACTTCATGCTCACCATGGAAGGCGTCATCCACACGCTGCAGGCGCTGCTGTTCCTGGGCCCGATCATCGGCTACTTCGTCACGAAGCGCATCTGCATCGCGCTCCAGAAGAAGGACCGCGAGATCGTCCTGCACGGCTTCGAGTCCGGACGCATCGTCCGCCTCCCCGGCGGCGAGTTCATCGAGGTGCACCAGCCGGTCGACGTCTACGACCGCTGGAAGCTCATCGACGTCGACGGTTACGAGCCGCTGGTCGTCCGCCCGAACGCCAAGGGCCGCATCCCGTGGACGGAGAACCTCCGTTCTGCGATGTCCCGCTGGTTCTTCGAGGACCGTCTCGCCCCGCTCACGCAGGCCGAGATCGACGCCGCCGATGCGCACCAGCATCACGTCACTGCGGGGAACGAGGAGGCGGAGGCCGCCGAGATCCAGGGCGCTCACGAGCGTGCCGGGTTCCCGGACGCGCCGCTCACGGTCGACGAGACGCACGTCGACGAAACGCCGAACACGCCCAGCACGGTGATCTCGACCGAGCCCGTCAAGAAGCCTCGGAAGAAGAAGTCGGAGGACGACGAGTAGTCGTCACTCCCCTTCGATGAAGGCCCCGTCCGTTAGGACGGGGCCTTCATCGTTCTCCCCTGATGAGAGGATCGTCTCATGTCTTCGGTCGTCCGCCTGCTCCGTGCTCCCCTCCTCGCCGACACCCCGTACGCGTACGCCGCCACCGCCCCCGCTGACGCGCGTCTGGTCTTCCTGGCCGGAGCCTGCCCGTTGGAGGACGATGGGACGACCACCGCCCCCGGAGACTACGCCGCTCAGGCGGCACGGTGTGTCGAGACGCTGCAGGGCGCGCTCACGGCTGCCGGCGCCACTCTGACGGATGTCATCAGCACGCGGGTCCTGGTGGCCTCCTCCGCGCAGCGGGACCTCGTCACGGCCTGGGACATCGTCCACGCCGCGTTCGGGCCTCACGACGTCCCCAGCACCCTCCTCGGCGTGACTGTCCTCGGCTACGACGACCAGCTCGTCGAGATCGAGGCGGTCGCCGCTCTGCCCGCGGACCGTGCATGACCACCCTCATCCGACACGCGACGGATCAGGACCATGCCGTCCTGGAGGAGATCGAGCGCGCCGCTGACAGCCTTCTGACCGATCGCTTCGGTGCCGAGGACTGGCCCCCGCCGTCGACAGCCGACGACCGCCGGCGCGCCGAGGGATTCGTCCTGGTGGCCACCTGCTCCCCTACGACGGAGGCTTCCGGCGGACTCGAGGTGCCGGTCGGGTTCGTGCAGGTGCTGGAGGGACCCGGGTACGCCCATCTGGAGCAGTTGTCCGTCCACCCCGGCTCCGGTCGCCGCGGTATCGGTCGCGCCCTCGTCATGGCGGCCCAGGACGAGTCCCGCCGTCGGGGCCGCACACAGCTCACGCTGCGCACATACGCGGACGTCCCCTGGAACGCCCCTTTCTACTCCCGCTGCGGCTTCACGGAATCCACGCCGGACACCGACTTCCTCCGTGAGCTCGTCGCCGTCGAAGAGCGTCTGGGCCTGACCCGGTACGGACGGCGGATCCAGATGACCGCGGCGCTCTGACCGGCCACGACGGCAGGATTCGCGCGACGCACGACGGTATCCCTCGGTCGTCGGCGCCCGCGCGTCCCTAGTCTGGGCTCATGATCGATCGCCTTGACTACTTCGCCGCCCGCCTCGCCTTCGAGACCGACCCCAGCGACGTGCACGCCGACCGTGCCGCCGGCCGCGCTCTGGTCGTGGTCGACGTCCGCTCGAGCGAGGCGTTCGCTCAGGGGCGCGTGTCCGGCGCGCTCCACATGCCTCACAGCGAGATCGCGCACCGCGCCCCGGAGGAGATCCCGGCGGATGCTGAGGTCGTCGTCTACTGCTGGAGCCCCGGATGCAACGGCGGTGTCCGCGGCGCGCTCGAGTTCGCTCGTCTCGGCTATCGCGTGCGCGAGATGATCGGCGGCTTCGAGTACTGGGCCCGCGAGGGATATCCCATCGAAGACGCCGAGGGTGTGCACCACCGTCCCGTCGACCCGCTGACCGGGATCCCCCGCATCCGCACCCGCGTGTGAGCGGATCGCAGGAACGAAGAAGGCCCCCGGAGTGATCCGGGGGCCTTCGGGTTGTGAGGAGACTCAGCGGGCGAAGTTACCGCGGTAGTACTCGTAGACCCAGCCGACGATCGCGACCACGAAGATCGCGAGACCGATCGGGAGCAGGAAGTGACCGACCGCCAGGCCGACGACGAACACTCCCGCCGAAGCCGCGAGCACCAGCGGCCACCAGGACCACGGGCTGAACTCGCCGAGCTCGGGGTCACCGTCGTCGATGTCCGACGTGAGGATGTCCTCGGGCAGCTCACCGTTCTGCGCCTTGTGCGTCCGGTCGAGGTAGAAGGCGACCATCGCGCCCATGAAGGCCGAGAAGAACAGGGCGACGGTGCCGACCCACTCGATCTGGTTCACCAGCGGAAGCCCGGGATGAGCCAGGATGTTCCAGCCCGTGTAGACGACGCCGACGAGGGCGAAGAACGCGGTCAGGACCCACCAGATGATGACGTTGTCGCGCATGGCTCAGTGGCCCTCTCGCTCGCCGGGTGCGGTGGTCGCGAACTCCGCGGCCTCCGGGTGGTTCAGGTCGAACGCCGGACGCTCGCTGCGGATGCGCGGGATCGACGTGAAGTTGTGCCGCGGCGGCGGGCACGAGGTCGCCCACTCCAGCGAGGCACCGTAGCCCCAGGGGTCGTTCACGGTGACCTTCGGCGCCTTCCGCGCCGTGATCCAGACGTTCAGGAAGAACGGCAGCATCGAGGCGCCGAGGATGATCGCACCGATCGTCGAGACCTGGTTCTGCCACGTCCAGCCGTCCGCCGCGGAGTAGTCCGCGTAGCGACGCACCATGCCGTCGACACCGAGCCAGTGCTGGATGAGGAAGGTCATGTGGAAGCCGACGAACAGCATCCAGAAGTGCACGTAGCCGAGGCGCTCGTTCAGCATGCGACCCGTCCACTTCGGCCACCAGAAGTAGAAACCGGCGAACATCGCGAACACGACCGTGCCGAACACCACGTAGTGGAAGTGCGCCACGACGAAGTAGCTGTCGCTGAGGTGGAAGTCCAGCGGCGGGGCCGCGAGGATCACACCGGTGAGGCCACCGAAGACGAACGAAACGAGGAAGCCGAGCGAGAACACCATCGGGGTCTCGAACGTCACCGAGCCGCGCCACAGCGTCCCGATCCAGTTGAAGATCTTCACACCCGTGGGCACCGCGATGAGCATCGTCATCAGAGCGAAGAACGGCAGGAGCACGGAGCCGGTGACGTACATGTGGTGCGCCCACACGGCGACGGACAGGGCCGCGATCGCGATCGTCGCGTAGACCAGGGTCTTGTACCCGAAGATCGGCTTCCGGCTGAACACCGGGAAGATCTCCGAGACGATGCCGAAGAACGGCAGCGCGATGATGTAGACCTCGGGGTGTCCGAAGAACCAGAAGAGGTGCTGCCAGAGCAGGACACCGCCGTTGGCCGGGTCGTAGATGTGCGCACCGAGCACGCGGTCGGCGGCGGCGGCGAAGATCGCCGCGGCGAGGACCGGGAAGGCCATCAGGATCAGGAGGCTGGTGATGAGCGTGTTCCAGCTGAAGATCGGCATGCGCCACATCGTCATGCCGGGAGCACGCATCGTGATGATCGTCGTGATGAAGTTCACCGCACCGAGGATCGTGCCGAAGCCCGAGATGCCGAGACCGAGCATCCAGAGGTTTCCGCCCGCTCCTGGCGAGAACGACGCGTTGGCCAAGGGCTGATACGCGAACCAGCCGAACGAGGCCGCACCCTGCGGGGTGAGGAAGCCGGCGACCGCGATGGTCGAGCCGAACAGGAACAGCCAGAAGGCGAAGGCGTTCAGACGCGGGAAGGCGACGTCCGGAGCACCGATCTGCAGCGGCAGGATCGCATTAGCGAAGCCGGCGAACAGCGGCGTCGCGAACATCAGCAGCATGATCGTGCCGTGCATCGTGAACAGCTGGTTGTACTGCTCCTTCGTCGGGACGATCTGCATGCCCGGCGCGAACAGCTCGGCACGGATCACCAGCGCCATCACGCCACCCAGGAGGAAGAACATCACCGAGGCGATGAGGTACATGTACCCGATCGTCTTGTGGTCCGTGGAGGTGATCCACTTGACGACGATGTTGCCCTTCTGCTCGACGCGGGAGGAGCTCATCAGAGCAGCCTGGCGCGCGGGCAGGGTGGTGGGACGGGAGCGAGGTGCCTCGTCGGTGCGAGGAGCTTCAGTGGTCGACATGGCTTACTCCTCTCCTTCCTCGGTGTCGGTCTTCCCGGAGGTGCCGGGGAGGTTCGAGAGACGGTCGTACGCGTCGGTGATGTCCCCGGTGTTGCCCTCTTCCTCGAGGGACTCGAGGTAGGCGGCGTACTCGTCCTGCGAGACGACCTTCACGTTGAAGAGCATCATCGAGTGGTACTCGCCGCAGAGCTCGGCGCACTTGCCGGCGTACTCGCCCTCACGGGTGGGGATGAAGGACCAGGAGTTGTCCTTCCCGATGAACATGTCCTTCTTGTAGAGGAAGTCGATGATCCAGAAGGAGTGGATGACGTCGCGCGACTGCAGGTTGATGGTGACCTTCTGGTCGACCGGCAGCACCAGGGTCGGCAGCTCCGCCTGGTCGATGTTGCCTTCCGCGTCGGGCTGGGCCTGGATGCCCATGGTCCACACGGTGTCTTCCTCGGTCTCGCCGTTGTACTGGAAGTCCCATGCCCACTGCTTGGCGATCGCGGTGATCTCGACGTCGGGGTCGTCCCACTTCGTCTCGATCTCGGTCTGGTCGCGAGCCGTGAAGAAGAACATGCCCAGCACGAGGATGAGCGGCACGATCGTGTAGAAGATCTCGATCGGCATGTTGTAGCGCATCTGCACCGGGAGGCCGGTCTGGCCCTTGCGGCGGCGGTACGCGATCGCAGCCCAGGCCATGAGGCTCCAGGTGACGACACCCACCGCGAGGAGCACGATCCAGGAGTTCACCCAGAGGGACGACACGCGCTCCGTCTGGTTGGTTGCTGCCGGACCACCATCCACGAAGCCCGGAAGAAAGCCGTTCAGCTCGGTGGGAGTACATCCCGCCAGAGCCACAGCTGCCACAACTCCCACAGGGAGTGCGGCCCAACGAAGGCGGCGTTTCGAGGGCACGATGCACCTTTCAGATCGCGGACAAGGCATGTCCAAGTCTAGAGCAACCTCACACCTGATTCATGCCAACCATGCAGGTTGAGAAGCGGAACGGCCGCCGTCACGGGACGTGACGGCGGCCGTTCGCGGGAAGAACGTGTCAGTGGAAGCTGTCGCCGCAGGCGCAGCTGCCCGCCGCGTTCGGGTTGTCGATGGTGAAGCCCTGCTCCGAGATGGTGTCCTTGAAGTCGATCGAGGCGCCGTCGAGGTAGGGAACACTCATGTTGTCGACGATGACCTCGACACCGTCGAAGTCGACGGTCTCGTCGCCTTCGAGGTAGCGCTCGTCGAAGTAGAGCTGGTAGATCAGGCCCGAGCAGCCGCCGGGCTGCACGGCGACACGCAGACGGAGGTCGTCGCGGCCCTCCTGCTCGAGAAGGTTCTTCACCTTCGTGGCGGCGGCGTCCGTCAGCTTGACGCCGTGTGCGCGGGTGGTCTCTGCGGACAGGGTGGTGTCGCTCATGTCGCTCCTCGTGACGGGGCCGGGTACGTGCTCTTCGACGATTCTACCGCCGGTGCGGACGGAAGGCTCAGATCTCCCGCGCGTTCATGCGGGCGAGGAGCAGGGCCTCGGTCGCCACGGCATGCCGGAAGGTGTCGAGATGCAGAGACTCGTTCGGGCTGTGCGCGCGGGAGTGCGGATCCTCCACGCCCGTCACGAGGATCTGCGCCTCCGGGAACTCGCGCACGAGGTCGGCGATGAACGGGATCGACCCGCCGACGCCCAGGTCCACCGGAGCGACCCCATACCCGTCGCGCATCGCGTCGCGGGTGAGGGTGACCGCCCACCCGCTCGTGTCCACGAGGAAGGGGTTGCCGAGGTCGACGTCCGAGAAGGTCAGCTCGGCGCCGAACGGGGCGTGGGCACGGAGGTGCCGCTCGAGAGCCTCGTAGGCCTCCTGGCCGGACTGTCCGGGGGCGACACGTGCGCTGATGACCACGGTCACCTCCGGGAGCAGCGTGTTCGACGCCGCCGCGACGCTCGTCGCATCGATGCCGATCACGGTGACGGAGGGCTTGTTCCAGATGCGGCTGAGGATCGTGCCGTCGCCGATGGGCGTCGTCCCCGGGAGGAGCCCGGCCTCGTCGCGCAGCGTCTCCTCGGTGTACTCGGGTGTCTCGGCGTCCCGAGCGGTCATGCCCTCGACCGCGACGGAGCCGTCCTCGTTCCACAGGGTGGCGAGGAGACGCACGGTCGCCATCATCGCGTCGGGCACCGCGCCACCGAACATTCCAGAGTGGGACGCGTGGTCGAGCGTGCGCACCTTCAGGGTGAAGCGTGCGTTGCCGCGGAGGGAGACGGTCAGGCCCGGCGTGACGGAATCCCAGTTGCCCGAGTCCGCGACGACGATCGCATCGGCGCGGAGGGCGTCCTTGTTGTCGGAGAGGAATTGCGCGAAGGACCGCGAACCGTACTCCTCCTCCCCCTCGACGAACATCGCGATCCCGAGGTCGAGGTCGTCGCCGAGCACGTCGGCGACCGCGCGGATCGCGCCGATGTGGGCCATGATGCCGGCCTTGTCGTCCGCGGCGCCGCGTCCGTACAGGCGGCCGTCACGCACCGTCGGCTCGAACGGCGGCGTCTCCCACAGGGCGTCCTCCCCCGGAGGCTGCACGTCGTGGTGGGCGTAGAGGAGGATCGTCGGCTTCCCGTTCCGCGCCGCGCGCGTCGCGAGGACGGCGGGCTGGCCCTGCTCGTCGGTGCCGGGGATGTCGGCACGGAGCACCCTCACCTCGTCGAAGACACCGGTGCCGCGCGCGAGCGTGGCGACGGCGTCGGCGCTGCGCTCGAGCTGCGTCTGGTCGAAGGCCGGCCAGGCCATGCCGGGAATGCGCACGAGGTTCCCGAGGTCCGACAGCGCGGACGGGATACCGGTGGCGACTGCTTCGAGGACGGCGGCGTCGGACTCGCTGGGAAGTGCAGGTGAGGTCATGCGAGTAATCTTAAGGCGACCCACCCCAGCGAACCGAGGAACCTCGTGGCCACTACCCCCGCCTCCCCTTCGACGAACGACGACGCCCCCCAGACGCCTGCCGTCGGCAAGGGACGCGCGACGCCGACCCGCGCCGAGCAGGAGGCCGCCCGCCGCCGCCCCCTCGTGGCGAACACGAAGGAGGCCAAGGCCGCGGCCCGCGCCGAGCTCAACGAGCGCCGCGCGAAGGCACAGGCCGGCATGGCCGCCGGTGAGGAGAAGTACCTCCCCGCGCGCGACAAGGGCCCGCAGCGTCGATGGGTGCGCGACTACGTCGATGCCGGCTGGCACCCCGCCGAGTTCGTCATGGGCGTCATGGTCCTCGTCATCCTGGCCTCGCTGCTGCCGACGAACATGATGATCTCGTTCTACGCGTACCTGTTCATGATGGTGTACCTCGTGATCGCGATCGGCGGCATGATCCTCCTCGGCATGCGGGTCAAGCGCAAGGCGGCCGCGAAGTTCGGCAAGGACCGCGTCGAGAAGGGTCTCGGCTGGTACGCCGGCATGCGGGCTCTGCAGATGCGCTTCATGCGCCTGCCCAAGCCGCAGGTCAAGCGGGGGCAGTACCCCGACTGACCAGTCCGCGGTTGATCTCGCGGCCCCAGAACGGGCCGCGGTAGAGGAACGCCGTGTAGCCCTGGACCAGGGTCGCCCCGGCATCCAGACGCTCCTGCACATCGGCGGCCGTCTCCACACCGCCCACCGCGATCACGCAGAAGTCCTCCGGCACCGCCGCACGGACGACCCGGAGCACCTCCAGCGACCGCTGCTTGAGCGGAGCCCCCGAGAGCCCCCCGGCGCCGGCCGCTTCGACGACGGCCGCATCGGTCCGCAGGCCGTCACGGCTGATCGTCGTGTTGTGGGCGATGATGCCCGCGAGCCCTTCGTCGACCGCGAGCCGCGCGATCGCGGTGATCTCGTCATCCGGCAGATCGGGGGCGATCTTCACGAGCAGCGGAGTGGACGCGGCCGCGTCACGGACGGCGCGCAGCAGCGGCGCCAGGGTCTCGACCGCCTGCAGGCCCCGCAGCCCTGGGGTGTTCGGCGACGAGACGTTGACCGCGAGATAGTCGGCGAGCGGAGCGAGTCTGGTGGCGGAGGCGACGTAGTCGGCGACCGCGTCCTCGACGTCCACCACGCGGCTCTTGCCGATGTTCACGCCGATCACCGTGTCCGGCGCGCCGCGGCGGAGCCGGGCGAGGCGGCGGGCTGCGGCATCCGCGCCCCGGTTGTTGAAGCCCATGCGGTTGATGACCGCCCGGTCCTCGACCAGCCGGAACAGGCGCGGCTTCGGGTTGCCCTCCTGCGGGACTGCCGTGATCGTGCCGACCTCGACGTGGCCGAAGCCGAGCGCCGCGAGTCCGCGGACCCCGACGGCGTTCTTGTCGAACCCGGCGGCGACGCCGAACGGTGACGGGAACGTGAGCCCGAGGGCTTCGACCCGCAGCGAGGGGTCCGGGCGGGTCATCGCACGGGTGGCCCACGAGAACGGCGGCACACCGAGGACGCGGATCACCGCCATGCCGGCGTGGTGGGCGAACTCGGGGTCGAAGCGCGAGAGGACGGCGCGGAAGAGCAGCGGATACATCCCTGCCAGATTACCGGTCCGCCGCCTCCGCCTTCGCGTGGTCGGCCCGGAGGTCGCTGATCGCGGACTCGAAGTCCTCGAGCGAGTCGAACGCCTGGTAGACGCTCGCGAAGCGGAGGAAGGCGACCTCGTCGAGCTCACGCAGCGGGCCGAGGATGGCGAGGCCGATCTCGTTCGTGTCGAGCTGGGAGACCCCCGTCTGCCGGACCGCCTCCTCCACGCGCTGAGCGAGGATCGCCAGGTCCGCCTCCGTCACGGGACGCCCCTGGCAGGCCTTCCGCACGCCGGAGATGACCTTCTCCCTGCTGAAGGGCTCCATGACGCCGGAGCGCTTGATGACGTTCAGGCTCGCGGTCTCCGTCGTGGAGAACCGTCCGCCGCATTCCGGACACTGTCGACGCCGACGGATGGACAGGCCGTCGTCGCTGGTGCGCGAGTCGATGACGCGCGAATCGGGGTGACGGCAGAAGGGGCAGTGCATCTGACAGATCCTACGCGGTGAAACGGGCCTCGATCGCCTCGCCGTGGGCGGGGAGCACCTCGGTGTCGGCCAATGCGACCACGCCCTCCCGGACCGCCGCCAGAGCGGCACGGTCGTACGAGACGACCTGCTGCGGGCGGAGGAACGTGTAGGCGCCCAGGCCCGGGGCGTAGCGCGCCTGCCCTCCGGTGGGCAGGACGTGGTTGCTCCCGGCCATGTAGTCGCCGAGGCTGACCGGGGTCTGATCGCCGACGAAGAGGGCACCGGCGCTCGTGAACGCGGCTGCCGCCTCCTCCGCATCCGCGAGGTGCAGTTCCAGGTGCTCCGGGGCATACGCGTTGCTGAACGCGACAGCCATCGCCCGATCGTCCACGAGCACGATCGCCGACTGCGGTCCGGACAGTGCGGCCGCGACGCGCTCGCTGTGCCGCGTGCGCCCCGCCTGCCGTTCGACCTCTCCCCTGACCTGCTCCGCGATCTCCGCGGAGTCCGTCACGAGGACGGCAGAGGCCTGCTCGTCGTGCTCGGCCTGGCTCACGAGGTCGGCGGCGATGAGCCGCGGGTCGGACGTGGCGTCCGCGACGACGAGGATCTCGGTGGCCCCGGCTTCGGAGTCCGTGCCGACCACGCCCGCGACGGCGCGCTTCGCGGAGGCGACGTAGTTGTTGCCCGGTCCGGACACGACGTCGACGGGATCGAGTCCCAGGCTTCCGACGCCGTGGGCGAGGGCTCCGATGGCTCCGGCTCCGCCCATGGCATAGACCTCGGAGACCCCGAGCAGCGCGGCCGCAGCCAGGATGGTCGGGTGCACGCGGCCGTCCTCATCCGCCTGCGGTGGCGAGGCGAGGGCGATCTGCTGCACCCCGGCGACCTGCGCGGGCACGACGTTCATGACGACGCTCGACGGGTAGACGGCCTTGCCGCCGGGGATGTAGACCCCGACGCGGGAGACCGGCTGCCAGCGCTGCGTGATGGTCGCGCCGTCGCCGAAACGTGTGACCTGCGGGGCCGGCACCTGCGCGGCCGACGCCGATCGCACGCGTCGGATCGCCTCCTCCAGGGCCGCGCGCACTGTGGGGGCCAGCCCCTCCAGAGCTTCCTGGAGGTGGGACGCGGGCACCCGCACCGCGTGGCCGGTGACGCGGTCGAAGCGCTCCGCCTGCTCGCGGAGGGCCTCCTCGCCGCGCTCCCGGACATCGTCGACGAGACGCGCGGCGGTGTCCAGAGCCTCGGCCCGCGCCTGAGTCGCGCGCGGGACGGCCGCGAGCATGTCGGCGGGCGAGAGCTCGCGCCCCCGCAGATCGATCGTGCGCATGTCAGCCCTTCGTGATGCCGGCGATGTCGTGGAGGTAGCCGATGCGGCCGTCGTCATGACGGACCACGAACGCGCCGCCCCGATCCTCGATCACGAGGGCCCAGGCCGTCGGACCGATACGGAAGATCGGCTCGCCGCGCTCGTCGTGCACGTCGCGCTCCGTCGGCGCGAGGATCCAGAAGGGCTGCGCCACGTCCGCGTTCTCGCGCGGCGCGGCGTACCCGTCCTCACGGCTGTCGCCGACGACCGGGTGCACGGCCGTCGCGTCGTCCGCCTCCGGTTCCCGGTATGCGGCGAGCTCTTCCTCGGTGAGCGCCTTGGCTCCGAGGAGGGACTCGATGCTGCCGGTGTCCGACACGATCTCGGGCTGCTCGCCACGGGAGCGACGCGAGTACGGCGGGGCGTACTCCGGCTCGGAGGAGACGGGAACGGTTCCGGTTCCCCCTCCGGAGGCGTGCGCGGTGAGCGGGACCCGACCCGCGTCGTCCGCGATCCCGCCGTCGGCGGCGTCATCGGAGCCTTCATCGGAGGCCGCATCAGCGGTGCGGGCCTCTGCAGGAGCGACATCCGCCGTCGACGATGCGCTGTCGGGAGTCGCGATCACGGCGGTCACATCCTCCGCCGGAGCCGCGGTGGCCACGGACGGCGACGCGTCGGCCTCCGCGGCGGCGGTGGTGTCCGTGGTCGTCTCGGGACGCGGACGAGGGATCACGGGACGGACCGGGTTCGCGTTGCGGTGCGCGAGAGTGACGAGCCGCCCCTGGAAGTCCTCCTTGAGGCCCGGGATGAGCGGGGCGAAGACGGTGAGCACGACGAGCGCGGTCGACGTGATGACTTGCACGACGGCGTTCCAGGGCAGACCCCAGTTGCCGGTGGAGATGACGGCCGAGAGGGCGAGCCACAGGTTGCCGGCCCACACGCACGCCGAGACGGAGAAGGCCACGGAGGCGAACTGATCGATGCCGAGCGACCCCACGCGGCGGATGCCGTCGGGCGAGAACCGCCGGAGCACGAGGAGGAACACGGCGACCGTCGGCACGCCGATCGGCAGGATCCACTGGATGCCGATGCCCCAGAGCGAGATCCCCCCGCTGAGTGGGAAGAAGGACACGAGGAAGGAGACCAGCCAGACTCCGACGATCAGCAGCTCGCGCAGCGTGAATCCGAGGATACCGTACTCCGGCGTGACCTCGTCGTCGTAGAGGACGCCGTCCTCGTCGCTGAACACCGCCTCGGCATCCGGCTCGGGAAGATCCGTGCTCATAGTCGTCCTTTCCTCATCGGCGCACCACGACTTTCCGGTGCTCTCGACGGCTCCCGATCCTACCCGCTCACCCCAGACAGGTTGGTCCGAGCAGCGACTTGAGGTCGCCGAAGAGGTCGGCCGACACCTTCACGGGCATGGGCACCTCGAACACCTTCGCGGTGCCTCCGCGGTGCACGCGGAGCAGCACCTCGGTGTCGCCGCTGTGCCGTCGGAGCACCTCGGCCAGCTCGGTCATGACCCGTTCCGTCGCGCGCTGCTCGGCGAGGACGAGCGACAGGGGCCCTGCCGCATCGAAGGAGCCGACGTCGGGGGCGAAGGCGGACTGGGCATGCAGGTTCAGGCCGTCGTCGCGGCGGGAGACGCGCCCACGCACGGCGAGGATCGCATCCTGCTGCAGCGTGTGCTGGAACTCGAGGTAGGTCTTTCCCATGAACATCACGGTGACCTCGCCGTTGAAGTCCTCCACGGTGATCATGCCGTAGGGGTTGCCGCTCGCCTTCGCCACACGGTGCTGCACGCTCGTGACGAGGCCCGCCACGGTGACCTGATCGCCGTCCTGCAGGTCCTCGGAGTTGTTGAGGTCGTGGATCGAGATCGAGGCGTGCTTGGCCAGCGGCACCTCGAGACCCGCGAGCGGGTGATCCGAGACGTAGAGGCCGAGCATCTCGCGCTCGAAGGCGAGCTTGTCCTTCTTGATCCACTCCGGACGCGGAGGGACCTTCGCGGGTGCCGCCTCCTCCATGCCGTCATAGAGACTGTCGAAGTCGAACCCGATGGCGCCCTGCGCCTCGTTGCGCTTCCTGTCGACGGCCGCCTCCACGGCGTCTTCGTGGATCTCGAGGAGCGCCCGACGGGTGTCCCCCATCGAGTCGAAGGCGCCGGCCTTGATGAGCGACTCCACCGTGCGCTTGTTGGCGACGTGCAGCGGCACCGTGTCGAGGAAGTGATGGAAGGAGGTGAACCGCTCATCCTTGCGCGACTGCACGATGCCGTCGACGACGTTCGTGCCGACGTTTCTGACCGCCCCGAGACCGAAGCGGATGTCGTCGCCGACGGCCGCGAAGAAGTTGATCGACTCCGAGACGTCCGGCGGGAGCACCTTGATCCCCATCCGGCGGCACTCGTTCAGGTAGAGCGCCATCTTGTCCTTCGAGTCGCCGACGCTCGTGAGGAGGGCGGCCATGTACTCGGCCGGGTAGTGCGCCTTGAGGTAGGCGGTCCAGTACGACACGAGCCCGTAGGCAGCGGAGTGCGCTTTGTTGAAGGCGTAGTCCGAGAACGGCAGGAGGATGTCCCAGAGAGCCTTGACCGCTCCCTCCCCGAAGCCGCGCTCGGTCATGCCCGCCGCGAAACCGGCGTACTGCTTGTCCAGCTCGGACTTCTTCTTCTTTCCCATCGCTCGGCGCAGGATGTCTGCCTGACCGAGGCTGAACCCGGCCACCTTCTGCGCGATCGCCATGACCTGCTCCTGGTAGATGATGAGCCCGTAGGACTCCTCCAGGATCTCGGCGAGCGGCTCCGCCAGCTCGGGGTGGATCGGGGTGATCTCCTGCTGCCCGTTCTTGCGCAGCGCGTAGTTGGTGTGGGAGTTGGCTCCCATCGGCCCGGGACGGTACAGCGCGATGAGGGCCGAGATGTCTCCGAAGTTGTCGGGCTTCATGAGCCGCATCAGCGAGCGCAGCGGCGGACTGTCGAGCTGGAAGACGCCGAGCGTGTCGCCGCGGGCCAGCAGTTCGTAGACGGCGGGGTCATCGAGACCGAGGTGCTCGAGATCGAGCTCCTCGCCCCGGTTCATGCGGATGTTGTCGAGCGCGTCCGAGATGATCGTAAGGTTCCGGAGGCCCAGGAAGTCCATCTTGATCAGACCGAGGGACTCGCACGACGGATAGTCGAACTGCGTGACGATCTGACCGTCCTGCTCGCGACGCATGATCGGGATGATGTCGAGCAGGGGCTCGGACGACATGATGACGCCGGCGGCGTGCACGCCCCACTGCCGCTTCAGCCCCTCGAGGCCGAGCGCGCGGTCGAAGACCGTCTTCGCCTCGGGGTCGGTCTCGATGAGAGCCCGGAACTCGCTCGCCTCCTTGTAGCGCGGGTGCGCGGAGTCGAACATGCCGTCGAGGGGCATGTCCTTCCCCATGACGGCCGGGGGCATCGCCTTGGTGAGCCGCTCCCCCATGCTGAACGGGAAGCCGAGGACACGACCGGCGTCCTTGAGGGCCTGCTTCGACTTGATCGTGCCGTACGTGACGATCTGTGCGACCCGCTCGGACCCGTACTTCCTGGTCACGTACTCGATGACCTCGCCGCGGCGGCGGTCGTCGAAGTCGACGTCGAAGTCGGGCATCGACACGCGGTCCGGGTTGAGGAACCGCTCGAAGATCAGACCGTGCTCGAGAGGGTCGAGGTCGGTGATCTTCATCGCATAGGCGACCATCGAACCCGCACCGGAGCCGCGCCCCGGACCGACCCGGATGCCGTTGTCCTTGGCCCAGTTGATGAAGTCGGCGACGACGAGGAAGTACCCGGGGAAGCCCATCTGGAGGATGATGCCGGTCTCGTACTCGGCCTGCTTGCGCACCTTGTCCGGGATGCCGTTCGGGTACCGGTAGTGGAGGCCCTTCTCGACCTCCTTGATGAGCCAGCTGTCCTCGGTCTCGCCCTCGGGGACCGGGAACCGCGGCATGTAGTTCGCCGAGGTGTTGAACTCCACCTCGCAGCGCTCGGCGATCAGGAGCGTGTTGTCGCAGGCCTCCGGGTGGTCCCGGAAGAGCTGCCGCATCTCGGCCGCGGTCTTGATGTAGTACCCGTCGCCGTCGAACTTGAAGCGGTTCGGGTCGTCGAGCGTGGAGCCGGACTGCACGCACAGCAGGGCCGCGTGGGCGTCGGCCTCGTGCTGGTGGGTGTAGTGCGAGTCGTTGGTCGCCACGAGCGGGATGCCGAGGTCTTTCGCGAGACGCAGCAGATCCGTCATGACCCGGCGCTCGATCGACAGGCCGTGGTCCATGATCTCGGCGAAGTAGTTCTCCTTGCCGAAGATGTCCTGGAACTCCGCTGCGGCCGCGCGGGCGGCGTCGTACTGGCCGAGCCGCAGCCGCGTCTGCACCTCTCCGGACGGGCACCCCGTCGTGGCGATGAGCCCCTTGCCGTACGTCTGGAGCAGCTCGCGGTCCATACGCGGCTTGAAGTAGTACCCCTCCATGCTCGACAGCGAGCTCAGCCGGAAGAGGTTGTGCATGCCCTCCGTGCTCTGGCTCCACATGGTCATGTGGGTGTACGCGCCCGAACCCGACACGTCGTCGCTGCGCTGGTCTGCCGAGCCCCACTGCACGCGGGTCTTGTCGCTGCGGTGCGTGCCCGGGGTGACGTACGCCTCGAGGCCCACGATGGGCTTGATGCCGGCGTTGCGCGCGGCGTTGTAGAACTCGAACGCCGCGAAGGTGTTCCCGTGGTCCGTCACCGCGATCGCCGGCATGCCGTAATCGGCGGCCGCCTGCGTCATCGCGTTGATCTTCGCAGCCCCGTCGAGCATCGAGTACTCGCTGTGCACGTGCAGGTGGACGAAGGAGTCGGATGCCATGCTTCGAGTCTACGTACGGCCATCGACATCGGCCGGCCTCACGGCACCTCGTCCACAACTTCGGTGACGACGCTCGTCGTCGACTCCGGCGTGTCGCCGATGACCCCTCCTGACCCGTAGCCCTCCGCGATCGAGTCCACGAGTCCGTGATCCGTATCGACGACGATGGTCGTCGTCCGGTGGCCGGGAACCGCATAGCGCAGCGTCGCCGTGCCGTCACCCTCGTCGACCAGCTCGAAGCCCGGGATCAAGGCGATCGCGCGGAAGAAGGCCGCTCTCAGCTCGGCCGGCATGAGGTTGATCGCGGACGGGTCGGAGAGGCTCGCCACCACCCACCGATCACCCTCCGCACCGGTCAGGCCGGAGCGGGCACGCAGCCAGTCCCGCAACGCCGACGGTTCCCGCGGCATCTCCTCGTAGTACGGGCGATAGCCGTCCGCCAGGTGCGGGACGGGTGCCGGATCGCCGTCGCCGACCGGCCAGGCGCCGCCCGGGAGGACCTGCACAGTGCCGCGCTCGCGGATCGCCGCTCCGGGTGACGAGGGCCACTCCTGTGCGGCGCGCGTGCCCTGCGCGCCGAACGACCGTACGACTTCGGCGTTCCCCCAGTCGTAGAACCAGTCCGCCGAGCGGTCGGCAGGGACGTACAGCACCCGCGTGTCCCTGACCAGGACGGCGGCGTCCCCCGTGTCGCGGGAGGCGTTGAAGGCGAAGGTGTCGTCGTCGCCGTCGTCGGCGGCGTCTCGATCCCAGAACTGGACGAACTCGTCGACGGTCTCGATCCGGATGTACTGTCCCGCGCCCGGGGCGAGGTCCTGGGCGTCGACGGTGACGCTCGCCGCCTGCTCGAGCACCGCCGCAGCGGCGGCATCGGGCATCACCGGGAACAGGAGGCCTCCGGCTCCCAGCGCCACCACCGCGGCTCCGGCCGTCAGCCCCCCGATGACGAGGCCGGTCCACACCCGCGCCCGTCGTCGCCCGCCCCGCGGAGCATGTGCGGCGGACACCGCGGTCGCCAGAGCGGCGCGGGCACGGCGGACGCTCTCCTCCGACGGTTCCGCCTGATCCGCACCGAGGTCACGCACTCGTTCCATAAGCAGCATCGCTCTCCTCCTTCGCCATCCATGTCAGTCGGGTCTGCCCGCGCGAACCCGGCGGGGCGAGTCGTCGTCGCACCCGGTGGAGCCGCGACCGCACCGTCCCGACCGGGATGCCGAGGGCCTCGGCGATCTGCTCGTATGTGAGGTCGCCCCACGCATGCAGGAGAAGCACATCGCGGTCTCGGGCGGGAAGTCCGGCGATGCGGGGCGCGAGCGCTCGCAGGGCCGCGTCGGCGTCCAGCCGCGCATCCGAGGCCGCGTACGGGTGCTCCCCGGGTCCGGCCGCGGCGGACGTGGCTTCGAAAGCCCGCCACTGCCGCACTTCGGCGGCACGGTGCCGCTTGACCATCCGCGTGGCGATACCGAGGAGCCACGGGAGGGCCGACACGACATCGAGATCGAAAGACGCCCGACGGCGGAACGCGACCAGGAACGTCTCGCTGAGCACGTCGTCGACCGCATCCTCGCCCACCCGCCGCCGGATGTACCCGCCGACCGGGCGCACGTGCCGCTCGAAGATGGCGGAGAACGCCCGCGGCTCGTCGAGCGACCGGGCGATGACCTCGCTGTCTGTGTTCACACTCTGTATTGCCGTATTGCCCGGGAAGCGGAATCCGGTTCACGCTTTCTCGCGGAGGTCCAGCCGCATGAGCACGCGAGGGAAGCCGTCGAGGACCGAACCCGTGTCCGCCGCCTTCTCGAACCCCGCGTTCTCGAAGAGCCGCCGGGTCCCGACGTACGCCATCGTGAGATTGACCTTCGCCCCGGCGTTGTCGACCGGATAGCCCTCGATCGCGGGCGCGCCTCGTTCCCTGGCATAAGCGACGGCGCCTTCGATGAGAGCGTGGGAGACCCCCTGCTTGCGGTGCCCAGGGCGGACCCGGAAGCACCACAGCGACCACACGTCGAGGTCGTCGACATGCGGGATGAGGCGATTGCGCGCGAAGCTCGTGTCGCGTCGAGGGTGCAACGCCGCCCAGCCGACCGGCTCGTCGTCGAGGTAGGCGAGCACGCCGGGAGGAGGATCCTGGTGGCAGAGCTCACGCACCCGCTCGGCCCGTGCGGGACCGCGAAGGGAGACGTTCTCCTTGTTGCCGATCCGATAGCTCAGGCAGAAGCAGACGTTCGACGTCGGTTTCTTCGGTCCCACGACCGCCGCGACGTCGTCGAAGACCGTCGCCGGGCGCACCACGATGCTCATGCGGTCAGTGTGGCGGAGACCACGGACACCGGCGGACGGACGCCCCGACGGGTGCCGCTATTCCCCGCGCAGCACGTCCAGCGCGTGCTGGAAGTCCTCCGGATAGGGCGAGGCGAACTGCACCCACTCCCCTGTCGTCGGATGGGCGAAGGCCAGCTGATGCGCATGCAGCCACTGACGCGTGAGTCCGAGGCGGGCCGAGAGTGTCGGGTCGGCCCCGTAGAGCGGGTCCCCGACGCACGGGTGCCGGTGCGCCGCCATGTGCACGCGGATCTGATGCGTACGGCCCGTCTCCAGGTGGATCTCGAGCAGGGAGGCACCGGGAAAGGCCTCGAGCGTCTCGTAGTGCGTCACGGAGGGCTTGCCGTCCGGGACGACGGCGAACTTCCAGGAGTGGTTCGGGTGCCGACCGATCGGCGCATCGATGGTGCCCACGAGCGGGTCCGGATGCCCCTGCACCACCGCGTGGTAGATCTTCTCGACCGTGCGCTCCTTGAACGCCCGCTTGAGAGCGGTGTAGGCGGCCTCGCTCTTGGCGACGACCATGAGTCCGCTCGTCCCCACATCCAGACGGTGCACGACGCCTTGACGCTCCGGTGCACCGCTGGTGGCGACGCGGAACCCCGCGGCGGCGAGGGCACCGACGACCGTGGGCCCCTCCCACCCGAGCGAGGGGTGGGCGGCGACGCCCGTCGGCTTGTCGACGACGACGATGTCGTCGTCGTCGTAGACGATGCCCAGCTCAGGCACCGCGATGGGGACGATCTTCGGCCCCTCCTTCGGCTCCCACTCGACATCGAGCCAGGCACCGCCCCGCAGGCGGTCCGACTTGTCGAGGGTGACGCCGTCCAGGCGGACGCCGCCGGACGCGGCCACCTCCGCCGCGAAGGTCCTCGAGAACCCGAGGAGCTTGGCGAGGGCGGCGTCGACCCGCGTGCCGTCGAGCCCGTCCGGGACGGGCAGCGAGCGGGACTCCACGCTCAGCGCCCCTCGGACGCGGCGGCGGCCTCGGCGTCCTCGTCGGTCTCGACCGGGGCGTGGTCGCGCTCACGCGTGCCGTCGAACCGGAGGCCGAACACCACCAGCAGGGCGACCGAGATCATCCCGGTGACGATGAAGATGTCGGCGACGTTGAAGATCGCCGGCATCATCCACGGCATGGAGATCATGTCCACGACGTGACCCACGGGGAACCCGGGCTCCCGGAACAGACGGTCAGACAGATTCCCCAGCACGCCCCCGAGGAGGCAGCCGAGGACGACCGCCCAGAGACGCGACCGCAGGCCAAACGCCTTCCAGACGATGACGCCCGCGACGACCGCGAGGGCGATGGTGAAGATCCACGTCACGCCAGAGCCGAGCGAGAACGCCGCGCCGGGATTGCGCACGTAGTAGAGCTGCAGGAACTCTCCGAGAACCGGGACCGCCTCGTGCAGCGGCAGGTTCTCGATGGTGAGGTACTTCACAAACTGATCGGCGGCCAGCACGACCGCTGCGAGAATCGCAACGATCGCGCCGGCCGCCGACCGACGAAGGGGACGACGTCCTGACAAGAGGGCGCCTTACAGGCCGATCGCGGAGACCGGCGTCGAGTCCGTGGAGCCCGACTTCTCGTCGAGCTCGCGGAGCTGGCCCTCGATGTAGCCGCGGAGCTGCGAGCGGTAGTCGCGCTCGAAGTTGCGCAGCTCGGTGATGCGGGCCTCCAGCGTGTTGCGCTCGCGCTCGAGACGTGCGGTCTCCTCGCGCTGCTTCGCCTCGGCCTCGGTGCGGATGCGGGCGACCTCGGCCTCGGCCTCGGAGATGAGCTGGTTGCGCTTGGCCTCACCCTCGGCCACGTGCTCGTCGTGCAGACGCTGCGCGAGCTCGATGATGCCGGCGGTGGCGGTGGCGGAGCCGGTCGGTGCGGCGTCGGCGGCGGGGGCCTCGGCCGCGGGGGCCGGGGTGGATGCAGCGGCAGCCGGCTCGGCGGCGGCAGCGGGAGCAGGGGTGGAACCCGACTCGTACGCGGCGAGCTTCGCCTTCAGCTCGGCGTTCTCCTCGAGAGCCTTGCGCCACTCGATGACGATCTCGTCGAGGAAGTCGTCGACCTCGTCCGGGTCGAAGCCGTCCTTGAAGCGGACGTGCTGGAACTGCTTGGTGACGACGTCATCCGGGGTAAGTGCCATGGGTGGCTCCTCTTTCGATGAGTTCGATTGCCAGTACCGATGTATGGCGTGTTCGTGATGTGGCGCGAACCCGGGGCGCGCACCTGGGTGCCAGCATAGCCCCCGAGCCTTGGGGTCGCGATGCCACGACACCCAGGCTCGGAGAACTCGCAGCCGTCCCCGGGCGCGACACGCGGGGTGGTCAGCGGATGAACAACCGGACGATGTTCATCAGGATCAGGACGACCAGAAGGGTCAGCGCGAAGCCGAAGTCCAGCGAGAGCTGACCGATGCGCAGCGGCGGGATGATCCGCCGGAAGAACCGGATGGGCGGATCGGTGACGGTGTACACCGCCTCCGCGGCGACGAGGCCAAAGCCCTTCGGACGCCATTCCCGATTGAACATCGGGATGTAATCCAGGATGAGCCTCGCGAAGAGCACGAGGATGTAGACCAGCAGCACCAGATGGACGATGCTGGCGAGGACCGAGACCAGCTGCACGGTCTACGAGTGGTCGAAGCCCGCAGACTCGGCGTCTGCGTGCGCGATACCCCCGTGACCGGACACCGCGATGTTCTCCGGCGAGAGCAGGAAGACCTTGGAGGTCACCCGCTCGATCCGGCCGTAGAGGCCGAGGGAGAGACCGCTCGCGAAGTCGATGAGGCGGCGCGCGTCGGCGTCGCTCATCTGGGAGAGGTTGATGATGACCGGGACGCCCTCGCGGAAGCTCTCCGCGATCAGCTGGGCGTCGCGGTACTGCTTCGGGTGGACGGTGAGGATCTCGTTCACGGCTCCTGCTGCGGGCTGGCGGACGGCGACGGGACGACGGAGCGGCGTGACGGGGGCCGGAGCCGGCTCTTCGCGCTCACGCTCGCGCTCGCGCTGGGCGCGCGCGGGTGCCGGCGTCTCCTCTTCGTAGACCTCTTCCTCGTCGGCGAGGCCGAGATACACCATGGTCTTCTTCAGCGGGTTACCCATCGTGTCCTCCGGTTCGAACGTTTCGGGCTGGTCTTGTCACAGGTTAACCCCGGGCGGGGCGCGGTCCCGTGATTGCGGAACCGATCCGCAGGTGTGTCGCGCCGGCGGCGATGGCCTCGGCGAAGTCGCCGGTCATCCCGGCGGAGATCCACGTCGCGTCGGGAGCGACGGTCCGCACGTCGGCGGCGATGTGGTGCAGACGGGCGAAGGCGCTCGCGGGGTCCTCGTCGAGGGGCGCGACGGCCATCACGCCCCGGAGCCGCAGCGAGGGCAGGCTGAGCACGTGCTCGGCCAACGCCACCGCCGACGCCGGCGCCACCCCTCCCCTGCCCTCGTCCTCGGTGAGGTTCACCTGCACGAGCACGTCGAGCACCTCGTCGGTCTCTGCGGCACGATGCAGGGCGTCGGCGAACCGGTCACGGTCCACGGAGTGCACGACGTCGGCGCTCCGCCGGATCGCCGCGGCCTTGTTCGTCTGTCCCTGTCCGATGAAGTGCCACTCGAGGTCGAGCGCGGAGAGCTCGCCCGCCTTGGCGGTGAGCTCCTGCTGTCGGTTCTCCCCCACCGCGTGCACCCCGAGGGCATGCAGATCGCGCACCAGCGAAGCGGGGTGGAACTTCGTGACGACGATCCGGGTGATCTCCGCGGGAGACCGCCCGGCGGCACGCGCGGCGTCGGCGATCCTGTCGTCGATCGCCGACAGCCGCGCGGCCAGATCCGATGGCGCCGAGGCGCCGACCGGTGTCGTCACTTCAGGAATTCGGGGATGTCGATGTCGTCGTCGGCGAAGGCCGGCTCGATGCTCGTCGCCGGCGTGCGCGGTGCCGCGGGCGCCGGGGCGGGCTCGGGCGTGCTCTTCTCGGCGGCAGGCTCGCTGGTCTCCGACAGCGCCACCTCGGGAAGGGACGCGGTCGAGGGACGCGAGACGACCATCGGGTCCAGTCGCAGCGAGGGCTCCCCGCCGTCGAAGCCCGCGGCGATCACGGTCACCCGCACCTCGTCGCCGAGCGTGTCGTCGATGACCGTGCCGAAGATGATGTTGGCCTCGGGGTGCGCGGCCTCCTTGACGAGGTCCGCCGCGTCGTGGATCTCGAAGATGCCGAGGTTCGAGCCACCCTGGATCGAGAGCAGCACCCCGTGGGCGCCTTCGATGGAGGCCTCGAGCAGCGGCGACTCGACGGCGAGCTCCGCCGCCTTGATCGCGCGGTCGGCGCCGCGGGCCGAGCCGATGCCCATCAGGGCGGATCCGGCGCCCTGCATGACGGACTTCACATCGGCGAAGTCCAGGTTGATGAGACCGGGGGTCGTGATGAGGTCGGTGATGCCCTGCACACCGGCGAGGAGGACCTGGTCGGCGGTGGCGAACGCCTCGATCATCGAGATGCCGCGGTCGCTGATCTCGAGCAGACGGTCGTTCGGGACGACGATGAGGGTGTCGACCTCTTCCTTCAGCTTCGCGACGCCCGCCTCGGCCTGGCTCTGGCGGCGACGCCCCTCGAAGGAGAACGGCTTCGTGACGACACCGATGGTGAGCGCACCGATCGACTTCGCGATGCGGGCCACGACGGGAGCGCCACCCGTTCCGGTGCCACCGCCCTCTCCGGCGGTGACGAAGACCATGTCGGCACCGGTCAGCGCCTGCTCGATCTCCTCCGCGTGGTCCTCTGCGGCACGACGACCCACCTCGGGGTCGGCACCGGCACCGAGGCCGCGGGTGAGCTCGCGGCCCACGTCCAGCTTGACGTCGGCGTCGCTCATGAGCAGCGCCTGGGCGTCGGTGTTGACGGCGATGAACTCGACTCCGCGGAGACCGAGCTCGATCATGCGGTTGACGGCGTTGACGCCGCCACCGCCGACGCCGACGACCTTGATCACGGCGAGGTAGTTCTGGTTCTGGCTCATGGCCGGCCTCCGATTAGTAGAGCCTGGAAGGGGGAACCTTAAACCTCAACTAGAGGTGTAAAGTATTTCCCGGTATTGCGTTCTCTCAGATCGAAGGTAAGCGCCGCCCGCCCGCGCGCCCGCAACGCCGTGGGCGTGTCGCGCCATTCCTGCGGAAAGCGTTCAGCCGACGACCGCGACGTCGGGCGAGGTCACGTCGATCGACGAGGCCGTGGGGTTCTTCACGAGCGCCGCGGAGAGCGCGAGCGCCTTCAGCGCGCTGTCTTCCTCGCTCCCCCACACGACCGTGAGGCCGGAGTCGAGGGTGAGGGTCACGTCGTCCGCCGTCGAGGCACGGACGCCGGTGAGGGCGCTGCGGATATCGGCGGGGAGGGCACGCACGACGAGCCCGGCGCTGCGGAACGCCGAGGAGTCCACGCCGCCCTCGACCTCGACGAGCGGCTGACCTGCCGGGCGCTCCTCGGTCGTCGAGAGCGCGACGCCCGCGGCGTCCACGAGGGTGAAGCCGGCACCGGACTCGATCACGCCGATCGGTGTGCGCTCGACGATGCGGACCGTGAGGTCGTGCGGGGGTCTCGCCTCCAATGCGTAGGTCTCGATGAGCGGGAAGGCCAGCAGCGCGGCCTTGACCTCACTGGTGTCGACGAGCGCGAGCGGCGTTCCCATCTGGTCCGCCAACGCACCCTCGATCACCGCCGGATCGATCGTGGTCGTCCCGGTGACCGTGATGCGCTCGACCGCGAAGAGCGGACTGTAGGCCGCCGCGACGCTTCCGCCGATCAGCAGCACGATCGCGCCGACGACGCTCAGCCAGGTGATGCGGCGCCGACGCGAGCGCTGGGTGAACCGACGGATCTCCGCGCGGAGGGCCTTGCGACGCGCGCGCGCAGCCCGCCAGACGTCCATCGAGGAGCTCGGGACGTCCGCTTCCTGCTCCCCCTCGACCCCGGGGGCGACGAGATGGTCCTGGACAGCCTCGTCCGCCGGCGACGGAGCGGCACGGCGGCGGCGGAGGCTGCGCGCGGATGCGGCGTCCGTCTCCTCCGGTGCATCCGGGGCGCTCGGGAGCGGGGGCGGCCGGCGCATGGGCTACGCCCCGTCGGTCCGGCGCAGCGAGTCCAGCACCTGCGGGATGATCTGATAGACGTTGCCGCAGCCGAGGGTCACGACGAAGTCGCCGTCGGTCGCCACGGATGCCGTGTAGTCGGCCGCCTCCTGCCAGTCGGCGACGAAGTGCACGCGGGAGGGGTCGTGGAACGCGCCGCTCACCAGCTCGCCGGTGACGCCGGGCACCGGATCTTCCCTGGCACCGTAGACGTCCAGCATCACGGTGTGGTCGGCGAGCTCCTCCAGGACGTCCGCGAACTCCTGGTACATGTGCTGCGTCCGCGAGTAGGTGTGCGGCTGCTGGATCGCGATCAACCGTCCGGAGCCGGCGATGCTGCGCATGGCTTCGAGCGCCGCACGCACCTCGGTCGGGTGGTGGGAGTAGTCGTCGTAGACCGTGACCCCGCGCTCCTCGCCATGACGCTCGAGACGACGGACGGTCCCCGCGAAGCCTTCGACGGCGCGCACGGCGTCGCGGAGCGGGTGGCCGAGCGCGAGCAGCACGGCGACCGCCCCGGTGGCGTTGATCGCGTTGTGCACGCCGGGGACGGCGAGCTGCATTCGCTCGGTCTCGCCGCCGTGCGAGACGACCGCGGCGACGGGACCTGCCGTGACGATCTCGCTGACCCGGACGTCGGCACCCTCGGCCTGACCGAACGTCAGGACCCGCGGGTGGGACAGTCCTGCCAGCACCCGGAGCGCGCCAGGGTCGTCGCTGGAGATGACGACCGCCTCCGACGCGGCGTCCGCGAAGCGCACGAAGGCGTCGTGGAAGGCCTCGTCCGAGCCGTAGTGGTCGAGGTGGTCGGGGTCGACGTTCGTGATGAGCGCCACCGCCGTGTCGTAGAGGAGGAAGGTGCCGTCCGATTCGTCGGCCTCGATGACGAAGAGGTCGCCGCTCCCGGTGGCGCTGGACGTGCCGAGCTGCTCGATCACGCCACCGTTGACGAAGTGCGGATCGGCGCCGAGGTCACGCAACGCGGTGACGATCATGCCCGTCGAGGTCGTCTTGCCGTGCGCACCCGCCACCGAGACGAGGCGTCGCGTGCCGATCAGCCAGTGCAGCGCCTGGGACCGGTGGATGACGTGGAGGCCCCGCTCCTTGGCGGTGACGAACTCGGGGTTCTCCGGCCAGATGGCGCCGGTGTGCACGACCGTGTCGGCGTCGCCGAGGTGGGCGGCATCGTGACCGACGTGCACCGTCGCGCCCGCGGCGGCCAGCGCCCGCAGGTTGTCGCTGTCGGCACGGTCGCTGCCGGAGACGCGGATACCCGCGTCGAGGAACATCTTGGCGAGTCCGCTCATCCCGGATCCACCGATGCCGATGAAGTGCGCGGAGGTGATCGTGTCGGGGATGGGGAGGGAGAGGTCGGGTCTGATCATGTCCGCTTCAGTCTACTTTTCGTTCGCGTCCGGGCGGCGGCGTCACGCCGCACCGAGGGCACGATCGATCATCGCCACGACGTTCTCGGTCCCGGTGCGGGTGCCCACGGTCTCCGCGGCCTCCGCCATCCGCCGGATGCGGTCGGGATCGCCGAGCAGCGGCACGACGATCCGCCGGACGGCGTCGCCGTCGAAGGTCGCGTCGTCGAGGAGCTGCGCGGCACCGGCGGCCACGGCCGATCCCGCGTTCAGACGCTGCTCCCCGTTGCCCACCGAGTACGGCACGTACAGCGCGGGGATGCCGAGCGCGCTGATCTCGCTGACCGTCGCCGACCCCGAGCGCGACACGATGAGGTCGGCCAGGGCGAACGCCAGATCCATGCGGTCGACGTACCGCCGGAGGGCATAGCCGGCGACGCCCGGATCGGGAAGGCCGCTGCGCTCCCCCGTCACATGCAGCAGTTGCCAGCCCCCGGCGAGGATGTCGCGCCAGGAATCCGCCAGAGCGTCGTTCAAGCGCTGCGCTCCGAGCGAGCCGCCGAAGACGAGCAGCACGGGGCGATCGGGGTCGAGCCCGAAGTACTCCGCGGCCTCGGCGCGCCGTGCCACCCGGTCGAGCGTGATGACCTCGCGCCGCAGCGGCATGCCGACCACCTCGCTTCCGCGGAGGGGCGTCCCGGCGAACGCGACGCCCACGCCCGCGGCCGCACGGGCACCGAGCACGTTCGCCAGCCCGGGCTTCGCGTTGGCCTCGTGGACGACGAAGGGCACGCGCTCGCGACGCGCGGCGACGTAGGCGGGTGCGGAGGCGTAGCCGCCGAAGCCGACGACGACGTCGATGCCGCGCTGCCGGATGTGCGCGCGCACCTGCGCGATCGCCCGACGGAATCGCGCGGGGAACGCGGCGGCCTGCGCGTTCGGCCGCCGCGGGAACGGCACCTTGTCGACGATGAGCAGCTCGTAGCCGCGCTCGGGGACGAGGCGGGACTCCAGGCCTTCGGCCGTGCCGAGCACGAGGACCGTCGCGTCGGGGTCGCGCTCGCGGAGCGCGTCGGCGACGGCGAGCAGCGGATTGACATGGCCGGCGGTGCCACCGCCGGCGAGGAGGTACGAAGTCACCTCGCGACCCTACCCCGCTCGGCTGACTGCTTCTCGGCGACCGGGATGGTCCGCGCGAAGGCCAGCAGCACACCGCAGGCGATGAGCACGGCGAAGAGCGCCGTCCCTCCCTGGGACATGAAGGGAAGGGGCACACCCATCACCGGGAAGACCCCGATGACGACGCCGATGTTCAGGACGGCCTGGCCGACGATCCAGACCGTGATCCCCCCGGCCGCGACGCGGATGAAGGGGTCCGAGGTCTTGCGGATCACGTGGAACGCGCCCACCGTGAAGAACGTGAAGAGGGCGAGCACGACGATGCAGCCGATCAGCCCCAGCTCCTCGCCGACGATCGCGAAGATGAAGTCGTTGCCGGCGGCGGGCAGCCACCCGTACTTCTCCTGGGAATTGCCGAGACCGAGGCCGAAGACACCGCCGGAGGCCATGCCCCAGATGCCGTGGATCGACTGGTAGCAGTCCGTGTAGTACAGCGCCATGTCGTCGCAGGTGGCGGTGATGCGGCGCATGCGGTCCTCGCTGGAGAGCGCGTACGCCAGCACCGCGACCACGCCCAGGATCATCGGGATGATGAACAGCCGCAGCTTCACGCCGGAGAAGAAGAGGCAGCCGAGGAGGATGAGGACCATCACCATCGCGGTGCCGAGGTCCTTGCCCGCGAGCACGGTGCCGATCGCCAGCGCGCCGACCGGCACGACGGGGATGAAGACGTGGTGCCAGGTGCCGAGCATGGTCTGCTTGCGCAGCAGCACCGCGGCGATCCACAGGGCGAGCGCCAGCTTGAGGAACTCGGACGGCTGCATCTGGAAGCCCGCCACCTGGATCCAGTTCCGGTTTCCGCCGTCGGCGATGCCGAGCGGCGTGAACACCAGGAGCTGGAGGGCCACCGCGCCGAACAGCGCCGGCCAGGCCATGCGCTTGAGGAACTCCACGGGGAAGCGGCTGATGAGGAACATCATCGGGATGCCGAGCAGGGCGAACACACCCTGCCGGAGGGCGCCGTCCAACGGGTTCTGCGCGTTGGCCACGGCGGTGGCGCTCGTCGCGGACAGCACCATGACGAGGCCGAAGATCGTGAGGAGCAGGGCGGTCGACGCGATCAGCAGGAACTCGGTCGAGACCGGCGTGAACCGGCGCCCGAGCGAGACCCGGGCCGCGAGCCCGCCCGACTCAGACCGCGGAGGGCGAGCCACCTGCGTCATCGGTGCTCCCCCGATCGATCCATTCCTGCACCGCTTCGGCGAAGCGGTGGCCGCGATCCGCGTAGCTGGAGAACTGGTCGAAGGATGCGGCGGCGGGAGCGAGGAGCACGGTGCCCTCCCCGTCGACGATCCCCGCCGCGATCTCCACGACGCGGTTCATGACCTGTCCAGTGTCGCCAGCATCGACCTCGAAGACCGGCACCGTCGGCGCGTGTCGCTCGAATGCCGCGACAACGGCCGTGCGGTCCACTCCGATGACGACCGCCGCGCGCGCGGTCGAGCCGGCGTCCGCGACGAGATCGGCGATGTCGACGCCCTTGAGATCGCCGCCGACGACCCATACCGCGCCCGGGTACGCGCGCAGCGAGGAGGCGGCGGCGTGCGGGTTCGTCGCCTTGGAGTCGTCGATCCAGGTGATGCCGGCATGCCGCGCGACCACCTCGATGCGGTGCGCGTCCAGCCGGAAGCTCTGCAGCGCCCCGTGGATCGCCTCGGGCTCGATTCCGAGGGACCGGGCGAGAGCACTGGCGGCGAGGATGTTCTGCACGATGTGCGGGGCCGACAGGCCGGCGGCCTCCAGGTCGGCGACCGTCGTCAGCTCCAGGGCACTGCGGGCCCGGTCGTCGAGGAAGGCCCGATCGACGAGCAGCCCCTCCACGACGCCGAGGTCGCTCGGGCCGGGGATGCCCAGGTCGAAGCCGATGGCACGAGCGCCCTCGACGACCTCGGCCTCCTCGACCATCCGCCGCGTGGCCTCGTCGGCCTTGTTGTAGACGCAGGCGACGCGGGTGTTCCGATAGACCAGGGCCTTCGCGTCCCGGTACGCCTGGGCGCTGCCGTGCCAGACGAGATGATCGTCGGCGAGGTTGAGGCAGACCGCGGCGTGCGGGAAGAGCTCCCCCTCCGGGCGCGACAGGCCGAGATACCAGAGCTGGTGGCTGGAGAGTTCGACGACGAGCACGTCGAAGCCGGCCGGATCCCGGACCGCGTCGAGCACGGGGACGCCGATGTTGCCGCAGGGTGCGGCGCGCAGTCCGCCGGCGACGAGCAGCGTCGCCGTGAGCTGGGTCGTGGTCGTCTTGCCGTTGGTGCCGGTGATGAGCACCCAGTCGGCCGGCGTGCCGTCCGCGCGGAGGACCTTGTCGCGCACGCGCCAGGCGAGCTCGACGTCGCCCCAGAGCGCGATGCCCTCGTCCCGGACCCAGCGGATGACGGGGTGCGACGGAGCGAAACCCGGGGAGGCGATGACGACCTCGGGCGCGAACGCCGTCAGCGCCTCGGGCACGGCGTCCAGCGGACCGAGCTCCAACCGGGCGCCGATGACGGGGAGCAGACGGGCGTACTCCTCCTCCGCCGACGCGCTGAGCACGAGGACGTCGGCACCGAGCTCGGCGAGGGTGTCGGCGACGGAGAAGCCGGTCATGGAGAGGCCGAGGACGGCGACGCGCAGGCCACGCCAGTCGGCGTGCCAGCTCGTCAGCCCGGCCAGGCGCTCAGCCGACACGGGTCAGCCATTCCACGTAGAAGAGACCGACGGCGGAGACGGCGAGCAGACCCGCGATGATCCACATGCGCACCACGATGGTGACCTCCGACCATCCCCGCATCTCGAGGTGGTGGTGGAACGGGCTCATGAGGAAGAGCCGCTTGCCGCGGGTGATCTTGAAGTAGGCGCGCTGCAGGATCACGGATCCGGAGGCGAGCACGAAGACACCGGCGATGATGAGGAGCAGCAGCTCGGTACGGGTCATGACCGCCATCGCGGTGATGACGCCGCCGATGGCCATCGAACCCACATCTCCCATGAACACCTTGGCCTTCGGGGCGTTCCACCACAGGAAGCCGATGAGGCTGGCAGCGAACGAGGCCGAGATGATGGCGAGGTTGAACGGGTCGCGCACCTCGTAGCAGCCGCCGAGGGAACCGGGGTCTCCGCCGATGCAGGGCTGCTTGAACTGCCAGAACGCGATGAGGCTGTACGCACCGACGACGATCACGCCCGCACCGGCGGCGAGGCCGTCGAGGCCGTCGGTGAGGTTGACGCTGTTGGAGGTCGCGACCCCGATGATCGAGATCCAGGCGAGGTAGAGGATCCAGCCGAGGATGACGCCGAACGCGAAGAGGTTCAGCCACGTGATGTCGCGGAAGAGGGAGATGGACGCACTGGCCGGCGTCTGCCCCCACTTGTTCGGGAAGTTCAGCGCCACGATCCCGAACGGGATCACGACGATGAGCTGCCCGATCACCTTGCGCCACCCGGAGAGCCCGAGGCTGCGCTGGCTGCGCACCTTCATGTAGTCGTCGATGAACCCGACCACGCCGAAGCCGACCATGAGCCAGATGACGAGGATCGCGGACAGCGCCGGGGTCTCGCCGCTGACGAGGACGCCGGTGAAGTAGCCGACGATCGAGCCGAGGATGAAGATGACCCCGCCCATCGTGGGCGTGCCGCGCTTGGCCTCGTGGCTCGGGTTGCCGGCGGCTTCCGGGGTGCGGATGACCTGCCCCCAGCCCCACTTCCGGAAGAGCCGGAGGAAGACGGGAGTCAGGAAGAGAGTGAAGGCGAGCGAGATGGCCGCCGCCATGATGAGGGACCTCACGAGAACAATTCTCCCAGACGATCGCCGAGATGCCGGAGGCCCACGGAGTTGGACGACTTCACGAGGACCCGGTCGCCGTCGCGCAGCTCGGTGCGGAGGTACTCGAACGCGGCGTCCTGGTCCGGCAGATGCACGGCCTCGCTGTCCCACGATCCCTCGCCGACGGCGGCGAGGTACAGCCGACGGGCCTCCGGGCCGACCACGACGATGCGCCGGATGTTGAGGCGCACCGCGAGGAGGCCGATGCGGTCGTGCTCCTCCCCCGCGCTCTCGCCGAGCTCGCTCATCGCGCCGAGGACGGCGACGGTGCGCTCGTCGGGGCCGGTGATCTGGGCGAGGGTCCGCAAGGCGGCTGCCATCGAGTCGGGGCTGGCGTTGTACGCGTCGTTGATGATGCGGACGCGGTCGTTGCCCAGGGGCTGCATGCGCCAGCGCTCGGCGATCTCGACGGTCTCCAAGCGGGCGACGGCGTCGGCAGCGGCCACACCGAGCTCGACGGCCGCGGTGATCGCGGCGAGGGCGTTCGTGACGTGGTGCGCGCCGAGGACGCGCAGCCGCAGCGGCAGCCGCTCCCCCGCGACCTCGATCACGCACTGCGTGCCGGAGGCCGAGACCTCGATGTCGCGCGCGTGCACGGCGGCCGCGGCGGACTGGCCGAAGCCGACGACCCGGAGGCCGCGGCTCTCCGCGAGCTCGCGCATCGCCCACACCCGGGCGTCGTCGGCGTTGAGCACGGCCGTGCCGGGCACGCGGGCCGCGGCGACGAGCTCGGACTTGGCCTTCGCGGTGGCCTCGATGCCGCCGAAGCCCCCGGCGTGCGCCATCCCGACCATGAGCACGACGACGAGGTCGGGCTCGACGAGGCCGGCGAGCCGCGCGATGCTGCCCGGCGCGGCGGCGCCGAACTCGCTCACGAGGAAGCGGGTGTCGTGCGTGACGCGGAGCATCGTCACCGGGGCGCCGACCTCGTTGTTGAAGGACTTCACCGGAGCGACGGTCTCGCCCTCGTCCTCGAGGATGCGGGCGAGGAAGTTCTTCGTCGTCGTCTTGCCGTTGGAGCCGGTGATGCCGACGATGCGCAGGTTCCCGCCGGCGCGTACGCGCGCCACGACCTCGCGGGCGAGGTCGCCGAGCGCGGCGACGGCATCCGAGACGACGATCTGTGAAACCGCGACGTCGACCGGACGCTCGACGATCGCCAGCACCGCGCCGGCTTCGACAGCGGCGCCGACGAAGCGGTGTCCGTCCGTCTCGGCTCCGGGCTTGGCGACGAAGATCGACCCGGCCTCCATGGTTCGGGAATCGGTGTCGACGATGCCGTCGACCACCGTCTCCGGCGTGTGCTCTCCGGCCACGCGCAGCTCACCACCGACGGCGGCGGCGATCTCAGCGAGCGTCAGGGCGATCATGTCATCTCCATGCGCGGCTCTCGCCGGCTATCCGAACTTGGGGAGGAGCGCGTCCATCGGGACAGAGGACGGCATCACGCGATAGGTCTTCATCACCTGCGTCATCGCCTTCTGGAAGGCGGAAGCGGTGGCCGCGGACGATACAACCTTAGTCGGCTCGTCGAGGGTCACCACGACGACGTACTGGGGGTCGTCGACGGGAGCGAAGCCCACCATGCTGGTGTAGTAGACGCCCGCCTTGTAGCCGCCCTTGCCGTCGGACACCTGTGCGGTACCGGTCTTGCTGGTCACGCGATAGCCGGGCACCTGGATGCGATCCGCGTTCCCGCCCTGCACGGCCACGTTCTCGAGCATGCGCGTCAGATCGGCCGCGGTCTGCTCCTTCACGATCTGCTCGTGCTTCGGCTTCGGGGTCTCCGTGACCGTCCCGTCGGGTGCGGTGCAGGACTCGACCATCGTCAGGTCGATCTTCTCCCCGCCGTTGGCGATGGCCTGGTATGCGCCGGCGAGCTGAGGAGCCGTCACGGTGAAGTACTGGCCGAACGTCGTGGTGTAGAGCGACTGGCTGTCCCAGTCGCTCACCGGGTGGAGGATGCCCCCCACCTCGGAGGGGAAGTCCAGCGTCTTCTGACCCACGCCGAAGCGCTGCAGGTAGTCGTAGCGGACCTCGGGGGCGACCATCGTGCCGAACTTCGACAGCGCCGTGTTGGACGAGTCGATCAGTCCGCCGGCCAGCGTGTAGTTGTACGCGGGGTGGCTGAACGCGTCGTTGACCACGGCGCCGTTGGGGAAGGTCTCCCGCGACGAGGCCGTGACGGTGCTGAGCGGAGTGAGGCCGGCACCCTCCATCGCCGCCGCCGCCGTGATCGCCTTGAACGTCGAGCCCGGCTCGAAGTCGCGGTGGAAGATCTGGCTGTAACGGGTCTCCGGCGTCGAGGAGTCCAGGTCGTTGGGGTCCATGGCCGGCCACTCGGCGGCGGCGCGGATCTTGCCCGTGCCCACCTCGACCACCGTCACGGTCCCGCCCTTCGCGCCCTGCTTCTGGGCCTCCTCGCCGACCATCTGCTGGAGGTACCACTGGAGGTCGCTGTTGATCGTGAGCTGCACGGTGCCGCCGTTCACGGCGTCGGTGACGGACTCGCTGCCCGGGATCACGACCCCGTCCTTGCCCTTGCGGTACGTCTTCTCACCGTCCACGGGCGCGAGGCACGACTCCTCGAGCTGCTCCACACCGGCTTTGGCCTCGCCCGTGTTGTCGAGGAAGCCGAGCACGTTGCCGGCGACCGCGCCGTTCGGATAGACCCGCGTCTCACGCGGCTTCAACGCCAGGTAGGACCCGAGGCCGAGGTCGCGGAGCGCGATGTACTGCTCGGTGTTCAACCCGGTCTTCAAGGGCGCGTACTGGCTGTTCGGGTTCTCGGCCAGGGCGTCCGAGACCCGCTTGCGGATCTCGTCGCCCGGCACGCCCGTGATCTCGGCGATCTTCTCGGAGGCCTCGGCCCACGGCAGCGCCGGGTCCTTCTCCTCCGTGAGTCGGATCACCTGCGGGCTGAGCTGGGCGTCGTACACCATGACGCTCGACGCGAGGACGGTGCCCTCCGCGTCGACGATGGAGCCGCGCTGTCCGGGGATCGTCGACCCGTCCCCGATGTGCTCGAGGGACTGGCTGACGTGCTCGTCGGCGCTCACGACCTGGATGTCGATGAGGCGGACGACGAACGCCACCAGCACCGAGAGGATGACCGCCAGTGCGACGACGGTGCGTCGCCGCGGTCCGCGCGTGGCTCGTGTCGTCATGGGATCTCTCCGTCGATCGGGATGGTCAGTGGGTCGTGGGGCTGGGGAGGCCGTCGGTGAGGGCGGGCGGCAGATCCGTCGCGGGCGGAGTCCCGCCTGTGGACTCCTCCGCGGTCTGCTCCGCCGCGGGCGTCTCCTCGGTGACGAGGACGTTGCCGACGGCCGCCGGTCCGTGGGGGTCGACCGTCGAGATCCCCTCCGCGCCGGCACCGGCGCCGAAGACCGCGCCGTCGCTGAGACGCAGATACGAGGGCGCTCCCGCGACGACCATGCCGAGGTCGGCCGCATTGCCGGCGAGCACCTGCGGAGAGCTCAGACCCGTGAGCTCCTCCTTCAGTGCATCCGTGCGGAGATCGAGCTCGCGCTGCTGGGAGGTGAGCCCGGCGAGGGTGAACGAGTCCTGCGTGATGGCCAGGGAGAGTCCGACCTGCGCGGCACCGATCGCCAGGGCTCCGCCGAGGGCGACGAGCGCGTAGGCGAGCTTCGGCTTCCGCCGCCGCGCCGGCGCCGTCACGGGCTGGAGGCGGCGCTCCGGGGTCTTCTCCGGGACGACCGGCTGCAGCGGCAGGGTCGGCTTGCGGACTGCGTTCATGCTCATGCGCTCTCCCGCACCTTCTCGGCGGCGCGCAGGCGCACCGGTATCGCACGCGGGTTGCGTGCGCGTTCTTCGTCGTCGGCGAGTTCCGCCCCCTTGGTCAGGATGCGGAATCGGGGGGCGTGCTCCGGCAGCTCGACAGGGAGGCCGGCGGGCGCCGTCGAGGAGGACGCGGCGGCGAAGGCCTGCTTCACCAGCCGGTCCTCGAGGGACTGGTACGACATCACGACGATGCGACCGCCGACGGCGAGAGCGTCCATCGCGGAGGGGATGGCGTCCGCGAGCACGTTCAGCTCCGCGTTGACCTCGATGCGCAGCGCCTGGAACACGCGCTTCGCGGGGTGCCCCGCACGCTGTGCCGCGGCGGGCGTCGCCGCCACGAGGATGTCCACGAGCTCCCCGGAGCGGGTGATCGGCTGCTTCTGGCGGGCGTCGATGATGAAGCGGGCGTACCGTGCGGCGAGCTTCTCCTCGCCGTACCGCTCGAAGATGCGGCGCAGGTTCCCCTCGCTGTACGTCGCGATGACGTCGGCGGCGGTGATGCCCTTCGTCTGGTCCATCCGCATGTCGAGCGGAGCGTCCTTGGAGTACGCGAAGCCGCGTTCGGCCTCGTCCAGCTGCAGCGACGAGACGCCGAGGTCGAAGAGGATCCCGGCGGCGCCCTGGGCGTGCAGACCGATCTCGTCGTAGACCGTGTGGACGAGCGTGACGCGGTCGCGGAACCGGGCGAGCCGCTCCCCCGCGATCTTCAGCGCGTCGGTGTCGCGGTCCAGGCCGATCAGGCGGATGCCGGGGAAGCGCTCGAGCAGCGCCTCCGAGTGCCCGCCCATGCCGAGGGTGGCGTCGACGAGCACGGCGCCGTCCTCCTGGAGGGACGGCGCGAGGAGCTCGACGCAGCGGTCGAGCAGGACGGGGGTGTGGATGTCGCGGAGGTTCATGATCTCTCTCGGGTCCGACCTTCGGCTCTGATCCCCCTCCGCTTCTCGACCCGGCACCGGGGAAGTGTGTCGGGGCGGGAGCGGCGGGGCATCACAGCCGTGGTCAGAACAGTCCGGGAATCACCTCCTGCTCCAGCTCGGCGTAGGACTCCTCGCCGGCGGCGAGGTAGGCGTTCCAGCTCTCCGCATCCCAGATCTCGGCGTGGGCGCCGACTCCGGTCACGATGAGCTCCTTCTGAAGACCCGCGTACTGACGCAGGTGGGCGGGGATGGTGATGCGGTTCTGGCTGTCGGGCATCTCCGCACTGGCACCGGAGAGGAACATGCGCATGAAGTCACGCGCCTGCTTGTTGGCGAGCGGGGCCTGACGGATCCGCTCGTGCATCGCCTCGAACTCGGCCGTGCTGAAGACGTAGAGGCACCGCTCCTGACCCCGGGTGACGACGATGCCGCCGCCCAGGTCCTCGCGGAACTTCGCGGGAAGGATGACCCGTCCCTTGTCGTCCAGCTTCGGTGAGTGCGTGCCCAGCAGCATCGGCCATCACCCCCTCTCCGTCCGGCCAACTCGAGGTGCGCCCCACTTTACTCCACTTTCCTCCACATTCCTACGATGAATCCCGCGTATCGCGCCGCGGTTCGCGACCCGCACGCTCGCGACCCGCGAGATTCCGCGGTGGAGCAAGGTGGAGGGCGAGTGGAGGGCCAGTGGAGGACTCACACGGCGTCAACGGACCGAAGACACGAAAAAGCCCGGATGCTCAGCATCCGGGCTTCGTGGTGGAGGAGAAGGGAGGGGGCTCAGTGACCGTCCTGGCGCCGATCCCACCGGTCATTCATGCGATCCATGAAGGAGGAGGAGTCCTGCCGCTTCGGGGCGGTGCGCGTGCGCGTCTCTGCCGGACCGCTGCGCCGGACCGGGGTGACGGCCAGCATCACTCCGCCGAGCATGGCCGCGAATCCGATGACGCCGACCACGATGCCCCAGACGTCGCCGAGGATGACACCCACGACCAGTCCGCCGATGCCGGCGAGCAGGAGGAGGGCCCCGTAGACGAGGTTGCGATAGCTCAGCGTGCGATCACCCGACGGCGCGCTCACGACGTCGGCGTCATTGTGCAGGAGATGGCGTTCCATCTCGTCGAGCAGACGTTGCTCCTGTTCGGAGAGTGGCATCTCATCCCCCTCGGGTATCGTGCCCTCCAGTCTACGCGCGAGCAGCGTCCGGGGCTAGCGGTTCCCGCCTCACATCCTTTACGTATGCTGGGAGTCGTGCCGTCCCCCACCCCCTCCGTCGCTGAGGCCGTAGCCGCGCGACTGGACCTCTTCCTCGACCGCATGCGAGCCGAGTCGGCCGAGTACGGCGAGGACGCCGCCGCCTTCCTCGCCGCGGCGGCGGACACCCTCTCCGGCGGCAAGCGCCTGCGCGCCCGGTTCTGTCACGCCGGGTGGCGTGCGGTCGCCCGGTTCCGCGATCGTCGCGCGGTCGAGGACGACCACCTGTGGGACGCCTGCGCCGCCCTCGAGATCTTCCAGTCGGCCGCTCTCGTCCATGACGACCTGATCGACAACTCGGACACCCGTCGAGGACGCCCCGCCGCCCACCGCGCACTCGAGTCCTCGCACCGCGCCGCCGGATGGTGGGGCGACGCCGCCGCCTTCGGGCGCGCCGGATCCGTCCTGCTCGGCGATCTCCTCGTGGCCTGGAGCGACGACCTCCTGGAGTCGGCGCTCGACGGGCACGCCGAGGCGAGGACCGTGCGGGCGGAGTATGCCCGGATGCGGCGCGACGTCACGACCGGGCAGTTCCTCGACATCGCCGAGGAGTCGGCGTGGAGCGTGAGCGACGACCGCGAGCACGCCGAGCGGGCGCTCCGCGTCGCCTCGCTGAAATCGGCGCGCTACAGCATCGAGCAGCCGCTGGTCCTCGGAGCGAGCCTGGCCGGCGCCGATGCCGACCAGACACGGGCGCTGCGCCGCTTCGGGCATCCGCTCGGTCTCGCCTTCCAGCTGCGCGACGATGTGCTCGGCGTGTTCGGCGACGCCGCCGTCACCGGGAAGCCCGCGGGCGACGACCTGCGGGAGGGCAAGCGGACCGTGCTCATCGCCTTCACCAGGGAGCGCCTGGACACCTCGGCCCGCCGGGTGCTCGACGAGATGCTCGGCGATCCCGACCTGTCGGCATCCCAGGTCTCCTTCCTGCAGGAGACGATCGCCGGAACCGGGGCTCTGGACCGCGTCGAGACGATGATCGCCGACTACGCCAGGGACGCCGACCGCGCACTGACCGGCGCGCGCCTCGACGACGCAGCGGTCGGCGAGCTGCGCGACCTCGCCAGGGCCGCCACCGTGCGCTCCTCCTGAGCAGGCTCAGGCGAGCGTGCGCGCGAGCCGGCGCACCTCGCTCTTGTGCCCCGCGAGGAGAGAGGCGATCGGCGAACGCCCGAGGGTTTCGTCCTCGGCGAGCAGCCAGTCGATCAGCTCGTCGTCGGAGAACCCGGCGTCCTGCAGCACGATGATCGTTCCGCGCAGCGAGCTCAGCGGCTGTCCGTCCACGATGAACACGGAGGGGACCGCGAAGACACCGCTGCGGCGCGAGCCGACGAGGTAGTGCTCGTCGATCAGGCGTCGCACGCGACCCAACGGCTCGCCGAGGACCTCGACGAGGTCGGGCATGGTCAGCCACTCGAGCGCGGAGTCAGGGGTTGCAGCGACGTTCTCAGACACGGTGCCACTATCTCACCTCCACGGCCCGGTCGCATGTTCGTCACTTCCGTCCCATGCGTCACACCCGTCACTTCTGTTGACATCTCTATACATCCGTGTCAGCGTGAAGTGCTCGAAAAGGGGGCCCGACGTGATCCTGCAGACAGCCGTGGCCGGCGCTCTCGCCGCCACCCTGACGGCGACACCCGCCGCCGCACCCGCACCACCGCTCGCACCGCACGAACGCCAGCGCGTCGCTCCGACGCGCGTCGTACCCACGCAGAACGTGCCGCCGGGGCACGTCGTGCAGCCGGGCGACACGGTCGCCGGCATCGCCGGTCGGTACGGGCTCCGGACCGCCGACGTCCTCAGCTGGAACGGGCTCTCGATGCGCTCCGTGATCTACCCCGGGCAGACTCTCTCCCTGCGGGCACCTGCGGCGGCTCCGGCCCCGGCCGCGACGCTCGCCTCTGCCGCGGCGAAGACGCACGTCGTCGCGGCCGGCGACACGGTGTTCGCCATCGCCCGGACGTACGGGACCTCGGTGAGCGCCGTCCTCGCCGCGAACGGCCTGCCCCAGGGCGCGATCATCTACCCGGGCCAGAAGCTCGTCGTCTCCGCGGGTGCACCCGGAGCCCCCGCGGCCGCGCCGGCCGCAGCGCCGTCGACGCCCGCCCCCGCACCGGCCGCCGCCACGCACACCGTGGCCGCCGGTGAGACGCTGTTCTCGATCGCGCAGAAGTACGGCACCACGACGCAGTCCCTCTTCGCCTGGAACGGCCTCGAAGCCTCGTCGATCATCTATCCCGGTCAGAAGCTCGCCGTCCAGGGTGCTCCGGCGCCGACGCCCGCCGCCGCCCCGAGCGGCCAGCGCACCGCCGCCCTGAATGCGGAGCAGGCGGCCAATGCCTCCCTCATCATCCGCATCGGCCGTGAGCTGGGCGCCTCCGACCGCGCGATCGCCACCGCTCTGGCGACGGGGATGGTGGAGTCGGGTCTGCGGAACCTCGACTGGGGAGACCGGGATTCGCTCGGCCTGTTCCAGCAGCGCCCCAGCACGGGCTGGGGCACGCCGGAGCAGATCATGGATGCGGAACGGAGCACGCGGGTCTTCTACGGCGGAACCGGCGATCCCAACGGCGACGTCACCCGCGGTCTGTTCGACATCCCCGGGTGGGAGTCGCTGTCCTTCACCGACGCGGCGCAGGCCGTGCAGATCTCCGCCTACCCCGAGCGCTACGGGCAGTGGGAGACGCAGGCGTACGCGTGGCTCGCCCAGCACGGGTGACGATTCCGGAAATCCGGATGCGTCGAGGGGTGAGGCGTTCCCGGGGCTTTCAGCCAATCGTCCATAGACTTCTGTCGTGACGACCAACCATCAGGCCGACCCCCTCATCGGGCGGCTTGTCGACGGTCGCTACCGCGTCCGCGCGCGGATCGCCCGCGGCGGGATGGCCACCGTGTACGTCGCCACCGACCTGCGCCTCGAGCGCCGCATCGCCCTGAAGGTGATGCACGCGCACCTCAGCGACGACTCGGCGTTCCAGAGCCGGTTCATCCAGGAGGCCCGCGCGGCCGCCCGTCTGGCCGACCCGCACGTCGTCAACGTCTTCGACCAGGGGCAGGACGGCGAACTCGCCTACCTCGTCATGGAGTATCTGCCGGGCATCACCCTGCGCGAACTCCTCCGCGAGCAGAAGCGCCTGACCGTCGCCCAGACGATCACGATCATGGACGCCGTCCTCGCCGGACTGTCCGCTGCGCACCGCGCCGGGATCGTCCACCGCGACGTCAAGCCGGAGAACGTGCTGCTCGCGGAAGACGGCCGCATCAAGATCGGCGACTTCGGCCTCGCCAGGGCCACCACGGCCAACACGGCAACCGGCCAGCAGCTGCTCGGGACGATCGCCTACCTCGCGCCCGAGCTCGTTACGCGCGGCACGGCCGACGCCCGCAGCGACATCTACGCGCTCGGCATCATGCTCTACGAGATGCTCGTCGGCGAGCAGCCCTACAAGGGCGAGCAGCCGATGCAGATCGCCTTCCAGCACGCCACCGAGTCGGTGCCCCGCCCCAGCGTGCGCAACCCCGCGGTCCCGGAACAGCTCGACGAGCTCGTGCTCTGGGCGACGGAGAAGTCGCCGGACGAGCGGCCCGACGACGCACAGCAGATGCTGGAGCGTCTGCGCGGGATCGAGCGCGAGATCGGCGTCGCCCCCGCGGTGACCCGGACGACCGGCTCCGCCCGCGACCAGGCGGACTCCGGCGACCTCACCAAGGTCATGCCGGGCACGATGGTGCTCCCGGAGCCGGCGACGGCGACCTCCCCGGGGATCGACAACGCCACCATCCTCCGTCGGCGGGCCTCGAAGCGCCGCGCCCGCGGCACCTTCCTGCTGTCCCTCGTGCTCCTGCTCGCGGTCCTCGCCGGCGGCGTGGGCTGGTGGTTCGGCTCCGGCCCCGGTTCGCTCATCGCGGTCCCCGATGTCGCGGGACAGACGTACGACGAGGCGGCGGCCGACCTCACCGAGGCAGGCTTCGAACCGACGCAGCGCGACGAGTTCTCCGTCGACGTCGACAAGGGCATCGTCATCGAGACCGATCCCGGCACCGGGGCCAGGGTCGACAAGGGCACCACGGTCGCCGTCGTCGTCTCCGCCGGCCCCGCCTCGCACGAGCTCGCCGCCGTCGCCGGGCAGTCGGCCGACGACGTCCGCGCGGCGCTGGCGGCGGCGAACCTGGAGATCACCGACGACGAGGAGTTCTTCACCGACGCGGCGAACGGCTCGGTGATCAACGTGCGCATCACCCCTCGGGACGGCGGCGACGCCTTCGGCTGCGAAGAGGGCTGCACGGTGCATGAGAAGGACACCGCGACCATGCAGGTCTCCCGCGGCGCCGTGCCCGACGTCACGGACATGACCGTCGCTCAGGCCACCGAGGCGCTGACCGGCAAGGGACTCAAGGTCGCCGAGGAGAGCATCTACCGCCCGAGCGACTCCATCGGCAAGGACCGCGTCATCGGATACGCGGACCGCGCCGAGGAGGGTGCCTGGCGACCGGGCGAGACCATCCAGCTCATCATCTCGCAGGGGCCGCCGCTCTTCGACGTCCCCGATGTGTCGGGCATGACGCGCAACGAGGCCACCGCCGCCCTGCGTGACGCCGGCTTCACGTGGAGCTACACGAGCAGCACCGGACTCCCCGACTCCGTCTGGGACCTCCTCGCGAACGAGAACACGCGGGTGGAGTCGTACAGCCCATCCGAACCGCAGCGCAAGGGCACGAGCATCACGCTCACCATGGGCTTCGCCGGCTGAGACCGAGACGACGAAGGGGCCGGAACATCGTTCCGGCCCCTTCGTGCATCCGCCTCGCGGATCAGCGCTTCTCGAGCTCCTCGGCCACGAGGAACGCCAGCTCCAGCGACTGCATGTGGTTCAGGCGCGGGTCGCACAGGCTCTCGTAGCGGGTCGCGAGCGCGGCCTCGTCGATCTGCTCCGACCCACCCAGGCACTCGGTGACGTCGTCTCCCGTCAGCTCGACGTGGATGCCGCCGGGGAACGTGCCCACCGCACGGTGCGCCTCGAAGAAGCCGCGGACCTCGTCGACGACGTCGTCGAAGCGACGCGTCTTGTAGCCGGTCGGCGTGGTGATGCCGTTGCCGTGCATGGGGTCGGTGACCCACAGCGGCTGCGCGCCGGATTCCCGGACGGCCTCCAGCAGCGGGGGCAGCGCGTCGCGGATGCGTCCGGCGCCCATGCGCGTGATGAAGGTCAGGCGTCCGGGCTCGCGCTCCGGGTCGAGCTTGTCGATCAGCGCCAGCGCCGTCTCCGGCGTCGTGGTGGGACCCAGCTTCACGCCGATCGGGTTCCGGATCTTCGAGAAGTAGTCGACGTGCGCGCCGTCGAGCTCGCGCGTGCGCTCCCCGATCCACAGGAAGTGGGCCGAGGTGTTGTACGGGGTGTCCGTCCGGGAGTCGATGCGCGTCATCGGGCGCTCGTAGTCCATGAGCAGGCCCTCGTGCCCGGTGAAGAACTCGACGCGCTTGAGCTCGTCGAAGTCGGCGCCGGCGGCCTCCATGAACTTGATCGCCCGGTCGATCTCCGCGGCCATGCGCTCGTAGCGTTGGTTGGCGGGGTTCTGGGCGAAGCCCTTGTTCCAGGAGTGCACCTCGCGGAGGTCGGCGAATCCACCCTGCGTGAACGCCCGGATGAGGTTCAGCGTCGACGCCGCGGTGTGGTAGCCCTGCAGCAGACGACCGGGGTCGGCCTGACGCGAGCCCTCGGTGAAGTCGTAGCCGTTGACGATGTCGCCGCGGTACGCCGGGAGCGTGACCTCGCCGCGGGTCTCCGTGTCGCTGGAGCGCGGCTTGGCGAACTGCCCGGCCATGCGTCCCATCTTGACGACCGGCATCGAGGCGCCGTACGTGAGCACCACGGCCATCTGCAGCACCGTCTTGATGCGGTTGCGGATCTGCTCGGCGGTCGCGCCGGCGAACGTCTCGGCGCAGTCGCCGCCCTGCAGCAGGAAGGCCTGCCCCGAGGCGGCCCGGGCGAGACGGTCGCGGAGGTTGTCGACCTCACCGGCGAAGACCAGCGGCGGAAGGCTCGAGATCTGCCGGGAGACGTCGGCGACGCGGTCGGCGTCTGGCCACTGCGGCTGCTGCTTGATGGGAAGCGAGCGCCAGGCATCAAGGGCTTCGATGTGGTGCGGGAGCATGCGTCCAGCCTAGTGGGCGGCGACACCGCCGAGACGCGCCCTGGAGCCTATGTGACGCGGCTCGGGAGGCGGTCCTTGACGGTCGATGCGTAGACGTCCTCGTACTCCTGCTGACCGAGCCGCTGGAGCGCCACCATGATCTCGTCCGTGACCGAGCGGAGGATGTAGCGGTCGTTCTCCATCCCGGCGTACCGGGAGAAGTCGAGGGGCTCGCCGATGACGATCCCGACCCGCATGACGCGCGGGATCCGCCGGCCGATGGGCATGGCCGTGTCGGTGTCGACCATGATGACCGGGATCACGGGGACCTTGGCTTCGAGTGCCATCCGGGCGATGCCGGTGCGGCCGCGGTAGAGCTTGCCGTCAGGGCTGCGGGTGCCCTCCGGATAGATGCCGAGGAGGTCGCCCCCGCCGAGCACCTGGAGACCCGTGTTGAGCGATGCCTCCGAGGCCTTTCCGCCCGAGCGGTCGATGGGGAGCTGCCCGGTCGCCTTCATGAAGAAGCGGGTGGACCACCCCTTGAGGCCCCGCCCGGTGAAGTAGTCGCTCTTCGCGAGGAACGACATGGGCCGGTCGATCACGAGCGGTAGGAAGATCGAGTCCGCGAAGGAGAGATGATTGCTGGCGAGGATCGCCGCTCCGGTCGCGGGCACGTTCTTCCGCCCCACGATCCAGGGGCGGAACACGGCCTTGACCACGGGGCCGATCACGACGTACTTCATCAGCCAGTAGAACATCGAGGTGAAGTCTAGCGCCGTGTCGCGGATCGTCCCGCCGTTCCCCCTCGCGGCCTCGGGAAAGCGACTCAGTTTCACCCTGACCGCGACCCGGTGCCATGCCCTAGACTCGGACCAACGCCCGTGCCCGACCGGTACCGAAGGAGCTGCCGTGGTCCAGTTTGAAGTCCCCGCGATCGTCCCCGCCGATCCCGACGCGAACGTCGCCGACCTGCTTGCGAAGCGCGTCGAGGCGACTCCCGACCGGGCGCTGTTCTCCGTCCCGCAGGGCGACGGATGGCGCGACATCACCGCCGCCGACTTCGAGACCGCGGTGATCGCGCTCGCGAAGGGCTTCGCCGCCGCGGGCATCCAGCCCGGCGAGAAGGTGGGCTTCCTCGCCCGCACCACCTACGAGTGGAGCCTCGTCGACTTCGCCCTCTTCTACGCCGGTGCGGTGATGGTGCCGATCTACGAGACGAGCTCGCCGTCGCAGATCCAGTGGATCCTCGAGGACTCCGGCGCCATCGCCCTCCTCGTCGAGTCGCCGGAGCACTTCGCCCGCGTCGACGAGGTGCGCGGCGACCTGCCACTGCTCCGGGAGGTCTGGCAGCTGCACCTGGGCGCGATCGACACGCTCACCGCCCAGGGGGCATCGGTTTCCGACGAGGAGATCCAGCGCCGTCGGAACCTCGCCGTCGGCTCCGACATCGCCACCCTCATCTACACCTCGGGGTCCACCGGGCGACCGAAGGGCTGCGTGCTCACGCACAGCAACTTCGTCGAGCTGTCCCGCAACTCCGCGAAGGCCCTCGACGAGGTCGTGCAGACGCCGGGGTCCTCCACCCTCCTCTTCATCACGACGGCACACGTCTTCGCCCGCTTCATCTCCATCCTCAATGTGCACGCGGGGGTGCGCACCGGTCACCAGCCGGACACGCGCCAGCTGCTCCCGGCCCTCGGCTCGTTCCAGCCGACCTTCCTCCTCGCAGTCCCCCGCGTGTTCGAGAAGGTCTACAACTCCGCCGAGCAGAAGGCCGAGGCGGGCGGCAAGGGCAAGATCTTCCGCGCCGCCGCCGACGTCGCGATCGAGCACTCCCGGCTGCTGGAGGAGGGCAAGAAGATCCCGTTCGGGACGAAGCTCAAGTTCGCGCTGTTCAACAAGCTCGTCTACTCCAAGCTCCGCGAGGCCATGGGCGGCAAGGTCGTCTACGCGGTGTCCGGCTCCGCTCCCCTGGGCGCCCGCCTCGGTCACTTCTTCCACAGCCTCGGCGTCGTGATCCTCGAGGGCTACGGCCTGACCGAGACGACCGCCCCCGCGACCGTGAACCTCGCCTCGAAGTCGAAGATCGGCACGGTCGGTCCCGCCCTTCCCGGCGTCGGGGTGCGTCTCGCCGACGACGGCGAGATCGAGGTGCGCGGCATCAACGTCTTCAAGGAGTACTGGAACAACCCGGAGGCCACCGCCGAGGCGTTCAGCGACGGCGGCTGGTTCCACACCGGCGACATCGGCAGCTTCGACGCCGACGGGTTCCTCACGATCACCGGACGCAAGAAGGAGATCATCGTCACGGCGGGCGGCAAGAACGTCGCCCCCGCGGCCCTGGAGGACCCGATCCGCGCGAACCCGATCGTCGGGCAGGTCGTCGTCGTCGGCGACCAGCGTCCGTTCATCTCGGCGCTCGTCACGCTCGACCCCGAGATGCTGCCGACGTGGCTCGCGAACAACGGCCTCGACGAGAAGATGACGCTGGCGGAGGCCTCGACCAACCCGCAGGTTCGGGCCGAGGTCCAGCGCGCGGTCGACGCAGCGAACGAGCGGGTGTCGCGTGCGGAGTCCATCCGCAAGTTCACGATCCTCGACTCGGAGTGGACGGAGGCCTCGGGCCATCTCACCCCGAAGCTGTCGATCAAGCGGAACATCATCATGAACGACTTCGCCGACGAGATCTCCGCGATCTACGACGAGCCCGTCGCCACCACCAACGTCGCGATCGGCGGCTGACGCCCCTCGTCGACCCACCCCCTTCTGACCGAACCGGCCCCTTGCGCTCGCGCGTAAGGGGCCGGTTCGTACGAGAAGGGGTGGGTCGACAGCTAGAACCAGGAGCTCTCGCGCACCTCGCGCATCGCGACCTTCCGCGTCTCCGGGTCGAGCCGGGAGAGGAAGAGCGTGCCGTCGAGGTGGTCGGTCTCGTGCTGGAGCGCCTGCGCGAGCAAGCCGTCGCCCTCGAGCACCACGGGCTGTCCGTCGAGGTCGATCCCCTCGACGCGGGCCCAGGGATGGCGCTGGGCGTCGTGCCAGAGTCCGGGGACGGAGAGGCAGCCCTCCCCCGTGGGCTCCGGCTCGCCGCGCACCTCCGTGAGCACGGGGTTGAGGACGTACCCGATCTCGCCGTCGACGTTGTAGCTGAAGGCGCGCAGCGCGACGCCGATCTGCGGGGCCGCCACGCCGGCGCGCCCCGGAAGCTCGACGGTCTCCAGGAGATCGGTTACCAGGGCGCGCACGCCGTCGTCGATCTCCTCGATGGGCGCGCACACCGTCCGCAGGACCGGGTCGCCGAAGATGCGGATCTCGCGAACCGTCATCAGGCGGCCTTCGTCCGGAGGCCCTCGACGAGGAGCGCGGCGAGTTCCCGCGCCGCCTTCCGGGTCTCGGGGAGGAGGTTTGCGAAGACGATCGTCCCGCCCGCGGCGATCTGCGGGTCGTACGGCACGCGCACGACGCTGCGGGTCCGCGACGCGAAGTGCGCCTGCAGCTCTCCGAGGCGGACGAGCGGCGTGCCCGGGGTCGACTGGTTGAGCACCACGATGGCGTCGCGCGCCTGTTGCGCGTACCCGTTGGTCTCGAGCCACGTGAGCGTCTCGGAGGCCAGCCGTGCCTCGTCGACGCTGAGACCGGAGACGATGACGATCTGGTCGGCGAGATCGAGGGTCGCCGACATCACCGAGTGGACGATCCCGGTACCGGTGTCGGTGAGCACGAGCGAGTAGTAGTGCGCGGCGACGTCGGCGACATCGCGGTAGTCGCTGTCACTGAAGGCTTCGGCGACACGGGGATCGGCGTCCGACGCGAGCACGTCGAGGCGCGTCGCATCCCGAGCCACGATCGCGGAGATGTCGTGGTAGCCGCGCACGTCGTCCCGGATGCGGACGAGGTCGCGCACGGACTTGCCGTGCGCGGCGCGCTGCACCCGGTCGGCGAGAGTGCCCCGATCGGGGTTCGCGTCCACCGCGATGACACGGTCCTCCCGCGCGTCCGCGAGGGCCATGCCCAGGAGCGCCGTGACGGTGGTCTTGCCCACCCCGCCCTTGCGGGAGAGCACCGGCACGAAGCGGGCGCCGCCGGCGAGCGGGGCCGCGATGCGCGCGGTCAGCTCCTTGCGCTCGCGCGCACGGCGCCCGTCGCCGATGTTCAGCCGCCGACCGGACAACGTGTAGAGCAGGTGACTCCACCCGCCCTCGGGTTCGGGCTTGGCCACCCGGTGCGGGTCGAGGAGGCGATCGGTCGTGAGGAGGTCCGCGGACTCGCGAGCGGACTCCCCCAGCTCCCCCAGACGCTTCGCGGTGAGGGTCACATCCGTCCGGGGCGCCGGACGTGCGGGCACGGAGGCGGCGGGTGTGTCGTCGGCTTCGGGCATCGTGGTCTCCTTCTGCACGGGCACCTGCGGGGCCCGCGCCGGTTTCGCGGCCGGGACCTCCGCACGGTCGGCATCGGCCTTCGCGAGGAAGAGGGCGGCCGCCTTCTCTTCGGCGGCCCGCTCCGGCGCGGCAACCACGGCCGGCACCGGCTCCTCCACCACGACCGCGTCGATCACCTCGTGGATGCGCGGCGGGTCGAGGACGGGCGTCTGCGCGGAGGGGAGGGTGAGGTCGTCGACGACGAGATCGATCCCGACCTCTCCCTCCACCACGCCGTCATCGGCGAGGTCGTCGTCCTCCTCCGCCGGCAGGGTCACCCGCACCTGCGCGGTCCCGCCGAGGATGCCGATGCCGGCGGTGTCGACGGACGCGGCGTCGTCGAGCACTCCCAGCGGACTGTCCTCGGGGTCGGCGTTCTTCTTCGCGGTCACGTGTCACTCCCAACCTGTGCGGGCCTCGGGATGCGCCCAGGGTGCGCGGCCTCGCCCGCACAAGATTAGTGCGCCGGTCGGATCACGACCAAAAGATCACCCGCGTCCACCTGCTGCGTCTCGGCGATGGCATGCCGCTCCACGACCCCGTCCACCGGGGCGGTGATGGCGGCCTCCATCTTCATCGCCTCGATCGACGCGACCGGCTCGCCGGCCCGCACGGTCGCGCCCACCTCGGCCTTGAGCGTGACCACGCCGGAGAACGGCGCGGCCACCTGGCCGGGCACCGACGTGTCGGCCTTCTCCACCTCGTGCGCGTCGACAGCGATCGAGCGATCGCGCACGAACACGGGCCGGAGTTGACCGTTCAGAGTCGTCATCACGGTGCGCATGCCCTTGTCGTCCGCCTCACCGATGGCTTCGAGACCGACGTAGAGCTGTACCCCTCGGTCGATCTCGATGAGGTGCTCCTGGCCGGGGACCAGGCCGTAGAGGTAGTCGCTCGTGTCGAGCACGGACAGATCGCCGTACTGCTCGCGCCGCTCCGCGAACTCGGCCGTGGGGGCGGGGAAGAGCAGCGTGTTCAAGCGGGACCGGCGCTGGGCGCTCGTCCCCGCCAGCTCCGCCTCGTCCTGCTCCGTCAGCGCCGTGAGCCCCGTGCGCACGGAACGCCCCGCGAGCACCTTGGAGCGGAAGGGCTCGGGCCAGCCACCGGGGAGGTCGCCGAGCTCTCCGGCCATGAACCCGACCACGGAGTCCGGAACGTCGTACTTCTCGGGGTTCGCCTCGAAGTCTGCGGGGTCGGCCTTCACCGCGGCGAGGTGCAGGGCGAGGTCGCCCACGACCTTCGACGACGGGGTGACCTTAGGCACGCGTCCGAGGATGCGGTCCGCGGCGGCGTACATGTCCTCGATGAGCTCGAAGTCGTCCGCGAGGCCGAGAGCCTTCGCCTGCTGCCGGAGGTTCGACAGCTGTCCGCCGGGGATCTCGTGGTGGTACACGCGCCCCGTGGGCCCCGGCAGCCCGGACTCGAACGGCGCGTACTGGCGACGCACCGCCTCCCAGTACGGTTCCAGGTCGGAGACCGCGGCGAGGGAGATCCCGCTGTCCCGCTCCGTGTGGGCGAGGGCGGCCACGAGAGACGACAGCGACGGCTGGCTGGTCGTGCCGGACAGCGGGGCCGACGCGGCGTCCACCGCATCGACGCCGGCGGTGCTGGCCGCGAGCAGGGTGGCGAGCTGTCCGCCCGGAGTGTCGTGGGTGTGCAGGTGCACGGGCAGGTCGAAGCGCTCCCGGAGCGCCGAGACGAGCTTCGCGGCGGCGGCGGGACGGAGCAGTCCCGCCATGTCCTTGATCGCGAGGATGTGCGCACCCGCGGCGACGATCTGATCCGCGAGCCCCAGGTAGTAGTCGAGGGTGTAGAGCTCCTCCGCCGGATCCAGCAGATCGCCGGTGTAGCAGAGCGCGACCTCCGCGACGGCCGTCCCCGTGGCGCGGACCGCCTCGATCGCGGGGCGCATCTGCTCCACGTCGTTGAGCGCGTCGAAGATGCGGAAGATGTCGACGCCGCTCGCCGCCGCCTCCGCGACGAAGGCCTCGGTCACCGCCGTCGGGTACGGCGTGTAGCCGACCGTGTTCCGGCCGCGCAGCAGCATCTGGATCGCGACGTTCGGCAGGGCCGCGCGCAGCTTGTCGAGCCGCTCCCACGGGTCCTCGCCCAGGAAGCGGAGCGCCACGTCGTAGGTGGCGCCGCCCCAGGCCTCGACCGACAGCAGCTCCGGTGTCAGCCGGGCGAGGTACGGCGCGGCGGCGACGAGGTCCTTCGTGCGGACGCGGGTCGCGAGCAGCGACTGGTGCGCGTCGCGGAACGTCGTGTCCGTGATCGCGAGCGCGCTCTGCGCACGCAGGCCGCGCGCGAACTCCTCCGGGCCGACCTCGAGCAGCCGCTGCCGGGAGCCGGGCGCCGGTTCGGCGGCCAGGTCGATCGGCGGCAGTTTGGTCGCGGGGTCGATGACGCCGGGATGCGCACCGTGCGGCTTGTTCACCGTCACGTCGACGAGCCAGTTGAGGATCTTGGTCCCGCGGTCCTTCGACTCGCGTCCGCGGAGCAGCTCCGGGCGCTCGTCGATGAAGGACGTGCTGACGTCGCCTCGGATGAACGCCTCGTCGTCGAGCAGCGCCTGGAGGAAGGGGATGTTCGTGGAGACGCCGCGGATGCGGAACTCGGCGAGGGCACGGCGCGCGCGGGCGACGGCGGCCGGGAAGTCGCGTCCGCGGCACGTGAGCTTCGCCAGCATCGAGTCGAAGTGCGGGCTGATCTGAGCGCCCTGGTGCACGGTGCCGCCGTCCAGGCGGATCCCCGCGCCGCCGGGCGAGCGGTAGGTCGTGATCTTCCCGGTGTCGGGACGGAAGCCCTGCGTCGGGTCCTCCGTGGTGATGCGGCACTGCAGTGCGGCACCGCGCAGGTGCAGGTTCTCCTGCTGCAGTCCCAGCTCGGCGAGGCTCTGCCCCGCGGCGATGCGCATCTGGCTCTGCACGAGGTCGACATCGGTGACCTCCTCGGTCACCGTGTGCTCGACCTGGATGCGCGGGTTCATCTCGATGAACACGACCTCGCCGGCGCGCTCCCCCGCCGTCTCCAGGAGGAACTCGACGGTCCCCGCGTTCTCGTAGCCGATCGAGCGGGCGAACGCGACGGCGTAGCCGTGCAGGGCCTGGCGCACGTCGTCGTCGAGGTTGGGGGCGGGAGCGATCTCGACGACCTTCTGATGCCGCCGCTGCACCGAGCAGTCCCGCTCGAACAGGTGCACCGTCTCACCGGTCTTGTCCGCGAGGATCTGCACCTCGATGTGCCGGGGCCGCACGACGGCCTGCTCGAGGAACATGCGGGGATCGCCGAAGGCGCTGCCGGCCTCCCGCATGGCCTCGGCGAGGGCAGGGCCGAGATCGCCCATCGTCTCGACGCGCCGCATGCCACGGCCGCCTCCCCCGGCCACCGCCTTGGCGAAGAGGGGGAACCCGATCTCCTCCGCCTGGGCGACCAGGGCGTCGACGTCGTCCGAGGCCTCGGTGGACCGGAGCACGGGGACGCCCGCTTCGACGGCGTGGCGCTTCGCCTCCACCTTGTTGCCGGCCATCTCGAGGACCTTCGCAGGCGGCCCGATGAAGACGATGCCGTTCGCCGCGGCCTTCTCCGCCAGCTCGGGGTTCTCCGAGAGGAAGCCGTAGCCGGGGTAGATGGCGTCGGCGCCGGCCTCGGTCGCGACGCGGATGATCTCGTCGACGTCGAGGTAGGCGCGGACCGGATGGCCGCGCTCGCCGATCTCGTACGCCTCGTCGGCCTTGAGCCTGTGGACCGAGCCGCGGTCCTCGTGCGGGAAGACGGCGACGGTGCGCGCCCCCACCTCCACGGCCGCTCGGAATGCCCGGATCGCGATCTCGCCACGATTCGCCACAAGGATCTTCTGGAACATGCACACCTCTGAGAGCTCGATGCACGGCCGAAGCACGCACATGGGGCGGGGCTGAGTGTTCCCCCAGCCTAGGGGAAGGTAACGTGGAGTCCGTGCACGTACTCAGCGTCAGCTCTCTCAAGGGAGGCGTCGGCAAGACGACCGTGACACTCGGGCTGGCCTCCGCGGCTTTCGCCCGGGGTGTCCGGACGCTCGTCGTCGACCTCGACCCGCAGTCCGACGTCTCCACCGGGATGGACATCCAGGTCGCGGGACGACTCAACATCGCCGATGTGCTGGCGAACCCGAAGGAGAAGACCGTCCGTCAGGCGATCACCTCCAGCGGCTGGGCCAAGGTCCACCCCGGCACGATCGACGTGCTGATCGGCAGTCCGTCCGCCATCAACTTCGACGGCCCGCACCCGAGCGTCCGCGACGTGTGGAAGCTCGAGGAGGCCCTCGCGGCAGTTGAGGCCGACTACGACCTCGTGCTCATCGACTGCGCCCCGTCGCTGAACGCCCTGACGCGAACGGCGTGGGCCGCCAGCGACCGCGTCATGGTCGTCACCGAGCCCGGCCTCTTCTCCGTGGCCGCGGCGGACCGTGCGCTCCGCGCGATCGAGGAGATCCGCCGGGGCCTCTCCCCGCGCCTCCAGCCGCTGGGCATCGTGGTCAACCGCGTCCGTCCGCAGTCGATCGAGCACCAGTTCCGCATCAAGGAGCTGCGGGACATGTTCGGTCCCCTCGTGCTCTCGCCCCAGCTGCCCGAGCGCACCTCGCTCCAGCAGGCCCAGGGCGCCGCGAAGCCTCTGCACATCTGGCCCGGCGACTCCGCACAGGAGCTCGCCGCCGACTTCGACCAGCTCCTCGACCGCATCATCCGCACGGGCCGCGTCCCGGTGCCGGAGAACGGACCGCAGAGCTGACCCCGCGGAACGACGAAACGGCCATCCTCTTCGAGGGTGGCCGTTCTTCGTGAAGCGGGAGGGGACGCGTCAGGCGGTGCGCTTGGCGCGACGGGCCGACAGCTCGTCGACGGGGTCCGGTGCGGTCGGATCGAACGCGACGAGCGTCGACTCCACCTCGCGGAGGACCTTGCCCACCGCGATGCCGAACACGCCCTGGCCGCGGCTGACGAGGTCGATCACCTCGTCGTTCGACGTGCAGAGGTAGACGGAAGCGCCGTCGCTCATGAGGGTCGTGCCGGCGAGGTCGCGGATACCCGCACGGCGCAGCTCGTCCACCGCGGTGCGGATCTGCTGCAGGGAGATGCCGGTGTCGAGCAGGCTCTTGACGAGCTTGAGCACGAGGATGTCGCGGAAGCCGTAGAGGCGCTGCGATCCGGAGCCGTTCGCACCGCGCACGGTGGGCTCCACGAGCTCGGTGCGGGCCCAGTAGTCCAGCTGACGGTAGGTGATGCCGGCGGCACGGGCCGCCACGGCGCCGCGGTAGCCGACCTCGTCGTCCATCGCGGGCAGACCGTCCGTGAAGAGGAGTTCGGTCACGAACCGCGGGTCGCCTGCGAGCTCATCCGCATTCATCTGAAATCCTCCCTGGAACGGTTATCTCCACGGTAGAGCAGGGTCCCGGCACCGGCAACGACATCCGTGCGACGCCGAAGGTGTGTCGCAATCAGTTCGTTACGAAAGGATCCGGGTGAGCGCGTCCTTCACGAAGAGTGTCCGCACATCGTCGATCCGCGTGGCCAGCTCCGGGGCCAATTCGTTGGCGCGAGCACGGGACGCCGCGTCCGTGCGACGCAGCAGCGTGGAGAGCGCCGACTCGATGAGCGACACCTCACGCTCGGCGCCCTGCCGCAGGGAGCGCAGGTGCCGAGGCTCGATGCCATGCCGATCGAGGGCGACGAGCCCGCGGAGCAGCGCGACGGTGGATTCCGGGTACGTCTCCTGGGCGGTGATGACACCCGTGCTGATCGCGTCGTTCAGCAGCTGTGGTCCCGCGCCCGCCGCGGCGAGCATCTCCTCACGGCGGTACCGACGCGGCGCAGGGGCGATGGAGGGCGGCGGCGCGAGCGCGGCGGTCTCGCCGGACGCCTCCGCCTCATCGAGCTGCTCGCGGATCACGCTGAGCGGAAGGTAGTGATCCCGCTGCAGCGTGAGGCCCAGGCGCAGCCGCTCGATGTCGGACGCGGAGAACTTGCGGTAGCCGGATTCGGTGCGGGAGGGGCGGACGATGCCCTGCACCTCGAGGAACCGCAGCTTGCTGGAGGTCAGGTCGGGGAACTCCGGGGTGAGGCGGGCGAGCACCTGACCGATACTCAGCAGGCCCGCGGACGCCGAGCGTTCGCGGGCGGGAGTCGCCGCCATCAGGCGTTCGCCGCGCGGTCGAGCGGAGAAGCGAAGAAGTTCAGACGGAACTTGCCGACGCGCAGCTCGGAGCCGTCCGCGAGGGCGCTGCGATCGACGCGCTCCCCATTCACGTAGGTGCCGTTGAGGGAGCGCTGGTCGATGATCTCGAACGTCGTCCCGGTACGGGTGATCTCCGCGTGACGACGGGACACCGTGACGTCGTCGAAGAAGATGTCGGCCTCCGGGTGACGACCGACGGTGGTGACGTCGGTGTCGAGGAGGTATCGGGCGCCGGCGAGGGCGCCGGAGCGGACGAGCAGCAGCGCGGAGCCCGAGGGCAGCGCCGCGATGGCCGACTGCTCGACATCGGTCAACTCCACGCCGAACGGCACGAACGACAGATCGGAATCGTGCCCGAACGTCTGCGTCACATCGTGTCTCGGCTCGCCGGAGCGATGGATGGCGGCTTCACCGGCCGGTCGGCTGTCGCTGTCTGTCACTGTGCCCTCCTGGTCGTCCAGACTATCCGATCCGAAGGGGTGCGCGGGAGGCCGCTTTCGCACTCAGCGGTCCCATACCGGGGATTCATAGGCTGGACTCGTGAAGACCACAGCCCTGCGCCGCACGGCGGCCCCGATCGCCCTCGCGGCCACCCTCCTCGCCGCGTTCCTCGTCCTCTTCTCCCCGCTGTCGGCCTCGGCCCACGACGCCCTCGTGTCGTCGTCGCCCGCGGCGGACAGCAGCGTGGAGACCCTGCCGGCGGAGCTGACCCTGACGTTCAGCGCCAAGCTCATCGACGGGGAGGGGGCGACGGAGCTCACCGTCACCGATCCGGCCGGCGAGTCCGTGATCGACGGCGCCCCGACGGTCGACGGCGCGATCGTGACCCAGCCCCTGACCGGTTCGGGGCCCGCCGGCGAGTACCGCGTCGTGTGGAGGGTCGTCTCGAGCGACGGCCACCCCACGTCCGGCAAGTTCTCCTTCACCGTCACCGTCGGCGACGAGGGCGCCGCGACGGACGAGCCCACCACCGCTCCCCCGACGGCAGCACCGACGACGGAGCAGACCGCCACCCCCGAGGCGACCGCGACGACGACGCCGGACGCCGGAGAAGACGCCGGAGCCGCTCCGGCGTGGATTTGGGTGCTCGTGATCCTCGGCGCGCTCGCGGTGCTCGCCCTCGTCATCTGGCTCACCCTGCGCGGTCGTCGGCGCCCCGCTCCGACCGATTCCGACGCCCCCTCGGAGCGATAGGCTTAAGGCATGCCACACTACGACGTCGTCATCCTTGGTGCAGGTCCTGGCGGATACGTCGCTGCGGTTCGCAGCGCACAGCTCGGCCTGTCCACCGCGATCATCGAGGAGAAGTACTGGGGTGGTGTCTGCCTCAACGTCGGCTGCATCCCTTCCAAGGCGCTCCTGAAGAACGCGGAGATCGCGCACACCCTGAACCACAAGGCCGACTTCTTCGGGATCTCCGGAGAGTTCACGATCGACTACGGCAAGGCGTTCGACCGCAGCCGCGTCGTCGCGGACGGCCGGGTCAAGGGCATCCACTTCCTCATGAAGAAGAACAAGGTGACTGAGTACGACGGCCGCGGCACCTTCACCGGCCCCAAGGCCATCTCCGTCGCGAAGGCGGACGGCTCCACCGAAGAGGTCACGTTCGACAACGTGATCATCGCGACCGGCTCCAAGGTGCGCCTGCTCCCGGGCGTGCAGCTCAGCGACAACGTCGTGACCTACGAGGAGCAGATCCTCTCCCGTGAGCTGCCGAAGTCCATCGTGATCGTCGGCGCCGGCGCCATCGGCATGGAGTTCGCCTACGTGATGACGAACTACGGCGTGAAGGTCACGATCATCGAGTTCCTCGACCGCGCCCTCCCCAACGAGGACGCCGACGTGTCGAAGGAGATCACCAAGCAGTACAAGAACTACGGCGTCGACATCCTCACCTCCACCAAGGTCGAGTCGGTCGTCGACAACGGCTCCTCGGTGACCGTGTCGTACACGGGCAAGGACGGCCAGCAGGCGTCGATCGAGGCCGACAAGGTGCTCATGTCGGTCGGGTTCGCCCCGAACGTCGAGGGCTTCGGACTCGACAAGACGGGTGTGAAGCTCACGGAGCGCGGCGCGATCGACATCGACGACCACATGCGCACCAACGTCGAGGGCATCTACGCCATCGGCGACGTCACCGCCAAGCTGCAGCTCGCCCACGTCGCCGAGGCGCAGGGCGTCGTCGCGGCCGAGACCATCGGCGGCGCCGAGACCATGACGCTGGGCGACTACCGCATGATGCCGCGGGCGACGTTCTGCTCGCCGCAGGTCGCCTCGTTCGGACTCACCGAGCAGCAGGCCAAGGACGAGGGGCGCGAGATCAAGGTCGCGACCTTCCCGTTCATGGCCAACGGCAAGGCCCACGGCCTCGGCGAGCCGGTCGGCTTCGTCAAGCTCATCGCCGACGCCGAGCACCTGGAGCTCATCGGCGCGCACATGATCGGCCCCGACGTGTCGGAGCTGCTGCCCGAGCTCACCCTCGCACAGAAGTGGGACCTCACGGCTCTCGAGCTGGCCCGCAACGTCCACACGCACCCGACGCTGTCGGAGGCACTGCAGGAGGGCTTCCACGGCCTCGCCGGCCACATGATCAACTTCTGATCCGACGCCTCGAGAAGGCCCGGTCCGCGCATCGCGGACCGGGCCTTCTCGCGTCACAGGCCGCGCATGGTGATGAGGCCGGTCGTCCACCCGCGCAGCGCTGAGGAGCCGAGCACGCCGACCAGGCCCTCCCGCGCGGCGACGACCGGCGCGATCGCCGGAGCACCCATCGCCATGAAGAACGCGGAACGACGATGCGCCTTCCGCGCGGTCCGCTGGACCTCCCGGGCGAAGCCGTTCAGGACCGGGACGGCGCCCCGGCCGGTCCGGCTCAACGCGGCCGCCAGCCGGAGCGCATCCGCCCAGCCGAGGTTCATGCCCTGACCGCCGATGGGACTCACCTCGTGCGCGGCGTCCCCGAGCAGGACGATCCGTCCGCGGTGCAGCCGCCGTGCCGCGTGCTGAGCGGCGCGGAACGACGAGACCGCCGCCGCGGGGTCCACGTCGAGGAGGTTCCCCGTCCGGCGCCCGACGATGTCCGCCAGCTCGCCGGCGGACGCCACCGTCCGGTCGCCGTCTTCGCGCACCACCCAGCGGCACCGTCCACCCGGCAGCGGGAAGGACTCGACGAGGCCGTCCGGCTCGAAGTACAGCACGGCGCGATCGTCGGCCTGCGGATCGTCGACGTCGAGCATCGCGTAGCCGGCACTCCCCGACCGCCGACCCCAGCCGGCGCCGAACGCCGCCCGCAGAGGACTCCGCACACCGTCGGCGACCACCACGACCGACGCCGTCTCCTCGACGGGCCCGTGCTCACCGTCGATCCCGACCCGGACGAGCGGACCGTCGTCATGGACGGCCCGGACGGCGGAGCCGAGCTGCAGCGCATCGGGTCGCAGCGTCTGCAGGCGGTCGCGCAGCAGCTCCTCGGTGCGGGGCTGCGCCAGCGTGAGGATGGGACGCTCGGGAGGGAAGGTCAGGGCGGCGAGCCGTCGCCCGCGGCTGCGGACCTCGCCGCTCGAGAGGCGGAGCGCCGCGGAGCGGACGTCGGCGCCCACTCCGGCGGCGTCGAGGGCATCGAGCCCCGGACGATGGATCCCGATCGCCCGCGTCTGCAGGCCCGGCTCGGCGCGACGCTCGCATACGCGCACCCGACGACCGTCCTGCGCGACGAGACAGGCGAGGAGCAGCCCGACCGGACCGCCCCCGACCACGAGGACGTCATGGTCGACCATCCGCACCCTCCCAGCGCAGCTCCAGACGAGCGGGCAGGTGCGAGCGCACCTCCCAGCCCGGCGGGGCGACGGCCGCGAGCTCCTGCGGAGTGTACGAGCGGCGGATGCTCAGGAGACCGTCGACCCGGATGAAGGACCCGGCGAGGAGGTTCCGCGCGAACGGCCAGGTTCCTGCCGCGAACGCCCCGTAGGCCAGGCGGCTGCGGGCGATGTCGTGGTGGGAGATGAGTCCACGGTCACCCACCAGCGCACGGGAGTCGTCGAGCACCGCGTGCAGTGCTGCGGCGTCGAGGTGGTGGAGGACGTGGTTGGAGAGCACAACGTCATAGGTGTCGCCCGCCGCCACGAGGTCGCCGGAGAGCGCATGGCGATAGTGGATGCCTGCGCCGTCGTCGTGCGCCGAGGCCCAGCGGATCGCACGCTCGTCGGCGTCCAGAGCGGTGATGTCGGCGCGGAGGCCGTCGCGTCGCAGTCTCCGGACGAGGTCGCGGCACAGGTCTCCCCCGCCGGCGCCGATGTCGAGGATGCGCAGCGGACGCCCGGCGACCGCCCGCGGGCGGATGTCCCGCCGGTACAGCCGCCCGGGGCGCGAGACGACCGCGTTCACGGCGCTGAAGCGCCGGTACGTGCGACCGAGTGCCTCCTCGTCGGCGGCGGGGTCGTCCATGAGCTCGACGAGGTCGACGGCGCGCGCCGACAGATCCACGCTCACGGTGCGGGCGCGACGACGGTCAGCAGCGCGCTCTCGGCGGTGAGCCCCGGGCCGAAGGCCATCGCCGCCACGCGGTCGCCGGGTTCCGCATCCTCCTGCTCGAGGATGCGCTTCAGCACGAACAGCACGGTCGCACTCGACATGTTCCCGTACTCCCGGAGCGTCTCCCGCGCCGGTCGCAACTGCCCGTCACTCAGCGCCATCCGCTCCTGCACGCGATCGAGGATGCTCCGCCCGCCGGGATGGATCGCCCAGTGGCGCACCCGGTCGCCCACCCGCCCGGCGGCGAAGGCCTCCGCCAAGCCGTCCTCCCGCCCGTAGAGCGGGGCGAGCGCTCCGATGATCGACTCCCCGATGATCTGCGGGACGGCGGTGGAGAGGATCATCTCGAAGCCGGAGTCGCCGATCGTCCAGGCCATGTCGTCCACGCCCTCCGGCACGATCGCCGTGTGGAAGCCGTCGAGCCGGAGCGCAGGGACGGTCGTGGGAAGGTCCCGTGCCGTCACGATCCCGGCGGCCGCCCCGTCGGCGAACAGGGAGGAGGCGACGATGGTGTCCGGGTCCTCGGAGGAGCGCAGGTGCAGGGTGCACAGCTCGACGCTGACGACGAGGACGACGGCGTTCTCGTCGGCCGCGCAGAACTGGCCGGCGGCGCGGAGGGCCGGCATCGAGGCGTAGCACCCCATGAAGCCGAAGTGATAGCGCTGGACGGCATCGGACAGGCCGAGCCCGCGCACGATCTCGTACTCGGGGCCCGGGGCGTGGAAGCCCGTGCAGGAGACCGTGATGACGTGCGTCACGTCCGCCGGGCTCAGGTCGGGGTCCGCCTCGAGGGCGCGGCGCGCGACCTCGACGAAGAGACGGGAGGCCTCGCGCGTGTAGACGTCGTTGCGTGCCCTCGTACCCGGCGCCAGCAGCTGCCCGGAGACGCGATCGTAGAACAACGGGTCGTCCGGGGAGGCGTCGTCGGCCAGCTCCGCGATCACGGTGTGTCGCGTGTCGATGCCGGAGACGTTGAACGACGTCGCCACGATGCGCTGCGCCAGCCGTCCCAGGCCGGGCTGGGCGGCGAAGACGTCGCGCACCTGCTCCTGCACGAGGACGGTCTCGGGGACGATCGTCTGCAGCGATCGGAGCACGGGCGGTCGACTCATGTGGTCACTCAACCACCCTGCAACCGCACGCGGAAAGGGGTTGCATCCGAGGAGTCGGCGGCCTAGAAGCCGAGAGCCCGGGCGAGCTTCGAATCGGAGCCCGCCTCACGGCCGCCGGCGGCGTGCACCGCACGCTCGATCGCCGCGAAGAACGCCGCACGACCGGCGTCGTCGGACGGGCCTGCGGGGCCGAGCTCGACCTCCCACTCCCGCCAGGCTCGGCGAGTCCCGCTGCGCAGGTCGGTCGCGCGCACGTGGTCGTCCACGAACTCCGCCACGACGCCGTCCGGTCCGGTGAGGAGGTAGGCCGTTCGGTCGTTCTCGATGCGTGCGAGAGGCTCCAGCGGCGCAGTGGTCCAGGCGGCGATCGCTGCGCGCACCGCCGTCGGGACCTCCTCGCCGCCGAGGGGCCAGCCCTGCTCGACCCGGCCGTCGCCCTGCCGCGGGCCCTTGATGTGCCAGCCCTCGTCCGGTCCCCCGGAACGACGGCGCACCGCGACGCCGGCGCGGGCCAGCGTTCCGTCCGCGGTGTCCAGGTAGCGGGCGTCGAGAGCGCGATGCTCACCGGGCGAGACCGCATCGACGCCGGGGATCGCCGTCCAGTCGGGCAGGGGCGTCCCGTCGTCGACGTCGTACTTGCGCTCGACCTCGACGGTGCGAGAGGGCTCAGTCATCCTCGAGCGTGAGGTCTTCGAGGGCTTCCTCGAACCAGTAGTCGATCTCTGTGGGGCCGTCGCCCTCGCCCGTGTTCTGCGGCTCGCCGCGGCGGTTGTAGACCACCTGCGTCTCGCTGTAGGGGACGATCAGCTTGTCGTCCGCATCGTCGTCGAGGGGGATGATCTGCCCGTCCAGCGGGCCGCCGTGAAGTCGTGCGAGTGCCATGTGCCCAGGGTAGCGCCGCCCTCCCCCATTCGGGGCGACCTGCGCGGTCAGCCGCCGAGGACGCCGAGGACGGCCCCCGCGATCATCCACGGCCCGAAGGCGATGCGGGTCCTCCGATCGGCCCGGCCCGCGGCGAGGAGCACGAGCGCGTAGACCGCTCCGAGCACGAAGGCGGACACCGCGCCGAGGAGGAAGGCCCCCCAGCCGTGCCAGGCGAGGACGAGCCCGATCACCAGGGCGAGCTTCACATCGCCTCCGCCCATGCCCGCCCGGCTGAGCAGCCGCAGGGCCGCATAGAAGCCGCCGAGCACGAGGGCTCCGAGCAGGCCCCGCCCCAGAGCGGCGGCGTCGGTGGTGACGACGGCGTCGGCGACCGCCGCCAGGAGCAGCAGGAACAGGGTCGGCAGCACGATGCGGTTCGGGAGCCGATGCGTGCGCGCATCGATCACGGTCAGCAGGATGCCGATCGCGAGGAGGCCGCCGTGCACGAGGCCGAGGAGGGCGAGACGGATGTCCATCCCGGCAGGGTAGGGGGATCCGGGACGGCGCGGAGCGCCCTGTGGACAACCCGGAGGGCGATGTCGGATGTACGAACTAGCGTCAGTCGCGTCACTTGCTTTATTCGTACATATCTTCGAGGATGGACACATGGGGATCGGGCTCGATGCGATGACCGCGCTCTCTCCGACCAGCGATACCCGCGCCGGAGAGGTCCTGCGACTGCGCCGCGAGATCAGCCGGATGCAGCGGCGGCGCAGCGAGCACACCCTCCTCCCCCTCGATCCCGCCTTCGCCGCGCTGCTGCCGGACGAGGGACTGCAGACGGGCACCTCGTACACCGTCTCCCCCTCGCCCGCCCTCGTGCTCGCCCTGCTCAGCGCCTCCTCCGGCCGCGGGCACTGGTGCGCGGTGATCGGCATGCCCACCCTGGGGGTCGAGGCCGCCGCCGCCTACGGCATCGATCTGAGCCGCCTGATCCTCGTCCCCGACCCGGGGACCGCTGGCTCGCCGTCGCATCCGCGCTGGCCGAGGTGGTGCCCCTGATCGCCGTGCAGCCCACGACCAGGGCACGCGACGCCGATGTGTCCCGACTCAGCGCCCGTCTGCGCGACCGCGGGTCCACGCTGCTCGTGGCGGAGGAACCGGGTGCGGGGCGCTGGGCGCAGAGCGAGGGGACCATCCGGCTCCACGACCCGGACTGGCATGGGCTCGGCGAGGGGTGGGGGCTGCTCTCGGACTGCACGGTGACGGTAACGGCGCGGACCAGGCACAGCCCTCGCGCCTCGAGCGTGCGCGTCCGACTGCCCGGCGGACACGGAGCCGTGGAGACCGCGGCCGCGGAGCTGACTGCTCTGCCACCGCTCGTTCCCTCTGCGACGGGCAGCGCCGTGGCGACAGACGATGCTGTGGCCGGGTCGTCCGACCTCCTCTTCTGGGCGGAGGCAGGATGAACGCCCCGCTCCGCGTCCTCGTGCTCTGGTTCCCCGATTGGCCGCTGCGAGCGGTGCTGGGCGGAGGCCCGCACCCGCCGACGGCCCTGGTGCAGGCGAACACGGTCGTCGCCTGCACCGCATCGGCCCGCGCACACGGCGTCCGCATCGGCCAGCGCCGCCGCGTCGCCCAGGGCCTCCTCTCCTCCTTGCAGGTCCTCCCCCACGACGCCGAGAAGGACGAACGCGCCTTCGTCCCCGTGCTGCAGCTCATCGAGAAGCACGCCCCGGGCGTGACGCTGCTGCGCCCCGGCCTCGCGATCCTGCGCGCCCGCGGCATCGCCCGCTATCACGGCGGGGAGACCGAGGCGGCGACAGCCCTGTCCGCGGTCCTCGCCGCTGCCGGCTTCCCCGAAGTGCGTGTCGGCGTCGCCGACGGACCCTTCACCGCCGAGATCGCGGCCCGAGGAACGGCGTCCTGCACGGTCGTGCCCCCGGGCGGCTCCCGGGAGTTCCTGGCCCCCTACCCCGTGCAGGTGCTCCGCGACGAGCAGATCAGCGATCTCCTCCTCCGCCTCGGCGTGCGCACTCTCGGCGAGTTCACCGCGCTCGCCCCTCTCGACGTCCGCGACCGCTTCGGCGAGCACGGTGCCCGCCTGCAGGCCCTCGCCGCCGGCGCCGACTCCCGACCTCTGGCTCCCCGGCCGCCCGACCCCGAACTGGCCAGGACCATCGAGTTCGAGTCCCCTCTCGGGGGCACCGACCAGGTGGCCTTCGCCGTGCGGCAGACCGCCGATGCCGTGATGCTCGCCCTGGCGGACGCGTCGCTCGTGTGCACCGAGGTGCGGATCGACCTGACCGACGACGACGGCGCCGTCCACTCCCGCACCTGGCTGCACCCGACGAGCTTCGACGCCGCCGACCTCGTGGACCGCGTGCGCTGGCAGCTGGAGGCGCTGGCCGCCCTGACCGCGAGCGCGCCCGTCGACGAGGCCAGGGCATTCGGGGGCATCGTGGCCGCCCGCCTCCTCCCCGTCGCGGTGGATGATGCGGCCCACCACCAACCGGGGCTCTTCGGCTCGGGTACCGATGAGCGATTGCATCACGCGGTCTCCCGGGTGCAGACCATGCTGGGGCATCAGGGCGTGGTCACCGCCGCCCTCTCCGGAGGGCGCTGGCTCGCCGATCGTCAGGTGCTCACGCCGTGGGGCGAGCGCCCGGTCCCGCCTCGTGATCCACGGTCCCCCTGGCCGGGGAGCCTCCCCGACCCTCTCCCCTCCGAGGTGTTCCGCCCACCGCGCCCCATCGGCGTCGTCGCCGCGGACGGGAGCACGATCGACGTCGACGATCGCGGCGCCCTCACGCATGACCCCGCCCGCATCGACGGGGCGACCGTGCAGGCCTGGGCCGGCCCGTGGCCCGTGCACGAGCGGCGGTGGAGCACGGGCGGCGGCAAACGAGGCCACCGGCTCCAGATCGTCGACGACCGCGACCGCGCCTGGCTGGTCTTCCTGGCCGGCGAGCGCTGGTGGGCCGAGGGGAGGTACCGCTGATGGGCTGGCACAATCCGCCGTTGACCTGGGATCAGCTCGAGCGCACCCTCAGCGGCGAGTCCACTCCCGAAGCGACCTCCGCACCGCGGGGGCTCCGCCCGGATCCCGGACCGGTGAGTCGTCCGCGGAAGCTCGTCCCCCCGACCCTCCCGGAGCGCCCGGAGGAGGCGGTGCCCTATGCCGAGCTGCACGCGCACTCGTCCTACTCCTTCCTCGACGGGGCGTCCTCCCCCGAGGATCTGCTCGCGGAGGCCGAGCGTCTCGGCCTGAGCGCGCTCGCGCTCACCGACCACGACGGGTTCTACGGCGCCGCGCGCTTCGCCGAGCTGGCGGAGCTCATGGAGCTGCGGCTGCAGACCGTCTACGGCGCCGAGCTCTCCCTCGACCTCCCCTCCGCTCCGCAGGGGGCCGCCGACCCGCCGGGCACGCATCTGCTCGTGCTCGCCCGGGGCCTCGAGGGGTACCACCGCCTGTCGGGGGCGATCACTGCGGCCCAGCTCCGCGGCGGAGAGAAGGGACGCCCGGTCTACGATCTCGACGAGCTCGCGGCGACCGCCGACGGGCACTGGACGATCCTCACCGGCTGCCGCAAGGGGGCGGTACGACAGGGGCTGGAGGCCGGGGACGCCGCCGCGCCGCTGCGCCACCTCGTCGACCTCTTCGGACGCGACAACATCGCCGTCGAGCTCTTCGACCACGGCGATCCGCTGGACACCCGGCGCAACGACGACCTGGCCGACCTCGCCCGCCGGATGCGGCTGCCCGTCGTGGCGACCAACAACGTGCACTACGCCCGCCCGGATCAGGCCCCTCTCGCCGAGGCGGTGGCCGCGGTCCGCGCGGTCCGGAGCATGGACGAGCTCGACGGCTGGCTCCCGGCCCATGGCGGCGCGCACCTGCGCAGCGGCGCGGAGATGACGGCGCGCTTCCGGCGGTACCCCGGTGCGATCTCGCACGGCCTGGAGCTGGCTGCGGCCTCGGCCTTCCCACTTCGGATGGCGCGCCCGGCCCTCCCCCGCCAGGACGTGCCGACGGGACACACCCCGATGAGTTGGCTGCGGCACCTGGTCTGGGAGGCGGTTCCGTCGAAGTATCCGCGGCTGGACGAGGACGGCCGTCGGCGCATCGCCCGCGAGCTCGACGTGATCGAGGAGAAGGACTTCCCCGGATACTTCCTCATCGTGCACGGCATCGTGGCGGAAGCCCGGCGACGCGGCATCCTCTGCCAGGGCCGGGGTTCCGCGGCGGCGAGCGCGGTCTGCTACCTGCTGGGCATCACCGCGGTCGATCCGATCCTCTACCGTCTCCCCTTCGAGCGCTTCCTCGCCACCACCCGCACGGAGGAGCCGGACATCGACGTGGACTTCGACTCACGGCGCCGGGAGGAGATCATCCAGTGGGTCTATCGGGAGTACGGCAGGGAGCGGGCGGCCCAGGTGGCGAACGTCATCCAGTACCGTCCGAAGAACGCGGTCCGCGACATGGCCAGAGCCCTGGGGCACTCCCCGGGGCAGCAGGACTCCTGGTCGCGGCAGGTGGACGGCTGGGGATCGGGACTCGAACCCGTCGAGGGCCACGACATCCCCGAGACCGTGCTCGACTACGCAGCCGAGCTGCTGAAGGCTCCGCGGCACCTGGGGATCCACTCGGGCGGCATGGTCCTCACGGCCCGGCCGGTCGGCGAGGTGGTGCCGGTCGAGCACGCCCGCATGGAGGACCGCACCGTCATCCAGTGGGACAAGGACGACGCCGCCTTCATGGGGCTGGTGAAGTTCGACCTCCTCGGCCTGGGCATGCTCGCGGCGCTGCAGCACTGCTTCGACCTGGTCCGGGAGGCGACGGGCGAGGAGTGGACGCTGGAGACCCTGCCGAAGGAGGAGGCCGGCGTCTATGACATGCTCTGTCGGGCCGATTCGATCGGCGTCTTCCAGGTGGAGTCCCGCGCGCAGATCGGGCTGCTCCCGCGGCTGCAGCCGCGGCGCTTCTACGACCTCGCCATCCAGATCGCCCTCATCCGCCCCGGGCCCATCCAGGGCGGCGCCGTGCACCCGTTCGTCCGTCGGAAGATGGCGAAGGACAAGGTGGACGAGGCCAACCGGGAACGGGAGGCCAGGGGCGAGCCCCCGGAGGAGTTCCCCATCCCCTACCCGCACAGCGACCTCGAGGACATCCTCGAGCGGACACTCGGCATCCCCATCTTCCAGGAGCAGCTCATCCAGATGGCCACGGCCGTCGGGGACTGCACGGCCGACGAGGCCGACCTGCTGCGCCGGGCGATGGGGTCGAAGCGGGGTCTGGAGAAGATCGAGAAGGTCAGGGACAAGCTGTACGCCGGGATGGCCCGCCGCGGGCTCGTCGACGAGGCCGCCGACCGGATCTACGCGCAGATCCAGGCGTTCTCGAACTTCGGCTTCGCGGAGTCCCATTCGCTGTCCTTCGCCCTGCTCGTCTACGCGAGCTCATGGTTGAAGCTGCACTATCCGGCCGCGTTCCTCGCGGGCCTGCTGCGGTCGCAGCCGATGGGCTTCTACTCCCCCGCGACCCTCACGGCGGATGCCCGTCGGCACGGCGTGGAGGTCCGGCGCCCGGATCTCCACCTCTCCGGCGCCACCGAGACCCTCGAACCCCTCACGCCCGACGCCGCAGGGACGACCGGGAGGGACGACTGCCTGGCCGACCCGCAGCCGCCCGTGCATCGGTTCGACCGGAGCGCACCGGACGAGTCCGCGGCGCACCGGCGGGACGGACGGTACGCGGTGCGCCTGGGGCTCAGCGGCATCCGCGGGATCGGAGTGCCGATGGCAGAGCGCATCGTCGCCGAGCGGGAAGCGCACGGCCCTTACCGCGATCTGCACGACCTCGTGCGCCGGACCGACGCCACGGCCGCGCAGTTGGAGGCCCTCGCCACCGCCGGAGCCTTCGCGTGCCTCGGGTTGGAGCGCCGGGAGGCCATCTGGCTCGCCGGGGCCGCTGCGGAAGACCGCGCCCGATTCCTCCCGGGGACCACGGTGGCGGTGCAGCCGCCGCTGTTCGCCGACCAGACCAGCTACGAGCGCCTCTCGGCCGATCTCTGGGCCACGGGCATCTCGACCGACGACCACCCGATGACGCACTTCCGCGACGACCTCCGGGCTCGCGGCGTCCTGACGGCCGCAGACCTGCAGCGCCACGAGACCGGACGACGCGTCGAGGTGGCCGGTCTCGTCACCCATCGACAGCGCCCCGCCACGGCCGCCGGCGTCACCTTCGTCAACCTCGAGGACGAGAGCGGGTTGGTGAACGTGATCTGCTCGACGGGGGTCTGGGGCCGGTTCGGTCGCATCGCCCGGGAGTCCCCGGCGCTCATCATCCGCGGCATCCTCGAGCGCTCCCCGGAGGGGGTCGTCAATGTGCTCGCCGACGCCTTCGAAGACCTCCGCACGGGGGGTCATGCACCGCTCGCGGGACTTCCGATGACCCCGGTGCGGGAGGGGCCCCGGCCTCCGGCGGTCACCAGAAGCGTTCGGGCTCCTCCGGCGGGGGACGGTCCGATCCACCCCAGCGATCCGCCTCGGCCTTGGCCGCGTTGACCGCCGCATCCGCGCCGCGCAGAGCGATGCCCGCGCCGCTGGCCGACGGCCCGATGGGGTCGATGAGCAGCGACGTCCGCGGAGCGACGCCCACCGCCACCGTGCAGTCGAGGACACGGCCAATCCAGTGCGTCACCTCAGCTCGGGGCTCCTCGGCGCGGCGGTAGCGGATACCGGTGTCCAGGTCGAGCAGCGAGAGGACGACGGGCTCCTGCGTCTGGGGGTCGACGAGTTCGGAGACCTCGACCCGGTGCCCGACCGGGAGTGCGACCTGACCGGCGAAGACGAGCATCCTGTCCATGTCCCCACCCTACGGAACGGTCCGTATCGGCGACAGGGCCGGGAGCCGAGCAGAATTTTCGAAGAAACTTTTGTCCCCCAAATGGCGGACAAGAGGATTAAGGGATATTCTGCTCTTCGTAGCGGGGGCTACCGGCTGAATCTCTGGGGGATCGGCCGTAGAGACAGCGAGACTTCGCCGCCTCCCCAACCGTCCGGGTAGGACGGTGAGCCCTCTCGGCAGCACCGGGTTGGGGCGGTCCCGTCGAGAGGGCATACCCCGCGGCTAGCCATCGTCCCGCTGAGCGTCAACCCCGGCGAGGGAGCGCACCGCTCGGGCTACGGTCGTTCGTCATGACGCCTCTCCCCTGTCTCGAACGCCGCCCCGGCGCACCTGCTGCCGGAGGCCGTCAGTCGTCGGCGGGCTCGTCGAGGCCGTCCTCATCCAGCGGCACTTCGATGCGCTGCTCCGCGGCGTCCGCCGGGTCCGCCTCGATGGGGTGCAGCTCCGGCGCCGCGGGGGTCGGCGCTTCCGGATCCTCGGGAACCTCCTCGGCAAGCCGCTCCTGCTCCTGCAGGTCGGCCTCGGGCTTCACATCGTCGATCGGATGGTCATTGAGCGACATGGCTCGTCCTCCTTCGGTGTGGATGCCTCCAGCCTGCCGAGGCCGCACGACAGCGGCAAGGGGCTTGACCCGACGGAGCCGGCCATGAAGAGGAAGAGCACGCAGGGCCGGGTACGCATCGGCGTCTCCGGGTGGCGGTACGCCCGGTGGCGCGGCGACTTCTACCCGCGCGGCCTCCCGCAGCGTCGAGAGCTGGAGCACATCGGATCGCAGTTCCCCACCGTCGAGCTCAACGGCTCGTTCTACTCCCTGCAGCGGCCCGAGAGCTACCGCCGGTGGGGCGCGAGCGTTCCCGACGACTTCGTGTTCGCGGTCAAGGGCTCACGCTACGTCAGCCACATGCTGCGACTGCGGAACGTCGAGCAGGCACTGGCGAACTTCTTCGCGTCGGGCGTCCTCGCCCTCGGTCCCCGCCTCGGCCCGATCCTGTGGCAGCTCCCCGAGCGCCAGCGCTTCGACCCGGAGCTCCTGGAGTCCTTCTTCGACGCGCTTCCCCGGACGACGGCCGACGCTCTCGCGCTCGCCCGGCGGCATGACGAGCGGCTGCAGGACCGGGCGTGGCTGGAGATCGATGCCGACCGCCCGCTCCGCTATGCCCTCGAACCGCGTTCCGCTTCCTTCGCCGACCCCTCGAGCCTGAGGCTCCTGCAGCATCACGGGGCTTCCCTCGTCATCGCAGACACCGCAGGCAAATGGCCGCGATTCGATGCCCTCACCGCGGACTTCGTCTACATCCGTCTCCACGGCGCGCAGATGCTCTATCACAGCGCCTACACCGAGACCGAGCTGCGGGAGTGGGCGGCGCTCATCCGCGGGTGGGCCGACGGGACCGGCGCCGACGACGGGAGGCCACGCGACGTCTTCGTGTACTTCGACAACGACGCCCGCGGGCACGCGCCTCACGACGCGCTGGCGTTGAGCGCGCTCGTGGCGGACGCGCCTTCCTGACGCGGCGAGCGCGGCGGCTACCGGTCGCCGACGTGACCCGGAGCGGTGAGCGACAGCACCCGCTCGACGAACGCCGCGTACTCCTCCATGTAGTGCGCGAGGAACTTCTCGGTGTCGGCGTCGTGCACCTGACCGTCGGCGCCGAAGACCTCGGGCCGGAACGTGATGTACGCCTCCGGGGCGTTCAGCTGCGGCGCGTTGAGGAAGCTCAGCACGCTCCGCATCGACGACTGCATGACCGCGGTGCCGATGGCTCCCGTCGAGGCGCCGATGATGCCGGTGGGTTTGCGTGCGAACGAGTTGTGACCCCAGGGTCGCGAGCCCCAGTCGATGGCGTTCTTCAACGCCCCGGGGATCGAGCGGTTGTACTCCGGCGAGACGAGCAGCAGACCGTCCGCCCCCTCGATCGCGCTCTTGAACGCGGTGACCGCAGCGACGGGTTCGAGCTCGTCGTCGCGGTTGTAGAGGGGGAGGTCACGGATCGGGATCTCCACGAGTTCGAGGTCCGGCGGGGCGAGCCGTACGAGCGCCGTGGCCAGGACGCGATTGATCGAGTCCGATGCGAGGCTGCCGATGAGGTAGCCGATCCGATGGGTCATGGTGAGGTCCCCTCGTCTCCGTGCATCTCCAGGATATCGCCGGGGTGGGGGCTTGCCACAAGGCCCCCCTCGGGAGGCAGAATCGACGGCTCGCGTGCCCCCGCATGCCCTCGCGAAGGAGATGTCCCGTGCTCGACCCCTTTGATCTGTCCGACGACCACGCGGCGAAATCCGCAGACGACCTCATCGCCGCCGACCGCGCCCACCTCCAGCGCCTCGGCGCCGCTCTGTCCCGGGAACAGGACGCCCTGACCGCTCGTCTCGCCCTCGTGCGCCGGCAGGCCGCGGACGCGGGCGTCACGGCGGTCGATCGCGACCTGGAGATCCGCCGCCTCAGCGCGACGCTGCGCCTGCGGGAGCGGTACGGCATCGACATGTGCCTGGGCCGGATGACCCCGGCGGCCGGACCGCCGGTGTACATCGGTCGCGCCGGGGTGTCCGATGCGGACGGCACCCGCCTGCTGGTCGACTGGCGGGCTCCGGCAGCGGAACCGTACTTCGCCGCGACCTGGGAAGACCCCCGGGGCCTCCTCTCCCGGCGACGGTACCGGTGGAACCGAGGCAGGATCACGGACTACTGGGACGAGGCGCTGTCGCCGGAGGGCCTCGACGGCGCCGCCTCCCTCGACGACCAGTCCGCTTTTCTCGCGAGCCTCGGCGCACACCGGACCGGGCGCATGCGGGACGTGCTGGCGACGATCCAGGCGGATCAGGACGCCATCGTGCGCGTCCCTTCGCCCGGCGCTCTGGTCGTGGACGGCGGCCCCGGCACCGGGAAGACCGTCGTCGCGCTGCACCGGGCGGCGCACCTCCTGTACGCCGAGCCGCGGCTGACCACCGGCGCCGGGGGCATGCTGCTCGTAGGACCGAACCCGCAGTACCTCGGCTACGTCGAGGACGTGCTGCCGAGCCTCGGCGAGGACACGGTGCGGTTGTGCACTCTGCGTGATCTCACTCCCGAGGGCGCGGGCGCGATCGCGGAGACGGATTCCCGCGTGGCCGAGCTCAAGCAGCGCCTCGACCCGGAGCTGGTGATCGCGGCGGCGGTCTCCGAGCTCACCCGGCCGCCGATGCACGCGCTCCGCATCGAGGCGCCGTGGGCCGATCTCTGGGTGAGCCGAGAGGACTGGGCCGATCTGTTCGCCCGTGCGGATCCCGCGTCGCCGCACAACGAGGCTCGTGACGAGGTGTGGGAGGAGGTGCTGGAGATGCTGGTGGACCAGGTTCGTGATCCCGAGGTCCCGGAGTCCTCCGTCCGTCGGTGGCTGCGGCAGGACGACGATCTCACGACGACGTTCGTACGCGCGTGGCCGCTGCTCTCTCCGGCGGCGGTGGTCGCCACCCTGTGGGCGTCTCCGGCGCTGCTCTCCCGGTGCGCGCTGGATCTCCCGGCGGAGGAGCTCGCCTTGCTGCACCGCGCAGAGGGGGCGCCGTGGACGGACGCCGACCTTCCCCTGCTCGATGCCGCGCACCGTCGGCTGGGCGACCCGGAGGCCGTGCGGGAGCAGCACCGCCGGCAGGTCGCGGCCGCGGCGGCGCGGGAGCAGATGTCCGCCGTGGTCGACCACCTCGTCGAGAGCGATGACAGCGAGATGAAGGTGATGTCGATCCTGCGCGGTGCCGACGCGCGGACCGTGCTCGCAGGAGCGGACGTTCCTCCTCCGCTCCCCCCGGACGAGCTCGCCGGCCCGTTCGGGCACATCGTCGTGGATGAGGCACAGGAGCTCACCGACGCGCAGTGGCGCACCCTCATCGCACGGTGTCCGTCCCGCAGCTTCACGGTGGTGGGCGACCGAGCCCAAGCACGGAGGGCGTTCACGGAGTCGTGGAGCGAGCGTCTGCAACGCCTCGGCCTGCGGAACGTCCGGGTCTCGTCGCTCCGGGTGAACTACCGCACGCCCACGGAGGTGATGACTGTCGCCGCACCGACCATCCTCGAGGCCCTGCCCGACGCCAACGTCCCGGTGTCCGTGCGGGAGAGCGGAATTCCGGTCCGGCACGGGAACGCCGTCGAGCGTGACGAGGTGGTGGCGGAATGGCTCGCGGCGAACCCGGAGGGAGTCGTCGCGGTCATCGGCGACCCGGGGTTCGCTCCGCGGCCCCGGGTGCGCGCGCTGAGCCCGGAAGGGGCGAAGGGACTCGAGTTCGATCTCGTCGTCCTGGTGCGCCCGGAGGCGCTCGGCGAGGGCCGGACGGGAGCGGTCGACCGCTACGTCGCCATGACCCGTACGACGCGGGAGCTCGTGGTCCTGCGGTGAGCACCCCCTGGTCCTGGCGGACCGGGCGCTCTAGCCTGGGGCGATGACGAACGGCGAGGGGGCGGCACCGCATTGCCCGGAGGACGATGTCGTGATGCTCGCCATCCCCGGTGGCTGGAGGTGCCCGGATTGCGGACACCTCCAGCAGGCGCAGGATGTCGAGGAGCCGGAGGCTCCGGACGAGTTCACGCCGCGGCGGTGACGATCAGGCGTCGTCGGGTGCGCCGCCGTCGGTGATGGTGCCCGTCGGCTCACTGTGCTCGATCTCATGGCGGGCACCGTGCTCCGCCGCGAGGGCTTCCCCCTCCTCGATCGCCTCGTCGCGGCTGGTGTAGCTGCGGGAGAGCTCGGGAGCGCCGTCCACCTCGTTGACCCATTGCCCGTTCTTCGACCGGGTGACGACTGCCGTGATGGCCATCAGACGTCCCCCGGCCCCAGGTCGCCCTGTCCTTCTTCGCCGAGATCGGCGAGGACCGGGTCCTCTCCCTGGCTCTCCGGCTGCGGCGCGGAACCCGGCAGGTCCTCCGCCGGCACCTCATCGTCGGGGTCGGGGATCTCGTCGGGATCGCGGCCGGTGGCGGTCGACGGCTCCAGATCCTCCGGTGCCGCCCCCTCGTCGAGGGCTTCCGTGCGCTCCCAATCGGCCTGCGCGGGATCGTTGCTCGGGTCGGCCTCGGTGGTCGCGTCGCCGTCGCGCAGCGGCTGACCGCCGACGTCGTCGGGTGTCGATTCCATGTCTCCTCCTTCGATCGGGCTGCCCCCAGTCTCCCGGCTGGACTCTGAGTCGCCGAGGGGCTTGAGGAGACCTCGCCGAGCCGCTAGGTTTCGGAGCCGGATGGGACGGTCAGGAGCGGGTCAGGCGTAGCCGAGATCGGGAGCACCCACCCAGAAGAGGCCCTCCCTCGCGCCGGCCGGGAGCAGGCCTTCTATCCATTCGGCGACGACCACGAGGACGGCTTCCTCCAGGCGATCCCGCGCCCATCTGCGCGGGCGCGAGGGCACCGCGGGCTCCCAGCCGTCCGCGGTCCACTCCACACCGAACAGGTGGCGCTGGTCGTCGAACCGCCGGTCCAGGTCGAAGGCGTCGGCCCCGTCGAACCGCGCCCAGACGTCGAAGGGGCCCTCGCCGTCCTGGTCGACGAAGACGTCGATGAGGATCGCTTCCACACCGCTCTCCGCTTCGACGGCGGCCCGATGTAGGGCACCCAGCGCGGCGGCGACGCGCTCGCTCTCCCGGTCGAGCACGGTTCGCAGGGCGCGGGCGTAGGGCTCGGTGCCGTCCGCCTGCTCTGCTGTCTCCGGAGCGCTCATGGAAGGTGTCAGGCCTCGGAGTCGATGAGCTCGAGGAGCTTCCGCAGCTCGTCGCGGATCTCCTCGTGGTCATACTGTCCGGCGCGGCTCTCCCCCGAGATCACGCCGGAGCGACGCACCTTCCGGAAGTCGCCGAAGGGAAAGCTGTACGCCTTCTTCGTCTCCGGGTTCTCACTCTTGTCGATGCCGAGGTGCCAGTGGGCGAACTCCGTCCATCCGTGCTCGTCGATGAAGCGGTTCTCGTCTTCTGCGCTGGGCGCTGCCTCGGACCAGTCGTCGCGTTCATCCCGCACGACCTTGCCGTCGCGGACGAGGGAACGCGCGAGCTTCAGCGCCGGTCGGTTCAGTTCGATAGCCATGGGGGAACGGTAGGACGCGGGACGGTGGCGCCGCACCCCCTTGACGCCCGAGCCCGAAGAGAGCAACCGGAGGCCGCCCGGCTCAGCCGCCGATCTGCGTGCGCACCGTGCGTCCTGCGAGCACGGCGTACAGGCCCATCGAGACCAGGAGTCCCACCGGCACCGAGAGGTCGAGCCCGCCCAGCGCCGCGCCGAGCGGGCCGGTCCACACGGTCGTCGACAGGAACATCGCGGTGGCGAAGCCACCGGCGACCACGGAGACGAGACCCGGGATGCCGAACCCGCCGGTTTACCAGAACCTGCCGCCGGACCGTTCGTCGAACAGGTCGGTCCCGGAGTAGCGGTTGCGGCGCAGGACGATGTCGGCGACGTAGACGCCCATCGTGGGCACGGAGATGATCAGCAGGAACTGCAGCATCAGGTTGACGGCGCTGATCAGGTCGGATGCCACGACGAGCACGATCGTGAACGCGCAGCCGAGCGCACCGATGAGGATCGCGGAGGGGATGCGGCGGATCGGCACGCCGATCGACTGCAGGGCCATGCTCGCCGTGTAGGTCGTCATGCCGTTGAGCGAGATGCAGTTCACCAGGACGCCCAGTACGAACAGCGGGGCGAGCCAGACCGGCAGCTTCTCGAGCAGGGAGTACTCGATGCCGTTCGCGAGACTGTCGGGCCCGATGGAGCCGCCCAGCACGACGCCGAAGGCGGTGATGAGCACCGCGGGGAAGAGCTGTCCCAGCGCGGTCGCGCCGATGATGCCGGACGCTTTGGTGTCGCGTGGCAGATACCGGGCCATGTCGGCGCTGTTGCTGAACGACAGCGGCGACGATGCCATCAGCGCGAACGCGATCGTGATGCTCACCCACAGCGGCAGACCGCTGAGCGGCTCGGGCTGCGCGAATCCCCCATCCAGCGCGGGGGCGATGAAGCCGATGACGAGTGCGAAGATCACGAACAGCCCGATCGAGATCGCCAGGTAGGCCTTCAGGATGAGGGCGTGACCGTACACGGCGACGACCACGGTGATCGTCGAGACCACGACCGCCACCAGGATCGATGCCGCGATCGGATCGGGGAAGCCCCACCGCACGAGCAGTTCGCCGCCGATGAACGACGCCGCCACCCAGTTCAGCGCGAGGAAGACCCCCGAGATGAACCAGCCGTAGAACGCGATGACGATCTTGTTGCCGTGGATGCCGTAGATCGCTCGCTGGACCACCGAGCCGGAGGTGCCGGCTGCCGGTCCGGAGATGGCGACGATACCCGGCAGCAGAGCGAGCGCGCTCGATGCCAGAATCACGAGCAGCGCCTGCCAGATCTCCAGGCCGAGCACGAGCGTCATCGAGGCGCCGACCGTGATGTTCAGCACGCTGACGCCCGGTGCGCTCCAGACGAAGAACAGATCGCGCGCTCTCCCGTGCCGTTGGGCGTCGGTGATGAGTTCGATGCCCCGCGTCTCGGGGGTGCTCGCGGAGTCGACGAAGTCGGATTCGGATCCGGGCGCGACGGCACCAGGAGCGGGGATGGCGGATGTGTCGGACATGACGGTCCTTCCAGGACGGGCACCCTCCTGCGTCACTGCAGGGGGCGTTCGGGATTCAGGAGCGGGAGCTCATGGCCGCCGGTAGGCGACCTCGCCGTGCACGAGGGTGAGCAGCACGGCACCGGTGAGCAGGTCGTCGGTCGGCGCGGACAGCGGGTCGATGTCCAGCACGGCGACGTTCGCGAAGAAACCGGGCGCGATCCGGCCGTAGGCGTCGTCGATCGCGCCGACGTGGGCCGCGCCGGACGTCGCCGCAGCGAGTGCCTGCGCGGCGGTGAACGCACGCTCCGGGTGGTACGGCGGCAGCGCGCGGTCGATCGAGGATCGCCCGGACATCGCGATGAACAGGTTGTGCAGAGCCTCGTGGGGTGCGGTGGGGGCGTCGGTACCCAGCGCGATGGGAACATCGACGTCGCGGAACCAGTTCCACGGGAAGCCGTCCTCGGCGCGCTGATCTCCGAGCATCGCCATCCAGTTGTCCAGGATGGCGGGGTCGCAGTGCACCGGCTGCATGGATGCCGCGATGCCGTGCGCGCGCATCCGTGCGACCGTCTCGGGCGCGACCGACTCCAGGTGCTCGATGCGCGGGCGGCGGGCGGTGCCGGTGCCGTTCGCCCGCTCACAGGCCTCGACGAGGTCGACGGCTAGTGCGCTCGCCGCGTCTCCGATCGCGTGCATCGCGAGCTGCAGGCCGGCGTGGTCGGCGGCGATCGCGACCGGCGTCGCGGCCTCGCGGCTCCAGATCGGGTCGGCGTTCGAGCCGTCGGCGTACGGGCGCACCATCGCGGCGGTGCACGCGTCGATCACGCCGTCGAGGATGAACTTCACCCCGACGACCTTCAGCCACGGCGTGCCCGTGGCCTCGAGTTCGTCACGCAGCTGGACCGCACGCTCGACCTGGGCGAGATCGGATGCCGGGTCGCCGGTCGAGCTCAGCCACCAGTGCGCGGTGACCGGGAACGGCAGCCGACCGTCGCGGTCGAGCCGACGCCGCAGCGCCGCCATCGGCTGCTCCGTCATCCCCATGTCGGCGGCGCCGGTAACGCCGGCCGCCAGGTACGCGGCGAAGGCGAGCTCCAGGTGGCCGTCGACCTCCTCCTCGGTCCGGATGCCGTCGAGATAGTCCGCGAGCAGATCCATGGCCGCGGTCTCGAGCAGGAACCCGGTCGCCTCTCCGTCCTCGCCCCGCACGACCTGGCCGCCGATCGGGTCGACGGTGTCGCGGTCGATTCCGGCAGCGCGCAGCGCGGCTGTGTTCACCCAGGTGCTGTGCAGGTCGTTCGCGTCGAGGAAGACCGGGATGTCGTCGATCACCTCGTCGATCATCGCCGCGGTCGGCTGGGTGACGCCGTCGGGCAGCGCATCGAACAGCCAGCTGACGCCCTCGATGATCGTCGCGTCCGGGTTCATCCCCCGCGCCTCGAGCAGCCGCTGCTGGATCTGTGCCACCGAGGTGCAGTCGCGGAGTTGCACCTTGCCCTGCGCGTGGCCGAACATCGCCAGGTGCGCGTGCGCCTCGATGACACCGGGCATCACGAAGGCCCCGTCAAGGTCCACGACCGCGGCACCCTCACCTGCCGCGGAGCGGACCTCCGTCTCCGTGCCGACAGCGAGGATGCGATCGCCGCGCACGGCGAACGCGGACTGCACCGGAACATCCGCGAACCCGTCGAAGACGGTGGCGTTGCGATAGACGGTGGCGGTGTCGGTCATGGTGGTCCCTTCGATCGGGTCAGAGCGCGAGCGCCAGATGCGGGCGGGTGGCGGTTTCAGCCGGAGTGCCGTCGAGCACGTCGGCCCGACGACCGACGGGGTCGAGCACGACGGTGGCCAGGCTGGCCCACCGCTGTCCCATCGGAAGCGCGAGGTCGGGTACGCAGGTCACCGGAGGCTCGCGGTCGCCGGTCACGAGCATCGCGCGCAGCTGCTCGGCATCCGTCGGTGCGCTGGCCGACAGCAGTCGGCCCCGCAGGAAGTCCCAGCGCTGACCGGAGTCGGGCTGGTACAGCCAGGTCTTCTCGTGCGCCGCCGGCGCTTCGGTGAGGAAGTGATTCGTGCGCAGCCAGGTTCCCTCCGTGATAGCGGGCGCGGAGAACACGCCTTCAGGGCTGATGTCGAGCAGCACGGCGTCGCCCGCGGCGTCGAAGAGCGCGAACGAGCCGGAGCTCGTGACCGGCGCCTCGCGCACCAGTTCGACGGCGTGCGCGACACTGGAGGCCTCCTCGAGCACGAGAGCGGCGAGCACGTGCATCGGGATGCCCTCGGGCCGGTCGGACCGGTGCCCGAGGATGTTGAAGTGCAGCGCGACGCCGGCGCTGTTCAGGCCGATCTTGCCGAGGATGCCGCATTCGGTGAGCCCGGCGTAGTCGTGGACGCCGCCGCGCGAGATGATCGTGTGCCAGTACGGCGCGATCTCCATGTGCCAGTCCCACGTCTGCACGCCGAGGGTGCGCGCGCGGCCGTCCGCATCGCGGATCGAGCGCACGATGGTCGAGCACTCCCCCGGCGGTACGGCGACGCTGCGGGAGAGGATCTCCGTTCGCGCGTTCAAGGCTGCGACGCGCCAGATCTCGGCGTCCGCACCGGCGGCGATGCCCTCGATCTGCGCGCGCAGCGCCGGACGGTGGGCGTCGACTGCGTCGAGCAGCCGCTCGGCGTCGTCGCGCACGGTCTTCTCGTCGACGGCGCCGAGGCGGAAGAGCCGATCATACGCGTCGATCGTGCCGGGCAGAGTTTCCCGCAGCTGCCTGCCGCGCTCGACGCCGCGCTGGAGCGGATCCGAGGCATCGGCCGTGATCTGCAAGCGCCGCTCCGGGCGCGGAAAGGGCGACGTCACGAGATTTCCTCTCCGGGAAGAGCGGAAGTGCGCGGCGGTGCAGTACGGCGCTCGCCGGTCGCCTCGAACGCGGCGGCGAGGCGCAGCAGGGCGGTATCGTCCCAGCCGCGGCCCGCGATGGTCAGACCCACCGGCATCCCGATGTCTGCCGTCGTGCCCATCGGCACCGTGACGGTCGGGATGCCGAGATGTCGGATCGCGAGATTCCCGTTCGCGACCCACACGCCGTTGCGCCAACCCGCGTCGGCGGATGCCGGGTTCACGTCCATGTCGGCGGGGCCGACGTCGGCGACGGCGGGGAAGATCACGGCGTCGAGGCCGAGCGCGTCCATCCACTCCTCGAGGTCGACGCGGCGGGTCTCCTCGAGCCCGCGCACACCCTCCTCGAGATACGGGATGTCGGTGAATGACGCGTACGGGCGCTCGCGGACGAAGGCCGGATACTCGGCGATCTCGTCGTCGAAGCCGGTGTAGCGATCCGGGAGGGCACCTTCCGGATGCGGGAAGATGCGCGCGCCGTCGACGAGGTCGAGCCGATCGAGCGCGGGGTCGCCGTTCGCGCGCAGGAAGTCGTCCCACGCCCAGGCGGAGAGATCCTCGATCTCGGAGCGCAGGAACCGCTCGGACACCAGTCCCCTGGTGCGCACGGTCGGCGCCCCGGCGCGGTCACCCTCGTAGTTGGTGACGACCGGGAAGTCGACGTCGACCACGTGGGCGCCGGCGTCTTCGAGGTCTCGGCGCGCTTGCTCCCAGAGCTCGATGACGGACGCCCTGGTCACGATGCGCTGCCCGGTCGCGCCTCCGATGGTGGTGCCGGTGCCGGCATCCGGATCGGCATTGACGTACATGCGCGGCACGCCGAAGCGCCGGCCGGCGAGAGCGGAACGAGGGTCGGCCACGGCGAGGTCACGGTACGACGCCGGACGCACCTCGGATGCGGCAGGGATACGCGCCCACGGCTGGGCGCGCCAGAAGTCGCCGCGGACGTCGGCGTCGTCGGCGACGATCACGTCGAGCACCTCGAAGAGATCGGCCATCGTGCGGGTATGCGGCACCACGACGTCCATCGTGGGCACCAGCGGCCAGTTGCCGCGCACCGAGATGACGCCGCGGCTGGGCGTGTATGCGCAGAGGGCGTTGTTCGACGCCGGTGCCCGACCGCTCGACCAGGTCTCCTCGCCGAGTCCGAAGGCAGCGAAGCTCGCGGCGGTCGCGGTGCCCGATCCGTTGGAGGAGCCGGATCCGAACGCACTGGTCAGCCAGTCGGCGCTGTACGGACTCTCCGCCCGTCCGTACACACCGCGCTGCATCCCGCCGTTCGCCATCGGTGGCATGTTGGTCAGGCCGAGGCAGATCGCCCCACCGGCCCTGAGCCGTTCGATCGTGAACGCGTCCCGCTGCGCGACCAGATCCACGAACGCCGGGGAACCGCATGCCGCAGTGAGCCCGGCGACGAGGTAGCTGTCCTTGGCCGTGTACGGGATGCCGTCCAGCGGGCCGAGCGAGTGCCGGGCCGCCCTGCGGGCATCGGACGCCGCGGCTTCGGCGAGGGCGTCGGGGTTGCGGACGACGACCGCGTTGAGCGCGGTCTCGGTGCCGGGTGCGTCGTAGGCGTCGATGCGGGCAAGATAGGCCTGCACCAGCGCGACGCTGGTAGCTGCACCGGTCTCGAGTGCTCGCCGCAGATCCGCGATGGACGCGTCGACCACATCGATCATGCGGGTGCCTCGCTCGTCGCCGGCTGCTGCTGGGTGATGCAGTGGATGCCGCCGCCGCGCGCGAAGATCGGGCGTGCGTCGACGGTCACGATCTGTCGCCCGGGGTACGCGGCTCCGAGGATATCCCGCGCACGGGCATCGGCAGCGTCCTCACCGAACCCGCACGCGATCACGGCGTCGTTCACGATGAGGTGGTTGATGTAGCTCCAGTCCACGAAGCCGTCGTCGTCGCGGAGAGTCTCGGGGGCCGGGACGTCGATGATCTCGAGCGGGCGGCCCGCGGCATCCGACTGGTCCTGCAGGAACGCCTTCAGCTCCCGCGTGACGACGTGGTCGGGGTGTCCCGCGTCGTCCTGGCGGTGCAGCAGCACCCGGCCCGGAGCGGCGAACGCGGCGACGATGTCGACGTGTCCGTTGGTGCCGAACTCGTCGTAGTCGCGCGTGAGGCCTCGGGGCAGCCAGATGGCTGTGGTCGCGCCGATCGTGCGTGCGAGTTCGGCCTCGACGCGGCCTCTGTCGGCGTAGGGGTTGCGGTTCGGGTCGAGCTGCACCGTCTCGGTGAGCAGCACCGTGCCCTCGCCGTCGACGTGGATACCGCCGCCCTCGTTCACGAGCACCGAACTGATGTGCTCGGCTCCGACGTGTGCGGCGACGATGCGCGCGACGCCGGCCGACACCTGCCACTCGGCCCACGCGGGCGCACCCCAGCCGTTGAAGATCCAGTCGACCGCGCCGAGGACGCCGGGCCGATCGTCGTCGAGGACGAAGGTCGGGCCGAAATCGCGCATCCAGAACTCGTCCAGCGGCGACTCGACGATCTCGACGGCCGAGCCGAGCATGTCCCGCGCCCGCGCCATCTCGGTCGGGTCCACGACCATCGTCACCGGTTCGAACTCGGCGATCGCCAGGGCGACGTCGGTCCACGCGCGGTACGCGGTGTCGCGCCAGGCGGCACCGTCGCCCAGGTTGACGCCCACGCGCGGAAACGCCATCCAGGTGCGTTCGTGCCGATCGCCCTCGTGCGGCATCCGCCAGCCCATGTCATCTCCTTCGCCGACAACGGCTTGTTGGTCACGTGACCAATACAGGAATGTTCCTACACTGGAGGCACCATGTCAACATCCGATACGCGGCCACGGACCAGGAAGACGCCGGAGCAGCGCGCCGGCGAGATCTACGACGCCGCGATCGCGATCGCCAGGGAGAAGGGACTGTCCGCACTGACGCTGCGGGCGGTCGCCAGCAGGGCAGGGGTGGCGCCGGGGCTCGTCTCGCACTACGCATCGAGCATGGATGAGTTGGTCTCGCGCACCTTCCGCGAGCTCACGGCATCCGAACTGGACGACGTCCGCACCCAGGCCGAGACCGAAAGCGAGCCGGCGGCACGGGTGGCACGGATGATCTCCACGGTCCTCAGCAGCGATCACGACGACATCACGCTCGTGTGGGTGGACGCCTGGTCCCTCGGCCGCGGCAGCGCGGCGCTGTCGGTGGCCATCGACGAGCAGATGAGCGCCTGGCAGTCGTTCATCGCGCAGCTCATCGAGGAGGGCCGGCGCTCCGGCGTGTTCCGCACCGACGACACGGATGCCGTGGCCTGGCAGATCCTCGCCATGATCGACGGCATCGCAGCGCATGCGCTGACCCGCCGTACCGACGCCGCGCTGTTCGCCGCTCGGTTGGCACAGGCCTGCGAGACGCTGGTCGGCGCGCCCCAGGGGACGATCGCGGAGCTCCTTCCCACGCGCTGACGGTCGCGGAGGCGTGCCCTCTTCGTGCCCTCGGCGATCCCAGGAATGCAGAAGGGCCGGAACCTCGTGCGAGATTCCGGCCCCGAAATGGTCGGGCTGACAGGATTTGAACCTGCGACCCCTTGACCCCCAGTCAAGTGCGCTACCAAGCTGCGCCACAGCCCGTTGTTCTGCACTCTCGCGCAGGCAACTCCCCTATCTTAGCCGCACCAGAGGCCCTCTCGCGAACCGAGCCGTTGCGGGGTGTCGGAAGCTGCTTGTACCGTCGCCTGCATGTCGACGATCACGACCGCGCTGGCGACGACCGCCCGCTGGGATGACGTGCAGCACGCGCTCACCGGCGGGGGCGATGGGGCGAGCTGCCAGTGCATCTGGCCGGTGCTGCCGAACAAGGACTGGAATCAGACCACCACGCCTCAGCGCACCGATATGTTCCGCGCCGAGATCGACGAGGGTCCCCCTCCGGGACTGGTCGCGTACGTCGACGGCGAGGCCGCGGGCTGGATCCGTATCGGACCGCGCACCCGGCAAGCCCGGATCCCCCGCACCCGCATGATCGCCGCCTCGAGCACCGAGCCGTTCGACGACGAGTCCGTGTGGGCCGTCACCTGCTTCGTCGTCCGCAGGGAGCATCGGGGAACCGGGCTCAACACCGAACTGCTCGACGCCGCGATCGCCTTCGCGCGGGAGTCGGGTGCCCGTCTCATCGAGGGGTATCCCGTCGACACCCGCGGCGAGAAGCAGCGCGCGAACGATCTGTACCACGGCACGATCAGGACGTTCCTCCGCGCGGGTTTCACGGAGAAGGCGGTGATGAAGCCGGGGCGCGTGCTGGTCGCCCTGGAAATCGCACCGAACGGGAGCGATAGCGTGAAGGCATGAGCGCCGCGAACTCCTCCCTCGACGATCCCGACCTCGGACCGCTCCACCGGGCGACCTCCGAGCTCGACGACGGCTCCGTCCTCACCCACGACTGGTTCGTCGGCAGCGTCGAGGTCGACGGCAGCACCTACGAGCTGATGGTCGAGGGCGCATCGCCAGGCGTTGTCGCTCCGCTGCTCCCTCGGCTGCGTGCGGTCATCGCCGGCCTCCCGGGCCTCCGCCGCGTCGCCTCGGATGCCGTGGTGACAACGTCCAGCACCGGAGACCCAGACCCCAGCGACCTGGACGAGGCGGCGGACGACCTGGACCTCGAGACCATCGAGGCCTCCGGCGACGGCACCGTCGTCCTCCACTTCACAGACTCCTGCGGCGAGCACTTCCCGGAGGGCTACTGGCCCGCCGTGCACCTCGATGCCGAGGGTGCCGTCGCGACGGTCACCGTCGAGTCCTGACGCGGGCCGGTCCGATCGACCGCCTTCGGGACGACATGCCCCTCCGGTCATACGATGGAGGGATGCAGCGCCGCACCCTCCCGCCCGCGACCGTGTGGGCGTTCGTCCCCTACGCCGTACTCTCCGCCTTGCACGTCGCGCTTCTCGCACTGGACCACGATCTCGCGGCTCCGACGAAGCTGCTGCTGATGCCACTGCTCGCGGTACCGGTCCTGGTGGCGGCGCGGCGAATCCACCCACCCGTGACGGTGGCCCTGCTCCTCGTCGCCGTGCTCTTCTCCTGGCTGGGCGACGGCGCGGGCGCGCTGTTCCCCGCGGCACCCGAGCTTCCGCTCATGCTCGCCTTCTTCGGCCTCGCGCACATCGCCTACATCGTCCTCTTCGCCCGCCACCTCGCGCGCCGTCGCCTGCCGTGGTGGACCGCGATCTACGCCGTCTGGTGGCTCGCGATGATCCTCGTCCTCGGCCCGCACACGGGCCCGCTCCTCGTCGGCGTCGCGCTGTATGGCCTGCTCCTCGCGGGCACCGCGGCGTTCGCTGCGCGATGCCATCCGCTCGTCGCGACGGGCGGGGCGTTCTTCCTGGCGAGCGACACGATCCTCGCTTTCCGACTCTTCCTGCCCGACGCGCTCCCGGCCTGGAGCAGCCCCGCCGTGATGCTCACCTATACGCTCGGCCAGGGCCTGATCGTCGCCGGCGCCCTCGTCTCCCTGCAGCGGAGGGCCGCCTGATGGTCGACAGCGCGCGGGTGGACAGCTGGCTCTGGGCGGTGCGCGTCTACAAGCCCCGGTCAGCGGCGACCACCGCATGCCGTGCGGGGCATGTGCGCGTCAACGGCGACAAGGCGAAGGCTGCACAGGCGGTTCGCGTGGGCGACGAGCTCCGCATCCGCATCGCGGGTTTTGACCGGATCCTGATCGTGCGCCAGATCCTCGTCAAGCGCGTCGGCGCGCCGCTCGCCGCCCTCGCCTACGAGGACCGGACGCCGGAACGCGAGCCGCAGGCAGCCCTCGGCGTCCGGGACCGGGGCGCCGGACGACCGACGAAGCGGGAGCGTCGGGACATCGATCGCCTCCGCGGACGAGGCGATATACAACACGACTGAACCCTTCCGCGATTCGAACATACGTTCTAAAATCGAGGTATGACGAACCAGCCGACCGATCCCCTCAGCCTGGAGGAGCGGCGGCGCGTGCGAGACGCCTGGGCTGAGACTCGTCGACGCATCGCGGCGCTGGAGGCAGAGGCTGCCGAGCTGCTGGTGGCGCAGATCGCTTTCCATGACGAAGACGTGGCCGCGGCCCCGCACCACCGCGATGCCATCCACCGCTCGATGGTCGCCGAGTACGCCACGGCGGCGCGTCTTTCCACCGGCACCATGGAGTTCGCGTTCGCTGATGCTCTCGCCCTGAGCACGGCACTCCCCCGCGTGCGAGAGGCCTTCCACACGGGGGCTCTGAGCTCCGCACACGTCCGGGAGGTCGCACGAGCGAGCGCCGTGGTGGCCGAGGCCATCCGCAACCGTGTCGTCGCGCCAGAGACGATGGCACTGTTCGAGACGGCGGTGCTCGTCGTCGCCGAAGCCGAGACCGCGGCGCGCACGCGGGGGCATGCCCGCCGCGTCGCCTCCGCGCTCGTCGGCGAGACGATCACGGAGCGACACCGCCGCGCCGCAGACGAGCGCTGCGTCACGGTGCGATCGGTCGACGACGGCCTCGCGGTCCTGACGGCCATACTCCCGGAATGGGCGGCGGTGGCGATCGCCGACCGGTTGAGCCAGCTCACCCGCACGGTGATCCAGGCCCGCGATGCGGGTCCCGCGCGTGATGCGGGGACTGCGCGTGATGCGGAAACTGCGCGCGATGCGGCATCGGGGTCGGATGAAGCGACGCCGCGTCTGGCACCTGCGCACCACGAAGTGCTGACCGCCGACCGCTTCGCGACGGATCGCCCGTGCGGCGAGACTCGGTCGGACACAAAGATCTCCAGCGTCGACGGCGACACCTTCGCCCTCGATCCCGAGGCGGAATCGCTCCCCGCAGACACCCGCACCTGGAGCCAGGTGCAGGCCGACCTTCTGACCGATCTGCTCCTCACCGCCGATCCGAGCGCCGTCGAGGGCGACGGTCTCATCGGGGTGCGCGGCCGCCTGCAGGTGACCGTGGCGGCGACGACCCTCGCAGGGCTCGACAACCGTCCAGCCGAACTGGACGGACACGGCGCTCTGCACCCGGACATCGCGCGAGCTCTGGCCGGTCGCGACGGGGGCTGGACGCGGTTGTTCCTCGATCCGCACGGGCAGGTCATCGAAACGGACGCCTACAGCCCGACCGAGAACATGCGCCGGTTGCTCCGGGCTCGCGATCAGCACTGCCGGTTCCCCGGATGCCGCCAGCCGGTACACCGCTGCGACATCGACCACACCTGGGATCACGCGAAAGGCGGCCCGACCCGCGTCGACAACCTCGCGCATCTCTGCCGCGGGCATCACGTGCTGAAACACCCCGATATCCCGGAGGCTCACCGCTGGACGGTACGGCAGCACCCCGGCGGGGTCCTGGAATGGCGAAGTCCCCTCGGCGCGGTCCACACCGATCACGGCCCGCGTCGGGTCGCCTTCGTCTGAAACGCGCCGCCATCACGACGACGGGTCCTTCGAGCGCAGTGGCGCAGGCCACGTCGATCCGCGCCAGGCCAGACCACGTCGTGCCGCGCCACGTCAGACCACGCCGTACCGCGCGAAGTCAGACCACGCCACCGTACGAGTACCGGGATCCGCGGAGCGTGGCGCCCGCGTCTCGCTCTAGGCGTCGAGAAGACGGAGGAGCCAGCCGCTCGGGCGCACCTGCGCCCCGGCGGCCTCGACGCGGGACTGCAGCTCGCGGTCACTGGTCACCGCGAGAACCGGCGACGCGCCCGCGACCCGGCGTTCGACCTCGGCCACGATCGCGTCGTCACCGGCGCCCTCCGCACGCACGACGTCCAGGGCTGAGCCCGCGACTCCCGCTTCTGCGGCCGCCGCATCTGCCGGCGATCCCCCCGCAGCGGCCTCCGCGATGTCCCGCGCACGGCCTTCCACGACGAGCGAGACCTCCGGGAACCAGGCGTCCCCCGCGAGGCCGAGGTCGTCCGCGGGCACGGCCAGCCCGGTCAGACGATCGCGCAGTCGTGCGGCGGCTCCGGCGCGATCCTTCCACCAGCCGTCCGGCACCGAGCCCACGACATTGGCGGCGTCGACCACGACCACCGGGTGCGCCGAGAGCTGAGCCCGCAGCATCGGCCACGCCGCACCGAAGCCGGGGTGCAGGGGCAACCCGTCCACGTCCTCGACGGGCACCCACGACAGCGCGACGCTCTCGGGGTCGCTGATCACGGGGTCGAACGGCGTCCGCACATCGGCTACGACGGTGGTGTACGACCAGATGCCGAGGTCGAGCACGCTCGTGAAGCGCGGCCGCACCGCGCCATCCGGCACTCCCGCCTCCTCCTGCGCCTCCCGCACGGCGCCCACGATGGCCGCCTCGCCCTCGTGCAGCGCGCCGCCGGGCAGGCCCCACGTGCCGCCGAAGTGGCTCCACGCCACGCGATGCTGCAGCAGGATGCCGCGCTCCGGGTCGACGGCGAGGAGACCGGCCGCACCGAAGCGCCCCCAGTACCGCTCACCGGTGTCCGCGACCACCCAGGCATCGCCCGGATCGCGGGGCCCCTCGGGGCGACGCGGTTCACCGGCGGCGGGAGGTACGACAGTCACCCCCTCAGCTTTTCACAGCATCGGGGCTCCGGCGCCACCGCCGCGACATGCGCGGCAACGAGTCAGCGCTGGCGACGCTCCCGCACACGCATGTTGATGACGATCGGCGTGCCCTCGAACGGGTAGAGCTCGCGCAGGCGGCGCTGGATGAACCGGCGGTAGCCCGGGTCGAGGAAACCGGTCGTGAACAGCACGAACGTCGGCGGACGGGTCGAGGCCTGCGTCCCGAAGAGGATGCGCGGCTGCTTCCCGCCGCGCACCGGGTGCGGGTGCTCGGCGACGAGCTCGGCGAGGAACGCGTTGAACTTGCCGGTCGGGATGCGGCGGTCCCAGTTCTCCAGCGCCATCTCGAGCGCGGGGACGAGCTTGTCGAGGTGACGACCCGTCTTCGCCGAGATGTTGACCCGCGGGGCCCAGGCCACATGGGCGAGGTCCTGCTCGATCTCGCGCTCCAGGTAGCGGCGGCGGTCGGCGTTCTCCAGGTCGTCGTCGTTGAGGCGATCCCACTTGTTGAACGCCAGGACGAGCGCGCGACCGGACTCGAGCACGAGGTCGATGATCCGCACGTCCTGCTCGCTGATCGACTCCGACACGTCGAGGACGACGATGGCGACCTCGGCCTTCTCCAGCGCGGCCGACGTGCGCAGCGACGCATAGAAGTCGGCGCCCTGCGCCATGTGCACGCGGCGACGGATACCGGCCGTGTCGACGAGGCGCCACATCTTGCCGCCGAGCTCCACGACCTCGTCCACGGGGTCGCGCGTCGTGCCGGCGAGATCGTTGACGACCACACGCTCCTCCCCCGCGGCCTTGTTCAGCAGCGAGGACTTGCCGACGTTCGGGCGTCCGAGGATCGCGACGCGGCGCGGGCCGCCGATCTCCTGCTTCGCCACCGCGGAGATCTCCGGCAGCTTCGTCAGCACGGCGTCGAGGAGGTCGGCGACACCACGACCGTGGATCGCGGAGACCGGGTGCGGCTCCCCGAGACCGAGGTTCCACAGGGCGGCCGCTTCCGGCTCCTGACGCGCGTCGTCGATCTTGTTGGCGACGAGGAAGACCGGCTTGCCGCTCTTGCGCAGCAGCTTCACGACGTGCTCGTCGGTCGAGGTGGCGCCCACCATGGCGTCCACGACGAACAGCACGACATCGGAGAGGTCGATCGCGACCTCGGCCTGCGCCGCGACCGAACGGTCGATGCCGCGGGCGTCGGGCTCCCAGCCGCCGGTGTCGACGACCGTGAAGCGGCGGTCGTTCCACTCGGCCTTGTACGTGACGCGGTCGCGGGTGACGCCGGGGGTGTCCTCCACGACCGCCTCGCGACGGCCGAGGATCCGGTTCACGAGCGCGGACTTGCCCACGTTCGGCCGCCCGACGATCGCCACCACGGGGAGCGCAGGCAGGAACTCGATGCCGTCCTCGCCCAGCGCCACGCCGGCGAGGAGCGCGGCGTCCTCGTCGTCGAGTTCGTAGTCGGCGAGCCCGGCGCGCAGGGTCTCCGCGCGCTGCTCGGCGAGCTGGTCATCGATCTGCTCGAGCTTCTCGGCGAGCTGGTCGGGACCGCCTTCATATTCGTCGTCAGCCACGGTCTGCTCCTCGGAGTCGTTCGATCACCGAGAGGACGGCGTCGATGGTCTGGGGGAAATCGAGTGCGGTCGAGTCGACGACCTCCACGCCCTCCGCGGCGTTGAGGAAGTCGACGACCGCACTGTCGGAGGCGTCGCGCTTGTGCAGGGCATCCGCCACGGCGGCGGCGTTCTCGCCCGCGAGTTCGCCCGCGCGACGGGCGGCCCGCACCTCCGGTGCCGCGGTCAGCAGGATGCGCACGGGGGCATCCGGTGCCACGACGGTCGTGATGTCGCGTCCTTCGACGACGACGGCCGGGTACGGCGCCTCGGCGACCAGCGCCCGGAAGAGCTCGTTGACCTGGGCGCGCACCTCCGGCACGCGGGCCACGCCGCTCACGGCACCGGACACGCGGGGTTCGCGGATCGCGTCCGTCACGTCGACGTCGCCGACGCGCACCGTGCGGTCGTCCGGATCGAGCCCGAGGCGGACGGGGAAGTCGGCGGCCGCGGCGCGCACGGCCTCAGCGTCGTCGGTGTCTGCACCGCGATCGAGCACATGCCAGGCGAGAGCCCGGTAGGCCGACCCGGTGTCGAGGTAGCCGAAGCCCTCGCGACGCGCGATCGCCTTGGAGACGCTCGACTTCCCGGACCCGGCGGGCCCGTCGATGGCGATGAACTTCGTGGCGGAGATGGTGGAGGTGTCAGTCATTGGTGTTCCCTGCGATGCGCCAGCCGCGTTCCTGGAGCCCGGTGATCGCGCCGTGCAGCGCCGCGGGGTCGACACTGATCTCGGCGAGGCCGAACTGCGCGCCCGGAGAGTGCTCCAGTCGCAGGTCCTCGACGTTGACGCCCAGCTCGCCGAGCTCGCCGAACAGGCGACCCAGCTGACCGGCGGTGTCGTCGACCATGACGACCAGTGTCTCGAAGCGTCGGTTCTGCCCGTGCTTGCCGGGAAGGCGCTCGACGCCGTCGTTGCCCTGGCGGATGGTCTCGGCGAGCACGCGTCGGGCACCCGGGGCCCCGGGAGCGCGCAGCGCGTCGGCGACCTCGCTCAGGTCGGTCGCGAGCGCGTCGAGGATCTCGACGACGGGACCGGCGTTGGCCCCGAGGATCTGCACCCACAGTTCCGGAGCGGACGCGGCGATGCGCGTCGTGTCTCGCACGCCCTGCCCGGCCAGGCGGAGAGCGCCCTCCTCGGCCCCGGCCAGACGACCGGCGAGGAGGCTCGCGACGACCTGCGGCACGTGCGAGGTGAGGGCGACGGAGCGGTCGTGCTCCTCCGGAGTCATCTCCAGCGGCATCGCGCCGACGTCGAGGGCCAGCGCCTCGACCAGCGCGAGGTCGCGCGCGGTGGTGTCCTCGTCGCGGCACACGACCCACGGCCGGCCGATGAAGAGATCGGCCCTGGCCGAGATCGCCCCGCCGCGCTCCCGACCGGCGAGCGGGTGCGAGCCGATGTAGCGGGCGAGGTTCACGCCCCGCTCCCGGAGTGTGCGGAACGGCTCGAGCTTCACGCTCGCGACATCGGTCACGACGGCGTCGGGGTACCGCTCGAGCTCGGCCTGGATCACGTCGGCGGTCACGTCCGGCGGCACGGCCACGACGACGAGCACCGGGGCGTCGTCATCCTGCGGAAGGCGTCCGGCGCCGTAGTCGACGGCGAGGCGCAGCTGCGCAGGGGACGCGTCGGTGAGGACGACGTCGATGCCCTTCGCACGCAGGGCATGGCCGACGCTGGCACCGAGCAGCCCGGCGCCGACGATGCGCACGGTGCCGGACAGACGCGGCGCCACGGCACCGCTCTTCCGCGCCGCGGGCGCACTCGTCGTCTGGGTCATTCGCTCTCCTGCTCGCCTGGCGCCTCGGCGACACCGGATTCCCGGCGCGCGAGAGTCAGCAGCGCGCCGAGTTCGATTTTACTCAGTTCCCGCGTCCGGCCCGCCGGGAGGGTTCCCAGGTGCAACGGACCGAACTGCCGCCGCACGAGTTCCGTGACCGGATGGCCGACCGCGGCCATCATCCGGCGCACGATCCGGTTGCGGCCGGAGTGCAGCGTGAGCTCCACGAGGCTCGAGCCGCGCGACGTGTCCAGCAGCCGAGCCTTGTCGGCGGCGATGGGGCCGTCCTCCAGCTCGATGCCCTTCGTGAGCTTCGAGATGGTCTGCGCCGTCACGCTCCCCTCGACCTTCGCGATGTAGACCTTGGTGACGCCGAAGGAGGGATGCGCGAGGACGTGCGCGAGCTCGCCGTCGTTGGTGAGCAGCAGCAGTCCGCTGGTCTCGGCGTCCAGACGCCCGACGTTGTACAGCCGCTCCTCGTAGTCCTTCGTGAAGCGTCGGAGATCGGGGCGTCCGCTCTCGTCGCGCATGCTGCTGACCACACCCGTCGGCTTGTTCAACATCACGTACCGCTTGGACACGTCGAGCTGCACCGCGGTGCCGTCCACGTCCACGAGGTCCCGCTCCGGGTCGATGCGGCGGCCGAGCTCGGTGACCACCTGGCCGTTCACCCGGATGCGTCCCTCGACGATGTACTGCTCGACGACCCGACGGGAGGCGACACCAGCCGCGGCGAGCACCTTCTGCAGTCGCACGCCCTCGGGGGCGCTGGAATCGTGGGCGTCGGTGGTCATCGGACCGTCCCTTCGTCGAAGCCGTCGGCGCCGTCGTCGAGGAGCGGCGAGATCGGCGGAAGCTCATCCAGAGAGTTGATGCCGAGATGCTGGAGGAGTGCATCGGTTGTGCCGTAGTTGATCGCGCCGGTCTCGGAATCGGCGAACAGTTCGGTGATCAGCCCCCGCGCGAGGAGGGTGCGGACCACGGAGTCGACGTTGACCGCGCGGATCGAGGCCACCTGGCTCCGGGTCACCGGCTGCTTGTACGCGATCACCGCGAGCGTCTCCAGCGCCGCCTGGGAGAGCCGGGCCGGCGCCTGACCGCCGACGAACTCCGCCACGACCGGATCGAGGTCCTCGCGGACGTAGAGCCGCCATCCACCGCCGACCTCCCGCAGTTCGAAGCCGCGCCGCGGACCCGCGCCTCGACCGTCGTAGTCCTCGACCAGCGACTCGACCGTCTGCCGGACGGCGGGCACCGGCGCGCCGACCGCGGCGGCGAGGGCCACCAGGCCGATCGGCTCGTCGACGATGAAGAGGATCGCCTCCACACGCTCGCTGAGCGGCAGCTCGGAACCCGTCGCGGCGTCGGGCTCGTCGGGGAGGCCGGTCTCTGCCGCGGTCACGTCATCGGTCATAGTCGGCCCCCAGGGTCGCGAGTGTCTCGTCCGACCAGGAGTCGGCGGCCCAGCGGAGGGTGAGCTCCCCGAGCGGTTCCAGTTGTTCGAAGGAGAGCGCCGCGTGGCGGTACAGCTCCAACACCGAGATGAAGCGGGCCACGACGATACCCGGCTCCGAGACGCCCGCGACCAGCTCGCGGAAGCTCAGCGACTCGGTGCCGCGCAGCAGCGTGACGACGATCGCGGCCTGCTCGCGGATGCTGACCAAGGGCGCATGCAAGTGGTCGAGTCCGACGTGCGGGATCTCCTTCGGCGCAAAGGCCAGCAGCGCCAGCGCCGCGAAGTCGTCGGGCGTGAGCGACCAGACGAGCTCTGGTGTCTGCTTCCGGTGCTTCTCCTCCAGCGGTACCGCACGCACATGACGGCGGTCCTCCCGCTGCAGGCACCGCGAGAACCATGCGGAGACCTCTTTGAACGCGCGGTACTGCAGGAGACGGGCGAAGAGCAGGTCGCGCGCTTCGAGCAGGGCGACGGCCTCGGCGTCGACGAGCTCGCCCTGCGGCAGCAGGCCCGCCACCTTCATGTCGAGCAGGGTCGCGGCGACGACGAGGAACTCCGACGCCTGGTCGAGCTCCTCCTCGTCCTCCAGGTCGGCGAGGTACGCGATGAACTCGTTGGTGACGGCGCTCAGCGACACCTCGGTGATGTCCATCTCGTGCTTCGAGATGAGGTTCAGCAGGAGGTCGAAGGGGCCGTCGAAGTTGGACAGCGAGACGCGGAACCCAGCGGCATCGTCGGCGGAGGACGGCTCCGCGGTGTCGATCGCCTCGGCGGGTGCCGGGACCTCAGCGGTACCGAGCTCGTCAGGCGACGGCGCCACGGGCGACCAGCTCCCTGGCCAGCCGCAGGTATGCCTGTGCGGCCGCGTGCTCCGGAGCGAACTCGGTGATCGGGACCCCCGAGACCGACGCGTCCGGGAACTTCACGGTGCGGCCGATGACGGTCTCCAGCACGTCGTCGCCGAACGCCTCCACGACGCGCTCCAGCACCTCGCGCGAGTGCAGCGTGCGCGGGTCGTACATCGTCGCCAGCAGGCCGTCCATCTCGATGGAGGGGTTGAGCCGGTCGCGGACCTTGTCGATGGTCTCGATGAGGAGCGCGACACCGCGGAGCGCGAAGAACTCGCACTCGAGCGGGATGATGACGCCGTGCGCCGCCGTCAGCGCGTTCACGGTCAGCAGACCGAGCGACGGCTGGCAGTCGATGAGGATGACGTCGTACTCCCCCGCCACCTGGCGCAGCACGCGGGCGAGGATCGTCTCGCGGGCGACCTCGTTGACGAGGTGCACCTCCGCGGCGGAGAGGTCGATGTTCGCGGGAAGGACGTCGAGACCGGGCACGTTCGAGTGCACGATCGCGTCGTGCGCATCGCGCTTCGTGTCGAGCAGGAGGTCGTAGACCGTCGGGACGTCGTGTGTCTGGATGCCGAGACCGGCGGACAGCGCGCCCTGCGGGTCGAAGTCCACGGCGAGCACCTTGCGGCCGTACTCCGCGAGCGCGGCGGCGAGGTTGATGGAGGTCGTCGTCTTGCCGACGCCGCCCTTCTGGTTGCAGAGCGCGATGATGCGGGCCGGGCCGTGCGACTTCAGAGGCGCCGGGATCGGGAAGCCCTGGTACGGACGGCCGGTGGGTCCCATGGGGGTGTCGTCGGCCTTCTGCGCCTTCGCCCTGGACTTCGCCACTTTCTCAGCCACCGGTTCTCCTGCTCCTTCGTGCTTGCTCGATTGTAGCCGCCCAGCGTTCCCCAGCCGGCTCGGCGCGCGGCGGTCCCGGTACCGGCCGCGGCCTGCGCGGTCAGCGCGCCCGGGGATGAGAGGTCGCGTAGATGTCGCGGAGGGCGTCCACCGACACATGCGTGTAGATCTGCGTCGTCGCGACCGAGGAGTGCCCCAGCAGCTCCTGCACCACCCGCACGTCGGCACCGCCCTGCAGGAGGTGCGTCGCGAACGAGTGGCGCAGCGTGTGCGGGGAGACCTCGGTCGTGAGCTGTGCGCGCTCCGCGGCGGAACGGATCACCAGCCAGGCGCTCTGTCGCGAGAGCGGGGCACCGCGTGCGCCGAGGAAGAGCCGGGCCGATGCGCGGCCCTTCGCCGCGAGCTCCGGGCGAACCCGGGTGAGGTAGGCGTCGACGGCGGCACGGGCGTACGACCCCACCGGGACGATGCGCTCCTTCGAGCCCTTGCCCCGCAGGCGCAGCACCTCGCCGTGCGCCATGTCGTCGACGTCGAGCCCGACCGCCTCCGACACCCGGGCGCCCGTGGCGTAGAGGAGCTCCAGGAGCGCCCGGTCGCGGATGCCGAGCGGCTCCTCGGCCGACGGCGCGGCGAGCAGCCGCTCCACCTGGTCGATCGTGAGCGCTTTCGGCAGCGGGCGCGGGGTCTTGGGCGGGCGGAGCCGTCCGGTCGGATCGTCCGCCTCGATGCCCTCACGGGCGAGGAACCGGTGCCAGCCGCGCACCGAGGACTGCAGGCGCGCCAGACTCGTCGCGGCCGGGGGCGGCTCCGCCGAGGCGCGGTCGACGATGAAGCGGTCGACGACGGCGGGCGTGATGTCCGCCGTGTCGTCGATCCCCTCCGCCGTGAGCCAGTCCCGGTAGCCCTCGAGGTCCCGCCGGTAGGCGCCGACCGTGTGCGCGCTGAGCCCGCGCTCGATCGTGACGTGACGCAGATACGCGTCGAGAGCGCGATCGAGCTGCATGCTCAGCTCCGGTCGCGCAGCCTCTGCGCGGTCGCCAGCACGCCGAGCGCGAGGATGCCGTTGCGCAGGCGTCCCGCCAGGACTCCGGCGACCGCCTCCTCGAGGGGAAGCCAGGCGAGACGGATGTCCGCCTCCTCGTCTTCGCGGGCGTGCGCGGCCGCGGCGGCGGTGAGCCCCGTCGCGAGGAACACCTGGATGAGCTCGTCGTTGCCTCCCGGCGTCGTCCACGACGACACCAGGGGCTCCCAGTGCGCGGCGACGAGGTCGGCCTCCTCCGCGAGCTCGCGACGGGCGGCCGCCACGGGCTCCTCCCCCGCGATGTCGAGGAGGCCGGCCGGCAGCTCCCAGTCGCGGTGGCGGATCGGGTGACGGTACTGCTGGATGAGCAGCACCCGTCCCTCGTCGTCCAGCGCGAGGATCGCGACGGCCCCGGGGTGGGCGACGTACTGTCGCACGATCTCGCCCTCGCCGTAGCGGACCCGGTCGGAGCGCACGTCCCAGACGCGCCCCTCGTAAACGAGGTCGCTGCTCACGACCTCCGGCTCGAAGGGCTCGTCGCGCAGCGGCTCCGCGACGGCCGGCGCCTCCGACTCACTCATCGACGGGCACGTCGAACAGCTCGCTCGCGCGGTGGCGGGCGATGGCCGCGCCGACGAGCCCGCGGAACAGCGGGTGCGGGTCGGTCGGACGCGAGCGCAGCTCCGGGTGCGCCTGGGTGGCGATGTAGTACGGGTGCACGTCACGCGGCAGCTCGACGTACTCGACGAGGTCGAGTTCCGGGTTGAGGCCCGAGAACACCAGGCCGGCCTCGGACAGGCGATCGCGGTACGCGTTGTTCACCTCGTAGCGGTGGCGGTGACGCTCGGACACCTCGGCGGCGCCGTAGACCTCGCGCGCCAGCGAGCCCTCCGCGAGAGCCGCCTGGTAGAGGCCGAGGCGCATGGTGCCGCCCAGGTCGCCGCCGTCGAGGATCTCGATCTGCTCGGCCATGGTCGCGATGACGGGCTCCGCGGTGTCCGGGTCGAACTCGCTGGACGAGGCTCCGGCGATCCCGGCCACGTCGCGGGCGTACTCGATGACCATGCACTGCAGACCCAGGCAGAGGCCGAGGGTCGGGATGCCCTGCTCGCGGGCGAACTTCAGCGCACCCAGCTTGCCCTCGATGCCGCGGATGCCGAAGCCTCCGGGGACGCAGATGCCGTCCAGCTCGGCCAGCTGCTCCTGCGCGCCCTCGGGGGTCTCGCAGAGGTCGGACGGGATCCAGCGGATGTTGACCTTGGTCTCCTGCGCGAAGCCGCCCGCCTTGAGGGCCTCCGTCACGGAGAGGTAGGCGTCCGGAAGGTCGATGTACTTGCCGACGAGACCGATCGTGACCTCGTGCTTCGGGTTGTGCACCGCGTGCAGAACCTTGTTCCAGCGCGTCCAGTCGACGTCGTCCGCCTTCTGGTCGAGCCCGAGGCGGCGCACGATGTAGGAGTCGAGGCCCTGCTCGTTGAGGGTCGACGGGATGTCGTAGATGCTCGGCAGGTCGACGGTGTTGATGACGCCTTCGACGTCGACGTCGCACATCAGGGCGATCTTGTTGCGGTTGCTCGCGCTCACCGGGCGATCGCTGCGGAGCACGAGGGCGTCGGGCTGGATGCCGACCTGGCGGAGCGCGGCAACCGAGTGCTGGGTCGGCTTGGTCTTCTGCTCGCCGGACGCTCCCATGAACGGCACGAGCGAGACGTGCACGAAGAACACGCTGTCGCGGCCGAGCTCGTGACGCAGCTGGCGGGCCGACTCGAGGAACGGCTGCGACTCGATGTCGCCGACGGTGCCGCCGACCTCGGTGATGATCACGTCGGGACGCGGGTCCTCGGTGGCCTGCAGCCGCATGCGGCGCTTGATCTCGTCGGTGATGTGCGGGATGACCTGCACGGTGTCGCCGAGGTACTCGCCGCGACGCTCACGGGCGATCACCTGCGAGTAGATCTGACCGGTCGTGACGTTGGCCGCCTCGGACAGGTTGATGTCGAGGAAGCGCTCGTAGTGCCCGATGTCGAGGTCGGTCTCCGCACCGTCGTCGGTGACGAACACCTCGCCGTGCTGGAACGGGTTCATGGTGCCCGGATCGACGTTCAGATACGGGTCGAGCTTCTGCATGACCACGCGGAGTCCGCGAGCGGTCAGGAGGTTGCCCAGGCTGGCCGCGGTGAGCCCCTTGCCCAAAGACGAAACGACACCACCAGTCACGAAGATGTGCTTGGTCGTGTCGTTCTTGGGCCCCGCAGAAGAAGAGTTCATCACGGGCTTCTATCCTAACAGTTCATTCAGACGCCGAGGCTGAGAAGCTCGCGGGCGTGGGTGAGTGCGGCATCGGAATCCGCGAGTCCGGAGAGCAGACGGGCCATCTCGGCCTCGCGCTCCTCCCCGTCGAGCCGCCGCACGCTGGACGCGGTGACGGCGCCGTCGTGCGATTTCACGACGGTGAGATGGTTGTTCGCGAAGGCGGCGACCTGCGCGAGATGGGTGACGGCGATCACCTGAGACTTTTCGGCGAGTCGGGCGAGTCGCCGACCCACCTCGATCGCCGCCGCGCCGCCGATGCCCGCATCGACCTCGTCGAACACGAAGGTGGGCACGGGATCGGTCGCCGCGATGACGACCTCGATCGCGAGCATCACCCGCGACAGCTCGCCGCCGGAGGCGCCCTTGGCGACCGAGCGGGGTTCGGCGCCGGGATGCGGGGCGAGCAGGATGGCGACGTCGTCGCGGCCGTGGGTGCTCTCGGCCCCCGGGGCCACAGAGACCTCCAGGCGCGCGTCCGGCATCGCCAGCGCGTGCAGCTCGGCGGTCACGGCCTCGCCGAGTCGGCCGGCCGCCTCGCTCCGGGCCGCGGTGAGAGCGTCGGCCCGGGCGTCGAGCTCCGTCCTGGCCGCGTCGCGCTCGGCGGTGAGGCGTTCCAGGCGCTCTCCGTCGTCGTCGAGTTCGGCCAGCCGCGCGGATCCGGTCTGCCACAGCGCCAGGGCCTCCGCCAGCGAGCCGTGCTGACGGATGAGGACGCCGAGCGCGGCCCGCCGCTCCTCGACGGCGGCCAGCTCGTGCGGACCGGACTCGTCGAGGTCGGCGAGGAAGCCGGAGAGCACACCGGCGGCGTCGGCAATGCGGTAGCCGATGTCGGCCAGGGTCTCCGCGACCTCCGCGAGCTTCGGGTCGGACACGCGCTCGATCGCTCGGCGCGCTTCCGCGACCAGCGCCGAGGCATCGGGCTCGCCCTCCTCGTTCGAGAGGGCTCCGTGGGCCAGGGCGGCGGCGACGCGGAGTTCCTCCGCGTTCGCGAGGCGCTCGGCACGAGCCGCCAGCTCCTCGTCCTCGCCCTCCTCGGGGGCGGTCGCCTCGATCAGGGCGAGGTCCTCCCGCAGCCGGGCGGCCTCCTCGGCACGCCGGTCACGGTTCGCGGTGATGTCGATGATCTGGGCGTCGAGCGTTCGCCAGCGCTCGAACGCGGCCTGGTACTCCTCCAGCGCCCGGGCGATCGGTTCGCCGCCGAAGCGGTCGAGGGCGTCGCGCTGCGCGGCGGCCGACCGCAGCCGCAGCTGCTCGGACTGTCCGTGCACGACGATGAGCTCGTCCGCGAGCGAGGACAGCACTCCTGCCGGCGCGGCCCGCCCGCCGACGCTCGCGCGGCTGCGGCCCTCGGCGCTGAGGGTGCGCGAGACATAGAGCTCAGCGGTGCCGGCACCGGCCGGCTCCAGCTCTCCCCCGGCCTCGGCCACGATGTCGGCGACCTCGCCCTTCTCGGGCACGATCCACACCCCGGCCACCGAGGCCTGCGCGGCTCCCTTGCGCACGGCGCCCGAGTCGGCGCGCTGGCCGAGGAGCAGCCCGAGCCCGGTGACGACCATGGTCTTCCCCGCGCCCGTCTCTCCGGTGATGGCCGTGAAGCCGGGGCCGAGCGGTAGGACGGCGTCGGCGATCACGCCGAGCCCCTGCATGCGCATCTCCTCGATCATGCGTCGCTCCTCCGCTCCTGTCCGCGCCATCCTTCGACGGGCAGCTGGAACTTCCGCACGAGACGGTTCGTGAACGCCGTGGGGTGCAGACGCGCGAGGCGGACCGGGCGCGACGAGCGGCGCACCACGACGCGGGCTCCCGGCGGAAGGTCGTGGGAACGACGGCCGTCGCACCAGAGGATGCCGGAGCCATCCGTCCGCTCCAGCATCTCGATCGCCACGGCCGCCTCGGGGCTCACCACGAGCGGCTTCGCGAAGAGCGCGTGCGCCGACAGCGGGACCACCGCGATGGCCTCGACCGTCGGCCAGATGACCGGGCCGCCGGCGGAGAAGTTGTAGGCGGTCGAGCCGGTCGGCGTGGAGATGACCATGCCGTCGCAACCGAAGCTCGACAGCGGCCGCCCGTCGATCTCGAGCACCACCTCGATCATGCGCTCACGGCTCGCCTTCTCGACAGTCGCCTCGTTCAGGGCCCAGGTCTCGAAGACGACATCGCCCGAGGCGTCCTTCACGCGCACCGACAGTGCCAGGCGCTCCTCGACCTCGTAGTCACGGGCGATGACGCGGCGCATCGCGTCGTCCATGTCGTCCCGGTCGATCTCCGCGAGGAAGCCGACGTGACCCATGTTGATGCCCAGCACCGGAGCGCCGCTGTCACGGACGAGCTCTGCCGCGCGGAGGATCGTGCCGTCGCCCCCGAGCACGATCGCGAGCTCGAGAGTCGCCGGTCCGGAGGCGTCCAGCACCTCGACGTCCGCGAAGAACGCATCGACCGCGGCGAGCTCGGCATGGTCGTCGGCTGCCAGGACGGGACGGACCCCCGCACCGCGGAGGGCGTCGATCACCCGACGGGCGGCCGCGACGGTGTCGACGCGACCCGCGTGGGCGACGACCAGGATCCTGCGCTCGTTCATCGTCCCCCTGCCAGCCGGTTGATGGTGTCCATCCATTCTGTCGGATTGCTGCCGCCGCCCGGCACGAGGTGCACGAGATACTCCGCATTGCCGTGTGTCCCGAGGATCGGGGAGGAGACGATCCCCGCCATCCCCATCCCGGCATCCCACGCGCTCCACACCACGCGGGCGACGGCATCGGCCCGGGTGGCGGGGTCGGTGACGAGGCCGCCGCGCACCGCGGTCCTCCCGACCTCGAACTGCGGCTTGACCAGCAGCAGCACGTCGGCGCCCGGCGCGGCCACGGCGACCACCGCGGGAAGCACGAGCTCGAGCGAGATGAAGGAGAGGTCGCCCACCACCAGGTCGGGCGACGTGGACTCCCCTGTCGCTGCGGTGAGGCTGTCACGCGTCATGTGCCGCACGTTGAAGCCCTCGACGGCGATGACGCCGGGGTCGGCGGCGACCGCGGGGGCGAGCTGGCCGTGGCCGACATCCACGGCGAGGACACGGCGAGCGCCGCGTTCCCGCAGCACCTGCGTGAAACCGCCGGTCGAGGCCCCCATGTCGAGCGCGAGGCGTCCCTGCACCGGGATGCCGAAGCCGTCGAGCCCGGCGATGAGCTTGTGCGCCGCGCGGCTGACGTAGTGGTCGGCGCCGGCGACCGTGATGGTGTTGTCGTCGCTGACCGCGGTCGAGGCCTTCACGACCGGGCGGCCGTCGACGCTCACGAGGCCGTCGGCGATGAGGGTGGCGGCATGCGTGCGCGAACGGGCGAGTCCTCGGGCGGCGAGGGCGGCGTCGAGTCGCGTCATCGTGGTCCCGGGGTCTCCCGCAGGTCGTGCCGGGATCCGCTCTCGAGTCGTCGCGAGAGTTCGTCGTGCAGGGCCGAGTACGCGTCCGCGCGTGCGGCGAGCGGCTGCCCTTCGATCAGGCGCAGACGACTCCACAGGCCGTCCGTCGGCGCGCTGGTCGTCGTCTCATCGCTCACGCTTCCACTGTACGCGGCGCCGCCGACGGGCGGCGGCGCCACGCGTGGCTCAGGGGCGGTGGAACGGGTCCGCGTACAGCCGTTCCGGAACACGGAGGACGAACACCGGCGTCCCGGACGCCCAGATCGCGGCGGCGCCCGCACGGAGCAGATCGAGCTGGTCGCCGGACTCGGCGACGATCTCGACGTCTGCGCCTCGGACGCGGACGGCAGCGCCGTTCACGTCGAACACACCGTCGGTCACGGTGGGCTCGGGGTACGGCTCGTGCAGACCGCGCAGGTCGCCGAGGATGTAGGTCGGGCGCGATCCTTCGGGCGCGGCGAGGACGTGCTTGGGACGGTCGATACCGGTCAGCACCAGGGCGGACTCGATGCCCGCACGGCTGGCGCCCATGATGTCGGTGTCGAGGCGGTCACCGATGAAGAGCGCCTTCGCCGCGCCGAAACGGGCGAGCGCCTCCTCGAAGATCGGGGTCTCCGGCTTGCCCGCCACCGTCGCCAGGCGACCGATCGCGGTGTGCACGGCGGACACGAGAGTGCCGTTCCCCGGGGCGACGCCCCGCTCGCGCGGGATCGTCCAGTCGGTGTTCGTGGCGATCCACGGGATGCCGCCCTCGTCCTCGGGGACCTTGAGCGCGAACGCCGCCTCGGCGAGGTCGGTCCAGGCGACCTCGGGCGCGAAGCCCTGGACCACGGCCTGCGGCGCGTCCTCGGCGCTGCGCGTGACCGTGTACCCGGCCTTCTGCACCTCGTCGACGAGGCCGTCGCCGCCCACCACGAGGATGGTCGCCGGCGCCGGCACGATCCCGGACAGCAGACGCATCGCCGCCTGCGGGCTCGTGACGACGTCCTGCGGAGCCACGTCGAGCCCGAGACTCGTGAGGTGCGCGGCCACCGAGGCGTCGGTGCGCGAAGCGTTGTTCGTGATGTAGCCGAGGCGCACCGCGTGAGCCGCCGCATTCAGGCTCTCCACCGCATGCGGCAGAGCGCCGGGACCGGCATAGACCACGCCGTCGAGGTCGGCGAGGACGGTGTCCATGCCTTCGAGCGGCGTGCGTCCCGTCGGGCGCTTCCGCGCCTTCGCTGTGAAGAGCCCCACTACGCCTCCGGCTTCTCGGACGCGGAGGGCGAGTCGTCCTCCGTCTCGTCGTCGTCCGTCTCGTCGTCCTCGCCGAGCATCTCGCGCACCTCGTCCTCGATGGACGGCTCGGCGGGCTCGGGGGCCTCGGTCGTGTCGGGAGCTTCGGCCGCGTCGTCGGCTTCGGTCGCGTCGTCGGCCTCGTCCTCGGCCTCCTCCTCGTCCTCGACAGAAGCGACATCAACGTCGGAGAACTCGTCGTCGGAGAACCCGTCCTCGATGAGGCCGTCCTCCACGTAGAGCTCTTCGTCGCCGGCCTCGTCGACACCGAGAGCCTCGGCGGCGACCTCGGCACGGCGCGCCCAGAACTCGGCTTCGTCCGTACGCCCGAGGTCCTCCAGGACGGCGGCGCGCGCGGCGAACAGCGCGGGGCTCCACTCGAATGCGCGGTCCGGGTCCAGCTCCGGGATCTCGAGCTCTCCGAGCGCCAGCTCGAGGTCTCCCTGGTCGAGCCGGGCACCCGACATCGCGATAGCCAGGGCGACTCGCACGGGCGTGGTCAGAGCTGATCGGTCCACCGCCCGACCGGTCTCGAGGGCGCGGTCGGGGCGCCCGATACCGCGCTCGCTGTCGACCATGAGGGCGATCTGGTCATCCTTACCGGAGATCCGGCGGTAGGTACGCAGCTCGCGCAGCGCCAAGGCGAAGTCGCCGGTCGCATAGGCGGTGATGCCGAGGGTCTCGCGGACGATCGCGATCCGGCCGGCACGACGCGACGCCGCCAGCGCATGCTCGTGCGCCAGAGCGGGGTCCTCGTCGATCAGCCGGGAGGCCATCGCCAGGTGACGAGCGACGAACTCGGCGTTCTCTTTGCTCAGCGTCTTCAGCTCGTTGCGCGCGGACGGGTGCAGGTCGCGCGCGGTGACCTCGTCCGGGACGCGGGGCTCGTCGAAGCGCGGACGCTCGTTCGCCGCGTTGGCCGGACGCTCCCGCCCAGCCCCGCCGCGCTGCGGGAAGGGCCGCGACCGGTCACTCCCCCGCTCACGCTCGAACCCGCCCTCGCGACGCGGAGCGGAGTCACGGTTGTAGCCGCCCTCGCGACGAGGACCGGAGTCACGGTTGTAGCCGCCTTCGCGACGCGGAGCGCTGTCCCGGTTGTAGCCCCCCTCGCGACGGGGCGCACCACCGTCGCGGTTGTAACCACCCTCGCGGCGAGGGGCACCACCGTCACGGTTGTAGCCACCCTCACGACGGGGCGCACCACCGTCACGGTTGTAGCCACCCTCACGACGGGGCGCACCACCGTCACGGTTGTAGCCGCCCTCACGACGGGGCGCACCATCGCGGTTGTAACCACCTTCGCGACGCGGGGCGCCGTCACGGTTGTTGTAGCCGCCCTCGCGACGAGGCGCACCACCGTCACGGTTGTAGCCGCCCTCGCGACGCGACGCACCATCACGGTTGTTGTAGCCACCCTCACGTCGCGGAGCACCATCGCGTTTGTAACCACCCTCACGACGCGGAGCGCTGTCACGGTTGTTGTAGCCGCCCTCGCGACGAGGCGCACCACCATCGCGGTTGTAACCACCCTCACGACGCGGAGCACCACCATCACGGTTGTAGCCACCCTCACGACGCGGAGCACCGTCACGGTTGTTGTAGCCGCCTTCGCGACGAGGCGCACCACCATCGCGGTTGTAGCTGCCTTCACGGCGGGGGGCAGCACCGTCACGGTTGTTGTAGCCGCCCTCGCGACGAGGCGCACCACCATCGCGGTTGTAGCCGCCCTCACGACGCGGCGCACCACCATCACGGCTGTAGCCACCTTCGCGACGCGGGGCACCGTCACGGTTGTAGCCACCCTCACGACGCGGGCCGCGGTCGCCGGAGCGAGATGCGCCGTCGCGGTAGACGGGGCGACCTCCGGAAGGACGATCGTTGCGCTGGTTCCTGTCGTCGTTGCGACGTGGACGGCGCTCTTCCTCTTCCGGCATGGTGCTCCCTGTTCTCTTCGTGCTGTAAACGCAAAATGGCCACCCAACGATGGGTGGCCATTTCGACTAAAAGGAGTCCGGCGGTGTCCTACTCTCCCACAGGGTCCCCCCTGCAGTACCATCGGCGCTGTGAGGCTTAGCTTCCGGGTTCGGAATGTGACCGGGCGTTTCCCTCACGCTATGGCCGCCGAAACACTATTGATGTTTCAATCAAACCTAAAGCAATGATGAATCATTGTTGAAGGTAGTTCTCGACCGTACATCGAGAACCACTCAGTGGACGCAAGCACCAACAAACGGTGTGTTATCAAGTCATCGGCTTATTAGTACCAGTCAGCTGCACACGTTACCGTGCTTCCACATCTGGCCTATCAACCCAGTAGTCTGGCTGGGAGCCTCTCACCCGAAGGTATGGAAGTCTCATCTTGAGGCCGGCTTCCCGCTTAGATGCTTTCAGCGGTTATCCATCCCGAACGTAGCTAATCAGCGGTGCTCCTGGCGGAACAACTGACACACCAGAGGTTCGTCCAACCCGGTCCTCTCGTACTAGGGTCAGATCCTCTCAAACTTCCTACGCGCGCAGCGGATAGGGACCGAACTGTCTCACGACGTTCTAAACCCAGCTCGCGTACCGCTTTAATGGGCGAACAGCCCAACCCTTGGGACCTACTCCAGCCCCAGGATGCGACGAGCCGACATCGAGGTGCCAAACCATGCCGTCGATATGGACTCTTGGGCAAGATCAGCCTGTTATCCCCGAGGTACCTTTTATCCGTTGAGCGACAGCGCTTCCACAAGCCACTGCCGGATCACTAGTCCCGACTTTCGTCCCTGCTCGACCTGTCAGTCTCACAGTCAAGCTCCCTTGTGCACTTACACTCGCCACCTGATTGCCAACCAGGTTGAGGGAACCTTTGGGCGCCTCCGTTACTTTTTGGGAGGCAACCGCCCCAGTTAAACTACCCACCAGGCACTGTCCCTGAACCGGATTACGGTTCGAAGTTAGATATCCAGAGTGACCAGAGTGGTATTTCAACAATGACTCCACGGTAACTGGCGTCACCGCTTCAAAGTCTCCCACCTATCCTACACAAGCCACACCGAACACCAATACCAAGCTGTAGTAAAGGTCACGGGGTCTTTCCGTCCTGCTGCGCGTAACGAGCATCTTTACTCGTAATGCAATTTCGCCGAGTTCGCGGTTGAGACAGTTGGGAAGTCGTTACGCCATTCGTGCAGGTCGGAACTTACCCGACAAGGAATTTCGCTACCTTAGGATGGTTATAGTTACCACCGCCGTTTACTGGGGCTTAAATTCTCAGCTTCGCCTTGCGGCTAACCGGTCCTCTTAACCTTCCAGCACCGGGCAGGCGTCAGTCCGTATACATCGTCTTGCGACTTGGCACGGACCTGTGTTTTTAGTAAACAGTCGCTACCCACTAGTCTCTGCGGCCTCCAAACGCTTTCGGAGCAAGTCCTAATACGTCGAAGGCCCCCCTTCTCCCGAAGTTACGGGGGCATTTTGCCGAGTTCCTTAACCACGATTCTCTCGATCTCCTTGGTATTCTCTACCTGACCACCTGAGTCGGTTTGGGGTACGGGCGGCTAGAACCTCGCGTCGATGCTTTTCTCGGCAGCATAGGATCATCCACTTTTTATCCGCATCGTGTCTCAGCCTGTATGAGTCGCGGATTTGCCTACGACTCGGCCTACGCACTTGCACCAGGACAACCATCGCCTGGCTTGGACTACCTTCCTGCGTCACACCTGTTAATACGCTAACCGCACCAGCATGGGGTCACGTGCTCCCCTCCACGGTGTCACCCGAAGGCGACGATGTGAAGGCTCGGACGTTTAGCACCACTGGATTAGCTTGGGCGGTTCTTCGCCGGTACGGGAATATCAACCCGTTGTCCATCGACTACGCCTGTCGGCCTCGCCTTAGGTCCCGACTTACCCAGGGAAGATTAGCTTGACCCTGGAACCCTTGGTCTTTCGGAGGACGTGTTTCTCACACGTCATTCGCTACTCATGCCTGCATTCTCACTCGTGTAGCCTCCACGGCTGGTTTCCACCGCCGCTTCGCTGGCCACACGACGCTCTCCTACCCATCAACACGGCTGGACCACGAAGGCCTACCAATAATGTCAATGCCACAACTTCGGTGGCGTGCTTGAGCCCCGTTACATTGTCGGCGCGGAATCACTTGACCAGTGAGCTATTACGCACTCTTTCAAGGGTGGCTGCTTCTAAGCCAACCTCCTGGTTGTCAGAGCAACTCCACATCCTTTCCCACTTAGCACGCGCTTTGGGACCTTAGTTGGTGGTCTGGGTTGTTTCCCTCTCGACTATGAAGCTTATCCCCCACAGTCTCACTGCTGCGCTCTCACTTACCGGCATTCGGAGTTTGGCTGACGTCAGTAACCTTGTAGGGCCCATCGGCCATCCAGTAGCTCTACCTCCGGCAAGAAACACGCAACGCTGCACCTAAATGCATTTCGGAGAGAACCAGCTATCACGAAGTTTGATTGGCCTTTCACCCCTATCCACAGCTCATCCCCTCAGTTTTCAACCTAAGTGGGTTCGGTCCTCCACGACGTCTTACCGTCGCTTCAACCTGGCCATGGATAGATCACTTCGCTTCGGGTCTAGGACATGCGACTGAATCGCCCTATTCAGACTCGCTTTCGCTACGGCTACCCCACACGGGTTAACCTCGCCACATATCGCTAACTCGCAGGCTCATTCTTCAAAAGGCACGCTGTCACACCTACCAGGGGTGCTCCAACGGTTTGTAAGCAAACGGTTTCAGGTACTATTTCACTCCCCTCCCGGGGTACTTTTCACCTTTCCCTCACGGTACTTGTCCGCTATCGGTCATCTGGGAGTATTTAGGCTTATCAGGTGGTCCTGACAGATTCACACGGGATTTCACGGGCCCCGTGCTACTTGGGATACTCTCCACGCCAGAACACGCATTTCGACTACGGGGTTGGCACCCTCTATGACCGGCCTTTCAAGACCGTTCGTCTATACGCTTCTGTAACGTCGCCAGCTCGGCAGAACTGACTGGTGAGTCCCACAACCCCGAATATGCAACTCCTGCCGGATATCACACACACTCGGTTTAGCCTGATCCGGTTTCGCTCGCCACTACTAACGGAATCGCGGTTGCTTTCTCTTCCTGTGGGTACTGAGATGTTTCACTTCCCCACGTTCCCTCTACCCGCCCTATATATTCAGGCGGGAGTCACTAGGTCGGCACGCCGCCCAGCGGGGTTTCCCCATTCGGACACCCTCGGATCAAAACTTGCTTATCAGTTCCCCGAGGCTTATCGCAGATTGCTACGTCCTTCTTCGGCTCCAGATGCCAAGGCATCCACCGTTTGCTCTTAAAGACTTGAAATCACATGAGTTTGAATCAAAAACCCGACCAGTCCGAAGACTGAATCAGAAATTGACTAATGATCTTTAAGATCATCTTGCGCAACTGATCAAAGACCAGTTGCAAGATGCTCGCGTCCACTGTGTAGTTCTCAAAGTACGGGCGGTACCCCTCACCACCTCCCCAACCGGAGAGACAACAAGAGGCCCAGAGGTACAGACCAGATCCCGAAAGACCCGCATCCGGTCCCTCAGGACCCAACAGCGTGCAGGCACCGAAACCCATCCCCCCAACGTTCCTGCAGCAAGCTGCGTACTAATCAGAGAAACAATCTCGATGCCATGTCAAATGTTCCACCCATGAGCTCCCAGCGAAGAACGTGTGCCTTCGATCTGGGTTCTGGACGCCGAAGCGTCAGATGCTCCTTAGAAAGGAGGTGATCCAGCCGCACCTTCCGGTACGGCTACCTTGTTACGACTTAGTCCTAATTACCGATCCCACCTTCGACGGCTCCCTCCACAAGGGTTAGGCCACCGGCTTCAGGTGTTACCGACTTTCATGACTTGACGGGCGGTGTGTACAAGACCCGGGAACGTATTCACCGCAGCGTTGCTGATCTGCGATTACTAGCGACTCCGACTTCATGAGGTCGAGTTGCAGACCTCAATCCGAACTGGGACCGGCTTTTTGGGATTCGCTCCACCTCACGGTATTGCAGCCCTTTGTACCGGCCATTGTAGCATGCGTGAAGCCCAAGACATAAGGGGCATGATGATTTGACGTCATCCCCACCTTCCTCCGAGTTGACCCCGGCAGTATCCCATGAGTTCCCACCATTACGTGCTGGCAACATAGAACGAGGGTTGCGCTCGTTGCGGGACTTAACCCAACATCTCACGACACGAGCTGACGACAACCATGCACCACCTGTTTACGAGTGTCCAAAGAGTTGACCATTTCTGGCCCGTTCTCGTATATGTCAAGCCTTGGTAAGGTTCTTCGCGTTGCATCGAATTAATCCGCATGCTCCGCCGCTTGTGCGGGTCCCCGTCAATTCCTTTGAGTTTTAGCCTTGCGGCCGTACTCCCCAGGCGGGGAACTTAATGCGTTAGCTGCGTCACGGAATCCGTGGAATGGACCCCACAACTAGTTCCCAACGTTTACGGGGTGGACTACCAGGGTATCTAAGCCTGTTTGCTCCCCACCCTTTCGCTCCTCAGCGTCAGTTACGGCCCAGAGATCTGCCTTCGCCATCGGTGTTCCTCCTGATATCTGCGCATTCCACCGCTACACCAGGAATTCCAATCTCCCCTACCGCACTCTAGTCTGCCCGTACCCACTGCAGGCCCGAGGTTGAGCCTCGGGATTTCACAGCAGACGCGACAAACCGCCTACGAGCTCTTTACGCCCAATAATTCCGGATAACGCTTGCGCCCTACGTATTACCGCGGCTGCTGGCACGTAGTTAGCCGGCGCTTTTTCTGCAGGTACCGTCACTTTCGCTTCTTCCCTGCTAAAAGAGGTTTACAACCCGAAGGCCGTCATCCCTCACGCGGCGTTGCTGCATCAGGCTTTCGCCCATTGTGCAATATTCCCCACTGCTGCCTCCCGTAGGAGTCTGGGCCGTGTCTCAGTCCCAGTGTGGCCGGTCACCCTCTCAGGCCGGCTACCCGTCGACGCCTTGGTGAGCCATTACCTCACCAACAAGCTGATAGGCCGCGAGCCCATCCCCAACCGAAAAATCTTTCCAAACGCAGACCATGCGGTCACGTCACATATCCAGTATTAGACGCCGTTTCCAGCGCTTATCCCAGAGTCAGGGGCAGGTTGCTCACGTGTTACTCACCCGTTCGCCACTGATCCACAAGAGCAAGCTCCTGCTTCACCGTTCGACTTGCATGTGTTAAGCACGCCGCCAGCGTTCATCCTGAGCCAGGATCAAACTCTCCGTAAAAAGAAATTGCATACGAACCGGGGAAAAACCGGAACGCAGCGAGTTTGATGCTGACCAAAGAGACGAATTCATTGCTGACTTCATCCGTTGCCAACCCCACAAAGAGGTTGGTCTTTGATCCAAAGGAATTCTCACCCAGCCGAAGCTAGACGAGGATAATTTGGCATTTGACAAGTGCACGCTGTTGAGTTCTCAAGGATCGGATGCTCCCACGACCCAGCCATCACAACCAGGCCCGCAGGGCAACTTCTATATCTTAGCCATCCCGACCCGCTTGTCAAATCGGCGCGCCGCGCGGATCTTGGATCCGCTGCGCAGCCGGTGACAGCCGCAGAAGGGGTGGATCTCCCATCCTAGGCGCAAGCGCCGGATCTCTCAAGTGAGAGTGGATCGGGAGTGGTTCTCCGCTTGAGGGGGGTGAAGCTCTGGGCTTCTCCGCTTCCCTGTGGGGCGAACAAGTAATAAGTTACGTGGATTCCGGGGGTCTGGCAAATCGGGCGCACCACCCCGGGCGTGTCGCGGGCGCCCCGCGCCGGGATTCGGCCGGATCAGCGGCTGTTTCCGGCGGTATCCGGGGGCGGAGTAGCATCACGCCCATGCGCACTCCCTCCTCCGACACCACTGCCGATCTGCTCGTCCGTGTGTGGCGGGACACGGGCGTCGCGCCCCTCCCCGCGGACTCCCTCGCGTCACTCCGCACTCTCGATCCGGTGCCCCTCGCCTCGCGCACGGCGACCGCAGAGCTGGCTCTCGCCAGTGTGGCCGCGGTGACCGTGGCCGCCGGACTCGACCCCGGGTCCATCGATCCCCGACGCGTGGCCGTCGCCTACCGGAGCGACCGCTACCTGCTGGTCGACGGAACTCCCCCGCCGGTGTGGGCGCCGCTCTCCGGGTTCTGGGAGAGCGGCGACGGGTGGGTCCGCACACATGGCAACTACCCGCACCACGCTCGAGCGCTTCGCCGCGCACTCGGTCTGTCCGGCTCGGCGGGTGCGGAGACCGTGACCCGCAGGATGTCGACCCTCTCGACCGACGAGGCCGTGGGCCTCATCTCCGCGGCGGGCGGACTCGCCGTGGCCGTGCGTCACGAGGACCCCGAGGCCGACCGGGCGCAGCGAGCTGCTCCGCTCCTCGATGTCGCGGTCGCCGACCCCGAGGGCGGACGAGCGAAGGACCGACGGACCTCGTCTCCCGACGTCTCGGCGCGCGCTCCGCTCGCCGGCCTCCGTGTCCTGGACCTCACCCGAGTGATCGCGGGGCCGGTGTGCACACGGACGCTCGCTCTCCTCGGCGCCGACGTGCTGCGTCTCGACCCGCCGCAGCTCCCCGAGCTCCCGTGGCAGCACCTCGACACCGGCCATGGCAAGCGCTCCGCACGCCTCGACGCCCGGTCCCCCGAGTTGCACGCCCTTCTGGAGTCGGCGGATGCGGTCGTGCTCGGATACCGGCCCGCCTCGCTGGACCGGCTCGGCCTCTCCCCCGACGCTCTGGTCGAGCAGCACCCGGGTCTCCTCGTCGCGCAGCTCAGCGCCTGGGGACCCGATCATCCCGAGCGCGCCGGTTTCGACAGTCTCGTCCAGGCGGAGAGCGGCATCGCGATGATCGAGGGCGACGACGGACGGCCGGGCGCCCTCCCCGCCCAGGCGCTGGATCACAGCAGCGGATATCTTCTCGCCGCCGCACTCACCCGCCTGCTCCGTTCCCGCGACGGGCGCTCGCGCATCGTGCGCACCTCCCTGCGCCGGGTCGCCGCCGAACTGCTGGGGATGCCGCGCACGACCGCTGCCGTGCGCGCGCCGGAGATCGACGCCTCGGCGCATCTCGCGCGATTCGACGTGGACGGGACCCCGGTCGTGACGGCGGCACCCGCGCTCCCCGGGCTCAGGTTCGAGGCCCCGCACGCATGGGGCACGGACGCACCACGCTGGTGACCCGGCTTCCCGACGTGCCGCGTCCGCTGCGGGTCAGACCGCGGAGCGCGGCCGCCGCACGGCGAGGACCACGCAGAGGACCAGGGTGAGCAGGCCCCACACCGCACAGGCCGGCGGCAGCACCCGATACGCGAGATGCTGCACCGTGAACTCGGCGGAGAGCGGGCCGAACGCGAGCAGTCCGCCGACCCACGCGAGCACGAGGATCACCGGCAGCGAGAGCCACCACGCGACCCGCACGACCGTCGGAAGGATCCGGGGCGCATGCGTTCGCGGGGTCGCACGACGCAGCCACAGTGCCGCCCAGATCGCCAGACCCAGCAGGCCGAGCGCGCTCGAGGCGTACTGGAGCCACTTGTAGCCGTCGAACGGACCCCACGAGTTCGCGAGCGCGGGCAGCAGATCGACGCCCCACCGCGACTCATGCGTGAACGCGTCCCAGAGGATGTGCGAGAGCACCCCCAGTATCGCGGAGAGCACGAGCAGGACCGGATACAGCGACCGCGCACCCCGATACCGGGGACGATCGTCGCGGGTCAACGCCTCGACCCCGGCCCGGAGTCCGCTCGCGCCCCACCCGGCGGGCAGCCGCGTGCTCACCCAGTCGGGCAGCAGCTCCAGGGTCGCGGGGCGCAGCAGCACACGCCACAGCAGGAAGAGCATGAGCGCGAGCAGAGCCGTCCACAGGACGTTGACCGGATCGTGCAGGAAACCGTAGTTGAGCCCGACGTTCCGCAGGAACAGCGAGATGTCCGGCGTCATCGCTCCGATCGCGATCGCCGCGGGGACCAGGGGCGTGCGCACGAACGGCAACGCCACGATCGCGTGACTCGGGGTGAACGGCATGCCTGACCGGGATCAGCCGAGGAAGACGCCGGCGAGAGTCTTCTTCCCGCGACGCAGCACCGAGACACCCCCGGGAAGCGTGCCCTGCACGGTCGCGGAGTCGTCCTCCACCCGATCGCCGTCGAGGGACACCCCGCCCTGCGCGATCGCGCGACGGGCCTCCGACAGACTCGACACCAGCCCGGTCGCGACGAGTGCGTCGACGACCGGAGTACCGGCGGCGACCGTCGCGTGCGGGAGCTCGTCCAGAGCCGTGCGCAGCGTCGCCGCGTCGAGAGTGGTCAGGTCGCCCTGCCCGAACAGCGCCTCGGACGCCGCGATCACGGCCGCCGTCGCCTCCACACCGTGCACCGTCGCGACGACCTCGAGCGCGAGGCGCTTCTGGGCGGCGCGGCGGAACGGCTCCGTCGCCACGAGTTCGGCGTACCCCTCGATCTCGGCCCTGGTCAGGAACGTGAAGACCTTGAGGCGTTCGATCACGTCGGCATCGGCCGTGCTGAGCCAGAACTGGTAGAACGCGTAGGGGCTCGTGAGCTCCGCGTCGATCCAGATCGCGTTGCCCTCGCTCTTGCCGAACTTCGTGCCGTCGCTGTTGGTGATCAGCGGCGTGCCGATCGCGTGCACGGACGCGCCCTCGACGCGGTGGATGAGATCCGTCCCGCTAGTCAGGTTGCCCCACTGATCCGAGCCGCCCGTCTGCAGCACGCAGTCGTACTGGCGGTAGAGCTCGAGGAAGTCGAGTCCCTGGAGGATCTGGTAGCTGAACTCGGTGTAGCTGATGCCGGCGTCGGAGTTCAGGCGCGCGGCCACCGCGTCCTTCTTCAGCATCGTGCCGACGCGGTAGTGCTTGCCGATCTCCCGCAGGAAGTCGATCGCGGAGAGCGGCGCCGTCCAGTCGAGGTTGTTCACCATGCGGGCGGCGTTGTCACCCTCGAAGCTGAGGTACCGCTCGACCTGGCCGCGCAGGCGGTCGACCCATTCCGCCACCGTCTCGCGGGTGTTGAGCGTGCGCTCCGCAGTCGGCCGGGGATCGCCGATCAGGCCGGTGGAGCCGCCGACGAGACCGAGCGGCTTGTGCCCGGCGAGCTGGAGGCGGCGGAGCAGGAGCAGCTGGACCAGGTGCCCGAGATGCAGACTCGGTGCCGTCGGGTCGAAGCCGCAGTAATACGTGACGGGGTCTCCCGCGAGCAGGGCGCGCAGCGCCTCCTGGTCGGTGGACACGTGGACGAGGCCACGCCACACGATCTCGTCCCACACGTTCTCGAACGTGGGGTCGATCGCCTGCGGCGCGGTCGTCAGAGCGGGAGTTGACACGCGCTCCAGGCTAGCAGCGCGCGACCGTCCCGCTGCGTCGCGGGCGGGGGTGTCAGCTGTGCGCCGCCCACCAGACGAGGAAGGCTGCACCGAGGCCGATCACCCAGCTCACGAGGCTGCCGACGAGGAAGTACTCGGCACGCGCGCCGGTCTCCCCGTCTCGGGAGATCTCCGGGAAGCGGACGATGCCCTTGGCGGCGAGCATGGCCGCGAGCACCGGGTACGCCGCGGCGAGCGTGAGGATCATCACGAGCACGCGTTCCAGCGGGCCGATGAGCCGCCCGCCCTTGAATCCGTGGCGGGGATCGGCGGGGATCACGGCGGACACCGCAGGGGCGTCGGCCTCCGACCGGTCGGAGGGTACGGGCTCGGGCGCGACGGTCCCCGAGACCTCGGCCGGGCGCCAGGTGTGCTCGCCGTCGAGAGCCGCACGGACGACGAGGTTCGCGGATTCGAGGAGGAAGACGCCGGCACCGAGCGCGAGCACCGCGAGATCGAACGGCACCTCGCCGAAGGGCGAGCGGAGCGTCCAGAGCTCGCCGATGAGACCGGACGTGCTCCTCGACCCGCCCCAGACCACGGCGGCGATGCTGAGGGCGGCCAGCGCGACCGCCGGCCAGAACCCGGCCCGGGACGGCCCCTCGTCCGGCATGCTCCACGCCCACAGCGCCCCGGCACCGAGCCCCAGGAGCGCGGGCAGCAGCGCATCGCCGCCGATGCCGAGGAGGAGGACCACGGCCGCGGCCACGACGAAGCCGATCCACCGCCGCGGCACGAACTGCCGGACGAGGTCGGTCGCGCCGACGGCGAGGAGGACGAAGCCGGCGAGGATCATGCGGACTCCCCCCGGAGCGCGGCCACGCCTTCGATGAGAGCGGCGGCTCCCGCACTCCGCAGCGACTTGGAGACGCTCGGCTGCGAGATGCCCTCCTGGGCGGCGAGCTCCTGCTGGGACCGGCCGACCAGGCGTCCGTAGGTGAGGTGGCGTTCGCGCGTGCTCATCGCCCCCACCAGCTCGTCGCGCGCGAGGACGTAGGCGTTGGACGCGGCGATCACGGTCTCCATGACCTCATCCTGACCCGGGGCGCCGACAATCCAGGTGCGCGTGCGCGGCACGGCGCGCTGTTCGCGTGCGTGGACGGTCTCGATCGCGGCGCGTGCCGCGTACCACCCGGGTCCGTCGGCCAGCTCGCCGTGCACCGAGGTGACCGGCCTGACCTCGCCGACGCCGATGCCGAAGCGGAAGGCGAGACCCTCCGGGAGGCGGAGCTGGACCATGAGGAGGGAGAGGAGCGCGTCAGGCAGTGCGCGGTAGACGCCCTGCTGCTCGTCCCCTACCGTGGGCGTGAGCGGGTGGATGGCCAGCGGGCGATCCTGTTCCACCTGTGCGATGGTCTCGTCCAGCGCGCGCTGCGCAGCACCGCGGTCCCGGAGTTCCCGGGACCCGACGATGTCGGCGATCACAGCGACGACCATGACATAACCGTAGCACGAATATTCGCTGTTTATGCCCTTATCAGCTATAGATGGGAAATATGCCTGAATCACGCATCATCAACTGGACCGATGCCACCTGGACCCATGCCCCCGCCTGGACACACGTCGACGGTCACCTCGACGCCACCGCGGCCGAGGGCAGCGACGCCTGGCGCCACACCGCCTACGGTTTCGTGCACGACACGGAGCACGCGCTGCTCGCGCCGCTCGCGGTCGGCGAGGCGATCGAGGTCGCGTTCCGTGCGCCGTGGGAGGGGCAGTTCGACCAGGCAGGGCTCTTCGTGCGCGCCGATGAGGAGCACTGGATCAAAGCGGGCGTCGAGTTCGCCGACGGCCACCTCGGTCTCGGTGCCGTCGTGACCGCCGGCCGATCCGACTGGTCGGTCGGCTACGTCGACGACTGGCGCGAGAGCGAGATCACGGTCAGGGTCAGCCGCTGGGCGGACGCGATGATCGTGCGCGCCCGGGCGGACGACGGCCCCTGGCGCCTGGTCAGGGTGGCTCCCTTCCCCGGCGATGCGACCGTCTCCGCGGGACCGTTCCTCGCCGCGCCCACCCGCGCGGGCCTGACCGTCCGGTTCACCCGGTGGGAACGCTCGGCCGCCGACGGCGAGCTGCACTGAGGCGAGGCCGCCGCCGGAGCGATTACAGGCCGAGCGCGTGCGCAGCGGCCTGCGCGCGGGCGACGAGCTCCGCGCGCTGCTCGGCCACGCGCTCCGGAGCGGTGCCGCCGACGCCCGTGCGCGACGCGACGGAGCCCTCGATCGTGAGCACCTCGCGGACCTCGGGGACGAGGTGCGGCGACACCGACAGCAGCAGCTCGTCGGAGGCGTCCTCCAGCCCGATCCCCTGCTCCTCGCAGGCACGGACGAGCGCGCCGGAGATCTCGTGGGCGTCGCGGAACGGCACGCGCCGCTTCACCAGCCACTCGGCGACATCCGTCGCCAGGGAGAACCCCTGGGGGGCGAGCGCGGCCATCCGCTCCGTGTGGAAACGCAGCGTCGCGATCATCCCGGCGAACGCCGGCAGCACGACCTCGAGCGTCCGCACCGAGTCGAACACCGGCTCCTTGTCCTCCTGCAGATCGCGGTTGTACGCGAGGGGCAGGCCCTTGAGGGTCGCCAGCAGGCCGGACAGGTTGCCGATGAGACGCCCGGACTTGCCGCGCGCGAGCTCGGCGATGTCCGGGTTCTTCTTCTGCGGCATGATGCTGGATCCCGTGGAGTAGCCGTCGTCGAGGGTGACGAAGCCGAACTCCCGCGTGTTCCAGAGGATGATCTCCTCGGACAGGCGGGAGAGGTCGACCCCCGTCATCGCCGCGATGAACGCGAACTCCGCCACGACGTCCCGCGCAGCGGTGCCGTCGAGGGAGTTCTCCGCCGGCCGGTCGAGGCCGAGCTCCGTCGCGACGAGCGCGGGATCCAGGCCCAGGGTCGACCCCGCGAGTGCTCCCCCGCCGTACGGCGAGACACCGGCGCGACGGCGCCAGTCGACGAGGCGCTCGAGCTCGCGCACCAGCGGCCAGGCGTGGGCCTGGAGGTGATGGGCGAGCAGCACCGGCTGTGCGTGCTGCAGGTGCGTGCGGCCGGGCAGGATCGCGTCGGGATGCGCCTCCGCCTGTGCCACGAGCGCATCGATCACGCGCAGCAGGTCGCGCGCGATCACCCGGGCGTGGTCGATCAGGTACATCCGCACGAGCGTGGCGATCTGGTCGTTCCGGCTGCGGCCGGCGCGGAGGCGTCCGCCCAGCTCCGGACCGAGCTCGGCGATCAGCGCCTGCTCGAGTGCGCCGTGCACATCCTCGTCGGTGGGCAGCGGCTGCAGGGTGCCGTCGGCGACCTTGCGCGCGACGGCGTCGAGGCCCTCGTGCATCCGGGCGGCCTCATCCGGCTCCAGGTACCCCGCGGCGGCCAGCGCCGTGGCATGCGCGTGGGATCCCGCGATGTCGTACGGCGCCAGGATCCAGTCGAAAGGCGTCGACCGGCTCAGCTCGACGAGCTCCGGCGACGGACCGGTGGCGAACCGCGCGCCCCAGAGCGCGCCCTCGTTGGTGCCTTCGCGCGAACCGGCCATCACGCGTCCTTCTTCCCGAGAAGCCAGACCAGCAGGGCCTTCTGGGCGTGCAGGCGGTTCTCCGCCTCGTCCCACACCACGCTCTGCGGACCGTCGATGACCGCGGAGTCCACCTCGTAGCCGCGGTCAGCGGGCAGGCAGTGGATGAAGATCGCGTCGTCGTGCGCGAGCTCCATGGTCTCGGGCGTGACCTTGTAGCCCCCGAGATCGCGGATCCGCGCGAGCTTCTCCTCCTCCTTGCCCATCGACACCCAGGTGTCGGTGACGACGACGTCGGCGCCGGCGGCCGCCTCGACCGGGTCGGTGAAGAGCGTGATCGATCCGCCGGTCTCCCCGGCGCGGCGGTCGGCCGCTTCGATCACGTCGGCGCGCGGCGCGTAGTCCTCCGGCGAGGCGATGCGCACGTGCATGCCGGCCGTGACGCCCGCGAGCGCGTAGGAGTGCGCCATGTTGCTCTGGCCGTCGCCGAAGAACGTCAGCGTGAGGCCCTTGAGGTCGCCCTTGTGCTCACGGATCGTCAGCAGGTCGGCGAGGAGCTGGCAGGGGTGGAAGTCGTCGGACAGCGCATTGATCACGGGGACCCGGGTGCCGGCGGCCATCTCCTCCAGCCCCGACTGCGCGTAGGTCCGCCACACGATCGCGGCGACCTGGCGCTCGAGCACGCGGGCCGTGTCGGACGGCGTCTCCTTCCCGCCGAGCTGGCTGCTCGCCGTGGAGATGATGAGCGGCGTGCCGCCGAGGTCGGCGATACCGACGGCGAACGAGACGCGCGTCCGGGTGGACGACTTGTCGAAGATCACGGCGACGGTCTGCGGGCCGGCGAGGCTCTTGTCCGCCCAGCGATCCTTCTTGAGCTCGAGCGCGAGATCGAGGATCTCCGCCTGCTCGGCGGGCGTCAGATCGTCGTCGCGCAGCAGGTGGCGGGTCATGCGGGGACCTTTCCGGTGGCGGAGGTGTGGACGTCGGAGAGAGCGGCGGCGAACAGCTCGCGGAACTCCGCCAGCTCCGCGTCTCCGATGGTGAGCGCCGGCGCGACGCGCACGGTCTCGGGGTTGGCGGCGTTGACGATGAGACCGCGGTCCTGCGCGGCGGCGACCACCGCACCCGCCACGGGCTGCGTGAGCGCGACGCCCACGAGGAGTCCGCGGCCGCGGACGCCGCCGACCAGCGGAGAGTCGATGCCGAGGATGATGTCCCGCAGCTCGGCGCCACGGCGCGCGGCGTTGTCGACGAGGTCGGCGCGCTCGATCTCGGCCAGCACCGCGTCCGCCACGGCCGTCGCGAGCGGGTTGCCGCCGAACGTGGAGCCGTGCGAACCGGGTGTGAACAGGGCGCTCGCGGCCCCGTAGGTGACGAGGGCGCCGATCGGGAATCCGCCGCCGATGCCCTTCGCGAGCGTGATGGCGTCGGGCGTGATGCCCTCGTGGCTGAATCCGAACCAGGCGCCGGTCCGGCCCGCGCCCGTCTGGATCTCGTCGACGATGAGCAGGGCGCCGTGCGCGAGGGTCAGCGAGCGTGCCGCGGCGAGGTAGCCCTCGGGCAGCTCGACGACGCCGGCTTCACCCTGGATCGGCTCCACGATGACGGCGGCGACCCGGTCGTCCATCGCGGCCTCCAGCGCTTCGATCGTGGCCGGGATGTGCTCCACGCCTCCGGGCATCGGCGCGAACGGCGCACGCATCGACTCCTTGGCCGTGAGCGCGAGCGAGCCCATCGTCCGGCCGTGGAAGCCGTTCTCCAGTGCGAGGATGCGCGGACGCTCCGCCCCGCCGTGCAGACGGGCGAGCTTGAACGCGGCCTCGTTGGCCTCGGCACCCGAGTTCGAGAAGAACACGCGACCATCGATCCCCGCGCCGGCAAGGCGCTTGAGTCGGGCGGCGAGCGCGAGCTGCGGCGGAGTCGCGAAGTAGTTGGAGACGTGCGCGAGGGTGGCGGCCTGCCGGGACACCGCATCGACGAACACCGGGTGCGCGTGACCGAGGGAGGTCACCGCGATGCCGGCGAGGAAGTCGAGGTAGCGTCGGTCTTCGGCGTCCCACAGGTACGAGCCCTCACCGCGGGTCAGCAGCGCGAGGCGCTCCCCCGCGTTGAGCACGAGATCACGTGCCGCGTCGTCCTGCCAGACGGTCATGCCGTCGCCCCTTTCTCTCCCAGGACCACTTCGGTCCCGATTCCCTTGCTGGTGAACAGTTCGACGAGCACCGAGTGCGGCACCCGTCCGTCGATGATCGCCGCCGCGTCGACGCCGCCCTCGACCGCATCGAGGCACGCGCGCATCTTCGGGATCATCCCCGACTCGAGGCGCGGAAGCATCTCGACGAGCGCGTCCGACGTCAGGTGCGACACGAGCGAGTCCCGGTTGGGCCAGTCGGCGTACAGCCCCGGCACGTCGGTGAGGATGACGAGCTTGCGGGCCCCGAGGGCCACGGCCAGCGCGGCAGCCGCGGCATCCGCGTTGACGTTGAGCGACTGCCCCGGGTGGTCGAGGTCGGGCGCGATGCTCGACACGACCGGGATCCGCCCTGCGGCGAGATGGTCGAGCACCGGCGTCGGGTCGACCTGGACCACGTCGCCCACGCGGCCGAGGTCCACCTCCTCACCGTCGATCATCACACCGCGACGGCGACCGCCGAAGAGCCCGGCGTCCTCGCCGCTGAGCCCGGTGGCGATGGGGCCGTGCGAGTTGATCTTCGACACGAGTTGCGGGTTCACCTGTCCGGTGAGCACCATCCGCACGACGCCGATCGCCTCGGTGTTGGTGACCCGGTACCCGCCCTTGAACTCGCTGGGGATCTCCAGCCGCTGGAGCATGTCGGAGATCTGCGGCCCGCCGCCGTGCACGACCACGGGCTGCACACCGACGTAGCGGAGGTACGCGATGTCCTGGGCGAAGGCCTCCTGCAGCTCGTCCGAGACCATCGCGTTCCCGCCGTACTTGACGACGACGATCTGGTCGCGGAACTTCTTCAGCCACGGCAGCGACTCGATGAGGGTGGTGGCCTTCTGCGCCGCGATGTCCGGCGTGGTGTCCTGGATGTCGGTCATGAGGCGTAGGCGCTGTTCTCGTGCACGTAGTCGTGGGTGAGGTCGTTGGTGAGCACCGTGGCGGTGGCCTCTCCGACCTTGAGGTCGATCATCAGGTGCGTGGCCCGCGGCGTCAGGTCGACCTCCTCGCGGGGGCGGTCCGGCCCGCCGGCGGTGCAGACGCGGACGCCGTTCATCCACACGTCGACGTCGTAGGGGTCGAACTGCGCGGCCGTCGTGCCGATCGCCGCGAGGACGCGGCCCCAGTTCGGGTCGTTGCCGAAGATGGCCGCCTTGAACAGGTTGTTGCGGGCGACCGAGCGGCCGACCTCGACGGCGTCCTGCTCGGAGACGGCGTGCTGCACCTCGATCGTGATGTCGTGGCTCGCGCCCTCCGCGTCGCCCTGCAGCTTGACCGCGAGCTCCTGGCAGAGCGCGGTGAGCGCCTCGGCGAAGTCGTCGAGGTCGGGGACGACCTCGGAGGCGCCGTTGGCGAGCAGCGTCACCTGGTCGTTGGTCGACATGCAGCCGTCGGAGTCGAGGCGGTCGAACGTGCGTCCCGTCGCCCGACGCAGCGCCTCGTCGGCCTGGAGCGGTTCGAGCACGGCGTCGGTGGTGAGCACCACGAGCATCGTCGCCAGACCCGGGGCGAGCATGCCCGCGCCCTTCGCCATGCCGCCGATCGTCCAGCCGTCGCGGGTCACCACAGCGGTCTTCGCGACTGTGTCCGTGGTCATGATGGCGTGCGCGGCGCTCTCCCCGCCGTCCGCGCTCAGCGCGGTGATCGCCTGCGCGGTGCCGGCGAGGACCTTCTCGCGAAAGACCTCGTCCCCCGTCCCGATGAGCCCCGTGGAGCAGACGAGCACGTCGCCCGCGCTGATGCCGAGCAGTTCGGCCGCCTTCTCCGCGGTCTGGTGGGTCGTCTGGAACCCGAAGCTCCCGGTGAAGCAGTTCGCACCGCCGGAGTTGAGGACGACGGCCTCGACCACGCGGTCCGCGACGGCCTGCTGCGACCAGATGATGGGGTTGGCCTTGGCGCGGTTGCTCGTGAAGACGGCCGCGCCGACCTTGCGGGGGCCGCGGTTGACCACGACGGCGACATCGGGCTTGCCGGTCGACTTGAGTCCGGCGGCGACCCCGGCCGCCTCGAATCCTGCGGGGGCGGTGACGCTCACGGGGCGACTCCGTTCACTGAGAGGGCGCGGGTCTCGGGAAGCCCCAGCGCGATGTTCATGGACTGGACGGCAGCTCCGGCGGTGCCCTTGACGAGGTTGTCGACGGCGGTGACCACCGTCACGCGGTTCGCGGCGCGATCGATCGCGAGGCCGAGGAGGGCCGTGTTCGCCCCGAGCACGTCGGCCGTGCGCGGGAAGCTCCCCTCCGGCAGCAGCTGGACGAAGGTCTCGTCGCCGTAGGCGCTCTCCCACGCCTGACGGATCTCGGCGTCGCTCACACCCTCGACGATCGGCGCCGTGGACGTGGCGAGGATGCCGCGCGACATCGGCACGAGGACCGGAGTGAACGAGATCCGGATGTCCTGGGTCCCTGCTCCCTGGGTCCCTGAGCCCGTCGAAGGGCGGGCGGCGGCGAGCGCCTGACGGATCTCCGGGATGTGGCGGTGCGTGCCGCCGACGGCATAGGGGTTCGCGGAGCCGAGGATCTCGCTGGCGAGGAGATTCGTCTTCAGGCTCTTGCCCGCCCCGGACGGGCCGACGGCCAGGACGGAGACGACGTCGCCCGGGTCGATCACGCCGGCCGCGACACCGGGGGCGAGGCTGAGGCTCACCGTGGAGGCGTTGCAGCCGGGTGCGGCGATCCGGGTCGCGCTGCGGAGCGCGTCCCGCTGCTTGCCCCCTCCGACGAGGAGCTCGGGCACGCCGTACGTCCACGGCTCATGGAAGGACCCGCCGTAGAACGCGTCCCACTCCGCCGACGAGGTGAGCCGGTGGTCCGCTCCGGCGTCGATCACCAGCGGGGTGTCGCCGAGGGCGTCCGTGTACTGCCCGGACTGGCCGTGCGGGAGGGCCAGGAACACGATGTCGTGTCCGGCGAGGACCTCCGGTGTGGTGTCCTGCAGCGTCAGGTGGGCGAGTGAGCGGAGGTGCGGCTGATGGGCGACGAGGGGCTGTCCGGCGTTCGAGTGCGCCGTGACGGTGCGGATCTCGACGTCGGGGTGAGCGGCCAGGAGGCGCAGGATCTCGCCGCCTGCGTAGCCGGAGGCGCCGGAGACGGCGACGGAATACGTCATGCTTCTACCTTAACGGTCGGGTCCTCGACGATCTCGGGACCGGGGGCGGGGCCGGAGGCGGCGACACCGGCACTCGACCGCCGCGCGGACGCAGGCAGAAGGGCGGGGTCGCCTAGAATCGGCGGCCGCGACGTCGGCGCACGGCGATGACGCTCGGGACGAGCGTCGAAGGAGCGGTGGCGACCGAAGGCATGCGGCGACGATAGCGCGGCCGTGTTCGGCACCGCAAATCCGGGGCGTCACACGACAGCGCGCGCGACCGGTGCGGCGAAGAAGGCCCGTTCGTGCGCGCTCGATGCGAGGAAGGCTCGCCGCATCCGCTCTCGGCCGGTGTCGTCGGCCCTCGCGGCCGCGGCGGCGACATGCGCGACGGCCTGCCGGGTGGCCTCCGCGAATGCCGGATCCGCGTAGGTCGCCAGCCACGATGCGTAGGGATGCCGGGGGTCGCGGGGCGCCGCGCCGAACGCTCCGGCATGGAGCCGCTCCCCCAGGTCGGTGTAGAGCCAGAAGCACGGCAGCACCGCCGCGATCACCGTGGCGTAGTCCCCGCCGAAGGCGACGGCGCGCAGGTGGTCGAGGTAGGCGACCGTGGCCGGGGCGGGCTCGGCGGCGAAGGTCGCGCCGCTCACCCCGGTCTCCGGCGTCAGCCACGACGCGTGCAGCTCCAGCTCGCCGCGGATCGCGCCGTGCGCGGCCTCGGCCCAGAACGCCTGCTCGTCGGGGGTCGGAGCGAGACGTGACGCCTCCCCGAGCACCCGGGCGTACTCGCGGAGGTAGAGGGCATCCTGCGCGAGGTAGAAGACGAAGGCGTCGCGGTCGAGAGTCCCCTCGGCGAGCGCGCGCACGAAGGGCAGCGCGTCGATGTCGGCGCGGATCGCGGCGGTCTCGTCCCACCAGGCCGCGGCCACCTCCTCCGGTGTCGGCCGGGTCTCGACCCCGCCGCGCGCCCAGAGTCCCGAGAAGGGATGGATCGGGCCGTGTCCTCGCCCGATCTCCAGGTCGTCCGCCGCACGGAGGGACTCCCGTAACCAGGCGCGCGCGGCGCGCACCGCGGTCGCGGGATCGTCGCCCCGCGCCAGTCGTGTGGCCAGAGCCGCGGACAGCGAGCAGCCGGTGCCATGGGTGTTCTCCGTGCGGATGCGCGCCCCCGGGAATTCCGCGTGCGTACCGGCTGCCGTGTCGATCAGGGCGTCCGGTGCCTCGTCCCCGGGCAGATGCCCGCCCTTCACCAGCACCGCGGTCCCCATAGCGGCCGACAGCTCTCGCGCCGCGGCGAGCGCGTCCGCCCAGTCCGCCACCTCGTGACCGACGAGCACCGCGAGCTCGGCGAGGTTCGGGGTGACCACCGTCGCCAGGGACAGCAGGCTCCGCAGCTCGCGCTCCGCATCGGGGTGGAGCAGCCGATCCCCCGAGGTCGCGATCATGACGGGGTCGAGCACGACGATCGGGGGCTGTGTGTCCCGGAGCCACGCGGCGACCGTCCGGATCACCTCCACGTCCGCGAGCATGCCGATCTTCACGGCGTCGATGCGGATGTCGTCACCGACGGCGTCGAGCTGCGCCCGGAGGAAGTCCGCGGGAGGAACGTGCACGGCGCGGACGCCCTGCGTGTTCTGGGCGGTCAGGGCTGTCAGGGCCGCCATGCCGTAGCCCCCGTTCGCGGCGATCGCCTTGAGGTCGGCCTGGATGCCCGCGCCCCCGGACGGATCACTGCCGGCGATGCTGAGCACGTGCGGCACCGCCCGCCCCATCCAGCGCCGACGGAAGGCCGCGGCGGCTGTCCGGGGGTCGCCCGCCGCGCACAGCGCCGACACCACCGCGATCCCGGCCGCGCCGGCCGCGCGCAGCGCCGCCGTGTCATCGAGCTCCACCCCGCCGATCGCGACGCACGGCAGCGCACTGCGCGCGGCGAACGCGGCGAAGCCGTCGATGCCGAGCGGGGCCGGGTGGTCGGGCTTGGTGCGCGTGGGGCGGATCACGCCGACCCCGAGGTAGTCGACCGTGCCGGGCGGCAGCGCGGCGACCTCCTCGAGGTGCGCGGAGGTGTTCGCGGTCAGCCCGATCAGGGCCTCCGGGCCGAGGAGCTCGCGCGCGCGGAGCACCGAGGCGTCCGCCTGACCGAGGTGCACCCCGTCCACCCTGGCGCCGCGACGACGGGCCTCGACGGCCGCATCGAGGCGATCGTTCACGACGAGCAGCGCGCGACCGTCGATGGCCGCGGACAGAGCGAGGAGCTGCACGACGGTCTCCTCGTCCGTCGTCTCCTTGTCGCGCAGCTGCACGATGCGGACACCGCCGGCCACCGCTTCGCGGACGGTCGCGACCACCCCGCGTGCGCCACACAGCAACCGATCGGTGACGAGGTAGAGGGACAGGTCGACGGTCATCGGGTCTCCTCCTCGACGCGGGCGCGGTCCCGGAGATCCGCCGCGGTCACGGCGGACAGCGCATCGAGCAGTCCGACGGCGAAGCTGCCCGGTCCGCGGGAGGTCTCCGCCGCCTGCTCGGCCGCGACCGTGTAGACGAGGGTCGCCGCGGCCACCGCCGTCAGCGCATCGGTCCCGGTACCGCGGGACGCCCCGAGGAAGGCCGCCATCACGGCCCCCAGCGCGCAGCCGCCGCCCGTCACCCGCGTGAGCAGCTCGTGCCCGTTGGCGATGCGGATCACCCGTTCCCCGTCGGTGAGGAGGTCGACCGGGCCGGAGACGGCGACCACGGAGCCGTACCGGTCGGCGAGCTCGCGCGCAGACGAGGCCGCCGCCTCGGTGCCGTCCGTCGCATCGACGCCGCGGCCGCCGCTGCTGTGCCCGGCGAGCGCGAGGATCTCCGACGCGTTGCCGCGGATGGCGGTCGGGCGCCGCGCGGCCAGCTCGTGGGCCAGCGCCGTCCGCACCGGGAGCGCGCCGATCGCGACGGGATCGAGCACCCAGGGCGTGGCGGCGGCGAGCGCTCCGGCCACGGCTTCCCGACTCGCCTCCCGCTGCTCCGCGGTCGGCGTCCCGAGGTTGACGAGGAGCCCCGAGGCGGCACCCGCGAACGGTCCGGCCTCGCCGACGATGTCGACCATCGCCGGCGCCGCACCGAGCGCGAGCAGCACGTTGGCGGTGAACCCCGTCACGACGGCGTTCGTGAGGCAGTGCGTCAACGGCGGCGCAGCCCGGACCTCCTCCCGCAGCCTTCCCGCCGTGACGGCGAGGTCGAGGACGGATTCCGGACGCACAGGATCGCTCATTGCGACATCCCTTCGCTAGTACGAACTAGATCAGGTTCGACGGGTGTGATCTCAGCCGCGGATGCGGCACCCCGTGTCACTGCCTCGCAGTCTAGCGAGCGAAGGCGTCGAGCAGCGCCCGCTCCTCCGTCCGCGTGAGTCCGGCGCGGCGCTCCCGGTCCACGCCCCGTTCGCGCTCGTCCGCCACGACGCGTTCCAGCGTCTCTTCGAGGGGCCGGATCCTACCTCCGCTGCGCCGGTACCGCGCGTTCGAGCGGGTCATGAATCCGCTCATCTCGGGCGGCAGCCACAGCGGGAGCGAGCGCGGCCCCGCCCAGTATGCGACACCCTCCGCGACGAGACGCTCCTCCGTGCCGACGATGACCGGACCGGTGTGCCCGGTGGAAGCGCGCACCGTACGCAGCACGTCCTCCAGGTCGCGCACGTCGCCGATCGCGTTGACGGCGCCGGTGACAGTGGCGGACATGACGAAGGCGGCGACGTCCTCGACGTCGATGACCTCCGCCGTGCGCCCGTCGAGCGGCGGGAGCAGCACCGGCTCGTCCAGGGCCCGGAGGAACGCCGCGGCCCAGTAGCCGAAGCGATCGCTCGGGTCGCCGTCGCCGACGATGAGGCCGGGACGGACGAGGAGCGCGCGGTCGCCGAGGCTCTCCTGCACGGCGTCCTCCGCCGCGACCTTCTGCCGCGCGTAGTCGTCGTCCTCACCGGCCTGCGCCGCCGGGTGGCGCGGGGCCGACTCGTCCGTCCCGACCGTCTCGTCGTCGCGGTACACCGACATCGACGAGATGTACGTCCACCGGGCGGCACGGTCGCCGAGTGCGCGGACCGCCCCGGAGACATGTTCGACGCGGGAGGAGACGTCGACGACGTGGTCCCAGTCGGTGCGCGAGACGACGTCATAGGCGTCCTCGTCGTCGCGGTCGGCGAGCACGAGGGTCGCTCCCGGTGGCGCCGGCCGCCCGCCGCGGGCCAGGCAGGTCACCGACGCCCCCGCCCCCAACGCGTGCGCGGCGATGCGCCCCGACAGCCATCCGGTTCCCCCCAGGATCAGCACATCCGTCATGTGCCCATGTCATCAGGATCGACGACTCGGGGGAAGGGCCTCCGCTCAGAGCGGAGCGACACATCCCACCCCGCGAACACCGCCCACCGCGCGAGCACAGGCCATCACGCGGACACAGGCCCTCACGCGAACACCGCCCACCACGCGAGCTCAGGCCCTCACGCGAGCACAGGCCATGGGCGCTGCTGTCGCCTGATGCCGCGCGAACGCCTGATGCCGCGCGGGCTCGGCGCCGTCGCGGAGGCCGGCCCCGAAGCGGTCAGGGGATGACGATCTGGTCGAGGCCGTCCAACACCGGGATCGTCCACGACGGGTCCGGTCGCCAGTCGATCCACTCCCGATCGAACGGCCAGTCGCCGGCATGGAACGACGCGATGGCCGCGACCGCGTGCCGCTCGATCTGCGCGGCCTGCGCGGCGGTCAGCCGTCCCTGGTCGACGGCGGCGACCAGCTCGTCCTCGTCCTTCATCGCCACGCGCCCGTCCAGTGCGATCTCGACGTCGAGGACGTGATCGGAGGTGTAGGTGGCACTGTCGGTGCGCAGGTGCGCGTTCTCGAGGTTGACGTACCAGCCGGCGAAGTCCCACGTCGTCCCGGTGACCGAGCTCCAGAACAGCCAGACCGACCACGGCACTCCCGCGGGCGCGATGCGCAGGATGCCGTTGCCCCACCACTCCTCGACGATCCGGCGCCGGGGCTCCCGCCACCGCCGATCGAGCGGGACGGCCCGGATGCGCTCCCCGTCCCGCGTGCCCTGACCTTCCTGCTGCGTCCCGGCGGCGAGCCACGCGACGAGACCGCGCTCATCGTCACGGACGACGCGCATGGGGGTGACGGTCGCCGCCTCCCCCGTGGTCCACCCCGGCTTGCGGTAGTGCCAGTCGAGCTGCGCACCCGGCGAGAGGAACGGTCCCTCCCCGAGCGATCGCGCTCCGGCGGGGACCGAGGGTGGCGTGGGCTGCAGGAGGAGGCTCGTCATCCGGCCACGCTATCGCGAGAGCGCACGGCTCCCCGGAAAGGGGCCGTGCGCTCTCCCGATCAGTCGCGGAGGGCGGCGCCGAAGCGCTCCGCGGCCACGGCGACGCCCGCCATCTTCGCCTCGGAGGCCTCCGCGGCGGTCAGCGTGCGGTCGTCGGCGCGGAAGCGCAGGGCGAACGTCAGCGACTTCGATCCCTCGGGCACACCCTCGCCGCGGTAGTCGTCCACGAGCCGGACGGACTCCAGCAGCGCGCCAGCGCCCTCGGCGAGAGCCGCGCGGACCTCGCCTGCCGGCACCTCGGCCGGGAGCGTGAGCGAGACGTCCTGCGTCGCGGCCGGGAACGTGGACAGCGACGCCGCCACGATGCGTCCTCCGGCGAGCGTGAGCAGCCGGTCGAGGTCGAGCTCCAGCACGGTGGCGCGACCGGGCAGATCGGCCTCCTCGGCGACGGCCGGATGCAGCTCGCCGACGTAGCCGACCTCCTCGCCGGCGGCGACCAGCGCACCGGTGCGTCCGGGATGGAGCGCGGCGCGCTGCGTCTGCACGACGTCGATCTCGATGCCCGCGGCGGCCCCGATCACGCGGACCGCGTCGAGCGCCTCGACGAGCCCGGCGGCCTCGGCGGCACGCCCCGGCTGACGCGGCGACACATTGCCGGTCAGCAGCACCGCGACGTGGCGCTCCTGCGGGGGGATGGAGGCGTCGAGCTCGGCGAGCACCTCATCCGACGGCCGGACACCCAGCGGCGGGACCTCGGCGGTGCCGTACTCCACGCCGGGCTCCGGGACGAACACGGCCCCGGTCTCGAACAGCGCGAGATCCGTGAGCCCGCGCGAGATGTTGCGGTGCGCGGTCTGCAGCAGACCCGGGATGAGCGAGCGCCGCAGGAACGGCACCTGCCCGTCGAGCGGGTTCGCGAGGCGGATGCTGGGCAGGTGCTCACCGGACGCGGAGCCGTGCAGATCGTTCTGCGCCTCGGTCGTGAACGGGAACGCCGGAGTCTCCACGAACCCGGCGGCTGCGAGAGCGTTCGCCACGCGGCGACGCCCCTGCTGGTGGGCCGTGAGACCGCGACCGGACGGCGGCGTCGGCAGCACCGCGGGGATGCGGTCGAGTCCGTGGATGCGGGCGACCTCCTCGGCGAGCGACCACTTGTCGGTGAGGTCCGGGCGCCAGGTCGGCGGGATGACCGTCCACCCGCCCTGGGTCCCTGAGCCTGTCGAAGGGCTGACCTCCGCCCCGATCGTCGTGAGCGCCCCGGTGATCTCGTCGTCGGTGTAGTCGACGCCGATCAGCCCCTGTACGAAGCCGCGCGGGAGCTCGATCTCGGCGACGAAGACCTCGGCGAAGAGCGCTCCGCCCTCCTCCGTGAGCGTGCCGCCGGCGAGCTCGACCATGAGGTCGGCTGCACGCCGGGCCGCGACGAAGGGGATCAGCGGGTCGACGCCCCGCTCGAAGCGCTTGGACGCCTCGCTCGGGAGCTTGTGACGGCGGGCCGTGCGGGCGATGGTCGTCGCGTCGAAGGTCGCCGCCTCGATGAGCACGTTCCGCGTGGTGTCGCTCATCTCGGTGGTGCCGCCGCCCATGACACCGGCGAGGCCGATGGGACCGGAGTCGTCGGTGATGAGGAGGTCTTCGACGTGCAGCTTCCGCTCCACGCCGTCGAGCGTGGTCATCTTCTCCCCCGGCGTCGCGCGACGGACGGTGATGCCGCCCGTGAGCTTGTCGAGGTCGTAGCCGTGCAGCGGCTGCCCGAGCTCGAGCATGACGTAGTTCGTGATGTCGATGAGCACACCCAGCGACCGCATGCCCGCGAGGCTCAGGCGCGCGATCATCCACGGCGGGGTGGGTCGCGACGGATCGACGTCGCGCACGACCCGGGTGACGAACTCGCTCGCGCCGACCTTGCCGCGCACCGGCGCCTGGTCGTCGACCACGGCCGTGTGTCCGGAACCGGGCTGCAGCTCGGCGAAGTCGCGCTCGGCGGGGTCGCGGAAGGCCGCCCCCGTGGCGTGGGAGTACTCACGGGCGACGCCGCGCACCGAGAACGCGTAGCCGCGGTCCGGCGTGACGTTGATCTCCACCGCGACGTCGTCGAGGCCCAGCAGCGCGATCGCGTCCGTGCCCACGGGCGCATCGATGCCGAGGTCGCTCAGCACGACGATGCCGTTGTGCTCGTCGCCGAGACCCAGCTCGCGCGCGGAGGCGATCATGCCGTCGGAGACGTGACCGTAGGTCTTGCGGGCGGCGATGGGGAACGGACCGGGAAGGACGGCGCCGGGCAGGGTCACGACGACCTTGTCCCCGACGACGAAGTTGTGCGCGCCGCAGACGATCCCGCGGACACCGCCGTGCTCGGGACCGACGTCGACCTGGCACCAGTTGATGGTCTTGCCGTTCGACTGGGGCTCCGGTTCGAGCGAGACGACCTGGCCGACCACCACGGGACCCGTGATGTCGAAGCGGTGCACGTCCTCCTCTTCGAAGCCGACGGTCACCAGCGCCGCGAGGACGTCCTCGGGCGTGGCATCCGCTGCCAGGTCGACGTACTCACGCAGCCACGAAAGCGGGACGCGCATCACACCACCATCCCGTACTGCTCGCTGAAACGGATATCGCCCTCGGCCATGTCGCGCATGTCCTGCACATCGCTGCGGAACATCAGGCCCCGCTCGATGCCCATGCCGAACGCGAAGCCGCTGTACACCTCCGGGTCGATCCCGGCCGCGCGCAGCACGTTCGGGTTGACCATGCCGCAGCCGCCCCACTCGATCCAGCGCGCGCCGCCCTTGAAGGTCGGGTGCCACAGGTCGAGCTCGGCGGAGGGCTCGGTGAAGGGGAAGTAGTTCGTGCGGAAGCGGGTCTTGGCCTCCGGACCGAAGAGCTGCTTCGCGAAGTGGTCGAGCGTGCCCTTGAGGTGCGCCATCGTGATGCCCTTGTCGACGACCAGCCCCTCGAACTGCGTGAAGACCGGGAGGTGCGTGGCGTCGAACTCGTCGGTGCGGTACACGCGGCCCGGGCACAGCACGTAGATGGGGACCTCGCGGTTCAGCATCGACCGCACCTGCACCGGGCTCGTGTGCGTGCGCATGACGAGGTGGCGCGAGGTCGGGTCGACGTAGAAGGTGTCCTGCTCCTGGCGGGCGGGGTGGTCGACGTCGAAGTTCAGCGCGTCGAAGTTGAACCACTCGTGCTCGAGCTCCGGCCCCTCCGCGATCTCCCACCCCATGCCGACGAAGATGTCCTCGACGTGGTCCTGCAGGAGAGCGAGCGGGTGCCGGGCGCCCACACGCGTCCGCGACGGGACGGCGGTGATGTCGACGCGCTCGGCCTCCAGGCGCGCGGCGACCTCGGCGGCGGCCAGCTCGGCCTCCTTCGCCGCGAGCGCCTGGTTCACACGACCGCGGCCCTGGCCGACGAGCTTGCCGAACGCGGCCTTGTTCTCGGGGGCGACCTGGCGCATCGAGGCGTTCAGGACCGCGAGCGGCGATCCCTCCGCGACGTGCGCCGCACGGGCGGCTTTCAGCGCGGCGGTGTCGGCGGCCGCGTCGATCGCCGCGAGGGCGTCGGCGACAGCGGCTTCGACCGCTTCGGGGGTGATTTCCGGAGACTCTGACACGGGAGTCGAGTCTACCGGCGCGGGACGGGCGCCCCGCGCCGGTAGCGGCTCAGAGGCCGGAAGCGCCGGAGCTGTTGGCGTCGAACTTGCCCAGCCCGCGCTGCGCCACGATGAGCGACGTGTTCGTCTCGCCGTCGTGCTGGCGAGGGTCCGCCTCGTCCGGTCCGGCCTTGGCCGAGCGCTTCGCCCGACGCTGCAGGCGGTAGGCGATGTAGGACAGCACCAGACAGACCGCGACGTACATCGAGCCGCCGACGATCGCGGCGGGGATCAGCGGCGACCCGTAGGGCGCCTGGTTGCCGATCTGGTTGATGACGTACAGCAGCTCCTGGTACGTGATGATGAAGCCGAGCGCGGTGTCCTTCAGGGCCACCACGAGCTGCGCGATGATCACGGGCATCATCGCCCGGACGGCCTGCGGGATGAGGATGAAGTACATGACCCCGGTCTTGCGCAGGCCGATCGCGTAGCCGGCCTCCTTCTGTCCGCGCGGCAGCGACTCGATCCCGGCACGGAGCACCTCCGCGAGCACGGAGCCGTTGTAGACGATGAGCGCGATGACCACCGCGTAGTACGGGGGCATCCGGATGCCGATCACCGGAAGGCCGTAGTACAGCAGCATCATGAGGATCAGGACGGGGATCGCCCGCATGATCTCGATGATCCACCGCACCGGTTCGCGCACCCAGGCGTGCTCGGAGAGGCGGCCGATGCCGAGGACGAAGCCGAGGACCAGCGAGCCGACACCGGCGACGGCGAAGGCGGAGAGCGTGCTGAGCAGGCCCTCCCCGAAACGCACCCAGACCGCCGAGTAGGTGAAGATGTTCCACTTCTCCGCGGAGAACTGGCCGGTGGCGTACAGGCGCCAGACCACCCAGCCGAGCACGGCGAGGACGACGAGGATCGTGACGGCACCGATGATCCGGTTGCGGGCGACCGCGCGGGGGCCCGGGACGTCGAACAGGACGGAACTCATCGCGCGACCCTCCACTTGTTCTCGAGCACGCGCTGCACCCAGCTCAGGAGCAGCACGAGCACGACGAAGATGACCATCACCCAGAGCAGCACGACAAGGGCGTTCTCGCCCCGCTCGCTGAGCGCCGCCCGGATCGTGCCGAGGTTGACCACCGAGAAGCCGGCGGCCACCGTGGTGTTCTTCATGAGGGCGATCAGCACGCTCATGAGCGGCGGGACCACGGACCGCGTGGCCTGGGGCAGCACGACGAAGCGCATGACCTGGCCGAAGTTGAGGCCGATGGCGCGTGCCGCCTCCGCCTGTCCGACCGGCACCGTGTTGATGCCGGCGCGGATCGCCTCCGCGACGTACGTGGCGGTGTAGATGCCGAGGGCGATCGTGGCCAGCAGCAGGGAGTTGACCCGCTCCCCCAGCAGGATCGGAAGGCAGAACGCGAAGAAGAACATCACCAGCGTGAGCGGGGTGTTCCGGATCCAGTTCACGTACACGGCGCCCACGCCGCGCGCGATCGGGACCGGGGACACGCGGGCCGCTCCGACGATGAGTCCGAGCACCACGGCGATGAGGCCACCGCCGAGGAACAGCGCGATGGTTCCCCACAGCGCTTCACCCCAGAGGTCGAGGTGGTCCGAGATCACTCCCACTGCTGTGCCTTTCGGTTCGTTTCCGCGTCAGATCGACGCCGAGGAGGACGGGGGCGGCCGGTCGGACCGACCGCCCCCGGAGAGATCAACCGACCGGGTCGACCTCGGGCTGCTCGGCCTTCACACCGGAGGCGCCGAGGTTGTTGTCGAAGATCTGCTGCCAGATGTCGCCACCGTCGGTGAGCTGCGTGTTGAAGTACTCGACGAGCGCGTCGTCGCCCTTCGCCACACCGATGCCGTAGCGCTCCTCGCTGAACGGCTCGCCGACGACCTTGAGGTTGTCGGGGTCCTGCGCCGCGTAGCCGATGAGGATGGCCTCGTCGGTGGTGACCGCGTCGACCTGACCGTTCTTGAGGTCCTCGACGCACTTGGAGTACGTGTCGTACTCCTTCGTCTTCACCTCGGGGTAGTTCTCCTTGATGTTCTGGATCGGCGTCGAACCCGTCGCCGAGCAGACCGTCGTCGAGGAGTCCAGGTCGTCGACGCTCGCGATGTCGCTGTCGGCGGCGACGAGGAGGCCCTGGCCGGTGACGAAGTAGGGACCGGCGAAGGCGATCTGCTCCTTGCGCTTGTCCGTGATGGAGTAGGTGCCGACGTAGTAGTCGATGTCACCGTTGACGATGGCCTGCTCGCGGTTCGCGGAGGCGATCGCCTGGAACTCGATCTTCTCGGGGTCGACTCCGAGGGACGCCGCCATCCAGCGGGCGATGTCGACGTCGAAGCCGGTCCGCTCCCCGGTCACGGGGTCGAGGTAGCCGAGACCGGGCTGGTCCTCCTTGACGCCCACCTTGACGGTGCCCGACGAGGAGATGCGGTCGAACGTGGGGCTCCCCTCGATCGTGACGTCCTCCTCGACGGTCCAGGGCGTGCTGCTCGAGGTGTCGCCCTCGTCGCTTCCCGACGTGCCGGTGCTCGACGGCGTGCCGCTGTTGCAGGCCGTGAGCGCGAGCAGCGCCACCGTGGCGATCCCGAATCCGGCCAGTGTCCGTGTGCGTCGCATGTGCGTCTCCTTCGTGTGCTGTGCTGTGGGTGCTGGGTCTGGGAAGTCAGTGCGTGAGGAGCTTCGAGAGGAAGTCCTTGGCGCGGTCGCTCTTCGGGTTCGTGAAGAACTCCTCGGGCTTGGCCTCCTCGACGATCCGGCCGTCCGCCATGAAGACGACGCGATCGGCCGCCTTGCGGGCGAAGCCCATCTCGTGGGTGACGACGATCATGGTCATGCCCTCCTGGGCGAGCTCGACCATGACGTCGAGGACCTCGTTGATCATCTCCGGGTCGAGCGCGCTTGTCGGCTCGTCGAAGAGCATGACCTTCGGCTGCATGGCGAGGGCCCGTGCGATCGCGACGCGCTGCTGCTGGCCGCCGGAGAGCTGCGCGGGGAGCTTGTTCGCCTGCTGCGCGACGCCGACGCGCTTGAGGAGCATCATGGCTTCCGCCTCGGCGTCGGACTTCTTCAGGCCGCGGACCTTGATCGGGCCGAGCGTCACGTTCTCGAGGATCGTGAGGTGCGCGAAGAGGTTGAAGGACTGGAAGACCATGCCGACGTCGGCGCGCAGGTGCGCGAGCGCCTTGCCCTCCGCGGGCAGTTCCTTGCCGTCGATGCGGATCGAGCCGCTGGTGATGGTCTCCAGACGGTTGATCGTGCGGCAGAGCGTCGACTTGCCAGAGCCGGAGGGGCCGATCACGACGACGACCTCCCCCGCGTTGACGGTGAGGTCGATGTCGCTGAGCGCCTGGAACTCGCCGTAGTGCTTCTGGACGTTCTCGACGACGACGAGCGGGGTTTCAGAGGTCATCATTTCTCCAAACTAGCCACGCGATGCGCGCGGTTCCAGGCACCACGGTGAGGTTTACACGTTCGTAATCACCTGATCGCGGCGCCAATGCATCCTCGCAGGGGCACCCCACGGCCCGCCCCCTCGGGCCGCGGGATCGCCCTGCTGCCACGCTCCCAGCGACAGCAGGCAGCAGGTGTCCGATCGTGTGCGATCGACCTCACCCTGGCAGAGCCGGCGCACGGCTGTCAGGGATCTTGAGGATTTCTTGAGGGGGCGCCGGTCACCGGCGCAGATCGCGGTAGTACTGCTCCGCGCCGGGGTGCAAGGGCACCGGTCCGGTGAAGATCGCCGACCGGCGGTCCAGCAGCGCCGCCGCCGGCACATCGGCCGCGAGCGCGGTACGCGCCGCGAACAGGCCCGCGACGAGATCGTGGACGACGCCGGGCGGGGTGCTGCCGGCGGTGACGAGGTAGTTCGGCACCGCCATCGTCGTGACGGAGACGTCGAGTCCGTAGGTGCCCGCAGGCACGTCGGCGGGCCGATACGCGTGGGAGTACCGCTCGTTGACCGCGTTCACCCAGTCCTGCTCGACCGGGAGCAGGCGCACATCCACGGTCTCCGCGAGGTCCGCGATTCCGGGCGTCGGCAGCCCGCCCACCCAGAAGAAGCCGTCGATCTCGCCGCGCTCCATGGCGGCGATGGACCCGCCGAGGTCGAGCTGCGGATCGTCGATCGCGTCGGCGGCGACGCCGGCAGCGTGGAGCACCCGGGTGGCGATGACGTTCACCCCCGAGTTCTCGGCTCCGAGGGAGATCCTCCGCCCGGAGAGGTCGGCCAGGTCGTCCAGGGCCGAGTCGTCGCGCACGACGATCTGCAGGTACTCGTCGTAGAGACGGGCGATCGCCTGCACGTCCAAGGCCTCGGTGAAGGCGCCCGTCCCCGCCACCGCATCCGCCGCCGCATCACCCTGCGCGAAGCCGAGGAGGGCGTCCCCCGCGCTCACGCGCAACAGGTTGTCCACCGATCCCGCCGTCACCTCCGCCGTGAGGTCGACGTCGAGCTCACGCGACAGCTCGGCCGCGAGGTGGCTGCCGTAGTCGTGGTAGACACCGGTGGGGCTGCCCGCGGCGAGCACGGCGACGGTCTCCGTCCAGTCCGCGGAGCGCGGGCTGCACGCGCTCAACCCGACTGCGGTGACGAGCGCGAGCATGCCGGCGACGACACGCCGCCCCCACGCGCTCATGCCGCCGCCTCCGCCGGGAGGACGAGGGCCACGAGGAGCCCGCCGCCGTCGGCCCCCTGCACCCGCAGCTCGCCCCCGACCGTCGCGAGGAGGTCGGTCGCGATCGCCAGCCCGAGCCCGGTCCCCGGCATGTCGCCGCTGTCCGCGCTCCGCCAGAAGCGATCGGCCGCCGCCGACGCATCCTCCGGCGACAGTCCGGGGCCGTGGTCGCGCACGGTAAGACGGCATTCGTCACCCGCGCGCTGCGCGCCGACCTCGATGGACGAGCCCTCCGGCGAGTACTTCACCGCGTTGTCGATCGCGGCGTCGAGCGCGCTCTCCACGATGGTGCGGTCGGTGATCGTCATGACCGACGACTCCCCCGTCCGACGCAGCACGATGGCCCGCTGCGCCGCCACCTCCTGCCAGGCCTCGACCCGGCGTCCGGCCACGGCGGCGAGATCGACCGCCGACATGGTGGAGTCGGTGCGACCGCCGCGGGCGAGCCCGAGGAGGGTCTCCAGGATGCGGGTCATCCGCCGGCCCTCCTCCCTGGTCTCCTCCACGTCGTGGTCCCACTCGCGTCCCAGACCCGTCGCGAGGTGCTCGACGCGCAGCAGCAGCGCGTTGAGCGGATTCCGCAGCTCGTGCGAGGCGTTCAGCGCGAACTCCTGCTGGCGGGTCATGACGCGCTCGATCTCGTCGGCCATGCCGTTGAACACCCGCGTCATGCGCCGCAGCTCGGGCGGCCCGGTGCCCTCGGCCACCCGCGCGTCCATCTCCCCCCGCTCGATCGCCGCCATCGTCTCGTCGAGACGGCGCACCGGGGAGAGCACCCAACGGGCCAGCCCGGCGACCAGGAGGATGCCGAGCGCGCACAGCAGCACGACGATGAGGCCGAGCACGAGCGTCTGCCGGAGGATGACGGTCTGCGGCGTCTGGGTGCCTCCGGTCACGAGCACGGCGCCGATCACGTCGCCGTCGTCGAACACCGGCTCCACGAGCGCCGCATCGGACACGATCCAGGCGGAAGAGGTCGGCTGCTCGGCGCGGCGTCCGGAGAGCGCCAGCCGCACCCGCTGCGCATCCCCCTCCGACAGGACCGTGTCTCCGTGGTCCCCCGCCGCCCACGGGCTGCCGGTGAGATCGAACACGGTCACCTCGATCCCGTAGACCTCCTGGAAGCGGCGGACCTCCGCGTCCATCACCGCCGGGCTCCCGGAGCGCAGCGCCTGTCGGGCGCTCGTCGCGAAGTACCCCAGGTCGCCGAGCTGCTCGGCGTAGAACGACTGCTGGACGCTGCGAGCCGCGCTCCACCCCGTCACGCCGCCGAGAGCGACGAGCACCACGATCAGCGGCACGAGGAAGACGACGGTCAGGCGGCGGCGCACGTGTCAGGACCCCGCGAGCCGGTAGCCGACGCCGCGCACGGTCTCGATGAACGCGCGGTCGCCGCTCTTCTTCCGGATGGCCGCCACATGCACTTCCAGCGAGTGGCCGAAGCCGCGCCAGTCGGTGTTCCAGACCTCGCGGATGAGGCGCTCCTTCGGCACCGCGACACCCGGATACCGCGCGAGCACGCCCACGATGTCGAACTCCTTGCGGGTGAGCGCCAGCGGCACCCCGCCGACCTGCACCTCCCGCGCGACGAGGTCGATCTGCACCGCGCCGCCATGCAGCAGCACGCGGGTGTCCGGCTCCGTCCGCAGCGGCCGCGATCGCCGGGTGACCGCCTCGATCCGCGCCAGGAGCTCGTGCACGTCGTAGGGCTTCACCACGAAGTCGTCGGCGCCGGCGCGCAGTCCCTTGATGCGCTCGGCGACCTGGTTGCGCGCGGTGACGATGACGATCGGCACGTCGGAGCGCCCGCGGATGCGGCGGCAGAGGTCGATGCCGTCGACATCCGGCAGCCCGAGATCGAGCAGCACGACCTCGGTGTCGGCATCGAGGTGTTCCAGCGCCGCGTTCCCATCGGCCGCGTGCACGGTGGCATAGCCTGAGCGCGCGAGGAAGGCCTGCAAGGCCCCCGCCACCCGCTCGTCGTCCTCGACGATCAGAATCCTCATCTCCCCGCGCCCCGCCTCACCCGCTCAGCCGGCCGGAGCCGCGCGTTGGGCGAACGCGCTCTCGTACAGGCACACGCTCGCCGCGGTGGCCAGGTTCAGCGACTCCGCACGCCCGAAGATCGGCAGCCGGAGCACCCGGTCGGCCCTGGTCAGAGCCTCGTCCTCGAGCCCGCGCGCCTCGTTGCCGAACAGCCACGCGGTCGGCTCGCCGAGGACGCCGTCGGCGCGTGCGGCGAGGAGGTCGTCCCCCTTCACGTCCGCCGCGAGGATCTGCATGCCCGCCTCGTGCGCACGCCGGACGACCTCGTCGAGCTCGCCGCCCACCGAGACCGGGAGGTGGAAGAGCGAGCCGGTCGTCGCGCGCACCACCTTGGGGTTGTACGGGTCGACGGTGCGGCCGGTCAGCACCACCGCGTCGGCGCCCGCCGCGTCGGCCGCGCGGATGATCGTGCCCAGGTTGCCGGGGTCGCGCACCTCCTCGCAGATCGCGATGAGGCGCGGCGTGCCGTCGAAGATCTCGCGGACCGAGGTCGGCGTCTGGCGGACCACCGCGACGAGTCCCTGGGGCGTCACCGTGTCGGCCATCGCGTTGAGCACGTCCTCGCTCACGTACTCGACCTCGACGTCGGCGTCCGCCGCCTTCGCGCGGATGTCCGCGTGCTTCTCCCAGCCGTGCGGGGTCGCGAAGAGCTCGACGATCGCATCCGGGCGGTACGTCAGCGCCTCGCGGACGGACTGCGGACCTTCCAGCAGGAAAAGACCGGTCTCGGTGCGGGCGCTGCGCTTGGTGAGCTTGGCGACGGCACGGACTCGGGGGGAACGGGGGTTCTCCAGCACGAACTCAGTCTACGGTCAGCCCGACACCGTCCGGATACGCGGAACGGGCGCCTTCCCGGAGGAAGACGCCCGTTCGGAAGCGAGATGCTTACGCCGCCGACTTGGGCGCGTTGACGTCGGAAGGCAGAGCCTTCTTCGCCGTCTCGACCAGCGTCGCGAACGTCGCGGCGTCGTTCACCGCGAGGTCGGCGAGCATGCGACGGTCGACCGTGACACCCGCGAGGCCCAGCCCCTGGATGAAGCGGTTGTACGTCATGCCGTTCTGGCGGGCCGCAGCGTTGATGCGCTGGATCCACAGACGACGGAAGTCGCCCTTGCGCTTGCGGCGGTCCCGGTACGAGTAGACCAGGGAGTGGATGACCTGCTCCTTGGCCTTCCGGTAGAGGCGCGAACGCTGACCGCGGTAGCCGGAGGCGCGCTCGAGGATGACCCGACGCTTCTTGTGGGCGTTGACCGCCCGCTTGACTCTTGCCATTTTCCTGTGTTCCTATCCTGCGATCGGGCGCGTCAGCGACCGAGAAGCTTCTTCGCGACCTTGAAGTCCGCCTTCGCGAGCACCTGGTCCTGGTTCAGACGACGGGTGCGACGGCTCGACTTGTGCTCGAGGTTGTGGCGCATCCCGGCCTGCTGCTTCTTCAGCTTGCCGCTGCCGGTGATCTTGAAGCGCTTCTTAGCACCCGAGTGGGTCTTCTGCTTCGGCATCTTCTCTTCCTTCGTATGGCGCCTTCTCAGGCGACGGTGTCAACCCGCGGTGCGGGAGTTCTGGGGGCGGACCTACTCCGCCTTGGCGTCCGCGGACGCGTCCGCGTCGTTCTTCGCGTCGCGCGCGGCCTGCTTGTTCGCGGCGCGCACGGCGTTCTGCTCCTGCTTCGCCTCGGACTTGCTCTTGTGCGGCGCGACGACCATCACCATGTTGCGGCCGTCGATGGTCGGGTTCGACTCGACCGTGCCGAACTCGGCGACGTCCTCGGCGAACTTGCGCAGCAGACGGACACCCTGCTCCGGGCGCGACTGCTCGCGACCGCGGAAGAGGATCATGGCCTTGACCTTGTCGCCGGCCTTGAGGAAGCCCTCGGCGCGCTTGAGCTTCGTCGTGTAGTCGTGCGCCTCGATCTTCAGACGGAAGCGGACTTCCTTGAGGATCGTGTTCGCCTGGTTGCGACGCGCTTCCTTTTCCTTCTGCGCGGCCTCGTACTTGAACTTGCCGTAGTCCATGATCTTGACGACGGGCGGCTTCGAGTTCGGGGCGACCTCGACGAGGTCGAGATCGGCTTCCTGGGCGAGACGCAGCGCTGCCTCGATGCGGACAACGCCGATCTGCTCACCCGCGGGGCCGACGAGGCGGACCTCGGGGACGCGGATGCGCTCATTGGTACGGGGATCGCTGATGCGGAGCTCCTTAGACGATGTGATTCGGCCACCGCGATGCTGTCTGCATCCCGGGCGAAATCGGAGTCGTCCCCCACCCGCCGGCTCTCAGACGCCGGCTCCGCACCCTGTCTACCGGTCCTCTCGTGACGAGCGGAGCCGGCGGAGTGCAAGACCCGGTAGCCTGGAACGGCAAGCGCGGGTGGGAAGTGAATCCTCTTTCGTTCCGGAGCACGACGCTCCGGAGCCCGCCAAAGTCTAACAGAAAGCAAGGCGAAGTGACGAACCAGGCATCGGACGAGGCGGCCCGCGAGCGCGAGGAGCGATGGGCTCGGCAGGAAGAGGCAGCCTCCTCGGCCGTCCGTGACATCGCCGACGTCCCGGCCGTCGAGGTGATCACCACCGCCGCCGTGCACCTCATGAGCGCGGCAGCCGTGAAGCTCGGCCTCGCGGACGACCCGGACGCCGCGGCCCAGCTCGACCTGGACGAGGCGCGCAAGCTCATCAATGCCCTCGCGGGGCTCATCACCGCCGGCGCCCCGGAGATCAGCGACATGCACGCCCGGTCGCTGCGGGACGGCCTCCGGTCGCTGCAGCTCGCCTTCCGCGAGGCCTCGACGATCCCCGACCCGATCGGCAAGGGGCCGGGCGAGAAGTGGACCGGCCCCGTCACCTGATCCGGCCGACGCTCCGCCTCAGATGCTGCGGCGGAGCTTGACCGTCAGCGAGTCGGCGAGGACGGCGATCCGGTCGTCCGCCGCCCAGCGCTGAGCGAGCCGCGCGAGCACGGCATCCAGGACCTCTCGCTCCAGGCCATCGACGAGCTCCAGGACCACGATGAGCTCCGGTCCGCGGAGGCGCGCGTCCGGGTCACCCGGCGCGACGGAGACGTCGATCACGGCGAGCTCGTGGGCGATGCTCTCCCGAAGGGCGGTAACGACCTCGGGAGAGAGGAAGCTCGGCTCCCAGGCGTGCCCCTGCGCCACGGCCCAGACGGCGGGGCGGCGGATCACGAACTCGGTGTCGGACGTGGGGTCCAGCACGATGAGATCGGTGTCCTCCGACGACGCGGCCAGGGCCGCGCGAACGGCCTCGACCGGGATGGGGCGGGCCGACGGGTCCCAGCGCTGCATCGTCTCGACCGACGAGAACACCGGCTGGACGCGGCGCCCGTCCGGCGCGGCCACGGTGACGATCGAGAGCTCCTGCGTCTTGTCCACCGCGAGACCGCTGGGCGCCACGCCCTCCTCGCCCTTCTCCGCGATCAGGGGCACGAGCACCCGGGCGGAGCGGAACGCGTCGACGACCTCGGCCTGACTCCCCTCGCCCGCACGGAAGCGGTGCAGCGCGGCGAGCAGAGCCGGGTCCGCCGAGCCGTCGTCGGCCGCGTGCGGATTCGACTCGAAGCTGCGCCCCTCCCAGGGGACGCCGGCGGAATCGGCCCGGTTGTGCGACTCCGGACCGCAGGCGTGCGGATCAGTCTCCGGCGACATCCAGGGCCTCCGCGAGCGTGAAGGCGCCCGCGTACAGAGCCTTCCCGACGATGGCGCCCTCGACGCCCAGGGGCACGAGGTCGCGCAGCGCGGCGATGTCGTCGAGGTTCGAGATGCCGCCGGACGCGACGACCGGCTTCGGCGTGCGCGAGGTCACCTCGCGCAGGAGTTCCAGGTTCGGGCCGCGCAGCGTGCCGTCCTTGGTCACGTCGGTGACGACGTAACGGCTGCAGCCGGCGTCCTCGAGGCGCTCGAGCACCTCCCAGAGGTCGCCGCCCTCCTTCGTCCAGCCGCGCGCCGCGAGGGTCGTGCCGCGGACGTCGAGGCCGACGGCGATCGCCTCACCGAAGCGGCTGATCACGTCGGCCGCCCACTCGGGGTTCTCCAGAGCGGCGGTGCCGAGGTTGATGCGGGCGGCGCCGCTCTCCAGAGCGGCCTCCAGGCTCGCGTCGTCCCGGATGCCGCCGGAGAGCTCGACGTTGACGTTCTTGAACTGCTTGATGACCTTGCGCAGGATCGGCGCGTTGCTGCCGCGTCCGAACGCCGCGTCGAGGTCGACGAGGTGGATCCAGGAGGCCCCCTGCGACACCCACTCCCCTGCCGCGTCGAGCGGGTCGCCGTAGCTCGTCTCGGTCCCGGCCTCCCCCTGCGTGAGACGGACCGCCTTGCCGCCGGCGACATCGACCGCGGGAAGGAGCGTGAGCGAGGGGGACTGCGCGAAGTCGTTCATGGGGTCCTTGGTTCGGGTGGGTCTGCGGCCCGAGCGGGCACGAGAGACGAGGGTAGTCCGCCGCGGGGCGCGGGACAAACCGCGTGACGCCGGGCGCCGACGCGGCTGGGGGTCAGAGGCTCTGCACCCAGTTCCGGAGCAGCTGGATGCCGGCGTCCCCGGACTTCTCCGGGTGGAACTGCGTCGCCGAGAGCGGGCCGTTCTCGACGGCCGCGAGGAAGGGGCCGCCGTAGGTCGCCCATGTGAGCACGGGCTGCGGGAACGGCGGGATCACGTCGAGCTCCCAGGACTGCGCGGCATAGGAGTGCACGAAGTAGAAGCGCTCCTGCTCGATGCCGCGGAACAGGACGGTGTCCTCCCCCGGCTCCACCGTGTTCCAGCCCATGTGCGGCAGGACCGGGGCGTCGAGCTCCGTCACAGCACCCGGCCACTCGCCGAGGCCCGCGGTGTCGTGCCCCCGCTCGACGCCGTGCTCGAACAGCACCTGCATGCCGACGCAGATGCCGAGTACCGGTCGGCCCCCCGCGAGACGACGGCCGATGATCTCGTCGCCGCCGTGGGCGTGCAGGGCGTCCCGCACAGCCTGGAAGGCGCCGACACCGGGCACGACGAACCCGTCGGCCTCCAGCGCCTCGGTGCGGTCGCGGGTCAGCACGGCATCGGCTCCCGCGGCGACGAGCGCCTTCACGGCGGAGTGGACGTTGCCGGACTCGTAGTCGAAGACGGCGACCCGCGGCTCGGCGCTCACAGCGCCCCCTTGGTCGACGGGATGCCGTCGACGAGAGGATCCAGGGCCTTCGCCTGGCGGAACGCCCGCGCGAACGCCTTGAACTCGGCCTCGGCGATGTGGTGCGGGTCGCGCCCGCTCAGCACCCGCACGTGCACCGTCAGCGCGGCGTTGAAGGTGATGGCCTCGAAGACGTGCCGCACGAGGGATCCCGTGAAGTGCCCGCCGATCAGGTGGTGCTCGAAGCCCGCGGGCTCCCCCTCGTGCACGAGGTACGGGCGGCCGGAGATGTCGACGACCGCCTGCGCGAGCGCCTCGTCCAGGGGGACGAGGGCGTCGCCGTACCGGGAGATGCCGGACTTGTCTCCGAGGGCGGCCAGGATCGCTTGGCCGAGCACGATCGAGACGTCCTCCACGGTGTGGTGCGCGTCGATGTGGGTGTCCCCGGAGGCCCGCACGGTGAGATCCGTCAGCGAGTGCTTGGCGAACGCCGTGAGCATGTGGTCGAAGAACGGCACCGAGGTGTCGATGCGGCTCGCACCGGTGCCGTCGAGGTTCAGCTCGACCTCGACGGTGGACTCCGACGTGCTGCGCACGCGGCTCGCGGTGCGTGCGGTGGGCGCGGGGATGGTCATGATGCCGATCCTATCGAGGCCAGGGCGTCCAGGAACGCCGTCGTCTCCGCCTCCGTGCCGGCGCTGACGCGCAGGTGGCCGGGGATGCCGACGTCGCGGACGAGCACGCCGCGGTCGTACAGCTGCTGCCACGTCGCCTGCGGATCCGCGACGCCGCCGAACAGCACGAAGTTGGACCACGAGAGGTGCGGGGTGTACCCGAGGGCTTCGAGCGTCGCCGTGATGCGGTCCCGCTGCTCCACGATCTCCTGCACCATGCCGAGCATGACGTCGGCGTTGCGGAGGGCGGCGACCGCGGCGGCCTGCGTCAGAGCGCTCAGGTGGTACGGCAGTCGCACGAGCCGGAGCGCGTCGATGAACGCCGGGTCGGCCGCGAGGTAGCCGACGCGGGCGCCGGCGAAGGCGAAGGCCTTGCTCATCGTTCGGGAGACGGCGAGGCGCGGCCGTCCTTCCAGGAGGGTGAGGGCCGACGCCGCATCCCGTGGCGCGAACTCCTGGTAGGCCTCGTCGACGATCACCACGCCGCGGGCCGCCTCGTAGACGGCCTCCACGACGTCGAGCCCCAGCGGGGTGCCGGTCGGGTTGTTCGGCGAGCAGAGGATCACGATGTCGGGGTCGGCCGCACGCACCTGCTGCGCCGCCTCCTCCGCCGTGACGGTGTAGTCGGGCTGACGGGTGCCCGCGATCCAGGACGCGCCCGTCCCCTTCGCGATGAGCGGGTACATGGAGTACGTGGGCGCGAATCCGAAGGCCGTGCGTCCCGGCCCGCCGAACGCCTGGAAGATGTGCTGCAGCACCTCGTTGGACCCGTTGCCCGCCCAGATCTGCTCCGGCGTGAGGCCGTGACCCAGGTAGTCGGCGAACGCCTCCCGCAGCGTCGTGAACTCGCGGTCCGGGTACCGGTTCACGTCTCGGATCGCCACGGCGATGTCATCGAGGATGTCGCTCGCGACCTCGTCGGGAACCGGATGCGTGTTCTCGTTGACGTTCAGCGCCACCGGCAGCGGGGCCTGAGGCGCTCCGTATGGGGTGAGTCCGCGCAGATCGTCGCGGAGCGGGAGATCGTTGAGGGAGAAGGTCACCCTTCCCATCTTAAGAGGAGCAGGGAGAGCCGAGGTCATCGTGACGATTCGGCCGGGAGGACTCGGCGTCAGTCGGTGTACCGCGCCGGCAGTGCGAGCTCCTGGCCGACCTGGAGCTCCCCGCCGCGCAGCAGGTTCATGCGGGTGATCTCACCGATGACATCCCGCGGGTCGGCTTCGGGAGCGATGCTGCTCGCGATCGACCAGAGGGTGTCGCCGGGCATGACCGTGACGGTCTCGACGGAGACGGCCGGCGCATCCGCGCCGGAGGCGGTCGCGCTGCCCCCGCTGAGGGCGGCGAAGGCGATGCCCGCCGCGAGCGGGACCGACGCGAGCGCGAGCAGAGTGCGACGGCCGCGTGCCGTGATCCGCAGCCGGGTGGCCGGACGGGCCGATGCCGGGAGGGCGGTCGCGGTGCTGAGGCTGATGCTGCTCATGTCTGCTCCTTACTGTCCCGGCGCCGGAGCCCGGGGAGGTTGGCGTAGCTTTCGCATCCGCGCCTCGGCCGGGAGCCGTGGATGCGAAGCTACGTTCCGAAGATATCTTCGAGTTCGAACATCTGTCAAGCTGTCTTCGAAACCACGCTCCGCGAATCAGCCGACACGCTCGAACAGATCTTCCAGATCGGCGCTTTTCTCGGATACGGTTTCGATAAGGACACCCCACCACGGGCCACCGACATTCGAAGCGGCACGTCGGATCACGCAGTGAAGGAGCACCATGAGCGACACCTCAGCCCTCGAGTCCGAGGCGCCGCGCACCCGCCGTCGCAAGAGCCTCAGCCCGAAGCAGATGGCGATCCTCGAGGTCATCCAGGCCTCGATCGCGCAGAACGGCTATCCGCCGAGCATGCGCGAGATCGGCGACGCCGTCGGGCTCAAGTCGCTGTCCAGCGTCACCCACCAGCTCGGTCAGCTCGAGCTCAGCGGCTACCTGCGTCGCGACCCGGGCAAGACGCGTGCCATGGAGGTCCTCATCGACCTGCCCGGCACGGGCGCGGAGAACCCGGCGGACGTGGCGACCCCCGTGGGCGATGCCGCCCTGGTCCCGCTGGTGGGGCGTATCGCCGCGGGCGTGCCGATCACGGCGGATCAGCAGGTCGAGGAGATCTTCCCGCTCCCCCGGCAGCTCGTCGGCAAGGGCGACCTGTTCATGCTCAAGGTCTCCGGGGAGTCGATGATCGACGCCGCCATCTGCGACGGCGACTGGGTTGTCGTGCGCTCGCAGAACACGGCGGAGAACGGCGAGATCGTGGCTGCCATGCTCGACGGCGAGGCCACCGTCAAGGTGCTCCGTCGTCGCGACGGCCACACGTGGCTGCTTCCCCGCAACTCTGCCTTCGAGCCGATCCTGGGCGACGAGGCGGTCGTGCTCGGCAAGGTCGTCGCGGTCATGCGCGCCGTCTGAGTCACCGCATCGTCGGTGAGACGAGAACGAAGGCCCTCCCGGGCGCACCGGGAGGGCCTTCGTGTGTCCGGGGACGACCGCGTCAGGCGGTGACCACCACGTCTTCGCGCACGCGCCGCGTGGCCTCGACGATGTTCCGCAGCGACGCCGTGGTCTCGGCGTATCCGCGGGTCTTCAGACCGCAGTCCGGGTTCACCCAGAGCTGACGGAGGGGGATCTCCTCCACCGCACGCCGCAGCAGGGACTCGACCTCCTCCACGGTGGGCACGCGCGGCGAGTGGATGTCGTACACGCCGGGGCCGATGCCGTGGTCGAAGCCCACCTCGGCGATGTCCGCGACGACCTCCATGCGGCTCCGGGCCGCCTCGATGGACGTGACGTCCGCGTCGAGCGCACGGATCGCGTCGATCACGACGCCGAACTCCGAGTAACAGAGGTGGGTGTGCACCTGGGTCGCCGCCGCAGCGCCGCCCGTGGCCAGACGGAACGAGGCGACGGACCAGTCGAGGTACGCCGGCTGGTCGGCCTGCTTCAGCGGGAGCAGCTCCCGGAGCGCCGGCTCGTCGACCTGGATCACCTGGATGCCCGCGGCCTCCAGGTCGGCGATCTCATCGCGGAGCGCGAGCGCCACCTGGTTCGCCGTCTCCCCCAGCGGCTGGTCGTCGCGGACGAAGGACCACGCGAGGATCGTGACGGGGCCCGTGAGCATCCCCTTCATGTGCTTCGCCGTGAGCGACTGCGCGTACGCCGACCAGCCGACCGTGATGGGCGCGGGACGCGAGACGTCTCCCCAGAGGATCGATGGGCGCGTGGCTCGCGAGCCGTACGACTGCACCCATCCGTGCTGCGTGACCGCGAAGCCGTCGAGGTTCTCCGCGAAGTACTGCACCATGTCGTTGCGCTCCGGCTCACCGTGCACGAGGACGTCGAGACCGAGGTCCTCCTGCAGGGAGACGACCGCGGCGACCTCACGGCGCAGGAACTCCTCGTAGTCGTCCTCGGGGATCTCGCCGCGGAGGAACTGGGCGCGGGCGCGGCGGATGTCGCCGGTCTGCGGGAAGGAGCCGATCGTCGTCAGGGGCAGCGCCGGCAGGCCGAGGGCGTTCTGCGCCTCCTCCCGCTCCTGGTACGGGGCACGGGCGAAGTCGGCGTCGCTCAGCGCACGGGAACGCACCGCACCGTCGCGCACACCGGGAGCGGTCAGGCGGTCCTGCAGCGCAGCAGTCGCGGCGTCCAGCTCGGCCCCGATCGCCGTGCGCCCTTCGGACAGGCCGCGGGCGAGGGTCACGATCTGCTGCACCTTCTGATCCGCGAAGGCGAGCCAGGACACCAGGCGCGCGTCCAGCGCCGTCTCGTCCTCCACGTCGTGCGGCACGTGCAGCAGCGAGGTCGAGGTCGATGCCGCTACCGGGGCCCCGAGCGCGCGGAGCGCCTCCAGAGAGTCGAACGCCGCGGAGAGGTCGCCGCGCCAGATGTTGTGACCGTCGATCACACCGCCGACGAGGGTCTTGCCCTCGAGGCCCGGCACCGCGTCGGGCACGGTGCCGCGCACGAGATCCACGGCGATGGCCTCGACGGGGGCGGCGGCCACGGTCGCGAACGTCGCGCCGAGGCTCGCGTACGGGGCCGCGACGAGGATCGAGGGACGCTCTTCGGCGTTCCCGAGCACCGCGAGCGCGCGCTCCGCGGCGGAGGCGAGCTGTGCGGTCGTGGCCGGCAGGGACTCGCTCACGAGGGCTGGCTCGTCGAGCTGCACCCACTCGGCGCCCGCGGCGCGCAGACGGGCGAGCAGATCGACGTAGACCGGCAGGACGTCCTCCAGCCGCGAGAGCGGCTCGAAGCCCTCCGGCGCGTCGTCCGACGCCTTCGCGAGCGCCAGCAGCGTGACCGGTCCGACGACCACGGGACGCGTGACGAAGCCGGCGGCGACGGCCTCGGCGACCTCGCGCACCAGGCGGTCGCTGGCGAGGGTGAACACCGTCTCCGGACCGATCTCCGGCACGAGGTAGTGGTAGTTCGAGTCGAACCACTTCGTCATCTCCAGCGGCGCCCGCTCGCCCTCACCGCGGGCAACGGTGAACAGGGCGGAGAGGCCGATCGACCCGTCGGCCTCGCGGAGGTCGTCGAAGCGGGCAGGGATCGCGCCGACCGTGACGGCGGCGTCGAGGACCTGGTCGTAGAAGGAGAAGGAGTCCGGGATGGACGAGTCCGTGCGGCCGAGGCCGAGCCCCGCCAGGCGCTCGCGGGTCGCCGCGCGCAGGTCCGCGGCCGTCCGCTCCAGCTCCTGCTCGTCGATGCGGCCGGCCCAGAACGCCTCGACGGCCTTCTTGAGCTCGCGGCGACGGCCGATGCGGGGGTAGCCGAGGATGGTGCCCTCGGGGAATGCGGTCATGGTGTTTCCTTTCGGCGGGGACTAGTGCCGGAGCGCCGGGACGATGCCGGCTTCGGCGAGGACGGTCAAGACGGTCTCGTGCTGGTTGAAGGCGTACAGATGCACGCCGGGGGCCCCGCCGGCGACGACGTCGGCGGCGAGGCGCGCGGCCCAGGAGATCCCGATCTCCCGGCGCCCTTCGGCGGTCGGCTCGACATCGAGGGCGATCGCGAGCTCGCTGGGCAGGTCCTCCCCGGTCAGCTCCAGCACCCGGGCGAGCCGGGCCGGCGACGTGATCGGCATGATGCCGGGGAGGATCGGGATGGTGACGCCTCCGGCGCGGGCGCGCTCCACGAAGGCGAGGTAGTCATCGGGGTGGAAGAAGAGCTGCGTGATGGCGAAGGTCGCGCCCGCGGCCTGCTTGGCGAGCAGCGCCTCGACATCCTGCGTGCGGTGCGTGGCCCGGGGGTGCCCCTTCGGGAACGCGGCGACCGCGATGTCGACCTTCTGCCGCGGGGCCACGAGCGCGGCTCCGGGGAGACCGGGGACCGGAGACTCCTGGTACGGCGCGCGCTCGGCCTGGACGCGATCGATGAGCTGCACGAGCTGGGCGGCGCTCTCCAGGTCCCCCAGGAAGGGCTCGCGCTGCCCCGCGGGCGGGTCTCCGCGCAGGGCGAGGAAGCGGAGGATCCCGGCGTCGAGGAACTCCCGGATGAGCGCGGTGGCTCCGGCGTAGGTGTTGCCGACGCAGGTGAGATGAGCGAGGGGTTCGACGTCGGTGTGCTCCCGGATGAAGCGCAGCACATCGAGCGAGCGGCCGCCGGTCGAGCCGCCGGCGCCGTAGGTCACCGACAGGAACTCCGGGCCGGCCGCGGCGAGACGACGGACGGTCTCGTGCAGGGCCTCCTGGCTCGACTCCGAGCGCGGCGGGTAGAGCTCGAAGGAGAACGGCACGCGGGAGGCGCGGGAGGCGTCGAACGTGGAAGACATCTTCTCTCCAGGGGACAGGGGCCGGGGTCCGCGCACGACGAAGAGCACGTCGTTCGCGGGCGGGTGCCGGGCTCGGCTGTCGCTCCACGCCCGGGATGAACCGGGCGTTTCCAGAAACCTAGAACACGCCCTCGGCCCGCCGCACGAGTGTGACGTCGTGTGTCACCGCCCGTAGGCTCGAGGCATGTCCTCACCGTTCGGCTCCTGGTCCTCCCCCTTCACCGCGAAAGCCGTCGCAGGAGCGGCGCCGCGCATCGACGGGGCCCGCTTCGTGGGTGACGAGGTGTGGTGGGCCGAGTCCGTGCCCGCCGAGGGCGGACGCGTCACGGTGCGCAGCTCGACGGGCGCGGCGATCCTCCCGGCACCCTGGAACGCCCGCTCCCGTGTGCACGAGTACGGGGGCGGCGCCTGGACCGTCGACGGCGACACCCTGTACTTCGTCTCCGGAGCCGACCAGCGCGTGCACCGGATGGATCCGGGTGCCGAGCCGAGCCCCCTCACCGCCGCCGGCCCCGCGTACGGCGGGCTGCGCGTGCAGAGCGGCCGACTGCTGGCCGTGCGGGAAGACCTCTCGACCGACCCGCACCGCCGCGCGATCGTGGAGATCCCCGTGGACGGTTCGGCCGCCGAGGACGCCTCCGCGATCCGGGTGATCGTCGAGGGTCCCGGCTTCTTCGCCCATCCCGCGCTCTCGCCCGACGGCAGCCGCGTCGCCTGGGTCGAATGGCAGGCGGACGGCATGCCCTGGGAGAGAGCCGCGCTCGCGATCGGATCCGCGGCCGGCGGGACGATCACCCGGGTCCCCACCTCCGCCGCCCTGCAGCCGGAATGGATCGGCGACGACGCGCTCGTGTTCGCCGACGACGGCTCGGGACGCTGGCAGCTCCATCACCTCACGCTCGACGGCCTCCAGGCCGGTGCCTCCCGCCCGCTCACCTCATCCGACGCGGACACCGGCTACGGCCTGTGGGTGCTCGGCAACCGCTGGTTCCAGCCGCTGGCGGACGGCCGCCTCGTGGCCGTCCGCACCGACGGCCGCGACGAGGTGCAGCTCGTGTCCCCGGACGGCGAGACGCGCGCCATCGCGGTCCCGGGCGACGGGCATCTCAGTGTGGACGACGTCTCCGGCTCCCGCGTGCTGCTCAGCGGAGACGGCTCGCGCGTGACCTCCGGCATCTGGTGCGTCGACGTCGACAGCGGGGCCGTCGAGACCGTCACCGGCGGCGCTCCGGTCGACGAGGACTGGATGCCGGCGGCCCAGCAGCTCGTCGTGGAGGGGGCGCACGGCCCCGTGCACGCCTTCGCTTATCCGCCCGCCGCGCCCGGAGAGCCCCGCGGCGCCGACGGCGAGCTCCCGCCCTACATCGTGCTCGTGCACGGCGGGCCCACCGCCCATGTCACGGGAGCGGCCTCCGCCTCGATCGCCTTCTTCACGAGCCGGGGAATCGGGGTCCTCGACGTGAACTACGGCGGGTCCACCGGTTACGGTCGGGCGTACCGCGACCGCCTGCAGGGACAGTGGGGCGTCGTGGACGTGGACGACGTGATCGCGGCCGCCCGCGGGCTCACCGACGCCGGGCTCGCCGATCCCGCGCGCATCGCCATCCGCGGCGGCTCGGCGGGCGGCTGGACGGTGCTCTCGGCGCTCGTGCGGGGTGGCACGTTCGCCGCGGGCATCAGCCGCTACGGCGTCGCGGATCTGCGGATGCTCGCCGCCGAGACCCACGACTTCGAGGCGTCGTACCTCGACGGCCTCGTCGGTCCGCTCCCCGCCGCCGAGGACGTGTACATCGAGCGCTCGCCTCTGACCCACGCCGACCGCATCGACGTGCCGGTGCTGCTGCTGCAGGGCGGGGAGGACCGCGTCGTGCCGCCGTCCCAGTCGGAGGCCATCCGCGACGCGCTGGCGGCGAACGGCATCGACCACGAGTACGTGCTGTACCCGGGCGAGGGTCACGGGTTCCGCAGCGCCGAGACCATCGTCGACGCGCTGGAACGCGAACTCGCGTTCCTCGGCCGGGTGTTCGGCTTCACGCCGAGCCTCTGAGCGCGTGCGGCTACTCGCCCACCTGGTTGCGCAGCCGCATCGCCCGCTCGGCCTCACGGGTGTCCTGGCGTTCGCGGAGGGTCTGACGCTTGTCGTACTCGCGCTTGCCCTTCGCGAGAGCGATCTCGACCTTGGCGCGACCGTCGGAGAAGTACAGCTTGAGCGGGATGAGCGTGTATCCGCCCGCGGAGACGGCGTGGGCGAGCTTCGCAATCTCCTCCCGGTGCAGGAGGAGCTTGCGGATGCGCTTGGCCGAGTGGTTCGTCCAGTGCCCCTGCGAGTACTCCGGGATGTGCACCGCATCGAGGAAGACCTCGTTGCCCTTCACGAACGCGTACCCGTCGCTGAGGTTCGCGCGCCCCTGACGGAGCGACTTGACCTCGGTGCCGGTGAGCACCATCCCCGCCTCGTACGACTTCTCGATGTTGTAGTCGTGACGCGCGCGACGATTGGTCGCGATGACCTTCTCCCCGCGTTCCCTGGGCATGATGATCTCCTGTGCTGTGGTGCCGTGGACGGCTCGGCAGCGGATCGGCCGAGCAGCCTTTCAGGGTATCAGGTGCGCAGCCACCGTCGGATCGCGAAGCCCGCCGACAGGGCCGCGAGGACCACGCCGATCCCGACGAGGACCGGGACGACGAGGGCAGCATCCTGCATGGTCACCCAGGTGGTGATGAAGGGCACGCGGCCGCGCAGGTAGCCGTTCACGCCGAAGTGCATGCCCGCGACGACGGCGGCACTGGCGAGGGCGGAACCCAGCAGCGCGGCGAACACGCCCTCCAGCACGAACGGGGTCTGGATGAAACGGTTCGACGCGCCCACGAGGCGCATGATGCCGATCTCCTTGCGCCGCGCGTAGGCCGACAACCGGATCGTCGTGCCGATCAGCAGCGTCGCGGCGATGAGCATGAGCACGGCGATGCCGACGGCGATGTAGGTGGCCACCGTCAGCGCGGAGAACAGCGGTTCGAGGTATTGGAGCTGGTCCTGGACCTGCTCCACTCCGGCCTGGTCGCTGAACGCCTCGGCGAGCACCTGCGACTGGCCCGGGTCCTTCATGGTCACGAAGAAGACCTCGAACGCCTGGTCGGGCGAGAGCACGCTGGCCTGCTCCTCCCCCACCTGCTCGACGAGCTTGGCGTACGTCTCCTCCTTCGTGTCGAAGGTCATGGAGCTGATGAGCGGCGACAGCGCGTCGCCCTCGAGCTGGGCGCGCACGGCGGCCACCTGCTCCTCGCTCGCCGCGCCGTCCACGCAGGTGTCCGACTCCGACACCGCGGAGCACATGTAGACGGCCACCTGGGCGCGCTCGGACCAGTACCCGCGCATGACGCCGATCTGGGACTGCATGAGGATCGCGGCACCGACGAACGTCAGCGACACGAACGTGACGAGCACGACGGAGATCACCATCGAGATGTTGCGCCGCAGGCCGACGAGGGCCTCGGTCAGGATCAGGCCGATTCTCATGAGGTCGGGCCCACTTCCTCGTCGTCCTGGTCCGACAGGCCGAGGCGGTCCGCCACGCCGAGCTCGGCGACGTCCACCTCCGGGATCACGATCGGACGCGTCCCCGGCGCCCCGGGGGCGGGGCGCGCGGCGGCGGACGGCGGCGCGGCCGGGGGATGCACCACGTCCGGCGGTTCGACCACGCCCGGCTCCCGCGCGGGCTCCGGCGGCTCGACCACCTGCGGGGCCGGGTCGGCGGCGGGCTTGGTGACCGCGGGAGATGCGGCCGCGGCCCGGCGCTGGGCGTCCAGCTCCTCGGCCAGTGCGGCGCGCACCACGGAGAGGTCGGCGGTCTGGCGCTGCACCTCCTGCACGGCGGTGAGGGCGGCGGCGGCCGCGGCACCGCGGACCTCCTCCGGCACCAGGCGCGGGATGTTCGAGGTGTCGCCGTATCCGCCGTGCACCTCGTCGCGGACCATCTCGCCGTCGCGGAGCTCGATCACGCGGCGGCGCATCTGGTCGACGAAGCCGGCCTCGTGCGTGGCCATGAGCACCGTCGTGCCGCCCGCGTTGATCCGGGCGAGCAGCTGCATGATGTCGACGGAGGTCGCGGGGTCGAGGTTTCCGGTGGGCTCGTCGGCCAGCAGCACCTGCGGACGGTTGACGAGCGCCCTGGCGATCGCGACGCGCTGCTGCTCCCCGCCGGAGAGCTCGTGCGGCATGCGCTTCTCCTTGCCGTCGAGCCCGACGAGCGCGAGCGCCTCGGGAACGGCCTGCTGGATGAAGCCGCGGGACGAGCCGGTGACCTGCAGCGTGAAGGCGACGTTCTGATAGACCGTCTTGGACGGCAGCAGCCGGAAGTCCTGGAACACCGAGCCGATGTGCCGACGGAAGTACGGCACCTTCCGGTTCGCGAGCGCCCGCAGGTCGCGGCCGAGGACGGCCACCCGACCGCTCGTCGGCACGTCCTCGCGGAGGATGAGGCGCAGACAGGAGGACTTGCCGGACCCGGAGGCACCGACGAGGAAGACGAACTCCCCGCGCTGCACCTCGAAGTCGACACCGGACAGGGCGGGCTTCGACGTCCCGCGGTAGCGTTTCGTGACGTTCTCGAACCGAATCATGGCGAATCGAGCCTAAGCGCGCCACCGCCTCCGGCTCGGCACGACACCCCGCCGCGCAGCACGCCGACCCGCGATTCCTCCGCACCCCGGGCCCCACCGGCGTCGTCGCCCGCTGCTATACATGGAGTGTCGATTCGCGTGCCCCACGCGAGCGCACACACGGAGGGGATCCCCATGACGACACCTGCTGGTTGGTACGACGACGGGTCCGGGCGCCTGCGCTGGTGGGACGGCCAGCAGTGGACCGAGCACTTCGCCCCGGAGACGACGGCGACAGGCGACACCACCGCGACGGCGACAGGCGACACCACAGCGACAGCGACCGAAGACGCGGGCGCGGAGGGCACCCCGACGGAGAGCCCCGCCGCGGCGACCGACGACCGCGCTCCCCTCGGAGAGGAGCCGACGGCGTCGGCGGAGACCGTCGCTCCCGAGCCCGTCGCCGCTGAGCGCGAGATCGCTCCGGACGAGCCCGCGACCGAGTTCATCGTCGCGCCTGAGCCGGCACAGGACTGGACCGCACCGACCAGCGGCGCGCACGACCTCCCCGGCGCGGCGCCGATCGCCCCGCCGGCCGGTGCCGGTCAGAACGCGTACCAGGGCCAGGGCGGCTACCCGGCACCGGGCGCGTACCCAGGCGCGCAGGGCGCCGGCGGATACCCGGGCCAGGCACCGGGCGCTCAGGGAACGTATCCCGGTCAGGGTGCGTATCCCGGCCAGGGCGCGTACCCCGGTCAGGGCGCGTACCCCGGTCAGGGCGCGTACCCCGGTCAGGCGCCGGCTCCCGCGGCGCCGAAGAAGGTCTCGGTGCTCGGACTCGTCGGCCTCGGGCTCGCCGCGCTCGGCCTCCTCCTTGCGTTCATCCCCGTGACGCTGCCGTTCGCCTGGTTCCTCCTGGCGGCCGGGTTCATCGTCTCGCTCATCTCCCTGTTCCTGAAGGGCACCAAGTGGCCGGGGATCACCGGGCTCGGGGTGTCGGTGCTCGGTGGCATCGTCGCGATCGTCGTGAGCATCTTCTTCGTGCTAGCCGTCGCGAACACCGTGCGTCCGGTCACGCTTCCCGACTACGACGAGGGCACGACTCAGAGCCCGGCGCCGGAGACCGACGACACCGGCGACGCGGGTACGGGTGAGGTCGCCGAGGGCACGCTGGGAGAGCCGGTCACCGTGCCGCAGCTCGAGGGCACGGCCGAGGTCACCATCCGTTCCGCCACGTTCGGCCCGACCAACGGCACGGATTTCGAGCCCGCGAACGGCGGCTACTTGGTGATCGATGTCGCCTGGGAGACGCTCGACGGGACGACCTACGTCAACCCGCTCTACTTCTCCGTCGAGACCGCAGACGGCACCGAGGGCGACTACGACATCTTCGGCGAGGCGACGCTGGAGTCCAGCGAGCAGGACGCCGGGTCCACGGCGGAGGGCACCGTCTCGTTCGACGTCGCCGAAAGCTCGTCCTACGTGGTCGTCATCACGGACGAGATGCTGCAGGAGGTCGCGCGCGTGACCGTCGAGGCGTCGGCTCGCTGACCCGTCCGCACCGCACGACGAAGGCCCCGGGAGCTCCCGGGGCCTTCGTCGTAGGGGTCAGTCCTCGTCTTTGCGCTTGCGCCAGCGGATGCCCGCCGAGATGAAGTCGTCGAGGTCGCCATCGAACACGGCGGCGGGGTTGCCGGACTCCTGGCCCGTACGGAGGTCTTTCACGAGCTGCTGTCCGTAGAGGAAGTAGGAGCGCATCTGATCGCCCCAGCTCGCGGTGATGTTGCCCGCGAGTTCCTTCTTCTTGGCGGCCTCCTGCTCCTTCTGCAGCAGGAGGAGGCGGTTCTGCAGCACGCGCATGGCCGCGGCGCGGTTCTGGATCTGCGACTTCTCGTTCTGCATCGACACGACGATGCCGGTCGGGAGGTGGGTGATGCGCACGGCGGAGTCGGTCGTGTTGACGGACTGGCCGCCGGGGCCGGAAGAGCGGAAGACGTCGACCCGGATGTCGCTCTCGGGGATGTCGACCTCGGTCGCCTCCTCCATGAGCGGGATGACCTCGACGGCGGCGAACGACGTCTGGCGCTTGTCCGCGGAGCCGAACGGGCTGATGCGGGCGAGGCGGTGCGTGCCGGCCTCGACCGAGATCGTGCCGAAGGCGTAGGGCGCGTCGATCTCGAAGGTCGCCGACTTGATGCCCGCGCCCTCCGCGTACGAGGTGTCCATGACCTTCACGGGGTACTTGTGACGCTCCGCCCAGCGCAGGTACATGCGCATGAGCATCTCGGCGAAGTCGGTGGCGTCGTCGCCGCCGGCGCCGGAGCGGATGGTGACGATGGCGCTGCGCTCGTCGTACTCGCCGTCGAGCAGCGTCTGCACCTCGAGCTGGTTGATGAGGTCGGTGAGCGTCTGCAGCTCCTTGCGGGCCTCGATCGCCGACTCCTCGTCACCCATCTCGTTCGCCAGATCGACGAGCACCTCGAGGTCGTCGAGGCGCTGGGCGATGCCGGTGATGCGGGCGAGCTCCGACTGACGGTGGCTCAGCGCGCTGGTGACCTTCTGGGCGTTTTCGGTGTCGTCCCAGAGGTCGGGCGCGCCGGCCTCCTCGCTGAGACGCGCGATGTCCTCGCGGAGACGGTTGACATCGACGACCTCGCTGATGTCGCCGAAGGTGTGCCTGAGCGCCTGGATTTCGGCGGAGAGATCTAGTTCGAGCATGACACCTCAGCCTAACGTGCCGCCCGCGCGCGCGGGGACGGTGGTGTCCGGTCGTCCGCGCCGACCGGAGTAGCGTGAAGGGCGTGAGCAGTGCATCCACGGTCCTCCGTCAGTTCGGGCCGATGGTGTACCTGCCGACCGTCCTCTTCTCCCTCGGCGAGGGTGCGGTCATCCCGCTCATCCCGGTCATCGCCGCGTCCATGGGGGCCGACGTCGCCTTCGCCGCCCTCGTCGCCTCGGCGCTCGTGGTCGGTCAGCTGTGCGGCAATCTCCCGGCCGGCTGGGCCGTGGGGCGCATCGGCGAGCGCTTCACGATGGTGATCGCGGGCGTCATCGCCATCCTCGCCGCCGTCGGCATGGTGTTCGCGCCGTCGCTCGGGGTCCTCGCGGCGTCCGTGTTCCTCCTGGGCCTGTGCGCCGCGGCGTTCGGGCTCGCCCGGCACGCGTTCATGACCACGCGGGTGCCGCTGGCGTCCCGCGCCCGCTCGCTCTCCCTGCTCGGCGGCAGCTTCCGTCTGGGCATCTTCATCGGCCCGTTCGTCTCCGCGGGTCTCCTGCAGCTCTTCGGCACCGAGGCCGCGGCGATCTGGTTCTTCCTCGCCTGCCTCGTGGTCATGGTCGTGCTCGTGCTCTTCGGACCGGATCCGGAGAAGACGGTCGCACCGCTGCGGACGACGATCCGGTTCGCGGAGGACAGCGGAGAGGCCGTGACCGGGTCGATCCCCACCGTCGAGCGGGCCGGGATCTTCCAGACCATGTGGCGGCAGCGCGGAGTGCTCGGTCGGCTCGGACTCGCCGCGGCCTCGCTGTCCGCGGTGCGATCGGCACGGCAGGTCGTCCTGCCGCTGTGGGGGCTCTCGCTGGGTCTCGACGCGTCGACCATCGCCCTCGTCGTCGGCGTGTCCGGAGCCATCGACTTCGCCCTGTTCTACGCCAGCGGCCAGGTGATGGACCGCTTCGGCCGGCTCTGGGCGGCGATGCCCGCGATGGTACTGATGGGCGCCGGGTTCCTCGCCCTGTCGGTCACGCACGACCTCGACTCCGCCGTGCTCTGGTTCGGCATGTTCGCCGCGGTCCTCGGCGTCGGCAACGGACTGTCGAGCGGCATCCTCCTCACTCTCGGCGCGGACGTCGCCCCGAAGCACGACCCGGCCGCGTTCCTCGGGTCGTGGCGCACCCTCACCGATGCCGGCGGCGCGGTCGCCCCGCTCCTCGTCTCGGGCATCACCGCGGTCGCGTCCCTGTCGTTCGCGGCGGGGGCCATGGGCCTGATCGGACTCGTCGGCGCCGCCGGGTTCCTCCGCTGGATCCCCCGGTTCGTGCCCCGCACGCCGCCGCGCACGCCGGACCCGGCCGACGACTGAGTACCCGGTCGCTCAGCGCAGTGCCGTCCGGCTCGTGGCCGTCGCCTGGAGGGGCACCCCGTCCGGCACGAACGGCGAGAGCAGCGGCGGGTGCCAGGTCGCCGCGACGGTGACGCGCGCGCTCACGCCATCCGGGGTGGACGCGTCGACGACGGTCGCCTCGAACCCCGCTCCGCGGACGAGCGGCACCGCCTGCTCGGCCACCCCCGCGTCGGTGAGCGTCGCGCGCGGCACCTCCCTCTCCACCTGCAGCGTGAAGCCGTCCGCTCCGGCGAGCGCCGCCGCATCCGCGAGCCCGTCCAGCCGCTTCTGGGCGATGTAGAGGTCGGTGGCGCAGATGCACACGAACAGCACCGCGAGCGCGAGCATGAGGTAGCCGAGCACGAGCAGCAGCACGCTCCCGTCGTCGTCGCCCTCACCGTGCTGCTTCAGGGCCGGTACGCGTCCCCTCATCCCCCGCCCCATCGCCGCGACACCTTCTGCACCGACACCGCTTCGACGGGGACGGCGGTCGCCTGGTCGAGTCCGAGCACGCCCGGCACGAGCGGCAGCGGTACGCGCGTCGAGACCGTGACGACCACCGTCGCTCCCGCCGCCGGACAGGCCGCGGTCCGGGGACGGCACGACACGGAGACGTCGACCGCTCCGCTATCGATGCCGTACTCCGCGACGATCCCGTCCAGTACCTCCTCCCCGCGGTCGGCCGCCGCCGCGACGTCGGGTGCCGAGGCGATGGCTCGTGCGGCCTGGCGCGCCGCAGCCTCGACGCCCAGCGACTGCTCCTGCACCGAGCCCACGGCGATCACGAGGTACAGCAGCGGCACGAGCATGATCACCCCGACGGCGATGAACTCCAGCGAGCTCGACCCCGCGTCATCGCGCATCGAACGACTCCGCCGGTGCGTGAGCCTCCACCTGCAAGGCCGCAGGGACACCGACGAGCCCGAACACCGGGAGCGTCGTCCGGATCCGGACTTCGACGGTCTCCTGTCCGCCTCGCCGTGCCGAGGCCACCGTGATGTCGTCGGCATAGGAGGGGCCGACCGCGCGACGGATGACCTCGCGCGCCCGCTCCTCCCCCTCCGCGGCCGTCGTGTCGGCGAGAGCCGCGTAGTACGCTCCCTCCACGGCGGCGTCATGGACGACGTTGCGCACGTAGATCGCGAACGCCAGTTGCAGCACCGCGAGGGTGAGCGCGGTGAGCAGGGTGCCGACGAGGAGGAACTCCACCGGGTTCGATCCGCGGTCGTCGGTCACCCCCGCAGGCGCACGCATGTCAGAGCCCCGACACCCGCTGGATGGCCTGCTCGAAGAGGGAGGTGAGCGCCGGCCCCGCGACCGCCCAGATGAGCACGACGAGTCCCGCGGTCATCAGGGTCACGAGCACCCATCCCGGGACGTCTCCCCGTTCGTCGTCGTGGAGGGCACGGAGCATCGAGCGCGCACGAGAGATCATGCCGCCAGTGTGCATCGGAGACCCGCCGCGGCGCGGACGTTATCCACAGGGGCGGCCTTCATGGTCGTCTACCGGAAGCCGCGGGAGCGCAATAGGCTCCTGCCCCATGGAACCCAACCCCCTGCTGCCGTCCATTCCGGTGCTGATCGCGATCGTCGTCGGCGTGGTGATCCTCGTCGCCGTCGTCATCATCGTCGTCGCTGCGCGAAGGACGAAGCGGCGGGGTTCTGTACTCCCGTCGCACGATTCGCACAACCCCGGGTCCGGACACCACGACGAGGGATAGCCTGTCACGCATGCGCCCCGGACCTGACGATGAGATGCGGGCGCGGGTCGAGATCGACGGGCTCACCTATCCTCTGCCTCGCGGCACCGATGTCGTCGCCCTCCGAGAACGGATCGAAGCCGCCGCACGTACCGAGCCGACATTCGTCTCGTTCGCCACGTCGGACGGCCTCGCGAGTGTCCTCGTCCACCCGACGTCGCGAGTGTTCCTCTTCCGGGTCAAGGTAGCCGGCGAGGGAAGCCTCGCCGAAGACCTCGGGGGACTACCGGACTGGGACGTCTGAGCGCCGCGGGAAGCCGGGGCAGCGTCAGGAGGTGAACTCGTCGATGAGGAGCTCGCCGCGCGCGTTCAAGCGCTCCATCATGTGACTGACCCGGGCCGGGTCGATCGCCGGGACCGGGTCGGCGTCGAACTCGAGAACCAGCGGGATGGCCGGGTGCATCCACGCGGAGAGCCGACCGGGGCTCTTCTTGCCCGACGGCCACGTCATCATGAAGCTCTCCTGGCGCCGCAGCTTCGTGGAGATAACGATCTTCAGATGCGCCAGCAGGGTGTCCTCGACATCGATCGGCGGACGAGAGCTGTTGTACTCGAGACTTCCCATAGACAAAACGTAAGCCCTCGCGACCTCACCCGCCGACCACTCACCCGATGCCGAGGCGCAGGATGAACAGGCCCGGGTAGATCGCGAACACGACGGACAGCGGCAGGATCAGGAAGACCAGCGGCAGCAGCATGAAGATCTCCTTCCGTCCGGCCTGCTCGATGAGCGTGCGCTTGGCCTCCTCCCGCGTATCGTCGGCCTGAGCGCGCAGGACGGCGGCGAGCGGCGCTCCGTGCTCGAGCGCCGCGACGATCTGGTCCACGGCCCGCGTCAGCCCGGAAAGCTCCAACCGAGCCGCCATGGCCGTCAGCGCGTCCGCCAGCGGCGACCCCGTCCCGACTTCCAGTACCACGCGGCGCAGCTCGCCCGTGAGCTCCCCCGACCCCACACCGGCCACGCGCTTCACGGCATCGAGGAACCCCTCGCCCGCCGAGAGACAGAGCGCCAGGAACTCCAGCGTCGTCGGCAGCTCCTCGGTCAAGCGCACCTTCCGCGCGCGCACCCGCGTCGACAGTCGCAGGTCGTACGCCACACCGGCCGCCGCTCCCGCGAGGAGCGGGATCGACCCGACCGGAGGCGACCACCGACCGATCACGACGAGAACGATGACGGCGAGCGCTCCGGCAGCGATTCCGCCCACGATCACCGCGAGCTGACGACCGCGGAAGGCGACGGGATCGAGTGCGGAGCCCGCTTGCGCGAGCCGCCGTCGGAGAGCATCCGTCCCGCCGAGCAGACGGTCGAGCGCCCGCGCCCCGCGCGCGCCGAGGCGGAACCCTCCGGCGGGCAGGGTGCCGGGCCGGGCGAAGGCATCGCGCGGCAACACCTCGTCGTCGACGACGTCCCGCACGTACGGCGCGATCCGCGACGCGAGCGACGCCGCCCGCCACCGCGGGAGGCCCGCCAGAAGCGAGAGGACACCCCCGGCGAATCCCCCGCCGAGCAGCACGGCCACGGCGAGCGCGGAGAGCCCGCTCACCCGAACCACCGACGCGGCTCGGGCAGCCGACCGATCCGGATCATGAGGCGGAACGCGACGACGGACACGACCGCGCCCACGACGATCACGGCGATCCCTTCCGGCGTGCCATAGGCCTTGGCCCCCTCCGGCCGCAGGATCAGGAGGGTGAGGATGACCCACGGCGCCACGGCTCCGAGGACGGCCGCCCCGCGGATCCACGACTGCCGCGCCTCGACCTCGCCGCGGAGCGCCGCATCGGCACGGACCGACGAGGAGAGCGCCCGCAGCACGCCGATGAGCTCGGTCCCGCCGACCTGCCGTGCCATCCGCAGGGTCTCGATGATCCGGTCCCCGAGAGGGTCAGCGAGGACGGCCTTCAGCCGGTCGAGACTGGCGTCGAACCGTCCGCTGCTCCGCAGGTCTCGGGCGAACCCATCGAACGCGGGGCGGAGCGGCGGTGGAGCCGATTCCGCGAGGGTGGCCACCGCATCGGGGAGCGACAGACCGACCCGGATCGCGGCGATCAGCAGGTCGCAGACGTCGGGCCAGAGCTGGCGCCGCAGACGCCGCAGCCGCAGACGGCGGCCACGCAGGTAGGCGATCGGCGCCGTGCCTCCGGCCAGCCCGGCCAGAATCGCGAGCGCGGCGATCCCCGTGACGAGCCAGGCGAGGGAGGCGGCGCCGAGCGCGGCACCGGCGATGCCGATCAGGAGAGAGCGGGTCTGCACCGCCGGGAACCCCGCCTCGCCCGCGAGACGAGCCAGGCGACCGCGATGCGGAGAGGACGCGGAGCGTTCCCCTGCCGGCCACAGCCACGGTGACAGGATCAGGAGCACGCCGGCCGCGAGCGTCGCGCCGAGGAGGAACGTCATGCGAGAACCTCCGAGCCGGCCGGGGCCGATCGGCCGCGGGGGCGCCCGGCTCCGAAAATCGGCCTGCTGAGCACCCGCCCCTCGATCACCTCACCCGTCGGGGCGACGATCTCCTCGACGTATCGGCGCCCCGCCGCATCGCGCGTGCAGTGGACGACGAGGTCGACGGACGACGCGATCGCCGGGGCGACGAAGCCGCGGTCGATGTTCCGGCCGGCGAGGAGGGGCAGCAAGCACAGCTTGTCGAGCGCCTCCGCGGCGGAGTTGGCGTGGACCGTGCAGGCCCCGGGCACTCCGGTGTTGAGCGCCAGCACGAGGTCGAGTGCTTCCGCATCGCGCACCTCCCCCACCACGAGCCGGTCCGGTCGCATTCGCAAGGCCTCCTTCACCAATCGCCGCAGCGTGATCTCGCCGGTCCCCTCGAGGCTCGGCTGACGCCCCTGCAGCGCGACGACATCGGGGCCGTCCACCGCGAGCTCGAACGTCTCCTCCACCGTGATGATGCGCTGGTCCGCCGCGCAGGCGGCGAGCAGCGCTCCGAGCATCGTCGTCTTGCCCGCATGGGTCGCTCCCGACACGATCACGGACGCGCCCGTCCGCATCGCCTCACCGAGGGCCCGCGCGGCCTCGGGAGTCAGCGCGCCCTGTGCCGTGAGCGCCTCCAGCGAGCGGTGCCCGGGAAGGAACTTGCGGATGTTGACGGACAATAACTAACTACGGAGATCCCACTTCGGCACGATGCGGACGCGGCCGATCCCTCTGCCCTGAGTGATGAGCACCGCAGCGGCTACCTTCATCAGCGCCTGTCGGCGTTCGAACGTCTCGAGCGAGCGCCACGCGGCGGCGAGGGTGACGGCGACCTGACGCACGTCGGCTTCGCGCTGCGCGTTAACGAGCTCGAGCGACTTCTGGCGTGATGTCAGGCTGCTCCGCTCGGCGTCGAGCTTGCGGATCGTCGCCTGGTAGGCGGCTTCGGGGATCGTCTTGTCGATCGCCTGTATCGTCAGCGTCGCCATGCGTTCGTCGATGCGCGCCACCTTGCGGTCGATCGCCTCAGCGTCGTTCACCGAGCGAACGCGGCGCTTCGTCGTCGCCACGCGGGCGGCGAGCAGCGCATCGGTATCCTCCGCGAGCGCGAGAACCCACTCGGTGACCGCCGCCTCCGCGATCTCGTCGCTGATGGTGACGACGGTTCGTCCGAGGCCCTTCGATCTGGCGGCGGTTGTGCAGATGTACCGGTGGTGTGAGTAGTGCATGCGGCCGCCGCAGTCGGCGCAGTAGATGAGCCCGGTGAGGAGGTGCCGCGCCTCGATGGAGCGGGACGGCTCGGACAGCTCGAGGCGGCGTGCCCAGTATGTGGCCCACTCCTCGGCGCTGATCACCGCCTCGTGCGCACCGGGGTAGAAGTTCCACTGCGCCTTCGGGAGGCGCTTGTTCTTCCACCCCGGACGGTGAACGATAAGCCCAGCGCCGAAGCCTCCGTCGAGCATCTGGAACAGGTTCGAGTTGACCCACGGGAGCCCCTGCGAGGTGAGGATCCCCTGCTCGTTCAGCCAGCGGGTGATGCGCCCGGATCCGTCGCCTCTGAGGGCGCGGCGGTAGATCTCGGCGAGGATCGGCCCGGTGACCGGGTCCGGCTCGAATCGCCCGTCGACGAGCTGGTATCCGAACCGCTGGTGACCACCGTGGGGCAGGCCTGCGCGGCGTCGCCGGTCGTGCGTCTCTTTCCACTGCTCACCAATGAGCTCGGACTGGTAGGCGTTCAGCTCGCCGAGCATGCCGCGGGCGAAGCGTCCGGATGCGGTGGCGGACTCGATCGGCTCGGTGGCGGAGAGGATCGCGCCGCCGAGTGTGTCGACGCGGTCGAGGGCGACGGCCCAGCGGAGCCGTTGGCGGCCGACGCGGGAGAAGCGCCAGACGAGGATGACCTCGTACTCCCCCGCTTCCATGCGCGCGATCGATTCGTCGAGGCGTGGCCACCAGGCGGACTTCCGGTCTGACCCGGACTCGTCGATGCCTTCGACCCAGTCGACGATCTCGACGCCGTTCTGGTCGGCGCACTGCTGGATCGCGGTGCGTTGCATCTCGGGCGAGGTCATGCCCTCGCGCTCTTTGGAGACGCGGATCATGCCGATGCCGCGGCGGCGAGCTCTCGGCGCGGCTGCGTCGCGGAGCGCTCGCATCAGCCGACCTCGACGCGGTGGTGGTACTGGCCGGCGCCCATGCGCGGCGCGACGTAGGTGGTGTCGCCGATACGCTGCAGTACGCGCTGGTAGGCGTGCACGATCTCGTCGATGACGTCGAGGTCCTGCGCCATGAGCGCCACGTTGCCGTCGCGGAGGTGCTCCACCTCGCGGTAGTGCTTGTGCTCGATGAGGCGCAGCGCCGCCCACTCGTCTGCTCGGCGCTCCTGCTTCGCGTTGACGGGCCCGAACTTCGACGGGACGTCGCCGAACACGGCATGGCAGAGCTCGTGCGCGAACACGGAGCGCAGCAGGCGGCGGGACATGCCCTCCTGAAGCCGGATCGTGTTCGTCTTCGCGTTGTAGTCGCCGTCGCGGTCGAGATGCGCGAGGTCGGTGTGGATCACCCGCACCCCCAGCGCTGCCGCCATATGGAACAGCGGTGCGGTCACTCCATGTCCTCCCCCCGGTCACTGGCCCGCGGACGCGCGGCCAGGTCATAGTTCTCCTGATCTTCGCTGAGGGCAGGGACATCGGCGCGGATCTGGGCGCGGCGGTAGATCTCGGTGAGGTCGATGCCGGCGACGGTCGCGAGGTGGTTGGAGACGTCGAGGACGAAGTCGAGGGAGACGCGCGCGGTGCGGTCCTTCCCGGTCGGCGTGAGGTGCCGGTAGAGCGTCTTGTACGACATGCCGAGGGCCTCTGCGGCGATCTCGAGCGTGCCGTAGTGCCCGAGTAGGGCGAGGCGCAGCTGCGTGCGGATTGCGTCGGCCAGTTCGTTTCCCATGACGGAAAGACTAGTACCCATTTCTGGGAACGCAATGCAACGATTCGGGAAACTTGTAGAGAATCTACTTCCCAATTGTGGGAAACATAGAACATCCGTTCTTAACTCGCACTTCCCACAAGTGGGAACTAACGTTCTGGATATGGGAAACAGCGAACTGGCGGTGAACAACATCACCCGCCTCATCGAACAGCAGGAACGGTCGATCGCCTGGCTGTCGCGAGTCACCGGAATTCCGTACAAGCGACTGCTCGCGGAGCTCAAGCACCGCACCAAGCCGATGTCGCTCGACACGGCTCTGGCGGCGGCGAAAGCGCTCGGCGAGGAGCTTCCGGCGCTGGTAGCGGCATGACTCGCGACGAGTGCCTGGCCGACCTGGCCGAGTACCTCGCCGAGGTCGTCACAGCGAACGACGCCGCGCCTGCTGCGGCCTGACCACACGGAAACGCCCCCGTTGCAGCGGGGGCGAATCACGACATGAAAGGGAGCACTACAGATGCTCACGAAGATTATACCGGGCGAAGCCACTCGACCCGTATCCGCTCGCGTCGCTGCAGACGCACACCCACTTCCGGATCTGGGGTCCGGGAAGCCGGCTGGCGCTTCCGGCAAGGCCGACCGGGACACGGTGGGGACCGCTGCCCCGGTCGCGTCCCCGTGGCTCCGTGTCGCCTTCTGGCTCTCGATTTCCGTCGCAGGGTTCGCCCTCGGATGGACGGTCGGCGGTCACGTCGACATGGTGACGGGGGCCGGTGCTGTCGGCACCGTCGCTGCGGCTCGGCTCCACCGCCACTCGGGAATTGCGTCATGAGCTACGACGCCGCTCCGTTCATCCAGGAGATCGCGGAGTCCGACGTGTTCGGTGCTGCGAAGCAGGTCGCCGAGCAGCGCGCCGAGGCCGTCGACCTTACGGGCGCGTTCCTCGAGACGGTCTGCCCGAGCTGCGATCGCACGGTCGGCGCGCTCGTCATCGACGGCCCCGACCCGGTCTTCGTCGACGTCCAGTGCCCGCTCGCCGGATGCGGCCACGAGTGGACGGAGGCGATCACGTGATCCTCCTCCGCTGGATCGCAATCCTCTGGGCCGCGATCTGCCTCATCGGCCTGACATTCGCCTCACGCGGCTGGCTCTCCACCATGCTCACCGCTGTCTTCGCAGCCCTCTTCATCTTCATCCTCTGGACCTTCGGCACGTTCGCCCGGTCCGATCCGAACTCTCGAAAGGCCCCCGACATGGCTTCCGACCTGGACACCGCTCGGCACCGTCTCTCCATCGCCCGTACCGATGTCATCAACGCCGAGGACGCCCTCAGCGCAGCGCTCCGCCGCCGCGATGCCGCCGAGGAAGCGTTGTACCGCGCCGAGGAGGAAGACCTCGGAGGTGCGGCATGACTTTCGACGTCGTTCACGTCCAGCCGGACACTCCGGAGTGGGAGCAGGAGCGGCGCAGCAGCATCGGCGCGTCCGAACTCGCCGCCGCGATGAACCTCTCCCCCTATGCAACCCCGCTCGACGTGTACAAGCACAAGCAGGGAATCGATCGCCCGTTCGACGAGCTGCTGTCCTTCATCGGTCACGAGTCCGAGCACATCATCGAGAAGTGGGTGCACCAGTTCTCCGGCCTCGACGTCGCGCTGCGGCCGGCGTTCATGGCCCGCTCGGTCGAGTACCCGTTCCTGCACGCGTCGTTCGATCGCGTTAGCGAAGATCCGTTCACAACGTGGCAGTTCAAAACGGCGCACCACTACACCGGGCACAAGTGGGATGACGGGATCCCGACCGACATCCGTGTGCAGGTGCAGGGCGAGATGCTCGTCGCCGGCACACGCCGTGCCGCCGTCGTCGTGTGGATCGGCGGGCGGGAGTTCCGCCTGTTCTGGGAGGACCGCGATGACCGGTTCATCCGTGAACACCTGATCCCCGCCGCCCGCGACCTCTGGGCGCGCGTCCAGGCCGGCGACCCGCCGCCGCCGTCGACCATCGCGGAGGTCAACGAGGTCAGCACGGTCGACCGCCCCGTGGAGCTCTCAGACCGGGCGTTCGAGACCTTCGAGCGGATCCAGGTCCTCAACAGCGACATCAAGGCGCAGGAGGAAGAACGGGACGCCCTCAAGGTCGCATTCGCACAGTACGTCGGCTCGGCCGACACCCTCACCCGCGACGGCCGGAAGGTCGGCACGTGGAAGCAGCAGAAGGGCCGGGTCGGGTTCGACCGTGAGGGCTTCGCCCTCGATCACCCGCGCCTCGCCGCGAAGTACACCCGCACGGGCGCGCCGTTCCGCGTGCTCCGCGCCACGAAGCAGAAGGAGCAGAGCAAGTGACGAAGGACCTGTCCACCGCGGCCGCCGCGGCGAAGACCCAGCCGACGATGAAGGACCTCGTCGAGGCGCAGCTGCCCGCGATCGAGCGTCAACTTGGCGGGGCCATGAACTCCGACGCGTTCGTGCGCGCGGTGCTCTCCGAAATCGGGAAGTCCCCCGACCTGATGAACGCCGACCCGAAGACCCTCCTCGGCGGCGTCATGCTCGCCGCGCAGCTGCGCCTGGAGATCGGCTCCGGCCTCGGCGAGTTCTACCTCACCCCGCGGAAGGACCACGGCCGGCAGATCTGCCTTCCGATCATCGGGTACCAGGGCATGATCAAGCTCGCGCTGCGCTCCGAGTACGTGCTGAACGTGCAGGCGTTCCTCGTCCGTGAGGGTGACGACTTCGCCTACGGCGGGAACTCCGAGCGTGGCATGTTCTACGACTGGACGCCGAAGGACTTCGAGGAGTCCCGCCCGTGGATCGGCGTCGTCGCGACCGCGAAGATGCGCGGCGGCGGAACCACCTGGGTGTACCTCACCCGCACGCAGGTCATCGACCGGCGCCCGTCGTACTGGCAGTCCACCCCGTGGAAGACCAACGAGGACGAGATGGTCAAGAAGACCGCCGTCCGCGCGCTCGCGAAGTTCCTCCCGAAGTCGACCGACCTCGGCCGAGCGCTCGAGGCCGACGAGGCGAAGGTGCAGCACCTCAAGGGCGTCGACGAGGTGCAGGTCACACGTCTCGACGACGAACCGGACAAGTTCGTCGTGCGGGAGCAGGACCCCATGTCCCGCACCCCGGAGGAGCAGGCCGAGGACGAGGCGGCGCAGCGATGACCATCGTCGACATCCCTACGCCCGCGCGGTCACGTGGCCGCCGTCGCGTGCCGTGGCACCGCATCCAAATCACCGCCGGGTGCTGGCTGTGGATCGGGCCCGTGTGGAAGGGGTATGGCAAGTCGGGCGGGACGACCGCGCACCGGCACGTCTGGGCCGCCCTCGGCCGCACGATCGCGCGCGGCCTCGAGCTGGACCACCTCTGCCGGGTACCGCTGTGCGTGAACCCGGACCACCTGGAGCCCGTCACCCGCGCGGAGAACGCTCGCAGGCGTTCGCGCGCGCAGGTCTCGTGCGTCAACGGTCACGACTACACGCCCGAGAACACCTACATCAGGCCCGACGGGCACCGCGACTGCCGGACATGCATCCGCGCACGCGTCGCAAAGTACGCCCGAAGCCACCAGATCGGAGCAGCGGCATGAACCTCTCAGTTGCTGTGGTACTCCCGCAGCTGGGCCTCAAGTTGGGGGAGCGTCATCTCGTCGTTCGGCCGGTCGTACTTACTGGCGACCGGCGCGACAGCGAGGCTGACGCCGTTGCTCAGAACCAGCGTGACGTCCGTGATGTTCTCTGCGTCACCGAGGTAGCCAGTGACCGTGACCTGTTCGGCATAACCGACGGCGAAGGCCGACTGACCGGAGCGGCGGATATTGCCGAAGGATTCCTCAGCGAGTTGGAGCAAGATCTTCGCGGTCTCGTCGGAGACGTCGATGGTCAGGCTGCCGTAGTAGATGCGCTTCATGCCGGCACTCTATCGGGGGTGACCCGATGAGCGCGCTCAAGTCGCCGGTGCAGTACTTCGGTGCGAAGCAGCAGATCGCGGAGCAACTCGTCGCGCTGATGCCTGCGCACATCGGGTACATCGAGCCCTACGCCGGGTCGCTCTCCGTCTTACTGGCGAAGCCCGAGTCGAAGATCGAGGTCGTCAACGATCTCGACGAACGCCTCATGACGTTCTGGCGAGTGCTGCGCGACCGTCCAGAGGAGCTGCTCCACGTTGCGGAGTGCACGCCGCACTCCCGCGAGGAGCTCGAGCGCGCCGCGCGACTGGACGCTGAGACGGACCTCGAGCTCGCACGTCAGGTCTGGGTCATGTTGACGCAGGGGCGATCGCGAACGATGAAGCGCACCGGTTGGCGGTTCTACGCCGACCCTCGCGGAACGAACGCATCGTTCGCGACGTACATGAGCGCGTACCGTCGTCGGCTTCTTCCCGCGGCGGAACGACTTCTGAACGTCTCCCTCGAGAGCCGCCCGGCGCTCGAGGTGATCAAGAAGTACGGGGCTCACGCCGACAACCTGCTCTACGTCGATCCGCCGTACGTTCACTCGACGCGACGAGGCGCGCGCTACACGCACGAGATGACCGAAGGCGATCACCGCGAGATGGCCCGGGTGCTGCGAGCGTGCAGCGCATCCGTGATGCTCTCCGGCTACGCCTCCGAACTGTACGACGAACTGTTCGGCGACTGGCACCAGGTCCAGATCAGCGCCCGATCCGACAACGCCGTCGACCGCGACGTCGTCGAAGTCGTCTGGGCGAACCGCCCTGTCGGGAACTTCCTGTGGCACGACGAGGTGAGGACGTGAGGAATCTGCCGTGGGGCGCCGCCCCGGACACCCATCCCCGCGAAGTGCGCACGCCGTGCCGGCGCCGCTGCTGCTGGACACCGCTCGGTCACTCGACCGTCCGAGACCACCTGCCCGCCACCCACCCGCTGGCGTGCCACTGCCACCGAGAGGAGACGAAGCGATGACCGTGACCATGGCGACGAAGAAGGCCGTCATCGAGCGTGACGGCGGGTTCTGCCTCCTGGCCCTGCCAGGCTGCAGCGGTGAGGCGCAGACGACGGACCACCGCGCGAACCGCGGCTCCGGCGGGTCCACGATCCTCGACGACCCGGCGAACCTCGTCGCGGCCTGCACGCTCTGCAACGGCGCGAAGGCGGACGCCGGCGGGCTGACGCTCATGGAGCTTGAGGAGCGCGGCCTGTGGGTGCGGAAGGACTCCACGAACGCGAAGACCCTGCAGCGGTCACGCGAGACGCCGGTGGAGTACCTCGACGGCGAGCGGTTCTATCTCGTCTCCGCGACCGAGCGGCGACACATCAGCGAAGGGAGGCCCGACCGTGACGTGGTTCAAGGTCGATGACGGGTTCTGGTCGCACCCGAAGACGGCGATGCTGTCCGACGCGGCGGTGACGCTGTGGGTCCGGGCGGGAGCGTACTCGTGCCAGCACCTCACCGATGGGCTGATCGCCCGGCCTGTGCTCCGCCTCGTCGGCACCGCTGAGGCGGCGGCCGAGCTGGTCGCCGCGCAGCTGTGGATGGTCGACGGCGACGGATGGCGGTTCCACGACTGGGCGGAGTACCAGGAGACGTCCGAGACGGTGAAGAAGCGCCGGGAGGAGGCGCGGGATCGTCAGCGCCGTGCGCGTGCGTCACGGGACGAGAAGCGCAGTCGGTCACAGGGTGAGTCACGCGTGACATACGACGTGACCGACGGCGTGAGTTCGCAACCCCCGACCCGACCCGACCCGACCCGACCCGACCTCCCCTCTACTGACGTAGAGGGGACGCGCGAGGCGCGCTCCCCCTTCTGCGAGAAGCACCAGCCCAACGGCCCCGGCGGGAAGGCATGCCGAGCATGCGGTGACGCGCGGATGGCGTACACGCTCTCCGGTGCGGCGATGAAGTCCGCACCGATCCCGTTCACGGTCGTCCCCGGTGCCCGGTGCCCCGACGGGAAGCACACGCTGCTGCCCGACGGCACGTGCACACGGTGCGAGTACCGGGCGGAGGTCGCCTGATGGACGGCTACCTGCCGGTGAAGGTCCTCGTCCCCCTCGACGTCTTCGCGACGCTGCGCGCAGAGGCCGAGGCCCGGGGCATCACAACCACTCAGCGCATCGCCCAGCTGCTCGCGCCGACGAAGCAGGGCGGCCGCCGGCTGAGGTCCGGCCGACACAGCGGCTACACGACCGCCGCCGGCGAAGAGATCACGACCGACCGCCGCTTCGGGCGCTCCTGGGCTGAGGCCGGGGCTCCGTTCGGCATCACCGAGAAGACGGCCAAGGCGTGGGCGGCGAAGTACGCCACCGAAGTCAGAGAACAGAACATGCGCGACCGCGCAGAAAGGAACGCATCGTGAGCAAGGACACGCAGATCCCCGTCGGGGAGTTCATGAAGATCCGCGACGCCGTCGCCGGCGAGCTGCGGAAAGGCGCGAGCGCCCAGACCCAGAAGACGACGCTCGTGCGGCAGGCGGAGCAGCTGCTCATCAGCGGCTTCATCGACATCGACACCGTGCGCGAGGCCCTCGCCACGCCGACGAACCACCAGACGCTCGGACACCCCGACACCGTTACGACCGACGAGGAGAACTGACCATGAGCAACACGAACCAGTTCGTTGGGCGCGAGGAGACGCTCGCTTCCATCGGCGTCGACGTCAAGACGCTCGGATTCGTCGGCCTGACCTTCGACCCGCTCGAAGTCCGCCAACAGCTGGACAGGCAGAGCTGGGGCGTTCGCATCGTCGAGAGCGACTACGTCTATGCACCCGACGGTGACTTCCGTCACTGGGTACAGGGCCCTGTCGCCGAGCGAAGCGCGCACGTCACTGCGAAGTACGGTCTCCTCACCGCCGCGCACGAGCGCACGGAGATCGTCAACGACCTCATCGGATGGCCTCGCGAGGTGTCCGTCGAGGTCGTCGGCATCGAGGTCTTCCCGTCGCCGTACCCGGATCTCCCGTACGGATGCCTGGTCGCGCGCCTCGGCGGCGACGAACTCGCCGAGATGAACGCCGCGCTGAGCGTCCTGCCGCACGTCGACTCGTTCGCCGAATACAAGCCCCATCTCACGCTCGCCTACCTGCGGCCCGAGGTCGCGACCTACGCCGGAATTCCTGAGGCCCAGTCCTGGCTGCTCGGGAAGCAGTTGCGCGTCACCGGCATCGACTACGGGCGCGTCTACGGAGAGGTGAACTGATGTCCGGCGAGACCGTGATCACCGTGGTCGGCAACCTGACCGCCGACCCCGAGCTGCGGTACACGCAGAACGGCCTCCCGGTCGCGAACTTCACGATCGCGTCGACGCCGCGGAACTTCGACAAGGCGAAGAACGAGTACGTCGACGGGGAGGCGCTGTTCCTCCGCGCGTCGTGCTGGCGTGAGTTCGCGGAGCACGCCGCCGGCAGCCTCACGAAGGGCATGCGCGTCATCGCGCAGGGCCGTTTGCGTCAGCGCTCCTACCAGGACCGCGAGGGCAACCAGCGCATCGCGATCGAGCTGGAGGTCGATGAGATCGGCCCCTCGCTCCGGTACGCGACTGCGCAGGTCACGCGTGCAGCACGGCCGGAGGGCGGCCAGGCGGACCGCGGCCGCACGGAAACCGCGACGGACACCGGATGGGCCACGACGCCCGCCGGAGGCGCACAGGATGCGTGGCAGGCACCGGGAGGGTTCGGCGATGACACACCGTTCTGACCACGGCCGCCCGCTCGAGGCGCAGCTCGCGACCGCCCGGATGCTGCTCGGCCAGTACGCCGCGCAGATCGACGAGTACGACGGGATGAACCGGGAGCAGCGGCGCACCCCCCGCGGCCGCGACCTCGCATCCCGCATAACCGGACTCCGCGCCGGACTCAAGAAGTGGATGACCCGCGCCGCCGAACTCGAGAAGGCGCTCGAAGACGAACCGCATACCGACAACGAGACCGAAGGACATGAAGCATGACAAGGATCATCGGAGGCGGCAGCCTCAAACTCGACACCCGATCGATGCTTCCCGTTGCCTCGGGCACCTGCTACAGCGGTGGCTGCGAACGACGAGCAGTGACATTCGCCTACTCGTCGACCGGCTACGCGATCGGCCGCGATGGGCTGATCCCCGTCTGCCGCCGACACCTGCTCGTCTATCGCATCGGAAAGGGCAGCGGCGGCCCGTGGCAGGCGGAGGATGAGTTCGCGCAGCTGCGGTTCTGCCGCCGCTCCCGGTGGCGCTGGCTCGCTCAGTGGCGGATCCTCCTCGATCAGCGGGCAGCGCTCGCAGGGCGCGAGTCGCGAGGGCAGCGCCGCCTCAGGATCTCCAGGGATGCCGAGAATCGGAGGCACGTATGAACCAGATCCTCTGCGTCGCGGGGTGGCCCGGCGTCCCCTCGGTCGCACCGTGCAAGGCCGCCGACGTCCACCTGGAGACCTGCACAAGCGACGACTGCCGGGGATGCTTCCCGCGGTCGGCGGAGCGCGGGTTCCTGTGCGCGTCGCACTTCGACCGCGTCGAGCACGCCCTGGCTCGGTGGGACGACTTCTCCCGCCGGGCCCGGCAGTTGGGCATGTCAAAGGCCGTCCAGCGCGACAACGCCGGCGTGCGCACGACCGCCGAAGGGCACGTGAACCTCACGGGCGTGTACCTCGCGCTCGACGAGTGCCGACGCTTCCTGAGCAGCGAACCGGGCACCGCGGAGATGTGGGTGCAGACCGAGGCCGGCGCCGCCGACGCCATCCAGTTCGCGGCCGCCGCCGAACGCGCCTACCGCTCCCACGAGGTCGAGGAACGCCCTCACCGGATCCGCCGGGTCCGATGCCCCGAATGCCAGCAGCAGATGATCTGGCACCCGCCCGCCTGGTACGAGGGCCACGTGACCGTGAAGTGCTCGAACGACGAGTGCCGGCACGTGCTGAACCAGGACGAGTACGAAGAACTGGAGAACGCATCATGACCGACCACAGCACCGAACAGCTCGCGCTGTACATGAACGCCCGCGACGTCCGCGAATACGGCACGGCCGCATGGGACAGCCTCGACCTCGCGGGGCAGGAGGCGTACCTCAAGGACGCGACGGCGTTCGTCACCGCGATGAAGGCGATCGGGTGGGAACAGCCCCCAGCAAATGACCCCCTCGCCACACCCGTCGAGCGACCACCCGTCACGCTCCCTGACGGCCGCGTGGTCTATCCCGGCGACAACCGCTTCGCCGTCCGAGTCCGCACGATGTACGGCGTCCTCGACGAGCAGATCGTCGAGGCGTCGAATCTCGTCGAGGCGCTTCACACCGCGGCCAAGGTTCCACTGCCCGGGTGGTTCAAGACGATGGAGGAGCAAGCATCGTGACCGCTCTGCGTGCTGCTGGGGGTGCGCGATGAGCGACTACACGCCAACCACGGAGGAGGTGCGGGAGTTCATCGAGGCCGCCGATCGCGTCATCGCGGGCATGGTCGCGGGGTCGTCTGCGGTTGAGGCGTTCGACCGCTGGCAGGCTGCTCATGATGCCGAGGTGCGGGCTGGTGTCGTAGCCGAGGAACCGGAAGGCCGGCGCTGGTTCTCCGCCGCCTATCGAGCGCAGAACGGGAACATCATTCCGATCGGGGAAGAGACCGTGCTCGCAGAGTACGCACAGAAGACGGTCGACAAGTTCTCGCGTGAGGACGACGAAGGCCCGGACTACTTCTTGGCGTCTCGCATCCTCCCGCCGTGGGTGCCGGTGAAGCAGGAAGGAGCCGACGATGCCTGAGCCGAAGGAGTGGGTCACGGTCAAGGAGGCCGCGTTCCTCGCTGGCCGCAACGTCCGCCAGATCTACCGGTGGATCGACGCCGGCCGCCTCGCCACTCGACAGAGCATCGGCGGTGTCACCCTCGTCCTGTCGAAGGCCGTCGCCCGCATCGAGGCCGAGGTGAAGCGCGGTCGACCGAGAGGATCCGCGACACGCAGATGACACGACACACATCCGACGTGCATTAATTCGTCAAAGCCGTCACGATGGAAACAGCAGGACGAGTCTGTCCACAGCACGAAGCCCCGGCCCTCACTCGAGGATCACCGGGGCTTCGGCCGTGAGTCACTCCGCGTGACCGCCTGGTTGCGGACCGCCCGCCGCGTAGCGAACAGCCAGCGCTGCATCCCGAAGGATCTTCGCGCGATTCGACGGGCTCAGCCCCTTCGAGTCCTCAATGATCTCCACCGCGGCACTGTGCACAGCACGCCGTGCATCGTCGTAAGTTGCCATCTGCTTCTCCCTCCATGCTGACCCCCGCACCCTGCGCACGAGTACCGCACAGCATAGGACCGGCCACGGACATCACCGACGACGGCCATGCGTTGGCAGACCTCCGCGCACCACCTCGACCCCGTCGACAGCGTAGATCCGGCGATCAGCTGGTCTCGGATTCGCCCGACGCTTAGCCTCACTCGCTGCGCCGAAAGCCGCGCGCCTCTCCCGCTCCCCGGGATTGGTCCGCGAGAACGGCGCGCCGCGTCGAGGCGACCGTTTCTCCGGCTCCTCGCACCGCACACCATCAGCCGTCTCATGAATCGACATGCGGCCATCGCTACGGAGCGCATGCGACTCCCGACACACAGTGCACACCCTGAACTGCAGCATCCCCACAGCATCCCAGAACCACAGCGGATCAGGCCAGGCGCCACCGCGAACGCGTACAGGCTGCGCACGATGAGGTGACCGCCATGGCTCAAGGTCGCCCGGTCGAAGCCGCTACACGCGCACGCGCGATAGAACTCATCCAGGGCGGAGCGCCTCGGAACGCTGTGGCCCGCGAGTTGGGTATCGCCCCGTCGTCCGTGTCAGGGATCGCCCGTGACGCTGGCCTGTCGTTCGATCGCGCGACTCAGACGGCGTCGGCGACCGCTGCCCGCCAGCACGATCTCAAGGTGCGTCGGCTGGAGTTGATCGACGAGCTCGTGGCAAAGGCTGCGGATCATCTCGTGGCGATCGATCAGCCGTTCCTCGCGTTCAGCTTCGGCGGCAAGGAGAACGAGTACAACGAGCACCTGCTGGATCGGGCGCCGACTGGCGACATCCTGAACCTGCACCGTGCCGCGTCGCTCGCGTTGAAGGACGCCCGCGAGCTGATCAAGGACGACGACGATCAGGGTGTCGGCGAGGCCGAGTCGATGCTGATGAACCTGATCCTCGAGCTGGGGCTGAATGAAGATGAGTGACGTCGACGAGGCGGAGAAGTCGGACGTTCTCGGCCCGCAGCAGATGCGGTCGCTTCGCGAGTCGAAGGCCCGCGTGAACATCTTCGAGGGCGCGATCCGGTCTGGGAAGACGATCGTTTCCCTGCTGCGCTTCCTCATGGCGGTGCTGTTCGCGTCGGGTGGCGTGATCGTGGTGATCGCCCGTACCCGTGATTCCGCGTACCGGAACGTGTTCGAGCCGCTGATGAATCCGGCGCTGTTCGGTCCTCTCGCCCGGCTCGTGCACTACACGGCTGGCGCACCGACAGCGCGCATCCTCGGCCGCACGGTGCATGTCCTCGGCGCGTCCGACGCGAAGTCCGAGAAGGTGCTTCGTGGTCTGACGGTCGCGCTCGCCTACGTCGACGAGGTCACCGTCATCCCCGAGGAGTTCTTCACCCAGCTCCTCGGCCGCATGTCGCCCCCGAAGGCGAAGCTGTTCGGCACGACGAACCCCGACTCCCCTGCGCACTGGCTCAAGGCGAAGTTCCTCGACCGGATCGGTGGGACGCTCACCGGGTGGCGGTCATGGCACTTCCGCCTCGACGACAACCCGGCGCTGTCGGAGGAGTACAAGAGCCAGATCAAGTCCGAGTTCACGGGCCTCTGGTACCGCCGCTTCGTGCAGGGCGAATGGGTTGCAGCTGAGGGCGCGATCTACGACATGTGGGACCCCGAGAAGCACACGATCCCGTGGGACGACCTGCCGCCGATGCGTGAGCTGCTGTGCGCGGCCGGCGACTACGGCACCACGAACCCGACCGTGTTCGGCATCCTCGGGATCAGCGACGAGGTCGATGAGTGGGGCAACCCGGCTCCGCGCCTCATCCTGGTCGACGAGTGGACGTACGACTCGAAGGTCACGCACAAGGCCGTCACCGACGCCGAGCTGTCCGAGCAGTTGCGGGCATGGCTCGCGAAGGGCGGGCACACGCCCCGCGACGCCGACCGGCGCCTCAAGCCGCGACACACGATCCTCGACCCGTCGGCGGCATCATTCCGGGTGCAGCTGCACCAGGACGGCGTGAATTCCACCCCCGCCGACAACGACGTGCTGTACGGCATCCGCCTGCTCGCGTCCCTACTCGGCTCCGGGAAGTACGTCGTCGCCCGCCCCACGGAGAAGAACCCCGACCGCGGCTGCCCCCGTTTCATCCAGGAAGCACCGGGCTATGCCTGGGACCCGAAGGCCACCGTCAAAGGCGAGGACAAGCCGCTCAAGGTCGCCGACCACTCACTCGACCAGGCCCGTTATGGCGTGGTCACCACCGAATCGATCTGGCGTCACCACGTGAAGCTCGCCGCCTGAGAGGACGAACGCCATGCCCTCGATGCCCTGGCCTCCCGCACCGTTCGACACCGCGCTCGCGCAGTTCGAGGAGTGGGATGGCCTGTACACGGGCGTCACCCGTGTCGCTGGCGTCTCCCCAGCGGCGACACACGTGCACAACGGCGTTCCCCATCAGGGCGGGCTCGTCGGCGCGTACAACCGGACCATGTTCGGGCGTCCCGTCGTCCCCGGCGAAAACCGCACGTCCGTGCACATCCCGATTGCTGGCGACCTGGCGCAGCTGTCGTCGGAGCTGCTGTTCGCTGAGGCCCCGAAGATCCTGCTCCCCGACTGGGAGAAGGGCAACAAGGCCGCGCAGGAACGCCTCGAGCTGATCGTCGCCTCCGACGAGGGCCACGCCGAACTGCTCCGCTCCGGCGAGTACGCGGCAGCGCACGGCGGCACCTACCTGGCTGTCGCGTGGGATGCCGAGGTACGCGACCACGTCTGGTTCCGCTCGTACCGGGCCGACTGCGCGATCCCTGAGTTCCGGTACGGGATGCTGTTCGCCGTCACCGTGTGGACCGAGTACGCAGTGAAGGGCAAGGTGTATCGGCTCCTCGAACGGCACCGCCCCGGGTACATCGTGTACTCGCTGTGGCGCGGGTCCGAGCATGAGAAGGGCGAGCAGGTCCCGGTCGACGAGATCCCGGACACCGCGCACTACGCGAAGATTACCCCGAAGGTGGACGCCGACCGTCTCCCCGAGGCGGCGACGCTCGACATCATCACCCCGACCGGTGTTCCGTGGTTGACATGCGAGTACTACCCGAACATGCTCCCGAACCCGACGTGGGACCGTGAGGGCGCGCTCGCGAACCTCGGCCGGTCGGACTACTTCGGCATCGAGGACCTGTTCGGCACGGCCGACTTCCTCTGGTCGTCGCTGATCCGCGACTTCGTGAACGGGCAGGGGCGCCTCATCGTCCCCGAGTCGTACCTCGACACCGCGGGTCGCGGGCAGGGCGCGTCGTTCGACCCGTTCCGGCAGGTGTTCGCCACGCACGGCGGCCTCGACCGCGGCAAGGACGGCAACGCGATCGAGCAGGTCCAGTTCGCGCTCCGCGTCGAGGAGCACGTGAAGGGCATCGAGGCCGTGAAGCGGCAGATCGCCCAGTCCGCCGGCTACTCGGTGGCGCACTTCGGCATCCACGACCAGATCACCCGCACGGCGACCGAGGTCACGGACAACAAGGCCGACAGTGAGCGCACCCGCGACAAGAAGGCCCTGTACGTCCGCCCGGCACTGTCCCGGCTGGCGCGCACGGCTCTCGCGATCGACGGTCTCCTGTTCCGCGGGAAAGGCGGCGCGACGATCGACGGCCTCCCGGACGTGGTGTTCGCGGACGTGTCGCAGGTCGACCCGGAACGCAACGCCCGCACGATTCAGATGCTCGACGCTGCGAAGGCGATCTCCACGCTCGTGAAGGTCCGCGCCGCGCACCCCGAGTGGGACGAGACCGCGGTCGCCGAGGAAGTCGCCCGTATCCAGGCGGAGCAGGGCATGACCGCGCCGGACCCGGCCACGTTCACCGGAGGCGACGATGAGTGATCAGTGGTGGTCCTGGGCTCTGACGATCGTCGGCGTCGCCTGCTTCTTCCTCGCCGGTCGGAAGATCTGGTGGGCGTGGTACGTCGGCCTCGCCGGACAGATCACCTGGCTCGCCTACTCGCTCATTACCGAGCAGTGGGGCTTCCTCGTCGGCGTCCTGCTCTACACGTTCGTGTACACGGGCAACGCCGGGCGATGGACACGCGAGAGATTCGTGAAGGCGGCCCCAGCGAGGTTCGCTGGCGATGAGTAGCGCGCGTCGATGGTTGGTGACAACTCATGTCACGGGCAAGCCCCGTGCCGTCGAGGTTCGGCTGTACTCCGACGTCAACCACCTGCGAGGTGCGGCCACGCGGCACAGCCAATGGTCGGGAAAGCGCGATGAGTCATTCGCCCACGCTGTCGGCGTCTGCCATGGCTTCACCCGCAGCCGAATCGGCTCGGACGGCGAGTGGCACGAGGACGAGACGGTCGCGATCATCCGCCTCGCGGCGACACACATCTCCCCGCTCATCGTCATCCATGAGGCCGCACACGCCGCGCAGCACATCTACGGGCTCGATTATGACGACGGCAAGCCTCTCGAGGATCACATGCACTCTGGCAACGAGGACTTCGCTCATCTGATGGGCGAACTCGCCGCCGCGATCTGGGGCATCTTCGCAGCCGCAGCCGACGAGTGACCATTTTCGTCGGGTGACGAAAATGGTCTGACCGAAGGAGTGACCCGTGGCGGTGTACGTCCCCGACCCCGACGGCATCCCGGCCGACGAGCTGATCGAGCTGCTCGGCTGGGAGCTGGCGGAGCGGTTCACGGACGCCGAGAACGTGATGCTCGCCGAGGTCGCGCGCCGTGCACGCCAAATCATCCTCCTGGAGGCCGCGGGCATCGAAGCCGCTGACGAGGTCGCCCGGATGCGGGTGTCGCAGGAACTGTCGATGGAGCGGGCGCTCGCGTACCGGGCGCTGCAGGACCTCGCGCGCGACGTCGTCCGCGATATCCGCGACCGGGGCCTCGCCGAGTGGCTGATCGACATCGCAGCGAAGGAGGGCGAGGCGGCGGCCGCGGCACGGCTTCAGCTCGCCCGCCGCATCCCCGGCCGCGTGTTCCCGGGCTCGGCTTTACAGGCGGTCGGCGCGCTCACCCTCGACCTGTCGTCGCGGCTGGAGGCGCTCGAGCAGCGCATCCTCCGCTTCCCGCAGGACGTGTACCAGCAGGTGATCTCCGAGACCGCCCCGCGGGTGCTTCTCGGCGCCGAGAACTACGTGCTCAACCAGCGCACGGCAGTGCAGCGGTTCCTCGACCGCGGCGTGACCGGGTTCGTGGACCAGTCGGGCCGCCGGTGGACGATCGGTGCCTACGCGGAGATGGCCGGCCGCACTGCCTCGGCGCGTGCGTGGAATGACGCGAGCGTGTGGCGGATGCAGCAGGCCGGGCTGAACCTCGTGACTGTGCAGGGCGGGTTCGACGCCTGCAGGAAGTGCGCGCCCTGGATCGGGAAGGTCCTGTCGACGGACGGCACGACGGGCACGATCACGCTCCCCCACGCCACCCAGGACCGCACGCTCACCATCACGATCCACGGGACGGTAGAGCAGGCGCGCGCCGCCGGCTGGGGTCACCCGAACTGCCGCGACCGCCTCACCGCGTACCTCCCCGGGCTGTCCATCTCGCAGGCCGACTTCCAGTACAACAAGGCCGCGGAGAAGGAGCGGGCGCTGCACCGCGAACTTGAGCGCGAGGTGCGTGCCGCGAAGCGCCGAGAAGCGACCGCAATGGACGACACGTCCCGCGCGCGAGCACGCCGCGACATCGCCGACGCTCAGACCGAGCTGCGCGAGTTCACCCGCGAGACGGGTCGGAAACGGCAGTCGTACCGCGAGCAGCTCCACTTCGCCGACGGGCGATCCTGAACCATCCCGGCAGGGGTCAACGCGCAACCAACGGTCGTCACACCGGGCTCCACGCGAAGGCTGCTCACGACGCGCTCACCTTTCGGCGCGAGGTAGACCTGCCCCTGCCGGGAACCTGTCACTCGTCCTTGTACATCTGATCCGCGAGCGCCGCCACCGCGAGCGACAGCTTGTTCACCGCCAGCGCCAGCCGTTGCGTGTCCGCGTCGTCGGTCAGGTTCTTCGCCGCGTTGGCGTCCTTCGCTGCCTCGTTCGCCAGGTCGCGCGCATCTCGGTATGACATCTCGATCTCCTCTGATCCGGGGTGCCCACCCTACAAGCCCCGTGCCGTCGTCGGCCCTGCACTGCGACGGCACGGCCCCTTCTTCCCGCGCAGGGCGGGATGGACGCCAGGTGCGTCACCAACCGGAACCCAGGAGGCTCCACATGCCCGACGAAGACCCCACCCCGAACCCGCAGCCCACGCCTCCGGCACCGCAGCCGGCTCCGCCGAAGCCGCCGTGGGGTGACAACCCCGACCTGTACGACCCGGAGAAGGCCGCGAGCCTGATCGCTGGCCTCCGCGCCGACAAGGCCGCCGCCGACCAGCGCACCGCCGACGCCGTCGCGCAGGCCGTGCAGACCGCGCAGGCCGAGTTCACACAGAAGATCGGGAAGTCCCTCGGCCTCGTCGCCGACGACACCCCCGCCTCGGCCGAGGAGGTGACCGCGTCGATCCGCGAGAAGGACGACACGATCACCGCGCAGGCCGACCGCATCAAGGAGCTGACCGCAACGAACGCGGTCCTCCGCTTCGCTGGCGATCTGAACGCAGACGTCACCGAACTCACCGACTCCACCAGCTTCCAGCGGAAGCTCGTGGCCCTCGACACCAGTGCCAGCGACTACGACTCCCAGGTGGAGGCGCTGATCAAGGACGCCGTCGACAACAACGCCCGCTTCCGTAAGACCCAGGTGGCCTCCCGGAGCGGCGGAGAAACACCCCCCAGCGGAGGTCTGCCGTCCGGCGACCCCGACGACATCGAAGCCCTTCGGAAGAAGCGGCTCGAGGAGCGCTCGAAGTAGCGCAGAGAGGCCACCACCATGGCAAACCAGTTCATCACCCCCGACGTCATCGCGCGCCGGGCGCTCGCGGCGCTGTACGACCAGCTGGACGTCATGCCGCTGTACCACACCGACCTCACGCAGGAGTTCACCTCCCAGAAGGTCGGCGACACGATCAACGTGAAGAAGCCCGCGAGCTTCGAGGCGAAGATCTTCAACCGTGCAAACGGTATCGAGCTGCAGGACGCGACCGAGGACACCATCCCGGTCAAGCTCGACCACATCGCCGATGTGTCGTTCGCGGTCACGGCCGAGGACCTCACCCTTGAGATCGGCGCGTTCGACGAGCAGCTGATCACGCCCGCGACGCAGGCGCTCGCGAAGCACGTCAACGTCGCGGCCCTGTCGCTGCGCGACGAGATCACTCAGGAGGTCGGCTCCGGCTCGACCGCCGCATGGGACACCCCCGAGGTGCTCGCCGACGCCGGCATGATCCTCGACACGCACGACGTGCCGATGACGGAGCGTGCCGCGATCATCGGACCGCGCATGTACAACGCCTGGCTCAAGAACGAGCTCATCAAGCAGGCCGACAAGTCCGGCTCGACCGAGGCGCTCCGCCAGGGTTCGGTCGGCCGCGACGTCTTCGGCTTCGAGACGTTCAAGTCGAACCTCATCGCCGGACCCGCTGCGAACCCCGCGACCGGCGCCCCGACGACCGAGGTCGGCATGGCGTTCCACAAGAGCGCGTTCGCCTACGCCTCGGCCCCGCTCGCGGTCAGCCCCGGCTCGAACGGTGCGGTGGTCTCGTACCGCGGCATCAGCATCCGCGTGGTCTACGACTACGACATCAAGTACAAGCAGACCGTGGTCTCGCTCGACACGCTGTACGGCGTGAAGACGCTCGACCCGAACCGCGCGGTCCTGCTCAAGGGCGCCGACAAGGCGTAAGGGAGGCTCACCGTGGCACCGCACATCTACACGAACCGCACGAGCGAGCAGGTCGTCGTCTCCGACGAGCCGCTCGCTCACCTCGAGGGTGTCGCCCGCTGGGAGCACACCGAGGGGAAGGCGCCGAAGCAGGAGAAGACGGTCGAGATCCCCAAGGGCAAGCCCGAGGAGAAGTGGACCGTCGACCAGCTCAAGGCGTATGCCGACCGCGAGAACATCGCTCTCGGTGACGCCTCGAAGAAGCCCGACATCCTCGGCGTGATCGAGCGGCACGTCCCCGGTCAGCCGGTGGACGACGGCCCCTCTGCCGAGGGCAAGGAGCAGAAGTTCCCCGAGCCTGGCACCCCGGCGCCCAAGGCGTGAGCGACAGCCCGCCGGACCAAACACCGGTCCGGCGGGCTGTACCACCACCGACACGTAGCTCAGCGGATAGAGCCACGGTGCGCAGGTTCGAATCCTGCCGTGTCGACCAGTACCCACCGGACAGCCTGAGGAGGCCGCCATGCGCATCATCCACCCCCGCCCGCAGCTCGGCCGCCAGCGCGACCTCGGCGTCGAGTTCCGCGACGGCGTCGCCACCGTCGAGTCGCTGCACCCCGAGCGCGAACTCGCTCTCCGCCAGCACGGCTACACGATCGAGGCCGACCCCGAGGTCGCGGCCCCCTTCCAGGAAGCGCTCGGCGAGCCGATCATCGACCTCACCTCGCTCACCGTCCCGCAGCTGCGGGACATCGCGGAGGTCGAGGGCATCGAACTGCCGGCGAAGGCCCGCAAGGACGAGATCGTGGAGATCCTCGCGAGCACGTCCGCCCCGATCCCCGGCGCGACCCGCAACGACGACGGCTCCTGGACCATCGAGGGCCCGCCGGTCGACGAGGCCGACATCGCGAACGGGCCGTTCGGCACCGCGACCACGGTCGACGGCACGGTGATCGGCGATGGCAAGACGATCGCGACCCTGCCTGTCTTCGAGGGGTAAGCATGGCGACCCGCACCTACGCGACCCCTCAGGACTACGCGCGCCTCGCCGAAGAGGACTGGGACGGCCTCGAAGGGGCGCTCGAGAAGCGTCTCCGGTCGGCGTCGATCGAGGTCGAGGGCCTCACCCGCCGTGCCGTCTACGCCACCGACGACGACGGTTACGCCACCGACTCGGCGATATCCGAAGCGCTCACTGAGGCGACGTGCGCGATCGTCGAGTACTGGGGCGTCACCGACGACCCCACCGGCGCAGAAGCGAACGCGGGCGCCGTGAAGATCGGTTCCGTCTCGCTCGGCACCACCTCGTCGAACCAGGACGGCCTCACTGCCGCCGAGCGCCTGCAGCGCCGCATCGGCACCCGAGCGCTCAGCATCCTCACGAACGCGGGCCTCACCGGCTCTGCCGTCGCCCACTGGTAGGAGGTCCGCCGTGGCTCGTCTGAGAGCGAAGCACCTCCCCCACCGGGTCGACATCGTCGCGCACGAGGGTGACGGCGCCGAGGGCGACATCTGGGGCGACCTCCGCGAGGACCGCCCCGCGTACGTCGAGCAGAAGACCCGCCTCGTCGTCGACCGCCGTGCAACGTCGCCCACGCGCGGGCAAGAGATCACCTCGACGGCGTTCGTCGTCCTTCTCCTCGAAGACGACACCCCGCCGCGCTCTCGCGTCACGGTCTGGAAGGGCACACCGCGCGAGCGCACCTCGGCGGTGATCGACTCCCAGCGCTTCGAGTACCCGGGCACCCCGTCGCACGTCGAGATCTACCTCGAGTAGGAGGCCGCCATGGCTGTTCGTGGGCAGGTCTCGATGGTGAACAACTTCGGCGCGGTGACGGAGAAGATCCTGCAGCGGCTCGTCGTCGGCGAGAACAAGGCCGCCGAGCGTGGTGTGGCTCTCGCCGTCGACTTGTCCCCGATGGATCAGGGCAACCTTCGTGACGCGCACCAGGTCGAACCAGCCACGGACCCCACCGAGGGTGCGAACGTCGTCGTCGACGCGCCACAGGCCGCGCGCCTCCACAACCACCCCGAATACAACTTCTCCACGGACGCGAACCCGAAGGCGCAAGGACTGTGGGTCGAGACCGCGCTCATCGAGAACAAGGGCGAGCTCGGCGACATCATCCGCAAGGAGGTACGCGGTGGCTGACGCTCCAGTCTGGGCCGAGGCGGAGGGCCCGCTGGGCTCTCCCGAGTACTTCACCCGCGCATGCCCACCTTCCACACGATCCGAGGCGATCTGGGCCGAGACCGCGCGCCGCCTGGGGGTGTCCGATGTCTAATGCACCCGAGATCGTCCTGAACCGCGCGCTCGCGCAGCTGCTCCACGATCACGGCCTCGCGGTCTACCAGCCGGCAGGCACCATCCCGGAGCGTGGCATCCGCACCGACGGCATCATGCCGACGACCGTCGACGAGTTCACGCTGCTCACCCCGCTCCGCCCGATACCTGACGGCCGCGCTGGCATGACGTACCGGACGCAGGTCTTCACGCGTCGGAAGGGCTCGATCCTCGTCGCCCGCTCCTGGGCCGCTGACCTCCGCGCCGTGCTCGATCAGACCGAGTACACGCCCGCCGTGCTCGGCATCTCGTGGGCGTGGGAATTCTCCGGCGACGACTTCGAACCCGACTCGCAGGGCCGCTCCGCAGCGGTCGCGACCTACTACTTCCGCGGGCGCCGCCCGTAGAACCGCCGGGACCTTCCCGGCAGCCACCCACCGAAGGAGACGGCATGTCCGATCACACCCTCTACGACACGACGGCCCCTTCGGCGGGGTCGCTCGCGCTCGCCCACCAGAAGATCCTCCGCCTCAAGCAGAGCGGCGTCTTCATCAACATCACCGGCGACATCAACAACCTCGCCATGAACCCGACCAAGCTCACCGTCCCCCGTGAGGCGTACGGCACGAAGGGGCGACCGTCCGAGGACATCATCGGCTACAGCTACGCGCCGACGTTCTCCGTCGAGGGCGTCCGCGACGAGGTCACGAAGAACTTCGTCCCCTCGCAGGCGTGGGTCATCGACCTCCTCAACGCCGCCGCCTCCACCGGCGAGGCGAACAAGCGCGAGTTCCAGACGTTCGACGCGTTCGACGAGCGCGTGCCCGCGTTCGAAGGGAAGTACTCGGTCTCCGTCGCGGACCTGAACACCGGCTACGCCGACAAGGGCGGCTGGACGTTCACGCTCGCCAGCGACGGTGTCGTGGAGCGCATCACCTCCCCGATCGCAGGAGACGGCACGCCGGTCCTGGAGTCCGCCACCCCGGCCGGCCAGGCACCCGGTGACCTCATCCTCGTCCGCGGCTATGGTCTCGACACGATCGTCTCCGCGACGATCGACGGCATCGCCGTCGCCGAGTTCCGCGCTGTCGACAACGGTGTGGTGCTCCTCATCCCCGCGACGGTCTCGGGCACCGCCCCGATCATCGTCACGAACGCCGCCGGCGCCTCCGAGGCGCTGCCGTACACCGCGGCCTGACCGCAGGAAGCAGGGTTCCTATGGTCACCGCAACTGAGGTCGGCCGCGACCTGCATCTGACCGTGGAGGGCGTCGCACCGTACGTCGTGCGGCCCCTCCCCGGCCGGATTGGGGAGCAGATCACCTCCACCTACCTGAATGCTGCTGTCGGCATCGCCTCCACCGAGAAGATGACGGACGCGTTCCGCATCGCGCTCGACGGCGGCGTGCTCGACGGAGGCCGGTACGTGCCTCGCCCCGCCGACGAGCAGCACAACTACAACCGGATCCAGAACGAACTCCGCACCGCGGAAGCAGAATCAATCCTGATGCCCGCCTTCCTCTGGCAGACCGTGCTCGGCCTGTCCGGCGTCACGGCGTTCATCGAGGGCGGTGAAGGCGTCGCCGGCGGGGTAAAAGCCCTGTGGGCGCTGACCGCGCGTTTGGGGATCTCTCCCTCGCGGACATCGCCCAGTACGGCCTTGGACGACCTGATCCAGCTACAGGCCGCTTCCCCGAATACGCGTTCCCCCCAGGGTGGCGCGAAGCCCGGGAAGCAGCCGCGCGACAGGCAGCCGAAGCAGAACGGCAGCTGACCTCCGCGACGTCCCGCGACGTGTGGACGCACGCGCTCCCTCAGCTGTACGGCGAAGTCGAACTCGACCTCTCCCAGCATCACCTGATCTCTGACCTCGACCGCGCCCTCGACACGAGGACGTGGCACTTCGTCCGCTCCGCCGTTACCCGGCTGATGGACATCGACGCCTCGTGGCTGCGAAGGACGGTGATCGCCGATGTACGACGCCGGAGCGATCGTATTCAACATCCGGGCAGCGGGAGCGGCCCTGTTCCGCCAGGACATGACGGAGGCCGAGAAGGCCGCTGAGCGTCTCGGGCGCACGGTCGACACCGCGGCGTCGAAGACGGAGCAGCTCGGCTCGAAGCAGGAGACGGCGGGCCAGAAGGCCCGCCGTCTCGCGCAGGAGCAGGCCGCAGCGGAGAAGGCCGCCCGCGAGTACGCCGACGCGCAAGAGCACGTCGGGAAGGTGCTCGTCACCGCGGGAGCGGCAGTTGTTGCGACGACCGGTCTCACGGTCAAGGCCGCGATGGACTGGCAGTCCGCGTGGGCCGGTGTCACGAAGACCGTCGAAGGTACCCCGGAGGAACTCGCCGCCGTTGAGCAGGGTCTCCGGGACCTTACCGGCGTCCTGCCCGCGTCGCACGACGAGATCGCGGCCGTCGCGGAAGCCGCTGGCCAGCTGGGTGTGAAGACACAGGACGTCGTCGGCTTCACCCGCACAATGGTCGACCTCGGCGAGACGACGAACCTCACCTCGGACCAGGCCGCGACCGCGCTCGCCCAGCTCATGAACATCATGGGTACCGCGGGCGAGGACGTCGACCGGCTCGGGTCCACGATCGTCGCGCTCGGCAACGACGGCGCCTCCACCGAGGCCGAGATCGTCACGATGGCGCAGCGCATCGCAGGGTCGGGCAAGCTCGTCGGCGCGACCGAGGGAGAAGTACTCGCCCTCGCGAACGCCCTCGCCTCGATGGGTGTCACCGCCGAGCTCGGTGGCGGCGTCGCGTCCCGCGTCCTCCAGGACCTGTACTCCGCAGTGCAGACCGGCGGCGACAAGCTCGCCGGATTCGCCGACGTCGCGGGCGTCTCCGCCTCCGAGTTCGCCGCGGCGTTCCGGGACGACCCGGTGCGCGCGATGGGCGCATTCGCGACAGGCCTCAACGGCGTCGAAGCCTCGGGTGGGAACGTCGTGCAGACGCTCAACGACCTCGGCTTCAAGTCCACCGAAGAGCAGCGCATCCTGCTGCAGCTCAAGTCGTCCGGCGACCTTCTCACGGACTCACTCGAGCTGCAGAACACGGCGTGGCAGGAGAACTCTGCCCTGTCGCAGGAGGCCGCGAAGCGATACGAGACGGTCGAGTCGCAGCTCGGCATCATGCGCAACCGCATCACCGACGCCGCGATCGACCTCGGATCCGTGTTCCTCCCGGTGATCGCCGAGGTCGCGGACGCAGTGGGCGACTTCGCGTCGGGCATCGCTTCCCTGCCTGCCCCGCTCCAGGAAGCGATCGCCGTCGGCGGTCTTCTCATCGGGGCCATCACCCTCGTCGGCGGCACCGCCATGATCGCCGTGCCGAAGGTCGCCTCCCTGTGGGGGCAGATCCAGCTACTCACGGCCAGTGGCACCCGCGCCGGATCCGCTCTCCGCGGCGTGGCCGGGTTCCTCGGTGGCCCGTGGGGTGTTGCCCTCGTGGCAGCGACGGCCGTCATGGTGGCGTACAACAACGCCATGGAGGCGGGAATCCCCGCCCAAGAGGACGTCACGAACGCGATCCTGTCCACAGCCGCAGCGTCGGACAAGCTGGGCGGCGCGATCCAGAAGAACCAGTTCTTCCCGCAGGTCGATGACTCCACGCGCGAGCTGCTCGAAGACCTCCCATCGCTCCTGGAACAGTCCGCCGAAGCCGCAGATAACTGGGTCGTTGGGCTCGCCAAGTCCTCGACCGCATCCGACAACGCCTTTGATGCGATCGACCGGTACGGCGAAGGACTCGCAGCTCTCGCGGCGACGAATATGCCCGCCGCAGCGAAAGGCTTCCGCGAGCTCGTTGACGAGCAGAACCTCACCGACGAGCAGGCAGAGGAACTGCTCCGCAAGATGCCGAAGCTTCGCGAGGCGCTCCTTGGCCTTGCGAACGGCAACGGCGAAGCAGCCACCGAAACCGACCTACTCAACATGCTCCTCGAGGAGAGCGCGGAGGTGTCGCAGTCTGCTGCGCGCGGGTACATCGATGCTGCGGACGGTGCGTCGCAGCTCGAAGGCGAACTCCAGGAGCTGCTCGATCTCCTCAACGAGGCGAACAATGTCGGCCAGGACGCGATCACCACGAACATCGACTACCAGAACGCGCTCGCGGACGTCGACGAGACGATCAAGAATGCGCGCGACGGTGTCGAGGGGTATGCGATCACCCTCGATCAGGGCACGCAGGCCGGCCGCGACAACATGAGCATGCTCGTCGGCCTCGCGCAGGACGCGTGGAACGCCGCCGAAGCGCAGTATGCGCTCGATGGAAACACTGACGCCTACCGGCAGCGACTCGAAGACTCCCGTCAGGCGCTCCTCGACCGCATCAACGAGCTCGGGCTATCGGGAGACGCCGCTGAGGCTCTTGCTGACCAAATCATGCAGATCCCGTCCGAGACCGAATGGAAGGTGATCGCCGAGACCGCGCAGGCGCAGGTCGCCATCGACAATTTCGTTAACCGGAACGGTCAGAAGACGATCAACGTCTGGGTCAATCCGCGGGTGCAGTCGATGAACGACGCCTTCGCCGGGTACTTGAACTCGAAAGGGTTCAAGAATGCAGACGGCAACGTGGTCCGGTACTTCGCCAACGGCGGGGTCGAGCACCATGTCGCCCAGATCGCGAGGGCGGGTGACGTCCGGATCTGGGCGGAGGACGAGACCGGCGGTGAGTCATACATCCCCCACGCGCCTTCCAAGCGGGCGCGCTCGGAACAGATCATGGCGGAGACCGCGCGGATCCTTGGCGGGACTTACATTCCCGGCGACGCTCGGGCATTTGCGAACGGCTCGCCGGTTACCGGTGGCGGCGCCGAAACTTCCCCGGTCGTCGCTCTGCTCGAGCGGATCGCCGCGAAGCTCAACCGCCCGAACGTGACGCTCGTGAACCCGGTCACCCGTGACCCGATGCAGGACGCGTGGGAAGCCGCGCAGATCGGTGGTCCAGATGTATAGCGTCAACGGCATCCCGCTGGACAACCCCGCGATGGGGTGGGTCTTCCGGGCGCCGTCTCGGCCTCTCACGGAGTTGGTCGTGCGTCGCCCTTCGGTGACGCTCCCGGGCCGCCTCGGGGTGGTGCGTGGCATCTACGCATCCCCCGAGGCGGTGACGCCGACGTTCGTCGTGCAAACGCCTCGGGAGAACCTCGAGGCGCTATACAGCCTGTTCATGCGCGGGTGGCGGATCACCCGGACCGATGACCCGACCCGGAACGTGTTGTACGAGTTCCTGTCCGCGACGCCTGAAGGGTACGGCGAGGGTGACAAGATCGTCGACCTGAACGTGATCGTCCGATTCCCCGAGGTCTTCTGGCGAGCGACGGATCCGACGACGTCGGCGGCCGTCACGATCAATGCACCGTCGCAGGTCGTCACCGGCCTGTTCCCGGGCCTCTCGGGGGACATCGTCGACCCGGTGATCCGTCTCAAGGGCGCGTTCTCTGGGCTGCAGGTCACGGACTCGGGCAACTCGTGGTTCTCCTACTCGGGGGCGATCTCCGCAACGCAGTACCTGCGGTTCGATGCCGGGAGCGGGCGCGCGTGGGTGACGACGACTGATACCTGGTCAGGTGGCACCGAAGTGTCGGGGTCGATCGACTTCTCCTCGCCCGGGTTCCGTATCAGCCCGCACTGGCCCGTGGGCCTCGGCAGCAATGTCCGTGACGGCCGCTGCACCGTGGCCACCGCTACGCGCAGTGGCATGACCTTCGAGGTGCGCGGCAACGCGGCCTACGTCCTGTCTTGAAAGGGACTCTCCATGACTTTCGACCTTCGCCTCCGTCTGCACAACGCGGCAGGGGTCCGTGGGCGGGTGTTGCAGACGCTCACCCGCACGCTCGCTGGCACGGAGTCGACCGACGCGAAGCTGACCTTCACGATGTCGGCTGCCGCCGTTGAGCCGCCGCAGCTGCCGTTCATCGTCGGTGTCGAGTACACCTACGACGGGAAGTCGTGGAAGGCGCCGCGGAACAACCTCTTTATGTTCGACGAGGACTCCCGCGACGAGGCCGACGAGGCGCAAGCGGTGACCTTCTCGGGGCAGCCATACGTCACGTGGTTGATGGAGCGGGCGCGCCTGTACCCGCTCGCCTCGGCGACGATGAACGGCGACCGCGTGTGGGGCACCCCCTCGTCAGCCGGGCGGGTGCTGGCGACAATGATCAGCGAGGCGAAAGCCCGCGGGTGGGCACCGAACCTCACCTACCAGTTCGCCGCCGGCTACGACTCCAACGGAGTCGCGTGGCTCGACTCGGACAAGGTCGAGCAGTCGTACAAGCCGCTCGTCGCTATCAGCAGCGCACTGTCGTTCGCCGTCGAGCAGGGGCTGTGCGACTGGTGGACCGAGGGCATGGAACTCAAGCTCCTCCGCCCCGGCACCGGCACCGCCCGCCCAGACGTCGTGCTCGGCGGCTCCCGGATGAACCGCGTCCCCACGTCCCGGTCGTTCGCCGACGTGTTCACGCACCTCACCGTCGTCGGAGAGTACGCCGACCACCTGCTGCATCTGACGAACACAGGAGCATCAACCGCGTTCGGGCGCCTGGAATCGACGATGACGCAGTCCGGTGTCGGCCTCGACACAACCATGACCCGCATGGCGCAACCGCTCATGCAGGACTCCCGCGCCGTGAAGGCTGAGCTGTCCTATGAGTGGACGCCCCTTGACGATGACATGCCGCGTCTGTGGGAGAGCTTCCAGGTCGGCGACAACGTCACCTGCATCACCCGCGACGGCCGCAAGTCGCTCCGCGTGGTCGGGTTCGTTGTCACCATCGACGGGGACACCCCCACAATGCGGGTCGTCACCGGAGTGCGCCGCCTCACCCGCTCCGCCCAAATCGCGAAGCGCCTCGGCTCTGTCGCTGTCGCCGGCAAGGTCGGCGGCAGCGGCAACGCACTCCCGAACGCCGTCCCCGCGGTGTCCACGACCCCCGCCCCCGTTACCGGGGTGAGCGCCGCAACGAACACGGTGACGTGGACCTCGGACGGCACACCTGTCGCGGTCGTCACGCTCGGGTGGGAGCAGGTCACCACCGCAGTAGAAGGCTCCGGCCTCGACATCGCCGAGTACGAAGTGTGGTGGCGAACCGGAGATGGGCAGCTCCAACGCCTCACCGCCACCACGACGCTGTCGGTCACGACGCGGGCGTGGACGCCGGGCGTGCAGGTGCTCGTGCGCGTGCGAGCCCGGTCGGTGGGCGGCAAGTGGGGGGCGTTCTCGGCAGAGATGTCGGTGACGCCCGCCGTGGACACCACGCCCCCGGCGCGCCCCTCTGCGCCGACCGCGACCGCCCGCCTCGGTCAGATCATCGTCTCGTGGGATGGACTCACCTCCACCGGCGCACCGCAGCCTGTGGACTTCTCGCACGCCGACGTCCTCATGGCGACCACCGCCGCCGGTGCGGGCGTCGTCGTAGGGCAGATCGTCCCCTCCGGGACGTTCGTCGCACCCGAGCAGCCCTACAACGAACAGCGGTGGTTCAGTGTCATCGCCGTCGACACGACCGGGAACCGCTCGACGGAGTCCGCGCGCGTCACCGTGACCACGAAGCCCCTCGTCGACACCGACCTGATCGGCCGGATCATCGACGGCGCGAACGTGAAGCTCGACGCGATCACGAACGAGCTCATCGCGGCGAACGCGGTCGGCACGACAGAGATCTCCGACGACGCGATCACGACGCCGAAGATCCGCGCGGGCGCGGTCACCGCCGACGAGCTCGCGGCCCTGTCGGTCACGGCCGGGAAGATCGCGGCGCTCGCAGTGACGGCGGAGAAAATCGCGGCCCTCGCGGTCACCGCCGAGAAGATCGCGGCCAACGCGATCACCGCGGACAAGATCGCCGCCGGGGCGGTGACGGCCGTGAAAGTCGACGCGAACGCGATCACCGGCGAGAAGATCGCCGCCGATGCGATCGACGGCAAGACAATCACCGGGGCTCTCGTCCGCACGGCGGCCTCGGGCGCCCGCACGGAAATGGCGCCGAGCGGTCTACGCACGGTGAATGCCGCCGGGCAGGATCAGGTGCGGATTGGGTTCGGCGTTGCGACGGGGATGGAAGTGCGCGATCCGACGTCAGGGAACCTCGTTCCGCTGGCCGAGCACGTGTTCGGCACGTACAGCCGCATCACCAGCGGTGGCGTCAATGTGCCGTGGCCGACGAGCGAGAACACGTGGGGGTCGGCTCACGCGGGTGGCCTTGAGCCGGGAACGTTCTCGACGAGCACCGGAAGGCTGCTCGTGATCTTCGGTCTCGACGCCCCGCAAGGGTCGCAGCAGAACTACTCGCTGCGAATGATGTGTCAGGTCTTCCGGGCTACCGGCGGATCGACGCTCGCGAACACGCGTTACGCGACGGTCAGCGGTCTCTACGGGGCGTCGAACTTCGACATCCTCACGGGCCTGCCCGTGAACACGCCTCTGGCGGTGCAGTTCGCAACCCAGGCAATGAAGTTCTTCGGATCCACCGGCCCTGCACAGGCACTCGACCGACGAATCGTCGTCATCCCGATCTAGAACTCGAGAGGAACACTCATGGGTATCAGCTTCGCCGGCGGCGCCTACAACCGCGCCACCGGCACCCGCGGCGCGTTCAACGCGCTCTCGGACGACCTCGAACGCGAGGGACACCCGCCGATGGTGTCGATCTCGGGCGACCGGGAACCGGAGGACCAGGAGCGGATCTGGCGCGAGCGGATGACGCTCGCCCCCGGCAACCGCAAGGTCTACGGCTACCGGTGGTGGCAAGGGCAGAAGTGGTACCAGATCCACCCCGACACCGTCGCCCCACCCCGCTCGAGCAACCACGAAGCCCGCCGGTCGAACGACCTGAAGTGGCCGTACAACTCCGACACCCCAGCGGCCCGCCGCGCCGAGGAGCTCGCGCCGAAGCACAACATCACCCGCGAGGGCAAGAGCTTCCGCGAGCTCTGGCACTGGACCCACTGGGGTCCGCTCGGCCACATCGACACCCCGACCGGTTCAGGAGCCGGCACCATCACTGTCCCCGAGGAGGACGACATGACCCCCGAACAGGCCGCCCAGCTCGCCGAGATGGCCAAAGACGTCAAGTGGCTGAAGACCCGCGTCGGCGGGAAGGACACCCAGCCGAGCATCACCGACCTCATCCGCGGTTCGCTGCGGGCCATCAGCGCACTCGGCGCCGGAATCGACTGGCTCAAGGCCCGAATGGGCGGATCCACCAAGACCGCCCCGACGATCACCGACGATCTGCGCGGCCTGCGCGACGACACCTGATGGTGGGGACGGAGCCCGCGACCGCAACGCACCCGACCCAGCACTCAAGCAAGATCGGCTGGGGATGGTGGCTCGCCGCGATCGTCGGCGCGGCCGTCGCGGTCGCCGTCGTCGTTGTCGCCCTGGTCGCGTCACTGCGCTCAGGACGCGAGATCGACCCAAACCAGGTAATGCTCGCGCTCATCGCGCTCCTGTCGAGTCTCGGCGCGGTCATCATCCCGAAGCTCAACGCGGTCGGAAAGAACACCTCGCAGACCGCGGAGCACGTCGCGAACTCGCACACGACGAACCTCCGAGACGACATCGACGAGATCAAACGGATCGTCAAAGCCACCGACTCGCGGCTTCACGGCGTGGAGCAGACGCAGAACTTCCAGGCCCGAGACATCCTCGGCATCCGCGAGGAGATCGGTCAGATCCGCAAGAGCGAACGCGACCAGTGGGACGCGATCGAGACGACCGCCGGCAAGCGCCGGCAGAACCCAGGAGGCACTTCATGAGCAAGATCTGGTTCCCGCTGCAGCGAGCGATCCGCACCGCGGTGCAGGTCTTCATCGCCGCGGCGGCCGTCCTCGCGACGACCGTCGTCATCGCCCCGCAGATCATCGACGCGGTCGCCGACGTCGTGCCGGGCCCGGTGATCGCTTGGGCGACGGCCGCGGTCGCGACGCTCGCCGCGATCAGCGCGGCCATCGCCCGTGTGATGGCGATTCCCGCGGTCGACGAATGGCTCCGCCACATCGGCGCGGGCTCAGCCCCCGCGAAGTTCGTCGTCGCGCAGATCGACGGCAACACGACCGGCCTCACCCGCCGCCAGTGGCGCGCCATGCAGGACGGCGCCGACACCGGCACCGACGACATCTGATGCGAGAAGGCACCTGATCGGTTCAACCACACGAAGGCCCCCACCTAGCCGTATGGCTGGGTGGGGGCCCTTCCGCGGTTCTAGGGGTTCCGCGTCAGCATGTCGTGGTTGCAGTTGTTCCGTAGGACGATGATCGTCTTCTTTCCCACCAACTCGTAGTGGAAAGTGACCCGGTTGCCAGCATCGACGTATGCCTCCCAGACCTGATCCTTTGACCGCAGGCCCTTCATCTTGTGCGTGTTGAGGCCAGGGTGTCGGGGATTCTCCGACAGGCGGAGGATGCACTGCTTGACTGCCTCGCGCATCTCTTTCGGTTTCTTCTGGAGTACGCGCTTGAAGTTCGGCGAAACTCGGTAGGCGTACGTCACGCGTCGTCAGAATCGAGCCACGACAGGAGATCCTCTACGGATTCGAAGTCGTGGAATTGGCCTGCGGCGTACTCCTGCATCGCGCGCGCTTCCTCACGCTGCCATGCGGTGGTCCAGAAGTACCACTGGTCGGGAGAAACTCGCTCGACGGGCACGTTGCCGGCGCTGAGGGCCGACAGGGTCACGGTCGCGCTGCGATCATACGATAGGGGGGTGACGTGATCGCGGTCTAGCGTCAGGCCGGCATCTACCTCGACGTCCGGGAGCGCGATCGCGGCTGCGGGTGCCGCCACGATAATCGTCGCCGTAACCCCCGTCGAGACAGGGAAGAAGGTTCTTCTACTCATTGGCCCCGTCCAAGCTGGCGAACAGGTTGTTGAGGACATCGCGAAGGTGACGGAGCCGAGGCTCAGTGAACTCGAACAGTCCGACGGAAGAGATGAGGATGGGCTGGCTGCTCAGGATCTCCTGCATCTGCTCCGGCGGAAGATTCGCGGGGAGCATCGGCGGAGTCATGTGCCCAAGGGCGAGCATGTACGAATCCGCGCGCGTCTGTCCCTCGATGTTGGGCCCGCCGGTGATGGCGAACTGGTTGACCGGCGTCGGTACGGCGGTGGGGTCCTGCATCCACTGCACGCTGATCTCTACAGGTCCCTGGTTTACCGACATGATTCAAGTATCACAGATCACGGGATGGGTCGGCTACCGCCGCGGGAACATGGGCTTCCAGCCTGTGGACTTCAACGCTTTCGAGTTTCTGAATGCGGAGGTCTAGCCGGGCGATGATCCGGGCTTGTGCTTCGGTGATCGCGAGCAGGGTGTCGACGAGGTCGCTCATGTTGGCGTTCCCCGGGGCGTCATGCCATTGGATGGCGAGTGCCTGCACTTGTTCGGAGGTCGCGAGGAGCCAGCTGTTGGCAGATAACGGGAGTCGCGGATCGTCCAGTTCCATAGATGCGGGAGTAGTTCGTTGGTCGATCGCCTTCTGTCGAAGGTCCCTGGTGGGCGCGGCCTCGGACCCGGGCTACGCGAGCGCTTCCTGGGGGCGGCGGCAGCGCTGGTGTTCGCCGGCTCCGGGACGAGATAGAGCCCTGTTGGCGAGTTGGCCGTGAAGGCTAGTGCGTCGACCCAGGCGCGGTTGATGGCTGGCTGGCGGCTTCCGGAGTACTTGAAGACGAGAGAAGAACCCGCGTGGACCCAGACGGTGGTCCGCCCGCCCCCGATGCTGGCATCGTCCTTCCACGAGAAGGGGAACGGCTCTCCGCGCCGGAGCTTCGCGGTCATGACCAGCTGAAGGTGCGTAAGGGCGCGGTCCTCGATGTCAGTCTTCGGGCCGCCGTCGTAGATGAACTTGCCCATGGTGGGCTCCTCCGATCTGCCACAGGAACCTGTGCCAAGAGGTGCGACCAAGTTGATCGCTTCGTGGTGTATCCCCACCGTGTCACGCTTCCCGCTGAATTGGCACCCCACCTTCCTCCATCCTGACCAGTCTCTTTAGATCACCGGGCGTCGAGGATCGCGGGGTCCGTGGTGATGTAGAGCGGCGGCCCAGACTAGACGATCTACAGGTCCCACTCGGGATCGTAGGACTGGGCGGTTTCGATGGCGCCCGAGGGTGTGTAGTCCGGTTCCTGCTGGATGATGACGCGAGTGCTGGCGTTGATGAGCACGCTTGCGATCCCGTTGGTGGTGGCGAGCGTGAGGAAGCCGGGTTCTGTGCGGGCGATGTTCTGGATGCGAGACATCACATCGGTCAGGTCGGAGCCCGAAGTCAGGTAGAAGTCGTGGCCGTCGATCGCGACGCGGGTGCGTAGGGAGTCTTGGTTCCGCGAGTTCATGATTCCACCCTATGCCCGGCGGGGAATGGGGCACGTTGGGGGTTGAGGCTCGCGGGGTGATGGGAGTATCGTCCGTGGTTCCCCGGGACGGTTCCACAGAGTGATAGCGGGGGTTAGGCGGCTATGACTGCGGTGCCGCTCCTCGTGTCGCTCCCGTCGGCACACGAGGACAGCCCCCATGGTTGGCCCATGGGGGCTGCGCAGTCTCCGGTCGTCTTCCGAAGAAGACCCCGGTCTGTTGCCTCCCCCGAGGTGAAAGACCGGGTGAGGTCGGCCGTTGGCGGTCGAGCGCGCCCCCGCGCTCACGGCCCCAGCACGTTCGCCTAGCGGCGACCTCTGCAAGCTCGGGGGGACGAGCTCACAAGCAGAAAACCTACTCGCGTGGATTAACCCGCTCCTGGATGTTTCCTTAAAGCAGATCCAGCTAGTTGATTTCCGCGGCTCCGGCCGACGGGTCGAGCTGCTTCCCGGCGGGCGGCTCCGGGACAAGGTACAAGCCGGTGGGGGAGTTCGCGGTGAAGGCGAGCGCATCCACCCACGCCCTGCTCACTGCGGGCTGACGCCCCTGGGAGTACTTGAAAGTCAGGTTGCTGCCGGGGTGAATCCAGACCGTGGTGCGGCCGCCGCCAACGCTGGCGTCCTGCTTCCATGTGAACCCGAACGGTTCGCCGCGGCGGAGCTTGGTGGTGATGACGAGCTGGATATGGGCGAGGGCACGATCGTCGATTTCGATCTTCTGGTCACCTTCGTAAATGAAGCGGCCCACGGTCCCCATTCCCTTGATTAGACGCTTGAGAACGGCCCGTTGGACGCTCTTCGCGACTCCAAGATTGCCATACTCAGGCACGCGTTCTTGACCACGAGGCCGTGAATAATCACCCGGTGTGGAAAAACTACCTGGGTGGGGTATCTTCATCGAATGGGAACTATCCAATACGGCAGCGGCAGTGAGATCCACATCGAGGACCGTGCCCTCGCGCACCTCAAGGTCGCGATCTCGACGAAGCTGCGCCGCAACGAGAGCTTCACGCTCTCCTGGCGGCACCCCGACGGCGACACCCCCGGACGGTCCACGATCTGGCTGCATCCGTCAATCCCGCTGCGCTTCATCTTCGATGACGTCGAGACGCCGGACCTCAATGCCAAATGGCTGCAGGCGCTGATGATCGAAGCGAGCTCCTCCGGCGGAATCTCGCTCACCGACGAGGTCACTGACGGCCCAATGGAGCTCGTGCCCGGCGCCGCCGGCGCCACGACCTAACCCGTGCCGCCTAGTCCTGGCCCCCGTCGAGCATCCGTGCTCGGAGGGGGTCTTTCGCATGCCGCCGGCTGACGAGCCGGGTGGGAATCGGCGCCCGGCTGAGGGCTTATCTTTTCTTTATGGGAAAGCTCGAGTACAACAGTTCGCGTCCTCCGATCGAGGTTGAGGACGCACTTTTGGCGCACTTGAAGATCGTCATCGCGACGAAGCTGCGCCGCCAGGAGAGCTTCATGATGACCTGGCCGTCGGGATTGAAGCGGCCCGGGCGACTGTCTACTTGGATGCACCCCTCGATCCCGATGGTGATCGAGTTCGATGACGAGCAGCCCACGAAGATCGACCCTGTGCGCGTGAGCGCCATGATGGAACGGCTCAACGCCCGTGGTGAGCTCGTCCTCGACGACTTCACCTCCAACGACAGAGGCTAGGGCGAGTCAAGCACCGCGGGGTCGGTGGTCACGAACAGCGCGAGAGCAGCCGCCGATCCGTGCCCAAGGACCTCGGGAGTGTGCGGGGCAGGCAAGGACCGGCGGTGCTGGCCGAGAGCGATCCAGGGTTCGAGGCCGGGGAGCGTGCGCAACGCCGCGCAAAGGACGGCGGTGTGCTCGTCCTCGAAGTAGCCGACCCAGGTGCCGACAGCCTCGGCGAGCACGTCGTCTCGGTCGCCGGCGGCCGCGCGGAGCTCGGCGATCACTGGTGCCGGGTCGGTGGTGTACCGGTTGCGGGAGCAGATCGCGTCAAGGGCGATGCTGAGCTCCACCGTTGGGGAGAGGCCTCGAGTGGGCATGGCCGGGTGTCCTTCCTCCGGCCGAGAGGATTCGAGTCTACGTCGTGGCTACGACGTCAGGTAATGGTGAGGTCCGGGTCGCCTGCCTGGCCATCCTCGAACTTCACATTGCAAATCATGGACTTCCGGACTTCCTTACCGTCCTCCGAGTAGGTGAACTTCCCGGCCGCGGTGAAGAGCGCGTTCGCATCGTCCTCGTCGCGCTCGTCGGTGATCCCTGCCTCGTAGAGTGCATCCCCCATGTTCGCGGCTTCGACATCGACCAAACTGATCGACGCCCCAACCTGCTCCTCGGCTGCTTTCTTGCAGGCGTCGAGAGCTGCGTCGGCTCGACTCGCGGAGCATCCGGCGAGCAGGAGCGAGGAGGCGATGAGCGCGATGCCAGCCACAGCGATACGAGTCTTCATGCTGGCGAGCATAGCGGCCACGCAGACCCTCGCGCCTACGGCTTTCGGCTGCTTTTCGCGCGCGGGTGTGCATAGTTATACCCCGTGTTGACCGCCCACGCCCCGCGCACGACATCGGCGATCGCTACATGCAGCCGCGAGCCGTCCGGCAGCGATGCATCGACGAACGGCTGCCCGATGTCCACCCGCCGCCCCGTCGCCTGCAGCATCCTCTCCACCAGATCCCGCACCGTCGCCTCGTCCCACCGCAGCGCCGTCCGCTCCGCGACACCACCCCGCGCCGTGTGCACGGCACCATCGCCGTTGACCCACACCTCCTCGATGCCCGGGTCGTCGAGCAGCGGCTGCAGAGCACCGAAGCCACTCACCGCCGCCAGCACGTCCCGCACGCACGCCGCCTCGTCCTCGACCAGCACGCCGCCCCGCGCGAGCGCCCGATCATCGTGACGCCGCACCTCCGCCTGTGTGATCTCCCGCGCCCGCTCGGGATCGGTCGCCGGGTCCACCGCCTCGCTCCGCAGCCGACGCCGCACGAGGTCGGCGATGATCGACGCGGGCTGCTCCATCCCTGCATCCTCGCAACGATCACCTCCCGGCCCGCGGAGTTATCCACACCCCATCCGCCGCCTCCGAACGGAGGCCGTCCGGCACCCGGTACCGTGCAGGCATGAAGCGGTTCACTGTCTCGAGCGGCCTCCTCGGCGTTCTCCTCCTGTCCGGCTGCACCAGTGGTCCCGATCTCCTGCAGTGCCAGAGCGTGGCCGCCGTCGACACCGAACTCGAGGCCTACTTCGCCCAAGACACGGTCGGCGGTACGGCGAGTCCGGAGCAGACCGAGCGCCTGAAGGAGTTGGCGGACGAATACGCCGATCTCGACGTCGACGGCGAGGTACAGGAGGCTGCGACGGCCGTGAGCGACGACCTGCGCGCGCTCTACGATTACCGCGTCGGCGTCCAGAACGGCGACGACGCGGACCCCGACCGCGAACAGGAACTCCGCCGGACCGCGATCGATACGTTCGTCGAGGGACAAGCCGTCTGCATCGAGAGCTCCTCCTGACGCCGCCGTATCGAGCCGCCCGCCCCTGTGTCAACCGGTACGTCCCCCGTCGTCGCGCTCCCTAGGCTGAGGAGCAGACCTGCGAGGAGACGACGTGCACCGCGCCACACCAGCCGCCCCCGAACCGACCCTGAGCGTGGTCATTCCGGTCAAGGACGACGCGGCGGAACTGCAGCGGTGTCTCCGCGCCCTCGCGCGGCAGACGCTCCCGCCCGACGAGATCATCGTCGTGGACAACGCCTCGACCGATGAGTCGGCCGCCGTGGCTGCCCGGCACGGTGCACGGGTCGTGCGGTGCGACACCCCGGGCATCCCCGCGGCGAGCGCGACCGGATACGACGCGGCGACGGGCGACGTGATCCTGCGACTCGACGCGGACGGTGTCCCGGGGCCGCGGTGGATCGAGACGATGGCGACCGCATGCACACGCGATCCGCGGGTCGGCGCCTGGACCGGCGGTGCGCATTTCGTCGACGGCCCCCGGTTCCTGCGCCGGCCCCTCGCGGCGGCCTACCTGCTGTCCTACGTCGTCGTATGCGGCTCTGCCCTCGGCCACGCACCACTGTTCGGGTCGAACCTCGCCCTCCGCCGCTCGACGTGGCTCGCCGTCCGCGATCGCGTGCACGGCGACGCCGCGCTCCACGACGACCTCGACCTCGCCTTCCATGTCGGCGAACGCCACCGCATCCGCTGGCTCCTGCACACCGACATGGGCATCTCCATGCGCCCGTTCGGCAGCGGCCGCTCCTTCGCCCGCCGGGCCTGGATCGGCGCCCGCACCGTCCTCGTGCACTGGCCGGAGGACTTCCCTCCTGTGCGCTGGGTGCGGCTCGTGCTACGCCGCGCACTGCACCGGCTCGGCGTTCCCGCGCCCGGAGCCCGCCGATGACCGCCCCGCTCCTCGGAACACCATCCGCCACCGAGCTGCACGTCATGTCCCTCAACATCCGCCGCGACCTCGGTGCCCTCGCCTGGCCGCGCGCCGACCGCTGGGAGATCCGACGCCCCCGGCTGACCGCGCTCCTGCGCACCGAGCGGCCGGACGTCCTCGGTATGCAGGAGGCCCTTCCCGCGCAGGCCGCCGCCGTCTCCGCCGCGCTCGGCCCGTCGTTCCGCCGCGTCGGCCACGGCCGCCTCCCCGGACCCCGCGGCGAGGGCTGTCCCCTCTTCTACGACGCCGACCGGCTGGAGCTGCGCACCTGGCGACAGGTCGCGCTCTCCCTCACCCCCGATCGCCCCGGTTCCCGCTCCTGGCTGAGCGTCGCGCCGCGGGTGGCGGTGGAGGCATCCTTCCGCGACCGCCGCACGGGCGCTCCCGTCACCGTGCTCAACACCCACCTCGACGCCTTCTCGCCGTGGGCGCGACTCCGTCAGGCCCAGGCGGCGCACGACCTCGCCGCCGCCTCTGCGACACCCGTCATCCTCCTCGCGGACGTCAACGCCGCCGCGGGCTCGGCACCGTGGCGCGCCCTGGAAGCCGACGGCGTCCTCCGCGATTCGTGGACGGCCGCCGTGTCCCGCCGCACCCCCGCCTGGAGCACGTTCGCCGGCTATCGGACGCCCCGCCGCGGACGCCGCATCGACGGCATCCTCGTCTCCCCCGCGCTTCCCGTGCGCCGGGCCGGCATCGATGCGCGGCAGTATGGAGGGGGCTGGCCGTCGGATCACCTCCCCCTGCACGCCCTGATCGATCTCGCCCCGCCCGCCGCTGCCACACCCGAGGAGCCCGCATGAAGGAGGACTTCCTCCGCCCGCCGCAGTCCGTGGCGGAGTACGGCGCCGACGCCGTCCGGGTGATCGGCATCCTCAGCGTCCTCGTCGCGGCGATCTGGTCGACCCCGACCGACGCCGGCATCCTCGCGCTCGCTCTTCCCGCCCTCATGCTCCCCCGCGTCCTCGGGATGCGCGGCGGCATCGACCTCACGATCGGCCTGATCGTGCTCATCGCGGCGGCGAGCAATGTGTTCGACCTGTACCGCACGCTCACCGGGTGGGACCTCGTCGTGCACTTCGTCTGCACAGGCGCCCTCGCCGCCACCGGCTACCTCGTGCTCTCCCGCCTCGGCATCGTCACCGCGCAGGAGTCGCCGGCGTTCCGACCGCGCATCCCGATCGTCCTCTGCACCGTCATCGGGCTCGCGGCCAGCGCCGTGTGGGAGATGATCGAGTGGGCGGGACGCACCTTCATCACCGACGAGATCTTCGTCACCTACGAAGACACCATCGGCGACATGGCGATGGGCGGACTCGGTGCGCTCGCGGCGGGAGTCCTCGTCGCCGTCGTCCGGCTGGAGCGTCATCGCCCTGCGTGACGGCGCGGAACTGCGGGACGATCCCCAGGGTCGAACAGCGCGCGGGTCAGTAGACTGAAGCCACCGCGCGGGAGTGGTGGAATTGGCAGACACGCAGGATTTAGGTTCCTGTGCCCCAGGGCGTGTGGGTTCAAGTCCCACCTTCCGCACGACGGGTGCTTCGGCGCCCGCATCGCTCCACCGCCGACACCTCACGACCGACGGGAATCCCGCCAGTGCTCGAAAGCATGCTGCACGCCCCCACCGCGCTCATCCCGTGGCTCGATCCGCAGACGATCATCGGGGCGGCGGGTCCGTGGGCGCTCCTCGTGGTCTGCTTCATCATCTTCGCCGAGACCGGTCTGCTGGTCGGCTTCCTCCTGCCCGGTGACACGCTGCTCATCATCGCGGGCCTGCTGACCCACACGAGCAACGTCTTCGGCGTGAACATCTGGGTCGTCTCGCTGCTCATCGCCCTCTCGGCGTTCATCGGCGGCGAGGTCGGCTACGTCATCGGGCACAAGGGCGGCCCCGCGGTGTTCGAACGCAAGGAATCCGGCCTGTTCAGCAAGAAGAACGTCGAGCGCACCAACGCGTTCTTCGAGCGCTTCGGCGGCCTCACCGTGATCCTCGCGCGCTTCGTTCCGATCGTGCGCACGTTCGCTCCGGTCGCCGCCGGCGTGGGCCACATGCCCTGGCGGCGCTATTCGCTCTACAACTTCATCGGGGCGATGATCTGGGGCTTCGGCCTCACGATGGTCGGCTACCTCATCGCCTACATCCCGTGGGTGCGAGACCTCGTCGTCGAGTACATCGACATCATCCTGCTCATCGCCGTCGGCGGCACAGCGATCGTCACCCTGTGGCACTACCTCACCGAGCGCCGCAAGGCGAAGAAGGCCGCGGCCGCGGGCGAAGACGTCGTGACCGACCACGAGGAGGCGGAGGAGCTCGTCCTCGACGCCGACGTGTTCGACCGGGCCCCCGACCTCGACGGCGACGGCAAGCACTGATCCCGTCGCGGGTCAGCCCGCGTTCTTCGAGCGCTTCTCCTTGGAGCGGGCCACGCTCGCGCGCAGCGCCTCCATCAGGTCGATGACCTCGCCGCCGTCCGCCGCCTTCTCGCCGTCGCCGCCGAACGTCTCGGCCACATCGAACGTCTCCCCGGCCTCGATCTTCGCGTCGATGAGGGTGCGGAGCTCCTTCTGGTACTCGTCGACGAACTCCTCGGGATCGAAGTCGGCCGAGTAGCTGTCCACGAGCGAAGACGACAGCTCCAGCTCCTTCTTCGAGATCCGCACGTCCTCGTCGAGGGACGGGAACTCCGCCTCCCGGACCTCGTCCGACCACAGGAGCGTCTGGAGCACGAGCACCTTGCCCCGCACGCGCAGGGCGGCGAGCCGCGTCTTCTGGCGCAGCGTGAACCGCACGATCGCGGTGCGGTCGGTCTGCTCCAGAGTCTTGCGCAGCAGCACGTACGCCTTCGGCGACTTCGAGTCGGGCTCCAGGTAGTACGGCTTGTCGAGGGTGAGCGGATCGACCTGTTCGGAGGGCACGAACTCCACCACGTCGATCTCGCGGCTCTTCTCCGCCGGCAGCGCGGCGAGGTCGTCCTTGGTGAGCACGACCGTCTGCCCGTCGTCGACGTAGGCGCGGTCGATGTCGGAGTAGGCGACCGTCTCGCCGCACACCTCACACGTCCGCTGGTAGCGGATGCGGCCGCCGTCCTTGTCGTGCACCTGATGCAGCGGCACGTCGTGGTCCTCGGTCGCGGAGTACACCTTGACCGGCACGTTCACCAGCCCGAACGTCAGGGCGCCCTTCCAGATCGTCCTCATCACACCAGTAGACACCAGCCCCACCCGTCACGACCACCCCTTGACTACGCTGGCTCCATGGTGGGAGAGGCGCAGGTCGTGCAGGTCGACGGCCGACGACTGCGCGTGACCAACCTCGACAAGGTCGTCTATCCGGAGACGGGCACGACCAAGGGCGAGGTCATCGCCTACTACACCGCCATCGCGCCCCTGCTCCTGCCCCTCCTCGACGGCCGCCCGGTCACCCGCAAGCGCTGGGTCGAGGGGGTCGGCACCGCCGCCGCCCCGGAAGACTCCTTCTTCACGAAGCAGCTCGAGCCCGGGGCTCCGGACTGGATCCCGCGGCAGGACATCCAGCACTCCGACGGTCCCAAGGCGTATCCGCTGGTGGAGGACGTGCCCACGCTCGTGTGGCTCGCGCAGGTCGCCGCGATCGAGCTGCACGTGCCGCAGTGGCGCTTCACTCCCGAGGGCCTGCCTGGCCGCCCCGACCGCCTCGTCCTCGACCTCGACCCCGGTCCCGGCGCCGACCTCGCTCAGTGCGCCGAGGTCGCCCGGATCGCCAGGACGCTCCTCACCGGCATGGGCCTCGACCCCCTGCCCGTGACGAGCGGCAGCAAGGGCATCCACCTCTACGCGTCCCTGCCCGGCGAGCAGACCAGCGCCGAGGTCTCCGCCGTGGTCAAAGAACTGGCCCGCATCATCGAGAACGACCACCCGGACCTGGCGACGAGCGTCATGTCCAAGGCCGTGCGCGGGGGCAAGGTGTTCCTCGACTGGAGCCAGAACAACGGCAAGAAGACGACGATCTCCCCGTACTCCCTGCGCGGGCGCGCCCGCCCCGGCGTCGCGGCGCCGCGCACGTGGGAGGAGCTCGACGACCCGGGGCTCGCACACCTCGAACTGGACGACGTGCTCGCACGCGCGGCTGCGGGATTCGACCCCCTCTCGTCGCTCCGCCCCGACGCTCCGGCACTGCCCTCGAACGCGCCCGCCTCGACCCCGGCTCCCGCGATCCGGGCGGCGGCCCCCGCCCCCACCCGCCGCGGACGGCCCCTCGCCGCGCCCGCACCGTCACCCGCCGGGGCCACCCTCCCCTCCCTCGCCCCGATGCTCGCCGAGAACGGCACCCCCGCGATCGCTCGAAACCTCAGCACCCCGTCCTGGGTGGAGGTGAAGTGGGACGGCATCCGTGCGATCGGCACCTGGCGCGACGGGCACATGTCGCTGCACGCCCGTCGCGGCACCGACATCACCGCCCGCTACCCCGAGCTGACGGCCGACGGCGCCCCGTTCCTCCCGGTCGACGAGGCGATCGTCGACGGGGAGATCGTCGCCTTCGACAGCGCCGCCCGGCCGAGCTTCTCCCTGCTGCAGAACCGCATGCACCTCACCCGGCCCCGGGAGATCGAGCGTGAGGTGGTGCGCACACCGGTCGTGTACATGCTGTTCGACCTGCTCCGTCTCGACGGCCACGACCTCACCGGGATGCCGCTCCGCGAGCGCCGCACGCTCCTGGGTGACATCGTGGCGGGAGTCGACGCGCCCATCCAGGTCCCACCCGTCTTCGACGACGTGGACGCGGCACTGGCGGCGAGCGAGGAGTTCGGTCTGGAGGGCGTCGTCGTGAAGGATCCGGCGTCGCGGTACCGCGCCGGCCAGCGCTCGCCCTCCTGGCTCAAGCTCAAGAACACCCGCATGCAGGAGGCGGTGATCGTCGGTATCCGCCCGGGAAAGGGCGAGCGGGAGGGCACTCTCGGCTCTCTCCTCCTCGCGGTCCCGGAGGGCGGCGACCTCCGCTACATCGGCCGCGTGGGCACCGGATTCACCGACCGGATCCTCCGCGATCTCCTCGCCCGCCTGGAACCGCTGCGCGTGCCGCGCGCACCGCTCGACAGAGTCCCCCGACCCGATGCCTCCGACGCCCTGTGGGTGCGCCCCGAGCTCGTGGGCGAGGTGGAGTTCGCGAACTGGACGCCGGACGGCATCCTCCGGCACGCGCGTTGGCGAGGTCTGCGCCCGGACAAGACCGTCGACGAGATCACCGTCGAGGCGTGAGCGGCACGCCGCTCACGCGTGGTGCGGTTCGCAGTCGCTCTGCTCGGCCGGCTCGATCTGGAACGTGGAGTGCGCGACGTCGAAGTGATCCGCGAGGCACGCCTGCATCTCCGACAGCAGCGCCGCCGAGCGGCCGTCCGCCAGCAGGTCCGGTCGCACGCTGACGTGCGCGGTGAAGACGGGCGCCCCGCGGGTGAGCTGCCACACGTGCACGTCGTGGACCCCGACGACGCCGTCGTAGCCGAGCAGGTGGGTGCGGATCTCGCCGACGGCCATGCCCTTCGGGGCCGACTCGGCGAGCACGGAGAACACCTCCTTGAGCAGCACGAACGCCCGCGGGATGATCATCGCCGCGATGAACAGCGAGGCGAGCGCGTCGGCCGGCATCCAGCCCGTCACGAGGATCACGCCCGCCGCGATGATGACCATGAGCGAGCCGAGCAGGTCGCCCATCACCTCGAGGTAGGCGCCCCGCACGTTCAGGTTCGTGCGCTGGGCCCGGCTGAGCAGCCACATCGACACCGCGTTGGCGACGAGGCCGACGACCGCGACGACGAGCATGAGCCCGCCCGCGACCTCGACCTCGGAGGGGTTCAGCAGCCGCTGCACCCCCTGCACGGCGACGACGGTGGCGAGGGCGATGAGGATGACCGCGTTGATGAGGGCACCGAACACCTCGGCCCGCTGGTAGCCGAACGTCCGGCGGTCGTCCGCAGGACGCGCCGCAACGGTCGCGGCGATGAGGGCGATCACGAGCGCCGAGGCGTCCGTGAACATGTGCGCGGCGTCCGCGAGCAGCGCGAGCGAGCCCGTGAGAAGGGCTCCGACGACCTGCACGATCATCACGGTCGCCGTGAGGGTCAGCGAGATCGCGAGCAGGCGACGGCTGCTCGCCGAACGGAGACCGCCGGGCGCGGGCGCGTGATCGTGCATGCCCCCAGGCTAGCCCGGCATCGGGTGCGGAGAGGCCGTTTCCGCCTAGTCGGGAACAGTAACGATTCTCACCGTCAGCAGGGGTTCTTCTGCGGGATCCTCAGAGCGCGGCGAGCAGCGGCACGAGCGCCGTGAAGGCGCGGGCGCGATGCGACTGCGACTGCTTCTCCTCCGCCGTGAACTCCCCCACGGTGCGCTCCGCGCCGTCGGGCTGGCCGCCCGGGATGAAGATCGGGTCGTAGCCGAAACCGCCGCCCCCAGAGGCTTCGTGGGCGAGGCGTCCGGGCCAGATCCCCTCGACGACGTGCTCGCGACCGTCCGGGAGGACGAGGGCGATGGTCGAGGTGAAGTGCGCCGAGCGATGCGGGTCGGCGATGTCACGCAGCTGGTCGAGCAGCAGCTCCAGATTCGCCGTGGCGTCCTTCTTCTGTCCTGCCCAGTACGCCGAGAACACCCCGGGCGACCCGCCGAGCACGTCCACGCAGATGCCGGAGTCGTCGGCGAGCGCCGCGAGGCCGGTGTGCGCGGCGGCCGCTCGCGCCTTGAGGAGCGCGTTCTCGGCGAACGTCACCCCGTCCTCGACCGGCTCGGGACCGTCATAGCCGACGACCTCCAGGTCGGGCCGCGTCTGCTGGACGATCTGCTGGAACTCCGCGACCTTGTGCGGGTTGTGGGTCGCGAGGACGACGCGCATGCTCAGGCTCCCGCCAGAGCGGCAAGCTGCCGGTCCTTCAGCTCCGCGCAGCCGGCGACCCCGAGGTCGAGGAGCGCGTCGAGCTCGCGCTTGTCGAACGGCGCTCCCTCGGCCGTGCCCTGCACCTCGACGAACAGGCCGCGGCCGGTCACGACGACGTTCATGTCGGTCTCGGCCCGCACGTCCTCGACGTAGGCGAGGTCGAGCATGGGCTCCCCGTCGACGATGCCGACCGACACCGCGGAGACCGAGTCGAGCAGCGGCGTCGAGTTCTTGCCGATGAACTTCTTGTCCCGGCCCCATTCGATGGCATCGGCCAGGGCGACGTAGGCGCCGGTGATCGCCGCCGTGCGAGTGCCGCCGTCGGCCTGGAGCACGTCGCAGTCGATGACGATGGTGTTCTCGCCCAGCGCCTTGGTGTCGACGACGGCGCGGAGAGCGCGTCCGATGAGGCGGGAGATCTCGTGCGTGCGGCCGCCGATGCGCCCCTTCACGCTCTCCCGGTCGTTGCGGCTGTTCGTCGCGCGCGGGAGCATCGCGTACTCCGCCGTGACCCAGCCCTTGCCCTTGCCGGTGAGCCACCGGGGCACGCCGTTCGTGAACGAGGCGGTGCACAGCACCTTCGTCCCGCCGAAGCTGATGAGAGCCGAGCCCTCGGCCTGCGCGCTCCAGCCGCGCTCGATGGTGATCTCGCGGAGCTGCGAGGTGGAACGGCCGTCGGCGCGGACGATGTCGGTCATGTGCTTCTCTCGGTCGGGGATGGAGCGACGGGCTCAGCGCGCGTCGAGGGCGGAATCGGGAAGCGTGATGACGCCGGTCTGGACGAGCTGCACGTCGCGCACCTCACGGCCCATGAGCCGGTTCGCGAGCGCCGTGAAGTCATCGGCGGAGGCGCCCGTGGCTTCGTAGACGTAGCTCGCGGTGGCGTCGGGCGGCGCCAGCAGATCGCCGCGCACGAGCTGGCGGTACACGTCGCCCGCGGTCTCGTCGTCGCTGGAGACCAGGGTCACGCCCTCCCCCATGACGTAGCTGATGGCGCCACGGAGGAACGGGTAGTGCGTGCAGCCGAGGACGAGCGTGTCCACGTCGGCCTCCCGCAGCGGCGCGAGGTACTCCTCGGCCACGGCGAGCACCTCGGGGGTCCCTGTCACGCCGGCCTCGACGAACTCGACGAACCGGGGGCAGGCCGCCGTGAACACCTGCAGGCGCTCGTTCACCTCGAGCATGTCCTGGTAGGCCCGCGAGCCGATGGTGCCGACGGTGCCGATCACGCCGACGCGACCGTTCCGCGTCGTCGAGACCGCACGCCGGACGGCCGGACCGATCACCTCGACCACCGGGACGTCGTAGCGCTCGCGCGCATCGCGCAGCATGGCCGCGGAGGCGGTGTTGCAGGCGATCACGAGCATCTTCACGCCCTGGTCGACCAGCGTGTCCAGCACTTCGAGCGCGTAGCGGCGCACGTCGGCGATGGGCTTGGGGCCGTACGGCGAGTGCGCGGTGTCGCCGATGTAGACGAACGATTCGCGGGGCAGCTGGGCCCGGATGGCCCTGGCCACCGTGAGCCCGCCGACACCGGAGTCGAAGATCCCGATCGGCGCGTCGTTCATGACCCCCAAGCCTACCCGCGTGCGCGGCGCCGCGTGCATCGCGGCGCTCACTAAGCTGAGCGCATGACCACGTCGACGGCGCTGCTCACCGACCGTTACGAGCTCACGATGCTCGCCGCCTCGCTCCGGGACGGCACCGCGTCCCGACCGAGCGTCTTCGAGCTCTTCTCCCGGCGTCTCTCCGGCGGACGCCGTTTCGGCGTCGTGGCCGGCACCGGGCGGCTGCTCGGGTTGCTCCGTGACTTCCGCTTCGGGGACGACGAGCTGCGCTTCCTCCGCGACGAGCACGTCGTCGACGCCGAGACCCTCGCCTCCCTGGAGCGCTACCGCTTCACCGGGACCATCCGCGGCTACCGCGAGGGCGAGCTCTACTTCCCCGGGTCGCCCATCCTCACGGTCGAGGGTTCGTTCGCGGACGCGGTGGTCCTGGAGACCCTGGCGCTGAGCGTGCTCAACCACGACTCCGCCGTCGCCACGGCCGCCGCGCGCATGAGCATCGCCGCCGGGGAGCGGCCGCTCGCCGAGATGGGCTCGCGCCGCGCGGCGGAGCGCTCCGCCGTGGCCGCGGCGCGGGCGGCCTACATCGCCGGCTTCGGCGCCACGAGCAACCTCGAGGCCGGTCGCTCCTGGGGCATCCCGACCATGGGCACCGCCGCCCACTCGTGGACCCTGCTGCACGACAGCGAGGAGGACGCCTTCCGCGCGCAGGTCGAGAGCATGGGCGTGGACACCACCCTCCTCGTGGACACCTATGACATCCGCACCGGCGTCGAGACCGCGATCCGGGTGGCCGGGACCGGGCTGGGCGGCGTCCGCATCGACTCCGGCGACCTCCCGATCGTCGCCGCAGAGGTGCGCGCACAGCTCGACGAGCTCGGCGCCACCGAGACCCGCATCACGGTCACGAGCGATCTCGACGAGTACGCGATCGCCGCTCTCGCCGCGTCGCCCGTGGACGCGTACGGCGTGGGCACGTCCGTCGTGACGGGTTCCGGATATCCCACCGCGAGCATGGTCTACAAGCTCGTGGCCCGGCAGGATGCCGACGGCTCGTGGATCGGGGTCGCCAAGGCATCCGCCGACAAGGCCTCGTTCGGCGGCCGCAAGGCGGCGTTCCGCACGCTCAGCGACGGAGTCGCCGCGGCGGAGACGGTCGTCGTCTCCGACGGGTTCGAAGCACTCGACACGCCTGCCGAGCACCCGGACGGACGCCCGCTCCAGGTGACCCTCGTCGACGGCGGGGAGATCGACAGCGCCTTCGAGGGTGCTGCAGGGACCGCCGCTGCCCGCGCACACCACCTGCGCGTCCGCGAAGAGCTGCCGGTGCGCGCCCTCGCGCTCAGCAAGTCCGACCCCGCGATCCCGACGGTCTACGTCGAGGCCGACTGACCGGGGTCAGCGGACCATCGACTCGTAGATCTCCTTGCACGTCGGGCAGATCGGGAACTTCTCGGGGTCGCGGCCCGGCGTCCACTTCTTGCCGCAGAGGGCGCGGACGGGCTTGCCCGTGATCGCCGACTCGAGGATCTTGTCCTTCTTGACGTAGTGCGAGAAGCGCTCGTGGTCGCCCGGTTCGATGTTCTCCTCGCGGAGGAGTTCTTCCAGTTCGCGATCAAGCGTTGCCACGCCGCCCTGATCGGGGCTGTCCAGCGGAGTACTCATCCCGCGATTCTAGCCGCGTCTCCCCCTCGGCGGGGCGGTCTCACGCGGTCTCGACGAACTCCATCAGACGTTCGCCACTGCGCTCGAAGATGCGGCCGCCGAGCACGGCTCCCCCGAGGAACACCGCGATCCCGGTGAGGATGCCGACCCAGAACGCGGCGGGCGCGTAGCCGGAATCGGCGACGATGCTCGCCGCGAACAGCCACATCGTCGGCACACTCAGCACGATCGCGCCGAGGAACGCCGCCGCGGGGCCGTACACGCCGCGGGACGTCGGCCGCTGCGGCTGCTGGAACGGGCTGTCCCCCGGGCGGGAGACCGCGTAAGGCGCGACCACGGACACCACGCTGGAGATCCCGAGGGCGCTGAACAGCAGGCTCGCTCCGAGACCGACCAGGGGCAGGAGGAGGCTCCACCGACCGGCGAGGAGCAGCGAGAGCGGCACCGCGATCGCCAGCACGGGGACGGCGACGAGCAGCACCGGCACGAGGCGCCCGAGACGGTCGGGAAGACCGCGGACGCCGCTCGCGACGTGGGTCCACAGAGCCGTGGAATCGTAGGCGACGTCGTTGTGGGGCAGCCAGCCGAAGAACAGGGCCATGACGGGCACGGGCACGAGGGCGGCGATTTCGACCGGCACACCCGCGACGATGAGGGGGAACACGGTGAGCACGCCCGCCACCGGCACCACGATGATGTTCATGATGTACCGGCGGTCGCGCAGCCAGTACACGAGGCTCCGGGCCGCGATGGCGCCGAAGGCGTTCGAGGGCAGGAGACCGAACCAGCCGAGTCCGCTCCGTTCCCGTGCCGCCACCGGACGCTCGGTCGTGGTGAGCAGGCGACGCACGAACCAGGTCCAGGCGAGCCACAGCAGCGCCAGGGTGACGACGGCCACCAGGCCGCTGATCCAGGCCGCGGCCGTCTCCCCTTCCGCCGCCGCGAACATCGCCGCCGGGGAGGCCGCGAGCGGGGTGAAGCCGATCACGGAGGTCAGGGTCGCCAGCGATGCCGGCACCTCGCCGTCCCAGCGGAGGGAGCCGAGGAACACCGCGACGGGGAACGCGATGACGATCAGGGCGAGGGCGAACAGCGCGGTCAGCTCCCGGGAGCGGCGCTCCGGAAGCAGGAGCGCGTTGAGCGCCATCCCGACCCGCGAGAGGAGGATGGTCGACAGCAGCCCCATCAGCGCCAGGAGGACGGCCGGGAGCCACGGCGCGCCGGCCCTGATCGCGACGACGGTCACGCTGATGTAGACCGCGAGGAGTGCGAGGCTTGGGACGCTGACGAGCGACGCGATCGCGAGCACCCAGGGCATCTTCCGCTCGTCGACGCCGAACACCGCGAAGCGCCGCGGATCGAGCTGGTCGACGGCCCCCACGAGCAGGGGCCCCACGAGGAAGCCGAGCAGGACGGCCGCCCCGCCGAGCACGGTCACCGCCTTGGATACCGGGACGGGGGCGCCGCCGAGGCTGAAAACCGCCACGCACACCACCACGGTGACCGCGATCACCGCGCCGAAGGAGAGCAGGGTGCGCACCCGGTGTTCCCCGCGCAGAGCGCCCAGGAGGAGCGCGAACCTCAGTCGGAGAACGTGTGCAGCCACTCGAGCCCCTCCACCTCGCCGCTGGAGCCCGCGAGCTCCACGAATCGGGACTCGAGCGTCTGGCCCGCGCGCACCTCGTCGATCGTGCCCTCGGCGAGCACCTCGCCGTTCACGATGATCGCCACCCGGGAGCACACGCGCTCCACGAGGTCCATGCCGTGGCTCGACAGGATCACCGTGCCACCGTGCGACACGTACGCCCGCAGGATGTCGAGGATCACGGCGGACGACACGGGGTCGACGGACTCGAACGGCTCGTCGAGGACGAGCACGCGGGGCGAGTGGATCATCGCGCCCGCGAGCATGATCTTCTTCGTCATGCCGGCGGAGTAATCGGACACCACCCGGTTCAGGGCGTCGCCGAGGTCGAAGGCCCTGGCGAGGTCGCCGGTGCGCTTCTCGATGACGTCGGCGGCGAGCCCGCGGAGCAGTCCGTAGTAGTAGAGCAGCTGACGCCCGGTGAGGCGGTCGAAGGTGCGCAGCCGGTCGGGCAGCACGCCCATCACGCGCTTCGCAGCGAGCGGGTCGGTCGCCTGGTCGATGCCGCAGATGAGAACGCTGCCCTCGTCGGCGCGCAGGAGGCCGGCGACGATCGACAGGGTCGTCGTCTTGCCGGCGCCGTTCGGCCCGACGATGCCGTAGAAGGAGGCCGCGGGCACCGTGAGGTCGATGCCGTCGACCGCGCGGTTCTCACCGAACTGCTTCACGAGGCCGCGGATGCGGATGGCCTCGGTGCCGGGCTCCGCCGCCGCGTCGTCATCGGCTTCTGCCGGCGGCTCCTCGGCGATCACCGCGTCGACCACCTCGACGATCTCGACCTCCGCGACGCGGCCGTCTTCCGGTGCAGGCTCCGTCGTCACCGGCAGAGCAGTGTCGGACACCTCGACGGCGGGCTCCGTGGCACGGTCTTCGGTGACCGCGGGGTCCTCGACGAGCGTCGCAGCTTCGGTGATGCCGTCGTCCGACGCCGTCTCGGCCGAGGCGGTGTCGGTGGCCACTGCGGACGCGGTCGGCGACGACACGGGGCCGGAGTCCTCCGGCTGCGTCTCCGCAGCGGCCTCGGCGTCCGCGGCCTGTGCTTCCGCAGCCTCTGCTTCCGCCGCCTCTGCTTCCGCGGCTTTCGCGGCAGCCGCCTTGGCCGCGGCCGCCTTCGCCGCCGCGGTCTTGGCGGCGGTGGTCTTGGCCGTCGTCTTGGCCGCCGATGCTTTCGCGGCGGCCGTCTTCGCCGCCGCGGCCTTGGCCGCAGCCGTCTTGGCGGCCGTCGTCCTGGCGGCAGCCGTACTCGGCTTCGTGGTCGTCGCGGACGGACGCTTAGAGCCGGTGGTGCGCGCCGCGGTGTTCTTCATCGCGGCCGTTCGGGCTGCGGAGGCCGTGCGCGCAGCGGCGGGATCCACGCTCGCTGCGGGCGTGGGCTCCACCACGACCTCGGACGAGGGGGCCGCCTTCTCGGCCGCAGCCTTGGTCGGCGCGCCGGCCGGCTTCTTCGCCGCGGGAGACTTCGCCGCGGGAGACTTCGCCGCCGCGGACGACTTCGTCGTGGAGGACTTCGTCGTGGTGGTCTTCGCCGAAGCGGCCTTCGCACCCGCGGTCTTGCCTGCGCTCGACGTCGCACCGGCGGTCTTCGCCGCAGGCGACTTCGCGCTCGTGGTCTTCGCCGCCGGGGACTTCGCCGCCGGGGACTTCGCCGCCGTGGCCTTCGCAGCGGTGGACGTCGAGGCCGCGGTCTTCGCGCTCGTCGTCTTCGCGTTCGTGGTCTTCGCCGCAGCGGTCTTCGCCGCAGGGGTCTTCGCCGCGGTCTTCTTCTTCGCCGTCGACGCGTCCGCGGCGGACGTGCCGGCGGTCGAGGTCGCGGCTGCCTTCTTCGCGGCGGCAGAGGACGAGGCAGGCCTCTTGGCGGCCGGCTTCCGAACGGGCGCGGGGGCCTCGGCCGGAGTCTCGGCTCCCTCTGCCTGGGGGGTGGGGTCATCAGGGGAGGAAGTCACCGTCCTACGGTATCAACGGGTGGCTGAGAGCCAAGGCCCCACGCGCGATTCCGCCACCTGAACCCCTTGTCCGCCGGTTTTGCAAGGGGGTTGTCGTCCCTGTGCGTTGCGTGTGTACTCGGTCACGAAATGGCAACGGGGCCCACCTGGCCCCGGGCTTTCCAGGGGGAATCGCTACCATGATTCCCGGCACGACGAAGTGTCTGGTCGGTGAACCGGCCGTGAACACAACTTCCTTTAGGAGTATTCGTGACTCTTCAGACCGTCATCCTCGCCGCGGGCATGGGCTCCCGCCTCGGCCGCGCGCTGCCCAAGCCGCTCACCGAGCTCAGCGACGGCCGCACGATCATGGGCCAGCAGCACGACAACATCCGCGCCGCCTTCGGCTCCGACGCCCGCATCACCACGGTGGTGGGCTACCGCGCGGAGACGATCATCGAGGCCTTCCCCTCCGTGAACTACGTCCACAACGACCGCTACGACGAGACGAACACCTCGAAGAGCCTCCTGCGCGCCCTGGGCGCCACCGGCAGGAGCGGTGTGCTGTGGATGAACGGCGATGTCGTCTTCGACCCGATGATCCTCGGCCGCGCCGCCGCGTACATCGAGCGCGACCAGTCGTTCGTCACCGTCAACACCGCCAAGGTCAGCGACGAAGAGGTGAAGTACACCGTCACCGCGGAGGGCTTCATCAAGGAGCTGTCGAAGTCCGTCAAGGGCGGCCTCGGCGAGGCGGTCGGCATCAACTACATCTCCTCCGGCTTCAAGAAGGCGTTCATGCGCCAGCTGCAGCGGGTCGAGGATCAGGACTACTTCGAGCGCGGTCTCGAGCTGGCGATCGCCGAGGACGGCCTGCTGCTCGAGCCGATGGACGTCTCCGACCTGTACGCGGTCGAGGTCGACTTCGCGGAAGACCTGGAGCGCGCGAACCTCTTCGTGTGACGCTCCCCTCCGAGAGCCCCGTTCCGCCACGGACCGGGGCTCTCGGTGTTTTCGCGGTCGCGCTTCATAGGATCGGCACATGGCCCCCAAGGTGCACAAGATCCACTCCCTGCCGGACGACGCCCCGTGGGACAAGGGCGTGCCCCCGGTCGGCTCCCCCGAGCACCCGATGATGGTCCGCGGGCTCGATCGGGTGCTCTCGATCCAGCGCCCGCTGGTCCTCGCCCACATCCGCAGCATCCGGCTGCGCAACCCGCACGCGACCCCCGACGAGATCATCCGGATCCTGGAGCGCCGCTATCTCGCAGCCGTCACGACGGGCGGGGCCGCGGTGGGGGCGACCGCCGTGGTCCCCGGTATCGGCACGGGCATCACGCTCGCCCTCTCCGGCGTCGAGACCGTTGGGTTCGTGGAATCCACCGCCCTCTTCGCGCAGTCGGTCGCCGAGGTGCACGGCATCGCCGTCGGCAACCCCGACCGTGCACGCGCTCTCGTCATGACCCTCATGCTCGGTAAGGAGGGCGTCGACCTCGTCGGACAGCTCGCCCGGCAGGTCACCGGCCGCGGCAGCAGCCGATCCGCGTACTGGGGCGAGCTGGTGACGAAGTCGCTCCCCCGCGCCGCCGTGGGACCGCTCGTGGACCAGCTCAAGGGGATGTTCGTGAAGCAGTTCGCGGCCAAGGGCGGGGCATCGTTCCTCGGCAAGGCGATGCCGTTCGGCATCGGCGCGGCGATCGGCGGCGCGGGCAACCACATCCTCGGACGCCGGGTCCTCACCACCTCGCACCGGGCCTTCGGAGCCGCACCGCTCACCCTCCCCGCGGAGCTGGAGCCCGTACCCGGCGCCGAGAAGGTCGAGCTGCGGATGCTGCGCGGAGCGCGCTACGCCGGCAACGCGGTCGCGGGAGCCGCGGGCACCGTGGCGCGCGGCGCGGGATGGGTCGGGCACCGCGTCGGCGAGATCGCTGGTCGCCGACGCGAGCACCCCTCGGAAGAGCTCGACGCCGGTCCCGCCGATGGCGATCACGGGTTGCCGCCGCGACCGGGTTCCGACACGACCGCGGGGTGAGCGAGCGCGCACCTCGCCAAAGGATCCGCCGCCCCGTTGTGCCGATCATCCAACGGACGGCGCGGAGCCGACGCTAGGGTGGAATCCGTGACGGACAAGCCCGACCCCTTTACCACCGCCGGAAAGATCGCGGACCTGCGCGCTCGCTACACCGAGGCCGTCGTCGACGCCGAGGCCAAGGCGAAGGAGAAGCAGCACGCCAAGGGCAAGATGACCGCCCGCGAGCGCATCGAACTCCTCGTCGATCCCGGCAGCTTCGTCGAGTTCGACGAGTATGTGCGGCACCGCACCACCGCGTTCGGCATGGATCGCTCGCGTCCGTACGGCGACTCCGTGGTGACCGGCGTCGGCACCATCCACGGCCGCACCGTCGCCGTGTACTCGCAGGACTTCTCCACCTTCGGCGGGTCGCTCGGCGAGGTCGCCGGCGAGAAGATCGTCAAGATCATGGAGTTCGCCCTGGCGGGCGGCATGCCCTGCATCGGCATCCTCGACTCCGGCGGCGCGCGGATCCAGGAGGGCGTCGTCGCCCTCGGCAAGTACGGCGAGATCTTCCGCCTCAACACCCGCGCCTCGGGCGTGATCCCGCAGATCTCGATCATCATGGGCCCGGCGGCCGGCGGCGCGGTCTACTCCCCCGCCCTCACCGACTTCGTCATCATGGTCGACAAGACCAGCCAGATGTTCGTCACCGGACCCGACGTGATCAAGACCGTCACCGGCGAGGACGTCGGCATGGAGGAGCTCGGCGGCGCCTACACGCACAACACCCGCTCCGGTGTCGCGCACTACCTGGCCGAGGACGAGGACGACGCGATCGACTACGCCCGCACGCTCCTCGGCTTCCTGCCGGACAACAACATGGCGGAGCTGCCCTCGTACGAGAGCGCGTTCGAGTTCGAGACCACCGACGCGGACCGCACGCTCAACACGCTCATCCCGGACTCCCCGAACCAGCCGTACGACATCCACACCGTGATCGAGCACGTCGTCGACGACGGCGACTTCCTCGAGGTGCAGCCGCTGTTCGCGCCGAACATCGTCATCGGCTTCGGACGCATCGAGGGCCGCTCGGTCGGCATCATCGCCAATCAGCCGTCCCAGATGGCCGGAACGCTCAACATCGAGGCCGGCGAGAAGGCGAGCCGGTTCGTGCGCTTCTGCGACGCGTTCTCGGTCCCCATCGTGACCCTCGTCGACGTCCCCGGCTACCTCCCGGGCACCGACCAGGAGTGGACCGGCGTCATCCGCCGCGGCGCCAAGCTCCTCTACGCGTACGCGGAGGCCACCGTGCCGCTCGTGACCGTCATCCTCCGCAAGGCGTACGGCGGCGCGTACATCGTCATGGGGTCGAAGCAGCTCGGCGCCGACGTGAACCTCGCCTGGCCGACCGCCGAGATCGCCGTGATGGGCGGACAGGGCGCCGTCAACATCCTCTACCGCGGGGAGATCCGCAAGGCGGAGGAAGCGGGCGAGGACGTGGCGGCGGTCCGCACGCGCCTCGCGAACGAGTACACGTACAACGTGGCCTCGCCCTTCCTCGCGGCCGAGCGCGGCGAGCTCGACGGGATCATCGAGCCGGCGAACACGCGGGTGGCCATCGCGAAGGCTCTCCGGGCGTTGCGGGGCAAGCGTGCCGAGCTGCCCCCGAAGAAGCACGGGAACATCCCGCTGTGAGCGGCCAGGAACCCGCCGTCGACGGGGCGGCGCCTGCGCCCGTGATGCTGGAGGTCACCCGCGGCACCGCGACCGAGGAGGAGCTCGCTGCCCTCATCGCGGTGCTGGGGGACGCCTATACGAACGAGCAGGCGGAGGCAACGGTCGAGGAGCCGCGGGTCTCCGCGTGGACCCGTACGCAGCGTCCGCTGCGCCGGCCCCTGCGCCGGGACATCCCCTGGGGACGTTTCGCCGGCTGAGTTCCGGCCCGGATCTTGTCCCCCAAAATACCTACAGACAACCGTTGCTCGGGACCGCAGACTAGAGGAGACGCTTCGCGTTCGGCTGGTCTCTCTGTCCCAGGGTAGACAGACGCTGATCGGCCACCAGCGGACGGTTTTCGGGTAACTGTCCGCACGGCGAGGGGCAGGCGGATTCGCCGCCCCTCGCCCACTCTCATCTCCGCGCGTCCGACGTCGTCCCGCGCCGCTCCCTCGTGATCTCGTGCCACAGGTCCACGGAATCGTCGTCCGATGCCCGCAGACCCGCGCGACCGACGACGGTGACGGCGACGAGCGGGTCTCGTGCGGAGCGGATGATGATGCGCCCCGTCCCGGCGCTGCGGAGCACCGACGCGAGCTCGTCGCGGATCTCCATGCGGCGGCCCTCGTCGACGCCGTCGAGTCCGCCCTCGTCGAACACGGTCACCGAGGCGCCGCGACGTCGGGCGGCATCGATCGCGTTGCGGACGTCGTCGTTCAGCAGGTCCGCCCCGCGCAGCTCGTCCCGGAGGCGCCCCTCGGCGAGCCGCGCCTCCAGCCGCTCGTCCTCGTCGAGCTGGCCGCGTGACGCCACCACCCGGCTGAGGACGGGGCCGGCGACCGCGAGGGCGAACTGGGTACGGAGGCGGCGCTCGCGCTGGCGCACCCGTTGCGTCGCGTGCCAGGCCGACACCGCCTGCTGGATCTCCGACAGGCGCTCCGTGTCGCTCACGGCGCGGTCCCAGAACATCACCAGGAGCTGGGCGACCGCGACCCACATGATCGACCCCACGACGCCGAGGTTCAACGCCACTCCGAACCCGAGGGCGGCGGAGGCGGCGACGACGAGCACGACCAGCGTCGCCCAGCCCGCCCACGCGCGGCGACGGACCACGCAGACGATGCCGAGCAACCCCAGGGCTCCGATGTACCAGGTGGCGAAGGGCGCCGTCCGATCGTCGGGATCCAGCGAGAGGGTGACCAGCACCGGGATGACCGCGCTCGCTCCGAGGGCGAGGAGCGCCGACCACAACGGCATGCGCACCGTGACCGGACTCCCGAGGATCGCGATGTTCACCACCACGAGGTACACGGCGATGGCGAGGACCATGAGCAGCGGAGCCGTCGGCTGCTCGATCCACCAGATCCCGCGGGCGACGAAGTACAGCGCGAAGCCGACGGCGAGCGAGGTGGCGACGCTGCGGACGGTCCGGTTCATGAGCGCTCCCACCCCAGGGTCACGACGGTGCCTTCCGCATCCGAGGAGATGTGCGCGGTCCCGGCCACACCGGCCATGCGGGCGAGGATCGAGGCGCGGATGCCGAGCCGGTCGGGACCGATGGCGTCAACGTCGAAGCCGCCGCCGGTGTCCGAGATCGTCACGGCGATGCCCTCGTCACCGTGACCGACGACGAGGATGTGCAGACCACGACCGTGGGCGTGCGCGACGGCGTTCCCGATCGCCTGGCGGGCGGCGAGCACGAGGGCCCGCGCGGCCCGCCCCGGGACGAGGCCGCTGCCGCCGCGCTCCTCCACGATGGCGTCCGCGCCCAGCTCGGAGAGTGCTCGTCGCAGTTCCACGACGATCTGCGCGGCCCCCACCGGCTCGTCGCTGCCCTCCTCCGCGACCGCCGCCTCGGTGTTCGCGAGCCGCGTGAGGGCCTCCCTGGCCATCGCCACGGCGAGCTCCCGTGCCCGCTCGCCCTCCGCGCGCTCGGCGGCGATGAGAGCCGCGAGGACGCTGTCGTGCATGAGGGCCGACATCGCGACCCTCTCCTCCTCCGCAGCCGCGGCCGCGGCCGCCGTGGCATACGAGGCCACGGCCGTCCCCCGCGCTTCGTCCACGCCCGCGGCGACCGAACGGAACATCCAGCCGAGCGACACGATCACGACGCCGAGGATCAGCGTGAAGGAGACGTCGAACGCCGTCGTCACCCAGAACTCCCGGGAGAACTCCCCCTGCACCAGACGCACGTACCCGTAGACGAAGGGCACGCCGACGGCCCATGCGAACTGCAACCGCACGGGGAAGGCCAGCATCGCCGCCACCACGCCCACGTTCACGAGGAAGAAGATCCACGGCTGGTCGCCCGCCACCTTGTCCGTGGGGTCGACGACGACGGGCCACGCTGCGAGCGCGAGCACGTACACGACGGCGAACACCCCCGCGGCCAGGCGCACGCCGCGTCCGACCAGACAGGCGACGAGCATCGCGGTCAGCGGTAGGAAGACGGCGACGAGCATCGAGATGTGCGGCGCGTCCGCGCGGGACATCGTCTGCACGGCCGCGATCAGCGCCTGCGCTCCGAGCACGGCCGACCCCAGGGCGACGACGATCGCGAGGATGCGCTCCATCCGCTTGCCGGTGAACCGCTCGAAGCCGTTCTCCGCGCTGCCGGGAGAAGGGATCTTGCTCCAGGCGTCGCGGACGCTCAGCGGCTCAGCGGGCACTCGGCGCCCCGTCGGCCGTCACGATGCCGTCCTCCATCGCGCGCCGCAGCAGATCGACCTTGGTGGGCGCCGGCCGACCGACCTCGACGTACTTCACCCGGATCCGGGTGATGTTCTCCTTCGCCGTGGAGTACGCGACGCCGAGACGCTCGGCCACGGCCTTCAGCGGCAGGCCCGTCGCGTACAGACGCAGCACCTCCCGCTCGCGGCTGGACAGCTGGGCATCGGCGAACGCGCGGTCGCCGTCGACCGCACTCGCCCACTCGACGTTGTTCAGCGCCTCGCCCTGCGCCACGGTGCGGATCGCGTCCAGCACGTCGTCGAGGGCCGACGACTTGCTGACGACACCGGCCGCCCCCGCCGCCAGCGCCTCCCGTACCGCTGCGGGCCGGTCGGCGACGCTGTGGATCACGACGCTGGCGCCGTCGGCGACGAGGGACACGACGTTCTCCGTCACCGTCGTCCCGTCCCCCAGCGTCAGGTCGAGCACGACGACGTCGGCCGGCGGGGCACCCGTGGAGGACCGCCACACGAGGTAGGAGCCGACCGTGCTCCCGGTGAACACGACGGTCTGCCCGTCCCTGGCGCACGCGGCCTCGAGGCCGAGGCGGACGGACTCGTGGTCGTCGATGAGGGCGACGGTGCTCATGCCCACAGCCTAGTGAGTCGCGGACCGGGGGCCGGGAATGCGCTCACCGGGTGAGCAGGGCGACGACCTCGAAGTGATGCGAATGCGGGAAGAGGTCGAACCCGCGGAGCGCGTCGACCTGCCACCCGAGGCCCCGGAAGGTACCGAGGTCGCGCGCGAGGGCGACGGGGTCGCAGGCGACGTAGGCGATCGCGGACGGAGCCAGCGCATGCACGCCCTCCACGACCGCGCGTCCGGCGCCGGACCGGGGCGGGTCGAGCACCACCGCCCCCGTCGCGCCCCCGCGCCGCGGCTGCTGCAGGAAGCGGTCGACCCGGGCCGTGACGGCGGTCACGTCGAGCGGGGCGAGGTTCGCGGCGGCGTGCTGCGTCGCGCGGCGGCTGGATTCGACGGTCACGACGTCGGTGCCGCCGAGATCCGCGAGAGTCCGCGCGAACAGGCCCACTCCGCCGTACAGGTCGTAGTGCGTCGCGTCCGGCTCCACGTGTCCGTCGAGCAGCCCGTACACGGCGCCGTCGAGGACGGAGGCGGCGCGGGGGTGCACCTGCCAGAACCCGCCGGCGTCGACGTCGAACGTGCGGTCGCCGACGCGCTCCTGCACCACCTCGGGCTTCGGCCGGGGGCGGCGGTCCCTGGGCGCCCGGCGCTCGGCCTCGGGGTGCCGGAGGATGCGCACGCGACCGTCCGCGGGCTCCACGAGCTCGATGCGCCCGGGCTTCTCGCCCTGCAGGGCCAGGGCGGCCTCGGCGATCGCGGGGCGGGCGAGCGGGTAGGTCGACACCGGCACGACGCGGTGGCTGCGGGCGGCGAAGGGACCGATCCGCCCGGCATCGTCGACGTGCAGGGTCACCCGCGTGCGCCACCCCGTCCCGTCGCCGGACTCCACGGCCTCGATCTCCGGGGCGTCGAGTCCGGGACCGGCGAAGCGGTCGAACGCCTCCGCCAGCACCTGTCGCTTGAGCGCGCGCTGGTGGTCGAGCTCGATGTGCCCGAGGTCGGCGCCGCCGGGTCGCTGGGCGGGGTCGTGCGCGACGTCCGCCTCCGGCCAGATGTGCGGCCGGCGATGCGGTGAGGCGTCGAGGACCTCGAGCGTCTCGGCGCGCCAGAAGCTCCGGGTGTCCGGCTCCCCGGCGGCGGGGGACGGATCCAGCAGGCGGGCACGGACGCGCTCGCCCGGGATCGCGTCCGAGACGAAGATCACACGGCCTTCGTGACGGGCGATGAACGTGCCTCCGTGGGCGATGCCGGTGATGTCGAGATCGAGCACGTCGGCTGCGGAGGAAGTCATCCTTCGAGGATACGGTGGTCTCCATGCGCGTCTGCCTCGCCTCCACCTCCCCCGCCCGGCTCATGCTGCTGCGTCAGGCCGGCATCGAACCCCTCACGCTGTCGCCGGAGGTGGACGAGGACGCCCTCGCCGCCGCGGCCGAGGAGCGCATGGGTCCCGTCGCACCCGCCGACCTGGTGCTGCTGCTCGCCCGCGCCAAGGCCGCGGCCGTCGCCGAGCGGCTAGCCGCCGAGGGCGCGTTCGACGGCATCGTCATCGGCGGGGACTCGATGTTCGCGCTCGGGGAGCGGGTGTACGGCAAGCCCTACACGCCGGAGGAAGCCACGCGCCGGTGGCAGGAGATGCGCGGCGCCACGGGGGTGCTGTACTCCGGGCACTCCGTGTTCCGTGTCTCCCCCGGCGCGGCTCTCGTCGAGGCGGCCGCGGTCGCGGAGGCCGCCGTGACGTTCGCCGAGGACATCAGCGATGAGGAGATCGCCGCGTACGTGGCATCGGGGGAACCGCTGCACGTCGCCGGGGCCTTCACCGTGGACAGCCTCGGCGGCGCCTTCATCACCCGGGTCGAGGGCGATCCCTCCACCGTGGTGGGCATGTCGCTGTCCACCGTGCGCCGCCTCACCGCCGACCTCGGGGTCCGGTGGACGGATCTGTGGTCGTAGACTCCCCTCCACGTTTTTCCCTCTTTCTTGTCGAGAGTCGTCAAAAGTATCGGGATGCTACTCGCTAGGCTGGCAACCATGCCTGAAATCGCGAAGGTGCTCGTCGCCAACCGCGGCGAGATCGCCGTCCGCATCGTCCGTGCCGCTCGTGACTCCGGGATCGCCTCGGTCGCCGTCTACGCCGACCAGGACAGGGACGCGCTGCATGTGCGCCTGGCCGACGAGGCGTATGCGCTCGGTGGCGCGACCAGCGCCGAGACGTACCTCCAGATCGAGAAGATCCTCTCCGTCGCCCGCCGCGCCGGTGCCGACGCCGTGCACCCCGGCTATGGCTTCCTCGCAGAGAACGCCGAATTCGCGCGCGCGGTGATCGACGCCGGGATGATCTGGATCGGCCCCTCCCCGGAGGCGATCGAGGCGCTCGGCGACAAGGTCACCGCCCGCCACGTGGCCGAGAAGGTCGGCGCGCCCCTCGCGCCCGGCACCCCCGGCCCGGTTTCCGGTGCCGACGAGGTCGTCGCCTTCGCCCAGGAGTACGGTCTGCCGATCGCGATCAAGGCGGCCTACGGCGGCGGCGGACGCGGCCTCAAGGTCGCCCGCGAGCTCGACGAGGTCGAGGAGCTGTTCGAATCCGCCACCCGCGAGGCCGTCGCCGCCTTCGGCCGCGGCGAGTGCTTCGTGGAGAAGTACCTCGACAAGCCCCGCCACGTCGAGACCCAGTGCCTCGCCGACGCCGAGGGCAACGTCGTCATCATCTCGACCCGCGACTGCTCGCTGCAGCGCCGGCACCAGAAGCTCGTGGAGGAGGCACCGGCCCCGTTCCTCACGCCCGAGCAGAACGAGAAGCTCTACTCGGCCTCCAAGGCCATCCTCAAGGAGGTCGGCTACGTCGGCGCGGGCACGTGCGAGTTCCTCATCGGCGCCGACGGCACGGTCTCCTTCCTCGAGGTGAACACCCGCCTCCAGGTCGAGCACCCGGTGTCCGAGGAGGTCACCGGGATCGACCTCGTCCGCGAGCAGTTCCGCATCGCCGCCGGTGGCACGATCGACTACGACGACCCCCAGCCGCAGGGTCACTCCATCGAGTTCCGCATCAACGGCGAGGACCCGGGTCGCGGGTTCCTCCCCCAGCCCGGCCCCATCCACGTCTTCAAGACCTTCGGCGGCCCCGGCATCCGCCTCGACTCCGGCGTCACCGCCGGGGACGCGGTGTCCGGCGCGTTCGACTCGCTGCTCGCCAAGATCATCGTCACCGGCAAGGACCGCGCCGAGGCCCTGGAGCGCGCGCGTCGGGCCCTCGACGAGTTCGAGGTCGCCGGTCTGCCCACCGTCATCCCCTTCCACCGCAAGGTCGTCCGCGACCCCGCCTTCACGGCCGAGGACGGGACGTTCGGGGTGTACACGCGCTGGATCGAGACCGAGTTCGACAACGACATCCCCGCGTGGGACGGCGAGCTCGAGGCGCCGGCTCCGACGAACGCCCGGCACACCGTGGTCGTCGAGGTCGGCGGCAAGCGCCTCGAGGTCAGCCTGCCCGATCGCGTCGCGGTCGCGCCCGGCACCACCGGCCGCCCGGCGGCCGTCCCGCCGTCGCGCCGCAGCCACGCCACGGTCGCCAACGCCGGTGCGTCCGGTGACGCGGTGAAGTCGCCGATGCAGGCCACGGTCGTCAAGGTCGCGGTCGAGGAGGGGCAGCAGGTCGTCAAGGGCGACCTCGTCGTCGTCCTGGAGGCGATGAAGATGGAGCAGCCGCTGCAGGCGCACAAGGACGGCGTGGTGGGCAACATCGACGCCGCCGCGGGCACCACGGTCTCCGCCGGCCACCAGCTCCTCACGATCTCCTGACCCCGAGACCCCGCTTTCACGCCGAGACCCCGGGCTGCAGATGTCTGCAGCCCGGGGTCTCGGCGATTGCGCGGGGTCTCGGTCAGGAGATGTTCACGAGGTGCATCGCGCGGCTCGCGTCGGTGATGCTGCTCGACAGCGAGGGGTACGCGGCGAACACGCGGGAGACCTGGTCCACGGTGAGGCGACGCTCGACCGCGATCGCGATGGGGTAGATGAGCTCGGAGGCCTTCGGGGCCACGATCACGCCGCCGATCACCGTGCCGGAGCCCTTGCGGGCGATGAGCTTGACGAAGCCGTCCTTGATGCCCATCATCTTCGCGCGCGGGTTAGCGGCGAGCGGGAGCTTGTAGACCATGCCGTCGGCGAGGCCGTCCTCGACGTCCTTGACGCCGTAGCCGACGGTCGCGATCTCCGGCGCCGTGAAGATGTTGGAGGTGATCTTGATGAGCTCGAGCGGGATGACGATGTCCCCCAGCGCGTGGAACACCGCCGTCCGCCCCTGCATCGAGGCCACCGAGGCCAGCGGGAAGAAGTTCGTGCAGTCCCCGACCGCGTACACGTTCGGCACCGAGGTGCGCGCGACGCGGTTCACCCGGACGTGACCGGAATCGTCGAGCTCGACGCCGGCCTCCTCCAGGCCGATGCCCGCGGTGTTCGGGATGGAGCCGACAGCCATGAGGCAGTGGCTGCCCTCGACGGTGCGACCGTCCGACAGGGTCACGGTGACGCCGTCACCTGTGACCTCGACCTTCTCGGCCCGCGACTTGGACAGCACCTGCATGCCGCCGCGCTTGAACACCTTCTCCAGCACCCGCGCCGCATCCTGGTCCTCGCCGGGGAGGACCTGCTCGCGGCTGGAGACGAGCGTGACCTTCGCCCCGAGGTTCATGTAGGCGGACGCGAACTCCGCGCCGGTCACGCCGGAGCCGACGACGATGAGGTGCTCGGGCAGCGCCTTCATGTCGTAGAGCTGGGTCCACGTGAGGATGCGCTTGCCGTCGGGCTTAGCGGAGTCGAGCTCGCGCGGCGAAGCGCCGACCGCGACGACGATGGTGTCGGCCTCGACGCGGTCGAAGTCCGTGCCCCGCTCGCCCGTGGAGACGACGATCGCGTTCGGACCCTCCAGCCGGCCGTGACCGGAGAGGATCCGCACGCCCGCGTCGAGGAGGGTGGTGCGCATGTCCTCGGACTGCTGACCGGCCAGCGCCACGAGGCGCTTGTTCACGGCGGCGAGGTTGATGGCGATCTCCGGCTTGAGCGGCTTGCCGTTCTCGCCCTTGGCGTAGAAGTTCACGCCCAGGTCGCTGGCCTCGGAGATGGCGACAGCGGCGTCCGCCGTCGCGATGAGGCTCTTCGACGGCACGACGTCGGTGAGCACGGCCGAACCGCCGACACCGACGCGCTCGACGAGGGTGACCTCCGCTCCGAGCTGGGCGGCCGCCAGGGCCGCCTCGTAACCGCCGGGTCCGCCGCCGAGGACGGCGACGCGCTGAGTGCGCTCGAAAGTGGTGGAAGACATGCTCTCCATTCTTCCGCAATCCTGGCACCGGAGCCTGCCACTTCCTAGAGTGGATCCATGCCTGAAACCCACAGCAACCCCCTCGACGACCCCGCTGCGAACCCGTTCGAGGTCGCAGCCGAAGCCGCCGCCGACATCGCGCGGCTGACCGGCGTCGAGAAGCACGACATCGCCCTCACGCTCGGCAGCGGCTGGGGCAAGGCGGCCGACCTCATCGGCGAGACCGTCGCGACCATCCCCGCGACCGAGGTCACCGGATTCTCGAAGCCCGCTCTGGAGGGCCACGTCGGCACCCTGCGCAGCATCCGGACGCCGGGCGGGAAGAACGTCCTCGTCATCGGCGCCCGCACGCACTACTACGAGAACCACGGCGTGCGCCGGGTCGTGCACAGCGTCCGCACCGCCGCGGCGACCGGGGCGAAGATCATGGTCCTCACCAACGGCGCCGGCGGCATCCGCGAGACGTGGAAGCCCGGTCAGCCCGTGCTCATCAGCGACCACATCAACCTCACCGCCGACTCCCCGCTCGAGGGCGCGACGTTCATCGACCTCACCGACCTGTACGCGAAGCGCCTGCGCGACATCGCCCGCACGGTCGACCCCACGCTCGACGAGGGCGTCTACACGCAATTCCGCGGCCCGCACTACGAGACACCGGCCGAGGTGCAGATGGCGAAGCACATCGGCGGGCACATCGTCGGCATGTCCACCGCGCTCGAGGCGATCGCCGCGCGCGAGGCCGGCATGGAGATCCTCGGGTTCTCGCTCATCACGAACCTCGCCGCCGGCATCCAGCAGACGCCGCTCAGCCACGCCGAGGTCATCGAAGCCGGACGCGAGGCGGAGCCGGTGATCTCCGCCTTGCTGGCCCGGGTGGTCGAGGCCCTGTGAGCGAGGAGCGGCTCGCCCAGGCCCGCGCCTGGCTCCGCCAGGACCCGGATCCGCAGACCCGCGACGAGCTCGCCGGCATCGTCACCCGGGCCGCCTCCGGGGACGAGGCCGCCGTGGCGGAGCTCGACGACCGCTTCGGCAGCCGTCTCGCGTTCGGGACGGCGGGACTGCGCGGCGCCCTCGGGGCTGGGAGCAACCGGATGAACCGGGTGCTCGTCTCCCAGGCCGCGGCGGGCTTCGCGGCGTACCTGCGCGAGCGGGCCGCCGGGGCGACGCCGACGGTCGTGATCGGCTACGACGGACGCCGGAACTCCCGGGTGTTCGCCCAGGACTCCGCGGAACTGTTCGCCGGGGCCGGCCTGCGCGCGATCCTGCTCCCCCGCCTGCTGCCGACGCCCGTGCTGGCCTTCGCCGTGCGGCACCTCGGCGCCGATGCGGGCGTGATGGTGACCGCGAGCCACAACCCGCCGGACGACAACGGCTACAAGGTGTACCTCGGCGGCGCGGATGCCGGCTCGCAGATCGTCGCTCCCGCCGACGCCGAGATCGCCGCCCACATCCAGCGGGTCGCGGACAGCGGCGACGTGCGGGCTCTGCCGCGGTCCACCGCCTACGAGACCGCGGGCGAGGATCTCGTCCAGGCCTACGTCGCCGCCACCGCCGCCGTCGCCCCGGCGCCCGCGGGGGCCCGCCGCCTGCGCTGGGTCTACACCGCGATGCACGGCGTCGGCTGGGAGACGGTCGCCCGCATCCTCGATGCCGCCGGCTACCCGCGACCGATCGTGGTCGACGAGCAGCTGCATCCGGACGCGACGTTCCGCACGGTCTCCTTCCCGAACCCGGAGGAGCCGGGGGCCATGGATCTCGCGTTCGCCAGGGCCAGGAGGGCGAAGGCGGACTTCATCCTCGCGAACGATCCGGACGCCGACCGCCTCGCCGTGGCCATCCCGGACGAGACCTCCGCGGACGGCTGGCGCCGTCTCACGGGCAACGAGGTCGGCCTGCTGCTCGGTGCCCGCGCCGCGCGCGCCGCGGACGGCACCCCGGGCGCCTCGCTCGCCTGCTCGCTCGTCTCCTCCCCCGGGCTCGGCGCCATCGCCGCGCAGCACGGGCTGGACTTCCACGAGACGCTCACCGGGTTCAAGTGGATCTCCCGGGCCCCTGGCATCGTCTTCGGCTTCGAGGAGGCCCTGGGCTACCTCGTCAACCCCGAGACCGTGCGCGACAAGGACGGCATCTCCGCCGCGGTCGCCGTGCTCGGCCTGGCCGCCGAGGCCCAGGAGCGCGGGCTCACCCTCGCCGACCTCGTCCGCGAGGTGGGCGACACGTACGGGCACTTCGCGAGCGCGCAGGTGTCGGTCCGGGTGGCGGATCTGTCGCTCATCGGCACGGTGATGCTGTCGCTGCGCTCGCTTCCGCCCACGCAGATCGCAGGGCGTTCGATCGCGTCGGCCGAGGACCTGCTGCAGAGCGCTCCGGGGCAGCCCTCCGGAGACGTGCTGCGGTACCGGCTCTCGGACGGCTCGCGGGTGATCGTCCGGCCGAGCGGCACGGAGCCGAAGCTCAAGGTGTACATCGACGCCACGGGTGATTCCGCCGAGGCGGCCGCAACGGCCGTCGCCGAGCTGGAGGCGGGCGTCCGGGTCCTCCTGGACGAGCGCTCCTGACCATGCCCGTCCGCCACGTCGTCGTCAGCGCCCACAACGGCGTGCACGCACGACCGGTCGCGGAGCTCGTGCGCCTCGCGCAGGCGCACGAGCTCCCGGTCACGCTGCGCACCGCGGACGGCGCGGCCGTGGATCTGCGCAGCGTCCTCGCGGTGATGGACCTCGCCCTCGCGCCCGGAGACGTCGTGACGCTGGAGACGCCGGCCGGCCCGGCATCGGAGAGCGTCCTCGACCAGCTCGCCCTGGTGCTGGCCCCCGACGCCTGAGCCTCAGCCGTCGATCACGGCGACGAGCTCGTCGAGGAAGCCCTCGAAGGTCGCGCTGCGCCGGACGATCCGCTGCACGCTCTCGCGCTCGCTGAACACCTCCACGAGCTGCTCGAACACGGTCTGGAAGGCGGCGCGGTCGCTCTCGCTGAAGGCGGCCAGCGCGACGACCTGCACGCGTCCCTCGCCCCAGGCCGCCGACCCCTCCGCCACGCCGAGTGCGATCGCCGTGCGGGCCGCGGTCATCTGCAGCGCATGAGGCACGGCCAGCGCGTCGGTGAACGCCGTGGAGGACATGCGCTCCCGGACGATCGTGTTCTCCACGTAGTCGTCGCCGATCAGGCCGGCCCGCACGAGCGGCGCGCCGAGCCGCCGGATGATGGCCTCCTCCCCGTCGTCCGGAAGAGGATGCACGAAGGCGTCGGGGTGGAAGTAGCGCGCGAGCTCCTCTCGGAGCCGGGCCAGCCGCCGCCCCCGGCGCAGACGCCCGGCGGCCTGCTGGATGCGGTCGACGTCCGCGTCCGTGAGGAACGGCTGGATGCGCACGAACCGGTCGCCGGAGGCCCCGGGCTCGATCGTGCTCAGCACGAGGTCGGTGTCGAACGACGCCCAGTCCGGGTCGACGTTCGTGACGACGCTGGTGACCTCGATCGCGGAGCCCAGGGAACGGTCCACGCTCGAGCGCAGGAGTTCGTGGAGCTCGTAGTAGCCGGGGCAGACGATGGTCGCGGTGAGGATGGACTCCGCTTTGCGGCTCCGTTCCAGCCGTCCCCCGACGTGCATGGCGATGTAGGCGATCTCGTCGTCGTGGATGGGCGTGCCGAGCCGGTCGTGCAGACCGCTCGCGATCGACACCGCGACCTCGAAGATCATCGGGTAGGTCGTCTTCAGCGAGCGGGTCAGCGGATTGCGGGTGAGGGCGCTCTCCTCGGCGCGGCGCAGGAGGTTCTGCACGTGCAGCGCGAGACGGAGCACGAAGGTCTCGTCGACGAGGTCGACACGGTAGTCCTCCGCGGCCCGCGCGATCTCCGCCCGGACCGCCGCCTCCACGTCCGGGGCGACGCCGCTGCGGGCGAGCTCCTGCGCCGCCTCGCCGCCGGGGGCGACGATCCGGGTGAGGACCAGGGAGGCGAGGTGACCGCTGTCGCCCTCGCCCAGGACCACGGCGAAGTGCTCGGCCGCGAGGCGGGCGATCACCGCGCCCACCCGCGGGATCTCCGGTCGGGCTCCCACCGGCGGCGCGTCGAGGGCGCGCCCGGCGGCCACCCGCTCGGCGGCGATCGCGATGTGCAGCAGCACGTCGGCGATCGCGAGTTCGTTGACGTAGTAGCCGAGCTCGCCGAGCTCGCCCACCAGGGCGGACTTGAAGGGTCCCACCGCCCGCGCATCCACCGCCGTGCCGGAGAGGGCCCGCCGGAAGATCTCGGGGTGGAAGGAGGCGTCGTCCATCTCGTCGTGCGCGAGGCGGCTGAGCAGGCGGCGCTGGGCGGCCTCGTCTCCGCGGAGCCGCACCCGCTCCCGTGCGCGTTCGAGCGTCAGGTCGGTGCCGTCGAGGAGGCCGCGCACCCGCACGAGGTCCGCCTCCAGCGTCGCCTCGCTCACATGCAGGGCGTCCGCGGTGTCGAAGACGTCGATCCCCTCCTCCGCGTCCAGCAGCAGCCGGACCAGGGCGTGCAGCCGTTCGCGGGGCGCCGAGTCGCCGCCCTGCCGCACCCGGAGCGCACCGCGGGCACCGGGGCCCGCCCGATAGCCCGCCGGGCCGGACTCGACGACGGCGGCACCGGGCGTGCGGGCGTTCAGGGCCGCGACGTAGGAACGGATGCTCCGGGGGGTCACGCCGAGGAGGTCGGCCAGCGTGCCCGCGGTCGCCCAGCCCTCCTCGCGCAGCAGGGCGGCGAGGAGCTGGTCCTGACGCTGGCGCGACATGATCCCTCCGAGTTCCCGTGCTGACGGCACTGTCCGACTGCTCTCCATGATGACAGCCTCCGGCGACACGGGCGCGGCGAGGAGGGTTCCGCAGGGGCGGAAGAGAACGTGTTGGTGCCACCGCGGCCCGGTTTCCCAGACTGTTCTCAGGAAGGTGACATCGATGAGGATTCTCGTGGTCTGCGGCGCCGGCGCGTCGAGCACGTTCGTCGCCCAGCGCCTGCGCACCGCCGCCGCCGCGGCGGGACTGGACTGGGACGCGGACGCCGGCGTCGAGAGCACCGTCTCCCTCGGAGGGCACGACCTCGTCCTCGTGGGCCCACACCTCCGCGAGCGCCTCGGCGCCATCCGCGACCTGACCCGCGCGCCCGTCGCGGTCTTGCCGGATGACGTGTTCGCCGATCGCGACGGCGGCCGCACGCTTCTCCTCGCCCAGTCGACCCTCGCCGCTGCCGGCGGGGCCCCGAAAGGAACACCATGACCGCCACCCGCACCGTCCGCATCGGCTCCTCGCATGGACTGCACGCCCGGCCCGCCAAGATCTTCGCGCAGGCCGCGAAGGACTCCGGCCTCGCGGTCACGATCGCCAAGGACTCCGGCAAGCCGGTCAACGCCGCGAGCATCCTCGGGGTGATCGCCCTGGCCATCGAGCACGGCGACTACGTGACGCTCACGGCCGACGGCCACGGCGCAGAGGGGGTCCTGGACACGCTCACCGAGCTGCTGACCACCGACCACGACCAGGACGCCGCCGGATGAGCGCGCTGCGAGGGGTGGGCATCGGTCTCGGCGTCGCGCAGGGACCGGTCGTCCGCATGACCGAGGCGCTGCCCGCGCCCGAGAACACGCCGAGCACCGCGGGGGCGGACACCGAGCGTGCGCGGGTCCGCGAGGCCGTCGCCGTCGTGGCGCAGGAGCTGACCCAGCGCGGCGAGGCCGCCGGTGGTGCGGCGCAGGAGGTGCTCGAGGCGCAGGCGATGATCGCCGAGGACCCCACCCTGCAGGACGAGGTCGACAGCAGGATCGACGCCGGCGCCACCGCGGAGTGGGCCGTGCACGACGCCTTCGCCGGCTTCCGGGCCACGCTCGAGGCCGTCGGCGGGTACCTCGGCGAGCGCGCCGCCGATCTCGACGACATCGCGCAGCGGGTGCTCGCCCGGCTGCGCGGCGTGGAGGCCCCCGGCGTGCCCGACCCTGGGCACCCGTTCGTCCTCGTGGCGCGCGACCTCGCGCCCGCCGACACCGCGCTGCTGAACCTCGACCAGGTGCTCGCCCTCGTCACCATCGACGGCGGCCCGACCTCCCACACGGCGATCCTCGCCAGGGAGAAGGGCATCGTGGCCGTGGTCGGCGTGGGCGACGGCCACGCCCTGACGACCGGGGAGACCGTGATCGTCGACGCGGCCGCGGGAGTCATCACCCGTGAGCCAACCGATGACGAGCGCGCCCGCGCCGCCGAGCGCGCCGCCGCCCGCCGCGCCGCCGACGACGCCCCGCTCACCCCCGGCGCGCTCGCCGACGGCACGCCGGTCGCGCTGCTCGCGAACCTGGGGAAGCCCGCCGACGCCGCCGACGCGGTCGCGCGGGGGGCCGAGGGCGTCGGCCTGTTCCGGACGGAGTTCCTGTTCCTCTCCGCGTCGCAGGCCCCGACGGTCGCCCAGCAGCGGGACGCCTACCGCGAACTCCTGGAGGCCTTCCCCGGCAAGAAGGTCGTCGTGCGGATGCTCGACGCGGGGGCCGACAAGCCGCTGGCCTTCCTCAACGACGCCCACGAGGAGAACCCGGCCCTGGGATTGCGCGGCCTGCGGGCGCTCCGCGCGAGCGAGGACATCCTCCGCGAGCAGCTGACCGCGCTGGCCGAAGCCGAGGCCGCGACCGACGCCGACCTGTGGGTCATGGCACCCATGGTGGCCACCGTCGAGGAGACCGTGTACTTCACCGGCCTCGCCCGCGAGTACGGACTGAAGACGGCCGGCGTCATGGTCGAGGTGCCCTCCAGCGCCCTGCTCGCCGACCGGGTGCTCGCGCACGCCGACTTCGCGTCCATCGGCACCAACGACCTCACGCAGTACACGATGGCTGCGGACCGCCTCCTCGGCTCCGTCGCGTCGTTCCAGGACCCCTGGCACCCCGCGGTGCTGCGCCTGGTGCGCGAGGTCGGCGCGGCCGGTGCCCGTCTCGGCAAGCCCGTCGGCATCTGCGGCGAGGCCGCGGCCGATCCGCTGCTCGCCGTCGTCCTCGTGGGCCTCGGTGCGACGAGCCTGTCCATGGCACCGTCCGCCCTCGCCGACGTCCGCCAGGCGCTCGCCGCCCGGACTCGCGACGATGCCCTCCGTCTCGCGGAAGCCGCGCTCGACGCGGACGACGCCCCCTCCGCCCGCACCGCTGCGGCGACCCTCGCCGCGGCACTCCCCCCTCATCAGAAAGAGACCACATCATGACGACGACGTCACCCGCCGCCACCGCCCCCGGTGGCCTCCGCGTGGGCGTGCAGCGTTTCGGCACGTTCCTCTCCGGCATGATCATGCCGAACATCGCGGCCTTCATCGCCTGGGGCTTCATCACGATGCTCTTCATCCCGAAGGGCTTCTTCGGGGCCGAGAGCCCGTTCGGCTGGCACTGGGCCGGCGTCGCCGAGATCATCGGCGGCGGCGGCGACTCCGCCGTCCTCGGCTGGCAGGGCGCGATGACCGCGGTCGCCGAAGGCGCGGACGGCAACATCCTGGCCTATGTGGGCCTGGTCGGCCCGATGGTCACCTACCTACTGCCCCTCCTGATCGCGAACACGGCCGGACGCATGGTCTACGGCGAGCGCGGCGGCGTGGTCGCCACGATCGCGACCGTCGGCGTGATCGTCGGGACGAACATCCCGATGTTCCTCGGCGCCATGATCATGGGCCCGATCGCCGCCTGGATCATGAAGCAGGTCGACAAGCTGTGGGACGGCAAGATCCGCCCCGGCTTCGAGATGCTCGTCAACAACTTCTCCGCCGGCATCCTGGGCATGATCCTCGCCATCGTCGGGTTCTTCGCCTTCGGCCCGGTCATGCTCGGCATCAGCGCCGCGCTGGGGGCGGCCGTCGACTGGCTCGTCTCGCTCAACCTGCTGCCGCTCGTGTCGATCATCGTCGAGCCGGCCAAGGTGCTGTTCCTCAACAACGCCATCAACCACGGCGTGTTCACCCCGCTGGGGATCGAGCAGGCCGCGGAGACGGGCAAGTCGATCCTCTTCCTCATCGAGGCGAACCCCGGCCCCGGCCTCGGTCTGCTGCTCGCCTTCACCTTCTTCGGGGTCGGCGCGGCGAAGGCCTCCGCTCCCGGTGCCGCCATCATCCAGTTCTTCGGCGGCATCCACGAGATCTACTTCCCGTATGCGCTCAGCAAGCCGACCACGATCCTCGCTCTCATCGCGGGTGGAGCGGCCGGTGTGACCACCAACATGGTCCTCGGCGGCGGGCTCGCCTTCCCGGCGGCCCCGGGCAGCATCATCGCCGTGACCGCCGCGGCCATCGGCCCCGGCGTCGCCAACCTCCTCGTCGTCTACCTGTCGGTCATCATCGCGGCGACCGTGACGTTCCTCATCACCGGCGTCATCCTGCGGGCCTCGCGCAAGCGCGACCTCGCCGCCGAGGGCGACGCGTTCGGGGCGGCCATCGCACAGACCGAGGCGAACAAGGGCAAGTCGTCCGCGGCGATGGACGCCCTGCGCACCTCGACCGCGACGACGGCTCCGGAGACCACGCCGGCTCCCGCCACCACCGCCGTCGCGGCGGCCCCGATCGAGACCATCGTGTTCGCGTGCGACGCCGGCATGGGCTCGTCCGCCATGGGTGCCAGCGTGCTCCGCAACAAGCTGAAGAAGGCCGGCATCGAGGGCGTCACCGTCACGAACGCCGCCATCGCCAATCTCGACGGCGCCGCCGACGTGGTCATCACGCAGCAGCAGCTCACCGACCGGGCCACGGCGAAGTCGCCGGACTCCCTGCACGTGTCGGTGGACAACTTCATGAACTCGCCGAAGTACGACGAGGTCGTCGAGATGGTCAAGGAACAGCGAAAGGACGAAGAATGAGCGTTCTCACTGCCGAGCAGGTCCGCATCCACCCGGGAGGCGCGTCGCGCGACGACGCCCTCCAGGAGGCGACGGACATCCTCGTCGCCGCCGGTGCGGTGACCCCGGCGTACGTCGACGCGATGCGCCAGCGCGAGGAGACGGTGTCGACGTACATGGGCAACGGCCTGGCCATCCCGCACGGCACGAACGAGGCGAAGGACGCCATCCTCGCCTCCGCCCTCTCCGTCGTCCGCTACGACGGCGGCGTCGACTGGGACGGCGAGCAGGCGCGGTTCGTGATCGGCATCGCCGGCGTCGGCGACGAGCACCTCGACATCCTGTCGCGCATCGCGATCCTCTTCTCCGAGGAGGACGACGTCGCCCGGCTGGAAGCGGCGGCGACGCCGGACGAGCTGTTCGCTCTCCTCTCGGAGGTGAACGAGGGATGAAGGCGGTCCACTTCGGGGCGGGCAACATCGGGCGCGGTTTCGTCGGCCTGCTCCTGCACGAGGGCGGTTACGAGGTCGTGTTCAGCGACGTCGCGGACGCGCTCGTGGAGGCGATCGACCGGGCGGACTCGTACACCGTGCACGAAGCCGGCCCCGGAGGGACCGACCACGTCGTCTCCGGGTTCCGTGCGGTGAACAGCCGCACGGACCCCGCCGTGGTCGCGGAGGAGGTGGCGACGGCCGACGTCGTCACGACCGCCGTGGGCCCCACCGTGCTGCGGTTCGTCGCCCCGTCGATCGTCGCCGGACTCGCGCTGCGCTCCCCCGAGGCCGCGCCGCTGCAGGTGATGGCCTGCGAGAACGCCATCGGCGCCACCGATCAGCTGCGGCAGGAGATCGTCGCCGCGGCGGGGCCGGATGCCGATACGCTGCTCGGCCGCGCCGTGTTCGCGAACACCGCCGTCGACCGGATCGTGCCCGCGCAGCCGGAGGGCGGCGGCATCGACGTCACGGTGGAGCCGTACTTCGAGTGGGCGATCGAGGCCCGGCCGTTCGGCGACACTCCGCCGCGCATCCCCGGCGCCCACTTCGTCGACGACCTCGCTCCGTACATCGAGCGCAAGCTCTTCACGGTGAACACCGGTCATGCCGCCACCGCGTACTTCGGTGCACGGGCGGGCATCGAGCGGATCTCGGACGCCCTCGCGGACGAGGCGATCGCCGCGCAGGTCTCCGCCGCCCTGGAGGAGACCTCGGCGGTGCTGGTCGTCGAACACGGTCTCGATCCCGCGGAGCTCGCGCAGTACCGCGCGACCATCCTCGAACGGTTCCGCAATCCCGCACTGGTGGACACCGTGCAGCGCGTCGGCCGGCAGCCGCTGCGGAAGATCTCCCGGCACGAGCGCTTCATCGGTCCCGCGGCGATGGCCGCCGAGCACGGGCTGTCGACGGACGCGCTCGTGGCTGCCGTCGCCGCCGCGCTGGAGTTCGACGACCCTGCCGACGAGCAGGCGGTCGAGCTGCAGACGCTCCTCCGCTCCGAAGACCCGGCAGGCTTCACCGTCCGCGCCACGGGGCTCGATCCGGAGCACCCGCTCTTCGCCGCCGTCCGCGACGCGGTGGCGCTCCGTCAGGCGGCACTCGCCGGCTGAGCGGACGCGGCGTCCGGGCGGGAGTAGCGTTGCTGCTGTGCAGCAGAAGCCCCGACGCCGCGTCCTGAGACGAGTCCTGTGGAGTGTGGTGATCGTCCTCGTGCTCGCCGTCGGCGGGATCCTCGTGTGGAGCCAGGTCGGCGTCATGGCCGCGGAGCCCGAACCGCTCGCCGCCGTCCGGGAGAACCCCGCGATCACGGTGACCGATGCCGAGGAGGGGATCGTCCTGGAGCCGGCGGACGGCGCCTCGGACCGCGGACTCGTCTTCATCCCGGGGGCGAAGGTCGACCCGTGGGCCTACGCCTCGATCCTCCAGGGGATCGCGGAGGAGGGCACCACGGTCGTGATCACGCGGCCCTGGCTCAACCTCGCCTTCTTCGATCCCCGCGGCCTCGGCTCGTTCACGAGTGCCGCGCCCGACGTGGACACCTGGGCCGTGGGCGGTCACTCCCTCGGCGGGGTGCGCGCCTGCCAGCTCGCGACGGACGCCGATGCCCTCGTCCTCTTCGCCTCCTACTGCGCGACCGACCTCGCCGGAACCGGCCTCCCGGTGCTCAGCGTCTCCGGCAGTGAGGACGGCCTCTCCACACCCGAGAAGATCGCGGACGCCCGCTCCGAGCTCCCCGCGGACGCCGAGTTCGTCGAGATCGACGGCGCCTCCCACGCCTCCTTCGGCGACTACGGCCCCCAGTCCGGTGACGGTACCCCGACCATCGACGACGAGGAGATGCACGCCGAGGTCACCGAGGTCGTCGGCGGCTTCCTGGAGCAGATCGCTCCCTAGGCCGCCCGCGGATCCCCGAGGATGGGGTCGAGCAGCGGATGCAGGTGCCGGGTGGTGAGGACCCCGGCGGCAGACCGCGCGCCCGCCGAGAGCGCCGACGCCAGGTCCGCCCCCGCCAGCCGCGCGTCGAGGACTCCGGCCAGGAACGCGTCGCCCGCGCCATTGGTGTCGACGACGGTGGTCGGCAGCGCGGGCACCCGCAGCTCGGCGCCGTCCGCTCCGACCGCGACCGCTCCCTCCGCGCCGAGCGTGCACACCGCGAACGCCGCTCCCTCCGCGACGACGGCGCGGAGGAACTCCACCGGCGCGGCCAGCCGATCCGCGTTGCAGAAGACCGCCGCGGCCGCCGCCAGGAAGGGCCGGTGGTACCCGTCGACGCCGTCGTAGTCGTGCACGTCGACCCAGAGCGGCGTGCCACTGGCCGCCGCGAGCGGGAGCAGCCGCCGCGGCTCGGCGGCCAGATCGAGCACGACGGCGTCGGCCGCGGCCATCTCGGCGGCGTGCGCGGCGTCGTCCGCGCCTGTCGTCTCCGCTGGAGTGGAGAGGTACAGCGACACCCGGTCGCCCTGCGCCGTCATGAGGTTGAGGTGCCGCTCCGTGGTGCCGTCCGTCCACTGCGCGACCACCCCGGCCGCCTCCAGTGCCGCACGCACCCGGTGCCCCTCCTCGTCCTCCCCGGCGACGGCATGCAGCACGACGGATCGGCCGAGCGCCGTCAGGCTCAGCGCCTTGCCCGCACTCGTGCCGCCGACCGTCTCCCAGCTCGCCTGCGCGAACTGCATGTGCGGCACGGGCTCGGGGAGTCGGTCGAGGAGGACCATGCGGTTCCAGGAGGCGGGACCGGCGAGGAAGACGGAAGCGGGCATGCCCTCATCCTCGCGCCTCGTGCGGGGTCACCCGATGCGCGACACCAGGGCATCCAGGCCCATTCCGTAGTCGATGCGCACGACGGGGAGGGCCAGCTTGTCCGTCCCGATCACCACGTATCCGGGATCGATGGTCCGCGCCAGCTCGTAGCCCGCCTGGCGGACGCCCTCCTTCGCCGTGTCGTCGTAGTGGCCGAACGGGTAGGCCACCACCTCGCGGACGCCGAGCACGTCCCCCGACGTGGTGAGATCGGCGGCGATCTGCGCGGGCGTCCCGTTGACCATGCGTCCCCTGCCGTCCTCGCCCGCCTGATGCATGTCATGGGTGTGCGAGCGCCGCTGGACCCACGGCGAGGGCGCGGGGTCCTGACGATAGGCCGTGACCATGAACGAGGTGCTGAGGAGCCGGTGCGCGTCCACCACCGGCACCGCGAGGTCGAACCACGTCTGATCGGCGTCGTCGTCGGCGATGATGACGCTCCGCGCCGGGAGGGAGAGCCGCCCGTCGATGAACGCGCTGAGCTCGTCCCAGGTCGGCAGATAGAAGCCGGTGGTCGCGATGTGCGCCATGTGCGCCTCGAAGTCGCCGATGTACGCGTAATTGCCGCGAAGCCACCCCTTCTCCCCCGCCGGGTCGGCCGTGAACTGGTGGTACATCAGGATGGGCACGCGCACGCCCTCGGCCGCGTTCTCCTCGGGCGTCTTCCAGGCGGCGAAGAGCTCCGTCTGCTGCTGCTCGCACGCGACCGGATCCGCGCCGTTCACCCGAGCTTCCACCGTGAAGGCGGCGGCAGCGTCGGCGCTGGCGTACCAGCCCGCGAACACCCGGCCGTCGAGCCGCGGGATCGGCAGCCCCCGATACGGCTCGTCCTGGAGCTGCAGCATCGGCGCGGTCGGCGCCCCGTCGCCGCGGAAGGTGACCGCGCACGCGCGGGGATCGTCCGCGTCCGCCAGGATCTGCTGCGACGGCGTGAGCGGAGGCGCCGCGACGGTGCCCTGGGCCTTCGGAATCCGCTCCTCCGGCGTGCGATGGAGCCCCGCGAACGCCGCGACGGCCCCTCCGACGATGACGACGGCGACGAGCGCGCCGACGAGTCCGGCTCGTGACCGCGACGACCTCCCCCCGGAGCGCATGTCAGGTGTCGAAGCCCTCGGCGATCATCTCGACGAGTTCCTCCCGTTCCTCGACGGGGAGGAAGGCCGCGGCGGCGGCGTTGAACTGGAAGGCCTCGAGGTCGTCGAGGTCGTACTCGAAGGTCTGCACGAGGAGAGCCAGCTCCCTAGTGAGCGAGGTGGCGCTCATGGTGCGGTTGTCCACGTTCACGGTCACCGCGAAGCCGAGCTGGTAGAGCAGGTCGAACGGGTGATCGGCGAGCGTCTTGCCCCACGCGGCGACGGCCCCCGTCTGCAGGTTCGACGACGGGGAGAGCTCCAGCGGGATCTCCCGGTCGCGCACCCAGCGCGCGAGGTCGCCGAAGCGCACCTGCACCTCGTCGCCCTCCTGCGTGACGACCTCGAGGTCCTCCGCGATGCGGACGCCGTGTCCGAGCCGGAGCGCACGACCGTCCAGCAGGGCCGAGCGGATCGAGGCGAGGCCCGCCGCCTCGCCCGCGTGCACGGTCACCGGGAAGAAGTTCTCGGCGAGGTAGTCGAATGCCGCGCGGTGGTCGGACGGCGGGAAGCCGTCCTCGGGTCCGGCGATGTCGAAGCCGACGGCCCCCCGTCCGCGGAAGTCCACAGCGAGCTCGGCGATCTCCCTGGCGCGGTCGGTGTGCCGCATGGCGGTCAGGAGCTGTCCGACGCGGATGCTGCGACCGTCCCGGTCCGCCGCGTCCTCGCCCTCCTCGATCCCCTGCTGCACGGCCTCGACGGCGTCCTCCAGCGAGAGACCGCCGGCCTGGTGCTGTTCCGGTGCCCAGCGCACCTCGCCGTAGATGACGCCGTCGGCCGCGAGGTCCTGCACGAACTCGCGCGCCACCCGGGTCAGTCCCTCCCGGGTCTGCATGACCGCGGTGGTGAGCTCGAAGGTCTTCAGGTACTCCTCCAGCGACCCTGCGTCGCTCTTCTTCGCGAACCAGGAGCCGAGCGCCGCCGGGTCGGAGGCCGGGAGGTCGAGACCGATCGCGTCGGCGAGCTCGATGATCGTGGCCGGACGCACGGCGCCGTCCAGGTGGTCGTGCAGCGACACCTTCGGCAGACTCCGCAGGGAGACGCCCTGGATGGCGACGTCGCCGTTCGCATCGATCGACATGGGGATCCTCTCGGTCGCGGGGTGTCCGTCCAGGCTAGCGCCCGGGCCTCACGCCGTGATGCGCTCGCGGACGATCGGACCCACGGTCGGCGCCTCGTCGCCGAGCTCCCAGGCCCCTTCGAGTGCCTCGATGGCCCGGGGGAAGCGCGCCTCGTCCGCCGCCGACAGGGTGAACAGCGGCTGCCCGGCGGCGACCCGGTCGCCCGGCTTCGCGTGCAGGTCGATGCCCGCCTCGAAGATCACCGGGTCGTCGGCCCGCGCGCGGCCGGCGCCGAGACGCCACGCGGCGATGCCGAAGGGGAGCGCGTCCATCCGGGTCACGACGCCGTCCGCGGGCGCCGTGACGACGTGCGTCTCCCGCGCGACCGGGAGGGCCGCGTCGGGGTCGCCGTCCTGGGCGCGGATCATCGCCTTCCAGGTGTCCATGGCGCGGCCCTCGTCCAGCGCCGCCTCCACGTCCGCATCGGGCCGGCCGGCCAGGGCGAGCATCTCCCTGGCGAGCGCGATGGTCAGCTCCCGCACGTCGGCGGGTCCCCCGCCGGCGAGGATCTCGACCGACTCGCGGACCTCGTTGGCGTTGCCGATCGCGCGGCCCAGCGGGACGTTCATGTCGGTCAGCAGCGCCGTGGTGGCGACGCCGGAGTCGGTGCCGAGCGCGACCATCGTGCGGGCGAGCTCGCGGGCGCGGTCGATGTCCTGCATGAAGGCGCCGGAGCCGAACTTCACGTCCAGGACGAGGGCGTCGGTCCCCTCGGCGATCTTCTTCGACATGATGCTGGAGGCGATCAGCGGGATGGCCTCCACGGTGCCGGTCACGTCGCGGAGCGCGTAGAGCTTCTTGTCGGCGGGAGCGAGACCAGAGCCCGCGGCGCAGATCACGGCCCCGACGTCACCCTGCATCTGCGCGAACATCTCCTCGTTGCTGAGCGCCGCGCGCCAGCCGGGGATCGACTCCAGCTTGTCGAGCGTCCCGCCGGTGTGGCCGAGACCGCGGCCGCTGAGCTGCGGGACCGCCACGCCGAACGAGGCGACAAGCGGCGCGAGCGGCAGGGTGATCTTGTCGCCGACGCCGCCCGTGGAGTGCTTGTCCACGGTCTTCTTGCCGAGGGTCGCGAAGCTCATCCGCTCGCCGGACGCGATCATCGCATCGGTGAGCACGCGGATCTCGTCGCGCTCCATGCCGCGCTGGAAGATCGCCATCGCGAAGGAGGCCATCTGCGCGTCGGACACATAGCCGCGCGTGTAGGCGTCGACCATCCACCGCAGAGCGGGCTCGGGCACGACGCCCCCGTCGCGCTTGGCCCGGATCACATCGACCGCGTCGAACGGCTCGATGGCTCCCTGAGCCTGTCCAGCGGTCATCGTGCTTCCTCCAGGTCGCGCGGCCCGAACGCATCGGGCAGCACCTCGTCGATCGTGCGGATGCCGGAGACGGTCTCCAGCAGCATGCCGGGTACGGCGTGCTCGAACAGCAGCTGCCGGCATCGGCCGCAGGGCATGATGGTCTCGCCGTCGTTGTTCACGCACACGAAGGCGACGAGCTGGCCGCCGCCGGACATGAACAGGTCGCCCACGAGCGCGCACTCGGCGCACAGCGTGACGCCGTACGAGGCGTTCTCGACGTTGCAGCCGGCCACGATCCGCCCGTCGCTGACGAGCGCCGCCGCCCCCACGCGGTAGCGCGAGTACGGCGCGTACGCCTTGGTCATGGCCTCCGCGGCGACCTGGCGCAGCTCGTCCCAGTCGATGTCCGTCATGGTGATGGTTCCTTCTTCCCTGCGGGTTCTACGACTTGATGTACGGCTTGCCGCTGGCGGCAGGACCCCGGATCTGTCCGGCGAACCCGGCGACCGCGAGCAGCGTGACCACGTACGGCAGCATGAGCATGAACTCGCCGGGGATCGGCGTCTTCAGGATCGAGAGCAGGTTCTGCAGGTTCGTCGCGAATCCGAAGAGCAGGGCGGCGAGCGTCGCGCGGATCGGGTCCCAGCGTCCGAAGATCACCGCGGCGAGGGCGATGAAGCCGAGCCCGGCCGTCATCTCCTTGCCGAACTGCGGGACCGAGACGAGGGTGAAGTACGCGCCGCCGATGCCGGCGATCGCGCCCGCGAGCAGCACGTTCCAGAACCGCGTCGGGTTGACCCGGATGCCGACCGTGTCGGCCGCCTGCGGGTGCTCGCCCACGGCGCGGAGGCGCAGGCCCCACTTGGTGCGGTACAGGCCCCACGCGACGACGGCCACGGTGATGAACATGAGGTACACGATGAAGGTCTGGTTGAAGAGCACCGGACCGATGATCGGGATGTCGCTCAGCACCGGGATCTCGATGCGGGAGAAGCGCACCGGGGTGTTCAGTTCGGCCTCGTTCGGGGCGAGGAGCGCGCCGTAGAGGAAGCCCGTGAGGCCGGTGACGAGGACGTTGAGGACGACACCGACGATGACCTGCTCGACGAGGTACTTGATCGCGAACGCCGCCAGCACGCTCGCGACGAGAACGCCGCCGATCATGGCGCCGATGAGGCCCACGAAGGCGTTGCCGGTGATGCTGGACAGGAGCGCCGCCGAGAACGCGCCGAGGAGCAGCTGCCCCTCGATGGCCACGTTGACGACACCGGCCCGCTCGCCGATGACACCGCCGAGCGCGCCGAACACGAGCGGCACCGACAGCGACACCGCACCGAACAGCAGGCTCGTGACGGGGACGAGACCCCCGGCCGCGGCCCAGACGAGGAACGCGAAGACGGCGAGCACGCCATAGGCGACGATGAGCCAGATCGACGGCGCCCGGTACGTCCATGCCCGGAGGAAGGCCCCGACCGTGAGGACGACGAGCACGGCGAAGACGACCCAGAAGGTCGGCGCGGTGGGCAGCCCCACGTCGGGGAGCTCGAAGGCCGACGTGCGGTCCCCCAGGCGGAAGGTGCTGATACCGCTGCGCGGCACGGCGAGGAAGAGCACCGCCAGCAGCGCGGTGACGACCGCGAGGCTGATCGGCGCCTTGAGGTGGCGCTCCCGGACGGTGGCGAGCTGCACCGTGCCGTCGGCGGCTTCGGTCTGCACGAGCGACATCATGCCGTCACCGCCTTCTTCGCGGCCTTGGCTCTCGCCTTGGCCGCCTTCTCTGCGTCGGACTTGGGGAGGAAGAACACCGTGCGCAGCAGCGGCGGCGCAGCGATGAACAGCACGACGAGCGACTGCACGACGAGCACGATGTCGACGGGGATGTCCTGCGCCTGCATCGAGAACGAGCCCGCTTTGAGGGCACCGAACAGGATTCCGGCCGCGAAGGTCCCCCAGGCGCGGCTGCGCCCGAGGAGGGCGACCGTGATGGCGTCGAAGCCGATGCCGGCGTCGATGGTCTCGGTGACGCCGGTGGTGACGGCGCCCTGGAGCTGGTTCATCCCGGCGAGGCCGGCGAGGGCACCCGCGAAGAGCATCGCGTAGACGTAGACGCGCTTGACGCTGATGCCCGCGGCGCGAGCGGCGTGCGGGTTCTCCCCCACCGCGCGCATGCGCATGCCCAGCGAGGAGCGCTCGATGAGCCACCACACGAACACCGTCGCGATGACCACGATGACGAAGCCGAGGTCGAGCAGCGGGAACTGCGGGCCGAGCAGGGTCGGGAACTGCGCGCTCTCCGGCGTGGCCGAGCCGAGCGCCTGGTTGGTCCCCGGCTTCTGCAGGAGCCCGGGCGTGCGGATCATCCACAGCAGCAGGTAGTACGCGATGTAGTTGAGCATGATCGTGAGGATCACCTCGTGCGCGCCCGTGCGTGCCTTGATGAGACCGGCGATGCCGCCCCAGAGCGCCCCGCCGGCGATACCGGCAAGCAGCGTGACGGGGAGGTGGAACCAGATCGGCAGGTCGAGGTTGAAGGTCAGCAGGGCCGCGATCGCGACGCCGACGAGCATCTGACCGCGGGCGCCGATGTTGAACAAACCGACGCGGAAGGCGAGCGCGACGCCCAGACCTGCGGCGATCAGCGGAGCCGCGAAGCCCAGCGTGTTCGTCAGCGGACGGATCTGCGCGGCGAAGTCGGCGCCGCGGGCGTTGAAGATCGCTCCGCGGAACAGCGCCTCGTAGCCGTTGTAGACCGCGTTCCAGGCCGCGACGAACGTGTCGCTCGGCTTGGCGAAGAAGTACCCGGAGGCCTTCTGCACGTCTTCGTTGGTGAAGGCGATGAGGATGCCGCCGACGATGAGCGCGAGGACGATCGCCAGGATCGTCGTGACGGCGCTGCCGCGGAGGATCTCCTTGAGGACGACGTTGCCGCGCGGAGGCGGGGGTACCTCGTCCGCGAGGCCCGTGCTGGGCGGGAGCTGCTCGGGAGGCAGCCCCTTCGTGACGTCTCCTGCACCGGGTGTCGCGCCGCTCACGCGGTCACCTCCGCATCGGCCGCTCCGGCCATCATGAGTCCGAGTGTCTCCCGGGGCGTGTCACCGGGGACGATGCCGACGATGGTGCCGCGGTACATGACCGCGATCCGGTCGGCGAGGGCGGCGACCTCGTCGAGCTCGGTAGAGACGACGATCACGGGGATGCCCGCGTCCCGCGTCTCGATGATGCGCTTGTGGATGAACTCGATCGAGCCCACGTCCACCCCGCGGGTCGGCTGCGCCGCGACGAAGAGCCGCAGTTCGCGGCTCATCTCGCGGGCGATCACGACCTTCTGCTGGTTGCCTCCGGAGAGAGTGCCCGCGGGAGTGTCCGGGCCCTGCGTGCGGATGTCGTACTCCGCGATGCGCTCCTTGGCGAAGTCCTCCAGGGCGCCGCGGCGCAGCGTCCCGGCCCGGCTGAACGCGGGATCGTCTGAGCGGTCGAGGATGAGGTTCTCGGCGACCGAGAATCCGGCGACGAGGCCGTCCTCGGTGCGGTCCTCCGGGACGAACCCGACGCCGGCGTCGAGGATGCCGCGGACGCTCTTGCCCACGAGCTCGGTGCCGTCGAGAATGATGTTCCCCTCGACGCGTGCGGCGAGGCCCACGATGGCCTCGACGAGCTCGGTCTGGCCGTTGCCCTGCACACCGGCGACGGCGAGGACCTCGCCGGGTCGCACGGTGAAGTCGACGTCGTCGACGACGATCGCTCCGGTGGCGGTGAGCACGCGGAGGTTGCGGACCTCCAGGCCGCCCTCGCCCAGCCGCGGAGCCTCCTTGTGCACGGTCAGCTCGACCGCGCGGCCGACCATCAGCGAGGCCAGTTCGGCGTTGGTGGCGGTCGGCGAGGCCTCCCCCACCACCCGACCGAGCCGGACGATCGTGATGCGGTCGGCGACCTCGCGCACCTCGCGCAGCTTGTGCGTGATGAAGACGATCGCGGTGCCCTCGTCTCGGAGCTGGCGCATGATGGCCATGAGCTCGTCGGTCTCCTGCGGCGTCAGCACCGCGGTCGGCTCGTCGAAGACGAGGACCTTGGCGTCGCGGGACAGCGCCTTGATGATCTCGACGCGCTGCTGCACACCCACCGGCAGGTCGCCGACGACGGCGTCCGGATCGATGTCGAACCCGAACCGCGCGGCGACCGCGCGCACGTGCTCGCGGGCCTTCGCGATGTCGAGCGTGCCGAGGCCCTTGGTCTGCTCGTGCCCGAGCATGACGTTCTCGGCCACCGTGAACACCGGCACGAGCATGAAGTGCTGGTGCACCATGCCGATGCCGGCGGCCATCGCGTCGCCAGGGCCGCGGAAGTGCTGCACGACGTCGTCGAGGAGGATCTCGCCCTCGTCGGCCTGATACAGGCCGTAGAGCACGTTCATCAGCGTCGACTTGCCTGCGCCGTTCTCGCCGAGGAGAGCGTGGATCTGACCGGGTTCGACCACGAGATCGATGTGGTCGTTCGCCACGAGGCTGCCGAATCGCTTGGTGATGCCGCGAAGTTCGAGCTTCATATCTGCACCTTATCCAGAAGAGTCACCGAGGAGAATCGTCGCCGCCCACAGTGCGGGGCGAGTGGCAGCCTGCGCCACTCGCCCCGTGCTGGGTACGGCTCCGACTCAGCGGGTGGGAGAGTTCTCGGACTCCACCGTGATGTCACCGGAGATGATCTGCTCCTGCAGAGCGGACAGCTCGTCCGTCAGGCCCTCGGGCAGGTCTGCCTCGAAGTCGCCGAAGCCGGAGAGCTTGACGCCCTCGTTCTCGAGCGTGCCGATGTAGGGCTCCGGGTCGAACTCGCCGGCGGCGGCCGCGAGCGTCGCGTCGCGGACGGCCACGTCGATGGCCTTCATGATCGAGACGAGCGTGATGTCGGCGACGCTGGGGTCAGCGACGGCGAGGTCGCTGTCGACACCGAGCATCAGCGTGTCCTTGCCGCTGTCGTTGATCGCCGCTGCGGCGCTCTGGTAGACCGGGCCGCCGACGGGGAGGATGACGTCGACGCCCTGGTCGAGCACGCCCTGGGCGGTCTGCTTGGCCGTGTCGTTGGCGTCGAAGCCACCCGTGAAGGAACCCTTCTGGGTCTCGGCGTCCCAGCCGAAGACCTGGACGTCGGCCGACTTGTCCTCGTTGTACTTCTCGACGCCGAGCTGGTAGCCGTCCATGAAGACCGCGACCGACGGGATCTGCATGCCGCCGAAGGTGCCGACCTTGTTCACACCGGCCTCCGCGGACCAGGCGGCCGCCGCGTAGCCACCGAGGTAGGCGGCCTGGGCGGTGTCGAAGACGAGGGGCTTGATGTTCGGCGCGTCGGTGGTGCCGTCGAAGTCGTTGTCGGCCCAGTCGTCGATGATCGCGTAGTCGATGTCGGGGTTCGCGAGCGCGGACTCGACCGTGGCGGCGGACAGCTTGAAGCCGACCGAGACGATGAGCGAGCAGCCCTCGGAGACGGCGGTCTCGAGGTTCGGCGCGTAGTCGTTGTCGTTCGCGGACTCGAACTCCAGCGGCTTGATGCCGAGCTCGTCGGCGGCGCTGTCCATGCCCTCCTTGGCCGACTGGTTGAACGACTTGTCGTTCCAGCCGCCGGCGTCGGAGATGAGGCAGGGCTTGAAGTCGGAGTCGACGGGGGCGGATCCGCCCTCGGACTCGTCGGTCGGCGCCTGACCGCAGCCGGCAAGAGCGAAGACGACACCGGCGGCGACCGTCGCGCCGAGCAGCTTCTTGGTGGTGGAGATGGTCACGGATGCCTCCCTCAACGAACCCGCGGCCATCGCGGATCGATCAAAGTTACCTAGTGTTTCGACGTTCGTGCACGTCGGCCCCGGGCGGCCGGGCCAATGGTTACAAAGCTGAAATCAACCCTGCCGATGAGCACGGACCGATGCTCATCAGAGCACGTCGCCCTGTCCGTTGAGTTTCAACGACTCCACCACGCCCTTCACCCGCTGCGCGTTCTCGACCGTCGTGACCAGGAGCGCGTCGGGGGTGTCGACCACGACGATGTCCTGCACGCCGACGAGGCTGATCACGCGGCTGGTCTGGCTGACGAGGATGCCGCTGGCCGCGTCGGTGAGCACCCGGGCGCGGGGTCCGAGGACGGCGAGGTCGTTCTTGCGGCCGTTCGTGATGAGCTTCGTCAGTGACGCGAAGTCCCCCACGTCATCCCAGTCGAAGTGCCCGGGGACCACGGCGAGGCGCCCGCGCCGCGCCGCCGGCTCCGCGACGGCGTAGTCGATCGCGATCTTCTTCAACCGCGGCCAGATGCGGTCGACGGCCGGCCCGCGGAGCTCCCGGTCGTCCCAGGCCTCGGCGAGCTCGAGCAGACCGGCGTGCAGAGCAGGCTCGTTGGCCGCGAGCTCGTCCAGCAGGACGCTCGCCTTCGCGATGAACATGCCCGCGTTCCACAGATAGGTGCGCTCGGCGAGGTAGGCCTTGGCCGTCTCCAGATCCGGCTTCTCGACGAAGCTCTCGACGAGGGCCGCCTCCCTGGCGCGCTCGACGACCAGCTCCGGCCCCTTCTTGATGTAGCCGAAGCCGACCGCCGGCTCGGTCGGCGCGATGCCGATCGTGCAGATGTAGCCCTCCCTCGCGACCTCGACGGCGTCGCGGACGGCGAACTCGAAGACCCGCGTGCCCCGGATGACGTGGTCGGCGCTGAACGAGCCGATGATGACGTCCGGGTTGCGCCGGTGCAGCACGGCCGCCGCCAGCCCGATCGCCGCCGCGGACTCGCGGGGCTCGGATTCCAGGAAGACGTTGAGGTCGGCGATCCCCGGCAGCTCCGCCTCCACCGCCGCCCGGTGCGCGCGCCCGGTGACCACCGCGATCCGGTCCGGACCGGCGAGCGGCTCCAGACGGTCCCACGTGTCGCGCAGCAGCGAATGCCCGGACCCGGTGAGATCGTGCAGGAACTTCGGGGCGTCCGCCCGGGACAGCGGCCACAGCCGACTGCCGATGCCGCCGGCAGGGATGACCGCGTAGAAGTCTTCGATCGGCTCGCTCATGCAGGCCAGCGTAGCGGCGGGTCCGACTTAGGCTCCCCTTCGTCGCCCGGGGCGTCCGCGCGGGAATAGGATGGACACCGATCGGGCGTGCCTGACCCTCCTCCAGGCCAGATGTGGACGAAGCAGCGCACGCGACCGAAACACATCGATCCAGGGAGGACGACCGTGTCCACAAGCGCTCGCTTGACACCGTCGATTTCGGAAACCACGTCCAAGACCCCCCGCGGCACCCTCTATCGGGGTCGCGAAGGCATGTGGTCGTGGGTGCTTCACCGCATCACCGGAGTCGCCATCTTCTTCTTCCTGTTGGTGCACGTGCTCGACACGGCGCTGATCAGGGTGTCGCCGGAGGCGTACGACGCGGTCATCGGCACATACAAGAACCCGGTCATGGCGATCGGCGAGGTCGTCCTCGTGGCGGGCATCGTCTTCCACGCCATGAACGGCCTGCGCATCATCGCCGTCGACTTCTGGTCGAAGGGCGCCAAGTACCAGCGCCAGCTCTTCTGGGGCGTGCTGCTCGTGTGGGGCGTCATCATGGCCGGCTTCGTCCCGCGCCACCTGATGCTCGCGTTCGCCGGCTTCGGAGGAGGACACTGATGACCGCCCAGACCGTCGCCGCTCCCGCCCGTCGCCAGCGCGGCGTCAACCTCGAGAAGTGGGGCTGGGTCTTCATGCGCGTCTCGGGCGTCGTGCTCGTCGTGCTGATCTTCGGCCACCTCTTCGTGAACCTCATGGTCGGCGAGGGCATCCACGCCCTCGACTTCGCCTTCATCGCCGGCAAGTTCGCCACCCCGTTCTGGCAGTGGTGGGACGTGCTGATGCTCTGGCTCGCACTCATCCACGGTGCCAACGGCATGCGGACGATCGTGAACGACTACGTGACCAACCCGACCGCGCGCAAGGCGCTCGTCTGGGCCCTCGGCCTGGCCGCGGGCCTGCTCATCCTCCTCGGCACCCTGGTCGTCTTCACGTTCGACCCGTGCCTGGGTGTGACCGAGTCGAGCACGCTGTGGGAGACCTGCCAGGCGCAGGGCTAGAAGAAGAGGCAAACGAGAAGTGACTACCCAGACGCAGGATTCCGTCGTCCGTGACGGCGTGCACTACCACCAGTTCGACATCGTCATCGTGGGCGCCGGCGGCGCCGGCATGCGGGCGGCCATCGAGGCCGGCCCCGGCGCGAAGACGGCCGTGATCTCCAAGCTGTACCCGACGCGCTCGCACACCGGTGCCGCGCAGGGCGGTATGGCGGCGGCCCTCGCGAACGTCGAGGAGGACTCCTGGGAGTGGCACACCTTCGACACCGTGAAGGGCGGCGACTACCTCGTCGACCAGGACGCGGCGGAGATCCTCGCGAAGGAGGCCATCGACGCGGTCATCGACCTCGAGAACATGGGTCTCCCCTTCAACCGCACCCCCGAGGGCAAGATCGACCAGCGTCGCTTCGGCGGTCACACGGCCGAGCACGGCAAGACCCCGGTCCGCCGCGCCTGCTACGCCGCCGACCGCACCGGTCACATGATCCTGCAGACGCTGTTCCAGAACTGCGTCAAGCTCGGCATCAACTTCTTCAACGAGTTCTACGTGCTCGACCTCATCACCGTGAAGGACGCGGCGGGCGCGACGCAGATCGCCGGCGTGGTGGCCTACGACCTCGCCACGGGCGAGCTGCACGTCTTCCAGTCCAAGGCCGTGATCTTCGCGACCGGCGGTTTCGGCAAGATCTTCAAGACGACCTCCAACGCGCACACCCTCACGGGCGACGGCGTCGGCATCGTCTGGCGCAAGGGCCTCCCCCTCGAGGACCTCGAGTTCTTCCAGTTCCACCCGACCGGCCTCGCCGGCCTCGGAATCCTCCTCACCGAGGGCGCCCGCGGCGAGGGTGCGATCCTGCGCAACGCCTCGGGTGAGCGCTTCATGGAGCGGTACGCCCCGACGATCAAGGACCTGGCGCCCCGAGACATCGTCGCGCGCTGCATGGTCCAGGAGGTCGCGGAGGGACGCGGCGCCGGTCCTCACAAGGACTACGTACTGCTGGACTGCACGCACCTGGGCGCCGAGGTGCTGGAGACCAAGCTCCCCGACATCACCGAGTTCGCCCGCACCTACCTGGGCGTCGACCCGGTCGTCGAGCCGGTCCCCGTCATGCCGACCGCGCACTACGCCATGGGCGGCATCCCCACCAACAACAACGGCGAGGTGCTCGCGGACAACGACACCGTCGTCCCCGGCCTGTACGCTGCCGGCGAGTGCGCCTGCGTCTCGGTGCACGGCGCCAACCGCCTCGGCACGAACTCGCTGCTCGACATCAACGTGTTCGGCAAGCGGTCCGGCCGCAACGCCGTCGAGTACGTCAAGACGGCCGAGTTCGTCCCGCTGCCGGAGAACCCCGCCGGGTTCGTCTCCGACATGCTCGAGGGCCTGCGCAACAACCAGGGCACCGAGCGGATCGCGGTCCTCCGCAAGACGCTGCAGGACGAGATGGACAAGGGCGCGCAGGTGTTCCGCACGCACGAGTCGCTGCAGCACGTCCTCGGCGTGATCGCGGAGCTCCGTGAGCGCTACAAGAACGTGCACGTCGACGACAAGGGCCACCGGTTCAACACCGACCTGCTCGAGGCCGTCGAACTGGGCTTCCTGCTCGACATCGCCGAGGTCGTCGTCTACGCCGCACAGAACCGCGAGGAGAGCCGCGGCGGACACATGCGCGACGACTTCCCGAAGCGTGACGACGAGAACTACATGAAGCACACCATGGCGTACCTCACGGGCGACCCGCACTCCTCCGACCCGAGCGACCACATCAAGCTCGACTGGAAGCCGGTCGTCTTCACCAAGAACGACAAGGGCGAGTTGAACTACCCGCCGATGGAGAGGAAGTACTGAGCATGTCGAACGCCATCGCCGAAGCGCCGGCCGAGACGACCGAAGACACCGGGATCCAGTCCTTCATCGTCACCTTCAACATCCGCCGGTTCGACCCCGAGGTCGACGCCGAGCCGCACTGGGTCGACTACGACGTGGAGCTCTACTCCACCGACCGCGTGCTCGACGCCCTGCACAAGATCAAGTGGGAGGTCGACGGCTCGCTGACCTTCCGCCGCTCCTGCGCCCACGGCATCTGCGGTTCCGACGCCATGCGCATCAACGGCCGCAACCGCCTGGCCTGCAAGACGCTGATCAAGGACCTCGACATCTCGAAGCCGATCTACGTCGAGGCCATCAAGGGCCTGCCGCTGGAGAAGGACCTCGTCGTCGACATGGAGCCGTTCTTCGCGTCGTACCGCGAGGTGCAGCCGTTCCTCGTCGCGAACTCCGTGCCGGAGAAGGGCAAGGAGCGCACGCAGTCCATCGCCGACCGCGAGATCTTCGACGACACCACCAAGTGCATCCTCTGCGCCGCGTGCACCTCGTCGTGCCCCGTGTTCTGGACCGACGGCCAGTACTTCGGTCCGGCCGCGATCGTCAACGCGCACCGCTTCATCTTCGACTCGCGCGACGACAACGCCGCGGTGCGTCTCGACATCCTCAACGACAAGGAGGGCGTCTGGCGCTGCCGCACGACCTTCAACTGCTCCGAGGCGTGCCCCCGCGGCATCGAGGTCACCAAGGCCATCGCCGAGGTCAAGCAGGCAGTCCTCCGCGGGCGTCCCTGACGCGCCGGCACAGGCAACCACGCGAGAACAGGCGGTCCCGGACGGGGCCGCCTGTTCTCGCGTCTGCGCCTGTTCTCGCGGAGGCAGGCCGGGCGCGCGAGGGCGGGTCCCGCGCTTGGGTAGGGTGGGGGCGTGTCCGAGCCTGGTTCGGCGACCGACGGTCGCCTCGATGCCGCGGTCGAGCGCGCGACCGCGCTGACCCGGCGCACCCTCGGCCTCTTCCCGGTGCGGGTGTGGCGGCACTTCCTGCAGCACAACGGCTTCCTGCTCGCCGCCGGGGTGAGCTATCAGGCGCTGTTCGCCATCTTCGCCGCGATCTACCTCGCGTTCGCCATCGCGGGCCTCTGGCTCGGCGGCAGTGAGGAGGCGGTGAACGGCCTCATCGACATCATCAACAACTACATCCCGAACCTCATCCTCGACGAGGGCGGCGTCTTCACTCCCGCGCAGGTGCAGGAGATCGCCTCGAACACCAGCGGGTTCCTCGGAATCACCGGTCTCATCGCCCTCGGCACGGTGATCTGGACCGCGATCGGGTGGGTGACCTTCTCGCGGCGGGCCGTGCGGGACATCTTCGGCCTCGAGCCCGACCGGCGCAGCTACCTCCTCCTCAAGGCGCGCGACCTGCTCGCCGCCCTGATCTTCGGCGTTGCGCTCATCGTCGGCTCCGCACTGAGCTCGGCCAGCGCCGCGGTCCTCAGCTGGGTGCTGTCGCTGCTGGGCTGGGATGCCGGCTCCGACGGCCTCAACATCAGCATCCGCATCGGCACCGTCCTGGTGTCGTTCGTCCTGCTGACGGGAGCGCTGGCGGCGATGGTGCGCTTCCTCACCGGCACCTCGCTGCACTGGAGCACGATCTGGCCGGGAGCCCTCCTCGGCGGCGCGGCCATGACGGTGCTGCAGTTCGGGGTCGGGTTCCTACTGAGCTACACGCCGTCGAACCCGCTGCTGGCGACCTTCGCGATCTTCGTCGGACTGCTGCTGTGGTTCCGGGTGAACGGGGTGGTCATGCTCGTCGCCGCGTCGTGGATCGCCGTCGCCGCCCAGGACCGCGACCTCCCGCTCCTGCTGCCGACGGAGGCCGAGCGGCGGGTGGCGGAGCACGCCACGCTGCTCTCCGCGGCACGGATCCGACTGCGCGACGCCCGCGCCGCGCGCGACGGGGCCCCGTGGTACCGGAGCTGGGCGGCCGGACACGCCGTCCGCGCGGCGGAGGACGAGGTCGCGCGACTGGAGGCCTCCGCTCCCCCGCCCGCGCCTCCGACCTCCCCTCTCGCGCAGCGCCTGCTCTCCGAGCTCGATCACCGTCAGAACCGCGATGTCGGCGGTGCTCGTTAGGCTGGAGGAATGCCTCACCTGCGTATCGCCTCGGTCAATGTCAACGGGATCCGGGCGGCCGCCCGCAACGGGATGAGCACGTGGCTGGACGCCGCAGACATCGACATCCTCACCCTTCAGGAGGTGCGCGGGCAGGACGAGCACATCGAGGCCGCCCTCCCCGGCTGGACCTTCGTGCACGACGAGGCCACGGCCAAGGGGCGCGCGGGCGTCGCGATCGCCAGCCGCCTCCCCGCGCTCGCCTCCCGGGCGGACTTCGGCCCGGAGGACTTCGACTCCAAGGGGCGCTGGATCGAGGCCGACTTCCTGATCGGCGACCGTCCGCTCACCGTCGTCAGCGCCTACGTGCACTCCGGCGAGGCCGACACCCCCAAGCAGGACGAGAAGTGGAAGTTCCTCGACGCGTTCGAGGCTCGACTGGCGAGCCTGAACACCGACGGCGCCCTCGCCCTCGTCACCGGCGACCTCAACGTGGGGCACCGCGAGCTCGACATCAAGAACTGGCGCGGCAACCGCACCAAGGCCGGCTTCCTGCCGCGCGAGCGCGCCTACTTCGATCGCTTCCTCGGTGAGGCCGGGACATCGGTCACCGGCGTCGACGGCTCGGTCGGCACGGGCCTGGGCTGGGTCGACGTCGGACGTCGCTTCCACGGCGAGGTGGACGGGCCGTACACCTGGTGGTCCATGCGCGGGAAGGCCTTCGACAACGACTCGGGATGGCGCATCGACTACCACCTGGCCACGCCCGCTCTCGCCGAGCGCGTGCAGGCGTACCACGTGGCCCGTGCGGCCGCGTACGACCAGCGCTGGAGCGACCACGCGCCGGTCGTCGTCGACTACACCTACTGACCCGGTTCCGGCCGCTCGGAGGGCGACGGATCCGACTCCCGGTACCATCCGCGGTACTCCAGCACGGTGCCGAGCACGGGGTTCACGGCGCGCATGTCGATCGTGCGCCGGCGGTGCTCGGCGTCCCAGCCGTCGACGAGGTCCACGCGCACGCCGAGCGGTCCGGGCAGAGCGAACCGCCGCCCGAACAGCCGCAAGGCGACCCGGACGGTACGCATCCGCAGGAAGCCCTCCGCCGTCACACTGCACTCCTCGATGAGCTCCACGCGGCCACGGGCGCCGAGGAGATTCCGCACCAGCCCCGGCCGCACGCTCACCGTCAGCCGGTCCACGATCCGTGCCGTCCGACCGGGGAAGAGGAACTCGCGGGTGGAGTCGAGCGTCGCGCGGCCCGTCGCCGCGCGCCCGGTCGTCGTGCGCAGCACGAACGGCACGTCCCGCCCCGACGTCGGCACCAGCAGCCCCGGTCCCACGATCGGACGAGCGAGGGCCGCCCAGCGGCCGAACCGGCTCCCCGCGACCGCGAACACGCCCTCCGCGTGCCCCGCCGAGACGGGAGCACGGTACTGCGCGAGGATCTCGGGGTGGAGGCGCTCCGCCTCCGTGCCCAGGGCGTCGAGGAACACCTGTCCGCGTCTCAGGGGCATGCCGTCCGTCATGACGTCAGCGTAGGGGATCCGACGGCGCCGGGCACCGCGGCGCGGGCGCATAGGATTGACGGGTGAACAAGCCTCGCCTCTACTCCGGAATGCAGCCCTCCGCCGACTCCCTCCAGATCGGCAACTACATCGGCGCGCTCCTGCAGTGGCGGGAGCTCCAGACCTCGTATGACGCGTTCTTCTCCGTCGTCGACCTGCACGCCCTCACGGTCGCCCCGAACCCGGCCGAGCTGCGCGAGAAGACCCGCCGGACCGCCGCGCAGTACATCGCCGCGGGCATCGAGCCGTCGCAGTCGACGCTGTACGTGCAGTCGCACGTCCGTGCGCACGCCGAGCTCGCCTGGATCCTCAGCACGATCACCGGCTTCGGCGAGGCCGGACGCATGACCCAGTTCAAGGACAAGTCGGCCCGCTACGGCGCTGATGCGACCAGCGTCGGCCTCTTCACCTACCCGGTACTCATGGCCGCCGACATCCTGCTGTACCAGACCGATGTCGTGCCGGTCGGAGACGACCAGAAGCAGCACGTCGAGCTCACCCGCGACCTCGCGGAGCGCTTCAACTCGCGGTTCGGCGAGACCTTCACGGTGCCCGTCCCGGTCATCCAGAAGGAGACGGCGCGCATCTACGACCTGCAGAACCCGACGGCCAAGATGTCGAAGTCGGCCGAGAGCGACGCCGGTGTGCTGTGGATGCTCGACGACCCGGCGAAGTCGGCGAAGAAGATCATGCGCGCGGTGACCGACAACGAGGGCACCGTGCGGTTCGATCGCGAGGCCAAGCCGGGCGTCTCGAACCTGCTCACCATCTACGCCGCGCTGACCGGACGCCAGATCCCCGCGATCGAGGACGAGTACGCGGGCCGCGGATACGGCGACTTCAAGAAGGGCCTCGCCGAGGTCGTCGTGGAGGAGTTCGCTCCGGTGCGCAGCCGTGCCCTCGAGCTCCTCGACGACCCGGCGGAGCTGGACCGGATCCTCGCCGAGAACGCCGCCCGCGCCGACGCCGTGGCCGATCGCACGCTGTCCGACGTGTACGACCGCGTCGGACTGCTGCGCCGGGTGTGAGCCGCGGCCGAGCCTAGGATGACATCGTGACCGACCCGCAGCTTCCCCCTCCGCCCGGCGCCGTGCCGCCCCTTCCCTCGGTCCCGCAGGAGCCGGTATCCGGTGCGGTCCCGCCGCCCGCGTATCCGTCGACACCGCCGGCCGCTCCGGCGCCGTACCCGCCCGCGTATCCGCCGGCACCCCCTGCCGCGCCTCCCGGCGCGTATCAGGTGCCTGTGGGCGGCTACGCGGCACCGTCCGGCTCGTACACCGCACCAGATGCCGCGCCGAAGCCCTCGGGGTTCCTCGGCCTGCTCGCTCTCGGCCTCTCGATCCTCGCGGCCGTCGTCATGCCGATCATCGGCGGCGTCAGCGCCTTCGAGGTCGGCCGCCGCATCCCGCAGGGCGTCAGCGGCTCCACGAGCGATCTCGGGTTCCTGTCCCCCGCGCGGGACCAGGTGCTGTGGACGGAGCTGTCCTTCTGGGCCGGCACGGTGTTCGGCATCGCCGCGATCGTACTCGGCATCATCGCGATCCGCCGGAAGCGGGGGCGCGGAGCGGGCATCGCCGCGCTCATCGTCGCCGTCCTCGGCGCGATCATCTTCTTCGTCGCCGTCTTCACCGCTTTCGCCGTCGGCGGGGCGGCGGGGTACGCCACCTTCACCACCTGACGCGCCGCGCGCGCCGGAACCTCAGCGGGGGGCGTGGTGCTTCTGCTGTGCGGCGAGCAGTCCTTCGTCGACGAGGAGCTCGACGGCGTCGGCCGCGTCGCCCACGAGCAGGGGCAGGTTCGCGCGCTCGTCCTTGCCGAACGGGGAGAGCACCCAGTCGGCCGGGTCCTGACGCCCCACCGGGCGACCGATGCCCACGCGCACCCGGGGGAAGTCCGGGCTCGTGAGCGCTCGCGCGATGTCGCGGACGCCGTTGTGCCCGCCGTGGCCTCCCCCGGTCTTGAGCTTGACCGTGTCGAACGGGATGTCCAGCTCGTCGTGCACGACGACCACGTGATCGAGGGGGACGGAGTAGAACCGGGCGAGCGCCGCGACGGGCGTGCCCGAGACGTTCATGAACGTGTTCGGCTTCGCGAGCACGAGCTTGTCGGCGCCGGGGCGGAGCCAGGTCTCCACGACCCGCGCGCCCCCCTTGTGCTCCCGGAAGCTCTCGCCGCGGCGGGCTGCGAGCTCGTCGACGACCATCTGGCCGATGTTGTGGCGGGTCGCCTCATAGCGGGGTCCGGGGTTGCCGAGACCGACCACGAGCCAGGTCGCTGCCATTCCTCGTCCTCTCTCGCCGGAGCCGTCGCCCCGGTCAGGATACGACGGAGGGGACGCGATCCGATCGCGTCCCCTCCGTGATGAAGCAGGCGGAGATCACTCCGCGGCGGCCTCCTCGGACGCCTCGGCGGCACCCTCGGCGGACTCGCCCTCGGTCTCCTCGTCCTCGACCGGAGCGGCCGGGACGGAGATGGCGACCACGAGGACCTCGGCGTCGGTGAGGAGCGTCGAGCCCTTCGGGAGGGTGACGTCGGCGGCGGTGATGTGCGCGCCCTCCTCGAGACCCTCGACCGAGACCTCGATGTTCTCGGGGATGTGCGTGGCCTCGGCCTCGACCTGGATGGTCGTGGCGTCGAGGTTGACGATGGTGCCGGGGGCCGGCTCGCCGGTCACGACGACGGGGACGTCGATGGCGACCTTCTCGCCCTTCTTCACGACCAGGAGGTCGATGTGCTCGATGATCTGGTGCACCGGGTCCTTCTGCACGTCCTTGACGAGGGCGAGCTGCGAGGTGCCCTCGATGTCGAGGTCGAGCAGCGCGTTGGCGCGGCGGATGATCAGGGAGACCTGGTGACCCGGCAGCGCGACGTGCACGGGCTCGGTGCCGTGGCCGTAGATGACCGCGGGGATCTTGCCGGCGGCGCGCAGACGACGGGCGAAGCCCTTGCCGAAGCTGCTGCGCAGCTCGGCGTGGACCGTGGTGTCTTCAGACATGAGGTTCTCCTTCGGGCACGCAGCGAAGGCGCCGCGCGGTGGTCTTGGAATTGTGGACTCGAACGCGGACGCGTGAGGAAAGCCACCGGGCTTGCTTCGCCGCGTCGATCACGGACGTCCGCGCACGCGCAGAAGCGTCCCTCGCCGAGGTACGACTCCATGGTACCGGATGACCCGATAGGCTGAGGACACCGGTCCCCTCTGCAGAAATTCGGAGTACCTCCATGCTCGACGCCGCGTTCCTCTCTCACGTCCTCCTCTGGGTGATCGGCGCCATGTCGCTGTGCGCCGCCGTCGCGACCGGCGCCGCCCTGTTCTCCCTCGGCCGCTCGGGCTACCGCAAGGACTGAGCGTCCCCCGGCGCTCTCGTGATCGCGATGAGCGCCTTCCGGATCGCCGCCACCTCGCGCCTCAGCGGAAGCGCGGCATCGACGCGGAGCCCGACCTCGTCGTCCCGCAGCGGTTCCCACTCGTCGAGCTGGGAACCGAGCAGCGAGGCCGGCATGAAGTGATCGGGCCGATCGCCCAGCCGTCGTGCGAGCGTCTCCCGTGCCACGCCGAGCTCGACGAAGACGGCGTCCGGTGCCTCCGCCCTGATGGCATCCCGGTAGTGCCGGCGCAGCGCCGAACAGGCGACGACGATGCGCGTCTCGGCGGCGAGCGTCCGTCCGACCACGCGGAGCCACGGCATCCGGTCGTCGTCGTCGAGAGGGATGCCCGCCGCCATCTTCTCGACGTTGGTGAGCGGATGCAGGTCGTCCCCGTCCACGAAGCGCGCCCCGAGCTCCTCGGCCAGCGCCGCGCCCACCGTCGACTTCCCGGAGCCGCTGGGCCCCATCACGACGATGCGCACGCTCATGCCCGTCGCCTCCCGGCTCAGTAGAACTCGACCGTGTCGACCACTGCACGCAGCTCCCGGCCGTCGAGCAGCCGGGTGGCGTTCTCGGCGAACCTCCGTGCGATGCGCTCCTCCTCCTTCGAGCTCAGAGCCGCCGTGTGCGGGCTGACGAGGACGCGGGGGTGTGTCCAGAGCGGCGAGTCGGCGGGCAGCGGCTCCTGCTCGAAGACGTCCAGCCCGGCGAAGCCGACGCGGCCGTCATCGAGCGCGGCGAGAAGCGCCGTCTCGTCGACGACGCTGCCGCGCCCGACGTTGGTGAGGATGGCCCCGGGCTTCACGGCCCGGAGGACCTCCTCTCCGATGAGGTGCCTGGTCTGCTCCGTGCCCGGCAGCGTGACGACGATCGCGTCGACCTCGCCCACCGCGTCCACGAGCTCGTCGGGCGCGATGAGACGGTCGACGCCCTCGACCGCGCGGCCGGAGCGGCTGGTTCCCCACACCCGGGCGCCGAGCGCGTGGAAACGGCGGGCGCACTCCGCGCCGATCCCGCCGAGTCCGACGACGAGCACGGTCATCTCGTCGACCTGACCCATCTCCCAGCGGTCGGGCCAGGTGCGCTTCCGCTGGTCGTCGAGCAGCCGCGGGAGGCCCTTCGCCCCGGCGAGCACCGCGAAGAGCGCGAACTCGGCCAGCGTTCCGCCGTGGACGCCCGCGCTGGTGGTGAAGACGATGCGGTCGAGGTCGGCGCGGTCGAGTCCCGCCGCCTTGACGGTGCTGCCGCCCCCGGCCGCCGTGGTCATGACCCAGCGCAGTCCCGGATTGGCGGATACCGTCCGCGCCAGCGCCTGCGGGTCGACATCGGGGATGCCGAAGAGCACGTCCGCGGAGTCGACGAGATCGTCGAACGCGCGCTGCTGTTCCGGGGTCCGGCTGAACTCCGGGTCTCCCGACCAGTCGGCAGGGCCGCGCATAGGAGGCACGAGCGCCGCATCGTGGACGACCTCGAGCCGCGGCTCGAGCTCTTCGATAAGCCCGCACAGCTCCTCCGCCAACGGCACCGCGACGACGGCGCGGACCTTCTTCTCGGACTCCGTCACGACCGACTCCCTCCAGCTCCTGTGCTCTCCTCAGCGTAGAGGTCCCGAGCGTCCCGGCCGCCCGGCACCGCGGACGATGACCGGGTCGCGTCACGGGTGCGCCTCGATCCGCCCTACAGCGATACGCTGAACTCAACCCTTCTTCACGATCGAGGAGCCTTCCGTGCCCGAAGCATCAGCGAACATCGGAGTCGTCGGACTCGCCGTCATGGGGTCGAACCTCGCCCGCAACCTCGCGAGCCGCGAGGGCAACACCGTGGCGATCTTCAACCGCAGCTACGAGAAGACGCAGACCCTCCTCGACGAGCATCCCGAGGCGGGCTTCATCCCGGCGAAGACCTACCAGGAGTTCGCCGATTCGCTGCAGAAGCCGCGTACCGCCATCATCATGGTCAAGGCCGGAGCTCCGACCGACGCCGTGATCGACTCCCTCGTCGAGGTCTTCGAGCCGGGCGACATCATCGTCGACGGCGGCAACGCCTACTTCCCGGACACCATCCGCCGCGAGAAGGCCGTCCGCGAGACCGGCATCAACTTCGTCGGCGCCGGCATCTCCGGCGGCGAGGAGGGGGCCCTCACCGGCCCCTCGATCATGCCGGGCGGCTCCGACGAGTCCTGGGTCACGCTCGGGCCCATCCTGAAGTCCATCGCCGCGGTCGCCGAGGGCGAGCCCTGCGTGACGCACGTCGGCCACGACGGCGCCGGCCACTTCGTCAAGATGGTGCACAACGGCATCGAGTACGCCGACATGCAGCTCATCGCCGAGGCGTACGACCTCATCCGGCGCGGCACCGGCAAGACGCCCGCGGAGATCGCCGAGATCTTCGCCGAGTGGAACCGCGGCGAGCTGGAGTCGTACCTCATCGAGATCACCGCCGAGGTGCTGCGGCAGGTCGACGCGTCCACCGGCAAGCCGCTGGTCGACGTCATCCTGGACCAGGCCGGCGCGAAGGGCACCGGCGCCTGGACCGTGCAGACCGCGCTCTCCCTGGGCGTGCCGGTCTCGGGTATCGCCGAGGCGACCTTCGCCCGCTCCCTCTCCTCGCACCCCGAGCAGCGCGCGGTCGCCGCCGCGCTTCCCGGCCCGGACGAGGAGTTCACGGTCCCGGCCGACGAGGTCGACGCGTTCGTCGAGGACGTCCGCCTGGCGCTCTACGCCTCCAAGATCGTCGCCTACTCGCAGGGCTTCGACGAGATCCGCGCCGGTGCCGCCGAGTACGGCTGGAACATCGATCTCGGTGCGATCTCCAAGATCTGGCGCGGCGGCTGCATCATCCGTGCACAGTTCCTGAACCGGATCGCGGACGCCTACGCCGAGACCCCCGACCTGCCGGTGCTGATGACGGCTCCGTACTTCGCCGAGGCGCTCACCCGCGGCCAGGCGGCATGGCGCCGCGTGGTGGTCACGGCGGCGCAGTCCGGCATCCCGGCTCCCGCCTTCTCGTCGTCGCTGTCGTACTACGACGGCATCCGCGCCGACCGCCTCCCGGCCGCTCTCGTGCAGGGCCAGCGCGACTTCTTCGGTGCGCACACCTACAAGCGCATCGACAAGGAGGGCACCTTCCACACGCTGTGGTCGGGCGACCGCTCCGAGATCGAGGCCGAAGACACGCACTGACCTCGGGTCTTCGAAGGGCCGGGCACCGCAGGGTGCCCGGCCCTTCGTGCGTCAGACGAGGATGTTGTGGTTGCGGCGGAACACGTTCTGCGGGTCCCACTGCGCCTTCACCGCCCGCAGACGCTCGTAGGCGTCGCCGTCGTACATCCCGGACACCGCGTCCGGGCGCTCGCGGTCGACGAAGTTGCTGTACTCGGCGAGGCGGCCCCCGACGATCCGCTGCGCGTCGGCCGCGGCCTTCTCGCGCCCCTGCTCGTCGAGTAGCCCGGGGACGTCGAAGGCACCGGCCATGACGAACCAGGTCGCGGTGCGCGCCGGGAAGGCCGTCTCCTCCTGCGGTACGTCGCCGAACGCCCCACCGAGGGACCGGAGGAACACGACCGAGGCGGGGTACTCCCGCCGATAGGCCACCAGCCGATCGATCGTCTCGTCGTTGAGATCGGCGACGAGACCGTTCCCGCCGAGGAACCCGGGAGGGGCGGGGGCCTCGCCGCCCTCGGGCTGCGGCATCTCCATCAGGATGTCCCGGTAGGCGGGCTCGGTGATCTCCGTGGTGACACCGTCGAGCGCGGTGATCGGCGCGAGTTCCACGCGCAGCGCTTCCGGGTCGGGCCCCGCCCACACGGCGGTCAGCCGGGCACCGGCCGGCGCACTCGGGTCCATGGGCGGCACGTCCATGTACGTGACGGTGAGCTCGCTCGGGGCGTCGCGGAGGAGTTCGCGCGCGGCCCGGAGCACGGCGGTCGCGTCGCCCTCGACGACGGACTCGGCCAGCGCGATCCCCGGCAGGCGATGCGCTTCGAAGTCGAAACGGGTGACGATGCCGAAGTTGCCGCCACCGCCGCGCAGCGCCCAGAACAAGTCGGGATGCTGCGTGGCAGACACCTCCACCACGTCTCCGCTCGCGGTGACGACCTGGGCGCCGACGAGCTGATCGACGGCGAGGCCCCAGGCGCGCACCATCCAGCCGATGCCGCCGCCGAGCGTGAGACCACCGACACCGACGCTGGCCGTGTCGCCGGAGCTCAGGGCGAGGCCGTGGCCGGCGAGGGCTGTCGCGACATCGCCCCAGACCGCACCGCCACCGATGCGCACGGCGGTGCCGTCGACCTCGATCGAGGAGAGCTCCCCGAGTTCGAGCCGCAGACCGGGAACGGAGGCGTGGGACCAGGGCCCGTGGCCGCCGGAGACGACGGTCAGGGGGACCGCCCCCTGCGCGGCGGCGCGGACGAGCGCGGCGACCTCGGAGACGGTGGAGGGACGGTGGACGGTGGGCTGTGCGGATTCGACGTGGTCGACCATGAGCACACGGTAGACCCGGGGTCGGACATCGCGGAAGAGGGGCGGCCCACCGTCCGCCCCTCCCCCGCGCCGCCCGCTATCGGGTGATGTCCCTCACCGTCCCCTGCGTCAGACGCAGCCGTTTCGTCGCCCGCCGCGCCACCGCGGAGTCGTGCGTGACGACGACCATCGTGATGCCCTCCGCGCAGAGTCGCTCCAGCAGGTCGAGGATCTCGTCGCGCATCCTCTCGTCAAGGTTGCCCGTCGGCTCGTCCGCGAGCAGCACCCGGGGGCGCTTGACGATCGCCCGCGCGATCGCGACACGCTGCTGCTGTCCGCCGGACAGCTCCGCCGGACGATGGTCTCCGCGGTCCGCCAGGCCGACGTGGGCGAGAGCGGCGGCGACCCGGGTGCGTCGTTCCGCCGGGTCGATGCCGAGCGGCTCCAGGGCCATGTCGACGTTCTCCGCCGCCGTCAGCGTCGGGATCAGGTTGAACCCCTGGAAGACGAAGCCGATCTCCTGCGCGCGGATCCGCCCCAGCTCCGACGACGAGGCCGACGACAGTTCACGGCCGTCCAGCTGCAGCGTCCCGGAGGTCGGGGTGTCGAGCGCCCCCAGCAGCTGCAGCAGCGTCGACTTGCCCCCTCCGGTCGGCCCCTGGATCGTGACGAAGGCGCCGGGCATGATCTCCAGATCGACGCCGGTGAGTGCCGTCACCGTCCGTCCCCTCCGCGTATAGGTGCGGGTGACGCCCGTCGCCCGGTACAGCGGGGTCGCCGCCGACGGGGCCGGAACGCGGGCCTCGGAATCCGTCATCGTGGTCATCTCGGTCTCCTTCTCTCCTGTGTGGTTCGCGACGCCGCTCATACGACGGACCGCAGGGCCTCGGCGGGGCTCAGTCGCGCCGCCCGCCAGCCTCCGAAGGCGCCGGCGACGAGCCCGCCCAGCACCGCGAGGCCCACGGCGGCGACGAGCACCCAGGGGGTCAGCGGTGCCTGCAGCACGATGTCGGTGGCGGTCTCCGCGCCCGGGGCCATGCCGCCGGGGCCACCGAAGCCGCCTCCTCCCTCCGGGCCTCCGCCGACGGCCGCGGAGCCGGCGGCCACGGTCGGCTGCGCGACGGTGATGATCAGGATCCCGGCGAGGCCGAGCACGAGACCTGCCGCTCCTCCGAGGAGTCCCTGCACCATCGACTCCCCGGCGACCTGACGCACGACGCGGCCGTTCGACCACCCCATCGCCTTCAGGGTGCCGAACTCGCGGGTGCGGCGGCCGACGCCGGAGAGGGTGAGGAGCACCGAGAGCAGCACGGCGACGGCGAGGACGATGATCGACAGCCAGGTGCCGAGGTTCGTGACGAGCGCCGTCGCGTTCGAGAGCGAGCCGGACACGGTCGCGGCGAGCTCGGACTGCGAGGAGACTGTGGCGTCGGGAAGCTCCTCCGCCAAGGCCGTCTGCACCTCGTCGATGGACGCCGCCGAATCCGCCTGCACGTACACCGTGGAGATCACGTCCTCCACCCCGGCCAGCTCCTGCGCGGTGTCGAGCGGGAGGTAGACATCCGCCGCGGTGTCTGCGGCATCGGACGCCGACGTGAGGAGGCCGACGACCTCGACGTCGGAGCCTGCGACGTCCAGGGTGTCGCCGACGGCGATGTCCGCGGTCGCGGCGTACGTGCTGTCGACGAGAGCGACGAGGTCTCCGCTGTCGTCGGCGTCCAGCCCACGCCCCTCGCCGATGTCGGCGGAGGCCAGCGGGCCGACCTCCGTCGCGGACGGGTCGATGCCGAGGACGGTGAACGAGTCGATGCCGAACGCACCGCCCCCGCCGCCCCCGCCGCCCTGCGGAGGCGCCTGGCCCTCCGCGGGCGCCTCGCCGCCCTCCGCACCGTCCTGCCCACCGAAGCCGCCGCTCGGCAGCTCGCCCGAGAAGGTCGAGTTCGTCAGGCTCAGCGCACCGGTCGCGGCGGCGACGCCGTCCGTACCGGCCACCGTGTCCAGCACCGCGGCATCGAGCGTCGTCCGGCCGAAGTCCGTGCGCAGGGTCGACTGCTCCAGGGTGGTGGTCTCGCCGTCGCTCTCCCCCGCGTCCTCGTCGAACTCGAACCGCGGCCCCGTCCCGTCGCCCGGTTCCGCGGCGGCACCCGTGACGGTGAGATCCGTCCCGACCCCGTACACCGCCGCGAGCGACTGCGCCTGGGCGACGCGCACACCGGTCGTCAGGGCGTTCACCACGATCACGAGTCCGATCGCGATCGCGAGACCGATGGCCACGATCGCCGTCTGCTTCTTGCGGCCCGCGAGTTCGCGCCGCAGATATCGTCCGTACATGTCTCTCCTCCCGCCGCGACGATCGCGGCGCGGAACCGACGCTAGGGACGGCCGTTATGCGGATTCGAGGGACGGATGATGAGGGTTCTATGAGGCGGACATCTCCCAGAGAACCCATAGCCCGCTCCATAGAAATCACATAGGAACTTCCGCAGAATAGAGGCATGACCAGCGACCTGCCCGAACTGCGCCGCCCCGACGGCTCCCCTCTGCGCATCCTTGCCGTGGACGACGAGCAGATGCTCACCGATCTGCTCGCCATGGCCCTGCGCATGGAGGGCTGGGAGGTGCGCACCGCCTCCTCCGGTCTCGAGGCGATCCAGGTCGCGAAAGAGTTCGAGCCGGACGCCCTCGTGCTCGACATCATGATGCCCGACCTCGACGGGATGGCCGTGCTCAAGCGCCTCCGCGAAGCGGGCAATCTCGTCCCCGTCCTCTTCCTCACGGCGAAGGATGCCGTGGGCGACCGCGTCGCCGGGCTCACCGCCGGGGGCGACGACTACGTGACCAAGCCCTTCAGCCTGGAGGAGGTGATCGCCCGGCTCCGCGCGATCATCCGGCGCACCGGACACGCCAGCGCCGACGACGGGCAGTCGATCCTCCGGGTCGCCGATCTCACGCTCAACGAGGACAGCCACGAGGTCGTCCGGGACGGCGTGGAGATCGAGCTGACCGCGACCGAGTTCGAACTGCTGCGCTACCTCATGCGCAACGAGCGCCGGGTGCTGTCCAAGGCGCAGATCCTGGACCGCGTCTGGAGCTACGACTTCGGCGGCAAGTCGTCGGTCGTGGAGCTCTACATCTCCTACCTCCGGAAGAAGATCGACGCCGGGCGCACGCCCCTCCTGCACACCGTGCGCGGCGTCGGCTACATGATCAAGGCCCCGCAGTGAGCGGAGCGACGGTGACGCGACGGCCCATGAGCCTGCAGACGCGGCTGATGACCGCGGTGATCGGGTTCGTGTCGCTGATCCTCGTCATCGTCGCCGTCATCACCAGCGCCACCCTCGGCAGCACGCTCGAGGACCAGCTCGACAACAAGGTGAAGAGCTACGCAGCGACGATCCGGGATCGGATCGTGGAGGGCATCGCACCGTCCGAGGCCACCGTCGACAACATCCTGTATCGCCTGGACCCCATGCCCGGACTTCTGCTGTCGCTCGGCAGCCCCATCGCGGGACCGAGCGGCGTCGCTTTCGAGGACAGCCGCGGGGCGCTGAACAGCACGCCGCAGCCGCTCACCCCCGGTCAGCTGCAGCAGCTCTACGGAACGGTCGCACTCGGGACCCCTGCGACGGTCTCCTTCGACGGTCTCGGCTCGTATCGGGTCGTCGCGACCACCGCGAGCAACGGCGTCGTCGTCGTCACCGGGCTCCCGCGCGACGACATCCAGCATCAGCTCACGCAGCTCCTCACCGTGATCCTGCTCGCGACGGCGGGCGGCCTGATCCTCCTCGCCCTGACGACGGCGGTCACGATCCGTGTCGGGCTGCGGCCACTGCGGGCGGTTGCGGCGACCGCGACGAGGGTCGCCAATCAGCAGCTCGACCGCGGCGAGGTCAGCATCACCGAACGCGTGCCGGCGAGCGAGGCCGATCCGCGGACGGAGACCGGGCTCGTCGGCGCCGCGCTCAACAAGCTCCTCGACCACGTGGACACGTCCCTCTCGGCGCGGCAGAAGAACGAGGAGCAGATGCGCCGGTTCGTCGCCGACGCGAGCCATGAGCTGCGTACGCCCCTGGCCTCGATCCGCGGCTACTCGGAGCTCTCCTTGCGGGCACTGCGTCAGGCACCGGAGGCGACGAAGGAAGACGCGGTCATCGAGGGCACGACCTCCTCCCTGGAGCGCATCCAGGCGCAGTCGCTGCGGATGACGCGGCTCGTGGAGGACCTCCTGCTCCTGGCCCGCCTCGACGAGGGCCGCGAGCTCGTGTACGGCACGGTCGACCTCGCCCAGCTCGCCCTCGAGGGCCTCTCCGACGCGCGGCCGACCGCGGCCGACCATCACTGGAACATCGAGGTGCCGGACGAGCCGGTCACCGTCCTCGGGGATGCCGGGCGGCTGCATCAGGTCGTCGCGAACCTGCTGGCCAATGCCAGGACCCACACCCCCGCGGGGACCACGGTGACGCTGAGCGTGGCCCGGGAGGGCGACGAGGCCGTGCTCCGCGTGCACGACGACGGCCCGGGGATCGATCCCGCCCTCCGCGACGAGCTCTTCGCCCGGTTCGCCCGCGGGGACAGCTCCCGCGCCCGGCAGACCGGAGGGACCGGGCTCGGTCTCGCGATCGTCAAGGCCATCGTGGAGGGCCACCACGGCCGCATCTCGGTCGACAGCGAGCCCGGCGACACGACCTTCACGGTCCGGATCCCGATGACTCCTCCCGGCGAGACCCCCGACGCCTGACCCAGGGGTTCCTTCTACCCCGTTCAGCTGCACGACCGGAACCCGCCCGCACGACTGATCCGTTCCACACCCTCGTGCACCCGTCCCCCAGTCGTGCAGGTGTCCCGGCCGGTCTCCGAGGTCGAGACGAGCCCGTGCTCAGCCGCACGACCCGATCCCGCCCGCACGACCGAGCCGTCCATCCCCTCGTGCGCCCGTCCCCCGGTCGTGCCGGTGTCCCCCCCGGTCGTGCACCCGTCCCCCGGTCGTGCAGGTGTCCCCCAGTCGTGCAGGTGGCCCCCGGTCGTGCACCCGTCCCCCGGCCGTGCACCCATCCCATCGGCACGATCCGGGGGCGGATGCACGACGAGGCCGGGGATTCCGTCGTGCGGGTGTCGCGGGGTCGTGCAGGTCGCAGCGTCCCCGGGCCGAGGGGACGGAGGACGATCCGGGTCAGTAGCCGGCGAAGGCGTCGGTGGTGAGGGAACGGGCCTTCTGCAGCGCGGGCGCGAGGTCGGCGATGAGCCGCGGCGGCCCGGAGATGAAGGCGTGCCGCGCCGAGAGGCCCCCCACCGCGTGCTCCAGCGTCTCCGCGTCCAGGCGGGCCCCCTGCGCCCAGGTCCAGTGCGCGGGGAGGTCGTCCGGCTCGTCGCGGGTGAACACGACCGCTCGCACACCCGTCGCGGCGAGCTCGTCACGGAAGGCGAGCTCTTCCGCCGAGGACGCCACGTAGACGAGGACGATGTCGCGCCGCTCCCCCGTCGCTTGGAGCTGCCGGAGCTGCGACACGAACGGGGTCACACCGATGCCGGCCGCGACCATGAGCACCGGCTGCTCGCCGCGCGGGAGGATGAAGTCGCCCCAGGTTCCGGTCACGGCGAACGTCGCACCGGGCTCGGCCGCCGCAAGAGCCCGCTTGTAGCTCGACGGGTGCTGCTGGTCGCCGTTCTTGTACGCGATGCGAAGGGTCGGAAGGTCGGCCGGAGCGGACACGATGCTGAACTCGCGGCGCGTCCCCCGCGCGTCCGGCCGTCGGTGCGGCACGTCGAGCTCGAGATACTGCCCGGGGAGGAACCGCACGCGGCCCTTCGCGCGGAAGGTGAGCTCCTGGGCGGTCGGCGTCACGGAGGCGCGGCTCTCCAGGACGAGACGCACGGACCCGCGGAGCGCGAACGCGAAGGCCACGAGGTTCCCGATGAGCAGAGCGCGCTCCTGCCCGAGCGTGAACAGACCGGCCACCGAGATCGGCCAGCCCGCGAGCACGCCCACGACGACGGCGACGACGAGCTGCTGCCGGCGACGCGGCGGGAGCGTCAAGGGCTCCGACAGCATGAACGCGCCGAGGAAGAGGAACGGCGACTGGAGCACCGCGAACGACAGCGCCGTCACGACGTCGAAGGCCACGTCGAACTGCACGGCCTGCACCGCCTGCCGCACGATCGAGGTGGCGACGGCGACGACGAGGAAGAGCAGGACGACCCCGACCTTCTCCGTACGCCAGAGCACGGCGAGCCCGAGGAGGACGACGGGGATAACGAGCACCGGCGTGCCGACCCACCAGGAGGACGAGGTGCCGAGCCAGCTGAACGCCCCGAACGCCCCCAGGATCGACACGACCGCGGCACCGAACGCCGCCGGGTTGAAGATGTGGCGTCCTCGCCAGGCGATGAGGTACTTGGACACGCTGGCCACCGCGCCCGCGATGGCGAGGCCGAGCAGTGCCGACGGCTCGATGCCGGGACGCAGCACGAAGAGGAGGATGAGGGCCGTGACGAGTGAAGACTCCACGCGCCAGGGCAGGCGGAGCAGGCGCTGCGCGACCGCGTCCACGGCCGAAATCACGACCGCGAGCACGAGGAAGGATGCCACCAGCTCCACCGGCGTCGGAGAGACGATCACCCCGAGCAGGGACAGCACGAGCGCGATGAGTGCGAGGGCCGTCAGCGCGAACAGCACGAGACGGTACATCGACAGTGCGCCGAGCACGGCGAGGACGCGCTGGCGGGCGGCGGCGAAGGCGGTGGTCATGGTGTCCTGTCTCCCACGGTTCCGGCGGCTCGCGCAGGAGCTGCGGTGAAGAGCTCGGCCTGGCAGCCGGGCGAGCGCTGCACACGGCCGTCGGTGGTCATGCGCACCCACTCGACGCCCCAGCGGGCGGCCAGCTCCGGGCCGCCGTCGAAGAACAGCGCGGTGGCCACGGCATCCGCCGTCATCGCCTCCGGGGCGAGTGCCCACGTCGCCGCCCAGGTGCGGACGGGCTGTCCCGTCCGCGCATCGAGCACGTGGTGGAGGCCCTCGCCCCAGGCCCGTCGATTGATGGCCGAGGCGCACAGCGTGCCGTCGGTGATCTCGACGACGCCGATCGCCTTCCGCGCATCGAACGGGTGCTCGAGAGCGACGCGCACGCCGGCGCCGCGCACCCGGATGTCTCCGCCGGCATCCACGACCACGTCCCCGGGGACGTCGGCCAGCACCGCCATCACCCGGTCGACGAGACGCCCCTTGCCGAGGGCGCCCACGTCGAGGAGGGCGGGCCCGTGCGCCTCGACCGTGTCCGCCGACCAGGTCAGCAGGGACGTCCAGGATGCGGGAGCGGGGCGGGGCTCCCCGGCCCGCAGCGAGTACGCGGCGTCATAGCCCAGGGCCTCCAGGCTGTCGGCGACCAGGGGGTTCACCGCACCGGCCGTCGCGGCATCGAGCTCGCGATAGGCATCGAGCATCGGCCCCGCGTCCGGAGCGGACAGCGAGCCGCCCGACCGGCCGAGACGCACCACGTCGGAGTCGTCTCGGAAGCGGGACCAGAGGCGATCGAAGCGCTCGATCTCGGCGGTCACAGCCGCGCGGACGTCATCCGTGAGCGGGGCACCGGTCTCGATCTCCCACCCGGTGCCGATCGCCTCGAATCGCCACTCCCCCATGAGGACGCCTCGCGCCTAGGCGGCGGCCTGCTCCTTGATGGAGGCCACGGCGTCGTTGAAGCCGCCGCTCGTGAGCGACGACCCGGCGACCCGGCTGACGTTCAGCTCGTCGATCGGCTTCCCCACGACCTCGTCGGCGATCCCGTCGATGAACTCGCCCTGGTACCGCTCGGTCTCCGGAGCCTTCGGGTCGCCGGTCACCTCGACCTCCGTCACGACGCCGTCGGCGAGGGTGAGCGTGACGGTGATCTCCTCCACCGTCTCCGGGGTCTGGTACGAGCCGTCGGCGGTGTACGTGCCGTCGGTGTAGGTGCCGGAGGCGTCACCCCCGCTCGAGGAGGACGAGGAGCTCGACCCCGCGGTCTCGTCGGTGCCGGTCGAGGTGTCTGCCGCGTCGCCGGTCGACGAGCATCCGGCGAGGACGAACAGCCCCGCGATCCCGAGAAGGGCGGAGCCCGTGCGGACAGAGGTCGGAACGGTCGTGCGGATCATGGGGTCCTCCGTGGTCGTCGTCGGTCGACTCTTCCGTCGATGACTCGACCGTAAGCACCGGGGCTATGCGCGGGCTGTGCCGTCCCGATGAGTTACGCGTCCCCGCCGAACATGCTCGTCACGGAGCCGTCTTCGAAGACCTCATGGATCGCCCGCGCGAGCAGCGGCGCGATCGGCAGCACCGTGAGGTTCTCCCAACGACGCGACGCGGAGAGCGGGATGGTGTCCGTGACGACGACCTCGTCGATCGCCGCGTCCTGCAGCCGCTCGGAGGCCGGGTCGCTGAAGATCGCGTGGGTCGCCGCGACGATCACGCGGTGCGCGCCGTTCGCCTTCAGCGCCTGCGCGGCCTTGACGATCGTGCCGCCGGTGTCGATCATGTCGTCGACGAGGAGGCAGGTGCGCCCCTCGACGGTGCCGACGATCTCGTGCACGGAGACCTGGTTGGCGACCTTCGGGTCGCGGCGCTTGTGGATGATCGCGAGCGGCGCGCCGAGGCTGTCCGACCAGGTGTCGGCCACACGCACGCGGCCCATGTCCGGGGAGACCACCGTGAGGATCTCCCGGTCCTCCGGCGTGAGGGTGCGCTCGAAGTGGTCGAGGAGCACCGGCTTGGCGAACAGGTGGTCGACGGGGCCGTCGAAGAAGCCCTGGATCTGGGCGGCGTGCAGGTCGACGCTCATGACGCGGTCGGCGCCCGCCGTCTTCAGCAGATCGGCGACGAGGCGGGCGCTGATGGGCTCGCGGCCGCGGCCCTTCTTGTCCTGACGCGAGTACGGATAGTACGGGGCGACGACGGTGATGCGCTTCGCCGAGGCGCGCTTGGCGGCGTCGATCATGATGAGCGTCTCCATGAGCCACTCGTTGACCGGCTCGCCGAAGGTCTGCACGAGGAAGAGGTCGCAGCCGCGGATCGAGACCTCGAAGCGGGCGTAGATCTCGCCGGAGGCGAAGGTGCGGTGCTCGACCGGAGCGATCTCGGTGCCGAGCGACGCGGCGACGGCCGCCGTCAGCTCAGGATGCGATCGACCACCCGCGATGACCAGACGCTTCTTCGTCTTGGCGACGAGGCCGGGGGCCACGCCGTTGTCGCGATCCAGGTCGACCGTCTTCTTCTTCCGGGCCATGCTCCGCCTATTCCGCCGAATTCTCCCGGGCCGCGGCATCCGCCGCGCCCGTCCCTGCTCTGTTCTTCTCGACCCACCCCTCGATGTTGCGCTGGGGGGCCACGCTCATGGCCAGGGCACCGGCCGGGACGTCCTTGCGGACGACGGCGCCGGCGCCGGTCTTCGCACCAGGACCAAGCCTAACGGGCGCGACCAGCACCGTGTGCGAGCCGGTGTGCACCTCGTCGCCGATCTCCGTGCGGTGCTTGTTGACGTCGTCGTAGTTGGCGGTGATTGTGCTCGCCCCGAGGTTCACCCCGCGGCCGATGGTCGCATCACCGACGTACGACAGGTGCGGGACCTTGCTGCCCTCGCCGATCTCCGCGTTCTTCGTCTCGACGTAAGCGCCGATCTTGCCCTTCGGCCCCAGCACGGTGCCGGCGCGGAGGTAGGAGAACGGGCCGACGGTCGCCTCGGCGCCGATCACGGCCAGGGTCGCGTCGGTCCGGCGGACGACCGCATCCTCCCCGACCTCGCAGTCGACGAGCGTGGTGTCCGGACCGATCGTCGCCCCCGCGGCGATCGTCGTCGCGCGCAGGATCTGCGTGTTCGGCAGGATCGTGACGTCGGGGGCGAGCGTGGCGTCGTCGTCGATCCAGGTGGTCGCCGGGTCGACGATCGTGACGCCCTCGAGCTGCCAGCGACGGACGATGCGGGCGTTCAGACGACGGCCGACCTCGGCGAGCTGGGCGCGGTCGTTGACCCCGAACGTGACCTCGACGTCCGACACGATCGACGCCGCGACCCGGTCGCCGTCCCGACGCACGAGGCCGGGCACGTCGGTCAGGTACATCTCGCCCTGGGCGTTGTCCACGCCGATCCGCGGCAGGTAGGTGCGCAGCGTGGCGGCGCGGAACACGTACATGCCGGCGTTGATCTCGCTGACCGCCGCCTCCTCCGCCGTGGCGTCCTTCTGCTCGACGATCCGGTCGACCGTGCCGTCGGCGTCGCGGATGACCCGCCCGTAGCCGGTGGGGTCGTCGACGAGGGCGGTCATGAGGGTGGCCGGGGCTCCGGAGGCGCGGTGCTCGTCGAGGAACGTGGAGAGCGTCTCGGCATCGGCCAGCGGGCAGTCGCCGGAGAGCACGAGCACATCGCCGTCGAAGTCCGCGGGCAGCGCGTCGACCGCGACCTGGACGGCGCGGCCCGTGCCCGGCACGTCGTCCTGGTCGACGAAGACCGCGTCCGGGTAGTCCTCGCGCAGCGCCGCCACGACCTGATCGCGCTCATGACGCACGACCACCTCGATGTGCGCCGGCTGCAGACGCGTGGCCGTCGTCAGCACGTGTCCGACCAGAGGCCGCCCGCTGATCCGGTGCAGCACCTTCGGCAGGCGCGACTTCATGCGCGTGCCTTGGCCCGCGGCGAGGACGACGATGGCGAGGTTGTTCCCAGTCATGCTCCGCCGCCAGGACTCGAACCTAGACCTCACAGCTCCAAAGGCTGTCGTGCTGCCATTACACCACGGCGGACCGCGGCACCCCGGGGGCGCCGCCCGATAAGTCTGCCACGTCCCGGTGTCCGTTCCTGTGTGTGCGACCCGCGTCGCACCGGCCCGTCATCCGCCCGAAACACCGCTCTGCGATGCTGGGACGATGAGCCTCGTGATCGACCGTGTCACCGTCGCCACCCCCGAGATCGCGGCCTTCGTCGCCGCCCACCACGCGGAGATGGACGGCACCGCTCCACCCGAGAGCCAGCATGCGCTCCCGCTCGACCGGCTGCTGACTCCGCGCGTCCGGTTTTTCACGGGACGGGTCGACGGACGGATCGCTGCGACGGGCGCCCTCGCGGTCGTGGAGGACGGACATGAGGAGCTGAAGTCGATGCGAACCGATCCCGCCTTCCGCGGACGCGGGTTCGGGCGGACGATGCTCGGTCATCTCCTCGACGACGCCGACGCGCGGGGCGTCCGGCGGCTCTCACTCGAGACCGGCCGCGACCCCTTCTTCGCCCCCGCGCGCGCGATGTACGCCGCCGCCGGGTTCCGCGAGGGCGCCCCGTTCGGCTCCTACCTCCCCGACCCGCACAGCGCGTTCCTCACGATGCTCCTCCCCGCGTCCTCCGCGGCCACGATCTCGCCGCACGCGATAATGAACGGATGAGCGAGGCGGATGAGGTCGATCGGATCGTCGGCGCGTGGAACACGCAGCGCCCCGACCTCGACTTCTCCCCCCTCGAGGTGCTGTCCCGCATGGACCGCCTCTCCCGACACCTCGACCGCGCGCGCCGCGAGGTGTTCCGCCGAAGCGACCTCGAACCGTGGGAGTGGGACGTGCTGTCGGCGCTGCGCCGGGCCGGGTCGCCGTTCCAGCTCTCCCCCAAGCAGCTCCTGCAGCAGACCCTCGTGTCGAGCGGCACCATGACCAACCGCATCGACCGTCTCGTCGGCCGTCGCTTCGTTCGCCGTGAAGCCGACCCGGCGGACGGCCGCAGCGTGCTCGTGACCCTGACCGACGACGGCCGGGTCCGGGTGGACGCCGCGATCACCCGGCTCGTGGACGCCGAGGCCGACCTCCTGCGCGCCCTCTCCCGCGCCGACCGGGACCGACTGGCCGCCCTGCTGCGGAAGCTGAGTCTCAGCTTCGACACCTGACCCGCACCCTGTGTGGTTCGGTCCGGATCGGTCCGTTCCGTCTGTTCCGTCCGGCCTGTTCCGCCCGCACGATCCGCGCACGGCTGCCCGGGAGAAGTGGTCACCTGGTCGTGCATCCGGACCCGGGTCGTGCAGGCGTCGCAGGACCGACCCGGCACGGATCGTGCGAACGGGCAGGTCAGGGTCCGAGGAGGAGGCGCCGGTTCTTGGCCGGGACGGTGTCGGGGAGCGTGCCGACGACCTCCGCGATCGACACCGCCTCGAGAGAGGCCCTCCAGGCCTCGTGGGCACGGCGCATGACGACGGCGAGTCCGCACGGCGCGGTGCAGTCCTCCGGACGGGCGGCGCCTCTCCCCTGCTGACGGAGTTCGCGGCAGATGTAGGGGTCGGCGGCGCCGTCGACCGCGGTGACGAGGTCGAGGATGGTGATGCTCTCGGGCTCCCTGACCAGGCGGAAGCCGCCGCGGGGCCCCGTGCTCCCGGTGAGGATGCCGGCGCGGACGAGCTTCGCGAGCTGCTTCGACAGGTACGGCCCCCGCACGCCGAAGTGCTCGGCGAGCTGTGCTCCGGACACCGTCGAGCCCGCGGGGAGCTGAGCGATCACCGCGACGGTGTGCAGCACCCACTCGGAGGTCTCCGGGAGTTTCACTTGCCCATCGTATCCGGGCGTCCTATTGTGGACACGCAATATCCATGATTGAAGGAGTGGGCATGCGCATCGCGGTCGCAGGAGGAACGGGCCGGATCGGGCGCCTAGTCGTCGAGGAGGCCCGGCGTCGGGGGCATGATCCGCTGTCGCTCAGCCGCGGCGAGGGTGTCGACCTGACCGCGGGCGAAGGTCTCGCGACGCTGCTGCGCGGAGTGGACGCGGTCGTCGACGCGACGAATCCTCCGGTATCCGACGTCGCCGAGGCCGAGCGGGTGTTCACCACGCTCAGCCGCACGCTGCTCGCCGCCGAGGACGAAGCCGGGGTCGGCCACCATGTGGCCCTCTCGATCGCGGCGCTCGATCGCGTGCGCGGCAACCCCCACTACGCAGGCAAACGCGCCCAGGAGCGAGAGGTCACTCGTGGCCCCGTTCCGTTCACCATCGTGCGGGCGACGCAGTTCCACGACTTCCCCGCGATGATCGCCGAGTGGAGCATCGAGGACGGCGAGGGCGTCGTGCCCCCGCTGCTGCTGCAGCCCATCGCGCCCGCGGACGTGGCCGTCGCCCTCGTGGACGCAGCGGAGTCGCCGGCGCTCGGCGGCTCGTTCGACATCGCCGGACCCCGCACGGAGGACGCCGTCGACATGGCGCGCCGCACTCTCGCGGCGTGGGGACGCGACCTTCCGCTGCGCGCCGCGTGGAAGGGTGCCGCGCTCGGCGTCGAGTTCGCGGGTGAGGTGCTGCTTCCCGGCGACGACGCGCGCACGGCGACGACGACCTTCGACGACTGGCTCGCCGCCGAAACCCGCTGACACCCCGCCGGTTTCGGGGCCTCCCGTCCGGCCGCCTCGCTCCGGATGCACGACCAGGGTTCGGACGTGGGACGAGAACCCCGGAACGGTCGTGCAGGCGCAACGGGATCGTGCAACCGAGGCAGGAGTGGCCGCGGCCCTCGGACCCTGCCCGAGCGGTCGCCTAGGCTGGGAGCACCCGGTCGCAGCCCCGCGACCCCTGCTCCGAAGGCCGAGACATGGGCATGCCCTCCCCGCTTCCCGTGCGCGACGGGGTCGGCGCGACCCGGCTGCACGTGCCGCTGACGGGTGCGTGGCCGACCATCGCCGCCTACATGGTCGAGCGGTTCTTCCACCTCGATCCGGAGCGGCTGCTCGTGCGCTTCGACCGCGGGGAGATCGTCGCGCGCGATGGCCGGCCGCTCTCCCGGGACACGCCTCTCGGCGCCGAGGAGTTCGTCTGGTACTACCGGGAGCCTCCGGTCGAGAAGGAGATCCCGTTCACCGAGGAGATCCTGCACCAGGACGAGCATCTGGTGGTGGTGGACAAGCCGCACTTCCTCCCCACCACTCCGGGCGGCAAGTACCTGCAGAACTCCGCCCTCGTCCGGCTGCGCAACCGCCTCGGCAACCCGGATCTCACGCCCATCCACCGCCTCGACCGGGCCACGGCGGGGCTGCTGATGTTCTCCGCCCGTCCGGCCACCCGCGGCGCCTACCAGCTGCTGTTCGAGGACCGTCGTGTGGAGAAGGTGTACGAGGCGGTCTCCGCGCGCCCGGCGGACTGGGATCCGTCGCGGTTCCCCCTCGTCTACCGCAACCGGATCGAGAAGCTCCGCGGTCAGGTGTGCGTGCAGGTGGATGAGGACGGCGAGCCGAACTCCGAGACGCTCATCGAGGTCATCGCCGCCGATGATCGCGTCGTGCACACGCTTCTCCGTCCGCACAGCGGGAAGATGCACCAGCTCCGCGTACACCTCGCCGCGCTCGGCCTCGGCATCCTCCACGACGGCTTCTACCCCGTGCTGCAGCCGGAGCGTCCGGACGACTTCACCCGCCCGCTCCAGCTCCTCGCACGCGAGCTCCGGTTCACCGATCCGCTGACCGGGCAGGAGCGCACCTTCACCACGCGCCGGAGCCTGCAGGAGGCCCCGGCACGCTGATCGGCCTCAGCGGCGCATGACCTTCCGCGCGAGCCGGGTGCCGAGAAGCTGCACGAGGTGGACGAACACCACGATGAGGATGATCGCCGCCCACATCACGAGCGGCTCGAACTGCCGGAAACCGTAGATCTGCGCGAAGGCACCGAGCCCGCCGCCGCCGATGAGCCCGGCCATCGCGGTCATGTCGATGAGCGCGACGACGATGAAGGTGTAACCGAGGATGAGGGGGCCGAGCGACTCGGGGATCGCGACGGTGAAGAGGATCCGCCACGGCCCGGCGCCCATCGCCCGCGCCGCCTCGATCACGCCCGGCGACACGGAGACGAGATGCTGCTCGACGATGCGGCCGATCGCGAACGCCGCCGCGAGACCGATGATGAAGGCTCCGGCGGTGGTGCCGATGCCGCTGCCGACGACCAGGCGCGCGAACGGCTGCGCCACCGCCATGAAGATGACGAACGGGATCGGTCGGAAGAAGTTCACCACGAAGTTGATGAGCCCGGAGACGACGCGGTTCGGCATCAGTCCGCCGGGGCGCGTCACGTACAGCAGGACGCCCACCGCCAGCCCGAGGATCCCCCGAGCACGAGCGCGAACGACGTCATGTACAGGGTCTCGAGCGCGGCCTGCCAGAACTCCGGCCACAGTTCGTTCAGACGATCCATCAGCGACCCTCCTCTCCAGCGATGACGGTGACTTCGACACGCTCCGCGATACGCGCCAGGGCCCTGTCGATCGCCGCGCGGTCACCCCGGATGGCGAGCGTGAGGTGGCCGAACGCACGACCCCGGATGTCGTTGATCCCGCCGTAGACGAGCTCGAAGTCGAGACCCGCCGAGGCGAGGTCGAGGAACACCTGGGCCTGCGACGAGTCGCCGTCGCGGAACGACAGGGTCACCAGGCGTCCGGTATGCCGGTCCCGCAGCACCGCGAGTTCCGACGGCGAGGGCACCCCCTTCACCACCGTGCCGACGAACCGCTGAGACGCCGGATTCCGCGGGGCGGAGAAGACATCGAAGACGTCGCCCTGCTCGATGACCCGCCCGTTCTCCATGACGGCGACGCGGGTGGCGATGGTCTGGATCACATCCATCTCGTGGGTGATGACGACGATCGTGACGCCCTGCTCCTCGTTGACGCGCTTGAGCAGGTCGAGGACCTCGTGCGTGGTCTGCGGATCGAGCGCGCTCGTCGCTTCATCCGCGAGGAGGATGGCGGGCTTGGTGGCGAGCGCGCGGGCGATCCCGACGCGCTGCTTCTGTCCACCGGAGAGCTGCTCCGGGTATGCCTTCGCCTTGTCGGCGAGCCCCACGAACGACAGCAGCTCGGCGACGCGCGCCTCGATGTCCGGCTTCGACCAGCCGGCGAGCTTGAGCGGGTACGCGATGTTGGCCTTGACGCTGCGCGAGGAGAACAGGTTGAACTGCTGGAAGATCATCCCGATGCCGCCGCGCACGGCGCGCAGCTCGCTCTCCTTGAGCGCCGTGATGTCGACTCCGTCCACCGTGATGGTGCCGCGGGTGGCCGGCTCGAGCGCGTTGATGAGACGCACGAGCGTCGACTTCCCCGCACCGGAGTATCCGATGATGCCGAAGACGTCGCCCTTGTCGATGGAGAGGGTGACGTCGTCGACGGCGACGATCTCGCGATCGCCCTGGCTGCGGGAGGGGTAGGTCTTGGAGACGTTCGTCAGGGTGACGATCGGCATGTGGTGCTCCGGTCTGGTTCTCGGGAAACGGAGAATCGGGCGGCGCACGAAGCGCCACCCGATTCTCCCTCATCGAACAGGGGGCAGATGACGCCCCGCGGCCGACTACTTCTCTGCGGCGTCCTTCTGGACCTTCTCCAGCGAGGCCACGAGGTCCTCCACCGGCGTGCGCAGCGCCACCGCGGTGTCGCCGGAGGACTCGAGCAGCCCCGCCTGCACATCCTCGTTCGTCTGGAAGATCTCGACGAGCTTCTGGTACGTCTCGTTGTCCGCGTCCTCCGCGCGCGCGGCGAAGATGTTGACGTACGGGAGGGCGTTCGGGTCCTCCGGGTCGTCCTGCGCGATCGCGTCGTCGAACGTCAGTCCGGCGTCCTCGACGAAGTCGTTGTTGATGATCGCGGCCGCGACGTCCGGGAGCGAGGTCGGGATGAGCGCACCTTCGAGGGCCGTCACCTTCACCTTCGACTTGTCGGCATCGATGTCGGCGAGGTCGGAGTACGGCGTGCCGCCGCTCTTGAGCTCGAGCAGGCCCGCCTGCTGCAGCACGTTGAGCGCGCGTGCCTGGTTCGAGGCGTCGTCGGGAACCGCGACCGTGTCGCCCTTCTTGATGTCGTCGACGTCGTCGTACTTCGTCGAGTACAGGCCGAGCGGGTAGATGGCGGTCGAGCCGATGGGCGTGAGGTCGGAACCCGAGGCGTTGTTGTACTCCGCGAGGTACACGATGTGCTGGAACTGGTTGAGGTCGATCTCGCCCTCGGTCAGCGCCGGGTTCGGCTGCTCGTAGGACCCGAAGTCGACGAGCTCGACCGTGATGCCCTCGTCGGCGGCGGCCTCGACGAAGGGCGCCCACTGCGCGTCGCCCTTCCCGACGACACCGATCTTGACGGTCTCGTTCTCGGAGCCGCCGTCGCCGGAACCCGCGTCGGACGAGGTGGCGCACCCGGCGAGGGCGACGAACAGCGGGACCACGGCGAGCGCGGCGAGGGCGGAGGTGGTGCGGCGGGACATGATGAGGGTTCCTTCCTGGCGGGACTCGACAACGTTAGGCAGGAGGGCGCGCTGTCGCGGAATCGGGATGTCACACGGCGTCACAGCCGTGCGGGATCGGATCAGTCGAACTCTTCGATGCCCTGCAGACGCACCTGCTCCAGGTCGAGACGGGCGGAGATCCGACGGACCACCATGTCGTCCACGGTGCCGGCGCCGCGGAGCCCGAGCAGCACCTCGCGCTTGCGGTCGAGCAGCGCGAGCTTGAGCCGGGTGTGCTCCTCGTGCCGCACGAGCGGCGAGCGCTGGGCGAGGTCGACGTCGGCGGAGGTCGCGATCATCTGCAGCGTCGTGCCGTCCGTCGCCTCGGGGTCGGGGGCGGTCCCTGCCGACACCGCCACGTTACCCGCGTCCTCGTCATCGTCCTCGCGGCTGCGCGCCTCTCCCCCGGTGCCGTAGGGATCGGGGGCGCCGAGCATCTCGTCCAGGGCGTCGGCCTCGGCGTCGATGAGCGCCTGCTCCCGCGCGAGCGTCCGGGCGTTCGCGAACTCCAGCGCCTGGTACCCCTCGGCGCGCACCCGATCGCGCACCTCCTGGCCGATGCCGTGCTCCGCGGCGAGGTCGTCGAGCGCGGCCAGGGCCGCACCCGAGATCGCCCGCTCGGCGAGCTCGTACTCCTCGTCCTCGGCATGGTCGACCGGGAATCGCGCCCACCGCACGAGCGCGGGGAGGAGAGGCGCCTGCACGAGGAGGCTGAGAAGGATCACCCCGGCGGTCACGAAGACGATCTCGTCACGCCCGCCCACCATGCTCCCTGCGGAGACACCGGTCGGCACCGACAGCGCGATCGCCAGCGACACCGCGCCGCGCATGCCGGCGACCGTGGACACGAGTCGGGCGCGGGAGCGGGCGCCGCGCGGCGGGCGTTCGGCCGGGCGGCGCTGGAACAGCACGTTGAGGAGCTGGAACACGTACCGCACGGCGAAGAGCGTCGCCCACACGGCGAGTGTCACGAGCACCAGGCGGCCGATGGCGGCCGCGGAGATCTCGTGCGCGACGAACTGCACCTCGAGGCCGATGAGCACGAACAGCGCCCCGTTCAGCAGAAAGACGCCGAACGGCCAGGCCGCGTCGGCCTGCCGGCGCGAGGCCGCCGTCGTCACGCGCGGCGACACCCAGGCGACGATGAGTCCGGCCACGACCACGGCGAGCACGCCGGACGCGTGGACGAGCTCGGCGAGCAGGAACGCGGAGAACGGCACGAGCAGCAGCGTGACGTTGATCACGATGGTGGAGGAGATGCGGCGCAGCAGCAGCGTGGCCAGGGCCGCGACCGCGATGCCCGCGGCGATCCCGCCCACGTACGACACCAGCACGTCCCAGGTGACCGAGAGCGGCGTGACCTGGCCGCCCAGCGCGAGGGACACCGCGATGGCGTAGAGCACGAGCGCGGTGCCGTCGTTGGTCAGGCTCTCGGCCTTGAGCTTCATGAACATCCGACGAGGCAGCAGCCGGCCGAGGGCGGCGACGGCCGTGGCGTCGGGCGGCGCGACCGCGGCCCCGAGGATGAGGGCGATCTCCCAGGGCATGCCGAACAGCACGCCGATGCCGGCCACCGCGAACGCGGAGGCGACGACGAGGAGCGTGCTCATCGGCACGATGTAGCGGAAGTCGCGGCGGATAGACCGCAGCGATGTCGTGAGGCTCTCCCAGAACAGCATCACCGGCAGGAACAGCAGCAGGACGGTCTCCGGCGGCAGCTGGACCTCGCGCAGCGGCGGGATGAATCCCAGCAACAGTCCGAGGATGACGAGGACGAGGGGCAGCGCGAGACGCACGCGCGGGGCGATCAGGGTTCCGACGAGGATCGTGAGTCCGAGCAGGACGGTTACTTCGAGGCCTTCCATCGCTACTCCCAACAGTCGTGGGAGAAGGATATTCCTCCGTCAGCCGATCTGCTCCGTGAGTTCGAACCAGCGCAGCTCCAGCTCCTCGATCTCGGCCTCCTGCGCCGTGATCGCCTTCATCCGCTCGCCGAGGCCCGCATAGTCGGACTGGTCGTGGTCGGCGAGGGCGTGCTTGGCCGCGTCGACCTGCTGCGTGAGCTTCTGGATGCGACGCTCGAGGGCGGCGGCTTCCTTCTGCGCCGCCCGGAGAGCCGCGCCGTCGAGACCGCTCGCTGCGGGGGCCGATGCCGCCGTCGAGGTCGTCGAGGCGCTCTCGACGCGCTGCCGCAGACGAAGGTACTCGTCGACGCCGCCCGGGAGATGGCGCAGGCGCCCCGCGCCGTCCGGACCGGGAAGGATCGCGTACTGCTGATCCGTCACCCGCTCCAGGAAGTACCGGTCGTGGCTCACGACGAGGAGGGTGCCCGACCAGGAGTCGAGGAGGTCCTCGATCGCGGCGAGCATGTCGGTGTCCATGTCGTTCGTGGGCTCGTCGAGGATGAGCACGTTCGGCTGGTCGAGCAGCACGAGCAGCAGCTGCAACCGGCGCTGCTGACCGCCGGAGAGATCCTTCACCGGCGTCGAGAGCTGAGCCGAGGAGAACCCGAGCCGCTCCAGGAGCTGTCCTGGTGTGAGGTCCTGCGCCTTCGACCCGGCGCCGAGCGTGTACGACGTGCGCAGACCCGAGATGACCACGCGCACGGGGTCGTTCCAGTGCGGGAGGAGTTCGTCGAGGCGCTGCGTGAGCGTGCGCACCTGCACGGTCTTCCCCCGCTTGATCCGCCCCTCGGTGGGCTCGACCGTGCCGGAGATGAGCCCCAGGAGCGTGGACTTCCCGGCGCCGTTCACGCCGAGGATGCCCGTGCGCTCGCCCGGGGCGATCCGCCACTCCACATCCTTCAGCACGGTCTTCCCACCGGTTCCGGATCCCGCCTGGGTCCCTGAGCCTGCCGAAGCCTGGGTCCCTGAGCCTGTCGAAGGGTACGTCACCCCCACATCGAGCAGGTCGACGACGTCCTTGCCCAGCCGCGAGACGGCGAGCGACTGCAGCGAGACCTTGTCGCGGATCTCGGGCACGTCGGCGATGAGCTCGTTGGCCGCATCGATGCGGAACTTGGGCTTGCTGGTGCGGGCCGGGGCACCGCGGCGCAGCCAGGCGAGCTCCTTGCGGGCGAGGTTCTGCCGCTTCGCCTCGGTCGCCGCCGCCATGCGGTCGCGCTCGACCCGCTGCAGGATGTACGCCGCATAGCCGCCCTCGAAGGGCTCCACGATGCGGTCGTGCACCTCCCACGTCTCGGTGCAGATCTCGTCGAGGAACCACCGGTCATGGGTCACGACGAGGAGGGCTCCGGCGTTCGCGGGCCAGCGCTTCTTGAGGTGCCCGGCGAGCCAGGTGATCGCCTCGACGTCGAGGTGGTTCGTCGGCTCGTCGAGAGCGATGACGTCCCAGTCCCCGGTGAGCAGATTCGCGAGCGACACGCGGCGGCGCTGACCGCCGGAGAGGGAGCCGACCTGCGCGTCCCAGGGAAGATCGGTCAGCAGCCCCTCGATCACGTCGCGGACGCGGGCGTCACCGGCCCATTCGTGCTCGGCCATGTCGCCGACCACGGCGGCGCCGATCGTGATGTCGTCGGGGAGGGTGTCGGCCTGGTCCAGCACGCCGATGCGGGTGCCGCCGCGGACGGTCACCCGACCGGAGTCCGGCTGCTTCGTGCCGGCGAGCATGCCGAGAAGGCTCGACTTGCCGTCGCCGTTCCGGCCGACGATGCCGATGCGGTCGCCCTCCTCGATGCCGAGGGTCACGGCGTCGAAGACGACGCGGGTCGGGTATTCGAGGTGCAGGGCTTCGGCCCCGAGAAGATGTGCCATGTCCTCTCCAGGGTAGTCGCGCCGCGTCGGACGGTCTCCCGGTCAGACCAGCGACGGGGCGAAGAGCTCCGGCAGCGCGGCGGTGAAGACCTCGAAGTGGCTGTACCAGACGGTGTGAGCGGCCCCGGGGATGCTGCGCACCGTGACCCCGCCATGCTCGAACCGCCGCGCGTCCTCGTCGGTGACCCAGGCACTGGGTTCCGCGCGGACGACGATGGAGCCGGGGGCGGCGGTCCAATGACCGTCCTCCCCGCAGGAGACGGAGGCCGCGGTCGGCGGATCGAAGCGCTCGGCCGCCCGCGCCTCGACCGTGGCATCGTCGACGGAGTAGAAGGGCCGGAGCCGGCGGAGCTCGGCGGGCGACATGCGCGCGCGGCGGTCGTGCTCGTACTGCGAGATGAGAGAGGCGCGGTCCTGGCCGCCCTGGAGGGCGAGCGGCGCGTCGACGTAGACCGCGAGACTCGGATCGAGGCGGGGCGCGGCGGCGGCGAGCACGGTGGCGCCGAAGGAGTGCCCGACGGCGACGGCGAGCGGCGAGGCCGCCCCGTCCCCCGCTGCGGAACCTGCCCCCGGAGGGAGCGCCGTCTGCGCGAGCGTGGCGACGACGGCATCGGCCGCCGTCTCGATCGTGAGCTCCGGGTCACGCGGAGAGAGGCCGTGGCCGGGCAGATCGAGCGCGAGCACGCGGAAGCCGCGTTCCACGAGCAGCGGGACCACGCGGTGCCAGCTCTCGGCGGACCCCATCATGCCGTGCAGCAGCACGGCGACGCGGTCGCCCTCCCCGGCTTCGATGACGTTCAGGAGCACGGAGCCAGTCAACCACGGTCGTTATCCTTTCGTGATACGACTTTCGGCCAGAATCCTTCGAATCTTCGTTCGAATGTCGGTGGTCGGTGATGGACTGCCGTCATGCCCGCACTGCTCGACGCGACCGACTCCCAGATGGCGATGCTCGCCGATCTGGTGGAGGGGCTGGAAGCGGCGGAGAAGACGCTGAGCAGCATGCAGGCGGCCCGCGACGGACTGCTCGCGATGGCGGGGCGACTGGCGGTCGACATCGCCCGGCAGGCTCGGCATCCGGACGGCGGCGACATGGCGATCCGCACGGTCGCCGCGGAGATCGGGGCCGCACAGCGCGTCAGCGACCGCACGATCGAGCGGCGGATGTCCGATGCGTCCTGGTTGGTCGAACGGTTCCCCGCCGTCTGGGAGGCTCAGGGCGCCGGGCGGATCAGCGCCGCGCATGCACGCGTGATCGTGGAGGCGGGGGCTCACCTCCATGACCCGGACGACCGATCGCGTTTCGCGGCGGAGGCGATCGAGGTGGCCGCTGCGGAATCTCCGAACCGGATACGCCGACTCGTGCGCCGACTGGCCGACCGGTTCCGGGAGCGGACCCTCGTCGAGCGACATCGTGACGCCAGGGAGCTGCGCCGCGTCTGGGTGACCGATCTCGAGGACGGCATGGCCGAGCTCGGCGCGCGTGGCCCCGCGGCGCTCGTGCACGGGATGTACGACCGGCTCTCCCAGATGGCGCATGCCGTGCGGGAGGAGAACGCGCAGGCACGGCGTCGGGAGGCGGAGGAGAGCATCCTCGACGACAGGACCGTGGATCAGCTGCGCGCGGATCTGCTCGCCGACCTCGTCCTGACCGGCGCTCCGGCGGGCCATGACTCGGAAGAGGGGCTGCTCTCGGAGCTTCGGGCGCGCGTCGAGGTCACCGTGCCGGTGCTGACGCTGATGCACGGGGAGCAGGAACGGACGACAGAGGGCACTCGGATCCTCGCCGCCGAGCTGGACGGGGTCATCCCGATCGATCCGGCCACGGCCCGCCGTCTGGCCGGCGCGGCGAGCGGCTGGGACCGGGTGCTCACCCACCCGATCAGCGGGGCGCTGCTGGCCGTCGACCGGTATCGCCCGAGCGAAGACCTCCGCCGACACCTGCGGGCCCGCGATCAACGCTGCCGCTTCCCGGGCTGCGGCCTCGCACCGCGGAAGTGTGACCTCGATCACAATCACGATGCGGCGCTCGGCGGAGAGACCGCGCACGACAACCTCGCGATATTCTGCCGACGACATCACATGCTCAAACACCACTCCCCGTGGCACGTCGAGCAGGGGCCGGGCGGCGTTCTGGAGTGGACGAGCCCCACCGGCCGGACCTACATCGACCGACCGCCGCCTCCGCACACCGTCACCTTCGCCGAGGAACCTCCGTGGTCTCCCGCCGTCAGCCCTAGAGTGGAGGGCATGTCGAGCCCCGAATCAGACAGGTCGGGGGCTGCCGGTCACACCGTCAGCCCCGCGAACCGCTGATCCCTTCGTCCGCCCTGCCGGCGGGCGCGCGCCGGTGAGCCGGGCGCTGACCGTGGTGACGAGAAGCATTCCTCTTCCCTCTCACCTCGGAGCACTCGATGCCTTTCCCCCTCTATGCCCTTGCCCTGGCGGTCTTCGTCATGGGCACCTCCGAATTCATGCTCGCGGGACTCCTCCCCGCGATCGCGCACGAGCTCGACGTCCCGGTCGGCACGGCGGGCCTCCTCACCTCCGCCTTCGCGGTCGGCATGGTCATCGGCGCACCCGCCATGGCCGCGTTCGCGCGCAGCTGGCCCCCACGCCGCACACTCGTCGCCTGCCTCGCGCTCTTCGCCGCCTGCCATGCCGTCGGCGCGGTGACGTCCCTGTTCGAGCTTCTGCTCGTCACGCGCATACTCAGCGCCCTCGCGAACGCCGGCTTCCTCGCCGTCGCCCTGCGCACGGCGACCCTCCTCGTCCCCCGCGAGCGCACCGGACGAGCGCTCGCGGTGCTGCTCTCCGGGACGACCGTCGCCACCATCGTCGGCGTCCCTGTCGGCGCCATCCTCGGCACCGCGCTGAGCTGGCGGGCGACCTTCGCCGCTGTCGCGCTCCTCTGCCTCCCTGCGCTGCTCGGAATCCTCCGCGGCGTGCCGACGACGATCCCGGGCACGGAGCCCGACCCCGCCCCGGCACCACTCCCCCGGAAGGAACCGACCCTCCGCACGGAGCTCGCGCTCCTGGGGACACCGCGCCTGGCCCTCGCGATGACCCTGGCGGCCCTGGTGAACGCGGGGACCTTCGCGGTCTTCACGTTCCTCGCGCCGATCGTCACCGAGGTCGCGGGCCTGCCCGACGCTGCGGTCCCGCTCGCGCTGGTCCTGTTCGGCATCGGCTCGTTCCTCGGCGTGACCATCGCGGGTCGGTTCGCCGATCGGCATGCCGGTGTGCTCCTCGCGGTCGGCGGCCCGCTGCTCCTCGGCGGCTGGATCGTCCTGGCGGCGGTCGCGACGCAGCCGATACCCCTGCTGTTGCTCGTCTTCGTACAGGGGATGGCTTCCTTCGGCGTCGGAAGCACACTGATCGCCCGGGTGCTGTATGCCGCCTCCGGCGCCCCGACCATGGGAGGGTCCTACGCCACCGCGGCCTTGAACATCGGCGCTGTGATCGGACCGGCGTCGGGAGCGTGGGCCCTCGCGAGCGGGGCGGGTGCGCTCTCCCCCGTCGCTCTCGCGGCCACGCTGACGATGGCGGCGCTCCTCCTCGCCCTGGCGACGCGGCGATGGGGGCCGGTCGACTGAAGACAGGACGGGGACGCGCCGCAACGGCGACGAGCCGCCCGGACCCGAAGGTCCGGACGGCTCGTCGTGGCGTGTCCGTCGTTCGCGAGGAACGGGGACGGTCTCACTCGTCCTTACTCGTACGACTTCACGATCTCGAGGAGGCTCGGGACGTTGGCGTACGCCTCGGCCGCGTTCTCCTTGGTCACGATGACCGGCGGGAGCAGGTAGGCCGGGACGACCTTCTTGCCGTTGTCGTACTGGTCGGTGTCGTTGACGTCGACCTCGTCACCCTTCTGGAGCTGACCGACCATCTTGATGGCCTGCTCCACGAGCAGCGTGGTGTCCTTGTTGATCGTGGAGTACTGCACGCCCTCCATGATCGACTTCACCGACTCGACCTCGGAGTCCTGACCGGTGACCACCGGGACGGGCTTGCCGGCCTGCTGCGCCGAGGTGATGATGGCGCGGGCGAGGGTGTCGTTCGGGGACAGGACGCCGTCGAGGGTCTCCGAGCCGTAGCTCGACGTGAGGATCGAGTCCATCCGGCGCTGGGCGTTCTCCGGCTTCCAGCCCTCGGTCGCCGTCTGGGAGATCTCGGTCTGCCCGGAGACGACGTTCAGCGTGCCGTCGTCGATCTTCGGCTGCAGCACCTCCATCGCCCCGTTGAAGAACACCGCCGAGTTGGCGTCGTCCGGCGAGCCCGAGAACAGCTCGATGTTGTACGGCGCCTCGTGATCCGCGCGCTCGGCGAGCCCGTCGAGCAGCGCCTGGCCCTGGAGCTTGCCGACCTCGAAGTTGTCGAAGGCGACGTAGTAGTCCACCGCGTCGGTGTTCTCGATGAGACGGTCGTAGGCGATGACCGCGACACCGGCGTCGCGCGCGGCCTCCACCTGCGTGGTGAGCTGCTTGCCGTCCTTGGCGCCGATGATGATGACCTTGGCGCCACCGGTGACCATCGCCTGGATCTGGTTCTGCTGCTCGGCGACCGTGTTGCTGGCGGGCGCGTACTGCACGTCCGCCTTGAAGCCGGCCTTCTCGAGGCCGTCGGTGAACAGCTGACCGGCCAGGACCCAGTTCTCCGAGGTCTTGTCGGGCAGAGCGACACCGATCGTGGAGCCGGCGTCGAAGCCCGAGGAGGCCTCCTCGCCCGACCCCGAACCCGAGTCACCGCCGCGCTCCGAGGAGCAGCCGGTGAGGGCGAATGCGCCCGCGACGACAAGCGCTGTCGCCGACAGAAGGATCTTCTTCATGTGATCTCTTTCTCTGGTGTGTGCAGGTCCCGTCGCGCCTGCGTTGCGCGACGCGGCCCTTACTTTCCGCGCGTCTCCTCGACGGCGGGGGCTTCGTACTTCTGACTGGTGGGGTAGTTCGTCTTCGTGGGATCGAACGTGTCGGTGGCCGGATCCTGCTTGCGGCCGAGACGGCGCGTGAGGAACCCGATGATCGACGGACGGCCCTGCTGCTTGTTCCACACGTCGACGCCGACGGCGAAGAGGAGCACGAGGCCCTTGATCATAGAGACGACGTCGGCACCGGCGCCGAGCAGCGCGAGGCCGTTGTTCAGGAACGCCATCACGAGACCACCGATGATCGAGCCGATCACCGTGCCGATGCCGCCGGAGACGGCCGCGCCGCCGATGAAGACGGAGGCGATCGCGTCGAGCTCCCACCCGTTGCCGTCCTGCGGGCCGGACGCGGTCGCCCTGGCGACGTAGATCATGCCGGCGAGCGAGGCGAGGACCGACATGTTCATCATCACGAAGAAGTCGACCCAGCGGTCCTTCACGCCCGAGAGGCGCGCCGCCTGGCGGTTGCCGCCGACCGCGTAGATGTGACGGCCGAAGACGGTGTTGTTCGTGATGAACGAGTAGAGGATGACGAGAGCGAGGAGGATGACGCCAGAGATCGGGAAGCTCGTGCCCTCCCGTCCGGTGGCGAACAGCCAGCCGGCGACGAGGATGACGGCCGAGATGAGGACGACCTTCGTCACGCTCACCCACAGCGGCGCCATGTCGGAGCCCATCTTGCGCTGGATGCGCCGGGTGCGGATCTCCCAGAAGACGATCCATGCGACGCCGGCGAGCGCCAGCAGCATGGTCGGGATGTTGAACGGAAGCGGCAGGGCGATCTCCGGCAGGTAGCCGGCGCCGATGATCTTGAAGCCCTCCGGCACGGGCACCGACTGCGAGTCGCCCACCGCCTGGTTCGCACCGCGGAAGAACAGCATGCCGGCCAGCGTCACGATGAACGCCGGCACCCCGAC